>OZ241861.1:0-2542281 GCA_965202995.1 Tepidiformaceae bacterium
ATCCCGTCTACGAGGCCGCCCTGCGCGCCATCATCGCCGCCTGCCGCGCGCGCGGCCTGCCCGTGCTCATCCACCACCAGACGGCGGAGCTCACGCGCAAATGGCTGCGCGAGGGCGCGCGCTTCGTGCTCCATTCCACGGAGACGCGCGCCGTGCACAACGCCTTCCGCGAGGAGTTCGGCGCCATCCGCGCGGTCGCCGCCGAGCTGGAGGGCGGGGCCGTCGCGGACGTGGGCGAATCGCGCGAGACGATCTAGCGATCCGGGGCGCTTCGGGGCGCGTATACTCGGCCCGATACCCGCAGGAGGGACGCCCCCATGCCCGAGTACAAGACGGTGCTCTACGAGAACGTGACGCCCGAAATCGTGCGCGTGCGCATGAACCGCCCGGAGGCGCGCAACGCGCAGGATCTGCAGCTCACGCGCGACCTGAACGACGCCTTCGACCACGCCAACCAGGACGACGCCGTGAAGGTCATCATCCTCAGCGGCGAGGGCCCGCACTTCAATTCGGGCCACGACATGCGCGGCGGCACGGGCCTCGGCTTCAACGACGTGCGCCCCGTGGGCACGTGGGCCAACTTCGACCTCGAGGGGGCCGAGGGGGCCATGGCCAAGGAGGAGGAGATCTACCTGCAGATGTGCCGTCGCTGGCGCAACCTGCCCAAGCCCATGATCGCCGAGGTGCAGGGCAAGACCATCGCCGGCGGCCTCATGCTCGCCTGGGTCTGCGACATCATCATCGCCTCCGACGACGCCGAGTTCCGCGACCTCGTCGTGGGATGGGGCATCCCCGGCGTGGAGTACTTCGCCCACCCCTGGGAGTTCGGCCACCGCCTCGCCCGCCAGATGTTGTACACGGGCGACTGGGTGAGCGCGAAGCGCGCCTACGAGGCGGGCATGGTGAACGAGGTCGTGCCGCGCGCGGAGCTGAGCGATTACGTGGAGGAGTTGGCGCGGAAGATCGCGGAGAAGCCGTCGTTCGGGCTGAAGATCACGAAGGAGGCGGTGAACCAGACGCAGGACGCGCAGGGGCTGTGGACCGCGCAGCAGGCGGTGTTCATCATGCACACGCTGGCCCACACGCACTGGCGCGAGGTCTCGGGCGCGGGCATCTACGTGGGCGACGGCGCGGCCCCGCGTCCCGGCGGCGGCGCGCGTCGGGAACCGGCGGCGGCCAGCTCGTAGCGCCGCCCCGCGCGTTCGCGAGCCATCGGCGGGCGGCCTTCGGGCCGCCCGCTCCGTTCGCGGTGGGCATAGCCGTGCCCTCCGCGACGAAACGAGGCGCACGTGAGTGCGGATGAGGCCCCGCCCGTCGATCCCGCCGACTACCCGGGCGTCGCGCTTGCGTACGACATCGCGGTCGAGTCGTACGCGCTCGCGGAACGGCGGCGGGACGCCGTGCACCAGCGGATCGACACGCTGCTGTCGTTCGTGACGACCGTCACGGTGGCCGCGCTCGTCGTCGCCGTTTCGGTCTTCGAGAATCCCGACTTCGGATCCCCGCTGCTCTGGGCTGCCGGTGGAGCCTATGCCTTGTTGGTGCTTGCCGGACTTGCGGCGAGGTCGTGGGGATCCCTGCAGCAGATTTCGCCCAAACTGCTCTACGAACAGTGGCTCCACCTTGATGAAACGGAGTTCAGGAGCCGGATGATCTACTGGGCCGGTGAACATGCGACTGAAGCGCGGAAAGTGACCATTCGCAAGGCGACGGTAGCAACTGGAATGTCGGCGCTCTTCGTCGCGGAAGGGGCACTGTTCCTGATATGGCTCATCCGGCTGGCGCAGGGAACCTAGCGGGCCCGCTTGCCGCCGGTCTGGATTTTCCACCCGGTCTGGATTTCCCACGTCGGGTCGCTGTCGGGCGGCGGGGGCGGCGGGGGCGGCGGCGTTTTCCGCTCGTCGGTCGGGCGCGGCTGGTCGGGCATGGATTCAGTCTAGCACCTTCCAGCCGCGCGCAACTCCCCGCGCGACGGTGCGCCAGGCGCGCGCGGCCCGCACTGCGTAGGATTGCCCCCATACCGGCATGGGGAGCGCGACCATGGGCATTCTCGATCTGTTCAGCCTCGATGGGAAGGTGGCGATGGTCACCGGCGGCGGCGGGGGCATCGGGCGCGGCATCGCCCTCGGTCTCGCCGAGGCGGGCGCCGACGTGGCCCTGTCCGGGCGCCGCGAGCAGCTGCTGCGCGACACCGGCGCGGAGATCGAGGAGCGCGGACGGCGCACGCTCGCCCTGCCCGCGGACGTGCGCGAGTGGGCCAACGTCGAGGGCCTCGTGAGCGCCATGATGGACCACTTCGGGCGCATCGACGTCTGGGTGAGCTGCGCGGGCGGGCTGCAGGAGCAGGGCGTCAACTTCCTCGTGAAGACGCCGGAGGAGTCGTGGGACGCCACCACCACGCTCAACTTCAAGGCCCCCTGGATGTGCGCGAAGGCGGTCTGGCCCGCCATGCGCCACACCGGCGGCGCCATCATCAACGTCAGCTCCGTGGGGGGCATCTCGCGCGGCGCGCCCACGAACGGCGTCTACACGGCGTCCAAGGCGGGCCTCAACCACCTCACGAAGACGCTGGCGCTGGAGATGGCGCCCTTCAACATCCGCGTCAACGCCATCCTGCCCGGCGCCGTGCGCACGGAGGATTTCGAGGACGCCTCCGGCGGCGGCGACGAGTACTTCGAGGAGATGGCCGGGAACCAGCCCCTCAAGCGGCTGGGCCGCGACGAGGATTTCGGGGCCGCCGCCGTCTACCTCGCCTCCGACGCGGCCAGCTGGGTGACTGGCCACCTGCTCATGGTGAGCGGCGGGCCGTAGCCGCCATCATCCCGCCCGCGGAAGGAGGCCATCCATGCCCGAACGGAACCCCGGGACGCGCTGGACTGCGGACGACCTCCCCGACCTCACGGGGAAAGTCGCCATCGTCACGGGCGCGAACAGCGGCATCGGTTTCGAGGCGGCGAAGGAACTGGCGCGCAAGGGCGCGGTGACGGTGCTCGCCTGCCGCTCCGTCGAGCGCGGCCAGCGGGCGCTCGACGCGCTGCGGGCCGAGCTTCCCGCCGCCGATGCCGTGCTCATGGAGCTCGACCTGGCCAGCCTCGACTCCATCGGGCGCTTCGCGGACGCCTTCCGCGAGCGCCACGAGCGCCTCGACCTGCTCATCAACAACGCTGGCATCATGGCCGTGCCGTACGAGCGCACGGCGGACGGCTTCGAGAGCCAGATGGGCGTCAACCACCTCGGCCATTTCGCCCTGACCGGCCAGCTCATCGACCTGATCGCGGCCACGCCCGGAGCGCGCGTCGTGAACGTGAGCAGCCTGGCGCACCGCAACGTTTCGATGGACTTCGGGAACCTGCTTTACGAGAACGGCGGCTACTCGCCTATGCGGGCCTATGGCCGCTCGAAACTGGCGAACCTGCTCTTCACCCACGAACTGCGGCGGCGCTTCGAGGCCGCGGACGTGGACGCGCTCGCGCTGGCCGCGCATCCCGGCTTCTCCGAGACGGGCCTCGCCGTCCACCTGCGGCGTGGCTGGCAGGCCCCCGTGATGCTTCTGATCTCCCTGCTGTCGCAGAGCGCGGCCAGGGGCGCGCTGCCCACGCTTCGCGCCGCCGCCGATCCGGACGCCCGCAGCGGCCAGTTCTACGGCCCGCACGGAATCATGGGCATACGCGGCCTCCCCGCGGCGGTGGAGCCGAGCGCCGTCGCGCGCGACGACGATGCCGCGCGCCGCCTCTGGGAAGCGTCGGAGCGGCTCACGGGCGTCAGCTACGCGCGGCTGGAGCGCGCGTCCGACGGGTAGCGGTGGCCCTTTCGCGCCGGGCGCGCGCTGGTTAGCGTGGGCGCACCGCAGGAGGTGTCCCATGTCCGAGGGAATGCGCGACCACGAGGTCGTTTCCATCTACCCCTATTCCGAGGAGCAGCTCGATCAGCTGCTGAACGACGCCGGCGAGTGCGTGCTCATGTGGGGCACGCGCGACGGCTGGCCCGTGGGCGTCTACCACTCCTTCGTGTGGCGGCACGGCAAGTTCTGGATCACCTGCGCCGCCCACCGCCACCGCGTGGCCGCCATCCGCCGCGACGGGCGCGTCTCCGTGGCCGTCAGCGGCGTCTCCGCGCGGAGCGGGGATTCCCCGCGCGGCTCGGCCACGGCCAAGTGCCGCGCCGTCGTGCGCGAGGACCAGGAGACGAAGGACTGGTTCTACCGCGCGCTCGCGCACAAGGCGAACCCGGACGACCGGGTCGCCGAGGACGATTTCGTGGAGCGCCTCGATTCGCCCCTGCGCATCATCATCGAGGCCACGCCGGAGAAGTGGATCACCTTCGACAGCGGCAAGTCGGCGAAGGACGTGGCGGGCACGCTCACGGACGAGGAGCGCGGCCCGCGGCTGGCCTCGGACGCCGTGCGCATGCGCGCCGAGCGCGAGCGTCGCGGCCTCGATCCCGACGCGCGCTAGGAGGATGGCGATGGACAGTCCGTTTGGCGGCGCCCATACTTGCCTCGTGAGTTGAGTGCCGTTGCAGGACTGTGTGGCGAAGGGGAGCTGGCCAGCTCCCTTTCGCACGTTCGCGCCTAGCGGTGCTTCTGCACGTGCTCGCGACGGTCGGCGGACGAGCTCCAGGTGAGGATGCGCGTCGGCCGGAAGGAGACGACCACGCGCTCCGGCGTGTTGGCGATGTGCTCGTAGCTCGTCTCCCAGTTGGCGCCGCCGTACTTGCGCGCGATCGCCTCCGTCACCGTCCCCAGCCCGGGCGTGATTTCGACCGACTCCGCGCCCAGCACCACGGTGCGCTGGTCCGGATCGCCCGCTTCGTCCACGCACAGCGAGACGCGCCCGTCGCGGCGCAGGTTGCGCGTCTTCAGGCGCGGCGCGGTCGTGCTGAAGGAGACCGTGCCGTCCTCCCAGTGGAACCAGATGGGCGTCAGCTGGGGGAAGCCGTCGGGGTTGACGGTGGCCACGATGCCGTTGCGCGGCTCGGCGAGGAAGTCGTCCATCTCCTGGCGGGACATCGGCACGGGATACGCTCCGGGCCCGAATGCGGGCGCGCGCAGTCTACTCCGGGGCGCGCCCCGATGGCTGTTGGTCCCGCGCCGTCTCCTCGGCAGGCGCGACGGCGATGGCCCCTACCCCCGCGACGGCTCGTAGACCGGCGGTTTGCCCCCGCGCCGCGCCTTGCTCGCGGGCAGCGACTCCGTGCGCTTCTCCCACTCCTTCGGCGTCCAGCCCCAGTTGCTGATGATGCGGTAGTGCGCGATGCGCCACTTGTCCCCGTCGGGGCGCAGCGTGGCCTGGTACATGCCGCCGCCCGCGCCGCCGTGCCCGCCGGACGTGAAGAAGTAGGCGCTCAGCTCGGCGCCGGAGGCGTCGGGGGCCACGTTCACCTGCACGTTGGCCGCGTGGTGACCGCCCGAAAGCGTGGGCTCCGCGCTGGAATGGGAGCCGTAGAGCTCGCGCATGGCCTCGCGCCCGCGGAACTCGAGGTCCTGCATCGTGCCCGGCGGGAAGTTGATCACCTCCAGCAGGGCGTCCTCGGTGAACACGTCGAGGATGGCATCGGTGTAGCCGATGTCCATGTTGTAGAGGTACTCGTTGAAGGTGCTGATGGCGGCCCGCTCGGCTTCGAGTCGGGCGACGCGGGCGCGCAGCTCCGCGAGTTCGTCCGTCATGGCGTTTCGCTCCCCGTGGTGATGCGCGCGAGCATGGACGCCCCCGCCCCGCCGCGCAAGGCCGTAGCTGTTTGACATCACGCCAGCCAGCGCCAGAATGGATGTATCGGAGTCGCGCGTCCTCGACCGGCATTGCGGGGTGCGTCGCTCCTGCGAAGCGAGGTGAAGGCGATGGCGCTGCCCAAGGCGAGCCGCGAGGCTCCGGCGACGCTCGACGACGTCAACGACAAAATCGAAGCGGTCGTGGAAGAGGTCCGCGGCGCCGAGCAGCGCCTCGGCGAACGGATCGGCGGCGTTGAGCTGCGCCTCGGCGTGATCGAGGCCGTGTTGCGGAAGGTGTACCCCGCCGAGTTCGCCGAGATCGACGATCAGTCCACGGGCTCCGGGTAGCGAAGGCGCCGTCCCTTGAGCCGACTCGCGCGCTCCCCACTCCCGGCGCTTGCGTTGTGCCGCCAGGGCGCGCGATGAACGAGACCGACGGCCCCCTCGCGTCCCGCGCGCGCGGCATGCGCGACCTGCCGCCCGACCGCATGCGCGCCTTCCGTCGCGTGGAGGACGCCTTCCGCGAGGCCGCGGGCCGCTGGGGCTACGAGGAGCTGCGCACGCCCACGGTGGAGCGCTACGGCCTCTTCACCGCCGCCGGGGCGCTCACGCCGGAGATGCTGGCGGGCGTCTACTCCTTCCTCGACTGGGACGGCTGGAGCGGGGAGCGCGTGGTGCTGCGCTACGACTCCACCATCCCCGTGGCCCGCGCCGCCGCCGAGGCGGGCATCGCGCCGCCCGCGCGGCTGGCCTACGTGCAGAGCGTGTTCCGCGGCGCGGAGGGCGAGGAGTGGCAGTGCGGCCTGGAGTACCTGGGCGCGCCCGCCGTGGCCGGCGACCTCGAGGCCGTGGCGGTGGCCGCCACGGTGTTCGGGACGCTGGACCTGCCCGTCGAGCTGCGCCTCACGCACGCGGGCGTGGCGCGCGCCGCCATCGACGCCGCCGGCATCGACGACGCGCTCGCGCGGCGCGCCCTGCTCGACGGCGTGACCGGCGAGGGGCTGGTCGCCGTGCGCGAGGCCCTCGCGGAGCGGCCCGGCGCGCTGGCCTTCCTCGACGCCGCCCTCGCCGGAGCGGGCGGGCCGTCCTTCGCTGCCAACCTGATCGCCCTCGCGCGCGCGGACCTGCCGGACGCGGTCGTGCCCCTCGAGGAGCTGCGCGAGGTGGCCGCGGCGCTCGTCGAGGTGGGCCACGCGGTCGCCATCGATCCGGCCCTGCCGCTCGATTTCGAGTACTACTCCGGTGTCACGTGGGAGATGCGGGGCGCGGGCGAGACGTGGGCGCGCGGCGGGCGCTACGGGGCCGCGGACGGGGGCGAACCCCCCGGCTCGTGCGGCTTCGCCATCGACGTGGACCGCCTCGTGGCGCGGCTCGGCGACGGGCCACGGCGCGTCCCCGCCGTGGCCGTGGCCGCCGAACGCGGCGCGGGGCTGGCGGACGCGCTGCGGCTGGCGGCGGCGCTCCACCGCCACGGCATCCCCGCCGCCCTCGGCGAGGCGGGCGACGCCGCCATCCGCCTCGCCGCCGGTCCCGACGGCATCTCCGTCCGCGGCCCTGACCTGTCGATCGAGGGCGCCACGCTCGACGAGGTGGCGCAGCTCGTGTTGCGGCGCAAATGAGCGGGCCGCCGCCCGGCTTGGCTCTGCCCACGGGCGACCTGCGCGCGCCGCTGGGCGAGCTGCTGGCCGCGCGCGGGCTGGCGCCGGAGGGCTACGGGTCCGGCTCGCGGCTGCTGCGCGGGGGCGAACGGGGCTTCCGCTTCCGCGTCTTCCGTGAGCGCGACATCCCCATCCAGGTGGCGCTCGGCAACTACGATGTGGGCATCTGCGGCGACGTGTGGGTGGCGGAGCTGCGCGCGCGCTTCCCCGCGCAGCGCGTGACGCGGCTGGGGGCGCTGCCCGGCCCCGCCGCCGGGGTGTGGCTCTGCGCCGCGCCCGCCGCCGGGCTGGCCCCGGGCCAGGTACCCGCGCCCGAATCGCTCGACGGCGTGCGGCTGGCCACGGAACTGCCGAACCTCGCCGACCTGCTCGCCTCGCGCCTGCGCCTGCCCCGCTACGCGCTGTACGGCTTGCACGGGGCCGCCGGGGCCTACCCGCCCGAGGACGCCGACCTGGCGCTGGTGGCGGCCACGGACGCCGCCGCCGTGGAGGCGCTGGGGCTGGTGCCGCTGCACCGCCTCTTCCGCGGGGGCGTGGCCGTGGTGGCCAACGCGGCCTCGCTGGCCACGCGCGATTGCGGCGCGCTGCTCGACCGGCTCGCGCCCGCCTTCATCGACGCCGGGGCCGAGCTCACGCTGCCCGACCGCGCCAGCGGCGCGCCCCTGCGGCGCGTGGAGCGCTCCGCGGATGCGCTTCGCCTGGCCCTGCCGGACGGGCACGCGCAGCGCCACACGCACGCCGCGCTGGCCGCCGCCGGGCTGGCGTTCGAGGGCTACGGCGAGCGCGAATTCACGCGCCGTCCGCGCTCGCCCATCGCGGGCGTGGAGGTGAAGGTGGTGCGCCCGCAGGACATGCCCGGCTTCGTGGCGAGGGGCGCGTTCGACGTGGCCGTGAGCGGCGTGGACCGGCTGCGCGAGCACCTCGCCGCCTTTCCCGCCTCGCCCGTGGAGATGGCGCTCGACCTGGGCCGCAGCCGCTACCGCATCGGCCCCGTGGTGCACGAGGATTTCCCCGCGCGCACGACGCGGGAGGCGTTGGCCGTCTGGTCGCGGCTGGGGCGGCCCGTGCGCATCGCCAGCGAGTTCCCCGGGCTGGCCGAGGAGTGGGCGCGCGCGCACCGCCTGCCCCACGCCGCCATCATCCCCATCGCGGGCGCGAGCGAGGCCTTCGTGCCGGAGGACGCCGACGTCCTCATCGAGGGCTCGGAGACGGGCGCGAGCCTGCGCGCGAACCGCCTGCGTATGCTCGACCCTTACCTCGACTCCACCAACTGCGTGCTCGTCGGGGGGCGTGCGCGCACGACGCGCACGGACCTGCTGGAGGAGCTGCTGGCGCGCTTGCGCGAGGGCGTCGCGGCCAGCGAGGGGAGCGCCTGATGCCGCCCATCACGCTGCACATGATCCTCGCGCGACGGCTGGGCGGGGCGCTGCCCGCGGACGCGCTCGACGCCGCCTCGGGGCCCTACCTGCTGGGCGCGACGGCCCCGGACATCCGCGTCATCACGCGCGAGGACCGGCGCGAGACGCACTTCTTCGACCTCGGCGTGTTCGAGCACCAGGACTCCGTGGCGGGCTTCCTCAAGGCGCGCCCGGGCCTCGCCGATCCGGCGCGCCTGAACGCGGAGACGCGCGCCTTCGTGGCGGGCTACCTGACGCACCTCGTGCTCGATGAACAGTACATAACGACGATCTACCGCCGCTTCTTCCACCCGCACGAGGCCGTGGGCGGACGCCTGCGCGCGAACGTGATGGACCGCCTGCTGCAGTTCGAGCTGGAGCGCGCCCACGGCGACGCGGCCCTGCGCGCGCGCCTCTGCGAGGCCCTCGCGGGGGCCGTGGCCGCCATCGACGCGGGCTTCGTGGACGCCGAGACGCTGGAGCGCTGGCGGGGCGTGGCGAGCGACATCGCCGCGCGCGGCATGGACTGGGACCGCGCCCGCGCCATGATCGCCAACCACCTGCGCCGCGCGGGCGTGGAGGAGGATGGCGAGCTGACGGCCTTCCTCGATTCGCTCCCCGACCTGTTGGGTGAGACAATCGGCCTCGTCACCAGCGCCGAGGTGGACGGCTTCGTCGAGCGCTCGACCGCCGCCGCCGCCGCCGCCGTGGCGAGGTATCTCGAATGCGGGTGAGGCCATGCGCATCATCAGGAACGCGGAGGAGGCCCGCCGCACCATCCTCGCGCGCGCGCCCCTCGACGCCGACGACCTGCCCCTCGACATGCGCGAGACGACCTTCCGCGCGTTCGGCGCGGAGATCGCCCCGGAGGAGGCCGTGCGCCGCATCCTGCGCGACGTGCGCGAGGACGGCGACAACGCCGTGCGCTACTACAACGAGCGCATCGACGGCGCGCGCATCGACGGCCTGCGCGTCTCCGACGATGAGTTCCGCGCCGCGCGGGATGCCGTCGCGCCCGAGGTGGTGGAGGCGCTGACCTTCGCCGCGGGCCGCATCCGCGCCTACCACGAACGGCAGCTGCGGGGCGCGTTCGTCGATTTCCAGATGGACGGCCTGGGCCAGATCACCCGCCCCATTGAGCGCGTCGGCGTGTACGCGCCCGGCGCCGTCGCGCCCCTGCCCAGCACGGTGCTGATGTGCGCCATCCCCGCGCGCGTGGCGGGCGTCGAGGAAGTGTATCTCGCGGGCCCCGTCCTGCCCGACGGCTCCGTGCCGCCGGTCAAGCTGGTGGCGGCGGAGCTGGCGGGCGTCGATGGCGTGTTCAGGATGGGCGGCGCGCAGGCCGTGGCCGCCTTCGCGCTGGGCACGGAGACGGTTCCGCGCGTGGACAAGGTGTGCGGGCCGGGCAACCTGTTCGTCACGCTGGCCAAGAAGCAGGTGTTCGGCGAGACCGGCATCGACGCCGTCTACGGCCCCACGGAGACGGTGATCGTGGCCGACGAGAGCGCCGACCCCGAACTGGTGGCCGCCGACCTGCTGGCGCAGGCCGAGCACGACCGGCTGGCCAGCCCCATCCTGCTCACGCCCTCGCACCGCCTGGCGGAGCGCGTGGCCGCCGCCGTCGCGCGCCAGCTGCGCGACCTCGAACGCGGGCGCATCGCCGCCGAGGCCATGGAGCGGAGCGGCGGCTGCGTGCTCGTGAACGACATCGACCACGCCATCGAGCTCGCCAACGAGTACGCCCCCGAGCACCTGTGCCTGGTGGTGGAGAACCCCACCGCGTGGGTGATGAAGGTGCGCAACGCGGGCGGCGTCTTCCTCGGCGAGGGCTCGCCCGAGGCGGTGGGCGACTACACCGCCGGGCCCAGCCACACCATGCCCACGGGCGGGAGCGCGCGCTGGAGCTCCCCCCTCGGCGTGCGCGATTTCCTGAAGACGATGAGCCTCGTGAACGTGCCCCCGGAGGAGGCCGAGGAGCTGGCCGCGGCCGCCGGCGTCATCGCCCGCGCGGAGGGGCTGGGCGCGCACGCCGCCTCCGTCGAGCGCCGCCTGCGCGGGCGCTAGCGTGGACCCGCGCCGCTTCCTGCGCCCCGACGCCGACCGCCTGCCGCGCTACGCCCCCGTGCAGCCGCTGGAGGCGCTGGCGCAGGAGATCGGGATGCCCGTGGCGGAGCTGGTGAAGCTGGACGCCAACGAGAACCCCCACGGCGCGCCCGCGTTCGTGCGCGAGGCCGCCGCCGCCGCCGACCCGCGCCGCTATCCCGACCCCGACCAGACGGCCCTGCGCGCGGCCATCGCGGACTACCTCGGCGTCTCCCCCGCGCAGGTGGTGGCGGGCGCGGGCGCGGACGACCTCATCGACGTCGTGCTGCGGCTGGCGATGCCGCGCGCCGTCGTCTCGGCCTCGCCCACCTTCGGCATGTACGGCTTCCTCGCCGCCCTCGCGGGCGCGCGCCACGTCGAGGTTCCCCGCGGCGCGGCCTACGCGCTCGACCTCGCGGGCCTGCGCGGGGCCGTGGCGGACGGCGCGGGCGTGGTCTTCGCCGCCTCCCCCAACAACCCCACCGGCAACGCCTCCAGTCCCGACGAGATCGAGGCGCTCTGCGCGCTGGACGCGCTGGTGGTGGTGGACGAGGCCTACGCCGAGTTCGCAGGAACGAGCGCCGTGCCCCTGCTCGAACGGCGCCCGAACCTCGTGATCCTGCGCACCTTCAGCAAGTGGGCGGGGCTGGCGGGCTTGCGCGTGGGCTACGCCGTCGCGCACGCTGCGCTGGCGGAGCGCATGATGGCCGTCAAGCAGCCCTACAACGTGAACGTGGCCGCGGACGCCGCCGCGCGCGCCGCCCTCGCGCGCCGCGACGAGCTGTTCGCCACGGTGCGCGCCATCGTGGCCGAGCGCGAGCGCATGACGGCGGAGGCGGGCGCGCTCGGCTGGCTCTCGCCCCATCCCTCCGACGCCAACTTCACGCTCTTCGACGTGCACGGGGCCGGCGCCGCCGAGGTGGCCGCGGGGCTGCGTGCGCGCGGCGTGCTCGTGCGCCGCTACGACCGCCCCGACCTGGCCGGCAAGCTGCGCATCAGCGCCGGGCGTCCACGGGACACCGACCGCCTGCTGGCGGCCCTGCGCGAGGTCGCGCCGTGACGGACGGGCGCCGCGCGACGGTGCGGCGCGAGACGGCGGAGACGGCCATCGCCGTGACCCTGGACCTCGACGGCGGCGGGCGCTTCGCCGTGGCCACGGGCATCGGCTTCCTCGACCACATGATCGCCCAGATCGCGCGCCACGGCGTGTTCGACCTCGACGTGGCGGCGGAGGGCGACCTGCACGTGGACGCCCACCACACGGTGGAGGACGCGGGCCTGGCGCTGGGCGAGGCCTTCCGCGAGGCGCTCGGCGACAAGGCGGGCATCGCGCGCGCGGGATCGGCGCACATGCCCCTCGACGAGGCGCTCGCCTTCGCCGCCGTCGATCTGGGCGGACGCCCCTGGGCGGAGCTGGACCTGCGCCTGCTGGGCCGCACGGTGGGCGAGCTGCCCGCCGACCTGCTGTCGCACTTCCTCGAATCGTTCGCCGCGGCGCTGGGCGCGAACCTGCACGTGCGCACGCTGGCGGGCGTGAACGACCACCACAAGGCGGAGGCCTGCTTCAAGGCGCTCGCGCGCGCGCTCGACGCGGCCACGCGCATCGACCCCCGCCGCGGCGGGGCCGTGCCCTCCACGAAGGGTTCGCTCTGAGCGGCGCGGGGCTCCGTTGACAGGCCGCGCGCGCGCCGCGACCATGCCCCGCGGGGTCAGCGCCATGCCGCCGAACGGGACCGGAGCCGCGCTCAGGGAGGGGCTGCGGGACGCGCTCGCCGCCTGTGAGCCGGGCCGCCACGGCGATGGCGCGGGCAAACCGGCGGCGGTGCTGCTGCTCCTCTACGAGCGCGACGACGGCGTGCACTGCCTCTTCCAGCAGCGTTCGCAGCGGGTCGAGCACCACAAGGGGCAGATCGGCTTCCCCGGCGGGGCGCGCGACGCGGGCGACGCCAGCGCCGCCTTCACGGCCCTGCGCGAGACGCACGAGGAGGTGGGCGTGGCCCCCGCGGACGTGGACCTGCTGGGCGAGCTGGACGAAATCCGCACGATCAGCGGCTTCCGCGTGCGCCCCTTCGTGGGCTGGCTGCGCGACTGGCCCTACCCCTTCCGCCACGACCCGCGCGAGGTGGCGGCGCTGCTGGAAGCGCCCCTCGCCCACCTCGCCGATCCCGCCAACCTCGCGGACGACGTGCGCGAGGTCGACGGCCGCCGCGTCGTCCTGCCGTCCTACCGCTGGGGCGAACACCTGATCTGGGGCGCGACCGCGCGCATCCTCGCGAACTTCCTCGATGTCCGCCGCACGCTCGACCGCTGAGCCGCCGCGCCGCGCGGGGGACGCGCCGTGAGCGCGCGCGTGCTCGCCTCGCTCGTGGCCGCCATGCCCGGCGCGGAGATCGTGCGCGGCGATGGCGACGCCGTCGTCGAGAGCGTGGAGCACGACTCGCGCCGCGTCGCGCCGGGGGCGCTCTTCGTGGCCGTGCCCGGCTTCACGGTGGACGGCCACGCCTTCCTCGCCGACGCGCTGGCCGCCGGGGCCGCCGCCGTCGTCGTGGAGCGCGGCAGGCGCGGGGCGTGGCGCCACCTCCCCGGCGACGCCCCCATCGTGGCCGTGGACGACGCGCGGGCCTCGCTGGCGCGCGCCGCCGCCGCCCTCCACGGCCATCCCGGGCGCGAACTCACCGTCATCGGCGTCACCGGCACGGACGGCAAGACGACGACCTCGCACCTGCTCACCTCGATCCTCGAGGCCTCCGGCGCGCGCGCGGGACGCCTCGGCACGGTCGACGCGCACGTGCCCGGCGCGGACGTCGCCGAACACGCCGCGCGCATGACCACGCCCGAGGCGCCCGAGGTGCAGCGCCTGCTGCGCGCCATGGCCGACGCGGGCTGCGAATACGCCGTCGTCGAGGCCACGAGCCACGGGCTGGCCCTGCACCGCCTCGACGAGGTGCCCTTCGCCATCGCCGTCTTCACGAACGTGACCGGCGACCACCTCGATTTCCACGAGAGCTTCGAGGCCTACCGCGAGGCCAAGGGACGGCTGTTCGCGGCGCTGGACGAAACGCCGCCGCCCGCCTCGGGGCTGGCGAAGGCCGCCGTCGTCAACGCCGACGATCCGTCCGCGGGCTTCATGCTCGGCCTCACCGGCCAGCGCGCCGTGCGCTACGCCCTGGAGGCGCCGGACGTGGAGGTGAGCGCGCGCGCCATCGAGCTGAGCGCGACCGGGAGCCGCTTCCGCCTGCGCCTGCCCGGCGCGGAGGTGGGCGCGGAGATACGCCTGCCCGCGCTCTTCAACGTGGCCAACGCGCTCGCCGCCGCCGCCGCCGCCAGCGCCGCGGGCGTCGCGCCCGACGCCATCGCGCGCGGGCTCGCCGCCTGTCCGGGCGTGCCCGGCCGCATGGAGCGCATCGACGAGGGCCAGCCCTTCGACGTGGTCGTCGATTACGCGCACACGGGCGACGCCGTGCGCAAGGTGCTGGCGGTGCTGCGCGAGCTGGCCGGGCGGCGCCTGCTGATCGTGGCGGGCGCGGCGGGCGAGCGCGATCCGGGCCGCCGCTTCGGCGTGGGCCGCGCCGCCGCCGAGGGCGCCGATTTCGCCGTGTTCACGAACGAGGACCCGCGCGGCGAGGATCCCGCCCGCATCGTGCGCGAAATCGGCGGGCACGCCGAGGCCGCGGGCCGCGAGCGCGGGCGCGATTTCCTCGAAATCGAGGACCGGCGCGAGGCCATCGCCGCCGCCCTCGCGCGCGCCGGGGAGGGCGACCTCGTCGTCATCTGCGGCAAGGGGCACGAGCGCTCCATCGAACTCGGCGGCGCATCGATCCCGTGGGACGACCGCGAGGTGACGCGCGAGGAGCTGGCGCGGCTCGGCCACGGGCGCGCCTGAGCGCGCCGGTTTCGCCTACGGGCCGCGTTCGTATACTCGCGGGAGCGGCGGCGGACGCGCCGCGCACGAGGAGGCGGCGTGCCCGGCAACCGGCGACGCCAGCGCCAGCAACAGCATCGCGGACAGCAGCCGCAGCGCCAGCGGCGCTACCGCAGCGGCGGCCAGGACGAGACCTTCAAGCCCGGCTTCCCCGTGAACCTGTTCACGGGCCGGGTCGCGCTCATCGCCTTCGTCGTCGTGGGCGTCGTCGCCATGGCGGGCGGCATCACGCTCAGCGTCTTCCAGCGCGACCCGCAGCCCGACCTCGACGCCACGCCCGAACCCGCCGTCGCCGCAGAGACCGCCGCGGCCACCGCGACCGTGGAGGCCACGCCCAATCCGCGCGTCTTCGCCGCCGCCGAGCTGGTGACCGACGCATCATCCGAGACCTACGTGGCCACCATCGCCACGGCGAAGGGCGACATCGTCATCGAGCTGTTCGCCGACATCGCCCCGAACACGGTCAACAGCTTCGTGTTCCTCGCCGAACAGGGCTACTTCGACGGCATCACCTTCCACCGCGTCGTCGACAACTTCGTGGTGCAGGGTGGCGATCCGCTGGGCACGGGGTTCGGCGGCCCCGGCTACCAGGTCGCCGACGAGCCGAACGAGCTGCGCAACGAGACGGGCACGGTGGCCATGGCCAAGGCGGGCCAGCCCGTGTTCGGCAGCCAGTTCTTCATCAACCTGAAGGACAACCCCGCGCTCGATTTCGACGCCGGCGCCCCCGACGCCTTCTACCCCTTCGGGCGCGTGACCGAGGGCATGGACGTGGTGCGCGCCATCGTCGTGGGCGACGTCATGGAGTCGGTCACGATCGCGCGCACGCCGCGCCCCGACGCCCCGTCCGCCGAGGATGGCGGGGACGCTGGCGAGGCCGAGCCGGGCGCGGATGGCGGCTCCGCCACGGAGGAGGGGGCGGACGCCGGCGCGAACTGAGCGTGCTACGCTCTCGGCGGAGGCATCCCCATGACCGCGCCCTCGTCCCGCGAGACTCCGCCCGCGCCGCCCGCCGATGGTGAGCGTGCGCCCGCGCGCAAACGGGTGAGCGCCCGCGATCTGTTCACGCCGCATGATTTCGGCCCGTGGCCCGAGGATGGCGAAAAGGCCTTGAGCCGCGAGGAAATCTACAGCGACGAGCGCCCCTGACCCGATGGAGCTGGTCGCGCCGGACTGAGCGTCAGCGGGTCATGGAGGCGAGGATGGCTGCGGCGCGCGCGAGCGTTCCGGCCGCTGGCTCGCCGCTGAGGTGCACGCTCAGCGCGAAGCGCCCGTTCGCGGCCACGACGGCGTGGCGCGGGAGGGCGTCGCGCCCGTCGAGGCGGAAGGCGCGCCCGCCCGCGTCCGGCGGCGCGACCTCGCGCACCGTCACGCCCTCCGCGATGGGGACGCCCGCCACGGTCGCGCCCAACGACTCGCGTTCGGGGCGCAGGTTGGCGACGAAGGCGGACGCCTGCGCGGCGTCGCCGAAGGCGATGACCTGGCAGACGAGCTCGCGCGCGGTTTCGTCGCCGGGGTCGGCGATGCGCTCCTTCCAGAAGGCGAAGTAGCCGCCCTCCACGCCCGCGAGCGCGTCCGCGTCCGCCTGCCGCGCGAGGTCGCCGCGCGCGAGGTTGCCGAAGGCGAGGCGCTCGAACGACCGCGGCAGGGCGTCGGGCTGGCAGGAGCGCCCGGCGAGCGGCTGCGGCCCTCCGCCCCCGCACGCCGCCAGCAGCGCGAGGGCGCAGAGCGCGGCGAGCGTTCCGCGCGCCCTAGCCGTTGCCGCCCGGAAGGTCGGGCTCAGGGCCGATCCACCCGCGTTTGGTCGAGTAGCGCTCCACCATCACGATGAGCGCGACGAAGGGGACGGCGGCGAGCAGCGCCAGCGCGCCCCAGAGCCAGAAGCCTCCGAGGAAGAAGAGGATGCCCGCGGCGGCGAAGAAGGACATGCCGATGATGGCGAGGATGCGCCCGGCCACCACCCAGGGCGAGATGGGGGCCTTCAGCACGGCGTTCGCTCCCGCGACGGGGACATGCGCCCATTCTCACGCGGGCGCGGCGTGCGGGCCAGCGCCGCCCGCCGCCGCTCAGCCGAGCGCGTACCAGAGGGCGGCGCCGGCGCTCGCGCCGATCACGATCCAGGCGGCGATGGAGAGGGTCGCCGCCGCGTCCTCGTCGGCGTCGCGCTTGATCCACGCCCAGACGAAGAAGGGCAGCAGCACGAGTCCCACCAGCAGCGCCATGCCTCCAGTCTAGCCGCCCGCATCGCGCGGGGAGCGGGCGGCCTGTAGATTGGCGGGCATCGTGCCCGGAACCGACAACCCCGCGATGACGCTGGCCCGCATGGCATCGAGGTGCGCCGAGGTGGCGGGGCTGTGCGCCGAGATGGCCGAGGACCACGCCGAGCTGGCCGAGGCGTTTCCCGGCCATGCCCGGAAGCACGTGGACATGGCCGAACGATGTGCGGGCACGGCGAACTCCCTTGCCGACATGGCCCGCGCGTTCATGGCCATGGCGAAGGAGTACGCCGGACGGACGGGCGGCGACGCCCCCCGCCTGAGCGCGCGGCTGGAGGAACAGCTGCGCGAGGTGCTCGACGGGCTGGATGACGAATAGCCGCGCGCGCGAGGCGGCGGCGCGGTAGAGTGCCCCCATCCCGCCGGAGGTCGTCCCGTGGAGTTCTGCCGCTACGAGAAGAAGGGCCGCGTCGCCTACGTCACCATCACCCGCCCCGAGGTCATGAACTCGCTGCACGTGTACGCCAACCTCGAGCTGCACGAGGTGTGGGACGACTTCGCCGCGGACGACGACCTCTGGGTGGCCGTCTTCACGGGCGAGGGGGAGCGCGCCTTCAGCGCCGGCAACGACCTCAAGTTCACCGCCGAACAGTCGCGCCTGCCCGCGTCCGAACGCCCGTCGCGGGCGTGGCCGTCCACGGGCTTCGGGGGCCTCACCAGCCGCTTCGACCTGTTCAAGCCGCTGATCGCGCGCGTGAACGGCTACGCGCTCGGCGGCGGCTTCGAGATGGCGCTGGCCTGCGACATCGTGGTGGCCGCCGAACACGCGCGCTTCGGCCTCACGGAGCCGCGTGTGGGCCTCATCGCCGGGGCCAACGGCGTCCATCGCCTGCCCCGCCAGGGGCCGCTCAAGGCGGTCATGGGGCACATGCTCACGGGCCGCCACATGACCGCCCAACGCGCCTACGAACTCGGCCTCGTGAACGAGGTCGCGCCCGCCGACCGGCTCGACGAGGCGGTCGAGGGCTGGGTGGCCGACATCCTCGGCTGCGCGCCCCTCTCGGTGCGCTCCACGAAGGAGACGGCCATGCGCGCGCTGCACCTGGCGCTGCCGGACGCGGCCCAGGCCGTCTTCCCGTGGGAGGCGCGCCGCCGCCAGTCGCCCGACGCCGTGGAGGGGCCGCGCGCCTTCGCCGAGAAGCGCGATCCGGACTGGACGGGCAGCTGGGGATAGGTGGTGCTGAGGCCCAGAATCGAACTGGGGACACCTGCGTTTTCAGCGCAGTGCTCTACCGACTGAGCTACCTCAGCGCCCGATCATCGTAGGAAGCGCGCCCGCCAGGGGCAAGGGCGCCGTCTCAGCCGCCCGCCGTTGCCTCGCGCACGCGCGCCGCGGCCTCGTCCAGCGGGACGATGGCGCTCTCGTCCGCGGCGCGCGGCTTCAGCTCGACGCCGCCCCGTCCGAGGGCGCGCGGGCTGACGGTCAGGCGCACGGGCATGCCCAGCAGGTCGGCGTCCGCGAACTTGGCCCCGGGCGACTCGTCGCGGTCGTCCACGAGCGCCTCCTGCCCCGCCGCGTCGAGCGCCGCCTCCAGCGCGGCCAGCGCCTCCGCCACCTCCGGCCGGTCGCCGCCGAGCGCGACCACGTGCGCGTCGAAGGGCGCGAGCGCGGGCGGCCAGACGATGCCGTCGGCGTCGTGGTTGGCCTCGATGACGGCGGCCAGCAGGCGGTCCACGCCGATGCCGTAGCAGCCCATGACGGGGTGATGGCGCGCGCCGGACTCGTCGAGGAAGCGCACGCCCAGCGTCTCCGCGTAGCGCGCGCCGAGCTTGAAGACGTGGCCCAGCTCCATGCCCGCGCGCGCCTCCAGCCGTCCGTCCGCGCAGCGCGGGCAGCCCAGCCCCGCGCGCGCGAGGGCGACGTCGCCGATCACGTCGGCGGTCCAGTCGCGCCCGTGGTTGACGTTGCGCAGGTGGACGCCGTGCTCGTTGGCCCCGGCCACGAGGTTGGGCGCGGCGGCGGCGCTCTCGTCCGCCGCCACGCGCACGTCCACGGCGAGGCCGACCGGCCCAGCGGAGCCCGGCACCAGCCCGGCGCGCGCCACGGCCTCGTCGTCCAGCGGCTCGACGTCGGCGCCGCCGAGGAGGTTGCGCAGCTTCGCCTCGTTCACCTCGAGGTCGCCGCGGATGGCGACGAGCAGGGGTTCGCCGTCGGCGGCGTAGAACACGGCCTTGGCCGTCTGGCGCGGCTCGACGCCGAGGAACGCGGCCAGCGCCGCGATGGTGCCCACGCCCGGCGTCTCCACGCGCGCCACGGGGGCGGGATCGGCGGCGACGGGCGGGTCCGCGCGGAATGCGGCCCGCTCCGCGTTGGCCGCGTAGCCGCAGGCGGGGCAGAGCAGGGCCTCGTCCTCGCCGCGCTCGTTCAGGTGGATGAACTCCTGGCTGTCCTTGCCGCCGATGGCCCCGGAATCGGCCTCGACGGGCACGACGGGCACGCCCGCGCGCGCGAAGATGCGCTCGTAGGCCCCGAACATGGCTTCGTAGGAGCGGTCGAGCGAGTCCCAGTCGGGGTCGAAGCTGTAGGCGTCCTTCATGCCGAATTCGCGCAGCCGCAGGAGGCCGCCGCGGGGCCGCGGCTCGTCGCGGAACTTCTGCTGGATCTGGTAGAGCGTGACGGGCAGGTCGCGGTAGCTCTGGATGTGCGCGGCGGCCAGCACGCTCACGGCCTCCTCGTGCGTGGGCGCGAGCACGAAGGCGCGCTGGCGGCGGTCGGCGAGGCGGAAGAGCGCGCCCCCGAAGGCCCGCGCGCGGCCCGTCTCCTCCCACAGCTCCAGCGGATGGAGGGCGGGCAGGCGCAGCTCGTGCGCGCCCGCGCCGTCCATCTCCTCGCGGATGAGCGTCTCGATGCGGCGCATGGCGCGCCAGCCCAGGGGCGTGAAGCTGTAGAGCCCGGCGGCCAGCGGCGCGGCCAGCCCCGCGCGCAGCAGCAGGCGGTGGCCGGGCAGCTCCGCCTCGGCGGGCGCCTCGCGCAGTGTGCGCAGGAAGTAGCGGCTCATGCGCGTGGGGGGCGTCACGCGCCTACGCTCACCGCCGCCGCCGCTCCCGTCAAGCGCGGCGCGGGGCGCCGAGCGCGGCGCTGTCCAGCAGCAGCGTGACGGGGCCTTCATTCACGCTCTCCACGGCCATGCGCGCGCCGAAGCGTCCGCGTTCGCAACGCGCGCCCGCGCGCTCGATGGTCTCGCAGAAGCGTTCCCAGAGGCGCTCGGCGGGGGCCGCGTCCGCCGCCTGCGCGAAGGATGGCCGCCGCCCGCGCCGCGCGTCGCCGTAGAGCGTGAACTGGCTCACGCAGAGGACGGCGCCGCCCGCCTGGGCGAGGTCGAGGTTCATGCGCCCCTCGCCGTCGTCGAAGAGGCGCAGGCCGAGGGCCTTGCGCGCGAGCGCCTCGGCGGTCTCGTCGTCGTCGTCGCGGGCCACGCCGAGCAGGATGAGCAGGCCGCCGTCGATGGCCGCGACGGTCTCGCCGTCCACGCGCACGCTGGCGCGGCTCACGCGCTGGACGAGCGCGCGCACGGGAGCGTCAGGCGCTGGCGCCCGACTTGGCGCTCGCGCCCTCGCCCGACGACTTCTTCGCCGCGGACTTGCCGGAGGACTTGGAGGACTTGCCGGAGGAATCGCCCGTGGAGTCGCCCGACGACTTCGACGAGCCGGATTCCGACTTGCGGCTGTCGTTCACGTAGAAGCCGCTGCCCTTGAAGACGACCGTGGGCGCATGGAGGATGCGCGTGGCCGTGCCCTTCCCGCAGCGATCGCAGGCGTGCGTGGAGGGGGCGGAGAAGCTTTCGCGCCGTTCGTAGCGGCGCCTGCAGGAATCGCAACGGTACTCGTAGGTGGGCACGCGCATCCTTCCGGGGGCTCGTGGTTCGATGGACGGGGAACCAGTGTGGCGGCGCGGGCGCGCATCGTCAAGAACGGACCCTGGCGCGCTTCCCGGCTACAATTGGGGGCGCGGAGAGGTGCCCGAGCGGCTGAAGGGAACCGTTTTGAACGCGGTCGTGGCCAGCGAGCCACCGTGGGTTCGAATCCCACCCTCTCCGCCAGCCGCGCGCGGGGCGTAGACTGGCGCGCATGGCCCGCCTCGAGGGGACCGCCGCCGCCGTCACCGGGGCCGCCCACGGCATCGGCGCGGGCATGGCGCGCGAGCTCGCCGCCGAGGGCGCGGCGCTGGCGCTCTGCGACGTCGATCCCGCCGTCCACGCGCTCGCCGCCGAACTGGAGCGCGCGGGCGCGGACGCGCTCGCCGTCGAGGCCGACGTGAGCGTCCCCGCCGATGTGCGCCGCTTCGTGGACGCCGCCGTCGCCCGCTTCGGGCGCATCGACGCGATGGTGGCGAACGCGGGCGTCTGGCGCGCCACCTCGCCCCTCGACCCGTGGGAGAAGGCGCTCGACGACTTCGAGGCGATCGTGGGGACCAACCTGCGCGGCGTGTTCCTCTGCGGGCGCGCCATCGCCCCGCACATGGCCGAACGGGGCGGCGGCCACATCGTGAACGTGGCCACCGACCACATCCACCCGCCGCCCGGAACCTCCACCGGCGGGGGCACGCGCATGGACGTGTACGACGCCTCCAAGTGGGGGATCAACGGCTTCACGCAGGCGTGGGCGCGGGTGCTCGCGCCGCACGGCGTGCGCGTGAACGCCCTGTGCATGGACGCGACGGACTCGCTGATGATCCGCGGCGCGCTGGGCGCGGAACCCCCGCCGGAGCTGCTCGAACGCTGGATGCGGCCGGAGCAGATCGGGCGGCTGCTCGTCGACCTCCTGTGCGAGGGGCCGGACGGGCGCACCGGCGAGAACATCGGCATCTGGCTCGACCACGAGGTGGCGCTGCCGCCGCGCGCGACGCCGTTGCCGAGCCGCTTCGGCTGAGCCGTCAGGGGCCCGCCGCTTCCGCCTTCTCCGCCGCCGGTTCCGCGGATTCGGGGGCACCGGCGGGATCGGGTTCGGCGGCTTCCTCCGCTTCCTCCGACGGGGCGTCGCGCCGCTGCCGCCACCAGAAGTAGAGGGCGCTGAGGAGCACGCCCGCCAGCCAGCCGCCGCCGATGGCGAGGGTGAGGCGGAAGTCGCGCCCGAGGCTGTCGCCCGCGGCCACGGCCACGCCCGTGGGGATGATCATGCCGAGGCCGCTGAAGATGAAGAAGCGCCAGAAGCCGATGGCGGTGAGGCCCGCGAGGAAGCTGATCCAGTCGAAGTTGACCACGGGCACCATGCGCGCCCAGAAGATGAGCTGCCCGCCCATGCGCAGCGTGAGGCCGTCCAGGCGCGCGGCGGTCTTCGCGCCCACGAGCCGCGGCAGGTGCCGCCGTCCCAGCCGCCGCGCCGTCCAGAAGGCCGCGGCCGATCCCCAGAGCAGCCCCGCGAGGCAGTAGACGGTGCCCAGCGCGGGCCCCCAGATCAGGCCCGCGGCGAAGAAGATGGGCGCGTTGGGGATGGGCGCGAAGAGCACGGAGAGGCCCATCACGGCCACGAACGCGACCGGCCCCCACGGTCCCCAGCGCCCCACCCAGTCCTGCAGCCGCTCGGCGTCGATGCTGAGGGAGACGTCGAAGGCGTCGGCGGCGGCGAAGTAGCCCCCCACGAGCACGGCGAAGACGAGGGCGATGCCGATCAGCACGCGCGGCTGCAGGAGCAGGGGCGCGTGCCCGCCGTCCCCCGCGAAGGCGGCGAAGGCGTCGCGTTCGGGCGCGTTCCCGGCGGCCTCGTCCGGCATGATCCCCTCCACTATCCCAGACCGCGCCGCTGGCGGGAACGGGCGGGGCCGCGTTCAGGCGAAGTTCGCGGCCAGGTAGACGATCGGGGCCGCGCCCGCGATCGAGTCGAGCCGGTCGAGCAGGCCGCCGTGGCCGGGCAGCAGGTTGGACGAGTCCTTCACGCCCGCGCGGCGCTTCATCCAGCTCTCCAGCAGGTCGCCCGCCTGCGCGGCCACGCCCAGGCCGAGGCCGAGCGCGACGACGGCCCCCGCGTGCAGGCCGAGGCCGAGCAGGGGCGCGAGCACGCCCGTGGCCACGAGGCCGCCCGCCAGCCCGCCCAGCGCCCCCTCCAGCGTCTTGCGCGGGCTGATGGCGGGGGCCAGCGGGCGACGCCCCACGAGCGATCCCGCGGCGTAGGCCCCGGTGTCGATGGTGAAGGTGGTCAGCACCAGCAGGACCGTCCAGTCGCGGCCCTGGTCGAGGTCGCGCGTGAGCACGACCGTCGCGAAGACGATGCCCGGGTAGACGATGGCCCAGCCCATCACGCGCAGCGGCTTGCGCGGGCCGAAGGCGTCGGTGCGAAGGTGGCCCGCCACGAGGAAGAGGAGGGCGAGCACGGCCCCGGCCAGCAGGAAGCGCTCGCCGGCGTGGACGCCCGCCACCACGACGGCGGGGGCGAACAGCGCGGGGGCGAGCGGGGCCAGCAGCCGCCAGGGCCGTTCGGGCGCGAGCCACATGCGCGCGAATTCGGCGGTGGCGACGAGGGCGATGAGGCCCGCCACGACGGCGAAGGGCCAGCCGCCGACCGCGATCACGGCGAGCACGGCGGGCACGCCCACCGCCGCCGTGGCCAGGCGCAGCGTGAGGTTGCGGGGCGCGCGCCCCGGCCGCCTAGACGCTTCCGAAGGCGTCGAGATCCTCGGGCGGCAGCCCGCCGAACTTGCGCTTGCGGCGGCCGTATTCGACCAGCGCCAGGTCGATGTCCTCGCGCCCGAAATCGGGCCAGCAGGCGGCGGTGAAGTAGAGCTCGGCGTAGGCGCTCTGCCAGAGCAGGAAGTTGGAGATGCGCTGCTCGCCCGCCGTGCGGATGACGAGGTCGGGGTCGGGCAGGCCGCCCGTGAAGAGGTGGGCGGAGACGGTGTCCTCGTCGATGGCGTCGGCGGGGATGCCCGCCTCCGCGATGCGCCGCATGGCCGCCACGATCTCGTCGCGCCCGCCGTAGCTGAAGCAGATGTTGAGCATGAGGCGGTCGTTGTCGCGCGTGAGCGCGATGGCCTCCTCCACGCGCCGCCGCAGGTTCGCGGGCAGCCGCTCCAGACGGCCGAAGTGGCGCAGGCGCACGTTGTTGCGCCGCAGGTGGTCCAGTTCCCGCTGCAGGAAGCGCTCGACCAGCCGGAAGATGACGGAGACCTCGCTCTGCGGGCGGTTCCAGTTCTCCGTGGAAAAGGCGAAGAGCGTGACGTAACGCACGCCGTGCTCGGCGAAGCGCTCGACCAGCCGCCGGATGTTCTCCGCGCCCGCGCGATGCCCGGCGGTGCGCGGCAGGCCCCGCTCCGTGGCCCAGCGCCCGTTGCCGTCCATGATGATGGCCACGTGGCCGGGCACGCGCCCGCCGGTGAGGGGCGAGATGCGGTCGCCGCCGCGGTCCGGCGCCGTGCCCGTCTCCGCGCCCGCGCGCCCCGCCTCAGCCCTGGACGGCAAGCAGCTCCTCCTCCTTGCGCCCCGCCTCCTCGTCGATGCGGCGCACGTGCGCGTCGGTCAGCTCCTGCAGGTCGTGCTCGTACTGGCGCAGGTCGTCCTGCGTGAGGTCGCCCGCGCGCTCGCCCTTGCGCAGGTCGTCGTGGGCGTGGCGGCGCACGTTGCGCACGGCCACGCGCGCGTCCTCGGTCTTCTGGTGGAGCAGGCGCACGAATTCGCGGCGGCGCTCCTCCGTCAGCTGGGGGATGGGCAGGCGCACGAGCTGCCCGTCCACGCCCGGATTGAGGCCCAGGTCGGAGGTCTGGATGGCCTTCACCACGGCGCGCACGGCCCCCGCGTCCCACACCTGCACGGTGAGCAGGCGCGCCTCCGGGGCGTTGATGGTGCCGAGCTGGTTGAGGGGCTGCGTCTGGCCGTAGTGCTCCACCGCCAGCCCCTCGATGAGGCTGGGATGGGCGCGGCCCGTGCGCAGGCCCGTGAGCTCGCGCCGGAAGGCGTCCACGGCGCCGTCCATGCGCTCCTCCGCGTCCAGCAGGGTCTCGTCGGGGTCGGACATGGCGCTAGCGGACCCCCGCGGGCTCGGCGGGAGCGCGCGCGCTCACCAGCGTGCCGATGCGCTCGCCGCGGAGGGCGCGCGCCACGCCGTCGGGCGCGCCCACGTCGAACACCACGATGGGCAGGTCGTGCTCCATGCAGAGGCTGAGGGCGGTGCCGTCCATCACGCCCAGCCGCCGCTGCAGGGCGTCCAGGTGGGTGAGCTGCTCGAAGCGCGTGGCGTCGGGCGTGGTCGCGGGGTCGGCGTCGTACACGCCGTCCACGCCGCTCTTGGCCATGAGCAGCGTCGCGCAATCGACCTCGACGGCGCGCAGGGCGGCGGCGGTGTCGGTGGTCATGAAGGGATTGCCGGTGCCCGCCGCGAACACCACCACGCGCCCCTTCTCGAGGTGGCGGATGGCGCGGCGGCGGCTGTAGGGCTCGGCGATCTGGGCCATGGGCAGGGCCGTCTGCGTGCGCACCGCCGCGCCCGCGTGCTCCAGCGCGTCCTGCAGGGCGAGCGCGTTCATGACGGTGCCCAACATGCCCGCGTAGTCGGCGGCGGCGCGGTCCATGCCGGTTTCGGCGGCGGACTGGCCGCGCCAGAAGTTGCCCCCGCCCACGACGATGGCGATCTCGCCGCCGTCGCGCGAGGCGCGCGCGATCTGGCCCGCGAGGTCCGCCAGCGCGCGCGGGTCGATGCCGAACTCGCGGTCGCCCATGAGGGCCTCGCCGCTGAGCTTGACGAGCGCGCGCCGCGGGGGGCCGTCCACGGGGGCGCCCTCAGCCGCCCAGCTCGAAGCGCGCGAAGCGCCGCACGCGGATGTTCTCGCCCGTCTTCGCCATCGCGTCCCGGACCAGCTCGCCGACCGTGCGGGAGCCGTCCTTCACCCACGGCTGGCTGAGCAGGGCCACCTCCTCGTCCGCGCCCTCCAGTTCGGGCAGGGCGTCGCGGTCCTCGGGCGCGACGACGGCGGGGTCCATGGCCGCCACCTGCATGGCCACCTCGTGCACGAGCGTGCGGAACTCGTCCGTCTTGGCCACGAAGTCGGTCTCGCAGTTCACCTCCACGAGCGCGCCGATGCGCCCGCCCGCGTGGATGTAGGTGTCGACGACGCCCTGGCTGGTTTCGCGTTCGGCGCGGCTGGCGGCGGCGGCCAGCCCGCGTTCGCGCAGCAGGGCGGCGGCGCGCTCCATGTCCCCGCCCGCCTCGTCGAGGGCGCGCTTGGCGTCCATCACGCCCGCGCCGCTGCGGTCGCGCAGGTCCTTCACCATCGCGGTCGTGATCTCAGTCAGCGGTCCGCTCCTCTCCCGCGGGGGCGTTCACGCTGGCGGCCAGCGCCTCCAGCTGGGCCGCGTCGGCGGGCGGCGGAGGCGGCTCCTCCGCCGGTTCGGGCGCGGGCGGAGCCGCCTCCGCTTCGTCGGCGGCGAACTGCATCAGCTCCTCGCCGTGGGCGCCCGCTCCCGCGCCAGCCTCGCGCGCGGCGCGCCCCTCGATGGCGCCGTCCGCGATCTTGCCCAGGATGAGCTTGATGGTGCGGATGGCGTCGTCGTTGCTGGGGATGGGGTAGGCGATGGGGTCCGGATCGCAGTTCGTATCGACGAGCGAGACGATGGGGATGCCGAGGCGGTCGCATTCGGCCACGGCGATGGCTTCCTTCATGGTGTCGATGACGAACACCGCGCCGGGCAGGCGGTCGAGCTGCTTGATGCCGCCGAAGTAGCGGTTCAGGCGCTCGATCTCGTTGGCGATGTCGAGCTGTTCCTTCTTCGCGCGCCGCGCGAACTCGCCGCGCGCCGTGCGCTCCTCCAGGTCGCGCAGGTGGCGGATGCGCGACTGGATGGTGCGGAAGTTGGTGAGGGTGCCGCCGAGCCAGCGGTTGTTGACATAGGGGAGAACGGCGCGCCGCGCCTCCAGCTCCACCGTTTCGCGGGCCTGCTTCTTCGTGCCGATGATGAGCACGTCGTTGCCCCCGGCCACCACGTCGCGCACGAAGCCGATGGCCTCGTCCAGCCGCGTGACCGTCTGCTGCAGGTCGATGATGTGGATGCCGTTGCGCTCGGTGAAGATGAACTGGCGCATCTTCGGGTTCCAGCGCCGCGTCTGGTGGCCGAAGTGCACTCCGGCTTCCAGCAGCTGCTTCATCGTGACGGGCGTGACCAACGGTCCGCCCCCTTCCGCGCGACGCATGGATTTGGCGCGGGACGCCAGGCGCCGCGAACGCTCCGCACAGGATAGCGGCGCGCCGCCACGCGCGCGAGTTCACCCGGCCGGGCGGCGGTCGACCTCTTTGCGGAGCGTCCGCAGCTGCTTGATGGCGATATCGATGGCCATGACGGCCGCCGCGCGAACGATCGGATTCCGCATGGCGGCCCTCGCCACGAGAGGCGCGGACGCCTTCGCGACGGTGACGGCGGTGACGGGGAATGGCATGTTTCCTCCGCTTGGCGCGTGGGAGGCTTCCGCTAGTCGTCGGCATTCAGCCAGTTGATGAGGTCGTCGACGTCCTCGGGCTCGTAGTAGTCGCCCACCATCCGGTCGAGGTCGGCCTGCTGCTCCCACCGCTGCCACTCGGTGGTCCAGAAGTAGGCTTGGGAATCGACATCGGGCTCGTCTGGGGCCATGGCACCCTCCTTCGGCGGCATGGTAGCACGCGGGCGCGATGCGCGCTGGCGCTTGCGCGGACGACGCGCTATCGTGGGCGGCAGGAAAGGAGGTGATGCGCATGGACGACCACAGTTGTAGCCAGCCCGATCCCGCGCGGGAGGTGAACGCCTCCTAGCAGGGAGCGCGTTGAGCTACGTACGGGGCCCGTGCGGCGCTTGCCGCCGGGCCCCCTTTTCGTCCCCCGCGCCCGACGATGACCCCGACCTTCGACGCCGCCCGCTTCCACGCCGCCCTGCGCACCGACGCCATCGGGCGCGACCTGCGCCTCGTGCGCGAGACGCCCTCGACCATGGACCTCGCGCGCGAGGCCGCGGAGGCGGGCGCGCCCCACGGGACGCTCGTGCTCGCCGAGACGCAGAGCGCCGGGCGCGGACGGCGCGGGCGCGGCTTCTTCAGTCCCCCCGGCGGCGGCCTCTACGTCACGCTCGTGCTGCGCCCCTCGCGCGAGGCGCACGCGCGCCTGCCGCTGGCCGTGCCCCTCGCCGTCTGCCGCGCCTGCGCCGCCGAGGGCGTGGACGCGGGCGTGAAATGGCCCAACGACGTGCTGGCTGGCGGGCGCAAGCTGGCGGGCGTGCTCATCGACGGCGAGAGCGGTCCCGACGGGCTCGTGGCCCGCGTGGGCGTGGGCGTCAACGTGAACGCCGACCCCACCGCCGACCCGGAGCTGCGCGGCATCGCCACCAGCCTCGCGCGCGAGCTGGGGCGCGAGGTCGCGCGCGAACCGCTGCTGGCGCGCTTCTGCGCGGAGCTGGAGGCGGCGCTGGCCCTGCCCGACGACGCGCTGCTCGAGGCCTACCGCGAGCGCAGCCTCGTGCTGGGGCGCGCCGTCGTCGTCGAGGACGCGGGCGGCGCGTGGGAGGCGCGCGCCCTGGCCGTCGCCCCCGACGGCGCGCTGGTGGTGGAGCGTGCGGACGGCGAGCGCCTCGCGGTGCGCGCCGCCGACGTCTCCCTGCGCGCGGGCGGGGCTGGCGAGGACGTGACGCTGGGCTGAGGGGCGCTGGGCTAAGCGTTCCTGAATTCCACATCGGCCTCGGTGTAACCACAGAGCTTGAGCAGGCGAACGGAGCGCGAGCGCATCGCATCAGCGTTCCCACCCCCGCCAACCCAATACTGGGAGTCGCGAACCCTGTAAACCGGAGAAGGCAGCGTTTGACGGTCCACCTCAACGAAGGAGCGCTTGCCTTGCGGACGGCCAACCGCATCCCGGAATCGATCCGGATGACGGTCGTACAGCGCTTCGGCAACACCATACCAGACCTCGTTCCAGTTCTTTGCCGGGTAGTCTCTGCCCCAGAGACGGAACCCATCCGGCTTCGTGGGCCTGGCCCTGCGAGTCGGCTTCCCCGGAGCAGTCAGCGGAGTGGCCAAGTCGCTGGGCGGATGGTATTCACTGCCCGTCACGTCCGCGCGCTCCGTGTCGCTGGCGAGCGTCGCGCCCTTCACGTCCGCGAAGGCCCTCCGAATGCCCGCGCGCCACGACTCGCGCTCCGCCCTTCTCTTGCTGCCGTTGTAGCCGCTCTCCTTCATGGCGAGCCTAACCAGATCGTCCGAGGGATTCGCTAGCGCCTTGTCCAGCCAGCCGCGCAGGCGCTCGCGCAGGCGCTCCGATTCGCGCGCGCGGAGGGCGCGCGCGCGAATCGCCGCCCCCGCCTCGAATCCCTCGCGCCGGAAGGCGCGCAGGAAATCCTCGTCCCCTTCGCGCAGATCGCACATGTCGATCACGTGGAACGGGTCGTGGTCCATCGCGTTGCGACGGTCGAGGTCGCTATAGAAGCGCCACCTTTGCCCGTCCGTCAGGATGGCGAGAACCGCGCGAGACTGGCCGAAGTAGTCGTGGAGCTGGCGGTAATCGGGGTCGAGGTTCTTGTTGTGCTGCTTCGCCTCGATCAGAACGGCCTGCTCGCCGCCCACGATGAAGGCGTAGTCGCACCACGTCGGCGAGGCACCCGGCAGCCTGAACTGCACCTCGTGGGCGATCTGCCTAGGGTCGGTATCGTCCCAGCCCAAGGCGCGGAAGGCGGGGATGATGGCGTACTGCTTCGTCTTCGCCTCATCCGTGCAGGCCGCGACGGAATCGCAAATGCGCTTCGCCAGATCCGCCATGCTCGTCGTCCAGGTATCCACGATCGATCTCCGTTTCGTCCGGTGGTCCCCCTAGGCCTCCTCGTCCTCGCCGTCGTCCCCCTCGTCGAGGAACATGCGGATCAGGTCCATGGGCAGCGGGAAGACGATGGTGGAGTTGTTCTCCACGGAGATCTCGGAGAGCGTCTGCAGGTAGCGCAGCTGCAGGGTGATGGGCTCGGTGGCCATCACCATGGCGGCCTCGCGCAGGCGCTCGCTGGCCTGGAATTCGCCGTCGGCGGCGATGATCTTGGCGCGCCGGTCGCGTTCGGCCTCGGCCTGCGCCGCCATCGCGCGCTGCATGGTGGGGGGCAGCTCCACGTCCTTCACCTCGACGGTGCTGACCTTGATGCCCCAGGGTTCGGTCTCCTCGTCGATGATCTTCTGCAGTTCCTGGTTCACCTCCTCGCGCTGCGAGAGGAGGCCGTCGAGGTCGGTCTGGCCCATGACCGAGCGCAGCGTCGTCTGCGAGATCTGCGAGGTGGCGCGGATGAAATCGAGGATGCGCACGACGGCGGCGGTGGGCTCCACCACGCGGAAGTAGACGACGGCGTTCACCTTGATGGTCACGTTGTCGCGCGTGATCGCCTCCTGCGAGGGCACGTCCAGCGTGATCGTGCGCAGGTCCACCTTCACCATGCGGTCGATGAAGGGGAGCAGCACGAAGAGGCCGGGCCCCTTCGCCCCCGTGAGCCGCCCGAGGCGGAAGATGACGCCGCGCTCGTATTCGGCGACGACGCGGATCTGGAAGGGCAGGAGCGGGATCAGCAGGATCGCGCTCAGCCCCAGCAGGAAGACGCGGATGATCTGGGCGAGCAGGCTGCTGGGCGGCTCGGCCGCCAGCTGTTCGGGCTGCGGGGGGTCCGGCATGGTCATGGGTTCGCCTCCTTCTCCTTGCGCACCGTGAGCCTCAGGCCGCTGGCGCGGACGACGAGCAGGCGCTCGCCTTCGCGGGCGGCGCCGCCGCCCTCCAGTTCCGCCCGCCAGCGCTCGCCCTCGATGAAGACGAGGCCGTCGGGCGCGAGCGGCGTGCGCGCGACCGCCATTCTACCCACAAGCGCCTCCGTGCCGGTAACCGAGCGCAGCTTTCTCATGCGCGCCAGCCCCACGGCCATGGAGACGAACATGACCACGAGCACGACGCCGAGCACGGCCACCACGACGCGGTTGGGCAGGAACTCGTCGGGCGTGTCGCGGAAGGCGATGATGGCCCCGATGACGAGCGCCGCCAGCCCGCCCCCCGCGAGGATGCCCCCCGACGGCACGAACAGCTCCAGCGCGAAGAAGACGAGCGCCGCCGCGATGAGCGCCAGCCCCGCCGTCTCCACGGGCAGCGCCCCCAGCCCGAGGAAGCCCACGATGATGGCGATCACGCCCGCCACGCCGGGCAGGATGAGCCCCGGATTGGAGAGCTCGAAGATGAGCCCCAGCGTGCCCGCGGAGATGAGGATGGTGGCCAGCGTGGGGTTCGCCAGCACCTCCAGGATGCGCTCCCAGATGGACATGTTCGTGGTCACGCGCGCCGCCTCCGGCAGCCCCTCCAGCGTCACCTCCGTGCCCGGACGCAGCTCCACGGTCGAGCCTTCGATGCGTTCCAGCAGGCCGTCGAGGTCGCCCGCCACGAAATCGACCACGTTCAGCTCCGCCGCCTCCGTCTCCGTGGCGGAGACGGCGCGGCGCACGGCGCGCTCGGCCCAGTCGGCGTTGCGCCCGCGCAGCTCGGCGGTGGTGCGGATGAAGCTGACGGAATCGTTCTCCACCTTGCGCCCGAGGTCGCCCTCGATGTCGCTGCCGTCGGCGTTCACGGCGGAGGCCGCGCCGATGTTGGTGCCGGGCGCCATGACGGCCACGTGCGCGGCCATCGTGATGAAGGTGCCCGCGCTCGCCGCGCGCGCGCCCGAGGGCGAGACGTAGACGGCCACGGGCGCGTTCGCCGTGTTGATGCGCTGCACGATCTCGCGCGTGGACGAGCTGAAGCCCCCCGGCGTGTCCAGGCGGATGACGACCAGGCGCGCCCCCGCCTCCTCCGCCTCGTCCAGGGCGCGGTCCACGTAGCGCTCCGTGATGGGGCCGATGCCGCCGTCGATGCGGAGCAGGTGGATGGCCCCGGACTCCGCGCCCGCGCCCCCGCACGCCGCCGCGATGCCCACCGCCAGCATGAGCGCCGGGAGCGCGAGCCGCACCGCCTTGCGCCGGTCCATCGCGCTTCGAGTATAGCGAGCCCCCCCGCCTCCGTGCGCTACCCTTGCCCCATGGCGGGGGACGCGCGCGGGCTTTCGGGGCGCATCGACGGCGCGCGCCGCCGCGCCCTCGCGCGCGAGCTGCGGGCGTGGCTGCGCGAGGAGCGCGGCGAGGACGTGGGCGAGCTGGCCGCGGGCATCCTGCTCGATTTCGTGCTCGACCTCGCCGGGCCCGACAGCCACAACGCCGCCCTCGCCGACGCCGCCCGCGCCTTCCGCGAGCACGCCGCCATCGTCGAGGCCGACATCGCCGCGCTCGCGCGGGACGCGCGTGAGCGCCCTACTGCTGGATGGGCTCCACCGCCGGGAAGGTCGTGTTGAACAGCTCGTCCAGCCCGGCCACGGCGCCGCCCACCACGCCCTGGTGGATGGGCGGCCCCAGCAGCTCGAGGATGGGCCCGCCGCCCGTCGCGTGCACGTAGGTGAGGCTGCCCGGCAGCGTCTCCGCGATCACCTCCTCGAGGGGGCTGTCGAAGGTCAGCTGCACCACGCCCGCGTTGGGGTAGACCCAGCGGATGTCGCCGCCCTTCTCCAGCAGCTCGCGCGTGGCCGCCGCCACGTCGGGCACGTAGAGGCCGAGGTGCTGCACGCCCTCGCCGCGCTCGTCCAGCCACTGCTGGTGGGGCGTGTCGCCGCTCACGGGCTGGATGATCTCGGCGATGCAGCCCGCGATGGCGCCGTAGTAGACGCGCAGCTCGGCCTCCTCGCCGGCCATGGAGTGGACCTTGTAGGGCGGCATCAGGCGGAACTCCGCGCCGAGCAGGCTGGTGTAGGTATTGGCCAGCTCGTCGGCGTCGGCGACGACGAAGCCGAGGTGGTGCATGACGGGCTTGTCGGTGAGAACGGTCATGGGGTCTCGCTTCCCTGGGGATGGTGATGGCGCGCACGCTACGCCATCCCCCGCGCCCCCGCCAGCGTTGGAACCCCCACGGCAAGGGCGCACACTGCCCGCGGGGGATGGCGAACTGGTCCGCGGGAAGCGCCGTTCGCGTCGTGCCCCGCCAGCCCGCGCGGACGCGTGTTGCGGAGCGCGGGGATGGCGCGTACGATTCCCCGCATGGTCGCTTTCGACACGCTCAAGGCCTCCCGCCGCCTGCGGGACGCGGGCTTCGAGGAGAAGCAGGCGAACGCGCTCGTCAACGCCTTCGCCGAGGACATCGGCGCGAACCTCGCCACGAAGGACGACCTCGCCCTCCTGCGGAAGGACATGACCAGCGAGTTCGTCGCCGTCCGGAAGGACATGGCCAGCGAGTTCGCCGCCGTGCGGCAGGAGATGACCAGCGAGTTCGCCGCCGTCCGGCAGGAGATGGCCAGCGAGTTCGCCGCCGTGCGGCAGGAGATGACCAGCGAGTTCGCCGCCGTCCGGAAGGACATCGAGGCGCTCCGCAAGGAGATGGCGCTCCGCGAGGAGCGCATGGAAGAGCGCATGAACGCCAGGGATGAGCGCATGAAGGCCATGGAGGAGCGCATGAACGCCAGGAGCGACCGCCAGGCCACCCGCTTCACGCTGATCGTCGCGGGCTTCGCGGGCCTCATCCTCACCGCCATCGGCATCGCCACCGGCGTCCTCGCCACGCTCTAGGCCGCGCCTTGCGCCATCCCGCCCGCACACTTGCGCGACGCGCGATGTGGCGTATGATTGCGCCCCGTGATGCTGGCGCGCTTCCCTCTTACCCCCCCCCCCCCCCCCCCTTATGGTCAAGGTACGCGCGGCGGCGTGACAGCCTGGTTCCCCGCGTGGAGGTCGGAATGACGGTGACGGCAAGGTACGCGCTGAGGATGGCGCTGCTCGCGCTCGCCGGCGCGGCGCTCCTGCTCGCCGCGGGCGCGCCCGCGCGCGTGTCCGCCCAGACGAACGAGATGCGCTCCCTCGTGACCGTGGCCGAGCCCTCCGGCGGCGGTACCTTCACCCCGGCGGGCACGGCGGTCTCCGGCCAGGCGGGCACCTGGTCCAGCTCGCAGACGAAGGGAACCACGGTCACGGTCACGGCCACGCCCAACGCGGGCTACCGCTTCGACCGCTGGTCGGAGGACTGCACGGGCACCGGCGCCTGCACCGTGAGCATGGACACGGGGCGCACCGTGCGCGCGCGCTTCGTGCGCATCCACACCGTGACCGTCACGGCCTCGCCGTCCGGCGCGGGCTCCGCCGCCGGGCACATCAGCCCCGTCACCACCGACGGCATGTTGACGTACGACGCGGGCACGCGCGTCATCCTCACGGCCACGCCGTCCTCCGGCTACCGCTTCCAGGGCTGGTCGGGGAGCGGCTGCTCGGGCCGGGGAACCTGCACCGTGACGCTGAGCGCCGACCGCGCCGTCACGGCGGAGTTCGTGCCCATCCTCACGCTCGCCGCCACCCCCGCCGAGTGCGGCACGCTGTACGTGCGGCGGGACGGCGAGAACGTCAACTTCGGCGCCATCGGCGAGAAGTATTACCCCCAGGGGACCGTCGTCCACGTCTCCCAGACGGCGAAACTCGGCTGCGCCTTCTCCGCCTGGTCGGGGGACTGCACGGGCACGGGCGCCTGCTCCTTCACCATGAACCAGGGCCGCGGCGTGACCGCGACCTACACCCGCACCTTCTACATCGTCACCGCCACCGTATCCCCCGTCGAGGCGGGACTCCTCACCGGATTCACCGCGCTGACCACGCCCGCCGGCGCGATGTATCGCCCGTACGCGCCGGCCACGCCGCCCACCACCGCCACCATCACGGCCCCGACGCGCGCCGGCTACCGGTTCAGCGCCTGGTCGGGCGACTGCACGGGCGCCACCTGCTCCCTCACGATGGACTCGGACAAGTCCATCACGGCCACCTTCGTGCGCACCCACACGCTCGCCACGAGCGTCTCGCCGATGCAGACTGCGGGCGTCATCGACCACGGCAGCCACGCGCCCGGCGAGATCGACGACGGGGACACCGTCTCCCTCACCGTCCGGAGCGCTCTCGGCTTCCGCTTCCGCGAATGGACGAGCGACCTGGGCGGCTGTGCGAGCTACGACTACGACGGCTGCACCTTCACCATGACGAACGACGTCTCCGTCACCGCCCGTTTCGTCGAGAGTCCCACCCACTCTCTCACCGTGAGGGCCTCGCCCACCGCCGGGGGGCGGACCACGGGCCAGGGCACGGGCGAGGCCACTGGCCGCTTCCTGCTGCCGCGCATGTTCGGCGGGGTCGCTACCTACAACGAAGGGGACACCGTCGCCATCACGGCCACGCCCAACACCGGCTACCGCTTCCGGGGCTGGTCGGCCTTTGGCTGCTCCGGCACGGGGGCCTGCGAAGTGACCGTGACGCGCGACAGCACGGTGTACGCCTACTTCATCGCGCAGTACGACCTGACCGCGAGCGCCTCGCCGTCGGGCGGGGGCAGCGTGGCCCTGTCGCCCAGCGGGGGCACGTACGACGACGGGACCGAAGTCACGGTGACGCCGACGGCGAACAGCGGCTACCTCTTCTCCAGCTGGTCGGGGGCGTGCACGGGTACGGGGCGTGCGTCGTGACGATGGACGCGGCGCGCACGGTGACGGCCAACTTCGTGGTGTCCCACGACCTGACCACGACGGCGGCGCCAGCGGGCGGGGGAACCCTCACCGCCTCGCCCGACGGGGGCACGTACGCCATGGGGACGACCGTCACGGTGACGGCGCAGCCGGCCATCGGCTACCGCTTCGACCGCTGGTCGGGGGCCTGCACGGGCACGGGGGCGTGCACGGTGACGATGAGCCAGGACCGCTCCGTGACGGCCAACTTCGTGCGGCGCTACGGGCTCGTGGCCACGGCCTCGCCCACGGAGGGGGGGACGCTCACGGGCAGCGGCGCGTACGACACGGGCGCGAGCGTGACGGTGACGCAATCGCCGAACAACGGCTTCACCTTCGCGCGCTGGGGCGGGGCCTGCACGGGCACGGGGGCCTGCTCGGTGACGATGAGCGAGCACCGCTTCGTGACGGCGCACTACACGCGCGATTCGGGCACCTTCAACGTCGTCACGCACGCGCAGCCGAGCTACGGGGGGACGGTCACGGACGGGGCCCAGTACAGCGCGGGGACGAGCGTGACCATCGTGGCCTCGCCGAGCACGGGCTTCCGCTTCGGGGGCTGGACGGGGGGCTGCCGCACGGCCACGTGCACCTTCCGGGTGAACGGGAATCACGTGTTCGTGGCGCGCTTTTTGCGCACGGGGCTCGCGCTCACGACGGCGGTGTCGCCGTCCGGCGCGGGGAGCGTGAGCGGCGGGGGCGCGTACACGGAGGGCGCGAGCGTGACGCTGACGGCCACGGCGAACGCCGGCTGGCGCTTCGACCGCTGGACGGGCGGGCCGGCGGGCTGCGCCAGCAGCGGCGCCACCTGCTCCCTCTCGATACAGGCGGACCGCACGGTGACGGCGCATTTCGTGCGCGTCTACCGCCTCACCGCCACGGTCGCGCCGTCCGGCGGGGGAAGCGTGAGCGGCGCGGGCACGTACGACACCGGAACGAGCGTGACGGTGACGGCCGCGGCGAACGCGGGCTACCGCTTCGAGCGCTGGTCGGGGGCCTGCACGGGCGCGGGCGCGTGCTCGGTGACGATGAGCGCCGACCGCGCGGTCACGGCCCACTTCGCCGTCGTGTCCACGGGCGGCAACGGCGGCCAGCCGGGCAATGGCGGCCAGCCGGGCAACGGCGGGAGCAATGGCGGCGGCAACGGCGGCACGGGCGGCGACGGCGGCCAGCCGGGCGGCGGGGGCGCGGGCGCTCCCTCCGCCGCGCCCCCCGGCGAGGCCGGCGTGTTCGTGCGCTCCCGCGTCAGCGGCCACGCCCCCGCGGCGCCCTCCTTCCGCTTCCACTTCACCTGCGTGGAGGACGGCCGCTTCGCCCTCGGCCCCAACGCCATCCACCGCTTCCCCATCGCCGCCGACGCCTCCTGCACGCTGCGCGTGATCGACGGCGGGGGCGCCACGCGGGTGAGCGGGCGCATCAGCCCCTTCCCCTACACCACCGCCATCTGCGCCTTCTCCCGCACCGGCGCCGGGGGCGACCTCTTCGCGGACCGCTCCTTCGCCGCGGGCGACTACATCGCCGAGGTCGTCTTCGACTACGCGGAACGGCCCGAGACGGTGGGCATCCCGCTCGTGCGGGGCTTCACCTTCATCGCCTGGCCGGGCGTCGACGGCGTCTCCGTGGACGATGCCCTGGGCTCCTTCGCCTCCGCCGTCTACGCCTGGGACGCGGACCGGCAGCGCTGGCTGAGCTGGTTCCCCGGGCAGGAAGCGCTCGGCGTGAACACGCTCACGTCCTTCGAGACGGGCGGCGTCTACGTCGTCTCCCGGCGCGCGTCCTTCGACGCCTGGCGGGTGGAGGCGGGCGCCGCCCTGGCGCCGCCCGCGGTCGTGGACCTCGCGCGCGGCATCACCTTCACCGTGTGGCGGGGCGATGCCGTCCCCGTGGCGCGGGCGCTGGGCGACCGCATCGGCGCCGTCAACGCCGTCTACTCCTGGGACGCGGGCCGCCAGCGCTGGCTCAGCTGGTTCCCCGGCGGCGACGTGCTCGGCGTGAACACGCTCACGGCCTTCCAGCCGGGCGGCATCTACGTCGTCTCCGCCGTCGTCGCCGTCGACTGGCGCGTGGGCGACGCCGCCGGCGGCGGCCTCGACGGCCTGCCCGTCTGCTAGCCCGCGGGGGAGGCGCCGTTCGCGCTCGCGGGCGCGGCGGCGCGGTCCCGCTACGCCCGCAGGTGCTCGTCGAACCAGGCCACGAGGCGGCGCTCCAGGTAGGCCAGCCCGGCGGCGTCGCGCGGCATGTGCCGCTCCTCCGGGAAGAGCAGCAGGCCGTACTCGCGGTCCGCCGCCGTGAGCGCCTCGATGAGACGCGCCGTGTGCCGGAAATGCACGTTCTCGTCCACCAGCCCGTGCACCAGCAGCAGCTTGCCGCGCAAGCCGGCGGCGTGGGTGGCGAGCGCGGCCTCGCGGTAGCCGTCGGGGTTGTCCGCGGGCGTCCCCATGTAGCGCTCGGTGTAGGCCGTGTCGTAGCCGTCCCAGGCGGCCACGGGCGCGCCCGCCACGCCCGCGCGGAAGAGGCCGGGGGCGCGCAGGAGCGCCATGCAGGCGAGGTAGCCGCCGTAGCTCCAGCCGTAGATGCCGACGCGGCCGCGGTCGGCGAGGCCCTCGGCGGCCAGCTGCTCGACCGCCGCCACCTGGTCGTCGATCTCGACCGTGCCCATGCGCCGGTGGAGGTGGGCCTCGAAGGCGAGGCCGCGGTTGGCCGCGCCGCGGTTGTCCGTCACGAGCACGGCGTACCCCCGCTGCGCGAGGTACTGGGCGCGCAGGTCGGCGGTGAGGGACCAGTCGTCGAGCACGCGCTGGGCGTGCGGCCCGCCGTAAACGGAGACGACGAGGGGCCAGGGCGGCGCGCCCCCGGGCCGGTAGAGGGCGGCGTCGAGGGGCGTGCCGTCCGCCGCCGCCAGTGTGCGCGGTTCGGGCGGGCGCAGGCCCAGCGCCTCGGCGGTGGCGCCCGGATCCTCGTGCAGCGTGGCCAGCGCCTCGCCGTCCGCGCGCCGCAGCATGGTGACGGGGGCGCGTTCGCGCGTGGAGTGGGTGTCGATGAAGGCGCTTCCGTCGGGGGCGACGGCGCAGGCGTGGACGCCGGGTTCGCGCGTGAGGCGCTCGACGGGGCCGCCGTCCAGCGCCACGCGGTAGAGGTGGCGCTCCGTCGCGCCCTCGCGCGTGGCCATGAAGAAGGCGGCGCGCGCGGCCTCGTCCACCTCCACGATGCGCGTCACCGCCCACTCGCCCGCGGTGAGCGCGCGGCCATCCGCCAGGTCGGTGCCGTACAGGTAGAGGTGGCGGAAGCCGTCGCGCTCGCTCGACCAGAGCAGCTCGCCCGTGTCGAGGAAGCGGAAGTCGCCGACGTTGAGCCAGGGCTCGCCGCGCTCATCCAGCGCGTGGCGGACGGCGCCCGTGTCCGGGTCGAGGAGGCGCAGGGAGAGGCGCGTCTGGTCGCGGCTGAGCGTGAGCGCGGCGAGCAGGCCGTCGCGCCGCCAGCGCACGCGCGGCAGGTACTGGTCGTCCGCGTCGGGGCCGAGGTCCATCCAGACGGGATCGCCGCCGCGCGCCGCGACCACGCCCAGTCGCACGCGCGCGTTGGCCTCGCCCGCGAAGGGGTAGCGGTGGCGCTCCGTCTCCACCGTGGCGCGGCCCTGGTGGACGATGGGGAAGGCGGGCACGTGGCGCTCGTCCACCCGCAGGAAGGCGATGCGCGCGCCGTCGGGCGACCACCAGAAGCCGTCGGACTGGTCGAACTCCTCCTGCGCGATGAAGTCGGCGAGGCCGTTCGTGAGGCCGTCCGCCGCGCCGCTCGTGAGGCGCGTGGCCTCGCCGCCCCGCGCGGGCACGGCGTACAGCTCGCCGTCGCGCGCGAAAGCCACGAAGGCGCCGTCGTCGCTGGGCCGCGGCGTGACGGCGCCCTCCGCGCCCGCCACGGCCACGGGTTCGGCGTCGCCCGCCACGAGGCGCGGAACCTCGCCGCCGGGCAGCAGCATCGTCGCTTCGGGGGCGTCGCGCGCGAAGCGGTAGTCGGTCACGCCGAGGTCGCGCAGGCGGGCGCGCTCGCGGCGCAGCTCATCCTCGCGCGAAAGGGGCGCGTCCGCCGCCGCCGGACCGGCCAGCGTGCGCCATTCGCCGCGCGCGACGTCGTACCGCCGCAGGCTCCGCACGAGGCCGCCGCCCTCGCCCGCGAGGCAGACGACGCCGCGCCCGTCGGGCGTGAAGGCCCAGCGCACGGGGCCGTCCATGCCCGGGCGCGGGTAGCGCGCCACTTGCTCAATGGTGAGCGGCTCGCTCACGCCTCCAGCGCCTCGCGCCGGATGGCCTCGATGGCGTCGGGGGATTTGGGCGTGGCCGCCGACAGCGAGTGCGCCCCGTCCTCCGTGACGAGGACGTCGTCCTCGATGCGGATGCCGCCGAAATCGAGCAGCCCGTCCACGCGCGCCCAGTCCACGGCCTCGCGGTGGCGCTCGCGCAGGTCCGCATCCTCCAGCAGCGCGCGGATGAAGTAGACGCCGGGCTCGATGGTGACCACGTAGCCCGGCTGCAGGGGCAGGTCGGCGCGCAGGTAGCGCAGACTGGGGCGGTCGTCGCGCTCGCGTCCGGCGAGGCACCCGCCCGCGTCGTGCGTGGCCAGGCCGAGCATGTGGCCCAGGCCGTGGGGGAAGAAGAGCGCCTGCGCGTCGCGCTCCACGAGCGCCCCGGGCGACCCCCGCAGCAGGCCGAGGTCGGCCAGCCCGCGCGCGATGCCGAGGCTGGCGGCGAGGTGCAGGTCGCGGTACTCGACGCCGGGGCGCGCGTCCGCGATGGCGCGCTCCTGCACCGCCAGCACGAGCGCGTAGAGGTCGCGCTGGAGCCCCGCGAAGCGCGCGCCCACGGGATAGGTGCGCGTCACGTCGCTGGCGTAGCCGCCCACCTCCGCGCCCGCGTCCACGAGGATCAGCTCGCCCTCGGCGAAGGGCCGCGCGGTGGGCGCGAAGTGCAGCGTGGCCGCGTTGGGGCCGCCGCCCACGATGCTGCCGTAGGCCGTGCGCTCCGCCCCCGCGCGGAAGAATTCGGCCTCGATCTCGACCTGCAGGGCGCGCTCCGACATGCCCGCGCGCGCCGCCCGCAGCCCCGCCAGGTGCCCGCGATGCGTGGCCGCCGCCGCCTCCCGCATGAGCGCCAGCTCGCGCGCGTCCTTCGCCCGCCGCAGCTCCGCCACGACCGCGCCCAGGCGCGCGCTCTCGTCCGCGTCGATGGCGGGCTCCAGCGCGCGCCACGAGCCGACGCCGTACTCCGCCGCGCGCCGCGCGATGTCGTCGTCGCCGATGAGGGCGAGGGGTTCGCCGCGCCGCCGTTCCAGCCAGCCGCCGAGCTCCGCGGCCGGGGCCACGCGCTCCAGCCCCGATTCGCGCGCCAGCGCCTCCAGCGGGGGGCCATCGCCGGTCCACACGCGCTCCTCCGCGTCGGGCACGGGCGCGAACAGCGTCCAGCCCTCGCCCGGGTCGTAGGCCAGCACCGATCCCGCGCGCGCCGTGCCCGCCAGGTAGCGGTGCTCCGGATGGGCGTGGTACTCGTGGAACTGGTCCGTGCCGGCGATGGGCAGGGGCAGGCCGGCGGGCACGAGCACGGCGCCGCGCGTCAGCTCCCAGCGCGCAGCCGCCCGCTCGCGCCGCGCCGCCGCGCGCGTCGCCGCCGAATCCGCGGGGCCGTCCGGCATGGCGCCAGTGTAGCGCGAATCCGCCTCGCCCCCCTGTACGCTGGGGTGGATGTTCCGGAAGAACGCGGTCGTCGCGCTGCTCCCCCTCGCGCTGGCGGTTTCCGTCGTGGCTGGCGCTGCGGCGGAAGCGCCGCGGACGCTCAAGGTGGAGGTGCGCGTCTGGCAGGACGTGGACGACGAGCGGCGCCTCTGGCTCTCGGCGCGCCCCGCTGGCGGCTCCTGGGCGCGGATGGGGACGGTCCCGCTGTGGCTCGATGACGGCGGACGCCACCGCTCTGGCGACATGACGCTCGGAGCCGCGCCCGAAGCGATCAACCGGGGCGACAGGCTTGGGGAAGGATACTATGTTCTCGATGACTACTACTTCCGTGGCCAGGTGGACGCTCCGCTTCTCATCAGGGTTCCCGCGGGCAGGAAGCTGTCATGGTTGACGGTAGTCGTGGGTAGCAAGGTGGAGGCGTTCATTCTCAAAGACACGGAGACCGGTTCCCGCGTCTACTGCGATGCGCGTACCGGCAGGGAGACAAAGCGATGGCTGCGGACGACGGATGCGGAGACCCAGGACGCCGTCAATGCGTTCCTTGATCGCGTCTCCAGCGCCGCGCGGCCAGCGCCCGTGCCGGTGGCGGAATTGCGATGGGCGACGCCCGTCGAGGTGCGCGTCTGGCAGGATGTGCGCGATGGGCGTCGCATCCACCTTTCGGCGCGGGCCGAGGGCGGTTCCTGGCGGGAGACGGGCACGATCCCGTTGCCGCTTGACGACGGCCTGAGCGCCACGGGGCGCTACCGCTATGGCGATGCCGTGATCGCGTTGACGCGGCCCCCGCCGCCGTCGTGCGCGGATGCGGCGCTGGCGGCGGACTGCGCCGCGCTGCTGGCCGCGCGCGACGCGCTCGCGGGGGACGGCTCGCTCAATTGGAGCGCGAGCGTCCCCGTTACGCAGTGGGACGGCGTGACCGTCTCCGGCACGCCCCGGCGCGTGACCGGCCTCGCGCTGCGCTCGCGCGGCCTCACGGGCGCCGTCCCGCCGGAACTGGCGGACTTGTCGGCGCTGAGGGCGCTCAAGCTGGCCGGGAATGATGAATTGGGGGGCTGTGTTCCTCCGGGCGTGCGGAGCGTGCCGAGGAATGACCTCGCGCGGCTCACGGTTCCCACCTGCGGCGTAACCGTTGCCAATACGGGAATGCCGCTGGACGGCGGGCGGACGTACCAGCTTGGGATCAGCGGCCTTCGCGATCTGCTCCTCGACATCCCCGCCGCCGCGCGGGGCATCGAGTTTCGATACATGTCGTTTGAGGGACTCTGGGGCATCGTCTACTGCCTGGCCGATGCGGCGCATCCCGGTTCGCAGCTCTGCCTGCGGCGGCACGATGCGGCGTCCGTCATCAACCACGTGCCGGGCGAGGGGAGCGCCGCGACGGCCGCGCGCGCGATCTTCGACCGGATCGCGGCGTCGGCGCGGCTCGAGCCGTGAGCGCGCGCCGCGCTACCCCGCCCGCGGCTGCGTAGGATGGAGCAGGGGGCGGGCCATGCGTGATCGGCGGCGGCGAATCGGACTGGCAGCGGCGGGCGCTGCCGCCCTCGCCGTGCTCGTGGTGGTGCTGCTGGTCGTCGCAACGCACGGCGATTCCACGCCGACAAGGCTGGATTTCGGCGATGTCGCTGAGGGAGCGGGCACGTACTGGGTTCGGGATGAAGGAACGTGGGGCAACCTTGAACCAGCGCCGATTGTGTTCAATGTTCCCGAAGGAGCGCGAATTCTCTTTGATGATATCGAGGGGGGTCAATGCATTTATGAAGGTGTGGGAGGCTATAACTGTCACTCGATAATTCTCGAGGATGTCAGCACCGGATCGGTTTTGTGTCTCGATGCGGTGACCGGTGAGGAAGGATGTCGGCATATCGAGACGACGGACGCCGATACAGGCGCTGGCGTTCACGCGCTCTTCGATGTCATCGCCACCTCCGCACGATGCGATACCAGTATCGGCCCCGGCGGCGAGTGCCCCGGGCCGCAAGTCCCATAGCGCACGCTACCCGTCGTCCGCCGCGAGCTCGTCGAGGTGGGGCTGGATGGCGTCGCGCAGGTCGCCGAGGCGCTTGATGGCCCACTCGCGCACCTCGGGCCAGCGCTCGCGGTCCTCAATGCCAACTTCACGATCCGGATACCAAGCGAAAATGTACCACCGTTTGGCGTTCTCGCTATTCGCCCTCCAGTCCAGGGCCTCGCCGAAGCATGCTTCAATCTCAGGGCGGTGTTCGGACAATGCGCGGTGGAGGCGTTCTCTCTCAGTACCGGTGGTGACACACTCCAGTTTGAATCCATTGAGACCGACGACCAATTCCACATCTGGCTTTTTTGAGGGGAAGACCACCCATGCAGTTTTTCTGCCAGTCAACTTATTCCGGGGCGTCCAGTCAGGATGTGCCGCTTCGAACTCGGGCCGAAATTCAGCCCAGAAATCGCGGTAGAGGCGCTGCTCTTTCGTTAGACCGGGACCGACCACTTCCCGAACCCACTCGTCTGGCTGGACCACAGCGTTGAACTTCGGCGCGGGCAGCGAGTCGCCGATGCGCCACACCCCGCTCTCGACGCCAAAGAAGCCCACCGCGTCGGTCGTGTGCGTGTTCAGCCACGTGAGTGCGGTGCGATGCTCCGGGCGGAACTTCTCCGCGAGGAGAACCGCGTACGTCGCGGCCAACCCTTCCTCCTCATGAGCCGCCTCAAGGCCGGATGCGTAGGTGATCACCTTGCCGAGGTGGTCGTGGTCGGTGGACCCCATCATGTTCTCGACAACGATCAGGGCGTCGCGGGCGCGGAAGAGGATGTCGGCACTGAACGGCCCGACCCGAACCTCCGTGCCCTCCAGCTCAAGGTCCATCCCCAGTTCCTTGCCCAGCAGCCCGGGATTCTTGGCGAGCCACGGCGTGAGGTCGGCGGCTTCATTCGGCCACACCTCGCGGATGTCAACGGGAGTCAGGGAGCCGATTTCGCGCATCGTGAACCTTCCTGTGCGGCAGCAGCCGCCATCGGGGCGCGCATGGTAGCACACCGCCCGCGCGGCCAGCCCGCGCCGTAGCATGGGCGCGCGACGGAGCCATGAGCGCGCGCGCCACGAACCTCGCCATCCTCGCCCTGCTCCTGCTGGAGCTGGCGTCCGGCCTCGGCAGCCTGCTCGTGGGCTCGCCCGACGGGCGCTGGGTGTTCTGGCTGCACGGCGCGGGCGGCCTCTCGCTCGTGCTCCTCATCGGCTGGAAGTGGCGCATCGTGGCGCGCTCGTTCGCTCGGCGCGGGACGGGGCCCTGGTCGCTCGCGCCCGCCCTGCTCGGCGTCCTCTTCCTCGGCGTGCTGCTCAGCGGCCTCTGGTGGGCGGCGGTGGGACGGGGCGCGGTCATCGTGCCCTTCTACGGCGAGATGCGCCCGCTCGTGCTGCACACGATCCTGGCGCTCGCGCTCGTGCCGCCCTTCGCGCTGCACGTGCTCCTGCGCTGGCCGGGGACGCGCGCCGCGTTCGCCGACCGCCGCGCCGTGCTGCGCCTGCTGGCCGTGGGCGCGGGCGGACTGGCGCTCTCGCGGGGGCTGGCCGCGGCCGCCTCCCGCACTGGCCCCGACCGCCGCTTCACCGGCTCGCGCGAGGAGGCCAGCTTCACCGGCAACGCCCATCCCGTGACCAACTGGCTCTCGGACAGCCGCCAGCGCATCGCGCGCGAGGACTGGCGGCTGACGGTGGACGGCGCCGTGCGCGCGCCCCTCGCGCTCGACTACGACGGCATCCTCGCGCTGGCCGCGGAGGCGCGACGGGCCACGCTCGACTGCACCGGCGGCTGGTACACGGTGCAGGAGTGGAGCGGCGCGCCCCTCGCGGGCCTGCTCGCGCGCGCGGGGCCGCTGCCGGGGGCGCGCAGCGTGCGCGTCGTCTCCGCCACGGGCTACGACCGCCGCTTCGGGCTGGGCGACGCTCCGCGCCTGCTGCTGGCCACGGAGGTGGGCGGCGAGCGGCTGAGCGCGGGCCACGGCTTCCCCGTGCGGCTCGTGGCCCCGGGGCGGCGCGGCTACCATTGGGTGAAGTGGGTCGTGCGCGTGGAGGTGAGCGAACTCCCCGCCTGGCGGCAGTCCCCGCTCCCGACGCAGTGAGCGCCCCACGCAGGAGGTTTCCCGTGAAGAACGCCGTCATCGCCCTGCTCGTCGTGGCGCTGGCCGTCTCCCTGGGCGCGGGCGCGCTCGCGCGGTCGTCGCGCACGGTCGACGTGGATGTGGAAGTGCGCGTCTGGCAGGACGTGAACCAGCCGTCCGCCGTCTGGCTCTCGGCGCGCCCGGAGGGCGGTACCTGGGCCGACCTGGGCACCGTGCCCGTGCCGCTCGACGGCGGCCCGAGCGCCAGCGGGCGCTACCGCTACGGCGACATCGTCGTGGCGCTGCGCGTGCCGCTGGCCGCCACGTGCGCGGATGCGTCGCTGGCGGGCGACTGCGCGGCGCTGCTGGCGGCGAAGGAGGCGCTGACGGGCGGGGATGCGCTCAACTGGGGCAAGGGCGTGCCCGTGGCGGAGTGGGACGGCGTGACCGTCTCCGGCGATCCGCTGCGCGTGACGGGGCTGGACCTGAGCGGGCGCGGCCTCGGGGGCGGCATCCCGCCGGAGCTGGGCAAGCTGGACGCGCTCAAGCACCTGGACCTGTCCGGCAACGACCTGAGCGGCACGATTCCGCCGGAGCTGACGAACCTGACGGAGCTGCGGACGCTCGCCCTGAACTGACGCGCGGGGCGCGCGGACAAGGTTCCGCTTGGAAGGGGGAGGCTGGTCGGGACGACTGGATTTGAACCAGCGACCTCTTGACCCCCAGTCAAGTGCGCTACCAGGCTGCGCCACGTCCCGAACCGGTCGCCCCATCGTACACGATCCCGCCGCTGCGGGCGCGCGGGTCGCGTAGACTGCGCGCATGGCACTCCGGTGGGCGCTCGCGACAGCGGCGGTGCTGGCGGTCGCGCTGGCGTGCGGCGGCGATGCTCCCGCGCCTCTCCCGACTCCGACGGCCACGCCCGCGAGCACGCCGACGCCCGTCGCCTCGCCCCCGTCCACGCCAGTCCCGACGCCCGTTGCCACGGCGACGCCAGTGCCGATGCCCACGCCGGAACCCACGCCCACGCCGTTCCCGACCCCGACCGGGCCAGCCGTGACCGTGACGGGCCCGCTCATCGTGTTCTCGGACCGCATCGGCGAAGTCACCTGGGTCGGGGACGACCGGCGACGGGTCGAGACGCGGCGCGTGTACGTCTACGACCTCGGCGCGGATACGTACTGGGCCGCCTTCGACTACCAGGACGCCGTAATCGAGCTGGCGGGCGCGAGCCTCATCGTCTGGACCGAGGGGCAGCTCCGGCGCGTGGGCCTGAACGGCTACACCGAGGCGGTCCTCTTCGAGGCAGACGGCGACGGGACGGCGGATGCGGCGGAACTGAAGGCCTCCCCCGACGGCGCGAAGGTGGCGCTCCTGTACGACGGAACCCTGCGCGTCCTGGACGTCGCCACCGGCGAGGAGCTGCTGCGCCTCCCGCTCTCGCGTGGGCGCCTGGGGAACTGGCACGCGGATGGGCATTCGCTGGCCATGACCGACGGCCCGAACGGCCAGACGGTACTCGTATCGCTCGACGGCACGCAGCGCGAGCTGCCGGAAGAGTGGTGCCTCTCGCCCGATCTCCGCTACGCGCTGCCGCATGGCCGGTGCAGTTACAGTTTTGGCGAGCTGCCATATCTCGGATGGGAGTTCTTTGGTCTGATTGATGTGGAGACAGGGCAGCTGCTGCAAGTGGTGGTGGCGGAAGATGGGTACGAGATCGTTCCTTGGGCTTGGTCTGGACCTGATCAGTTCGTCTACCTCGTTCTCACCCCACCGAACGTTCCCAGGCATTCGAGTACTTTCCGGGAGGCTCGAATATATCTGGACGCATGGAAGAGAAACTTGGAGATCTATGCCAGGCGGGAAGGCATCGAGACATTTGAGCCCCGATTACTGGATATTAAAACCGAGGATTCGGTTCAACCTCGATTAAGGCGTGTAGAAACTGGAGAATCAGAAGTGTTGACTCGCGATCAGTGGAATGAATCTCACGTACCCTATCCGCATGTGGTATGCAACTACAATGCATGGGGTCGTGATCCGACATTGCCGGGGTGCCATCTTATCGATGAGAAGCGCATCGTGTGGGAAGGCGGAAGGGATCTGCGACTGGTCGGGAGGGTGGATCTGGATGAGCCAGTCGTTGTGCGCGGTATCTCTCCAGCCCTACGCTGGCGGCAACCGGCCACGGAGGCCCTGCCTTCCCGCCAGGAGATCGTGGGGCCACTGCTCGCCTGGTCCATACAGGCTGGCAGTAAGCATGAAACGACCGAAGATGGAGGCAGGCGCTTGTACGAAATGCGCCGCGTCATGGTCCATGATGAGGGAACGGGGCGTACGTGGCGAGCCTTCGACTATCGCAGCGCTCATCCGGAAATCAGGTGGGATCATACTCTCGCTTGGGTTGACACGGCAAGGAATGGGTTTCTTGTCTGGGGTGGAATAAACGATGCGGTTCACTATATTGGCTTGGACAGGCAGCACGACCATGCGTTCCGAGCGTGGAACGTCAGATGGGATAATATTCGCATCTCCTCTGATGGAACCAGGGCTGCGGTACTGATGTATGGCTATGGTTTGCGGATATTCGACGTCCAATCGGGAGACATAACCCTTGAGATAACAAATGAGGATCTCTTGCTTTTTGTGCGAGATGCTCACGAATTAAATGAATGGGATGAACCTCTATGGATATCTCCATGGAATAATGATGGAACTGCTTTCGCCATGTCCTTCGGTACTCCAATCGGGGGAGAAACCATCACAGGTATTTTCTCTCTCCACGATGGTTTTACTCTTCTGCCTTCGGTCTATCTTGGTCCATATGATTTTTCTCCCGACTTTGGATACGTGGCTTATGGGCTGTACTCTCTCGAAATCTGGAAGATTGCTGACCTTTCCAGTCCTTTTTTGTCGTTACAGACAGAGCTAACACCATCAAAAAATGGCCGTCGCTACTTTTCTGATTGGGAGTGGTCTTCTTCAGAACACCTTGCACAGTCCCTTTACTTTGATTTCGATCAGCGTGAGTTCTCTGAACTCAAGCTCGATCATCACATCCCCGGCACTCCCTTCGATGAGATTAACGTGCTCCACATCCCCACGGGCGAATTGGAGGTCATGGACAGCGCGGAGTACCTCGCCCGCTTCCACCCGGACTCCCGCGCCCGCGCCGAGTGCCCCGACGACCGCACGCAGCCCTGCCGCATCCTGCTGGATGGCGAGGTCGTCGGCGAGGGCCTCTGGGCCAGCATCATCGGCTTCATCGAACTCGATGCGGACTCAGCCCTCGGCCAGTAGCGCCTCGACTTCGCGGGCCAGTGTCGGGAGGCTGCGCTCCAGCACGTCCCAGACCAGTCGGTCGTCCACGACGGCATAGCCGTGGACGAGGACGTTGCGGAAGGCGATGATGCGGTGGAAATCGCTGATGCGTCCGGCGGTGGGCGCATCAAGGTCGGCCAATCGCGTCATGGCCTCGCCGATGATGCCGAATTCGCGCTCGACTGCGGCGCGCAACATGGCGTCGTGTTCGTAGTCCGCGAACGTCTTGCTGGCGGTGAATTCCCGCAGAAGTGCGACGGCCTGCCGGATGTCATACAGGTACTTCCGCGCCTCAGGCCGCATAGAGCGGCGTCCGGGTCGACTCCACCGACTGGCGGAAGTACGGGTTGCGGATGGCCCCGTCGATCACGAGGTCCACGGGGCGCCCGAAGAGGCGCTCCAGCGCCTCCAGCAGGCCGAAGTAGGCGTCGGCGTACGCGCCCGACACCGCCTCGGGCTGGAATTCGACCACGAAATCGAGGTCGCTGCCGTCCGCGCGAAAGCGCTCCGTCGCCGCCGAGCCGAACAGGTCGAGCCGCCGCACGCGGTAACGACGGCACAGCCGCGCCAGCGCCTTCTCCCGCTCCGCCACGATGGCCCGTTTGCCCACGGTCGTCCCCCCGCGCCCTAGCCTACCGGCAGCGCCAGCTCGATGCCCACCGGGCAGTGGTCCGAGCCCATGACCTCGCGCTCGATGAAGGCGCTCCGCACGGCGGGCAGGAGATCCTCGCTCACGAACACGTAGTCGATGCGCCAGCCCACGTTGCGCTCGCGCCGCCGCCGCCAGGCGTCCCAGTAGCTGTAGGCCCCCTCCGCGTCGGGATGGAGCGCGCGGAAGGTGTCCACGAAGCCGCTGGCGACGACGCGGTCCAGCCATTCGCGCTCCACTGGCAGGAAGCCCGTCTCCTTCTCGTTCGGGCGGGCCACGTCGATGGCGTGGTGGGCCACGTTCAGGTCGCCCATGAAGACGACGGGGCGGCCCTCCGCGCGCAGGGCGAGGATGCGCTCCAGGAAGGCCTCGTAGTAGCCCAGCTTGAAGTCGAGGCGCTGGAGCTTGCGCCCGGCGTTGGGGAAGTAGGACGCGAGCAGCGTGAAGTCGCCGTAGCGGGCCTCGATGACGCGGCCCTCGCGCGCGTATTCGGGGCGGTCCAGCCCGAGGCGCACGGCGTCGGGCGCGCGCTTCGAGAGCAGCAGGGCGCCGCTGTAGCCCGCCTCGTCGCCCGCGTGCCAGACGGCCTCGTAGCCCGCCTCCAGCCAGGGCTGCTCCGTCACCTGTTCGGGGCGCGCCTTCACCTCCTGCAGCCCGATGACGTCGGGCGCGCTTTCGGCCAGCCACGCCTGGAAGGCGCCCGCGCGCAGGGCGGCGCGCAGGCCGTTCACGTTCCACGAGCAGATGCGCAGCGCCGTCACGAGACGTAGATGCGCGCGACGACGACCACGGCGGCGCTGACCGAGGCCACGAGCGCGTATTCGGCCAGCGTGGGCGGGTCGAGGTCGTCGTCCAGCAGGTGGTGGACGATGCCCGTGGCCACGTAGAAGCCGATGATGAGCAGCGCGCCCGTGAGCAGCTCGTCCAGCGGGAAGAAGTACAGCGCGAGGCGCAGCTCGGCGAGGGAGACGCCGATGGCCAGCGCCGCCAGCAGCGAGGACGCGCCCCGCCCGCGGCTTTCGCGCAGCAGGTCGAAGGCGAGGGCGAAGCCCACCACCCCGATCACCGCCGCCGAGGCGGGCAGGTCGAGCCCGCTGGCGAAGGTCACCGTGAAGAGCGCCAGCGCCGTCAGGTAGGTGGCCGCCGCCAGCGCCAGGCGGGCCGCGCCGAACAGGGGATCATCCACGGACACGGCGTGGTATTCGCCGTAGAGCAGCAGGCCGATGGCGGCGCCCGCGGCCAGCCCCGCGAAGACGCGCGCGTAGCCGTCCACGGCGGCGTCGATGAAGAGGGCCGCGCCCACCGTGGCCAGCACGGGCAGGAGGGCGTAGCTGAGGGCGGCGGGCAGGCTGTCGTGCCAGCGCGGGTGGGCGCGCACCGCCGCCTCCGCGCCCGCCCCCGCCGCCAGCGCCGTGAGCGCGAGGAAGAGGGGCTGTTCGGGGCGGATGGAGAGGAAGGCGGTCAGCCCCGCCATGGCCAGCAGGCCGAGCAGCCCCGCGCGCGCGCCCGCGCCCATCGCCGGGCGGAGCCGGTCGGCCCGGGCCTCCACGGACGCGCCCTACTCCCCGGCGAGCGCGGGTTCCTCGAACCCGTACAGCTCGGCCCCGTTGCGCCACCAGAGCCGCTCGCGGTCCCCCTCCGACAGGCCCAGGCGGTCGTAGATGGCCTCGAAGCGGTCGATGTGCTCGCGAATGTCGTCCATGCCGCAGTCGGACCCGAACACGAGCTTCTCGATGCCGATCTCGCGCCCGATCAGCCCGCGCTCCTCGGCGTGCCGCTCGATCGTCTCGCCCCCGCTCATGTCCAGCAGCACGTTCGGGCGCCAGCGCGCCACGGAGGCCGCGTACTCGTAGTTGCCCTGGTTGCCCAGGTGCGCGCCGATGATGCGCAGGTCGGGGAAGCGCTGCGCGATGGTGTCCAGGTGCAGGGGCGACATGCGCGTGGCCGTCACGTCGCGCAGGGGCCAGCGCCCGCGCATGGCCGCCATGCGCCGCAGCATCTCCGCCGCCCGCGGATCGCGCCGCGGGTGCGTGACCGAGTAGTCGATGCCCCCGCCGATGACGCCCAGGTGGAAGAGCACCGGCATCCCCAGCCGCTCCGCCGCTGCGTAGGCGGGCAGGTAGTCCGGCTCGTCGTAGGGGCGGGCCACGCCGATCAGCTTCAGCCCGCGGTAGCCCATGGCGTGCAGCTCCTCCACCTCCTCGCGCCCCGTCTCCTCGGGCTCGATGACGGCCACGGGCACGAACAGGTCGGGGTACCGCAGCAGGATTTCGATGCCGCGCTCGTGCCCCGGCCCGAAGCGCCCGCCCGTGAGCACGCAGCCCTTCGTCACGCCCGCCGCGGACGCCACCTCCGCCAGCCGCTCGATCAGCGGCGCGGGGTCCGCGTCGGGCTTCTCCCAGTCGCGCGGGAAATGGATGTGGACGTCGAAGATCTTCATCGGCCGACGCCGCAGTGTAGCACGCGCCGCCGCTCAGCCCGCCGCCGGGCGCTCGCGGAAGATGCGCGCGCGGTAGTGGCGCAGCTCCGCCAGCGACTCGCGGATGTCGTCGCGCGCGCGGTGGGCCTCCCCCTTGGGGAAGCGCTCCAGCTGCGGATACCAGCGCAGCGCCAGCTCCTTCACGCTGGAGACGTCGATCACGCGGTAGTGCAGGTGGGCGTTCACGGCGGGCATCCAGCGCTCGAGGAAGCGGCGGTCGTGCCCCACGGAGTTCCCGCACAGGGGCGAGCGGCCCTCCGCCGTGTGCCGCCGCAGCCAGGCCAGCAGCAGCGCCTCCGCCTCCTCCGGCCCCGTGCGCGAGGCCCGCACCGCCGCCGTCAGCCCCGACGCCCCGTGCTGCCGCACGCACCACTCGTCCATCGCCGCCAGCGCCTCCTCCGGCTGGCGCACGACGATGTCGAGGCCGTCGTCCAGCTCGCGCAGCTCGGCGTCGGTGACGACCGCCGCCACCTCGAGAATGCGGTGGCGCTCCGCGTCGAGCCCCGTCATCTCCATGTCGATCCAGACCAGCGGCGCGCGCGTTTCCTCCGCCATGGCCGCGAATGGTAGCGCGAACCGCGCGCGCGGGCGTAGCGTGGGGCCCCGTGGAACCGCTGGACGTCTTCGGCTGGCTCACGAAGGAGGAGTGGCTCGCGCTGCTGCGCATCGGGCTGGGCCTCTGGTGGCTGGAAAGCGTGCGCCACAAGGACCTGCGCGGCTTCCTGCGCGGCGACGCGCGCGGCTGGGTCGAGGGCCTCGCCGCCGACCATCCCCTGTCCGCCTACGCCCGCCTCCTGCGCGCCACCTCCCTGCGGAGCGAACGCGCCTGGGTGGTCACCTCCTGGCTGGTGGTGCTGGGCGAGTTCGCGGCGGGCGCGAGCATCGCCTTCGGCTTCCTCACGTTCGCGGGGCTGGCGCTGGGCGCCTTCCTCAACCTCAACTACCTGCTGCTCGCGGGCCTGCGCGACCAGGGCGAGCAGGGCCAGAACCTGATGATGCTGCTCATCGCCGTCGTCCTCTTCGTCACGGGCGCGGGCGGGACCTGGGGCGTGGACGCCGCCCTCTTCGGCTAAAGTGGTAGCGCGCTTGCGAAGGGCCAGGGGTGGGTTAGCGGGTTCGGCGGCCTACGCGCAATTCCTATTCCAGCGCCCCCTGCGAACCCTCGGCGCGGCGTCGGCGCGGGGCGCGCCGGAAGGTGGCGGGCGGCGCCATGCGCGGGTACTCCGCGTGCTTCCCCGACAGCAGCGCCTCGATGGTGAGGAGCTGGATGCGCGCGTAGCGCTGGCCGGGGAAGTGCTCCGGCTCGTAGAAGCCCGCCGCCTCTGCTTCCCGCCACATCGGTTCGGTGGGTTCGGCGAGCGTGACGAAGAGGCCGATGGCGGCCCCCTCGCGCTCCACGTCGCCCTTGAGCGTGGCGACGTCGGCGCGCGCCACGCGCCCGCTCTTGACCTGCACGACGATGCGCTTGGCCCGGCCGCTCTCGTCGTCGAAGAAGGTGATGAAGCCGTCGATGCCGGCATCGGGCCCGCGCTCCTTGACGGGCCGCGCCTCGACGAGGCCGAGGGCCCACCACTGGAACTGGTAGCGTCCGTCGTGTTCGCTCTCGACGGCGAGGGCGCGTGCGCTCTCGACGTCCTTGGGGTCGCCGACGACGGCGTAGGGGGAGAGGTCGTCGGCGAAGGTGTCATGCAGGCGGCTCTTCATGAGGGCGATGGCGATGTGGGTGATGTCGATGCCGATCCAGCGCCGTCCCAGCCGCTCGGCCACGGCCACGGTGGTGCCGCAGCCGCAGAAGGGGTCGAGCACGACGTCGCCCTCGTTGCTGGAGGAGGCGATGATGCGTTCGAGCAGGGCTTCCGGCTTCTGCGTGGGATAGGAGAGGCGTTCCCGCGCCCGCGCGCCGATGGGCGGGATGTCGGTCCACACATCCTGGAGCGCGGTGCCCGGCATCTCGTCCAGGTAGCGCTTGTAGCGGGGCACTCCCGAATCCGAGTAGAGCAGCCGCCCCTCGACGGCAAACTCCCGCATGTTCTCTTGAGAGTACGCCCAGTACCGGCCCACGTAGGGGCGGATGCCGTTGTACTCCCATCCTTCGGCTGGCGACTCCCACTCCCCATCAAGATCGGCTTCCCACTCACCGCCGAGCGGACGCTTCACTCGCCACTCGTACTCCGTGTCTCCTCCCGGTCTTGCAGCTGTGAGGTCTCCCCTTTGATAGCGCCTTCCCGTTTCGGCCTCGACGTGCCGGTAAAATTCCTCGACGTACTTCTCATCGTATTCCGTGTAGATGGGCCTCCACGTCCACTCATCGCCCTTCGCGTAGAAGAAGATGATGTCGTGGACGCGACCGTACTGGCGGCGTCCCTGCCGCGTGTCGCTGTGCGCGCTCGTGCGCTTCCACGTGATTTCGGTCAGGAAGTTGCGTGCCCCGAAGGTGGCGTCCAGCAGCAGCTTGAGGTAGTGGCTGGCGGTGGGGTCGCAGTGCAGGTAGAGGCTGCCCGTGGGCTTGAGCACGCGGTGCAGCTCGACCATGCGCTGGGCCATCATGGTGAGGTAGGCCATCATGTCGTTGCGCCCGAGGAAGGCGTGCATGGCCTGCAGCAGGTCGGCCAGCCCGGGCGGCCCGTTCCTCACCACGTCCTGGTAGGCGGCCTCGGAGCCGAGATCCCAGTGCCAGGTATCGTCGAAGGCGGTGATCTGGGCGGCGGACTCCTCGCCCGATTTTTCGCGGAAGAGAACGTTGTAGGTGGCCCGGGAGTTGAAGGGCGGGTCGAGGTAGACGAGGTCGACGGACTCGTCGGGGATGTGCTCGCGCAGGATGTCGAGGTTGTCGCCGAAGTAGAGGCGGTTCGGCTGGTCGGGGCTGGCCATCGCGGGCAGTATAGCCCCTCCCGCTCAGCTCCCGCCGGAGGCCGCGTAGGCGCGCCCGCCGCTTGCCCCGCGCGCGCCGCGCGCCCACGATGGGCGCGTGGCCTTCACCACCGCCTTCGAGACGCGCCACTCCGACACCTACGCGGACACCGGGTTCGTGCACGCGGGCGTGCTGCTGGCGCTCACGGAGATGGCCTACGCACGCTTCGAGGCCCACTGCGGCGTGGCCAAGCCCGACCACGTGGTGGCCGTCCAGCGCGAGACGCGCGCCGTCTACCACGCCCCCCTCGGCTGGCGCGAGGGCGCGACCGTCGAGGTGACCACGATGCGCGCCGACGAGCGCTCCTTCGAGCAGGAGTTCGCCGTGCGCTCCGCCGCCCGCGGCACGCCCGTCGCCACCTTCGTGCACGTCTGGGCCTGGCTCGACACCGTGAGCGGGCGCGGCGTGCCCCTGCCGCCGGACGTGCAGGCCCTGCTGCTGCGCGGCGAACCAGCCCCGTGAGCGATGCGCCCGCGCGCGCCCGTCCCGTCGTCATCGCCCACCGCGCGGGCAACCGCCTCGACCGCCTCGCCCGCGCGAAAGCCATCGGCGCGGACCTGGCTGAACTCGACGTGTGGCTCCGTCGCGGGCGGCTGGAGGTGCGCCACGCGCGCGCCCTCGGCCCGCTGCCCCTGCTGCGCGAGGGCTGGCGCGTCATGCCCGCGTGGCCGCGCCTCGAGCTCGACGCCGTCATCGAGGCCGCGCGCGGCCTGCCCCTGATGGTCGACCTGAAGACGGAATCGCTGGCCCTGTCGCGCGCGGTGGCCGACGCCTTCGAGCGCCGCCTGCCGGGCGCGCCCTGCGCCGTGACGGCGCGCGCGTGGCCGCTGCTGGCCCCCTTCGAGGGCATGGCGCACGTGCGCCTGCTGCCATCGGCGGCCTGGCCCCACGAGCTGGCGGCGCTCATGCCCGAGCTCGGCGGACGCTTCCGCGCGCTCTCCCTCCACGCCACGCTCGCGCGGCCCGACGCCATGCGCGAGCTGGCCGCGCGCGGCGTGGACGTCTACGTCTGGCCGGTGAACACGCGCGCCGAACTGGCGGAGGCGCTGGCGGCGGGCGCGGCGGGCGTGAACGGCGACGACCTCGACCTGCTCGCCGCCGTCGTGGCCGGAACCGCGGGCGCGCGCTAACTTGCGCGCTCGACGCGGTCCCCTACGCTCGCAGCCATGAGCGCCATCGTGGCCGAGGGGCTGACCAGGCATTTCGGCGAGGTGCGGGCCGTGAACGGCATCGACCTCGAGATCGCGCGCGGCGCCATCTTCGGCTTCCTCGGTGCGAACGGCTCCGGCAAGACCACCACCATCCGCATGTTGACCACGCTGCTCAAGCCCACCGCCGGCAGCGCGCGCGTGGATGGCCGCGACGTGGTCGGCGAGGCGCGCGCCGTGCGCCGCTGCATCGGCGTGGCCCTGCAGGAGGCGGGCCTCGACGACATCCAGACGGGCCGCGAGCTGCTCACGCTGCAAGGCCGCCTCTTCGGCATGCGCGGCGAACGCCTGCGCCGCCGCGTGCGCGACCTGCTCGACATCGTGGACCTGGCGGGGGCCGCCGACCGCGCCGTGGGCGGCTATTCGGGGGGCATGAAGCGCCGCCTCGACCTCGTCGCCGCGCTCATCCACGAGCCCGGCGTGCTCTTCCTCGACGAACCCACCACCGGCCTCGATCCGGCCAGCCGCGAGGCCGTCTGGAGCTACGTGAACCGCCTCAGCGCCGAGGACGGCATCACCGTCTTCCTCACCACGCAGTACCTGGAGGAGGCGGACCGCCTCGCGCACGACCTCGCCATCATCGACGAGGGCCACATCATCGCGCGCGGCTCGCCCGACGAACTGAAGGCCACCATCAGCACGGACGTGGTGACCGTTCGCGTGGGCGGCGCGGACGACGCCCTCGCGCGCGCCGCCGATGCCGCCGCCGCCGTGCCCGCCGTCGAGCGCGTGCAGCGGGCGGACGGCGCCGCCGTCGTCTACGTGCCCAACGGCGCGCGCGCCGTGGCCCGCATCGTGCTCGCGCTCGACGAGGCGGGCGTCGAGGTCGGCGACGTCTCCATCGCCCAGCCCAGCCTCGACGACGTGTTCCTGCAGGCCACGGGACGCCGCCTGCGCGTGGACGAGATGCCCGTGGCGGAAGGCGGCGCGGCCCAATGACGGCGGTCGCCGCGGTCTGGCACCTCATGCTGCGCTCCCTGCGCGAGGCCGTGCGCCAGCCCGCGCAGGAGGCGGGCAACGTCATCATCCCCCTCTTCTTCCTGGCCGTGCTCGTGGGCGCCATCGGCCCCATCGCGGGCGACGCCTTCGGCGTGGACAACTTCACCGGCTTCCAGGTGCCGGTGGCCATCCTCACGGCCGCCGCCAACATCTCCGTGAGCGCCGGGCTGGGCACCATCACCGACATCCAGCGCGGCTACTTCGACAAGCTGCTGCTCACGCCCGCGCCGCGCTCGGCCATCGTGCTGGGGCGCATCGCCGCCGACGGCCTGCGCACGCTCGCCGTCACCGCCCTGATCGTGCTCCTCGGCATCGCCTTCGGCGCTGGCTTCGGCGCTGGGCCGGGCGGCGTCCTCGTGCTGCTGCTGGGGTCGTTCGGCTTTGGCATGGGCTATTCGGGCATCAACGCCGCCATCGCCCTGCGCACGGGCAGCCCCCAGGCGGCGGCGGCGGGCGGCCTCTTCTTCTTCCCCATCATCTTCCTCTCCACCGCCTTCGCGCCCAAGGAAGTGTACGCGGGCTGGCTGGAGGCGCTGGCCACCGCCAACCCCATCACCTACGTGCTGGAGGCGCAGCGCTCGCTCATCATCGACGGCTGGGACGCGCTCGACCTGCTCTGGGGCGGGCTCGCCACCCTCGGCCTCGGCGCGGTCTCCTTCACGCTCACCTTCCTCGCCCTGCGCTGGCGCACCTCGTGAGCGACGGCGACGGCGACGCGGATACGCTGTTCGCGCGCCTCGGCGGGCGCGCGGGCGTGGAGGCGCTCGCGCGCGACTTCTACGAGGCCGTGGCCGCCGACGCCTTCCTGCGCGCCCTCTACCCGGACGACCTGCGCCCCGCCCGCGAGAAGCTGGCCCTCTTCCTCGAACAGTGGCTGGGCGGCGAGCCGCGCTACTCCGAGCTGCGCGGCCACCCGCGCCTGCGCCGCCGCCACTTCCCCTTCGTCATCGCCGAGGCCCACGCTGACCGCTGGCTGGCGCACATGCGCGCGGCGCTGGAGGCGCGGAACCCGGCGGCGGCGGACCTCGACGCCATCTGGTCGCGCCTCGAGCCGCTCGCCCGCCACATGGTGAACGCGCACGAGGACGTGCCCCGCGAACCGCTGCCCGAGGGCGTCCGGCTGACCTGAGCGCGCCCGCGCCGCGCCCCGCCGCGGACGTGGCGCGGGCCCGGCGCTCTCTCCCGAAGCGCCGGGCCCGCCGTTCGGTCCGGGGGACGCCCGCAACCGTGCGCTCGGTCGGGCGGCTACCTCCTTTCGGCCAGGGTCGTTCCCCGATCGCCGTTGGCGCCGTGTTCGCCCATGGAGCGAATGTTGCGCCGGAGAAACGCCGGCAATTCGGCGTCCTCTTCGTGGGAAATGCCGGGCAGCTCCAGCTTCACGCCCTGACCGCGGGCGCCCGGCCTCGGCAGGCCCACCGTGGGCTGCGCGGGCGCGAAGCCCGTCGCGATCACCGTCATGTGCACCGAGTCCCCCACGGAGGGGTCGTTCACGGTGCCGAAGATGATGTTGGCGGTGCTGTCCACCACCTCCTTGATGACGCGCGCGGCGATGTCCAGCTCGCGCATCTTCAGCGTGCCGTCGTGCGTCACGTTGAAGAGCACGTTCGTGGCCCCGTTGATCGTCTGGTCGAGCAGCGGGCTGGCGGTGGCCGCCTGCGCGGCCTCGGCGGCGCGGTTGTCACCCGTGGCCGAGCCGATGGCGAGCAGGGCCGGCCCCGCCTGGCTCATCACCGTGCGCACGTCGTTGAAGTCGAGGTTGATGGCCCCCTCCTGGCTGATGATGTTCGAGATCGCCTGAATCGCCTGCCGCAGCACGTCGTCCGCGGCCTCGAAGGCCTGCTCCACCGTGCAGTCCTCGGGACAGCTCTCCAGCAGCCGCGAGTTGGGGATGGAGATGAGCGTGTCCACCTTGTCGCGCAGCTGCTCGATGCCTTCCTGCGCGGCGTGCGCGCGCTTGGCCCCCTCCCAGGCGAAGGGCGTGGTCACGGTGCCGATGGTGAGGGCGCCCATTTCGCGCGCCACCTCGGCCACCACGGGCGCCGCGCCCGTGCCCGTGCCCCCGCCCATGCCGGCGGCCACGAACGCCATCTCCGCGCCCCGCAGCATCTCCTCCAGCTCGCCGCGGCTCTCCTCCGCCGCGCGCTCGCCGCGCGAGGGGTCGCCCCCCACGCCCAGCCCCTTCGTCAGCTTGTCCCCGATGCGCAGGCGCTGCTCCGTTTCCGACGTGCTGAGCGCCTGCGCGTCCGTGTTCACGGCCACGAACGTGACCCCCGGAATGTTGGCGCGCACCATGCGGTTCACGGCGTTGCCGCCGCCCCCGCCCACGCCGACGACCTTGATGTTGGGAAGCAGATCCCGGTCGGTGTTCTGATTCATTTGGGTTCCTCCGTTGCGTTCGCGGTGCGATGTGGTTGCTTTGGCCGGACGGTTTCGGCGTTCAAATGCGCGACGTGCCTCCTTGTGCGTGCCGGTCGTTACTGGGGAATGAAGGCCCTCCCGAAGGCGGCGAGCCGGTTCAGGATCCTGGGGAAGGCGGCGTCGCCGCGGTCCCGCGCCTGGGCGGCGGGCTGGTGGAAGGGCGCGTTCTCGCGCAGGGCGTGCCGCGCCAGCCCGATGGCCGTGGCGTAGGCCGGCGTGGCGATGATCTCCGTGAGCCCGGCGCAGCCCCGCGGCGCCCCCGTGCGCGCGGGCAGCCCCAGCCGCGCCTCCGCCAGCTGGGCGATGCCGCGCAGCTGGCTCGTGCCCCCCGTGAGCACCAGCCCCGCCGCCAGACGGTCGAGGTAGCCCGCGCGCTTCAGCTCGATGGCCACCATCTCCAGGATCTCCTCCGTGCGCGCCTGCAGGATGTCGGCCACGTGCGAGACGGCCACGCGCTTCTCCGCGTTCGTGCCGAAGGCGCGCACCTCCACCTCCGCCGCCGCGTCCGCCGGATCCGCCCCGGGCAACGCCGCGCCGTACTCGCACTTGAGGCGCTCGGCGCTCTCCCAGGGGCAGCGCAGCAGCCGCGCCAGGTCCTGCGTGAGGTGGGCGCCGCCCAGCGGCAGCGAGGCCGTGTGCGCCACGGCCCCGTCCTCGAAGGCGCAGATGGTGGTGTCGCTGCCCCCGATGTCCACGGCGGCCACGCCCTGCGCGCGCTCCTCCTCGTCCAGCGCCCCCAGCGCCGAGGCCAGCGAGCCGAGCACGATCTCGTCCAGCTGCACGCCCGCCCCCTCCACGCACTTGGTCAGGTTCTGCACGGCGGAGACGGCCCCCGTGACGATGTGCGCCTCGGCGTCCAGCCGCGCCCCGTACATGCCCACCGGGTCGGACACGGCGTCGCTGCCCTCGATCCAGTAGCCCCGCGGGATGACGTGGATCACCTGCCGGTTGGTGGGGATGTTGATCTGCCCCGCCACCTCCACGGCGCGCTCGCGGTCCTCCACCGCGATGGGCAGGGAGCGGTCGGGAATGGCCACGATGCCGCGGTTGTTCTGGGAGCTGAGGTGGCCCCCGGAGATGCCCGCCACGGCGCTCAGGATGCGCATCCCGCAGGCCTGCTCCGCCTTCTCCACGGCCATGGCCACGGCGTTGCGCGCCGACTGGATGTTGTCGATCACGCCCCGCGACAGCCCCGAGGCCGGGGCCACGCCCACCCCCAGGACGTGCGTCTCCCCGTACTCGTTCACGTCGGCGACGAGCACGGTCACCTTCGTGGAACCGATGTCGATGGCGGCGATGGCGTTGCTGCGCTGCTTCATGGCGTCCCCTCGCTTCGTGGCGCTCATCGCAGGACCGGACGGTCCCCGAATCGCAGGTCGATGACGGAATAGGCGATGGCCCTCGCCGCCGCTTCCCGGTGGAGCCGGGCCCAGACGGCGAACTTGTAGTCGAGGCCGCTCGAACCGCCGAGCAGCGCGGTCTGGCCGGTGGCCGTGCGCACGCGCACGCCCTCCCGCGGCGCGTACGTCACCTCCACGGCGCGCGTCCCCAGCGCCCGCGGAAGCCGCTCGCCGATGCCCGCCGCCACCTCCACCGCCTGCGGGTCCACGCGGTCTCCCGCGCGCAGGGCGTAGGACTCGTTGCTCACGATCGTCACCGAGTCCGCGGGCGCCGGATCGTTCCCCAGCACCACGCCCTCGCGGTCGATGGTGTAGCGCTGCCCCGCCTGCTCCCACGATCCCCAGGCGCGCCGCTCGATCACGACCACGCGCAGCGTGTTCGGCCAGCGCCGCTCGATGCTCGCCGAGGCCACGCGCGGCAGCGCCGCGATCTCCGCCTCGGGGGCCGCCAGGTCCGCCGTGAACATGCTCTCGCCCTGCAGGTCGACGAGCGCGCGCACGACGGCCTCCTGCGCGGGCGCGCCCGCGATCTCCACGTGCCGCACGCGCAGCAGCGACTCCCAGGCCCAGAGGCCGCCCGCGACCACGAGCGCGAAGATGGCGATCCCCGCGGCCAGCGACAGCCAGCGGCGCCAGGGACGCCGCCTGCGGGGCGCCGCCGCGAGGTGCTGGCGCCGCGGCTCGTCGCCGCCCACGACCGCTTCCGCCGCCTCGTGCCGCGCGCGCCGCCGGATCATCGCCCCGCCTCCCGTTCGCGCCGCGCGAGCGCGAGCTCGAGGATGCGCGTGAGCAGATCGGGGTAGGCGAGGCCGCTCGCCTCCCACAGCCTCGGGAACATGCTGATGCTGGTGAACCCGGGGATGGTGTTCACCTCGCTGCCCGTCACGCCGCCGTCCGCGTCCACGAAGAAATCGACGCGCGCGTAGCCCTCGCAGCCGATGGTGCGGTACATGCGCTCGGCGCATTCGCGCACGCGCGCCGTCGCCGCCCCGTCGATCCGCGCGGGCGCGTGCAGGGCCGTGCGCGAATCGGCGGCGTACTTGCTCTCGTAGTCGTAGAAGGCGCGGTCGGGCTCGATCTCGCCCACCACGGCGGCGGCCTCGGGACGCTCGTTGCCCAGCACGGCGCACTCGATCTCGCGCCCCTCGACGGCCCGTTCCGCCAGAATGGTGGCGTCGTGGCGCAGGGCGGCGGCGAAGGCCCCGGCCAGATCCTCGCGCGAGGCCGCGCGCGTGATGCCGATGCTGGAGCCGCCGTTGGCGGGCTTCACGAAGCAGGGGTAGCCGATCTCCGCCTCCACGAAGCGCCGCGCGCCCTCGCCGTCGTCCGCGATCTCGTGGCCGCGCAGCACGACGTACGGCGCCACCGGAATCCCGGCCTCGGTGAAGAGCGCCTTCTGCAGCGCCTTGTCCATGCCCACGGCGCTGGCGGCCACGCCCGCGCCCGCGTAGGGCGCGTCGAGCATCTCGAACAGGCCCTGCAGGGCGCCGTCCTCGCCGTAGCGCCCGTGGATGAGGGGGAAGACGGCGTCGCAGGCGGTCAGTTCGGCGAGGGCCGCGCCCGTCGACAGGGGCGCGCCGCCCCCGACGAGCGCCGTGCGGTCCTCCGCGAGGGCCGCGCGCGTCTCCGCCTCCGTCAGCCACGCGCCCGCGCGCGTCACGCCCACGGGGATGGCCTCCCAGCGCTCGCGGTCGAGCGCGCCGATGACGCCGCGGGCGCTGCGCACGCTCACCTCGTGCTCGCCCGAGCGCCCGCCGAACACGACCGCCACCCGCCGCCTCGCCATCACCACGCCCCCACGAAGCCGACCTCGCGCTCGAGGCGCACGCCGTGCCGCTCGAACACGCGGCGCTCGGCCTCCTCCGCCAGCCAGCGCACGTCGTCGGCGCGCGCCTGCCCGAGGTTCACGAAGAAGTTGGCGTGCCGCTCGCTGATGGCGGCGTCGCCGCGGCGCTCCCCGCGCAGGCCCACGGACTCGATCAGCTTCCAGGCGGGTGCGTCGGGCGGGTTCTTGAACATGGAGCCCGCGTTGCGCCCGCGCGGCTGGGCGGCGAGGCGGCGGCGGTCGTAGCCCCCGGCCTCGGCCAGCAGGGCGGCGGCGTCCCCCGGCTCCAGCGCCAGCTCGGCCTCCAGCGCCACGAGGCCCGCGAGCGCGCCCCGCGTGAAGGCGCTGCCGCGGTAGGCGAGGTTCAGCTCGGCGGCGTCGCGCCAGCCGTCGCCGCCGTCGCCCGTCGGGTCGAGCAGGCGCACGCGCGTGAGCACGTCGGCCAGACAGCCGCCGTAGGCCCCGGCGTTGTAGACGACGGCGCCGCCCAGCGTGCCCGGGATGCCCACCGCCCAGGCCAGCCCGGCCATGCCCGCGCGGCACGTGCGCCGCGCGAAGCCCGCGAAGCTGGCGCCGCTCCCCACGCGGATGCGCGGGCCGTCGGCGCGCTCGGCGCGGGCGCGGTTGTCGATGACGCAGCCGCGGATGCCGCCGTCGGCCACCACCACGTTGCTGCCGCTGCCGAGCACGAAGGGGCCCGCCCCGGCCTCGGCGGCCAGCCGCGCCGCCCGCGCCAGCGCGTCCGCGTCGCGCACCGTCACGTAGAGGTCGGCGGGGCCGCCCACGCCGAAGGTGGTGTGCCGCGCCAGGGGCTCGTCCGCGCGCACCTCGCCCGCCTCCGCGAGGGCCGCCGCCAGCCGCCCGCGCGCCGTCACCGCAGCCGCTCCAGCAGCAGGCGGGCGGTGCGGTCCACGTCGCCCGCGCCGATCGTGAGCGCCACGTCGCCGGGCCGCGCCCGCGCCGCCGCGCCTTCCGCCGCCGCCTCGGCGTCGGGGGCGTGGACGGCGCGCGGGTCGGCGATGGCGGCGGCCAGGTCGCGCGCCGAGCGCCCCTCCCGCGGCGTCTCGCGGGCGGCGTAGGTCTCCTGCACGATGAGCGCGTCCAGCCCCTCCCAGCAGTCCAGCCAGCCGTCCCAGAGGTAGGCGATGCGGCTGTAGGTGTGGGGCTGGTGGATGGCGATGAGGCGCCGCCCGGGGAAGCGCGCCCGCGCCGTGGCGATGGTGGCGCGCACCTCGCTCGGATGGTGCGCGTAGTCGTCCACGACGAGCACGCCGCCCGCCTCGCCCACGCACTCGAAGCGCCGCTTCGCGCCGCGGAAACGGGCGGCGGCGTCGCGCACGGCCTCGAAGGCGACGCCCTCGCCGAGGCACGCCGCCGCCGCCGCCAGCGCGTTGCGCACGGCGTGCCGCGCGGGCGTGGCGATGGCCAGCGCGCCCAGCGGCTGGCCCGCGCGCGTCACCGTGAAGGTCGCGCCGTCCTCGTCCAGCGCGAGGTCCTCCGCGCGCCAGTCGCTCGCCTCGCCGAGGCCGTACGTCTCCGCGCCGATCGTTTCCGCCGCCGCCGCGGCGACGCTTGCCGCGCCCGGGTCGTCGGCGCAGACGAGCAGGCGCCCGCCCGCCCGCGTGCGGCGCGCGAAGACGGCGAACGCCTCCGCGTACGCCTCGCGTGTGCCGTACAGGTCGAGGTGGTCGGCGTCCACGTTCGTGATCACGGCCACGTCGGGGTCGTAGGCGTGGAAGGCGCGCTGGTACTCGTCGGCCTCGACCACGCAGGGGCCGTCGTCGCCGCCCCAGGAGGCGTTGCCGCCGAGGTCGCGGCTTTCGCCCCCGATCAGGTACATGGGCGCGCGCCCGGCCTCGCTCAGGATGAAGGCGATGAGGCTCGTGGTGGTCGTCTTGCCGTGGGAACCGGCCACGGCGATGACGCGCCTGCCGGCCATCAGCGCGGCCACGGCCTCGGGGCGGCCCAGCACGGGCAGGCCGCGGCGGCGGGCCTCCACGAGCTCGGGGTTGTCCGCGCGCGCCGCCGCCGTGGCGATGACGCTGCGCGCCTCGCCGAGGTTGGCGGCGTCGTGCCCGGCGAACACGGTCACGCCCAGCGCCGCCAGCCGCTCGGTGAAGGCCGAGGGCTCGAGGTCGCTGCCGCTCACGCGCGCGCCGCGCTCGCGCAGCAGCCGCGCGATGGCCGACATGTGCATGCCGCCCACGCCCACGATGTGCACCGGTTCGCGCGGATCGATCATGCCGCCGCCTCCCGCAGGATGGCGGCCAGCCGCGCGGCTCCCTCGCGGTCGCCCGCCGCGCGCGCCGCGGTCGCCATGTCCGCGCGCGCCCCGTCGTCGCGCAGCAGGCCGAGGATGCGCTCCTCCAGCCCGTCCAGCTCCTCCTCCTCGACGACGGCGGCGGCGCCGCGCTCCTCCAGCCAGCGCGCGTTGCGGCGCTGGTGGCCGCCCGCGAAGGCGCCCGGCACGAGCAGCGCGGGCAGCCCCGCGGCGGGCAGCTCGCCCAGCACGCTCGCGCCCGCGCGCATCACGGCCAGGTCGGCGGCGGCCATCATGGCGGGCAGGTCCGCGCGGAAGGCGTCGGGCCGGTAGCGCCCGTGCAGCGCCTCCGGCAGGGCCGAGCGCGCGGCCATGGCGTCGGTGATGGCGGCCTTGCCCGTGAGGTGGGCGACGCGCGCGGCCTCGCAGAGGCGGGGCAGGGCGCGCCACACGGCTTCGTTGATGGCCCGCGCGCCCTGCGTGGCGCCCGCCACCAGCAGCACGGGCTCGTCCGCGTCCCAGCCGAGCGCGGCGCGGGCGTCGGCGCGGCTCACGGCGAAGTCGTCGCGCACGGGATAGCCGCTCACCACGCCGCGCCCGGCGGGCAGCGCCGCCAGCGCCGCCTCCGTGGCGGTGGCCACGCGCGTGGCCAGACGGGCCTCGGCGCGCACGGCCACGCCGGGCTCCACGTCGGGCACGAACACCACGAGGGGCAGGCGCAGCAGGCGCGCGGCCACGCTCGGCGGGAAGCTGCCGTAGCCGCCCGTGCTGAGCACGACGTCGGGGCGGAAGCGCCGCAGCGCCCGCAGCGCCGGGGCCACGCCCAGCGCCGTGCGCGCCAGCCCGCGCGCCAGCGCCAGCGCCGAGCGGTCGCGCAGGGCCGCCGCGGGCACCGTCTCGAAGGGGATGCCGCGGCCGCGCACGAGGGCGCGCTCGCCGCGGTCGTCGGGCCCGAGGAAGCGCGCATCCACGGCCTCGCCCGCGGCCCGCAGCGCCTCCAGCGTGGCCAGCGCCGGATAGACGTGGCCCGCCGTGCCGCCCGCCGCCAGCGCGATCCTCATCGTCGCCCCTCCCCCACGCCGCGCCGTTCCTCGCGCGCCGTCTCGCGGATGGCCTCGCGCGCGTTCGCGTGGCGCGAGATGCCGGCCAGCACGCCCGCCGCCAGCAGCACGGCGGCGAGGGCGCTGCCCCCGTAGCTGAGGAAGGGCAGGGGCACGCCCGTGAGCGGCATCACGCGCGTGATGCCGCCGATGTTCACCAGCGCCTGCACCGCGATCCACGTGGTGATGCCCGTGGCCAGCAGGAAGCCGAACTGGTCCGGCGCGCGCCGCGCCACCTGGTAGCCGCGCAGCATGAAGGCCACGAACAGCAGCAGCACCGCGCCCGTGGCCAGCAGCCCCAGCTCCTCGCCGATGATGGCGAAGATGCCGTCCGTGTGGCTTTCGGGCACGTAGAAGAACTTGCCGCGGCTGGCGCCCAGCCCCAGCCCCGTGACCCCGCCGTTGCCCAGCGCGATGAGCGCCTGCAGCGTCTGGAAGCCGCGCCCCAGCGGATCCGCCTCGGCGTTGAAGAAGGCGCTCAGGCGGTCCATGCGGTAGCCCTCGATGAGGGCCAGCGAGACGCCCACCACCGCGCCCGAGGCGAGCAGCGCCCCCATCTGCGTGAAGGTCGCGCCCGCCACCCAGAACATGGTCAGCGTGATGGCGAGGATGATGGCGGTCGTGCCGAAATCGGGCTGCAGCATGAGCAGCAGGCCGATGGCGCTGATGATGACCACGAAGGGCGCGAGCCCGTGCTCGAAGCTGCGCAGGCTGTCCCCGCGCGAGCTGAGCCACGCCGCGAGGTAGACGATGACGGTGAGCTTGGCGAACTCCGCGGGCTGGAAGGTGAAGCCGCCCACGCCCACCCAGCGCTGCGCCCCGCCCGCCTCGTTCCCCAGCGCCAGCACCGCCAGCAGCAGCAGCACCGTCACGCCCATGAGCGGGGCCGCCAGCCGCCGCAGCCAGTGGTAGTCGAGCTTCAGCGCCACCAGCAGCAGCACGGCCCCCAGCGCCGCCCACATGCCCTGCCGCACGATGAAACGGTGCGAATCGCCGAACTGCGCGAGGCCGATCACGAAGCTCGCGCTGTAGACGAACACGAGGCCCGTGACGGTGAGCGCCGCCACCAGCGCCAGCAGCGTGTAATCGGGGCCCTCGGCGGCCCAGCGGCGGGTGCGCGACATGGCTATGGCGAGGCCTCCTCGAAGTCCGCGAGCGCGGCCACGGCGGCGGCGAAGGCCTCGCCCCGCGCCTCGAAGCGCGGGTAGGCGTCGAAGCTCGTGCCCGCGGGCGACAGCAGCACGGCGTCGCCCGCGCGCGCCAGCCCGGCGGCGGCGGCCACCGCCTCCTCCAGCGTGTCCGTGCGCGTCACCGTCTCCGCCGCGCCCGCCAGGGCTTCGGCGAAGGCCGCCGCCGCCTCGCCGAAGCAGACGACGGCGCGGCAGCGCGCGGACGCGGCGGCGCGGAGCCGCTCGAACGGCAGGTTCTTCCCGCGCCCGCCCAGCAGCAGCACGACGGGCCCGTCCACGGCCTCCAGCGCCGCCGCCGCCCGCTCCGGCGTGGTGGCGATGCTGTCGTCGATCCAGACCGCGCCGCGCGCGCGCCCGACCGTCCGCAGGCGATGGGGCAGGCCGCGGAACTCGCGCAGCGCGCGCGCGATGGCGTCGGCGGGCAGGTCCATGGCCCGCGCGACGGCGACCGCCTGCACGGCGTTGGCGAGGTTGTGCCGCCCGCGCACGCGCAGGTCGCGCGCCGCGGCCACGGCCAGCGTCTCGCCGCCGCCGCGCGTCACGATGGCGCCGTCCTCCAGCCACGCGCCGTCGCCAGCGGGCGCCCCCGCCAGCGAAACCTCGGCCAGCCGCCCGCGCACGTCCGCGCGCAGCTCGCGGCTGGTCTCGTCGTCGGCGTTGAGGATGGCGAGGTCGTCCCCGCCCTGGAAGCGCAGGATGTTGCGCTTCAGGTCCACGTACTCCGGCCAGCGGAACTGGTCGAGGTGGTTCGGCGTGACGTTCGTGACGGCGGCGATGGCGGGCGAGCGGTCCGTGTACTGCAGCTGCGTATGGCTCATTTCGAGGATGACGCGCGTCTCCGGCCCGGCCCCCCCGATGCGGTCCAGCAAGGAGCCGCCGAGGTTCCCCCCGACGAGGTGGTCGACACCCGCGGCGGCGGCCATCGCGCCCACCATCGCCGTCGTCGTCGACTTGCCGCTGGAGCCGGTGACGCCGGTCACGGGGCCGCGGCAGAGGCGCAGCGCCAGCGCCAGCTGCGAGATCACGGGGACGCCGAGGTCGCGCGCCCGCGCCACCCCGGGATGCGTGCGCGGGATCGACTGCGAGACCGCCAGCAGGTCGAAGCCGTCGGGGTCGGGCAGCGCGCCCGTGACGACGCGCCCGACGCCGTCGGGGGCCTTCGCGCCCGCGGCCTCGAGGCGGGCGGCGTCGCGGCTGTCGGCCATGGTCACGGCGGCGCCGTTCGCCAGCAGCCAGCGCGCGAGGTCGCGCCCCTCGATGCCGAGCGAGTAGACGAGCGCGCGCGCGCCCGCGAGGTCGGGAAGCGCCGCCGTGCGTTCCGCCGCCATCGCCGTCCTCACGCCGGAACCGCCAGGGCGAGGGCGATGCCGATCATGGCCGCCGCCACGGCCACCATCCAGAAGCGCGTGACCACCGTGGTCTCGCTCCAGCCCAGCTCCTCGAAATGGTGGTGCAGGGGGGCGCGGCGGAACACGCGCCGTCCCCCGCTCAGGCGGAAGTAGCCGATCTGGATGACGTTGCTGAGGGCCTCGCCCACGAACACCAGCCCCACCAGCGGCAGCAGCAGCCAGTGGCCCGTCATGAGCGCCACCACGGCGAGGCTGGCGCCCAGCGCGAGCGCTCCCGTGTCGCCCATGAACACGCGCGCGGGGTGGGCGTTGTACCAGAGGAAGCCGAGGTTCGCGCCCGCGATGATGAGCGCGAAGGTGGCCACGAAATCCTGCCCCTGCACGAAGGCGATGGCCCCGTAGGCCACGAAGGCGAAGAACGTGGTGCCCCCGGCCAGCGTGTCCAGCCCGTCGGTCACGGCCACCGCGCTGGTGGTGGCCACGATGGTGACCACGGCGATGGCCATGTAGGCCGGGCCCAGCGGGTACTGCCCCAGCCAGGGCACGTTCACGGACTCCACGTCGAGCTGCGCGTAGAGGATCCAGGCGGCGGCGGCGGCGAGCACCGTGAGGAGCGCCACCTTCAGCCGCCAGCTGAGCCCTCCGCGAAGGCCCACGCGCTCCTGCAGCGTGCCCAGGTCGTCGATGAAGCCGATGGCCCCGGTGGCCGCGATCACGCCCAGCGGCAGCAGGATCGAGCGGTGCTCCAGCCAGTCCACCGCCACGGCGGTCACGATCAGCGTGGGCACCCAGATGATGAGGCCGCCGAAGGTGGGCGTGCCCGCCTTCGAGCGGTGCGTGGAGGGCTGGTCCTCGCTGATGGCCTTGCCCGTGCGCCGCGTGCGCAGGTAGGCCACCATGGGCCAGCCGAAGCCCACCGTGAGCGCGAAGGCGATGCCGCCGGAGAGCAGGGCGCGGATCATGCCGTCCCCTCCAGCACGGGCATGAGCCGCTCGAAGGCCTGCCCCCGCGACGCCTTCACCAGCACGTGGTCGCCCGCGCGCGCGACGGCGGCGACGAAGGCCGCCGCCTCCTCCGCGCGCGCGAACCAGCGCGCCTCGCGCAGGCCGCCCGCGCGCGCCTCCTCCACGAGCGCCTGGCCGAGCGGACCCGTCGCCGCCAGCGCGTCGCAGCAGCCGGCGGCAAGGCGTCCGACGCGGCGGTGCTCGCGCTCGGCCAGATATCCCAGTTCGGCCATCTCGCCGAGCAGGGCCACGCGCCGTCCGCCCAGCCCGCGCAGCAGCGTCAGCGCGCCCGCCACGGAGGCGGGGCTGGCGTTGTAGGCGTCGTCGAGGATGAGCGCGCCGCTGGCCGCGCGGCGCACGCGCATGCGCCCGTCCACGCGCGCCTCGCCCACCGCCTCCGCCGCCTCCGCGAGGCTCGCGCCGAGCGCCAGCTGCGCGCCGATGGCGGCCAGCGCCGCCGCCGCCAGATGCGCGCCCGGCAGATGCAGGCGCACGCGCGCCTCCGCGCCCTCGTACGCCACCGTGAACTCCGTGCCCTCGAGGCCGAGGTCGCGCACCTCGCCGCGGCGCAGGCGCGCCTGCGGGCCGACGCCGAAGCCGATGACGTCGCAGACCAGCCCGCCCGCGGCGGCGGCGATGCGCGCGTCGTCGACGTTGAGGATGGCCGCGCCGTCGCGCGGAAGGGCGCGCGCCAGCGACAGCTTCTCGCACGCGATCGCCTCCAGGGAGCCGAGCTTCTCGAGGTGCGTGGCCCCGATGTTGAGGACGACGCCGATGGACGGCTCGGCGATGGCGCACAGCTCGGCGATCTCGCCGCGGCTGTCCATGGCCATCTCCAGCACGGAGACCTCGTGGTCGGGGCGCAGGCTCATGAGCGCGAGCGGCAGCCCCTCGCGCGAGTTCAGGTTGCCCGGGCTGCGGTGCGTGCGGAAGCGGGCGGCCAGCGCCGCCGCCGTCAGCTCCTTCGTCGTGGTCTTGCCCACCGTGCCCGTGACGCCGACGACGGTCGCGCTGCGGGCCCGCCGCCAGTCGCGCGCGAGGTCGGCCATGGCCGCGCGCGTGTCGTCCACGACGGCGATCGTGCGGTCGGGCCAGTCGCCCGCGGGGGCGCGCTCGCAGACGATGGCGGCGGCCCCGCGCGCGAGCGCCTCCGCCGCGAAGTCATTGCCGTCGAGCCGCTCCCCGCGGAAGGCGGCGAAGAGGTCGCCCGGGCGCACGAGGCGCGAATCGGCGGCCCCGCCCGTCACGGGCATGGCGGACTCGCCCGCCGTCACGCGGTGGCCGCGCGCGCGCAGGCGCTCCGCCAGGAAGGCCGCCGTCATGCCCGTCACGGCGCTTCCACCCGGTGCACGTCGGGCGCGACCTTGAGATAGGCGAGCGCCGCGTCCGCCAGCCTGGCGAACACCGGCCCCGCCGCCGCCGTGCCCGTGAGCAGGTCCGCGTTGCGGTCGATCTTGACGAGGATGAGGATGCGCGGCTCGTCCAGCGGCGCGAAGCCCGCGAAGGACACGATCTGCGTGTCGTCGTAGCCGCCCTCCGGCAGGGGCACGCTGGCCGTGCCCGACTTGCCGCCCGCCGTGTACAGGTTCGGCCTCGCCGGGTGGTACCAGCCGGGGCTGACCACCTCGCCGAGCATGCGCCGCACGATGGCGCTCGTGTCCGGCGTGATGGGCCGCGCCGCCACGTTCGCGGGCAGGTCCGTGCGCGCGCCGTCCGGCGAGACCAGCGTCTTCACCAGCCGCGGCTGCAGCAGCCTGCCGCCGTTGACGGCGGCCGCGAGGGCGCTCGCCATCTGGATGGGCGTGACGCTGATGGACTGCCCGAACGACTGCGTGGCCAGGTCCACCGGCGACCAGCCGGGGTCGCCCGTGGGGCGGCGGAAGATGCTCGAGGCCTCGCCGTTCAGGTCGATGCCCGTGGGCGCGCCGAAGCCGAAGCCGTCGAGGTACTGGTGGAAGCGGGCCGCGCCCAGCTTCTCCACCATGAACACGGCGCCCGTGTTGATGCTGTGCTGGAGCACCCCCGTCATCGTCTGCGGCCCGTGCACCGCGTCGCTCCAGTTGCGGATGGGGATGCCGTAGAAGGTGACCACGCCCTCGTCCACGTACTCCGTCTCGGGCGTGACGAGGCCCGCGTCGATGGCCGCCGCCGCCGTGATCACCTTCATCACCGACCCCGGCTCGTAGAGGTCGGTGACGGCGTGGTTGCGGAGCAGCTTCACCTGCTCCGGATCGGAGAGGTCGAGCGTGCTGAAGGCGATGGCGGGCCGCGTCGCCAGCGCCAGCACCTCGCCCGTGCGCGGGTCCAGCATGACGACGGCCCCGCCCTCCGCCCGGTGCCGGTCCACGGCATCCGCGAGGGCGCGCTCGGCCATCGCCTGCAGCCGCCGGTCGATGGTGAGGACGATGTCCCGCCCGCGCACCGGATCGACCGTGTGGGCCTCGCCGTAGGGGATGGGCGAACCCGTCGTGTCGCGCTCGAAGATGATGCGCCCGGGCGTCCCCTGCAGCTCGTCGTCGTACCACCACTCGATGCCCGACAGGCCGGTGTTGTCCCGCCCGATGATGCCGATCATGGAGGCGGCCAGGTCGCCCGCCGGATAGACGCGCTCGGTGTTGGGCAGGGCCACGAGGCCCGGCGCGTTCCCGTCCAGCAGCACGCGGCCCGTCTCGTAGGGCACGTCGTGGGCGATGAGCACGTCGACGAGTTCGCTCCCGCCCACCAGCTCGCGCAGTTCGGCGGCGTCGAGGCCGGTGGCGGCGGCGATGGCCTTCGAGCCCTCGATCGCTCGCTCCTCGTCGCGCCATGCGCGCGTGGACACGTAGAGGTCCCACGTGTCGGCGCTCATGGCCAGCAGGAAGCCGTTGCGGTCGAGGATGGAGCCGCGGCGCGCGAAGACCGTGTCGCTGGCCAGCAGCGAGCCGCGCGCCTCGGCGGCGTAGCGGTCGTGCTCGATGATTTGCACCTGCACGAGGCGGCCGAGGACGACGACCGCGAAGGCCGCGAAGACGGCCGCCGGCAGCCACACCCGCGTCGTGCGCGAGGCCTGCTGATACGCCATCGGCTCCCCTCTCGCCGGTCGGTCTCCCGCGGCCGGTGTGTTCTCGCTTCAATCGCCTCCGTGCCCATGCCCCCGCTACGGAGCGGCTCCGGAGACGCGCTCCGAAGGTCCGGGGAGATACTCCGCGGGGACTTTCGGGGGGGCCGGACCGGCCTCCCCGATGGTGACGTACATGGCGCGCGGGCCGGGCAGGAGCCCGATTTCGTCCGCGCGCCGCTCGATGCGCTCAATGGAGGTGAGCCGCGCCACGTCCGCCTCCAGGCCGCGCATCTCCGCGCGCAGGGCGTCCCGCTCCGCGCGCAGGTCCTGCAGATCGAGGCCCTGGCTGGTCATGGCGCTGTTCAGGAAGACGGGGGCCATGGCGCTCACGGCCACGAGCAGCGCGCCCGCCGCCATCCAGCCGCGCGCCCCCAGCCGCGGCAGGGCGAACGGCCCCGTGCGGGTCTGCGGCGCGCTCTGTTCGGCGGCGGTCACGCGGGGGCCTCCGTGCGTTGGGCGGCGCGCAGCACGGCGCTGCGGGCGCGGGGATTGCGCTCGATCTCGCGCTCCGCCGGGCGCACCGCCCGCTTCGTCAGGCGCGCGAGCGTGGCGCGGTGGCCGCAGCGGCACGCGGGCAGCTCCGGCGGGCAGAGGCAGTCGCGCGATTCGCGCTCCAGGAAGCGCTTCACGATGCGGTCCTCGAGGGAGTGGAAGGCGATGACGGCGAGCCTCCCGCCGGGGCGGGAAGACCCAAAGCCGAGCAGGCCGCGGGCGAGCGGCAAGGCCGTGCGGAGCGAGTCGAGTTCGCCATTCACACGAATCCGGAGCGCGAGGAAAACCTTGGTGGCGGGGTGTTTTTTGGTTCGGTCCCTCGCGCCCCCCGCGGCCTGCTCGACGGCTTTGGCCAGATCACGGGTCGAGCGCAGCGGGCGCGCCGCCGTCACCGCCCTCGCGATGCGGCGCGCGCCCCGCTCCTCTCCCAGCTCGCGGAAGAGGGCGGCCAGCGCGGGCTCGTCCCAGGTGTTGAGGATGTCCCCAGCCGTCAAGCCGTCCGACGGCTGGTCCATCCGCATGTCGAGGGGCCCCTCGTGGCCGAAGCCGAAGCCCCGTTCGGGCGTGTCCACCTGCAGCGAGGAGACGCCCAGGTCCAGCAGCACGCCGTCGGCGGCCCCGAAGCCCGCGGCGGCGGCGATGGCGTCGAGGTCGCGGAAGTTCCCGTGCGCGAAGGCCACCCGCTCCCCGAAGGGCGCCAGCCGCGCGCGCGCGAACGCCAGCGCCTCGCCGTCGCGGTCGATGCAGAGCAGGCGCCCGTCCGGCCCCATGGCCTCGGCGATGGCGGCGGCGTGCCCGCCCGTGCCCGTCGTGCAGTCGACGTAGACGCCGCCCGCGCGCACGTCGAGCAGGCGCAGCGTCTCCTCCAGCAGGACGGGCACGTGGAGCGCGCGGGGGGCCGTCATGAGCGTCACGCCGAACCGTCCCCGCCGCCCGCGGACGGCCCCTCGGCGAGCCGCTGGAGCGCCTCCGCGCGGGCCGCGGGCAGCTCCGCCTCCTGCCGCTCCCACTGCTCGCTGCCCCAGAGCTCCAGCCGCTGGTCGTTGCCCAGCACCACCACGTCGCGCTCGATGCCCGCGTGGCGGAGCAGCTTGGCGGGCACCAGCAGGCGGCCCTGCGCGTCGCGCGGCACGTCGAAGGAGGAGGCGAAGAAGGCGCGCCGCAGCTGCCGCCCCTCGGCGGAGAAGGCGGGCACGCGGTTCACCACGTCGGCCTCGGCGTCGAAGCCCTCCGGCGTGTACACCTCGATGCAGCCGTCCAGACCGGGCACGAGCACCGCGCCGTGCGCGAACGCCTCGCGGAACTTCGGGGGCAGCGCCACCCGGTTGCGGTCGTCCAGCTGGTACTCGAAGTTCCCGCGGAAGGCCATGTCAGTCCCGCCCATCGGGGCGGAATCCCCCGTTCTCGTGAGTTTTCTGGGGAGATTTCCCATCTCTCCCCATATCTCACCACGGGGGAGTATAGGGACGGGTTGGAAACTGTCAACACAATTTCCAGGAAATTTCGAAAATCGTTTTCGGGACCCCGTTCGCGCTAGACTGGCCCCATGGCGCGCATCGCCATCCTCACCGCCTCCGACGGCGTGGCCGCCGGCACCCGCGCGGACGCCAGCGGCGACCTCATCGAGGCGCGCTGCCGCGAGGAAGGCCACGAGATCGCGGCGCGCGCGGCCCTGCCCGACGACCGCGCGGCCATCGCCGCCCAGTTGGCCGCCTGGTGCGACGCCGCCGCCGCCGACGCGATCCTGACCACTGGCGGCACCGGCCTCACGCCGCGCGACCTCACGCCCGAGGCCACGCGCGACGTCGCCGAACGCGACGCCCCCGGCGTCCCCCTCGCCATCGCCCTGGAGGGGCTGGGGCACACGCCCCGCGCCGCCCTCTCGCGCGGCGTCGCGGTCACGCGCGGGCGCACGCTCATCGTGAACCTGCCGGGCGCCCCGAAGGGCGTGGCCGACGGCCTCGCCGTGCTCCTGCCCCTCCTGCCCCACGTCGCGGAGCTGCTCGCCGGCCCCGTCGAGCACGATGGATGAGGATCGACGTCCTCACCCTCTTCCCGGACGCCTTCCGCGGGCCGCTCGACGTCTCCGTCATCGGCCGCGCCCGCGCCGGGGGGCTGCTCGACCTCCACTTGCACGACATCCGCGAGCACGCGGCGGACCGCCACCGCACGGTCGACGACCAGCCCTTCGGCGGCGGCCAGGGCATGGTCATGAAGGTGGACGTGCTCGACGCCGCCCTGCGCGCCGCGCAAGAGCAGACGGAGCCGCCCGGCCACGTCGTCTGCCTCTCGCCGCGCGGCCAGCTGCTGCGCGACGCGCTCGTGCGCGAACTCGCGCGCCTGCCCCGCCTCGTGCTCGTGGCGGGACGCTACGAGGGCATCGACGAGCGCTTCGCCGAGCACTGCGCCGACCGCGAGGTCTCCATCGGCGACTACGTGCTCGCGGGCGGCGAGTTGCCCGCCATGGTGCTCATCGAGGCGGTCGCGCGGCACCTGCCCGGCGCGCTCGGCGACGCCGCCTCCCCGCGCGACGAGTCGTTCGCCGACGGCCTCCTCGAACATCCCCAGTACACGCGCCCGGCGGAGTACCGCGGCTGGACCGTGCCCGAGGTGCTGCGTGGCGGCCACCACGCCGAAATCGAGCGCTGGAAGCGGGAGCAGCGCCTGCGCGCCACGCGCGAACGCCGCCCCGACCTGCTGCCCGACGGCCCCGGCGGCTAGCCGCCCGCCATCTGCTTCTGGAAGGTGGCCAGGTCGAAGTAGTCGCGCCAGGAGGCGATCCTGCCGTCGCGCAGCTCGAACACGCCCATCACCGGCAGGGCCACGGCGTTGCCCCCGGCGTCGAACTTGTCGATGCGCTCCGTCATCACCGTGTCGCCCTCGGCCGCGAGCGCGAGCACGTCCCAGCCCTTGCTGACCATCGCGCCCCCCATGCCGGTGAGCGCGGCCACGATGTTCGCGCGCCCCGTGATCGGCTCCATGGGGATGTTGTGGTAGAAGGCGTCCTCCGTGAAATAGGCGGCGAGCCGCTCCCCGTCGGGCGCGGGCGCGTCCCATTCCGCGCAGAAGTTCCGCACGATTTCGGCGTTGTCCATGTCCCGGCTCTCCTCCCGGATGGCGCGATGCAGCAGCATCAGCGTGGCGGTGACGGCGCGGCGGCGGGTGGCCGCCCGCCCCTGGCTCATCTGCGTCTTGAGGGAACGCGCGCGCCCGTCGGGGCCCACGACCGCGCCGTACATCGTCCCCGGCGGCTCCCCGCCCCGCGGCTCCTCGTCGGGCGCGCCCGTGAGGCCCGCGCCCCAGTCGCTCCCGAAGCGCGCCCGCGCGGCCCGCGCCATGGCCTCCGCGGCCTCGGCGGAGACGGCCCCGTGCGCCTCGAGCAGGGCGGCGGGCGCCCCCGCGTCCCCGAGCCGCGCCTCCGTGGCCGCCAGCAGCCCGCCCGCGAACGCCTCGCCCGCTGCGGGCGCGTCCGCCAGCGTGCCCGCGAGCAGCCCGCCGGTGGCCCACTCCAGCGCCGCGATGGTCTCGCCCCGCGCGCGCAGCGCGTCCATGACGACGCCCTCCAGCGTGTCCCCGTCGCGCCCCCAGACGGCGTCGCCGAAGATGGCGTCGAGCTCCCGCTCGACCGGTTCGAGGCGGCGGAGCGCCTCCTCGCGCGTGGCCGCCTTCGCGTCGAGGCGCACGTGCACGCCGTCGGCGCGGGCGTAGGTGCCGAAGCCCACGCCGGGCGTGGCGAAGAGCGGCTTCGCCAGCTCGTCCACCGTGCCCTCGCCCACGCCCGCCGTCTTGATCGTGCGCGTCACCAGCACCGCCCCCGAACGCCCCTCCAGTGCGGGCTCGACCTCGCGCAGCCACATGCGCTCCATCTCCGGGGGCACGCCCGGCATGGACACGACGATGCGCCCCTCGCGCTCCGTCCACCAGCCCGGCGCGGTGCCGCGCGGGTTGTCCAGCGCCCGCGCGCTGGGGATGAGCCACGCCTGCTTCACGTTCGCCTCGGGCATGGGGTAGCCGCGCCGCGCGAAGAAGGCGCGCAGCCGCCGCTCCAGCTCCGCGTCCACGCGCGGCTCCTCGCCCAGCAGGGCGCACACGGCCTCGCGCGTGAGGTCGTCCTCGGTCGGCCCCAGCCCGCCCGTCGTGATCGTCAGGTCGGAGCGCTCCCGCGCGCGCGCCAGCGTCTCCGTCAGCCGCTCCAGGTCGTCGCCGGCCACGCTCGTGTGGTGCAGCTCAATGCCGAGCGCGGGCAGGCGGCGCGCGATCCAGGCGCTGTTCGTATCGACGATTTCGCCGAGCAGGATCTCGGCGCCGATGGCCACGATCTCGGCCTTCACGCGCGGAGTCTAGCAGGCGGCGGGCCGCCAGCGGCGCGTCAGCCCAGCCGCGGCTGCACCGCCTTGCCCGTGTACGGATCGGCCAGCGTCGGCAGCTGCGGGGTGCGCCCGTCGAAGTAGTCCGCGATGGACCAGACCTGCACGCGCGGGTAGCGGCTCGCGCCCACGATGATCTCGCCCTTCCCCCGCGCCTCCGCCAGCGCGGCGTCGGTGCCACGGCGGTCCAGCGTGACGTAGACGCCCGCCGCCGCGTTCTCGCGCTCGACCACATGCAGGAAGTCGCGGAATTTGCCGAGGTTGAAGCCCTGCGCGCCCGTCACCTGCGCGAGCACGAGGTCGGAGTCGTGCGTGTCGGGGCGGGCGAGCATCCTGCCGCGCCCGTCGATGCCGCTGTCGCCGACCTGGCGCTCGTTGGGCACGAGCCCGTCGATGCGCGTGACGGCCCACGCCTCGAAGTCAAGGGCCTTCTCGCGGGCGAGCTTGCGCGCGCTGGCGAGGTCTTGGGGAATGCCGTGGGACTCGGCCTCAATGTCGAGTGGCCTCAGTCTCTGGGACTGGATGATGTCGATGGCCGTTGCGGCGATGTCGATGCCGAGCCAGCGGCGTCCGAGCTTGTGCGCCGCGACGACGGCGGTCCCGCAGCCGCAGAACGGGTCGAGCACGAGGTCGTCCTCGTTGCTGGACATGGCGATGATCCGTTCGAGGAGTTTCAGCGGCTTCTGTGTGTCATACCCCAGATTCTCTTTCGAGTGCGCGTGGATATTAGGAATATCAGTCCACACGCTGTTCAGGGACTTCCCCTTTTGTTCATCGAGGTAGCGGATTTGGCGAGGAACATTTCCGGGAGAAGTCTGCACAATCTTACCAGAATCAATTTCCCGTTCCATTCGTTCTTGAGTCCAGCGCCAGGTTCTCCGGACGCCCATGACTTCGTAGCTAAGATTGGAACTGGGATTTTGCCGCGGCGCAGTGATAGACGTAAGTTGATAACGTCGTCCGTCCGAATCAATCTTGCTGTACTGACTCAAAGTCTTCTCATCGAGATCATTCATATCATACGGTTGAGTAACTGCTTCGATGTTCCAAAGAAATTCATCCGATTTGCTATAGCGAAGAATCACGTCATGATCTGCGGCAAGTCCGCGAGTAAGATTACCTTTCCTCGTAACAGCCCTCTGCCAGATGATTTCGTTACGGAAATTCTTGCCCTCGAAGATGCCATCCATCAGAGCCTTGAGATAATGCCCCGCCGTCGGATCGCAGTGCAGGTAGATGCTGCCGGTGGGCTTGAGCAGGTCGCGCATGACCTCCAGCCGCTCGCCCATGTACGACAGGTAGGCCAGCATCCCGCACTCGCCGATCAGCGCCTTGAGCGCCTTCACCGGCTTCTGGACGCGAGTCGCCTCGGACTTCTCGATGCGGCCCACGCGCTCGGCGGCGGCCTCGTTCCACTGCCAGGTATCGGTGAAGCCGCGCATCTGGGCGGAGACGCCGTTGCCCTTGCCGAAGAGGATGTTGTAGTTGGCGTTGGAGTTGAAGGGCGGGTCGAGGTAGATGAGATCGACGGATTCGTGCGGCCACTGCCGCATCCAGTCGCGGCAGTCGCCGTAGAAGAGCGAGTTCGGGGACGGCGCACTCGGCACGGTTGCCCACCCCGCGCCACCCAAAATCCAAAATCGCGGACGACGCTGCGCGCAGGCTACCGCCTGCGCGCAGCGTCGTCCAATTCCCCTCCCCAAGCCCCGCTCCGCCCCAGCCCTGTAGAGTGCGCGGCCATGAACGGCGAGCCGCCGCTGGACGCGCGCGTGCTCAACCTCGCGCGCGGCGTCGCGGGGGCGTACGCCACGCGCCTGCTGGCCGACCTCGGCGCGCGCTGCTCCTGGTGGCGCTGGCAAGAGCCGCGCGCGGGCGACTGGCCGCCCTCCGACCTGCTCCGCGCCCACTTCGAGGCGGGCGTGGAGCTGCGCGACGAGCCGCTCGACCGCGAGGCCCTGCTCGACGCCCTCCCCCGTCTCGCGCCGCGCTTCGACCTCGTGATCGCGGACTTCGCCCTGCCCGAGCTGGAGCCCGGGGCGCTGTTCGCGCGCCTGCGTCCCACGAACCCCGCCATCGTGGCCGCCAACGCCGACCACTTCGGGCGCGAGGGGCCGTACGCGCGCTGGGCGGGCGACGAGCTGACGGACTACGCGCTGGGCGGCTACTGGTCCATCGCGGGCGACCCCTCGCGCGAGCCCCTGCGCGTGCCCGGCCATCAGGCGCAGTTCCACGCGGGCCTGCAGCTGGCGTTCGCGGCGCTGGCCGCCCTGCGCCACGCGCGCCGCACGGGCGAGGGGCAGGAGCTGGAGGTGAGCGCCGCCGAGGCCATGCTGGGCGCGCACTGGAGCACGACCGTGGCGTGGACGCACGAGGGGCGCGTCTTCCTGCGCGGCGGCTCCGACCTCGTGCGCGCGCGCGACGGCTGGGTGCACTTCTTCTCGCTGTTCTTCCACCGCGAGGTGCTGGTGCTGATCGAGCGCCCCGACCTGGCGGCGGACGAGCGCCTCGCCACCATCGCCGGGCGGAGCGAGCGGCGCGGCGAGATCGAGGCCATCGCGCGCGAGTGGTGCGCCGTCCGCACCGTCGGGGAGATCGTGGAGAAGGCGCAGGCGCTGCGCGTGCCCGCGGCCCCCATGGCCGACGCGCCCATGCTGCTGGCCGACCCCCACCTCGCCGAGCGCGGCTGGTTCCGCGAGGTGGACGGCAGGGCCATGCCCGGACGCCCCGGCCGCTGGAGCGACCCGTGGCCCGACGCGGACGCGCCCGACACGCTCGCGCGCGCCCTCGCCGATCCGCCCCCGCCCGCGGTGGCGCCGCCGCCGCTGCTCGTTCCCGCGCGCGCCGCCGAGCCCTCGCCCCTCGCCGGGCTGCGCGTGATCGAGGTCACGAACAACTGGGCGGGGCCGCTCGCCTGCCGCCACCTCGCCGACCTCGGGGCCGAGGTGATCAAGGTGGAGCTGGCCACGAAACCGGCCACGCGCGGCAGCCACTACCCGGGCCTCGATCCGGGCCCGCGCCACTGGAACCGCTCCGGCTACTTCAACGAGATCAACCGCAACAAGCGCGACGTCGCCCTCAACCTGGCGACCGACCGCGGGCGCGCGCTCTTCCTCGAACTGGCCCGGCGCGCGGACGTGGTCGTGGAGAACAACAGCGCGCGCGTCATGCCCAACCTCGGCCTCGGCTGGGAGCGCCTGCGCGAGGTCAACCCGCGGCTGGTGATGGTCTCCATCAGCGGCTTCGGGGCGACGGGCCCGCGCCGCGACTGGATCGCCTACGGCTCGAACATCGAGGCCGCCTGCGGGCTGGCCGCCGTCACCGGCTACGCGGACGACGAGCGCCCCTACCGCACGGGCTCGTTCGTGGCCGACCCCATCGCGGGCGCCCACGCCGCCCTGGCCGCCATCGCCGGGCTGGAGCGGCTGGCGCGCACGGGCCGCGGCTCGCGCGTCGACGTCGCCCTCACGGAGGCGGCCATGACGTTCATGGCGGCGGCCTTCGCGCACGCCCACGAGCACGGCGCGCCCATGCCCCGCCGCGGCAACGCCGAGCCCGACGCCGCCCCCACGGGCGCCTACCCCGCGGCGGGCCGCGACGACTGGATCGCCGTGGCCGTGCGCACGGACGGGCAGTGGCGCGCCCTCTGCGCGCTGGCCGGCATGGACGACCTCGCGCCGCTCGACGCCCCCGCGCGCGTGGCCCGCCGCGCCGAGCTGGACGAGCGGCTGGCGGCGTGGACGCGCCCCCGCACGCGCTTCGAGGCCGTGGCGGCGCTGCAGGCCGCGGGCGTGCCCGCCGCCTCCATCCTGCACAACTGGCAGATCCACGCCGACCCCCACTTCCATGCGCGCGGCTCCTTCGTGCACATCGACCACCCGGACACGGGCGTCTACCCCTACCCGGGCTTCATGTGGCGCTTCTCCCTGACGCCGCCGGCGGTGCGGAGCGCCGCGCCGCGCTTCGCCGAGGGCAACGACTACGTCTTCGGGCGGCTGCTGGGGCTGGACGCCGGCGCCATCGAGCGGCTGTACGCGGAGGGCGTGAGCGCGCGCGAACCGGCGATGCCCGCGCCGCCCTTCGTGCCCGCGCCCCTGACCACCCCCTGAGGCGCGCGCGCCTGCTACCATCCGCCCCCGCCAGGAGGTTCCCCATGCCCGATTACGAGCACATCCTCTACTCCACCGGCGAGCGCATCGCGCGCATCACGCTCAACCGCCCGGAGAAGCTGAACGCGCTCAACCGCGAGCTGCGCGAGGAGTTCACGGACGCCCTGCGCGTGGCCGAGCGCGACGACGACGTGACCGTCATCCTCGTGAACGGCGCGGGGCGCGCCTTCTGCGCGGGCTACGACATCACGCCCAACCAGCCCGCCGACGCCCGCGCCGGCATCCTCGTCTCGGAGAAGCACTTCGACGGCTGGACCGACCCCTTCGCGCGCAGTTGCGTGCGCGACTGGATGACCATCTGGGACCTGCTCAAGCCCGTCGTCGTCATGGTCCACGGCTACTGCCTGGCGGGCGGCTCTGAGCTCATGTCCATGTGCGACATCGCCTTCGCCGCCGACGACTGCAAGATCGGCTACCCGCCCATGCGCGGCATGACCACGCCGGACGTGATCTACTTCCCCTGGAAGCTGCAGATGGGGCGCGCCAAGTACCTGCAGCTGAGCGGCAACAGCGTCACCGGCAGGCAGGCGGCGGAGTGGGGCTGGATCGCCAGGAGCTTCCCCGCCGAATCGCTGGAGGAGGAGGTGCTGCGCGAGGTGCGCGCCCTCGCCAGCATCGCCCCCGACCTGCTGGCCGCGAACAAGCTGGCCATCAACCAGAGCTACGAGATCATGGGCATCCGCACGGCCCTGAACACGGGGCCGCAGTGGCACGCCCTCAGCTCGCGCCTGCGCCCGGGCGCGGGGGAGTTCGGGCGCATCTCCGGCAGCGAGGGCCTGAAGGCGGCCCTCGCCTGGCGCGACGCCCCTTTCAACCGCGAGGGCTTCAGCCCGTAGGCGGTGGCCAGTGGGCGCGTCCATCAGGGGAGCGCCCTTGCCCCCGCGCGGATGTGGATGGGGGTCAGCGGACGCGGGCGCGCGGCCCGCGTTTCGGCGCTAGTGGCGCTAAACGAACGAAACCGCGCCGCTAAACGTTTCAGCCGCGCCCGCATTGATCGCCTCGCGGGCGCGCTGAAGGCAGTCCACGACGAAATCCCGCCGATTCGCCATCCCCTCCAGCGCCTCGGGGACGCGCTGCGCCTCTTCCGTCGGGAGAGACCCCGCCTGAAGCGCATCCTTCATGCCCGTGGCCATCCCGTCCATGAACGCGACCCAGTCGCGCTCGATCAGAGAAAGCGCGGACAAGATTTCCCCGGTACGCTCGAACATCTCCTCGCTCGTCATCTCCATGTCTCTCTCCTTCCGGCCCATCTCATCAGCGTGGGCTTACGGGCCTGCCCACGGACGCGCCCGAAGGCGCGTTTCGGCGCTCAGCGGGGGGCCATTCCGCCACGCTGCGTGAACTCGGACAAGATGCCCACCCTGTCCGCACCAGTGATTTCAGCCTCGACAGTGCCGACGATGCCGCCACGGACGACCTCAATGGTGTAGCGCGCGTCGTGAATGTTGATCACGACCCACAGCTCCGGCCCCTCGTACATCACCATCTTGGCCCCAGTGAGCGAGCCGTCATGGTTCCCCATCAGCAGCGACTCGCCGATGCTGCTATCGACGAGGTGCGCGGCAATGGCAGCCCTATCGAGGCCCTGCGGGCGATGCCCTTCGAGCATCATCGCCCAGCCGTGCGCCTTCATGAGCACATCGGACTCAAGCCGTTCGATTTCCTGTTCGTTCGTCATGTCCCTCTCCCTTCGTGGCTACTGGTACTGGGCTTCGAGCGCGGCCTGCTCCTGTAGGCGCAAGCGCTCCCGTCAGAGTCAGCCCTACGGCCAGCGCGCCGATGATCAGTCGAGTCATGATGATTCCCCTAACCCATGCCCCGTCAGCCTACCACCGTCCACCGATCACTGGCCGTCCGCCATCACCGGGCCGGAGTGGTGGTGGACGAGCCGCCAGCCGCCGTCCTCGCGCACGAACACGTTGGTGGCGTAGAGGGCCGCGCCGGAGACGACCTCGCGACAGAGCACGAGGGCGGCGCCGTCGTCCAGCAGGGCCACGCTGGCGCCCCCGCCCACGATGCGCGGCTGGTTCGGGTTGGCCAGGATGCCCGCCCAGCTGCCCAGCACGGCCTCGCGCCCGCTCAGCAGCGTCCAGCCCGGATGGAGGCAGGTGACGGGCGCGCGCCGCGCCCAGATGGCGTCCATGGCCTCCGCGTCGGCGGCGCCGAGCGCGCGGTAGAACGCCTCGTTGGCGACCAGCGCCGCCCCTTCCGCGTCGGCGTCGCCAGCGGGACCGGCCATGCCGCCAGCATAGCGGTCCCGCCGCGGCGCCGCGCGCTAGCCCGCCGCCGATCCCGCGGCGATGCCCTCCGCGTAGCGCCGCTCCAGCTCGTCCTCGAAGAAGAACTTCTCCTCGCCGAAGGCGGGGCGCAGCTCGTTCAGCCAGGTCGCGCTCTCGTCGTACTGCGCGAAGAAGGGGCGCGCCACCCAGGCCGGGTCGCGGCCCTGCAGGAAGGTGAGCGTGAGCACCTTCTGCCCGGCCACCTCGGCGGGGCCGAGCACGCCCACCTTGCCGGGCTCGGCGGACATGCTGGGCCCGCGCACCGTGCGCGCCAGCCCGCTCACGCGGTCGTAGGCGTCGCGGAAGATGCTCCACGCGCGCACCAGCGGAATCTCGAAGAAGTGCTTCGCGCCCGTGTCCCGCGCCACGAACATGTAGTACGGGATCATGCCGATGCGCACCTGCTCCCGCCACATCGAGGCCCAAGCCTCGGCGTCGTCGTTGATGTTGCGCATGATCGGCGACTGCGTGCGGATCTGCGCCCCCGTCTCGCGGATGCGCTCCGTGGCCTCGCGCACGGCGGCCGTCTCCAGCTCCCGCGGGTGGTTGAAGTGGGCCATGATGGAGAGGTGCCGCCCGCTGGCCGTCACCTTGCGGAACAGCTCCAGCATCTCCCCCGCGTCCGCGTCCGTGGTGAAGCGGTAGGGCCAGTAGCCCAGCGCCTTCGTGCCGATGCGGATGGTCTGCAGGTTCGGCAGGTCCGCCTCCAGGATGGGGTCGATGTACTGCCGGAAGCGCCGCGTCTTCATCACCATGGGGTCGCCCCCCGTGATGAGCACGTCGCTCACGCGCGGGCGCTCGCGCAGGTAGGCCACCAGCCCGTCCGCCTGCTTCGTGGCGAACTTGAGGTCGTCCACGCCCACGAACTGCGGCCAGCGGAAGCAGAAGGTGCAGTAGGCGTGGCAGGTCTGGCCGTTGCTGGGGAAGAGCAGCACCGTCTCCTCGTACTTGTGCTGCAGCCCCTCCACCTGTTCCTCGTAGAGCGTGGGCACGTTGTGCTCCATCTGCCCCGCGGGGTGCGGATTGAGCGTGAGGCGGATGCGGTTGGCGCACTCCTCCACCTCCGCGCGCGGCGCGTCCCGCGACACCAGCGACGCCATCTCCGCGAAATGCTCCGAACGCAGCATGTCCGCCTGCGGGAACGTCAGCGTGAAGATCGGATCGTTGGGCACGTCGTCCCACTTGATCAGCTCGTTCACCACGTAGTTGTTCGTCTTGAAGGGCAGCACCCGCGACACCACGTCGATGGCGAAGCGCTCGTCCCTGTGCAGCGATTCCGCCTGCGGCAGCGCGCCGATGTTGTGCAGCGTGACCGCCTGGTACCTCGTCGGATCGGGAATGGCCGTCGTCATGGCGTCTCCTCTCGCGGATGAGCCCCCGCCTTCCGCGCGTCCAGTATAGCGCATGACCAATAGGCGCGCATTCCCGACAAGCCCCCGCGGTCGTACACTCTCCGGAGCGCTGGCGCGGGACGAACGCCGGCGGGCGGAGGCGCGACATGCCCCGGGCCATCTGGAAGGGCGTCATCAGCTTCGGCATGGTGAGCATCCCCGTGCGCCTGCTGCCGGCCACGGAGAGCCGCGACATCGGCTTCCGCCAGCTGCGCCGCGGCACGGAGACGCGCGTGCGCATGATGCGCTGGGATCCGGTCGAGGAGTGCGAGGTCCCCTGGGACGAGATCGTGAAGGGCTACGAGTACGCGAAGGACCGCTACGTCGTGCTCGACGACGAGGATTTCGAGAACCTGCCGCTGCCCTCGAAGCACACCATCGAGCTCACGGCCTTCGTGCGCGAGGCCGAGATCGACCCCGTCCACTACGAGCGCTCCTACTACCTCGCCCCCGAGGAGGCGGGCGTGAAGCCCTGGTCCCTGCTCATCCGCGCCATGCGCGCGAAGGGCCTCGTGGCCGTGGCCAAGGTCGCCATCCGCACGAAGGAGCGCCTCTGCGCCCTGCGCCCGCGCGACGACCAGCTCATCCTCGAGACGCTCTACTACCCCGACGAGATCCGCGACCCCGGCGAGGTCGCGCCCGTGCAGGAGGTCTCCGAGCAGGAGATGGAGATGGCGCGGGCGCTCATCGAGATGCTGGAGGCGCCCTTCGACCCCGCCGCCTACCGCGACGAGTACCGCGAGGCGCTCATGGCCGTCATCTCCGCGCGCCTCGAGGGGCGGGAGCTCGAGGAGGCGGAGGAAGCCGCGCCGCGCCCCGCCGTCGACCTCGTGGCCGCCCTGCGCGCCAGCGTGGAGGCCGCGAAGGCGCGCCGCGAGGGCGAGGCCGCCCCCGCCGCCGCGGAGACGGACGCGCCCGTCCCCGCCGGCTGACGGCGTGCCCGACGCGCTCGACCGCTACCGCGAGAAGCGCGACTTCGCGGCCACGCCCGAGCCCGCGGGCGATCCCGCCGGGGAGCGCGCCGGGCCGCTCGTCTTCGTCGTCCAGCAGCACGCCGCCGCCCGCCTCCACTACGACGTGCGCCTCGAGGCGGGCGGCGCGCTCAAGTCGTGGGCCGTGCCGCGCGGCCCCTCGTACGACCCCGCCGTGCGCCGCCGCGCCGTCATGACCGAGGACCACCCCCTCGCCTACGCCGCCTTCGAGGGCGTCATCCCCAGGGGCCAGTACGGCGCGGGGCGCGTCGTCGTCTGGGACGCGGGCACCTTCGCGCCGGAGGTCGGCGACGCGCGCGAGCCCCTCTTCGCCTCGCGCGCGGAGGCCGAGCGGGCCATGGCGGCGGGCCTCGCCGCGGGCAAGCTCTCCGTGCGGCTGCGCGGGCGCAAGCTCAAGGGCTCCTGGGCCTTCGTGAAAACGTCGGGCGACTGGCTCCTGCTCAAGCACGCCGACGCGGCGGCGGACGCCGCGCGCGACCTCGCCGCGGAGGACCGCTCCGTCGTCTCCGGCCTCACCCTCGCCGACCTCGCGGAGGGGCGCCTGCCCCGTCCCCGGCGCGCGCCCTCCGACTACGCGCCCGCGGCCCTCTCCGGCGCGCGCGCCGCCCCCCTGCCCGACGCCCTCATTCCCATGACCGCCGTCGCGCGCGCGCCCTTCTCCCATCCCGACTGGCTCTTCGAGCCGAAGCTGGACGGCATCCGCGCCATCGCGCGCGTGGCGGACGGCGAGGCCGCGCTCCGCTCCCGCCGCGGCGTCGACCTCACGGACAACTATCCCGACCTCGTGGCCGCGCTGGCCGCCCAGCCCGTCGCGGACGCGCTCCTCGACGGCGAGATCGTGGCCTTCGACGAGCGCGGCGTCCCCTCCTTCGAGCTGCTGCAGCAGCGCATGAACCTGGGCGGCACGGACGCCATCGCCGCCGCCGCGCGCCTGCCCGCGGCCTACATGGCCTTCGACCTGCTCCACCTCGACGGGCACGACCTCACGGGCGTGGCCGTCGAGGAGCGCAAGGAGGCGCTCGCGCGGGCGCTCCTGCCCGTCGGGCCGGTGGCGCTGGTGGAGTACGTCGAGGCCGGGGGCGAGGACGCCTACGCGGGGGCCGTCGCGCTCGGCCTCGAGGGCGTCATGGCCAAGCGCCGCGGCGGACGCTACCTGCCCGGCAAGCGCTCCGACGGCTGGGCCAAGGTCAAAGACAGCCGCACCGCCGAGTTCGCCGTGGTCGGCTTCACGCCGGGCGAGGGCGCACGCGCCGCCACCTTCGGCGCGCTGCTCCTCGCCTCCCACGAGGACGGCGGCGCGCTCGTCTGCCGCGGGCGCGTGGGCGGCGGCTTCAGCGACGCCGCGCTGGCCGAGCTGCGCGCGCGCCTCGACGCCCTGCCCGCTGCCGCCTCGCCCTTCGCGCCGCCCCATCCCGAAACGACGCGCGCGGCCTTCGTGCGCCCCGAACTCGTCGTCGAGGTGGAGTACGCCGGCGTGTCGTCGTCGGGACACCTGCGCGCGCCCGTCTTCCGCCGCCTGCGCCCCGACAAGGCGCCGCGCGAGACGGCCCTCCCGGCGACGGTCGCGCCGCCGTCGCCGCCCGCCGCCGCGCCCTCGCCCGCGGACGAGGCGGCGGACGCGCTGCGCCAGCTGGACGCGCCCGGCGAGGAGCTGCGGCTGGCGCTGGGGCCGCACGAGATCGCCGCGGGCAACCTCGGCAAGGCGCTCTGGCCCGCCGCGGACGGCCAGCGCGCCGTGACCAAGCGCGACCTGCTGCGCTACCTCGCGCGCGTCTCGCCGCTCATGCTCCCCCACCTGCGCGACCGCCTGATCACGCTCACGCGCTACCCCAACGGCGCGGACGCGCCCCACTTCTACCAGAAGCACGCCGAGGCGCCGCTGCCCCCGTTCGTGGAGACGGCGCTCGTGCACACCGAGCACGGCGGCGGCGACCGCGAGTTCCTGCTCTGCAACAACCTCGCCACGCTGCTCTGGCTGGGCCAGCTGGCCAACCTCGAGTTCCACGCCACGCTGGCGCGCGCGACCGCGGGCCCCGACGCCCCCGGCCTGCCCCTTTCCTTCACCGGCTCGAAGGCCAACGTGGAGGCGTCCGTCCTCAACTACCCCGATTTCCTGCTCTTCGATTTCGACCCCTACGTCTACGCGGGCACGGAGGCCGAGGGCGAGGAGCCCCGCCTCAACCGCGCCGCCTTCGCCCGCACCGTGGACGCGGCGCGCACGCTCAAGGAGATCCTGGACGCCGCCGGGCTGCCCTCCTGGGTGAAGACGTCGGGCGCGACCGGCCTGCACGTGCACGTGCCCGTCCTGCGCCAGTTCCCCTACCCCGACGTGCGCGCGCTCTGCGAGACGATCGGCGGGGAACTGCTGGCGCGCCGCCCGCGCGAGGTGACGCTGGAATGGGACTCGCGCAAGCGCGCGGGCAAGATCTTCCTCGACGTGAACCAGAACGCCCGCGCCAGGAACGTGGCCGCCGCCTTCTCGCCGCGGGCCAAACCGGGCGCGCCCGTCTCCACGCCCCTGCGCTGGGACGAGCTGGACGCCATCTACCCGACCGACGCGACCGTGCTCAGCGCGCCCGCGCGCTTCGCCGAAACGGGCGACCGCTGGGCGGGCATCCTCGACGCCAAGCAGGACCTCAGCGCGCTGCTGGGGGTGGAGGCGTGAGCGCGGAGCGCTGGTCCCTGCGCGGGCGCGACCGCTTCGAGGCGGTGGAGATCGTGCAGCGCGCCCTCGCCGAGGCGGGCTACGAGGCGGGCGACTGCGTGGACGTGCTGGGCGGCGCCTTCGTGAGCGCGGCGGTGCGCCGCTACTGGATGGCCGGGTTCGACGCCGCCGGGGCGCACGAACGGCTCTGCGCCGACGACCCCGAGCTGGCGCGCGCCATCGAGGCCGTGGCGCCCATCCTGCTCGACCGCGTGGAGGCGAGCGACCAGCGCGCGGCGGCGGTCGAGGCCGTGGAGCTGCTGCTGGCGGCCGTCCGCCCCGAGCGCGACCAGCTGCGCCTGCCGCTCGACCCGGGCCCCCGCTAACCCTCCGTGGGCGCCCCGGCGATGATGCGCTCGACCACGGCGGGGTCGGCGAGCGTGGTCACGTCGCCCACGTTTTCGGGCTCGCCCTCGGCGATCTTGCGCAGGATGCGGCGCATGATCTTGCCGGAGCGCGTCTTGGGCAGGCCGGGCACGAACTGGATGCGGTCGGGCGTGGCGATGGGGCTGATCTCCGCGCGCACCGCCTGCCGCAGCTCCCGCTCGATGGCGTCGGAGCCCTCCACGCCCTCGTTGAGCATGACGTAGGCGTGGATGCCGGTGCCCTTCACGTCGTGGGGATAGCCCACCACGGCGGCCTCCGCGCAGGCCTCGTGGCCCACCAGCGCGCCCTCGATCTCGGCGCTCCCCAGCCGGTGCCCGGCCACGTTCAGCACGTCGTCCACGCGCCCCGTGATCCAGTAGTAGCCATCCCCGTCGCGGTGGCAGCCGTCGCCCGTGAAATACCGCCCCGGATAGGCGCTGAAGTAGGTGTCGATGAAGCGCTGGTGGTCGCCGTAGACGGTGCGCATCATGCCCGGCCACGAGGCCGTCATGCAGAGGCGCCCGGTGACGCCGTTCCCCGCCAGCGCATTGCCCTGCTCGTCCACCACTTCGGGCTGCACGCCGAGGAAGGGCAGCGAGGCCGATCCGGGCTTCATGGCGTTGGCCCCCGGCAGGCCCGTGATCAGGTGCCCGCCCGTCTCCGTCTGCCAGTAGGTGTCCACGATGGAGCAGCGCCCGCCGCCCACCACGTGGTAGTACCAGCGCCAGGCCTCGGGGTTGATGGGCTCGCCCACGGTGCCCAGCACGCGCAGCGTGTCGCGGCGGTGGCGCCGCACGGGATCGTCGCCCGCCGCGGCGATGGCGCGGATGGCCGTGGGCGCCGTGTAGAAGATGGTGACGCCCAGCCGGTCCACCATGTCCCAGTAGCGCCCCGCGTCGGGATACGTGGGCACGGACTCGAACAGCACCGTGGTGGCCCCGTTGGCCAGCGGCCCGTAGACGATGTAGCTGTGCCCCGTGATCCAGCCGATGTCCGCCGCGCAGCAGTACACGTCGTCCTCGCGCCAGTCGAACACGTAGCGGTGCGAGAGCATCGTGTACAGCAGGTAGCCCGCCTGCGTGTGCAGCACGCCCTTCGGCTTCCCCGTGGACCCGGAGGTGTAGAGGATGAAGAGCGGATCCTCGGACTCCATCTCCTCCGGCTCGCAGGCATCGGGCTGCCCCGCGAGGGCGTCGTCCCACCACTCGTCGCGCCCTTCGGTCATGGGCACGTCCGCGCCCGTGCGGCGGTAGACGATGACGAAGCGCACGCTCCCGCCGCCCAGCCGGAGGGCCTCGTCCACGTTCGTCTTGAGGGCCACGGGACGCCCGCCGCGACGGCCCTCGTCCTGCGTGATGATGGCCGAGCAGGTCGAGTCCTCGATGCGGTCGACGATGGAGCGCGGGCTGAAGCCGCCGAAGATGACGGAGTGCACGGCCCCGATGCGGGCGCAGGCCAGCATGGCGATGGCCAGTTCGGGGGCCATGCCCATGTAGATGGCCACGCGGTCGCCCTTCCCCACGCCGCGCGCGCGCAGGGCGTTGCCGAGCCGCCCCACCTCGGCGGCCACCTCGCGGTAGCTGAGGCGGCGGTTCTCGCCCGGCTCGTCCCCCTCCCAGAGCAGGGCCGTGCGCTCGCCGTGCTCGGCCAGGTGGCGGTCGAGGCAGTTCACGCTCACGTTCAGCGTCCCGCCGGAGAACCAGGCGATGCGGCCCGTCGTGAAGTCGTCCTCCACCACCGTCTCGAAGGGGCGCATCCAGTCGAGGTGGGCGTTCGCCTGTTCGGCCCAGAAGGCCTCGCGGTCCTCGACGGAGCGCCGCCGCAGCTCCTCGTACTCCTCGCGGGAGCGCACGCGCGCCCCCTCGCGCACGCGCGCGGGCGGCTCGTAGGTCTCGTCCACCGGCAGTCCGATCTCGCTGCTCGCGCCGTCGCTCACGTCTGGCCTCCCGTGCGGTCTCGTTCGCGCGCGATTCTACCCGCACGGGGAACGCGGTTCGCGCCGCCGCCGCGCGCGCGGTACGATGATGGCGATGAGCGCCCGCCGCCCCCGACGCCAGCGCCGCCGTCCCCGCGAGCGCGCCTCCACGCTGCCCCGCCCCGTCGCGGACGAGTCCGCGCCCGCGCCCGTCGCCGCGCCCGCTCCCGCGCGGACCCCGTCGCGCCCCGCCCCGCGCGAGCGCGTCGAGCACCACGTGGCCGCCGACTACCGCTACGTGCGCCGCGACCTCGTGGTCGTGGGCGTGGTGAGCGCCATCACGCTGGCCTTCGTGCTGATCGCCGCCGTCCTCGCCTGAGCCTCAGGCGGCGATGTTCCGCCAGGCGAACCAGACGCCGATGCCCGCCGCCAGCAGCCCCCAGAAGGCGTAGCGGACGTCGTCGAGGATGAGGGCGGTGAGGATGAACATCAGGATCCAGGCGATGCCGATGCCCACGATGGCGAAGATGGCCATGAGCGGGCCGCGCTTGCCGCCCGTGGCCAGCTCCACCAGCTTCGTGAAGAGGTAGCCCAGGCCCACGCCGAAGAGGAGCGAGAAGTAGCTGGCCGTGAAGGGCAGCAGCACGAGCGCCCAGACGAGGCCCATGCCGATGCCGCCGAAGAACGCCGCCGCCATGGCCCGCAGGTAGTGCGTGCCGGTGTGCGTGTAGACGGGCGGGCGCGTCACGCGGGCGCAGTCGCGGCAGCGCGCCCCCACCGGCGTGTGCGTCAGGCAGGAGGGGCAGATGGGCGTCTCGCAGCGGCTGCAGCGCAGGGCCGTCTCGACGCCCGGATGCTGGGGGCAGTCCACCGTCGCGGGCATCCCCGCCATGCTAGCAGACGCCCCGCGCGCCCCGGCCCGCCGTCAGCCGTCGGGGGCGTCCACGAGCGCGAAGGAGATGACGCCCTCCGCCGCCAGCGCCCCGTCCACGCGCGCCTCCACGGCGCCCTTGCCCAGCGGCCCGCGCATCCGCTCCAGCGTGAAGGAGAGGCGCAGCTGGTCGCCGGGCACGACGGGCCGCCGGAAGCGCATGCGCTCGATGCCCCCGAACATGGGCGTCTTGCCCGCGTGGTCCGCCCCGTGCAGCAGCGTGACCGCCGCCACCTGCGCCATCGCCTCCACGATGAGCACGCCCGGCATGACGCGCCGCCCGGGGAAATGGCCCTCGAAGAACCACTCGTTGGCGGTCACGTTCTTGATGCCGGTCCCGCGCGCCCCCGGCTCCAGCTCCACCATGCGGTCCACCAGCAGGAAGGGATAGCGGTGGGGGATGACGCGCTCGATGGCGTCCGCGCCGAGGTCCGTCTCCATGCCCGCCTCCTAGCCCGTTCCCGCGAGCGCGAGGCCGGGCGCCGCGCGCGCCTCGAGGAAGGCGAGGAAGGCGTCCACGGCCTCGTCCGCGAAGGGGATGTCGCCGATCTCGCGGTCGTTGGGGTTGCCGAGGCCGTGGTAGTCGCTGCCGCCCGATTCCGCCAGCCCCAGCTCCAGGGCGAGCGCGTGGTGGGCGGCCACGGTCTCCGCGTCGTAGTGCTTGTAGTAGGTCTCGATGCCGTCGAGCCCCGCCCCCGCCAGCGACCGCACGACGTCGTCGGAGCCCTCGCCGAGGTAGACGGGGTGGGCCGCGAAGACGGCGCCGCCCGCCTCGTGCAGCAGGGCGATGGCCTCCGCCGGGGCCAGCCGCTCGCGCGTGACGTGCGCGGGCCGTCCGTCGCCCAGCCAGCGGTCGAAGGCGTCCGCCACGCTCTCCGCGTGCCCCGCCTCCACCATGGCGCGGGCCACGTGCGGACGGCCCACGCTGGCCTCGCCCGCGATGGCGAGCACGCGCCCGGCGTCCAACTGCAGCCCGTGCCCGGCGAGCGCGCGCACGATGCGCTTCATGCGCCCCACGCGCCCCTCGCGCTGCTCGTCCAGGTACTCCCGCAGGGGCGGGTGCGCGGCGTCGAAACCGTAGCCCAGCAGGTGCACGTCCAGGCCGTCGAGGTCGGCGCTCAGCTCCACGCCGGAGAGGAGCCGCAGCCCGGCGGCCGCGGCGGCGGCCCCCGCCTCCGCCAGCCCCGCCGTCGTGTCGTGGTCGGTGAGCGCGAGCGCGCGCACGCCGTTGGCGGCGGCGGTTTCCACCACCCAGGCGGGGTCGCGCACGCCGTCGGAGGCGGTGCTGTGCAGGTGGAAATCGCCGCGCGCCACGCCGTCCGCCCTAGCGCGCGTACTCGGTGGCGCGCGTCTCGCGCACGACCGTGACCTTGATCTGGCCCGGGTAATCGACGCTCTCCTCGATCGTGCGGCTCACGTCGCGCGCGATGCGCATCGACGCGAGGTCGTCGATGCGGTCGGGGCTGACCACGATGCGCAGCTCGCGCCCGGCCTGGATGGCGAAGGCCTGCTCCACGCCGCTGAACGATTTGGCGATCTCCTCCAGCGTCTCCAGCCGCTTGACGTAATTGTCGAGGGACTCGCGCCGCGCGCCCGGACGCCCGCCGCTGATGGCGTCCGCCATCTGCACGACGACGGCCTCCACGGTGGACGGCTCGACCTCCTCGTGGTGGGCCTCGATGCAGTGCGCCACCTCGTCGCGCACGCGGTAGCGGCGGGCGATGTCGGCCCCGATGAGGGCGTGCGTGCCCTCCACCTCGTGGTCCACCGCCTTGCCCAGGTCGTGCAGGAAGCCGCCCGCGCGGGCCACGTCCGCGTCGGCCCCCAGTTCGCGCGCGATCATGGCGGCGATGTGCGCCGTCTCCACGGAGTGGCGCATCACGTTCTGCCCGTAGCTCGTGCGGTAGCGCAGCCGCCCGAAGACCTTCATCACCTCCGGATGGAGGTTGGGCACGTCGGCCTCGGCGGCGGCGGCCTCGGCCGATTCGGCCATGGTCGTCTCCACGTTGCGCTGCGCCCGCGCCACCGCCTCCTCGATGCGCGTGGGGTGGATGCGCCCGTCCTGCACCAGCCCCGACAGGGCCACGCGCGCCACCTCGCGGCGCACCGGGTCGAAGGAGCTCACGGTCACGGCGTCGGGCGTGTCGTCGATGATGAGGTCCACGCCCGTGGCGGCCTCGATGGCGCGGATGTTGCGCCCCTCGCGCCCGATGATGCGCCCCTTCATGTCGTCGCTGCCGATGGGCACGACGGAAACCGTCGTCTCCGCCGTCACCTCGCCCGCGAAGCGCTGGATGGCGGTGGCCACGATCTTGCGCGCGCGCATGGCGGCGGTGGCCTCCGCCTCGCGCTCCATCTCGCGCACGCGACGCCCCGCCTCCTCGCGGATCTCCCCGTCCACGGCGGCGAGCAGCCGTTCGCGCGCCTCCTCGCGGCTGAGCCCGCCGGCGCGCTCGACGGCGCGGCGCTCCTCCTCGCGCAGCGCCTCCAGCTCGTCGCGGGCGGCGTCGAGGTCGGCGGCGCGCCCGCGCAGGGCGGCCTCGCGCTCGTCCGCGCCCTCGGCCTTGCGGTCGAGGTGCTCCTCGCGCTGGGACAGGCGGCGTTCCTGCCGCGACAGTTCGGCGCGGTGTTCGCGGATGTCGGCTTCCGCGTCGTTGCGGAGTTTGAGGGTTTCCTCCCTGGTTTCGAGGTCGAGCGCGTGGCTCCGGGTTTCGGCCTCAGCGAGAATCCGGCGGGCGTCCTCCTCCGCCCGCAGCACCGAGGTGCGCAGCGCGCGGCGGCGCAGGGCGTAGCCCACGCCGATCCCGATCAGAATCCCCGCGAGGCCGGCGAAAACGGCAAGCATCGCCGGCATCGTGGCGCTCCAGATGAATCGCGGTTCGCGACATTGAATTCCCATGACGGCGTTCGCCGCCCGACGCGATGCTACGCGGCGGCGGCGAACGCCGTCAACGAACGCCGTCCGCCGCCGTCTCCGTCCACGCCGCGCGCACGGCCTCGTCGATCTCCTCGTGGGCGATGCCGCGCCGCGCCAGGAAGCCCCCCAGGCGGGCGCGGAACTGGCGGTATTCGAGGCCCGCGAGGCGCGGGGCGCGGCGCCGCGCGAGGGCCAGCGCCGTCTCGCGGTCGTCCACGGCGGCCACGGCCTCGCCCGCCAGCGCGGCGGACACGCCGCGCGCCAGCAGCTCGCGGCGCAACAGCAGCCGTCCGCGGCCCGCGCGCGACTCCACCCACGCCCGCGCGAAGCGCTCGTCGTCGAGCAGGCCCGCCCGCCGCAGGCGCGCGACCTCCGCCTCCACCGTCGCCGCCGCGAAGCCGCGGCGGCGCAGGCGTTCGGCCAGTTCGCGCTCCGCGCGGGGCCGGTGCGCGAGCAGCCGCAGGGCCGCCTCGTGCGCCGCCTCCGCGCCGTCCACGGACGCCTCAGCCGGCCGCTGCGGCCACGGCCTCGGGCGGCGGCGCCTCCGCCGTCGCCGCGACGGCGGCGGCCTCCGCGCGCGCGGGCATGGGCAGCCCCGCCTCCGCGCGCAGGTCGCGCTCGATCGCCTCGAGGATGTCCGTGTTCTCGTGCAGGAAAGCCTTGGCCGCCTCGCGCCCCTGGCCGATGCGCAGGTCGCCGTAGCTGTAGAACGCCCCCGACTTGGCGAGGATGCCCGCCTCCGCGCCGAGGTCGACCACGTCGGCGGTGCGGCTGATGCCCCGCGGCGGCGAAAACATGATGTCGAACTCCGCCGTGCGGAAGGGCGGCGCCACCTTGTTCTTCACGATCTTGGCGCGCACCCGCCGCCCCGTCACCACCGTGCCCTTCTTGATGCTCTCGATGCCGCGCAGCTCCATGCGCACGGACGAGTAGAACTTGAGCGCGCGCCCGCCGGGCGTCACCTCCGGGTTCCCGAAGACGACGCCCACCTTCTCGCGCAGCTGGTTGATGAAGACGACGGCGGTGCTGGTGCGCGCGATGGTGGCCGTGAGCTTGCGCAGCGCCTGCGACATGAGGCGCGCCTGCAGGCCCACGTGCGAATCGCCCATCTCGCCCTCGATCTCGGCGCGCGGCACGAGCGCCGCCACGGAATCGACCACGATGCAGTCGATCGCGTTCGAGCGCACGAGCGCCTCGCAGATCTCCAGCGCCTGCTCGCCCGTGTCCGGCTGGCTGATGAGCAGCTCCTCCGTGTCGATGCCGAGGTCGCGCGCGTACGACGGGTCGAGGGCGTGCTCCACGTCGATGTAGGCCACGGCCCCGCCCTCGCGCTGCGCCTGCGCGATCACGTGCTGCGCGAGCGTGCTCTTGCCCGCCGACTCGGGCCCGTAGATCTCCGTCACGCGCCCGCGCGGAATGCCCCCGATGCCGAGGGCGATGTCCAGCGCCAGCGATCCCGTGGCGATGGCCTCCACCGTCATGTTGGCGCTGGCCTCGCCCATCTTCATGATCGCGCCCTGCCCGTACTGCTTCTCGATCTGGCTCAGGGCGAGGTCGAGCGCGCGCTTGCGGTCGGCTTCCTTCCGGGTCATCTCCTGCTCCGTCGCGGACGCCAGATTCCCGCCGGTTCGCGTCCGTCCCCGCGCATCCTACAGGAGAAACGGATGTTCGCAAGCCCGCGCGCGCGAATCCCGCCCACCCCCCGCGCCCGCGCCGTAGGGCGCGCCACCGTACACTGGGGCCATGCCGAACCGTCTCGCGGGCGAAACCAGCCCCTACCTGCTCCAGCACGCCGATAACCCCGTGGACTGGTACCCGTGGGGCGACGAGGCCTTCGACCGCGCCCGCGCCGAGGACAAGCCCGTGCTCCTCTCCGTGGGCTACAGCACCTGCCACTGGTGCCACGTCATGGCGCACGAGTCCTTCGAGTCGCCCGAGGTGGCCGCGCTCATGAACGAGCGCTTCGTGAACGTGAAGGTGGACCGCGAGGAGCGCCCCGACATCGACGGCGTCTACATGCTGGCCGTGCAGGCGCTCACCGGGCAGGGCGGCTGGCCCATGACGGTGTTCCTCACGCCCGACCGCGAACCCTTCTTCGCCGGCACCTACTTCCCGCCCGACGACGCGCACGGACGCCCCGGCTTCCCGCGCCTGCTGCAAGCCATCGGCGACTCCTGGGCGGAGCGCCGCGACGAGGTGGTCCAGTCCGCCGTGGAGATCAGCGCGCAGCTGGCGCGGATGGCCGCGCGCGGCGATGGCGCCGCGCCCCCCGACGCGGGCGCGACGGACGGCGCCGTGGACGCCATGCTGGCCGCCGCCGACGAACTCTGGGGGGGATTCGGGGGCGCGCCCAAGTTCCCCTCCCCGTCCAACATCGAGTTCCTGTTGATGCGCGCCGCGCGCCCCGACGAACCGCGCCGCGCCGACGTCCGCGCCTTCCTCGAGCGCACGCTCTGGGCCATGGCCAGCGGCGGCATGTACGACCAGCTGGGCGGCGGCTTCGCCCGCTACAGCGTGGACGGCCAGTGGCTCGTGCCCCACTTCGAGAAGATGCTCTACGACAACGCCCAGCTCGCGCGCGTCTACCTGCACGCCTTCCAGCTCTTCGGCGATCCGGCGCACGAGCGCGTCGCGCGCGAGACGCTGGCCTGGATGGAGCGCGAGATGCTGGGGGAGGACGGCGGTTTCTTCAGCGCCCAGGACGCGGACAGCGAGGGCGTCGAGGGCCGCTACTTCCTCTGGACGGTCGAGCAGATCGAGGGCGCGCTGGGCGAGGAGGCGGAGGCCTGCGCGCGCGTCTTCGGCGTCACGCCCGAGGGCAACTTCTTCGATCCCCACCATCCCGAGCTGGTGGGCCGCAACGTGCTCACGCGCCGCGCCGACCCGCTGCCGGGCGCGCTCGACGGGCGCGTGGAGGCGTGGCGCGCGAAGCTGATCGAGGCGCGCGCGCGGCGCGTTCCCCCCGCCACCGACGACAAGGCGCTGGCATCCTGGAACGGGCTCGCGCTGGCCGCGCTGGCCGAGGCCGCGCGCGTGCTCGGCGACGCCCGCCTGCGCGCCCTGGCCGAGGCCAACGCGCGCTTCGTGCGCGAGCGCATGTGGGCCGACGGCGCGCTCCTCCACACCTGCCGCGGGGGCGTCGCGCGCATCGACGGGATGCTGGACGACTACGCCTGCTACGGCCTCGGGCTGGTCGAGCTCCACCGCCTCACGGGCGAGCGCGCGCACCTCGACTGGGCGGGCGAGATGCTGGACGTCATCCTGTCCCGCTTCCGCGACGGCGAGCGCGGGGGCTTCTTCGAGACCGCCGCCGGGGGCGAGGCGCTGCTCTTCCGTCAGAAACCGCTCTTCGACCAGGCCACGCCGGGCGGCGGGGCCGTCGTCGCCCAGCTGGCGCTGGCGCTCCGGCGCCTCGGGCTGCGCGCCGACGGCGAGGACGTCGCGCGCGAGGCGCTGGCGGCGGCGCGCGCGCGCATCCCCGACGCGCCCACCGGCTTCGGAGCCTCGCTGCAGGCGCTGGACCTGCTGGCCGCGCCCCCGCGCGAACTCGCCATCGTGGGGCCGCCCGACGCGCGCGCGCCCTTCGAGCGCGAGGCCGCGCGGCGCTTCACGCCCGGGCTCGCGCTCGCGCCCGCCGCCGCGCCCGACGGCCTGCCCCTGCTGGAGGGGCGCGAGCCGCCCGACGCTGGCGCCGCCGCCTGGCTCTGCGAGAATATGACCTGCCGCCTGCCCGCGGCCACGCCCGCGGCGCTGGCCGCCCAGCTCGACGAGACGTTCCCGCCGTACACGGAGGCCGCCCCATGACCGCTCCCTCGTCCATCCCCGACGTGACCGACGACACCTTCGCCGAGGCGGTGCTCGCGGAATCGCGCAACCGCCCCGTGGTCGTCGATTTCTGGGCCGACTGGTGCGGCCCCTGCCGCGTGCTCGGCCCCGTCATCGAGAAGGTGGCCGCCGAATTCGGCGAGGACGTGCTGCTCGCCCGGCTCGACACCGACCGCAATCCGCGCGCCTCCATGACCTACGGCATCCAGGCCATTCCCGCGGTCAAGGCCTTCGTCGATGGCGAGGTGGCGGACGAGTTCACGGGCGCGCTGCCCGAGGAGCAGGTGCGCGCCTTCTTCGCCGCGCTCACGGCCACGCCCGCCGAGGTCGCCGCCGCCGAGGCGGACGATCTGGCCGCCGCCGGCGACCTCGCCGCCGCCGAGGCCCGCTTCCGCGAACTCATCGCCGAGGACGGCGACAACGGCGACGCCCTCGCCGGGCTGGCCGCCATCCTGCTCGAACGCGGCGAGCGCGAGGAGGCCGATGACCTGATCGAGCGCGCGGGCTCCAACCGCCGCGCCAAGGCCCTGCGCCACCACCTCTTCCTCGAGGAGTTCTCCGCGAAGCACGACGCCGCCGGGCTGGAGCAGGAGGCGCGCGGCGCCCCCGACGACCCGCGCGCCCGCTACCGCTGGGGCGTCATGCTCGCCGCCCACGGGCGCTACGAGGAAGCGCTCGACGAGCTGCTGGAATCGGTGCGCCTCGACCGCCACTTCGGCGACGACGCGGCGCGCAAGGCGACGCTCGCCGTGTTCGACCTCCTCGGCCTCGAAAGCGCGCTCGTGCGCGAATACCAGCGCCGCCTCACGCAGCTGCTCTTCTGAGCCGCCGCGCCCGCGCGCTGGCCCGTTGACGGAAGTCGTTGCATAATCGTCCGCTGAAGCCGACGGAGCAGCCGCCAACATGATTATCCACATGGTCGAGGGGGCCACGGCCGAGCAGGCCGACCGCGTCATGGAGCGCATCGGCGACGACTACGGCCTCCAGTGCGAGACGCTGGTGGGAACGGGGAGCATCGTGATCGGGGTCAAGGGCGTCGCCGCCATCGTGGACGAGGGCCGCGTGAGCGAGCTCCCCGGCGTCGATCGCGTCATCCGCATCACCGAAAAGTACAAGGACGCCAGCCGCAGCTTCCACCGCCACGACACCGTCGTGGACGTGGGCGGCGTGCCCGTGGGCGGCGGCAACCTCGCCATCTTCGGCGGCCCCTGCGCCATCGAGAGCGAGGAGCAGGCCGTCGAATCCGCCCTCACCGCGCGCGATGCGGGCGTGGACATCCTGCGCGCCTTCGTGGACAAGTCCCGCACCAGCCCCTACGACTACCGCGGCCTCGAAATCGCGCGCGGCCTCGAAATCCTGCGCGCCATGAAGGAAGCCACCGGCCTGCCCGTCGTCTCCGAGCTGATCGACCTGCGCCACCTCAACGCCTTCCTCTCGGCGGGCGTGGACGTCATCCAGATCGGCGCGCGCAGCGCCCAGTACTCCCCCCTGCTGGAGGAGCTGGCCCGCATCCGCACGCCCGTCGTGCTCAAGCACGGTTTCGGCAACGACATGAACGAGTGGCTCTGCGCCGCCGCCTACGTCATGTCCGGCATCGACCGCGAGGGGCGCTCCAGCGGCTCCGGCAACCCCAACGTCATCCTCTGCTACCGCGGCATCAAATCCTTCGAATCGGAGACGCGCTTCGCCGCCGACATCTCCATGATCCCGCTCGTGCGCAGCAAGTCGCACCTGCCCCTCATCGCCGACCCCTCGCACAGTTCCGGCGACCGCGCCCTCGTCGAGCGCGTCTCCTACGGCTTCGTGGCGGCGGGCGCGAACGGCCTCGAGTTCGACATCCACAGCAACCCCGCCGAGGCGCTGTGCGACGGGCGCCAGGCCGTGCGCGAGGAGGCGGGCCGCATCGTGGACAAGGCGCGCGCCATCCACGCGCTGCTGGCGGGCATCGGCGTGGAGAGCGGCTCCGTCGTCGCCGGCCCCAAGTAGCGGGCGCGGTTGCGCGTCGGCGCGGAGGCGGGCAGTCTGTCCCCATGAAGCGCGTCCTCGCTCTCGCCGCCACGTTCGTCGCGCTGGGCGTGGCGGGCGTGCTGGCGCAATTCGGGGGGGGGGGGGACGTTCGCCCAGTCGTCCGGCGCGACCACCAACGTCGAGGTGCGCGTCTGGCAGCGCGTGAGCGACGATCGGGCGCTGTACATCTCTGCGCGGCCCGAAGGCGGCAGCTGGCGCACGCTGGGCACGATTCCGCTGGGGCGTGGTGAGGCGAGTGCGTACCGGACCACCTCGAACGGGCGCTACCGCTACAGCGACATCACGCTCGCGGGCGTGGACGTGCGCGTCTGGCAGAGTGAGCGCGACGCCCGCGGCCTCTACATCTCCGCACGGCCCACGAGGGGCAGCTGGCGGGCGCTGGGCACGATTCCGCTGGGCAAGGGCGAGGCGACCGCGTACCAGACGTCCGCGAGCGGCCGCTACCGCTACAGCGACATCGCGCTCACCGTCCCGCGCCCCACGCCGACGCCGACGCCCCGGCCCACCGCAACGCCCGCGCCGAGGTCCACGCCCGCGCCGACGGGCGCGGTCTGCCGCTGGAGCGATACCACCGCCCGCGTCGTGGCCAGCACGGTCAAGGTGCTCACCTCGTCGGCGCAGGGCACGGCCTTCTACGTCGGCGGCAACCAGTGGATCACCGCCGGGCACGTCGTGGACGACCGCCCCCGCTCCATCACGCTCTCCAACGCACGCATCCGCGTGAGCGCCACGCTGGTCGGCTTCCGGGGCTTCCGCGACGGCGATGTGGCGCTCCTCCGCGCCCCCGCCAGCGGTGCGCAGCCCCTCGGCTGGGCTGGCCCGCTCGCGCAAGGCACGCAGATCGCCGTCGTCGGCTACCCCCGCGACGCCGCCCTTCGCGCCACCAGCGCCAGCTTCACGCGCGGCACCATCTCCCGCCTCACGCGCGGCGGCGGCGTGGACTACATCCAAACCGACGCCGCCACGAACCCCGGCAACAGCGGCGGGCCGCTTGTGGACGCCTGCGGGCGCGTGGCGGGCATCATCTCCAGCGGCTACGAGGACGCCGAGGGCCTGAACTTCGCCATCGCCGAGCCGTCGATGAGCCGGATGCTGATCGACTTGGGCCTGCGCGGCTACGCCGTGACGCCGCCGGGCCAGTATCCCGACGAGGGCGATGTGCCGCCCTCGAATCAGCAGCCCGCAGCCCGCTTCGCTCTCCTCAACGGCGATCTCCGCATCGACGGCCAGTTCGCTCCCGCTGGACACGCCATCGAAGCCGTCGTCAACGGCGTGACCTGCGCCACCGCCGCTACTGACGCCAAGGGCGATTTCTCCCTCCGCGTCGCCGAAGGGTGCGGCGGCGCGCGCGATGACGCCCACCCCGAGCTCCAGGACGCGTGGGGCACGGGGCGCACCGGTTCCCCGATCTCCTTCACCGTGGACGGCCAGCCCGTCGCCACCGGGTACAGCGCCGCCTACGAGGACCACCCCATCACGTTCAGGTGGAGAAGCGGCGTCGTCTCGAACAACGTCAATCTCCACGCCTACACCCCCCCATCCACCGCACGAGTCCGCTCCTACGTCCAGTGCGTCATCGACCATTGGAACGACACGATCAACAACCGTGGCGACGCCGGGAGAATGGTCCGATACCTCTCCGGTCGTACCAGGTGGCCCTGCACGGCGTTCAAGGAGCTAGGCAACCTGCTCACCGTCCCCGTCCTCGCACGATGGCACGACGCTGCCACGGCCTACTGGCGCACCGAAGCTAGCGGCCCTGGCAGCAGCGCGAGCTACTGGGAGCGCCAGCGCGCGGCGGCGTGGACGGCGTACCTGGAGACGGAGTGCCCGCTGTCGTCTCAGTTCGGCTTGGAATGGGAGCGGTGCGCCACGCCGACGCCCACGCCCACGCCCACGCCCACGCCCACGCCCACGCCCACGCCCACGCCCACGCCCACGCCCACGCCCACGCCCACGCCCACGCCCACGCCCACGCCCACGCCCACGCCCACGCCCACGCCCACGCCCACGCCCACGCCCACGCCCACGCCCACGCCCACGCCCACGCCCACGCCCACGCCCACGCCCACGCCCACGCCCACGCCCACGCCCACGCCCACGCCCACGCCCGCTCCGGCCCCAGCTCCCACGCCAACGGCTACCCCCGAACCGACCGCCACGCCGGAGACAACGGAAACTCCGAGCGAGACGGCGACACCCACGCCGTAGTTGCTTGACACCGTGATGCCCAGGCCGGACAATGGCCACGCGTGCAACTGGCGCGGTGGAGGAATGGTCATGGCGAACCCACGTAAGAGGGCGAAGGATCACGAGGGTTGGTACACGTACTCGTTCGACACGGGTACTGGCGAACGTCGCCGGGGGCGCACTGAGTCGCCTGATCGCCGGATGCGGGAGCACGCGAGCGATTATCCCGATATGAACGACTGGCGGAAGTGGAGCCATCCGAACCGGCAGGCGATGCTCGATCACGAGCGGAAGCTTCACAAGCGCGACAAGTAGCGCTCCGTCTCCCCATTGGGGAGAATGGCCGGAGACGAAAGGAGAACCATGCCTCGGATCAGTCTGAGCCAGTTCACTGAGTGGGAACGCGGCATCGGGTATGTGGCAGGGATGGCCCCCGCACTGCATTGGATGCTGGCTCAGCTGCTGGATATGAAGCAAGATGAGAAACACCGTCTGGGTTTCATGACCGCGTATGCAATGTTGGGGATGCAGACCATCGAGAACGGACTGAAGTCTCTGGTTGCAGCTGATGGGGATTGGCTGAGGAATACCCATGACCTTGTCACGATTCATGGAAAGATCGCTAACAAACAATGGCAAGTATACTTGGATGCGGCTTGGGTCGCTACGGAAAAATATCGGTCCTTCAGGTCTTTCATGTATGAGAATCGTAACCGGATGCAGGAGCTCAGGTTCGGATTTATCGATAATAAATCCGCTCCATCTCGAGGATTCGCCCCCGCGATTCCGTACGCCGTCGATGCGGTACTTTCTGCTTCGTATCAGGCATTAAGGGACGTGCTTGAACAAGATATTAGTGATGCGAATCTTGATTCTTGTGATCACTGTTCGCAGCGGGCTCATAGTATTTGCATGAACTGTCGGCAGGCGGTTTGGGGCAAGACGATCTCGTCGGACCTCTATCACGGCTTCCAGGAATACCTCGCACAGCATCCAGACATCGACTGGCGATAGGAGCATCGAGAGGTATGGACAATCGCCCGACTTGGGAGCAGTACTTCCATGGCATCGCCGCCGCCGTGTCGCTGCGCGCCATCTGTCCGCGCGCCAGCGTCGGAGCGGTCATCGTGTCCGAGGAGCATCGCATCCTGTCCACGGGATACAACGGCGCGCCGCCCGGCGAGGCTCACTGCCTCGACGTGGGCTGCCTCATCGAGGACGTGCGCCGCGGTTGCACATCCGCGCGCGGGCCGTGCTACCATGCCCCCATGTCCGGGGAACACGGCGATCCCGCGCGTCTCCGCGAACTCATGCTGTACGTCGCCGGGGCGTGCCGTCGGTCGTTCGACGCGAACGCGCTTGCCGGGGCGCTGTACCTCTGTGACTTCGCCGCCTACGACCGACTCGGCCGCTCCATCAGCGGCAGCGCGTACGTCAAGGGACCGCACGGACCCGTCCCCGCGGGGTTCGACGAAGCGTTCGATGCGCTGGTCGAATCTGGCCGCGCCGACGTTTCCCTGTTCACCGCCTCCGAACTCGGACTCGTGGATGAAGTCGTCGGGCGGCTGAGCGCCAGCGCGGCTTCCGAATGGGCGTACGGGGCTGGATGGAACGCCGTCGGGTACGGCGAGGAGATCCCGTACTGCTTCGCGGGCGTCTCCGACGACGAACTCAACGATACCGACCTTGAGCGGGCGAGGGAGATTGCGGCTCACGGCGTTCATAGCGCCTGATGCACACGTTCGACTGGAGCGCAATCGACTCAGAGTTCAGGACTCTGTCCGGGGACGACAGACGGCGCGTGGAGAATCTCGTCCTCGCTATCTGCCACGCTCCCCGCGCGGGCAGGCAGATCGCCGGTGGCGTCCATGAGCGCCACGAGAGCCGCCCCCGGGGCTGGATCGTGGTGTACATGATCGACGGCGATGTGTGCCGTGGCGTGGGCATCCTGCGTAAGCAGGACTGACGGCGTGGGCGCGGTCGCGGGAGTCATCGTCGCGGGCGGGCGCAGCGCGCGCTTCGGCTCCGACAAGGCAGCCGCCTTGCTGCGCGGACGCCCCCTCCTGCAGTGGGTGCGCGACGCCCTCGCGCCCGTCGTGGACGAGATCGTGATCGTGACGGCGGCGGGACGCGCGCTCCCGCCCATGCACCCCGCCCTGCCCGTCGCCGTCGTCGAGGACCGCGAGCCCGGGCGCGGGCCGCTCGCGGGCATCGCCGCCGGGCTGGCCGCGGCCTCCGCGCCCGTCTGCTTCACCGCCTCCTGCGACGCCCCCCTGCTCGCGTCCGCCGTGGCCGGGCGCGTCGTGGATGCGCTCGGCGGGCACGATGCCGTGGTGCCGGAGGTGGGCGGCTTCCGCCAGCCGCTGGCCGCCGCCTGCCGTCGCGAGCCATGTCTGGCCGCCGCCGGGGCCGCCCTCGCGGCGGGCGTGAACGGGGTCGCGGACGCCTTCGCCGGGCTCGACGTGCTGGCGCTGGGCGAGGAGGCGCTGGCGCGCGTCGACCCCGACCTGCGCAGCTTCCGCAACGCGAACACGCCCGACGAGCTGGCTGCCATCGCCGCCCTGCTGGACGCGCCCCTGGCCCCGCGCCGCCGCCGTCGCCGCGCGCGCGCCGGACGCGGACGCCGCCGCTAGCCGTCCGTCGCGTACAATCGGCGCGCGCGTCCGCACGGGGCGCGGCGAAAGGATGGACGCGATGAAGGTGGGCACCAGTTTCGGGGGCGGATGGCTGCGCGAGGTGGAGGCGGGCGCGCGGCGCGCGGAGGAGCTCGGCTACGACTTCGCTGGCGTGGCGGAGACCGCGCACGACTCCATGCTGGCGGCCACGCTGGCGGCGGCGGCCACGGAGCGCATCGAGATTGGCACCTCCGTCACCATCGCCTTCCCGCGCGCGCCCATGATTCTGGCCATGCAGGCGTGGGACCTGCAGCAGATGAGCGGGGGCCGCTTCGCGCTCGGCCTCGGCAGCCAGGTGAAGGGCCACAACCAGCGCCGCTTCAGCGTCCCCTGGGTGCCGCCCGCCCCGCGCATGAAGGACTACATCCGCACGCTCAAGGCCATCTGGCGCACCTTCCAGACTGGCGGGAAGCCGGACCACGTGAGCGAGCACTACCAGTTCACGCTGATCAACCCCACCTTCAACCCGGGCCCCATCGACCATCCCGCGCCGCGGGTGCTGCTCGCCTGCGTGGGCGAGGGCATGGCGCGCGCCGCGGGCGAGGTGGCCGACGGCGTCCTGCCCCACGGCTTCATGACCGACAAGTACATGCGCGAGGTGGTGCTGCCCAACATCGCCATCGGCCTGCGCCGCTCCCGCCGCGGCTGGCGCGACATCGAGGTCTCCGGCGGCGGCTTCACCGTCTTCGGCGAGGACGAGTCCGAAATCGAGCGCGGCCTCGAGGCCCTGCGCCAGCCCATCTCCTTCTACGGCTCCACGCGCAGCTACCACGACGTGTTCGAAATCCACGGCTGGAAGGACCTCGGCATGCAGCTCCACTCCCTCTCGCTGCAGGGCAAGTGGGACGAGATGCGGAGCGTCATCCCCGAGGACGTGCTGCGCGGCTTCGCCCAGACCTCGACCTACGACCGCCTGCCCGAGTTCGTGCGCGAGCACCGCGAGTACGCCAGCCGCATCGGCTTCGGGATGCCCGTGGACACGCCGGAGCGGCGCGAGCGCTTCGCCCACGTCCTGCGCGAGCTGGGGAAGGTGGAGACGTCGCGCGTCCCCCGCGGGCTGGAGGACGCGGTCGCCCCGGCGGCATCCCCGGCGTGAATCCCGCCGAACCCGCCCCGCGCGAGGAGCCGTACGTCTTCCTCACCTGGCTCGCGCGCTGGATGAGCGGCGAGCGCAGCTGCGAGTGGGCGGTCTGGTTCCAGGCCCACTGGAAGGACTTCAAGCGGGCGGAGAGCGACGCCAGCTTCGCCGTCTGGCGCGCGCGCCACACGAAGCTCCTGCGCGAGACGCACCGCGCCCTCAACGCGGACGGCTACCGCGTGAAGGTGGAGGCCCAGAACTGGTTCCGCTACCGCCACGAGGGCCCCGCGCCCATCGTGGTCGGCGGCAAGCCCGACCTGCTCGCCTTCCGCGACGACGACGCCATCGTGCTCGACGTGAAGACGGGCCGCGCCCACGACTGGCATGAGCAGCAGGTGCTCCTGCCCATGGCGCTCCTGCCCCGCTCCGACCTCCACGAGCACGAGGACGCGCGCTTCCGCGGGCGCCTCGTCTACGAGGACGGGCAGGTCAAGGAGTTCCCGTCCCGGCAGGCGGAGGACGTCTTCGCGGAGCTCCCCTACTTCCTCGACATCCTCGCCGGGCCCGAGGAGGAGGCGCGCCGCGTGCCCAGCCGCGAGGAGTGCGGCTTCTGCCCCATCAGCGGCGAGCACTGCCCCGACCGCATCGAGCGCGACGGCCCCGCGCCCGATGCCGATCCGTTCGGCTAGCCGTCGCGCGGGCCGCGGTAGTCGCGGTTGGGCCAGACGAAATCGATGTAGGTGCGCGCGATCTTCCACGCGCCGTCCACCTTGCGGTACACGTCGTCGTAGACGCCCATGAGCATGAGCGGGTTCTGCTCGGCGGGGCCGCTCAGGGAGAGGTCGAGCAGGTACCAGCGCGCCTTCGCCGTGTCCGGGCCGGTGATCTCGATCCAGGGGTTGGTGTTGGCGTGCATGGCCCCGGTGAAGGGGCCGCCCCCGCCCTGGAACTCCTCGTAGCCCTTGCGGATGCGCTCCTTGCCCACCCAGTCACCGCCGTAGTTCGGCCCGAACTCGCACACCGCGTCGTCCGTGAAGAGGTCGACCAGCTCGTCGATCCTGCCCATGTCGAAGTAGTGGGAGTAGAGGATGCGGACGCGCTTGATCGCCTCCATCTCCAGCAGTTCCTCGATCGTGGGCGCCTGCGTCCCTGCCATGGCGGGCCTCCTTGCCGTCGTTGCGCGCAGCCTAGCACGATGCGCGCAGCCTGGCACGATGCGCGGCGGCGGTGGCGATCAGCGGCGGCGCACGATTCGCGCCAGCCCCAGCCCGCGCGGCGAGCAGACGAAGGCGATGGCGAAGAAGGCCACGGACGCCACCACGATGGCCGGTCCGGCGGCCACGTTGGCGTGGAAGGAGGCATGAAGCCCGACGACCACGGCGGCTACGCCGAGCAGCGCTCCCCCGGCCATGATCAGGGGAATGCGCCGCACGATCAGCGCCGCCGTGGCCGCCGGGGCCACCAGCATGGCCATCACCAGGGCCACGCCCACCAACCGGAAGGCGGCCACGGCGGCGATGGCCACGAGCGCCATGAGCCCCGTCTGCACGGCGGCCACGGGCACCCCCGCCGCCGCCGCCATGGTGGGGTCATGGGCCGTGAACAACAGCTCGCGGTAGAAGACGAGCGTGACGATGGCGACCACGCCCGCGAGCGCGCCCATGAGGATGAGGTCCTCCACGGGCGCGGTGAGGATGCCGCCCACGAGGAACGACGTGAGTTCGAGCGTGTAGTTGCGCGCGCTGCTGATGAGCAGGATGCCGAGCGCGAAGAGGGCGGCGAAGAGCAGGGCGATGGCGGTGTCCTCGCGCAGCCGCGCGCGCCGCGTGAGGAAGGAGACGCCCACGGCGGTCGCCCCCGCCGCCCCCGCCGCGCCCAGGCTGATGGCCACGGAGCCGCCCCCCGCGAGGAAGGCGATGGCCGCCCCCGCCAGCGAGGTGTGGGCCACCGCGTCGGCGAGGAAGGCCAGCCCCTTCGCCACCACGAACGCCCCCACCACCGAGGCCGCCATCGCCACCAGCGCCCCCGCCAGCAGCGCGCGGCGCATGAACTCGAACTGCCAGGGCTCCGCCAGCCAGTCGATCACCGCTCGCCCTCCGGCCGCTCGTGGCCGTCGTGGGGCGCGACCGCCAGCTGCCGCCCGCCGCGGCCCAGCACCAGCACGTGACCGGGGAAGGTGCTGTCGAGCGATGCCTCCGTGATGGCCTCGGCGGGTGGCCCGAAGGCCATGACCGTACGGTTCAGGCAGAGGGCGCAGTCGCACCGCTCGTTCACGCAGGTGATGTCGTGGGTGGAAACGACGACGGTCGCGCCCCCGGCGGCGAGCTCGCCCAGCAGGTCCAGCAGCTCCCGTTCGGCGGGGGGGTCGAGGCCCGCCGTGGGCTCGTCCAGCAGCAGCACGTCGGGCGCCTTCACGAGCGCGCGGGCGAGCAGCACGCGGCGCTGCTGGCCGCCGCTCAGCTCGTCGATCTGGCGGTCCGCCAGGTCCGTCGCGGAGAGCCGTTCGAGCGCCGCCATGACGCGCCCGCGCTCGCGCCCGCGCCACCGCTCCGGCCCGAGAGAGCGCCGGTAGAGGCCCATGCCCACCACCTCGCGCGCGGTCACGGGGAAATGCCAGTCCATGTCCTCGGCCTGGGGCATGTAGCCGATGCGCGCGCGCCTCTCGCGCGGGGGGGCGCCCAGCACGCGCACGCTCCCGCCCCACGCGGGCAGCAGCCCGACCAGCGCCTTGATCAGCGTGCTCTTGCCGGAGCCGTTGGGGCCGAGCAGCCCGAGGAACGCGCCCTTCGGCAGCGCGAAGGACACGTCCTCGATGGCCGCCGCGCCCCGGTAGCCCGTGGTCAGGCGCTCGACCGCGATGGCGGGCGCGGCGCTAGTCGGCAATGCCGCGGGCGATGGCGCGGAGGAATTCGACGTAACTCGGATACTCCTCGGCCAGCGATCCCGACGGGATGGTCCGCACCGCGGCCCCGCTGTCGCGCGCCACCTGCTCGATGGGCCGTGCGCTGAACTGGGGCTCGGTGAAGATGAAGGGCACGTCCAGCGCCTGGATGCGCTCCACCAGTTCGGCGATGGCGCCCGCTGCGGGCTCCTCCTCCGGCCCTTCCACCACGAAGCCGAGGATGGTCAGCCCGTAGCGCTCGGCGAAGTAGCCGTAGGCGTCGTGGAAGGTGACGAGATAGCGGCGCTCCTCCGGCAGGTCCGCCAGCGTGTCCGCGATTTCGCCGTCGAGCGCGCGCAGCTCCGCCGCGTACGCCTCCGCGCGCTCGCGGTAGCCGTCCGCGCCCTCCGGATCGAGCCGCGCCAGCTGCGCGCGGATGGCTTCCACGGCCTCGATGACGAAGTCGATGTCCATCCAGAAGTGCGGGTCGACGCTGCCGTGGTCGTGCCCGTGGTGCCCGTCCTCCTCGTCGTGGCCGTGGTCGTCTTCATCGTCATGGCCGTGGTCGTCTTCATCGTGGGCGTGATCGTCCTCATCGGCGTGATCGTCCTCATCGGCGTGGTCGTCTTCGTCGGCGTGGTCATCGCCGTCTTCGTCGGCGTGGTCGTCGCCGTCCTCGTTGGCATGGTCGTCGCCGTCCTCGTCGGCATGGTCGTCGCCATCCTCGTCGGCGTGGTCGTCGCCATCCTCATCGGCGTGGTCGTCGCCATCCTCGTCGGCGTGGTCGTCGCCATCCTCATCGGCGTGGTCGTCGCCGTCCTCGTCGTGGGCGTGATCGTCCTCGTCGGCGTGGTCGTCGCCGTCCTCGTCGTGAGCGTGATCGTCCTCATCGGCGTGGTCGTCGTGGGCGAGGGCCTCGGGGAAGGGGCGCAGGTCCATGCCGTCGGTGAGCGTGAGGACCGCGCCATCCGTGCTCCGCGCGAGGTCGTCCTCGATCCGGGCGAGGCTCGACCCCACGACGACCAGCAGGTCCGCCTCGCTCGCGCGGCGGATGAGGCCCGGCGTGGCCGCGAAGGTGTGCGGGTCGCCCCCCACGGGCACGGCGGTGCTCACGTCCACGCGCTCGCCCCCCACCTGCTCCACGAGGTCGGCCACGATGCTGGTGGAGGCGAGCACGGCGATGCGCTCCTCGACGCGCTCGTCGCCTCCGCCGCCGTTGGCGCCATTGCCGCCGTTGCCGCCGTTGGCGTCGCCGGAGTTGCCGGAGCCGTTGTCGCCGCCGCCGCAGGCAAGGGCCACCAGCGCCAGCGCGCCGGTCAGGATCGCGGCGAGCGCGAGTTTCGGGACGTGGATGCGGTTCATCATCGGGGCCTCTCTGATTCAGTGTCTCTGCTGGGACTCCGTATCATGGGGACGGTGATACATAGTGTCAAATTCGCGCCGCGGACCGTTGACAGCCCCGCCGCGCGAAACCAGACTGGGGCCGGTGAGCATGGCCGCGGACTCCGTCGCGCGCCTCGTGGACACGGGGCATCGCCTCACCGCCACGCGCCGCGCCGTGCTCGACGCCATCGCCCGCAGCCCGCGCCCCTTCACCATCGAGGAGCTGAGCGAGGGCCTGCCCGACATCGGGCGCGCCACCGTCTTCCGCACGATCAAGCTGCTGCACGAGCTCGATATCGTCTGCCGCCTGCCGCTGGAGGATGGCGGCGTGCGCTACCAGCGCGCCGGCAGCGGCGAGCATCACCACCACCTCATCTGCGGCGGCTGCGGCGCCGTCGCGGAGTTCAGCGATCCCGCGCTCGACGACGCCATCGAGCGCAACGCCGTCGCCGCCGGGTTCGCGCTCGACGCCCACAGCGCCGAGCTGTATGGACGCTGCGCCGCCTGCCGCGGCTGACGCCCGCCCCCGCGCTCCGCTACCATTCGCGCCATGCTCGCCCCGTGGCGCGTGCTCGACCTCGCAGACGAACGCGGCCTGCTCTGCGGCCACGTGCTGGCGGAGCTCGGCGCGGATGTGGTGCTGGTCGAGCCGCCCGGCGGGTCGTCCGCGCGCCGCGTCCCGCCCCTGCTGCCGCCCGACGCCGCGCCCGAGGGCGAACGCTCGCTCTTCTGGGCCGCCTACGCGCGCAACCGCCGCGGCGTCGCGCTCGACCTCGACGATCCCGACGGGCGCGCGCGCCTGCTGCGGCTGGCCGAGTCCGCCGACGTGCTCGTCGAGTCCGCCGGACCGGGCGCGATGGCCGCGCGCGGCCTCGGCCATGACGACCTCGCGGCGGTCAATCCGGCGCTCGTCTGCGTCTCCATCAGCGCCTTCGGCGGGGACGGGCCGAAGGCGCGCGACGCCGCCACCGACCTGACCGTGGCCGCCGCCTCGGGGCTGGTGCACATCACCGGCGCGCCGGACCGGCCCCCCATGCGCCTGAGCGTGCCGCAGGCGTTCGCGCACGCGGGGGCGGAGGCGGCCTGCGCGGCCCTCGTGGCGCTGGCCGAACGCACGCGCTCGGGCCGCGGCCAGCACGTCGACGTCTCCGCCCAGCAGGCCATGAACCTGGCCGCCATGGGCCAGCTCGTGAACGCCGTCGGCGGCGCGCCGGAAACCGTGCGCGTGGCGGGCGGCGCCGTCGTCGGCCCCGTCCTGCTCAAGCTCGTGTGGGAGGCCGCCGACGGCTACGTCTCGCTCACCTTCTTCTTCGGCCACTCCGTCGGCCCCTTCACCGCGCGCCTCATGCGCTGGATCCACGAGGAGGGCGGCTGCGACGAGGCCACGCGCGACAAGGACTGGATCGGCTACGCGGCGCTGCTCCAGCGCGGCGAGGAGCCCGGCTCCGAGCTGGAGCGCGTGCTCGGCATCGTGGAGGCCTTCCTGAAGACGAAGACGAAGGCGGAGCTGCTGGCCGAGGCGCAGCGCCGCCGCCTGCTCATCCTGCCCGTGGCCACCGTCCCCGAGGTGCTGGGGAACCCGCAGCTGGAGGCGCGCGGCTACTGGCGCTCCCTGCCCACGGCGGGGCGCGAGGCGCGCCATCCCGGACCCGCCGTGCGTCTCTCGAACGCGCCCGCCCGCGCGGAGCGCCCCCCGCCCCGCGTCGGCGAGCACACGGCGGAGCTGCTGGCGGAGGCGCCGCGACCCCGTCCCGCCCCCCCGTCCGCGCCCGCGCGGGATGGCGCCCTGCCGCTCGAGGGGCTGCGCGTGCTCGACTTCACGTGGGTGATGGCGGGCCCCGTGGCGACGCGCGTGCTGGCCGATTACGGGGCCACCGTCATCCGCGTGGAATCGCCCTCGCGCCCGGGCACGGGACGCGCCATGGCGCCCTTCCACGGCGGCGTGTTCGCGCCCCAGAACTCGCTCTTCTTCGACAACATGAACGCGGGCAAGCTCGGCCTCGCGCTCAACCTCTCCAGCGAGGCCGGCCGCGGCGTCGCCCGCGAGCTCGTGCGCCGCGTGGACGTGGTGGCGGAGTCGTTCGCTCCGCGCGCCTTCCGCGCCTGGGGCCTCGATTACGAGTCGCTGCGCGCCCTCAAGCCCGACCTGATCATGCTCAGCAGTTGCCTCTTCGGGCAGGACGGGCCGCTCTCCGACATCTCCGGCTTCGGCACCATGGGCGCGGCCATCTCCGGCTTCATCGACCTGACCGGCGACCCCGACCGCGCCCCCGCCGGGCCCTTCGGTGCCTACACCGACACGGTCGCGCCCCGCTTCGCGCTGGCCGCGCTGCTGGCCGCGCTCGACCACCGCCGCCGCACGGGCGAGGGCTGCTACCTCGACCACTCGCAGGTGGAGAGCGCCCTCCACTTCCTCGCGCCCTGGCTGCTCGACGCGCAGCTCACGGGGCGCGCCGCCGCACGCCTCGGCAACCGCGACCCGCACATGGCTCCCCACGGCGTCCATCCCGCCCGCGGCGACGACGACTGGGTGGCCGTGGCCGTGCGCGACGACGGCGACTGGGCGCGGCTCTGCGAGGCCATCAGGCGGCCCGATCTGGCCCGCGACGGGCGCTACGCCGACCTCGCCGGGCGGCTCGCGGGGCAGGACGCCATCGACGCCGCCATCGCCGCCTGGACGGAGACGCGCGCGCCCCACGAGGCCGAGCGCGCCCTGCGGGACGCGGGCGTGCCCGCCCACGCCGTCCTGCGCTCGCGCGACGCCGAACGCGACGCGCAGCTCGCGCATCGCGGCCACTTCGCGCGCGTGCCCCACGCCCTCCACGGCGAGAGCGTGGTGGAAGGCTCCCGCTTCCGTCTCTCGCGCACGCCCGCGCGCGTCGGCGAGCCGCCCGTCGTGGGCGCGGACACCGAGCGCGTCCTGCGCGAGTTCCTCGGCTACGACGCCGACCGCATGGCCGACCTCGCCGCCGCTGGCGCCTTCGACTGACGCCCGCCCGCCGGTTCGCCGCCTGTGCGGTTCGCGCGTACGCTGGCGGCATGGCCCGCCGCCGCCGTCGCCGCCAGGAGATCCCTGAGGAGGAGCGCGTCCGCACCGTGCGCGTCGAGCGCCTCGTGGCGGGCGGGCGCGGGCTGGCGCGCCTGCCCGACGGCCGGGCGCTGCTGGCCGACTTCGCCGCCCCGGGCGAGCTGGTCAAGGTCACGGTCGAGCGCCTGCACGCCGACTACGCGGAGGGCGTGGTCACGCGCGTGATCGAGCCCTCGCGCAGCCGCGTGGAGCCGCGCTGCGCCCTCTTCGGCGAATGCGGCGGCTGCCAGCTGCAGCACCTCGACTACCCCGCCCAGCTGGCCGTCAAGGAGGGCATCGTGCGCGAGCAGCTGGCGCGCATCGGCGGCCTCGCCGACGCCCCCGTGCGCCCCGTGGTCGGGGCCGACGACCCCTGGGCCTACCGCAACCACGTGCGCCTCTCCACGGGACGCCGCTTCGGCGACGCCGGGTTCATCCACCGCCGCGGGCGCGGCCTGCTGCGCGTCACCGACTGCCCCATCGCGGACCCGTGGGTGAACGGCGTCCTGCCGCGCGTGCAGGGCCATGCCCGCGGCATCCACCAGATCCAGCTGCGCCGCAACGCCGCCACCGGCGCCGCCCTGATCGCGCCCGCCATCGAGGCGCTGGCCGGGGAGGGCGCCGCGGACCGCTACGTGGAGGAGCTCGGCGGGCGGCGCTTCCAGGTGAGCGCCTCCTCGTTCTTCCAGGTGAACAGCGCCCAGGCGGAGAAGCTCGCGGCCCTCGCCGGGGCCGAACTGCCCGCGAGCGGCGAGCTGCTGGTCGACGCCTACGCGGGCGTCGGCGTCTTCGCCGCGCTCTTCGCCGGGCGCTTCGCGCGCGTCGTCGCCATCGAGGAGTCGCCCTCCGCCCTGCGCGACGCCGAGGTCAACCTCGCCGGGCTGGCGAACGTCGAGTTCCGGCGCGGCAAGGTCGAGGCGCTGCTGCCCGCGCTGGGCGCGAACCCGTCCGTCGTGCTGCTCGATCCGCCGCGCGCGGGCTGCGCCCCCGAAGTCGCGGAGGCGCTGACGGCGCTCGCGCCCCCCGTCGTCGTCTACGTGTCCTGCAACCCCACCACGCTGGCGCGCGACCTGCGCCGCCTCGTGGACGGGGGCTACGCCCTCGAACGGGTCACGCCCATCGACATGTTCCCGCAGACGGCGCACGTGGAGTGCGTGGTGCGGCTCGCGCGCGACCCCGCCTGAGCCGGTGCGCGTGGCGCTGGCGTCCACCTCGCCCCGCCGCCGCGAGCTGCTGCGCGCCCTGCTCGACGACTTCGCCGTGGACCCCGCCGGCATCGACGAGCGCGCGGATGGCGATCCCCGCGAGGCCGCGCGGCGGCTGGCGCGCGAGAAGGCGGAGACCGTTGCGCGCCGCCATCCGCACGCCATCGTCATCGGCGCGGACACCATCGTGCACGACGGCGCGCGCACCTACGGCAAGCCCCGCGACGCCGCCGCCGCCGTCGCCATGCTGCGCGCCCTGCGGGGCCGCGAGCACCTGGTGGCGACGGGCGTGGCGCTCGTCTGGCCCGGCGGCGCGGCGGACGGCGTCAGCACGGCCACGGTGCGGCTGGCGAACCTGTCGGACGAAGCCATCGCCGCCTACGTGGCCAGCGGGTGCCCGCTCGACAAGGCCGGCGCCTACGCCATCCAGGACGAGGACGCGGGTGTGGTGGTCGCCCTCGACGGCTGCCATTGCGCGGTCGTGGGGCTGCCGCTCTGGCGGCTGCGCGCCATGCTCGCGGACGCGGGCGCGCCCGCCGCCGAACCGCACCGCGCCCACGAGCGCTGCGCCGCCTGCCCCGAGCGGTGAGGTGCCCGCGCGCGTCGGTGGATTTGACCGTACGCCGCAGAGTGTGCTCTCATGCTTGGCAGCACCCGCAGGGGTCGTGCGCCCGCGACCATTTGGCCTCTGCGAGAGTAAGGAGGATTTTCCCGAGCAAGATTCGTGGGAATAAGTCGCGCAACTAGCCCCTCGCTTTTGGCGAGGGTTTCCAAATTGTTAAGGCTCGATTTTGGGTCGCCATTTTAGGAGAAAAAATCATGGAACGCTATATCCCGAGGACGATTCCTTGGGCCATCGAACTCAAGATCTACTCCGACTGGATCGTCAAGGACGCGCTGGCTTGCTACCGGCGTGCTCCGGACGTGTATCGGGTGCCCGTCTATGAGCCTCCGCCGGGCCGCTACGCGAGTGGGCTGTCCAGGAGCATCGGCCACGCCATCAGCCGTGCCCGGCATCGGGGCACGATGCCCTGTGTCCGTTGGGTGAATACGCACTCCGTTGTTTACCCGAGGATGACGTATGCCTATGGCCGCTGGCGTGTTGCCGTGAGGCAGATCCATGGCGACTGGGAGTTCCCCGATCCCAACGCCTATGGCGCGCAGCTTGCGGACGAGCTCCAGCCTGAAATCCTGCGGGAGATCGCCGGCGCGCCGCCCCGCCTTGATTTCGTGGAGCTTACGCTCTTTCGGGACGGGGTTCTGTCGCGGCGGGATTTCGCTGGCACGGATGATCGCGGTGTTCTGCACGCCATCATTGTCCGCCTTCAGGACCGGAACTTGGTGGAATCTCACGACGTCGAATTTCAGGGACGTGTCGTCGATGCGCTGCGGCTGACGCCCGCGGGTTGGAAAGCGCTCGAGCCCGAAGGGGAGGCGGCCTAGCCGTCCGCGTTCCGAGAGCCGTGTCCGGTGGCACCCATGGGAGAGCCACCGGACACGGAATTACGCCTCAGCGCATATGGGAGGGACTCTCTTGTGTTGGAGCCAACCACACGAAAGGTACGCTCGCTAGGAGGGAGAGATGGAGAACAGGAACGATGGCGGCATCGCTTTCGGCGGGACGCCGCCGCCGAAGCTGAACCGCCCCAGGCGCATCTTCGGCTGGATCGTGCTCGCGCTGGTCGTGAGTGTGGTTGGACTCCTCATCTATGCCTTCTGCGCCGCGCCCGAACGCGAGCCGACCCCCATTACCCAGCGTAGGGGCAGCATCGAGGAAATCTCGCGCGCCCTCCATTGGTACGCGGACGATTTTTGTCGCGCGCTCCACGCTGTGAATACCGCTGACTCAGAATTCGTGGGTGACTCGCGGGAAGATTCGAAGATGCCAGCCGAGGCCCAAACGCAACTCGACCGCTTGCCCCCGCCGCCCGACGAGTACCGCGAAATCCACGATGCCCTCGTGCTGCTGCTGGAGGCGATAGTGGACTGGCGCATAGCGGATATGGCCGAGCGGCGCGTTGACCTCCTCGAGGATGTCGGCAATCTGACTGGAGTCTGGCGCTCCATCCTCGATAGTCGGCGTAACTGTGGAGGGAACGCAGCGTGGACGGTGTTGGGTGGGGCGCCGTGAACCGCGATGGGGGAATTCAGGCGCGGATGGCGCGGGGGAGGGCGCGCGCGGCGGCGGCGGCGCGCCCGAAATCGGGGAAGACCGGGATGCGCCGCTCCGCGAAGCGCGGACGCAGCTCCGCCACGTACGCATCCTCGTGCGCCGGATGCATGACCATCAGGAACGGCTTGGCCGAGCGCTCGGCGTGGCCCGCCAGCGTCTCCAGCAGGGCCTCCAGCCGCTCCGGACGCTCCCGCCACTGCCGCGCCCCGAACATGGCCGACTGCTCCATCACCATCGCGTCCACCGTCTCGTCGGCCTCGAGGATGGCGAGGATGCGCTCCAGCGTCTCCGGCTTGTCCCGCACCGTGCCGGCCATGTCCAGCGGGTTGCGGAAACTGCCGCCGACGATGTTGAAGAAGCCCGCCAGCTCCTCGTAGGAGCGCTCCGCCAGCGGCCCCACCTCGAAGCCCTCGCGCGCGAAGGCGTCCGTGATGGAGACCGATTGCCCGCCCGTCATGGCCATGAGGGCCAGCCGCCTGCCCGCCGACGGCTTCGCGTCGAGCAGCACCTTCACGGCGTCCACCGCGGCGTCGAGCCCGTCCGCGGCGATGGCCCCGCACTGGCGCATGACGCCGCGCCAGACGGCGTGGGGCGCGGCCAGCGAGGCCGTGTGCGACATGGCCGCGCGCGCGCCCGCCTCCGTGCGCCCGCCCTTCCACACGACCACCGGCTTGCGCGCGGTCGCCTCGCGCAGGGCGCGCGCGAAACGCGGACCGTCGCGCACGCCCTCCACGTACATGGCGATCGCGTCCGTTTCCGGGTCGTGCGTCAGGTAATCGAGGTAGTCGGCCACGTCGAGCGCGATGGCGTTGCCCATGCTCACGCAGCGGCTCAGGTGCAGCCCCTGCGCGGCCATCACGAGGCTGAACATGATGGCGTGCGTGCCCGACTGCGAGATGAAGGCCGTGCGTCCGTCCCCGCCCACGGGCACGTCGGGATGGAAGCGCACGCCCGCCTTCGGCAGGGAGAGGCCCATGCAGTTGGGGCCGACCACGTTGAAGCCGGACTCGCGCGCCATGGCCGTGAGCCGCTCCTGCAGCCCGATGCCCGGCTCCTCGCCCGTCTCCGCGAAGCCGGAGGTGAAGAAGGCCGCGCCCCCGGCTTTCGCCTCGATCAGGTCCGCCAGCACGAGCGGCGCGACCTGCCGCGGCACCGCCACGAGGGCGTAGTCGATCTCGTCGGGAATGGACGCGACGGACGGATGGTTGGGCACGCCCAGCGCCTCGATGCCGGGGATCTGGGCCTCGTCGATCTGCACCGAGTAGAGCCGCCCGCCGCGCTCGCGGAAGGGCAGGTTGTTCGTGAGCCAGGGGTAGTTCGGCCCCTTGTCGCCCACGACCGCGACCGTGCGCGGGTTGAACATGCGGTCCAGCGGATGGCCGGGCACGCCCTCCTCAGGCATCGGCCAGCACGATGCGCGCGTCCGCGGCGACGGCCCCCTCGGGCGAGGCGATGACGGGGTTCAGGTCCAGCTCGCGCACCTCCGGGTGCGCCGCCGCGAAGGCGGAGACGCGCTCCAGCGTCTCCGCCAGCGCGTCGATGTCGGCGGGGGGACGCCCGCGCGCGCCGTCGAGCGCCGGACGCCCCTGGATCTCGTCGATCATGTCGCGCGCGTCGCCCTCGCCGAGGGGGGCCAGGCGGAAGGCCACGTCGCCCATCACCTCCACCATGACGCCGCCGAGGCCGAACATCACGACGGGCCCGAACTGCGGGTCCGCCGTCACGCCCACGATGACCTCGACGCCGGGCGGGGCCATGGCCTGCACGGCCACGCCCTCGATGGCCGCGTCGGGCCGCGCCGCCGCCACGGCCGCCATGATGGCGTCGTGCGCCGCGAGCACGTCCGCGCGGTCGGCGAGGCCGAGGCGCACGCCGCCCACGTCGCTCTTGTGGGGCACGTCGGCGGAGACGACCTTGAGCGCCGCGGGGAAACCGGCGGCCCCGGCCAGCTCCGCCGCCTCCTCGCGCGAGCGCGCCAGCCGCGCCTCGGTCACGCGCACGCCCGCCTCCGCCAGCGCCGCCTTCGATTCCACCTCCGAGAGGAGCGTGCGGTTGGCGGCGCGGGCGCGGGCGACGGTTTCGGCGAAGGTCATGGGCGAATGCTCCGCGGGACGGCGAATGACGCTTGGAGGCGCCGACCGGAATCGAACCGGTGATGAAGGTTTTGCAGACCTCTGCCTTACCACTTGGCCACGGCGCCGTTTGGTGCCCAGGGTGAGATTTGAACTCACACGCCCAATCGGGCACTGCCCCCTCAAGACAGCGTGTCTGCCGGTTCCACCACCTGGGCCCGCGTTGATCGTAGGCGAGCGCGCGCGCTCGCGGCAAGTGGGCTGGCAGGGGCGGCAGGACTCGAACCCGCGACACTCGGATTTGGAGGCCGATGCTCTACCAACTGAGCTACGCCCCTGCGCTCTGGTGATCGTACCAAACGCGCCCGTTCCGCGCGTTGCCCCTTGCGGGGCCGTCCCCAAGACTCGACGGATGCGCCATCTGCTCGCCGCCGCCGACCTCGCGCCGTCCGAAATCGGCTTCCTGCTGGAGACCGCCGCCGGGCTGAAGCGCGCGCCGCGCCGCCTGCTGGAGGGGCGCACGCTCGCGCTCCTCTTCGAAAAGCCCTCGCTGCGCACGCGCGTCAGCTTCCAGACGGGCATGCGCCACCTCGGCGGGGAGACCATCTACCTCGCGCCGCAGGAGGTGGGGCTGGGCGAGCGCGAGGCGATCAAGGACGTGGCCCGCGTGCTCGCGCGCTACGTGGACGTGGTGGCCGTGCGCACCTACGGCCAGGGCATCGTGGAGGAGTACGCCCACCACTCCGGCATCCCCGTCGTGAACGCCCTCACCGACGCCGAGCACCCCTGCCAGGCGCTCGCCGACCTGCTCACGCTGCGCGAGCGCCTCGGCGACCTGCGCGGGCGCGCGCTGGCCTTCATCGGCGACGGCAACAACGTGGCCGCCAGCCTCATCGTGACCGCCGCCTCGCTGGGCATGGACGTGCGCCTCGCCACGCCCCGCGGCTACCGCCCCGACGAGGCCGTGCTCGCCGAGGCGGGCGCGCGCGCCGAGGCTGGCGGCGGCGCCTTCCTGCTCACCGCCGACCCCGCCGAGGCCGCCGACGGCGCCGACGCCCTCTACACCGACACCTGGGTCTCGATGGGGCAGGAGCGCGAGGCCGAGCAGCGGCGCATCGATTTCGCCCGCTACCGGCTGGACGCCGCGCTCGTGGCCCGCGCCGCGCCGGGCGCGCTCGTCATGCACGACCTGCCCGCCCACCGCGGCGAGGAGATCACGGACGAGGTCATCGAGTCGCCCGCCTCCATCGTGTTCGACCAGGCGGAGAACCGCGTGTGGGCGCAGGCCGCCGCCGTGGCCTTCCTGCTCGGCCTCGCCGCGCCCGAAGCCTGACCGTCCCGCCCCGCGCGCGTTCGCTATGATTGCCGCGGAGGGCGGCGTGGCGCGCGCCGCGGACGGTGAGCATGGACTTCCAGCAGGCACGCGAAGTCCTCGGCCAGTTCGACCTCTCCGCGGCCATCGACGTGCTGCTCATCGCCGCCGCCATCTTCGCCATCTTCCGGCTGCTGAGCCGCACGCGCGCGATCACGGTGCTGCGCGGCGCGGGCGTGGTCGTGCTGGCCGTCGTCATCCTCGGACGCGCCTTCGACCTGACCGCCGTGAACTGGCTGTTCGAGAACGGGCTCGTGGCCCTCATCGTGGGCGCCGCCGTCGTCTTCCAGCCGGAGCTGCGCCGCGGGCTCGACCGGCTGGGGCGCACCGGCATCCAGGACCTGCTCGCGCGCGGCCCCCGCGCCGAGGCCATCGAGGCCGTGGCCGAATCGGCCCGCCGCATGGCCAGCGAGGGCCACGGCGCGCTGCTCGTGTTCGAGCGCGAGACGGGTCTGGGCGACGTCATCGAGACGGGCGTGCGCGTCGACGCCCGCGTCTCGCCCGAGCTCGTGACGGGCATCTTCTTCCCCAACTCGCCCCTGCACGACATGGCCGCCGTCATCCGCGACGGCCGCGTGGTGGCGGCGGCCTGCGAGCTGCCCCTCGCGCACGAGCTGCCCGACGGCGAGCGCGGGCTGGGCACGCGCCACCGCGCCGCCCTCGGCATCACCGAGGAGACCGACGCCATCTCCGTTGTCGTCTCCGAGGAGACGGGCGGGGTCAGCATCGCCCAGGGCGGACGGCTGGAACACGTCGAGGCGGGCGCGCCCCTCGCCGAGGAGCTGCAGCGCCGCATGACGCGCCTCGTCTCCGCTGGCGGCGGGGGCGCGGACGAGCCCGGTGGGCTGGCGGCGCATGGCTGAGTTCCGCGACCGCCTGCGCGCCCTCGGGTCCACCGCCCGCTTCCTCGCCGTGGCCGTGGCCTCCAGCCTCTCGCGCCACTGGGTGCTCGCCATCGTCAGCCTCGTCGCGGCCTTCGCCCTCTGGTTCGCCGTCGAGGACGTGGAGAACCCGCGCGTGGCGGCCACCGTGCCCGTGGAGAGCCACGACCCCGTGCCCGTCGAGGTCGTGAACGTGCCCGCCGGCCTCATCGTGGGCGACGTGGCCGCTGTGCGCGTCGTCGTCGAGGCGCGCGAGGGCGATGTCGACGACCTGCGCGCGGGCGACTTCAGCGCCACCGTGGACGCCTCCGTCCTGCGCGCGGACGGCGTCCGCAGCCTGCCCGTGACGGTGGACAGCGCGCGCGGGGACGTGCGCGTCGTGCGCGCCGAGCCCGGCGCCGTCGAGGTGGCGGCGGTGGCCGCCGTCAGCCGCGAGCTGCCCGTCACCGTCGTGGCCACGGGCGAGCTGCCCTCCGGCTTCCGCCAGGGCCTGCCCGAGGTCGATCCCGCCTTCGTCATGGTCTCGGGGCGCGCCGGGCTGGTGGAGGCGGTGAACGAGGTGCAGGCCGCCGTCTCCATCTCCGGCCTGCGCACCACGCAGACGTTCAACGTGGAGCTGGCCGCGCGCACGAGCGACGGCTCGCGCGTGACCGTGACGCTTTCGCAGAACCGCGCGCGCGTCACGGTGCTCGTGGAGGAGGCGCTGCTCACGCGCCAGATCGCCGTGCTCGGCGGCGTGCGCGGCAGGCCCGCGCCGGGCTACGCCGTCACCAACGTGGCCATCGCCCCCTCGCCCGTCGAGGTCACTGGCCCGCGCGAGGTCGTCGAGGCCATGGGGCCGTTCGTCGTGGACGACATCGACGTGGGCGGCGCCATCGCCGAGGTGGTGGCGCGCCGCGAACTCGCCCTGCCCGACGAGGTGAGCGCGCAGGTGGCCACCGTCTTCGTCACCGCCTCCGTCGAGGCGCAGCGGGGCTGGCGCACGCTGCGCTTGCCGCCCGTCTTCACGGACGTGCCCGAGGGGCTCGCCGTCGCGGACGGCGTCTACGCCGTGGAGGCGCGCGTCACGGGCGACGAGCCCCTGCTGGCCGGCCTCACGCACGAGGAGGTGGTCGCCACCGTCTCGCTCGCCGAAGCGGAGGCGGGGATCGCCCTCCACGAGGCCGAGGTCGTCGCGCCGGAGGGCGTGCTGGTGGTCGCCGTCACGCCCCTGTCCGTCGAGCTGGTGGACCCGGATGCGGTGGAGGAAGAGGACGCGGAGGCGGAAGCGGAGGCGGAGGAGGGCGCGGCGCAATGAACGCGGACGCGCCCCTGCCGCGCGTGGCCATCGTGGGCCGCCCCAACGTGGGCAAGTCCTCGCTCTTCAACCGCATCGTGGGCGAGCGCCGCGCCATCATCGAGAACGAGCCCGGCACCACGCGCGACCGCCTCGAGGCCGAGGTGGAGTGGCGCGACCGCCCCTTCCTGCTCATCGACACGGGCGGCTTCCAGCGCGAGGACGAGGGCGAGTACACCGGCCCCATCCGCGCCCAGATCGGATCCGCCATCGCCGAGGCCGCGCTCGTGCTCTTCTGCGTGGACGCGCGCGACGGGCTCACGGCCAGCGACCACGACGTGGCCGACGCCGTGCGCCGCGGCCGCACGCCCGCCCTGCTGGTGGCCACGAAGGCCGACAACGAGGCGCGCGAGATGGCGGCGCTGGCCGATGCCGCCGCGCTCGGTTTCGGGTCGCCCCTGCCCGTCTCCGCCCTGCACGACGTCAACGTGGGCCTGCTGCTCGACGCCGTCGCCGAGCGGCTGCCGGAGGCCGCGCCCCTGCTCGAACGCGACCGCGTGCGCGTGGCCATCGTGGGCCGCCCGAACACGGGCAAGTCCACGCTCGTGAACGCGCTCACGGGCGAGGAGCGCGTCATCGCCGGGCCCGTCGCGGGCACCACGCGCGACGCCATCGACACCGACCTGGACGCGCCCCAGGGCGCCTTCACGCTCATCGACACGGCGGGCATCCGGCGGCCCGGCAAGCGCGGGCGCGGCGTCGAGCGCCACGCCGTGCTGCGCGCCACCGCCGCCCTCGCGCGCTGCGACGTGGCCGTGCTGCTCATCGACGGCGCGGAGGGCCTGACCGCGCAGGACGCGCACGTCGCGGGCCTCGCGCGCGAGGCCGCCGCCGGCATGGTCGTGGCCGTCAACAAGACCGACCTGTGGGAGGACGCCGACGGGGAGCGCGCGCGCGCGCTGGCGGCCCTGCGGGAGCGGCTGGCCTTCCTGCCCTGGGCGCTCTTCGCCTTCGTCTCGGCGGCGGAGGGCAAGGGCCTCGGCGACCTGCTGGCGCTGGCCGCGGAGGCGCGCGAGGCCCGCCGCCGCCGCATCCCCACGGGCGAGCTCAACGCCGTCCTGCGCAAGGCCCTGCGCGAGCACTCCCCGCCCGTCGTGCGCAACCGCCGCCTCAAGCTGCGCTACGCCACGCAGCCGTCCGTCGATCCGCCCGCCTTCGTCGTGTTCGTGAACGACCCGAAGCTGCTCCACTTCAGCTACCGGCGCTACCTCGAACGGCGCCTGCGCGAGGCCTGCGACTTCGAGGGCACGGCCATCCGCCTCGTCTTCCGCGCCTCGAAGGCGGAGGAGGCCGCGCCGTGATCGCCGAGTACCTGGTCGCCGCCGCCCTCGGCTACGCGCTCGGCTCGATCCCGACCGGCCTGCTGCTGGGCCGCCTCTGGCTGGGCCGCGACATCCGCGAGCTGGGCAGCGGCAAGACGGGCATGACGAACGTGCTCCGCACCGCCGGACCCCTGCCCGCCGTCCTCGGCCTCCTCCTCGACGTGGCCAAGGGGCTCGCGCCCGCGCTCGCGGGGCGCTTCCTCCTCGACGATCCCGCCGTGGCCGCCACGGGGGCGGGCATGGCCGTCGTGGGGCACGTCTGGCCCGTGTTCGCGGGCTTTCGCGGCGGGCGCGGCGTGGCCACTGCCGTCGGCGGCCTCTTCGGCCTCATCCCCGTCCACGCCGCCGTCTTCTGCGCCATCGGGCTGGCCGGACTCGCCGCCACGCGCATCGCCTCCGTCATGTCCGTGGCGGGCGCGGCGGGCGCGGCCGTCATCGCCGCCGTCCTCGGCCTCATGGGCCTGATGGAGCCGGCCTACGCCTGGCTCACGATCGGCGTGGTGGCGCTCATCGGGTACACGCACGTCCCCAACATCCGCCGCCTCATCGCGGGCGCCGAGCCGCGCCTCGGACGGGGCGGCGACCGTCCCGCCACGGGCTGAGCGATGCCCTCCTTCTGCGTGGTGGGGGCGACTTCGTGGGGCGTGACGCTGGCCTCCCTGCTCGCCGCCAACGGCGCGCGCGTCTCCCTGATCACGCGCACCGCCGCCGAGGCCGCGGACGTGGACCACGCGCGCGGCGTGGCCTCGCTGCCGCAGTGCGTCCTGCCCGCCGCCGTCGAGCCGCTCCCCGCGGAGGCCGCGCCCGCCGCCGCCGACGGCGTGATCCTGGCCGCGCCCGCGCAGTCGCTGCGCGCCACCGCCTCGCACGCGGCCCTGCCCCGCTCCGCGCCCGTGCTCTCCGCGGCCAAGGGCGTCGAGCACGGCTCCATGCGCCGCATGAGCGAGGCGCTGGCCGAATGCGGCTGGCCCCCCGACCGCGTGGCCGCCCTCTCCGGCCCCAACCTCGCGCGCGAGATCGTGGCCGGGCAGCCCGCCGCCGCCGTGGCCGCCGCCCGCGACGAAGCCGTGGCGGAGATGTGGCAGCGCGCCCTCAGCGGCCCCCGCTTCCGCGTCTACCGCTCCCCCGACCTCGTGGGCGTGGAGCTGGGCGGCGCGCTCAAGAACGTGATCGCCATCGCCGCGGGCGTCACCGCGGCGCTCGGCTTCGGCGCGAACACGATGGCCGTGCTCGTCACCCGCGGCCTCGCCGAAATCACGCGCCTGGCCGTGGCCGAGGGCGCGTCCGCCGAAACGATGCTGGGCCTCGCCGGTGCGGGCGACCTCATCGCCACCTGCTCCTCGCCCCTCAGCCGCAACCGCCGCTTCGGCGAGCGTCTGGCCGCGGGCTACGGCGCGGACGCGGCGCGCGCGGCGGCGGGCGGCGTCGTCGAGGGCGCCGCCACCGCGCCCGTGGCCCTCGCCCTCGCCGCCCGCCGCGGCATCGACCTGCCCATCGCCGAGCAGGTCGCCGCCGTGGTCGCGGGCGAGCGCTCCGTGCGCGAGGCCATGGAGGCGCTGCTCGCCCGCGAACTGCGCGCGGAGACCTAGCGCGCACGGTGTACCATCGGGGCATGAGCGGCGCCCCGGCGACGGCCCCCGATTTCGCGGAGACGCTCGCCCGCATGGCGGCGGGCGAACGCCCGGCCCCGCACGAGCTGGCCGCCCTCTCTGACCTCGACCGCGAACGCGCGCGCGCCCTCGACGATGCCTGGCCGCGCGTCCCCGACGACGTCCGCGCCGCCGTCGCCGTCGAGGCCGCGCGCCTCGCCGACGCGCGCGTCGACGTGGAGTTCACGCGCTTCGCCGCCGTGGCCCTGCGCGATCCGCTGGCCGAGGTGCGCCGCGCCGCCGTCGCCGCCCTGCGCGAATCCACCGCCCGCGCCACCGCCCGCCTGCTCGCGCCCGTGCTGCGCGACGACCCCGACGACGACGCGGCCGCGGGCGCCGCCGACCTGCTCGGCGAGTTCGTCCTGCGCCTCGAACTGGGCCGCTTCCCCGAACGCGAGGGCGCGCCCGTGCTGGAGGCGTTGCGCGCCGCCGCCGCCGACCCCGTGCGCGCCCCCGCCGTGCGCGCCGCCGCCCTCGAGGCGCTCGCGCCGCGCTCCCTGCCCTGGATCGACGCCCTCCTGCTCGACGCCTGCTACGGCGACGACGAGACCGTGCGCCTCGCCGCCGTGCGCGCCATGGGCCGCTCCGCGCGCGAGGACTGGCTCGAATACGTGCTGGAGCAGTTCGCCTCCGGCGACCCCGCCTTCCGCCTCGAGGCCGCCGTGGCCGCGGGCGAAATCGGCTCCGAGGACGCCGTCGCGCCGCTCGCCGACCTCTTCCTCGACGCCGACGGGGACGTGGCCCGCGCGGCCCTCGCGGCGGTCGCCGACATCGGCGGCGAGGTCGCCGTCGAGCACCTGCGCGAATTCGCCCCCGACGCCCCCGACGAGCTGGCCGAACTGGTGGGCGAGGCCATCGACGCAGCCGCCGGGGCGCGGGGCATGGGGCCGTGAGCACGCGCGCCGCCCGCCGCCTGCCCGCGCGCGAGGCCGTCTCCGCCGGGGGCGTCGTCTGGCGGCGCGCGCCCGACGGCGGCCTCGAGGTCGTCATCGGCTACCAGGCGGGCGAGGAGCGCTGGGCCCTGCCCAAGGGCACGCCCGAACGCGGTGAGACGATGGAGGCCGCCGCCCTGCGCGAGGTGGCCGAGGAGACCGGCCTGCGCGTCGCCCTCGGCGACAAGGTGGGCGTCATCGACTACTGGTTCACGCGCGACGGACGCCGCGTCCGCAAGCGCGTCCACCACTGGCTCATGACCGCCGCGGGCGGCGACTTCGCGGACCGCGACGGCGAATTCGACGAGGCCCGCTGGGCGCCCGCCGCCGAGGCCCTCGCGCGCGTCACCTTCGCCACCGAGCGCGACATCCTCGAACGCGCGCTGGCCATGCTGGAGGCGCGCGCGTGAGCGCCGAACCCGGCGCGGGCGTCGTGGCCGTGAGCGCGCGCCTGCGCCTGCGCGAGAAGCGCATGGCCGACGCCCCCGCCGAGTACGCCTGGCGCCGCGACCCCGAAACCGCCCGCTACGACGGCGTCCTCCCCATCGTCCTGCCCTACCGCGACTTCGTCCTGCAGTTCGAGCGCGACCTGCGCTTCGCCAACCCCGCGCGCCACGCCTGGGCCATCGAGACGCTGGCCGGCGAGCACATCGGCGCGCTCATGTACTACAACGCCGACCACGCCCTCGGCGCCGCCGAGTACGGCATCTCCATCGGCCCCGCCGAACGGCGCGGCGCGGGGCTGGGCACCGAGGCCACCATCGCCTTCCTGCGCTACGCCTGGCGCGCCCTGCCCCTGCGCCGCCTGCGCCTGCACACGCTCGACTGGAATGGGCGCGCCCTGCGCTCCTTCGAGCGCGCGGGCTTCCGCCGCACGGGCGTCGTCCAGCGCCGCGGCGACCGCTTCGTGCGCATGGAGGCGAAGCGCGAATGGTGGCTGTTGTGGGACGGCGAGGGCCGTTTCGCCGCCCACGACGGCGCGCGCCCCCGCGAACCCGTCCCCGCGCGCGACTAACCGTCGTTAGACAGCTTCGGGATTTCCGTGAGCGCCGTACGAAGGCGGTCCGCCAGCAGATCAATGTTGGCCACAGCGTTGTCGTAACTCACGCCCCAGCGGCCAGTTGATATGAAGTCAGTGAATTCGTAGGAGCCGATCTGGTTCACCCATTTGTCAAGGAAAGTGCGCAGTTCGCCGGTTAGCCTGGAGTGCCAGCCTCCAAAGACGAAGTGCTGTTCCCTACCACCTGCAGAAGGGCGGTAGATCAGCGCGATGGTGTTGCGTTCCCCATCTGCGGAGATGGCGCGGATGGCCACACTGGCCGCTCCCCACTCCAAATGGACATCGGTGTCGTATTCCTCGGCCATGTTGAGGATGCGGATAGCTGCTGCGCGGACGTCATCGTTCGGAAGCTCTTCCAACAGCAAATCCTGCGTCAGCTGTCGGCGCGTGCTGCCGCCGGACGCGCTTCCGGCCCGCGATTTCGCCAGCCGCCCGATGACGCGCGGCACGAGCGTCTGCGTCGTTTCGCCCGGGAACTGCTTGATCTCCACCGCCAGCACTTGGATGTCGGGCATCTTCTCGTTCAGGAACTCAACAATGTGCGCGAGCTCATCCGGAATCGCGTCCGCCACGAACAGCAAGCGGAGTGTCCTGTCTTTGAAGTTCTCCGCCACAGCCTCCCAGAATTGGTCGACGTTGGGCTCCGGGTCATCAAGCAGCTTGCACAACCGTTCGTAGGCGTTCGGCTGCTTCATGAACGTTTCACTCATCTTGCCCACCGAGACGAGGTGGGCGTGCGCGGCGTAGTCGAGCATCTGGCCGACGACTTCACGGCGCAACTGAGAGTTGTCTCCTCGCTTCACTTCAACCAGCGTCGGCGTGGCATCTTGGTCGATGACGAGGACATCAAGGGACCAGCGCGCCGCCGCGTCATCGGTGAAGGCGATCCCCTGCTCGCGCGTGATGAGAATCCAGCGGCGGGGGTTATCGGGCTGGATCTGCGTCCCTTCCAGCAGTTCGGGGTGCTCGGCCAGCAGTTTCTGCAGATGGTCTTCCTTGTCGAACCGCTTCTCCATGAGCGGCACCAGCCCTCCCGCCTCGTTCCTGACGTAGATGCGTTCGCCTTCGCCTTCGGCCATGCGCTGCCTCCCCGCGCGGATGCTAGCGCGCGCCGCCGCCGTTGACAACGTCGGCGCGGGGCATACCATTCCCGTATGGCGCTGACGGAGGACAGGCCCGGCGAACCCGGCTCGGAGATGGCGGGCCTGCGTCGGGAGACGGCGCGGGCCAGGGAGGAAATGGCGGGGATTCGGCGGGACATGAAGCTGCTCATGTGGGAGTTCAGTATCGGGGTTGTGGGCACGCTCACGGGGCTCGGCGTCATCGGCGTGCTCGCATCCTGACTAGCCCTCGCGGCGCGCGTGCGCCTCGAGGATGGCGTTGGCGATGAGGCGCGCGTGCGGGTACGGCCTCCAGCCCTCCGGCGAGTTGTAGTAGCGCGTGCCCGTCTGCGCCTCCTCCGGCGGGCGGTCGCCGTACTCCACGTCGACGCCCTCGACGCGGATGCTGGGCGTGCCCAGGAAGCGGCGCGCGCTGGCGTCCTCCTGCCCCGTCACCTCGGTGTAGGCGACCTCCACGTCGAGCGCCGTGGCCTCGATGGCGAGGCGCAGGTTCGCCTCCGCCTCGGCGCCCGGCGGCTGGCCGCGCGCGTGGAGCACCTCAACCCTGATCGGTTCCAGAGCGTTCCTCCCCGTCGGGGCGCTGGCGGTCGAGCCGCGCGGCCAGCGCCGCCTCGGCGCCCAGCGCGCCCGCCTCATAGTAGCGCGCCCCGCCCAGCTCCTCCGGCAGGTAGCGCTCGCCCACGGCGTAGTGGCCGGGCTCGTCGTGGGCGTAGCGGTAGCCCGCGCCGTGGCCCATTTCGCGCATGAGGCCCGTGGGCGCGTTGCGCAGGTGCATGGGCACGGGCGCGTGCGAGGTGCGGCGCGCGTCCTCGCTGGCGCGCGCGTAGGCCGTGAGCGCGGAGTTGCTCTTGGGCGCGAGCGCCAGGTAGAGGGCGCACTCGGCCATCGGCAGGAAGCCCTCCGGCATGCCGATGAAGTGGACGGCCTGCTGGCAGGCGGTGGCCACGCCCAGCGCCGCCGGATCGGCCAGCCCCACGTCCTCCGCCGCTAGGATGATCATGCGGCGCGCGACGAAGAGCGGATCCTCGCCCGCCTCCAGCATCCGCGCCAGCCAGTAGACGGCGGCGTCGGGGTCGGAGCCGCGCACGGACTTGATGAAGGCCGAGATGGCGTCGTAGTGGTAGTCGCCGCGCTTGTCGTGGTAGGGCAGGCGCTCCTGCAGGGCGTGGCGCGCGTCGTCCGCGGCGATGCGCTCGCGCCCGTCCGCGAGGGCCGCCGCCGCCGCCGTTTCGAGCGCGTTGAGGGCCGCGCGGGCGTCGCCGTGCGCCCCCGCGACGAGCGCCTCGCGCGCGGCGTCGTCGAGCGCGAGGCCGCTCGCGCCCAGCCCGCGTTCGCGGTCGGCCAGCGCGCGCTCGACGATGCCCGCGAGGTCGCCGTCCGCCAGCGCCTCCAGCCGCACGACGCGCACGCGGCTGAGCAGGGGCGCGACCACCTCGAAGGACGGGTTCTCCGTGGTCGCCCCGATGAGCGTGACCGCGCCGTTCTCGACGTAAGGCAGGATCACGTCCTGCTGGGCCTTGTTGAAGCGGTGGATTTCGTCGATGAAGAGGACGGTGCGCACGCCCGCCTCGCGGCGGAGCTGGGCGTCGGCGATGACCTCGCGCAGCTGGGCCACGCCGGAGGCGACGGCGGAGAGGGCCACGAATTCGCCCTCGGCGCGGCGCGCGAGGATGCGGGCGAGCGTCGTCTTGCCGCAGCCGGGCGGCCCCCAGAGCACGATCGAGGGCAGCGCGCCGCCCGCCGCCGCCCGCCCCAGCGGGGCATCGGGGCCGACCGCCGCGCGCTGGCCCGCGAACTCGTCCAGCGCGCGCGGCCTCATGCGCGCGGCGAGGGGCGCGTCCGCGCGCTCGCCCTCGCCGTCGATGCCGAGCGCGGACTGCAGCGCGCCGCCGTCGCGCCCGCGCGCCATCTCAGCCCGCCAGCACGGCGATGGTGACGCCGTCGCCGCCCTCGCGCGGGGGCGCGGTTTCGTAGCGCCGCACGAGCGGGTGGCGGGCGAGCGCCTCGCGGATGGCCGCCCGCAGCGCGCCCGTGCCCTTGCCGTGGATGATGCGGATGAAGGGCAGGCCCGCGCGGAAGGCCTCGTCCAGCCGCTCCTCGAAGGCGTGCACGGCCTCCTCCGCGCGCTGCCCGCGCAGGTCCAGCTCGGCGGACACGTCCGCGGCGGCGGGCAGGCTCACGGCCACCGTGCCCCGGGCGGGCGCGCGCGCCGCCTCCACGCGCTCGATGCGGTCCACGGAGACCTTCATGCGCATGGTTCCGAAGCGCACCTCCAGACGCCCGTCGGGGCCCACGGCGCTCACGGCCTCGCCCGTCTGGGGGATGTCGCGCACGCGCACGGCGTCGCCGGGGGCGAGCGCGTCGAGCGCGGGGGCCGCGGCGGCTCGTTCGCGCGCGGCGCGGCCCGCCGTCTCCAGCTCCGCGTCCAGCGCCTCGAGGCGCGCGGCGGCCTCGCGCGGGGATGCCTCCTCGCGCCCGCGCCGCTCCAGCCGCTCCAGTTCGCGCCGCGCGCGCGCCACCAGCGTCTCGGCCTCGCGCCGCGCGCGTTCGAGCGCGGCCTCGCGCTCGGACTCGATGCGCTCGCGCTCTTCCGCCAGCCGCAGACGCAGTTCCTCGGCCTCGCGGCGCGCCGCCTCCTCGCGCTCGCGCGTCTCCGCCGTCGCGCGCCGTTCGCGCCGCACGTCCTCCAGCAGGCCCTCCAGCTCGCGCGCGCCCGCGCTCACGCGCCGCTCCGCCCGCGCCAGCACGTCCTCGCCGATGCCGAGCCGCCGCGCGATGGCGATGGCGTTGGACTGCCCCGGCAGCCCCACGGCGAGGCGGTAGGTGGGGCCCAGCGTTCGCGGGTCGAACTCCACGGAGGCGTTCCTCATGCGCGCGTCCTCGTGCGCGAACGTCTTGAGCTCGCCGTGGTGCGTGGTGGCCACGACGGCGCAGCCGCGGTCGAGCAGCGTTTCGAGGATGGCGCGCGCGAGGGCCGCGCCCTCCTCCGGGTCGGTGCCCGCGCCCAACTCGTCGAGCAGCACGAGCGCGCCCGGCGCGGCCGCCGCCAGAATGCCCCCGATCGTGCGCATGTGCGCGGAGAAGGTGGAGAGCGACTGCTCGATCGACTGCTCGTCGCCGATGTCGGCGTGGACGCCGGGCCAGGCGACGAGGCGCGAACCCTCGTCGCAGGGCACGGGCAGGCCCGCCCGCGCCATGAGCGTGAGCAGCCCCACCGTCTTCAGGGCCACGGTCTTGCCGCCCGTGTTCGGCCCCGTGAGGAGCAGGCCGGGCGCGTCCCCGCCCAGGTCGAGGTCGATGGGCACGACCTCCCCGCGCAGCAGCGGATGGCGCGCGCGCACCAGCTTCGCCGTGCCGTCCGCCGCCAGCCAGGAGGCGTCGCCGTCGGCGCGCGGCAGGGGGCAGCCGAGGCGCTTGCCCAGCCGCGCCTTCGCGCACAGCAGGTCGAGCCGCGCCATGGCGTCGATGGCGGCCAGCGCCTCGTCCGCGCGCTCGCCCAGCATGGCGGAGAGGCGCAGGAGCACGCGGCGCTCCTCGCGCTCCTCGGCCAGCCGCAGCTCGCGCACCTCGTTGCCCGCCTCCACCACGGCCATGGGCTCGAGGAAGACGGTGGCGCCGCTGGCGGAGACGTCGTGCACGATGCCGTGCGCCTGGCCGCGGAAGCCCGCCTTCACGGGGATGACCGTGCGCCCGTTGCGCTCGGTCAGCAGCTCCTCCTGCGCGACGCCCGCGCGCACGGCCTCGGCGAGGGCGGCGCGCGCCCGCTGCTCCAGCCGCGCCATCGCGCTCCGCAGTTCGCGGCGCGTGGCCGCCAGCGCCGCGCTGGCCTCGTCGGCCACGCCGTCGCGGGGCGTGATGGCGCGCTCCACCTCGGCGGCGAAGGGCCGGAAGTCGGCGATGTCCGCAGCCAGGGCGGCGATGCGCGGCGCGCGTTCGGCGAGGCGCTCGGTCAACTGGCGCGCGCGGAAGGCCGTGGCCAGCGCCGCCGCCGCCTCGCGCAGCTCGCCCGGCTCCAGCGCCCGCCCGATGGCCGCGGCGCGCGCGTGGGGGCGCAGGTCGCGCATCCCCGCGAAGGGCACGTCCAGCCCCATCTGGTCGATGCGCGTCATCTCCGCCGTCTCGGCCTGGAGCGCGAGCGCGGCCCCGTGGTCGTCCGCCGGGCGCAGGGCCAGCGCCAGCTCGCGGCCCCCGCTGAAGGCCGTCTCCTGTGCGAGCAGGGCCAGCACCTTGTCGAATTCGAGGACGCGCCGGGCGTGATCGCTCACGCCGCCAGCGTACGGCCTCCCCGCGGGCGGGGCCAGACGCGCGCGCGCGCACGGCCTTCGCCGCGAACCGTTAGGCTGGGGGCATGGAGAGGCGGGCGCTGCCGTGAAGCTGTCCAAGGTGCTGGTCGCCAACCGCGGCGAGATCGCCCTGCGCATCGTGCGCGCCCTGCACGACCTGGGCATCCGCTCGGTGGCCATCTACTCCGAGGTGGACCGCCTCTCGCGGCACGTGCGCTACGCCGACGAGGCCTGGCTGGCGGGCCCCGCGGAGGCGGCGGAGAGCTACCTCAACGTGGGGCGCATCCTCGACATCGCCGCGGCCTGCGGGGCCGACGCCATCCACCCGGGCTACGGCTTCCTCGCGGAGAACGCGGACTTCGCCGAGGCCTGCGAGGCCGCGGGCCTCACCTTCATCGGCCCCTCGCCCGCGGCCATCCGCCTGCTGGGCGACAAGCACGCGGCGCGCGCGCTGGCCCGCGAGGCCGACGTGCCCGTCGTGCCGGGCGCGCCCCCGCTCGAATCGCCGGACGACGCCGCGGAGCTGGCGCGCGGCGTGGGCTACCCCCTCGCCGTGAAGGCCATGGCCGGCGGCGGCGGGCGCGGCATCCGCTTCGTCGAGCGCGAGGAGGACCTCGATCGCGCCGTGGCCCTCGCCCGCCGCGAGGCGCTGGCCGCCTTCGGCGACGGACGCCTCTACTTCGAGGCGCGGATGCGCAACGTGCGCCACATCGAGGTGCAGATCATCGCCGACACCTTCGGCAACGTGATCCCCCTCGGCGAGCGCGAGTGCTCCATCCAGCGCCGCCACCAGAAGATCATCGAGGAATCGCCCTCGGTCGTGGTCGGCCCCGAGCTGCGGCGCGCCCTCAACCGCGCCGCCGTGCGCGTCGCCCGCGCCGCCGGCTACCGCAGCGCGGGCACGGTCGAATTCCTGCTCACCGAGGACGGCGCGTTCCATTTCATCGAGGCCAACGCCCGCCTGCAGGTCGAGCACCCCGTCACCGAGATGACCACGGGCGTGGACCTCGTGCGGGACCAGATCCTCGTGGCGGGCGGCGAGGAGCTGCCCTACGGGGAAGGCGACCTGCTCACGCGCGGCTGGGCCATCGAGTGCCGCATCGTGGCGGAGGATCCGCACAACGGCTTCCTGCCCTCCGTGGGGCGCGTCGTCTTCTCGCGCGAGCCCGCCGGGCCCGGTGTGCGCGTGGAGAGCGCCCTCCACGACGGCCTCGAGGTGACGCCCTACTACGATTCGCTGCTGGCCAAGGTCACGGCTTGGGGCCCCGACCGCGAGGACGCGCGCGCCCGCATGCTCCGCGCCCTGCGCGAATTCCGCGTCGTGGGCGTGGCCACCAACATTCCCTATCTGCGCCAGATCCTGGAGCTGCCGGCCTTCATCGAGGGGCGGCTGGACACGGACTTCCTCGACCGCCACCGCGTGGAGAGCAGGGAGACGGAGGATGCGTCCCGCGAGGCCGCCGCCATCGCCGCCCTGCTCGCCTTCGCCGAGGGCCGCGGCCCGCGCGCGGGGAACGGGGCCGCGACCCCGCGCGCGCCCGTGCGATCCGCATGGCGCAGCCGGGCGATGGGACGATGGCCGAGAAGTATCTAGTCCAGGTCGACGACTGGCCCTGCGAGGCCGAACTGGAGCGTCCCGACGGGGACGGCGGGCTGGCGCGCGTGCGCCTGCATCCCGACGGCGAGTGGCGCTCCGTGGAGATGCGGCACGTGCGCGCCGGGCTGCACGTGGTCATGATCGAGAACCATCCCCTTGAGCTGTACCTCGAACGGCGCGGCGCGGGTGTGGACGTGACCATCGGGCGGCGCACCTATCGCGTCCGCATCGGGCGCGGGCGCGCCGCCGCCGCCATGCGCGCCGCCGCCGCGGGGGACGGCCTCGTGCGCGTCACCGCCCCCATGACCGGCGTGGTGCTGGAGACGCGTGTGGAGGCGGGCGCGCGCGTGGAGGCCGGGGACGTGCTCGTCGTGATCGAGTCGATGAAGATGAACAACGAGCTGCGCGCCCCCGTGGCGGGAACGGTGGAGCGCGTGGGCGCGCGCGTGGACGCGCAGGTGGGCGAGGGCGACGAGCTCGCGGCCCTGCGCCCCGCCGCGGATGGCGACGCTGCCGTTTGACCGCCCCGAAGCGGTTTCGTACGCTCGCGCGCAGCCGTGCTAGGCGGGGAGCTAGCGGTGCCCTGTAACCCGCAAGCCGCTCCAGCGGGGCTGAATTCCCGTCCGAGGGTCGCGCATCCGGGGACTGCCTTCGCAAAGCGGCATTGACGATCTGGTCCCGCGCGGCGGGGCGCTGCGAACCTGGTCAGGTCCGGAAGGAAGCAGCCATAAGCAGCCCGCCCCGGGCGCCGCGGACCAACCGGGTCCGAGCTGGCTCGCGCGGCGCAAGCCCGGGAACGCGCTTCGAGGGCGGGTGCACGGTCGCCCGCACACGATGGCCGCCTCCCGCGCGGAGGCGGCCCGGCGAGGGAGGGTCGCCGCTGACTGCCCACGATTCCGGCTCCGGCCGCCCGCGCGGGCTGCCCGCGGCCATCGGCAGGCTCGAACGCCTCCACGACTACTCGCGCGCGCGCGCCCGCCGCCACGCCGCCGCCATCCTCGCCGCGGTGCTGCTGGCGATCCTCGCCTTCCAGCTGTTCCCCTCGCGCACGGTCACGCTGCTCACCGGCGGGCGCGCGGTGCAGGTGCGCGCCGTGCTCGACGGCGAGCGCGCGGCGCTGGATGCCGCCTCCCTCGCCCTCGCGCCCGGCGACCGCCTGCTCGCGGGCCGCGTCGGCGACCACGCCACGCTCGCCCTGCGGCGCGCCACCACCGCCCTCATCGTGGCCGACGGCGCCGCCGTCGAGGTGCGCACGCAGGCGCGCACCGTCGCGGGCGCGCTCGCCGCCGCGGGCGTGACCGCGCGCGAGGGCGACCGCGTCTACGTGGACGGCTTCCCCGCCATGCCCGCCGCGCGCCTGGCGCCGGATGCGACGGGAGGCGGCCCCGTGCGCGTCGAGCTGGTCCGCGCCCGCCCCGTCACCATCTACGTGGACGGACGCGCCATCGAGACGCGCTCCATCCACGACACCGTGGGCGAGGTGATCGCGGACGCGGGCATCGGCGTGCGCGAGGGCGACCTCGTCTCGCATCCGCTGGACGGCCCCGTGCCGCCCGACGCCGTCATCCGCCTGCACAAGGCGCGCGCCATCGTCATCGTGGTCGACGGCGTGGCCGAGAACGTCTACACGCAGGTCACGCGCGTGGGCGAGGTGCTCGACCTCTTCGGCGTCGATACGGCGGGCGCGAGCGTCTCCCACGACCTCGACGCCCTCGTCACGGACGGCATGGAGATCGTCGTCTCGCTCACGCGCGAGGTCATCGAGGAGACGGTCGAGCTCACGCCGCCGCCCGTCATCCGGCGCGACGACCACACGCTCGCGCCCGGCGAGGAGCGCGTGGTGGAGGGGGAGCCGGGGCGGCGCCTCGTGCGCGAGCGCGTCACCTATCGCGGCGGCGTGGAGATCGCGCGCGAGCTGATCGACAGCGAGGTGGTGCGCGCCGCCGTGGCCACCGAGCACCTCGTGGGGCCGTCCGCCGGGGACGGCGAGGCCCGCCTCGTCACGGACGAGTACGAGGGCCCCTACCGCTCGAAGCTGCGCGTCTGGGCCACGTGGTACGACGCCACGCACGGGGGCAAGGAGCGCGGCGATCCGGACTGGGGCATCACCGCCACCGGCATCCCCCTGGAGCACGGCATCTGCGCCGTGGACCCGGACGTCATCCCCCTGCTCACGCACCTCTACGTGCCCGGCTACGGCCCCTGTCTGGCCGCCGACGTGGGCGGCGCCATCAAGGGGAACCACATCGACCTCGGCTTTCCCGAGGACCATGCCCCCAACCCCTGGTACACGGGCTACGTCGACATCTACATCCTTGATTAGGCGGATGGCGGTACGATTCCCGGCGTGAGCGCGAAGGTCCGCATCCCCCGCGCGCGCAAGGCGCTGGGCCAGCACTTCCTCATTGACGGCGACGTGCTGGCGGCTATCGCGGACGCCGCGCGCGCGCCCGAGGGCGGCATCGTCGTCGAGATCGGCGCGGGCACGGGCCAGCTCACGGAGGCGCTGCTCGACGCCGGGCGCGAGGTGGCCGCCATCGAGATCGAGCCGCGCCTGCTCGCCCACCTGCGCCGCCGCTTCGCCGGACGCGCGGGCCTGCGCCTGTTCGAGGGCGACGCCCGCTCGTTCGATTTCGCCCTGGCCGCGCCCGACGGCCGCCCCTTCAGCGTGGCCGGCAACCTGCCCTACTTCGCCGCCGCCCCCATCGTCCGCCACCTGCTGGAGGGCGAGCCGCGCCCGGCGGAGGCGGTGGTGATGGTGCAGCGCGAGGTGGCGCGCGAGATCGCGGGACGCCGCCGCGGGCTCTCCCTGCTGGGGCTGGCCGTGCGCAACCGCGCCGAGGCCGAGCCGCTCTTCGACGTGCCCCCGGGCGCGTTCGACCCGCCGCCGCGCGTGCATTCGTCGGTCGTGCGGCTCAGGCCGCGGGAAGCGCCGCTCGTGCCACCCGCGCGCGAGGCCGCCTTCTTCGCGCTCGCGTCGGGGGCCCTGCGCAACCCGCGCAAGCAGCTCCGCAACGCCCTCGCGCGCATGCCCGGCGGCGACGCCGAGACGGCGGGCGCGGCCCTCGCCGCCGCGGGCATCGCCGCCGACCGCCGCCCCGGCGCGCTCGCCATCGACGAGTGGCTCGCCCTGCTCGACGCCCTGCCGCCCGCCGCGCCGCCGCCGCCGTGAGCGGCGAGCTGGCCGGTCCCGCGCCCGCCAAGATCAACCTCACGCTCGAAATCGGCGGGAAGCGCGCCGACGGCTACCACGAGCTGGCCAGCGTGCTGCAGACGCTGGCGCTGGCCGACGAGGTGGCGCTGCGCCCGGCGGAGGCGCGCGCCATCGCGGTCGAGGGGCCGTTCGCGGCGGGCGTCCCGCGCGACGCGGGCAACCTCGTCTGGCGCGCCATCGACGCGCTCGCGGACGCCGTGGGGCGCGAGCCGGAGCCGTTCCGCGTGCGTCTCGTGAAGCGCATCCCCGCCGCCGGAGGGCTGGGCGGCGGCGCCTCCGACGCGGCCACGGCGCTGCGCCTGCTCGCGCGCCGCTGGCCGGAGGCGGACGAGGCCGCGCTCGCCCGCGCCGCCGCCGCCGTGGGCAGCGACGAGCCCTTCTTCCTCGCCGGCGGCACCGCCCTCGCGGAGGGCCGCGGCGAGCGCGTCACGCCCCTGCCCGACCTGCCCGCGCACGGCGTCGTCCTCTTCGTCCCGCGCGAAACGCTGCCGCGCAAGACCGCCGCCCTCTTCGCCGCGCTCGACCGCGACGGACGGCGCGACGGCTTCGGACGCGCCGCCGCCTTCGCGCGCCGTCCCCCCGCGCGCCTGACGCCGGACGCGCTCTTCAACGGCTTCGAGCGCGTGGCCTTCGAGTGCTTCCCCGGGCTGGCGGCGCTGCGCGGGGAGATCGAGGCGCGCACGGGCGAGCGCGTGCGCCTCGCCGGGGCCGGCCCCACGCTCTTCTGGATCGGCCCGCCGCACGAAACGGAGCGCGTGCGCGCCGCCGCCGCCGGGCTCGAGTGCGCGGTCATCGCCACCGCCACCGCCGGGTCGCCGTGGCGGCGCTGATGGCGGGCTGGCTGGCGGGCTGCGCCATGGCCCTGCTCACCACCGCCGCCGCCGCCACGCTGGCCGTGCGCGCCCGCGACGCCGCCCTCGTGGAGCGCTGGTTCGCGCGCGAGGTGCCGGCCACGCTGCTGGCCGTGCCCCTCTTCGCGGGCGCGGTCGTGGGCTGGACGCTCGTCGGCCTCGGCGCGGGCGCCGTCTACGAGGCGGCGGAGCTGGACGCGCGCCCCGACGGCCTCGGCAGCCCCAGCGCCGCCTTCACCGTCGCCGCCGCCGCCCTGGGCCTCGCGCCCGCGCTCCTGCTCGCCATCCCCTGGCCGCGCCTGTGGTGGCTGTGGAGCGCCCATGCCCTCGCCTTCGCGGGCCTCTTCGGCTGGCTACTGCCCCATCTGGCGGGACGGTAGGATAGCGGCGGCGCCGCGCGCTCCGGGCGGCGCGGAGGCGCGCGTGCCCGGCACCATCGTGGACATGCACCTGCACACCACCCGCGGCGCCTCCGACTCCATGCTCGATCCCGAAGACCTGATGGCCGAGGCGCGGCGCATCAACCTCACCGGCGTCAACATCACCGAGCACGACCGCATGTGGGAGAGCTGGGACCTCAACCCCTTCCGCGCCGCCCACCCCGACGTCTTCATCTCCAACGGCATGGAGGTTTCGACGGACATGGGGCACGTCCTCGCCGTGGGCCTGCGCGGCTACGAGAGCGGCATCCGCCGTCTCGAACGGCTGCGCGAGGTGGCGGACGAGCAGGGCGCCTACCTCGTCGCCGCCCACCCCTTCCGCCACTACTTCGACCCCGTCTACTTCAGGCGGCAGGGCAAGGAACCCTTCACCATGACCCCCGAGGAGGCCGCGCGCCTGCCCGTGTTCCAGCTGGTGGACGCCGTGGAGGTGTTGAACGGCTGCAACACGCCCCGCGAAAACCACTTCGCCCTGCGGGTGGCGAAGGCGCTGGGCAAGCCCGGCACGGGCGGCTCCGACGCCCACTCGACCCAGGGCATCGGCTACTTCGGCACGCGCTTCGAGGAGGAGATCGAAAACCCCGACCACTTCCTGCGCCTGCTCCACGCGGGCCGCTTCCACCCCGTCCACGGCCTGCCCCAGGGACAGGTGGAGAACTACCAGGACGCGCCCCCGCCCGACGAGGAGGACGCGCCGTGAGCGGGCCCGTGCGCTGGGAGTACGCGCGCGTGGTGGTGAGCGGCCTCGACCAGCCTATCGCCGTCAACTACAGCCACCGCGCGGACGCGGACGCGGAGTACGGGCCGGGCGACCTCTCCGGCGCGCTGCGCGACCTCGGCGACGCGGGCTGGGAGATGGTGAGCGACGCGCGCGTGGAGAACTGGATCGGCCCCACCCTCATCTTCCGCGAGCTGCTCTACTTCAAGCGCCCCGGCGGCGCGGCGGAGGATGGCGCGTGAGCGACGAACAGCCCTTCGCGGGCGTGACGGTGCTCGAATTCGGGCAGTTCGTGGCCGTGCCCTACGCCGCCCAGCTGCTGGCCGACGGCGGCGCGCGCGTCATCAAGGTGGAGCCGCCGGAGGGCGAGGCCGCGCGCCACACGGGCTACCGCTGGGACGACTACACGCGCCACTTCCTGGGGCGCAACCGCGGCGCCCATTCGCTGCCCCTGGCCCTGCGCCACGAACGCGCCCCCGCCATCATCGAGGCCCTGCTGGCGCGCAGCGACGTGGCCCTCACCAACCTGCGCCCGGGGCTGGCCGCCGAGCTCGGCCTCGACTACCCCAGCCTCGCCGAACGCCACCCCTCCATCATCGTGGGCAACGTCACCGCCTTCGGGGAGAACGGCCCGGACGCGGGGCTGGCGGGCATGGACCAGGTGGTGCAGGCGCGCAGCGGGCTCATGGCCATGAACGGCGGCATGCGCGACGGCCGCCCCGTGGCCGAGGGCTCCCCCATCTCCGACTACATGTGCGCTGCCCTGCTCGCCTTCGGCGTGGCCTCCGCGCTCCACCGCCGCACGCGCACGGGCCGCGGCGGGCGCGTCGACGCCTCGCTGCTCATGTCCTGCCTCATCCTGCAGAACAACCTCATGGTGCGCGTGGACCAGGGCGACGCGGAGAACCACGCCGCCTACCTCGACTGGCTGGCGCAGGCGCGCGCCGCGGGCACGCCCTACGCCGAACAGGCCGTCCATCAGCCCAACACGCGCGCGGCGCGCCTCACCGGCATCTACTACCGCACCTTCGCCACGAAGGATTCGGCCATCGCCATCGCCTGCCCCAGCGTGGGCCTGCGGCGGCGGCTGATGGCGGCCACGGGCCTGCATGACCCCAGCCTCGACGCGGACGCGCCCAAGGAGGATCGCCTCGCCGCCGACCAGACGCTGCGGGACGAGATCGAGGCGCGCTTCGCCTCGGAGACGACGGAGCACTGGGAGCGCCTGCTGCGCGAACGCGGCATCCCCGCCTCGCGCGTGCGCCTGCCGCTCGAGCTCATCGACGACGGGCAGGCGGCGGCGAACGACCTGTTCGTGGACGGCGACGTCCCCGGCGCGGGGCCCTTCCGCGTGCTGGGCAAGGCGCTGGCGCTGGACGAGGACGGCTTCGCGCCCGCGCCCTTCCCCGCCCCCTTCCGCTCGGAGACGCGCGACGTCCTCGCCTGGGCCGGGCTTTCGCCGGAGGAGATCGCGGACGTGATCGCGAGCGGGGCCGTGGGCGAGGTGCCGGACTAGCGGCGGCGCGCCCACTCCAGCGCGTGGTAGGTGATGACGACGTCCGCGCCCGCGCGCCGGATGGCGGTGAGCGTCTCGTCGATGGCGCGCGCCTCGTCGATCCAGCCGTTGGCCGCCGCCGCCTTGAGCATGGCGTACTCGCCGCTCACGTTGTAGGCGGCCACGGGCGCGTCCACCGCCTCGCGCACCTGTCGCAGCACGTCGAGGCAGGGCAGCGCGGGCTTCACCATCACCATGTCCGCGCCCTCGTCGAGGTCGGTGAGCGCCTCGTCGCGGGCCATGCGCGCGTTGGCCGGGTCGAGTTGGTAGCCGCGGCGGTCGCCGAAGGCGGGGGCGCTGTCCGCCGCCTCGCGGAAGGGGCCGTAGAAGGCGCTGGCGAACTTGGCCGCGTAGGAGAGGATGGCCGTCTCCCCCAGCCCCGAGCCGTCCAGCGCCTCGCGGATGGCGCCCACGCGCCCGTCCATCATGTCGCTGGGGGCCACGACGTCGCAGCCCGCCGCGGCCAGGCTCACGGCCATGTCCGCCAGCGGGGCCAGGCTGGCGTCGTTGTCCACGCCGCCGTCCGCGCCCAGCACGCCGCAGTGCCCGTGGCTGGTGTACTCGCACAGGCACACGTCGCCGACGACGAGCAGCTCGGGCAGGGCGTCCTTCAGCCGCCGCGCCGCCTCCTGAACCACGCCGCCGTCGTCGAAGGCCCCGCTGCCGCGCTCGTCCTTGCGCGCGGGGATGCCGAAGAGCAGCACGGCGGGCACGCCCGCGTCGCGCAGCGCGCGCGCCTCCTCCACGAGCGCGGCCATGCCCAGCCGCGCCTGTCCGGGCATGGAGGCGATGGGCGCGCGCCCGTCCAGCCCCTCCTCCACGAAGAGGGGGGCGACGAGGTGGGCGGGCGTGAGTTCGGTTTCGCGCACGAGCGCGCGCATGGCCTCCGTGCGCCGCAATCGCCGGTGCCGCCGGAACGCGGGGCCGTCCACCTCAGCCCCGCGCGCTCAGACGGCGCACTCGCCCTCGCCGCGCTCCAGCACGTAGAGCTCGTACTTCGTCCAGTCGATGAACATCTCGCGGTTGTCCTCGGAGAATTCGCCCGCCACGGTGAGGTCGCGCACGGCCTCCTCGAAGGGCGCCTTGCCGAGGCGGTCGAAGCAGTCGTTGAACGCCTCGCCGTCCAGCCGTTCGCGGCGGTAGAGCTCGATCCAGCGCAGGGCGGCGTCGGGCGCGCGCTTGGCGGGCAGGCGCAGCTTGAGCTGCGTGCCGATGCGGACGCGGCCGTTCCCCTCCTCGCCGGAGCCGCCGAGGAAGGCGTGGTAGGCGGGCAGCTGGTGGCCGTCCACCTTCATGGCCGCGCCGTGGAAGCCGATGTTGGCGAGGTGGTGCTGGCCGCAGCTGTTGGGGCAGCCGCTCATCTTGATGTGCAGCTTCGCCACCAGCGGGTCGTCGCCGGCCAGCTCCGCCACGTGCTCGCTGATGGCGCGGTTCAGCCCCATGGAGCTGGTGATGCCGAGCTTGCAGCTGTCCGTGCCCGGGCAGCTCACCACGTCCGTGACCGTGTTCGCGCCCGCCTCGCCCAGGCCGAGCGCCTTCAGCCGCGTCCACACCTCGTACAGGCTCTCGTCGCGCACCCAGCGCAGCACGAGGTTCTGCTGCACGGTCGTGCGCGCGTTGCCGCCGCAGTACTCGCGCATGACGGCGGCGAGGCCGCGGAACTGGTCGGGCGTGAGGTCGCCGCGCTCCACCTTCACCTGCACCGTGCTGAAGCCTTGCTGCTTCTGCGCGCGCGCGTTGGCGGCGGCGAAGCGGTGGAACTCGGCGGCGTCCGCGCCGGGCTGGTCGTACGCATCGCGGCGGGCGGGGGCGCGCTCCTCCTCGTTGTCGAGGAAGAGCAGGCGGTCGGGGCTGAAGTCGCGTTGCGCCCAGCCGCCCGCCAGCTCCTCGTCCACCATTGCGAGGAAGCGGTCGGCGCCGACGCGGTCGATGAGCACCTTGATGCGGGCCATGGCGCGGTTCTTGCGCAGCATGTCGGCGGCGTTGAAGACGCGGATGACGGCCTCGCTCACCTTCAGGTACTCGTCCACGGAGACGAATTCGCGCACCGTCACGGCCTCGCGGGGCATGATGGCGAGACCGCCCCCGCAGACCATGCGGAAGCCGCGCTCGCCGTCGCGCACGCGCGGGATGAAGCCGAGGTCGTGCATGCCGGTGATGGCCACGTCGGCGTCGTCGGCGCTGAAGGCCACCTTGAACTTGCGCGGCAGCAGCTGCGTGAGCGGGTTGCGCAGCCAGAAGCGCGCGAAGGCCCCCGCGTAGGGCGTCGCGTCGAAGAGTTCGCCCTCGGTCACGCCCGCCCAGGGGTCGGCGGTCACGTTGCGCACGGTGTTGCCGCAGGCCTCGCGCGTGGAGAGCCCGGAGGCGGCCAGCAGGCGCAGCGCCTCCGACGCCTTCAGCAGGGGCATGTGGTGGAACTGCAGGTTCTGGCGCGTGGTGATGTGCCCCTTGCGCAGCGGCGCGATGCGGTCCGCCAGCTCCGCGAAGGCCTCCATCTGCTCCGGCGTCACGCCCCCGAAGGGCAGCTTCACGCGCAGCATCTGCACGTTCGCCTGGCGCTGGCCGTAGACGCCCTGCTTGAGGCGGTAGCCCTGGAAGACGGCCTCCTCCTCGTAGCCCCCCGCCAGGAAGCGCGTCGCCTCCGTCTCGAAATCCTCGAGCTCCTCCCGCAGGATCGGCAGCACCTTGCCGGGGGCGTTCGTCTGGACGATGGTTTCGACCGCGCGCATGGGCGTCGTCCTTTCGCGGGCCGGCGGCCTCCGACGGGTCCGCGCGGGCCTCTCCCGCGACTGTAGCACATGGCGGTGGCGGGCCGCCGTTGCCGCCAACGGACGTTGTTGATAATGTTGAGCGACGAACCCGCCTTTCGCCGGAGCGCCCGCCCGTGACCACCGCCACCGCCCTCGACGACGCCGCCCTGGCCGAGCTGGACCGGCGCTTCGAGCGCGCCGATCCGCGCGACGTCGTGCGCTGGGCCGTGGACGCGTTCGGCGACGGCCTCGCCGTGGGCGCCAGCTTCGGCGGCCCCAGCGGCATGGCCATCCTGCACATGGCCGCCAGCCTCAAGCCCAACGTGTACGTGTTCGTGCTGGACACGGACTACCTCTTCGAGGAGACGCACGAGACGCGCAGGCGCGCCACCGCCGCCCTCGGCCTCGAGAACGTGCGCGTCTACAAGCCGCGCCTGAGCCACGAGCAGCAGGCCGCCGAGCACGGCGCCGCCCTCTGGATGCGCGACCCCGACCGCTGCTGCGATCTGCGCAAGGTGGAGCCGAACCGCCGCGCGCTGGAGGGCCGCACGGCCTGGATCGCGGGCCTCCGCCGCGACCAGTCCGAGGGCCGTGCGACCGTCCCCATCGTGGCCCGCAACGACCGCTTCGGCGTCGTCAAGATCAACCCCCTCGCGCGCTGGACGGAGAAGGAGACGTGGGCCTACCTGTTCGAGCACGGCGTGCCCTACAACCCGCTGCTCGACCAGGGCTACGTGAGCATCGGCTGCTACAACTGCACCGTGCCCGGCAAGCAGGGCCGCCAAGGCCGCTGGGAGCGCTTCGAGAAGGACGAATGCGGGCTGCACGTCTGAGCGCGCTCCCCGCCGCCGTCGCGCCGCGCGGGCGCGTTCCAGCGAACGGGGAGGAGACATGCGCATGAGCGAACAGGGCTTCGTCGTCTGGTTCACGGGGCTGTCCGGCGCGGGCAAGAGCACGCTGGCCGAGGCGCTCGCGCCCGCCCTGCGCGAGCGCGGACGCCGCGTCGAGATCCTCGACGGCGACGTCGTGCGCACGAACCTCTCGAAGGGGCTCGGCTTCAGCAAGGAGGACCGCGACGCCAACATCCGCCGCATCGGCTTCGTGGCCAACCTGCTCGCGCGCAACGGCGTGGGCGTCATCACCGCCGCCATCTCCCCCTACCGCGCCATCCGCGACGAGAACCGCGCGCTCGTGGAGGGCGACGGCGGCGCCTTCGTCGAGGTGTACGCCGCCGCCACCGTCGCCCAGTGCGAGGCGCGCGACGTGAAGGGCCTCTACGCGAAGGCGCGCGCGGGCGAGCTCACGGGCTTCACCGGCGTGGACGACCCCTACGAGGATCCCCCCGCGCCGGAGGTGCGCTGCGAGACCGGCGTCGATCCGCCCGACGCCAGCCTGCGCCAGATCCTGGCCCACCTCGAGACGCGCGGGCTGGTCCCGGCGGCGCGCCCGTGAGCGCCCTCGGCGAACCGTACGGCGGCGCGCTCGTCGACCTCGTGGCCGACGGCGCGGAGCGCGAGGAGCTCGCGCGTGAGGCCGCCGACCTGCCCGTCATCGAGCTCGACTCGCGCACGGCGAGCGACTTCGAGCTGCTGGCCAACGGCGGCTTCAGCCCGCTCACCGGCTTCATGGGCGAGGCCGCCCATCGCTCCGTGGTGGAGGAGATGACGCTCCCCGATGGCCTGCCCTGGCCGATCCCGGTGACGCTCGCCGCGCCGGAAGCGCGCGCGGGCGAGCTGCGCCCGGGCGTGCGCGCCTCCCTGCGCGACGCGAACGGCCTGCCGCTGGGCGTCATCGCCATCGAGGAGACGTACCGCCGCGACAAGATGCGCGAGGCCGAGCGCGTCTTCCGCACCGCCGACGAGGCCCATCCCGGCGTGGCCGCGCTCATGGCCTCCGGCGAGCTCGCGCTGGGCGGCCCCGTGCGCGCCCTGCGCCTGCCCGACCACGGCGACTTCCCCGACCGCCGCCTCACGCCCGCGGGCACGCGCGCCGCCTTCGCCGAACGGGGCTGGCGCACGGTCGTCGGCTTCCAGACGCGCAACCCCATCCACCGCGCCCACGAGTACCTGATCAAGGTGGCGTTGGAGGGCGTGGACGGCGCGCTCGTGCACCCGCTGGTGGGCGACACGAAGGACGACGACATCCCCGCCGACGTGCGCATGCGCTGCTACGAGGCGCTGCTCGACCGCTACTTCCCGGCGGACCGCGTGCTGTTGTCGGTGCTGCCCGCGGCCATGCGCTACGCCGGCCCGCGCGAGGCCGTCTTCCACGCCATCATGCGCAAGAACTACGGCTGCACCCACTTCATCGTGGGGCGCGACCACGCGGGCGTGGGCGACTATTACGGCACCTACGACGCGCAGCGCATCTTCGACGACGTCGACCTCGACGCGCTCGGCCTGCGGCCGCTCTTCTTCGAGCACGCCTTCTGGTGCCTGCGCAGCGGGGCCATGGCCACGACGAAGACGAGCCCGGCGGCGCCGGACGAGCGCCTCTTCCTCTCCGGCACGAAGGTGCGCGAGATGCTGGCCCGCGGCGAGGCCCCGCCCGTCGAGTTCACCCGCCCCGAAGTGGCCGCCATTCTCATGGAGAGCGCCCGGGACGGCTGAGGTGGGCGCCGCCGCCCGCGCCCTTCGCGGCCTCGCGCGCTTCCGCGCGGCCCTCCGCGTGGCCTTCGCCCTGCTCGGGCTGGCGCTCTTCGTCCTCGCCCTCGAGGTGGCGCGCGCGGGGGCGCCGTCGCTCGCCCCCCTGCTGGCCGACCTCGACGTGGCCGGGGTGGCGAACGGCCTCGGCTTCGGCTGGCTCTTCGCCTACCTCGCGCTCAGCGGCTCGCCCGTGGCCGCCCTCGGCGTGACGTTGCTCTCCGAGGGCGTGCTGCGCGAGACGGAGGCCTTCGCCGTGATCGCGGGATCGCGCCTCGGCGCCTCCTTCGTCGTGCTCGCCGCCGGCTTCCTCGCCTACCGCTTCGGGCGGCGCAGCGGCGACGGCCTCGCCATCGGCATCGTGGCCATGCTCGCCACCTTCGCCACGCAGGGCCCGGCGGTGGCGCTGGGCTTCCTCGCCCTGCGCGGCGGCTGGCTCGACGGCGTCGCGCCCGCCACGCCCGGGGCCGTGCTGCGCGGCGCGGACGCCGTCTTCGCCCCCGTCACCGACGCGCTCGACGCGGTCCTGCCGGGCCTGCTCGTGTTCGCGGCGGGGGCCGCCCTGCTGCTGCTCGCCTTCGCCGTGTTCGAGCGCGCCCTGCCGCGGCTGGAGGGCGAGGCCGAGGGCATCCGCCGCCGCCTCGCCGTGCTCAACCGCCGCCCGCTCATGTTCCTCATGGGCGTGCTCGTCACGCTCACCACGCTCAGCGTGGCCGTCTCGCTCACGGCGCTCGTGCCCCTCGCCCTGCGCGGCTACGTGCGCCGCGAGCACGTCATCCCCTACGTGCTGGGGGCCAACATCGCCACCTTCGCGGACACGCTGGGGGCGAGCGTGCTCGTGGGCGGCGAGGCGGCCCTGGCCGTCGTGCTCGCGCAGATGGCCTCCACGGCGGCGGTGGCGGGCGTCGCCCTCACCGTCCTCTACGGCCCGTTCCGCGCCGCCATCCTCGCCGCCGAGCGCTGGATCGCGGCGCGCCCGCGCCGTCTGGCCGCCTTCCTCGGGGCCATCGTGGCCGTGCCCCTCCTGCTGCTCGCGCTCTAGGCGCGGGTTGCCGTCGCGCGCGGCATCCGTACACTACCGCCCGAATGGCGCTCCCGCGGCTGGCGATGCTGGCGCTCGTGGGCGCGACGCTTCTGCTCACGGGATCCGTCGCGCGCGGGCAGACGACCTGCTCCTTCAGCGGTTCCGAGGTCCGCTCCCGGACGTACGTCGCCGGTACCGCGCTGGCCGCCACGGGCTTCAACCGCCTGATCACCTTCCCCACGGCCACGGGCTGCACGGGGACCGTCGCCTATACGCTCGATCCCGTCACGACGGCCGGTTCCACCGGTACGAACGTGCCCGGCCTCACCTTCGATGGGAGCGTCTCGCCTCCCACGCTCACGGGGACGCCCGGCGCTCCGGCCGGCTACTCCGATACGCACGTCCTCGCCTACACCGCCACGGACGCGAACGGCGACACCGCCTCCATCCAGTACCGCATCACCGTCGAGGCCGACAGCACGCCATCGTTCGCGCAAAGCGAGTACGCGAAGACCTTCCACGTGGATCGCTGGGAGGTCTGGGGCACGCCGCAGGTGACGGGCGGCAACTACCGCGGCGGCTCCCAGTACACGCTCCCGGTTCCAGCCGGAGAGCCGTCCAACTACTGGACCAACGTCGTCAGCGGGCCCCTGACCTATCACCGCAACGCCCTCCAGATAACGGCGCTGCCCAGCGCGACGGCGGCGGAGACGAGCCATGTCTACACGTACACGGACACCGATGGCGATTCGGTCTCCACGACGCTCAAGTTCACGGTGGCGAATGCGTCCCGGCCGTCGTTCTTCCGCGACTCCGTCCGCATCAACTGGATTCTCAACAGCCTCTCCCGCAACGCGTATCAATCCGGCCACGCCCTCCACGGAGCGGGCGGACCGGGCACGACCTACGCCCTCACCGGAACGCTGCCGCAGGGCATGGCCTTCAACGCCGCCACGCGCACCCTCACCGGCAAGCCGACCGAGGCCGGCGCGTTCGCGCTCACGCTCACGGCCACGGACAGCAACGGCGAGAGCGATACGCAGGCCATCAGCCTCTTCGTGTCGCCGACGACCGACCCCAGCGATCCGCCCACCTTCGTCCGCCGGAGCGCCCTGAGCTGCACGGAGATCAGGTTGACCTGGGCCGCGCCGCGCGGGGGCGACCCGCCCGAAACCGGCTTCACGCAGCCGGCCGTCACCGGCTACCGCATCGAGGGGAAGCAGCGCGGGGTCGATTCCGGCTGGCGGCTCATCGCCGAGCCGGGGGCCTCCGACGCCAGTTACACCCACACCGTCCCGCCGGGGTCGGCGTGGACCTACCGCGTTCGCGCGAACACGGCGGGCGGCGTGAATCCCTGGTCCCCGGACATCCACGCATCGACGACGGTGAACGCCAGCAGACCGTACCGCCGCCTGGAGTCGGGGATGACGCTCAGCGTCACCTATACGACGGTCCGCGGAGGCGAGATCACGCGCTTCCAGTGGTATCGCTCGCCCGACCAGCCTTCGCTGGCCTGGAGCCGCGCCCCCGGAGGCCCGGACGGGTTCTACGACGTCACCGATGCCGACGTCGGCAGGCTGATCGGGGTGGCCTTCCCCGCCGAGGAGTACCTGGCCCTGGCCCACGATCACACCAGCCTGGTGACCGTGATCCAGTCCTTCGCGGGCATCTTCGATCCGGTCGTTTCCGACGAGTCGCCGTCCTTCGCCACGCCCTTCCGCCGCATTGAGGCCGCGCCTGCGGGCCAGCCGATCAACATCCAGTTGCCCCGCGCCTCCGGCGGCAGCGGAACCATCGTCCATACCCTCAGCCCCGACCTGCCCAATGGTCTGGTCTTCGACGAGGACGCGCTCACCATCACGGGAACGCCCGCGACGGACTGGCTCGGCGATTACGACCTCACCGCCCGCGACGAGGACTGCGACATGGCCGTCCACACGCTCGCCATCGGCCCAGAGCCCCGTCCAGCCTCTCCCGAGCTCCTGCCCGACCTCTCGACGCTCCCGCCCCCGGTGCTATCGCCCATCACCATGACGGTCGCGGAGACGGGCGCCGCGCCGGACGGCGCCGCCTATGGCCTGCGGCTGGAGTGCGGCCTCTCCGCGTTCACGCCCGTGCTCGCCGCCGGGGAGAGCTACACCGCGCACGTGCTGGCGGGCTCCGTCTGCTCGCTCACCGCGACCGACCGCGGGGGCGCGAGCGAGGTGCTGGGCGAGTTCAGCGGCCTCCCCGTCGGCGAGGGCGCGCGAACGGTGATCCTCACCTTCTCCTTCGCGCCGCCGGAACCGGCGGCGGACGAACAACCGGAGGCGTGGCTCGACGCGGAGCTGATGGAGGGGCTGACCGTCGTGCGCTGGCGGTCGGCGGATGCGCTCGTGGCCGAGGTCGCGGCCCGCCTGACGCTGTGCGTGACCGCCGTCCACTGGTGGGATGAGGCCGCGCAATCGTGGCGCTCGTGGTTCCCGAACGCGGACGCCCTCGGCGTGAACACGCTCACGCATCTGCGTGCGGGCGACAGCTACTTCGTCTTCGCGGTGGAACGGGATGACGCCGGGACGGGTCAGGCGTGCGCGCCCGCGTCGGGCTCGGCGGCGGTCACGCCCTCGGCGTGAAGGCGCGCGACCGCCTCCTCGTCCAGCCCCAGCAGCTCGCGGAAGACGTAGTCGTTGTGCTCGGCGAAGCCGGGCGCGGGCAGGCGCGCGTGGCCGGGCGTGCGCGGCAGCCGCCAGGGCGGCGTCTCCACCTCCCATGTGCCCGCGTCGGGATGCGTCTGCGGCGACCACGCCCCCCGCGCCCGCAGCTGGGGGTCGCTCATCACCTCGGGGATGGTGAGTACGGCCCCGGCGGGCACGCCCTCCCGCTGCAGGCGGTGCATCGCCTCGTAGTGGCCGACGTGCGCGGTCCAGCCCTCGACGATGGCGTCGAGCGCGCGCTCGTTCGCCTTGCGCGCGGCCATGGACGCGAAACGCGCGTCGTCCGCCAGTTCGGGCTGGCCGATGACGCGGCAGAGGGCGGCGAACTGCGCGTCGTCCTCGCAGGCGACGGCGATCCAGCGATCCTCGCCCGCGCTGCGGTAGACGCCGTGGGGGGCGAAGCGGGGGTGGGTGTTGCCCGCGGGCGCGCGCGGCTGGCCGTTCATGGCGTAATCGACCACGAATTCGCCCACGAAGCCGGTCAGGTTCTCGCGCTGGGCGAGGTCGATGAAGACGGCCTCGCCGGTGCGCTCGCGCTGGCGCAGCCCCAGCGCCACCGTCGCGGGCACGGCCACGCCCGCCGCCGGATCGCCGTAGCTGAAGCCCGTCTTCAGCGGCTCCCCGCCCTCGTAGCCGGAGACGGAGACGAGCCCCGCCAGCTGCTCCACGTTCGTGCCGTAGGTGACGTAACCGGATTCGGGGCCGGTCTTGCCGTGGCCGGGCATGGAGAGGTAGACGATGCGCGGGCTGGCGGTGCGCACCGCCTCGAACCCCAGCCCGAGGCCGTCCATCACGCTGGCGCGGTAGTTCTCCACGAGCACGTCGCTCTTCGCGCAGAGGCGCAGGAGCAGGTCGCGCCCCGCCTCCCGGCGCAGGTCGATGGCGGCGGCGTACTTGTTGCGGTTGTTGTGGTTGAAGTAGGCGGCGCGGTTGTACCAGCGCGGCTCCGTGCGCGGGATGCCGCCCAGCCCGCGCAGCAGGTCCCACTGGCGCGGCCCCTCGACCTTGATGACCTCGGCCCCGTAGTCGCCGAGCAGGCGCGTGCCCAGCGGCCCCGCCCACACCATCGTCAGGTCCACCACGCGAATCCCCGCCAGAGGCGCGGGCGCGACGCTCACGCCGCCGCCCCCGACGCGGCCGCGATGCGCGCCTCGTCCAGCCCCGCCCCGGCCAGCACCGCGCGCGTGTGCTCGCCCAGCAGCGGCGCGGGGCCGTCGCGCCAGGCGTCGGGCCCCATCCACCAGGGCGGCCCCGGATACGCGGCCTCGCCCGCCACGGGGTGTTCGATGCGGCGCAGGAAGCCGCGCGCCGCCAGCTGCGGACTCTCCAGCAGGTCGGCCATGGTGTGGACGTAGGTGACGGGGGCGCGGTGCTCGCCGCCCGCCGCGTGGGCCTCCTTCTTGCGCACGCCCGCGGCCCACGCGAGCACCTCCGCCATGAGCTCGTCGTCGTGCGCGCGGCGCGCCTCCGCCGTGGCGAAGCGCTCGTCGTCGAGCCATTCGGGGTGGCCCGTCATGCGCGCGAAGTTGGGCCAGTTGCGCGCCATCACGTGCACGCCCACCTGCCCGTCGAGGCAGGGGTAGACGGCCATGAAACCCGACATCAGGTTGCCCCGCCGCACCGCCCGCCAAACGCCGTTGTACGAGTAGAAGGGCACGCCCGCCTCGAGGATGGGGGCCATGCAGTGCTGCACGCTCACGTCCACGTGCTGGCCCTCGCCGTCGCGTTCGGCGGCGAGCAGGGCGAGGTTCGCCGCCGAGAAGGCGTTGAGCCCGCCCTGGTAGTCGGCCTGGTAGCCGCCGTTCTTCACCGGCCCGCCCTCCTGCGTGCCCGTGAGGAACATCTGGCCGCCCATGGCGAAGGCCACGAGGTTGTTCGAGCGGTGGTCCGCGTAGGGGCCGTCCTGCCCGTAGGCGGTGATGGAGACGAGCACGAGCCGCGGGTTCGCGGCGCGCAGGCGCTCGTAGTCCAGCCCCAGGCGGCGCGCGTCTGCGGGGCGATGGTTCTCCACGATCACGTCCGCGTCGGCGGCCAGCCGCAGCAGCGCCTCCCGTCCCGCCGGGGCCGTGAGGTCGAGCGTGACCGAGCGCTTGCGCGTGTTCAGGTAGAGGAAGAGGGCGCTCGTTTCGGGGTGGGGGACGCCGTCGCGGAAGGGGCCGTGGGCGCGCGCGAGGTCGCCGTCCGGCGGCTCCACCTTGACCACGTCCGCGCCGTAGCCCGCGAAGAGCCGCCCGCAGTAGGGCGCGGAGACGAAGCCGCCCACTTCCAGCACGCGCACGCCGTCGAGGGGCGGGGGCATGGCCGCGCTCAGGACCGCGAGGGGACTTCGACCTGCACGTTCCCGCGCACGGAGGGCTGGCCGTCCGCCAGCGTCACCACCTCGAGCTCGACCACGTTGCGGCCGTCCTCCCGCCGCTTGTCCACCACGCGGCCCGCGAGCGTGAGCGGCTTGCCCGCGATGTCGGGGCGGCGGAAGGCCACGCGCACGCTGCGCAGGCTGGCGTCGGGCCCCGCCCACGCGCCCACGTAGTGCGTGATCCAGGAGAGCTTGAGCAGGCCCGGCACGAGCGCGCCGCCGAAGCCCATGCGCCGCCCCGCCTCGGCGTCCCCGAAGGCCGGATTGGTGGGGTTGTCGCGCCCGAAGAACTCGACCGCCTGATCCTCCGTGGGCAGCCGCTCCAGCGGCGGCAGCTCCTCGTCGGGGGCGATGTCCTCGAAGTAGCGGCTCACGATTGGGGCCGGTCGAACTGCGTGATCGTGCGCAGCGAGGCGGCCGCCTCCTCTCCCCCCGCGTCCAGGTACGAGGTCTGGAACATGACGAGCACGCTGTAGCCGTAGCGCCCGCCCAGCCGGTCGCGCACGTCGATCAGGCGCGTCACCGCCCGCAGCGGCTCCTCCAGCCGGATGGGCCGGCTGAAGGTCCACTCCGTCTGCGTGAGGATGCCGCTGGAGAGCACGCGCGGCGAGAGGTCCTCCGGCAGGCGCGGCTCCAGCATGGCGAGGACGTAGGGCGGCGCGACGCCCGTGCCGTCCGCCCAGCGCGGATCGTCGTCGCCCAGCAGCTCGCGCATGCGGCGCGCGTCCGCCTCCCGCGGCGTCACCTCGATGGGGTCGCTCGCGCGCCCGATCATGGCGCGGTGCTCGTCGGTGATGCGGCTCTCCTGAACGTCGCTCACGGTCGCTCCGGCGGGCTAGCGGGGCAGCCCCACCATGACCTCCTCGTTCTCGATGCGCACGGGGTAGGTCTGGATGTCCTCCGCGCCCATGTTCCAGAAGAAGAGCTTCGACTGCAGCCGCCCCAGCAGGGGATGGGCCGCGTTGAACTCGCTGCTGAAGGGCTGGCGCGCGACCGCGCCGCTGGCCACGTCGAAGCGCGCGCCGTGGAAGGGGCACATGACGCAGCCGTCGCGCACGGGCTCGGGCCGGATGGGCGCGCCCGGGAAGCTGCCTAGGGGCAGGCGCGCGTGGGGACAGAGCCCGGCGAGCGCGTGCGCCTCCTCGCCCTGCCGCACGATGGCCACGCGCACGCTGCGCAGCCGCACCTCCGTGGCCACGCCGTCGGGGAAGGAGCGCAGCGGCCCGGCGCTGGCCCAGGCCTTCATGCGCTCGTGGGGGATGATGCTCCTCGCCTTCACCGGCAGGGGCGGGTCGAGGCCCAGCAGCGGCGCCACCACGATCTGCATGAGGCCGCCGGAGACGAGGCCCGCGATGAGCAGGAAGATGCCCGCGCCGAGCCCGCTCGACACCGTCTCCGCGTCGCCCGGCGCCACGATCAGGATGACGCCGCTCACGATCAGGGCGATCGTGGCGATGCCCCACGTGCCGAGAATGGAAACGCCCACGAACGCCAGCGCGACGGACACGGCCTACCCTCCCGCGGGCGGATCGTACGCGCCCGCCCGCCCGCGCGCAAAACGCGCCCTCCGCCCGCGTCCGTCCACGCCTCAGCCGAGCCCGTGGTAGCCGCGCCGGAAGTAGAGCAGCGGGGCCTTCTCCGCGTCGGCGCCCGCGCCCACCACGCGGCCCACGGCGATGACGTGGTCGCCGCCGGGCAGGATGGATTCGAGCTCGCAGTCGAGGTGCGCGATGGCCCCCGACAGGATGGGGCTGCCCGTGCGGTCGGTGAACGTCCCGAAGCCGTCCAGGTCCGGCGCGGGGTCGCGCCCGGAGATGGCGAAGTGGCTGGAGGCGGCGTCCTGATCGCGCGCCAGCACGCTCACGGCGAACGCGCCCGAGGCGGGCACCATGCGCTCCAGGTGGTTCCCCTTCTGGATGCACACGAGCACGAGCAGGGGATCGAGCGAGAGCGTGGAGAAGCTGGAGGCGGTGATGCCGTAGACCAGCCCCTCGTGCGCCGCGGTCAGCACCGTCACGCCCGTCGCCCAGGAGGCGAGCGCGTTCTTGAAGGCCTCGGAATCGACCGCGGGCATGGCGCTCACGCGTTCTCCAGCGCCGGCCCCATGTCCCACACGGCGTGGGCCGAGACCTCGCTGAAATAGCGCCCCATGGGCAGGCCCGCCAGGATCTGGTCCATCTCGGCGGCGTCGGCCACGTCGAAGATGGCGAGCACGCCGCGGCCCGTCTCGCGGTAGATGGCCCTGATCTTGCCCTGGTCGCGGAGCGCCCGCGTCGCCTTCAGCTGCTCGGCGACGACCGCCTGCCAGGCATCGGCGTCGAGATCGGCGGGCTGCCTCGACGCGAGCCGAACCGCAAACAGCACTGGCCACCTCCGTCCGGGTCCGTCGCGCCCGTCGCGCCGCCCGGCGTGTTGCGCGAAGGCTACCGCACGGGCGGCGGTGAGCGCCAGCGGCTAGCATGGCCGCGTGCCCGACCGCCCCCTCGTGACCTTCGACATCGACGGCGTGCTCTGCCGCCCGCCCTTCGGCCTCAACCCCGGCGGGCCGAGCGCGCGGGCCAGCGATCCCGTGCGATTCCCCCGCCTCTCCTGGCCCGTGGAGCGCTGGTTCTACGGCTGGCGGCGGCCCATGCCGGGCGCGCGCGAGGGCTTCCGCGCCGTCGCCGCGCGCTTCGCCTGCGCCGCCGTCTCGGCCCGCGCCGAATCCGCCCGCGCCGTCACCGAACGCTGGCTCGAACGGGAACTGGGCGCGTCCCCGCCGCTCCACCTGCGCCCCGGCTGGCGCGAGCGCTCGTCGGCCTTCAAGGCGCGCGTGGTACCCGCCCTCGGCGCGTTCGCGCACTTCGAAGACGACCCCAACACGGCCCTCCTGCTGGCCGCGCGCATCCCGCTCGTGTTCCTCGTGGACTGGCCCCGCAACTGCGGCGTCACGCGCCCCAACGTGCACCGCATCCGGCGCATCGCCGAGGCGCTGCCCCTGCTGGAGGAGGCCGCCGCCCGCGCAGACCAGCCCGCCGAAGGCTAGCGCGCCGCCAGCTCCTCGCGCATCTTCCGCAGGGCCGTTTCCGCGACACGCTTCCGATGGTGCTGGGCGGCGGCGTCATAGACAGCCTTGAACTCAGCGTAGTGGGGATCAGCGCCATTGACCGTGAACCTGAAGACGAGATCGCCATTCTCGTCCCGAACCTCGACGTAGATGCCCTGGTCATTGTGGGTGAGCTGCCAGTGGCCCGAGGCGAGGGCAACCTCCATGGCCTGGCCCCCCCGACGCCCCCAGCGAGACTGCTTCCACCCCAAGCGGCCAGCCTCGGAGAGCACCCTGAGGCGGTCCACGATGTCCAGGATTTCAGTCGGGACGCTGCCCATGATCGTCACCTTCCTTTGCGAAGAATAGCGCACGCTCCCTGATTTCGACCACCAGATCGAGGATCGCGCGGATGCCGTTCATGTCGATGTCTGCCTCAGGCTGACTCTCTCGTTCGAGGATATCCTGTGTTCGCGAGAGGGTGGTGATTGCTTCCGTGATGTGCTCCTGCTGATCCTGCAGGCCAGAGCGCGCGCGCAGCGCCACCATCTGTTCGCGCACTTCCTGGCAGGCGGCCTGAGCGGATTGCCCCTGCTGGTTTTGAAGGGCATCAAGGAGTCTACGCAGCCCCGTGTGGATGCTCCCCAGGTCCGCCGCCGTCACGCGCTGCGCCATGGCCTCGCGCGCTTCGGACGCGGCCTCGCGGGCGGCCTCGGCGGCGCCGCGCGCCTGCCGCACCTGCCAGAGCACGAGCCCAAGGCCGATCACCGTCAACCCGATTCCCGTGCTTGCCAGCACCGCGCTGACGACGTCGGCGGAATCCCAGCCACCCATCCCTACGACGGATGCTCCCAGTCGATCATCATCACGTCGATCTCGTCGCCCGGGTCGGCGCGCGGCTGCTCCTCGGGGATGACGGCGAGGCCGTTGGCCGCGCTCATGCTGGTCAGGATGCCGCTCCCCTGCGGGCCCGTCAGGTCCGCGTACAGCCGCCCGTCGTCGCCCGTCGTCACGATGCAGCGCGCGAAGAAGCGCCGCCCGTCCGTGTTCACGATGCGGTCGCGCGCGACGGCGCGCACGACGGGCCGCTCCCAGCCCTCCCGCCCCAGCATCTTGAAGATGGCGGGACGCCCGAAGAGCTCGAAGGCGACCATGGAGCTGACGGGGTTGCCGGGCAGGCCGAGGTGGGGCACGCGCCGCCCGTCGGGGGCCTCGAACGCGCCGAAGGCGAGCGGCTTGCCCGGCTTCATGCGCACCGTCCAGAAATCGATGGCCCCCTCGCGCGCGAGCACGTCCTTCACCACGTCGAAATCGCCGCGCGAAACGCCCGCGCTCGTCACGATCATGTCCGCGTCCAGCCCCGCGCGGATGGCGGCCGTCAGGTCGTCCACCGTGTCGCGGGCGATGCCGAGCGGGCGCGGACGCCCCCCGAAGGCGCGCACGAGCGCGGCCACGCCGGGCGCGTTGGCGTCGTAGATCTGGCCCGGACGGCGCTCCCCGCCGGGGGGCGCGATCTCGTCGCCGGTGGAGAGGATGGCCACCTCGGGGCGGCGGTGCACGGCCACGTCCGTGCGCCCGAGGCTGGCGAGCACGCCGGTTTCGGAGGCGCGCACCACGCGCCCCGCCTCCAGCGCCACGCGCCCGGCGCGAATGTCCTCGCCGCGGCGGCGGATGTTGGCGGCGGGCGCGGCGGCCTTGAAGACGCCCACCGCGCCGCCCCGCGCGGGGGCCTCGCCGGGCTCGCGCAGGGTCTCGTCCGTCTCCTCGAAGGGCACGATGGCGTCCGCGCCGGGGGGCACGGGCGCGCCCGTCATGATGCGCACGGCCTCGCCCGCGCCCAGCGCCGTCTCCAGCACGTAGCCCGCGGCCAGGTCGGCGATCACGCGCAGCGTGCGCGGCTCCGACTCGCTCGCGCCCGCCGTGTCCGCCGCGCGCACGGCGTAGCCGTCCATGGCCGTGTTGTCGAGCGGCGGGATGTCGAACCCGGCCACCACGTCCTCGGCCAGCGTCTGGCCGAGCGCCTCCAGCAGGGGAACGCGCTCCGCCTCCAGCCGCTCCACGAAGGCGAGGATGCGCGCGCGCGCCTCCTCCACGCTGATCATGGCCGAGGCGGGGATGGTCACGGCGCGGGAACGGCGGCGGCCCTAGCCGAGGCGCACCGCCAGGCACGTGGTCGTGCGCTGCACGCCCGTGATCGTCTGGATGGCGTCGGTGATGGCCGTGCCCAGCGCGTCCAGGTCCGCCGCCTCCAGCTGCACGATGACGTCGTACGGGCCGGTGACGGTATCGACGGCGAGCACGCTCGCGCCCGGGTAGTTCAGTTCGGCGGCGGCGACGCCCACGGCCTTCGCGCTGCCCACGTCGGTCTCAATCAGGACATAGCCACGGACCACGGCGCACCTCCTTGCGGTCGCGGCTATGATTCGGCGCGCCGCCGCCGCTGTCAAGAACCGCCGTAGGTGGGCTCCGTGGCGGGCAGCGCGTACTCGATCACGATCTCGCCCTGGCGCGCGTCGGCGCGCACGCGCAGGGGCGCGATCAGCTCCAACTGCTGGATCTGGCAGAGCGCGGCCTCGCCCTCGCGGCAGTAGTAGACCACGCCCTCGCCCGTGATCGTCGCTTCCCCCTCGCGCAGCTCCACGGGCACGGGGATGGCGATCATGGGGTCGTCCGTCTGCCACGTGAGCAGCGTCTCGCTGAGCTCGGCCACGCGCGCGTTGCTGGCCGCCAACTCCAGCCGCGAGGTGGCCACGCTGTTCAGGTGGGACTCCGCGGGCGCGCGCACGATGATGCGCAGCGTGCCCACGCCGGGAGCCACGTGCTGCGCGGGCAGCGTCACGCGCAGCACGCCGTCGTCCGGCAGGGGCGGGGCCGCCGCCGCCAGGTTCGTGAGCGGCAGCGTGGAGACGGCCCCCCCGGCGGGGTCGATGACGCGGATCACGTGGTTGCCCGTGTCAGCCAGGTAGAGCCGACCGTTCGCCAGACTGAGCGCGTTCGGCTCCACGAACGTAGCTGCCGCGCCGGTCGCGTCCAGCCAGCCCCGCTCGCCCGCCCCCGCCACCGTGCGCACGGCGTCGCCCGCGATGTCGTAGGCGCGCACCTTGTGGTTGTAGGTGTCGGCCAGGTAGATCACGCCGTCGCCCAGCGCCAGCCCCTGCGCGTGCTGGATCTGCGCCGAGGCGGCGGGGCCGTCCGCGTCGCCCCAGTCGAACAGGCCCGTGCCGATGATCGTCTCCACGTCGCCCGTGCCCGCGAAGGGCACGCGCCGCAGCGAGCTGGACTCGGCGTCCACCCAGTAGAGCCACTCGCCGTCGCCGGTGATGCCGCTGGGCTGCGCCAGCGTGGCCTCGCGCAGGCGGTGGCCGTCGTCGATGTTCTCGCGCCGCGTCCCCGCGAAGACGCTCAGGTAGCCCAGCTCGAGGTCGAGCGCCCACAGCTGGTGCGACCCGGCCATGGCGATGTAGAGCGAGCCGTCGTGGTAGTGGATGTCCCACGGGGAGTTGAGGCCCGTCTCCGTCGCGTCCAGCCCCTCGACCAGCGAGCGCACCTGCTCGCCCGTGCCCGCGATGGTCGTGGTGCGGCCCGAGGCGAGGTCGATGGCGCGCAGGGCGTGGTTGCGCGTGTCCGCCACCCACAGCGTGCCCCCGTCGGGCGACAGCGCGAGGCCCTGCGGGTCGCGGAAGCGGGCCTGCGCGGGGTCGCCGTCGGCCAGCCCCGGCTCGCCCGTGCCGAAGGAGCGCCGCACGCGCCCGTCGAGGTCGGTGACGACGATGCGGTGGTGGCCCGCGTCGGCGATGAACAGCCGGTCGCCCGCCTCGTCGGCCAGCACCTCGCTGGGGAAGGAGAGGAAGGTGGAGGCCACGCTGCTCGCCAGCGCCAGCGGCAGGGGCGTCTCGTCGATCAGGCCGAGATGCCAGAATTCGGCGTAGAGGCCGTCCATGACCGGCTTGAAGGCGGGGTAGACGCCCTCGCCCGCGCGCCCGCCCACGATGTTGCCGCGCGGGTCGATGAGCACCACCGTGGGCCACGCCCGCGCCCCCCACTGCCGCCAGACGACGAATTCGGGGTCGTTCACCACGGCGTGCTTCAGCCCGTAGCGCGCGACGGCCTCGGCCACCGCCGCGTCCGTCTGCTCCTCCGAATACTTGCCGGAGTGCACGCCGATGACGGCCAGGCTGTGGCCGAACTCCTCCTCCAGCCGCTCCAGATCGGGGAAGATGTGCTGGCAGTTGATGCAGCCCTGCGTCCAGAAATCGAGCAGCACCAGCTTGCCGCGCAGCCGCTCGAACGTGAGCGGCTCGCTCACGTTGAACCACGTGAGGCCGTCGGGGAACGGGAAGGCGGGCTCCGTGCCCGCGTACGACTCGGCCGACTCGGCGGGAGGCGTGGGCGTGGGCCTCGGCGTGGCCGTGGCCGTCGCGGTTCCGGCGGGCGCGGGCGACGCCGTCGCCGCCACCGCCGTGCCAGCGGACGCCTCCGCCGCGGGGCTGGCCGCGGGCGCGCTGGCCGTCGCGCGCGTGGCGGCCCCCTCCACGGGGCTGAGCCCCGGCGGCGCGTCCCCCTCGTCGTCTCCCCCGCAGGCGGCGAGGATCAGCGCCAGCGTCGCGGGGACGGCCAGCAGGGCGAACGGGCGGAGCGGACGGCGGCGGCGTTTCGTCATGTCCCCCACTCTGGCAGCCCGCCGCCTTGCGCGCGTGTCCGCGCCCTTTACCTTCCGCGCCGCTCGCCCGTGCCCGCGTCCCGTCGTACGCTCCCCCCACGATGGGCGAGGACGACGCCGTCGGGGAACTGCGCGCGGAGGCGCTGCGGGCGCTCGCGGGCGCGGACGGCGCGGACGCGCGGGCGGCGTGGCGCGCGCACTGGCTGGGCCGCGGCGACGGACGCCTGACGCTGCGCTTGCGCGCCCTGAAGGACGCCCCCCGCGCGGAGCGCGCCGCTCTCGGCCAGGCGCTCAACGCCCTCAAGACGGAGCTGGAGCGCGAGTTCGACGCGCGCGAGGACGCCGACCGCGCCGAGGCCGTGGCCGCCCTCTCCGCCGCGGACGCGCTCGACGTGACGCTGCCCGGACGGCCCTGGCCCGCGGGCCGCCTCCACCCCGTCACGCGCACGCTCAACGACTGCGTCGCGGTCTTCGCGGAGATGGGCTTCCGCACGTTCGAGGGGCCGGAAGTGGAGTGGGCGGCCTACAACTTCGACGCCGTGCGCATCCCCGAGGACCACCCCGCGCGCGACATGTGGGACACCATCTGGATCGACACGCTCGTCGCGGGCGAGCGCTCCATGCTCCTGCGCACGCACACCTCGCCCAACCAGATCCGCGCCATGGAGCAAAGCGATCCGCCCGTGCGCGTGATCGTGCCGGGCAAGTGCTACCGGCAGGAGGCCACCGACGCCACGCACGAATGGATGCTCACCCAGATCGAGGGGCTGGCCGTGGACGAGGGCGTGCGCATGAGCGACCTGAAGGGCACGCTCTACGCCTTCGCCCGCCGCCTCTTCGGCGAGGACCGCCAGATCATCTTCCACCACAGCTACTTCCCCTTCGTCGAGCCCGGCGTGGAGATGGCCATCGACTGCTTCCTCTGCCGCGCCGACGGCAGCGCCTGCCGCACCTGCCGCGGCACGGGCTGGATCGAGATCCTGGGCGCGGGCATGGTCCATCCCGAAATCATCGAGAACGCGGGCTACGACTCCGCGCGGCACACGGGCTTCGCCTTCGGCGTGGGCATCGAGCGCGTGGCCATGCTGCGCTGGGGCATCGAGGACATCCGCCACTTCTATCGCAACGACCTGCGCTTCCTGCGCCAGTTCTAGGAGGGCTGTTGGTTGCTGGCCGTTGGCCGCTGGCAGATTGCGCCGGAGGGGATGCGCTGATGCGTCCCTTCAAGGAGCTGCGCGTCTGGCGCCTCATCCAACGCCTCGGCGGAACCCAACAGCCGATGGCCAGGAGCCAACAGCCATGAAAATCCCCCTCTCCTGGCTGCGCGACTACGTCGACGTCGAAATCGAGCCGGCGGAGTTCGCGCGCCGCGTGACCGCCTCCATCGCCGAGGTCGAGGGCTGGGACATCATCGGCGGCGACTGGGACGCGGCGCTCGTGCGCGTGGGCGAGGTGCTCGCCGTCGAGCCCCACCCGAACGCCGACCGCCTGCGCCTGGCCACGGTGGACGCGGGCGAGGGGCCGCGCACCGTCGTCTGCGGCGCGCCCAACGTGGCCCCCGGCCAGAAGGTCGCCTTCGCCGCCGAGGGCGCCATGCTCATCGACGGACGCACGGGCGAACCCGCCCGCCTCAGGCTGCGCGCCATCCGCGGCGTGGAATCGGCGGGCATGGTGCTGAGCGAGCGCGAGCTGGGCCTCGGCGACGACCACGACGGCATCCTCGTGCTGCCCACCGGGGCCCGCGCAGGCGCGCCCCTCGCCGAGGCCATCGGCGACGTCGTGTTCGACGTCACGACCTGGGCCAACCGCGCCGACCTGCTCGGCATGCTCGGCTTCGCGCGCGAGGTGGCCGCCGTCACGGGCGCGCCCCTGCGCGAACCCGACCGCTCCCACGGCCAGTCGGAGCGCGGCGTCGGCGAGTTCGTCTCCGTCGCGATCAAGGCCCCCGACCTCTGCCCCCGCTTCACCGCCAGCGTCGTCGAGGGCGTTGCGGTGGGGCCCTCGCCGCCGTGGATGCGCGACCGCCTCCTGCGCGCGGGCATGCGCCCCATCAACAACGTCGTCGACGTGACCAACTACGTGATGCTGGAGACGGGCCAGCCCCTGCACGCCTTCGACTACGACCTCGTGCGCGGCGGCGAGCTGCGCCCCCGTCGCGCGCGCGCGGGCGAACGGCTCCTCACGCTCGACGGCGTGGAGCGCGAGCTCGACCCGGAGATGCTCGTGATCTGCGACGGCGGCGGGCCCGTGGGGCTGGCCGGGATCATGGGCGGCGGCGCCAGCGAGGTCTCGGCCAACACCACCACCGTCCTGCTGGAGGTGGCGAACTTCCATCCCGGCGCCATCCGGCGCGCCTCCACGCGTCTGAAGCTGCGCAGCGAGGCGTCCCTGCGCTTCGAGAAGGGCATCGGCCCCGAACTGGCGCCGTATGCACAGGCGCGCGCCCTGCACCTGCTCGAACGGGTCGCGGGCGGGCGTCCGGCGGCGGGCATCGCCGACGTCTTCCCCGACCCCGCGCCCGCCTCCCCCATCGCGCTCGCGGACGCCCGCGTGGAGCAGGTGCTGGGCATGGCCATCGGGCGCGCGGAGACGCGCCGCATCCTCGGCGCGCTCGGCTTCGCGGTGGAGGAGCGCGGCGACGGCATCGCGGCCACGCCGCCCTTCTGGCGCCCCGACGTGGCGCGCGCCGACGACCTCGTGGAGGAGCTGATCCGCATCCACGGCTACGAGCGCCTGCCCGCCACGGCGCTGCGCGGCGCGCCGCCCGACGCCGTCCCGCGCCCGCTGGAGGCCGTGCGCGAGCGCGCCCGCGGGCTGGCCGCGGGCCTCGGCTTCCAGGAGATCGTGAGCTACACGCTCACCTCCGCCGAGGAGCTGGCGCTCGTGGTCGCGCCCGACGACGCGGAGCGCGCGGGCCCGCTGGCGGCGGCCAACCCCGTGGCCTCGCGCCACTCCCTGCTGCGCACCTCGCTGCGCGGATCGCTGCTCGCCGCCTACGCCGCCAACCGCCGCCACGAGGACGCGGCCCTGCGCCTCTTCGAGATCGGCGTGGAGTACCTGCCCGTGGAGGCCGACCTGCCGCGCGAGTGTCCCGTGCTCTGCGCCGCGCTCGGCGGCCCGCGCGAGGGACGCTGGACGCGCCCCGGCCCCGAACGGCTCGACTTCTTCGACGCGAAGGGCGCGCTCGAGGCGCTGCTCGGCCTGCTCGGCGCGGAGGCGGCCTTCGCGCCCGCCGAGGTCCACGGCCTGCTGCCCGGCCACACCGCCGCCGTCTCCGTCGCCGGCGAGGACGTGGGCGTCGTGGCCCGGGCCCATCCCGACACCGCCGCCGCCTTCGGCATCGACGAGCCGGTCTTCCTCGCCGAGCTCTGGTTCGAGCCGCTGGCGCGCGCCCTGCCGGAGCGCCCCGACTACGCGCCGCCGGGCCGCTACCCCGAGGTGCGCCGCGACCTTGCGCTGGTCGTGCCGGAGGCCACGCCCGCCTCCGCCCTGCTCGACCTCGTGCGCTCCCACCGCTGGCGCGGGACCGTCGCCGACGCCGAGGTGTTCGACGAGTACCGCGGCGAGGGCGTGCCCGCGGGCATGAAGTCGCTGGCGCTGGCCGTGCGCTTCCGCGCGGACGACCGCACGCTGGACGAACGCGACGCCGCGCGCCTGGAGGAGGGGCTGCTGCGCCGCCTCGAGCGGGAGCTGGGCGCGCGCCCGCGCGGCGCGTGAGCCTCGATCCCGCCGTCGGGCTGTGCGGCCTCTGCGGGCACGCGCGCATGACGCGCACCGCGCGGGGCTCGCGCTTCTGGCGCTGCGCCGAGGCCGCGCGCGACCCCTCGCTGCGCAAGTATCCGGCCCTGCCGCGGCTGGATTGCCACGCCTTCGCGCCCGCCCCGGCGGGAACGCCCGCGCGCCGCTATACTGGGGCGGCCATGCCCGCCGCGCGCGACGCCCTCGCCGACCGCTACCCCACGAACGACCTGCTGCGCGACGGCACGGCCATCGTCTTCCGCCCCATGACCGAGGCGGACGGCGAGGCCGTGCTGGCTTTCGCGCGCGCCCTGCCCGAGGACGACCTGCTCTTCCTGCGCGAGGACATCACCTCGCCCGCCGTGGTCGGGGACTGGCTGGCCGAGATCGCGGGCGGCGAGGCCTTCACGGTGCTGGCCGAGGTGGGCGGCGTCGTGGTCGGCTACGCCAGCCTGCACACCGATCCCGCGCGCTGGACCCGCCATGTGGGCGAGATTCGCATCAACGTGCACCCCGACTATCGCGGCACGGGCGTGGGCGCGGCCCTCGCTGGCGAAATCCGCCACGTCGCCCCCGCCCTCGGCGTGCGCAAGCTGAGCGCCCAGATGACCGTCGACCAGTCCACCGCGCGCACCGTCTTCGAGCGCCTCGGCTTCCACGAACAGGCCGTCCTCGGCGGCTGGGTGACGGACCGCGAGGGCGTCGAGCGCGACCTCGTGGTCATGGCCCGCGTCCTGCCCGACGGCTAGCGCCCCGCGGCGAAGGCCGCCCGCCACGCCTCCCCCTCCCGCTCCAGCAGCGCCCGCGCCTCGTCGAGCGCCTCGAAGGGCCGCGCGCGACCGTCCCCCGCCAGCGCCTCCCGCAGCGGGCCGGTGGCGCAGACGGCGGCGGCCAGGCGCGCCGCCTCCGCCCCCTCCGCGCCCGCGCCCACGTGCACCACGCAGTCGCCCGCGTCGCGGAAGGCGGCGGCGTAGGAGAGCAGGAAGCCCTCGTCCAGCTCGACGCCGCGCGGGCTGGCGTGCGTGAGCCGCCAGCGGTAGACCTGCCGCGTGCGTCCGCAGTGGCGCGCCACGCGGTCGAACCCCGCCTCGTCGAGCACGGCGTCCACGCACACGTCGGGGGCGAGCGTGACGACGACGGGCAGCCAGCCGCGCCACTGCGCCCAGCCCACCAGTTCGGCGAAGCCCGCGCGCGGACGCGCCAGTTCGCGGACGCGCGCCTCCACCTCCTCGCGCGGGGCCTCGATTTCGGCCACGGCCGCCGCCAGCGCCGTCTCCGGCGTGGCCGCGCCGGGCTCGGGCGGACGCGCCGCGAATTCGGCCACGATCGCGTCCGTCAGCCCCGCCTCCACGGCGACGCCCTCGAAGTCCAGCCACAGCACGGCGGCCATGTGGGGGAGCATAGCCGAAGCCCGCGCGCGGGCCACTCGCTGGACGCCCGCGGGAGGCCCTGCTAGAGTCAATCTATCGCCTATGCGGATGATCGTTTCGGTCGTCGCGCGATGCCGGCGGGAAGGCGGTTGACGTGCCCGAACCGTTCGACGATTACCTCGACCTGGCCGAAAGCGCGCGCGTGCTGGGCATTCACGCCCAGAGCCTGCGGCGCCTCATCAAGCAGAAGAAGATCCCCGCCACGCTCTTCGCCGGGAAGTACCTGATCGAGCGCGACAAGCTCGAGATGTTCAAGAGCAACTACGACCCGCGCCCGGGGCGCAAGCCCATCCGCCGCCTGCTGTAGCTCAGAGGATCCGGCCCTGGCTGTTGAGCACGGCCAGCGCGATCAGCACGGCCGCCTCCACCGTCAGCACGAAGCCCGCCACGCCGAGCCAGACCAGCTGCGCGCCGCCGCGCGTGGCGAAGGCCGGGATCGTCAGGATCACGGTCGAGGCCGCCCAGATGAGCACGAAGATGACGCCCAGCGCGAGCGGGCTGTAGAGCGCGAGCGGAACCACGGGCATCGGGTCGGGCGCCTCCTTTCGCCAAGCCCCGCATCATACGACCGTTCGCGCGCAGGCGCACGGCGCGCGCTCAGGTGGCGCGCGCGCGGTAGTCGGCGATGGCCCCCCGCAGGGCGTCGGCGGCGAGCACGCTGCAGTGCAGCTTGTCCCGCGGCAGCCCGCCCACGCCCTCGGCGATGGCCTCGCGCGTCAGGCCCTCCGCCCGCGCCAGCGTCCAGCCCGCCACGTGCTCGCTCGTCCACGAGCTGGTGGCGATGGCGGGCGGACAGCCCCGCGTGAGCCACCGCATCTCCGCGATGCGCCCGTCCGCGATGCGCAGCGTCACCTTCATGCGGTCCCCGCACACGGGATTGGAGACCGTGGCCTCGCCGTCCGGCGATTCCAGCTCGCCCGCGTTGCGCGGACGCTCGAAGTGCTCGACCACGACGTCCGAGTAGGCGGCCATGCGCTCAGGGCGCCCGTTCCAGCACCAGCTGGAACTCCATGACGCCGTTGTCCTCTATCGACACGAGGATGGGCGAGCGCGGCTGCGCGATGTCGTAGTCCGCGAACAGGATCGGCAGCGAGCCCACGACGACCAGCAGGTCCCCGGTCAGCTTCGCCTCGATGGGCACGGCGACGGCGCGCTCGACGCCGTGCAGCGTGAGCGTTCCGCGCGCCTCGATGGCGATGGACTCGCCCGCCGCCAGCCCCGCGGGGATGGCCGCCGGTTCGTCCAGCGCGAACGTGGTCGTGGGGAAGTCGTTCGTCTCCAGCGCCTGCCGACGCAGCGCCCCGTCGCGCCGCGAATCGTCGCTCCGCAGCCCGCGCAGGTCGGCCACGACCGTGACCGCCGTCAGCCGCCCGCCCGCGATGGTGATGGACGCCTCGATGTCCGGGGTGCGCCCCACCGCCTCCTTGTAGCCGATGGTGGCCAGCTCCTCCTCCACGCGGTAGCCCGTGAAGCTCTCGCCCCGTTCGGAGAGCGTCCAGACGCCGTCCAGCGCCGCCGAGTCCTCTTCGGCGGGCTGGCTCGTCGCGGTGGGCGTGGGGCGGGCCGTCGCGCCCGGGGACGGCGACGGCGCGGCGGTCGCGTCCTCCACGGAGGAGACGGCGGCGGGCAGCGTGACCGCCGGGGGCGCGTCGTCGCGCAACACGAACCACCAGAGCAGGAAGACGAGCACGGCCGCGAGCGCGGCCAGCGCGCCCCCGCCGATGAGGAGCCGTCGTCGCGTCACGCCCGCCAGTCTACACCAGCCCGATGGCCGCGAAGAGCGCCTCGAAGGCGGCCAGGTTGCCCGGGCTGAAGTGCGGCTCGACGTGGCGGACGGCGCCGTCGCGCCCCACGAGCACGAGCGCGCGCCGCGCCTTGCCCTCGGCCTCGTCCCAGAGCCCGCAGGCGCGCGTCACCTCGCCGTGGAAGTCGCTGAGCAGGGGGAAGGGGAAGCGGTCGCGCTCCTGGAAACGCTCGTGCGAGCCGAGCCCGTTCGCGTTCACGCCGTAGGCGCGCACGCCCGCCTCGCGCAGCGTCCCGTGTTCCTGCGCGAAGGCCCGCAGCTGCCGCGTGCAGACGGGCATCCCGTCGTCGCGGTAGAAGAGGAAGAGCGCCGCGCCGTCCGCCAGCGCCCCCTCCAGCGTGACCTCGATGCGCTCCCCCGCCACGGTCACGCCGGGCAGGCGGAAGGACGGCATGCGCTCGCCCGCCGTGATCGGCGCCGCGCGTGGCGTGGCGTCCGTGGCGGGGACGCGCTCCCCGTCGCTCACGCGGCCCCGCCGAAGCCGGGCGGCGTTCCCGCCAGCCCGCGCGTGCCCGCCAGCGCGCGCACGCGCCCCAGCCCGGCGGCGTCCGTGAGCCGCTGGAAGGCGCGCCGCCGCGCGAAGTACTCCGCCGCGTCGTCGCGCGCCGCCTCCGCCAGCCGTCCCAGCCCCAGCTCCGTGAGGAAGGCCGCCTGGCTCACCGGCGCGAAGGCCGTCATGCCCGCGTCCTCCATCGCCGCCGCCATCTCGGACAGGTTCACGTGCGCCGTCAGGTCCTGCTCGCCCACGTGCCGGTAGGGATCCTCGTGGGCCGTGTGGCGGTGGAAGCAAAGCAGCGTGCCCCGCGTGCGCCACTCCGCCCACAGCTCCGCCCCGGTGTAGCCGTAGTCGAAGATGAGCACGGCGCCGCGCCGCACGAGCGCGCACATGGCCGTCATCGTCGCGTACGCGCGCCCGTTCACCTCGAAGCGTCCGGCGGCGGGCGCGCCGTCGATGGTGGCCACGGGGCCGCGCGTCTCCGCGAAGGCCGCGCCGTCCCAGCGCACGTACACCTCCGCAGGGCCGCGCTCGCCCACCTCGAAGAGGCGCACGGGCAGCGCGTCGAACAGCTCGTTCGCGAGCACCACGCCCGCCTCCGCTGGCGCGGGCGCGTCCGTATGCCACTCCACGCGGGCATCCGCCCCGCGCGCGTTCGGCTCGATGGCAACGTAACGCAGCGCGCGCGCGAAGGCCCCGCCACGCCCGTCCGCCCAGTCCAGCAACGCCGTCGCCAGCGCGCCCTCGCCCGCGCCCGGCTCGATCACGGCGAACGGATCGGGCCGTCCCAGCGCCTCCCACGCCCATTCGCACCAGGCCCCCGCGGCCCAACCGAACATCGGGTGCACCGTCGGGCTGGTGACGAAGTCGCCGGACGGCCCCACGCGCCCGGGCGTGCGGTAGTAGCCGTGTTCGGGGTGGTAGAGCGCCAGCTCCATGAAGCGCTCGAAGGGGATGGCGCCGCCGTCCATCTCCGCCACGATGGCCTTCACGAGCGCGGGGTTGCCCGTGGCCGCCAGTCCGGGGTCGAGGTCGAGCGCCATGCCCCGATTCTCCCCCGTCCGCCGCCGCCCCGCACGCGCCGCGTTGACCGCCGCCCCAGGGGGTTTACGATGCGCCCGTGCCCGAACCGCGCAACCGCAACATCTTCCTCGTCATCTACGGCATCCTGTTCAGCGTTGGCGTGGGCCTGATCGTGTATCGCGGGCCGGGCGGTGATGCGGCGGGGTGGGTCGATCAGGTAATCTGGATCTGGGGAGCGACGGCGCCGCTGGCGGCCGTGTCCGTGCCGGGCGCCGTCGTCCTGACGGAGATCGCGAGGTGGATCATGGTGCTGGCAGCCTGGCTGGAGAACCGTCTGGAGCGCTCGCGCGAGGAGTACCGCGCCAAAATCAGCGAGGCGGCGCGCGTCGAGACTGACCGTGAATGGGAAGGTTGGATTGAGCGACGCGAAGAGGCCGTTGCGCGTGGGGAGCCGTTCAGCGAGCCCCCGCCCTCCGTGAGCCGCAACGGCCACGGCTAGCGCAGCGGCCTCTCTTCGCTGGCCCGTAGGGGGCCGCGATGCCAGCATGGGGCCATGCCCGATTCCGTGAAACCGCGCCGCGTGCGCATGGTCGACCTCTCCAACCCCTTCGCCTCGCTCGAGGGCATGACGGAGCTGCTGCTGCTGCGCCACGGCGAACAGCAGCTGGCCGCCAACATGCCCGTGGGCGAGGTGCTGGACGCGCCCCTCTCGGCGCAGGGGCGGGAGCAGGCGCGCGCGCTCGGCGAGCGGCTCGCCGGAACCGCGCTCGACGCCGTCTGGTGCAGCCCGCTGGGCCGCGCGCGCGAGACGGCCCGCGCCGTGGCCGCCCCCCACGGCCTCGAGCCGGTGGTGCACGAGGGGCTGCGCGAAATCGACCAGTTCCGCGGCGTGCCCGACCACCTCGGCGTCATCGACCATTACGGCGAGGAGCGCTTCGTGGCGCTCATGCGCGAGGCCAACCGCACGCGCCGCTACGCCACCTGGCCCGATTCCGAGGACGTGGGCGCCTTCCGCCGCCGCGTCGTGGCCGCCGTACGCGACATCGCCGCCGCCAACGAGGGCCGTCGCGTGGCCGTCGCCTGCCACGCGGGCGTCATCAACAACTTCCTCGCCGAGGCGCTCGATTCGCGCGTGGACCAGGTGCTGCCGCTCCACCACACGTCCATCACCACCGTGCGCGTGGCCGGGGACCGCCAGGCGGTGCTCACCGTCAACGATTTCGCCCACGTCCACGCCGTGCAGACCGCTCGCAACGACCTGAACGGCTAGCGCGTCGGGCCGCGCCAATGGCTCCCGCGACGCCCCGCCAGAAGCTGTGGCTGGAAGCGGACGGGCGGCTCGTCATGTCCGACTACCGCGTGCGCATGCTGGAGCTGGTGGCGGAGACGGGGTCGCTGGCCGAGGCCGCCGCCGCGCTCGGCCTCAGCTACCGCCGCGCGTGGGGCAAGGTGAAGGAGCTGGAGGCGAACCTGGGCCGTCCGCTCGTGCGCTCCGAGGTGGGCGGCGCGGGCGGCGGGCGCACGGTGCTCACGCCCGACGCCGAGGCGCTCGTGGTCGCCTATCGCCGCTTCCAGGAGCGCGTGGAGGGCGCGGTCGAGCGCGCCTACGCCGCCGAGCTGCGCGGCCTGCTAACCCCGCGCTGAGCGCGTTGGCGCGCGCGGGGGCGGCCCCGTAGGATCGCGGGCGTGGCGTTGGCCAGCCCGCGCCATGCCCGGACCAGACAGGAGGCCGCGTGCGGATTCTCGAAGGCGTCTACCAGCTGCTCACGCCCTTTCCCCAGTACGAATTCGCGGAGGCCCGGCGGCTCCGTGGCGAGCTGGAGCGCAAGCCGCGCGTGACGAAGGGCCTGCCCTACGTGCTGCCCTACCTGATCCGCGACGGCGGCGACACGGTGCTCGTCGATTGCGGCTGGAACACGGACGCCGCCTACGGCGCGCTGGAGGAGGGGATGCGCGAGCACGGGTCGCATCCCTCCGAGATCACGCAGCTGGTGATCACGCACGTGCACCCCGACCACTACGGCATGTCGGGGCGGCTGAAGCAGGCGTCGAGCTGCGAGGTGGTGATGCACGAGCGCGAGGCCGATTTCATCGCCTCGCGCTACTTCGCGCCCCGCGGCCTCACCGACGAGATGCAGCAGTACATGGCCCAGCACGGCGTGCCCGAGCTGAAGGCCCCGGAGATGTCGCGCGGCTCCATGGCCATGCTCGACAAGGTCCAGCCCGCCGCCGCCGACCGCAAGGTGCACGGCGGGGAGACGCTGCGCGCGGGGCGCTTCGAGTTCGAGGTGGTGTGGACGCCCGGGCACGCGCCGGGCCACATCTGCCTCTACGAGCCGAACCGCAAGCTGCTCTTCAGCGGGGATCACGTCCTGCCCACGATCACGCCCAACGTCTCCATGCACGCGCAGACCTCCGGCGATCCGCTCGGCGACTACATGCGCTCGCTCGACGTGGTGGCCGAGCTGGACGTGGAGCACGTGCTGCCCGCGCACGAGTTCGACATCCGCGAGCTGAAGCGGCGCGTGAACGAGATTCGCGACCACCACCGCGAGCGGCTCGACGAGATGCTGGCCTGCGTGGACGCGGGCGCGACCGCCTGGGACGTGGCCGGGCGCGTGCGCTGGGCCACGGGCACGCTCGACGACTTCGAGCCGTTCATGCAGCGCGCCGCCGTGGGCGAGACGCTTTCGCACCTCGAGCACCTCTTCGAGCTGGGCCGCCTCTCCAAGGTGAAGCGCGACGGCCGGCTGCACTGGATCCCCGTCTGACGGGCGCGGGAGCGCGTGCGCGCCGCGTCTGGTAGCGTGGGCGCGTGGCCAAACAGGAATCCATCGAAGTCGAGGGGCTCGTCACGCAGGCGCTGCCCAACGCCGTCTTCCGCGTCGAGCTCGCCAACGGGCACGAGGTGCTCGCGCACGTGAGCGGGCGCGTGCGGCGCTACCGCATCAAGGTGCTGCTGGGCGACCGCGTGCTCGTCGAGCTCTCGCCCTACGACCTCTCGAAGGGGCGCATCACCTACCGCTTCAAGTAGGCCGCGCGCTCAGGGCAGCGTGCCCGCCTCCCGCAGGCGGCGGAACCACTTGCGGAACATGTCCTCCGTGTCCATGCACGCGCCGAAGCCCGCCCGTCGCGCCTTGATCGTGCTGTGCAGGATGGGCAACGGCGGGCGGTCCGGCGCGCCCAGCACCACGTCCGCGTAGACGAGCGAATTATGGCCCGTGAAATCGAGCAGGCGGGCGGGGGCGTTCAGGCCGTGGCGCTCGACCAGCGCCGCCCATTGCGCTTCCCGCTTCGGCAGCTCGCCGGCCAGCGACAGGGGGCGCGGCTCGCCCGCCTCCATGCCCAGCGTCTCCGCGATGGCGGGCCACACGTTCTCCCACAGGAAGGCGTCGCCGTTGGTCAGGTTGAAGGTCTCGTCGCGGGCGGCGGGCGCGGAGGCGGCCCACTCCAGCGCCTCCGCCACGAGGTCGGCGTCCACGGCCTCGCGCAGCGTGGGCGCGCCGGGCCGTCCGGGGAAATCCAGCGGACGCCCCTCCTCCTTCAGCAGCGCCGCCCACGCGCCGATCACGGGGATGGCGTTCATGTGGTTGCCGGGGGCGTCGCCGTAGATGACCGTGGGGCGGAAGACGGTCAGCCCCCAGCCGCCCTCCGCCCGACGCGCGCGCAGGTAGTCCTCCTGCCGGAAGTAGAAGTTGGGGTGCTCGGCGCGCGGCTCCCGCTCGCGCAGGGGAACCTTCACGCCGCGCGCGCCGACGTCGGGATGGTGCAGCCCGTACGCCTTCGTGCCCTGCAGCAGGGAGACGTGCTCGAGCCCCGCCGCCGCCCGCGACAGCGGCCCGAAGAGGTTGCGCAACATGCGCGCGTTCCGCTCGATGACCTCCTCGTCGACCCAGCCGGGCATCAGCCCCGGGATCTCCTGCAGGGCGGCGTAGACGAGGTGCGTGACCTCGCGCATGGCCCCGAAGGCGCGTTCGCAGGCGGCCTCGTCGAGCAGATCGACGGAGAGCAACGCGGCGTCCGCGGGCGGGTCGCGGGGCGGGCGGCGCGAGACGCCGATCGCGCTCCAGCCCGGCGCGGCGGCGAAGCGGCGCACGGCGGCGTGGCCCACCAGCCCCGACGCGCCCGCGATCAGCACCGTCTTCCCGGCCACGACGCGCCTCCGCTAGTAGCCGCGCGCGCGGTCGACCACGTTGACGAGCGTCTCGCCGCGCGCGTAGCGCCCCAGATTCTCCGCGAAGAAGGCGGCGGCGCGCGGGAAGTAGCCGCGCATGGCCCCCGACCGGTGGGGCGTCACGATCACGTTGGGCAGGTCCCAGAGGGGGCTCTCCGGCGGCAGCGGCTCGGGGTCGTGCACGTCCAGCGCGGCCCCCGCGATGCGCTCCTCGCGCAGCGCCGCCAGCAGCGCCTCCCCATCGACCACGGCGGCGCGGGCCACGTTCACGAGCGCGGCGTCCGGCTTCATGAGCGCGATTTCGCGCGCGCCGATCAGCCCCGTCGTCTCCGCCGTCAGGGGCGTGCAGACGACGACGTAGTCCGCTTGCGCGAGCAGGCGCGGGAGGTCGCGCGTGGGCAGCAGCTCGTCCACGTCGGGGTCGGCGGCGCCGGCGTCCGCGCCGCGGCGCACGGCCACGACGCGCATGTCGAAGGCGCGCGCGCGGCGCGCCAGCTCGCGCCCGATGGCGCCCAGCCCCACGATGCCGCAGGTGCGCCCCCGCAGCTCGCCCGCGAAGCCGAACGCCCAGCGGTGGGCGACCTGATCGCGCATGGCCGTGTGCAGGTCCTTCTCCAGCATCGTCATCACGCCCATGCAGTACTCGGCGATGGCGCCCGCGCCCACGCCGCTCATGGTCGTGACCGTGAAGCCGCGCTCGAGGAGCCCCTCCGCGATCAGCTCGTCGAGCCCGGCGGTGAGCGCCTGGAACCACCTGAGGTCGGGCGCGGCGTCGAACAGGGCGATGGGGTCGCGGTGGGAGCCGAAGACGACCTCCGCCCCGGCGAGGACGCGGCGCGCCTCCTCGCCGAGCGGGGGCGCGGGCGTCCCGTCCGGCGGCACGCGCTCCGCCGGATAGTCGAGCAGGCGCACGCGCGGCGAGGCGGCCTCGATCGCCTCGCGCGCCCCGGTCGGGAGCGGGAAGGTGACCGCCACCGGGATGGGGGCCTCGGCCATGCCGTCCTCCGTTCGTCGCGCCCAGTGTACCCGCCGACGCCGCGGCGCTCGCGTTCGCGCCCGCCGTCGCGGACAATCGCCGCGTGGTCCTTCCGCCGAACCTGCTCGCCTCCCTGCGCCAGCGCTTCGACGCGCTCCCCGCGCCCGTCGTCATCGACTACTTCCACCAGAGCGACAGCGGGCTGGTGGCGCCCGGCGGCGGACGGCGCAACCCCTGCCCCGCCTGCGGCCCGGCCAAAGCCGCGCTGGAGGAGCTGGCGGGCGTCTCCGCGAAGGTGCGGCTCGCGCTCCACGAGTTCCACGCCGAGCCGCAGCTGGCGGAGCGCTGGGGCGTCGAGCGCGTGCCCGCCGTGCTCCTGCGGCGCGCGGGCGGCTTCCCGCCGCTGCGCTTCCACGGGCTGCCGGGCGGCCATTTCCCGCAGATTCTGGCGGAGACCATCAGCGCCGTCGCCCGCCGTCCGCCCCCTGCCGCGCCCGCGGAGGTGGCCGCCAGCCTCGACCGCCTCGACGAGCGCGCGTCCGTCGTGGTCGTTGGATCGATGCGGCACGACGCAGCGGCGGGCGCGGCGGCGGCGGCCTGGCAGCTCGCACTCTACTCGCCGAAGGTGGAGGCCACGGTCTTCGAGCTCGACACCTTCCCCGATCTGGCGGCCCGCCTCGGCCTGCGCGAGGTTCCCGCCACCGTCGTGGACGGCGCGCACGGCTTCTCCGGCGTGGCCTCGCCGGCCGAGCTCGCGCGCTTCATCCTCGCCGCCCGGCAGGGCGATCCCGCCGCCGCGCCGCCTCGCACGGCCCCGGGTTCGGCGGTCGCCATCGGCGCGGGCCCGCTGCCGCCGGGGGGACCGTCGCGATCCGCGCCCGCGCCCGCCGCCGCCCCGCCCATCGCCGTGGCCGAGCCCGCGGACGAGCGCGTCGACGTGGCCATCGTGGGCGGCGGCCCCGCGGGCCTGCAGGCGGCGCTCACGCTGGCGCGCGCGCGCCGCACGGTCGCCGTCCTCGACGCACCGTCGCCCGCGCGCAACGCCGCCTCGCACGGCGTGCACAACTTCATCGGGATCGAGGGCATGAAGCCCGCCGAGGTCGCGCGCGTCGTGCGCGGGCAGATCGAGGCGGTCGGCGGCGTCTCCTTCCGCGCCGCCGAGGTGGCGAACGTCGAGCGCGCGGGCGACGGCGATTTCGTCCTCACGACGGGCGCGGGCGAGCGGCTGGGCGCGCGCCACGTCGTCCTCGCCTTCGGCCACCGTGACGAACACCCCGACGTGCCCGGCTTCGCCGAATGCTGGGGAACCTCCATCATCTCCTGCCCCTACTGCGACGGCTTCGAGCACCGCGACCGCGTGTGGGGGCTGGTGGTGCCGGACGCGGGCGCGAGCGCCACCTCGCCCCTGCTGGCCCAGCACTGGACCGACCGCATCAAGCTCTTCGTCGGGGCGGGCGTGAACCTGCCCGACGAGATGGCGGCGCGGCTGGAGGCGATCGGCCTCGCCGTGCATCGCGGGGACATCGCGGCCATCGAGCACGAGGCGGGCGCGGTCACGGGCGTCGCGCTCGCGGGGGGCGACACCGTGCCCGTGGAGACGCTGCTGTGGACGCCGAAAGCGTTGCCGTCCCCCCTCGCCGCGCGGCTCGCGGGAAGCCTGGGGCTGGCGCTCGACGGGGACGGCTTCGTGGCGGTCAACCCCATGCAGCAGACGAACGTGGAGCGCCTCTGGGCGGCGGGCGAGGCCGTGGCCCCCACCCTGGCCATCGACGCCGCCCGCTCCGGCGGGGCCGCCGCCATGCTCATCGTGCAGGGCTGGTTCGAGGAGTCCGCCGCCGGGCGCGCATCGCCGTCCCGCGCGTTATCCTGAGGGGAGACGGTCGCCGTCCGTCCGGCGGGCGGCGCGAGGGAGCGTGAACGCATGTCGCGAGAGCAGCTGGTGGCCATGAGCCGCCGCGAGGTGGAGAACCTGCAGAACAACCGGATCGACCTCGCGCCGGGGATCCACCGCATTCCCACCGCCCACTACCACGACCCGGAGCGCTGGAAGCTGGAGGTGGACCGCATCTTCCGGCGGCTGCCGCTGGCCCTCGCCTTCTCCTCGGAGCTGCGCGAGCCGGGCTCCTACCGCGCCATCGAGGTGGCGGGCGTGCCCGTGCTCATCACGCGCGCCGACGACGGCGTGGCCCGCGCCTTCGTGAACATGTGCAGCCATCGCGGCAACTACGTGGTGGAGGAGCCGGAGACGGGCACGACGCGCATCTTCCGCTGCAACTACCACGCCTGGACCTACGACCTGGAGGGCAACCTCGCGGGCGTGTTCGACGAGGGCAACTTCGGCGAATTCGACCGCTCCTGCCACGGCCTCACGCCGCTGCCCGCGGCCGAGCGCTCCGGCATGATCTGGGTCACGCTGAGGCCCGGCGCGGGCGTGGACATCGACGCCTTCCTCGCGGGCTACGGCGCGCTGCTCGACGACCTCGCCTTCGACGACGCCTGGGTGGTGGGCCGCCAGAACCTCGACGGCCCCAACTGGAAGGTGGCCTACGACGGCTACCGCGACTTCTACCACGTGCCCATCCTCCACCGGAACAGCTTCGGGCCGGACGGCCCCTTCCAGCCCGACTACTACGCCTGGGGGCCGCACGTGCGCGTCATGTCGCCCAAGGGCCACGAGAAGCTGGCCGACACCCCCGAAGCGGAGTGGAGCTACGACGACATGACGGCGGGCGTGTGGACCGTCTTCCCGAACATGTCCATCGCCGGCAACACCGGCTCCGGCTACATGGTCTCGCAGATGTTCCCCGGCGAGACGCCGGACACGTCCTTCACCATCCAGAACTTCCTCCGCTTCGAGCCGCCCGAGGAGCAGGACAAGGAGGAGCTGGACGGGTACATGAAGTTCATGGGCATGGTCGTCGGCGAGGAGGACTACTACACGGGCTTCCACGTGCAGAAGGCGCTGGCCACGGGGGCCAAGGAGTACTCCCTCTTCGGGCGCAACGAGGGCGGCGGGCAGCTCTTCCACCGCTGGGTGGACGCGCTCATTGAGACGGAGGACACGGACCTGCCCGCGCTGCTGGAGCGCGGCGTCGGCTAGCGCGCTACTGGCCGGGCGATCCGGCCCGCTCCGGGTCGCCCGCGAACTCCGGCGCCTCGGCCTCATCGGCGGCTTCGTCGTCGCTGGCGTCCGCGCCTTCGCCCCGCGCCTCGGCGAGCAGCTCCTCGCGCCCGCGCATCCGCACGCGCGGCATGAACAGCCCGATGGCCAGCCCCAGGGCCACGATGCCGACGCCGATCAGGAAGATGTCCGTGACGGAGTCCGCCAGCGCCACGCGCGCGGCGTCGATGACGTCCCCGGATGCGCCCGGGCTGGCCGCCTCGATGGCCGCCGTGAGGCGCGCCACGGCCTCCGGGTTGAGCAGGATCTGCGGGTCGTCGAGCAGCTGGCTGAAGCGCGGCGGCACGGCCCTCGCCAGGTTCGCGGCGAAGCTGCCCGTCAGCAGCGAGCCCAGCACGGCCACCGAGAAGGTGCCCCCGATCTGGCGGAAGAAGTTGACCGACGCCGTGCCCGTGCCCAGCAGGCGGTGGGGCAGCGCGTTCTGCACGGCCAGCTGGAACGTCGGCATCCAGAAGCCGATGCCCAGCCCCATCAGCACCATGTAGCCGCGCGCCGTCCACGCCGGGGACGTTTCGTCCAGCGTGGAGAGCAGGTAGAAGGCGGCGATGAGCGCGCATCCCCCGACGAGGGCGAGGGCGCGCAGGTCGCGCCCGCGGCTCAGCAGCTGGCCCGAGACCACCGAGCCGAACACCATGCCGCCCATCATGGGCATCACGATCAGCCCCGTGTTCGTGGCGGAGACGCCCTGCACGCCCGCGAGGAAGAGGGGCAGGAACTGGAGCGCGCCGAAGAGCGCCGCGCCCAGCACCATCGTGGCGAGGATGGAGACCGCGTAGACGCGGTTGCGGAAGAGGGCGAGGGGGAGCACCGGCTCGCGCGCGCGCCGCGTCTGCACGATGAACACGAGGAACAGCGCCGCGGCCACGCCCAGCGAGGCGAGCACGGGCGCGTCGCCCCAGCCGTACTGGTTGCCGCCCCACGAAAGCCCCAGCAGCAGGGGCACGGTCACGCCCACGAGCAGCGCCCCGCCCGTCCAGTCGATGACGGCCTTGCCGCGCTGGCGGTACCAGGGCATGCCGAAGGCCACGAGCGCCAGCGCCAGCGTGGCCACGGGGATGTTGATGTAGAAGATCCAGCGCCACGAGAGGTTGTCCGTGAGCGCCCCGCCCGCCAGCGGCCCGATGATGCTGGCCAGCCCGAAGACGCCCCCGAAGAGGCCCATCCAGCGCCCCCGTTCGCGCGGCGCGAAGAGGTCGCCCACGGAGGTGAAGGCGGTCGTCATGATCAGGCCCGCGCCCACGCCCTGCACGGCGCGGAAGGCGATCAGCTGGATCATGTCGCCCGCCGCCCCGCACAGCCACGACCCCGCCACGAACACGACGATGCCCGCCAGCATGAACGGCTTGCGCCCGTACAGGTCCGACAGCTTGCCCACCACCGGCACCAGCGCCGTGGAGCTGAGCATGTAGGAGGTGAAGGGCCAGACGTAGAGGTCGAAGTCGCCCAGGTCCTCCACGATGCGGGGCAGGGAGACGTTCACGATCGTCTGGTCGAGCGCCGCCAGGAACATGGTGGCGAGCACGCCCGCCAGCACCAGCGCCTTGCGCCGCGCGGGCAGCGTCATGCCGGGGGGCAGGTCGCCGCCCGACGTCTCCGCGGCGCGGCCCATGGCCATCATGCGCCGCGTCTACCCCTCGTCGGCGAGCGCCGCGTCCACCCGCTCGGCCACGTCGTCCGGCACCCACGCGCTCCAGACGTCGCGCTTCGTGCGCAGGAAATGGATGGCGCCGTCCTCGGTGGCCGCGTTGTTCTCGTCCAGCCACAGCACCAGCTCGTTCTGGGAGGCCACGGCGTAGTCCCACCGGTCGAAGAACTCCATCACGTCCGGGGCGCGGTCGGGCAGCGAGGCGTGGACCCCGATGAGCACCGTGCCCGTCTCGTAGGCGCAGGCCTTCGTGGTCTCCCAGCACTCGTCCGAGTAGGGCGGCTCCTCGAGCAGGTAGAGGTCGTAGCGGGCGGAGACGAGCGTGGGGCTCCAGGCGTAGCCGATCCAGGGCTCCCCGCGCTCGTAGGCCCGTTCCAGGTCGGTCCACAGCGCGGCCTGCGAGCCCGGGTCGACCGCGTGTACGTAGTCGAGGAGGTCGTACGACTCGATCTTCTGGGTGTTGACCGCCTCGCAGGCCCAGCCGCTGATGCAGTTCAGGAGGCGGATCTTGCCGTGCGAATCGGGCGTCACGAAGAGGTCGACGTAGTCGGGCAGGTCGGTCACGGAGACCAGTCCGGGGTTCTCGTCCCTGACGTACTGCGGGATGACGAACCCCTGCCAGTTCTCGCGCAGGCTTTCCCCGGCGGGGCGGACCGTGCCCTCGGCCAGGGCCGCATCCCATGCATCCTTCGCGTTCGGCAGCCAGACCTCCATGACGACGTGCACGTCTTCCTGCGTCAGGCCCGCGAGGATGGGAACCGTCCCGCCCGCGATGACGTCGGTGGGGTAGCCGTAGCCGTGCTCGACGATGTACTGGGCGATCTTGCTCTGGAGTTCGGCGGACTGCCAGTTCAGCTCGCCGAAGACGATGGGCTCCTTCTCGTCCTCTCCGCCGCCACAGGCCGCCGCCAGCAGCGCCAGCGCCGCCGCGACCGCGATCAGCGCATGGGGGATCTTCATGCGGGGCCCCTTTCAGGTATGACGCTCCCCCGCCCCGGCGAGGGGCGGGGGAGCGTGACGGGCATGAGGCGCGTCGCGGGAGGCTAGCCCTCGTCCGCGAGCGCGGCGTCGATGCGGGAGGCCGCGTCGGCGGTGACGAACGAGCTCCAGGCGTCGCGCCGGGTCTGGAGGTACCAGATGGCCGCGCCGTCGGGATCCTCGTTGTTGTCCGCCATCCAGACCTCGGCCGCGATCTGCTCGCTGGCGGGGAAGTCCCACGCCTCGAGGAAGGCGACCACGTCGGGCGCCCGCCCGGGCAGCGACGAATGCACCATGATGACCACGTCGGACGGCGGGTAGGCGCAAGCCTTGTCCGCTGCCCAGCACTCATCCGAGTAGGGCGGCTCCTCGAGGCGGTAGAGGTCGAGGTTGACCGTCGGCGGCGTCGGCGCCCAGATGTAGCCCAGCCAAGCCTCTTCCCGGTCGTAGGCCCCCTGCAGATCGGCGAACAGCCCCGCCCCCGATCCGGGGTTCTGCTTGTAGACGACGTCGGCCAGGCCGTAGGCCTCGATCTTGGCGGCGTTCACCTGCTCGCAGGCCCAGCCCGGCACGCAGTCCACGAAGCGCGCCCTGCCCCGCGACTCCGCCGTCGTGAACAGGTCCGCGTACTCGGGGATGTCGGTCACGGAGACGAGGCCGGGGTTCGCGTCCTTCACGTACTGGGGGATGACCCACGCCTCCCAGGCCTGATCGAGGCTCGTGCCCAGATCGACGAGCGTGCCCGGCTCGATGTCCTCCAGCCACTCCGCCTGCGCGGGCCAGATCTCCATCGTCACGTGCGTGTCGGCGTTGACCAGACCCTGCCAGAGGGAAACGGTATCGCCGCTGAGCAGGTCGGTCGGATAGCCGTAGCCGTTCTCCACGATGTAGGCGGCGATGCGCGTCTGGATCTCGTTGGACGTCCAGTTCAGGTCGGAAAAGACGATCGTGTCCTTGTCGCCGCTCGCCGCGGCCGGGACCGTCGTGGCGGTGGCGGGCGCCTCGGTGGCGGCGGGCGCCTCGGTAGCGGCGGGCGCTTCGGTGGCGGCGGGCGCCTCGGTGGCGGTGGCGGGCGCCTCGGTGGCGGTGGGCTCCGGCGCGTCGTCGTCGCCGCAGGCCACGGCCAGCAGCGCCAGCGCGCCCGTGAGGGCGGCCAGCGCCGCCAGAAGAGGTTTCCTCGGAATGTACATACGCGTGCTCTCCTTGCGAGTGTTGGGTCGACGCCCCGGGGCGGGCGCGGACGGTCTAGCCGACGCCGGTTCCCCGCGACGATTGCTGACCGGCGAATGCCTGCGTGATGCGGTCGATGATGATGGCCAGGAAGACGATGCCCAGCCCGGCGAGCAGGGCGTTGCCGGGCTCGATGCGGCCGAGGGCGCGGAGCACGTCCAGCCCCAGCCCGCCCGCGCCCACGAGCGAGGCGATCACCACCATCGCCAGCGCCATCAGCGTCGTCTGGTTGACGCCCGCCATGATGGTGGGGGTGGCCAGCGGCACCTTCACCTTCAGCAGCATCTCCGCCGGCGTGGCGCCGAACGACTCCGCCGCCTCCAGCGTCTCCGACGGCACCTGCCGGATGCCGAGGTTGGTGAGCCGCACGGCGGGCGGCACGGCGTAGATCAGCGTGGCGAGCACGGCGGCCGGGGCGCCCAGCCCGAAAATGCTCATGAAGGGCACGAGGTACACGAAGCTGGGCATCGTCTGCATCCCGTCGAGGATGGGGCGCAGCAGGCGGTCGAGCCGGTCGCTTTGCGAGGCCCAGGTGCCCAGCGGCACGGCGATGAGGATGGAGAGCGCCACCGTGATGATCACCAGCGCCACCGTCTCCATGGTGCTCTCCCACAGTCCGAAGGTGGCCAGCAGGGCCAGCGACGCGCCGGCGAAGAGCGCCATGCCCAGCCCCGCGGTGCGCCAGGAGAGGATGGCCACGCCCACGATGAAGGCGGGCCAGGGGATTCGGAACAGGATATCCTCGACCCACACCAGCAGCCGCGTGATCACCTCATCGATCACGTTCCAGAGGGGCTCGAGGTTGTCCTTAATCCAATCGAGAACGGTGTCGATGCCGCTGCCGATGTCGCGCCCCACGTCCACGGGGTACTCGCTCGCCCAGCTCCAGCTCCCGGCCACGAGCACGACGACGAGAACGACGAGCGGAACCACCCAGCGCACCCAGACGAGGCGCCGCGCCCAGCGGGGCGCGCCCTCGCCGAGGGGGTGCTCGATCCGCGCCCAGACCGCGCGCAGCTGGCTGGCGGTCGTGTGCTCCGTGCGCGGCTGCTCGGCCATCGTCAGGCTCCGTTCGCCCCGGCGGAGGACATAGCCTCGGCCAGCGCCTCCAGCGGGATTTCGCCCGCCAGCACGCCGTCGGCGTTCACCACGGGGATGGCGTGGTCGGCGCGCAGGCCGTGGGCCACGAGGTCGTCGAGCACGGTTTCGTCGGGGACGGCGTCGCCGGTCGTGAGGGGCAGCTCGCCCGCGGGGGGGTCGCCGTCGCGCAGGGCGCGGCGCAGGCGGGGGATGCCCACGCTGCCGAGGTAGCGCCCCTCGCCGTCCACGATCATGGCGTAGGTGCGGTCGTCCACCTCGAGGTCGGCCAGCACCTCGGAGGCGAGGCGGTCGTGGCGCTCGACCTGGGGCAGGTCGCGCATCACCGAGCCGGCGGTGACCATCGACTGCAGGCGCACTTCCTTCGTGAAGTCGCGCACGAAGGCGTCGGCGGGGTTGAGCACCACGTCGGAGGGGGCGTCCAGCTGCACGATGCGGCCGTCGCGCATGATGGCGATGCGGTCGCCGATGCGCACGGCCTCGCTGAGGTCGTGGGTGATGAAGATGATGGTCTTGTGCACGCGCTCCTGCAGGGCGCTCAGTTCGTCCTGCAGTTCGCGGCGGATGACGGGGTCGAGGGCGCTGAAGGGCTCGTCCATGAGCAGCACGGGGGCGTCGAGCGCGAGGGCGCGGGCGAGGCCCACGCGCTGCTTCATGCCGCCGCTCAGCTGGTCCGGCATGCTCGCGCCCCAGCCGCCCAGCCCGACCGCCGCCAGCGCTTCCTCGGCGCGATCGCGGCGGCGGCGGCGCTCCACGCCGTTCACCTCCAGCCCCCAGCACACGTTGTCGAGCACGTTGCGGTGGGGCATGAGGCCGAAATGCTGGAAGACCATGGAGATTTCGGTGCGGCGCACCTGCCGCAGGCCGCGCCCGTCGAGCCCGGTGATCTCGCGGTCGTCCAGCCAGATCTCGCCCGCCGTGGGCTCGATCAGGCGGTTGATGCAGCGCACCAGCGTGGACTTGCCGCAGCCGGAGAGGCCCATGACGATGAACAGCTCGCCGCGCTTCACCTCGAACGACACGTCGGAGAGGGCGAGCACGGAGCCGTGCGCTTCCTGCACCTCCTCCTTGGAGGAGCCGCCGCGCGCCATCTCCAGCGCGGCCTGCTCGTCGCCGCCGAACAGCTTGTAGACGCCGCGCACGGAGACGGCGACGTCGCCGTTCGCGCCAGTGGGGGCCGGGTCGTCCGCGGTGGCCGGTTCGGCGCTCATGCGATCTCCCCCCGGAGGGGCCTCGGATCGCGACGCGCCGCTTTCGCCGGAAGCATGGCCTCATCCTACACCATCGGCGGGCGCGCGTGGCAAGGCGCGGCCTCAGAGGCCCAGCAGCTCGCCCGCGCGCGCGTCCATGACGGCGGCGATGTTGCGCTCGGCCATGACCGCGATGAGCGCCTCGCCCGCCGCGATCATCTCGCGGAAGGCGCGATGGTCCTCCTCCGGCGCGTCCGGCGGCGGCGGCTCGCGCTCGGCCATGCCCTTCATGCCGACGATGGGCGCGTACATGCTCCAGAGCAGCCCCAGGCGGTAGTCCTCGCGGCAGCGGTCGAGCGGGTAGCCGGAGACGCCGCGCGCCACGAGGGCCGCGTGGTAGCGCGCCAGCAGGCCGTCCTCGGCCTCGCGCCGCCGCTCCGGCGCGAAGCCCTGCGCGATGAAGTAGGCCATGTCCCGCATACCCGACCCGCGTCCCGCCAGCTGCCAGTCGAGGAACACCACCGCGTCCGCGCTCCCCGGTGCGCCGAAGAGGAAGTTCTCGATGCGGAAGTCGCCGTGCACGAGCGTGGAGGCGGAGGCCGCGCCGCGCGCGAGGATGTCCGCGAACTCCCGCACGAGGCGCTCGCCCACGGGCAGGAAGGCGGGATCGACGCGCGGCACGATGCGCTCCGCGAACGGCGCCCAGCCGTCCTCCACGAGCGGCGCGTTGAGTTCCGCCTGCCGCTCGGACGAGGGCAGCCACGCGGCCCCGCGCAGCCGCTCGCTCTCCCACCACTGCGCGTGCAAGGCGGCCAGCGCGTCCACGATGGCCGCCGCGCGCTCCGGCGGGCACGACTCCATCTGGCTGGCCGATTCGAGCGCGCTCAGGTCCTCCAGCAGCAGGGCGTAGGAGCGCCAGCCCGCGTGCGTCGCCCCGTAGCAGGCCGGCACCCGGGCCGCGCAGTCGCCGCCCGCCTCCGGGTAGAAGCGCAGCTCCGTCTCGACCGCTTGCGCCGCCCAGGGGCGCAGGTAGTCGGGAAAGTCGGCCGTGATCGGCACCTTCGCCACGAGGCTCGCGGGGGCGGTGGCGTCCGCGCCCTCGTAGTCGGGGATGACGCGCACGGTCTCGCTGATGTAGCCGATGCCGATGCCCTCGCCGGTCAGCTCGACGGCGCGCACGCGCCCGCGCGGCAGCCGCCCGCCCTCGCGCAGCGCCCGCGTGAGCCACTCCGCCGTGATGCCGTCGCGCCCCGCCAGCGGCTCCACGGCGGGCTACGACTCCAGCACCGTCGTCTGCGATCCCGCCGCCATGATCGCCAGGTGCGCCATGGGCGAGCCCGTGTCGTGCGCGCCGTGCCAGTGGTCCTCGCCCGCGGGGATGACGGCGCAGTCGCCCGCGCTCACCACGTGCTCGCCCGCGCGGTCGCCCACCTTGCCGATGCCGGACACGACGTACAGCACCTGGTCGCTCGTGTGGCGGTGCCAGCCCGCGCGCGCCCCCGGCCCGAACTGCACCACCTGCACGGCCAGCTGGCCCGGGGCCGCGCCCGTGAGCGCACGCCCCCACACCTGGCCACCCTCGAAGATGGCCGCGTCCGTGCGCTCGATCGTCTCGCCGTCGTCCGACTTGAGGATGTGCAGCGCCATGTCCGCCTCCTTCGCGGGGCCAGCATACGCGCCCGCCGCTTGCCGCGGACGCCCGCGCGGGGCACGCTCACGGCGTGAAGCGCACGACGATGGCCGCGGCGCTGGCGCTCGCCGTCCTCGCCTGCGGCGGTGCTCCCGCGCCCACGCCCACGGATACGCCCGCGGATACGCCCACGCCGACCGCGACGGCGACCGCGGCCACGCCCGCCGCCCGCGCGCATACGCCCGCCGCCATCGTCGAGCCCGACTACTGCCTCGATTCCGTGATCGTCGCGCACGAGGTGTCCGACGGCGTGCTCACCCTCATCCACGAGGTCGAGGCCCTTCGGGACGACGCCAACGCGGACGCCATCGACGCCCTGCTGGAGCTGCTCGAGGCCTACGACGGGCCGTACGACGAGCTGCTGCTGGAGATCGGCTGCGATCCCTCCGCGTGGTAAGGTGGGGCCGTGACGGGCATGGGCGACGCGAAGTTCGTGGGCGTGGACGGCTGTCCCGCAGGATGGTTCAGCGTCGCGCTGGGCGAGGGCGCCTTTCACGAAATGAAGGTGTTTGGCGCGTTCCTCGAACTTGTCCGGTACTACCGTGATGCCACGCTCATCCTCGTGGACATTCCCATCGGATTGAATGAGAACGGGCTGGAAGAGCGACAGTGCGACAAGACCGCACGGCGTTTCCTGGGCCGACGCGGATCGAGCGTCTTTCCGGCGCCGATTCGGCAGGTGTTGGCGGAATCCACATACGAGGACGCGAGCAGGACGAATCGCCGCGTGCGCGGGAAGGGAATCAGCAAGCAAACCTGGGCCATCGTCCCCAAAATCGCCGAGATCGATTGCCTGCTGGCCGAGCTTCCGTCCGCGCGGGAGCGTGTGCGGGAGATCCATCCGGAAGTGCTGTTTTGGGCGTTGAACGGACGGAATGCCATGCGCTTCAACAAGAAGAAGCGGCCCGGTATCGAAGAACGCATGGCGGTGCTGGAGCGGTACGAGCAGCGTACACAGGCCATTTACGATGATGTGATCGCCAACTCCTTTCGCAAGGACGTCGCGCGCGACGACATCCTCGACGCGCTCGCCGCCGCCGTCACCGCGCGCCTCGGCTACCCCGACCGGCTCGCCACGCTCCCCGCTGATCCCCCGACCGACAACCGCGGCCTGCCGATGGAGATGGTGTTCTACAATCCCCGCCATGCCTGACCAGCCCGGCCTCGCCGTCCGCCTCGAATACTGCGCGCAGTGCGGCTACCTGCCCCGCGCCCAGTGGATGCTGGGCGAGCTGCTCGCCGCCCTGCAGGACGACGTGGCCAGCTTCACCCTCATCCCCGGCGGCGGCGGATGCTTCGAGTGGAGCGTGGACGGCGAGACCGTCTTCTCGAAGCGCGCCAGCGGCCGCTTCCCCGAACTGGACGAGATCATGGAGCTGCTCGCGGACCGCCTGTAGCGGCCGCGCGCGGGAAGGGAGCCCGCACCGTGTCCACCGAGCCGACCGTCACCGTCTACGACCCGCGGGGGCACGCGCGCATCGTCGCCGTCGAGGCCGCGCCGCGCCCGTCCGCGCTGGACGGCCTGCGTCCGGGCGTGCTGGAGAACGGCAAGGCCAACGCGCGCCTGCTGATGGAGGCGATGGTGGACGGGCTGCGCGCGTTCGCGCCGCTGGGCGCGACCACGACCGGCGGCAAGCCCGTCGCCGGCCCCGCCAGCCGCGCCACCATGGCCATGCTCACGGATGGCTGCGATTTCGTGGTGGTGGGGTCCAGCGACTGAGGCTCCTGCACGGCGTGGAGTGTCCACGCCGCCATCGCCCTGGAGAAGCACGGCGTGCCCACCGTGACGGTGGTGACGGACGCCTTCCTCGACCTCTTCCGGCTGGAGACGGAGCAGCGCGGCGCGCCCGGCCTGCCCCGCGTCGTCATCCCCCATCCGCTCGGCGGCATCCGGCCCGACGCGGTGCTGGAGCGCGCCCGCGAGGCCGTCCCCGCCCTGCGCGCGGCCCTGCTGGGGAGCGCCCCGTGAGCGGCGCCGCGCCCCCGTCCGAGCCGGAGGCGGAGGAGCTGGGCGCGGGCCGTCGCGCGGACATGGTCGAGGCCCCCGCCGACGCGGCCGCGCTGGGCCGCTGGTTCGCCGAGCGCGGCTGGTCCGACGGCCTGCCCGTGGCGCCGCCCACGGAGGCGCGCGTGGCGGCCATGCTGGCGGGCGCGGCGGACCGCGATCCGCTCGAGGTGGTCGCCATCCTGCCGCCCCGCCGCGGCGAGGCCACGGTCCACGCCATCGCCGTGAACGCGGTCATGGCGGGCTGCGCGCCGGAGCAGCTGCCCGCGCTGCTGGCCGCCGTGCGCGCCATCGCCCGCCCCGAATTCAACCTCTCCGGCGTGAACGCGACCACGCATCCCGTGGCGCTCTTCCTGCTCGTGAGCGGCCCCGCCGCCGAACGGCTCGGCGTGCACGGGGGCGCGGGCTGCTTCGGGCCGGGCTTTCCCGCCAACGCCGCGCTGGGGCGCGCCCTGCGGCTCGTCCAGCTCACCGTCGCGGGGGCGCGGCCCGGGCGCGGCGACCGCGCCACGCAGGGCTCCCCCGCCAAGTTCGCCTTCTGCGCCGCCGAGAACGAGGCCGCAAGCCCGTGGCCGCCCTTCCACGCGACGCGCGGCCTGGCGCCGGACCAAAGCGCCGTCACCGTCTTCGGCTGCGAGGGGCCGCACAACATCCAGGACCACGGCAGCAACACCGCCGACGGCGTGCTGCGCACGATCGCGGGGGCCATGGGGCAGGCGGGCAGCAACAACATCCTCGCGCGCGGCTCGCCCGTGCTCGCCCTCGGCCCGGAGCACGCCGCCACCGTGGCCGCCGGGGGCTGGTCGCGCGCGGACGTGCAGCGCTACCTCTTCGAGCGCGCCCGCTACCCGCTGGCCGGGCTCTCCGACGAGTTCTTCGAGGCCGTGCGCGAGCACCTGCCGCGGGACGCGCCGCCGCTGGCGCGCGACGCGCTCGCGCCCATCGCCGACGGCCCGGAGGCGATCCACGTGATCGTGGCGGGCGGGCCGGGCAAGCACTCCTGCTGGATGCCCGGCTTCGGCGGCATGACGCGCCCTGTGACCGTGCCGTTCTAGCCGCCGAGCAGGGCGGCGGGATTCGCGCGCAGCATCCGCCCCACCTCCGCCTCGCCGAGGCCCGCGTCGAGGAAGCGCTCGGCGAAGCGGGCCAGCGCCGCCGCCGGTTCGGGGTTGGCCGCCTGTCCGTGGTCGGACGAGAGGATCACGCGCTCGGGGCCCACCTCGCGCACCTGCCGCAGGAGGTCGGGCCAGGCCGCCTCGCCGTCCGCGCCCGCCACGGCGATGGCGCACTGCTCGACGTAGCCGCCCCGGGCCGCGATGCCGCGCTGCAGCTCCAGCGGCGTCCAGAAGGAGGCGTGCGTGATCACGCAGCGCACGCCGCGCTCCAGCGCCGCGCCGAGCAGGGCGGCGGTCTCGTCGGGCGAGAGGTGGCCGCTGGCGAGCACGGCGTCGTGCGCCGCGATCAGGTCGAGGATGTCGTGGCAGACGGGATCGAGCGCGCCGTCCGCGTCCAGCACGGCGATGCCCTCGCGCGCGCTGTTGCAGGCGCCGGGCCGCCAGCCGCGCCAGTGGCGCGCGTCGAAGGTGGGCATCCAGACCACGCGCCCGCCGATGCGGAGGGCGATTTCGACGGCGTCGGGGTTGAGCCCGCCCACGCCCCAGTCGAGCGCCACGCCGCCGTGCACGGCGATGCCGTCCAACTCGCGGTCGAGCGCCCAGGCGAGCGGCTGCGTGGGGTACTCGTGGCTCTTGAGCACGATGCCCGCCATGCCCGCCTCGCGGGCCCGCGCCGCCGTCGCGCGCGCGTCGAGCCTGCGCGCGGCGTAGGGATCGGGGTCGGCGTGCACGTGGATGTCGATGGCGCCGCGCAGCAACGCCCGTGCGCGGTCGGACAGCGTCTCCAGCGCCGGCCCGGCGGCCACGCCGCCGCCTCAGCCGCCGGCCAGCTCGGCGTCGAGCCGGTCGTAGGCGGCGAGGATGGCGGCGAAGCGCTCCTCCACCGCCTCGCGCGTCTCCGGGTGCGTGACCACGTACAGGTGGTCGTTCCGCACCGCCGTCACCACGTGCCGCGCGATGTCCTCCGGCTCCCGCACGTTGGCGCCGATGATGCGCGGCATCTCGCCGGATGCGGGCGGCTGGATGGGCGGCTCCGGCTCCCGCGGCGGGCCGCCCGCCGCCGCCGGACGGTTGCGCGCCGATTCGCCGATGCGCGTGTTCACCACGCCCGGGCAGATCACGGACGCGCCCACGCCGTGGGGCCGCAGCTCCTCGTACAGCGTCTCCGTGATGCCCACCACGCCGTACTTGGCCGTCGTGTAGGCGATCACGTTGGGCGCGGCCATGGGCACCAGCCCGGCGATGGAGCCGGTGTTGACCACGTGCCCCTCGCCCTGCGCCACCAGCCCGGGCAGGAACGCCTGCAGCCCGTTCACCACGCCCTGCAGGTCCACACTCAGCACCCAGTCCCAGTCCGCGTCGCTCATGTCGGCGGTCTGCTTGCCCGCCACCACGCCCGCGTTGTTGCACACCACGTGCGCGCCGCCGAGCGCCTCCCGCGCGGACGCCGCGAGGGCGCGCACGGAGGCGGCGTCGGTGACGTCGCAGGCCACGGCCAAGGCGCGCCGTCCCTTCGCGCGCACCTCGTCCGCCACGCGCTCCCCCGGTTCCGTCTCGATGTCGCCGATGGCGACGTCCATGCCCTCATCGGCGAAGGCGAGGGCGAGGGCGCGGCCGATGCCGCTCCCGCCGCCCGTCACCACCGCGATCCTGCCGTTGAGTTCCCGCATGAGCCGCTCCCCCTTTCACGGATGCGCGAGTCTAGCAGGGTGTACCATCGCTTGCGGAGGCCACGCCCATGCCGCTCCGGCTCGCGACGCCGCCCCTGATCGCCCTCATCGTCCTGCTCGCCGCCTGCGGGGGCGACGCCGCCGGACGGCTCTCCGCCAGCGACCTCGAAAACGCCACCTACCTCGCCGAGTTTCCGGACGAGGGCGAGGCCACGCTCGACGGGGGCGAATACCGCTATCCGGTCGCGGAGGGCTCCGCCGCCGAGGCCGTGATCCGGCTGGAACGGTGGTCCATCGGCGACATCGACGGCGACGGCGCGGCCGACGCCGCGGCCATCACCAGCGAGCGGCCCGGCGGGAGCGGCGCCTTCTCCTTCGTCCACGCCGTGCTGAACGATTCGGGCGCGCCGCGCGACCGGGCGTTCGCCTTCCTCGGCGATCGCGTGCGCGTGGAGTCCATCGCCGTCCAGGACGGCGTGCTCGTGGTCGCCCTCTACGACCGCCCGGAGACGGCCTCCTATTCGGAGGAGCCGACGGTGCCGGTCATCCGGCGCTTCCGGCTCGAGGGCGGCGCGCTGACGGAGCTGCCCGCGCCCATGTCCGACGGGAACAGCGACGACGACGCCACCGGCGCTACCGATGCCGACCAGATATCCGCGGACGACCTGGAGAACGCCACCTACCTGGCCGAGTTCCCGGACGCGGGCGAGGCCACGCTCGACGGGGGCGAATACCGCTATCCGGTCGCGGAGGGCTCCGCCGCCGAGGCCGTGATTCGGCTGGAACGGTGGTCCATCGGCGATCTCGACGGCGACGGCGCGGACGACGTGGCGGCCATCACCAGCGAGCGGCCCGGCGGGAGCGGAACCTTCTACTTCGTCCACGCCGTGCTCAACGATTCGGGCGCCCCGCGCGACCGGGGTTTCGCCTTCCTCGGTGATCGCGTGCGCGTGGAGTCCGTCGCCGTCCAGGACGGCGTGCTCGTGGTGGCCCTCTACGACCGCCCGGAGACGGCCTCCTGGTCGGAGGAGCCGACAGTGGCCGTCATCCGGCGCTTCCGGCTCGAGGGCGGCGCGCTGACGGAGCTGCCCGCGCCCACGTCCCGGCGGCAACCAGACGAGGGCGACGGCAACACGCTGCAGACGGTGATCGAGCGTGGCGAGCTGCTGTGCGGCGTCACGGACAGCCTGCCGGGCTTCGGCTTCGCCAATCCGGACGGCAGCTTCTCCGGCTTCGACGTGGAATTTTGCAAGGCCATCGCGGCGGCGGTGCTGGGCGACGCGAACAAGGTCGTGTTCGTGCCGACCTCAGCGGCGGCCCGCTTCGATCTGCTCGCCACGGGCCAGATCGACGTGCTCATCCGCACCACCACGGTGACCGCCGAGCGCGACGCCGGGCGCGCCGTCGATTTCGGGCCCATCACCTTCTACACGGGCCAGGGCTTCGCCGTGCAGGCCGATTCGCCCTACAACTCCACAGCGGACATGGAGGGCGCCACCGTCTGCGTCCAGTCGGGCACGACCACGGAGCGGAACCTCGACAACCACTTCAGCGAACTGGGCTACACCTACACGCCGCTGGGCGGTGACACCCAGTCGATACAAGACGCCTTTGTGTGGGGGCGCTGCGAGGTATGGACGGCGGACCTTGGCAACCTCGCCTCGCGCATCTCGGTGCTCGACGATCCCTCGCAATTCCGTGTGCTGGGCCAGCTCATATCGAGGGAGCCGCTGGCGCCGGGCGTGCGCGACAACGACAGCGAGTGGAAGGACATCGTCAGCTGGGTCGTCCACGGCCTCATCAGCGCCGAGCTGCTTGGCGTCTCGCAGGGCAACGTGACGGACATGGCCAACTACCCGCCGAGCACCGTCATCGCGCGCCTGCTGGGGGTGCACTTTGAGGGCCGCGAGGTCGTAGACCTCGGCTTCGGCGTGGACCCGCAATTCATCCAGCGCGCGCTCATGGCCGTGGGCAACTACGGCGACATCTACGAACGCACGGTAGCGCAGGTTGGCATCGACCGCGCCTGCACGCTGAACGCCCTCTACACGGAGGACAAGCGCGGCTGCCCGCCGGGCGCCGGCGGCATCCTCTACGCGCCGCCGTACCGCTAGCAGGCGGGGCTACGCCTCCAGGCCGAGGCCGCGCAGGAAGGCGTCCGCGTTCGGCTCGCGCCCGAGGAAGTCGCGCACGAGCCGGTCGCCGTCCACGGCCCCGCCGCGCTCCAGCACCGTGCGCCGGTACTCCGCGCCCAGCTCCGCGTTGAACAGCCCATCCCGCTCGAAGCGCGTGAACATGTCGTCGCCGAAGACGCGGGACCAGAGGTAGCCGTAGTAGCGCGCGTCGTAGCCGAAGAGGTGGCCCCAGCCGGACTGGAAGTGCGTGCCGGGCGTGTGGGGGAAGGACGTGATTTCGTGCAGCTCGCGCGCGACGGCGGTGCTGTCGCCCGCGAAGTCGGGGGCGTGGAAGGCCTGGTCGAGCCGGGAGAAATAGAGCTGGCGCAGCGTGGTCACGCCGGAACTGAGCGTCTTCGCCGCCAGCATGGAATCGAGCAGCGCGTCGGGCAGGGGATCGCCCGTGCGGTGGTGGCGCGTGAAGCCCGCCAGCACCTCGCGGTCCCACACCCAGTGTTCCAGCATCTGCGAGGGCGCCTCCACGAAGTCGCGCTCCGTGCTCGTGCCGCTGAAGCGCGCGCGGGCCGCCCGCGTGAGCGTCTGGTGCAGGACGTGGCCGAACTCGTGGAAGAGCGTCTCCACCTCGGAGTGGCGCAGCAGGGAGGGCGCGTCCGCGGACGGCTTCGTGAAGTTGGCCACGATGGCGCTCACGGGCTTCTGGTAGGAGCCGTCGGGCAGGCGCCGCCCGCCGCGCAGGGTGAAGGCGGCGGCGTGGCCGAAGGTGTCGGGCCGCGGGAAGAGGTCCATGTAGAAGCGCGCGAAGGGCTCGCCGCCGTCCGCCTCGCACACGTCGAAGGCGCGCACGTCCTCGTGCCATACGGGTGCGTCGGGGCGCGGCTCGAAGCGCACGCCCAGCAGCCGCCGGCAGACGGCGAAGAGCCCGTCGAGGCAGGCGTCCAGGGGGAAGTGGCGGGCCACCTCGAACTCGTCCACGGCGTGGCGCGCGCGCAGCAGCTGGTCGTGGCAGTAGCGCCAGTCCCAGACGTGGACGGGGCCGCCGTTCACCTCGGCCATGAGGGCCAGATCAGCCCGCGCCTTGTCCGCCAGCCTGCCGCGCAGGTCGGCGAGGAAGCCGTCCACGCGCCCGCATCCGCCCGCCATGCACACCTCGAGCGCGTAGGAGGCCCAGGAGTCGTAGCCGAGCAGGCCCGCCATCTCGCGGCGCGCGGCCAGCGCCCGTTCGAGCACGTCCACGTTGGCCGCGCCGCCCTTCACCTGCTCCTTCGCGAACAGCTCGCGCCGCAGCTCCGCCGAGCGCGCCTGCGCCATGAAGGGAAAGTATTCGGGGTAGTCGAGGGAGACGCGGTAGCGCGTCCCGCCCTCCGCCTCCTCCGTGCGCAGCGAGTCGATGAAGGCGTCGGGCAGGCCGTCCAGCGCCTCGCGCGGCGCCACGATGCCGTCGTCCCACTCGTTGATGTTCTTCTGGAACTCGACGCCCAGCGAGACGAGCTCGTCGCTGAGCGCCCGCACCCGCGCGCGGTCGGCGGCGGGCAGGTCGAAGCCGTTGCGGCGGTAGTCGCGCAGCTGGTGGTCGAGCAGGCGCGCATCCTCCGGCCCCAGCGCCTCGCCCCGCGCCGCGTACGCCCTGATGGCGGCGTACAGATCCTCGCGGAAGGCGAGATCGACGAAGTACTTGTCGATGCGCTCCTCCTGCTCGCGGGCGGCGTCGCGCAGGGCCGCGTCGTCGGCGACGTAGGCCATGAAGGCGTACTGCCCGGCGGCCTGGGCCACGCCGTCGGCGGCGTCCTCGAGCGCGCCCAGCGTGTTGGCGAAGGTGCGCTGGCCGTCGGGTGCGGCCACGATGGCGCCGACGGCGTCGTCGCACGCGGCGATGGCGCGCCCGCAGGCGTCGGCCACGGCCTCCGGCGTCAGCGCCGCGAAGTCCGGCAGCCCCTCCCCGACGTCGTTCATGGCGCTCCCCCTCGCGGCCATCGTACGCCCGGCCAGCCTCAGCAGCGGCCCCGCGTCAACGCCTCGGGCGTGTCCGTGAGCCGGATGACGATGCCGGTCACGTCGGCGACGTCCGCGACCGTGATCGTCGGTGGCCGCCCTCGCTCGTTCCAGCGCGCGCCGTCGCCGCCATACACGCCAAGCCAGCAGGAATCGTCGTACAGTCTGAGTTCATAGGAGCCGTTCGGCGCCACGATGGAAAAGGCGCCGTGTTGGTCCGTCCAGGTTCCCTCGTAGAGGCTGTCCTGCCGGGCAAGGGTGGTCTCGATGCCCGGCAGCGGCGCCCCGTCCGGCCCCAGCACGACGCCCTCGACCCGCGCGCAGAGCGCGGACGTGAGCTCCGCTGGAGCGGCGGAAAGCTGGATGTCGATGCCCGTGACGTCGGCGTCGCTCACGATGACTGGCGTCGCATCCCCTCCCTGTGAGGTGAGATCGGCGTCCCCGTCGTACCAGCCGAAGTGGCAGTCGTCGTCGGGGACGTTCGTGAACGAGATGCGGTAGGAGCCGGGCCGGACCGGGCGCCCGAACGCGCCGTCCGGACCGGTCACGGCCTGCCAGTCCTCACCGTCGGGCCCCCAACGGCCTCCCCGGACGCGAACGTTCTCCAGCGGCTCGCCACCGGGCCCCCGCACGGAGCCCATGACCAGCGCGTACGGCGGGAATTCACGCGCGCGATGCTCCTCGAACATCCGGTAGAAGTCGTCGGCCGTCATGCCGAAGACCGCGAGGAAGGTCGACTGCCAATCGGGATGCGATGGTCGCTGGCGGTAGAAGTCGGTGATCGCGGCTTCTCCCGCGCGGTTGACGAGCCAGTCAATCGCAAGCGTTCCGAGGGAATAGTTCGCTGGCTCGTCCCCGCCGATGCTCAGGTCGCGTTCAAGACCCGGAAGGCGGGTGGCGATGCGTCGCACCGCGACGATGTCCGCCCTGATGCGGCCGTCATATGTCTGTTCAGACGTCTCGTCGTGATACCTGTGCGACCAGTAGTTCGCCACGCCCTCCGTCATCCAACGGGGAGAAATCTGGCTGTCTTCGTACCGCACCCACACAGAGCTCCAGCGCCCGTCTTTCTCGATCGTCGCGTAGTATTCCTGAATCGCATGGCTGTATTCATGCGCTCGGGCGGAGAAACAACTCTGCTGAAGGTAGATCACTTTGTTGCCATAGCCGCCACAGTGCCCGTCCGGCGTGGCTGTACCGAACTGGAACGTGAGGCCCGGGACTCTGATGCCGATGTGCCGGGCGAAGAAATCCACCACTTCATCGACCAGCGCACGGAGCTCGGTCCGCCTGGCAGGGGTGAACGTGTCCGGGAACTCGACCCGCGGCGGGAACTGCCACCAGCGCTTCGCCCCGGAAACCCGGACCCAGTACGCGCCCCCCTTGTCCAGCGTGCGCAGCGTGTTGGCGCGGGCGTTCGGGGTGTACGTCTCTCGCCGCTGCGCCGTCGCGTTCCAGTCCCAGGCCTCCAGCAGGACATCGTCTAGCCCGCGAAACGCATCGCCGGGGGTGGTGCTGTCGCGCCCCGCCCAGGCGATGAAGTTCCAGCCCTCGCGCAGCGGGATGAGGCCAATCCCGGCGGGTGGCAGCAGGAAGCGCGCCCACGCGAATGGCTCCGTGCCGCCGAGCGCGAGCCAGAGCCCCATGCCCGGCGTGAGCGTCGTCAGATCGCCGGAGCCGTCGCGCGCGGCCCAGCGGACGCGCCGCATGGCGGCGTCCCAGGCGTAGGCTCTGTCGAGCCGGGGGATCGCTTCGAAGAGCGTCGCCACGTCCGCCTCGGCCTCAGCCCAGCCCACGCGATTGATGCCAGGCTGGAGCGTGGTCGTGATCCTGGCGCCCTGCGCGCTGGCCGTCAGCGCGGACTCGACCAGCATGACGGCCAGCGCGAGCACTGCCACGCCAGCGATGAGAACAAGGCGAACGGACGGCGTGCCGCTCCATCCCCTCGCGGTCATCGTACGCGCGTCCGACCTCAGCAGCGGCCCCGCGTCAACGCCTCGGGCGTACCCGCGAGGCGGATGACGATGCCAGTCACGTCGGCGACGTCCGCGACCGTGATCGCCGGCGACGGGCCTTGTCCGTCCCAGCGCTCGCCGTCGCCGTCGTACAGGCCAAGCGGGCAGGAATCGTCGTACAGTCTGAGTTCATAGGAGCCGTCCGGGACCACGACGGAAAAGGCGCCGTCGTCGTCCGTCCAGCCTCCCTCGAGGAGGCCGTCCGCCCGAAAGAGGGTGGCCTCGATGCCCGACAGCGGCGCCCCGTTCGGCCCCAGCACGACGCCCTCGACCCGCGCGCAGAGCGTGGACGCGAGCTCGGCCGGAGCGGCGGGAAGGCGGACGTCGATGCCCGCGACGTCGACGTCGTCCACGACGACCGGCGTCGCTTCCCCTCCCCGTGCGGTGAGATCGGCATCCCCGTCGTACCAGCCGAAATGGCAGTCGTCGTCGGGAGCGTTCGTGAAGGAGACGCGGTAGGAGCCGGGCCGGACCGGACGCCCGAATGCGCCGTCCGGGTCGGTTACGGCCCGCCAGTTCTCGCCGTCGGCCCCCGAACGGTCCCCACGAACGCGAACGCCCTCCAGCGGCTCGCCGCCGGGCCCCCGCACGGAGCCCGCGACCCGCGCGTACGGCGGGAATTCGCGCGCGCGGCGCTCCGCGAACGTCTCGTAGAACCGGTCGACGTCCAGCCCGAACACTTCCCGGAACGTGTCCCGCCAGTCCGTCCCGTCGGAGAGCGTTCGGTAGTAGGCGAACAGGGTCTCCTCGCTCGTGAGGGAGACGAGGGAGTGGATGGCGAGATGCGAAAGGGAGTAGTGCGCGGACCTGTCCCCGGATGCGAACGTATCGGGCGTTTCGATGCCCGGAAGCGTCGCTGCCGTGCGGCGCGCCGCCGGGACGACCACTCCGGAGAAGTACCTGTCGAGCGGACGCTCCCCGATCGCGTCGCGGTAAATCCACGACCAGTAATCGGCCATGCCCTCGGTGATCCACGTGGGCACGCCCGGCGCGGCGGCGCCCCGCATCCGCCCGCCCCGGTCGCGCATCCGCAGGTGGTGCTGAATGGCGTGGGTGTACTCATGGGCGAGCGCGCCGAAGCAGCGCTCCTGCAGGTAGATCACGCCCGAGCCGTACGTGCCGCAGGATCTGCCCGTGCGGGCGTCGTCGAATTGGACGGACAGGCCGGGAACCGCGATGGCGAAGCGCTCGATGAAGAACGCGACCACGCGGTCGATCGCCCGCCGCAGTTCGGCCCGCCTGGCGGGCGGGAACGTGCTGATGAAGACGGCCCGCGGCGCGAACTGCCACCACTCCCGCGGGGCCGAGACCTCGACCCAGTACGCGCCGCCCCTGGCGAGCGTGCGCAGGGCGTTGGCGGGGGCGTTCGGGGCGTACGACTCCCGCTCCTCCGCATCCTCGTTCCCGGTCCAGCCCTCGACGAGGGCGTCGCCGAGCCCCGCGAAGGCCTCGCTGGCGGCGATGCCGTCGCGCCCCGCCCAGGCGACGAGGTTGCGGCCCTCGCGCAGCGGGACGAGTCCGCCCGACGCGGGCGCCGGGCGCGTCCAGGTGACGGGTTCCGCGCCGCCGATCTCGAGCCGCAACCCCATGCCCGGCGTGAGCGTGCGCAGGTCGCCGGAGCCGTCGCGCGCGGCCCGGCGGTAGCGCCCTTCGTCCGCATCCCAGGCGCTGGCCGCGTCCAGCTCGGGGATCGCCTCGAAGAGCGTCGCGACCTCCGCCCCGGCTTCGGTCCAGCCCGCGAAGTTGATCCCGGGGCGCAGTTCGGTCACGGCCGGGCCTTCCGCGATTTCGCACGGGAGCCAGCGCGGCTCGTCCAGGCGCGCGCCGCCCAGCACGAGCGTGACGCCGCCGACGGCGCGCCCGGCGACGGTGATCGCGTTCGGGCGCTCCGCCCGCGGTTCGTAGCCCTTCATGGCGCAGGCGCCGCCCCAGTCCGTCCACACGCTCAGGCGGTAGTACCCGTCCGGCAGCGGGATGGTGAATTCCCCCGCGCCGTCGACCAGCCGCTGGACGCGTTTCTGGATGAGGGGCTCGCTCCCCTCCGGCTGGACGCCGGACGCGACCGCCGTGATCCATTGCCGGCCGATGCGGTTGCCGTTCTCGTCGGTGAGGACGCCGCGCACCTGCCGCAGGATCGCGACGTTCGACTGCGCCGAGACCGTCGGCGCGGACGCGACGGCCAGCACGGCCAGCGTGAGGGTGGCCGCGACGACCGTGAGCCCGGGGCGAACGGACGGCATGGCGCTTCCCTCCCGATCTAGCGCGTGAGCCAGGCGAACTGCTGCGGCTTCCGCTGCGCCTTCGGGTCGATCATGATGTTCACGATGGAGGGCGTCGGGTCGTCCACCGCCTTGCGCAGCGTCGCGTCCAGCTCGGCCACCTTCGTGACGAAGTAGCCCTTGCCCCCGAAGGCCTCGATGATCTTCTCGTAGCGCGCGTTGGGCACGTAGGCGCCGGGGGGGACGTTCTCCGGGTCGAGTTCATCGGGCCCGCCGCCGATGCCGTTGTTGTTCACCACGATGAAGGTGATGGGCAGGTTGTAGCGGCAGGCCACCTCCACCTCCATGGCGCTGAAGCCGAAGCCCGCGTCGCCCTCCACGGCCACGACCGCGCGGTCGGGGTGGACGGCGGCGGCGGCGATGGCCTGGGCCACGCCCACGCCCATGGTGCCGAAGGTGCCCGCGTCCAGCCGCGCGCGCGGCGTCACGTTGGGCAGCACCGTGCGCCCGATGTCCATGGTGCTCGCGCCCTCGCTGGCGATGATGGCGTCCGCCGGAATGGCCTCGCGCACGGCCCGCAGCACGCGGTAGTAGCCCATCGGCTCCGCGTCGTCCATCTCCATGGCCGCCACGGCGCGGCGGTTCTCCTCCGCCTTCGCCGAGAGGCCCGTCCACCAGGTCGTCTCCTGCGGATAGGACCAGGGGTTCCGTTCGAGGGCGGCGTTGAGCTGCCCCGTGACCGCCTTCGCGTCGCCCGCCAGCGCCACCTCCGCGGGCACGTTCGTGCCGATCTCCTCGGCGCTGATGTCCATCTGCACCACGCGCACGTTCTCGTCGAAGCGCGGCGGCAGGCCGAAGTGCATGATCCAGTTGAGGCGCGCGCCCATGAGGAACACGAGGTCGGCGTTCTGCAGCGCGTGGGAGCGCGCCGGGGCCACGGAGAGGGGATGGTCGTCGGGCACCACGCCCTTGCCCATGGGCGAGGCGATGAAGGGCAGCTGCGTGGCGTCGATGAAGGCGCGGACCTCGTCCTCGGCGCGCGCGTAGGCGGCGCCCTTGCCCACGATCACGAGCGGGCGCTCCGCCGACTTGAGGGCCTCGATGGCCCCGTCCACGGCCGCCGGATCGGCGTACGCGCGCGGCGGGTCGGGGCAGCGCTCGCGGAAGGCCACCTCCGTCTCCTCCACGCGCCCCGATATCACGTCGTTGGCGAAATCGAGGTAGACCGCGCCCGGGCGCCCGTACATGCTCGTGCGCACCGCCTGCTCCACGTAGTAGGGCACGCGCGCGATGCTCTCGGCGCGGCGCGACATCTTGGCGAAGGGGCGCGCGGCCTCCACCTGCGGGGCCTCCTGGAAGGAGCCCTGCCCGTCCTGGTAGGAATCGGGCGCGCCGCCGATGAGGATCATCGGCCAGGTGTTGGCCCAGGCGTTGGCCATGCCCGCCAGCCCGTGGATCATGCCCGGCCCGCAGACCGTGAGGCACGCGCCCGGGCGACCCGTGAGGTAGCCCACGGCCCCCGCCGCGTAGCTGGCCGCCTGCTCGTTGTGGAAGCCGAAATAGCGGATGCCCTCGCGCTGGGCCGCCGCCGCGATGCCCTGCACGGGGAACCCCACCACGCCGAACATGTAGTCCACGCCCTGCTGCTTCAGGCTCCGCGCGATCACCGTCGCGCCGCTGATCTCCGCCATCTGCTCCGCTCCTCTGCCCGTAGGCCTGCGCGATGATACGGCAAGACGCGCCCCGGCGCGGGGGCGCAATTCGCGCGGCGGGGCGGTAGGATGCGCCCGCCAACCGGAAAGGAGACTCCCATGCCCACCCCCTCCCGCGTCGTCGTCTGTCCCTCCGGGCAGGGCCCCCTCCGCATCGACGAGATCGCGCTGCCCGATCCCGGCCCCCACCAGGTCGTCGTCAAGCAGTTCGCCAGCGGCATCTGCCACTCGCAGCTGCACCAGATGCACGGCCCCCGCGAGATGCCCCAGCTGCTCGGCCACGAATCGACGGGCGTCGTCGTGGCCGCCGGCTCGGAGGTGAGCCACGTGAAGGAGGGCGACCGCGTGATGGTCACGTGGGTGCCGCGCCGCCCCGACCTCGGCCGCCGCCCCAACCCCGTCACGCTCGAACTGTCCGACGGCTCCACCGCCATCTCGCAGGGCGTCTTCACCTGGGCCGACAACGTCATCGCCGACGAGCAGTTCATCGTGCCCATGCCCGACGACGTGGCCACCGACGTGACCGCCATCATCGGCTGCGCCGTCATGACCGGCGCGGGCGCCGCCTACCACACGGCGGGCGTGCGTGAGGGCGAGAGCGTGGCCGTCTTCGGCGTGGGCGGCGTGGGCCTCTCCGCCATCGTGGCCGCCGCCGTCGTCGGCGCGGACCCCATCATCGCCGTGGACCTGAGCGAGGAGAAGCTGGATTTCGCCAAACGGTTCGGGGCCACCATCGGCGTCAACGCCTCCGAGGGCGACGCCGTCGAGCAGGTGCGCGCGCTCACCACGCGCGAGGGCGAGTTCACCTTCCTGGGCACGCCCGTGGCGGGCGTGGACTACGCCTTCGACTGCATCGGCCTGAAGCAGACGATGGAGCAGATCCTGCCCGCCGCGCGCCCGGGCGTGCTGGGCGTGAGCACGGGCGGCACCGCCGTGCTCGTGGGCGTGCCCGCCGCCAACGTGGAGCTGGATGCGCGCGACCTGCTCATCACGGAGAAGAAGTACATCGGCAGCATCGGCGGCTCCTGCAGCCCCGACCGCGACTTCCCCATGTTCCTGCGCTGGTACGAGGAGGGCGACCTCGACCTGGACGCGATGGTGACGGCGCGCTACGAGCTGGACGCCATCAACGAGGCCACGGACGCGCTCACCGCGGGCCGGATTTCGGGCCGCTCCATCATCCAGCTGTAGGCGGGCGGCGGGCGTCGGGGCTCCGCGCATGGCCGCGCCGCTCGTCGTCGCGCACGCCGCCGCCGCGGGCGAGGCGCCCGCCAACACGCTCGCGGGCGTGCGCGCCTCGCTGGCCGGCGCCGGCGCCATCGAGATCGACCTGCGCCTCTGCGCCGACGGCGCGCCCGTGCTGCTCCACGACGAGACGCTGGACCGCACGACGGACCTGTCCGGCCCCGTGCGCGAGGCGTCCCTCGCGCGGCTGGCGCGCGCCGACGCGGGCGGTGGGGAGCCCGTGCCCGCGCTCGACGAGGCGCTGGCGCTGGTCGCGGGCCGCATCCCCATGTTCTGCGAGCTGAAGGTCGCGCCTGCTCGCCGCGCCGAGGGCGAAACCCTGCTCGACGCGGTCCTCGACGCCATCCGCCGTCGCGGCGCGGAGCGCTGGGCCGAGCTGCACTCGTTCGACCACGCGCTGGTGGAGCGCGCGCGGCGGCTCGCGCCCGACGTCGGGGCGGCGTACATCGTCCCGCCCGCGACGGCGGCGGAAGTGGACGCGCTCTGCGGGCGCGCCGCCGCCCACGGCATCGGCGCGCTCTCGCTTGAGCACACGGCGGCGGACGCGCAGGCCGTGGCGACGGCGCGCCGTCACGGCCTGCTGCTGCGGGCGTGGACCGCGGACGAGCCCGCGCACTGGCGGCGGCTGGCGGACGCGGGCGTGGACGGCATCGTCACGAACCGCCCCGCGGGGCTGTGCGCCTGGCTGCGATCGGGCTGACGCGCACGGCCCGCCGCGCCCGTGTATGATCCGCCTTCGCCGCGGGCGGCGCGCGCCGTCCAGCCTGGCGAAGGATTGCTCATGAAGGAGATCGACTACCTGGCGCCGTCCTCGCTCGACGAGGCGTACGCCGCCCTCGGGAACGGCAGGACCTCGGCCTTCCTCGCGGGTGGCACGGACATCATCGTGCAGTTGCGGGAAGGCCGGAAGCAGGTCGACCAGCTCATCGACGTGAAGCGCATCCCCGAGCTCATGCGCTGCGAGTGGACGGACGGGGGCGGGCTGGCCATCGGCGCCGCCGTGCCCTTCGCCGAGGTCTACGAGGACGCGGAGATCGCGCGCCGCCTGCCGTGTCTCATCGACTGCGCCGCGCTGGTGGGGGGCATCCAGATTCAGAGCCGCGCCTGCTTCGGCGGGAACATCGGCAACTCCGGCCCCGCCGCCGACACCGTGCCCGCGCTCATCGCGCTGGGCGCGACGCTCACGCTGGGTTCGCGGGAGGGGACGCGCGAGCTGCCGCTGGAGCGCTTCTTCACCGGCCCGGGCCAGAACGTGCTCGCGCCCGGCGAACTCATCGTGACGGTGAACGTGCCGCCCCAGCCCGCGCGGTCGGGGGCCTTCTTCCACCGCTTCATCCCGCGCAACGAGATGGACATCGCCGTCGTCAACGTGGGCGCGCGCATCGAGCTGGACGCCGCGGGCGAGCGCATCGCGGGGGCGCGCGTGTCCGTGGGAGCGGTCGCGCCCACGCCCCTCTTCGTGGAGGAGGCGGGCGCGGCGCTGGTCGGGCAGGCGCCCGGCGATGAGGCCTTCGCCCGCGCGGCGGACGCCGCCGCCGCCGCCGCGCGCCCCATCACGGACATGCGCGGCTCCGCGCCCCAGCGCGTGCACCTCACGCGCGTCCTCACGCACCGCGCCCTGCGGCGGGCGCTCGAACGAGCCCGGGAGGCCTAGATGCCCATGCGTCGGTCCCACGTTCAGACCACCCTCAACGGCGAGGAGATCGATTTCCTCTGCGAGCCGCGCCAGAGCCTGCTGGAAGTGCTGCGCGACGAGCTCGGCCTCACCGGCACCAAGGAAGGCTGCAACAACGGCAACTGCGGCGCCTGCAGCGTCCTGCTCGACGGGCGCGTGGTGAACGCCTGCTGCGTGCTCGGCATGGAGGCCGAGGGCGCGAGCGTGATCACCATCGAGGGCGTCGCCGAGGGCGACCGCCTGCACCCGCTGCAGCAGGCCTTCCTCGAGGAGGCCGCCCTCCAGTGCGGCGTCTGCACGCCCGGCTTCATCGTGGCCGCGAAGGCGCTGCTCGACGCCGAACCCCATCCCGACGAGGGCCGCGTGCGCCACTGGCTGGCCGGCAACCTCTGCCGCTGCACCGGCTACGACAAGATCGTCCGCGCCGTTCTGAAGGCGTCCGACATGCAGGAGGCGACCGCATGACGACCATCGAGAAGCCCGCCTACAAGGTGATCGGCACGCGCCCCATCCGCCCCGACGGCGTGGAGAAGGTGACGGGCAAGGCGCTCTACGGGGCGGACGTGCACCTGCCCGACCTGGTGCACGGGGCCGTGCTGCGCAGCCCCCACGCCCACGCCCGCATCCGCTCCATCGACACCAGCGCCGCCGAGGCCCTGCCCAACGTGCTCGCCGTGGTCACGCACGCCGACCTGCCGGCGGCCACGGACGCGGCCATCGACACGGGCGAGGGCGTGGCCAGCGCCTCGGACATGAGCCTGAACGTGCTCGCCGGGGACAAGGCGCTCTACCGCGGCCACGCCGTGGCCGCCGTGGCCGCCGCCAGCGCGCACGAGGCGCTGGCCGCCGTCGAGGCCATCGCCGTGGACTACGAGCCGCTGCCGCCGGTCCTCTCCGTGCGCGACGCCATGCGCGAGGACGCGCCCCTGCTGGACGAGAAGCGCCGCACGAGGCAGCCCGACGGCGAGCTGTCGGACGCGCCCAGCAACGTCGCCGCGCACTCGCGCTTCAAGGGCGGCGACGTGGAGGCGGCCTTCGCCGACGCCGACGCCGTGGTGGAGCGCGAGTTCGACACGAAGATGGTGCACCAGGGCTACATCGAGCCGCACAACGGCACCGCCAACTGGAACCCCGACGGCACGCTCACGGTGTGGACGAGCACGCAGGGGGCCTTCGCCGTGCGCGCCATGCTGGCCGAGCTGCTGCGCCTGCCCGTCTCCCGCATCCGCGTCATCCCCATGGAGATCGGGGGCGGCTTCGGCGGCAAGATCGGCATCTACCTGGAGCCGCTGGCGGCGCTGCTCTCGCGCCAGTGCGGGCGCCCCGTGCAGCTCACCATGGATCGCACCGACGTCTTCCAGGCGACGGGCCCCACCAGCGGCGGGCACATGAAGGGCAGGATGGCCGTGAAGGACGGCGTCATCACGGCGGCCGAGGTGAGCCTCGCCTTCGAGGCGGGGGCCTTCCCCGGCTCGCCCGTCATGGCCGGGGCCATGTGCATGCTCTCCCCCTACGACGTGGCCAACTTCCGCGTGGACGCCTACGACGTGGTGGTGAACAAGCCCAAGGTGGCCGCCTACCGCGCCCCCGGCGCGCCCAACGCCGCCTTCTGCGTGGAGCAGCTCATCGACGAGCTGGCGCGCGAGAGCGGGGCCGACCCGCTCGCCTTCCGCATGAGGAACAGCGCCCGCGAGGGCACGCGCATGATCACGGGCGTGGCCCACCCCCGCATCGGCCACGAGGAGACCATCGAGGCCGCCCGCGGCTCCGACCACTACCGCTCGCCCATCGAGGGGCCCAACCGCGGGCGCGGCGTGGCCAGCGGCTTCTGGTTCAACGCGGGCATGCAGTCCTCCGTCGTCGCCTCCGTCAATCCCGACGGCACGGTCAACCTGATCGAGGGCTCCACCGACATCGGCGGCACGCGCGCGGCCCTCGCCATGCAGCTCGCCGAGACGCTCGGCATCCCCTACGACGCCGTGCGCCCCACCGTCGTCGATACCGACTCCGTGGGCCACAACGACGTGACCGGCGGCTCGCGCACGGCCTACGCCAGCGGCCAGGCCGTCTACGAGGCGGGCCTCGACATCCAGCGCCAGATGACGGAGCGCGCCGCCGGCCTCTGGGAGTGCGATGCCGCCGACGTCTCCTTCGTGGACGGCGAGCTGCGCCACGCCTCCGACGCCGGCAAGCGCATGACCTTCGCCGAGCTGGCGGGCAAGCAGATGGAGACCGGCGGCCCGCTCCAGGGCAGCGGCTCCGTCGTGGCCCGCAGCCCGGGCGCGGCCTACGGCGTGCACGTCGTCGACGTCGAGGTCGACCCCGACACGGGCAAGGTCGACGTCCTGCGCTACACCGTCGCCCAGGACGCGGGCACCGCCGTGCATCCCTCCTACGTGGAGGGGCAGATGCAGGGCGGCGTCGTGCAGGGCATCGGCTGGGCGCTGAACGAGGAGTACTACTACAACGAGGACGGGCGCATGGAGAACGCCTCCTTCCTCGACTACCGCATGCCCACCTCGCTCGACCTGCCGATGATCGACGCGATCATCGTGGAGGTGCCCAATCCGGGGCATCCCTACGGCGTGCGCGGCGTGGGGGAGGTGCCGATCGTGCCGCCGCTGGCGGCCATCGCCAACGCCATCCACGACGCCACCGGCCACCGCTTCACGGAGCTGCCCATCTCCCCGCGCCGCGTGGTGGAGGAGCTCCACCACCTGCGCTAGCGCCGTGGCGACGGTCATCGTGCCGTCGCCGCTGCGCCCGCTCTGCGACGGCGCCGCGACCGTCGAGGCCGCGGGCGCCACGCTCGGCGAGCTGCTACGCGCCGTGGACGCCCGCTGCCCGGGCTTCTGGGAGCGCACCGTGGCGGACGGGCGCGTGCGCCCCGAGCTGTCCGTCGCCCTCAACGGCCACGCCCACCGCTACGGCCTGAGCGAGCCCATCGCCGCGGGCGACGAGGTGGCCATCGTGCCCGCGCTGGGCGGCGGCTAGCGTCGCGCGCCGCGCGCTTGGGTGTCGATAATGATGACCGGATTGTCGTTGGAGGAATTTTCCCGATACAGCCTCCGAAGATACTTTTCATGCGACTGGGGAATCTTCAGATTTTTCGGGGGCTGAGTCGTCTTGCGAGTGACGGTCATTTTGAGGATGGATCCTTTGTGACGCCGGTTAATAGAGCGGACCTGCGCGTCGATTTTGAGGTTCAGAGGATCCATGGCTTTGCTAGTGACTTCATGGAAACTATCACTCCAAGCGCGCTGAACGAACTGATCCTCAGTGAAATTGCGCAGATCGTAAGACCTTTTCATCTCATCTGACCTCCTCAGTGTCTGCGACCAGTATCGGGACTGCGCGCGATGGTGTCAAGCAAGGGGGCAGTCCCCTGCACGCGGCCTCCGGGTTGCGCGTCGGCAGGGCGAGCAATGGCGGTGGCGGCACGGGCCGCACGCCTGTAGGGTACGGGCGAAGGAGCGCTCCGGTGTCCGATTCCCGTTCGCGCGAACCCAACTTCCCGAACCGTACGCTCGCCGTGATGGACAACCTCGAGTTCCTGCGCGCGCTCGATAACGACTGCATCGACCTCATCGCCATCGACCCGCCCTTCGCCGCCAACGAGACGTTCACGGGCAAGCCCAAGCACCGCATCACCGAGGCCGAACGCGGCGAGGAACGCGCGCTCGCCGCACGCCACGGCCGCGCCGCACTCGACCGCTACGCGAAGGAGGACAAGCAGCTCACGAGCGTCAAGGACGACTGGTTCTGGCGCGACATCGACGAAGCCTGGATGAAGGCGCTGAAGGACGCGGGTGAGCGCGTGAGGGTGTGGGAAGAGCGACGCGAAGCGGGGGAAAACCTCGACACGGGAGAAGCGCCCAGCGCTCGCGACCGCACGCTGGACGCCATGCGCGAGGTCATCGAGGCGGTGAGCGCCTGCGCGACGGAGAACGAGGCGGCTTACATCGCCCTCATGTCCGTGCGGCTGATCGAGTGCCACCGCGTGCTGAAGGACACGGGCAGCATCTACGTCCACTGCGACTGGCACGCCAACTCCTACCTGCGGATGCTCATGGACGCTATCTTCGGGTATGATAATCTGCGGAACGAGATCGTGTGGGGATATGCCCCATCCGGTCGTGCTCCCAAGTACGGGTTTCACAGGAAGCATGACTGTATCCTTTACTACTCCAAAACCGATTCCCCGCACTTCTTCCACCAGCATACAGACATGCTTCCCGAGACTCTGAACACGTATAACAAGACGGACGAAGATGGCAGGCAATATAAAGAATCACCTGGTGGGCGCTCGTATCTAGACGAACAGAAAGGTCGTCCTGTGCCGTCTTGGTGGACAGATATTCCTTCATTCGGGGCAGCGACCAATTCTCCTGAGCGTACTGGTTACGCCCTGCAGAAGCCCCTCGCCCTCTATCGTCGCATCATCCGTGCCTCCTCCAACCCCGGCGACGTCGTGCTCGACCTATTCGCGGGCTGTGCCACCACCGTAGTCGCAGCCGAACTCGAAGGCCGCAACTGGATCGCGTGCGACTGGGCCTACCGCGCCAGCACCATGATGATGCGCCGCTTCTACAAAGAGGCAGGCATCGTTCTCTCCAACATGAACGTCGACGTCGTTCACGAAGCCATCGGCCCCACCCAAGGCAAACTCGAATACAAGAACGGCCTCACCATTGGCCCGCCCGACCTGGCCAGATTTCCGCGCCAGACGGAAGACCCCGACGACGGCGTGCCCACCCTCAAGACCTCCACCCGTGCGCCCATCTCCACCTCGTGGACGGGGCGCATCCCGAAGGACCGCGCGAAGGAGATGCTGCTCGCGGAGTTCGGCCCCGTCTGCTGGGGCTGCGGCTTGGACGCCACGCGCCCAAACGGGAGCGTGGATACGGGGCTGCTGGAGGTGGACCACATCCGTGCGCGCAACGCGAAGGAGGGAGCGAGGGGCGACGACGAGCTTTATAACCTCGCCCTGCTGCACGCCACCTGCAATCGCAGGAAGGGCAATCGCCTCACACTGGAGGAGCTGCGCTTGGAGAACGAACAGGACGACGTGCTGAATGTGTCCAGTCGCCTTGACCTCGTGGACCTTTTTGAGGCGCAGCAATTCGCGCACAGGATGCTGGCGAATTATGGCCAGGACAGCAGCATCCAGTAAAGGAGACGGTGCCCCCCCCCCCGCCCTCCTACAGCTCCGCCCAGGTGCGCCCGCGCTTCAGGTCCACCTTCAGCGGCACCGCCAGCTCCAGACTCGCGGGCATGACGTCCGCCAGCAGCAACGCCACCTCGTCCGCCTCGTCCGCCGGACCCTCGAAGATGAGCTCGTCGTGCACCTGCAGGATCATGCGGCTGCGCAACGCGCGCTCGCGCACGGCGGCGGCGATGCGGATCATGGCCACCTTGATGATGTCCGCCGCCGTGCCCTGCACGGGCATGTTGACCGCCTCGCGCTCGGCGGCGGCGCGCGCCTGGAAGTTCTGGCTGTGGATGGCGGGCAGGTAGCGCCGCCGCCCGAACAGCGTCTCCGCGTAGCCGCGTTCGCGCGTCGAGCCAAGCACGTCATCCTGCCACGCCTTGATGCCCGGGAAGTTGGCGTAGTAGGCGTCGATGAAGGCGCCCGCCTCCTCGCGCGTGAGGCCCGTGCGCTCGCTCAGCCCGAAGGCCCCCATGCCGTAGGCGATGCCGAAGTTCACCATCTTGGCCGTGTCCCGCATCTGCCGCGTGACCGCGTCGGGCGCCACGCCGTAGACGCTGGCGGCGGTGGACTGGTGGATGTCGGCGTCGGCGAGGAAGGCGTCGATCAGCCCGCGGTCCTCCGCCAGGTGGGCGAGCACGCGCAGCTCGATCTGCGAGTAGTCGGCGGCCACGTAGAGGGCGTCGTCGTGGCCCTCGGCGACGAAGGCGCGGCGGATGTCGCGCCCCTGCTCCGTGCGCACGGGGATGTTCTGCAGGTTCGGGTTGACGCTGCTGAGCCGCCCCGTGGCCGCCACGTTCTGCTGGAAGTCGGTGTGGATGCGCCCGTCGTCGGGGGAGACGGCCCCGGGCAGGGCGTCGAGGTACGTGGACTTGAGCTTCGTCAGCTGCCGCCAGGCGAAGATGGCCTCGACGATGGGGTGGGCCTCGCGCAGCCCCTCGAGGGCGCGCTGGTCGGTGCTGTGGCCCTGCTTCATGCGGCGCGTGGGCGGCAGCCCCAGCTCCTTGAAGAGGATGTCACTCAGCTGCTGCGGGCTGCCGATGTTGAACTCGCGCCCGGCGTGCTCGTAGACGGCGCGCTCGGCGATGTCGATCTCGCCCGCGAGCGAGGCCGAGATGTCGCGCAGCACGTCGGCGTCGATGGCCACGCCCGCCGCCTCCATCCCGGCCAGCACGGGCACGAGGGGCAGCTCCATCTCCTCGTACAGCTCCCACTGGCCGCGCTCGCGCAGCTGCTCCTCCAGCCCAGGGCGCAGCCGCAGCAGGAAGTCGGCCCGCTGGCAGGCCAGCTCGCCCGCCGCCTCCGGGGACACCTGCGCGAGGGGGACGGCCTTGCGCCCCGTGCCCGTGAGCGCCGTCACGGGGCGCAGCTCCACGCCCAGCCGCTCCGTGGCGAGGCTGGCCAGCTCCTGCGCGGTCTCGCCCAGCAGGAAGGCCATGAGGCTCGCCTCGGCGACCACGCCGTCCAGCGTCATGCCCGCCCGCGCGAACTGGTGCAGCAGGTACTTCGCGCCGTGCGCCGTCTTCGGCAGCGCGGGGTCGGCCAGCAGCGGGCCCAGCGTCTCGCGCACGGCGTCCAGCGGTACCTGCTCGCGGTCGCCGTCGAGCCGCGGCGCGTGCCCGACGGGCACGTACCAGGCGCGCCCGGGGCGGTCCGCGAAGGCCAGCCCCAGCAGCAGGGGATGCGCGCCGTCGCCTGCGGTGGAGAGCGCGTCGATGGCGAACTCCCCCGCCGCGCGCAGGGCGTCCGCCAGCTCCCGCAGGCCGCGCTCGTCGGTGACGATGGCGTACTCGCCCGCGGGCGGCGTGGCGGCGGCGGGGGTTCCCGCGTCCGCGTCCGCGCCCGCCGCCTCGGGCAGGCGGTCGATGAGGCTGCGGAACTCCAGCTCGCGGAAGAGCGCGATCACGCGCTCGCGGTCGTAGGCGCGCGCCTCGCAGGCGTCGAAATCGAAGTCGCAGGGCGCGTCCGTGCGGATGGTGACGAGGCGCTTGTTCTCCAGCGCGTCCTCGCGCCTGCCCTCCAGCTTCGCGCGCACCGATTTCGACGCCACCTCGTCCAGCCGCGCGAACAGCTCCTCAATGGGCCCGAACTGGCGGATGAGACTGACGGCGGTCTTTTTGCCGATGCCCTTGATGCCCGCGATGTTGTCGCTGGCGTCGCCGCACAGCGCCTTGAAGTCGGTCATGTGGGGCGGGCTGAAGCCCCAGCGTTCGCTCGCCGCCGCCGTGTCGTAGGCCACCGTGTCGCGCTGGTAGGGGCGGAACAGGAAGAGGCTGAGGTTGGGGCGGATGAGCTGCACGAAATCGGTGTCCAGCGTCACGATCCAGGTATCCACGCCGTCGGCGGCGGCGCGCGCGGCGATCGTGCCCGCCACGTCGTCGGCCTCGAAGCCGGGCGCCTCGTGCACGGGGATGGCGAAGGCGTCGAGCAGTTCGCGCACGCGCGCCATCTGCGGCAGCAGCTCGTCCGGCGTCTCGCGGCGCGTGGCCTTGTAGTCCGCGCGCGCCTCGTGCCGGAAGGTCTTGCCGCCCGCGTCCCACGCCGCGCACAGGTGCGTGGGCCGCAGCTGGTCGAACACGCGCAGCAGCGACTCCGCGTAGCCGTAGGTGGCGAAGGTGAGTTCGCCGCGGCTGGTCATCATGGGGTTGGGCGCGGACCCCAGCGCGAAGAAGGCGCGGTAGAGGATGCCGTGCGAATCGAGGATGACGAGGCGCCGCGCGGGGCCGTCCGCTGCCACGCGGCGATTATAGGCGCGCCGCCGCGCTCCGCGTGCGCCCGCCGCCGGGCTATACTGCGCGCACCTCTTTCGGGAGCGCCGCCGTGGCCCGTCCCGTCCTGCGCACGGCCTTCTGCGACCTCGCGGGCGTCGAGTATCCCGTCGCGCTCGCGGGCATGGGCCCCGTGGCGGGCGGCATCGTCGGCCCCGTGGCCACCGCCGAGCTGGCCGCCGCCGTCTCCAACGCGGGCGGCCTCGGCGTCATCGGCGGCAGCGGCTACGGGCCGGAGCGCCTGCGCCGGGAGATCGCCCGCGCGCGCGAGCTCACGGACAAGCCCTTCGGCGTGGACCTGCTGCTGCCCGCCAACTACCTCGGCGAGGCCGCCAACCGCCCGCCGCCCGCCGACCCGCGCGACCTCGTGCCCGCCGAGGTGTGGGACGGCCTGCGCGCCATGCTCGCCGGGCTGGACGTCCCCTGGGTCGAGGCCCCGGCCGTCTCCACCGCCGCCCGTCCCGCCCTCCGCGGCGCGGGCGGCGGCATGTCGGACGCGCAGATGGAGGTGGTGATCGAGGAGCGCGTGCCCGTCTTCGCCTCCGGCCTCGGCAGCCCCGCGCCCTGGCTCGACCGCCTCCACGCCAACGGAACGATCGTGCTCTCGCTCGTGGGCAACGTGAAGAACGCGCGCCGCCTCGCCGATGCGGGCGTGGACGCCATCGTGGCGCAGGGCACGGAGGCGGGCGGCCACACGGGACGCATCGGCACGCTGCCCCTCGTCACGCAGGTCATCCGCGCGGTGGCGCCCCTGCCGGTCGTGGCCGCCGGGGGCATCGGCGACGGGCGCGGCGTGGCCGCCATGCTGGCGGCGGGCGCGACCGCCGTCTGGTGCGGCACCGCCTTCCTCGTCGCCGCGGAAGCCAACCAGCCGCGCGCGCAGCTCGAACGCATCCTCGCCGCCAGCGAGGAGGACACCGCCGTCACGCGCCTCTACAGCGGCAAGACCATGCGCAACATCCGCAACCCCCTCATCGACGCCTGGGAGGCGAGCGGCATCCGCGCCCAGCCCATGGGCGTGCAGGGCATCGCCATCCGCGACGTGGTCCACTCCCTGCGCGCGGCGGGGCGCGACGACCTGCTCATGAACGCCGCCGGCCAGATCGCGGGCATGCTCACCGAGGTGCGCCCCGCCGCCGCCATCCTCGACGGCATCGTGGCCGAGACCGTGGACATCCTGACGGAGCGCCTGCCCGCCGCGGTCACGGCGCGCAAGGAGAATGGCCATGCCTGAGGGACCGCTCGCGGGCGTGCGCGTCCTCGAACTGACGGACGAGCTCGGCTCCTACTGCGGCAAGCTGCTCGCCGACCTCGGGGCCGACGCGGTCAAGGTGGAGCCGCCCGGCGGCGAACGCCAGCGCCGCACGCCCCCCTTCGCGGGCGGGGAGCCCGGCCCCGACGCCGCCATCCCCTTCTGGGCCCAGAACAGCTCGAAGCGCTCCCTCGCGCTCGACCTCGAACGCGACGCCGACCGGGAACGCGCCCGCGCGCTCGCGCTCGACGCCGACGCGATCGTCGAGGACCGCCCGCCGGGGACGCTGGCGCGCTTCGGCCTCGGCTTCGACGACCTGCGCGGCGAGCGCCCCGACCTCGTCTACACCTCGATCACGGGCTTCGGCCAGAGCGGCCCGCACGCGGGTTTCGCCCACGCCGACATCGTGGGGCAGGCGATGGCGGGCGTGATGACGCTGGCGGGCATGCCGGAGGATCCGCCCAACCTCATCTACGGCGGCCAGGCCAACGTCTGCGCGAGCATCCAGGCCGCGCAGGCCACGCTCATGGCCCTGCGCCACGCCGGGCGCACGGGCGCCGGCCAGCACGTGGACGTTTCCGCGCAGGAGGCGCTCTCCCCCGCGCAGGAGACGGCCATGATGATGTGGGACCTGCAGCGCACGAACCGCGTGCGCACCGGCCCCCTCGGCCTGCTGCGCGCGCCCATCCCCGGCGTCGGCGTCTACGAGACGAAGGCGGGCCACCTCATGGCCTTCATCACCGCGCCCGGCGGCGCCGATTTCCCCGCGCTCGTGGACTGGATGGACGAGCGCGGCTTCGCCCACGACCTGCGCGAGGAGCCGTACGCCGCCATCGTGGCGGAGATGAATCTGCGCTTCCTCGCGCGCGTGATGGCCGACCCCTCCGAGACCGAGCGCATCGGCCCCCAGCTCGCGCACATCGGCGAGGCCGCCGCCGCCTTCTTCGCCACCATGACGGCGTTCGAGGCCTACGAGGAGGGGCAGCGCCGCCGCCTGCTCGTGGGCCTCGTCTCCACCCCCGCCGACCTCGTGGACAGCGCGCAGCTGCGGGCGCGCGGCTGGTACCGGCCCGTCGCCGTGAACGGGCGCGAGGTCGAGTTCCCGGGGCCGCCCTGGCGCCTCTCGGCCACGCCCGCCGCAGTGGGCGCGCCGCCCCGCCTCGGCGAGCACGCCGGCGCCGCCTGGAAGCCGCGCGCGGCGCCCGCGTCCCCTCCCGCCGCCGCCGACCCGCCCGCGCTCCCGCTGGAGGGGCTGCGCGTGGCCGACTTCTCCTGGTTCGGCGCGGGCCCCATCGCCGCGCAGACGCTGGCCTCCTTCGGCGCGGAGGTCGTGCGCGTCGAGTCCGAGACGCGCATCGACTCCCTGCGCGTCGTGCAGCCGGTCGCGCTCAACGCCGACGGCTCCCCGAAGACGGGCTACAACGCCTCCGGCTACTTCAACAACTTCAACGCGGGCAAGCTCAGCCTGCTGCTCGACCTGAACCGCGAGCGCGGCCAGGCGCTCGCGCGCCGCCTGATCGAGCGCTCCGACCTGTTCCTCACGAACTTCACGCCGCGCGTGCTGGCCAAGTGGGGCCTGCTGCCCGACCAGGTGCTGGCCGCGAACCCGCGCATCGTGGCCGCCTACGCGCCCATGCAGGGCATGAGCGGCCCGCACCGCGACTTCCTCGGCTTCGGCGCGGTGCTCACGCCCATCACGGGCATCAGCGAGCTCTCCGGCTTCCCCAACCGCCCGCCCATCGGCGTGGGCACCAACTACCCCGACTACGTGATCAATCCCGGCCACCTCGCCGTGGCCATGCTGGCCGCCTTGCGCCACCGCGAGCGCACGGGCGAGGGCCAGCTGGTGGAGATGCCGCAGATCGAGTCCGTCGTCAACGCGCTCGCGCCCGCCATCCTCGACCGCACCGCCAACGGCGCGGTGCAGACGCGCGCGGGCAACCGCAGCCCCGTGGCCGCGCCCCACGGCGCCTTCCGCTGCGCCGACGAGGACGGCGGGGACGGCGCGGAGGAGCGCTGGGCCGTCGTCGCCTGCCGCGACGACGCCGAATGGCGGGCGCTCTGCGAGGCCCTCGGCCACGCCGATGCCGCCGCCGACCCGCGCTTCGCCACGCACGAGGCGCGCAAGACGAACGAGGACGCGCTCGAGGCGCTCGTGGGCGAGTGGACGCGCGACCGTCGCGCCGAAGACGTGATGGCGGCGCTGCAGGCGCGGGGCGTGCCCGCGGGCGTCGTGCAGAACGCGCGGGACATGCTGGAGCGCGACCCCCACCTGCGCGCGCGCGGCTACTACCAGTACCTCGACCACGCGGAGACGGGGCGCAGCGCCTACGAGGGCGTCATCGCGCGGCTGGGCGCCACGCCGGGCCGTCATCGCGCGCCCGCGCCCCTCTTCGGCGAGCACACGGAGGACGTGTGCCGCCGCATCCTCGGCCTGGACGGCGACGAGATCGCGGACCTGCTCGCGGAGGGCGTGCTGGCCTAGCCCCGCCGCGTGGCGGCGATTGCGCGCGCCCAGCTCCGCAGCCGTCCCCCGCTGGCCCGCGCGCCCGCCATCAAGGCTTCGGGCCTGAAGAGCAGCCAGTGCAGGGCCACGCCCACCGCGGCGCTGCCGCCCGCGAGCGGCAGGATGTCCAGCACGAGGGACGGGGTCAGGCTTTCGTCGTGGGCCGCCAGCACGACGGCGATCCATGCGGCCGCCGTGAGCGGAATGGCCCACCAGCGCCCGCTCACGATGCCCGCGATGAATCCGGTCCAGGGGAGCAGCATCGACACGATGAGCAGCGCGGGTTGCATCGCGGGACTCCCCTAGGCTCCCGGGTGGGAGCCGGGGCGCGCGTCCGACACGATGGCCGCGGTCACGGCGCAGTAGACCGTGGCGATCAGGTTGCGGAGCGCGCTGGCGACGCGGCGCGGAAGGCTGGCGCGGCCGGGGATGGCGCTCATCGTTCCCCCCTGTACCGATTGTGGCGTTCCCGCGCCGGGTTCGCCAGCCCCCGCCGCGCGCCCGTACCCGCGCCACGCCGTATCATGGCGGCTCGCATACCAGTCCAACGGGAGGCGCCCCACATGGGTCTGCGCACGCCAGCCGAGTACGTCGATTCGCTCAGGGACGGGCGCACCGTCTTCTACCGCGGCGAGCGCGTGCCCGACGTGACCGCCCACCCCGTCATCGCCAAGGCCGTGCGCCACGCCTGCGTCGATTACGAGATGGCCGAGGATCCGGCCACGCGCGACCTCGCCGTGGTGGCGGACGAGGGCGAGCCCTACGCGCGCTACTTCAAGGTTCCCCGGAGCACGGACGACCTGCGTCTGCGCTCGAGGCTGATCGAGGCATCCACCGCGCGCGGCATGACGCTCGTGCCGCTCGTGAAGGAGATCGGCACGGACGCGCTCTTCGGCCTCATGCGCGTCACGCGCGCCATCGACGAGGCCCGCGGCACGGCCTACCGCGCGCGCGTGGACGCCTTCCACCGCCACTGCCGCGACAACGACCTCACCATCTCCGTGGCGCAGACGGACGTGAAGGGCGACCGCTCCGCCGGGCCGGGCGGCCAGCCCCATCCCGACTACTACCTGCGCATCGTGGAGCGCCGCCCCGACGGCATCGTGGTGCGCGGGGCGAAGGCGCACACGAGCTGCACGACGAACGTGAACGAGGTCATCGTGCTGCCCACGCGGGCCATGGGCGAGGGGGACGCCGACTACGCCGCGGCCTTCGCCGTGCCCGCCGATACGCCCGGTCTCACGCTCGTGGCCAGCCCCTACGGCGGGTCCCCGCGCAACGCCTTCGAGGCCCCCCTCAGCGCCGACCGCAAGATGATGGAGACGACCACCATCTTCGACGACGTGTTCGTGCCCAACGAGCGCGTCTTCATGGCCGGGGAGCACGAGTTCACGGGCGCGCTGGCGCTCGGCTTCGTCGAGTACCACCGCTTCACCGCCGTCTCCTACAAGCTGCCGCTGGTGGACGCGCTGGTGGGCGCGGGCCAGCTCATGGCCGACCTGAACGGCGTCGCCCGCGCCGGGCACGTGCGCGAGAAGCTGGTGTGGCTGGTGAGCTACGCGGAGACCGTGCGCGGCCTCATCGAGATGGCGGCCCTGCGCGGCGCGCCCGACGCCGAGGGCATCCACGCGCCCGACGCCATGACCACGAACATCGCCAAGTACCACTTCGCGCACCACTACCACGAGGCCCTCCAGCACGTGCAGGACATCGCCGGCGGGCTGCTGGTGACCGCCCCGGGCGAGGAGGATTTCGCCAACCCCGAGACGGGCGAGCTGCTGCGCCGCTACCTCGGCGGGCGCGAGGGCGTGGACGGCGAGACGCGCATCCGCGCCATGAACATGGTGAGCGACCTCACCACCGGCGACTTCGGCGGCTACCACGCCGTGCTCGCCATCCACGCCGAGGGCTCGCTGGAGGCGGAGAAGCTCATGATCGCGCGCGCCCACGACGGCGAGCGCACGCTCGGCTACGCGAAGCGGCTGGCGGGCATCGACTGACGCCCGCGCGGTAGACTGGGCGCGTGTCCGGCCTCGAGATCCCGCTCTTCCCCCTGCGCACCGTGCTCTTCCCCGGGCACGCGCTGCCCCTGCAGATCTTCGAGGAGCGCTACCAGACGATGACGCGCGAGCTGATCGAGAGCGGCGGCGTTTTCGGCGTGCTCCTGATCCGGCGCGGGCGCGAGACGGGCGGCGGGGCCGTTCCCCACGACGTGGGCGCCACCGCCGTCATCGAGGAGTACCGCGAGCTGCCCGGCGGGCGCTTCCAGCTGGACACGCGCGGGCGCGACCGCTTCCGCCTCGTGCGGATGCTGGAGCCGCGCCCCTACCCCTACGGCGAAATCGAGTTCCTCGACGAGCGCTGGGATCGCGGCGACCCGCGCGTGAAGTCCGCCTTCGAAACGGCGCGCGCCACCTTCCCCCTCTACCTGCGCCTCGCGCTCGCCCTCTCCGACCAGTGGGCGCGCGACCTCGCCCTGCCGCGCGACCCCCACCGCTTCGTGAACACGGTCGCGCCCTGGCTGCAGGTGGAGGAGGAGAGCAAGCAGCGCCTGCTGGAGATCGAGCCCGCGGCGGAGCGCCTCGCGCACCTGGCGGAGCTGCTGGACGGGCTGGTGGCGCGCGTGCGCGAGCAGGTGGACGGCCACTACCGCCAGCGCTTCGCCAGCCTCTCCGCCGTCAGCTGAGCAGGCCGTCCGCGTCGAAGTCCGCGAAGCGGTCGCGCAGGCGCCCGATCCACGCCTCCATGAGCGCCGGCCCGCGCTCCCGCCCGAGGTCGATCTGGTCCTGCGTGGCCAGCGTCTGCAGGGCCGTGAGCAGGCCCAGCCGGTAGTCGCGCTCGAGGGCGTCGTAGGGGTACTCGCGCACGCCGTGTTCGGCCAGCGCCGCGTGGTAGCCGTGCAGTAGCTCGGCCTCGTCCGCGCGCGTCAGCCCGGGGCTCGCGCCGGAGAGGAAGTAGGCCGCGTCGTAGGCGGCGGGGCCGCGCCGCGCCAGCTGCCAGTCGAACACCACCGGCTCGCCCTCGCAGAAGGCCACGTTGTCCAGCCGCAGGTCGCAGTGCAGCAGGGTCGCGGGCGCGCTCTGCCGCAGGCGCGCGACGGCCTCGGCGCCGTGCTCCGCCGTCCACGCCAGCGCGCGCGCGAACGGCTCGTCCACGAGGTGGCCGAAGCGCTCGCGGAAGAGGGGCAGCGATTCGCGGAAGAGGCCGTGGCGCATGCGCGCGTCGATGTCCAGCGGCAGCAGCCAGAAGCGCCCCTCCACGACGGCGCTCCCCCAGCAGGCGGCGTGCATGCGCGCCACGGCGGCGAGCAGGGCGGCGCAGCGTTCCGGCGTCGCGCCCGCCACCTGATCGCCCGGCTCGGCCCCGCCCAGGTCCTCCAGCAGCAGCGCGTAGCGCCGCTTCTTGCGCCCCGCCACCCACTTGCCCAGCTGCGCCATGCGCGCGGAGAAGCGCCGCGGGGCGCGGTCGGCCAGCGCCAGGATGGACTCCTGCCGCTCGGAGGCGGGGTCGCGGTCGAAGGCCCCGTACAGCAGGCGCGGCGTGGCCAGCGGCAGCTCGCCCGCCAGCTCGGCGTAGAAGCAGCTCTCGCGCTCGTAGGCCCCCAGCAGCTCCCCCAGCGCGCGGTTCTCCGGCTTCGGCAGCTTGGCCACGAGCGTCTCCGGTCCCGCGCCGCCCGCCCACGTCGGGCGCAGCCGCGCGATGTCGCCGAGGAAGCCCTCGCCCTCGCCCAGCGGCTCGCGCGCGATGGCCGTGGCCTCGACCGACGGCCCCAGCTCGCCGGACGCGCGCAGCGCCGCCGTCAGCCATTCCGGCGTCACGTCCGCCATGCCTTCGGGGATGGGGGGCGTCTCCACGCCGCCAGCTTAACGCGCGAATCCCGCCGCTGGCCCGTTGCGCGCGGGCGTGCCACGATGCGCGCGGCATGGCGCGCGTGCGCATCACCGAAACCGCCATCCGCGACGGGCACCAGTCGCTGCTGGCCACGCGCATGCGCACCGAAGACATGATCCCCGCCCTCGAGCGCATGGACGCCGCGGGCTACGGCAGCATCGAATGCTGGGGCGGCGCCACCTTCGACACCGCCATGCGCTTCCTGCTGGAAGACCCCTGGGAGCGGCTGCGCGAGGTCAAGCGCCGCCTCCCCAACACCCCCACGCAGATGCTCCTGCGCGGCCAGAACGCCGTCGGCTACCGCCACTACGCCGACGACGTGGTGCGCGCCTTCTGCGAGCGCGCCGTCGAAAACGGCATGGACGTCTTCCGCATCTTCGACGCCCTCAACGACACGCGGAACCTGGAGACGGCCTTCGACGGCGTCAGGCGCGCGGGCGGCCACGTGCAGGGTGCCCTCTGCTACACGACCAGCCCCGCGCACGGCGTGGAGAGCTTCGCGGCGCTGGCGGACCGCCTGGTGGAGATGGGCGCGCATTCGCTCTGCATCAAGGACATGGCCGGGCTGCTCAGCCCCGTGATGGCGGAGCGGCTGGTGCGGCGCATCAAGCGCGACCACCCCGACGTGCCCCTGCAGCTGCACTGCCACGACACCTCGGGCTACGCGGAGATGGCCTACCTGCTGGCCGTGCGCGCGGGCGCCGACGCCATCGACTGCGCCATCAGCCCGCTGGCCGGGGGCACCTCGCAGCCCGCCACGGAGACGCTGGTGGCGGCGCTGGCGGAGGACGAGGAGCTGGACACCGGCATCGCGCTCGACGACCTCGCCGGGACGGCGGAGTACTTCGGCGGCGTGCGTCGGCGCTACTGGAAGCACGAGAGCAACCTGCTCGGCGTGGACGCGGGCGTGCTCCGCCACCAGGTGCCGGGGGGCATGATCTCGAACCTCGTCGGCCAGCTGCGTGAGCAGGGGCAGGAGGCGCGGCTGGGCGAGGTGCTGGAGGAGAACGCGCGCGTGCGCGCCGACCTCGGCTACCCGCCGCTCGTCACCCCCAGCTCCCAGATCGTGGGCGCGCAGGCCGTGCTCAACGTGCTCACCGGCAAGCGCTACGGCTCCGTCACGCGCGAGACGCGCAACCTCGCGCGCGGCCTCTACGGGGCCACCCCCCGGCCCATCGCCGCGGACGTGCTGGAGCGCGTGCTGGAAGGGGACGAGACGCCCATCGCGCACCGCCCCGCGGACGACCTCGAACCGGAGCTGGACGAGGCCGCGCGGGAGATCGGCGAGCTGGCCGAAAGCGCCGAGGACGTGCTCTCGTACGTGATGTTCCCCCAGCCCGCGCGGCGCTTCCTCGAATGGCGGCGCGAGGGCGGCGGGCCGGAGCGCGAGCTCGTGGCCGCCGTCGTCGGCGCCATGGCCGTCCGCGAGCGCTCCAACGCGCGTCCCCAGGCGCCCGCGCCCGATGCGGCGGCGCCCGCGCGCGGCGGCGACTGGCGGCGCTTCGGGCGCATGAGGCAGATGCCCTGATGGCCACGGTCTCCATCGGCGGGCGCTCCTACGAGGTGGAGGTGCGCGGCGACGCCGTGGTCGTGGACGGCCACGAATTCCCCGTGACGGTCGAGCGCGGCGACGCCTGGGACACGGTGACGGCGGGCGGCGTGGCCTACCGCGTGGCCCTGCCCCCGGAGGCCGAGCGCGAATCGGGCATGGCCGTCGAGGTGGACCACCGCCCCTTCACGCTGGAGTGGGAGGGGCGGCTGGGCGGCGGCCCCGCGCGGCGGAGCGCGCGGCCCGCGAGCCCGCGCCCGGCGTCGGCGGCGTCCGTGGCGGGCGGCGTGACCGCGCCGCTGTCGGGGCGCGTGCTGCGCGTGGCCGTGGCCGCGGGCGACGCCGTGGAGGCGGGCCAGCTGCTGCTCGTGCTGGAGGCCATGAAGATGGAGAACGAGATCAACGCGCCCCGCGCGGGCACGGTGAGGGAACTGCCCGTGGCCGAGGGCGCCCAGGTGGCCGAGGGCGATACGCTGGCGGTGCTGGAGTAGGCCCATGCCGGTGAAGGAACTGCGCGATCAGCGCCACAACGCCGTGCTCGAGGAGATCGCGGCGGCGCGCTTCCCCTACCCGAACGACGAGAACCCCCAGCTGGAGACGCTGCTCAACCTGCCCGAACCCGTCATCTCCGCGGGCCAGTGGGGGGGCCAGCCCCTCTACCCCGACATCGTGGTCGTGCGCCGCCCGGGCCAGTGGCTGGAGATGATGGCCGAGGTGGAGACCGCCGACTCCCTCACGGACGAGCAGGCGGAGGCGCGCTGGGCGCCGTTCGCGCAACAGGGCGCCCTCCTCCTCTACGTGCCCGCCGGGCGCGTGCGGGAGACGCGGCGCCTGTGCAGGCGGCACGGCGTGCGCCCGCGCGGCATCCGCACCTGGCGCTACCGCCCCGTGTGGGGCCTCACCGTCCATGAAGCCTGACGCGCGCGCGGGCGAGCCCCGCCCCTCCCTCAACGTCTACTTCGACGTGGACCACACGCTCGTCTACCCCACGCAGACGATGAGCGCGCTGCGTCCGGGGGCGCGCGAGGCCATGGCCCGCATCAAGGCCGCCGGCCACAGCGTCTACGTGTGGTCGGCGGGCGGCCGCACCTACAGCGAGCGCACCGTCGAGCGCCACGGACTGGGCCAGTGGGTGGACGGCTGCTTCGACAAGCACCCGCGCGTCGACCCGCCCCCGGACGTGATCATCGACGACGACTGGTACCTCGTGGAGAAGTACGGCGGCTACCTCGTCTCCCAGTACAAGGCGGTGAACGACCGCGACCGCGAACTGCTGGAGATCGCGGGGCGCATCGCCCGCTAGTACAGGCGCAGGGCGTAGAGGACGCCCGGCTGGCCGAAGCCCACGGGCATGATGAGCGTGTCCCCGGCCACCGCGGGCCAGCCGTTGACGCCGCCCGGAACCTGATGCTCCCAGACGATCTCGCCCGTGGCGCGGTCGAGGGCGAGGACGAGGCCCGTGATGACGGAGGTGAAGACCAGGTCGTTCACGACGGTGGCCCCGCCGAAGCCGTCGCCGGGCAGGTCCGTCTCCCACACGACGTCCCCGGTGGCGGCGTCGATGGCCGCCAGCTGGCTGGGGTGGACGCCGAGGCTGGTGTTCCCCTCCGCGTGCTCCGGGGAATCGTAGACCGTGGGAGCGTTCACCACGGAGACGTAGACCGTGCCGTCGGCGATGGCGATGGGCGTGACCACGCCGCCCGCCGCGCCCGGCAGCACCTCCAGCCTGCCCTCGAACCGTTCGAGGTCGTCGTTCTGGTGGATGCCCACGGGCGTGTCCCAGAGCGTCTCGCCCTCCGGCGTGAGGCCGATGACGCGCCCCAGCTTGCCCGTGCTCACGACGACCGAGCGCCCGTCCGCCAGCTCGGCCAGCCCCGTGAGGACGGCGTCGCGGTCGAAGATGTCGTGGGCCACGTGCTGGCGGCCCCAGCGCAGCCCGCCGTCGTCGATGCCGACGGCGAGGATGGAGTCCGTCCAGCGGTTGTCGCCGGGGCGGCTCTCGCCGTTGGGCCAGCCCTCCGTGCCGGGGAAGGGGTAGGGGTTGGAGGTGCCCCAGTAGGCCACGCCCGCGGCGAGGTCCACCGCGGGCGGATACCAGGCCCCGCCGCCGCTGTTGATCTCCGGATGCCCCCAGAGCCCCTCGTCCGCGATCGTGTCGAAGGACCAGCGGATCGCGCCCGTGGAGACGTCGAGGCCGTACAGCGTGCCGCGCGCCCCCGGCTGCGAGAGCGAACTGGTGGCCGCCAGCACCACGCCCCCGGCCACGACCGGCTGGAAGTTCACGAACCCGCCGTTGCCCACGATGTCCGTGGACCAGACGAGGTCGCCGTCGTTGGCGCGGTAGGCGGCGATGGCGCGGCCCGCGCGGTTGGCGAAGACGCAGCCCCCGTGCACGGCCACGCCGCTGGGCCCGTACACCCACTCGTCCACCTCCACCATCCAGCGCCGCCTGCCGCGCCGCAGGTCGATGGCGTGGACGTTCGTGCGCAGGTCGCCCAGATAGACCACGCCGTCGCGCACGATGGGCGTGGTGGCGGCGATGCCGAACTGCCCGCCGCTCGGCAGCTCGTAGGTCCACGCCTCCTCCAGCTCATCCACGTTGGCGGCGGTGATGGAGGAGGCGAAGGTGGCGCGGCTGTTGGAGAGGTCGTGGTTGGGCAGGGGCCAGTCGTCGGGATCGGGATCGTCGGGGGCGCGGCAGGGCATCGGGCGCGCGCTGACCGTGGCGGTGGCGTCGCCGTCGTCGTCGCCACCGCCGCAGGCGGCCAGGGCGAGCGCGAGGACGGCGAGGAGCGCGAGCGCGAGCGGGCGCGGCATCGCGCGAACGATAGCAGGGGAATGCGTAGGCGGCGGGCGTGGTACGATCACGGCGAGCGGGCGCGTGGGCGTCCGACCGAAGGAGAAGCATGGGCGAAGCGCCGCTGCTCGAGATCGAGAACCTGCGCGCCAGCGTGGCGGGCAAGGAGATCCTCACGGGGCTGAGCCTCACCGTGCGCGCGGGCGAGGTGCACGCCATCATGGGGCCCAACGGCTCCGGCAAGAGCACGCTGGCCAACGCGCTCATGGGCAACCCGCGCTACGCCGTCACGGGCGGCGCCGCGCGCTTCCGCGGGGAGCCGCTGGACGGCCTGGCCCCGGACGAGCGCGCCCGCCGCGGCCTCTTCCTCGCCTTCCAGTATCCCGTGGCCGTGCCCGGCGTGACCGTCGTGAACTTCCTGCGCCAGGCCGTGAACGCCGTGCGCGGGGAGGAAGTGCCCGTGCGCGAATTCCGCCAGGAGCTGTTCGCGCGCATGGAGCAGCTGCGCGTGGACCGCGATTTCGCGCGGCGCTACCTCAACGACGGCTTCAGCGGCGGCGAGAAGAAACGCGCGGAGATGCTGCAACTGGCCATGCTGCGGCCCCGCCTGGCGGTGCTGGACGAAACCGACTCGGGGCTCGACATCGACGCCCTGCGCACGGTGGCCGACGGCGTCAACGCGCTCATGAACGAGGACATGGGGCTGCTGCTCATCACCCACTACCAGCGGCTCCTCAACTACATCCGCCCGCGCTTCGTGCACGTGCTCGTGGGCGGACGCATCGTGCGGTCCGGCGGGCCCGAACTCGCCGAGGAACTCGAGGCGCGCGGCTACGACGCCATCGAGGCGGCCGCCCCCACGGCCTGATCGAGAGGAGACGAACCATGACGGCGACCCCGGTGGTCCGCGAGGACGGCTACAAGTGGGGCTTCTTCGACGAGGAGGAAGCGCTCTTCAAGGCGAACAAGGGCCTCACCCCCGAAATCGTCAACACCATCTCCGACCTCAAGGACGAGCCCGCGTGGATGCGCGAGCAGCGCCTGCGCGCCCTCGACCTCTTCCACGAGAAGGAGAACCCGCCCTGGGGCACGGAGCTCCTGCGCACCATCGACTTCGACGACATCCACTACTTCGTGCGCGCCACCGACCGCGACGAGCGCTCCTGGGACGACGTGCCCGAGTACATCCGCCGCACCTTCGACAAGCTCGGCATCCCCGAGGCCGAGAAGAAGTTCCTCGCCGGCGTGGGCGCGCAGTACGACTCCGAGGTCGTCTACCACAACATCCGCGAGGACCTCGAGAAGTTGGGCGTGCTGTTCCTCGGCATGGACCAGGGGCTGGCCGAGCACGAGGACATCGTGCGCGAGTACTTCGGCACCGTGGTGCCCGCCGGCGACAACAAGTACGCCGCCCTCAACAGCGCCGTGTGGTCCGGCGGCTCCTTCATCTACGTGCCCCCGGGCGTGAAGGTGGACATCCCCCTGCAGGCCTACTTCCGCATCAACACCGAGAACATGGGCCAGTTCGAGCGCACCCTCATCATCGCCGACGAGGGCAGCCAGGTGCACTACGTCGAGGGCTGCACCGCCCCCGTCTACAGCAGCGACTCGCTGCACAGCGCCGTGGTCGAGATCATCGTGAAGAAGGGCGCCCGCGTCCGCTACACGACCATCCAGAACTGGTCCGCCAACGTGTTCAACCTCGTGACCAAGCGCGCCGCCGCCTACGAGGACGCCGTCATGGAGTGGGTGGACGGCAACCTCGGCTCGAAGCTGACCATGAAGTTCCCCAGCGTCTTCCTGCTCGAGCCCGGCGCCCACGGCGAAATCCTGTCGCTGGCCTTCGCCGGCCACGGGCAGCACCAGGACGCCGGCGGCAAGGTCGTGCACCTCGCCCCCGACACCACCTCCACCGTCGTCTCCAAGTCGCTCAGCAAGGACGGCGGGCGCGCCAGCTACCGCGGCCTGCTCAAGGTCGCCGAGGGCTGCGGCAACGTGCGCTCCAGCGTGCGCTGCGACGCCCTCCTGCTGGACGAGGAGTCCCGCTCCGACACCTACCCCACCATGGAGGTGGACGCCCCCGACGTCTCCATCGAGCACGAGGCCTACGTGTCCCGCCTGAGCGAGGAGCAGCTCTTCTACCTGCAGGCGCGCGGGCTGAGCGAGGACGCCGCCGCCAAGATGATCGTCAACGGCTTCGTGGAGCCCATCGTCAAGGAGCTGCCCATGGAGTACGCCGTCGAGCTGAACCGCCTCATCGAACTGCAGATGGAAGGCGCCATCGGCTGACGCCCATGACATCCGCCGCCCACGCCGTCGCCGTCGGAGAGGCGCTCACCCCCGTCGCGAGCCGCGCCTTGGGCGCGGCGCTGGGCGACGGCGCGGACGTGGCGGCGCTGCGCGCGCGGGGCGCGGAGGCGCTGGCCCTCGCGCCCATGCCCTCGCCCGCCCGCGACCGCCCCTGGAAGTACGTGGACGCCGCCGGCCTCGACCTCGACGGGCTGGCCGCGCCGTCCGTTCCGCGCCAAACGCCCGCGGGCGATCCGCTCGCGCCCGGCTCGCTGGCGCTGCGCGATGGCGGCGTGGCCGCGCGCGGCGCCATCCCCGCGGGGCTGACGCTGGCCGCCTTCGGCGAGGCCGCCGCGGACGCGCTGGCGGGGCTGGGCGAGGCCATCCCGCCCGACGGGAACGCCGCCAGCCGCCTCACCGCGCTCCACTACGCCTTCCTGCGCGGCGGCGTGGTCGCGCGCTCGGCGGCGGACGCGGAGATCGCCGCGCCCGTGCGCATCACGCGCGAATTCAGCGGCGACGGAACGCTGGCCGCGCCCCATACCCTCATCGTCACGGGCGCGAACAGCCGCCTCTCCGTCGTCGAGGAGTACCGCTCGGACGGGGGCGAGCTGGCCGTGGCCCCCGCCGTCGAAATCCTGGCGGGGCCGGGCTCGGTCGTGCGCTACGCCGCCCTGCACCGCTGGGGCCCGCGCACGCGCGTCTTCGCCGAACAGCGCGCGCTCACGGAGCGCGACGCCGCCCTCGTCAGCCTCGCCTTCGTCACGGGCGGGCGGCTGGTGAAGGGCCGCATCGCCTCCACGCTGGCCGGACGCGGATCGAGCAGCGAGCTGTACGGCCTCGCCGTGGGCGGCGGCGACGAGCAGGTCGATTTCGACACGCTGCAGGACCACGTGGCCCCCGACACGCGCAGCGACCTGCTCTTCAAGTCGGCGCTGGGGGGGCGCTCGCGCGGCGTCTACTACGGCGTCACGCGCGTGGGCCTGGGGGCGCGCCGCGCGGACGCGCACCAGGAGAACCGCACCCTGCTGCTGAGCCGCGCGGCGAGGGCCGACAGCGACCCCGTGCTGGAAATCCTCACGAACGACGTCCTGCGCGTGAGCCACGGCGCCACCGCGGGGCCCGTGGACGACGAGGAGCTGTTCTACATCCAGTCGCGCGGCATGACGCGCGCGGAGGCCGTGGGGCTGCTCGTGCGCGGCTTCCTCGGCGAGCCGCTCGACCGCGGCGCGCCCGAGGCCCTGCGCGAGGAGCTGGGCGCGCTCGTGGACGCCAAGCTGCGCGCGCTGGGAGCGGAAGCGTGAGCGCCCTCGACGCCGCGCGCCTGCGGGCCGATTTCCCCATCCTCGCGCGCGAGGTCAACGGCCACCCCCTCGTCTACCTCGACAACGCGGCCACCACGCAGAAGCCGCGCGCCGTCATCGACGCCCTCACGCGCTACTACGAGACGGTGAACGCCAACATCCACCGCGGCATCCACACGCTCTCGGTGGAGGCCACGGACGCCTACGAGGAGGCGCGCGCGAAGGCCGCGCGGCACGTCGGCGGGCGCGCCGAGGATCTCGTGTTCACGCGCAACGCCACCGAATCCATCAACCTCGTGGCGCGCGCCTGGGGCGACGCCCGCCTGCGCGAGGGCGACGAGATCGCGCTCACCGTCATGGAGCACCACTCCAACATCGTGCCCTGGCAGCAGCTGGCCGCGCGCACGGGCGCCCGCCTGCGCTACGCCGACATCGACGACGAGGGGCGGCTCGACCTCGATTCCCTGCGCGCCCTCGTGGGGCCGCGCACGAAGCTCGTGGCCGTCACGCACATGTCGAACGTGCTCGGCTCCGTGACGCCCGTGGCCGAAGTGGCGGAGATGGCGCGAGCGGCGGGCGCGGCCCTGCTCGTGGACGGCGCCCAGAGCGCCCCCCACCTGCCCGTGGACGCGCCCGCGCTCGGCTGCGACTTCTTCGCCTTCTCCGCCCACAAGATGCTGGGGCCGACCGGCGTGGGCGCGCTCTGGGCACGGCCCGGCCTGCTGGCCGAGATGGACCCCTTCCTCGGCGGCGGCGAGATGATCGCGCTCGTGCGCGAGGACGAGTCGACCTGGGCGGATCCGCCCAACCGCTTCGAGGCGGGCACCCCCAACATCGCCGGCGTCGTCGCCTTCGGGGCCGCGCTCGACTACCTGCGCGCGGCGGGCATGGAGGCCGTGCGCGCGCACGAACGCGAGCTGACCGCCCACGCCCTCGACGCGCTGGCCCGCGCGGGCGGCGTCACCGTGCACGGCCCTCCCGGCGTGGAGGAGCGCGGCGGCGTCGTCAGCTTCACCGTGGAGGGCGCGCACCCGCACGACGTGAGCACCATCGTGGACGCCTGCGGCGTGGCCATCCGCGCCGGGCACCACTGCGCCCAGCCGCTCATGCGCCGCCTCGACGTGGCGGCCACCAACCGCGCCAGCTTCGCCCTCTACAATGAGCCCCGCGAGATCGACGTCCTCGTCGAGGCGCTCGACGAGGTGAAACGGATTTTCGGTCGTGTCGAGAGCCGAACCGCTGTTTGACGACCTCTACCGCGAGGTCATCCTCGACCACTACCGGCGGCCCCGCAACGCGGGCGCGCTGGACGCCCCCACGCACCGCGCGGAGGGCCTCAATCCCCTCTGCGGCGACGAGGTGGCGCTCGACCTCGCCGTGGAGGGGGACGTCATCGGCGCCGCCGCCTTCCGCGGGCGCGGCTGCTCCATCAGCCAGTCCAGCGCCTCCATGATGACCGAGCGCATCCTCGGGGCCACGCTGGCCGAGACTCGACGCCTGACCGAGCTGTTCGAGGCGCAGCTGACGGGAGAGGGCGAGCCCGACCCCGCGCTGGGCGACCTCGAGGCGCTCAGCGGCGTGGCCCAGTTCCCCGTGCGGGTGAAATGCGCGCTCCTGTGCTGGAAGGTGCTGCGCGAAGCCCTCGAATCCGGCGACGACCGCCAGCAAGGAGAGACGGCATGACCGAGACCACGACGAAGACGCGCCCCACCGACGAGGAGCTGCGCGAACGCATCCGCGAGGTGAAGGACCCCGAGATCGACATGAGCATCGTCGACCTCGGGCTCGTCTACGACATCGAGTGGGACGACGGCACGGTGAACGTGCGCATGACGCTCACCAGCCCCGGCTGCCCGCTCGGCCCCATCATCCGCGGGGCCGTCTACGCCAAGGTGAAGGACATGCCCGGCGTGGAGGACGTGGACGTGGAGATCGTCTGGAGCCCGCCCTGGGATCCGCGCACGATGGCGAGCGAGGACGTGAAGATGGCCCTCGGCATCTGGTAGGCGCGGGCCGCGCGGGGAGCGCCCCATGGCGTGCGAACAGGAGACGACCGCGATCCTGCGCGAGGCGGGCCAGCGCGTCACGCCCCAGCGCCTGCTCGTGGCCACCGCCCTGCGCCACGCCGGACGCCACCTCAGCGCCGCCGAGATCGCACGCGAGGTGCGCGCCCGCTACCCCGTCGTCGACGTCAGCACCGTCTACCGCACCGTGGACATGCTCAAGAGCCTGCACCTGGCCACGGCCACCGACCTCGGCGGCGACGACCTCCTCTTCGAGTGGTCCTCGGGCGAGGCGCACCACCACCTCGTCTGCTCCCGTTGCCGCGCCATGCAGGTGCTCGACCGCGGCTACCTCGACGGGCTGGCCGAGCGCGTGGCCCGCGAATTCGGCTTCCAGGCCGACCTGCACCACTTCGCCATCTTCGGCCTCTGCCGCGGCTGCCGCGGGGAGGCGGGAACGTGAGCGCGCCGCACGCGCTGTTGCGGGAGCTGCGCCGCGCGGTCGGCGCGGAGCACGTGCTCGACCGCCCCGCCGACCTGCTCGCCTACGAGATGGACGGCACCATCGACCGCGCCATGCCCGACGCCGTCGTCTTCCCCGACGGCGCGGAGCAGGTGCGCGCGGTCGTGCGCGCGTGCGCCGCGCACGGCGTCCCGCTCACGCCGCGGGGCGCGGGCACGGGCCTCAGCGGCGGGGCCGTGGCCACGCGCGGGGGCGTGGTGCTGGCCACCGCGCGCATGAGGCGCATCCTCTCCATCGACCCCGTCGAGCGCATGGCCCTCGTCGAGCCGGGCGTCCCCAACGTCGAGCTCTCCGAAGCGGCGGCGGCGCACGGCCTCTTCTACGCCCCCGATCCCAGCAGCCAGAAGGCCTGCACCATCGGCGGCAACGTGGCCGAGAACGCGGGCGGGCCGCACTGCCTCGCCCTCGGCGTCACCACCAACCACGTGATCGGCATGGAGGTGGTGACGGCGGACGGCGAGATCGAGTGGCTCGGAAGCCTCGGCCCGGAGCCGTCCGGCTACGACCTGCGCGGCCTCTTCGTCGGCTCCGAGGGCACGCTCGGCGTCGCCACCAGAATCGCCGCGCGCCTGCTGCCCGTGCCCGACGCCGTGGTCACGCTGCTCGCCATCTTCGCCGACGTGGAGGCCGCCAGCGAGACGGTGTCCGCCGTCATCGGCGCGGGCCTCGCGCCCGCCGCGCTGGAGATGATCGACCGCGTCACGCTGCAAGCGGCGGAGGCGGGCCTGCGCTGCGGCTACCCGCCCGACGCGGGGGCGGTGCTGCTCATCGAGTTGGACGGCATCGGCGCGGTCGCGCGCGAGCAGGCGGAACGGGCGGAGGCGGCCTGCCGCGCGCACGGCGCCTCCGAGGTCCGCCGCGCCACCGACCCGGTCGAGCGCGAGCGCCTGTGGAAGGGGCGCAAGGGCGCCATCGGGGCGCTGGGCCGCATCGCCCCCAACTACTACCTGCTCGACGGCGTGGTGCCGCGTTCGCGCCTCGTGGCCACGATGCGCGCCGTGGCCGGCATCGCCGCGCGCCATCGCTTCCCCGTGGCCAACGTGTTCCACGCCGGGGACGGCAACCTGCACCCCTGCCTGCTCTTCGACGAGCGCGAGGAGGGGGCCACGGCGCGCGTGCTGGAGGCGGGCGCCGAGATCATGCGCGTCTGCGTGGAGGCGGGCGGCGCGCTCACGGGCGAGCACGGCGTCGGCTTCGAGAAGCGCCGCTTCATGCCCTGGCTCTACGGCGGGGCCGACCTCGAGAACATGGGCCGCGTGCGCGGCGTCTTCGGCAACGAGGGCGGCTTCAACCCCTGCAAGGTGCTGCCCGAGGGCACGGGCTGCGGCGAGATGGCGGGCCACGAGCGCGCCGTCGCCGCCGCCGGTCCCGGGGCCTGGGTCTGATGACGGCGGAGGCCGTCGCCATGCCGCTGGTGGCGGGGCGCGCCCCCGACGCCGTCATCGCCCCCGCGAGCCTCGACGAACTGCGCGCCGTCGTGGCCGAACGCGACGGGCGCACGCTCGCGCCCGTGGGCGGCGGCACGCAACTGGCGCTGGGCGGCGCGCCCCGCGGACCCTTCGCCCTGCTCGACCTGCGCGCCGCGCTCGACGGCGAGATCGAGCACGAACCCGCCGACCTGACCGTCGTCGCCCCCGCGGGCGTCACGCTCGCCGCCATCGACGCGCGGCTGGCGCGGGCGGGCCAGCGCCTGCCCATCGACCCGCCCCACGCCGGGCGCGCCACCATCGGCGGCGCGCTGGCGGCGGGGCTGGGCGGACCGCTGCGCACGCGCCACGGCCCGCCGCGCGACTTCGCGCTGGGCATGACCGTGCTGCGCGCCGACGGCGAGCTGGTGAAGGCCGGCGGGCGCGTCGTGAAGAACGTGACCGGCTACGACCTCACGCGCCTCTGGTGCGGTTCGCTGGGCACGCTGGGCGTCATCGCGTCCGTGGCCCTGCGCGCGGTCCCGCGGCTGGAAACGGTCGACCTGCGCTTCCGCGCCGCCACGCTCGCGGACGGGCTGGCGCTGGCCGAACGCTTCTCGCGCGCCGACCTGCGCCCCGAGCTGTTCGACCTGATCCGCGCGGACGGCGGCTGGCGCGGCCTCGCGCGGCTGGAGGCGGGCGCGGTCGATGCGGCGCGGGCCATCGCGGGCGCGGACCTGGAGGCGTGCGACGGCTCGGCCTATCGGGAAGCGCGCGACCTCGGCTTCGGCCCCGACGACGCGCTCACCCTGCGCGCGTCCTGCCCGGCGGGCATGTTCGGGCGCGCGACGGACGCCTTCGCGGCGCTGGCGCCGTCGCGGATGCTGGCGCGTCCCCTCGCCCGCGAGGCGCGCGCCGCGTGGGACGCCGCATCCACGCCGGACGTGGCGGCGCTGGCGGAGACCGTGCGCTCCCTGCGGGCGGCGCTGGCCGAGAGCGGCGGCGACGTGGTGGCGGAGCGCCTGCCCGACGCGGCCCGCGGCGCCGTCGAGGTCTGGGGACGCCCCCGCGCGTTCCGGCGCATGGCCGCGGTGAAGGCCGCGTTCGACCCCGACGGGCGGCTCAACGCGGGACGCTTCGTGGGCGGCCTCTAGCGTGGCCGCGCCCACCGGCTGGCCGCTGCCCGCGGACGCCCCCGACGACGCCGATCTGGCCAAATGCGTGCACTGCGGCCTTTGCGTGAACGCCTGCCCCACGTACCTCGTGACGGGGCTGGAGACGGAATCGCCGCGCGGGCGCATCCACCTCGCGCGCGCCGTGGCCGACGGGCGCATCCCGCTGGACGAAACCGTGCGCGGGCACTGGGAACTGTGCCTGCAGTGCCGCGCCTGCGAGGCCGTCTGCCCCAGCGGCGTGCCCTATGGGCGCATCATGGAGGGGGCGCGGGCGCAGCTGGCCGTCGCGCCCGACGCCTCCGTCCGCGCCCGCCTGCGGCGGCTGGCGCTGCGCCACGTGCTGGCGAGGCCGCGGATGCTGGCGCTGGCCTGCGCGCCCCTGCGCTGGTTCGCGCGCCTGCGCCCGCGCCGGCTCCCCGGCGCGGCGGGACGCATGGCGGCGCAGCTGGGGCGTCCCGCCGCGCCCTTCCGCCCCGCGCACGCCCCCGCGCCCGCCGGATCGACCGACGAGGTCGCGCTCTTCACGGGCTGCGTCATGGCCGAGCTTTTCGGCCGGACGCACCGCGCCACCGTGCGCGTGCTGGAGCGCACGGGCGCGCGCGTGGTCGCGCCGCGCGGGCAGCGCTGCTGCGGGGCGCTGAGCGCCCACGACGGCGACCTGGAGCAGGCGCGGGCGCTGGCGCGCGTCAACGTCGCCGCCTTCGAGCGCGCGGGCGACGGCCCCGTCGTGGTCAACGCGGCGGGCTGCGGCGCGGCCCTCAAGGAGTACGGCGAACTGCTGGCCGGGGACGCCGCCTGGGCCGAACGGGCGCGGGCGCTGTCGGCGCGCGTGCTCGATTTCAGCGAGGCGCTGGCCGCGCGCGGCACCCCGCCGGGCAGGCTGCGCGCGCGCGTCGCCTATCAGGACGCCTGCCACCTGGCCCACGCGCAGGGCGTGCGCGAGCAGCCGCGCGACCTCCTGCGCGCGCTCGACGGCTGCGAGCTGGTGGAGACGAAGGGCGCGGATACGTGCTGCGGCGCGGCGGGTCTCTACGGCTTCAGCCAGCCCGCCATGTCCGGCGAACTGCGGGCGCGCAAGGCCGCGAACTTCCGCGAGCATCGCCCCGACCTCGTGGTGACCGCCAACCCCGGCTGCCAGATGCAGTACGAGGCCGCCGTCCGCGAGGCGGGCGTGGACGCGCGCGTGCTGCACCTCGCGGAGGCGCTGGACGAGGCGCAGCGGGCCGTCGCCGCGCCGTAGCCCCACCCCCCTCGCCCGCCTAGAGTGGAGCCGCCGCCCGGGCGCGTTCGCGCTCGGGCCGAAGGCGTTGGAGCGAGCATGGCGGGCGAACTGGCGGGCGTGCGGGCCGCCGTCGAGGAGCGCCTCGGCGCGCTCGCGCATGGGGACGGTCCGCGCCGCGCCAGCCTCCCCGAGGCCGCCGTCGCCGCCACCGTCGCGGCTCTCGCGGCCATGCGCGCGGGCCCCACGCTGGCGCTGGCGCCGACCCCCGCGCGGGCGGCGGCGCTGGCCGAGGAGCTGGCGCCCTGTGCGGGCGAGGGGCTGCCCGTGCTGCGCCTGCCGGAGACCGAGCGGCTGCCCTACGAGCTGTCCGCCGACGATGACGCCGCCGTGGCCGAGCGCGATCGCGCCCTGCGCCGCCTGCGCGGGGAGTCGCCCGCCGTCGTGGTCGCGTCCTGGGCCGCCCTCTCCGAGTTCCGCGCCGCGCCGGAGACGGACGCGGGCATCGCCCTGCGCGCGGACGCGCCGCTCGCGCCGGAGACGCTCCTGCGGCGGCTGGAGGCGGCGGGCTACGCCATCGGCGCGGTGGCCGCCGAACCCGGCACGGCGGCGCGCCGCGGCGGCATCGTCGACGTCTTCCCCGCGGGCGCGGACGCCCCCCTGCGCATCGAGTTCCTCGGCGACGCCGTCGAGAGCATCCGGCGCATCGACCTGGCCACGCAGCGCAGCGTGGCGCGCGTGGAAGCGGCCACGCTCCCGCCGCTGGCCAGCCACACGCCGCGGGCGCGCGAACGGGCGCGGGCGCTGCGCGACGCCATCGACGTCGGCGGCGAGGGCGCGGAGGCGCTGGCCCAGGAGCTGGAGCTGGCCGCGAACGGCGAACGCAGCCGCTTCCCGGGCGCGCTCGAACCGCTCCTCAACCGCGCCACCGCGCTCGACCACCTCGCGCCCGACGCCCTGATCGTGACGGACGGCGGCGCGGCGGGGGAGGAGGCGCTGGCCAGCCACCTGCGCCATCAGGAGGAGGCGCGCGAGGCGCTGGAGGCGCGCGGCGAGCTGCCCGCCGGACTGCCCGCGCTCAACCTCGCCCCGGCGGACGTGCGGCGCGCGCTGGAGTCCCGCGCCGACCGCGTGGAGCTGAGCCGCTTCGACTCCGGCGGGGAGCGCGCGCCCTTCACGGCGGCGCCGGTCTTCGGCGGGCGCATCCGCGAGGCGATGGCGTGGGCGGCGGCGCGCGCCGGGGAGGGCCTCGCCGTGGTCGTGGCCTCGCAACAGGCCCTCCGCCTGGCCGACCTGCTGGAGGAGGCGGGCGTCGCGCCGCGGCTGGCCCCCACTCTCGACAGGCCCCCAGAGGCCGGGGCCGTGACGGTCGCGCCCGTGACGGCGGGGGGCGGCTTCCTGCTGGGCGAAACGCTGGCCCTGCTCAGCGACGAGGAGGTGTTCGGGCTGCGGCGGCAACGGCGGCCCCGTCGCCCCCGACGCGGCCTCGCCCCGGACATCCTCGCCACGCTGCGGGCGGGCGACTACGTCGTGCACGTCGACCACGGCATCGCGCGCTTCGCGGGGCTGGCGCGGCGCGCGTCGGACGGCGTCGAGCGCGAATACCTGGAGCTGGCCTACGCCGAGGGCGACCGCCTCTTCGTGCCCACGGACCAGCTGGAGGCCGTGCACGCCTACGTGGGGCCGAGCGACCGCCCGCCGTCGCTCACGCGGTTGGGGTCGCAGGAGTGGGAGCGCGCGAAGCGGCGCGCGCGGCGGGCCGTGGCCGAAATCGCGCAGGAGCTGCTCGACCTCTACGCGCGCCGGATGCTGGCCGAGGGCGACGCCTTCGAGCCGGACGGTCACTGGCAGATGGAGCTGGAGGGCGCCTTCCCCTTCGTGGAGACGCCCGACCAGCGCCGCGCCATCGCCGACGTGAAGGCCGACATGGAAGCGCCGCGCCCCATGGACCGCCTCATCGCGGGCGATGTGGGCTACGGCAAGACCGAGGTGGCCGTGCGCGCCGCCTTCAAGGCCGTCATGGCGGGAAAGCAGGTGGCCGTGCTCGTGCCCACCACGGTGCTGGCCGAACAGCACGGCCAGACCTTCCGCGAGCGCATGGGCGGCTTCCCCGTCGAAATCGCCGTGCTCTCGCGTTTCCGCGACGCGCGCGAGCAGCGCGCCATCGCCGGGGGCATCGCCGACGGCTCCGTGGACGTGGCCATCGGCACGCACCGCCTGCTCCAGCGGGACGTGGCCTTCCGCGACCTCGGGCTGGTGGTGATCGACGAGGAGCAGCGCTTCGGCGTGGCCCACAAGGAGCGCTTCCGCCAGATGCGGGCCGCCGTGGACACCCTCACCATGTCGGCCACGCCCATCCCGCGCACCCTGCAGATGTCGCTCGCGGGCATCCGCGACATGTCCATGGTGGCCACGCCGCCCGAGGAGCGCCTGCCCATCCGCACCTACGTGACCGTCTGGGACGACGAGATCGTGCGCGAGGCCATCGTGCGCGAGCTGGAGCGCGGCGGGCAGGTCTACTTCGTGCACAACCGCGTGCGCGACATCGAGCGCCTGGCCGCGCGCCTGCGCGCCATCGTCCCCGAGGCCGCCATCGCCGTCGGCCACGGCCAGATGCCGGAGGAGCGCCTGGAGCGCGCCATGGCCGCCTTCGCCGCGGGCGAATACGACGTGCTCCTCTGCACCACCATCATCGAGAGCGGGCTCGACCTGCCCAACGTCAACACCATCGTCATCAACAACGCCAACCAGTTCGGCCTCGGTCAGCTCTACCAGCTGCGGGGGCGTGTGGGACGCTCCGCGCGCCGCGCCTTCGCCTACCTGCTCCACGACCGCGACCGCGCCATGTCCGAGGCCGCGCAAAAGCGGCTGGAGGCCATCTTCGAGGCCTCCGAACTGGGCGCGGGCTTCCAGATCGCGCTGCGCGACCTCGAAATCCGCGGCGCGGGCAACCTGCTCGGCGCGGAGCAGAGCGGCCATATCGCCGCCGTCGGCTTCGACCTCTTCTCGAAACTGGTGGCGGAGGCCGTGGAGGCGTTGCGCGGCGGGCTGGAGGGCGGCGCCGCCTCCGCCGAACCCGCCCTGCCGCCCGCGCCCCGCGTCGACCTGCCCGTGAGCGCCGCCATCCCGGAGGCCTACGTGACCGACGTGGAGACGCGCCTCGCCCTCTACGAGCGCATCGCCGCCATCGACGCCCCCGACGGCGTGGCCGACATGGAGGCCGAGCTGCGCGACCGCTTCGGCCCGCCCCCGCCGCTCGTGGAGAACCTGCTCGCCGTGGCCCTGCTCAAGGCGCTGGGGCGGCGCGCGGGCGTGGAGCGCATCTCCACCGGCGCGGACAGCTTCCACCTGCGCCTGCGCGACGGCGCGCGCGAGGAGCACCGCCGCGCCGTGGCCGCGCTGGCCGTCCCCGGCGCGCGCACCGGCCCGCGGCAGGTCCGCATCCCGCGCGAGGAGGCGGGCACGGAGTGGCTGCCCCTGCTCACGCGCGTGCTGCGCGCCCTGGCCGCCGCCGACGCGCCCTGATTGGCCCCCGCCGCGGCGCGCGCCATACTGGAGCCGTGGACGCCCCCAACCTCTTCACCATGCTCTCCGCCTACCGCCCGGGCGATGGCTCCTCGCCCTTCGAGGACTACTGCGCGAACGGGCTGGCCTACCTGCTGGCCACGGGCCGCGAGCCGCTGGGCGCGCTCTTCGCCGAGGCCGCGGGCGCGCCCGGCGCGAGCGTCGCCGGCGCCTCCGTCCGGCCCCTGACGGGCGGCGCGGCCATCGCCGACCTCGCCCTCACCTTCGCCGACGGACGCCGCGCGCTGGTCGAGGTCGCGCTCGCGCCGGAGACGCCGCCCGAACGTCCGCCCGCGCCGCGCGACGAGCAAGGCCGCGCTCCCGCCGCCGTCTCCGTGGCCCCCGATGCCGCGGGCGATGGCGCCGTGGGCTGGCGCGCCATCGCCGACGCGCTGGCCGGCGCCCCCGACGCCACGGGCCGCGAATTCGCCGAATTCGTGCGCCGCGACGTGCTCGGCCTCGAGGCCGTGGACCTCGACGACGCGCTCCACACGAACCGCCTCTACGCGCTCGGCGGCGCGGCCCTGCGCGAGCGCTTCGGCGCGGGCGCGCGCTACGAGAGCAGCGCCTCCGTGCCCGTGGGGGGCCGCCTCCGCTACCTCGGCACCACCTTCGCGCGCGACGGCGGCGAGCTGGACTGCTGGATCGGCCTGGTGAACGAGGCCCTGCCGCTGAGCGAGCACTACCACCTGATGCTGGGGAGCAAGCGCGCGCCGCTGGCGGAGGCGGCGGGCCAGCCGCGGGCCACGGGCAACTGGCGCTGGGAGCACTGGACGGGCCTGGGGCGCATCGTGCGGCCCGTGGCCCCGCGCGACTACGCGGCCCTCCTCGCGCGCCTGTGAGGGCCGCGCTCGCGGTACTGGCCGCGCTCGTCGCCATCGTCGCGCTCGCCTGCGGGGATGGCGACGACGCGCCGCTCCCGACGGCATCGCCCACGCCCACGCCCGTCGCGTCGCCGACCGCCACGCTCACCGCGACGCCGACGCGCACGCCCACGCCGACGCCCACACCAACTCCAACTCCAACTCCCACACCAACGCCCACTCCCACGGCATCGCCCACGCCGACGCCCACCGCTACCCCAACCCCGACTGCCACACCAAGCCCGACGCCCACCGCCACGCCGTCGCCTACGCCAAGCGCGACGCCCGACGCGGAGCCGGGGCTGCTCGCGCTCATCGAGCGGCTGCGCGGGAACATCGGCGCGCCCCCGCGCTACAACCGCGCCGAATTCGGGGGCGGCGGGGATTGGCTCGATTTCGACGACGACTGCATCAATACCCGCCACGAGGTGCTCATCGAGGAGGCGGACGGCCCCGTCACGATGACGGAGGCCGGGTGCGCCGTCGATACGGGGGAATGGTACGACCCGTTCACCGGCCAGACGTTCACGAGCCCCCGTGACCTGCAGGTGGACCACGTGGTCGCGCTGGCGGACGCCTGGTACGCGGGTGCGTGGGCCTGGAGCGCGGAGCGGCGCGCCGAGTTCGCCAACGACCCCGCGAACCTGAACGCCATCGACGGCGAGGAGAACCAGCGCAAGTCGGCGTGGGGACCGGCGGACTACGAGCCCGCGAACCCGGCCCACCTTTGCGACTACCTCGAGCAGTACGCGAGCGTGAAGGTGGAGTGGGGGCTGGCGGTCACGGCGCGCGACTTCGCGGCGCTGGAGGAGGGCCTGACGGCCTGCGCGGCGGACATGCCCTAGGATGGCTGCGTGACTCTTTGGCAGATCCGTGCCGGGAAGAAGGACGAGGCTCGCTTCCTTGATGCGAGCGAGATCGATATCGGGTTTAGCGTGGCCATCGACGCCAGCGCGCTGGCGTCCCAGGAAGCGCTCAAGGCCATGATTGAGGAGCGCTGGCCCCCAAGTCGGCCCGGATCCATCGCGCATGCCGCAAGCCAGGTGTGGACGTTCGCTCACGAGATGCAGCGGGGTGACCATGTGGTCGTTCCGCTCATCGATAGTCCCCTTTGCCATGTTGGAGAAATCACCGGGCCGTACAGGTTTGACGCCAGCGCTTCCGACCACCGGCACATCCGCGCCGTTCGCTGGGTGGCGCGGAACATCCCGCGATCACAATTCGATGACGATATCCCCGATGCATTCATCCGGCAGACGATTCGCCGCATTGACCTCCCCGACGCCGAACGGCGAGCGCGCGAAACGGCGGAGGCGTGGGCGGGATCGCCGGACGCGCTCGCGGATGAGCTGCTGCTCGACCCCGCTTTCTTCCATACGGTCGAAGCACTGCTGGAGGACAAGCCGCAAGTCATCTTCCAGGGGCCGCCCGGCACGGGGAAGACGTACGTCGCGCGCAAGCTGGCCGAGCGGCTGGCCGGTTCGCCGGAGCGCGTGCGGATCGTGCAGTTCCATCCGTCCTACGCCTACGAGGACTTCGTGCAGGGCTTCCGCCCCACGCTGAAGGACGGGCAGGCGGGTTTCGCGCTGCGGGACGGGCCGCTGCTCGACATGGCGGAGCGGGCGCGGCAGGCGCCGGACGAGAAGCACTTCCTCATCATCGACGAGATCAATCGCGGCAACCTCGCCAAGGTGTTCGGCGAGCTGTACTTCCTGCTGGAGTACCGCGACGCGGGGATGCGCCTTCAGTATTCGGACGCGGAGTTCTCCCTGCCCGCGAACCTGTACGTCATCGGCACCATGAACACGGCGGACCGCTCCATCGCGCTGGTGGACTTGGCCCTGCGCCGCCGCTTCCACTTCTGCGAATTCCACCCGGATCAGCCGCCCATCGAGGGCCTGCTCGGACGCTGGCTGGAGCGGAACGCGCCGGGCATGGTGTGGATTGCCGACGCCGTCGAGCGGGCCAACGGGAAGTTGCCGGACCGGCGGGGCGCGGCCATCGGGCCGACCTGGTTCATGAAGCAGGGCGGGCTGGACGAGGCGACGGCGCGCCTCGTCTGGGAGCACAACGTGCTGCCCTACATCGAGGAGCAGCTGTACGGCGAACCCGACCGCCTCGCGGAGTTCGGCCTCGACCGGCTGCGGCGCGAGGCCCGCGGCGAACCCGAAGCGCCCGCGGCGGCGGAGCGGGACTAGGCCCGCGCGGGCTCCAGCTCGGCCAGCTCCGCCATCAGCTCCATCGCCTCCGGCTGCTCCGCGTTCACCGTGATGCCCGTGATGGGGTCGTCGGCCCAGAGCCGGTAGCGCTCGCGGATGCGCTCCACGGGGCCGATCAGCGCCGTCTCGTCCAGGAACTCGTCGGGCACGGCGGCGGCGGCCTCCTCCTTGCGCCCGGCCAGGAACAGCTCCTGGATGCGCGCGGCGGCGTCGCCGTAGCCGCGCTGCACCATCAAGTCGTTGTGGAAATTCTTCGTGCGGTGGCCCATGCCGCCCACGTAGAGCGCCGTGAAGCCCTTCATCGCGTCCAGCTCGGCCTGCACGTCGTCCGTGATGCGGACGCGCGCGCTGGCCTGGATTTCGAGGTCGGCGAAGCCCTTGCCGCCGCCCGCGCGCCGGAAGCCCTCCTCCAGCCAGGGGCGGAAGCGCGCCAGCCGCTCGCCGGGCACGTAGCCGAGCGGCAGCCAGCCGTCCGCGATCTCGCCGGTAAGGCGCACGTTCGCCTCCGTGCCCGTGCCCAGCCAGATGGGGATGTCGCGGTTCATGTGCAGGATGGAGCGCAGGGGCTTCCCCAGCCCGGAGGAGCCCTCGCCCGCGTAGGGCAGCGAGATTTCGCGGCCCTCGTGCATGACGGGGCGCTCGCGCTCGAGGATCTTGCGCATGATCGCCACGTAGTCGCGGATGCGCCAGTAGGGCTTGCCCCAGGGCTGGCCGTACCAGCCCTCCACGATCTGCGGGCCGGAGACGCCGATGCCCGCGATGAAGCGCCCGCCCCCGGCCATGGCGTCCACCGTGGCCGCGCTCATGGCCGCGTTCGCCGGCGTGCGCGCGGCCAGCTGCATGATGCCCGTGCCCAGGCGGATGCGGCTGGTCACCGCCGCCAGGTAGGCCAGCGGCGTGACCGCGTCCGAGCCGTACGCCTCCGCCGTCCACACGGAGTCGTAGCCCAGCCGTTCCGCCAGCTGCACCTTCTCCACGGGCAGCCGCATTTGCGCCCCCGAATAGCCGATGGAGATGCCGAGCTTCATCGCGTTCCCCCGCGGGCGGAAGGCCGCCCCGCGCGCGATTCTACGGGAACGCGGCCCCGCGTCTGGACCGGCGGCGGGCGATCGTTCACAATGCGGGCGCACTTCCTGGAGGATTGACGATGGCGGCTGAGACGGCCATGACCCGTGACGACCTGTTCCAGACCCTGGCGAAGCAGTGGCAGGACACCGAGGACGCCATCGCGGCGCTCGGCGACCACTTCGACCGCACGGCCCACGGCGCCTGGACGGTGGGAGACATCTTCCGCCACATCACCAGCACCGCCCACGACACGTCGGCGGACCTGCGCGCCATGATCGCCACCGGGAGCTTCCCCATCCCCGACGACGACGACGGCGCCAACGCGGCCGGCATCGCCCGCTTCGCCGCGCTCGACCACAAGATGCTCCGCATCGAGCTGAACACCGCCCACGGCGTCGTCTGGATGTACGTCCAGCGCTTCAGCGACGAGGACCTGGCCGGGAGCTACGACCTCGCCGGCAACTCCTTCACGCTGGGGGAGACGCTCGGCCTCATCGCCCAGCACGAGGCCCAGCACGTGGCCGACGCCCTGCGCGCCGCGGGCCTCTCCGATGCGGACGTCGTGCCCGTGGAGACGGCCCACCGCTGGGCCTGACCGCATGGCCGAAGAGCCGTCCGTCACGCGCGAAACGCTGTTCCCCGCCCTGCGCGAGCAGTGGCAGCGGACCGAGGACGCCGTCGCCGCCGTCGGGCATCGCTTCGACGAACCGGCCCACGACGGCTGGACCGTGGGCGACGTCTTCCGCCACCTCACCGCCACCGCCCACGATACCGCCGCCAACGTGCGCGCCATGCTCGCCGACGGCGGCCTCTCCTTCGACGTCGACGCGCGCAACGCCGAGGGCGTGGCGAAGCTGCGGGCGCTCGACCACAAGATGCTCCGCATCGAGCTGAACACCGCCCACGGCGTCGTCTGGATGTACGTGCAGCGCTTCACGGACGACGATTTCGCGCGCACGTGCTCGCTCTGGGGCAACGAGGTGGCGCTGGGGCTGGAGTTGGCCTTCCTCGCCGGACACGAGCGCGACCACGTGGCCGCGGCGCTGGCGGCGGCGGGCGTGCCCGAATCCGCCGTCGTCCCCGTCGAGACGGCCCACCGCTGGGTCTGATGGCGGACGACGGGCCCCCGTCCCGCGAGGCGCTCCACGCCGCCCTGCGCGAGCAGTGGCAGACCACCGAGGACGCCGTCGCGGCGCTCGAAGCGCACTTCGACGCGCCCGCCCACGGCGACGGCGGCTGGACGGTCGGCGACCTCTTCCGCCACCTCACGGCCAACGCCCACAACTACCCCGCGCGCATTCGCACGGCGCTCGCCGACGGCGCGTGGACCTTCGGGACCGACGAGGGCAACGCGCTCGGCGTCGCCAGGTTCCGCGCGCTCGACGCGAAGATGCTCCGCATCGAGCTGAACACGGCCCACGGCGTGGACTGGATGTACGTGCAGCGCTTCACGGACGCCGACCTCGCGCGCGCCTTCCCGCGCCCGAACGGCGACCCCTGGACGCTGGACCGCATCATCCGGCAGCTGGCCTACCACGAGGCCTGGCACGTGGCCGGGGCGCTGGAGGCGGCGGGCGTCCCCGAATCCGCCATCGTCCCCGTGGAGACGGCCCACCGCTGGGTCTAGCCGCCCCGCAGCGTGACGCCCGGCGGCAGGCCCTCGGCGGTTCCGTCGCTGGCCACCAGCTCGGCCTGCCCCGCGCGCGAATCGTCGCGCACGAAATCGAGCACCGCCTCGGCGATGTCCTCGGGGCGCAGCATGACGGCGGCCTCCAGCGCGGGCCGCAGCCAGGCCGCGGGCGTCACGCCGTCGCCCGTCTTGGCGATGATGGGCGTATCGACGATGCCCGGCAGCACCGCGTTGACGCGGACGTTCTCGGTCTCCGCCAGCATGGCGCACGACTGCGTGAAGCTCAGCACCGCCGCCTTCGTGGCCGCGTAGATGGGGTCGAAGGGCATGGGGCTGAGCGCCGCCACGGAGGCGGTGTTGACGACGGCCCCGCCGCCGCGCTTGCGCAGGGCGTGCACCGCCGCGCGCGTGCCCATCATCACGCCCGCCACGTTCACGCCGATCACGAGGTCGATCTTCTCGATGCTCGCGTCGGGCCAGCCGGGCGCGTCGCCGGTCATGATGCCCGCGTTGTTGTGCACGATGTCGATGCCGCTGAAGGCCGCCTCCACCGAGGCGAAGAGCGCGGCGACGCCCGCGGGCGTGGACACGTCCGCCTCGAAGAAGGACGCGCGGCCATCCGCCCCGGCGATGGCGCGCACGGTCTCCTCGCCGCCCGCGCGGTCGATGTCGGCCACGGCCACCGTCGCCCCCTCCGCGGCGAGCGCGACGGCGGTGGCGCGCCCGATGCCGGACGACGCCCCCGTGACGAGCGCGACCTTCCCCTGAATGTCCATGTCGAGCCTCCTTCGGCCAGCGCGATTCTAACGAGTGGCTGGTGGCGAGTGGTTAGCTCTCCAACCAACAGCCACCAGCCATCAGCCACGCGCCGCGTTGATGCCCGCGAGATACGCGAACGCCATGCCCGGGCCGAGCGTGCCGCCCGCGCCGCCGTAGGCCATGCCCGTCACCCCCGCCATGGCGTTGCCCGCCGCGTAGAGGCCGGGGATGACGCCGCCCGTGGCGCGCAGCGCCTGCGCCTTCGCGTTCGTGCGCGGCCCGCCCTTCGTGCCCAGCGCCCCCGACTCGATTTCGACCGCGTAGTAGGGCGGCTGGTCGAGCGGGCCCAGCGTGGTGAAGGGCGGCGGCTGGCGGCGGTCGCCGTTGTAGCTGTCGTAGGCGCTTTCGCCGCGGTGGAATTCGGGGTCCGCGCCGCGCGCGGCGCCGTCGTTGAAGCGCGCCACGGTCTCCTCCAGCGCGGCGGCGTCCACGCCGATCTCCGCCGCCAGCGCCGCCAGCGTGTCCGCGCGGCGAATCCAGTCGGGCGCGTCCGGCCCGACGGGGTGGCCCGCGATGGTCGCGCCGTAGCCGCCGTCCACGATGAGCCAGGCGGGCAGGTTGTCGAACGCGAAGCGGCCCGGGTCGAAGGTGTGGAAGGCGTGCCCGACGGCGTTGTAGTTGGCCGCCTCGTTCATGAAGCGGCGGCCCTTGCGGTTGACGATGATGGAGCGCGGCCAGGTGCGTTCGCGCAGGACGAGGCGCGCGTAGGGCTGGCCGCGCAGCTCGTCGCCGGGCACGCGCAGGGCGGGAATCCACCACGCCTCGCTCATGTTGCCCAGGGCCGCGCCCGCGCCCATGGCCATGAGCAGGCCGTCGCCCTCGTTCTCGGGCGTGGACGTGGGGGCCGTCATGGGGCCGCGCAGGAAGGCCCCCACCAGCTCGCGGTTCCACTCGAAGCCGCCGCTGGCGATGACGACGGCCTTGCGCGCGCGCACGAGGAAGGGCGCGCCATCGCGCTCGGCCCGCACCCCCACGACCGCGCCATCGCCGTCGAGGACCAGTTCGCGCGCCCGCGTGGACGTATGCAGGGGAATCTCGCGGTCGAGCGCCCCCTTCAGCAGCGCGCCCATGAGCGCCTGCCCGTTGCCGCGCAGGTCGCGCGCGCGCCGCGCCGCCAGCTCGTCCGCGTCCAGCCCCGCGAAGCCGACCGCGTCCGCCTCCAGCATGGTCACGGGATAGGAGGCGGCGTGGGGATGGCGGTTGACGCGTGCCGCCCACGGCCCCAGCTCCTCGAACGGGAAGAGGTCGTTGTCGAGCGAGCGCCCGCCCCCCGGCTTGCCGCCCGGATTCTCCGGGTGGTAGTCGGGATAGCCCGCGAGGACGTGCATGGAGAGGGGCGTGCGCTCCTCCAGGTAGCGCAGCATCTCCGGCGCGGTGTCGACGAAGGCGGCGACCAGCTCGGGGTCCATAGCGCCGAGCGAGAGGGAATCGAGGTAGGCGAGGGCGTCCTCGCGCGAATCGGCGATGCCCGCCGCGGCCATGTGGTGGTTGTTCGGAACCCAGAGCACGCCGCCGGAGACCGCGCTGCTCCCGCCCACCGCGGGCGCGCGCTCCAGCAGGACCGCCTCGGCCCCGTGGTCGCTGGCGAGGATGGCGGCGGTGGCGGCGGCCGCCCCGGAGCCCAGCACCGCCACGTCCGTTTCGAGGTCCCAGCGTTCCGGCGGTTTCATGGCTACAGGGGAATGTTGCCGTGCTTCCGGGGCGGATTGCGGTCCGCTTTGTTCCGCAGCATCTCCAGCGCCGTCACGATCTTCCCGCGCGTCTCCCGCGGGTCGATCACGTCGTCCACGAAGCCGCGCCCGGCGGGGATGTAGGGATTCCCGAAGCGCGCGCGGAACTCCTCGGCCAGCTCCTCCCGCTTCGCCTCCGGGTCGTCCGCGTCCTCGATTTCGCGGCGGCTGATGATGCCCACCGCCTGCTCCGGCCCCATCACCGCCACCTCCGCCGCCGGCCACGCAAAATTCATGTCCCCGCGCAGGTGTTTGCTCGACATAACCAGATAGGCCCCGCCGTAGGCCTTGCGCAGCACGACCGCGATCTTCGGCACCGTCGCCTCGCTGTAGGCGAACAGCAGCTTCGCGCCGTGCGTGATGATGCCGCCGTACTCCTGCGAGGAGCCGGGCAGGTAGCCGGGGATGTCCACGAGCGTGACGATGGGGATGTTGAAGCAGTCGCAGGTGCGCACGAAGCGCGCCGCCTTGCGGCTCGCCTCGATGTCGAGCACGCCCGCCAGATGCATGGGCTGGTTGCCCACGAAGCCCACCGTCTGCCCGCCCATGCGCGCGAAGCCCACCACCACGTTGGCCGCGTAGCGCTCGTGCACCTCGAGGAAATCGCCGTCGTCCACGATGCGCGCGATGATCTCGCGCACGTCGTAGGGCCGGTTCGGCTCGTCCGGCACGATGCCGAGCAGCTCCTCGTCCGGCTCGTGCGTGGGATGCCCCGTGGGCGCCTCCGGCGCGTCCTCCGCGTTGTTCGACGGCAGGAAGGCGAGCAGGCGCCGCACCTCGGCCAGCGTCTCCTCCTCCCCCTCGATGGCGAAATGGGCCACGCCCGAGCGCGTCGCGTGCACGTCCGCCCCGCCCAGGTCCTCGTGCGTGATCTCCTCCCCCGTCACGCGCCGGATCACGTCCGGCCCGGTGATGTACATCTGCCCCGTGCCCTCGGTCATGAAGATGAAATCGGTGATCGCGGGGCTGTAGACGGCGCCCCCCGCGCAGGGCCCCATGATCACGCTGATCTGGGGGATGACGCCGCTCGCCAGCGTGTTCATGGCGAACATCTCGCCGAACCCCCGCAGGCTCTCGGGACCGTCCTGGATGCGCGCCCCGCCCGAATCCTGGATGCCCACGATGGGCGCCCCCGTCATCAGCGCCAGGTCCATCACCTTCAGGATCTTCTCCCCCACCGTCTCGCTCAGGGATCCCCCGGAGACGGTGAAGTCGTAGGAGAAAAGGTACACCGGGCGCCCGTCGATGCGCCCCCAGCCCGTGACCACGGCCTCGGGCCCGCGCTCCTCGCCGCGGGGCCGCACGAGCGCGTCGATCTCCTCGAAACTGCCCTCGTCCAGCAGCAGCCCGATGCGCTCGCGCGCCGTCCGCTTGCCGCGCCCGTGCTGCGCCTCCACGCGCTTCGGCCCGCCCCCCGCGAACGCCTCCGCGCGGCGCTCGTCCAGCTCCGCGAGCCGCTCCTGCACGGTCTTCGTCATCGTCCACTCCTTCGGCGGCGGGCGGGTTCGCGCGCAAAGGGGCTGGTGGAGACAGGGGGAGTCGAACCCCCGACCTCGGCATTGCGAACGCCGCGCTCTCCCAACTGAGCTATGTCCCCACGCCCGTCACGATGGTAGGCACGCCCGTCCGCGCGCGCAAACGCGGGCGCGCGCCGCCCACGGCGGAAGATGGCGCGGGACTAGCGGCGGCGGGAGGAGCCGCGCCCGATGCGGTAGCTCGTCTCGCCCGTGAACTGGCGTTCCTCGCCGCACTTCCTGCAGCGCCCGAAGGTGAGCTCGCCTCTCGGCGGATCGAGAATCCAGTGGTGGACGCAGCTGTCCACGTCCTGAAGCGTCTCTGCCTTCACCATGCCATTCCCCTCTCGACCAGGCTGGGCGTGTGCGGCTCGTTCGTGGTTCCCGCCGGAACCCCAAGGGCAGTCTAGCGGCCCCGTCCGCGCCTTTCAACGCGCCGCCCCGGAATCCGTCAGCCCCGGCGTCTCCGCCACCACCAGCCGCCCCCCCGCCACGTCCACCTCCAGCACCACCGCGGCGATGGCGGGGATGAGCGTCTCGCCGTCGGGGCCGTCCACCGCGTACACGTCGTTCGCGCCCGTCTCCAGCACCTCGCGCACGCGCCCCAGCGCGCGCCCGCCGTCCGTGACCGCCTCCAGCCCCACGATCTCGTGCACGAACCACGCGCCCGGCTCGCGCGCCAGCTCGTCCTCGGGCGCCTCCAGCAGCGCGCCGCGCGCGTCCTCGGCCTGCTCGCGCCGCTCGATGCCCGCCAGCCGCACGAGCGCCTGCCCGCGATCCCGCCGCGCGCGCTCCACGCGCCGCCGCTCGCCCAGCAGGTAGAGGTCGCGCCCGCGGCGCAGGTTGGGCAGGTCCGGGTTGAAGGGGGCCACGCGCAGCTCGCCGGCGGCGCCGTGGGGCCGCAGCACGCGCGCCACGGCCACGAAGCCCGCGCGCGGCTCCGCCGCCCCCGCGCCGCGCGGCGCGCTCAGTCCCCGATCTCGAGGGCGGCGCGCACGTCCTCGCGGATGGCCGCCACCTTCATGAGCGAGCGCATGGCCGTGGCGATGCGCCCGTCGCGCCCGATCACGCGCCCCATGTCCGCCTCCGCCACGTCCAGCCGCACGATCACGCGCCCGTACTCCTCCCGCTCGCTCACGCGCACCTCGTCCGGCTCGTCCACCAGCGACTTGGCCACGTACTCCGTCAGGTTCGCCATCATGGAGGCCATCGCGCTAGCCCTCCGCCGCTTCGGCGACGGGCGCTTCCGCGGCCTCGTTCGCATCATCGGGCGCGTTCGCGTCGCCAGCCTCGGCGTCGGGCGCGTCCGCATCGGCCTCCGCGACCGGAGCCGCGACGGCGGGAGCCGCGCCGGCCGTCACGCCCGCGCGCGCCAGGATCCTGGCCGCCGCGTCCGAGGGCTGCGCGCCCTTCGCCAGCCAGTCGCGCGCGCGCTCCGCGTCCAGCAGCGCCAGCGGCGGATCCTGGTGGGGGTCGTAGGAGCCGAGCGATTCGAGGAACGCGCCGTCGCGCGGGGCCCGCTGGTCGGCCACCACCAGCCGGTAGTGGGCCTTGCCCTTCTTGCCCGCGCGCCGCAGCCGGATTCGCAGCACCGCATCCCTCCCTGGTCGGTTGCCCCCATGCTACCGCATGAACGCCCCGCGCGCTCGCTCAGCGCAACCCCGAAAGCGCGGGCATCCGTCCGCTGTTGATCTGCCGCGCCAGCTTGCGCGCCTCGAAGAACTGCTTCAGCAGCCGGTTCACGTCCGCCGGCGCCGACCCCGACCCGCGCGCGATGCGCCGCCGCCGCCGCCCGTCGATGCGCTCCGGATGGCGGCGCTCCCACGGCGTCATGGAGAGCACGATCGCCTCCGCCTGCCCGAAATAGTCGTCGTCCAGCGACTCCACGTCCAGCTGCGCCTTGATCGCGTTGAAGCCCGGCAGCATCTGCAGCAGCTGCCCCAGCGGCCCCATCTCCCGCACCTGCCGCAGCTGGTCGATGAAATCCTGCAGGTCGAAGGACCCCTTCTTCAGCTTGTCGTTGAAGCGGCGGGCGCTGTCCTCGCCCATCGTCGACTTGGCCTTGTCGATCAGGCTGAGCATGTCGCCCATGCCGAGGATGCGCCCCGCCAGACGGTCCGGGTGGAAGGGCTCCAGCGCGTCCGTCTTCTCGCCCGTGCCGATGAACTTGACCGGCGTCCCCAACACCGCGCGGATGCTGAGGGCCGCCCCCCCGCGCGCGTCCCCGTCCAGCTTCGTGAGCACCACGCCCGTGATCGCCACCTGCTCGTGGAAGGCCCGCGCCGCCGTGACCGCGTCCTGCCCGGCCATGGCGTCGGCCACGAACAGCACCTCGTGCGGCTCCAGCAGCCGCCGCAGCTCCGCCGCCTCCGCCATCATCGTCTCGTCCACGTGCAGCCGCCCGGCGGTGTCGATGAGCACGTGCGTGGCGGCCTCGCGCCGCGCCCGCGCCAGCCCCCGTTCCGCGATGTCGGCGGGTTTCGCCCCCGTGCCCTCCTCGTGGATGGGCGCGCCCAGGCTCCGCGCCAGCGTCGCCAGCTGCTCCACCGCCGCGGGCCGGTAGATGTCGCAGGCCACGAGGAAGGGCCGCTTCCCCTCCCCCTGCAGGCGCGCCGCCAGCTTCGCCGCCGTGGTCGTCTTGCCCGACCCCTGCAGGCCCACCAGCAGCACCACCGTGGGCGGCTTCGGCGCGCTCGCCAGCTCCGCCGCGCCGCCCCCCAGCACCTCCGTCAGCTCGCGGTTGACGATGTCCAGCACCTGCTGCGCGGGCGTCAGGCTGCGCAGCACGTCCGCCCCCAGCGCCTGCTCCCGCACGCGCGACGTGAACTCCCGCACCACGCGGAAATTCACGTCCGCCTCCAGCATGGCCAGCCGCACGTCGCGCAGCGCCTGATCGAGGTCGTCCTCGGTCACCACGCCGCGCGCGCCGAAGCGCCGGAAGGCGTCCTGCAGCTTGTCCGTGAGCGCCTCGAACATGGCCGGCCCCGCGCCCGCGCGCCTAGAGCCCCTCCGCCGCCACCTTCGCGGCGAGGTCGCTCAGGCGGCAGGCGTAGCCCCACTCGTTGTCGTACCACGCGGCCACCTTCACGAGGTCGCCCCCCACCACGTTCGTCGAGCGCCCGTCCACGATGCTCGACCGCTCGTCCCCCTTCAGGTCCATCGACACCACCGGGTCGTCGGTGATGCCGATGATGCCCTTCATGCGCCCCTCCGCGGCCTCGGCCACGGCGGCGTTCACCTCCTCGCGCGTGGTCTCCCGCTCAGTCAGCGCCACGATCTCGACGATGGAGACGGTGGGCGTGGGCACGCGGTAGGCGAGCCCGTCCAGCCTGCCCTCCACCTCGGGAATGACGAGCCGCAAGGCGCGCGCCGCCCCCGTCGAGGTGGGCACGATGTTGAGCGGCCCCGAGCGCATCTCGCGCGGGTCGCCCCCGCCCGCCTGATCGAGGATCTTCTGCGAGCTCGTGTAGCTGTGCACCGTCGTCATCTGCCCCTTCACCAGCCCGAAGCCGTCCACCAGCACCTTCACCACCGGCGCCAGCCCGTTCGTCGTGCAGCTGGCGTTGGAGACGACGTGGTGGCGCGCCGCGTCGTAGCGCTCGTCGTTCACGCCCAGCACCACCGTCAGGTCCTCGTTCCGCGCGGGCGCGCTGATGATGACCTTGCGCACGCCGTCGCGGCGGTGGGCCGCGGCCTTCGTCGCGTCCGTGAAGAAGCCCGTCGATTCGATCACCAGCTCCACGCCCGCCGCGCCCCAGGGGATGGCCCCCGGATCGCGCTCGCGGAAGACCGCCGTCTCGCGCCCGTCCACGGCGAGCCCCGCCTCCGTGGCCCGCACCTCGCGCCCCCACGGGCCGTAGTTGCTGTCGTACTTGAGCAGGCTGGCGTTCGTCTCCCCGTCCACGAGGTCGTTCACCGCCGCCACCTCGAGCGCGCCGCCGTGGCGGTCGCTGATGGCCTTGAACACCTGCCGTCCGATCCGCCCGAAGCCGTTGATCCCGATCCTGGTCGCCACCGCGTCCCCCTTCCGTCGCTGGTTGGGGAAAGCCTAGCCGCCGCCCGCGCCCCGCGATAGTGCGGCCCCGCCGATTCCGTGCAGCAGCGCCCCCACGACGGCGTCCGGCGCGGCCAGCCACACCGCTCTGCCGCCGCCCGCGTCCCCCGTCTCCGCCCAGGCCGCCCCCGCCGCCGCCATGCCCAGCGCGCCCGCGGCCTCGAGGTCGCGCCCCGCGGTTCCCACGAAGAGGCACTCCCCCGGCGGGCGCGCGAACCACGCCAGACAGTCGGCGGCGCGCGCGGCGGCATCCCAGCGCCCGCCCTCCGGCGTGGCCGAGAGCACGGCGAGGAAGCGGTCGAGGCCCGTGGCCTGCGCCTGCTTCAGGGCGAGGCCGTGGGGCGCCCGCGAAACCGCCCCGATCTCGATGCGCGCTCCGCGAATCTCGTCCAGCGCCATGCCCGCGCCCTCGTGCACGAGCAGCCGCTTCAGCGCGCTGCTCGCCGCCATGCGCCCGCACAGCGCCTCCGCGCGCCGCCGCTCGTCCGCGCCGTCCAGCACCACGGCCAAGCTGTCCCGCCAGGGACGGCGGCGGTACTCTCCCGCCAGCGGGCGCGCGTCGATGCGCCGGTTGGCCACCGCCATGAGCGCCTCCTCCAGCGTGTAGCGCCACGCCGCGCGCGCGTCGATCAGCGCCTCGTCGAGGTCGAAGACGACCGCGCGGTGGACCGCGTCGATGGCGTGGCGGGCGCTCACGCCCCGGCGGCCTCCGCCGCGCGCGCGGCCAGCGCGGCCTCGTACTCCGCGCGCGTGTTCAGGTCGAGCAGGCACTCCTCGCCGGCGGGGGCGTCGATGATCGCGTCCGCGTGGGCGGCGAGCACGCCCCGCAGCCCGCCGTCCGCCTCGCTCGCCTCCAGCAGCTCGCCGCGCAGCCGCCCCGCCAGCGCCACGGGATGGCCGTGGCGTCCGCCGTGCGCGGGCCGCGCGGCGGCGGCCTCCGGCGTCCGCGCCTCGATGACGGCGCGGATGAGCGCCGCCGCGCGCGGCTGGTCCACGTTCAGCACGACGATGGTCTCCGCCTCGCGGCTCACCGCCTTCGCGCCCGCGCGCAGCGACCCCGCGCGCCCCAGCTGGTAGGTGGCGTTGAGCACCGTGCGGCACTCCAGCCCCCGCATCTCGCGGTGGACGTCGTCCCCGCGATGGCCGAGCACGACCACCACCTCGTCCGCGCCCGCCTCCCGCAGCTGCCGCACCTGGTAGCGCACGAGCGGCTCGCCGCCCCAGTCCAGCAGCGCCTTCGGCTCGCCCATGCGCGTGGACATGCCCGCCGCCAGGAGAATGCCCGCGATCATGCCCCGCTCCATTCCGCCGTCAGACGGCCAGCACGCCGCGCTTGCTCACCACCACGTCGCCCTCCACGTGGGCCTGGCAGGCGAGCCGCAGGCGCGGATCCTCGATGGAGCGCGCGCCCCGCTGGCGCACGAGGTTGGCGCGCTCGTGCCGCCCCATGGCGCTCAGCCGCCCCAGCCCGGAGACCACCTCCATGGCGCAGTTCGTGCACTCCCCCGCGCGGTCGCAGCCCTCCGGCCAGAAGTAGCCCCCCGCGCACACGGCGTCCATCACCGTCTCCCCCCGGGACGCCTCGACCTCGATGCCCAGCGGCTCGACGCGGATGCGCGGCATGGCCCCAGCGTAGCACCCGTTCGCTTACGGGCCGACGGCGGGCGGCGATTCGTCGGGTTCGCTCCAGAAGGCCCCGTTGGGCGCGCTGGCCGGCGCGGGCGGCGCGGGCCCCTCGCGCAGCGCCTCCACCACCTCGCTCAGCGTGGACACGAACGCCACGGGCGCATCCACGCGCGCCCCCACGTCCTCCGCCGTGAGCCCGTCGAGGAAGCGCTCCCCGAAGTAGTCGAGGCTCGTGCGCGGGAGCGCCGCCAGGTCCGCCTTCACGCCCGCCAGCGCCCGCGCCAGCCCCTCGCCCGGCAGCAGGCCGCTCACGTTCACGCGCGCCCCGAAGAGGTCGTTGGGCACGGGATGGACGCTGGCCTCGACGCCCGTCTCCGCGCGCAGCTCCGCCGCCAGCCGCACCAGCACGGGCGCGATCAGCGTGCCGCAGGCGAGCGCCGCGCGCCGTCCCGCCAGCGCCGCCTCGGGCCGCGCCCGCAGCCGCCGCCGCAGCCGCCGCCAGTCGTCCAGCAGCCAGCGCGTCATGCCGATGCCGTTCTCGTACTGGGGAAAGCCGTCGTAGCGCCGCGCCGCGGGCGGCGGGAGGCCCGCGGCCAGGTAGTACTCGTCCGCGCACTGCACGACGGCGCGCCCGTGGGCCGCCTCGCAGGCGCGCTGGTGGCGGCGCATGACGGCGATGAGGCGTCGTGCGTAGTCGCGCTCCGGCGGCGGCAGGACCACGCCGTCCCGCTCCAGCGCGCGCTCCTCCAGCCGCGGGCTGGCCCCCACCGGCACCACGGAGACCGTCAACACCGTCGGATGGAGCGCCGTGAGGTCGCGCAGCGAGCGCTCCAGCGCCGCGCCGTCGTTCACGCCCGGCGTGAGCACGATCTGCGTGTGCGCACGCAGCCCCAGCGCCCCCAGCCGCTCCAGCTGCCCCACCACGTCGGGCGCGCGCGGATTGCCCAGCAGCCTGCGCCGCAGCGCCGGGTCCGTGGCGTGCACGGACACGTTCAGGGGGCTGAGCCGCTGCTCCTCCAGCCGCGCCCAGTCGTCCTCCGTCAGGTTCGTGAGCGTCACGAAATTGCCGTGCAGGAAACTCAGCCGGTAATCGTCGTCCTTCAGGTAAAGCGGCTTCCGCAAGCCCTTCGGCAGCCCCTTCAGGAAGCAGAAGAAGCACTGGTTGTCGCAGACCGTGACGCCGTCCCAGGTGGCGCGCTCGAAGGCGAGGCCCAGGTCCTCGTCGGGATGCTTCTCGAAGAGGATGAGATCCTCGCGCCCGTCCGCCTTGCGGAAGCGCGCCGTGATCCCGGCCTCGGCGGCGAGGAAGCGGTAGTCCACCGCGTCCCGCAGCGGGCGCCCGTCGATCTCGAGGATGGCGTCGCCCGCCTCGATGCCCGCCTCCGCGGCCAGCGATCCCTCCGCCACGGCGGCCACGACGCCCCCCGCGGACTCCCTCACGCGAGCGCCTCCAGCGCCTCGCGCAGCCGCTCCGTCAGCGCGCGCGCCTGCGGCCCCAGCGACCCCGGCTCGCGCGCCGCCGCGATGGGCGCGCCGAAGCGCGCGGAGACGCGCGGACGCGGCCAGAGGCTGCGCGGCTTGCCCAGCAGGTTCGTGTTCCTCAGGCGGCAGGGCAGGATGGGCGTGTTCGTGCGCAGCGCGATCACCGCCGTGCCCCCGTGAATCTCCCCCAGCGCCCCCGTGGCGCTGCGCGTGCCCTCCGGGAACATGCCCAGCAGCCCGCCCGCGCGCACCGTGGCCTCGGCCAGGCGCATGGCCTCGCGGTCCGATCCCCCGCGCCGCACCGGGAACGCCCCCCACGAGCGCACGAAGGGGCTGAGCGGCCCCTCGAACAGCTCCACCTTCGCCATGAAGCGCACGTGGCGGCGGCGCACGGCCACGGCCAGCACCATCGGGTCCACGTTGCCCAGGTGGTTCGAGGCGAGGATGAGCGGCCCGTCCGCCACGTGCTCCCGCCCCTCCGCCGTCCACCGCCCCAGCGTCCGCAGCAGCCCCTCCGACAGGCGCACGCTGCTCCAGTAGAAGCCGCGCGACCAGGCCGGCATCGCCTCATCCGCCGTCACGGCGCCCGCTCCCCCGCGCCGCGCGCCGCGATGGCCGCCAGCGCCGCCTCGATCATGGCCGCGCGGTCGAGCGCCCCCGTATCGAGCGCGATGGCGTCGGCGGCGGCCTGCAGGGGGCTGTGCGCGCGCGCGCTGTCCACCGCGTCGCGCCCGCCGATGTCCCGTCCCGCCTCGCCCGCCGAGCGCGGCGCGCCCCATTCCGCCGACTGCTCGCCCCGCCGCGCCGCGCGCACCGCCCCGGGCGCGTCGAGGAAGAACTTGACCGGCGCGTCGGGCAGCACCACCGTGCCGATGTCGCGCCCCACGAGCACGGCGGGCCGCTCCGCCGCGAAGGCCCGCTGCCGCGCCACCAGCTCGCGCCGCACGCCGGGCGCGGCCGCGCAGGCGCTCACCGCCGCCTCCACGTCGGGGCCGCGCAGCAGTTCCGTCACGTCCTCGCCCGCCAGCAGGATGCGCGCCTCCCCCTCGGCGACCGCCGCCTCCAGCCCGCCCTCGCGGGCGATGCGCGCGCAGGCCTCGCCGTCGGCGGCGTCCGCCCCCGCGCGCAGCGCCGCCAGCGCCACCGCGCGGTACATGAGCCCCGTGTCGAGCAGCGCGTGCCCGAGCCGCTCCACGAGCGCCCGCCCCAGCGTCGTCTTGCCCGACGCGGCGGGGCCGTCGATGGCGATCGGGTGCGGATGGCGCGCGCTCATGCGGTCCGGCTCCCGCCCCATGCTACCGCGCTTCCGCCCCGCCCTCGCCCCGCGCGCGGCGGCGTAGAGCGCGTCCACCTCGCCCGGCGCCAGCTCGCGCCATTCCCCCGGCGCCAGCCCGCCCAGCGCCAGCGGCCCGATGCGGATGCGCCGCAGCGCCGTCACGCGCCGCCCCACCACCGCCGCCATGCGTCGGATCTCGCGCTTGCGCCCCTCGTGCAGGGCGATCAGCAGCCAGCGCGCGTCGGCGGGCGCGTCGGGGCCGTCCGGGCTGGCCGCGCGCACCGAATCCGCCTTCAGCCGCTCCCCCTCGTGCCACACGCCGCGCGTCAGCCTCTCGCGTCCGCGCCTGCCCAGCGGACGGTCGATGGCCACGAGGTACTCCTTCCGCACCCCGTGGCTCGGATGCGTGAGCAGGTCCGTGAGGGCGCCGTCGTTCGTGAGCAGCATGAGCCCCTCGCTCGCCTGGTCCAGCCGCCCCACGGGATGGAGGGCGGGGCCGTCCCCCGGCACGAGGTCGACCACCGTGGGCCGCCCGCGCCCGTCGCGCGCCGCCGAGAGCGCGCCCGCGGGCTTGTGCAGGGCCACGTAACGATAGCGCTCGCGGCGCACGGGCTCGCCGTCGAGCGTGATCTCGTCCCGCTCCGGATCGGCGCGCGACCCCGGCGCGCTCCGCACCTCGCCGTTCACGGCCACGCGCCCGGCCGCGATCATGGCCTCCGCCGAGCGCCGCGAGGCCACGCCCGCGTTCGACAGGATCTTCTGCAGCCGTTCAATCGCCACGACGCCGCCGTTCCCCCAGCGCGCGCGTCCCGCCGATGAAGGCGATCAGCGTCAGCGTCGTCCCCGCGCCCGCCGCCGCCCCCAGCGCGACCCACGGCGCGCGGCTGTCCCCGTCCCGCTCGTAGCGCGCGAAGGCGGGCGTGGCCGCGCCCGATGCAGCCGCCCCCGCGGGCTCGGTCGCGGCTGCGGCTGCGGCGGTTGCGGGGAAGCGGTTGGGCGCGCCCGGCGACGGCGCCAGCGTCGTCCCCCAGCGTTCGCGGTCGGGCGCGTCGCCGTGGCCGCGCGCGCCCAGCGTGGCCCCCGCCCGGGCGGCGGGCAGGGGCGGCGCGAACACGCTTCCGTCGTCGCCCCAGGAGATGGCGTCCACGAGCGCGCCCGCGGGCGAAACCAGCCGCACCGCGTCGCCATCGTTCCGCAGCCCCGCGCCGATGGCCCCGTCCGCCAGCCGCGCCACCGCCGCGCCCTCCGGCAGGACCGCCGCCGCGCCCGCCACCACGAGGAAACCGCCCGGCGGCACCTCCGCCACCGGCAGCGGATCCAGCGCGCGGTCGTCGCCGATGCTCCAGCCCGCCGTGCTCACCGGCTCATCGCCCGCGTTCACCAGCTCGACCCACTCGTGCGCGCGGTCCAGCCCCGTCGCCGTCGCGTCCGCCAGCACCTCCGACAGGCGCAGCGTGAGCGGCCCCGGTTCCGCGCCAGCCTCGGGGGGGGGGGGGGGGGGGTAAAAAACGTCCGGCGTCGGCGTCGCGGCGGAAGCGGACGCGGGCGTGGATGCGCGCGCGACGACGGCCATCGGCGTGGGGGATGGCTCCGGCGCGGGCGTGGCGGCGGGCGTCGGCGCGGGCGGTTCGACGGGCGTCGCGGACGGCTCCGCGTCCGGCGTCGGCGTTGGAGTAGCAGTCGGGGTTGGTGTAGGGGTAGGGGTCGGAGTCGGGGTTGGTGTAGGGGTAGGGGTCGGAGTTGGGGTTGGAGTCGGCGTCGGCGTCGGCGGGAGCGTGACCACGAGCGCGGCGTCGTCGAACGCCGCGATCACGTTCCCGCCCGCCGGGCGCAGCAACAGCCGCAGCCGCGCCGAGCGCGCGTCCGGCGGGGCCTGCGCCGGCCCGACCGACAGCGCCGCCCACGCCCCGCCGCTCGTCGCGCTCCCGTCCGCCGACGCGATCTGCCGGCCGCTCCCGTCCTCCCGCGCGTACCAGGCCACGCGCAGCGCCGCCTCCCCCGCCCCGAACGCGATGCGCGCCATCGCCGAGGCCGCGTACCACTGCCCGCCCTCCACCGGCGCGGCGCGGTCCGCCCACTTCGCCCCGCGCGCGCCCGATGAGAGCGTGAGCGCCCAGCGCCCGCCGTACGCTTGGTCCGTGACGCCGATCAGGCCGGAGTGCCGCCAGCCCGCGGGCGCGTCCCCGTCCAGCCGCTCGAAGCCGCCGTTCGCCAGCAGCTGCCCCGGCACGAAAGTCTCCTCCGGCGTCGGCGTGGGGGTTGGCGTGGGAGTCGGCGTCGGGGATGGCGTTGGCGTCGCGGTTTCCGTCGGCGTTTCCGAGGGTTCGGGCGCGGGAGCGGGCGTCACTGGAGGCGGTGCCTTGGTCTGCGTGATTTCTGGTCCCTCGATCAGTGTCGTATCGCACTCGCCCGAGCCGATCACCTGCAGTCGCGCTCGGTACGAGATCGCTCCGACTGGCGCTGCTACGGGATCGGTCTGGATGGATACGGTTTCTTCGCGTCCGCTCAGCTTCAGAACGTCCCAGGCGCTGGTGGCAATGCTCAAGGCCTGATCATAGATTTCCACGTGCAGGGTCGCGGATCTTGCATTCGGCCCCGGACTAAACGTCGCGTTGGCCTGATAAGTGGCGCGGGGAACCACATTGCCGACTGTGGTCCATTCGCACGGAGGCTTCGGTTCGCCCTGCCCGCTCGCGGGAACGCTCCCTGCGAGCACGAGCGTCACGATGAGCACAGCCGCAGCCAGTCCCAACAGGCGAGGTTCCATCCCGTCAAGCGTAACGGATGCGCAAAGGATCGCGCCGGGCGTCAGAGCGTGCCGAACGCGACCATGCCCCCGGCCCGCGCCATGCCGTAGAATCGCGCCCATCCGCGCACAGGAGGCCTGCCATGAAGGCCGCTGTCATGTACGGCGTCGACCAGCCCCTCGTCATCGAGGACATCGACGTGGACGAGCCCCGCCCCACCGAGGTGCTCGTCCGCACCAGCGCCACCGGCGTCTGCCACTCCGACCTGCACTTCATGGAGGGCAAGTACCCCATGCAGTGCCCCGCCGTGCTCGGCCACGAGTCCGCGGGCGTCGTCGAAAGCGTCGGCGGCGAGGTCGAGCGCGTGCGCCCCGGCGACCGCGTCGTCGTCGCCTTCGTCGCCTCCTGCGGCCACTGCGGCAACTGCATCCAGGGCCGCCCCTTCCTCTGCATCAACACCAACCGCCTCGGGCGCGAGGACCGCCTCTCCCTCAAGGGCGCCCCCGTCACCCAGTTCGCCGGCATGTCCGCCTTCGCCGAACGCCAGCTCGTCAGCGAAAACGCCCTCGTGCGCGTCCCCGACGACGTCTCCATGGAAGCCGCCGCCCTCGTCGGCTGCAGCGTCATGACCGGCGTCGGCGCCGCCACCAACACCGCCCGCGTGCGCGCCGGCGAAACCGTCGCCGTCGTCGGCTGCGGCGGCGTCGGCCTCAACGTCATCCAGGGCGCCGTGGCCGCTGGCGCATCCCGCGTCATCGCCGTGGACATGATCGAGAGCAAGCTCGCCGCCGCCCGGGAGTTCGGCGCCACCGACGTGATCGACGCCTCCGCCGGCGACCCCGTGGTGCAGGTCAAGGAGCTCGTGCGCGGCGGCGTGGACTACGCCTTCGAGGCCATCGGCCTCACGCAGACCGCCGAGCAGTGCTTCGAAATGGCCAAGCGTGGCGGGCGCGCCGTCATCGTCGGCATGTTGCCCTTCGACTCCGTCGTGCGGCTGCCCGGCGCCGCCTTCCTCTCCGAGAAGGGCATGATCGGCAGCTTCTACGGCTCCACCCGCCAGACCCACGACATGGCCTGGCTCATGGAGCTCTACCGCCAGGGCCGCCTCAAGATCGACGAGCTCATCTCCCGCCGCTACGAGCTGGGCCAGATCAACGAGGCCTACGACGCCCTCAAGAACGGCGAGGTCAACCGCAGCGTCATCCTCTTCGAGTAGCCGTTGCTTCGTGGCCAGTGGCCGGTGATCGGCGGACCGAATCGCTGGCCGCTGGCCGCCGTCAGCTCCCCAGGCAGGCGAAGATCGGGTCGTAGTTCGGCACGTTCGACATCAGCTGCTGCTCCGCCTGGATCCACGCGATCATGCCCATCTGGTCCACCACCACCACCACGCGGTTGGCCATGTTCAGGCGCTCCAGCAGCACCCCGTAGTTCCGCGCCGTCTCCCCCATCGGGTGGAAATCGCTCAGCACCGGGTACGAAACCCCCAGCTGCTCCTTCCACGCCTTCAGCGCCCACGCGCTGTCCGTCGCGATCGCCACCGTCATCGCGTTCTGCGCCGCGAACGTATCCTGCATCGTCTCCAGCATCGGCAGCTGGCTGCTGCAGATCGGCGAGAACGCCGCCGGCACGAAACTCACCACCACCGCCCGCTGCCCGCGCTGCTCGCTCAGCCGGAACGTCTCCCCCGTCGGGCTGCTCGGAAGCTCGAAATCGGGGGCCTCCATGCCCACCGAAAGCATCGCCAGCGTCATCGTCGCGCCTCCACGCGAAAGTCTCCCCGTGAGCCTACCGCGCTCCCCCGCGCGCGGGCAAGCGCTACCCCGTCAGGCAGGCCACCACCGGCCCGTAGTCCGGCAGCTTCACCACCTCCGGCGCCGCCTCGATGTGCGCCACCTTCCCCTCCCGGTCCACCACCACCACCACGCGGTTCGCCATGTTCGTGCCCTCGATGCGCACCCCGTACAGGTCCGCCGTCTCCCCCACCGGGTTGAAGTCGCTCAGCATGGGCACGTCCACGCCCGTCTCCTGCTTCCACGCCTCCAGCGTCCACGTGTTGTCCGACGAGATCACCACCGTCTGCGCCGCGCTGTCCGCCAGGCGCTCCGTGATCAGCCCCAGCTGGTCCGTGCACACCGGCGAAAACGCCGCCGGCACGAAATTGATCACCACCGCGCGCTCGCCGCGGTGCGCGCTCAGCCGGAACGTATCCCCGCTGATGGGGTGGCTGGGCAGCTCGAAATCGGGGGCCTCGTCGCCCACCGTCAGGGTCGCCGTCTCCGTCATCGCCTTCCTCCGCGAATGTGGCCTCGCATCCTACGGTCCCGCGCGGCCCCGCGCCAGCGCGCCGCCCGCACGCTCAACCCGTGACATCGGGCCGCGATGGTCGGCGCGTGGAGCGGGAGAAGGGGATCGAACCCTCGACAACCTGCTTGGAAGGCAGGGGCTCTGCCACTGAGCTACTCCCGCCCGCGCGCCCCGATTGTACCAGCACCGGCGCGGCGTCCCCGCGCCCGTCCGCTCCCCGCGGCGAAGGCGCGCGCCTCGTCGAGGAGCGCCCGCCAGAGGTCGGCGTCGCGCCCCGGGATGCGCGCCCACTCGCGGAAGGGCCGTCCGGCGGGCGCGAACGGCTCCCCCGCGCCGCTGGCGATGAGCTCGGCCACGCGCTCGCGCGGCAGCTTCACGACGAGGTCGCCCGTGCGGTGCTCGGCGGTGGCGAGGAAGGCCCCGCCCGGCGCGCGCAGACAGGGGAAGCCCATGATCGTGCCCTCCTCCGCCAGCCCCTCGGCGAGGAGCGGCTCCGTCAGCTCGCGGAAGAGGGCGTCGTCGGGGCCGCGCGCGTCCGTCACGGCGCCTCCGCGGCGCCGCCGACGACCGGGCCGGGCCCCGCGCGGGCGCGTCCGAAGCGCGGGATCACGTCGCGCCAGCCCACGCGCAGGTCCCACGCCGCCAGCGGCGCGAGCAGCACGGCGGGCAGCACGATGATGGCCTCCACGCCCACGGCGTAGGCGAGGGCCGCCTCCGGCGGTTCGCCGAGGCTGGCCAGCGCCGTCTTGGCCAGGAAGGCGAGGCCCACGCTCGCTTGCGCCAGGGGGATGCCCGCGCCGATGTTGGCCGCCGCCACCACGAACACGTGCACGAGGAAACCCAGGCTGATGCCCAGCGAGGCCGCCACCGCCCAGTAGAGCAGCGCCTCGCTCAGCCACACGGCCAGCGAGAGGGCGAAGGCGCGCGCCGTGCGCGGACCGCTCTGGATGGAGCGCATGCCCGTGAGGAAGGGCGCCAGCCAGGGCCGCGCGAGGAAGCCCCGCCAGCCGTCCGCCGCCGCCTCCTCCTGATCGCGCGTGGCCAGCCATGCGAGGGCCAGCCCGGCGGGCGCCCCCACGAGCATGAACGCCGTCAGCCCCGTGAAGCCGTCGCCGATGGCGAGCGTGGCCAGCGCCAGCGCCAGCAGCATGGCGAAGACGAGGCCGTCCATCATGCGCTCCACCGCCTCCGCGCCGAACAGCTGGGACCTTCCGATGCCGAACTTCTCGGCGGTGATCTGGATGGTGAGCACGTAGCCCAGCCCGAAGGGCAGCGCCATGTTCGCCGCCTGCCCCAGCACCACGCGGGGCAGCGCGCGCCGCGCCGTGACCGCGCGCAGGTGGCCCACGAGGATGCGCCAGCGGTGCGCGCGCAGCCAGTAGCGCGTGAAGAAGATGAGCGCGATGGGCAGGAGGAAGCGCGGGTCGGCGCGCTGCAGCGTACGCCCCACCTCCGCCAGGCTCACGTCGCGCAGCAGCAGCCACACGAGCAGGAGGCTGACGGCCACGCCGAGGAGGATGCGGAGCGGTCGCCCGAACCGCCCGAGGGAGGGCATGGCGCCCTACGCGCCGGGCGCGGCGGACGCGGGCAGTTCCTCGATCTGGTCGAGCGCGGCCTCCGCCGGATCGCCCTCGCCGCGCCCCTCGCCGCTGGCGGCCAGCCCCGACGCCTCCGCGAAGCGCCGGTACGATTCGAGCGAGTCGCCGTACTTGCGGTGCCCCGCCGTGTGCCACGCGCTGGCCAGCAGCAGCGTCTCCCGCCGCAGCGAGGTGGAGCGCCCGTAGTCCTCCGCCAGGCAGAGCCCGATCTCCTGATTGTGCGGATCGTTGCCGTGCTTCACCGCCGCCGTGGTGAGGACGCCGAGCAGGGGCGCGCGCGCGTGCCCCGCGTCCAGGTACGCCTGCGTCCAGGCCACGCTCTCGGCGGGGCGCAGGGCCATGAGCGCCTCGTCCAGCCGCGCCAGCAGCTGGCCGCCGGAGAGCGCGTCCGCGCCCTTCGGGGGGCGCACGATGGGCCGTCCGTGGCCCTTCAGGTTGGCGATCCAGCGCGCCGCCTGGTTCACGAACGAACCCGCCACGAAGAGCAGCTTCGTGCGGTGCGGGTGCTCGAAGGCGTCGTAGAACCAGCGCACGGTGCTGGCGTACTCGTAGGCGTGCTGCGGCATGGAGAAATCATCCGGCACGACCGTCTCGAGGATCACGTTCGCCGCCGCCACCTGGATCGCGTCGAGGATGCGGCGCGGCCCGCGCCCCGCCAGCAGCAGCGCCACCAGCTGCTCGATGTAGTCCGGCTCCGGCATCGTCGTGAGCGCGCGGATGAGGCCCTCCGCCTCCGGCTCCGACAGCGGTTCGTCGTTGGCGAACAGCTCGGCGTCGCGGCCCGCGGGCGGCGTCGGGTCGATGGACGACCCCGGCAGCTCCTCGCGCAGGCGGTACAGCTCCACCTGGCAGGCCATCTCGTACTCCGAGTGCCAGCGCGGCCCCACGGCCATGTCGAGCACGCCCGCGTAGAGCACGTGGCGCGCGTCGTCCCAGCCGATGGCGCGGCCCAGCTCGACCGTGGCGCGGGCGCGGTAGGCCTTGTGCCCGGTGGTGTAGGAGCGGTTGTAGAGGAGCCGCCCCTGCACGTCGATGAGGCCCGCGAAGACCAGCTGCGCCAGCAGCTCCCCGCGCCGCTCCCGCTCCTCGAAGAGGCCGAGGAAGACGCGGTAGGCGCGCACCACCTCGCCCCGCTCCACCAGCGTGAGCCATTCGTTCAGCCGCTCCGCGAAACTGCCCTCGAGGCGCAGCGGCTCCTGCTCGTCCCAGTGCCGTTCGGGCGGCGGCGGCGCGACGCCCGGCTCGGCGCGGTAGGCGCGGCGCCCGTAGTGGCCGGGCATGCGCCCGATGAGCTGGTTCCAGGGGTCGAGCCCCGTGGGCACGTACCAGAGCGTCTGCGCCAGCGGCAGGTGGCGCAGCTCGGCGGGCAGGTGGCGCGGCAGGCCCAGACAGGTGCGCGCGCTCAGCAGGCAGTGGTCGTTGTTCACGAAGCGCGGCACGCCGCCGTCGAGACGCTGGTGGTAGGGCACGTTCGTGTAGGGGGCGTGCGCGCGCACCGTCTCGCTCAGGATTTCGACCGGCCCGCGCCCCGCCGCCAGCAGGTCGAGGAGCGTCGCGCGCGCGGCCAGCTGGTCGCGCCCGACGATGTTCTCCCCCAGCCGCGCGTAGAGGCGGTCCGTCTCGCGGTCGCGCGTGGTCGTGGCCGTGGCCGTCATCGCCAGCCTCCCGCCGCGCCGTGCGGCTCCCCCGATTATAGGCGCATCCGGATGCGGGGAGGCGTCAGCCCCGCCCCACGAAGGGCATTTTCGTGGCCATCACCGTGAGGCTGAGCACGTTCGCGTCCAGCGGCAGGCTGGCCATGTAGAGCACCGCGCGCGCCACGTGCTCCACGTCCATCACCGCCTCCGCGCGCACGGCGCCGTCCGCCTGCGGGACGCCCTCGGCCATGCGCTCCGTCATGGGCGTGAGCGCGTTGCCGATGTCGATCTGGCCGCAGGCGATGTCGTGCGCGCGCCCGTCCAGCGCCGTCGCCTTCGTGAGGCCCGTGACGGCGTGCTTGGCGGCGGTGTAGGGGGCGGAGTTGGGGCGCGGCGTCGTGGCCGAGATGGAGCCGTTGTTGATGATGCGCCCGCCGCGCGGCGTCTGCGCCTTCATCGCGCGGAAGGCCTCCTGCGTGCAGAGGAAGGCCCCCGTCAGGTTCGTCTCCACCACCGCGCGCCACTGCTCGAGGCTCAGTTCCTCCAGCGGACGCGGGGGCGCGCCCGCGCCGGCGTTGTTGAAGAGCACGTCCACGCGCCCGAAGCGCTCGACCGTCCAGGCGAAGAGGTCGCGCACGGAGGCGGGCTCGCGCACGTCGGCGGTGACGGCGAGGGCGCGATCGGCGGCGTCGCCCGCCTCGGCCACGACGGCGCGCAGCGCGGACGCCCGCCGCCCCGCCAGCGCCACGGACCAGCCCTCGCGCAGGAAGGCGAGGGCCACGGCGCGGCCGATGCCCGATCCCGCCCCCGTGACGATGGCCACTGGACCCATGCGCGGCAACCCTACCGCGCCTTCCCCGCCATCGCCATAGACTGCCCCGCATGTCCATGCCCGGCCCGCGGGGGCGCGCGTTTCCGCGCCCCGACGGCCTCACGCTCGCCATCGTCGCCATCGCGCTGCTCGGCGCGGGGCTCGTGCTCGCGCGCGAGGCCACGTATGGCGTGGCCTTCACCTGGGACTCCGTCAACTACCTCGGCGCGGCGCGCGAGCTGCTGACGGCGGGCGATTTCGCGCGGGCGCTGGAGGAGCGCGAGCCGTTCACCACTTGGGGCCCCTTCTATCCGATGCTGCTCGCGGCGGGCGGCTTCGGGACGTTCGACCCGCTCGACGTGGCGGGACCGCTCGGCGCCGCCGCCTTCGCGCTCACCATCCTGGCCGCAGGGCTCTGGATGCGCCGCGCCATCGCCTCGCGCGCGCTGGTCGTCTGGGGCTGTCTGGCCCTCGCCTGCGCCTTCCCGCTGGCGAGGCTCGCGGGCTTCGTCCTCTCCGAGGCGCCCTTCATCCTCTTCGTCACGCTCGCGCTGAGCCGCGTGGCCGCCTTCCGCGACGGCGGCGGACGGACGGCGCTGGCGTGGGCGGCGGCGTTCACGGCGCTGGCCTGCCTGACGCGCTACACGGGCGGCGCGCTCATCATCGTGGCGCTGCCGCTGCTGCTCCTGCGGGACGGCCCGCGGCTGCGCGAGCGGGCGCGCGACGCCGCCCTGTACCTCTTCGTCGCTGTACTCCCGCTGAGCCTGTGGATGGCGCGGAACGCGCTGCTGGTGGGGAGCCCCACCGGGAAGCGCATCCCCGGCGATGCGCTCCCGGCAGTTCTGGGGCGGACCTTTCAGACGCTGGAAAGCTGGCTCTATCCGGGCTTCGAGGCCGCTCGCGTCGAGCGCCTCATGAACGCCGGAACCGCCGCCGTGCTGCTCGCGCTGGCGGTCGTGGTCGTGGCGTGCGTCGTCCGCGGCGGCGGGACGGCCAGGTGGCTGCGCGGGCGGAGCTTCGCGCTGGTGAACGGGGCGTTCGCCTTCACGTATGCGTCTTTTCTCGTCATAACGGCGTCGCTCACCCACGTAGACGAGGGCTATCGGCACGTGGCCCCGCTCTTGCCGCCGCTGCTCCTGCTGGTGGTCTTCGCGATCGACCGCCTGTGGTCCTGGGTCCGCGAACGCGGCGGGATGCGGCTGGCCGTTCCGCTGGCCGCGCTCATGGCGCTGGGGCTGGGCCTGTGGCTGTCGCTGGCGGCCCTGCGCACCGCCAACGACATCGTCGAGGCCAACGGCGAGGGCGTACGCGACAGCTTCACGACCGCCCGCTGGCGCGACTCCGAAACCGTGCGCTACGTGCGCGAGCACCGCATCGGCCTCGCCTCGCGGCTGGTGGCCGACGCCGCCCTTCCCCTCTACGGCCATACCGTCTCCCTCGATACCCACGCGGACGCGCGCTACTACCATTGGGGGTACGACCTCCCGCGGCTGGAGCGCTGGATTGCCGAGGCGGACGCGGCTGGCGAGGCCCTGTACGTCGTGCGCCTGCGCTGGTTCGGGGGAGAGGACGCCTGGTCCGTGGAGGACCTGGCGGCGGTTCCGGGTCTGGAGCCGGCGGCGGAGCTGTCCGACGGCGCCGTCTTCCGCGCGACCGGCCCCGATGCCATCGGGTCGCGCCGCGAGGCCGCCGTCGGAGACGAGCCGTCAGCCCGGTGACGGCGGCGCCGACGCCTATACTGCGTACGCGCGCATGATGGTTCGTCCGCCCGCGTTCCGCCGCCCGCGGCCCGACCGCCTCACGCTCCTCATCGCCGCCGTCGCGCTGCTGGGCGCCGGGCTGGCGCTGGCGCGCCGGGCCAACGGCGGCGGGCCGAACGGCTGGCGGCGGCTTGCCGAAAGGGTCGCGGGCGAGGCGCCCGTGGCCAGTGCGTTCTACGACCTCCATGTCGTCGATGGCGCGCTGGTGTACGTCCGGGTGCCCTGCGAACGGACGGACATGGGGCGTCGCGTCTTCCTGCACGTCTTCCCCGCCGACGCGAACGCTTTGCCCGACGAGCGCAGGGAGCATGGCTTCGACAACCTTGATTTCACGATCTCCCGGACGGGGGCGTACTTTGAGGGAACCTGCATCGCGCGGGCCGGGCTGCCGGACTACGGTATCGACCGCATCCGCACCGGCCAGTTCAACAACACGGGCGAGTCCTGGCGCGCGGAGTTCCCCTTCCCCGACGGGTGACGCGGGCGCGGCTCAGGCGCGACGGCGCTCGGCCAGATCGAGCAGTTCGCGCGCGAGGGCGCGGCCCAGCCCCGGCCCCGTCGCCACCGGTCCGCCCGCTTTCGAGCGCACGATGACGCCGTCGGGCGCGATCAGGCCGTGCAGCTTGAGCGTTGTGCCGAAGCCCTCCGCGAGGGCGGCGGCGGGGAAATCGCAGCCCGCGCCGAGGGCCGCGAGGAAGGCGCGCTCCGCCGCCGCCAGCCCGCGCGCGGCCGGATCGTCGATGGCGGCCAGCAGGCGGCGCGTCTTGGCGTCGTCGCGGCGGCATTCCACGGCCAGCGCGCCCTGCGCGGGGGCGGGCAGCATCTCCTCCGGCCCGAACACGTGGCTCGCGCGCCCGCCCAGCCCCAGCCGTTCGAGCCCGGCGAGGGCGAGGATGGCGGCGTCGTACTCGCCCGCCTCCACCTTCGCCAGCCGCGTCTCCACGTTCCCGCGCATGGGGCGCGGCGCGAGGTCGGGGCGGATGGCGAGCGCCTGCGCGGCGCGGCGCGGGCTGCCCGTGCCCACCGTCGCGCCCGCGGGCAGGTCCGCCAGCGTCGCGCCCGCGCGCGAGACGAGCGCGTCGCGCGGGTCGGCGCGTTCGGGCACGGCGGCGATGATCAGCCCGTCCGGGCGCGCCGTGGGCAGGTCCTTGTAGCTGTGCGCGGCGACGTCGATCCCGCCCGCCGACAGTGCGTCCTGCAGGGCCGAGGTGAACCAGCCCGCGCCCTCGCCCGATGTCAGCGGGCTGGCGCGGTCGCGGTCGCCCGCCGTCTCCACGATCACCGTCTCGACGGCGATGCCGGGCCAGGCGCGGCGCAGGCGTTCGGCCACGATCTCCGTCTGGCGCAGGGCGAGGGGGCTGCCGCGCGTGCCCACGCGCAGGGCGCTCACGGCGCGGCCTCGCGCATGGCCTCGTGCGCGGCCCGCACGGTCAGGTCGATGTCGGCCTCGACGTGCGCCGCCGACACGAACCACGTCTCGAACCGCGACGGCGGCAGCATCACGCCGCGCGCCAGCATGGCGCCGTGGAAGCGCGCGAAGGCGTCCGCGTCGGAGTCCCGCGCTTCGGCGTGGTCGCGCGGCGCTTCGGCGCGGAAGCAGAGGGAGAGCATGGAGCCGCGCCGCGCCACGCAAGCGGCGATGCCGGCGCGGCGCGCGGCGGCCAGCAGGCCGTTCTCCAGATGGCGCGCGAGCGTCCCGATGCGGGCGTGGACGTCGCCCTCGCCCAGCGCGTCGAACGTGGCCCGTCCCGCCGCCATGGCCAGCGGGTTCCCGCTGAGCGTGCCCGCCTGATAGACGGGGCCGTCCGGCGCGAGCAGGTCCAGCAGCTCCGCGCGTCCGCCCAGCGCGCCCACGGGCAGCCCGCCGCCGATGATCTTCCCCAGACAGACGAGGTCGGCGTCGGGCAGCAGGCCGCTGAGTCCCTGGCGCAGCCGGAAGCCCGTGATCACCTCGTCGTTCACGAGCAGCGCCCCGTGCTCGCGCGGCAGGCGGTTGAGCGCGGCGAGGAACTCCGGCTCGGGCGGCACCACGCCCATGTTCCCGGCCACGGGCTCGACGATGACGGCGGCGGTCTCCGCGCCGCGCGCGGCGAACCAGTCCGCCAGCGCCCCCGCGTCGTTGTAGGGGAGCACGGCGGTGGCGGCGGCGGTCCCCGCGGTCACGCCCGCGGAGTCGCCCAGGCCGAGCGTGGCCGCGCCGCTGCCCGCCTTCACGAGCAGGCCGTCGGCGTGGCCGTGGTAGCAGCCGTCGAACTTGACCGCGAGCTCGCGTCCGGTGGCGGCGCGGGCCAGCCGCAGGGCCGTCATCGTCGCCTCCGTGCCGGAGTTCACGAAGCGCAGGCGCTCCAGCCCCGTGGCCCCGGCGATGCGCTCCCCCAGCGCCACCTCGTCGGGCGAAAGCGCCCCGAAGGCGGTTCCGCGCGCCGCCGCCCCGGCCAGCGCCGCCGTCACCGCCGGATGGGCGTGGCCGAGGATGAGGGGGCCGTAGGCGGCCACGTAGTCGACGTATTCGCGCCCGTCGGCGTCGGTCACGCGCGCCCCCGACGCCCGCGCCACGGGCACGGGTTCGCCGCCCACGGCGCGGAAGGAGCGCACGGGGCTGGAGACGCCGCCCGGGAAGAGGGCGCGCGCCCGCTCGCGCAGCTCCGCGTTCGCGTCAGCCACGGGACGCCGTCGCGGGCGCGCGCGCGAGGTACGCCTCCCGCACCTCGTTGCCCGGCGTCTCGAAGGCGGCGAAGGGCGCGTCCGCGTCGGGGGGCGCGGGCGTGGGCGGTTCCGCTTGCCAGCGCGCGGCCTCGCGGCAGAGGGCGAGCAGCAGGCCGCACGGCTCCGGACAGGGGATGGCCTCCGCGCTGGCGGACTCGCCCGCCCACACGGGCGTCCGCACGCAGCCCCCGCAGAGCGTCTCGCGCGCGAGCTCGCGCCCGTCGGCGTCGAGCGCGCCAGCCTCGCGGTAGCGTCCCCGCTGGCGCGCGACCGCGTCCGCCAGGGGGACCACGCGCAGCGTTCCCGTCGCCGCCTGCGTCTGATGGAGCGCGGCCAGCGGGTAGACGGCCTCCAGCGCCGCCCCGGCCAGCCGCGCGGGCAGTTCGACGCGCCAGCCGCCGGGCATCGTGCGCGCCCCGCTGAGCGGACGGTAGCGCCTGCGGTCGTCGGAGCGCGTGTGCAGCCGCAGCGCCTCCACCGTGGCCTCGAGCGCGCGCGGCGCGGAACCCGGGCGCGGCCCCGTGATCGCGACGCGCCCCTCCCCGAAGGCGACGTCGATCTCGCCGAAGGCGAAGGCTCGCCCCGCCGCGATGGCCTCGCACGCGCGCCCGTACACGCGCTCATTCTAGCGAGCGCGCCCCCGCCGTCGCGCCGCCCGCGCGGGATGGACGCGCCCGCCCGCGCGGCGGCATACTGCGCGCGTCCGCGACGGCGGGCGGGGAGGCTCGACATGGGACGGTTCCACCGCGCGCGGGTCGGCAACGCCGAAATCATCGCCCTGCAGGACAGCTGGGCGTCCGTGCCGCCCGCCATGTTCTACCCCGACGTGCCCGCCGACGCCTGGGACGCCTACGGGGAATTCCTCGACGAGAACGGCAACCTGACGCTCAACCTCGGCGCGTGGCTGGTGGCCAGCGAGGGGCGCGTGATCCTCGTGGACACGGGCATCGGCGGGCGGCCCGCGCCCATGCCCCTGAAGGAGCCGCCCGCCCTGCCGTCCGTGATGGAGGCGGCGGGCGTGAAGCCGGACGAGGTCGATGCCGTCGTCTACACGCACCTCCACTTCGACCACACGGGCTGGAACACGGTGGACGCGGACGGCGCGCCCACGCTCCTCTTCCCCAACGCGCGCCACGTGGTCCAGCGCGCGGAGTGGGAGTACTGGACCGCCAGCGAGGAGCGGCGCGCGGCGGCGCAATACGCGAACGCGCTGGAGCCGGTGGAGGCCGCGGGGCTGCTCGACCTGGTGGAGGGCGAGCACGCCGTCACCTCCGAACTCACGACCGTGCCCACGCCCGGGCACACGCCCGGCCACGTCTCCTTCGCGCTGGCCAGCGGGGGCGAGCGCGCCTACCTCATCGGCGACGCCGCCCACCAGCCCGTGCAGGTGCGCGAGGACGGCTGGTGTCCGGGCGCGGACGTGGACAAGGCGGCATCGACGGCCAGCCGCAAGGCGCTGTTCGCGCGCATCGAACGGGAGGGCGCGCTCATCGCCAGCGGCCACTTTCCCTTCCCCGGGCTGGGCCGCGCCGTGGCCGGGGCGGACGGGCGCGCCTACCGGCCCCTGTGAAGCACGCGGGCGCGGACATCACGGGCGTCGCGGGCGTCATCGTCTGGACCGACCGTTTCGACGCCATGCTGCGCTTCTACCGCGACACGCTCGGCCTGGAGCCACGCGGCGTGAAGGCGGCGTTCGCCAACTTCGCGTGGGGCGATTTCCGCCTCGCCGTGGCCGCCCACGACGGCGTGCGCGGGCCCGCGCGCGATCCCCTGCGCGTCATGGTCAACTTCGCCGTGGCCGACATCCACGCCGCCCACGAGCGGCTGGCCGCGCGCGGCGTCGTCTTCTCGCGCCCGCCCGAACGTGAGCGCTGGGGCGGCTGGGTGGCCACCTTCGCCGACCCCGACGGCAACACGCTCCAGCTGCTGCAGCAGGCGCCGCCGGACGGTCAGACGAGCGGCCAGGGATAGCTGCGGTGGGGGCCGGGCGCGGGCAGCGCGCGCGTCTCCAGCAGCCGGTCGGCGCGCTCGAGGAAGGCGTTGACCTCGGCGCGCGACAGCTGCTCGCGGAAGGCGTCCGTCTCCGCCGCGTCGCCCGCCACCGCCGTGGCCGCGCGCTCCACGTCGTCGAGCCACTCGTCCGCCACGGGCGTCTCCGCCCAGTCCCAGATGACCGTGCGCATCTTGTAGTCGCGGTGGAAACAGAGGCCGTGGTCGATGCCCCAGATGCGCGCCCGCGCGTCGAGCAGGCAGTGCCCGCCCTTGCGGTCGGCGTTGTTGGCCACGAAATCGAAGACGGCCATGCGCCGCAGCTGGGGCGTGAGCGCGGGATCCTCGCGCTGCTCGAAGAAATGGGACTCGCGGTCGTGGGGCACGTAGAGCTGCAGCGAGCCCGCGCCCCGCGGCCCCTCCCGCTCCACCGTGGGCGGCACGAAGGGCCATTCCAGCAGGCGCGAGAGCTCGTAGGCCGCCACCTCGCGCCGGTAGAGCGTGCCATTGGGGAAATCCCACAGCGGCGTCTCTCCCGCCTCGGGCTTGTAGACGGCGGCGATCTCCGCGCCGTCCGGCCCGCACAGCCGCGCCAGGTAGACGTAATTGCTGGAGGACCAGAGGGGGCGCAGCTCCTCGAACTCCGCCTCCCGCAGCAGCCGTTCCGCGCCCGCCAGGTCCACCGTGCGGCTCATGCGGGCAGCGTAGCAGAGCGACCGCGCGCCGTCGGAGCGTGTAGCATCGGGCCATGCCCGTTCGGGATGGCGACGCGCTCGTGGCGCGCGTGGGGGAGCTGCTGCTGGCGCGGGGCGCGCGCGTGGCCGTGGCCGAGAGCACGGCGGGCGGCCTCATCTCCGCGCGCCTCATCAGCGTGCCCGGCGCCTCGAAGTGGTTCGACCGCGGCGTCGTCGCCTACGCCCTGGCCTCGAAGCCGGACGCGCTCGGCGTGTCCATCGAATTCCTGCGCGAACACGGCGCCGTCGGCGAGCGCGCCGTGGCCGCCATCGCCGCGGCGCTGCGCGAGCGCGCGGGCGTGGACTACGCCCTCGCCGAGAGCGGCATGGCCGGGCCCGTGCGCGGGCGCTCGCCCAAGCCCGTGGGCGCCGTGGCCATCGCCATCGCCGGCCCCGACGGCGTGACCGCCGGGGAGACGCGCCTCGAGGGATCGCGCGCCGCCATCATGGAGGGCATCGCCGAGCGCGCCCTGCGGATGCTCGCCGACGCCCTCGGCGATGGAGCCTGAGCCGCCGCCGGGCTAAGGTGGAGGCTCCCCCCGCGCGGCCAGCGCGAGAAGGAGCATCCCGTGCCCGCCCCCGACCTCGACGCCATCGTCTCGCTCGCCAAGCGCCGCGGCTTCGTCTTCCCCTCCGCCGAAATCTACGGCGGCTTCGCCAACGCCTACGACTACGGCCCCCTCGGCGCGGAGCTGAAGCGCAACATCCGCGAGGCGTGGTGGCGCGCCATGGTGCGCGAGCGCGACGACGTGGTCGGCCTCGACGCCGCCCTGCTCACCAACCCCGAGGTGTGGGTGGCCAGCGGCCACACGGAGACCTTCCACGACCCGCTCGTCGATTGCCGCGCCTGTCGCCGCCGCTTCCGCCCCGACCACATCGAGGAGGGGCAGTACGGCGAGCCGTCGCGCGACGCCGAGGGTCGCCCGCGCTGCCCCGACTGCGGCGGCGAACTCACCGAGCCGCGCCTCTTCAACCTCATGTTCCGCACCGAGGTGGGCACGGTGGCGGGCGAGGGCGCGACCGCCTACCTGCCGCCCGAGACGGCGCAGGGCATGTTCGTCAACTTTCGCGGCGTGAAAGACGCGATGCGGCGCAAGCTGCCCTTCGGCATCGCCCAGACGCGCGTCAGCTTCCGCAACGAGATCACGCCCGGCCGCTTCGTCTTCCGCACGCTCGAATTCGAGCAGATGGAGATGGAGTACTTCTGCCATCCCGACTCCGCCGCCGAGTGGCACCGCTACTGGATCGGCGAGCGCCAGCGCTGGTACGAGGAGGTCGTCGGCATCGACCCCGCCCGCCTGCGCGTGCGCGACCACGAGCCGGAGGAGCTGTCGCACTACAGCGCGGGCACGAGCGACATCGAGTACGAGTTCCCTTGGGGCTGGGGCGAACTGGAGGGCGTCGCCAACCGCACGGACTACGACCTGAAGGCGCACAGCCGCCACAGCGGGCAGGACCTCAGCTACCGCGACGAGGAGACGGGGGAGCGCTTCATGCCGTACGTGATCGAGCCCGCCGCCGGGCTCACGCGCACGCTCGCCGTGGCCATGCTCGAGGCGTACGCGGTGGAGCCCGACGAGAACGGCAAGGACCGCACGATCCTGAGGTTCCCCGCCGCCATCGCGCCCGTGAAGGTGGCCGTGCTGCCGCTTTCGAAGAAGCCCGCGCTCACGCCGCTGGCCCGCCGCGTGCACCAGCTCGTGCGCCCCTTCTGGATGACGCAGTACGACGAGACGCAGTCCATCGGGCGGCGCTACCGGCGGCAGGACGAGATCGGCACGCCCCTCTGCGTGACGGTCGATTTCGACACGCTGGAGGACGAGGCGGTGACCATCCGCGAGCGGGACAGTCAGGCGCAGACGCGCGTGCCCATCGCGGGTCTGGTGGAGGCGCTCGCCGAGCGCCTCCCCGGCGTGCGCTAGCCCGCCGCGTACTCGCGGCAGGCGATGGCGCGCTCCAGGTCGTCGATCGACTCGCGCAGCATCCGCCGCAGCACCGCCTGCCCCTCCGGCGTCGCCTCCAGCAGCGCGCGCGCGCGCGCCAGCGTGTCCCGCTCCACGCGATACGCCGGGAAGAGGCCGCCGTAGAAGGCGGTGGCGAACTCGCGGTCGCGCTCCGCGAACACGCGCGGGACTTCCGCGAAGAAGGCGTCCACGTAGGGCGCCAGCAGCTCCGCCTGATGGGTCCAGTTGAAGCCGCTCATGGCGGCCTGGTCGAGGTAGCGCGAGCCGTGCCCCTCGCCCGTGAAGCGCTCCCAGGCGGCGGCCTTCACGGCGGCGTCGGGCGCGGCCGTCTGGCAGCGCAGGCGCGCGCGCTGGCCGCGGTCGGAGGGATCGCGCCCGGCCTCGGCGGCCACGCGCGCCTCCGCGCCGGGCACGGCGAAGGCCGTGTGGCGCGCGGCCACGCCCCAGCGCATGTCCTGGTCCAGCTCGAAGCCGGAAACCTGCTCCTCGCCGTCCGCCAGCCGCCCCGCGAACGCGAGGTCGTCGGCGTGGGCGGCGAAGCCCGTGAGCGCGCGCGCCCAGATGATGCGCGTGTCCTGGTCGGGCGCGGCCAGCAGCCCCTCGCGCGCCGTGGCGAAGAGCAGGCGCGCTTCCGCGTCGCGGCGGTCGGCGGGCGCGTAACGGTGCTGCGCGGCGGCGGCGTGGCCGAGCACGGAGTCGATCAGCTCGATGTTGCGCTCGAACCCGATCTTGGCGCGCGCGATGGCGAGGAAGTCCGTCGACTTCAGCTGGCGGTCGCGCACCATGCTCCAGAGCGTGGACCAGAGCTGCTGCCGCAGCAGGTCGTCGTCCACGCGCTCGATGCGCTCCCGCACCCAGGCCACGGACTCGTCGTCGAGCGCGATCTTCGCGTAGGCGTGGTCGTTGAAGTTGGGGTAGACGAGCGCCGGGCGCGGGCGTCCGCGGGCGGCCTCCACCTCCGCGCGCTCCCCCTCCAGCACGGCGGGCACGGCCTCCACGGACGCGCCCCCGCCGTCCTCCGTGAGCAGCCCCACCTCGAGGTGGTGGGGGCGCAGCGTCGGGTAGTCCGCGGGCGCGCTCTGCGCCAGCGCGAGCCGCGTGAGCCGCTCGCCGTCGCTCTCCCACTCCGCCGCGATGGTGTTGAGCGAGGCGGTCTCCAGCCAGAGGCGCGACCATTCGCCCAGCTCGCGCCCGCTGCCCGCCTCCAGCGCGCCGAGGAAATCGCGCAGCGTGGCGTTGCCGTACTCGTGCGTGCGGAAGTAGCGCCGCATCCCCTCGCGGAAGCCGTCGATGCCGATGGCCGCGGCCAGCTGCTTCAGCACGGACGCGCCCTTGCCGTAGGTGATGCCGTCGAAATTCAGGAACGTCTCGTCCGTGTCGCGCACCACGCCCGCGATGGGGTGCGTCGTCACCAGCTGGTCCTGCCGGTAGGCCCAGTTCTTGATGCCGTTGTTGAAATCCTGCCAGCCCGAACGGAAGCGCGTGGCCCCCTCCATGGCGAGGTAGGACATGTAGGTGGCGAAACTCTCGTTCAGCCACAGGTCGTTCCACCAGCGCATGGTCACGAGGTCGCCGAACCACATGTGCGCCATCTCGTGCAGGATCACCTCCGCCCGCCGCCGCCGCTGGTTCTCCGTGGGCGGATCGCGGTACACCATCGACTCGTTGAAGGTGACGGCGCCCACGTTCTCCATGGCCCCGTGGTTGAACTCCGGCACGAAGAGCTGGTCGTACTTGCCGAAGGCGTAGGGGTAGTCGAAGAACTCGCCGAAGAAATCGAGCCCCTGGCGCGTGATCGCGAACAGCTCGTCCGTGTCCAGGTGGCGGGCCAGCGAGCGGCGGCAGAGCAGCCCCAGGGGCACGCCCGCGTGTTCCTCCCGCGCCACGTGATACGGCCCCGCCACGAGCGCGAACAGGTAGGTGCTGAAGGGCGGCGTCTCCCCGTAGCGGCGGCGCACGCGCCCGTCCGCCAGCGTCTCCGCCGACGCCTCCGGCGCGTTCGCCGTCAGCGTCCACTCCGCCGGGGCCGTCACCGTGAGCGCGTAGCGCGCCTTGATGTCGGGCTGGTCGAAGCAGGGGAAGAGGCGGTGCGCGTCGAACGGCTCGAAGTTCGTGTACAGGTACTCCTCGCTGTCCTCGGGGTCGATGAACTGGTGGAAGCCGTCGCCGCCGTGGTCGTACTCGTTCTCGTACTCGACGCGGAGCGCGTTGGAGGGGGCCAACGCCGCCCCCGGCAGCGTCAGCCGCCGCCCCGTCCAGTCGAAGGCCACGGCCTCGCCGTTCAGCTCCAGCCGCTTGATGCGCTTGCCGCGGAAGTTGAGCATGAGGTCGTCCGCGCCGCGCTGGTCGAACGTGAGCGTGAGGGCGCCGCGGTAGACGGGCGCGCCCGCCTCCAGGTCGAAGGCCAGCTCGTAGCGGCAGTTGGAGACGCGCGCCGCCCGCGCCTCCGCCTCGCGCTGGGTGAGGATGTCGCGCTCCTGGACGGGGGTGGGCTCGGTCATGGCGCCGTTCGCTCCGTTCGCCGGTGGGATGGATGCGCCGCCAAGGCTACCGCGTCGGCGCGGTTCGCGCGTTCGCGGGCGCGCGGTACAATCCCCGCGGTCCAGCCAGCCGCGGAGGTCGCTGCCGCCCATGCCCGCCCCGGACGCCGCCAGCGCGCTCGTCGCCGCCATCAACCTCGACCGCTTCGACGACATCCAGGCGCTGCACGCCCCGGGCGTCGTCTTCCACTCCTTCCGCGGGCCCATGCTGCGCGACGCCGTGGCCGTGCGCGACTGGCACCACGAGCTGCTCCAGCGCTACGCCGACTGCGCCTACACGGACGTGGAGACGGCCGGGGACGACGGCGCCGCCGCCCTGCGCGCCACCGTCGAGGCCAAGGGCTACGACTGGCGCGTCTTCACCCAGCGCGTGCTCGACGTCGTGCGCGTCGGCGACGACGGCCTCATCGCCGACCGCCGCCTCTACGGCATGACGCGCGACGTCGAGCTGGACAAGCCCGCGCTCGCCAGCCTGGACGCCGCCCGCGAGTTCCGCGGCGGCTCCGCGAGCGCCACGCGCCAGCTGGTCGAGGGCCTCTACGCGGCCATCCTCGCCGGGGACCGCGCGGCGGCGGCGGACGCGCTCGACGAGAAGGTCACCCTCATCGACTCCGTCTACGGCATCGTCTCCGGCGCGGACGCGGCGCTCGACCTGCTGGAGGCGACGCCGCGCCCGGCCTTCGGCTTCCAGCGCCTCACCGCCGTGCTGGCGGGCGAGACCGCCGCCGCCGTGGAGCTCGCCATCGACCCCGCGCGCCCGCGCCTCGCCGACTGGGTGCGCGTGGCCGAGGGCAAGGCGCGCGTCATCGAGCGGCACTGGATGCTGCGCGAGATCGGCGTCAACCCCTTCGTGGAGTACAGCCGCGACCGCCACCGCCGCCAGGTGATCCTGCCCGCGTAATCTCCGCGCGCCCGCCGACGGGCCGCGGCTCGAAGGAGCCTCCCCATGGCCACGATGTACTACGACGACGACGCCGACCTGGGCCTGCTCGCGGGCCGCAAAATCGCCGTCATCGGCTTCGGCTCGCAGGGGCACGCCCACGCCCTCAACCTGCGCGACTCCGGCCTCGACGTGCTGGTGGGCCTCTACCCCGGCTCGCGCTCGTGGGCCCCGGCGGAGGCGTCCGGCCTGCGCGTGGGCGCCGTCGAGGACGTGGCCCGCGAGGCGGACGTGATCATGGTGCTCATCCCCGACCACCTGCAGCGCGACGTGTACGAGAAGGCCATCGAGCCGGGCCTCGTCGAGGGCAAGATGCTCATGTTCGCCCACGGCTTCAACATCCACTTCCAGCAGATCGCGCCCCCGCCGTTCGTGGACGTGACGATGGTGGCGCCGAAGGGCCCGGGGCACCTCGTGCGGCGCGTCTACGAGGAGGGGGGCGGCGTGCCCTGCCTGCTGGCCGTGCACCAGGACGCCAGCGAGGTGGCCCGCCAGCTGGCCCTCGCCTACGCGAAGGGCATCGGCGGCACGCGCGGCGGCGTGCTCGAAACCACCTTCCTCGAGGAGACGGAGACCGACCTCTTCGGCGAGCAGGTCATCCTCTGCGGCGGCCTCTCGGCCCTCATCAAGGCGTCCTTCGAGACGCTCGTGGAGGCGGGCTACCAGCCCGAGAGCGCCTTCTTCGAGACGATGCACGAGCTGAAGCTGATCGTGGACCTGATCTACGAGGGCGGCCTCGCGCGCATGCGCTACTCCGTGAGCGACACCGCCGAGTACGGCGACTACAGCCGCGGGCCGCGCATCATCACCGACGAGACGCGCGCGGAGATGCGCCGCATCCTCGAGGAGATCCAGACGGGCCGGTTCGCGCGGGAGTTCATCCTCGAGAACATGTCCGGGCGCTCCAGTTTCCTCGCCATGCGCCGCCGCGACGCCGAACACGAGGTCGAGCGCGTGGGCGCGGAGATGCGCGCCATGATGTCCTGGCTCAACGAAGGGAAGCAGAGCTAGCGCGGCCCGCTCCCCGCTTCCGTTCCGCCCCGGACAAGCCGAAGGGGGCGTCCCCCCCGGGCCGCCCCCTTCGCATTCAGCTTCCCGCGCCGCGCCTCAGACGCGGTGGCACCAGACCCAGTGCTCCTTGCTCGCGGTGCCCACGTTGCGCCATTCGGGCACGCGCTCGCGGCACTCGTCGATGGCGATGGGGCAGCGCGTGTTGAAGACGCAGCCGGGGGGCGGCGCCAGCGGGCTGGGCACGTCGCCGAGCAGGATGATGCGCTCGCGCTCACGCTCCACCGAGGGATCGGGAATGGGCACCGCCGAGAGCAGCGCCTTCGTGTAGGGGTGCTGCGGGTCCTCGAAGATGGTGTCGCGGTCCGTCAGCTCCATGATGTGGCCGAGGTACATGACGGCCACGCGGTCGCTGATGTGGCGCACCACCGAGAGGTCGTGGGCGATGAACAGGTAGGTGAGGTTGAACTCCTCCTGCAGGTCCTGCAGCAGGTTGATGATCTGCGCCTGGATGGAGACGTCGAGGGCCGAGACGGGCTCGTCGCAGACGATGAACTCGGGCTCCACGGCGAGGGCGCGGGCGATGCCGATGCGCTGGCGCTGGCCGCCCGAGAACTCGTGCGGGTAGCGGCTGGCGAAATAGGGGTTCAGCCCCACCGTCTGCAGCAGGTTGTGCACGCGGTCGCGCTTCTCCTGCCCGCGCGCGAGGCGGTGGATGGTGATCGGCTCGGAGACGATGGAGCCCACGGACATGCGCGGATTGAGGCTCGCGTAGGGGTCCTGGAAGATCATCTGCATGCGCCGCCGGTAGCCGCGCAGGGCGCGCCCGCGCACGCGCGTGAGGTCGGCCCCGGCGAAGGTGACGGCCCCGCCCGTGGGGCGGTTGAGCTGCAGGATGGCCTTGCCCGTGGTGCTCTTGCCGCAGCCGGACTCGCCCACGAGCCCCAGCGTCTCGCCGCGCTTCACCCGGAAGGTGATGCCGTCCACGGCCTTCACGTCGGCCACGCGGCGCTGGAAGACGAGCCCCGCCGTGACGGGGAAGTAGACCTCGAGATCCTCCACCTCGAGCAGGGGGGCGTCCGCGCCGTTGACGGCGGGAGCGGGGGCGGCGCTTTCGGGGGCGCTAGCCGGCTGCGACAACGGGCGTCTCCTTTTCAACCTTCTCCCATTCCCAGCAGGCGGCCTGATGATCGGCCTCCACCTGGGAGATGGGAGGATACTCCTCGAGGCAATGATCGGTGCGCCAGTCGCACCGCGGGTAGAAGCTGCAGCCCTCGGGCAGGTGCGCGAGGTCGGGCGGCAGCCCCTCGATGGGGATGAGCTTCTCCTGCCGCAGCTCGTCCAGCCGCGGCACGGAGTTGAGCAGGCCCACCGTGTAGGGATGGCGCGGGTTGGCGTAGAGCTCGCTCGCGTGGGCGCGCTCGATGACGCGGCCCGCGTACATCACGTTCACGCGGTCGGCGTAGCGCGCCACCACGCCGAGGTTGTGCGTGATGATGATGACGGCGGTGCCGAACTCGCGGCTGAGCCGCGCCATGACCTCCAGGATCTGCGCCTGGATGGTCACGTCGAGCGCCGTGGTGGGCTCGTCGGCCAGCAGGATCTTGGGGTTGCAGCTCATGGCCATGGCGATCATGACGCGCTGGCGCATGCCCCCGGAGAACTGGTGCGGGTAGTCGTCGATGCGCCCCCGCGCGGCGGGGATGCCCACCAGCTCGAGCAGCTCCACGGCGCGCTCGCGGGCGGCGCGCCCGCGCAGGTCCTGGTGCAGCTCCAGCGACTCCGTGATCTGCCGCCCGATGGTGAGCACCGGGTTGAGCGAGGTCATCGGCTCCTGGAAGACCATGGCGATGTCGTTGCCGCGGATGCGGCGCATCTCGCTCTCGTCCAGCTTCAGCAGATCCTGCCCCTGGAACATGATCTCGCCGGAGACGATCTTGCCGGGCGGCGAGGGGATGAGCCGCAGGATGGAGAGCGCGGAGACGCTCTTGCCGCAGCCCGATTCGCCCACCAGCCCCAGCGTCTCGCCCTCCTCCACGGAGTAGGACGTGCCGTCCACGGCCTTGACCACGCCCTCCTGCGTGTAGAAGTACGTGCGAAGGTCGTTCACCTCAAGCAGCGCCATGACGCCCCCTTCTCATTGCTTCGGTTGCCCCGCGCCCGGTTCGCGCCGGTCGCGCCTCCCCGTGGTGGGGAAGAGGAGATTCGAACTCCCACGCCTTGCGGCACATGATCCTAAATCATGCTCGTCTGCCAGTTCCGACACTTCCCCCCGATCGCGGACCGGCGGGCGCGCCCGACGGCCAGACCCTTCGAGTGGTGAGCCGCGAAGGACTCGAACCTTCAACCTAGTGATTAAGAGTCACTTGCTCTGCCAATTGAGCTAGCGGCCCTCGAGGTCGCGCGCAGTATAGCGGAACGCGCGCGCGCGCAACAGCAAGCCCGCCCGCGCCCTCAGCGCGCCCCGCGCAGGAGCGCGATCACCTCGTCCACGGTGGCCTCGCGCCAGCCCGCCCAGACGGGGCTCGTGCGCTGCCACTCCAGGTAGCGCTCGCGCGCCTCCGCGCGGGCCCGCGCGATCTCGTCCTCGCTCGGCTCGTGGCCGAGGCGTTGGGCGATGGCGTCCGGGCTCGTGTCGCCCAGCACCTCCCGCACCTGCCCCAGCTGCTCGTTGGCCAGCGCCGGGCGCTCGATGAAATGGCACAGCTCGGCGTGGTCGCGGTCGTAGAAGATGAGGACGGGGATCGACTCGAACTCGCCGTCCTTCAGGTACTCCGCGATCATGTCCTTGTTCAGGTCGCGCTCGAAGACGCGCATCTCGATGCCGAGCGCCTCCGCGATGCGCGCCGCCACGGGCATCCCGCGATAGACGTCGGGGCACCAGTCCTCGCCGATGACGGCCAGATGATGGGGGCCGCCGGGCCGCGTGGCCAGCTCCTCCAGCGCGGCCCGCTGCTCCGCGCCGATGCTCAGGCTCTCGTAGTTGTCGTCGAACTGCTCGCGGTTGCGAACGCCCCCGTCGAGGTACTCGCGGTAGCTCTTGCCCGTGGCGAAACGCTCGCGCGTGATCACGCTGGCCATGCGGCCTCCCTCCTGGCGCTGGCGCGGGAACGCGCCGCCCGTCCAGCCTATCGGCGGCGGGCGGCGGGCGCTACGGGCGTCCGCGCTCGGCGGCCTTGGCGCGCTCCCACAGGCGGTCGAGCGCCGCCGCGTCGAGCGCGTCCAGTTCGAGCCCCTCGCCGGCGGCCTCGCGCTCCACGTGCGCGAAGCGGCGGCGGAACTTGGCGTTGGCGCGCCGCAGCGCCTGTTCGGCGTCCACGCCCAGCCGCTGCGCGACGTGGGCGGCCATGAAGAGCACGTCGCCGAACTCCTCCTTGCGGTCGCGGTCCGTCTCGGCGCGCGCCAGCTCGCCGATCTCCTCCGCCAGCTTCTCCAGGGGGCCGTCCATGTCGGGCCAGTCGAAACCCGCGCGGCGGGCGCGCCCCTGCAGCGTCTGCGACCCGGCCAGCGCGGGCAGGCTGGCGGGCACGCCCGCGAGCCGCGAGCGGTCGGGTCGTTCGCGCCGCTTCAGCCCCTCCCAGGCGTCGCGCACGTCGTCCGCCGTCTCCGCCGCGCCGTCGGCGAAGACGTGGGGGTGGCGCGCCACCAACTTGGCGGCGATGCCCGCGATCACGTCGCCCAGCGCGAACTCGCCCAGCCGCTCGGCCACGGCGGCGTGCATGAGCACCTGCAGGAGCACGTCGCCCAGCTCCTCGGCGATGGCGCGCGCCTCGCCCGCGTCGATCGCCTCCAGCAGCTCGTAGGCCTCCTCCAGCAGGTGGGGGCGCAGCGACTCGTGCGTCTGCTCGCGGTCCCAGGGGCAGCCGTCGGGCGCGTGCAGGCGGCGCACGATCACCTCCAGCGCCGCGAACTCGCGCGGGCCGTCCGGCGGCGCGGGCCGCTCCGGCGTCTCCACGGCGCGCAGTCTACGCGGCGCGTGGGAGAATGGGCGGCATGAGCGGCGCGGGCGACGGCGAACGGACCTGGGGCGGGCGCTTCGAGGGCGGCATGAGCGGCCTCACGCGCGACTACACGGCGGGCGCGGACCGCGGCCTCCACGAGCACGACATCGCGGGCTCCATCGCGCACGCGCGCATGTTGGGGAAGCAGGGGATCATCCCCGCGGCGGACGCGGACGCCATCGTGGACGGGCTGGCGCGCGTGCGCGAGCGCTTCCGCGCGGGCGCGGTCGTCTGGCGCCCCGAACTGGAGGACGTCCACACGCACGTGGAGGCGCTCCTGCGCGAGGAGATCGGCGCGGCGGCGGGACGGCTGCACACGGCCCGCTCGCGCAACGACCAGGTGGCGCTGCTCAACCGCATGGTCGTGCGCGAACAGTGCGACCTCGCGGCGGAGGCGGCTGAGGCGCTCATCGCGGTCCTCTGCGACCTCGCCGAAACGCACGCCGCCGACCCCATGCCCGGCTACACGCACCTGCAGCGCGCGCAGCCGGTGACGCTGGGGCACCACCTGCTGGCGTACGGCGAGATGCTGCTGCGCGACCGCGACCGCTTCCGCCAGTGCCGCGCGCGCGCCAACGTGCTGCCCCTCGGATCGGGGGCGCTGGCGGGCTCGCCCTACGCGCTCGACCGCGAGGCGGTGGCGCGCGAGCTGGGCTTCGCGGGCGTCTCCCGCAACAGCCTCGACGCCGTCGCCGACCGCGATTACGCCGTCGAATTCCTCGCCTGCTGCGCCATCGCGCAGGCGCACCTTTCGCGGCTGGCGGAGGAGATCGTGCTCTGGGCCTCGGCCGAGTTCGCCTTCGCGCGCCTGCCCGACGCCTTCGCCACGGGCTCCAGCATGATGCCGCAGAAGAAGAACGCGGACGTGGCCGAGCTGGCGCGCGGGCGCGCGGGGCGCGTCTACGGCGAGCTGCTGAACCTGCTCACGAACCTCAAGGGCCAGCCCCTCGCCTACAACCGCGACCTGCAGGAGGACAAGGCGGCGGTCCTCAACGCGGCGGCGGTGGCGACGCCCACGCTGCGCATCTTCGCGGCCATGCTCCCCGCGCTGGAGTTCGACCTGCCGCGTATGCGGGAGGCCGCCGCCGGGGGCTTCGCCCTCGCCACCGACGTGGCCGACTACCTCGTGCGCAAGGGGATGCCCTTCCGCGAGGCCCACGCCGTCGTGGGCGGGCTCGTGCGCGAGGCCGAGGCGCGCGCCCTCGCCCTGCACGAGCTGCCCTTCGCCGTCTACGAGGCGGCCAGCGCGCTTTTCGCGCCGGACGTGCTGGAGCTGGACGTGGACGCGGCGCTGGCGGCCCGCGACGTCCCCGGCGGAACCGCCCCCGCGCGCGTGCGCGAGGCGGCGGTGGCGCTGCGCCGCGAGCTGGGCGCCTAGAGCCGCGAGACGATGATGCCGGCGATGATGCCCAAGGCGGTGAGGATCATAGTCGTGGCGCCCCCCACGGCCAGCGCCATACGGAGCTTGAGCCGCTGTTCGAGGAGCGCCATGTCCTGCCGGAGGGCGGCGTTCCCGCCGGTCATGTCCTTGCGCAGGGACTCGATTTGGCCAGTCATGTCCTGCCGGAGGGCGGCGTTCTCGCTGGTCATGTCCTTGCGCAGGGACTCGATTTCGCCGGTCATGTCCTTGCGCAGGGACTCGAACCCGCTGTCCATGTCCTTGCGCAGGGACTCGAACCCGCTGTCCATGTCCTTGCGGAGGAGGGCGATGTCGCCCTTGAGCAGGGCGATGTCGTCCTTCGTGGCGAGGTTCGCGCCGATGTCCTCGGCGAAGGCGTAGACGAGCGCGTTCGCCTGCTTCTCCTCGAAGCCCGCGTCCCGCAGCCGCCGGGACGCCTTCAGCGTGTCGAACGCGACCATGATGGCATCGCATCGTACGCATCCGCGCGCCCCGCCGCAACGCGCGCCGCAATCTACTGGCGGTGCGCGAAGTCCGCTTCCGCGGGCGCACCGCCGTTGGCGGGCGGGGCGTCGCCGGGGAGGGGCAGGGGCGGCTTCTCCCGCGCGCACCAGGGACACGCGCCCCAGGCGTAGTCCAGCGGCCGCCCGCAGCCCGCGCACGGCTCCTTCAGCTGCGTCTGGCAGGCGGGGCACACGAGGTAGTCGTCGCGCACGCGCAGGCGGCAGGATGGACAGGCCTTCTGGTCCTCCAGATCCTGCAGGATGGCCTCCTCCTCGAGGGAGCGCTCGTAGAGCTCGGTGAGCGTCTGGCGGGGGCGCAGGATGAGGTAGACCCAGTAGCCGGGCACGAAGAAGGCCAGCGCGAGCGCCACGGCCACGACCTGCATGATGGGGTCGCGCGTGCGCTGGCGGATGTCGCGGTAGACCCAGAAGATGAGCGCCACCCAGATGACCGAGAGGTAGACGCCCAGCACGGTCAGGACGAGCCGCAGGGTCTCCTCCCACGAACCGCCGGGCCAGTCGAACATGCGCCGTTCCCCGCTTCGGGCCGCCGTGGGCGCGCGGCCTCCCGCACCCGCAAGCCTACACCATCGCCCCGTACGCGCGCACACAATGGCGCACGCGCCTGATCCGTTTCGCGCGCGCTGCGGCGGGACGGCGTACGATGGAGCGCGTGACGGACGCCCCGCCGCCCGGCGACGGCCTCAACCCGCAGCAGCGCGCCGCCGTGGAGCATCCCGCGGGGGCGCAGCTGATCGTGGCCGGGCCGGGCAGCGGCAAGACGCGCGTCATCGCCCACCGCATCGCCTGGCTGGCGCGGGAGCGGGGCGTCGCCCCCTGGCGCATCCTCGCCGTCACCTTCACGAACCGCGCCGCGCGGGAGATGCGCGAACGGGCGGGCGCGCTGCTGGGCGAGCGCGCGGCGGAGTTGCACCTCGGCACCTTCCACTCCATGTGCGCGCGCTGGCTGCGCATCCACGGCGAGGACATCGGCCTCTCGCCCGACTACGTGATCTACGACGACGCCGATCAGCAGGCGCTCATGAAGCGCGTGCTGGAGGAGCTGCGCGTCGACCCGCGCCGCTTCCCCCCGCGCTCCGTGCTGAATGCGATCTCGCGCGCCAAGAGCGAGCTGCGCGACGCGGACGCCGTCATGGGGCGCGCGGACACCTACTTCGCGGAGGTGGTGGCGCGCGCCTTCCCCCGCTACCGCGACGGCCTGCGGGCCGCGTCCGCGCTCGACTTCGACGACCTGCTGGCGGAGACAGTGCGCCTCTTCCGCGAGTCGGAGGAAGCGCTGGAGCGGCGCGCGGGACAGTACCTGCACGTGCTCGTGGATGAATTCCAGGACACGAATCCGGCGCAGTACGCGCTCACGCGCCAGCTGGCGTCCGCGCACGGCAACGTGTGCGTGGTGGGCGACCCCGACCAGGGCATCTACTCGTGGCGGGCGGCGGACGCGCGCAACACGCGCCACTTCCTGCGCGATTTCCCCGACGCCACGACCTACCTGTTGGAGCGCAACTACCGCTCCACGCAGCCCATCCTCGACGCCGCCAGCGCCGTCATCGCCAACAACGCCAGCCACATCGAGCGCGACCTCTGGAGCGAGCGCAAGGAAGGGCGCGCGCTCACCGTGCACGAGGCGTACAACGACGAGGCCGAGGGCGAGTTCGTGGCGCGCGAGGCGGGGCGGCTGACGGCGGCGGGACGCGGGCGCGGCGAGATCGCCGTGCTCTACCGCACGAACGCGCAGTCGCGCCCCATCGAGGACGCGCTCGTGCGCCACCGCATCCCCTACCGCCTCGTGGGGGGCGTGCGCTTCTACCAGCGGCGCGAGATCAAGGATCTCGTGGCCTACCTGCGGCTGGCGCACAACCGCCTCGACGAGGCCAGCCTGCTGCGCATCGTCAACGTGCCCGCCCGCGGCATCGGCGCCGCCACCGTGGCGCGCCTGGGGGAGTACGCGGGCGCGACGGGGCTGGCCCCGTGGGACGCCTGCGAGGCCGTCGCGCGGGGCGAACCCGTGGCGGGCGTGGGCGCGCGCTCCGCCGCCGCCGTGCGCCGCTTCGTCGCGTCCATCGAGGCCATGCGCGCGGAACGCGGCCGCCCCCTCGCCGAGCTGCTCGACTTCGTGCTGCTCGAAAGCGGCTACGTCGACTACCTGCGCGGTCAGGACGAGGGGGCCGAGGAGCGCGAGGAGAACGCGCTCCAGCTGCGCTCCGTCATGGCGCAGTACGAGGACACGACCGGCGGCGGCGCGGGCGACCTCGCCAGCTTCCTGCAGGACGTGGCGCTGGTGGCCGACGTGGACGACCTGGACGGCGCGGGCGAGGCGCTCACGCTCATCACGCTGCACGCGGCCAAGGGGCTGGAGTTCCCCGTCGTCTTCCTCACGGGCATGGAGGAGGGCATGTTGCCGCACATCCGCTCGTTCGACGATCCGCGGCAGATGGAGGAGGAGCGCCGCCTCGCCTACGTGGGCATCACGCGCGCGGGGGACGCGGTCTACCTGACGCGCGCGCACCGGCGCTACCTCGGCGGGCGGCCGCTGGCCAATCCGCCCTCGCGCTTCCTCGACGAGATTCCCGACCATCTGCTCCAGCCCTGGCGGAGCGGCGCGGAGCGCGAGGTGCGCGCCGCCCCCGAACCCGAGCCCGTCGCCGTCGCGTCCGGCGCGGACGGGGTCGAGCCGCGCTGGCGGGAGGGCGAGCGCGTGACCCACGCCTCCTTCGGCGAGGGCGTGGTCGTGAGCGCGCGCGAGCGGCGCGGCGACGTGGAAGTGGTGGTGGCCTTCGAGAAGGCGGGCGTGAAGCGCCTGCTCCAGAGCCTCGCGCCGCTGCGGCGCGCCTGAGCGTCGCTACTCCGCCGGGCGCTTCGGCACCATCACCTTGCGCGTGAAGGTGAGCACCGTCTCGTCCCGCTGGTTGTAGCCGCGCGTCTCCACCGTGACCACGCCGCGGTCCGGGCGCGAGCGCGATTCCGCCTTGTCCGTCACCGTCGTCTCCGCGTACACCGTGTCGCCGTGGAAGGTGGGGGCCGTGTGGCGCAGCGACTCCACTTCGAGGTTGGCGATGGCCTTCCCCGAAATCTCCGGCACGGTCATGCCGAAGACGATGGAGTAGACCAGCGTGCCCACCACCACGTTGCGCCCGAACTGCGTCTCCTCTTCGGCGTAGCGCGCGTCGATGTGCAGGGGGTGGTGGTTCATCGTCTGCATGCAGTGGAGCACGTCGTCGTACTCGGTGATGGTGCGCCCGGGCCAGTGGCGGAAGACGTCGCCGACCGCGAACTCCTCGTAGTAGCGCCCGAAGGACTCGCGCCCGTCGTGGACGGTCATGGCGCCTCCGGGATGGCGTGCTCGCGCAGCAGGGCGCGCGCGATGACGAGCTTCTGGATGTCGCTCGTGCCCTCGGCGATGACCATGACGGGGGCGTCGCGGTAGTAGCGTTCGAGGGGCAGCTCCGTGCTGTAGCCCACGCCGCCGTGCAGGCGCATGGCCTCGAGCACGACCTCCTGGCAGACCTCGGTGGCGAAGAGCTTGGCCATGCCCGCGTCGAGGTCGGAGCGCTCGCCCCCGTCCTTGCGGCGGGCGGCGTCGAAGGTGAGCAGGCGCGCGGCGCGGATCTTGGTGGCCATCTCCGCCAGCCGCAGCTGCTGTGCCTGGTGCTGGGCGATGGGCTTGCCGAAGGCCGTGCGCCGCTGCGCGTAGGCGATGGCGTCGTCGAAGGCCGCCTGGGCCACGCCCACGCCCCGCGCGGCCACGTTGATGCGCCCCACCTCGAGCGCGCTCATGGCGTGCTGGAAGCCGCGCCCCTCCTCCCCGCCGAGCAGGTTGCCCGCGGGCACGCGCGCGTCCTCGAAGGCCAGCTCCGTCGTCTCCACGCCCTTGTAGCCCAGCTTCTCCAGCTTGCGCCCCACGGTGAAGCCCTCCGCCCCCGGCTCCACCAGCAGGGCGCTGATGCCGCGGTGCGCCGGGCGCGCCTCCGGGTCCGTCTTCGTGAGCACCAGATAGACGCCCGCGCGCCGCCCGTTCGTGACCCACATCTTCTGGCCGTTGACGACGTAATCGTCGCCGTCGCGCACGGCCCGCGTGCGGATGGCCTGCGCGTCCGAGCCCGCGTCCGGCTCGGTGATGCTGAGCGCGGCGCGGATCTCCGGCGCGACCATGCGCGGCAGGAAGCGCTGCTTCTGCTCCTCCGTGCCGTAGGCGTCGATGGCGTAGCCCACGAGCACGTGCGTGTTGAGCACGCCCGCGAGGCTCATCCAGCCGCGCGCCAGCTCGACGCACACGCCCGCGTAGCATTCGAAGCCGAGGTCGAGGCCGCCGTAGGCCTCCGGCACCTTGATGGCGAAGAGGCCCATCTCGGCCATGCCCGCCACCAGCGCCTCGGGGAACTCGTCGGCGCGCTCGTACTCGCTGGCCGTCGGGCGCACCTCGCGGTCCACCCACACGCCCACGCTGGCCACGATCTCGCGGGCCACGGGATCGAGGATGTCGGCGGCGGCGTCGCGTGCCATGCGCGGGGCTAACGCCGCCCCTGTCCCTCGGCGGTGGCGCCCACGAGGATGGCCATGTTGCCGTCCGGATGGCGGTTCTCGGCCATGAGCTGGTGGCAGTCGCCCGTCTCCGCGAAGGGGAACACGCGCGACAGGCAGGGGTCGATCTTCCCCGCCCGCACGAGGTCGTTGAAGGCCGCCGCCTCGCCGTCGTTGGCGAAATGCGACCCCTGGAAGCGCTTCTGCCGCATCCACAGGTAGCGCAGGTCCACGTCCGCGTTGTAGCCCGTGGTGCCCGCGCAGATGACCACCATGCCGCCCGTGTCGCAGACGAACACGGAAGTGGGCAGCGTGTCCTCGCCGGGGTGCTCGAAGACGATGCGCGGGTTGCGGCGCTCGCCGAGCACGTCCCAGATGGCCTTGCCGAAGGCGCGCGCGCCCTTCTGGAACTCGCCCATGCCCGCCTGGTCCTCCCAGCCGGGCAGACGGCCCCAGTGGGAGAAGCGCTTGCGGTTGATGTAGCCCGCGGCCCCCAGCTTCATGCAGAACTCGCCCTTGGCCTCGCTGGAGACGACGGCGATGGGCCTCGCGCCCTCCAGCGCGGCCAGCTGGATGGCCATGGTGCCGAGCCCGCCCGCGCCCCCCCAGACCAGCACCGCGTCGCCCTCGCGCACCGTGTGCGGGGGCCAGGAATGCAACATGCGCCAGGCGGTGGCGCCCACCAGCGTGGGGGCCGCGGCCTCCTCCCAGGAGAGGTGCGGCGCCTTCGGCAGGCACTGATGCGCCTGCGCGCGCGTGAACTGCGCGAACGAGCCCCAGTTCGTCTCGTAGCCCCAGATGCGGAAGGAGGGGTCGTACATCGGATCCCCCCCCGCCGCCACGCCCGGCGCGTGCACGTCCCACTCGCCGCAGTGCACGATGACCTCGTCGCCCACCTGCACGTTGGTCACGTTCTCGCCCACGGCGTAGACGATGCCGGAGGCATCGGAGCCGCCGATGTGGAAATCCTCGGCCTCGCCCGCCTTCTGGCGGCTGGCGATCACGTCGATGGGCAGGCCGCGCCCGGCCCACACGTTGTTGTAGTTAACGCCCGCGGCCATGACGTAGACGAGGGCGTCGTCGGGGCGGAGCGGGGGCACGGCCACCACTTCCGGCGCGAAGGCCCGCTCCGGCTCGCCGAAGCGGGCCTGGCGGATGAGCTGCGCGTGCATCGTGCGCGGCACGACGCCCAGCGGGGGCGCCTCGCCGAGGGGACAGAGCTCCGGGATCTCGCTGCTCATGGGCCGCTCGCGGGGAGCGTAGCCGCGATCCCGCGCAAGCGCCAGCGGGCTAGCGCGGGATCGTGAGCTCCTGCCCGATCGTGAGGCGCGTGCACGACTCGTCCGTGAGGCCGTTGACCGAAAGGAAGGTCGACAGGGGCACGTCGTGGGCGCTGGCGATGTCCGAGCAGGTGTCGCCCTCCACCACCGCGTAGACGGTTCCCCCGACGGTCGAGCCGCCGCCGCCGCCGTCGCCCGTGGTGGAGGCGCCTGCGGGGATGCGCAGCTCCCAGCCGATGGCGAGGTTCGTGCAGCCCGCGTCGATGAGCGGGTTCTCGTTGAGCAGATCGTCCACGCCGATGCCGAAGGCGTCCGCGATGGCCCCGCAGGTGTCGCCCTCCACCACGGTGTAGCGGCTGGCGGCCCCGGGCAGGGGCGCGCGATCGGTGCTGACGCCGCCCGGCGCGCTCACCGTGTCCTCGCCGATGATGAAGGGCGTGCGGTCCGTGCTGGGGTCGGCCACGGGCACGCTGGCGGGGTCGGTGAGCGTGGGGATGGCGCGCGCGGGCTCGGCGTCGCCGCCCCCGCCGCAGGCCGCCGCCGCCAGCGCCAGCAGGCAGAGGACGGCGAGCGGCGTTCGGACCATGCCGGGGAACGGCCGCATCCGCGCTACCGGCGGCGGAAGGCCCGGCGGATGCGCTTCAGCACGCCCGGCCCGGTGGGCTCGTACTCGACGTAGCGCCCGCGCCAGTAGCCGCCCCGCGCGGACGCCGCGCCCGCACTGCGGCGCGCCCGCCGCGGACGCGCCAGCGCCCAGACGAAGGCGGCGACGAAGAGCGCGACGCCCGCGAAGGCCGCCCAGATGAGCGGCTCCCAGACGCGCGCCAGCACGATGCCGGCCAGCATCACGCCCGCGCCCGTGAACAGCAGCCCCGTGGGCGTGACGGCGACGGACGGCAGCGCGAGGGCCGCGCCCGCCCGCGCGCCCAGCGGCTGGCGCGCCCGCGGACGCCCGCGGCGGCGGCGCGCTTCCAGCGAGATCGGCTCGTCCTCGTCCATGCGGGAGAGGATCTCCTCGATCTCGCGGTCGATGCGGTCGGACGGCACGCCCCCACGATAGGCGATTCCGCGGGGCGCGTCGATGCGCGTCGAACAGCTCAGGGCGCGGGTTCGCCCCAGCCGCCCCCGCCGGGCGTGCGAATCTCCACGCGCTCGCCGGGCGCGACGCGCAGCTGCGCCTGCCCCGGCAGCGGCGCGCGCTGGCCGTCCGCGCGGATGAGCGCGTTCGCGCCGGGCGTGGCCGCCTCGCCCCCGCGCGCGCCGGGCGGGCCCGTCAGCCGCCGGTCGCCGATGAGGGAGACGTCGGCGGCGGCGAGGAATTCGAGTTCGCGCACGACGCCGTCGCCGCCGCGGTGGCGTCCCGCGCCGCCGGACCCGTCGCGCAGCTCGAAGCGGCGCACGCGCACGGGGAAGGCGCGTTCGAGGGCCTCGGCGGGCGTGTTGGCCGTGTTTGTCATGTGCGTCTGCAGGCCGCTCTCGCCGTCGCCGCCGGGGCCCGCGCCCGCGCCGCCGGGGATGGTCTCGTAGTAGGCGAAGGGCGCGCCGTCGGGGCGCGTTCCGCCGAACGCGAGGTTGCTCATGGTGCCCGCGCTCGCCGCCGGCATGCGCTCCGGCAGCGCCCGCGCGAGCGCCGCGAGAACCACGTCGACGACGCGCTGCGAGGTCTCCACGTTGCCGGCGGAGACGGCCCGCTGGGGGCGCGCGTTCACGATCGACCCCTCCGGCGCGATCACGCGGACGGGCCGGAAGACGCCCGCGTTCGAGGGCGCGTCGGGCGGCAGCAGGCAGCGCACGCAGTAGATCGCCGCGGACCGCGTGACCGCCTCCACGGCGTTGATGGAGGCGGCCTGCTCCGGGGCCGATCCGGCGAAGTCGATCGTGGCCGCGTCGCCCGCCACCGTCACCCGCGCGCGCAGGGGCAGGAGCGCGCCGTCCGCCCCCTCCATGGCGTCGGCGGCCTCGTAGCCGCCGTCGGGGATGGCGGCGATGGCGGCGCGCGCGAGGCGCTCGGCATAATCGAGCAGGGCGTCCATCCAGCGCGCCAGTTCGGCGGCGCCGTGGCGCGCGGCCAGCGCCTCGAGGCGGGCCGCGCCGGTGCGAAGCGCCCCCAGCTGCGCCTCGAAATCCCCGCGCCGCTCGTCCGGCGTGCGCACGTTGCGCAGGATGAGGGCGAGCAGCGCCTCGTTCGTCGCGCCCCCCTCGCGCAGCTTCAGCGGGGGGATGATGAGCCCCTCCTGGTAGAGCTCGCTGGCCACGGGCATGGATCCCGCCGACATGCCCCCGATGTCGGCGTGGTGGGCGCGGTTGGCGACGAAGCCCGCGAGCGCCCCGCCCGCGAACACGGGCGCGACGAGCGTCACGTCGGGCAGGTGCGTGCCGCCCAGGTAGGGGTCGTTGACGATGGCCACGTCGCCCTCCGACCAGGGCGCGAGGGCGGCCACGGCGGCCACCGACTCCGGCATCGCGCCGAGGTGCACGGGGATGTGGGCGGCCTGCGCCACCAGCCGCCCGCGCGCGTCGAACACGGCGCAGGAGAAATCGCGCCGCTCGCGGATGTTGGGCGAATGGCCCGTGCGCCAGAGCGTCACGCCCATCTCGTCCGCCGCCGAGGCGAGGAGCGCGTTCCACACGGCGAGGCGCGCCGGGTCGTCGCTCATCGCGGCGTCAGCTCCAGGTTCCCGGCGGCGTCCGCCACGGCGCGCCACTCCGGCGGCACGTAGCAGGTCGCGTCCGGCTGCGTGATCACGGCGGGGCCGTCCAGCGTCATGCCCTGCGCCAGCGCCGCGCGGGGGGCGTGCACGGCGCGCGCGCCGTCCGCGAGCTCGATGGGGACGATGGCGTCGGGATCGCCCGCGCCCGTCTCCGCGACGGGCGGCAGGGGGCGCGCGGGGCCCTCGGCGCGGCAACGCAGGGCCGCCAGCTCGACGGGCCGCTCGCGCGCGGCGAAGCCGTACTCGCGCTCGTGGGCGGCGTGGAAGGCGGCGGCGATGGCGTCGGGATCGGGCCGCGCCACGGCGACGCGCAGCTCGTGCGCCTGCCCCGCGTAGCGCGCGTCCGCCGCCCAGGAGACCGCCGCCGGCGCGCTCCCGCCCGCGCGCAGCCCGTCCACGGCCCGCGCCTCCAGCGGCGCCGCCGTCGCGCGCAGGGGTTCGGCGGCGTCGCCGTCGAGCGTGAGCAGCAGGCCCTGGCCGCGCTCGACGGCCTCGGGCGCGGTGGCGATGCCGATGGCGGAGAGGACGCCCGCGTGGCGCGGCGCGAGCACGCGCGTCACGCCGATGCGGGCGGCCAGCTCGCAGGCGTGGAGCGGCCCCGCGCCGCCGAAGGCCACGAGCGTGAAGTCGGCGGGATCGTGGCCGCGTTCGAGGCTCACGCGGCGCAGGGCGCGGGCCATGGTCGCGTTCGCCACCTCCGTCACGGCCGCGGCGGCGGCGACGGGCTCGCCCAGCGTGGCCAGCGCCGCGCGCGCGCGTTCGGGATCGGGCGCCACGGCCCCGCCGAGCGGCGCGTCGGGGCGCAGGCGGCCCAGCGCGAGGTTGGCGTCGGAGACGGTCGGCAGGGCGCCCCGTCCGTAGCAGGCGGGGCCGGGGTCGGCGCCCGCGCTGCGCGGCCCCACGCCCAGCGCGCCGCCCGCGTCGAGCGCCGCGATGGAGCCGCCGCCCGCGCCCACCGTGACGAGGTCGATCATGGGCGCGCGCAGGGCGATGCCGTCGATCTCGGCGGCGGAGCGGTAGCGCGGTTCGCCCGGACAGAGCGAGACGTCGGTGCTGGTGCCGCCCATGTCGAAGGTGATGACGCGCTCGTGGCCCGCCGCGCGCGCCGCCGCCAGCGCGCCGAGCACGCCCCCGGCGGGGCCGCTGGCCACCATGGCGACGGGCCGTTCGGCCATGGCCGCGGCGCTGGCGAGCCCGCCCGCGGAGTGCATCACGCGCAGGCCCGGGAAGCGCGCCGCCAACCCCTCGAGGTAGCGCCGCACGACGGGCCGCAGGAAGACGTTGACGGCGGTGGTGCTGGCGCGCTCGTACTCGCGGTGTTCGGGCAGAACCTCGTGGGAGGCGCTCACGGCGAGGCCCGCGGCGCGCAGGGCCTCCGCCAGCCGCGCCTCGTGCTCCGGCATCAGCCAGGAGAAGAGCAGGCAGACGGCGACGGCCTCCGCGCCCGTGGCCCGCGCCTCCGCCGCCACGCGCGCCGCCTCGGCATCCGTGAGCGGCGTGATCGCCTCGCCGTCCGCGCCCACGCGCTCGCGCACGGCGATGGCGTCGCCGCGGGCGACCACGTGCGGACGGCGGCGCGGTTCGAGGTCGTAGAGCGCGGGGCGCTCCTGCCGCCGGATTTCGAGCAGGTCGCGGAAGCCCTCCGTCGTGACGAGCAGGGTGCGCGGGCCGCGCCGTTCGAGCAGGGCGTTGGTGGCGACGGTGCTGCCGTGCGCCAGCCGCGCGGCGCCCGCGCCCGCTCCCGCCAGCACCGCCTCCTCGGGCGCGGCGGGCGTGGAGAGCCGCTTCCAGGCGCGCACGCCGGTGTCGTCGATGGCCGCGAAATCGGTGAAGGTGCCGCCCACGTCCACGCCGAGCACGGCGTCCGCCGCCTCCGCCTCCGCCACGCTAGACGCGCTCCTTCACGCGCTCGGCGAGGGCGCGCGTGTAGCCCGGCGTGCTGGCGATGTCGTCCACGGCGGCCTCGCGCACGGCCTTGAGCGACCCGAACTTGCGCAGCAGGGCGCGCTTGCGCCGCGGCCCCACGCCGGGCACCGAATCGAGCGCGCTGGCGGTGGCCGCCTTGCCCCGCACGCGGCGGTGGTAGGCGACGGCGAAGCGGTGGGCCTCGTCGCGCACGCGCTGCACGAGGTAGAGCGCCTCCGAGCCGCGCGGCAGGATGATGGGGGCGTCCTCGCCGGGCGCGAACAGCTCCTCGTGGCGCTTCGCCAGCCCCACGGCGGGGATGTCGTAGACGCCCAGCTCGCGCATCACCTCGGCGGCGGCGCGCAGCTGCCCCTTGCCCCCGTCCACGATGACGAGGTCGGGCAGGTCCCAGGCGTCCCCGTCGTCCGCGGATGCGTCCGTTTCGCCCGTCTCCAGGGCGCGCCGCTCGATGCGTCCGGCGGCGCGCTTGAAGCGGCGGCGCAGCACCTCGCGCATGGTGGCGAAGTCGTCCGCGCCCTCCACCGTCTTGATGCGGAACTTGCGGTACTGGCGCGGCGCGGGGCGTCCGTCGAGGAAGACGACCATGCCCGCCACGGGGCTCGTCCCCTGGATGTTGGAGTTGTCATAACACTCGATGCGGCGGGGGACGTCGGGCAGGGAGAGCTCCTCGCGCAGCTCGTCGAGGGCCGTGGCCGTCTTCGTGCGGTCGCTCAGCCAGCGCGCCTTGAGCGTGGTGAGGGCCTCGGCGGCGTTCTCCTGCGCCATCTCCACGAGGCGGCGCTTCTCGCCGCGGCGGGCCACGCGAATCTCGACGCGCGCGCCGCGCTTCTCCGACAGCATGGCCTCCAGCGCCTCGCGCCCCTCCGGGGCCGCGGGCACGGCCACCAGCCGCGGGATGGACTGCGCGCTCTCGTAGTACTGCTGGAGCAGGCTGCCGAGCGCGGCCTCGTCGGACTCGCCCGTCACGCCCTCGAGCACGAAGTGGTCGCGCCCCGTCATCTGCGTGCCGCGCACGAAGAAGACCTGCACGCAGGCGCGGTCGCCCTCCCGCGCGAGGCCGTACACGTCCAGCTCCTCGCGCTTCGTGGTGGAGAGCATCTGGCGCTCGACGGTGCGCTCGATGGCGCGCATCTGGTCCCGCAGCATGGCCGCGCGCTCGTAGTCGAGCGCCCCGGCGGCGGCCTCCATCCCCCCGCGCAGGCGGTCGAGCACGTCGCCGGACTTCCCCTCCAGGAAGAGGATGATCTGGGCGATGACCTCGGCGTACTCATCCTCCGTGCAGTAGGCCGTGCAGGGGGCGATGCAGCGCTTGATGTAGTAGTCGAGGCAGGGGCGCGGATCCCGCCCCGTGATCTCCTTCGTGCACGAGCGGTAGGGGAAGAGCTTCTTGAGCAGGTCGAGCGTGGAGCGCACGGAACCGGCGCTGGCGTAGGGGCCGAAGTAGCGCGCGCCGTCCTTGCCGATGCGGCGCGTGATGGCCACGCGCGGCCACGGGTTCTGCACGTCGATGCGCAGGTAGGGGTAGCGCTTGTCGTCCTTCAGGCGGATGTTGAAGAAGGGCTGGTGGCGCTTGATGAGGGTGGCCTCGAGGATGAGCGCCTCGCCCGCGTTGGCGCACACGATGTACTCGAAGTCCGCGATTTCGGCGCGCAGGGCGCGGGTCTTCGGCTCGAGGCTGCGGGGCGAGCCGAAGTAGGAGCGCACGCGGTCCCGCAGGCGCGCGGCCTTGCCCACGTAGATGACCTCGCCCCGGGCGTCGCGCATGAGGTAGACGCCGGGGCGCGCGGGCAGCGCCTCGATCTGCCCGCGCAGTCGTTCGGACGGGGCTGCGACGGCCACGCCTCCAGTGTAGCGGAGCGCCCGCCGAACGGGCCTACAGAAGCGCGATCAGGGCGGCGATCACGCCGATGGTGACGAGGGACGTGGCGCCCACGACCGCGCCGAGGCGGATGGTGAGCCGCAGTTCGAGCGCCTGCATGTCCGACTGCATATCGGAGCGCATCGCCGCCATCCTGGCCCGGAACTCCGCGCTCTCGGCCTGCATCTTGGTCCGGAACTCCGCGCTCTCGGCCTGCATCTCGGAACGGAGGGCCGCCATCCTGGCCCGGAACTCCGTCCTCTCGGCCTGCATCTCGGCCCGGAACTTCGCCGACTGGGCCTGCGAATCGGATGTGGTGAGCGGCTTCACGACCGTGTCCGCCATGCCTCCACTATACGACATGGCGCGCCCCGCTAGCCGAGCAGGGCGAGGGCGCGACGCATGAGGCCCGGGATGGAGAGCGCCGTCTGCTCCCACGACTCGTCGGGGCGCTTGCCCGTGCGGTGCAGCATCAGGTTGAAGCCGCTGATGACGCCGAACTTGTAGGCGGCCAGCGCGCGGTACCAGCCGATGTCCCCCGGCTCCTCGCCGTACGCCGCCGCGTACTCCGCGATCAGCTCGTCCGGCGGGGGCAGCGCGTGGTTCAGCCCCCGCGTCCACGCCTCGGGGTCGGCGAAGGTGATGATCCAGCCGAGGTCGTTGAGCGTCGCCCCCACGCCCCACAGCTCCCAGTCGATGACGGCCAGCAGCCGCCCCTCGCGGCTGTAGAGCACGTTCGACCACTGGTAGTCGCCGTGGAAGACGCCCGCGCGCGGCGTTCGCGGCAGGCGTTCGAGCAGGCGCTCGCGCACGGCGGGGGCGAGCGCCGTCAGCTCCGCGTCGCCGGAGCGCTCGAGGAAGCGGTCCCAGCGCGTCACGTCCGGCGCCAGCGCGAGCGGCGGGCCGTCGTCGGGCGCGTACTCGCGCCAGTCGAGCCGGTGCAGGGCCGCCAGCGCGCGCATGGCCTGGCGGGCGATGGGGCGCATCCGCTCCAGCGGCAGAGCCTGCCCCCAGTCGCTGCGCAGCACCTCGCCGTCCAGCCGGTTCACGATGAAATAGGGCGAGCCGAACCAGCGCTCGTCGTCGCCCTCCCACAGCACCTCGGCCACGGGCACCTCCGTGTCGCGCAGCGCCCGCACGATGCGCGCCTGGCGCAGCACGTCGGCGGTGCCGCGGCGGCGCACGTTGGGCGGCGGCACGCGCAGCACGCAGCCGCGCGCCTCGCCCCGCGACGTCACCGTGAAGCCGAAGGAGAAGCCCGCGTGGCCGGGCATCGTCTCCACGCCCGAGACGGCGGCGTCGGGGTCGCCCAGCCGCTCGCGGCAGAAGCGCGTCAGTCGTTCGGCCAGCTCGGCGAGGTCCACGGCTAGCCCGCCGCGCGGACGTGTTCGAGCACGGTCTCGCGGGAGGCGCGCGCCTCGATGAGCGGGCGGCAGGCGGCGAGCTGCTGCGGCATGTTGAAGGTGATGCCGCCCACGATCACGCCGTCGCGCCAGTAGACGGCCACGAATTCGAGCCGCTCGATGGCGCCGTGCAGCACCTCCGCCTCGTCGTCCGGGCGCGGATGCCCCAGCGCCTGGATGCTGGCGTCGTACTGGTCCGACCACACGTAGGGCACGGTGGCGAAGGGGCGCGCCTCGCCCGCTTCGGCCAGCAGGTTGCGGGCCACGTGGCGGCTCTGGTGGATGACGTTCGTCCAGTGCTCCACGCGCATGGCCTCGCCGAAGACGGGGTTGCGCCAGCGCGCCACGTCGCCCACCGCGTAGACGCCCGGCGCGGCGGCGCAGGTCTCGTCGCAGAGGACGCCGTCGTCCAGCGTCAGCCCCGATCCCTCCAGCCAGCCGGTGGCCGGGGCGACGCCGATGCCGACGACGACGAGGTCGGCGTCGACCGCCGAGCCGTCGGCGAGCCGCACGCGCTCCACGCGCCCGCTGCCCTCGAAGCCCGCCACCGGCGCGTCGCAGCGCACGTCCACGCCGTGGGCGCGGTGCAGGGCGGCGCAGGCCTCGCCCACGGTCGCGCCCGCGGCGTTGGCGAGGGGCGCGGGCAGCGCCTCGATGAGCGTCACCTCCAGCCCCGCCGAGCGCGCCACGGCGGCCACCTCCGCGCCGATGAAGCCCGCCCCCACCACGGCCACGCGCGGCCCCTCCGCCAGCGCCGCGCGGATGCGCAGGGAGTCGTCGATCGTGCGCAGCGTGTGGATGCCCGCCAGGTCGGGCGTGTTCGGCAGCGTGCGCGGGGCGGCGCCCGTGGCGATGACGAGCGCGTCGAAGGGCGCGCGCCCGCCGCCCTCCAGCATGACCGCGCGCGCGTCCAGGTCCAGCCCCTCCGCGCGCGTGCCCAGGCGCAGGTCGAGGCCGAGCGCGTCCACCGCCTCCGGCGCCTCCAGCAGCGCGCGTTCGGGCGCCCATTCGCCCGACAGCACCTGCTTGGAGAGCGGCGGGCGGTCGTAGGGATAATGCGGCTCCGCGCCGATGAGCGTGATCGCGCCCTCGAACTTGCCCCGCCCGCGCAACGCCTGCGCCGTGCGCAGGCCGCCGAGGGACGCCCCCACGATGACGATGCGGTCGGGACGGGCCACGGCGCGATTCTGGGGAAGCGCGCGCCGCCGCGTCAAACGCCGCGCTGGCCATCCGCGCGGCGGATGCGCGTTGTAATCCCTGTCGCGAAGGCGCACACTCCCCGCAGAGGGATCGCAAATGCGCGAACTGGCCCGTGGGAAGCGCGTGCGCGTCGTGGCGCTGGCGGCGCTGGTGGTGGCGCTGGCGGCGGGCGTGACGCTCGGCGCGACGCTGCGTGGCGGCGGCCCGGGCGCGACGGCGCAGACGACCGCCACCGGCGCGACGCCCGTGACGGTGCTGCCCGCCAACCCGCCGACGTGCACGGCGAAGACGCTGGGCGTGTCGCGCGCCTCCAATCCGGGGCTGGCGGCGGACTGCGACACGCTGCTGGCGATTCAGTCCACGCTGCGCGTCTCCGGCTGGATCAACTACGACACGCCGCTGTGGTGGGACCACTCGCACCCGCTGAATTGGTCGGCGCGCTCGCCGCTCAAGCACTGGCGCACGGTGACGCTTGGGGGCACGCCGCAGCGTGTGATCGGGCTGGACTTCAGCGACACGCGGGAGAGCGTGAAGGTGTTCAACGCGCGCACACGGCAATGGGCGGAGGTGCAGCCGTACACACGGGAGTGGACGCTGCGGGGGGTGATCCCGACGCAGCTGGGGAACCTGACGGCGCTGGAGACGCTGGACCTGGGCGGGAGCGAGCTGACTGGGAGCGTGCCGACGCAGCTGGGGAGCCTCGCGCGGCTGCGGACGCTCGACCTCTCGAACAACAAGCTCACGGGCGAACTGCCCACCGAGCTGGACGACCTCGATTCGCTGGGGCGGGCGCGGTTGGCGGGGAACGCCTTCACGGGGTGCACGCCAGCGGAGCTGTGGCGCATCACCTCGCACGACCTGGACGCGCTCGGGCTGCCGAACTGCAAGCCGCCGCTGACGTACGGGGCGCCGTCGTGGACGGGCATCGTGGACGCGCCGGGAGAGCACGCCTTCTTCACGAACCGGGGTCCGGCGATCACGTACGAGGGCCTGCGGAACGACGTGATTCAGGTGGTGATTCACAAGCAGGACGCGGGGGGCGCCATGCGGGACGCGATCTACGACGACGTGGAGGTTGGGGACGATTTCGAGTGGCGGGAGGCGACGGACTGCTGGGTGAGGTACGTGGTGGAGCGGGTGTTGCCGGACCCGACGGACATGCCGTTGAAGGTGTTGGCGGTGAAGCGGTACGGGTATGCGTACACGGGCTGCAGCGGGCAGGTGTCGCTGACGGGGAGTCGCACGCTGACGTGGGTGCCGCCGAACATCCAGTCGCCCGACATCACCGTGCCCGTGCGCCACGGCCCGTGGCTGCTGGTGCCGCCGGGCAGTCATGTTCTGGAGGAGGAAACCTACCATCTGCCGCCGCCGCTGGCGGCGGCAGGGGTTTCCCCCACATGTCGAACGAATTGTCTGGACCCTATTGAAACAAATGATATTACAGTGGCTCAGCAATTCCCACTCTGGCAAGAACCGGAGTTACCCGCAGAGTGGTTCTTTGCCCGCGGACATATTGGATCGCACGCTTCTCCGGTCTATGGGTACAGGGCCGCATATAGCAATGCTCATGGGCGGACAGCTGTTGAGATTCTCGTGGGCTACGTAGTGGATAAACCATACCAATTCCCTGCATACCGAGGAGGAGGAATAATCTCCGAGCTGCGCATGATTGGCGGGAAAGCAGTATGGGTGAGGTACAGTCCAGCAGGGCCAAATCATATTGACTTCGCATCGACAATTGTTGATATCCATGATGATGCAACGGGAATAGGGTATATAGTGTTTGGATATGATCCGAGTTTGTATGGAGACAATGTCGATGGTACGATTTCGATAGCACGAAGTCTGTTGCCAAGCGAAAGTGATGGACATAGTGATCGTTAAAATTCTGATCTTTTCGTTCATTGCTTTCCTCGTGTTCATCTCGTTCGTGAACACGGCTTCTGCTCACGGTCCCGACTATGAGGTCGATGTCCTCAGCGGTCTTCGCCCCGAAGCGGAAGATGAGCCTGAGCCTGTTACCCTTACTTGCCGATGGCATACACAGGATGGGTGTTGGGCTAAGAAAATGCCAAAGCCGATAGTCTACCCTCCTGTTGACAGCACAAGCCTTGACATGGTCTTGAGAGACCATGGTTCTCTGAATTCTACCCCTAATTGGGGACCATGGGCTGTTTTCGCAGCATTTCGGTATGAAGGCAAAAAGCCATTGGACCTTGAATTTAAGAGTTGGATTGGTGGTACAGGATGCTCGACAGTGCAAGCGATCCTCAAGGATGATGTTGGTATCGTTGCAACAGTCGAATACATTCACACAGTCCCGGTGAGCTCTGTTGCATCTGGTAGCTTGATCAGATCCATCAATTCTAGCACTACGCCTGCAGATAGGATACGTATCGGGACTGCAGTGAGCGATAACTGTGGTGCGGGGCGTCATATCCACCAGCAAGTTCATGGCCCTAACATGCAGCGTCAAATTTCTGGACCACAGATGTGGAGAAACAATGGAATTAACCTGTCTGAACTCGTTGTTCCCCACGTTGAAGTCCTTGGTTACTCCAACTACTATCAAGCGGATGCCGCTCCACACCCTTGCATCTCCACTTCAATGTGGTTGTGGAAGGTTGCATCGCAACCGCCCACTATCACGGCGACGAAGTCGCCATCGACCACCTGCCCGTCGAAGCTAGACCTCGCCACTATGCCTTCGAACGGCGGAACGATTACGACCGATCCCGTGGACGGCCCCTACGTCCACGACGAGGACGTCACGCTGACGGCAAGCCCCGAGGATGGTTACGCCTTCCTCGGCTGGTCCGGTCGCCCCGCGGGGCTCGACAGCACCAGCGTCATGACCGTCAGGATGGAACAGGATCGCTCGCTCACAGCCCACTTCAGGCAGCGGGGCAGCGCCATCACGCCGATTTACGACCTGCACCTCGCGGTGGGCACGGGAGGCGGCGGCACGGTCAAGGGTGTCGGACAAGGGCCGCTGAGGCTCGTCACCACGCCCGGCAGCCGCGGCACCTACACCAGCGGGGAGATGGTGGCGCTCACGGCGACGCCGCAGGATGGCTACCTCTTCAGCGGGTGGAGCGCCAGCAGCTGCGACGACGCGCAAACCACCTGCACGATCACGATGGACCAGCACCGGACCGTCAGTGCCACGTTCGTCAAGTCGTACATGTTGCAGACGGTCGTCCGCACGCTGGACGTGAACGGCGCCGAGGTCACGGACGGGTCGGCCGGGGGTTCGGTGACCGCCGGGGGGACGTACGCCGCCAACACGAAGGTGACGGTGACCGCCCAGCTGTTCGACGGCTACCGCTTCGTGGGCTGGACGCCCAGAGTGGGCGCGGCTGCGGCGCAGGGCCTGCCCGTCTTCCTCCACTACGAGGTCACGATGGACGCGGACAAGACGGTCACGGCCACGTTCCGGAAGGCTCACGGGCTGACGGTCGCGGCCACGAACGGGACGGTTAAATGTCGGGAGAGCGGCAGGACGGCCAGCAACTGCCACGGGTCCACCAGGTACTACATCAAGGGGACGTCGGTCACGCTGACGGCAGCGCCGGACAACAGCGCCACGCACGAGTTCAGCCGCTGGACGGTGTCCACCGGTGGCGGGAGCGGAGTGAGCGGGGCGGCCGACACGGAGTACACGGCGAACCCCCTCACGATCACGCTGGGCGCGGACACGACGGTCACGGCCCACTTCACGGCCAGGGCCACGCCCACGCCCACCCCGACGGCTACGCCGACGCCCACGCCTACGCCGACGCCAACCCCGACGCCTACACCCACGCCAACCCCGACGCCAACGCCTACACCTACACCCACGCCAACCCCGACGCCCACGCCAACCCCGACGCCTACACCCACGCCTACCCCGACGCCAACCCCGACGCCAACCCCGACGCCCACGCCGTCCACGACGCCGCAGCCGAGCCGGACGCTGTGGATGCTGCTACAGCCGACGGGGACGGCCTGCGGGACGATTTCGGCGGCGGCGGACACGACGGGGCAGGCGGCGGCGGAGGAAGGCGCGACGGGGCAGCAGGTGAACCTGCCCTCGCTGACGTTCGCGCACGGCACGCGGGTGCGCGTGACGGCGAACGTGGCCAGCCGCTGCACGTTCGTGAGCCTGTCGGGGGCGTGCAGCGCCGTCGCGCCGACGACCTCGTGCTCGTTCACGATCACGTCGGACACCTCGATCACGGCCACCTTCCGGGAGCCCACGCCGACCCCAACGCCGACGCCCACGCAGTGCACGCTGACGGCCTCGCCTGCGCCTTCCGCCGGGGGCACGGTGAGCGGCGGCGGCGCCTATACCTGCGGCACGCGCGTCACGGTCACGGCCACTCCGAACACGGGCTACCGTTTCACCAGCTGGTCGGGCGACTGCACCGGCTCCGGGGCCTGCTCCGTCGTCATGAATGGGAACAAATCCGTGACGGCCACCTTCACGGCCATCCCTCCACCGCCCAGGCAGTGCACGCTGACGGCCTCGCCTTCGCCTTCCGCCGGGGGCACGGTGAGCGGTGGCGGCATCTACACCTGTGGCACGCGCGTCACGGTCACGGCCAGCCCGAACGCGGGCTACCGCTTCAGTCGCTGGTCGGGTGCGTGTACGGGTACCGGAACCTGTTCCGTCCTCGTGAACGCGAACAAGTCCGTGACCGCCACCTTCACGCGCCGCCAGTGCGCGCTGACGGCTTCGGCCTCGCCCTCCGGCGGGGGCACGGTGAGCGGCGGCGGGATCTACACCTGCGGCACACGCGTCACGGTCACGGCCAGCCCGAACGCGGGCTACCAGTTCAGCCGTTGGTCGGGTGCCTGCACGGGCACTGGAACCTGCTCCGTCCTCTTGAACGCGAGCAGGTCCGTGACGGCCACCTTCACGCGCCAGCAGTGCGCGCTGACGGCTTCGGCCTCGCCCAGCGCCGGGGGCACGGTGAGCGGCGGCGGCGCCTATACCTGCGGCACGCGCGTCACGGTCACGGCCAGCCCGAATGCGGGCTACCAGTTCAGTCGCTGGTCCGGGGCCTGCACGGGCACTGGAACCTGCTCCGTCCTCTTGAACGCGAACAGGTCCGTGATCGCCACCTTCACGCGCGTCCAGTACACCCTGAGCACGAGCGTCTCGCCAGCGGGAGGGGGAACGGTCAGGGGCGGCGGCGTCTACAACTCCGGTACGCGGGTCACGGTCACGGCCAGCCGAAACACGGGCTACAGCTTCAGCCGCTGGTCGGGGGCGTGTACGGGTACCGGGACATGCACGGTCGTCATGAACGGGAACAAGTCCGTGCGAGCGCATTTCACGCGCGCTGCCGTCTACTACCGGTTGACCGTCACAGTCGTTCCCGCAGGCGCCGGAACCCCGTACGGAAGCGGACGCTACCGCGCGGGGACCAGGGTGACGGTGAGCGCCTTCGCCAAAGAAACCTATCGCTTCCAGAGCTGGTCCGGGCCGGTGACGAACCAGTTCACTGGGGGAACCTTCGGCACTGGCATCGTCACAATGGACGGGGACAAGACGGTCACGGCGCGCTTCGGCCTGCTGGGCCAGAGCGCCGAGGAAGAGGGCGCAACGGGCGCGGACGCCTCCCCCACCGCCACGCCGTCCCCCAGCGCCACCGCCACGCCGTCCCCCAGCGCCACCGCCACGCCGTCCCCCAGCGCTACCGCCACGCCTACGCCCACCGCCACCCCCACGCCGTCGCCCACCGCTACCGCCACGCCTACGCCCAGCGCCACCGCCACGCCGTCCCCCAGCGCCACCGCCACCCCCACGCCGTAGCGCGCCGCGCCTACTCGAGCGTCACGCTGAAGGAGCGCAGGTCCTCGAGGGCGCCGTCGGTGAAGCGCCAGACGCCCATGATGACCTCCGTCACCTCGCCGCGCTCGTCCCAGTCGATGGGGGAGGACTCGCCGTCGAGGTCGATGTCCTCGCCGTCGCGGACGGCGGCGAGGGCGTCGGCCACGCCCGCCGAGGAGGCGGGATAGCGCGCGCCCGGGGCCCGCGAGATGGCGTAGAGGGCGTCGCGGATGGCGTCGCCGTCCGTGCTGCCCGCGTATTCGGCGGCCAGCGCCAGGGCCACGACCGCGTCGTACATCTCGCGCGTGTAGGGCGCTTCGGGCACGGCCCCGTATTCCGCCTCGTAGTCGGCCTCCCAGTGGCCCTCCGTCTCGCTTACGTGCAGGCCCACGGGGGAGATGCCGATGGCGCCGTCCAGCAGCGCGCCGGGGAAGCGCTCGATCAGCCCGCGGTGGTCGTTGATCAGGTAGATCTGCTCGAAATGCTCCTCCTCGATGGACGCCTGCAGCGCCTCGATCAGGTCGTCGAGCGTGCGGTCGGGGAAGACGAGCACCACGAGCGCGGGCGCGTCCGTGAGGGCCAGCTTGCGCAGCTCCTCCGGGTATTCGTGCTCCTCGGGATGGAGCGCGACGGCGCTGATGCGGCCGTCGTAATGGTCCGCGAAGGAGGCGGCCATGGCCTGGCCCCAGCCGGTGTCGCGGTAGGCCACGGCCACGTGCTCGTAGCCCGCCTCGCGCGCCAGATCGGCCAGCCCCCAGGTCTGCGCCGCGTCGGAGATGCTGGTGCGGAAGATGAACCCCTCGTCGTCGAGGTCGGCGATGAAGGGCGCGCTGGCGACCGGGGTGACGGTGGGGATGCGCCGTTCCGCGATGAGCGGGGCGACGGCCCTGAGCAGGTGGCTCGCGGGGAATCCCAGCAAGGCGTGCACGCCCTCGATGTCGATCAGCTCGTCGATCAGTTCGGCTGGCGTGCGGTGGCAGGCGGGGCAGCGCGAAGCGTCGCTCGCCAGCAGGTCGCTGTCGCGGAAGTACGTCTCCACGGGCTGGCCGAAGACGCCGCCCGCTTCGTTCACGTGCTTCACCGCCAGCAGCGCCGCGCGGTAGGCGGGGCCGTGGTCGGGGAAGCCGTTGAGGTAGTAGTCGAGCAGCCCCACGTCGATGAAGCCGAGGCGGAGGGGATCGCCCGGCGCGTCCCCCAGCACGACGCCGCCGTAGTGGAAGGCGCCAGTGCCGCTGGTTTCGCTCATGTCCAGGCGCACGGTGCCGAGGTCGCTCCAGCGCCCGCCCGCCAGCCGCGCGCTGACGTACAGGTTCGCGTGGTCGCGCGCGCTCTGCCAGACGCGCACGTCCACCCGCCGGGGATCGACGTCGAGCGTGGCGTCGGCGTAGAGCCAGCGGCCGTCCGCGGTCGTCCCGTCGAAGGCCAGCCGCATGGGCGGGATCTCCCACGGGCCGCCCTGCGGGTGGGCGCTCACGTAGACGCGCCCGGCGTTGGTGATCTTCTGGTAGACGCGCACCTCGACGTGCGCGCCCGCGTCGTCCGGCGTCTGCGCGGACGCGCCCGCCACGGCCGCCAGCGCGACCGCCCCCGCGGCCAGCGCCGCGACGAACGTGCGGAATCGGGTCATGGTTCCCCTTGCCTCCCCGTGCGGGCGCGGACTCTACCAGAACTCGCGGACGCGCCGCGCGGACGCACGTCAGGCCAGCAGCGCACGCACCTCGGCGAGGCGGCGGATGGAGGCCAGCGCCGCCTCCTGCGCGGGCATGAGGTTGCGCACGATCACGTCGGTGTAGCCCGCCTCGCCGAGCGCGTGGAAGCTCGCCGCCACCGTCTCCGGCGCGCCCACGGCCAACGCCGCCGGGTCGAAGCCGCGGTAGCCCGCCTCCAGCACCGGGCGCGCCGTCTCCGCCGCCTCCGCGTCGCTCTCGCCCACGTACACGTCGCGGCGGATGGCCACGGCGCCGTCCTCGCGCCCGCCATGCGCCCGCCGCCGTTCGAGGTACTCCGCCGACTGCGCCGCCGCCCGCGCGGGCGTGAGGCCGGGCGAGGCCAGCCAGCCGTCGCCGAGGCGCGCGGCGCGGTCGATGGCGGCGCTCGCCACCGCCCCGATCCACACCTCCACGCCGTCCGGCGGCACGGGCGCGATGCGCGCCCCGCGGAAGCGCCAGCGGCCCTCCGCGCTCACCGTCTCGCCCGCCCACAGCCGCCGCATGACGTCGAGCGACTGCTCGAAGCGCGAGGGCCGCTGGCGCGCGTCCACGCCCAGCGCGGGGAACTGGCCGTCGTCCGGCCCGATGGCGCACTGCATCACGAAGGGCCCCGCGTGGAGCGACGCCAGCGTGCCGATCTGCTCGGCCAGCAGCACCGGATGCCAGAGAGGCAGCAGGAAGAGCGCGCCCGCGGGCCGGTCGCCCCACTCCGCCAGCAGGCGCGCGAGCACGGGCACGTTCTGGTAGTAGCGCATGGGCGCGGTGCTGTGGTGGTCGCCGACGAAGAGGCTGTCGAGTCCGGCCTCGCGGGCCACCGCCGCGCGCTCGACGAGCCAGCGCCCGCCGGTGCGCGCATCGGGCGCGCGCAGCGCCGTCGCGAGCGAGATGCCGACGCGCACGGCCATGCGGGGGAGTCTACGCCGTGCCCGCCGCCTCGCGGTAGGCGTCGGCGAGCGCGTCCAGCAGCTCGGGCGTGGCCGGTGCGCCATATTTACTCGGCAAATCGGTGAGTTCCGTGATTCTGTCCAGCATTGCGGGTGCACGGCGCCGAATCACGGCGGGGTAGAGCCATGCCCCCTGCCCATCGGATTCGAAGTGCGCGAACGTTTTGTTCTCATCCAGCAAGTACAAGCGGAGCCTTCTCCATCCGCTGCCCTCTGCGCTGTTCACGCGGCTGTACACGCGACAAATGCCCTCGTTTTCCAAGTCATCAGCCCAGTCAGCGATCTTCTTTCGGTTCTCCCGATGGTCTGGGTTCTCCGACTGCGCGACGATCTTACGGAAGTCAGCGGAACTTTTAGTCGTGGCGATCCCCCGCGATTTCTGATGGACTGTTGTCTCGGTGGCAGTCTCCAGCTCGAGTGCGTGGTCCGGATCGATGCGCTGAGGGATCAGGAACTGCTCATCCTTGATGTCGTAGGCGCTCATCGTGACGAGATCCAGGCTGAGGTCTTTCGTCGTGAACAAATCGAGATATCCGATGAGCCTGACCAACTGCGGGGGCGCATCGTCGAGCACGATGACGATACGGAAACTGCCTGCGGCAAGGTTCTTGTGGAGGTTCTCGTAGAACGCGCCCTCGTCGAAATTTTCTTCATCAACCGATTCAGATTCCCGCACGAAGTCGACGAGGCGCTTGCCCTTAAGTTGCTCCTTCAGAGTTTCTTTCTCCAGATTTTCAACCTCAATGCCCCGCAGGTCAGCGGCGTAGGTCAGGGCCTGCGCAACGACGGCACGCTTCGCCTCGGAACTCTTTTTGAGTTTGACCTCGATGACACACGGACGACCATTGTCCTCAAAGGCGAGCACATCGGCCCTGCCGCCTCCCAGCCCGACTTCACGGAAGGCAGCGGCGAGGAAGGGTTGACCGGAGAGGGGCAGCATCTCCGGAGATGCTGCGATGCGCTGCTGGAGTGCGCACTCGTTCTCGAAGCTGCTCGTCCCGACGATGCTCCATTTGCCGTCCTTCGTGCCGTCGTCCTTCCTGCGCCAGATGTCAGGCATCGCTCGCTCCCCCTTCTGCAGTGCGGATTCTACGCCGCCCGCTACGCCTTGTCGAAGCGCAGCCAGAGCTCGCGGAAGCCGCGGATGACGTGGTTTGGGCCGTGACGGAAGTCGTTCCGGTTCGGGGCGTAGCGGATGTTCGCCAGGCGCGCCAGCAGCCGCTCGAAGGCGATGCGCCCCTCCATGCGCGCCAGCGGCGCCCCGATGCAGTAGTGCACGCCCGCCCCGAAGGCCACGTGCCGCTTCGCCTCCTCGCGGTGGATGTCGAAGGCGTCGGGGTCGTCCCAGTGCGCGGGGTCGCGGTTGGCGGCGGCGTAGAAGACGGAGAGGCGCGCGCCCGCGGGCACGGTCACGCCGCCCACGTCGGCGTCCGCGAGGGCGCGGCGCTGGAGCTGTTGCACGGGCGACTCGACGCGCAGCGCCTCCTCCACGAAGTTGGGGATGAGCGACGGATCGGCGCGCAGCTCGGCCAGCCGGTCGGGGTGCTCCAGCAGCAGCCACATGCCGCTGTCCACCATGTTGAGCGTCGTTTCCGTGCCGCCCATGAGCAGCGTGACCAGCATCCCCTGCAGCTCGGTTTCGTGCAGGCGGCGCCCGCCGAAGCCCGGCAGGGGCGCGGTCACGAGGTGCGTGAGCAGGTCGCCGCGGGGATGGCGGCGGCGCTCCTCCGCCAGCGCCAGCAGGTAGCGCCGGAACTCCTCGCCGCTGGCCCGCAGGCGCGCCAGCCGCTCGGGGCCGACCAGCCCGAAGGCCGCGCCCATGATCTCGATGGTGTCGTCCACCCAGGCGGTCACGCGGGGCACGTCCTCGTCGCCGATGCCCATCAGCTCGACGAAGGCGAGCACCGTGAGGGGCGTGGAGAACTGGCGCGCCAGCTCCACCTCGCCGTCGTCGATGAAGCGGTCGATGAGGCCGTCGATGATGGCGTAGGCGCGCGGCTCGAACGACGCCAGCCCGCGCTGAGAGAGCCAGGGGCCGGCCAGCCGGCGGTAGTGCGTGTGCTCGGGCGGGTCGCTGGCGGGCAGCGCGCCCGTCTCGCGCGCCTCCGGCGGGGCGTGCGGATCCATGCCCATGAGGTTCGAGAAGAGGTCCGCGCGCTTGAGCACGAACTGCACGTCGTCCCAGCGCGAGACGATCCAGACGTCGTTCTCCGCGAGGTAATAGACGCCGCGTTCGCGCATGCGCTCGTGCGTGGGGTAGGGGCACTCGATGGCGTCGGCGGTGTAGGGGTTGGGCGCGGCGTCGGCGGTCATGCGCGCCATTCTACGCGCGCCGCGCCGCCGGATTGCCCGCTGCGGGGCGCGGCGGTAGGATTCCGCGCGGGCTCGCCGCGAGCGGGCCGAACGTTCCGAGGTGAGCATGGCACAGGCCGCCGCCGCGCCCCTTCGCCGCGGGTTCGCGAGCACGCTCCGGCGCGACCGCTGGTGGGTCGAACCGGCCCTCGTGTTCGCCAGCCTCTCCCTCTTCTTCGGCTGGCTCACGGTCTCCATCCTCATGGACCAGGGGCCGTTCGGGAAGTACGAGGTGGAGGGCACGCACCTGCTCACGCCGGTGTTCGAGCCCACCTGGCTGACGGCCATCAACGCCGACTGGGAGGGCGCGTGGTACCTCTCTCCCGCCTTCATCGTGCTCATCGGGCCGGTGCCCTTCCGCGCCACCTGCTACTACTACCGCCGCGCCTACTACCGCTCCTACTTCCTCAGCCCGCCCGCCTGCGCCGTGGGCGACGCCGCGCCGGGCTACAAGGGCGAGTCGCGCTTCCCCCTGATCATGCAGAACGCGCACCGCTTCGTGATGTACGTGGCGCTCGTGTTCGTGCCGCTGCTCTGGATCGGGGCCATCCGCAGCTTCCACGTGCCCGGCGAGGGCTGGGGCATCGGCCTCGGCTCCGCGCTGCTCGTGCTCAACGCCTTCCTGCTGATGATGTACACCTTCTCCTGCCACTCGCTGCGCCACTTCGTGGGCGGCGGGCTCAACTGCTTCAGCTGCTCGGCCTGGACGCGCGCCCGCAAGCGCGTGTGGGACTACGTGAGCCTCTGGAACGAGCGCCACCGCTTCTGGGCCTGGTCCAGCCTGCTGGTCATCGTGGGCGTCGACGTCTACATCCGGCTCGTGGCCAACGGGCAGATCACGGACCCGAACACCTGGAGCCGGTTCTAGGCCGTGGCCGACTACGAGCGCCACGACTACGACGTGATCGTCATCGGCGCGGGCGGGGCGGGGCTGCGCGCGGCCATCGAGGCCTCCGCGCGGGGCTGCCGCACGGCCCTCGTGTGCAAGTCGCTGCTGGGCAAGGCGCACACGGTCATGGCCGAGGGCGGCATCGCGGCGGCGCTCGGCAACGTGTGGCCGCAGGACAACTGGGAAGTGCATTTCCGCGACACCATGCGCGGCGGCAAGATGCTGAACAACTGGCGCATGGCCGAGCTCCACGCCCGCGAGGCGCCCGAGCGCGTGCGCGAGCTGGAGGAATGGGGCGCGCTCTTCGACCGCACGGGGGACGGGCGCATCCTGCAGCGCGACTTCGGCGGCCACCGCTACGCGCGCCTCGCCCACGTGGGCGACCGCACCGGCCTCGAGCTGATCCGCACGCTCCAGCAGCACGCCGTGCACAAGGGCATCGACGTGTTCATGGAGTGCGCCGTCACGCGCCTGCTGATGGACGGCGACCGCGTCTGCGGGGCGGTGGCCTACTGGCGCGAGAGCGGCAACCTCGTGGTCTTCGCGGCGAAGGCCGTGGTGCTGGCCACGGGCGGCGTGGGCAAGGCCTTCGCCGTCACCTCCAACTCGTGGGAGTACACCGGCGACGGGCACGCGCTGGCCTACCACGCGGGGGCCGAGCTCATCGACATGGAGTGCGTGCAGTTCCACCCCACGGGCATGGTCTGGCCGCCCAGCGTGCGCGGCATCCTCGTCACCGAGGGCGTGCGCGGCGACGGCGGCACGCTCCGCAACAGCGACGGCGAGCGCTTCATGTTCGGCTACGTCCCCGAATTCTTCCGCGCCGAAACCGCCGACACGCCCGAGGAGGCGGACGCCTGGTACGAGGACAAGGAGCGCAACCGGCGCACGCCCGACCTGCTGCCCCGCGACGAGGTGGCGCGCGCCATCCACGCGGAGGTGCGGGCCGGGCGCGGCAGCCCCCACGGCGGCGTCTTCCTCGACATCGCCACGCGCCGCCCGCCGGAGTACATCCGTCGCCGCCTGCCCAGCATGTACCACCAGTTCAAACGGCTCGCCGACGTGGACATCACCGCCCAGCCCATGGAGGTGGGGCCGACGATGCACTACGTCATGGGCGGCGTGCGCGTGGACGCCGACACGGCGGCGGCCACCGTGCCCGGCCTCTTCGCCGCGGGCGAATGCGCGGGCGGCATGCACGGGGCCAACCGCCTCGGCGGCAACTCCCTCTCCGACCTCGTGGTGTTCGGGCGGCGCGCGGGCATGGGCGCCGCCGAGGCCGCCGCGAACGTGGCCGCCCCCGCCGTGGACGACGCGCAGGTGGAGGCCGTGGCGGCGGAGATGCACGCCCCCTTCGCGCGCGAGGACGGCGAGGGCCCCTACGACATCCAGCGCGACCTGCAGGAGACGATGCACACGCTGGCCGGCATCATCCGCACGGAGGCGGAGCTGGCGGAGGCGCGCGCGCGCATCGGGGCGCTGCGGGAGCGCGCCGCCCGCGTGCGCGTCCACGGCCACCGCCAGTTCAACCCGGGCTGGCACCTGGCCATGGACCTGGACGCCCTGCTCGTCGTCTCCGAGGCCACGGCGCGCGCCGCCAGCCTGCGCCGCGAGAGCCGCGGCGGCCACACCCGCGACGACTATCCCGACGCCGACGACGAGTGGGGCGCGCGCAACGTGGTCGTGCGGCGGGGCGCGGACGGCGGCATGGAGGTGACCACCTCGCCCCTGCCCGCAATGCCCGCCGAACTGCGGCGCCTGTTCGAGGAGTAGCGAGCCATGAGCGACACGGTGACCATGCGCGTCTTCCGCGGGGACGCCGAGGGCGGCGAATGGCGCGACTACGCCGTCGAGGTCGAGGAGGGGCAGGTCGTCCTCGACGTGATCCACCGCATCCAGGCCACGGAAGCCCCCGACCTGGCCGTGCGCTGGAACTGCAAGGCGGGCAAGTGCGGCTCCTGCAGCGCCGAGATCAACGGCCATCCGCGCCTCATGTGCATGACGCGCATGAACCTGTTCGCGCCCGGCGAGCCCATCACGGTCGCGCCCATGAAGACCTGGCCGCTCGTGCGCGACCTCGTCACCGACGTCTCCTTCAACTACGAGGTGGCGAAGACGATCCCCGCCTTCCGCCCGCGCCCGCCCGAGGCCGACGGCTTCTGGCGCATGCGGCAGGAGGACATCGAGCGCGGGCAGGAGTTCCGCAAGTGCATCGAATGCTTCCTCTGCCAGAACGTCTGCCACGTCATCCGCGACCATCCGGAGAACAAGGCGTCCTTCGCGGGGCCGCGCTTCTTCGTGCGCCTGGCCGAGCTGGAGATGCACCCGCTGGACACGGAGGACCGCCTCGAGCTGGCGCGCCGCGACGCGGGCGTGGGCTACTGCAACATCACCAAGTGCTGCACCGAGGTCTGCCCCGAGGACATCCACATCACGGACAACGCCATCATCCCCCTGAAGGAGCGCGTGGCCGACCGCTCCTTCGACCCCCTGCGCTGGCTCGGCGGCAAGCTCCTCGGCCGCCGCCAGGCCGCGGGGGCGCGAACCCGCTAAGATAGGACGCGCAATCACGCGAGCGGAGCGGCCCGATGTTCATCGCCATGAACCAGTTCAGCGTCAACCCCGACCGCGCGGGCGAGTTCGAGGACGCCTGGAAGGGGCGCGAGAGCTACCTGGCCGGCCTGGACGGGTTCGTGCAGTTCTCGCTGCTCAAGGGCGACGACCCCGGCGACTACGTCTCGCACACCATCTGGGAGTCGCGCGAGGATTTCCTCGCCTGGGCGCAGTCCGACCACTTCCGGCGCGCGCACGAGCAGGCGGGCCCGCCCGAGGGCGTGATCGAGGGCCATCCCCGCGCGCGCTTCTACGAGGCCGTCATCGTCGAGCGGGGGGCGGACGCCCCTGCCGTCTGAGCCCGCCGCCGGGCGTCCCCTCCGCCCGGAGCACTTCCGGCGCGTGGACGAATCGGACGACCGCCTCTTCTACGCGCAGCCGCGGCTCGTCAACCACATCGACGACGCGGCCATCGCCGCCATCGGCGAGCTCTACCGGCGGCTGCTGCCCGAGGGCGGGCACGTGCTCGACCTCATGGCCAGCTGGGTTTCGCATCTGCCCGCGGGGGCGCGCTACGCGGGCGTCACCGGGCTGGGGCTGAACGCGGTCGAGCTGGAGCGCAACCCCGCGCTCACGCGGCGCACGGTGCACGACCTCAACCGCGACCCCGCGCTGCCCTACGCGACGGGCGAGTTCGACGGCGCCGTCGTGAGCGTCTCCGTGCAGTACCTCACGCAGCCGGCGGCGGTGTTCGCCGAGGTGGGGCGCGTGCTCCGGCCGGGCGCGCCCTTCGCCGTGACCTTCTCCAACCGCATGTTCCCCACGAAGGCGGTGCTCGCGTGGCGGATGCTGGACGACGAGGGACGGGCGAACCTGGTGGCGCTCTACTTCGGGGAATCGGGGGCCTTCGCGGCGCCGCGCGCCTTCGACCTCAGCCCCGCGCCGGGCCGCTCCGATCCCGTCTACGCCGTCGTGGCGGAGGCCGCGTTCCCGCCGGAGCCCGCCTCCGCGGGCATCACGTGAAGGTCTTCCGGGGGCAGCTCCAGCGTCCACGCCTTGCGCGCGGCCACGCCCAGCACCTCGTAGGGGCGCGCCGCCAGCTCGACCTCGATCGGCTGGCCGAGGGCGCAGGCGAGGCGCAGCGTGTGGCTCGCGCCGGAGGCGAACTCCTCGACGACGGCGGCCTCCAGCAGGTTGGGATGGTCGGGGTCGTCCGCGTCCAGCCGGCGCAGGTTGACGCGCTCGGCGCGGATGGCCACGTCCACCGCCTCGCCTGCGGCGGGGCGCCAGCCCGGCGGCGCGACGGCGCGCAGGCGGGCGCCGCCCGTCTCCACCGTGAGCGTCCCCGCGTCCGCCGCCGCCACGCGCCCGCGCAGGATGTTGGCCACGCCCGTCAGCTCGGCCACGCGGCGGCTGGCGGGATGGCGGAAGACGCGCTCGCGGGCGTCGAACTGCAGCACGCGGCCCGCATCGAACACGGCCACGCGGTCGGCCACGAGGTGGGCCTCGCGCAGGTCGTGCGTGACGAACACGACGGCCAGCGCGAGCTCGCCGCGCAGGCGCACGAGCTCCCGCCGCAGCTCCGCCCGCAGCGACTCGTCGAGCGCGCTGAAGGGCTCGTCGAGCAGGAGCAGGGGGGCCTCGCGGGCGAGCGCGCGGGCCAGCGCCACGCGCTGCTGCTGCCCGCCGCTGAGCGAGCGCGGCGCGCGCTCCCGCAGGTCGCCGATGCGGAGCAGGTCGAGCAGCCCGCCGAGGCGCCGCTCGCGGTCCGCGCGCTCCCCGCTCATGCCGAAGGCCACGTTGGCGGCCACGCTCAGGTGGGGGAAGAGGGCGAGGTCCTGCACCACGTAGCCGATGGCGCGCCGCTGCGGGGGCAGGTCGACGCCCGCGCGCGAGTCGAACACGGTTTCGCCGTCGATGACGATGCGCCCCTCCGCCGGACGGAGCAGCCCGGCGGCGAACTGCAGCGTGAGGCTCTTGCCCGCGCCGGAGTGGCCGAAGAGGGCCACGATCTCGCGTCCGGCCTCGAAGGCGGCGTCGTAGGCGAAGGCGCCGAGGCGCGCGCGGGCCGCGAAGGCGAGCGTCACGCCCGCTCCCGTCCGGCGCGCGCGGAGATGATCCAGAAGGCGGCCAGCGCGGCCAGCGCGGCGCCCAGCAGCAGCAGCGAGAGGGCCACGGCGGCGGTCAGTCCGGCGGCGCTCTCGAAGGCGCCGAGGATGGCCAGCGGCATCGTCTGCGTTTCGCCGCGCAGGTTGCCCGCGAAGATGAGCGTGGCCCCCAGCTCGCCCAGCGCGCGCGCCCAGCAGAGGGCCGCGCCCGCCGCCAGCGCGGGCCAGCTGAGCGGCAGCGTGACGCGCAGGAAGGCGCGCGCGGGCGAGGCCCCCAGCGTGTGCGCCACGCGCTCGTAGCGTGCGTCCACGCCCGCGAACCCGGCCCGCGCCGCGCGCACGTAGAAGGGCGCGCCCACGAACAGCTGGGCCATGATCACGGCGGCGGTGCTGAACCCGATGGTCACGCCGAACCAGCTTTCGAGGGGCTCGCCCAGCAGCCCGTTGCGCCCGAAGGCCGTGAGCAGGGCCACGCCCGCGATGGTGGGGGGCAGCGCGATGGGCAGGTCGATGAGCGCCTCCACCGCGCCCTTGCCGCGGAAGCGCGCGCGCGCCAGCCACCAGGCGAGGGGCGTGCCCGCCGCCACGGCGATGGCCAGCGCCGCCGTCGAGGTCCACAGCGAGAGCGCGAGCGCGTCGAGGGCCGCGCCGCCCGTCATCGCCGCGCGCGCCTCGCCGTCGCGCAGCCCCCGCTCCAGCAGCCCCGCGAAGGGCAGCAGGAAGAAGAGCGCGAAAAGCGCGATGGGGACCGTCAGGCCGGCCGCGGGCAGGCGCGCGCGGAAGGCGTTCACGGCGCCTCCCCCGCGGGCGTGAAGCCGTGGCGCGCGAGGATGGCCGCCCCCTCCGGCGAGAGCGCGAAGGCGAGGAAGGCGCGCGCGGCTTCGCCCTCCCGCAGCAGCGCGATGCGGTAGTCGGCGGCCACCTGGAAGCGCGCGGGCAGCGTGGCCGCGCGCACGCCGTCCGTCGCGCGCGCGAGGTCGCTGGCGTAGACGATGGCGGCGTCGGCCTCGCCCAGCTCGACGCGGGCGAGGGCGGCGCGCACGTTCGGCTCGTGGCTGCGCACGTTGGCCAGCACGCGCGCGGCGAAGTCCGGCGGGAAGCCGTCCGCGCCGTTCGCCAGCGCCAGCGCGCGCCGCGCGTAGCGTCCGGCGGGCACCGCCTCCGCCGCCAGCGCGAGGCGCAGGCCGGGCGCGGCGAGGTCGGCCAGGGACGCGACGGGCGCGCCCTCCGCCGCGGCCAGGGCCAGGCGGTTGCCCGCCAGCGCGCGCTGCTCGAGCACGAGACCGGCGGCGGCCAGCGCCTCCACCTCGTCGGGGCTGGCGCTGGCGAAGACGTCGGCGGGCGCGCCCTCCAGCGCCTGCGTGCGCAGCGTGGCCGACCCGGCGAAGGAGAAGCGCGCGGCCATGCGCGGGTGGGCCGTCCCGAAGGCGTCCCCCAGCTCGCGGAAGGCGTCCGCGAGCGACGAGGCCGCGAAGACGGTGACGGTGTCGCGGGGCGCGCCGCCGCCGCACGCCGTCGCCGCGATGGCCGCCAGCGCGAGCGCCGCCGCCAGGGCCGCGCGCGGGCGCACGGGCCGCGCCTTAGCGGGCGAAGGCCGCGCGCATCCCCGCGAGGCGGGCCTCCACGCCCTCGCGCGTGTCCTCGTGCGTCATGACGTAGAGCGCGTTCGCGCGGATGGCGTCGAGCACGCGCGCCGCCACCGCCTCCGGCGGCATCCCCGCGGCGATGCCCTGGCGGATGGGCTCGGCGTGCTCCGGCACGTCCTCGGGGCCGCCGAGCGCGTCGGGGCGGTTGCGCCCGGCCTCCACGATGCGCGTGGCCACGCCCCCCGGGCAGAGCACGGAGACGCCGATGCCGAGCGGCGCGAGGTCCGTGCGCAGGTGTTCGGAGAGGCCCACCACGGCCTGCTTCGAGGCCACGTAGGAGGCCATGCCCGGCGGCGCGAAGAGGCCCGCGCTGGAGGCCGTGTTCACGACGTGCGCCTCGCCCCCCTGCGCGATCAGGCGCGGCAGGAACTGCGTCACGCCGTTCACCACGCCTCCCAGGTTCACCGACATCACCCAGTCCCAGTCCGCGTCGCTCATCTCGGCGGCGTTGCGGAAGGCCACCACGCCCGCGTTGTTGCAGAGCGCGTGCACGCCCCCGAAGGCCGCGAAGGCCTCGTCCGCGAGCGCCTTCACGGAGGCGCGGTCGGCCACGTCCGTGCGCACGGCCGCGGCCTTGCCGCCCGCGTCCGCGATGGCGCGCGCCACGCCCAGGGCCGCGTCGCCATCGACGTCGGAGACGACGACGTTCATGCCGGTATCGGCGAAGGCGCGGCAGAGGGCCTCGCCGATGCCGCTGCCGCCGCCGGTGACGACCGCCGTCCTGCCGGGTCCGAGTTCCATGGCGCACCTCCGCGCCGCGCATCTTACGGGATTGCGCGGAGGGGATGTGTGCTAGTATGGGCGCGTGACGGAACTAGCGACTGCCCCGCTCGACGTTGCTACGCAGCTGGCGGACCTCGCGCGTCTGGAGGATCGCTGGCTCGACGGCGATGGCCGCGCGCCGGACTGCGATGGGCTGGCGTGGCTCGCCGAACGCTTCGAGCGCAACCGGCCGAGCGATCTGCCGTCGCCGTACCTCTACCCGACCGTCGAGGGTGGCGTGCTGGCCGAATGGTCGCTCTCGCCCCATGAGATCAGCCTCGAAGTGGACCTCGGCGCGCGCATGGGCGAGTGGCACGCGCTGAATCTGGAGACCGATGCCGAGGATAGGCAGACCTGCGACCTGGGCAGTGATGGTGAGTGGGTGTGGCTTGCCGAGCGCGTGGCGCATGAGAGTGCTAGCATGGGTACGAACCTGCCATGAAAGCCAACGCCATCCCCCTGCTGTCCTTTCTTCAGAAGGCTCCCCAGTTCACGATCCCGATCTGGCAGCGCACCTACAGCTGGACCGAGCGAGAGTGTCGCAGGCTGTGGGATGATATCCTGCGTGCGGGATCTGACGATAGCGTTCGGGCTCATTTCATCAACTCTATTGTCTATGTTGAGGAAAGCATGTATAGCGTTTCTGGTCGTTACCAGTTGCTCGTGATTGATGGCCAGCAGCGTCTGACCACAGCGATGCTTATTCTTGAGGCACTGGCAAGGCATGTTGGCGATGGGGAGCCTGTGCCTGACTTTTCTGCGGAGAAAATCCGTAATTGGCATCTCATTGTTCCTGAAAATTCTGGAGAACGCCGATTCAGGCTTGCTCTCACGCAAACGGATAAGCAAACACTATTTGCTCTGTTGAGCCAGAAACCGCAGCCCAAAGATTTTTCCCGGCGAATAGCCAAGAACTTTGCTTTTTTCGAAGAACAGATGCAGACGATGAAGAACATCGAGCCTATCTGTAAGGGCCTTGCCAAGCTCATGGTGGTCGATATCGCACTTGATCGCAATCACGACAACCCCCAGCTCATTTTTGAAAGCATGAATTCTACTGGACTCGATCTAACTCAGGCCGATTTGATTCGCAACTACGTCCTAATGGGTCTGGACATAAACCAGCAAACGCAGCTGTATGAAGATCACTGGAGGCAGATCGAGCTTTCGTTCGGTCAAGAGACCTATAGTTCGCACTTCGACAGGTTTATGAGGGACTATCTCACGCTAAAGACTGGAGAAGTTCCCAAAATCAAGTTCGTTTATGATGCCTTCAAAAAACATAAGGGGGGATCAAAGCGGGACGCATCTGAATCCACTGAGGATCTGGTTGCTGATGTTCGTAAGTATGCTGAATACTATTGCTCCATCGCATTGCGGAAGGAAGGCGATTCGGATCTGGCGTATGCCTTTGGGGACATGCGAGAACTCAAGGTTGAGGTCTCCTATCCCTTCTTGATGAAAATGTACGAAGATTATAATTCGGGAGTCCTGCATAAGCACGAATTCCTGTCCGCCATACGATTGGTTGAATCGTATGTTTTCCGGAGGGCAGTTTGTGCCATTCCTACCAATTCTCACACTACAACCTTTGCGGCATTGAGCCGAGCGAACCTTGGGGGTAACTATCTTCGCGGCATTCGGAAGGAATTTCTGTCGATGCCAGAATATCGCCGTTTCCCGACGGATGAAGAATTCAAACGAAATTTCGTCATGCGCGATATGTATCACTTTCAGCGACGCAATTACTTTTTGCGCCGACTCGAAAATCATGATCGCAAAGAGCTGGTCTCTACTGGAGAGTATACTGTGGAGCATATTCTGCCGCAGACCCGGAATCTCTCTGCTGATTGGCAGGCTATGATTGGTGGGGACTGGTCTGCTGTTCAGGAGCTTTATCTTCATACTGTTGGGAATCTGACTATCACTGGTTACAATCCTGAGTATGGAGCTCGTCCGTTTAATGAAAAGCGAGACATGGAAGGCGGGTTTAAAGATAGCCCGCTGTATCTCAATCGTGGACTTGGTGCTCTGGAGCGCTGGGATGCGGCTGCCATTGAAGAGCGCGGGCGTGAGCTCGCCGAGCGTGCTGTGAAGGTGTGGCCTCCGCTGACCACCGAGTGATTGGGGTATCGGCCCATGACCTCCGAACTCCAGACCGTGGGCATCGTCGGCGGGGGGACCGCCGGGTACCTCACCGCGCTCGCCCTCCGCACGAAACTGTCCCACCTGCGCGTCACCCTCATCGAGTCGCCCGACATCCCCATCATCGGCGTCGGCGAGGGCACCACGCCCATCATGGTCAAGTTCCTCCACGCCTACCTCGAACGCGACGTGCACGAGCTGTTCCGCGCCGTCAGGCCCACCTGGAAGTTCGGCGTGAAGTTCGAGTGGGGGCCGCCCGGCGACTCCTTCTTCAACTACGCCTTCCACCCCGGGCCGGTGCTCGACGCGGTCTATTACGGCGGCGACTTCAACGAGTACTCGCTTGGCTCGCTGCTCATCTCGGAGGAGCGCTCGCCCATCCTCGCGGACGAGGGCGGGCGGCTCACCGCGCTCCTCGACCGCATCCCCTTCGCCTACCACCTCGACAACGGGCGCTTCGTGGCGTGGCTGCGCGAGCAGGCCGAGCGCGACGGCGTGGAGCGGCTGGAGCGCTCGGTCACGGCCTTCGTCCCGCAGGCGGACGGCGAGGGCCTCGACCACCTCGTCACGGACGACGGCGAGGAGCGGCGCTTCGACCTGTACGTGGACTGCACGGGCTTCCGCTCGGCGATCATGGGGGAGACGCTGGGCTCGCCCTTCCACGCCTACGACGGCAGCCTCTTCTGCGACCGCGCCATCGTGGCCAACGTGCCCCACGGCGGGCACGTCAAGCCCTTCACGACGGCGGAGACGATGGAGGCGGGCTGGTGCTGGAACACGCCCTCGGTGGAGGACGACCACCGCGGCTACGTCTTCTCCTCGCGCTTCCTCGACGACGAGGCGGCGGCGGTGGAGATGCGCGGGAAGAACGCGGGTATGGGCGAGCACCGCGTGATCCGCTTCCGCACGGGACGGCGCGAGCACTTCTGGAAGGGGAACGTGGTCGCCGTGGGCAACTCCTACGGCTTCGTGGAGCCGCTGGAATCGACGGGGCTGCACATGATCATCCTCGAGATCAACCAGCTCGTGCTCAACTTCCCGCGCTCGCGGCGGGACACGGCCATCCGCGGCATCGTGAACCGCACGCTGAACGCGCACTGGGACGACGTGCGCTGGTTCCTGGCCGTGCACTACCGCTTCAACCGCAAGCTGGACACGCCCTTCTGGGAGACCTGCCGCAACGAGGTCGACATCGGGGGCGCGGAGGAGCGCGTCGCCCTCTTCCGCGAGCGCGCGCCGCTCACCTACCGGCAGTCGCAGTTCTACAAGCCGGAGGAGGTGTTCGGCGATTTCGCCTACGACGTGCTGCTGCTGGGGCAGCGCGTGCCCGGGCGCTACCTGGAGGCGAGCCAGAGCCGCGTGGAGTGGGGCAAGCGCACGGAGGGGCTGCGGCGGCTGGCCGCGCGCGCGCTCACGCAGGAGCGCGCCTTCGAGGCGCTGGCGCAGGCCCCGCCGGAGGCGCTCGGCTCGCTCGTCGATTCGCCCAACACCTGGGTCGTCTGGCCCTGACGCCGCGGCCCCGCGCCGCCCGTCGCGCGTGTAGACTGGGGGCCAGACGGCAGGAGGAGACGCGCCATGACCGCCCCGGCCGAGGCCCCCGTCATCGAGCCCGGCGAGTTCCTCACGGAGGAGCATCGCAAGGATCCCTTCCCCCTCTACCAGAGGATCCGCGACCAGGAGCCGGTCTACCGCGACCAGTTCCAGAACCGCTTCGTGATCACGCGCTACGCCGACATCTGGGACGCCTACAAGCGCAGCCGCGAGGGCGGCGACTTCACGCGCGCCGTCTACGACCCGAAGGGCAAGTACGAGTTCGGCTCGGAATCGCCCCTCGGCCCCACCATCCTCGAGATGGGCGAGGGCGCCGAGCACCGCTGGAGCCGCGGCATCGTGGCGGGCGAGTTCGTGGGCCGCAAGCTGATCACCTGGCTGCCCGTCATCGAGCGCACGGCGGCGGAGATGATCGAGCGCTTCTCCATCGAGGCGGCGGAGAGTCTGGCGGGCGGCATCGCCGGACGCGGCGAGGTGGACCTCGTGTCGCAGTTCAGCCAGCGCTTCCCCATCCGCGTCATCGCCGGGATGCTGGGCCTGCCGCGCGAGGATTTCGACTACTTCGAGGGCATTTACAACACGCTCTTCGCGGGCATGGGCTACGGGCGCGCCTACTTCCGCTCGGCGGAGCGGGCCAAGTTCGCGCTGCACGACTACCTCTCGCCCATCATCGCCGCGCGCCGCGCCGAGCCCGCCGACGACCTCATCTCCAAATTCGTCGTCGCCGAGATGTCGGGCGAGATGATGACGGACGAGCAGATCAAGGCCTTCGTCACGCTGCTGCTGGTGGGCGGCGGCGACACCACGCACAAGGCCATCGACGCCATGTGGTGGAACCTGCTGCGCCACCGCGAGCAGTACGAGGCCGTGCGCGAGCGCCCCGAGCTGATGGACCGCGTGTTCACGGAGATGCTGCGCCACGACGGCTCCAACCACTACCAGCAGCGGCGCGCCCTGCGCGAGACGGAGCTGGGCGGGCGCATCATCCCCATGGGCGCGAGCGTGGCCCTCTGCCTCGGCTCCGGCAACCGCGACGAGCGCGTCTTCGCGAACCCCGACCGCTTCGACATCTTCCGCGACGACCTCTACTTCGGGAAGGAGCTGCGCACGGGCTACTGGAAGGACGGCGTGGCCAGCCACCTCGGTTTCGGGCAGGAGCGCCACTTCTGCATGGGCTACGCCATGGCCCGCCAGGAAGCCGTGATCGCGGGCGCCATGCTGCTCGACGTGCTGCGCAACCCGCGCCTGAAGGACGTGCCCAACGACGGCCCCGTCTTCCCGCCGCCGGGCAAGGGCGGCGTGCGCGGCCTCCTCCGCCTCGACATCGAGTTCGACCTGTAGCCCGCGCGCGTTGACAGCGCCGCGCGCTTCCGCGACGCTGCCCGCGCTCGCCCCCGAGACTGGAGAAAGCGCCATGTCCGACTCCGACGGCTCCCGTTCCCCGCTGCGCGGCCTGTGGAAGGCGGTGCGCGGCATCGTGCGCCTGATCTGGGGCGTGGCGCGCCTGCTGGGGCGCGCGCTGCGCGGCCTCTGGCGGCTCGGCCCCGGCCAGCCGCGCGACGAGCGCTAGAGACGGCCCCGCGAACCCCCTACAATCCCACGCGCCGCGGGCGTCCCCGGAAGCGGGGCGCCGATACGGGCGGTCTGGTGAAGCCAATGGCCACGATTCTCGCGCACATCAGGATCAAGGAAGGCAAGGAGGCCCGCTTCGAGGAGCTGGAGGGCGCCCTCTGGCGCGACACCCACGCCCACGAGACGCGCGTGCGCCGCTACGAATTCTGGCGCGGCGAGGAGAAGGGCCTCTACTACGGCCTGCTCTCCTTCGACAGCTTCAACGGCTTCATCGAGCATCAGGCCAGCCCCCACCACGAGGATTCGGGGCTGGGCGAGGTCATCGAGGGCATCCGCCTGGAGTGGGTCGATCCCGTGCCCGGCGCCTCCGACCTGGCGACCACGGACACGGAGCCGCCGGACGCGGGCGCCACCGACCTGCAGCGGCAGTACCACGCGCAGTTCCAGCCGGACGTGCGGGACTGGTGGCGGGCGCTGCGCGGCTAGCCGCGGCCTCCCTTGCGGGGGCGCGCCCTGATCGGCCAGAATCGCCGCGCCTCCGCCGGGCGGGCGCGAGGGGGGAGACATGTGGACCTACATCATCCGCCGCGTCGTGGCCATCCCCGTCACGCTGCTCGTCCTGTCCTTCATCCTCTTCCTGCTCATCTTCATCCTTCCGGGCGACGCCGCCTTCTCGGTGGTGGCCGGCATCTCGGAGTCCCGCAACCTCGACGCCTTCCGTGAGCAGCTGGGGCTCGACCGGCCTTGGTACGTGCAGTACTTCGACTGGCTGGGGGGCATCTTCCGGGGCGACCTCGGCACCTCGCTCACGCCTCCCCACGACACCGTTGGGCGGTCCGTGGTGGAGCGGCTGCCCAACACCATCGAGATCGGGGCCATCACGATCCTGCTCTCGGTGGTCATCAGCCTGCCCGTGGGCATCGTGTCGGCGGTGCGGCGCAACAGCGTGCTCGATTACGTCCTGCGAACGGGGACGATCCTCGGCATCTCGGTGCCCAACTTCTGGACGGCCACGCTGATCATCATCTACGCCATCGTCTGGTTCGACTGGAACCCGATCCGGGAGTACGCGACCTTCACCGAGGATCCGCTCAGGAACCTCTCCATCGTCATCTTCCCCGCGATCATCTTGGCCTACGCGGGCGCGGCCTACACGGCCCGCATCGTGCGCTCGGCCATGCTGGAGGTGTTTTACCAGGACCACGTACGCACGGCGCGGGCGAAGGGGTTGCGCGAGCGCGTGGTCGTTTTCCGGCACGTGTTCCGCAGCGCCCTCATCCCCGTGCTGACGGTGATCGGCCTGCAGCTGGGCACGATTCTGGGCGGGGCCGTCGTGGCCGAGCAGATCTTCGCCATCCCCGGCATCGGCCTGCTCACGTTCGAGGCGCTGCTCGCGCGGGACTACCCGGTCATCCTCATGACGGTGATGATCTTCGCCGCCATGTTCATGTTCATCACGCTCCTCGTGGACATCCTCTACACGCGCGTCGATCCGCGCATCAGGTACTAGCCGTGACGCAGGCCACCGAGTCCATCCCGGCCAACCTCAGCGAGCAGGAGTACCTGATGCCGCCGCGCCAGCGGTTCAACCCCCTGCGCTGGGCGCGCAAGGAGCCGGCCGGGGCCCTCGGCATCGTGCTCATCCTGATCGTGGCTTTCGCCTCGGGCGCCGCGCCGCTCCTGCGCACCACGGATCCCCAGTCGCTGGACGCCTTCACCCCGAACGTGCTCGAGGGGCCGAACAGTGAGTTCCTTTTTGGCACGGACCGCCAGGGGCGGGACGTCTGGTCGCGGGTGCTCTACGGGGGGCGCATCTCTCTGAAGATCGGCATGGCCACGGTCATCGTGGGGACGCTCGGCGGCACGCTGCTGGCCCTCATCGCGGGCTTCCTCGCGGGCGTGGTCGACTTCACGTTCAGCCGCATCGCCGACATGATCATCGCCGTTCCCGCGCTGCTGCTGGCGCTCGTGATCGACGTCGTGCTGGGCGATCAGCTGCCGGACCTGCCCGCCTTGCCGAAGGAGGAGTTAGCCCGTGTGCTCGCCATCTCACTCTTCTTCATGCCGAGCGCCTTCCGCATCATGCGCGGCTCGGTGCTGGAGCAGCGCAACGCCCAGTACGTGGAGGCCGCCACCCTCATCGGCGCGGGGCAGTTCCGCATCATGCTGCGGCACATCCTGCCCAACATCACCGGCCTCATGATCGTGCTCACCACCATCAGCCTGCCCGCCGCCATCCTCACGGAGGCGACGCTCTCCTTCCTGCTTGGTTCGGACGCTCCCTCTTGGGGGGCGGAGCTGAGCGGGGACTCGCGCCGCTTCTTCCGCAGCGCCCAGTGGATCGCCATCTTCCCGGGCGCCGCCCTCGCCCTCACGATCTTCGCCTTCAACATCTTCGGCGACTCCGTGCGCGATACGCTCGATCCGCGCCTGCGGGGCCGCATCTAGAAACTTCCCCTTGCCCGTTGCCGCGCGATCCCCTTAGGGCGTATCGTGCCGCGCATCCGCATTGACGCTCCGGCGCAAGGCCGCGGCGGGAAGGAAGAACGATGCGCGAGGACAACTACTGGCTGCGCCTTCGCGGGAGGCGCCTCAACCGCCGCCGCTTCCTCGCCGGGGCCGGCGTGGCCGCGGCGGGCTCCGCCGCCATCCTGGCCGGCTGCGGCGACGACGACGATGACGACGACGCCGCGAGCGAGCCGACCGCCGCTGCCACTCAGGCCACGCAGGCGGCGGCCACCACCGCCGCCACCGCCACGGCGGCGCCCACGCAGGCCCCGGCGGCGGGCGGCCCGCGCCGCGGCGGCACCTTCCGCACCTGGAAGAGCACCGAGGACCAGGGCCTCGATCCCGCCGTCTTCCACACGAACAACGGCGAGGTCACCCAGCAGGTCTACAACCACCTGCTCGACTTCCAGGTGAGCAAGGGCGTCTTCTCCATGGACGGCGCCGTCGGCTACGAGCAGATCGACGACACGACGCTGGTGTGGACGCTGCGCGAGGGGATGCGCTTCCACAACGGCGATCCCGTCACCTCCGAGGACGTGGCCTACACCATCGCCCGTCCGCCCGGGCTCCTCGCCGACCTCGGCGCCACGCACGTGCCCGCCAACTCCTTCGACTACTTCGACTCCATCGACGCGATCGACGCCACGCACGTTCAGGAGAGCTGGATCGGGCCGCGCGCCGATGCGCTCATCCACCGCTCCCGCCAGTACTTCGGCATCGTCAACAAGGCGCTGGTCGAGGCGGCGGGCGGCACGGCCCAGGAGCATCAGCGGGGCATGGCCGCCGGTCCCTACATCCTCTCCGAGCGCAGCTCGGAGGGCACGCGCCTCACCCGCAACCCCGACTACTACCCGCATCCGAACCCGGACGACGGCTTCGTCGAGGACGGCCCGTACATCGACGAGTACGTCGTGCGCATCGTTCCCGACGCCATCACCGCCCGTTCGCTGCTGGAGAGCGGCGACCTCGACGCGTACGGCACGCTCGACCCGGTCGAGGCGCAGGAGCTCGAGGGCAACGCGAACGTCGCGGTCGAGGGCGCGCCCGCTGGCGGGTGGGCGGTCTGCGGCTTCGACGGCGGCAAGTGGCGCGACCAGCGCGCCCGCGAGGCCATCCGCAAGGGCTTCAACTACGACGCCTTCATCGCCAGCATCCGCGCCGGGGACGGCAAGCTGCAGGCGCCGCTCACCATCATCAACACGCGCTTCCAGCGGCTCACGCAGGAGGATCTCGCGGGCTGGTACGTCTACGACCCGGCGGACGCCCGCGCCCTCTGGGAGGCGGCTGCCGCCGACGCCGCCGCGCGCGGCGAGGCCGACGCCGACTACGACAGCATCTACCAGAGCGTCAACATCCACACGGTCACGAACGAGCAGCAGCAGACCATCAGCGAGTTCGCGGCCCGCAGCTGGCAGGACTCCCTCGGCTCCACGTTCGAGGTCACCAGCGCCGACATCCAGACCTGGGTGAACGCCGCGAACGACAACACGCGCGACGTGAAGCCCTGGGACCTGCTGCAGAGCGGCACGGGCGTGGGCGGCGGCACCGACGGCACGCCCGGCACGAGCTACCTCTCCTGGTTCGACCCGGAGCAGTACGGCGCCGTGGCCTTCAACTTCCGCTACGACTCCCCCCACCCCGAGATCGCCGAGGGATCGCGGTACGTGGGCGACCAGATGGTCCTCCAGAACGAAACGGTGGACCACGAGCAGCGCGTGCAGATCATCACCGACCTGCAGCGCTGGATCCTGGATCGGGCCTGGGGCATCTTCACCATGCCCATGGCCGCCACCTCGTTCCTCGGCGTGAGCGCGCGGCTGCGCGACTACGGCAAGGACGACTGGTTCAACTCCTACGCCTGGAACAACGTGCCGCGGCGCGAGAGCGCCTGGCTGGACGGCTAGGGACGCCGCATCGGCGCCACGCACCGCGCGGGCCCCGGGGGACGCCTCCGGGGCCCGCGTGCGTCAGGACGGCGTGGCGCGCGCCGAGGCCGTGGCGGCGTCCTCGAAGGCGAACGCCTGACGGCTGAGCACCGGGTAGAGCGTGAAGACGGGCGTGCCGTGCGGGATGACCGCCGACTCCACGCCCGCGCGCAGGGCCAGGTGCATGTTCACGTAATTGTAGCTGAGGCCGTCCTGCCAGGGTTCGGCGCGGGGGCGCGCGTACTCCTCGTTCGCGCCCAGCCCGTAGGTGCGCGTGAGCAGGCCGCTCGCGCCCGTCAGGCCCAGCTCGTCGAGGTCGGGCGCGCCCTGCAGCAGGATGGCCACGCGGGCGGCGTCGAACCACACCTTCAGGTTGCAGCTCACCTGCACGTACTCGCCGAGGCTGCCCAGGTGCCGCAGCACGGTGAGGGGGAAGGCCAGCTCCGGCGGCGCCGTTCCCTGCGGGGGGCCGTCCCACGCGAACTCCGGATCCTTCACGCGCGAGGCCGAGACGTAGACGAGGCGCGGGTCGTCCACGGGCACGTCCACCACGGCGCCGTCGCGGTCGCTCGTGAGGCGCCCCATCTGGTAGCGCAGGGGGAAGGAGTAGCCGGGCGCGCCGTAGAAGATGCGCACGCCCGTCTCCAGCGGGTCGCGCGGCGAGCGGCTCAGCTTCAGGTCGAAAGGCAGGAGCACGTGGAAGGCGTGGGCGCGCGCGTTCATGAAGGGCCCGCAGGCCCCCGCGAACTCCTTGTGGATGGCCGTGTTGTCCGGCTCGAAGTCGCGCGCCGGGCCGGTGTACGCCTGCGCGTGGCGCGCCTCCGGCGTGAGGCCGTGGCGCCGCTGGTAGTAGGCCGCCGCCCGCTTCTGCGCGAGGTCGGTGAACCAGCCGGGGGCCTCGCTCTCGACGACGATGCGCTCGCGCCCGCCCGCGGCGTCGCGGCTCACGCGCACGGCCTCGTGGTAGCGCTCCAGCTCCATGGCCGTGCGCCGCAGCTCCTGCCCCACCTGCGCCTCCGTGGGCGACCCCGCGAGGCGCGTGCGCGGCAGCAGCGCCCGCGCCCGCTCGAGGAATTCGAGCTTCACGCCGTAGCGCCGCGGTTCGGGGGCGAACGACTGCGCCGCCGCCAGCAGCAGGCTCAGCTGCTCGTCGGGGAGCAGGCCGAGCGCGTCGAGGTCCTGTTCGCGCAGGAAGGCGGCGGCCAGCGGCGCGAAGGCCTGCTCGCGGCGCACGGCCAGCGTAAGCAGGTAGTTGAGGTAGCCGCGCGCCTCGTCGGGCGTCATCGCGTCGGGCACGGGCGCATCGTACACCGCGCCGCCGCCGCTTCCGCTACCATCGCCCCATCACGCGGGAGGAGGCCGTCCATGGCGGGCAAGGCCGAAATCGAGATCGCGCGCAGTCTCTTCGAGGAAGGCTGGAGCGGGGGCCACGTCGACGCCCCCCTGCGGTTCATGACCGAGGACGTGGTCATGCGCGACGTGGTGGGGCATCCCGAGGCCATGCGCGGCCACGACGCCGTGCGCGCGTTCTGGGCGAAAGCCGCCCCCACGCTCAAGGTGCTCCCCGAGGACCTCTACGCGGCGGACAGCGGCGTGGTCGTGCTCTGGATCGCCTACTCGCAGGTTCCCGCCAGCGCGGAGGAGAACGCGGGGCGCTGGTGGTGCGGGGAGGGCATGTCGCGCCTCGAATTCCGCGACGGCAAGGTCTGCCTCGAGGTGGACTACTGGCACGGCGCGCAGGGCCTCTGCGACGACTGGAAGGCGCACTGGGAGGCGCGCCGCGCCCGCCCCTGGCGCGAGCTCGGCCCGCTCACCGGCGCGGAATCGTGAAGGGCGGGTGAGGAACGCGGGCGCGCGCCCTCCCTACACTGGGGGCATGGGCACGCGCCTCGTCCTCGTCTGCGCGTTCGCGCTGGCTCTCGCGGCCTGTGGCGACGGCGCTCCCGTCGCGCCGCCGCCGACGCCCAGCGTCCCGCCCGCGACGGAAGCGCCGACCGCCGCGACGCCTTCGCCGCCGCCCGGGACGCCAACCCCGACGCCCGCGCCGACCCCGATCACGGACGAGGACATCCTCGGCCTCGTCTACTGGACCGAGTTCGAGTTCTGGAACGGCTATCCGCTCGTCGGCGACACCTCGTCCAGCGTCTTCGACCTCCTGCGGGCGATGTCGCGCGACGACGTCTGGCTCCCGTACCTCATCGACCTCGCCACCGTGCCCGTGCCCTACAGCGCCTTCGTCTACCGCACGCTCATCGACGCGCGGCCCGGCGAGGTGCCCGTGTTCGACTGGGTGGAGGGGCGTGGCCCGCGCGAGCCCGCCGACGACACGCCCCTCTACCTCGCCTTCAAGCACAAGCTCATCGCCGGCATCCAGGAGAAGATGGGCGCCTTCCTCGATCCCGCCAGGCCGCGCGCGCTCTCCGCGCAGGAGGTCTTCTGGGGCGGCGTGCGCGTGGACGGCATCCCCCCGCTGGAGTCGCCCGCCTTCGTCGCGCCGGAGGACGCCGCCGACTGGATCGGCGCGAAGGATCTCGTCATCGGCGTCGAGGTCAACGGGGACGCGCGCGCCTACCCGCGCCGCATCATCGACTGGCACGAGATGGTGAACGACACCGTGGGCGGCGTGCCCGTCTCGCTCGCCTACTGCACGCTCTGCGGCAGCGCCATCCTCTACGACGGGCGCGCGGGCGGCGCGGTCCACCGCTTCGGCACGAGCGGCCTCCTCTACCGCTCGAACAAGCTCATGTACGACCGCGCCACGAACAGCCTCTGGGAGCAGTACACGGGCGAGCCCGTCTGGGGCGACCTCGCGGGGAGCGGGCTGCGCCTGAACGTCCTGCCCGTGGTGCACACCACCTGGGAGGAGTGGCTGGCGGCGCATCCCGACACGCGCGTGCTCGACATCGAAACCGGGCACTTCCGCGACTACCGCGAGGGCGCCGCCTACGCCCGCTATTTCGCCAGTTCGGGGCTCATGTTCCCCGTGCCCGACCGGCGCGGCCCGCTCGCCGTGAAGGACAGCGTCTACGCCGTGCGCCACAACGGCGAGGTGGTCGCCTACCCCATCCTGCTGCTGGGCGAACGGGGCTACGTGGAGGACGAGATCGGCGGCGAGCGCGCGGTCGTCTTCGCCACCGCCGACCGCACGGGCGGGCGCGCCTACGCCGCGGGCGCGGTGCGCTTCGTCTCCTTCGACGCCGACGCGGGCGTGGCGCTGGCGGAGGACGGCGCGCGCTGGCGCCTCACCGAGAGCGCCCTGCTGGATGGGAACGGCGCGGCGCTTCCCCGCCTGCCGGGCCACAACAGCTTCTGGTTCGCGCTCACCAACCACCTCTCCGCCTTCCGCCTCTACGAGCCGCCCGCCGTCGCGCCCGCGCCCGCCCCGGCCCCGGAGTTGATGGCGCTCATCGACGGCACGCCGGACGTCGTGATTCTGGAGTGGACGAGCACGGCGACGGGCGTGACGCGCTGGCAGTACCGCACGAAGGGGCCGATACGGGGAGACGGAAGGGAGACATGGGGAACGTGGACGAACATCCCCGGCAGCAGCGGGGCGACGCGGAGCTACCGGCTGAGCGGGCTGGGGCGGGGATGGTACGAGGTTGAGGTGCGGGCCTGGACGACGGTGGCGGGGAACGCATCAAACACGGAGGAAGCGTCCACGCCCTACTTTGAATTCGATAATTTTCCGTTCATCAGGTCCGGGCAGATCGCGGTGGGCGGGCGAACCTACCGCGTGGGCACGCTGCAGTACGTCATCACCGTTCCCGTGAACATGCGCGTGCAAATCGCCGTGGGTGGTGAGGCGCGATTCCATGCGGGGATAATCGATGTTGCAAGCGATTCGGTGCTGTTTATGGATGCGGAAACAGGCGAGTTTTACGAGCGCCGTATCGTCGCGTCATCGGAGAGCGCCGCCCGCGAGGTGAACGAGCTGTTCGACCAGATCGTCGCCTCGCGACGGGAAGTGCCGCGTCGGTGAAGCCGCCCGACGCATCCTGACGGTCCGCGCGACGGTTCCCCGCGCGCGCCGACGGCGGTAGGCTGCGCGCGACGGCGCGGGCCGTCCGGAGGCACGATGAAGGTTCACGAGTACCAGGCCAAGGCGCTCTTCGCCCAATACGGCGTCGAGGTGCCGCGCGGGCGCGTGGCGGACACGCCCGCCGAGGCGCGCGCCGTCGCGGAGGAGCTGGGCGGCAAGGTCGTCGTCAAGGCGCAGATTCACGCGGGCGGGCGTGGCAAGGGCCGCCTCGTGGAGGAGGGCGAGACGGCCGCCATGTTCGAGCGCCTCGTCGCCGACCCGGAGGCGCACGCGGGGCAGGTGCGCGGCGAGCGCGTGGGCGGCGTGCGCCTCGCGGACACGCCCGCCGGGGCCGAGCGCGAGGCCGCCGCCATCCTCGGCAAACACCTCGTCTCCATCCAGACCGGCCCCGACGGCAGGCGCGTGAAGCACGTGCTCGTCGAGGAGCAGTCGCAGGTGGCGCGCGAGCTCTACCTCGCCATCATCGTGGACGGCGCGCGGGGCACGCCCCTGATCATGGCCTCCACCGAGGGCGGGCAGGAGATCGAGGCCGTGGCGGCCCGCGATCCGGACGCCATCGCGCGGCTCGCGGTCAATCCGGCGGCGGGCTACGGGCCCTACATCGGGCGCACGCTGGCGGCGCGCCTCGGCCTCGTGGGGGAGCAGGCGGCGGCCCTCGACCGGCTCGCCGGGAACCTCTGCCGCGCCGCCGTTGAGAGCGACGCCAGCCTCGCCGAGATCAACCCCCTCGCCGTCACGGAGGACGGGCGCGTGCTCGCGCTCGACGCCAAGTTCACCATCGACGACAACGCCCTCTTCCGGCACGAGGAGCTGGCGGCGCTGCGCGACAAGGACGAGGAGGACCGCCTCGAGGTGCTGGCCGCGGAGCTGGGCGTGGCCAACTTCATCAAGCTCGACGGTGACATCGGCTGCATCGTGAACGGCGCGGGGCTGGCCATGGCCACCATGGACGCGATCAAGCTGGCCGGGGGCGAGCCCGCCAACTTCCTCGACATCGGCACCGTGAACGACCCCGCGCGCGTGGTGAACGCCATCCGCGTGATCGGGGAGGATCCCTCCGTGAAGGCCATCCTCGTCAACATCTTCGGCGGCATGGCGCGCGTGGACGTGATCGCGCAGGGCGTCATCGACGCGGAGCGCGAGCTGGGCCTGCGGCTGCCCGTGGTCATGCGGCTGGTGGGCACGAACCTGGCCGAGGGCGAACGGCTGCTCGCGGAGGCGGGCCTCGACGTCGCGCGCGCGGAGAGCCTCGGCGAGGCCGCCGGCAAGGCCGTGGCCGCCGCCCGCGCCGCCTGAGGCCGATCCCGATGAGCGAGAACGACACCCCCGACCGTGAGTACCTGCTGAGGCGTGGCGGGCGCTACCTGGCCCGCTGGGTGAAGGGCGTGGACGCCTTCACGGTGAACCCCGGCGAGGCGCTGCGCTTCACCGGCAAGGCGCAGGCGGACGAGGGCGCGGCGCGGGCGCGCGCCCTGCGGCACGAACTCGTCGTCGTGCGGGCCGACAAGATCGCCGGGCGCGGGCGTCGCGGGGGGCGCGAACGCCGCTAGCGCGCGGGGGCGGGCGCGTTGGCCGCGAACGGCGGTCCGTGCTAGAGTGCCGCCGGTCGCGTGCTCCACGAATACGGTCACATCGCCATCCTCGTCATCATCGCGCTCATCTTCCCGGCGGGCGCGATCATCCAGTCGTGGGCGTTCCAGTTCGCCGGCATCCGCCCGCGCGTGCCCTCCGACCCCGTGAAGGAGGACACCTACGAGTGCGGCATGGTGACGCGCGGCCCCGCGCTCACGCGCTTCAACTTCCGCTTCTCCTACATCGCCCTCCTCTTCCTGCTGCTCGACGTGGAGATCGTCTTCCTCTTCCCCTGGGCGGTGGCGTTCGAGGACGCCGGAGCGGCGGGCCTGGGCAAGGTCGCCATCTTCGTGGGCACGTTCGTGGTGGGCGGGCTCTACGCCTGGCGCAAGCGCGCGCTGGAGTGGGGCCGGTGACGCGCTGGTGGAGCGGCGCGGAGCTGGCGCGCGAGGCCGAGCGGCTCGCGCCCGGCTGCGTGGCCCGCGCGGACGACGCCGCCTGCCTGCTCCACGCCGACCGCGCCCTGGAGGCCTTCCGCGCCCTGCGCGACGACGCCGAAACGGACTTCGCGCACCTCACGAACCTCTGCGCCGTGGACCTGTGGGACCGCTTCGAGGTGGTCTACCACCTGCAGTCGCTGACGCGGAACCACATCGCCTGCGCGAAGGTGGAGACGGCGGACCGCGAGTCGCCCGCCGTGCCCAGCGTGACGGAGGTGTGGCAGGGCGCGTGGATCCAGGAGTCGGAGGCGTACGACCTCTTCGGCATCCGTTTCGAGGGGCACCCCAATCCGCAGCGCATCCTGCTCTGGGACGGCTATCCCGGGCACCCGTTGCGCAAGGATTTCCTCGCCATGCCGGGCGGGCTGCAGCCCGGGCTGAACGAGTTCGCGGGGGCCGCGGCGCGGCCCGAACCGCCGGTGCGGCCCGTCCCGTGAGCGAGGTCGTCCAGTCCGAGCCGTTCGTCATGAACATCGGGCCGCAGCACCCGTCCACGCACGGCGTGTTCCGCGTGAAGGCCACGGTGGACGGCGAGCGCGTGGTGGACGCGGAGATGGTCATCGGCTACCTGCACCGCTCCATGGAGAAGCTGGCGGAGGAGCGCACCTACACGCAGAACATCCCCTTCACCGACCGCACGGACTACCTGAGCAGCATGTCGAACAACCTCGGCTACTGCCTGGCGGTGGAGAAGCTGGCGGGCATCGAGACGCCGCCGCGGGGGCAGGCCATCCGCGTGATCATGGCCGAGCTGCAGCGGCTGGCCAGCCACTGCATGGGCGCGGGCGCCTTCGCCAACGACACGGGCGCCTGGCAGACGCCGATCATGTGGTTCATGCGCGAGCGCGAGAAGATCCTGGACATCTTCGAGATGACGAGCGGCGCGCGCCTCACCTGCAACTACATGCGCATCGGGGGCGTGGCCTTCGACCTGCCGGACGGCTTCGAAGAGCGCGTGCGCGCCTTCATCGCGCCCATGCGCCAGACCATCGCGGACGGCGAGGGGCTGCTGTCGGGCAACGAGATCTTCCTGGCGCGGGCGCGCGACGTGGCCGTCGTGCCGCATGAGCTGGCCGTCAACGCCTCGCTCAGCGGCCCCATGCTGCGCGGCAGCGGCGTGGCCTGGGACATCCGCAAGGCCGACCCCTACTGCGGCTACGAGCAGTACGACTTCGACATCCCCATCGGCTACCGCGGGGACGCCTACGACCGCTTCATCGTGCGGCTGGAGGAGATGCGGCAGAGCCTGCGCATCGTGGAGCAGGCGCTGGACGGGCTGCCGGGCGGGCCGCACAGCACGGAGGTCCCGCTGGCGCTGCGTCCGCCCGCGGGCGAGGCCTACGCGCGCATCGAGAGCCCGCGCGGGGAGCTGGGCTACTACCTCGTGAGCGACGAGGGCCCCTCGCCCTACCGCTTCCACATCCGCCCGCCCTCGCTGATCAACCTGAGCGTGCTGCGCGAGATGACGGTGGGCGGCACCATCGCGGACGCCATCGTGGCGCTCGGCTCCATCGACATCGTCGTCGGCGAGATCGACCGCTGATGCCCGCCGCCACCGACCACTGGTACGACTTCCGCGACCTCTCCAACCTCGCGCGCGTCATCCTCGAGGGCATCGACCGCGTGGCCCCGTCGGAGCTGGCCTACCTCGTGGCCCCGCTGATCGGGTTCGTCGCCTTCTTCCTCGTGTTCGTGCTGCCCTCGCAGCTGTTCCTCGGCGTCTACGGGGAGCGGCGCATCATCGGGCGCATGCAGGCGCGCAAGGGGCCGAACCGCGTGGGGCCGTTCGGGCTGCTGCAGCCGCTCGCGGACGCGGTCAAGCTGCTGCAGAAGGAGGCGCTCACGCCGGCGCGGGCGGACCGCGCCATCATGTGGACGGCGCCGGTCTTCTTCGTCGCGCCCGCCGTGCTGCTCTTCGCCGTCATCCCCTTCGGGCCGCGCATGGTCTTCGCCGACCTGCCCGCCGGGCTCGTCTTCTTCATCGCCGTGTCGGGGCTGCCCGTGCTGGCGGCGTTCATGGCGGGCTGGGGATCGGACAACAAGTACAGCCTCTTCGGGGCCATGCGCGTGGTGGCCATGTCCGTCAGCTACGAGGTGCCGCTGGTGCTGATGCTGCTGGGCGTGGCCGTGTTCGCCAACACCCTCAGCCTGCCCGGCATCGTGCTCTTCCAGGCCGAGGTGGACCTGTGGCTGGCGTTCATGATGCCGCTGGCCTTCGCGGTCTACTTCATCTGCGTGAGCGCGGAGCTGAACCGCACGCCCACGGACATCGCGGAGGCGGAATCGGAGATCGTGGCGGGCTACCTCACCGAGTACAGCGGCATGAAGTGGGGCCTCTTCTACGGCATGGACATCGGCTACGCGCTGGCGGCCTCGGCCTTCGCCGCCACCGTCTTCCTCGGCGGCTGGTCCATGTGGGGGCTGGAGCAGTGGGTGCCGCCCTGGCTCATCTTCGTGGCCAAGACGCACCTCTTCTACTTCGTCTTCATCTGGACGCGGGGCACGCTGCCGCGCCTGCGCATCGACCAGCTCATGGGGTTCGCCTGGAAGTTCCTGCTGCCGCTGGCCGTCTTCAACCTCTTCCTCGTCTCCCTCGAACGGCTGCTGTGGGTGGAGCGCGACCTGGGCGACGGCATCGTCTTCGCCTTCGCGGCCCTCAACGTCGCGCTCTCGGCGGCGGCGGTGTGGGGCTGGGCGCGGCTGCTCGGCTACCGCCCCGAGCGGATGCCCACGCGCCCCCGCCTGGTGCGCGAGGCGGGCGGCCACGTGCCCCTCGACGAGCCCGTCGTGGGGGGACGCTAGCGTGGAGGGCGCGGGCGTGCAGATCGCCTTCTGGGCGCTGGCCCTGCTCACGCTGGGGGCGGCGGGCGGCGTCATGGCCTCGCGCAACCTGCTGCACGCCGTGCTCTTCCTCATCGTGGCCTTCGTGGGCGTGGCTGGCTTCTTCGTGCTGCTCTCCGCCGAATTCATCGCCATGGCCCAGATCGTCATCTACGTGGGCGCCATCGCCGTGCTGCTGCTCTTCGCCATCGCGCTCACGCCACGCTCCCTGCGCGACAACTCGGAGACGGCCATGGTGGGCCCCGCCATCCTGTTGGGCGTGTCCCTCGCGGCGGTCTTCCTGTTCGTCATCCACGACGCCGCCTGGGGCGCGACCGCGAACGACCCCGGCATCGGCGCGGGCGACCTCGGGCGGGCGCTGCTCTCCACGTGGGTGCTGCCCTTCGAGATCGCCTCGGTGCTGCTCACGATGGCGCTCGTGGGCGCGATCATGCTCGTGCGCCCCGAGTCGGAGGAGGCCGCCGACGCCGGGGCCGCGGGTGGGGAAACGGGGGAGGCGCCGTGACGCTCACGCTGGAGCACTTCCTCACCGTGGGCGCCCTGCTCTTCTGCCTGGGCCTGACGATCGCGCTGAGCAAGCGCAACGCCGTGGGCATGTTGATGGGCATCGAGCTGATGCTGAACGCCGTGAACCTCACGCTGATCGCGTTCTCGCGCTTCGGCGCGGGCGGCGAGGCCGTGGCCGGACACGCCTTCACGGCCTTCGTCATCACCGTGGCCGCGGCGGAGGCGGCGGTGGCCCTCGCGCTCGCCGTGTCCGTCTACCGCAGCCGCCAGACCGTCGAGGTCGATCAGCTCGACCTCCTGAGGCTGTAGCGCCATGTGGGTCGAATTCATGAGCGTGGCGAACGGGTACGCGGCGGAGACGTGGCGCGAGCTGTTCGCGGCGGAGGGGCTGCGCGTGCTCGTGGTCCCGCCCACGGAGCGCGGCGACGCCTCCATGCGCGAGGGGCGCGCCATCTACGTGCCCACGGGCAAGGCGCACGTGGCGCGCGAAATCCTGAGGAAGATCTAGGGCATGGGCGACATCCCCGGCGTCGGCGAGGGCGTGCTCTGGGCCATCATCCTCTGCCCGCTGGCGGCCTTCGCGGCCATCGCCCTGTACCTGCGCAAACGGCCGCGGCTGGCGGGCTACCTGAGCATCGCCGCCATCGCCGCCTCCTTCGCGCTGGCGCTGTTCACGCTCACGGACGTGCTGGGCGCGCACGGGCACGCGGCCACGCACACGCACGACTGGTTCCGCGCGGGGCCGCTGCAGCTGAGCCTGGGCGTGCGCGCGGACGGGCTGTCGGCGGTCATGCTGGTGGTGGTCACGAGCGTGGCCCTGCTCGTGCAGGTCTACTCGCAGGGCTACATGGAGCGCGACCCGGGCTACGGGCGCTACTACGCCTGGATGAGCCTCTTCGCCGCGGCCATGCTGGGGCTGGTCCTCGCCGACAACCTGTTCATGCTCTTCGTCTTCTGGGAGCTGGTGGGGCTGGCCAGCTACCTGCTCATCGGCTTCTGGTTCCACAAGCCGAGCGCCGCCGCCGCCGCGAAGAAGGCGTTCATCGTGACGCGCATCGGCGACCTGGGGCTGCTGGCGGCCATGCTCCTCATCTGGACGCGCGGGGGCACGTTCGCCATCGACGAAATTCACGAGCTGGTGCTCACGGGCGCGCTGTCGGGCACGACGCTGACGCTGTTCGGGCTGGGGCTGTTCGCGGGGGCGGCGGGCAAGAGCGCGCAGTTCCCCCTGCACGTGTGGCTGCCGGACGCCATGGAAGGCCCCACGCCCGTCTCCGCGCTCATCCACGCCGCCACCATGGTGGCCGCCGGCGTCTACCTGATGGCGCGCTTCTTCCCCGTGCTGGAGGCATCGCCGGACGCGCGCGAGACGGTGGCCTGGATCGGCGCGGCCACGGTGGCCGTCGGCGCGGCGCTGGCGCTCGTGCAGACGGACCTGAAGCGCGTGCTCGCCTACTCCACCATCAGCCAGCTGGGCTACATGATGCTGGCGCTGGGCGTCTTCGGCTACGCCGTGGCCGTCTTCCACCTCTTCACGCACGCCTTCTTCAAGGCCCTGCTCTTCCTCGGCGCGGGCTCCGTGAACCACGCCACCAACAGCTTCGACATGCGCCGCATGGGCGGCCTGCGCACGGCCATGCCCATCACCTTCTGGACCTTCCTCATCGGCACGCTCAGCCTCGCCGGGGTCTTTCCCCTGGCCGGGTTCTGGTCGAAGGACGAGATCCTGCTGGAGGCCTGGCACCAGAACCGCGCCCTCTACGCCATCGCCGCCGTTGCCGCCTTCGCCACCGCGCTCTACATGTTCCGCGCCGTGTTCCTGACCTTCTTCGGCGTCTACAAGGGCGGCGAGCCGGTGGACGCGGACGACGCGGATGCGCACTTCCACGGCGACCCCGCGCATCCGCACGAATCGGGGCGCGTGATGACGTGGCCGCTGCTGGCGCTGGCGGCGGGGGCCGCGGCGGCGGGCTGGTGGGCCTGGGGACGCGAGTTCCAACACTTCGTGGAGGGGGCCGTGCCCGCCGACGCGCTCCACCACGCGCCCGCCTTCAGCTACGGCATCGCCATCGCCTCGTCGCTCATCGCCGTGGCGGGCATCGTGGCGGCCTGGGCCATCTACCACCGGCGGCTGGCCGACGCCGCCGAAATCCGGCGCACGGCCCGTCCCCTCGCCCTGCTGCTGGAGCGCAAGTTCTTCCTCGACGACCTCTACGAGCGCGCCTTCGCCGCGGGCCTCTTCCAGCGCGGCTGGAACCGGCTGGTGGAGGCGTTCGACGCCCTCGCCGTGGACGGAGCCGTGAACGGGACCGGCTGGCTGACCGCGCAATCGGGCCGCGCGCTGCGCCACGCGCAGACGGGGCAGCTGCAGCTCTACGGGGCGGTCATCGCCGCGGGCGCGCTCGTCGTCGCCCTCATCGTGCTCGTGACGGACGGGCGGTAGGAGGCGGGGCGTGGAACTGACCGTGCTCGTCTTCCTGCCCGCCTTCGCGGGGCTGCTGGCGCTGCTGCTGCCCGCCGAGCGGGCGCGGCACGCGCGCTGGGTGGCGCTGGCGGGGGCGCTGGCGGCGCTGGGCCTCTCGCTGGCGCTCTTCTTCCGCTTCGAGAACGGCGGCGGCTTCCAGTTCGCCGACCGCGCCTCCTGGATCGACGCGGGCGCGTTCGAGATCCAGTACTTCCTGGCGGTGGACGGGCTGAGCATGCCGCTGGTCGTGCTCACGACCTTCCTGACGGTGGCGGCGGTGCTCGTCTCCTTCACCATCGACCACCGCCAGCGCGCCTACTTCGCCTGCCTCATGACGCTCTCGACCTCCGTGCTGGGCGTGTTCACGGCCATGGACTTCCTGCTCTTCTTCCTCTTCTGGGAGCTGGAGCTGTTCCCCATGTACCTGCTCATCTCCATCTGGGGATCGGGGCGGCGCGAGTACTCGGCCATGAAGTTCGTGCTCTACACGGTGGCGGGGTCGGCCTTCATGCTGGTGGCCATCCTCGCCCTGGCGCTGGGCGCGGGCACCTTCGACATGGCCGTGCTGGGGCAGTCGGGCGTGGAGGGCGCGCTGCTGCCGCTGCGCTGGGCCTTCCTCTTCCTGTTCATCGGGTTCGCGGTGAAGCTGCCCATCGTGCCCCTGCACACGTGGCTGCCGGACGCGCACGGCGACGCGCCCACGGCCGTCTCCGTGATGCTCGCGGGCGTGCTCCTGAAGATGGGCGGCTACGGCATCATCCGCACCTGCGTCACCATCCTGCCCGGCGAGGCGCGCGACTACGGCGTGTGGCTGGCGGGCATCGGCGCGGCCAGCGTGCTCTACGGCGCCTTCGTCACCTTCCGCCAGACGGACGTGAAACGGCTCATCGCCTACTCGTCCGTGAGCCACATGGGGCTGGTGCTGCTCGGCATCGGCGCGCTGGGCGCGACGGCGCTGGTGGGCGCGGCCTACCAGATGCTGGCGCACGGGCTCATCACGGGGATGCTGTTCGTGGTCGTGGGGCTCATGTACGAGCGCACGCACACGCGCGACATCGCCCGTCTGGGCGGGCTCGCGCGGCAGATGCCGCTGCTGGCCGCGGGCCTCGCCTTCGCGGGCTTCGCCAGCGTGGGGCTGCCCGCGCTGGCGGGCTTCGTGGCCGAGGTCACCGTCTTCCTCGGCGCCTTCCAGACGCACGAATGGGCCGTGCTCATGGCCATCTTCGGCGTCGTCCTCTCCGCCGGCTACATCCTCTGGACGCTGCAGCGCGTGATCTTCGGGCCGGTGCGCCCCGAATGGGCGGACGCGGGCGACCAGCGCCACTGGTGGGAGCACGCCAGCGTGGCCGGGCTGGCCGCGCTCGTCATCCTGCTCGGCGTCTACCCCGACCTCGTCATGGACATGCTCGACCCCGCCATCGGCGCGGTGGGCGCGAGGCTGGGATCGTGAGGGAAATCGACGTCGTCGGGCCCCAGCTGGCCGTGCTGCTGGCGGCGGGGGCGGTGCTCGTGTGGGACGCGCTGGCGCCGCGGCGGCGGGCGGCGCTGCCCTGGATCGCGCTCGCGGGCCTCGCCGGGGCGGCCGCGTGGACCACCGCCTGGGCCGTGCGCGGCGATTTCGGGAGCGCCTTCGAGGGCACCTTCGCCATCGACGCCTTCTCCGTCTTCTTCCAGTACGTGTTCGCGGGCGTCACCGCCATCGTCGTGATCGCCTCGATCGACTGGGTGGAGCGCGAGGGCCGCCGCCAGTCGGAGTACTACGCGCTCGTGCTCACGGCCTCGGCGGGGCTCATGTTCCTGGCCGGGGCGCGCGACCTGATCACCATCTTCCTCGCGCTCGAGCTCTCCTCCATCCCCCAATACGTGCTGGCGGGCTGGGGCAAGGACCGGCGCTCCGGCGAGGCGGGCGTGAAGTACCTGCTGCTGGGGGCCATCGCCTCCGCCCTGCTGCTCTACGGCATGGCCCTGCTCTACGGCTTCAGCGGCTCCACGCTGGTGGCCGACATCGCCGCCGCCGTGGCCGCCGACGGCGCCGGCAACCGCTCCCTGCTGACGGTGGCGACGGTGCTGCTGATCGCCGGGTTCGGCTTCAAGATGGCGGTCGTCCCCTTCCAGATGTGGGTGCCCGACGTCTACCAGGGCGCGCCCACGCCGGTGGCCGCCTTCCTCTCCGTGGGCTCGAAGGCGGCGGCCTTCGCGGTGGTCATGCGCCTCTTCTTCGAGGGGCTGGGCGAGGAGTTCCTGAGCGACGACTGGGCCATGATCTTCGCCGTCGTGGCCGCCGTCTCCATGACGCTGGGAAACGTGCTGGCGCTGGCCCAGCGGGACATCAAACGCATGCTGGGCTACTCGTCCGTGGCGCAGGCGGGCAACTTCCTGATCGGGCTGGCGGCCATCGCCGTGGCGGGCGAGCGCTTCGTGGCGGGGGCGGGCGCGGTGCTGCTCTTCGTGGCCGCCTACGCCTTCACCAACCTGGGGGCCTTCATCGCCGTCATCGCCATTTCGCGGCGCACGGGCAGCGACGAGATCGCCAGCTACGCGGGCCTCTGGCGGCGCGCCCCGCTGCTGGCCCTGGCGCTCGCCTTCTGCCTCGTCTCGCTGGCTGGCATCCCCCCCACGGCGGGCTTCTGGGCCAAGCTCTACGTGTTCAACGCGGGCCTGCGCGCCGACCTCCTGTGGCTGGTCATCGTGGGCGTGCTCAACTCCGTCGTCTCCGCCTACTACTACCTCGCGGTCGTGCGGCGCATGTTCCTGGGCGAGGCCGGGGACGAGGGACGGCTGCCGGTGTCGCCCACGGTCGGCTTCGCGCTGGGCGTGGCCGCGCTGGGCGTGATCGCCTTCGGCATCGCGCCCATGCCGCTGGTGGACGCCGCCCGCGAGGCCGCCTCCGTCTTCGCCGGAGGCTAGCGGCGCCCATGGCGCCCAAACGCCACCGCCCCATCGTCTTCACCACCCACGGCGACGTCGCGGACATGGCGGACGAGGGCGCCCTCGCGCAGCTGGCCGCGCGCGTGCTGGAGGGCGAGGGCGCGTCCCCCGACGCCATCCTCACCGTGTACATGGCGGACGCTGAAACGATGCGCGAGCTGAACCGGGACTTCCTCGGCATCGACGCGCCCACGGACGTGCTCGCCTTCCCGGAGGCGGACGCCCTGCCCGGCGAACCGGACAGCATCGGCGACATTGCCATCGGCGTGCCCGTGGCCGCGCGGCAGGCGGCGGAGCTGGGGCATTCGCTCCACGAGGAGCTGGCGCACCTGCTCGTGCACGGCATCCTGCACCTGCACGGCTACGAGCACGAAGAGGGCGGCGAGGCGGCGGCGCGCATGAGGGCGCGCGAGGAGTCGTACCTGGGCGACATAACAAGTCATGCGGAGGCGGATGCGTCCGGCGCGTAGACTGGGCGCGATTCCCCGCGGGAGGCGAACGATGGCGACGGTGACGCGCGACGGCGTGGCCCTGCACTACGAGACGGCGGGCGCGGGCCCGGCCATCCTGCTCACGCACGGCTTCGCCGCCAGCGCGCGCATGTGGCGCGGCCAGCTGGAGGCGTTCGCGGGCGCCCACCGCGTCATCGCCTGGGACATGCGCGGCCACGGCGGCACGGACAGCCCCGCCGATCCCGCCGCCTACTCCGAGGAGGCGAGCGTGGCCGACATGGCCGCCGTGCTCGACGCCTGCGGGGCGGAGCGCGCCATCGTGGGCGGGCTTTCGCTGGGCGGCTACCTGTCGCTCGCCTTCCACCTCGCCCACCCCGGGCGCACGCGCGCGCTCATGCTGTTCGACACGGGGCCGGGCTACAACAACGCGGACGCGCGCGAGGGCTGGAACCGCTTCGCCATCGCCCGCGCGGAGGCGTTCGAGACGCGCGGCCTCGAGGCGGTGGGCGGCTCCTCCGAGGTGCGGGACGCGGGCCACCGCTCGGCGGACAGCCTGGCCAAAGCCGCGCGCGGGATGCTCACGCAGCGGGACGCGCGCGTCATCCGCTCGCTGCCCGCCATCGCCGTGCCCACGCTCAACCTCGTGGGCGCGGACGACGCCAACTTCCTCGCCGCCCACGGCTACATGGGCGACCAGATCCCGGGCGCGACGAGCGTCGTCATCCCCGACGCGGGCCACGGCGCGAACCTCGACCAGCCCGACGCCTTCAACGCGGCCGTGCGCGCCTTCCTCGACGCGCTGCCGCCCGACGGCTAGAAGCGCGACTTGCGCGACTCGTGGTTCGAGTGCACGTCGATGAGGACCGTGCGCCCGTCGTCGTTGAGCGCTTGCGCCTCGCGGATGGCGGGGGCGAGCTCGTCGGGCCGCGTGACGCGGATGCCGGTCGCGCCCAGCCCCTCGGCGATGGCCGCGTAGTCGCCCGTCATGTGCGAGACGCCGTAGCGCGTGCGCGCCGTGGGGAAGCCCCCCGGATAGGTGGCCATGCCGCCGTTGTTGAGCAGCACGGTGGTGATGGGCAGGCCCGCGCGCACGGAGGTCTCGAGGTCCAGCCCCGACATGCCGAAGGCCCCGTCGCCCATGAAGTTGAGGCAGAAGCGGTCGGGGCGCGCCAGCTTCGCGCCGATCATGAGGGGGATGCCGAAGCCCAGGTGCGTCGTCTTGCCCCAGCCGACGTAGCTGTGCGGCGCGGTGGCCGTGAAGAAGGGCACCATGGAGTCGCGCGGCGCGCCCGCGTCGTGCGTCACGATGGAGCGCTCGCGGTCGATGGTCTCGTTGATCTCGTGGATGACGCGGTAGGTGTTGAGCGGCGCCTCGTCGGAGTGGAGCAGCGGCGTCCAGTCGGCCAGCCACGCGGCTTTGGCCTCGGCGAGGCGCTGGGCGGCGTCGGAGGAGCGGCCCGCGCCGTCCGTGCGCGCCCGCGCCTCCGCGATGAGCGCCTCGATGACGAGACGCGCGTCGCCGGCGAGGGGGATGTCGCAGGGCGTGTCCTTGTTGATGTCCTCGACGGCGGCGGTGTTGTGGATGACCGTCTTGCCCGGCGGCACGGTCTGCGTGTAGTGGTTGCGCGTGAGGCTGGCCCCCAGCGCGAGCACGACGTCGCACTCCGTAATCCAGGCGTGGGCGGGGCCGGTGGTGGCGCCGCTGCCCGCGCCCAGCGCGAGGGGATGGCGCTCGTCGAAGGCGGACTTGCCCTCCATGGTGGTGAACACGGGGATGGCGAGCAGCTCGGCGAGCTCGCGCAGGGCGTCCGTCGCGCCCGCCGCCAGCACGCCCGCGCCCGCCCAGATCAGGGGGCGTTCGGCGGCCAGCAGGGCGCTCACGGCCGCCTCCACGTCGCCGCGCGACGGCAGCTGGCGCACGGGCGCGGGCGGATCGTAGCGTCGCGCCTCCTCCGGCACCTCGCGCGCGCACACGTCCGACGTGAGCTCGACCACGACGGGGCCCCCGCGCCCGCTGCGGAGGGCGTGGAAGGCGCGCCGCATGGCGGGCGCGACCTGTTCGGGCGCGTCGATGGACTCCACCGAGCGGACGATGCCGCGGTAGTTCTCGGCGGCGGAGAAGTTGGGGCGCACCTGCCGCTCCGCCAGCGGGTAGCCGCCGGGCAGCACGAGGACGGGCACGTTGTCGCCGAAGGCCTGCGCGATGCCGCCCATGGCGTTCTCCGCGCCCGCCGCGTTCTGCGTGGCCACCACGCCGAAGCGCTGCCCGTCGCTCACGCGGCTGTAGCCGTCGGCGGCCATCACCGCGCCCCGCTCGTGGCGGAACATGACGGGGCGGATGCCCTGCTTCGCCGCCTCCTCGATGAGCGGGTTGTTGGGGAAACAGGTCATCTCCGCCACCCCCTCCGTCCTGAGGATGCGGGCGATGAGCTCGATGCCGTTCATGGCGTTCTCCGTGCGCGTTCGCGGGGATGCGCCGCGATTCTGGCCGCACGGCGGCGCGAGGGGCAAGCGCGCGTCTGCTACGCTTTCCCCAGACCGCCATCGGGAGGCACGCCCGTGCTCACGCTCATCTCGCCCGCCAAGGCCCTCGATTTCTCCCGCGACGCGCGCGGCCTCGCGCCCACGCAGCCCCGCTTCGCCGCCGACACGGCCCTGCTCGTGGAGCGCTGCAAGGAGCTGGAGGAGGACGACCTGCGCCGCCTCATGGGCCTCAGCGAGCCGCTGGCCCGCCTCAACCGCGCCCGCTTCCAGGAGATGCTCCCGCCCCCCGCCGCGGAGAACGCCAGGCCCTGCGTGCTCGCCTTCCGCGGCGACGTCTACAAGGGGCTGGACGCGGACAGCCTCTCCGCCGACGACCTCGGCTGGGCGCAGGGCCGGCTGCGCATCCTCTCCGGCCTCTACGGCCTGCTGCGCCCGCTCGACCTGATCCAGCCTTACCGGCTGGAGATGGGCACGAAGCTGCGCAACGCGCGCGGCGCCTCCCTGTACGAGTTCTGGGGCGCGCGCCTCGCCCACGCGCTCAACGAGGAGGAGGGCGCCGCGGCGGACGCGCCCGTGCTCAACCTCGCCTCGAACGAGTACGCCAGGGCCGTGCCGCCCGCCGAGCTGCGCCGCCCGCTCATCAGCGCCGTCTTCCAGGAGGAGCGCGGGGGCCAGCTGAAGACGATCGGGCTGGTGGCGAAGCGCGCCCGCGGCCTGATGGCGCGCTACGTCATCCGCAACCGCATCGACGACGCGGAGGCGCTCAAGGATTTCGCGGAGGATGGCTACGCCTACCGCCCGGACGTGTCAGAGGCGGACCGCCTGGTCTTCGCGCGCTGACGGGGGCGGGGGTAGCGGGGCGGCGGGCGGAGGCGTACGATACCGGCATGGTGGCGTTCGACACGCTGAAGGCGTCCCGGCGGCTGCGGGACGCGGGCTTCGAGGAGAAGCAGGCGGACGCGCTCGTCAACGCCTTCGCCGAGGACATCGGCGCGAACCTCGCCACGAAGGACGACATCATCCTCCTTCGCAAGGACATGACTGGCGAGATCGCGGCCCTTCGCAAGGACATGACCGGCGAGATCGCGGCCGTTCGCAAGGACATGACCGGCGAGATCGCGGCCGTCCGGCAGGAGATGGCCAGCGGGTTCGAGTCTCTGCGCAAGGATGTGGCCACCGAGGTGGCGCTCCTTGAACAGCGGATGAAGATCCGCCTCCTTCTGACGGTTGGCGGCGCCACGACCGTGCTCCTTGCCGCCATGGGCACCATCGCGGGCATCATCGTCTCGCGCCTCTAGCGTGGCCCGCGCGCGGCGACGTTGCGGCACGGCTGGCGGGGACGTACCATTCCCCGCATGGTTGTGTTCGACACGCTGAAGGCGTCCCGGCGGCTGCGGGACGCGGGCTTCGAGGAGAAGCAGGCGGACGCGCTCGTCGACGCCTTCGCCGAGGACATCGGCGCGAACCGCGCCACGAAGAATGACCTCGCCAGCCTCGAGCAGCGGGTGAGCCTCCGCATCGCGCTGGCCATCGGCGGCGCCACGACGGTGCTGCTCGCGGCCATCGCCATCGCCACCGGCATCGTCGTCTCGCGGCTCTAGCCGCCAAGTGATTTGGGTTGCCAAGGCGCGATTGTGAATTTTGTCTTTGCTGGTTTCCAGACAGGAGCCGTGGAGCTGTCGTAAAAGTACACATCCAGCGGATACTTGGGATCTAGAACGCGACGTTCCTCCTGAATTTTCTTCGCTCGGGACATCAAGTCCATCGCTTCACTATCCAGTTTAGTATGTATGCCGACGAATAGAGAATTCAATCTGCTATTGGAAGAAATAGCTTCCCTAATGTGATCATCCGGATCGGAAAGGGAAGTTCCATAGGTAAACAAACTCCCATGCAGCCGACGGAACCGTGAAAATGCCCAAGACAAATAGGAACTACTTTCGATTGCATCCATTTTCCTGTCAGCACTTCCTTCTGTTACAATGATCGGGAAGATATTTTGCGATATATGTTTTTGGACTTGATCCAATATCCAGAGATTGTCCTTCTGGACAATTTTGCGGACTTTCCCTTCTGATCGAAACAGGTGCAGTGCTCCGTGCAGAAAGTAAACAGGCATAATCCCGTGCCCAATCTTTTTTGTACTAATATACCCCGAAAACTCTGGAGGATTTCGCACGAATCCATCCTGAAAATAAAATTGTCCATCCTGTGCTCGCAGATTCATCACCCAATAGAGCGTCAAATCGTAGCAGAGCGAGAATATTCTCTGGAAATGAGACTGCAGGAAAAATTTCTCTGCTCGAGCTAGCTCACTCCAGATTGCAACTTGTCGGGGATGAACAGATTTCATAGCGAAACTCAGAGCATCCTTAACTCGATCATGGTCTTCCTTAATGATGCGTTGTTCGCCGTCATGATAAATTCCATAATTTTCCGCAATCCAATTCGCATCAGACATTTTCTGGAGAATCTGCTCGAAATTCGTGATGCCATACTTCTGAAACACGGCATCAGCGGTTTCCGGCAAATCCTTCTTTGCCGCTTTGTACAGAGAGTCGTATCCAAATCCAGGATGCACGCCAAGACTGAAGCCGTTCCCCAGCAGAAGGTGGACAGAATCATTTGCCGCGCGCGCCCGCCTCAAGGCCTCGTCGAACTCAAGCAACCCAAGCATCGCGCCACCTTCCGTCGCCGTGGACATGCTGGGGAGTATACAGCATCGGTCCCCGGCGCGTTTGACCGGGCCGCGCCCGTGCCCTATCGTCCCCCGCGACGAACTGGCGAGGCGCTGTGCGTCCTGCCCCGTGACATCCCCGGCAAGGGATGCGGTCTCCGCCTCCTTGTCGGTTCACGGTGGATGCGCCAGTTCGTCGACTACGCTTTCCCTTGCCGCAAGGAGGCTTCTTCGTGAAGAACTGGATCATCGCCACGCTCGCCGTCGCGCTGGTCGCCGTCTCCGTCGGCGCGGGCGTGCTGGCCCAGGCGTCCCGCACGGCCAACGTCGAGGTCCGCGTGTGGGAGAGCACCAGCGATCCGAGGCTCAACTACATCAGCGCCCGGCCCGAGGGTGGCAGCTGGCGCACGCTCGGCACGATCCCCCTGCTGCTGACGGACGGCGTGAGCAGTAGCGGGCGCTTCCGCTATGGCGACATCACGCTCGCCGTGCCGCTGCCGGAGCAGGCTGCTGCACCGACCGCGACACCTTCTCCTGCTCCTGCTAGGGATTTCTATCGTGACGATAACATCATTATTCACGATGTTGATTGCTTGCGAAACCGGAGCCGGGTCGATATGGAAATTGAATACACCATGCTTAGAAATAAGGAAGGGGTCTCTTTTGATGGGCATATCATCGTTGGCGGAAAGAATCTCTTTGAAGATACATCCAATTACGATCTTCGTGCTACCGGGTTCTATACTTCTAGAATTATATTTCTTAATGCTCCGGTGGGCACTATTACCAAGTGTTCAATCGATGATCCGACGTATTTTATCGTGCGCTAAACCAGCAAGGAGAAGCGCTCGCTACTCCCGGCGACCGCGTGCCCGCTACCCCTCCACCACCACCTCGCCCGTCGCGCCGTCGATGGCGAGCATCGCGCCGTCGGGGATGAGCGTGGTGGCGTCGCGCACGCCCGCGACCGCCGGAATGCCGTACTCGCGCGCCACCGTGGCGGCGTGGCTCAGCGCGCCGCCCGTCTCCACGACGACGCCCGCGGCGGGGATGAAGAGCGGCGTCCAGGGGGCGTCGGTGACGGGCGCGACGAGGATTTCGCCGGGGAGCACGGTGGCCCCCGCGCCCGCCTCGGCGCTGAGCACGACGCGCGCCCGCCCGCGCGCCTTGCCCGGGCTCACGCCGGTGGCGCGGAAGACGGTTTCGCCGGAGGCCTCGGCGCGCTGGCGCGGGGAGGCCTCGACGGGGCGGGAGAAGAGCACGGGCAGCTCGTAGTCGTGGAGGCGCTCGTATTCGCGCCTGCGCTCGGCCACGGCGTCCTGCGTCTCGGCGGGGGAGAGCTCGTCGGCCACGGCGTCGGGCAGCTCGGCGAGGCGCAGGAACCAGACGTCGTCGGGGTCGAGGAGCAGGCCGCGTTCGGCCAGCCGCCGTCCCAGCTCGCGCAGGGGCGGGCGGTAGGTGCGGGTGGAGCGGGTCCAGTTGGCCTTGGTGCCCTCGCGTTCGCGGCTGAGCGTCTGGGTGAGGGCGAGGGTACTCCGGAATTCGGGGCGCGCGTCGGCGGGCAGGGCGGCCTCGACGACGGCCTCGAGGGCCTCGCGTTCCGCCGCGCGCGCGGCCTCGAGGGCGTGGGGGTCGCGCTCCGCGCCCGCGGCGAGGTCGGCGCGCAGGGCGCCGAGCACGAACTGGGGGGCCTCGTCCCAGGTGGCGCAGGAGGGGTCGGTCTCGCGCTGGCCGCGGAAGCCGAGGTCGGCCATGAAGGCGCTCCATTCGCGCGCGAAGGCGGCCCAGTCGGCGTCGGGCGGCGCGTCCAGCCGCTCCGCCAGGGCCGCGGCGTCGATGTCCGCCAGTTCGGCGGCGAGGGCGGGGCGGGCGGCGGCGAAGCGGCTGAGGTCCCAGATGGCCTTGGCCGGGCGCGCGCTCTCCACGCCCGTGAGGCCGCTGGCGAGGCCGCCCGCCCACTCCGGCGGATGGTCCGGCGCGTGCTCGTCGAGCAGCCCGCCGAGCAGCGTGGCCTGCATGCCCGCGCTCGACGTCACCCAGTAGTGCGTGAAGAAGACGTCGCCGCAGAGGGCGGTCGTCGCGTCCACGGCCCCGAGCAGGTCGGCGTCGCTGGCGGCGGACCAGTCGCGGGCGCGGCAGGCGTCGGCGGCGGCGCGCACGCGGACGGCGTCGGCGGCCACGATCTCCTCGGCGCGGGGCCAGAAGGCGGCGAGGCGTGCGCGCGTGGCGGCGGCGCGCTCGGCGTCGGATGCGACCTCGGCCGTGATCTCGTCCTCGCCCTCGAAGAACTGCTTGAGGTAGTCGGCGGAGCCGCCCGTCTCGAAGGTGGAGGTGAAGGCGTTGACGATGCCGATGTTGACGACGAACTGGCCGGCCACGATGGGCAGCATGGTGGCGCCGGGCGGATCGGGGATGGGCACGAGATCCTCGATGTCGAGTTCGCGCACGGCGATGCGGTGCCAGCGCTGCTCCCAGGCGCGGATGAGGTCGGCGGGCAGGGGGCGCGTGACGCCGGGCAGCACTTCCTCGGTGTTGCCCGTGGTGTAGTCGTTGTAGCGCTCGACGATGGCGCTGTCCCAGCTGCACAGCGGCTCGCGCAGGTTCTCCATGATCGCCTCCGCCGCGCCGGTCGCGCGGGCCCGTGCGGACTCTACCGCACGGGAGCCATGCGGGCGCTCTGCTACGATGCGGGCGGCGCGCGCGGCGCGGGTCCGCGGCCCCGGGGATGGCAGTTGGCAACGTCCGTTTCGTCCGCGCCGCCGCTGGCCGCCCTGCTGAGCGAACGCGGGAAGCTGCTCCTGCTGCTGTCGCTGGGGGCGTGCATGTTCCTCAGCTCGCTGGACGGCTCCATCGTCTCCACGGCGCTGCCGCGCATCCTCTCGGACCTGGACGGCTTCCAGCTGATTTCGTGGGTGATCACGCTCTACCTGCTCACCTCGACGGTGGCGGTGCCCATCGTGGGCAAGCTCTCGGACATGTTCGGGCGGCGGCCGTTCGTGATCGCGGGCGTGGTCGTGTTCCTGATCGGGTCGCTGGCCTGCGGCGTGGCCCCGTCCATGCCCGCGCTGATCGCGGCGCGCGGCCTGCAGGGGGTGGGCGGCGGCGTCATCCTCGCCTGCGTGCTCGTGGTCATGGCCGACATGTACACGCCCATCGAGCGGGCGCGGTACGTGGGCTACATCCTCGCCGTGATCACGGCGGGCACGCTCGTGGGCCCGCCCGTGGGGGGCTTCCTCACGGACGGGCTGGGCTGGCGCTGGTGCTTCTTCGTGAACCTGCCCATCGGCGCGGTGGCGCTTGCCCTCATCTGGCGCACGCTGCCGAACGTGCGCCAGGGCGGGCGCGTGGGGGACATCGATTTCGCGGGCGCGGGGCTGCTCACGGGGGCCACGGTGGCGGCCCTGCTGGCCATCGCCTGGGCGGGGGAGGCCTTCGGCTGGGGTAGCGCGGCCACGCTGGGGCTGCTGGCGGGCGCGGGCGCGCTCATGCTCCTCTTCGTGCTGCGGGAGCGCGGCCATCCCCAGGCCATCATCCCCATGGCGCTCTTCCGCAACCGCATGTACGTGCTCACGGGGCTGATCGCGCTCCTCTCCAGCGCCGTGCTCTTCTCCGCCGTGCAGTTCCTGCCCACCTTCATCCAGACCGCGCTGGGGGCCTCGGCCACCGTCTCCGGCTTCCTCTTCATGCCGCAGGCGCTGGGCATGGTGGCGGCGAGCATCGTGGGCGGGCGGCTGATCGCGCGTTCGGGGCGCTTCAAGTGGCAGGTGGTGCTGGGCTCGGCGCTCTCCGCGCTCGCGGCCTTCCTCCTGCAGACGCTGGGCGTGGGCGACCCGCGCTGGCACGTGGCCGTCTACCTCGTCGTCTTCGGCATCGGCTCGGGGCTGGTCACGCCCATCGTCAACGTAATCGTGCAGGCGTCGGTGGCGCCGGAGCAGGTGGGCGTGGCCACGAGCAGCCAGATGTACTTCCGCCAGATCGCGCAGGTGCTGGGCGTGGCCCTCTTCGGGGCCGTCTTCACCACCTCCTACGCGGCCTCCTTCGCGGGGAACCTCGACGCGGAGACGCGCGCGGCCCTGCCCGCCCCCGTCCACCGCGCGCTGGAGGACGACGCCACGCTCGCGCTCGACGCCGGGCGCATGGCCGAGGCGCGCGCGCGCTTCCTCGCGACGGAGGGCGATCCGGCGCTGTTCGAGCGCGCGCTGGACGCGCAGCGCGAGGGCGTGGCCGCGGCCAACCGGCGCCTCTTCCTCTTCTCCGCCATCGGCGGGGCCGCGCTCGTGGCGCTGGCGTTGGCGCTCACGGAGATCCCCCTGCGGGGCCGCGCGCCGTCCCCCCGCGCCGAGGACGCGGACGCGCCCGCGCTCGCGACGGACGCTTCCCGTTCGCCCCCGTAGGATGGGGCGAGGAGGCCGCCCGTGGAGTTCTGCCCCAATTTCATCAGCGTCGACGACGACCCCATGGAGTGGGCGCGCGCGCGGGAGGCGGAGGGCTATCCCGTCATCTCCGTGGCCGACCACGTCTCCTCGCCGCAGCCGCACCCGCACGTGTGGGTGACGGCCACGGCCTTCGCGCTGGCCACGGAGCGCACGCGCGTCATGATCGCCTTCGGCAACAACCTCGTGCGCTCGCCGGTGGAGTTCGCGCAGGCGGCGCTGGCGCTGCACCGCGTGTCCGGCGGGCGGCTGGAGGCGGGACTGGGCGCGGGCTGGGCGGAGCGCGAAATCACGGGCATGGGCCACGTCTTCCCCACGGCGCGGGCCCGCGCGGGGGCCTACCTGGAGGCGCTGCCCGTCGTGCGCCAGCTGCTGCACACGGGCGCCTGCCGCTTCCGCGGGGAGTACTACGACATCGAGATTCCGGCCATCGGGCCGCTGCCGAAGCCGCCGCCCATCCTGATCGCGTCCTCGGCCGGGCCGCGCACGCTGCGCGGAGCCGCGCCGCACGTGGACCGCATCGAGCTGATGGGCTTCTCCGTGAGCGACGTGGGCGATCCCATGGAGTTCGCGGCGCGCGTGGCCGCCTACTCCGAGGACGACCTGCGCGCGCGCGTGGAGCTGGCGCGCGAGGTCGCGCCGGAGACGCCGCTGGGCTTCCTCGCGCTCGTGGGCGCGGGGCCCGACCCGGCCCTGCGCGAACGGGGCGCGGCCATGGGCGACGGCCTCTTCGGCGGCTTCCTGGGCGAGCCGGAGCGCGTGGCGGCCAACCTGCGCCGCCTCGGCGAGCTGGGCATCGACCGCGTGCAGATCGCGCCGTCCACGCCGGACACGCTCACGCTGCTCGCGCCCTTCCTCAACGCCTAGGGGCGAACGCCCCCGCTACCACTCCCGCTCGAGGTACTTCTCGAGCAGCCCGTAGAAGTGCCGCAGCTTGGCCTCGTTGTAGTCGGCCAGCTGGAGCACGCCGCTTTCGAGCGAGCGCACGCCGCGCTGCACCCAGGGCATGTTGCCCGTGTCCTGGTCCATGACCATGGCCAGCCCGCCCAGCTCCGGCGCCAGCGTCCAGCTGTCGTCGGTGTCGAGCACGTGCACGGGCGGGGCGGGCGGCGGGGGCGCGTCGTCGTCCTGCATGGGCGCGAGGCAGATGGCCTCCATGATGCACTCCTCCGGCTCGCTCCCGTTGGGGCGGAAGCGGAACCAGATGGCCATGGGCCCGAAGGCGGGCGTGGGCATGAGGTTGGGGAAGAGGTTGAAGTAGATGTTGCCCGTCAGCTCCGCGTCGCAGGCGCGGTCCACCACGTCGCCGAGGATGGGGCGCATGACCGCGCGGATGCCCTCGGCGGCCTTCGCGCGCACGGCGGCAGTGGCGCGCACGCGCTCCTCGCGCGTCTGCGGCGCGCCGTTCGCATCGGGCGGCATGGGCGCGCCGTCGCCGATCTGGGCGTACAGGTCGTCGGCGTCGGGCGTGGCCCCGTTCCCGCCGCCCCCGGCCTCGCCCTCCCCGTCGGGCGCGGGCATGGCGAGGGGCGCCGCCGCCTGCGGCCCGGCCACCCACTGGCAGAGGTGCAGGTCGGCGTGGCCCAGCTCGCCCTCCACCCAGGCGGCCTGCTGCGTGAAGACGCCGTGGCGGCCGTCGGGCATGGTCACGTCCACGTCGCCGTCGTCGCGGCGGACGTAGATGGCCCCGCTGAAGGGATGGCGCTCGCGCGGGCGTCCATCCGGCGAGGGGGGCAGCGGCGTCCATTCCACGCCCTCGAGGTGGGGGCTGGGCGCGCCGGAGGGGTTGTGCTGGCGCGAGTAGCTGCCGAAGGCGTCGAACTGCGCGTTGCAATCGCCGAAACCCCAGACCACCTGCGGATGCGTGGAGAACACGTGCCACGACTCGGCGAATGCGTCCTGCGCCACCTTCCAGTTGCAGCGCAGCACCTTGCGCACCTCGCCCACCTTGTGGCGGTTCTCGAAGGGCAGCAGCTCGAAGTGCTCGGGGAAATCGCCGAGGAATTCCTCGAACGACTCGGCGTTCGAGTCGGGGTTGATGAAGAGGAAGCGCCCCCAGCGCCCCAGCGGCACTTCGGGCAGGTCCTGCTCCGCCGGATCGACGTACGGGAAGTCCCACTGGCAGGGGATCTCCTTGAGCGTGCCGTCCAGATGCCAGGCCCAGGCGTGGAAGGGGCAGCGCAGCTCGTGCACCTGCTTGCCGGGGCGCTCCTTCAGGCGCCGCCCGCGATGGAGGCAGGCGTTGCGGAAGGCGCGGAACTCGTCCGGCCCGCTGCGCACGACGAGGAAGCTGAGGTCGGCGATGTCGTAGGGCATGTAGTCGCCCACGTTGGGGATGTCGTCCTCGTGGCAGGCCATCTGCCAGACGTGCGTCCACAGCTGGTCGACCTCGCGCTGGTGGAAGTCGCGCGAGAAGTAGCGCTCGACCGGCACGAGCGTGGGGCCCGGCGGCAGCGCCGACTCGCGGCTGAGGTAGTCGGGCACGGGGTGCGTGTCATGGGCCAGCAGCTCCTGCACGGAGATGCCCGCCGAGCGGTTCGTGCCGGTCAGGGTTTCAACCATCGCGTCCTCCTCGCGCGGGCCATTCTACAGGCCTGCGCTACAATCGTGCCGGGCCCGTAGCTCAGCCGGCAGAGCAGTGGACTTTTAATCCAACGGTCGGGAGTTCGAGTCTCCCCGGGCCCACGCGCGCGCCGTCCCATCGTGTACGCTGGAGCCATGAGCGACGGCGACGCGATGCGCGAGGAGTTCGGCGGGCCGCGTCTGAGCGAGCACGAGGCCCTCAAGCGGGCGCGCGAGCGCATGGACGACGCCATCATCGCGCCCGCCTCCGGCGACCCCGTGGGCTGGGCCGAGGGCCTGCGCGACGCGCTCGACGGGCTGGCCGCCGTGTTGCGCGAGCACAGCGAGGCGGCGGAAGCGCCCGGCGGCAGCCTCGAGGAGATGGCCGAACTGGCCCCGCACCTGCTCTTTCGCATCGACCAGGCCCGCGCCGAGCACCCGGCCCTCATCCGCCGCACGGTCGAGCTGCGCGAGGACGCGGCGGGCCAGATCGCTACGGGCGCGGTGGAGACGCCCCGCCTGCGCTCGGACGCGGGCAGGCTGCAGGGCGACGTGCGCCACCACATGGCGGCGGGCGTCGACCTCATCTTCGAGGCCTACGACCGCGACCTCGGCGGCGAGGGCTAGCGCGGCTCGCGGCACGCCCGCGCGGGCGCTACACTGACGGATCGTGAACGGCATCGCGGAGTTCGACCCGGGCGCGCCGCCGGGGGACGTCCCCCCCGTCGAGATCACCGCGCCCTTCGCGGACCGCTACCGCGACGACCATTCCGTCCAGGCCGCCTTCACGCCCCTCTGGAACGAGCTGGGCGTCTACCAGGAGTGGCTCAACCTGCGCGTCTCGCCCGTCTACTACGGCTGGGGCGCGCCGCGCGGCGCGGGGCAGCCGGTGGTGGTGGTGCCGGGCTTCCTGGGCACGGACCTGTCGCTGGCCGAGCTCTACTGGTGGCTGGCGCGCATCGGCTACCGGCCCTACTACTCCGGGCTGGGGCTGAACGTGGATTGCCCCGACGCCTCCACGGACCTGGTGCTGGGCGCGGTGCGGCGGGCGGCGGCGGAGACGGGCTGCCGCGTGCGCCTCGTGGGGCACAGCCTGGGAGCGCTGATCGCGCGCAGCGTGGCCTTCGAGCACCCCGAACTGGTGGACCTGCTCATCTCGCTGGCGGCGCCCTTCCACGAGGTGGCCTACGTCCATCCCGCGCTCATCGAGGGCATGGCGGCGGTGCGGCGGCAGGGGGGATCGCCGCTCACCTGGCACGTGGAGGGAACCTGCTACAGCGGCCACTGCGCCTGCCGCTTCATGGGCAACATCATGCGCCCGCGACGCGCGCCCTTCCGCAGGCGGGCGCTCTACGCGCGCAACGACGGGCTGGTGCGCCCGGAGAGCTGCCACGAGCAGGAGCCCGAGCTGAACACGGGCATCCTCACCAGCCACTACGGCATCATCTACAACGCCACGGCCTACCAGCGCATGGCCGAGCTGCTGGCGGAGAAGCGGAGCGGGGGCTAGCTCCCGCTCCCGGCCTTGCCCGCGGCCTCGGCCTTGGGCTGCTCCGGCGCGGCCATGCCGAAGCTCTCCATGCCCCGCCGCATGAGGTCGGCCCAGGGGTTGGAGTTCTGCCAGTCGCGCGAGAGGGCGATGGCGGCCTCGGCGGCGTTGCGGCTGGAGGCGAGGAGCGCGTCCACCGCCTCGCGGGCCTCGCCGCTGGCGGCCAGCGCCTCGCGGTAGGCGGCCTGCGTGAAATCGAGCGCCTGGCTCTGGGCGGCCACCGCCGTCTCCATCACGGCCGAGTAGGCGGCGGTCATGTCGGACGGGTTGGCGGCCACCTGGCCGGCCAGCTCGATGGCGCGCCGCTGCCCCCTCTTCACGTCCGCGACGAGCTGGCGCGAGAGCGTGATGCCGCGCTCGTTGGCCTGCTCCATCGCCCGCGCCAGCGCGTCGTAGCTGGCGAGCAGCGCCTGGAAGTAGTGGTCGGACTGCGTCTTCTCGGCCATGCCGGAACCTCCACGGGGTAGTTGCGGAGCGCAGGTTAGCGCGTTCCGCCGCTAGATGCAATTCGCATCTTGCGGCTAACCGCCGCCAGCGCCAGAATGCGGACATGGTCGGGGAAACCGCGCCGCGCCTGCACGGGGAGATGCTGGCCACGAGCCTGCTCGCCTTCCTCAAGGGCTGCAACGCCTACGGCTACCAGCTCGCGCGGCAGCTGACCGAGACGGGGCTGCCCCAGCCCGACAGCGGCACGGTCTACCGCGCCCTGCGGCAGCTGGAGGGGAGCGGCTTCGTCTCCTCCTTCTGGGACACCTCGGACCAGGGGCCGGCGCGGCGCATGTACTCGCTGACGACGGCCGGGGAACTGTTCCTGCGCGCCTGGATCGAGGGGCTGGAGCGCTACCGCGAGGTCCTGCGCGGCGCGCTCGCGGGCTTCGAGCCGGACGCCGCCGCCGCCGCCAATCCCAACACCGACACCGGGGAGGAAACGCCATGAGCGCCGCCAGCGCCGCCACCGACATCGCCGATCTCTCCGCCGCCTGGCGCGAGTGGGCCACCCGCTCCGAGCGGCAGTGGAACGAGTTCTTCAACCAGCTCATGGGGACCGAGGAGTTCAGCCAGAGCCTGGGGCGGAACCTCGACGTCTTCCTCCATTTCCAGAAGACGATGAACGAGGCCATGGGCTCCTGGTTCATGACCATGAACGTGCCCACGCGCACGGACATCCTCGCGCTGGGCGACCGCCTGCTGGGCATCGAGAACCGGCTGGCGGCGCTGGAGGCGCGGCTCTCCGACATGGAGGGGGCGGCCTCGCCGGACGGGGAGGCCGCGCGCCCGCGTCCGCGCCGCACGAAGCGCCCCGACGCCCCGCCCGACGGCGCCGCCAATTCGCACGCGAATTAACGCTCCGGTAACGGCGGGCCGTCCGCCTACCGCCGTTCTGGCGTACGATGCGGGGGAGCCCCGCGTTCCGGGGCGGAGTGAACCGGTGAGCGCCGCCGCCAGCACCCCGGACATCGCCCGGCAGGTCCAGACCACGGTCGAGGCCATCCTGCGCCGCGGGCTGGTCGGGCTCGAGTACATCTCGCTCGACGATCCGCAGGTGGGGGCCACGCCGCGCGACACGATCCACGCGCGCGGCCCCATGAAGCTCTACCACTACCACGCGCAGACGGACGAGGTGTACCGCATCCCCCTGCTGGTCATCACCTCGCTCGTGAGCAAGCCCTACATCCTCGACCTGACGCCGGGGCAGAGCATGATGGAGTTCCTCGTGCGGCAGGGCTACGACGTCTACCTGATCGACTGGGGGCTGCCGCGCGAGGAGGACCGCGGGCTGCGGCTGGACGACTACGCCCTGCGCTTCATTCCCGAATGCGTGGAGCGCGTGCTGGCCGATTCGGGCGAGCCCGACCTCAACCTGCTGGGCTACTGCGTGGGCGGCTCGCTCACGCTCATGTACGCGGGCACGCACGACGCCCCCGTGCGCAACATCGCCTGCCTCACCACGCCCGTCGACTTCCAGCGCATGGGCCTCTTCAGCCAGTGGACGGACCAGCGCTACTTCGACGTGGACCACATCGTGGACACGCTCGGCAACGTGCCCGGCGAAATCCTGCTCTCCGCTTTCGACATGCTCCGCCCGGCGGGGCGCCTCACCAGCCCCATCCAGGTGCTGGACCGCATCCGCGACGACACCTACGTGAAGTCCTTCATGCTGGTGGACCGCTGGGCCGCCGACCAGATTCCCTTCGCGGGCGAGGCCTTCCGCCAGATGGTGAAGGAGCTCTACTGGAAGAACGCGCTGCTGGCGGGCACGCTGGAGCTGGAGGGGCGGCGCGTGGATCTCTCGGCCATCCGCGTGCCCATGTTCCACGCCATGGCCGAGCACGACCACATCGTGCCCCACGCGGCGGCGCGGCCCATGCTGGAGCTGGTGGGCTCGGACGACACCGATGAGGTCATCCTGCGCGGCGGGCACGCCAGCCTCGTGGCCGGCGGCAACGCCATGTACCGCCTGTGGCCGAAACTGGACCAATGGCTTTCGGTTCGTTCGATCTGACGCCGCAAAAGGCGGGCGAGCGCTACCCGGCGACGGGCATGATCGGCGGGCGCGCGGTGACGCTGCGCACGATGACGCGCGACGACGCCCCCGCCGTGCTCGCCTTCGCGCGCGCGCTGCCGCCCCACGACCTGCTCTTCCTGCGCCAGGACATCACGCAGCCGGACCAGGTCGAGTATTGGGTGCGGCGGCTCGAGTCGGGCCGCAAGCGCACGCTGCTGCTCGTGGAGGAGGACGGCATCCACGGCTACGGCTCGGTGGACCGCTTCGACCACACGTGGGCGCGGCACGTGGCCGAGCTGCGCGTGCTCGTGGCCGCCGACATCCGCGGCCTCGGCATCGGGCGGCTGCTCACGGAGGAGGCGCTCCGCATCGCGCTGGAGATGGGCATGGAGAAGCTGGTGGCGCAGATGACGGTGGACCAGCCGGAGGCCATCGGCGTCTTCCGCTCGCTCGGCTTCCGCCCCGAGGCGCTGCTGCGCGACCACGTGAAGGACCGCGACGGCGAGACGCACGACCTCGTCATCCTCAGCCACGACGTGGAATCGGCGCAGCGCAGCAAGATCGCCTCGGGCGTCATCCACGCCGTGGGCGGCGGCGGCGCCTGATGGCGGACGCCGATGCGTTCATCGCCGCCGTCCTGCAGTTCTACGAAACGCCGCCGCCGCCCGACCTGCCGCGCATCTCCGGCCTCGACATCCGCGAGCGCTGGGCGGCCACGGCGGAGATGCTGAACCTGGGCGCGCCCGACCGTCCCGTGGAGCGCGGCGTGGCCATCGCCAGCCGCGACGGGAGGGCGCTCACCGCCGACCTCTATCCGCCCGACGGCGCGGGGCCGCATCCCGCCCTGCTCTTCGCCCACGGCGGCTCGTGGGTGGCGGGCTCGCCGCGCACGCACGACAAGCTGGCGCGGCGGCTGGCGGAACGCGGCTTCCTCGTGGTCAGCGTGGACTACGCGCTCGCGCCGGAGCATCCCCATCCGGCGGGGCTCGACGACTGCGTGGCGGCGGCGGACTGGCTGGCGGCGGAAGCGAAGGCGCTGGGGGCCGACCGCGCGCGGCTGGCCATCATGGGCGACTCCGCGGGCGGCAACCTGGCCGCGGCGGCGCTCGATCGCCTGCTCGAACGCGACGGCGCGACGCCCTTCCGCGCCGCCGCGCTGCTCTACGGCGTCTACGATTTCCCCGCCATGCTGCGGCTGCCGGACGACTCCCCGTTCGTGAACGGGCGCACCTTCGCCTGGCAGCTGGATGACTACCTCGGGCCCGGCGCGGACGAGGCGCGGCTGCGGGATCCGTCCGTGAGCCCGCGCCTGAGCCCGCGGCTGGCCGCCTTCCCCCCGACGTTCCTGACGGCGGGCACGCGCGACCCCCTGCTGGCGCAGTCGCGCGACTTCGCGCGGACGCTGACGGACGCGGGCGCGGCGGTCGAGCTGCTAGTGTGCGAGGGCGCGACGCACGCCTTCCTGCAGATCGAGGACGTCCCCGCGGCGGGCGAGGCGCTGGACGCGATCGCCGCCTTCCTGCGGAAGACGCTCGCCGCCTAGCCCGCGCGCTCGATGAGGTAGCGCGCCACGGCGGCGAAGACGGCGCGCTCGTCGGCGCGCAGGCCGAGTGCGTCGAGCAGGCCGTCCGCCTCCGCGACATAACGGCGCGCGTGCTCCTCCGCCCGCGCCCGCGCGCCCGTCGCCTCCAGCTGGTCCGCGAGCGCCGCGATGGCGTCGTCCGGCGGCTCGTCCAGCGCGTGCAGGCGCTCGACGGCGTCGCGCGTGCGGGGGTCGGCGAGGGCCTCGATCACGGGCAGCGTCTTCTTGCGGCGGGCGAGGTCGTTGCGGTTCGACTTGCCCGTGAGGGAGGGATCGCCCCAGATGCCGAGGACGTCGTCGCGGGCCTGGAAGGCGAGGCCCACCTTGCGCCCCCAGTCGCGGATGCCGTCGCCGAGGGCGGCGGGCGCGCCCGCGAGGATGGCCCCGATCTGGAGGGGCGCGCCGATGAGCGCGCCCGTCTTGCCCTCCACCATGGCCAGGTACTCGGTCGCGGAGACGTCGCCGCGCGGCTCGAAGGAGAGGTCGGCCCACTGTCCGCCGATCATGTCCTCGATGGCGGCGAGGAGGGCGTCGAGGGCGGCCACGCGCCGTTCGGGGGGCGCGCCAGCCCCGCTCAGCGCCCGCAGCGCGCGCGTGAAGAGGAAGTCGCCCACGTTGATGGCCTGCGCCTCGCCCGTGAGGCGCCAGACGGTGGGCCGGTGGTGGCGCTCGGCGTCGCGGTCCTGGATTTCGTCGTGCACGAGCGAGAAGTTGTGCGTGAGCTCGACGGCGACCGCGCCGGGCATGGCCGCGTCCGCGCTCCCGCCCAGCGCCTCGGCGGCGAGCAGGCAGAGGGCGGGGCGGATGCGCTTGCCCGCGGCGGACGCGGGCCGCCCCTCCTCGTCCTCCCATCCCATGACATAACGCGCGGCGGCGGCGAGCGCGCCCCGCTCCTCGCCGACGGCGGCGCGCAGGGCGTCCTCGAGCGCCGGGAGGTGGGCGGTGAGCGCGGGCGGGGGCGACGCCGCGGCGGGCGTCATCCGGCCAGGCTGGGCGCGCGCTCCCCGGCGGGCGCGCCGCGTTCGGCCAGCGCCTCCGCCGTGCGCCGCGCGATGCCCTCGCCGTCGAGGTCGTACACGCGACGGTGGACCTTCTGGGGGCCGTGGTCGACGATCTCGTCGGGCATCGTCAGGTTCAGCAGGAGCGCGTGGCCGAGGCCGTGGTCGTGGAGCAGGGCGATGACGGCCTCGCCGAAGCCGCCCGCGCGCACGTTCTCCTCGGCGGTGACGACGGCGCCGGTTTCGCGCGCGGCGGCGAGGATCAGCTCCTCGTCCAGCGGCTTGGCGAAGCGGGCGTCGATGACGCGCGCCGCGATGCCGCGTTCGGCCAGCGCCTCCGCGGCCTTCTCGCACTCGGCGACGGACGCGCCGTAGCCGATGAGGGCGGCGTCGCTCCCCTCGCGCAGCAGCTCGCCGCGGCCCACGGGGATGCGCCGCATGGGCCGGTCGGCGGGCGCGCCCGGCCCCGCGCCGCGCGGGTAGCGCACGGCGAAGGGGCCGTCGTGGGCGATGGCGGTGCACAGCAGGTCGCGCAGCTCGGCCTCGTCGCGCGGGGCGCTCACCACCATGTTCGGCAGGCAGCGCAGGTAGGAGGTGTCGATGAAGCCCTGGTGCGTCTTGCCGTCGTCGCCCACGAAGCCCGCGCGGTCGAGGGCGAAGACGACGGGCAGGTTCTGCACGACCACGTCGTGGACGATGGAGTCGTAGCCGCGCTGCAGGAAGGTGGAGTAGATGGCGGCGATGGGGCGCATGCCCTGCGTGGCCAGCCCGGCGGCGAAGGTGACGGCGTGCTGCTCGGCGATGCCCACGTCGAAGACGCGGTCGGGGTGGCGCCGTTGCGTGGCCGCCAGCCCCGTGCCCTCCAGCATGGCCGCGGTGACGGCCACCACGCGCGGATCGCGCTCGATCAGCTCGTCCACGGCGGCGGCGAAGACCTGGCTGTAGGTGGGCGGGGCCTTGGGCGCGGCGGGCGCGGGCGGCTTCTTCAGCCAGAAGGTGCCGCTGTGGCTCTTCACCGGGTCGGCGGCGGCCTCGGGCACGCCGTGGCCCTTCTCCGTGAGCACGTGCAGCAGCACGGGCCTGCCGCGCACCTCGCGGATGGCCGCCAGCGTCGTCTCCAGCTCGCCCAGGTCGTGCCCGTCGATGGGGCCGTAGTACTCGAAGCCGAACTGCTCCCAGAAGCTGGCGGGCACGACGAGGTCGCGCATGGACGCCTTCACGCGCTTCGCGCTCTCCCACATCTGCCGCGCGATGGGGAACTGCTCGACGAAGCCGCCCACCTCCTGCTTCGCGCGCCGGTAGTGGGGGTCGATGCGCAGCTTGTTCACGTTGCGGCTGAGCGCGCCCACGTTGGGCGAGATGGACATGGCGTTGTCGTTGAGGACGACGATCAGGTTGGTCCCCAGGTGGCCGGCGTGGTTGAGGCCCTCGAGGGCCATGCCCGCCGTCATGGCGCCGTCGCCCACGACGGCCACGACGTGGTGGCGCTCGCCGCGCAGGTCGCGCGCCACGGCCATGCCCGTGGCCGCCGCGATGGCCGTGCCCGCGTGCCCCGCGCCGAAGAGGTCGTGCGGGCTTTCGCGCCGGTCGGCGAACCCGGAGAGGCCCTCGTACTGGCGGATGGTGTGCATGCGCCCGCGGCGCCCCGTCACCATCTTGTGCACGTACACCTGATGGCTCACGTCCCAGAGGATGCGGTCGCGGGGCGAATCGAACTGGCGGTGCAGGGCCAGCGTGAGCTCGACCACGCCGAGGTTGGAGGCGAGATGGCCGCCGCCGCCGATGCCCTCGATGGTGGCCACCAGCTCCTCGCGGATCTCGCCCGCGAGCGTTTCCAGCTCGTCGCGCGCGAGGGGGCGCAGGTCGGCGGGGCAATCGATCTGGTCGAGGAGCTGGCCCATGGCGCCTCCGCTTCCGAACGCGGCTCAAGTGAAGCCGGGGCGGGCCGTCGCCGCTGTGCGGGCGCTTACGGACCGCCGGACCGCTCCAGTGGGCGCACGCTACGCGAGCGGCCCGCGCCGGTCAAGACGCGGGGGCGGCGTCGGCGCGCGGCAGGCGCAGGGTGAAGGTCGCGCCCGCGCCCGCTTCCGACGCGGCCGTCACGGAGCCGCCCATGGAGTCCATGAGCGCGCGCACGATGGCCAGCCCCAGGCCCGCGCCGCCCCCCGCGCGGCTGCGGTCCACGCGGTAGAAGCGCTCGAAGACGTGCGGCAGGTCCGCCTCGGGGATGCCCGGGCCGGTATCGCGCACGCGCAGCCACGCGTCCTCGCCGTCCGCGCCCGCCTCGATGTCCACCTCCGCCCCCGCGCCGGAGTGCTTGACGGCGTTGTCGATGAGGTTGAGCGCGCAGCGGTAGAGCGGAGCGGCGGCGGCGAGGGCCTCGTGGGGAGGGCCTCCGGCCACGCGCAGGCGCACGGCCGCGCGCGCGGCCAGCGGCTCCAGCTCCGCCGCCGCCGCCGCCGCCAGCGCGCGCAGGTCCACCCGCTCGGGCGGATCGAGGGGCGCCGCCGCGGCCTCCGGGGAGGTGAGCAGGAGCAGGTCGTCGCTGAGGCGCGTGAGCCGGTCCGTCTGCGCCTTCACCGTCTCCAGCAGCTGCGCCTCGCCGCCGTCCGCGCCGCGCTCCAGCTCGGCCACCTCGATGTTCATGCGGATGGCGGCGAGGGGCGTGCGCAGCTCGTGCGAGGCGTCCTGCACGAAGCGGCGCTGCGTCTCGAAGCCGCCCTCGATGCGCGCGATCATGGAGTCGAAGGCGTCGGCCAGCCCCTTCAGCTCGTCGTCCGGCCCGTGGTGGTTGATGCGCCGCGAGAGGTTGCCCGCCCCGATCTCGGAGGCCACCTGCGTGATGTCGCGCACGGGCCGCAGGAGGAAGCCGGAGAGCGCGTAGCCGCCCGCGCCGGACGCGATCGTGAGCCCGATGACGGCCACGATGGACCACGTGCGCAGGCGGTCGAGGTTCTCCGAATGGAACTCCGACCCCATCTCCGCGGCCAGCAGCACGGGGGCCGAGGGCGAGGCCTCGCCCGCCTCGCCGTCCGCGGACGCGGCGCCCTCCACCGCGCGCCAGCCGGTGTCCCCGTCCTTGTCCATCTCCGCGAGCACGCGCTGCTCGTCGGGCTTGTCCAGCCGCGCGGCCACGTTGAGGGAGACGACGAAGGCGAGGCCCAGCAGCAGCAGCAGGGCCGAATACCAGAGCGTGAGCCGGAAGCGCACGGTCCGGGCGAAGTGCGGCAGGCGCGGCCTAGAGGACGTAGCCCTTCCCCCGCACGGTGGCGATGAGCGGCGCGCCGAAGCCGTCGGTGAGCTTGCGGCGCAGGTTGTTCATGTGCACCTTCACGGTCTGCGTGAAGGGGTTGGCGCGCTCCCCCCAGAGGCGCTCGATCAGCTCCTCCTGGGGCACGGCGCGCCCCTCGTGCCGCGCGAGGTAGTGCAGGATCTCGAACTCCCTCGGCGTGAGGCGCACCTCCACGCCCTCGCGCCGCACGCTGTTCGTGTTGGGGTCCAGATCCAGCCCGCGCGCGCGCAGCCTGGCCCCGTCGGCGTCGCGGCGGCTCACGGCGCGGATGCGCGCGGCCAGCTCGCTCAGCGCGAAGGGCTTCACGAGGTAGTCGTCGGCGCCCTCGTCCAGCCCCTCCACGCGCGCGCGGATGCCGCTGCGCGCGGTCAACATAATGATGCGGCCGGGGAAGCGGTCGGCGCGCAGCCTGCGGCACACCTCGATGCCGTCGATGCGCGGCAGGTTCAGGTCGAGGCACACCACGTCGTACTCGCGCGCGCCCGCCATGGCCAGCGCCTCCGCGCCGTCGGCGGCGGTCTCCACCTCGTGGCCGAGCCCCTTCAGGCCGCGCGCCACGGCGGAGGCGATGGCCTCCTCGTCCTCGACCACGAGCACGCGCACGGGCGTCCCTCCGTTCCGGTGATTCTAGCGTAGCGGGCGCGGGGGAAGGCGCGGTAAAGGCGGCGGCGTTCCGCTACAGTGGGGCCATGCCCGAACCGCCGAGGCCCCCGCCCGATCCGCCCCGGCGGCACGAGAGCCATGACGGTGGCGACGGCATGAAGGAGGCGACGGGTTGTCTGGCGCTGGAGGGCCTCGGCTGCGGTCTGATGGGCTGCCTGGGTTCGGCCATCGCCCTCACAGTCGTCGCCGTGGCGATGGTCGCGGCGCTGCTGCTGAGCTGAGGGGGCACGCGAATGGACGGGCAGTCGCCGCGGTCGTGGCAGCCTTCTTCGTCGGGTATCCGTACGAGCCGGGGAAGAAGTACGATCCGAAGGAGGGTGCGCTGCGGCGCTGGCGTCGGAAGGAGTGGAAGCGTTGACGGAAGAGCGCGCGACCTGGGCGGACGTGTTCACCGCCATCGGCACGCTCATCAGGGAGATGGTCATGCTGCCGGTCACCATCGTGGGCGTGCTGCTCGCGCCGCTGCCCTTGCCCGACCAAGAGCCGGAGCCGCGACGGAAGCGGAGGCGTCGGCGGTGAAACGGCTCCGCTGGCGGCTGTGGGACGGGCCCGGCGACGCCATCCTCGGCGCATGGCTCCAGCTCTGGGAAACCAGGCGGGCGCTCGCGTGGAGCGTGGCGGTGGCCGTGGGCGCGGTGGCGGGCATCCTCATCGTGCTCGTCGTGCAACTGGGGCGATGAGGGGGCAGACTCCGGTGATTATGTAGCGCCCAAGCCGAATTCAGGGCAATATTTCGCACATAACTACAATAGTGCGAAGTTCGTCGTTATCCCCCCGCCGCCCCCGAAAACGCCCGTTCGCGGGCCGCGCCCACGCCCGCCGGGCTACAATGCGCGCCCATGCCCGCCCCCATCGCCGTCGCCGAGCCCGGACGCGCGGTCACGCTGCTGCGCCCCGCGGGCGACGGCTGGACGGCCGCGCCGCTCGCGCCCTTCGGCGCGTGGCCCGCGTGGCGCCCCGGCCACGCCGAGGTCGCGCTCTCCGTCGTGCACGGCGCGGTCGACGATCAGCGCAGCGCCATCGAGCTGGTGGACCTGCGCGGGAACCGCCGCCGCACGCTGTTCGAGAGTCCGGCGGGAGCGGGGGCGGTGATCGCGCCGAACGTGCCGCACTACGCGCTGTGGTCGCCGGACGGGGCGCTTTTGGCCTTCGTGGCGCAGGGGCGCGCGGGGCTGACGCTGTTCGTGAGCGAGGCGGAGGGGCCGCTCATCGCCGATCCGGTGCAGACGGGCGGGCCCATCTTCCTGGCGTGGTCGCCGGACGGGCGGCGGCTGGCCGTGCACGCGGGCGTCAACCTCTCCCTGCTGGAGCTGGCGGAGGCGCGCGCCTCGCGCCCCCTCTCGGCGGAGGCGCGGGGCTTCCGCGCGCCCGCCTTCAGCCCCGACGGCGCGCTGCTGGCCTACGCCACGCCGGACGCGGAGGGCGAGGGCGTGATCGTGCGCGCGGCGAACGCGGCCAGCGGCGAGAGCGCGGCGCTGCACCGCCTGCCCGGGGGCGCGGCCCTGTCCTTCCGCCCGGGGACGCGCACGCTCACGGCGGCGGTCACGACGCGGCCCGCGTCGGGGGCCTTCGACGAGCTGTGGACGCTCGATCTGGACGCTTCGGGAAGGCTCGCGGAGGCGCCGCGCCGCCTGTTACGTCACCCATTTGCCAGCGTCTACTGGAGCCCCGCCGGGGACGCGCTCGCCTTCGTGGTGCCCTCCAGCACGGGCGACGCCGCGGTCTCCCTGCACGCGCGCACGGCGGAGGGGGCGCTGCTGGGCGCGAGCCCGCCCTTCGTGCCCTCGCCCGACTACCGCATGCTGAGCGGCTTCTTCGACCAGTACGGTCTCTCGCACCGCCTCTGGGCGCCCGACGGCTCCGCCTTCCTGGCGGGCGGACGGCTGCTCACGGACGCGCCCGCGGCGGCCTTCGGGGACGGCTCGCGCGACGCCGTGCTGCACTGGCGTCCGGCGCGGGGCGCGCCCCTCGATGTGATCGGCGAGGGCGGTGCGGGCTTCTTCGCGCCCGACGCGCTGGCCGCGGACGGGTAAAGACGCGCGCGGCCCGCGTTGCCGCTGGCGCGGTCGAGCGCCTACACTCGCGGGGAGACTGGAACACCGGAGCGCGCCCACATGCTGCCCACGCCCGCCCCCGCGCCCGCGCCGTCGGGCCGCTCGAGTCTCTTCCGCGGGATCGCCTTCACGCTGCTGACGCTGGCGGCGCTGCTGCTCGTCTTCGGCCTCGGCTACGGCGTGAGCGAGCTGGCCGCCGGGGACGACGCCCCCGCCGTCGCGCCCGCCACGGCGCGCACGCCCACGCCCGAGGCCGCTCCCGACGCTTCGGAGGACGACGACGGGAACGGCGGCGACGAGCGGCCGTCGCGCCCGGCGGCGGCGGGGGGCTCCGAGCTGGCCGGGGGCGCGGCCATCCTCGACGAGATCTACGACATCCTCGCGGAGAACTTCGTGGACAAGGAGCTGCTGGACGAGCGCTCCCTGCGCGACGCCGCCATCCGCGGGGCGCTGGACTCGCTCAACGACCCGTACACGGAGTACATCAGCCCCGCCGATTTCCAGCTGGGCGACGGCTTCGAGGCGACCTACCAGGGCATCGGCGCGACGGTGAGCGACCAGACGGGCGTGATCCAGATCGGCGCGCCCTTCCGCGGCTCCCCGGCGGAGGCGGCGGGCATCCGCAGCGGCGACATCATCCTCGCCGTGGACGGCGAATCGACCGAGGGCTGGACGGCCACGCAGGCGGTGCAGCGCATCCGCGGGCCGCGCGGCACGGAGGTCGTGCTCACCGTGCGCCACACCGAGGGCGGCGAGCCCGAGGTCGAGGACATCCGCATCGTGCGCGACGAAATCCGCATCGAGAGCGTCTACACCATCCCCCTCCTCGAGATCTTCCCGGGCGAAAGCGGCACGGACCTCGTGGACCGCGACGGCGCCCTCGTCACGGACATCGCCTACGTCCACATCTCCCAGGTCCATTCGCGCACGCCGGACGAGCTGCGCGAGGCGCTGGCGGACGTGGAGGACGGCCAGTACCGCGGCCTCATCGTGGACGTGCGCCGCAACCCCGGCGGGCTGCTGCGCCAGACCGTGGAGGCCACGGACGAATTCCTCGACGATGGCGTCATCCTCACCGAGATCGACGCCGACGGCGAAACCACCACCTACGGCGCGCGCGAGGGCGGCGTGGCCACGAGCATCCCCCTCGTCGTCCTGCAGGACGAGGCCAGCGCCAGCGGCTCCGAGGTGGTCAGCGCCGCCCTCGCCGACAACGGGCGCGCCGTCATCGTGGGCACGCGCTCCTTCGGCAAGGGCTCCGTGAACCAGCTGCACGAACTCTCGCGCTGCGGCGAACCCGCCGGATGCGGCGCGGTTTATGTCACGATTGGGCGCTGGCTGCGTCCCTCCGGCGCGGAGATCGAGGGCCTCGGCGTCGAGCCCGACTACGACATCCCCCTCGGCGGCGACGACTACATCGACTACGGCGACCTGCAGCTGCTGGCGGCCATCGACATCCTGCGCGGCGTCGAGCCGCCGCCCCCGCCCGCGCGCCCCGCCGACGACGCCGACGCGGACGCGGAGTAGCCCCGCCGTGGCCTCCGCGGACGCGGTCGCGGTCGTCGCCCGCAACCGCCGCGCCCGTCGCGACTACGAGATCCTCGACCGCTACGAGGCCGGGCTGGCCCTCACCGGCTCCGAGATCAAGTCCATCCGCCTCGGCAAGGCGGACATCCAGGGCGCCTACGGGCGGCTGCGCGGCGGCGAGGCGTGGCTGCTCGACGCCTACATCGCGCCCTACCTGAACGCCGGCTACGCGCCCCACGAGGCGCGCCGCGACCGCAAGCTGCTGCTCCACAAGAAGGAGCTGCGCCGCATCCGCGCGGCGCTGGACGAGCGCGGCCTCACGCTCGTCCCGCTCGACCTGCACCTGCGTGGCGGGCGCGCGAAGGTGGAGTTGGGCGTGGCCCGCGGCGTGAAGCGCTACGACAAGCGCCGCAAGCTGCGCGAGCGCGAGGAGGGCCGCCAGGTGGCCCGCGCCCTGCGCCGCTCCGTGTGAACGCCCGGGCCCCCTTCCCACAGCGCGCGTTCGTGCTACCATGGGCGCATCGTCGTCCGTGGGGACGAAAGGTATCGACAGGAGGGAACGTAACCGGATAGCAGGCCGAGGTTGGCCGCGAACCTCGTAAAAAGGCGGCCACCGAGTAAGCGCCGACGATCGCGAACTCGCTCTCGCGGCCTAGGCCGTGAGCGTCCCGCCGACCGCCTTCCCCCCGACGGGGCGCGGCGGGGCGCCACCTGAGTCGGGGTGCGGCTGGCAGACGCCGATACCGCCCGTCAAAGACCCATCGGCTGGTTCCATCGCCTTCGTCCCCGCCCGCGGGGCGACGGAACGAGAACCCCAGGGGCGGGAAAGCCTGTAGGACAATCCGGAGCAGACCCTCGCTGGACCGGGAGTTCGATTCTCCCGCGTCTCCACCAACTCCCCCTCCCGCCGGGCCGGATCTTGGCTGGGCGAATCCGAGGGATGTGCTACCCTTCGCCCATGACCGACACCAGCACCAGCGATCCGTTCCTCGGCAGCGTCGTGGCTCACGACGACCACGCCGAGGCGTCGCGCGTGCTGCTCAGTCTGCTTGATGACGACCGGCAGGTCGGGGATCTGATCCGCATGGACTTCGGCACGGCCGAGGTGCTCGTCCACGATGCCTTGCGGCAGCAGGTGGGCGGGGTTCCCCACGGCTGCCTGCTGCTGGCGACCCGGCTCAGGCCCGGCAGCGCTCTCGCGAACCCGTTGTCCATGCTCCTGCTGCGCGCACTGAAGAGCAGCGTGCTGCCGAACGACATCGAAATGCAGCAGGCCCGGTTGCTGGCCGGTCAACGCGCCTCGGATTCCCCCGACAACTGGGACGAGGGGCGTAACACCGACCAGTTCACCCTGAACCAGATGCGCTACGCGGGCGTGAGCTGCAAGATCCTCGGGACCTTCAGCGTGGCGGACGGCAAGCTGGCCTTCGGCGGCGACATCGACAACTTCTATGCCGGGCAGGGCATGAAAGTCTACAAGCCTGCCGGGGATGCCTTGGAGCGTATCGCGAATTTCGCACTGGGCGCCCCTGATCAGCGCAGGGTTCCCATCGGCAAACTCCGGTATGCGGCGGCGAACCGCAATCCGGAGATTCCTGAGTCTGTCCCCGTTTCTATGACAACCCGCGACATCCTTGCCCAGCGCACCGCCTTGTTCGGGATGACCCGCACAGGAAAGTCCAACACCACGAAGACAATCGCCAAGGCCGTGTTCGACATGCGCCTCGATCCGACGGACCCGCTTCGTGTGGCGCAGCTCATCATCGACCCGAATGGAGAATATGCCAACGAGAATCCCCAAGATGCAGGCTGTCTCAAAAACATCAAGCACCTCGACGATAAGGTTATTGAAGACGTTGTGACGTATGGTCTCACGGCGCACCCCAACGATCCTGATCGTCGTATTATGCGCCTGAACTTCTTCGGGGAAGATGTTCCTTCCAGTCATCCCAGTAAGGATGAAGATATTGATGATCGACTGCAAACTCTCTATACCGGGAAGCAGATCATTGATGGCCGCTTGGAAGAAGAAGAGGCAGGGTATATCGCAGCTTTCCGAATGGTAGATATGGAAGCACAGACAAGAACTATCAACGATCAGGGACAGTGGATACGGTACAGGCGTGCCCTTTTTGTGTACCGCGCGATTTTGGCAGAAGCTGGCTTTGATCCACCTAACGGTAGAATCGATGTTGGAGGACTATTCGGGAAAGAAGTGGTTGAGGCTATGAAAGAATTCTCGGGAATCATCAATTTTGTGGAGCACGTGGAGAAAGGATATTTTCCTTCTTGGGATATCGCTAGCGCTTTCTGCAAGTCTCTCCAGTCTTGGACAAAGGATTCCAGCTTTAATTCGTTCAACGACTCCTATCAAAAGAAACGTCAGGGTAGGAAATGGGATGATGATCGTCTTCGCGGTCTTCTGAGTATTTTCGAAGCGAGCCGAGGGCTTCGTGCAATTCAGGAATGTCGCCAATGGCATGATCCTGATCAGTCCCGAGAGTATACGGCTGCGATTTTGGATGACTTGAAAGAAGGATGCTTGGTGATCCTTGATCAAGCTTTGGGCGATCCTGTCATGAATGAGCAGTCGGCTGAGCGAATCATGCGGGCTATTTTCAAACGACAGCAGCAATTTTTCATCAACCCTCCGACAGGATCGGATGGAATGCTCCAGCCGCCGCCTCCTGTGCTCGTTTATGTTGAGGAGGCGCATACGCTCCTGCCGAAAGGGAACGAGCAGGACACTCGCAACATCTGGGCGCGTACGGCGAAGGAAGGAGCCAAGTTCAACATCGGCCTCATCTACTCGACGCAGGAACCTTCCTCTGTCCAGACCAACATCCTTCAGAACACCGAGAACTGGTTCATCGCGCATCTCAACAGCACGGCGGAGACCCGGGTGCTTGACCAGTACAATGACTTCGAGGACTTTACCGCGAGCATCCGTCAGGTGAAGGAACCGGGGTTCCTCCGGGTTCGGATGATGTCCAGCCCGTACACCGTCCCGGTCCAGATCGCCTTGTTCGCTGCACTCCGGAGGCCTGATGCCCTACCGTGATGAGTTTGCCCGTGGTGACTCTCTGTGGCGGCTCGTCGAGAGCCCGAGCGTGGCCGCGTTCAAGGGCGTGATCCAGTATAGCGCTACCGAGCAGGCGCATCCGCTCCCGCAGCGCATCGAGCCTCCTCGGGGCGCGGGCCATCTCCGGCGACTGGTCGCCATTGATGGCTCGACGGTCTCGGCCCAAATCCGCAACGGGTACCCCGGTGCCGAGGCCGCGCTGCTGCAGCTTGCTGTGATTGTGGTCAACCTTGAGGACTTGAGGAACCTGCCGTCCGTGACGATCCCTCGGCCGAGTGCTATCCGTGAACTGGAGCAGTGCAGGACGTTTGACCAAGTTCTCCCGGGCCGCAATGTGGTGCGTAACGAAGTCGAGAATGATTCGGCGCAACGGTTCTTTCGTTCGCAGATCTACGACCTCCTTAATCTCCGCCGACTCGATGACGATCACGAGACTCTCATGGAAACCCTAACTTCGATCACAACTGCGCGGCATGACACTCGCTACCGTTGCCCTATTGAAGACTGCGATACTGAAATCGACATAGGAGCTGGAAGCACGCAATGTCCTTGCGATCGGAAGGAAGTCATTTTTGAAACGGATCGCCTCCGGATCCATGAGCGCTTTGAAGAACATGGATCGTCGGAACAGGCATACACTGCCGTCCGTGAAGTGGTGGAACACCTTGCGTTGGTTAATATCTTGCGGTACTTCGAGCGTATGAAACGATGGAGTGTGTTCCGGACGACGGCCTTCATCATGGATGGTCCGCTGGCAATCTTCGGAATGCCAGCCTGGTTGAAGACCTATGTTGAGGATGAAATCGCCCGACTGCACGACAAGTGCCTTACGGAAGGCGGTCCGGGGATACTTCTGTTTGGGGTGGAGAAGTCCGGGCAATTCCTGGAGCATCTGAAAGCATTGGACTGGAGCGAGCAGGAAGGCCCCGGCCAGCGCTTGGCGGCAGGTACCGCACTGGCCCCTGACCTTGACTACATCCACCGGCACATCGTGCTCCGTCCGCCGGGAGCGACGCCTTGGGGCGATGCGACATACTACGGCCGGAAGGTGATGTACAAGAATCAGGCGGGACAGCACTCTGTGGTGATGACGCCCATTGTGAACCCCGCGGGGGCGGACCTCACCCATATCGACGACGATGCCTATCCGAGACTCGGTGAAGCGCTGGACTTGATGGACGAACTCTCCACCTACCTCTACGAGGACGGCTTTGCTCCTCTCGTGCGAGCTCACGCACATGCTGCCATTCCGCTGCGGATGGGAACGCGCCTCCTCGAAGAGCTGTTCAGGGAAGACTGATGGAAGTTCCGGACTTGGATGGGTTCGGTACCGCCGAGGGCCGCTGGGCACGCCTCGGCCCCTACTACGCGATGTTCCCGATCAAATTTGCACAACAGGTCGTGCAGGAGTTCAGTCAGCCGGGCGATGGCGTCCTGGATCCGTTCTGTGGCCGTGGTACTGCGCCGTACGTTGCGATGATTGCGGGACGTCATGCCGTTGGTTGTGATGTCAACCCCGTCGCTTGGGTCTACGCCGCTACGAAAGCGGATCCTCACCCTGATCCCTGCGCGGTCATCCAGCGAATGCGTGAAATTGAGTCTGCCGTCCGCCCTGAGGATCGCAAACCGGCCAATGAGTTCCAGGCGTATGCCTTTGCTCCGCGCCCGCTGGGATTCATCAACGCAGCACGGCGGGATCTCCACTGGCGCGACGACAATCGCGACCGCACGGTTGCTGCGTTTCTGCTCCATTATCTTCATGCCAAGATTGGGCAAGGTCTCTCGAACCAAATGCGCGCGTCGCGGGCACTTTCGCCCGACTACGCCATCCGTTGGTGGCGGGCCCGCGGACTCAGCACTCCGCCGGACATCGCTCCTGTCGACTTCCTCAGCAAGCGAGTCATGTGGCGCTATGCCAAAGGACTGCCGCGACATGCTGGCCACGCCGCCATCCTGCTGGGCGATTCGGCGCTCACACTCCCCAAGGGAAAGAAGGCGAACCTGATTCTCACCTCGCCGCCCTACTCCGGCATCACCAACTATCGAGCTGACAGCTGGTTGAGGCTATGGGCCTTGGGGCAAGGTCTGGAACTCCCGGACTGGGGCGGGGAGCAAAAGTTCTGCGACGTTCGGAAGTACACCGCCATGTTGCACCAAACCCTCCGCTCCACACGCGCCCGCTCTGCCCCGGACTCCGTGTGGTATATCAGGACTGATGCCCGTGCCAGAACAAAGGATGCAGTTCGCCACGTGATGGCCGACCTGCTGCCCCATCATCAGAGCTACAGCAAAGCGGCTCCGTATCCCGGCAAGACCCAGACAGCCCTGTACGGCGATCATGCGCCCAAGCCTGGCGAGGTTGATCTCCTGTACCTGCCGAGTGCACAGCCGCGACGGAAGCCCGCTGCTGGCTTCAGGAAGTGCCCCCCGCGCGCGACGCGATGAGCGCGTCCAGCTCCGCCTTCAGGCGCCCCAGTACCTCGTCGTACGGGTACGCCCCCAGCTCCTCCTCGCCGCGCTTCAGGTTCACGAACGTGGGCGCGCACCACAGGCCCAGGTCCGCGTCGTCCGTCTCGCCCGGACCGTTCACGCGGCAGCCCATCACCGCTATCGTTATGTCATATTCCTTCGCGTAGGCCGTCATCGCCTTCACGTCGTGCGCGAGGTCGATGAAGGCCTCGTTCTCCACGCGGCTGCAGCTGGGGCAGCTGATGATGTTGAGGCCGCCGTCGAGGAACTCCGGCACGGAGCGGAAGCGCCCCGCCTCGATGTCGTCGAGGATGGCGCGGCCCGCCTCCACCTCGCGCCACTTCTCCGCGAAGGGCAGCGTGAGCGAGACGCGGATGGTGTCGCCCACGCCGCGGCTGAGCAGCTGCTCGAAGGCGATGCGCGTCTTGATGACGCCCTCCGGCGGCATGCCCGCCTCCGTCACGCCGAGGTGGAGGGGCACGTCGGGGCGGGCCTCGGCGAAGCGCAGGTTGCCCGCGATCACCTTGCGCGGGTCGCTGTCCTTGAGCGAGACGACGTAGCGCGTGAAGCCGATGGCGTCGAGCATGCGGCAGTGGTCGAGCGCGCTTTCGACCATGGCCGTGACGCCCTCGAGGCCGGGCTCGTCGGCGCCCGCGTGCCGCGCGTCCATCTCCGGATCGACGGAGCCGCAGTTGACGCCGACGCGGATGGCGCAGTCGTGGCGCTCCGCGGTCTCGGCGATGAAGGCCACCTTGTCCGCCACGGGCTTGTCCTTCTCGTGGTGGTAGAGGTGGCCCGGGTTGTAGCGCACCTTGTCCACGTGCGGCGCGACCTGCGTGACGAGGCGGTAGCTCTCCTGCAGGTCGACGACGAAGTTGGCCTCGGGCACGGCCTCGCGCACGCGGGCCAGGCACTCGACGTCGGCGCGGCTGTCCACGGCCACGCGCACGAGCCCGGCGCCGGCCTCGTGGATCATGCGCACCTGGGCGATGGTGGCGTCGACGTCCCGCGTGCGCGTGGCGGCCATGGACTGGACGACGACGGGCGCGCCGCCGCCGATGGCGACGGAGCCCGCGCGCACGGACCGGCTGGGCACCCGCTTCACGGGGTCAGTCTAGCGCGGGCGGAGGGAACGCGCCGCCGCCAGCTGGGGTTCGGCGATGAATTCAAGGATGGCCTCGCGCGCGCGCTCACCAGCCTCGGGCCCACAGTTCCCGCAGACGTTGCTGACGAATTCGCGCGAGCTGATGACGGCAAGGACGGAGTCGCGTTCCCACAGAGACTCACGCCTTGTCCTTCCAACGCCATTAATGATGAAACGCACGCCGGGCACCATCGCCGCGAACCGATCGAACTCGCGCAGGGCGGGTTCCATGCTCTGTCCGCCGGGGATGGTCTGCCAGTCGATCCACATCACGCGGATGGTAGGGTTGTCGTTCACTGCCTTGGCAAGATCACGCATGTCCACTTCGCGATACCACGCTGCCACCGGGATCGTGGGAATGTCGGCGGCGGCAAGGTCGCTTGCGAACCGATCACAGTTGACAATCTGGGTTCGGTTATGGAACGGCGAGTGGCCATTCCAGACGGAGAAATGCGGGGCGAGCACCAAGTCGTAGCCCGCCTCCGCAATGGACGCGATGAGTTCGGACCGTGCGTTGCCCAGCAACGACATAGTCGCATCCTTCCCTGCCATCACGAGTACGACGGGAACGGATGGGTCGAGCTTGCCTGCCTCGACGATTTTCTGGCGGGAACGGACGCGCGTCCCGTTGGCGCGCAGCACTCCTTGCAGGCCAACCGCCACATACGGCACGCCCTGCGTCGCGATCCCCGCGGCTTCCTGAGGGCAGATACGGGGAATGGCCCGCGGGATGACCGGCGACTCGAAGTGGCCAACCAACCGAAGGTCCAGCCCTCCGTCGTGAGCGATCCACTCCCAACCGAGGGGCGTGCCGGGCTGGATGTCGCCCGGCAGCCGGGGAATCGTCCCGCACTGGTGCTCCGTGCCAAGGACGTCACAGTTGGCGGCCAGCGGGCACACGCCGCACAGCCCGCTCGGGAACGCGCCCTGTCGCGTCTCAGTGATGGGCGACCCGTTCGAGTTGGACACGCGGTCCATCCCCATCCTCCTTCACAACCACACCCACATAGGGCTCAGCGAGCAGGCAGCGACGCTTGCGCGCCCCCACGCCCGTGAGCCGCCCGATGTCCCCGTCGGCGTTCGCGACGACCAGATCGCCAGCCCCGTTTTCGCGAACCGTGACGGCGACGCCATCAACAGCCGTATCCGCGACGTACTCCGCCAGCGGCGCACTGAACTCGTCCGGGCAGGGCGGGTGCTCCCGCCCCGTGTCCTGAGCGCTGGCGAAAGGCTCGCTCGGCACGCGCGGAGTCTGCGCGCCCGGCCTCGGCTTCGATTTCGTGCCCATGGGACCAACCTTTCACTTTGGCCGGTTCCCCACGGGCGGGAGAGTCCTTATGCTCCCGCGCGCGCAGTCCCGGCTATCGGAGTCTTGACCCTCTCGGAGCCCGTCTGCGTTGAGGGGGCGGCGCAGCAACGCCGCCCCCTCGCTGTACGTCATTCGTTACTCGCTGGCAGCCTCCTCTTTCTTCCGCTTCGTCGAGCGGGGGGACTTCGGCATCGGAGCGTTGAGGTCGATTTCCAGCACGCCCTCGGTCACGGGGGGCGGGCGGAAACGCTGCGTCTCCGTCGGCTGGTGATCGATGAAACGCAGAAACGACGAGGCGGAGATGAGCCAGCCCTTCCCGTTGGAGACCTGACGCAGGGTGTACGCGCCCTCGGGATTGCCGCGGATGCCCATCTTCATCGGCTGCTCTTCATCGTACAGGATGTCGAGGCTACGGGGCTGGCCAAGCGCATCGTACGCACGATCGCTGAGGACAACAGTGCCCGAACGGTGAACGGTCACGACGGGGAAGGAGAACTCCCCTTTCGAGCCGCGTCCGGTGTAGATCTGCCAAGCCATGGGGAGATTGAACCAGATTCCCGGACAGGATGCAAGCACGGATCCGCCAAAATGGCGCGAAAATGGCGATGTGTAGGGGCGCGGGCTAGCGCGCGATGGCGGTGAAGCTGAGGAAGGGGACGAGCAGCGTGAGGGCGACGGAGTCCGCTTCACGGGGGCCAGTCTAGCGCGCGCGGGCGGAACGCGGCAGGGGGCGGCTACCCCCGCCGATGCCGCTGGCCCCACTCGCCGATTGCCCACATCCGCGCGCGCTCCAGGTGCGGGCGCTTGTCCTCGCCCGGCCACACCAGCCCTTGTAGCGCGCGGTCGTCCCGCAGCTGCGTCATCGTCAGGCGGTTGCCCTTCACGCCGTTGCACTTCCGGCAGGCGATGCCGAGGTTGTAGAGGTTGTCGTCCCCGCCCTCCTCGCCGTCGGCGGGCTTCTTCGCGAACAGGTGCTCGACTTCGAGCATGTCGGGGTCGGGCGCGCCGTTGGGGAGCTTCGGTTCCCAGTTACAGCCCCAGCACACGAAGCCGAACCGATCCAGCAGCATCGCCTTGCATTCGTCCTTCGGGATGTTGCCGTTCCAGCGCGGATCGTACCGCTGCCTTTCGGACACCTCGGGGCCGGGCAGCGCCTGCTCGCGCGGCGCCACGTCGTTCGGGCCGATCACCCGCCACGGCCTGACATCCAGCTCCTCGTCCCAGTTGAGACGGGGATTGCCGAACGCGGCGGCGGTGGCCGAGGTCGTGGACGCGGTATCGCCATCGAGCAGACAGCGCAGGCCCTCGTTCTGGTAGAAGCGCCGCTTGATCATCGTGAGCGAGCGGTACGACCAGTCGCAGGCGATCCACTGGCGTCCGAGGTTCTCGGCGGCGACGGCGGTCGTGGCGCAGCCCGCGAAGACATCGAGCACGACGTCGCCTTCGTTCGAGGACGCGGCGATGATGCGCTCGTAGAGCTTCAACGGCTTTTGCGTCGAGTAGCCCGTACGCTCGCGGGCCTGGCTGTTGATGATATTGATGTCGTTCCACGTATCGTGGAGCGGCGTTCCCTGTTCATCATCGCTCCGGTCCACGATTCTGTCGTAGTCGCCGCCCGCGATCACCGCAGCCGCCTTTTCCCGATCGTAGATAATCAACTGCCGCACACCGCCCGGCTTGTTGACCTGGTATCCCTTTTCAATCTTTCGGCGCTTGTCCTGGGAAAGACCATATATCCTGTTAAAAACGTAGTCGTCCGTCCTGGAGTAGAACAGGAGCACATCGTGGTTGCGCTGAAAATGGCCTGCCGTGTTACTCCACTTGCCGTAGTGCCACACGATTTCATTGCGGAAGTTCTCCGCGCCGAAGATCGCGTCCAGAAGCATCCGCAGGTGCGAGTTGGCCTTATCGTCGCAGTGGACGTAGATGCTGCCCGTGTCCTTCAGCACGCGGTGGCATTCCACCAGCCGCTGCGCCATGAAGCAGATGTACGCCGCCATGCCGTGGCCAGCCGTGGCGATCACGGCCTCGATCACGGAGTGGATGCGCTTCGGCAGACTCCCGTCTTGCGCGTTCGCGATCTCGCGGTAGAAGGCCGCGTGGCTCCCCTTCTGGCTGATGTCCCTGTTCCACTCCCACAGATCGCCGACCTGCGTGTACAGGCCGTACTCCGGGAACTCGTCCTCGCCCCTGCCCGTGTGGGCCATGAACAGACCGATCTCCTCGCGCAGCTCGTCCTCGGTGATGGGCGGCTTGGGATCGCTGCGGAAGGTCTCCATCTTGCCGAACGGGGGATCGATGGCAATGAGGTCGATACAGGCGTTCTCCAGCGAGAGCAGGAACCGCAGGTTGTCCATGATGGCGAGCGTGCGGTTGGGAAAATTCGGCACGGCTGCGACTCCTCGGGCGACGGCCAGAATAGCACGCGCGGGCTAGCGCGCGATGGCGGTGAAGATGAGGAAGGGGAGGAGCAGCGTGAGGGCGACGGAGGCGAGCGCCAGCAGGGGGCCGCGGTTGGCGGCCACGAAGCGCTCGCGCGGGCCGTGCCAGGCGCCGCCCGCGGCCTCCGCGATGGCGCGATGGCGTCCGCGCAGGCGCAGGCTGTTGGCCATCACGCTCACGGAGCTGAGGGCCATGGCCGCGCCCGCGAGGATGGGGTTGAGCAGCCCGGCCATGGCCACGGGAATGGCGAGGACGTTGTAGCCGAAGGCCCAGGCGAGGTTCCAGCGGATGGTGCGCAGGGTGGCGCGGCTGAGCAGCACGGTCTCCGCGATCTTGGCCACGTCGCCGTGCAGGATGGTCACGTCGGCGGCCTCGATGGCGGCGTCCGCGCCCGTGCTCATGGCCATGCCGAGGTCGGCGGCGGCGAGCGCGGCGGCGTCGTTCACGCCGTCGCCCGCCACGGCCACGCGCAGGCCGCGCCCCTGCAGGTCGCGCACGAGCGCCAGCTTGGCCTCGGGCCGCAGGGGGGCGTGCGCCTCGTCGATGCCGAGCGCGTCGGCGGCGGCGCGGGCGGCGCGTTCGTTGTCGCCGCTGGCCATGACGGGGCGCACGCCGATGGTCCGCAGCGCCGCCAGCGAGCGGGCCGCGTTCGCCTTCACGGGGTCGGCGAAGGCGAGCGTGGCCGCGTGCGCGCCATCGACCGCCAGCAGGGCCGTCGTGCGGCCGTCCGCCTCCAGCCGCGCGAGCGTGGCGCGCGCCTCTGCGCCGATGGCGACGCCGCGTTCGGCCAGCAGCTCCGGCGAGCCGATGAGCACGGCGCGCCCGTCCGCGGCGGCGGTCAGCCCCATGCCGGGCAGGGCCGTGAAGTCGCCCGCGGGGGGCAGGGCGAGGCCGCGCGTGGCGGCGGCATCCGCGACGGCGGCGGCGAGGGGGTGCTCGCTGAGCGCCTCGGCGGCGGCGGCGAGGGCGAGCGCGTCGGCCTCGCCGAAGCCCGCGGCGGGCGCGATTTCGACCAGCGCGGGGCGGCCCTCGGTGAGCGTGCCCGTCTTGTCGAAGGCGATGGCGTCGATGCGCGCCGCCGTCTCCAGCGCCTCGGCGTTGCGGATGAGGATGCCGCGTTCGGCGCCCATGCCCGTGCCGGCCACGATGGCGGCGGGCGTGGCCAGGCCGAGGGCGCAGGGGCAGGCGATGACGAGCACGGCCACGGCGTGCGTCATGGCCCGCGTGAAATCGCCGCCCGCCAGCCCCCAGGCGAGGAAGGCCGCGAGCGCGAGCGCGAGCACGACGGGCACGAACACCGCCGACACGGCGTCCACGGCGCGCTCGACGCGGGCGCGCGATCCCTGCGCCTCGGCCACGAGCGCGGCGATGCGCTGGATGGCGGAGTCCGCGCCGGTGGCGGTGGCCTCCACCTCCAGCGCGCCGTGCTGGTTGAGCGCGCCGCCCGCCACGGCGTCGCCGGGGCCGCGCTCGACGGGCATGGCCTCGCCCGTGAGCAGGGACTCGTCGAGCGTCCCGCGTCCCGCGCGCACGACGCCATCGACGGCCACGCGCTCGCCCGGGCGCACGCGGAACACGTCCCCCACGGCGACCTCCGCGATGGGCACGTCCTCCTCGCGCCCGTCGCGCAGCACGCGGGCGGACTTGGCGGCGAGGCCGAGGAGGGCGCGCACGGCTCCCCCGGCGTGGGCGCGGGCGCGCTCCTCGAAGAAGCGGCCCGCGCTCACGAAGAGGAGCACGGCGGCGCTCACGTCGAAGAACATCGACTCCGCGCGGTCGAACAGCACCACCCAGGCGCTGAAGGCGAAGGCCGCGGTCGTGCCCAGCACCACGAGCACGTCCATGTTCGGGGCGAGCGCGCGCAGGGCGGGCAGGGCCGCGCGCGCGAAGGGCCAGCCGAGCAGCGTCTGCACGACCGCCGCCATGCCCAGCAGGAGCCAGCCCGTGGCGCGGGCGTCGCCGAGCAGGGGCAGGTCGGCGATGTCCATCGCCATGCTCGCCACAATCACGGGCACGGCCAGCGTCCCGCCGACGGCGAGGCGCACGCGGGACGCGCGCGAGCCGCCGTCCGCGTCGGCGGCGGACTCAATGCGCGCCGCGCCGTAGCCCGCGCGCTCGACGGCGGCCACGAGGCGCTCGGCGGGCAGCGCGCCGCCGAGGGAGACGCGCGCGGTGGCGGAGGCGAAGTTGACGCTCGCCGCCTCCACGCCGTCCACGCGCGCGAGGGCGCGCTCCACGCGCCGCACGCAGGACGCGCAGGTCATCCCGCGGATGCGCAGGGTGACGGCGTCGGCGGGGGCGCTCACGCGGGCGCGCGCGGCGCGGCCTCGTAGCCCTCCCCGGCGATGGCGGCGATGAGCGCGTCCACGTCCACGGCCTCGCCCTCCACGGTGGCCACGCCCGCGTCCAGGTCGACGCGCGCGCCGCTCACGCCAGCCACGCCGGTGATGGCCTCGGTCACGGCGCGCACGCAGTGGTCGCAGGTCATGCCGTCCACCGTCAGTTCGATGGTGTTGTCCATGCTTCCATCGTACACGGCGCGGGGCGGGTAGACTTGGGCCATGCGGGTGGGCGCGCACGTTTCCTCGGCGGGCGGGCCGTCGCGCGTCTTCGCGCGGGCGGAGGCCATCGGCGCGGAGGCCATCCAGCTGTTCATCTCCGCGCCGCAGCAGTGGCGCGCGCCCACCATCGGCGAGGAGGAAGCGGCGAACTTCCGCGCCGCACGCGAACGCGCGGGCCTGCCCGTCTTCCTCCACGCCGTCTACCTGATCAACCTGGGCACGCCGGACCGCGCGCTGCTGGAGCGCTCGACGGACTCGCTCGCGCGCTGCCTGCGCGGGGCGGGCGAGCTGGGCGCGGACGGCGCCATCTTCCACGCGGGCAGCCACAAGGGCGCTGGCTTCGAGGCCGTGCGCGGGCAGGTGTGCGAGGCCGTGCTGGGCGCGCTGGCGGCGGCGGAGAACGACGCCATGCTGCTCATCGAGAACAACGCCGGGCAGGGGAACGGCATCGGCGCGGCCTTCGGCGAGATCGGGGAGATCCTGCGCGGCTGCGGCGACCACCCCCGCCTCGGCGTCTGCCTCGACACCTGCCACGCCTTCGCCATGGGCTACGACATCGCCACGCGCGAGGGCTGCGAGCTGGCCATGGCCGAGTTCGCGCGCGAGATCGGCCTCGAGCGCCTGCGCGCCGTGCACGCCAACGACAGCAAGGTGGCGCTGGGCGGCGTGCGCGACCGGCACGAGAACATCGGCGACGGGCACATCGGGCTGGACGGCTTCCGCACCATCCTCGCCCATCCCGCCTTCCGCGATCAGCCCCTGCTGCTGGAGGTGCCCGGCCTCGAGGGCAACGGCCCCGACGCCGAGAACGTGGAGCGCCTCAAGCGTTTGCGCGCGGAGACGGGCGCGCCGGGGCCGAACGGTTGACCGTACGCACGGATGCGCGAACCTTGAGAGCGCGGATTCGCGCGGGAGGTGAAGGCGGCCACTGAGGCACGACCAGCGGTGGGAACCCGACGGCGCCAGGTCCGCGCGCGGCGCGGACGACGAGGCGGAGGCAGCATCGAACCATTCGGCGGGTGGCCTCCCGGCGGCACGGTCGTCAGGCTGGAGACAACGCGGTGCGGGCGACCGGACCGACAAAGGGCCAGCCGCGTGCGAGGGGATTCGCATCCCCCTCCTTCCCCACCGGGCGGCGGAAGCGCCGCCCCGGAGCGCGCGGACGGGCGCGCCTCCGTCGCACGGGGGAGACGCCATGTGCGGAATCATCGCCTACACCGGGCCGCGCGAGGCCGCGCCCATCCTCATCGCCGGGTTGCGCGACCTCGAGTACCGCGGCTACGACTCGGCTGGCGTGGCCCTGCAGGGGGACGCCGGCGAGGCTCCCGCCGTGGCCCGCCGCCGCGGCAAGCTGGCCGAGCTGGAGGCGGCCCTGCGCGAGCGGCCCCCGTCCGCCGCGCGCACCGGCATCGGCCACACGCGCTGGGCCACGCACGGCGCGCCCAGCGACGCCAACGCCCATCCCCACACGAGCTGCGACGGCGGCGTGGCCGTCGTGCACAACGGCATCGTGGAGAACTACGCGGCCCTGCGCGCGGAGCTGTCGGCGCGCGGCCACGCCTTCGCCAGCGAGACGGACACGGAGACGATCGCGCACCTCATCGAGGACGGGCTGGCGGCGGGGCGCGACCTGCTCGCGGCCCTGCGCGCGGCCTGCGCCCGCCTGACGGGGTCGCAGGCCATCGTGGCCCTCTCCGCGCGCGAGCCGGGCGTGGTCGTGGGCGCGCGCCTGGGCAACGCGGGCGGCGTCGTGGTGGGCTACGGCGAGGGCGAGATGCTGCTCGCCAGCGACCTCGCCGCGCTGCTGCCGCACACGCGCCGCGTGGCCTTCCTCGCCGACCGCCAGGTGGTGCGCGTGACCGCCGAAGGGGTCTCCTGCGCGGACCTCGACGGCGCGCCTGCGGAGGCGCCCGCGCGCACCGTCGCGCTCGACCCCGCCAGCGCCCTGCGCGGCCCCCACGAGACCTTCATGCTGAAGGAGATCATGGAGCAGCCGCGGGCGCTCTCCGACACCATCCGCGGCCTCACGCGGGTGGAGCCCGCGGCCCTGCACCTGGACGACCTGGGCGCGGCGCGGCCCTGGCTGGAGCGCATCGAGCGCGTGCTGCTGGTGGGCATGGGCACGAGCCTGCACGCGGCCATGGTGGGGCGCTGGTACTTCGAGCAGCTCGCGGGGCTGCCCGCCGACATCGACAACGCCAGCGAGTTCCGCTACCGCGAGGCCGTGCTCGGCCCCGAAACGCTCGTCGTCTCCGTGAGCCAGTCGGGCGAGACGGTGGACGTGCTGGAGGCGATGAGCGTGGCGCGCGAGCGTGGCGCGCCCCAGATCACCATCTGCAACACGCCCGGCAGCCAGACCACGCGCGTGGCCGAGGGCGCGGTGCTCACGCACGCGGGGCTGGAGCGCGGCGTGGCCAGCTCCAAGACCTTCACCACCTCCATCGCGGCCCTCTTCGCCCTCGCCCTCGAGGCGGGGCGCCTGCGCGGGCGCGTGGACGACGAGGCGCTCGCGCGGCACGTGCGCGACCTCGCCGCCATCCCCGACGCCGTGGGCCGCCAGCTGGACGCCTTCGGCGAGGCCGAGGCGGCGGCGGAGCGCTTCCGCGAGACGCGCCACATGCTCTTCCTCGGACGCGGCCCCGCCCTGCCCATCGCGCTGGAGGGCGCGCTCAAGATGAAGGAGCTCTCCTACGTGCACGCGGAGGGCTACGCCGCGGGCGAGATGAAGCACGGCCCCATCGCCCTCATCGACCGCGAGTTCCCCACGGTGGCGCTGGCCGGGGAGCACGCCCTGCGCGCCAAGATCGTCTCCAACATCGAGCAGATTCGCGCGCGCGGGGGCGAGGTGCTGGCCGTCGTCACGGAGGGCGACGAGGAGCTGACGGCGCTGGCCGACGCCGCCCTCGCCATGCCGCGCACGCCCGCCCTGCTGGAGCCGCTGGCCGCCATCGTGCCCCTGCAGGCGCTGGCCTACGCCACGGCGCGGCTGCGCGGGCGCGACATCGACCAGCCGCGCAACCTGGCCAAGACGGTGACGGTGGAGTAGCGCCGCCGCGCGCGTGAAGATCGCGCCGCCGCCGCGCGCCGCCGCTGGCCTGGGGCGCGCCGCCGGGCTACGCTCGCCCCGCAGGGAGGGAACCGCATGACCAGCACCGCCGCCGCCAGCCCGCACGCCGCCGGGACGCTTCCGCCGAAGCTCGTCTACCTGTTCGGCGACGGGCGCGCCGAGGGCGGCGCGGACATGCGCGAGCTGCTGGGCGGCAAGGGCGCGGGCCTCTCCGAGATGAGCCGCCTGGGCATCCCCGTGCCGCCCGGCTTCACCATCACCACCGAGGTCTGCGGCGCCTACTACGCCGCCGGGCGCGTCTGGCCCGATGGGCTGGAGGAGCAGGTGCGCGCGGGCGTGGCCCACCTCGAGGCGATCACGGGGGCGCGCTTCGGCGACGCCGCCAACCCGCTGCTCGTCTCCGTGCGCTCGGGCGCGCGCGTCTCCATGCCCGGCATGATGGACACCGTGCTCAACCTGGGGTTGAACGACGCCACGGCGGAGGGGCTGGCCCGCGCCGCCGGCGACGAGCGCTTCGCATGGGACTCCTACCGCCGCTTCGTGGCCATGTACGGCGACGTGGTGCTGGGCCTGAAGCGCGCATCGGACCTCGACGCGGACCCCTTCGAGGCCATGCTGGAGCGCGCGAAGGAGGCGCACGGCGCGGCGGAGGACACGGACCTGCCCGCCGCCGCCCTGCGCGAACTGGTGGCCAAGTACAAGGCCGAGGCGCTGGCGCGCACGGGCGCGGCCTTCCCCGACGACCCGTGGGAGCAGCTGCGGGCCGCCATCGGGGCCGTGTTCGAGTCGTGGGAGAGCCCGCGCGCCGTCGTCTACCGCGACCTGCACGGCTACCCGGGCGACTGGGGCACCGCCGTCAACGTACAGGCCATGGTCTTCGGCAACCTCGGCGAGGACTGCGCCACGGGCGTGGCCTTCACGCGCAACCCCAAGAACGGCGCGCGCGGCCTCTTCGGCGAATACCTGATCAACGCGCAGGGCGAGGACGTGGTGGCGGGCGTGCGCACTCCGCAACCCATCCGCGCCGCCGAACGCGCCCCCGGCGGCCCGCCCTCGATGGAGGAGACGCAGCCCGCCGCCTGCGCCGACCTGCTGGCCGCGGCGGAGCGGCTGGAGACCCACTTCCGCGACATGCAGGACATCGAGTTCACCGTGCAGCGGGGCAAGCTCTGGGTGCTGCAGACGCGCAACGGCAAGCGCACGGGCCCGGCCATGGTGAAGGTGGCCGCGGACCTCGTGGAGCAGGGGCTGATCGACCGCGAGGAGGCGCTCCGCCGCCAGGAGCCGGAGCAGATCGCGGAGCTGCTGCACCCCGTGTTCGACGAGAGCGCGCCCGCGGACGTGATCGCGCGGGGGTTGCCCGCCTCGCCGGGGGCCGCCGTGGGGCGCGCGGCCTTCTCCGCCGCCGAGGCCGCCGAACGCGCGGCGGCGGGCGAGGACGTCATCCTCGTGCGCGTGGAGACGAGCCCCGAGGACATTGAGGGCATGCTGGCCGCGCGCGGCATCCTCACCGCGCGCGGGGGCATGACCTCGCACGCCGCCGTGGTGGCGCGCGGCTGGGGCAAGTGCTGCGTGGCCGGCTGCGGCGCCCTCGACGTCGACTACGCCGCCGGAACCGTGCGCGTGGAGACGGAGGGGCGCGCCGTCACCGTGGGCCGCGACGACGTCATCTCCCTGAACGGGACCACGGGCGCGGTCATGCTGGGGGCCGTGCCGCTGGCCGATCCGGAGCTGCCGCGGGAGCTGGAGCGCCTCATGGGCTGGGCCGACGCGGCCCGCCGCCTGGGCGTGCGCGCCAACGCCGACACGCCCGAGGACGCCCGCCGCGCGCGCGAGTTCGGGGCCGAGGGCATCGGCCTCTGCCGCACGGAGCACATGTTCTTCGGCGAGGACCGCATCCTCGCCGTGCGCCGCATGATCCTGGCCGGGGACGAGCGCGGCCGCCGCGACGCCCTCGCCCAGATCCTGCCCATGCAGCGGCGCGACTTCGAGGGCATCCTGCGCGCCATGGCGGGCTTTCCCGTCACCATCCGCCTGCTCGACCCGCCCCTGCACGAGTTCCTGCCGCGGGAGCGCGCGGAGATCGAGCGCGTGGCCGCGGCCATGGCCGTGGACGCCGATCGCGTGGCCCAGCGCGTGGAGGCGCTGCGCGAATTCAACCCCATGCTCGGCCACCGCGGCGTGCGCCTCGCCGTCACCTACCCCGAAATCTACGAGGCGCAGGCGCGCGCCATCGCCGAGGCCGCCCGCGCCCTGCGCGCGGAGGGCGTGGACGCGCGCCCGGAGATCATGATCCCGCTGGTGGGGACCGCCGCCGAGCTGGCGCGCCTGCGCGAGCGCGTCGAGGGCGTGGTGGCGGACGTGGCCGGCGGGCGCGGCGCGGCGCCGTCCATCGACGTCGGCACCATGATCGAGCTGCCCCGCGCCTGCGTCACGGCGGGGGCCATCGCCGAACACGCCGACTTCTTCTCCTTCGGCACGAACGACCTCACGCAGACCGCCTTCGGCCTTTCGCGCGACGACGCGGGGCGCTTCCTGCCGGAGTACCTGCGCCAGAAGGTGCTGGCGAAGGATCCCTTCGTGGAGCTGGACCGCGAGGGCGTGGGCGAGCTCATGCGCATCGCCATCGAGCGCGGGCGCGCGGCGAGCCCCGGCCTCAAGCTCGGCATCTGCGGCGAGCACGGCGGCGACCCCGCCTCCATCGCCTTCGCCCACGGGGCGGGGCTGGATTACGTCTCGTGCTCGCCCTACCGCGTGCTCATCGCGCGGCTGGCGGCGGCGCGCGCCGCGCTGGGCGCGGCCGGCTGAGGGCGCGCGTGGACCCGCACCGCGTGCGCCGCCGCATCGAGGCGGACGAGGAGCGCCTGAGCCCCTTCGCCGCGCGCTCCGCGGACGCCGCGCGCGCCCGCCCGGAGGAGCCGTCGCCGACGCGCGCGGCCTTCCAGCGCGACCGCGACCGCATCATCCACACGCGCGCCTTCCGCCGCCTGAAGCACAAGACGCAGGTGTTCATTGAGCCGCGCCAGGACCATTTCGCCACGCGCCTCGCGCACACCTTCGAGGTGGCGCAGGTGGGGCGCACGGCGGCGCGCGCCCTGCGCCTCAACGAGGACCTGGCGGAGGCCATCGCCCTCGGCCACGACATCGGGCACGGGCCCTTCGGGCACGCGGGCGAGGAGGCGCTGGCCGAGTGCCTGCCCGAGGGCTTCCGCCACAACCACCAGTCCGAGCGCGTGCTGGACAAGCTGGAGAACGACGGGCGCGGGCTCAACCTCACGCTCGCGGTGCTCGACGGCGTGCGCAAGTCGAGCAAGGCGCGCGCCGACGTCCTCGCCGAGGGCTGGGGCGTGCCGGACACGCTGGAGGGGCAGGTGGTGAAGCTGGCCGACGCCATCGCCTACCTCAACCACGACATCCAGGACGCCATCCGCGCGGGCCTCATCGGCGAGGACGACCTGCCGGACGCCTCGCGCCGCGTGCTGGGGCGCTCCCACGGCGCGCGCATCGACCGGCTCGTGACGGACCTCGTGGACGCCAGCTGGGCGGCCACGGGCGAGGGCGCGGCCCCCCAGGGACCGCCGCCCGCCATCACGCTGGGCGCGGAGGTGCGCGCCGCCCTCAACGAGCTGCGCGAGTTCATGTTCCGCCGCATCTACCTGCTCGACGAGCGCCTGCCGGAGACGGAGCGGGCGAAGGCCGTCGTGCGCTTCCTCTTCGACCACGCCGTCGCGCATCCCGACGTCATCTCGTCCGGCTACGCGCTGCCGGACGACCCCCTGCCGCGCCGCGCCGCCGATTTCGTGAGCGGCATGACGGACCGCTACGCCATCCGGCTGGCGGCGGAGCTGGGCTGCGCGCACGCCGCCGGCTGGCGGCTCTAGCGTTGCCGTGAGGGAAGGCGGTCGGGATACTGGGGCGCGAGCGAGGAGTGGCCGCGCGTGACCGACTGGACTCCCCCGGACGCTCCCGACGACCCGCCCCTGATCGGCGGGACCGCGCCGCCACCGCCGCCCGCGCCGCCGGAGCCCGAGCCGGAACCGGAGTCCGCGGAACCGCCGCGGTTCGAGCCGCCGCCGGAGCCGCCGTTCCCCGCCCCGCCCGCCATCTTCCCGGAGGGGGACGCGCCCGTCATCGGCGGCGAGCCGCTGGAGCCGGAGTGGGCGCCGCCGCCGCCCGCCGTCCATCGCCCCGCGCCCGTCCCCTTCACGCCGCGCGGCGCCCGCGGCGAGGGCGCGCCGTCGCGGTCGCCCGCCTTCTACCTCTTCGCGCTGCTGGCGCTGGCCATCGGCGGCACGCTCATCTTCCTCCTCTTCCAGCTGTTGGGGGGGAACGGCGACGGGGACGGCGGCGAGCCGGTCGCGCCGCCCCCGGACGTGCCCGCCGAGGCGCGCATCGCCTCGCCCGACGCGGGCGACCGGCTGGTCGTGGGGCAGGAGCACGCGGTCGTGGCCGGGGTCGTGTCGGGCACGGACCTGGCGCGCGTCGAGCTGCTCGTGGGCGGCATCGTGACGGACCAGCGCTTCGGGCCGGAGCGCGCGGGCGGCACGGACTGGAGCGTGTCGCTGCAGGCCAGCTTCGCGGCGGCGGGCGAGTACGACCTCGTGGTGCGCGCCATCACCGTGGGCGGCGAGGAGATCGTCTCCGGGGCCGTGCGCGTGCTGGCCGTCGCGCCCGTGGAGGAGACACCGCCCGCGCGCGAGCTCACGGGCGCGATCGTGGCCGTGGCCAGCCTGCGCACGGGCCCGGGCGACACCTACAGCCAGGCGGGCACCATCGAGCCGCCCGACCGCGTGACCGTGACGGGGCGCACGAGCGACTCCGCGTGGCTGCGCATCGAGCGCGGCGGCGGCCTCTGGGTACGCGCCGCCGCCGTGAACCTGGACGGCCCCCCCGACCTGGCGCCGGTGCGCGAGACCGGCCCCGCGCCCACCACCGCGGCCACGCTCACGCCGGAGCCCACGGGCACGGGCACCGCCACCGCCACGCCCACGCCGTCGGCCACGCCCGCCCCCTCCGCTCCCGACTTCCGCGCCGTCAACGCCGAGCTCCTGGAGGGCGGGGCCGTGCTGCGCGTCACCATCAGCAACCCCTCCACCAACCCCTTCGCGGGCTCCGTGGTGGTGGGCGTTTCCGACGACGTGCCCGCCAGCCCGTCCGAGCAGGTGGTCAACGTGTCGCTGCCCCCGAACGGCACGGCGGAGATCCGCTTCACGCTCGATCCGCCCGTCACGGAGCAGGCGTCGGTGCTCGTGACGGTCGATCCGGACAACGCCATCGCGGAGTCGAACGAGGACAACAACGCCACCAATTTCGCGCTGGCCGCGCCCGTCGCGGGGCCGAGCCTGTCGCTGGAGGCGAACGTCAGCGGGGGCGTGCTGGCGGTGACCATCCGCAACGACGGCGAGCGGCTAACCACGAACAGCGCGAGCGTCATCGTGAGCGTGCCCGGCGAGACGACCTCGCGCGCCATCCGGCTCGACCTGGACGAGGGGGAGAGCATCGTCGTGGGCGGGCTGTCCGCGCCCCGCACGGGCGCGACGATCACGATCACGCTGCGCATCGAGGGCGCGGACGCGGCCACGCTGGCCATCGACAACCCGAACGCGGGGACCGCGCCCACGCCCACCCCCACCGCCGCGCCCGCCGACGGGTAGGATTCGGCGCATGGACGCCGTCGCCGAGATCAAGCGGCGCATCGAGATCGCCGAGTTCGTGGGACGCTCCGTCACGCTGCGCAAGTCGGGGCGCAACTTCCGCGGCCTCTGCCCCTTCCACACCGAAAAGACGCCCTCGTTCTACGTGTTCACGGACCGCGGGACGTGGCGCTGTTTCGGCAGCTGCGGCGAGGGCGGCGACCTCTTCTCCTTCGTGCAGAAGCGCGAGAACGTGGAGTTCCCCGAGGCCCTGCGCCTGCTCGCGCGGGAGGCGGGCGTCGAGCTCTCCGCGCGCGGGGCCGAGCGGCGCGGGCGCGCCGAACTCCTCGGGAGCGTCGTCTCCGCCGCCGTCGATTTCTACCAGCAGGCGCTCGCGGGGGAGGGGGGCGCGGCGGCGCGCGACTACCTCGCCGCCACGCGCGGGCTGGACGCGGAGACGGTCGCGCAGTTCCGCCTCGGCTGGGCGCCGGACGAGTGGCGCGCGCTGCACGACCACCTCATCGGGCGCGGCTACCGCGCGGAGGACGCCGTGGCCGCGGGCGTGCTGGCCGAGGGCGAGGGCGGCGGCGCGCCCTACGACCGCTTCCGCGGGCGCGTCATCGTCCCCATCGCCGACGAGCGGGGGCGCTTCGTGGGCCTCGGCGGGCGCGTCCTCGGCGCGGGCGAGCCGAAGTACCTGAACTCGCCGCAGACGGAGCTGTTCGACAAGGGGCGCACGCTCTACGGCCTCGACGCGACGGGGGCGCGGGCGCGCGAGCTGGGCGAGATCGTGGTGGTGGAGGGCTACCTCGACGTGATCGGTCCCTGGCAGGCGGGCTTCCGCAACCTCGCGGCCACCATGGGCACCTCGCTCACGGAGGGGCACGCCGCCGTGCTGCGGCGTTTCGCGCGGCGCATCGTGCTGGCCATGGACCCCGACAGCGCGGGCCTGGCCGCCGCCGAGCGCGCGGGCGGCCTCTTCCTCGACCTCAGCTCGCCCGGGGCCATGGGCGCGTCCCAGCGCCGCGCGGAGGCCGTGGCGGCGCGCGCCGAGCTCGACCTGCGCGTCGCGCCCCTGCCCGCGGGCAAGGACCCCGACGACCTCGCGCGCGCCGACCCCGACGGCTGGCGCGCGGCCATCGCGGGGGCCACGCCCTTCGCGCGATTCCTCGTGGACCGCCTGCTGCCCGCGGAGCGGCCCGAATCGGCGGGGGAGGCCTTCCGCATCCTCGAACGGCGGCTGGCGCCGGTGCTGGGGGAAGTGCGCAACCCCATCGAGCGCGCGGCCCTCATCCAGCGCATCGCGCGCCGCCTGGGCGTGGCCGAGCGCGTCATCGGCGAGCGCGTGGGCGCGGGCGCGCGCCAGCGGGGGCGTCCCCCCGACGCGGCGCCATCGCCGTCCGAACCGGCGCGCGCCACCCCCGAGGAGCGGCTGCTGGCGATGCTCCTGCGCCATCCCGACCTGCGCGCCGACCTGCGCGCCTACCCCCTGCCCGGCCTCTTCCCGGACGCGCTCGAGCGCGAGATCGCGGAGCGCTGGCTGCACGACGAGCTGGACGCGGGCGGGGACGCGGACGATCCCGTGGCGGAGCGCGTGCGCCGCCTGCGCGACCGCCGCGAGCCGCTGCTCTCGGCGGCGGAGGCGCGGCGGCGGGCGTCCGACCTGATGGACTACATGCTGCGCGAGCGGCTCATCCAGCACCATTCGGCGGGGGCCGAGGGGCTGGCCGAGGCGGAGCGCGAGCTGGGCGCGCCGCGCGTGCTGGAGGCGGCCTATCAGGCGTGGCTGGGCGAAAGCCCCTCCGAGGAGATGCTGGAGCTGGCGCACGCGGCCATCGAGCAGCTCCAGCTGGGGCTGAGCATTCACCGCCGCGAGCGCGCCGCCTCCTAGACGGCGTTATCGTGGGGCGCGATGGAGCCCCTGCGCGAGTACCGCGAGGCGCTGAAACGGGAACGCGCCAGCGGCCAGGCCACCGAACATAGCTACCGCCCGGCGGTGAAGGCGCTGCTGGAGGCGCTGGGCGGCGACGGCGTGCGCGCCATCAACGAGCCCGCGCAGGCGAGCTACGGCGCGCCCGACTTCATCGTCCAGCGCAGCGGCGTCCCCGTCGGCCACGTCGAGTGCAAGGACGTCGGCGCGGACCTCGAGGCCGCGCAGGAGAGCGAGCAGCTGCGGCGCTACCGCGACGCCCTGCCCAACCTGATCCTGACCGACCAGTGCCGGTTCCGCTGGTACGTCAACGGCGAACCGCGCGACGAGGCGCGGCTGGGCTACTTCGACCGCGAGGGCGCGTTCGCGGCCCAGCGCGACGGTGAACGCGCCGTGCGGAAGCTGCTGGACTCGTTCTTCGCGGCGAGCACGCCCGCGACCGCCGATCCCGCCGAGCTGGCGCGCCGCATGGCGGGCAAGACGCGCCTGCTGCGCGACGCCATCGGGCGCATCCTCGACGCGGAAGCGGACGGCGGCCCGGCCGTGCTGGGCGACCTGCTCAGGAGTTACCGCCAGGTGCTCTTCAGCGGGCTCGACGCGGGCCAATTCGCGGACATGCAGGCGCAGACGGTCGCCTACGGGCTGTTCGCGGCGCGCTGCGTCCACGAGGGGGATCCGGACCGGTTCACGCGCGAAACCGCTGCATATACGCAGACCGCCCCCTTCCTGCGGGACGTCTTCATGCACATCGCGGGGCCGTCCGCCGACCCCCGCATCGCGTGGATCGTGGACGACCTCGCGCTGCTGCTGGCGCGCGCCGACATGGACGCCATCCTCGACGGCTTCGGACGGCGCTCCCGCCGCCGGGATCCGGTGGTCCACTTCTACGAGGACTTCCTCGCCGCCTACGACCCGGCGCAGAAGGAGATGCGCGGCGTCTTCTACACGCCGGACCCCGTCGTCTCGTACATCGTGCGCAGCATCGACCGCCTGCTGCGCCGCGATTTCGGCATCGCCGACGGGCTCGCGGACTCCGGCGAGCGCGTGCTCGTCCTCGACCCGGCGGCGGGCACCGGCACCTTCCTGCGCGAAACCATCGCCGTCATCCGCGAGACGGTCGAGCAGAAGGGACGCGGCGGCGCCTGGACGGAGTACGTGCGCGATCACCTGTTGCCGCGCCTCCACGGCTTCGAGCTGCAGATGGCCCCCTACGCCATCGCCCACCTGCGCCTCGCCCTCGAGCTGGGCGGCGAGGCGCGCGCCTTCCAGATGCCCCTCAATACGCGCCTCAACGTCTTCCTCACCAACACGCTGGAGGAGGCGCACGAGGCCGCCCTCGGTCCGGCCTTCGCCGGCGAAATCGCCAGGGAGGCGCGCGAGGCCGAGGCCGTCAAGCGCGAAAAGCCCGTCATGGTCGTGCTCGGCAATCCGCCCTACTCCGGCCACTCCGCCAACAAGGGCGCCTGGATCGCCGACCTCATGCGCGGGCGCGTCGACGGCTCCCCCGAGAGCTACTTCTCGGTGGACGGCGGGCCGCTCGGCGAGCGCAACCCCAAGTGGCTCAACGACGATTACGTGAAGTTCATCCGCTTCGCCCAGTGGCGCATCGAACGCACGGGCGAGGGCGTGCTCGGCTTCGTCACCAACCACGGCTACCTCGACAACCCCACCTTCCGCGGAATGCGCCAGTCGCTCATGGCCGCCTTCGACGAAATCCATCTGCTGGACCTCCACGGCAACGCGCGCAGGAAGGAGCGCGCCCCCGACGGCGGACCGGACCAGAACGTGTTCGACATCCAGCAGGGCGTGGCCATCGGCCTCTTCGTGAAGCGCAAGGACGGCGCCGGGCCGGCGCGCGTGTTCCACGCCGACCTCTGGGGGCCGCGCGAGGGCGGCGCGGACGGCGGCAAGTACGGCCAGCTCGATGGCAACGACGTCGAGACGACCGCGTGGACCGAACTCGCGCCCAGGTCGCCCGACTACCTCTTCGTCCCGCGCGACGAGGCGCTGGCGGACGAGTACCGGGCGGGCTGGAAGCTGCCCGACATCCTGCCCCTCAACTCCGTCGGCATCGTCACCGCCCGCGACAGGCTGGCCATCCAGTGGACGAAGGCCGACATGAGCGGCGCGGCCAGGCGCTTCACTGAAATCGGACCCGAGGAAGCGCGGGATACGTGGGGAAGTTCGATCACGCGCATCGCCGCGGCGCAACAGGACATCCGCGACCATCCGGAAGAAGAGCGCATCGTCCCGATCACATACCGACCGTTCGATGAACGTATGACGTACTACACCGGACGCGCGAGCGGATTCATGGAGCGTCCCCGCCCGGAAGTCATGCGCCACATGCTGGGCGGGGCGAACCTGGGGCTCTCAACTTCACGCGGAACCGAAGTCGCGGGCAACTGGGAGCATATCTTCGTCTCGAAGAGTCTGACGCAGCACCACACCGTGTCCATGAAGGAAGTCAACTACCTGTTTCCGCTTTATGTTTACCCCGCCAATGAAGAGAGCGCCGAACTCGACATCGCGGAGCGCACGCCGAACCTCGCGCCGGAGTTCACGGACGCGGTGGCGGCGGCGACGGGGCTGGCGTTCACGCCCAACGGCGCGGGCGACCTCGACGCCACCTTCGGGCCGGAGGACGTGTTCCACTGGTGCTACGCCGTGCTCCACAGCCCGGAGTACCGCCGCCGCTACGCCGATTTCCTGAAGGCGGATTTCCCGCGCGTGCCGCTGCCCGCGAACGGCGCGCCGTTCGCGGAGCTGGCGGCGCTGGGCGCGCGGCTCACGGCGCTGCACCTGCTGGAGGCGGGCGACCCGGCGGAGGATGCGCCCGCCTTCGACGTGGGCGGCGACAACCGCGTGGATCGCGTGCGCTACACGGAACCGACGGCGGGCGCGGGCGGGCGCGTCTGGATCAACGGGACGCAGTATTTCGAGGGCGTGGCGCCGGAGACGTGGGCGTTCGCCATCGGCGGCTACCGCCCCGCGGAGAAGTGGCTGAAGGACCGCAGAGGCCGCCCGCTCGGCTACGACGACATCGGGCGCTACCAGCGCATCTGCGCGGCGCTGGCGGAGACGCCGCGGCTGATGGCGCGCATCGACGGGGCCATCGCCGCGCGCGGGGGCTGGCCCATCGGGTAAGGGCGCCGCCGCTTAAGGCTTCGCTCAGGGGGCGAGGTCGCCGGTGGCGGGGCCGCGCGCCCCGGCGAAGGCGAACCCGAGCACGGCCAGCGCCTCGCGCAGCGCCTCCGCGCCGCCGCCCCCCGCCAGCACGCGCGCGGCGGCGGCGTCCAGCACGGCCAGCGCGCGCGGGGCGTCGAGGTCGTCGTCCATGGCCGCCGCGAAGGCGTCGCGCACGGACGCGCCCGCGTCCGCGTCCGTTTCGGCGCGCCCGCAGGCCTCGCGCAGGCGCGCGAAAGGCCCGTCCAGCGCCCCCACGGCGCCCGCGCGGTAGTCGGCGTCGCGGCGGTAGTGCGTGCCCAGCAGGTAGAGGCGCAGCTGGTCGGGGTCGTGGCGCTCCATGAGGTCGCGCGCGAGCACGAGGTTGCCGAGCGACTTGCTCATCTTCACGCCGTCCAGGCGGAGCATCCCGTTGTGCAGCCAGTAGCCGCAGAAGGGGGCCTTGCCGGTGACGCTCTCGGCCTGCGCGATCTCGTTCTCGTGGTGGGGGAAGATGAGGTCGCGCCCGCCGCCGTGGATGTCGATCTGGTCGCCGAGGCGCCCGCGCGACATGGCCGTGCACTCGATGCTCCAGCCCGGGCGGCCCGCGCCCCAGGGGCTGGGCCAGCTGGGCTCGTCCGGCGCGGAGCGCTGCCAGAGGAGGAAGTCGAGCGGCCCGCGCTTCTTCTCCTCGCGCTTCGATTCGGGGTTCTCGCGTTTGGCCAGATCCTCGAGCGTGGCCCCGTTGAGGCGGCCGTAGCCGGGGAAGCGCGCGGCCTCGAAGAACACGTCGCCGTCCACGGCGTAGGCGCGTCCCGAGGCCAGCAGCGCGTCCGTCGTCGCCACGATGGCGTCGATGTAGTCGGTGGCGAAGGGGTAGGCCGTGGGCCGCAGCACGTTGAGGCGGTCGAGGTCGGCGCGGAAGATGGCGTCGTTCTCGTCGCGGATGTCGGCGATGGGCCGCCCGCCCTCGCGCTTCGACACCATGATCATGTCGTCGTCGATGTCGGTCACGTTCTGCACGTAGCGCACGCGCAGGCCCTTCCACAGCAGGTAGCGGCGCAGGACGTCGAAGTGCACGTAGGAGAAGGCGTGGCCGAGGTGGGTCACGTCGTAGGGCGTGACGCCGCACACGTAGATGCTGGCCTCGCCCGCCGCGAGCGGGACGAAGGCGCGCGCGGCGCGCCCCAGCGAGGAGTGCAGGCGAAGGGTCACGGGCCGCTCCGTGGCGTCATCGGCGGGCTAGGGTAGCAGCGCGCCGCGCGGGACCGCTAGCCGAGCGCGCCATCCGCCATCAGCTCCGCGACCGCCTCCGGGGGCAGGCCCAGCAGTTCGGCGCACACGTCGAGCGTGTCCGCGCCCAGCGGGCGGGCGGCGAAGGCGGCGGCGGGGCGCTGGCCGTCGAAATGCGCGGGGAAGCGGTCCGCCCCGTGCCCGCCGCCGTCCTCCCCCGCGACCGCGCCGAGGAAGGCGCGCGCGGCGAGGTGCGGATCGCGCCCGCCCACGTCCGCGCCGTCCTGCACGGCCCCGGCGGCGATGCCGCGCGCCTGGCAGGCGGCCATCGTCTCGTAGCGGTCGCGCGGGGCCGTCCACGCGGCCACGCGGGCGTCGAGCGCGTCCTGGTGGGCGATGCGCGCGGCGTGCGTGGCGAAGCGCGCGTCGTCCGCCGCCGCGGGGTCGTCCATGACCTCGCAGAGGGCGCGCCACTGGCCGTCGCCGCGCACGGCGATGGCCACCCAGCGGTCGTCGCCGCGCGCGGGATAGACGCCGTGGGGCGCCCAGGCGTCGAAGGGGTGGCGGTTGCCAACCGGATCGGGGTCGCTCCCGTTGGCCAGACGGTCGAGCAGGGCCGGGCCCATGAGCCCCAGCCCCAGCTCGTACTGGGAGACGTCGACGGCGATGCCCTTGCCCGTGCGGCGGCGGTGCTCCACGCCCTCCAGCACGCCGAGGGCGGCGGCGAGCCCGCTGAGGTGGTCCGTGAGCGAGTAGCCGAAGCCCACGTCGCGCCGCTGCGGCGGGTTCGTGAGCCACGTGAGGCCGGTGAGGGCGTGGATGGTGGGGGCGAAGGTGACGAAGTCGCGCCAGGGGCCGGAGGCGCCCATGCCGCCCATGGTGACCACGCTCACGCCGGGGGCCGTCTCCGCCAGCGAGGCGTGGTCGAGGCCCCAGCGTTCGAGCACGCCCGCGCTGAAGTTCTCGACCACGGCGTCGCAGCGCGCGGCCAGACGGCGGGCGAGCGCGCGGCCATCCTCGCGGCGCATGTCGAGGGCGAGGCTGCGTTTGTTGCGGTTCCAGCAGAGGTAGTAGGGGTGTTTGAGCGAGTTCGCGCCCGCGTTGCGCGAGGCCGTGCCCACCTTGATCACGTCCGCGCCGAGGTCGGCGAGGGCGCGCGTGCCGAACGGCCCCGCCAGCACGTGCGTGAAATCGAGCACGCGCAGGCCCGCGAGCGGGGCCGCCGGGGACGGCTCGCCGGGGACCGCCTCCAGCGCCGGGCGCGGCCCCCAGCCCGCCTCGCGCGCGACCGTCGGCGGCCCGGGCGCGGGGCCGTCCGCGCCGGTCGAGATCAGGCGTCCGGGGAAGGGAACGGGGCCGAAGCCGTCCACCTCGCGCTCCGTGAGGTAGCCGCGGGCCGCGATCTGCGGGCTTTCGAGCGCCTTGCCCACGGGCCAGACCGCCCCGAAGGGCAGCCGCCGCCGCTGCGCCTCGAAGAAGAGGGCGTCGGCCTCGTGGCGCGCCGTCCAGGCCCGCAGCGTCTCCATCATGCGGGGCATGTCCCGCACCAGCGCCACGAGGTCGGGGTAGCGCTCGCGGTCGGCGAGGTCGCCCGCGTCGCCCGTCTCCTCCAGCCACGGGATGAGCGTCTCCATGAGGCCGAGCGAGGGCGTGACCATGAGGCCGTCCCCCGCGCGGTCGGGGTAGACCTCGTAGCCGCCGCTCCAGTGCAGGCTGCCCTGGCGCGGGGCCACGGGGCTGGTCCAGCGCCCGCCGTCGGGGAAGAACCACTGCATGAGCATCTGCTCGGTGCAAGCGACGAGCGCCTCGTGGCCGCAGAGGTCGACGTGCGCGCCGCGCCCGGAGGCGTCGCGCAGGCGCAGGGCCGCGATGGCGCAGATGGCAGCGTGGAAGCCGATCGTGTGCGCCGTCTGGTTGCCGTAGCCGGTGAGCGGCGGCTCGCCGGGCAGGCCCGTGATCGAGGCCGCGCCGCAGAGGGCGGTGGCCACGAGGTCGTTCACGGTCAGCCCCGCCCAGGGGCCATCGCGCCCCATGGGCGTGACGGAGAGGCGCACGAGGCGCGGAAAGGCGTCGCGCAGCTCGGCGTCGGCGATGGGGGCCTCGTCCGCGCGCCAGTCCTCGATGAGCAGGTCGGCGTCGGCGAGCGCGTCGCGCAGGTCCGCGCCGCCGTCGCCGTCGGGCGCGAGCGTGCGCTTGCCCGCGTGATACCAGGCGGCCTGGATGGAGGGGCCGTCCGCGCCGAGGAAGGGCGGTTCGCGGTCGAGCGGGTCGCCGCCGGGCGGGGGAACGCGCAGCACGTCCGCGCCGCCGTCGGCCAGCAGGCGTCCGGCGAAGGCTCCGGCCCAGCCCGCCCGTTCGACGACGCGCAGCCCCGCCAGCGGCCCCCGCGTTCGCTCCATGGCGCGAAATCGTACGGAGCGCGGCCCCCTCGCGCGAGCGGCGCTACAGGTGGTTGGAGACGCCGCCGTCCACGCGGAACGTCTGCCCGCTGATGAAGCCGGACGCCTCCGAGGCGAGCAGCACGGCCAGCGCGCCGAGGTCGTCCGCCGTGCCGAAGCGCCGCGCGGGGATGAAGCGCAGGAGCAGGTTGTCCGCGGGATCGTCGCCGCCGCGTCCGGGCGTCCAGTCCATCCAGCCGGTGGCGATGCAGTTGACCGTGACGAGCGGGGCCAGCTCCTGGCTGAGGGCGGCGGCGAGGCCGAGCACGCCCGCCTTCGCGGCGGCGTAGGCGGACAGGTGGCGCACGCCGCGCTCGCCGAGGATGGAGGTGACGAAGATGAGGCGTCCGGACGCGCCCTCGCCCAGCTCGCGCGTCCACGAGCGGGCGGCGTGGAAGGCCCCGTGCAGGTTCACGGCCTGCACGCGCGCGAACTCGGCGTCGCCCGTCTTCGCGAGCGGCCTGGCGAGGGGCGCGTCGGCGTTGCAGACGAGCACGTCGGGGACGCCGAACTCCTTGACCAGCTGGCGCATGCCCACCTGCACGTTCGTGGGCAGGGTGACGTCCCAGCCCTGGCTGAAGGTGGCGCGCCCGAGGGCGGCGATGGCGCGGCTGGCGCGTTTGGCGGCCATTACCTCGTCGCCGTCGAGGGTGGCGGAGGCGGTTGCCACGTCGGCCCCGGCGACGGCCAGCGCGAGGGCGATGGCGCGTCCGGCGGGCGTGGCGAACCCGGCCACGAGCGCGCGCCTGCCCGACAGGTCGTAGCCCTCGCGCCGCTCCCAGTCAGCCATTGGCCGGATCCCAGCCCGTGGGGGCCACGCCGCCCGCCAGTCCGCCGCCGTCGATGCAGTAGTTGGCGCCGGTCACGTAGGCGGATGCGTCGGAGCAGAGGAAGAGGGCGAGGGGCCCCAGCTCCCACGCCTCGCCCAGCCGCCGCGCGGTGATGAAGCGCCCGCGCTGGCGGATGGCCCCGGCCTCCTCCTCCGTGGCGGGCGGGCTCTGCGCCACCAGCCCGGGCGTGATGCAGTTGACGCGCACGCCGTCGCGCGCGACCGCCGCGGCCACGCTCTGCGTGAGGCTGATGACGCCCGCCTTGGCGGCGGCGTAGGCCGGGCTCTGGGGCGTGGCGCGCATGCCCATGCCGCTGGCGATGTTGAGGATCGCGCCCGCGCCGCGGGGGCGCATGTGGGCCAGCGCCGCGCGCGTGCACCAGAAGGTTCCGTGCAGGTTCACGGCGATGCCGTCGAGCCACTCGCCGTCGGCCAGCTCCCAGACGGCCTTGCCGCGTCCGGGGGCGTCGCCGATGCCCGCGTTGTTCACGAGGACGTCGAGCTTCCCGAAGCGCTCGACGGCCGCCGCGATCAGGCGGTCGCAGTCCGCGCTCTCGCGCACGTCGGCGGCCACGGTGAGCGGCTCGCGCCCGCTCTCGTCGCGCAGGAAGGCGGCGGTGGCGGCGAGCTGGTCGGGGTTGCGCGCGGCGATGCAGACGTCCGCGCCCGCGAGCGCCAGCGAGCGCGCCATCTCGCGGCCCAGCCCGCGGCTGCCGCCGGTCACGATGGCGACCTTGCCATCAAGCTTCAGGGCGTCCGGCGGGGGCGTCATGGGCGGGCATGATACGCCGCGCGGGCGGGCGGGGCGTATCATGGCGGGCGGTGCGCGTCCTCCATTTCGCCGACCTGCACATCGGCGTCGAGCTCTACGGGCGTCCCCTCGCGGGCAAGCCCTGGTCCTCGCGCATGCAGGACTTCCTCGACGCCTTCGATTGCCTCGTGGACTACGCCGTGGAGGAGCGCGTGGACGCCGTCGTGTTCGCGGGCGACGCCTACAAGGCGCGGGAGCCGAGCCAGACGCAGCAGCGCGAGTTCGCGCGCCGCGTCCGCCGCCTGAGCGAGGCGGGCGTGGCCGTCTTCCTGCTCACCGGCAACCACGACCTGCCCAACGCGGAGGCGCGCGCCCACGCCCTCGAAATCTTCCGCACGCTGGACGTGCCCAACGTGTACGTGGGCGACGAGCGCTGGTTCGAGGACGAGGGGCTCGTCCCGCGGGTGCTGGAGACGCGGTCGGGGCCGCTGCAGGTGGCCTTCGCGCCCTGGCCGCGCGTGCCCCGCCTGCTCGCGGGCCGCGAGGACGCCGCCGACGGCTCCATTGAGCAGGTGCACAAGATCGTGGAGGCGGCCATCTCCGACCTCGTGGCGGCGCAGGCGCGGGCCATCGACCCGGACGTTCCCGCCATCCTCGCCTGCCACCTCTCCCTGAACGACCGGCTGGTGGACGAGAACGGCGGCAGCGAGCGCTGGATGCAGGGCGGGGCCGTGCCGCGCGTGCCGCTCAGCGCGCTCCACCTGGACGCCTTCGATTACGTCGCGTTGGGGCACCACCACAACGCCATGCGCCTCGACGCGCGCACGCCCTGCTGGTACGCGGGCTCGATGCAGGCCGTCGATTTCGGCGAGGCGGGCCAGGCCAAGGGCTTCGTGGCGCTCGAGTTCGACGCATCCCGCCCGCGCGGCGCGCGCCTCGGCGGGAGCGGCGAGCCGCGCCTGATCGAGACGCCCAACCGGCCCCTGATTAACATCGCCGTGAAGCCAAAGGAACCCGACCCCACGGACGAGGTGCTGGCCGCCATCGCCCGCCACGACCTGACGGACGCGATCGTGCGCGTGGAGGCGCACGTCGACCGCGACCAGGACGCGCGATTCAGGCTGGCCGAAGCGCGAAAGGCGCTCGCGCACGCCCACGTGATCGCGGGCGTGCGCACCGTGCTGCCCGCCGAGAGCCGCTCGCGCCTGCCGCCCAACGTGCAGCCCGACGCCTCCTCGCCGATCGAGACGCTGGACACGTGGCTGCGCCTGCGCGAGACGCCGGAGGAGCGCCGCGCGCGCCTGCTGGCCGCCGCCCGCGAGCTGCTGGAGGAGAGCGAGAGCGTTGGCGTCTGAGCCCCGCCCGCTGCGCCTCGCGCACACCTCCGACGTGCACCTCGGCGCCCACGCCGCCGGTCCGCGCGGGCGCGGGGAGCCGCGCAACCGCCGCCTCGAGGCGGGCTTCCGCGCGGTCGTCGATCTGGCCCGCGAACGCGCCGCCGACGTCCTGCTCATCGCCGGGGACTTCTTCGACCACGCCCGCGTGGGGGGCGAACTGGCGGCCTTCGCGGCGGCGCAGTGCAACCGCTTCCCCGGCATGACCGTGCTGCTGCCCGGCAACCACGACCCCATCGGCGCGCACGGCCCCCACGAGCGCCACGACCTCGAACGGATGGCCCCGCGCCTGCGCCTGATCCGCGATCCGGAGGGCGAATTCATCGACCTGCCCGCGCTCGACCTCGCCGTCTGGGGGCGCGCCATCACCGCCAACGTGACGGAGCGCCCGCTGGCCGCGCCGCCCCCGCGCCGCCGCGAGCGCGCCTGGAACGTGGCCGTCGCGCACGGCCACGCCGTCGCCGCGGACGCCGCCGTCGAGCGCTCGCTGCGCATCACGCCGGAGCACCTGGCGGAGAGCGCGCAGTGGGATTATGTCGCGCTGGGCCACTGGGACGTCCACGCCGACGTGAGCGCCGCGGGCGCGCTGGCCGTCTACTCCGGCTCGCCCGCCGCGCTCGGCGACACGGGCTTCGGCGTGGCCGTGATCGTCGACCTGGATGCGGACGGCGCGCGCTGGCAGGCGCACCCGCTCGCGCCGGAGTTCGCGCCGTGATCCCGCGCCGCCTGCGCCTTCGCAACTTCCTCTCCTACCGCGACTGCGAGATCGCCTTCACGGGCCTGCACGTGGCCGCCCTCTCGGGGCGCAACGGCGCGGGCAAGTCGGCCCTGCTCGACGCCATCACGTGGGCGCTCTGGGGGCAGGCGCGCGGGCGCGTCGAGGACGAGCGCATCCACGGCTCGCGCGCCGACGACAGGGACGAGGGCGCGGCGGAGATGCACGTCGACCTCGAATTCGAGAGCGGCGGCGAGGTCTACCGCGTCATCCGCAAGCGCACGCGCGGGCGCTCCTCGGGCGCGCTCGACTGCTTCCAGGTGGACGAGCGCGGGCGGCGGCGCGCCATCTCCGGCGGCACCATGCGCGAGACGCAGGCCGAGCTGAACCGCCGCCTGCACATGGACCACGCCACCTTCGTGAACAGCGCCTTCCTCGTGCAGGGCCGCGCCAACGAGTTCACCACGCAGACCCCGGCCCGCCGCAAGGAGGTGCTGCGCAAGGTGCTCGACCTCGACCGCTACGAGGAGCTGGCGAAGCTCGCCAATGAGCGCCGCCGCGCCGCCGAAACCGAGGCCGCCGTCGAGGAGCGCCGCCTCGAGGGCGACCTCGAGGCGCTGGACGAGCGCCCCGCCATCGAGGAGCAGCTGGCCGCCGTCGGGCGCGAGCGGGCGGAGACGGGCGAGCGGCTGGCCGGGGCCTCGCGGGAGGCGGACGAACTGCGCCTCGCCGCCGCCGGACGCGCGCGCCGCGAACGCGCCGCCGCCGAGGCCGGGGACCGCCTCGCCGCCGCCGAGAAGGACGCCGGGCGCCGCGCGGACGCCATCGACGAACTCGAGGGCGAACTCGCCGCCGTGCGCGCCACGCTCGACCGCGCGGACGAGCTCGAGCGCGACCACGAGCGCCTGCTGGCCGCGCGCGAGGAGGAGCGCGCCCTCGCCGAACGCGCCGCCGCCGCCGCCGCCATCGAGCGCGCCACGTCCGGGGCCGAGCGCGAGATCGCGGCGGAGCGCGCGCGGCTGGAGACAAGCGCCGCCGCCGCCGATGAGCAGGTCGGGGCCGCCGCCGCCCTCGTCGCCGGGCTGCCCGCGCTGCTCGCCGACGAGGAGGCGCTGGCGACGGAGCGCGACCGCATCGCGGCGCTCGACGCGGACGCGGGGCGGGAGCGTGACTCCGCCGCCGAATGGCGCCGCCTCCACGCCGCCCGCGAGGCGGAGGCGCGGGGCCATCGCGACCGCGCGCAGGAACTGAAGGATCGGCAGGAGACGCTGGAGCGGGCAGAGGGCGAGGCCCTCTGCCCCGTCTGCGGCAAGCCCCTGTCGGCGGCGGAGCTGGCGGAGACGGTCGCGGGCTACGCCGCCGAGCGCAAGCAGCTGGGCGGACGCTACGACGCGGCCCTGGCGCAGGCGAACGCGGCGCAGGCGAACGCCACGGAGCACGAGGGGCGCGCCGCCGAACTCCAGCGCGAGCTCGACGCCCTCGACACGCGCACGCGCGCCCGCGAACGCGAGCTGGCCGCGTCCCTCGCCGGGGCGCGCGACGCCGAGCGCGACCTGCCCGCGCTCGAACGCGGGCGCGACGGCATCCGCGCGCGTCTCGACGCCGGCGACTTCGCCGGGGAGGCGCGCGCGCGGCTCGACGCCGAACGGGCGCGGCTCGATACCCTCGGCTACGACCGCGACGCCCACGAGGACGCGCGCGCGCGGCTGGACGCGCTCGAGGACGTGGAGCCCGCCTTCCGCGAGCTGCTGCGGGCGCGCGAGCGCGCGGGCGGCCTCGGCGAGCGCATCAAGCAGGCGCGCGAGGAGCAGCGGCTCGCCGGGGAGACGCTCGAGGCCGCCCGCGCGTCCCTCGCCGAGGCGCGCGCCGCCCTCGAGGCCACGGAGGACGTGGCCGAACGGCTCGAGGCCGCCGAGGCCGTCCTCGCCGAGTGCGAGGAACATGTCCGCGCGCTCGACCATCGCCACGGCGCCCTTGCCGAGGCGCGCGCCACACTCGACCGGCTGGCCGCGCGCGTCGAGGAGGCGCGCGGACGCCTCGCCGCCGCCCGCGAAACCGCCGCCCTCCACGCCGAACTGGCCCGCGCCCTGGGCCGCGACGGCGTGCAGGCCATGCTCATCGAGCAGGCCATCCCCGAACTCGAATCCGCCGCCAACGCCCTGCTCGACCGCATGACCGACGGCGCCATCCGCGTCTCCCTCGCCACGCAGCGCGCGAGCGCCTCCGGCCAGACCCGCGAGACGCTCGACATCCGCATCGCCGACGGCCTCGGCGAGCGCGGCTACGAAATGTACAGCGGCGGCGAGGCCTTCCGCGTCGATTTCGCCCTGCGCATCGCCCTCTCGCGCCTGCTGGCCGCGCGCTCCGGCGCCGCCCTGCCCACGCTCATCATCGACGAGGGCTTCGGCACGCAGGACGCCGAGGGCATCGACCGCCTCGTGGACGCCATCGCCGGCATCGGCGACGAGTTCCGCCTCATCCTGCTGGTCACGCACATCGAGGAGCTGAAGGAGCGCTTCGAGCGCCGCATCGAGGTGGAGAAGGACGCGGAGCGCGGCTCCATCGCCCGCGTCGTGTGAGGCGGCGCCCGGCCACCGCGTTGCCCCAGGCGCGGGCGCTCCGTAGGCTGGGGGGAGCGTGGCAGGGTAGCTCAGCCGGTAAGAGCGCACGACTCATAATCGTGAGGTCGAGAGTTCGAGTCTCTCCCCTGCTACCACGAACCCGCCCGATGCTGTAGGATCGCCCGCCGAGGAGGCCCGCCGCCCATGACCGAGGAGACGCCCGCACGATGAAGAACGCCCCGCAGCCCGGTGCCAGCACCTTGTTGGAGCTGATCGTTGCTCTCGCCAAGGGCCGGTATGAGATTCCGGACTTCCAGCGAAGGTTTGTGTGGGAGCCTTCTGACATCCAGGAGTTGCTGAAGTCGATCTTCCGCGACTACTACATTGGAAACTTGCTGCTCTGGAAGGCCCTTCCGCAGAGGTTTGATGAGTTTTCCTGCAATCCGATCAGGGGTTATCCCGACGATCACGGTGATCGCGAGTACATTGTCCTCGATGGTCAACAGCGGTTGTCGGCGATTTATTATGCCTTCATGGCTCCTGATATTCACGCTCCTAGGCGCAAGAGTAGGTATCTTTATTTCATTGATATTAATCGATTCCAGAGAGAAGACTATGAGGACGCTTTCCCGACTCAGCGCAGTGTCAGATTGTTGAATAACAGGCAAGAACAGTATCAAAGCCATCGATTCCCGGTGAGTATTCTCGGTGAAATATCCGAGCTCGCAACTTGGCTCGATGGATATCGGGACTTCTGGATCAAAAAGGAAAGTAGTAGCCAAAATGAAGGTGATGCCATCATCGCCCAAGAAGCTGTGCAGGACGCCAAAGATTTTGGAAAGCACATTTGGGAGATCATGGGAAGCTATAGGATATCTCATATTACGCTCGATCAGCACCTCGAGCCTGACACGGTTTGTGATATTTTTACCAAGCTCAATGATACGGGGACTAGTCTTAATATTTTTGACATCCTTAATGCACTTCTTCGTCCCAAAGGAGTAATGCTCAGTCATCTCTGGAACGATGCGGAAGAGAAATTCGAGTTTATTAAAACAGAGCGCAAAAACGTCTATATCCTTCAGGTCATGTCTTTGCTGAAGCAAGGAGTCTGTTCGCCCAAACAGCTTTATTACTTGGTTCCGGGTACCGAACATCCCAATCACGGAAAGCTGATCCCTACTGTGTCAGACTTCGACCAGCAGTGGAACACAGCAATTGAAGCAACTCTGACTACAATTGACCGTCTTACCCAAGCGCGGGATTTCGGTGTCATTTCTTCCAAATTCATCCCATATCAGTCTATAATTCCTGCGCTTTCGGCGCTTCACAAGGAATCAACCGAAGGCGATCCTGCCTCTTGGTCCTCGAATTCTGAAAAACTTCGCCAATGGTATTGGGCCAGCGTGTTCTCCGAGCGCTATTCTGGATCCGTTGAGTCGACGGCGGCAATCGACTATCGTGAAGTCTGTGAATGGTTCGAAGACGATACTCTTGAGCCCGCAGCGATCAGGGCCTTTCGCACTTCCATCGACGAACTGAGGCTCCGTGAAAGGACTCGTCAAGGGACGGCCGTCTACAATGGAATTATTAATCTCCTAGTTCGCGCTGAGGCCAAAGACTGGTTAAAGAATGAAACTGCCATCGGCAAAAATGTCGATGATCACCATATCATCCCAAAGAGTTGGGGGAAAACGGTTGGACTTGGAAACAAGATTGATACAGTCTTGAATCGAACACTACTTTCGGCTGAGACAAATCGCGATATCATCGGTAGCAGTCTCCCGAACAAGTACCTACCGCGCTTGATTGAACGCAATGGTGAGTCTGAGGTTCGTAAGATTTTTCGGTCTCACTTTATTGCGGATCAAGCCTTCGATATCCTCATGGAAGATCCGTTCACCGTTGAACACTTTGAGCAATTTATTTCGGCGCGTGAGTCTACGATTCTCGACGCCATCGGAGAACTTGTGAACGTGGACATTAAACAGGACGCGCAGGAGGAGTAACACCCCATGTTCCGTTCGCCCACGCTCACCTCCGTCGCCATGGCCCGGCGCGAGGCCAAACGCACACTCCCCAGGTCCGTCTACTGGTGGACCGAGGCTGGCACCGAGCGCCGCCAGACCGTGCGCGCCAACCGCGACGGCTTCCGCGACATCGGCCTGCGCGCGCGCGTGCCCGATTCGCACGAGCCGCGCGGCCTCGCCACCACCGTGCTCGGGCGCGAGCTCTCCATGCCCGTCGTCACCACGCCCGCGGGCTTCATCCGCATCGCCCACCCCGACGGGGAGCTGGGCGTGGCGCGCGCGGCGCAGGCGGCGGGCACGGCCTGCGGCATCGGCATCCTCGCCAGCTACCCCATCGAGGCCATCACCGCCGAGGCCGACGACGTGTGGTTCCAGCTCTACATGATCGGCGGGCGCGAGGGCTCCGCCGTCGCCATCGAGCGGGCGAAGGCGGCGGGCTGCCGCGCGCTCATCGTGACGGTCGATTTCGCGGCGCTGTCGGGGCCGATGGACGTGCCGCGGGGGCAGCCGGGCGTGCCCGACCGCGTGGACCTGGCGACGGCGCTGCGCTACGCGCCGGAGATGGTGACGCGGCCGCTGTGGGCGCTCAATTTCCTGCGCGCGGGGCTGGAGCTGACCTTCCCGAACGCGCCGCCGGTGGGGGGCGAGGCGGTGCTCACGGCGGGGCAGGCGGCGACGGGCATCATGGCGCATCCGCCCACGTGGGATGACATCGCGTGGGTGCGGAAGCAGTGGGACGGGCCGCTCGTGGTGAAGGGCATCACGGACGTGGAGGACGCGCGACGGGCCGTGGCCGAGGGCGCGGACGCCATCTCCGTGTCGAACCACGGGGGCAACTCGCTGGACGGCTCGGTGGCCACCATCCGCGCGCTGCCGGCCATCGCGGAGGCGGTGGGCGGCGAGATCGAGGTGCTGCTGGACGGCGGCGTGCGGCGCGGCAGCGACGTGGTGAAGGCGCTGGCGCTGGGGGCGCGCGCGGTGCTCATCGGGCGGCCCTACATCTGGGCGCTGGCGGCGGGCGGCGAGGAGGGCGTGCGCCAGATCCTGGAGGTCTACCGGCAGGGTATCGCGGGCACGCTCACGCTGCTCGGCTGCCCCTCCGTGGGGGAGCTGGGGCCGGGGAACCTGCGCCTGCCGCCGGACTTCGGGGCCTGAGCGCGCCTCAGCCCAGACGCACGCCCTCGACCAGCTGCGCGCCCACGCGGGGCTTGCGCGGGCGCGTCATGTACAGCACGAGCACGAGCGGCAGGAAGCGCCCCACGAGGATGGCGACCATGGCGATGACGGTGGCGGCGTCGCCGAGCCGGGGCGTGACGCCCGCCGACCATCCCACCGTGCCCAGCGCCGAGGACGCCTCGTAGAGCACGTCGATGAAGGGCACGCCGTCGGTGGCGCCCAGCAGCAGCATGGTGACGAGGAAGTGGCAGGCGGCGAAGGCGGCGGCGATGACGATGGCCTGGCGCACGATGGCGCGGGGCAGGCGGCGTCCGAACACGACCACCTCGTCGCGCCCGCGCAGCGCCGCCACGGCGGCCACGGCGACGACGGCGAGCGTGCCCAGCTTCATGCCGCCCGCGGGCGATCCGGCGGCGCCGCCCACCAGCATGAGGGCCGACTCGAACAGCTTGGTGTGGTCGTGCAGCAGCGCCGAATCGACGGCGCTGAAGCCGGACGTCCACATGGCCGCCTGGAAGAGGGCGAGCAGGGGGCGGTCGCCCGCGCCCACGGACGCGAGTGTGCCCGTGTTCGTCCATTCGCTGGCGGCGATGAAGCAGGTGGCGGCGGCGAGCACGCAGGCGGCGGCGGCCAGCACCACCCTCGCGTCGAGCGGCATGCGGCGCGGGTTGAGCCGCAGCGCGCCCATGACCACGGGCACGGCCCCCAGCGTGCCGCCCAGCACGAGCGCCAGCATGGGCGCGAGCACGGCGGGATCGTCGCGGAAGGGCGCGAAGTCGGCCCCGGTCACGTTGAAGCCGGACACGTTGAAGGCGGAGACGGCGTGGAAGACGGACCACCAGACGGCGCGGTCGGCGGGCGCCCCCGTGGCCGTGAAGCCGCCGAACAGGGCGAGCGCGCCGGCCACCTCGAAGACGGCGGTGTAGATGACGATGACGCGCATGAAGGAGGCGGCCTCCCTCATGCTGGGGGCGCCGGAGTAGACGCGGATGAGCTCGCGGTCGCGCAGGCCGAGGGAGCGTCCCAGCGCCCAGAGCACGACGCCCATGCCCACCATGTAGCCGAGGCCGCCCACCTGCACGAGCGCGAGGATCACGGCCTCGCCGAGGAAGCTCCACTGCGTCTGCGTGTCCGCCACCGTCAGCCCCGTCACGCAGACGGCGGAGACGGCGGTGAAGAGGGCGTCGAGCCAGCTGGCGGAGCGCCCGGCCTCGGAGGCGGCGGGCAGCATGAGCACGGGCACCGCCGCCAGCGTGATCAGGGCGAACCCGGCGAGCACGCGCACGGCGCCCGACCCGAAGGGGCGCGCGCGGCTGGTGGCGCGGATGCTGACGGTGCGCGTGCCCATGAGGCGGCGGCGCACCGCGTGGCGCGCGGTCATGCGCCCTCCAGCGTGCGCGCGGAGGGCGGCGCGCGCAAGGTTCGCGGCGCCGTGGTAGGCTGTTGGCCATGCCGGTCCCCGCCTTCCGCAAGCCCCCCGCCAGCCCGCCCGCGGGCGAGACGCGCGAACGCCCGCCCGGGGGCAAGCGGTTCGACATCGACGAGCTGCTGCCGCCCCACGACTGCGGCCCGTGGCCCGAGGGCCTGACGCTCACCCGCGAGGAAATGTACGCGGGCGCCAGGATGCTGAATCTGACCCGCGAGAACGGCGGTATCGTCTCCGACCGGTTCTGACCGAATGGTGTTCCGGCGCTACGGATCCCGCGTGGATCTGGTCGCGCCGGTCTGACGCGCCTACAGGGGGGCCAGCTGGGCGTTGGCGCCGCCGCCCCAGCAGGGCGCGTGCGTGCCGTCGGGGGCCAGCGTGAAGGCGTTGACGTCGTCGGCCATCTGGCCCCGCAACAGGGCCACGATGCGCCCCGCGATGGAGGCGTCGAGCACGGGGAAGAGGAGCTCGATGCGCTCCTCGAAGTTGCGCGGCATCCAGTCGGCGCTGCCGCCCCAGACCTCCCAGCCGCCGCCCGCGCGGAAGGCCGCCAGGCGCGCGTGCTCGAGGAAGCGCCCCACGATGCTGCGCATGGTGAAGCGCTCGTCGTGCAGGGTGAGCGTGCTGCGCGCGATCACGTCCACGCGCGCGCCCGCGTCCGCGGCCTCGCGCAGCGCCTCGAAGATGAGGGCGTCGGCGAGGTGGTTCATCTTGAGGATGATGTGGCCGTCGGGCAGGGCCTCGCGGCGGATGCGCTCCAGCATGGCATCGCGCCCCGCCTCGCCGTAGCGCATGCGCTTCAGCTCCGGCGGCGTGCCCCGTTCCAGCGCCGCGAAGAACTCCTCCGCGTCGCCCGCCAGGTCGGGGTGCGCGCTGAACAGGGAGAGGTCGGTGTAGAGGCGCCCGTTCATGGGGTTGTAGTTGCCCGTGGAGAGGTGCACGTAGCCGCGGCCCGCGCGGCGCACGGCGAGCACCTTGGCGTGCACCTTGAAGCCCGCGGGCAGGGGCAGGATGCGGATGCCCGCCTCGCGGAAGAGCAGGCTCCAGTGCAGGTTCCGCAGCTCGTCGAAGCGCGCGCGGCCCTCCAGCAGCACGGCCACGTCCTTGCCCGCGCGCGCCGCCCGGATGAGCGCCTCGGCGATGGCGTTGCGCTCGCCCATGCGGTAGAGGCTGATGCGCAGCTGGTCCACGTCGGGGTCGGACGCCGCCCGCTCCACGAAGCGCTCCACCACGCCGTAGTCGTCCAGCGGGTGGTAGAAGGCGGCGTCGCGCCCGTCCAGCAGGGCGAAGGGGTCGGCCTCGAATTCGGGCGCGTCGCGCGGGACCAGCGGGGGCCAGCGCAGGGGCGGCGTTTCGCGCTGGGGCGGGTCCGTTTCCACGAGCGTGTCGAGGTAGCGGTGGTCGAGCGGCGGCGAGAGGCGGAAGGCGGCCTCCGGGGGCAGGCCCAGCGCCTCGCGCACCTCGTCGATCCAGGGGAAGGCGCGCTCCACCTCCAGCCGCGTGGGCGGCCCCTCCGGGCGGTCCTCGATGGCCTGCGCGAGGTCGTCCCACCCGGCCCGCTCGAGGTCGAGGTTGGCCAGCCGCGTGACGCGCATCTCGTACATGGGCAGGTCCTCGGGCAGGAAGAGGTCGCTGCGCAGGCGCACGAGCGGGCCCAGGCGCACGAACGCCCCCGGCCGTCCGGGCACGGACAGCAGGCGCGGCAGGGCGTCGGGCAGGCGCACGAGGTAGTCCAGCGATTCGCGCCCCGCGGCCAGATAGAGGGCGCGGCTGGAGAGCCCCGACAGCGCCCCCGGATCGAGCAGGTCGGCGCGCGGCGAGGCCTCCTCCGCGAGGTAGGCCCCGAAGTAGCTGCGCTCCAGCGGCGTGAGCTCCGACGGCTCCAGCAGGTGGAAGCCGATCTCGGTGAGCGCGTTGCGCAGCTGCTCGTGGATGTCGGCGGCCTGCAGGGCGCTCTCGTAGGCCTCGGCGAGGGCCGTGCGGTACTCGTCCCGCTCCGGCTCGCCGCCGCCGCGCGCGCTCTGGAAGAGGCCGTAGATGCGCGCCGCGAAGAACTCGTCCAGGTTGGAGGCGAAGATGGCGAGGAAGCGCAGCTTCTCCAGCAGGGGCACGTCCTCGCGCGTGGCCTGCAGCAGCACGCGGTGGTTGAAGCGCAGCCACGAGCGCTCCCGCGAAAGCTCCGTCGAAACCGCGCCGTTCACGTCCGTCATGCGTCCTCCGGCGGAGAGGATAGCGCGCCCGCCCCGTTAACGCGGGGAGCGTACACTGGGCGCGAATGGTTCCTGTTTCGGGAAGCCCGGCGGATGCTGGCATCCGCGTCGAGGCTTCCGGCGCGCCGCCCCCGCCCGAACCGCTCGCGGTCATCGACCTCGGCTCCAACTCGGCCCGCGTCGTCGTCGTCGAGCGCCCCGTGGCGGGCGTGCTCCGCGCCATCGCCGGGGACCGCCTCGACCTGCGCCTCGCCACCGCCATCGACGCGCGCGGCGAGCTGGACGCGCGGGGCATGGACGCCGCGCTCGCCGCGCTCGCCGAATTCACGGCCTTCGCCGGCGCCGCCGGGGCGCGCTCGACCGTGGCGGTGGCCACGGCGGCGGTGCGCGCGGCCCGCAACCGCGACGCGCTGCTCGCCCGCGCGCGGCGCGAAACGGGCCTCGCCATCGAGGTGCTCGACGGGGCCGAGGAGGCGCGGCTCATGGCCGCGGGCGCGCTGCGCGGGCTGCCCATCCGCTCCGGCGTGGTGGTCGACATCGGCGGGGGCAGCACGGAGGTGGCGCGCGTCGTGGGGGGCGTCATCGCCAGCGCCTGGAGCTTCCCCCTCGGCGCGCTCAACGCCAGCGCCGCCCACCTGAAGGGCGATCCCCCCGCGGCGGCGGAGCTGGCGGCCATGCGCCGCGCCGTGGCGGGGACGATCGCGGCCAACGCCCCCTCCCGCCTGCGTCCCGACGAGCAGCTGATCGGCACGGGCGGGAGCACGCGCGCGCTGGCGCGGCTGGCGCGGCAAGACGCGGACTGGCCCATCGACCGGCTCCACGGCTACCCCCTGCCCGCCTCCGTCGTGCGCGGGCTGGAGGGCCGCCTGGCCGTGCACACGCGGGACGAGCGCGAGCAGCTGGACGGGCTGCGCGCGGCCCGCGCCGACTCCATCGTGGGCGGCGCGATCATCCTCGACGAGCTGATGCGCCACCTCGGCGCGGAGCGGCTCACGGTGGCCGCCGGGGGCCTGCGCGAGGGCGTGGCCACGCGCGCCTTCGGCGAGTCCGTGCCGCCGCCGCGCCTCGTGCGCGCCGCCGCCGTCGAGGCCCTGCTGCGCCAGCGCGGCCTCTGGCGCGCCGGGGACATGGAGGCGCGCGCCGCCCGTCTCGCCGACGGCCTCGACGCCGATCCCTTCGGCGAGGCGCACGAGGCCGCCCGCCATGCCGCCATGCTGCGCGCCATCGGCGAGGCGGACGGCCCCGACGGCGCGGGCGGGCGCGCCGCCGACGCCGCGCTCGGCGCGGAGCTGGCGGGCTTCGGCCACGGGATGCTGGCGCGCGTGGGGGCCATCCTGCGCCTGGGCGACGGCGACGAAGCGGGGGCCGCGCCCCTGCTCGCCATCCCCGCCCCCGACGAGGCCCCCGTCCTGCGCGCCGCCGGAGCCCTGCTGGCCTCCTGAACGCGGCGAAGGCGCCCCGCACGGGACGCCTTCGCGTGGCGGCGGGAGGGGACCGCCGCCGTGCTAGCGGTGGCCGCGATGGAATCCCCGGCCGGGCCAGCCGAAGCCGCCCCGGCCCTCGCCGTCGTCCGTTTCGACGAGCGTGCGCAGCGCGTCGGCCCGCTCCTCGCTGAGCATCCCCGCCTCCACCGCCGCGTCGATGCGGTCAAGCATGGCCTGCTGGCGCTCCTCGAAATCGAAGCCGTCGCCCCCGGCGATGCCGAAGCGGAAGATCCCGAAGCTCTCGCCGAAGTCCCGCGCGTCGAACTCGCCGGACTCGACCGCCTCGAGCAGGTCGCTAAGCCGCTCCGCCAGGCCCTCCGGGAGCATGTCCGCGATGGCCCCGTCGAAGCCGCGACCGTGGAAGCCGAAGCCGAAACCGCGTCCGCGATGGCCGTCGTCGAAGCGCCCGCGCCCGAACGGCTCGCCGGACTCGATGGCCTCGCGCAGCGTCTCCGCGCGCTCCTCCGTCAGCCGCCCGGCGTCCACGGCGGCGTCGATGCGGTCGAGCGCGACCTCGCGCACGGCCGCCTCCAGCTCCTCGACGGTGACGCCGAGCGCATCGGCGAGGGCGGCGCGCCCGTCGCCCCGGTCGCGGTCGTCGCCGTCGTGGTGGGCGCCGCGATCACCGCCGTCGTCGCCGCCCTCGGCGGCGGCGGGCCCGATGCCGAACGTACCCGTCAACGCGAAGGCCGCGGCGGCCGCCGCCAGCGCGACGGCGGCGATGCCGATGCCCAGCGTGAAGCGCCTGTCCCGGATGTGCATGTGCGTGTTCCTTCCCCCGAATGGATTGGCGGGGCGGTGGGGTTCCCCGCCGCGGGCATGGTCGCGCACGGGCCATAAGATCAGCCTAAAGGCGGGCGCGCGCGCTTTAGCCGCCCTTTATGCGCGTGCCGCACAATGGGGCCATGCGCGTGCTCATCGTGGAGGACGACGCGCGGCTGGCGGACGCCATCGCGCGCGGGCTGCGGCGGGCGGGCATGGCCATCGACGTGGCCATCGACGGGCGCGCGGGGCTGGAGAAGGCGCTCGTCAACCGCTACGAGGCGGTGGTGCTCGACCGCCAGCTGCCCGCCATGCACGGCGACGAGGTGTGCCGCCGCCTCACGCGCCTCGACGAGCCGCCCCGCATCCTCATGCTCACCGCCTCGGGCACGCTGGACGACCGCGTGGAGGGCCTCACCATCGGCGCGGACGACTACCTCGCCAAGCCCTTCGCCCTGCGCGAGCTGGTGGCGCGCATCCGCGCCCTCGCCCGCCGCGGGGGCGCGGCCACGCCGCCCGTGCTCGCCGCCGGGGACGTGCGCCTCGAACCGGGCCCGCGCCGCGCCTCCCGCGCCGGACGCGACCTGCGCCTCACGCGCAAGGAGTTCGCCGTGCTCGAGGTGCTGCTCGCCGCGCGCGGCAACGCCGTCGCCGCCGAGGAGCTGCTGGAGCGCGTGTGGGACGAGCAGATCGACCCCATGACCAACGTCGTCGCGGTCACGGTGATGACGCTGCGGCGCAAGCTGGGCGAGCCGCCCGTCGTGCATACCGTGCGCGGCGCGGGCTACCGCATCGAGACGGACGAACGCGCGCCGTGACCGTCCGCCTGCGCCTCACGCTTCTCTACGGCGCGCTCTTCCTGCTGGCCGGCGCCATCCTCATCACCCTCACCTACTTCCTCTACCGCGACCGCCTCGACGCCGACCCCCTGCGCGGACGCCGCGAGATCACCATCGCCTTCGAGGGGCATCCCGTGCGCGGCGGACGGCTGGCCGATTTCCTCTCCAGGGACGGGCGCAGCATCTTCCGCTTCATCGACGACTTCCAGCACGCCGTGCTCGCCGACGCCCTGCGCGACCAGCTGGAGCTGTCCATCATCGCCCTCGGTTTCACCACGGCGGCGGCGCTGCTGCTCGGCTGGATCGTGGCCGGGCGCGTGCTGCGGCCCATCCAGCGCATCACGGAGACGGCGCGCGCCTCCTCCGAAAGCAATCTCCACCACCGCGTCAACCTGCGCGGCCCCAACGACGAGATGCGGGAGCTGGCGGACACGCTCGATTCGCTGCTGGAGCGGCTGGAGCGGGCCTTCGCCGGACAGCGCGCCTTCGCCGCCAACGTCTCGCACGAGCTGCGCACGCCGCTCGCCGTGCTGCGCGCCGAGGCCGAGCTGCGGCTGGCGGACGGCGACGCGGGCGAGCCCGATCGCGCCTTCGCCCGCCGCGTGCTGGAGGCCACCGGGGACGGCGAGCGCACCGTGGCCGGGCTGCTCGCGCTGGCGCGCAGCGAGAGCGGCCTGCTGTCGCGCGCGGAGGCCGACCTAGCCGAAATCGCCGGCGACGCCGCGGGCGAGCTGGCCGCATCCGCGGGCCGCATCGCCTTCGCGCTCGACCTGCGCGACGCGCCCGTGCGCGGCGACCGCGTGCTGCTCGAACGGCTGACCGCCAACCTCATCGACAACGCCATCCGCCACAACGCGCCCGACGGCTGGGTGCGCGTGGAGACGGCGGCGGACGGGGACGATGCCGTGCTGCGCGTGGGCAACTCCGGCCCGCGCCTCTCCGACGCGCAGGCGCGGGCGCTCTTCCGCCCCTTCGCGCGTCCGCCCGCGCCGGACGGGAACGACCGCGACGGCCACGGCCTCGGCCTCTCCATCGTGGACGCCATCGTGCGCGCGCACGGCGGGAGCGTCTCCGCGCGGGCGCGCCCCGACGGCGGGCTGGACGTGGAGGCGCGCCTCCCCCGTGACCGGGCTTGACCGCGCGCGCACCTTCTGCCCATAACACAGCGCTGCCCTTGCTAGAACCTATACGGCCTCGGCCTCAGCTTGGTAATTTGCTTATACTCGGGCCTTCTGTTGTCCCTAAGATTCTTCAGATATGCTTCGTAGTGTGCGGCCTCAAGTCTGGTACTAAATTTCTCGCTCACCCACCTCAGCCTGCGTCCTTCTGTTGCCGGAATATCTTTGGTGAAATGTTCCCGCATCCTTTGTTCGAAGCGACCAGTATGCCCAACGTAGTGTCCGTGATTCGTGATCAGGACATAGACGTAAAACTCCGAACGATTATGCTCACGATCCCGAGCATCTTGTTCATCCGAGATCTCCAGAGGATAAGTAGGCCCCGGCGCTCTTAGGCAACCTCGTGCATCTTTGCGGAAGCCAGCTTGGCGGGCCGAACGCTTGAATGCCCGTCGTGCTTTCTTGGCGTGCTTCAAAGGTATTCCCATTCCCGTAAAGAAGTTCTCTATTTCCGAAGAAGGCGGCGAATTCTGATCCCAGAACTTGGCATACAAGGCGTGATAGAGCGTCACGAAGAAGAATGCATCAACACGGGCTTGGACCTTCTGCTCCGGATCCACCGCCCGCTGGCCCAGAAACGTGAGGGCAACACTGGCCGGAGAGATGGTCGCCAGCCCGAAAATGCGGGCTGCGTCCACCTGCTGTCTGAAGTCCCCGTCATCCGCCGACGAATACCGCAGCCAAGCCGCAAGCTGGTCAACCTCGCACTGGTTTCCGCCAACTTGCTGGCGGATGGTCCTGACCACCGCCACGGCCGACTTGAGGTCGGCGTACGGGACTTCGAAGGTTGCCCCCTCTGGTTCCACCATCATTCGGCCAGCCGCGAGTATGGAACCAGCGAACGGGGGAGGCAAACGCCTGCCTGCCCACCATGCCCGCGACGCGACATGCACCGGGCACGCCGTGCCCGCCCCTACTCGAGGAGCGGGCACGGCCACCGGTCGTATTCCGACCGATGCCCGCCCAAGACCGAATGGTCCGTGACCATCGGCCCTTCCTTCCGGGCGGTGGAGACTCCCAAGCAGACCCAGCCGCCAATGCTTTCTGGACCAAGCCTCGGTTCGGTGGGGGACGCCAGTCAGTGGACCGGCGTCTGCTAATTTCAAAATCCTTACCAGTAACCCCGCCTCCCGAAGATGGCGAGCCGCTCTCCATATTGGGGGGCGATATCGCTACGCGCAAGCTACGGCAGCGCCATCTCCCCCATCAGGTAGCGGTCGATGCTGCGGGCCGACAAGGCGTCGCGCGGGCAAGCCGCCCGTCTACGAGCCGTCGCGCCTGCCGAAGAGGCGGCGCAGGGCGCGTTCCATCCGCTCCGGCGGGAACACCGACCTGAGCGCCCAGAGGAGCAGCATGGCCACGATGAAGGCGACCATCCAGAGCCAGTCGCGCAGCGTCAGGACGGCCGAATCTCCGGAGTCGACGAAGCCGAACAGCAGTCCGACCCCGAGGCCAACCGCGAGCATCGCCCAGATCGTGCGTCCCGCCATGTCGCCCCGTCGCTACGGCAGCGCCGTCTCGCCCATCAGGTAGCGGTCGATGCCGCGCGCGGCGATGCGGCCCTCGGCGATGGCCCACACGATCAGCGACTGGCCCCGCGTCATGTCGCCCGCCGTGAACACGCCCGGCACGCTCGTCATCTTGTCCTCGCCGGCGGCCACGTTGCCGCGCTCCGTCAGCTCGACGCCGAGCTGCGCCAGCATCCCCTCGCGCTCCGGGCCGAGGAAGCCGAGCGCCAGCAGCACGAGGTCCGCCGGCTCCGTGAACTCCGTGCCCGGCAGCTCGCGCATGGCGGGGCGGCCATCCTCGCCCGCGTCCCAGGCGAGGCGCGCGCCGTGGATGGCCGCGACGCGCCCGTTCGCGCCGGAGAAGCGCTTCGTGAGGATGGAGTAGTCGCGCTCGCCGCCCTCCTCGTGCGCGCCGGAGGTGCGGAAGACGTTGGGCCAGGTGGGCCAGGGCGTCTCCGGCGGGCGCTCGTCGGGCGGACGCGGCAGCAGCTCCCACTGCTTCACGCTGAGCGCGCCGTGGCGGTGCACCGTGCCGAGGCAGTCCGCGCCGGTGTCGCCGCCGCCGAGGATGACGACGCGCTTGCCCGCGGCGGAGATGCGCTCGCCCGCGGGGACGTCGTCGCCCGCGAGGATGCGGTTCTGCGGGGGCAGGAACTCCATGGCGAGGTGGATGCCGTCGAGCTCGCGCCCGGGGATGGGCAGGTCGCGGGCGTGGGCGGCGCCGCCCGCGAGGCAGACGGCGTCGAATTCGCGGGGCAGGTCGCGCGCGTCCACGTTCGCGCCGACGTTCACGTTGGGGCGGAAGACGACGCCCTCGGCCTCCATCTGTTCGAGGCGGCGGTCGATGAAGCGCTTCTCCATCTTGAATTCGGGGATGCCGTAGCGCAGCAGGCCGCCGATGCGGTCGTCGCGCTCGAACACGGTCACGTCGTGCCCGGCGCGGCGCAGCTGCTGGGCGCAGGCCAGCCCGGCGGGGCCGGAGCCGACGACGGCCACGCGGCGCTCGGTGCGGCGGGACGGCGGTTCGGGGCGGATCCAGCCCTCGCGCCAGGCGCGCTCCACGATACTGACCTCGACCTGCTTGATGGTGACGGGATCGTCGTTGATGCCGAGCACGCAGGCGGCCTCGCAGGGGGCGGGGCAGAGGCGTCCCGTGAATTCGGGGAAGTTGTTGGTGGCGTGCAGGCGGTCGATGGCCTCGCGCCAGCGCTCGCGGTACACGAGGTCGTTCCAGTCGGGGATGATGTTGCCGAGCGGGCAGCCCTGGTGGCAGAAGGGCACGCCGCAGTCCATGCAGCGCGCGGCCTGCCGGTTGAGGCGGTCGGGCGGCATCTCCTCGTAGTACTCGAGCCAGTCGCCGAGGCGCTCGCCCACGGGGCGGCTGGGCGGCCCGCGCCGCTCGAACTCCATGAAGCCCGTGGGCCTAGCCACCGGCGACCTCCGCGCCCTCGCGCTCGGCGGCGGCGGCGGCGCGCTGCTCCTCCAGCACGCGGCGGTAGTCGCGCGGCATGACCCTCGTGAAGCGCGCAAGGGCGTCGGGCCAGCCGAACAGCAGGGCGTCCGCCACGGTGCTGCCGGTGGCGTCGCGGTGGCGTTCGAGCAGGCCGTGCACGAGCGCCGCGTCCTCGTCGTCGAGCGGCTCGATGTCGACCATTTCGCGGTTGCAGCGGATGGGGAAGTCGCCCGCGTCGTCGAGCACGTAGGCGACGCCGCCGCTCATGCCCGCGCCGAAGTTGCGCCCGGTGGGGCCGATGACGACCACGCGCCCGCCGGTCATGTACTCGCAGCAGTGGTCGCCCGCGCCCTCGACCACGGCGTGGGCGCCGCTGTTGCGCACGCAGAAGCGCTCGCCCGCGACGCCGCGGATGAAGGCCGAGCCGCCGGTCGCGCCGTAGAGGGCCACGTTGCCCACGATGACGTTCTCCTCGGGCGCGAAGGTGGCGTCGGGCGGGGGCGCGGCCACCAGCCGCCCGCCGGAGAGGCCCTTGCCGAAGTAGTCGTTGGCGTCGCCCGACAGCAGCAGCGACATGCCGCGCGGCACGAACGCGCCGAAGCTCTGCCCGGCGGAGCCGCTGAAGCGGAAGGTGATGGCGTCGGGGGGCAGGCCCGCGGCCCCGTGGCGGCGCGTCACCTCGCTGCCGAGGATGGCGCCGACCACGCGGTGCACGTTGCGGATGGGAACATCCACGTCCACCGCCTCGCCGCGCTCCAGCGCCGGGGCGGCGAGCCGGATCAGCTCCTGGTCGAGCGCGTGGCGCAGGCCGTGGTCCTGCGCGGCCACGCGGCGCGTGGCCACGTGCTCGGGAACCTGCGGACGGTAGAGGATGGCGGAGAGGTCCACGCCCTGCGCCTTGTAGTGGTCCACGGCGCGGCGCGCGTCGATGAGGTCGCTGCGCCCGATCAGCTCGTCGAGCGAGCGGTAGCCGAGTTCGGCCAGCAGCTCGCGCACCTCCTCGGCGACGTATTCGAAGAAGTTGACCACGTGCTCGGCGCGGCCCTCGAACTTCTCGCGCAGGCGCGGGTTCTGCGTGGCCACGCCCACGGGGCAGGTGTCGAGGTGGCAGACGCGCATCATGATGCAGCCCATGACCACGAGGGGGGCCGTGGCGAAGCCGTACTCCTCCGCGCCCAGCAGGGCGGCCACGACCACGTCGCGGCCCGTCTTCATCTGGCCGTCGGTCTGCACGACGATGCGGTCGCGCAGGCGGTTGAGCACGAGCGTCTGCTGCGTTTCCGCCAGCCCCAGCTCCCAGGGCACGCCCGCGTGCTTGAGCGAGGTGAGGGGGCTGGCCCCGGTGCCGCCGTCGTGGCCGCTGATGAGCACCACGTCGGACTTGGCCTTGGCCACGCCCGCGGCCACCGTGCCCACGCCCACCTCCGCCACCAGCTTCACGCTGATGCGCGCGCGCGGGTTGGCGTTCTTGAGGTCGTGGATGAGCTGCGCCAGGTCCTCGATGGAGTAGATGTCGTGGTGGGGCGGCGGGCTGATGAGGCCCACGCCGGGCGTGGAGTGGCGCACGCTCGCGATCCAGGGCCAGACCTTGTGGCCGGGCAGCTGGCCGCCCTCGCCCGGCTTCGCCCCCTGCGCCATCTTGATCTGCAGCTCGTCGGCGTTCACGAGGTACTCGCTGGTGACGCCGAAGCGCCCGGAGGCCACCTGCTTGATGGCGCTGCGGCGCAGGTCGCCGTTGGCGTCGGGCGTGAAGCGGCGCGCGTCCTCGCCGCCCTCGCCCGTGTTGCTCTTGCCGCCGATGCGGTTCATGGCGATGGCCAGCGTCTCGTGCGCCTCGGCGCTGATGGAGCCGAAGGACATGGCCCCCGTGGCGAAGCGCGGGAAGATGCTCGAGGCCGGTTCCACCTCCCCGATGGGGATGGGGCCGCGGTCCGAACGCAGCTCCATGAGGCCGCGCAGCGTGGCCATGCGCCGCGACTGGTCGTTCACGAGATCGGTGTATTCGCGGAAGATCTCGCGGCGACCCGCGCGCGTGGCGTGCTGCAGCTTGAAGATGGCGTCGGGGCTGAAGAGGTGGTGCTCGCCGTCGCGCCGCCACTGGTACTGGCCGCCCCAGCCCACGCCCGCGAGCCCGCCGTCGCGCTCGGGGAAGGCGCGCGCGTGGTGGGCCAGCGTCTCCGCCGCGATCTGCTCCAGCCCCACGCCGCTGATGCGCGACACCGTGCCCGTGAAGTAGCGGTCGATGAGGTCCTCGTTCAGGCCCACGGCCTCGAAGATCTGCGCGCCGCGGTAGCTCTGCACGGTGGAGATGCCCATCTTCGACATCACCTTGACCACGCCCTTCCGCAGCGCCTTGAGCACGTTCGCCTCGGCCTCCTCCGGCGCGGGGCCGTCGAGCGAGCCGTCGTCGACCATCCCGCGCACGGCGTCGAGCGCGAGCCAGGGGTTGACCGCGCCCGCGCCGTAGCCGATGAGCAGGGCGAAGTGATGCACCTCGCGCGCCTCGCCCGTCTCCACCACGAGCCCGACCTTCGTGCGCCGCCGCGTGCGCACGAGGTGGTGGTGGAGCCCGGCGGTGGCGAGCAGCGCGGGCAGGGGCGCGTGGTCGGCGTCCACGCCGCGGTCGGAGAGGATGAGGATGGTCGCGCCCCCGGCGATGGCGGCGTCGGCGCGGCGGAAGAGCGCGTCCAGCGCCGGGGCCATGCCCGCGGGGCCGTCGGCGGCGGGCATGAGCATGGGCAGCGTGGCCGAGCGGAAGCGCCCGGCGCCGTTTCCGTCCAGCGCGCGCAGGCGGGCGAGGTCGGCGTTCGTGAGGAAGGGCGCGGGCAGGCCGATCATGCGGTAACGATCGTCCAGCCCCTCGCCCAGCAGGTTGCCCTCCGCGCCGAGGAGCGAATCGACGGAGGTGACCAGCTCCTCGCGGATGGCGTCGAGGGGCGGGTTCGTGACCTGCGCGAAGAGCTGCTTGAAGTAGCCGTAGAGCGGCTGCGGGCGCTCGGAGAGCACGGCCAGGGGCGTGTCCGTGCCCATGGAGCCGACCGCCTCCTGGCCGTCGCGGGCCATGGGGCCGAGGTGGTACTTGGCGTCCTCCACGGTGTAGCCGAAGGCCACCTGCCGCTCGACCAGCGCCTCGCCCGCGAGGGGCGGGGGCGCCTCGGCGGGGGGCAGGTCGGCGAGGCGCGTGAGGTTGGCGTCGAGCCAGCCCGCGTAGTCGTGCGCCTCCGCCAGCCGCCGCTTCAGCTCCTCGTCGCCGATGATGCGCCCCTCCTCGAGGCTGACGAGGAACATGCGCCCCGGGCGCAGGCGCCCCTTCATGAGCACGCGGTCGTCCGCGACCGGCAGCACGCCCGTCTCCGAGGCCATGACCACGAGGCCGTCCTTCGTCACGAGGTAGCGCGAGGGGCGCAGGCCGTTGCGGTCGAGCACGGCCCCGATGGTGCGCCCGTCCGTGAAGGCCACGGAGGCGGGACCGTCCCACGGCTCCATGAGCAGGCTGTGGTACTCGTAGAACGCCTTCTTCTCCGCGCTCATGGTCTCGTGCCCGGCCCACGCCTCGGGGATGAGCATCATCATGGCGTGCTCGATGGGCCGCCCCGCCAGCGTGAGCAGCTCGAGCGCGCTGTCGAGGCTGGCGGTGTCGCTGCCGGCCTCGTCGATAACGGGCAGGATCTTGTGGATGTCGTCGAAGTTGGGGGAATCGAGCAGCGCCTCGCGCGCGGCCATCCAGTTGCGGTTGCCGCGCAGCGTGTTGATCTCGCCGTTGTGCGCGATGGCGCGGTAGGGATGGGCCAACTTCCAGCTGGGGAAGGTGTTGGTGCTGAAGCGGGAGTGGAACATGGCCAGCGCCGTGACCATGCGCCGGTCGCGCAGGTCGGGGTAGTACTCCGGCAGCTGCAGGGCCGTGAGCATGCCCTTGTACACGACCGTGCGGCAGGAGAGGCTGGCGAAGTAGAAGGCCTCCGAATCGCCGATGCCGCGCCGCTCGACCTCGCGCTCGAACTGCTTGCGGATGACGAACAGGCGGCGCTCGAAATCGTCCTCCGTCTTCACCCACGTGCCGCGCCCGATGAAGACCTGGTGCACGGATGGCTCGGCCTCGAGGGCGGTTTCGCCGAGGAGGGCGTTGTCCGTGGGCACCTCGCGCCAGCCGAGCAGGTGCTGCCCCTCCCCGCGCACGATCCCGGCCAGCAGGTTCATGGCCAGCGTGCGCGCCTCGCCGTCGCCGTGGCAGAACAACATGCCCGCGCCGTAGCGCCCGCGCGGGGGCAGCTCGATGCCGAGGCGCGCGCATTCGTGGTGGAAGAACTCGTCCGGCGTCTGCAGGAGGATGCCCGCGCCGTCGCCCGTGTTCGGCTCCGCCCCGCTGGCGCCGCGGTGGTTGAGGTTGGAGAGGGCGGTGATGGCCTGCTCCACGATGGCGTGGGAGCGATGGCCGTTGAGCTGCACGAGAAAGCCGACGCCGCACGAGTCGTGCTCGAGGCGCGGGTCGTAGAGGCCCTGCTTCGGGGGCCGGGATCGAGCGGCCATCGAGGCGCCTCCTTCGCGCGGGTTCCGGCGGTCGCGCGGGATGCGGCGGCTCCGGCCGCGCCCCGCCCCGCGAGGCGCGCGCTTTCCCGCCGCGCGCCGGGTGAGCGCCCAGTATAGCCGGAACGCGAAGCGCGCCGCGCCCCCGCCGCGTTACGCCCGTGTTAACCGCGCGCCGCGCGGCTCGCCCCTACGGCGGCGGCGGCCATACTGGGGGGCCATGACCGACGCTCCCGCCGCCGCCGCGCCCTTCTGGACCGAGGAGTCGCTCGCCGCGGTGGTGAGCGCGCGCGCGAACATCCTGGGGCCGGGCGCATGGGCGGCGGCGCAGCCCGACCCGCGCCCCGTCATCTCCTTCGCCGGGGGGCTGCCCGACGTGCCCTCCCTGCCCGACGCCGAGCTGCTGCGGGCGGCGCGCGCGGTGCTCGAACGCGAACGGCGCGAGGCCCTCCAGTACGGCGGCGTCTTCGGCCCCATGCCCCTGCGCGAGGCCATCGCCGAGCGCTCCTCCCGCATCGAGGGCCTGCCCCTCGCCCCCGACCGCGTCATCGTCACCTCCGGCGCGGCCCACGGCATCGGCATCGCCTGCGAGGCCCTGCTCGACCCCGGCGACACCGTGCTCGTGGAGAGCCCCACCTTCCCCGGCAGCCTGCGCACCATCCGCTCCTTCGGCGCGCGCATCGAGCCCGTGCCCATGGACGAGGACGGCCTGCGCGTGGACCTCGCGGAGGCGGCCCTGCGGCGGCTGGCCGACGAGGGGCGGCGCGCCAAGCTGCTCTACTGCATCCCCACGCACCAGAACCCGACGGGCGTGACGCTCCCCCGCGCGCGCCGCGAACGCCTGCTGGATCTGGCGCGCGAGCACCGCCTGCCGCTCATGGAGGACGACGCCTACGGGGAGATCTGGTTCGGGCGCGAGCCGCCGCCCTCCCTCTTCGCCCTCTCCGGCGGCGAGCTGGCGATCAAGGTGGCGACCTTCTCCAAGGTCATCGCCACGGGGCTGCGGCTGGGCTGGAACCTGGCCCCGCCCGCGCTCATCGACCGCATGGCGGCGGTGCGCTACGACATGGGCTCCAGCCCCTACCTGGGGCGCACCGTGGCGGAGGTCATCCGCAGCGGCGACCTCGACCGCCACGTGGAGGGGCTGCGCGCCGTCTACGCGCGCAAGCTCGACCGCCTCTGCGACGCGCTCGACCGCCACTGCGGCGCGTACGCGAGCTACCGGCGGCCCGACGGCGGCTTCTTCGTGTGGCTCGCCCTGCGCCCGGGCCTCTCCGCGCTGGAGGCGCAGCGCGCGGCCAACGAGAAGGCCGTGATCGTGGGCGCGGGGCCGCACTTCTTCGCGGGCGACGGCGTGACCCAGCACCTGCGCCTCGCCTTCAGCTACACGCCCGTCGAGGAGATCGAGGAGGGCGTCCACCGCCTCGGCGAGGCGCTGGCCGAGGTGGCCGCGCGCGCGGACGGCGGCCAGCCGGCCTGACCCTCGCGCGGGCCAAAGTGTACGGTTCAATTGAATTCCCGGATCGTACACTTTCGCCCCGGATACGCCGTCGAGGACGGGCGAGGGGCGCGTCTAGCCGATGCGCTGGACGATGAAGCCGATGACCTGCACGAGGATGAAGACCGCGAGCAGCTTCGACCACCAGGGCAGGCCGAGGAAGAACTGCCAGGGCGATTCCGGCTGCCGCGGGCGCTGGCCCGGACGCTCGCCCGCCTGACGCCGGGGAATGTCGAACGGCGCGACGGGGTCGGGGTCGCGCTCGACCGGATCGGGGGGCGGCTCGACCCGCCGGAAGACGGGCGGCGCGTCTTCCTCCTCATCGGGCGGGGGCGGCGGCGCGGCGGGCGGCTCGAAGGGCGCGGGCGCGCTCCGCAGCCGTCCGCAGCCCACGCAGCGCATGCTCACGCCGTCGTCGCCCTGCAGCCGCCGCCAGGAGTGGACGCCGAACACGTGCAGCAGGCGCTCGCCGACGGTGGGCATGCCCACGCCCGCGCGCCAGGACGCGGACGGCGCCTCCGCGGGCGCGGGCGCGGCCCGGCGCGGAGGCTCGGGCGCGGCGCTGGCGGACGGGGGAGGCGTCGGCGCGGACGGAACGGGCGTCGGCGCGGGCGCGGCGAACTCGCCCCGCTCCAGCGCCTCCGCGAGCGCGCGGCGCCCGTCCTCCGTGGTCTCGCCGTCCTCGGAGATGTCGTTGGGGAAGCGCGCGCTCACGGCCGCGATCTGCTCGTCGCTGTAGGCGCTCAGGTCGTAGCCGCGCCAGCGCATCGTCTCGCGCAGGCGGCGCACCTTCGGGGAATCGCCGCCGCGCGCGCCGCCCGCGCCGCCCGCGGCGGGGGCAGGCCCGTCGCCGCCGCCGCCCAGCCCCAGGGCCCGCAGCAGGCGGCTCATCGCGGAACCCCCGGCGTCCGAAACGTCATCGCCCCCATTCTACCCGCCGCTAGCCGCGCGTGTGGAAGGCGCGCTCGAAGGCGTACCAGCCGGAGCCCCGGACGCGCAGGGGGATGCCCTCCGCGTCCGCCAGCGTCGCGTTATGTTCGGCGCGCCCCTCCCACGCGGCGGGGTCGCGCTGCCACTCGTTGAGCACGCGCTCGGCCTCCTCGTAGCTCTCCGCGTCCACCTCGTAGACGGCGAGGTACTCGGAGGCGGTTTCGCCGCCCGCGTGCGCGCCCGCCAGCTTGTAGACCGTGCCGCTGAGGAAGTTGGGGCAGAGGGCCGTGTCGTAGACGTGCTGGCCGAGGTACCACTCGTCGAACAGCTCCTGCTGGTCGGGGCCGGGCGGCTCGACCAGCCCGATGAGGATGAAGCGCGCCATGTTCGGGCCTCCCGCGTTTCGCCCACGGTAGCACGGGCGGGCGGGCGCGGGCGATCCCCCGTACCATTCCGGCGCGATGTCCGCGCCCGCCCCCGCCGCCGCGGCCCCCCACGAGCGCGCCATGCGGGCCAACGTCCAGCGCTTCTACGTCTTCCAGTTCTTCGTCCACTTCCAGCTCTGGCTGCCCATCTGGGCGGTCTACCTGCTGGATGAGCGCGGCCTCTCCCTCTTCCTGCTGGGGGCCTTCGACGCGCCCTTCTGGATCCTGTGGATCCTGCTCGAGGTGCCCACCGGCGCCGTGGCCGACCGCTGGGGGCGCAAGGTCTCGCTCAGCTACGGCGCGGCGGTCTACGCCATCGCCGTGACCGTCTTCGGGCTGGCCGGTAACCTGCCCGTGCTGCTCGGCTCCTACATCATCTTCGCCGTGGCCTTCACGCTCTTCTCCGGCGCGGATTCGGCCTTCGTCTACGACTCCCTGCGGGCGCGCGGGCGGGAGGGCGACTACCAGCGCGTCTGGGGACGGATGGAGGGCGTGAGCATCGCGGGCGGCATCCTCGGCCTGCTGCTGGGCGCGCCCCTCGCGCACTTCACCACGCTGAGCGTCCCCATCGTCGCCAGCGGCGCGCTGGGCGCGATCGCCTGGCTAGCCACGCTCACCTTCCGCGAGCCGCCGCGGCTGGACGCGGACGAGCGGCAACAGAGCTACCTGCAAGGCGTGCGTGAGGCCTTCGGCATCGCCTTCCGGCAGCCGGCCGTGCGCGCCATGCTGCTGCTGTCGGCGGCGGTCATGGGCGTGGGCACGAGCGTGGTCTTCCTCGAACAGCCCTTCCTGCGCGACCACGGCGTGTCCGTCGGCTTCTTCGGCCTCATCCTCGCGCCCGGCCAGCTCCTCGCCATCGCCGCCGCCGTCCTCTCATACCGCGCGACGCGGGCGCTGGGGATCACGCGCATGGTGCTGGTCATGCCCCTGCCCGTGCTCTTCACCGCCGCCGGCCTGGGCATGATCGACCACGTGGCCGCCTTCGCCTTCTACCCGATCACGACGGCGGGGCTGGCGCTCATCTTCCCGCTCGTCTCCGACTACCTGAACCGGCGCATCCCCAGCTCGCACCGCGCCACCGTGCTCTCCATCCACCAGATGATCTTCAGCGTCATCATCGCCGTCGTGGAGGTGCTCATCCTGTGGGTGGGCGACGCCTTCGGGCTGTCCGCGGCTTACCGCGTGGCCATCCCGATCATGATCGTGCTGGGCGCGCCGCTGTTCGCCGTGTGGCTGCGCGAGCACCGCCGCGAGGTCCTGCCCGACCCGGAGCCGGACGACGCCGACGCCCCCGACGAGCCCGCGGATGCCGCCGCCGCGCCCGCGAACGGCGCCTCCCCCGCGGGCTAGCAGACGGGCAGGCCGTCGTCGCCAGCCGTCTTGCCCGCCACGCGCGCATCCGCTACCGTTCCCGGCATCACGTACCACTAGAGGGTTATCGCTATGACGTCTCCGGCGTCCGACGAACTGACCGAGGCGTTCGACCGCCTCCACGACGAGCGCGAGACGCTGCTGCGCGACATCGGCGAGCTCGAACGCGACCTCGCCGACCGTCGCAAGGCGCTCACGCGCATCGACGACAACATCGAGGCCATGGAGAAGACGCTCGCCCTGCTGGGCCGCGCCCCCGATACCCCGCGCGACGACGCGGACGAGCCGTACGACGACGACGAGGACGAGGACGAAGACGTCGCGGACGTCGCGGAGAGCGTGGCCGAGAGCGCGCCGCCCGCCGTCTCCGCCATCACGCCCGCGTCCGCGCCGCCCGCGCCGGAAGCGCCGGATTTCTCCGGGCTTTCGCGCCAGGTGGCGGTGCTGGGCATCATCACGGGCGCGATGCAGCCGCTGCACTACAAGGAGATCGCGGACATCGTGGGCGCGCCGCCGGGCAGCGTCACGCCCAACCTCTCGCAGCTGAAGCAGCGCGAGCTGGTGGAGACGCGCGAGCCCGGCGTCTACGAGCTGGCCCAGCGCCTCTCGCTCACGGGCGAGCACGAGGCCAACGAGGCCCTGCGCGAGGTGGCCACGGCCATCGTGGACGAGCAGCGCTGGGACGTGCTCGACGCGGTCTACGAGATGGACAAGCGCCTGCCGTTCGTGGGCTTCGAGCACTTCCGCCGCAACCGCCTGCCCACGGTGGCGGGCGTGCGCGAATGGGCCAACGACCGGCTCACGCACGCCATCATGAAGGACATGCTCGCGCGCGACCTGATCGAGGTCTACCACACGGAGAACCCGCGCAACCCGGAGTTCCCCACGGCGGCCATCCGCCTGACGGACGAGGGATTCGAGGAGATCGAGCGCTAGGGGGTCAGACGACGCCCGCGTCCTTGAGGCGCTCGATGTCGTCCCAGCCGTAGCCCAGATCGAGCAGGATCTCCTCCGTGTGCTGGCCCAGGTCGGGGGCCGTGGCGCGCGGGCCGGAGGGCGTGGCGCTCATGTGGATGGGCGAGCCCACGACGCCGATCTCGCCCAGCGCCGGATCCTCCAGCGTGGTCAGGTAGTCGTTGGCGACGACCTGCGGCTCCCGCGCCACGGCGGCGTAGTCGTTCACGGGCCCGCAGGGCAGGTTCGCGGCCTTGAGCAGGGCGATCCACTCGTCGCGCGGCCGCTCGCCGAAGGTCGCCTCCAGCTCGGCGATGAGGGCGTCGCGGTTGGCGGAGCGGCCCGCGGGCTCGGCGAAGCGCTCGTCGGCGGGCAGGTCCGCGCGCCCCAGCGCCTCGCAGAAGGCGGGCCACCACCGGGGGTCGAGCAGGCCGAGGCTGACGTAGCGCCCGTCGCCGCAGCGGTAGTGCGTGAAGAGCGCGTTCCAGCGCGGCGCCCCCGGGCGCTGCACGCCCTGGCGCAGGAAGGCGGTGAGGCCGAGGCCCTGCAGCGCCAGCTGCGAGCCGAGCAGGGAGGTGTCCACGTGCTGGCCCACGCCGTGCAGCTCGCGCGCGGCGATGGCGGCGCAGACGGCGAGCGCGAAGATCATGGCCCCCACCTGGTCGGCCATGCCCCCCACGATGTGCACGGGCATGGCGTCGGGGCCGCCGCCCTGCGCCACCATGACGCCGCCCATGGCCTGCCCGATGGAGTCGAACGACGGCTCGTGCGCCTGCGGCCCTTTCGGCCCGAAGCCCGTGGCGCTGGCCGTGATGATGCGCGGGTTGACGGCGCTCAGCGCCTCGTGGTCGAGCCCGAAGCGCTTCATCGTGCCGGGGCGGAAGTTGTCCGTCACCACGTCCGTGTCGGGGATGAGCTTCAGGACGATCTCGCGGCCCTCGTCGGTGCGCGTGTCGACCGTGAGCGAGCGCTTGTTGCGGTTGAGGGACTGGAAGTAGGCGCAGAAGCCGTCGGGCTGGAGGCCGAGGCTGCGGCCGAGGTCGCCGCGGCCGGGCTCCTCCACCTTGATCACCTCGGCGCCGAGGTCGGAGAGCAGCAGCGTGGCGAAGGGCCCCTGCTGGTAGCGGGTGAAATCGAGGATGCGGATTCCGTCGAGCGCGCCCGGCATCGGTCCCTCCCCTGCGCGCCGCGCGGGACCGCGGGCGCGAACGCCGTGCGCGCATCGTACCCAACGCGCCGCCCCCGCGCGCCCCGCAAGGCGCGTCCGCCGCGTCCTCCCCCGGGGCATGGGGTAGACTCGCGCGCCACGGCCGTTTGCCCCGTGGAGTGCGCCATGCCCCTCGACCCCCGCCACCGCAGCCGCGTCCTCGTGGACGGCCCCGACCGCGCACCCGCGCGGGCCATGCTCAAGTCCGTGGGCTTCGACGCGGAGGCGCTGCGGAAGCCGCTGGTGATGGTGGCGCACAGCTGGATCGGGACGATGCCGTGCAACTTCAACCACCGCGAGCTGGCGGCGGAGGTGATGCGCGGCGTGCGCGAGGCCGGGGGCACGCCCGTGGAGGTGAACACGGTCGCCATCAGCGACGGCATCGCCATGGGCACGGAGGGCATGAAGGCCTCGCTCGTCAGCCGCGAGTTGGTGGCCGACAGCATCGAGCTCTGCGGGCGCGGCTACCTCGTCGACGCCGCCGTCGTCATCGCGGGCTGCGACAAGACCATCCCGGGCGCGGTCATGGGCCTGTCGCGGCTGGGCGTGCCCGGCCTCGCCCTTTACAGCGGCTCCATCGCCCCCGGACGCCACGAGGGGCGCGACGTGACCATCCAGGACGTGTTCGAGGGCGTGGGCCGCCACGCCGCGGGCGAGATGACGGAGGCGCAGTTGACGGCGCTCGAGGACGCCGCCTGCCCGGGCGCGGGGGCCTGCGGGGCGCAGTACACGGCCAACACCATGGCCACCGCCATCGAGTTCCTCGGCATCGCGCCCCTGGGCAGCGGCTCGGCGGGCGCCACCGACCCGCGCAAGGCGGACGCGGGCCGCGCCGCGGGCCGCCTCGTCATGGACGCGCTCGCGCACGGGCGCACGCCGGCGCGCCTGCTCACGCGCGCGGCCTTCGAGAACGCCATCGCCTGCGTGGCCGCCACGGGCGGCTCCACCAACGCCGTGCTCCACCTGCTGGCCATGGCGCGGGAGGTGGACGCGCCCCTCGCGATCGACGACTTCGACGCCATCAGCGGGCGCACGCCCATCGTCGGCGACCTGCGTCCGGGGGGGCGCTACGTGGCGCTGGACATGGACCGCGCGGGGGGCACGCCCCTGCTCGCGCGACGGCTGCTGGAGGGCGGCCTCATCCACGGCGATGCGCCCACGGTGAGCGGGCGCACGCTCGCGGAGGAGGCGGCGGAGGCGCGCGAGACGCCCGGCCAGGACGTGATCCTGCCGCTGGACGCGCCCCTCAAGGCCACGGGCGGGCTCGTCATCCTGAAGGGCAACCTCGCGCCGGAGGGCTGCGTGGTGAAGGTGGCCGGGCACGAGATCATGAAGCACCGCGGCCCCGCGCGCGTGTTCGACTGCGAGGAGGACGCCTTCGCCGCCGTCTCCGGGCGGCGCATCCGCCCCGGCGACGTGGTCGTCATCCGCTACGAGGGGCCGCGCGGCGGCCCCGGCATGCGCGAGATGCTGGGCGTGACGGCGGCGCTCGTGGGCGCGGGGCTGGGCGATTCCGTGGCGCTGCTCACGGACGGACGCTTCAGCGGCGCCACCCACGGCCTCATGGCCGGGCACGTCGCGCCCGAGGCCGCGGCGGGCGGCCCCATCGCCGCCATCCGCGAGGGCGACACCGTCTCCTTCGACATCGGGGCGCGCCGCCTCGACCTCGAGATCGACGGGGCCGAGCTGGCGCGCCGTCTGGATGCGTGGCGCGCGCCCGCGCCGCGCTACGAGCGGGGCGTCTTCGCCAGGTACGCGGCCAGCGTCTCCAGCGCCTCCGAGGGCGCGGTCACGAGCTAGAGGCCTGTTCACACTACGCCCGTTTCCGGTAGGGTGGGGGCATGGAACTCACCGAGGCCCAGTACGAACGCATCGCCCCCTTCCTCCCCGTCCAGCGCGGCAACGTCCGCATCCCCAACCTGCTGGTGCTCAACGCCATCCTCTACGTGGCCGAACACGGCTGTACGTGGCGCGGGCTCCCCGAGCGCTTCGGCAACTGGCACACCGTCTACGTGCGCATGAGCCGCTGGTCGAAGAGCGGCGTCCTCGACCGCGTCTTCGCCCAGCTCCAGCAGGAGCGCATCCTGCGCATCAGGCTGGAGGCGGTGAAGGTCCACCCGGACGGCACGGGGGCGCTTCACACAAGTGGCGCCGGGCCATCGGGCGCTCCCGCGCTGGCTGGAGCGCCGGGCCTCATCTGGCTGCCCCGGATGCCTCACACGGCTTGAAGGTCGCCCTCCCCGGATCGCGTTACGTCACGCTGGCGGCGGGCGCGCGCTCGCCGCGCACCAGCTGGCCCGGACGCGCGCCCGTGTCCTCGCCCTCGCGCATCACCGTCTCGCCGCTCACGATGGTGGCCACGAAGCCCTCGGCGCGCTGGATGAGGCGGCGACCGTCCGCGGGCAGGTCGTGGGCCAGCTCCGGGACGCGCAGCCGCAGCCGCTCCAGGTCGATCACGTTCACGTCGCCCTTCATGCCCGGGCGCAGCACGCCGCGGTCGCGCAGGCCGTAGAGGCTGGCCGTGTCCTGCGTCATCTTCTTCACCGCGAACTCCAGCGGCAGCCGCTCGCCGCGGGAGCGGTCGCGCGCCCAGTGCGTGAGCATGAAGGTGGGCATGCTGGCGTCGCAGATGACGCCGCAGTGCGCCCCCGCGTCGTCCAGCCCGAGGGCCGCGCGCGGATGCGTGAGCATGGCGCGCACGGCGTCGTAGTTGTAGGCGGTGTAGTTGAGCGTGGGCGCGAAGAACAGCCGCCGCCCGTCCTCTTCCAGCATGAGGTCGTAGAAGAGGTCGTGGGCGTCGCGCCCCGCGCGGGCGGCGATGGCGGCCACGCTCTCCTCCGCGCGCGGCTCGTAGTCGAGCGGCTCGCGCAGGGGGAAGACGCGGGCGAGGTCGATGAAGGCGATGTCCTGCCGCGCCTCCGGCAGCTCGCCCATGAGGCGCGCCTTCGTCTCCGGCTCGCGCAGCCTGGCCGCGATCTCGTCGAGCGGGGCGCGGCGCAGGCGGTGGGCGTCGCCCGCGCCCAGCGCGTAGTGGCCGCTGATCTCCCTGAAGGCGGGCGTGTTCACCCACGGATGGTTCGTCTGCAGGCCGAGCAGGACGCCGGGGGCGCGCGCCGTCACCTGGGGGCGCAGGTCGGCGCCCTCGGCGGCGGCCTCCTCGGAGAGGCGGAACATGCGCTCCCAGTGGTCCGGCTCCACGTCGAGCTGGACGAGGGCGAAGGTGACGGGGCGGCCCGAGGCGGCGGAGACGCGGCGCATCCAGGCGACCTCGCGGTCGGGCAGGGCCATGTCGTCGCCGGTGACGCCCGCGGGGGCCAGCTCGAAGACGCCCGTGCCCGCCTCCGCCAGCGCCTCGCCGAAGGCCATCATCTCGTCCTCGGCGGCGAAGGTGCCGGGCACGTTCTCGCCGTCGATGGCGCGGTGCGCGATGGTGCGCGAGGTGGACACGCCCAGCGCGCCGGCCTCCACGCCCTCGCGCACGAGGCGCTTCATCTCGGCGATGTCCTCGGGGTTGGCGGGCTCGTTGCGCGCCCCGCGCTCGCCCATCACGTAGGCGCGCACGGCCCCGTGCGGCACCTGCGTGCCCACGTCCAGCGCCTTCGGCAGCGTGTCCAGGTAGTCGAGGTATTCGGGGAAGGTCTCCCAGTGCCAGCGCATGCCCGCCGCCAGCGCCGTGCCGGGGATGTCCTCCACGCCCTCCATGAGGCCGATGAGCCAGTCGTGGCGGTTGGGCGCGACGGGCGCGAAGCCCACGCCGCAGTTGCCCATCACCACCGTGGTGACGCCGTGCCAGCAGGAGGGCGTGAGCAGCGGATCCCACGTGATCTGCCCGTCGAAGTGCGTGTGGATGTCGACGAAGCCGGGGGTCACGAGCAGCCCCTCCGCGTCCACCGTCTCGCGCCCGTCCGCCTCGATGCGCCCGATGGCCGCGATCACGCCGTCGTCGATGGCGAGGTCGGCGCGGAAGGGCGGCGCGCCCGTCCCGTCCACGATGACGCCGTTGCGAATGACCAAGTCGTGCATCCCGAGCCTCCCCGCGCCGCTGCGCGCACGGCAACGGTAGCGCCCGCCGCCGCGCCCCACAAGGGGCGCTGGCGCGCAATGGACGGGCCTGCTAGCCTTCGGAAGAGAAATCATGCGCGAACAGCCCAGCGACAAGTCGACGAAGAAGATGTGGACCTACGCGGAGAAGTTCGCGGCCAAGTCGGGCACGCACCTGCACCCGGACCGCTCCATCACGGAGGCCGTGGTGCTGGGGCTGGCCGCCAACGTGGACGACCACGGGCGCCCCATCTGCCCCTGCAACTTCTACCCCGAGAAGGACGCGGACGGGAACTGGCCCGACGGCCTCTACCTGCCGAAGGACGAAGAGGCGAAGCGGCGCGACTGGATCTGCGCCTGCGACGAGATGCAGAAGTTCAAGTACTGCCATTGCCTGCTCTTCGTCACGGAAGAGGGGCTGCCCATCACCGAGCACCTGCCGGAGGACCACGAGGGGCGCGAGATCTACGGGGTGGTGGATGACCCGACGCCGGAGCAGGGGCGCGCCCTGGGCCGCGTGCTGCGCGACCGCTAACGGACACGGGCGCGGCCCCCGCGCCCGAACCCCTCCACGAGACGCCGGAACGACGTGATGGTTTACCCCCCCCCCCCCCATACGGCGGTCCGCGTTTATGCTGCCCTCGGACTTATGGCGAGTCGTATGATGAGGCTGGCGCTGTTCGCGCTCGTCGGGGCGACGCTTCTGCTCGTCCCTGGCGCGCCCGCGCGCGCCCAGGCGCCTACCGCGACGCCCACGCCCACGCCCGTCGCGACGCCCACGCCCGTTCCCACGCCCGCGCGGTACACCCTCACCACCAGCGCCTCCCCCGCCGACGGCGGCACGATTTCCGACGGCGGCACGTACGACGACGGGACCGAGGTCACCGTCACCGCCACCCCCCGCGCCGGTTACGCCTTCGGCCTCTGGGCGGGCGACTGCAGCGGCTCCGGCGCCTGTACCGTGACCATGACCGCCGACCGCTCCGTCACGGCCCGCTTCGTGCGCATCTACGCCCTCATCACCTTCGCCGCCCCGCCCGCCGGGGGGAGCGTCAGCGGCGACGGCACGTACGTCTCCGGGACCGAAGTCGCCGTCACGGCCACGCCCAACAGCGGCTACGTCTTCGACCGCTGGGTGGGCGACTGCACGGGCTCGGGCGCCTGCTCCGTCGCCATGACCGCCAACCGTTCCGTCACGGCGCACTTCGTGCGCGCCTACACCCTCGCCACGAGCGTCTCGCCATCCGGCGGGGGAACCGTGAGCGGAGGCGGCACGTACGGCTCCGGGACGGACGTCACCGTCGAGGCCACGCCCAACAGGCGCTACCGCTTCGACCGCTGGTCCGGCGCCTGCACGGGCTCCGGCGCCTGTTCCGTCACCGTAACCGCCGACAGCTCCGTCACGGCGCACTTCGTGCGCCAGTACACCGTTGGCGTGCGCGCCCAGCCCGCCCGCGGGGGGACGGTCACCGGCGCGGGCACGTACGACGCCGGCACGCGCGTCACCATCACCGCCACGCCGAAGCCCGGCTACCGCTTCGACATCTGGGCGGGCAGGGACCGCTGCTACGATCGCACCCCGACCGGGGCCTCGTGCACCTTCACGGTGACCGGACTGCGCTACTACACGGCCCGCTTCCTCCCCGTCTTCACCTTGACCGCCACCGCCGATCCCGCTGGCGGGGGGACGGTCACGGGCGGCGGTACCTACGACGCCGGGACGGACGTCACGGTCACGGCCACGCCCAACAGCGGCTACCGCTTCGACCGCTGGTCGGGGGACTGCACGGGCTCCGGCGCCTGTTCCGTGACCATGAGCGCGGCGCGCTCGGTGACGGCGCACTTCGTCGCCCGCTACGCCCTTGCCGCGAGCGCCTCGCCATCCGGCGGGGGGAGCGTCATGGGCGGCGGCACGTACGACGACGGGACCGACGTCACGGTCACGGCGACGGCGAACAGCGGTTACCGCTTCGACCGCTGGACGGGCGCCTGCACGGGCTCCGGGACCTGCTCCGTCACGATGAGCGCGGCGCGCTCGGTCACGGCCCACTTCGTGCGCCGCTACGCCTTGACCACGAGCGCCGAGCCCGCCGGCACGGGGAGCGTCATCGGCGGCGGCACGTACGACGACGGGACCGAGGTCACCGTCACCGCAAGCCCCGCTTCCGGCTACCGCCTCGACCGGTGGTCGGGCGACTGCACGGGCTCCGGTACCTGTACCGTGACCATGAGCGCGGCGCGCTCCGTCATCGCGCACTTCGAGGTCGTTCCCACCTACGCCCTCACCACCTTCGCCGCCCCTCCCGCCGGGGGGACCATCAGCGGCGGCGGCACGTACCAGGAGGGGACCGCCGTCACCGTCACGGCCACGCCGAGCAGCGGCTACGTCTTCGCCCGCTGGTTCGGCGCCTGTACGGGCGATGGCGCCTGCTCCGTCACCATGAACGGCAACCGCTCCGTCACGGCCCGCTTCGTGCGCACCTACGCCCTCACCGTCGGCGCCTCGCCATCCGGCGGGGGGAGCGTGAGCGGCGGCGGCACGTACAACTCCGGCGCCGTCGTCGCCGTCACGGCCACGCCGGGCGCCGGCTACGCCTTCGACCGCTGGTCGGGCGACTGCACGGGATCGGGCGCCTGCTCCGTCACCATGAACGCCCCGCGCTCGGTCACGGCCCACTTCGTGCGCGCCTACGCCCTCACCGTCACCGCGAGCCCATCCGCCGGGGGGAGCGTGAGCGGCGGCGGCACGTACGATTCCGGAACGAACGTCACGGTCACGGCCACGGCGAACAGCGGCTACCGCTTCGACCGCTGGTCGGGCGACTGTACCGGCACGGGGACCTGCTCCGTGACGATGAGCGCCGCGCGCTCGGTCACGGCCCACTTCGTCGCCCGCTACGTCCTCACCGCCAGCGCCTCGCCGTCCGGCGGGGGGAGCGTCACCGGCAGCGGTACGTACGACTCCGGGACGAACGTCACGGTCACGGCCACGGCGAACAGCGGCTACCGCTTCGACCGCTGGTCGGGGGACTGCACGGGCTCCGGAACCTGCTCCGTCACCATGTCCGCCACGCGCTCCGTGACGGCGCATTTCGTCGCGCGCTACGTCCTCACCGCCAGCGCCTCGCCATCCGGCGGCGGGAGCGTCAGCGGCGGGGGCACGTACGATGCCGGGGCGCGCGTCACCGTCACGGCCAGCCCGAACAGCGGCTACCGTTTCGACCGCTGGGCGGGCGCCTGCACGGGCTCCGGGAGCTGTTCCGTCACGATGAACGCGGCGCGCTCCGTGACGGCGCATTTCGTCGCGCGCTACGTTCTCACCGCCAGCGCCTCGCCGTCCGGCGGGGGGAGCGTCAGGGGCGGGGGCACGTACGACGCCGGCACGGACGTCACCGTCACGGCCAGCCCGATCAGCGGCTACCGCTTCGACCGCTGGTCGGGGGCCTGCACGGGGTCGGGCGCCTGTTCCGTCACCATGAGCGCGGCGCGCTCCGTCACGGCCCACTTCGTCGTCATTCCCACCTACGTCCTCACCACCTTCGCCGCGCCTCCCGCCGGGGGGACGGTCAGCGGCGGGGGTGCGTACAACGAGGGGACCGCCGTCACGGTGACGGCCACGGCGAACAGCGGCTACGCCTTCGACCGCTGGCTGGGGGCCTGCACGGGCACGGGCGCCTGTTCCGTCACCATGTCCGCCAACCGCTCCGTCACGGCCCGCTTCGTGCGCACCTACGTCCTCACCACCAGCGCCTCGCCATCGGGCGGCGGCAGCGTCTCCGGCGGCGGCACGTACAGCTCCGGGACCGACGTCACGGTGACGGCCACGGCGAACAGCGGCTACCGCTTCGACCGCTGGTCCGGCGCCTGTACGGGCACGGGCGCCTGTTCCGTGGCCATGACCGCCGCCCGCTCCGTCACGGCCCACTTCACGCGCACCTACACCCTCACCACCGCTGCTTCCCCCTCCGGCGGGGGAACGGTCAGCGGCGGGGGCACGCACGACTCCGGGACGGACGCCACGGTCACGGCCACGGCGAACAGCGGCTACCGCTTCGAGCGCTGGTCGGGCGCCTGCACGGGCACGGGCGCCTGTTCCGTGACCATGAGCGCGGATCGCTCCGTCACGGCGCACTTCATCGCGCGCTACGCCCTGACCACGAGCGCCTCCCCGTCCGGCGGGGGGACGGTCAGCGGCGGGGGCACGTACGACTCCGGGAGCGACGTCACGGTCACGGCCACGGCGAACAGCGGCTACCGCTTCGGCCGCTGGTCGGGGGCCTGCACGGGCACGGGCGCCTGCTCCGTGAGCATGAACGCCGCGCGCTCCGTCACGGCGCACTTCATCGCGCGCTACGCCCTGACCACGAGCGCCTCCCCGTCCGGCGGGGGGAGCGTGAGCGGCGGCGGTACGTACGATGCCGGGAGCGACGCCACGGTCACGGCCACGGCGAACAGCGGCTACCGCTTCGACCGCTGGTCGGGGGCCTGCACGGGCTCCGGCGCCTGTTCCGTGACCATGAGCGCCGCGCGCTCCGTGACGGCGCATTTCGCGCGCACCTACGTCCTCACCACCAGCGCCTCGCCATCGGGCGGCGGCAGCGTCTCCGGCGGCGGCACGCACAGTTCCGGGACGGACGTCACCGTCACGGCCACGCCCAACAGGCGCTACCGTTTCGACCGCTGGTCCGGCGCCTGCACGGGCACGGGAACCTGCTCCGTGACCATGACCGCCGACCGCTCCGTGACGGCGCACTTCGTGCGCCAGTACACCGTCCACCTGCGCGTCCAGCCCCACCGCGGGGGGACGGTCACCGGCGCGGGCACGTACGACGCCGGCACGCGCGTCACCATCACCGCCACGCCGAAGCCCGGCTACGGCTTCGACATCTGGGGCGGCAGGCCCCGCTCCCCGTGCTACGACCGCACCCTGACCGGATCCTCGTGCACCTTCACGTTGAACGGGCCGCGCATCTTCCAGGTCCGCTTCCTTCCCGTCTTCACCTTGACCACGACCGCGGACCCGTCCGGCGGGGGCACGGTCACGGGCGGCGGCACGTACTTCACTGGTACGGACGTGACGGTCACGGCCAATCCGAACAGCGGCTACCGCTTCGACCGCTGGTCGGGGGACTGCACGGGATCGGGAACCTGTTCCGTGACCATGAGCGAGGCGCGCTCCGTCACGGCCCATTTCGTGCGTACCTGGACGCTGACCGCCACCGCCGACCCATCCGGTGGGGGGACCGTCACCGGCGGGGGTACGTACGACGACGGAACGGACGTCACGGTCACGGCCACGCCAAACGCGGGCTACCGCTTCGTGCGCTGGGCGGGCGATTGCACGGGCACGGGAACCTGCTCCGTGGCCATGACCGCGACGCGCTCGGTGACGGCCCATTTCGTCGCGCGCTACACGCTCACGACGAGCGTCTCACCGCCCGGCGGCGGGACCGTCTCCGCCGGGGGCGTGCACGACGACGGGACGGACGTCACGGTCACGGCCACGCCGAGCGCGGGCTACCGCTTCGTGCGCTGGGCGGGGGACTGCACGGGCACGGGAACCTGTTCCGTGACGATGAGCGCGGACCGCACCGTCACGGCCGTCTTCGTGCGCACCTGGACGCTCACGGCGAGCGCCTCGCCAGCTGGCGGCGGCACGGTCAGCGGCGGCGGGACGCACGACGCCGGCACGCGCCTCCCCGTCACGGCCACGCCCAACGACGGCTACCGCTTCGACCGCTGGTCGGGCGACTGCACGGGCACGGGCGTCTGTATCGTGACGATGAGCGCGGACCGCTCCGTCACGGCCCACTTCGTCCGCACCTACGTCTTGACCGCGAGCGCCTCGCCCGCCGAGGGCGGGACCGTCAGCGGCGGCGGGACGTACGACACGGGGACGAACGTCACGGTCACGGCCAGCCCGAACACGGGCTACCGCTTCGACCGCTGGTCGGGCGACTGCACGGGCTCCGGCGCCTGCTCCCTCGCCATGAGCGCGGACCGCGCCGTGACGGCCCACTTCGTCGCGCGCCATACGCTCACCACGAGCGTCTCGCCAGCTGGCGGCGGGACCGTCTCCGCCGGAGGGACGTACGACGGCGGGACGGAAGTGACGGTCACGGCCACGGCCAATCTGGGTTACCGCTTCCAGGAGTGGTCGGGGGCCTGTCTCGGTACCGGGGCCTGCACGGTCACGATGAACGCCGACCGCTCCGTCACCGCCGTCTTCGTCGCCGGTCCCGTCTACAACCTCATCGCGCGCGCCCAGCCCGCCGCCGGGGGGACGGTCACGGGCGGGGGCCGGTACAACGGCGGGACCAACGTCACGGTCACGGCCACGGCGAACAGCGGCTACCGCTTCAGCCACTGGACGGGCGGGGCCTGCTCCGGCTCGGGCGCCTGCTCCGTCGGCATGACGCGCAACCGCGTCGTCATCGCCGTCTTCGTCGCGCGCTACACGCTCACGACGACCGCCTCGCCATCCGGCGGCGGCACGGTTACCGGCGGGGGCACGTACGACTCCGGGACGAACGTCGCGGTTACCGCCACGCCCAACCCCGGCTACGCCCTCGAGCGCTGGTCGGGGGCCTGCACGGGATCGGGGGCGTGTTCCGTGACCATGAGCGTGGACCGCTCCGTCACGGCGCACTTCGTCCGCACCTACACGCTCACGACGACCTCCTCGCCATCCGGCGGCGGCACGGTCACGGGCGGGGGCGCGTACAACACCGGGACCGTCGTCTCCGTGACGGCCACGCCGAACAGCGGCTACCGCTTCGACCGCTGGTCGGGCGACTGCACGGGCACGGACGCCTGCTCCGTGACCATGACCGCCGCCCGCTCCGTGACGGCCCACTTCGTGCGCACCTACACGCTCACCGCCAGCGCCTCGCCGTCCGGCGGGGGCAGCGTCTCCGGCGGGGGCGTCCACGACACGGGCGCCGTCGTCACGGTCACGGCAACGCCGACCAGCGGCTACCGCTTCGTGCGCTGGTCGGGCGACTGCACGGGTACGGGGGCCTGCTCCCTGACCATGAGCGCGGACCGCTCCGTCACGGCCCATTTCGTGCGCACCTACACCGTCCACGTGCGCGCCCAGCCCCTCGTCGGGGGGACGGTCACCGGCGGGGGCGTGTACGACGACGGCACGCGCGTCACCATCGCCGCCACGCCGGAGGCGGGCTACCGCTTCCAGGCCTGGTCCGGCGGCTGCGGGACGTCCACGCCGTGCGCCTTCACGGTGAACGGCAACAACTTCTTCATCGCCCGCTTCGTCCGCACCTACACGCTGACCACGAGCGCCTCCCCATCCGGAGGCGGGAGCGTCAGCGGCGGGGGCGTGTACGACGACGGCGCGAACGCGACCGTCACGGCCACGCCCAACAGCGGCTACCGCTTCAACCGCTGGTCGGGCGCCTGCACGGGCACGGGAACCTGCAGCGTGGCCATGACCGCCGACCGCTCCGTCACCGCCCATTTCACGCGCACCTACACCCTGACCACAAGCGCCTCGCCATCCGGCGGAGGGACGGTCAGCGGTGGGGGCGCGTACGATACCGGGACGGACGTCACGGTCACGGCCACGGCGAACACCGGCTACCGTTTCGACCGCTGGTCGGGGGCCTGCACGGGATCGGGCGCCTGTTCCGTGACCATGTCCGCCAATCGCTCCGTCACGGCGCACTTCATCGTCCGCTACACCCTGACCACGAGCGCCTCGCCGTCCGGCGGGGGAACGGTCAGCGGCGGCGGTACGTACGATACCGGGACGGACGTCACGGTCACGGCCAGCCCGAACAGCGGCTACCGCTTCGACCGCTGGTCGGGGGCCTGCACGGGCACGGGAACCTGCTCGGTGAGCATGAACGCCGCGCGCTCCGTCACGGCGCACTTCATCGCGCGCTACGCCCTGACCACGAGCGCCTCCCCGTCCGGCGGGGGGAGCGTGAGCGGGGGCGGTACGTACGACGACGGGACGGAGGTCACGGTTACGGCCAACCCCAACAGCGGCTACCGCTTCGACCGCTGGTCGGGGGCCTGCACGGGCTCCGGCGCCTGTTCCGTGACCATGAACGCCGCGCGCTCCGTGACGGCGCACTTCACGCGCACCTACGTCCTCACCACCAGCGCCTCGCCGTCCGGCGGCGGCAGCGTCACGGGCGGGGGCACGCACGACGCGGGCGCGAACGTCACGGTCACGGCCACGCCCAACAGGCGCTACCGCTTCGACCGCTGGTCGGGCGCCTGTACGGGCACGGGAACCTGCAGCGTGGCCATGACCGCCGACCGCTCCGTGACGGCGCACTTCGTGCGCCAGTACACCGTCCACCTGCGCGTCCAGCCCCTGCGCGGGGGGACCGCCACCGGCGGGGGCACGTACGACGCCGGCACGCGCGTCACCATCACCGCCACGCCGAAGCCCGGCTACCGCTTCGACATCTGGGGCGGCAGGCCCCGCTCCCCGTGCTACGACCGCACCCCAACCGGATCCTCGTGCACCTTCACGTTGAACGGGCCGCGCATCTTCCAGGTCCGCTTCCTCCCCGTCTTCACCTTGACCACGAGTGTGGACCCGTCCGGCGGGGGCACGATCACCGGCGGGGGGGCGTACGATCCCGGGACGGACGTCACGGTCACGGCCAATCCGAACGCGGGCTACCGCTTCGACCGCTGGTCGGGGGACTGCACGGGCTCGGGCGCCTGTTCCGTCACGATGTCCGCCGCTCGCTCCGTCACGGCGCACTTCGTCGCCCGCTACACGCTGACCACGAGCGTCGACCCGTCCGGCGGGGGGACGATCAGCGCCGGGGGCGTGTACGACGACGGGACTGACGTGACGGTGACGGCCAGTCCGAACAGCGGCTACCGCTTCGTGCGCTGGGCCGGGGACTGCACGGGCACGGGAACCTGTACCGTCACGATGAGCGCGAATCGCGCCGTGACGGCTGTCTTCGTGCGCCGCTACGCGCTCGCCACGGGCGTCTCGCCAGCTGGCGGCGGCACGGTCTCCGCCGGGGGGACGTACGACGCGGGCGTGCGCGTGCAGGTCACGGCCAGCCCGAACGGCGGCTACCGCTTCGACCGCTGGTCGGGCGACTGCACGGGCTCGGGCGTTTGCGTCGTGACGATGAGCGCGGCGCGCTCGGTGACGGCGCACTTCACGCGCACCTACACCCTCACCACCACCGCATCCCCGTCGGGCGGCGGCAGCCTCAGCGGCGGCGGCACGCACGATTCCGGCGCGAACGTCACGGTCACGGCCACGCCCAACAGCGGCTACCGCTTCGACCGCTGGTCGGGCGACTGCACGGGCTCGGGGGCCTGCTCCGTGGCCATGAGCGCGGACCGCTCCGTGACGGCGCACTTCGTCGCGCGCCATACGCTCACCACGAGCGTCTCGCCGTCCGGCGGCGGGACCGTCAGCGCCGGGGGTACGTACGACGCCGGGACGAGCGTGACCGTCACGGCCACGGCGAACCTCGGCTACCGCTTCCTGGAGTGGGCGAGCGACCTCGGCGGCTGTACGGGTTCCGGCGCCTGTTCCTTCACCATGACGAGCGACGTCACCGTCACCGCCCGCTTCGTCGCCGGTCCCGTCTACACGCTCACCGCGAGGGCATCGCCCGCCGCCGGGGGGACGATCACGGGCGGGGGCAGGTACAACGGCGGGACCGATGTCACGGTCACGGCCACGCCGAACGCAGGCTACCGCTTCAGCCACTGGACGGGCGGGGCCTGCTCCGGCTCGGGCGCCTGTTCCGTCAGCATGACGCGCAACCGCATCGTCATCGCCGTCTTCGTCGCACAGTACACGCTCACCGCGAGCGCCTCGCCCTACAACGGGGGGACCGTCACCATCGGCACGGCGCCCCCCAGCCCCAGTAGAGATCGCACGTACGACGCCGGGAGGGTCGTCCCCGTCACGGCCACGCCCAACACCGGCTACCGTTTCACCGGATGGTCGGGCGACTGTACGGGTTCGGGAACCTGCTCCGTGACCATGACCGCGGACCGCTCCGTCACCGCCAACTTCGTGCGTACCTACACGCTCACGACGAGCGCCGACCCGTCCGGCGGGGGCACGCTCTCCGGCGGGGGCACGCACGACACGGGCGCGAACGTGACGGTCACGGCCAGTCCGAACAGCGGCTACCGTTTCGACCGCTGGTCGGGCGACTGCACGGGCACGGGGGCCTGCTCCGTGACCATGACCGCCGACCGCTCCGTGACGGCGCATTTCACGCGCACCTACACCTTGAGCACGACGGCCACGCCGGCGGGCGGGGGGACCGTCGCCGGGGCCGGCACGTACGATTCCGGCGACAGCGTTTCCGTTGTGGCCACGCCGCGCGCCGGCTACGCCTTCGAGCGCTGGTCGGGCGACTGCACGGGCACGGGGGCCTGCTCCGTGAGCATGACCGCGAACCGCTCCGTGACGGCCCACTTCACGACCGGTTCGTACACCGTGTACGTGCGCGCCCAGCCCCTCGTCGGGGGCACGGTCACGGGCGGCGGCACCTACTCCCCGGGGGCGCGGGCCACCATCGCCGCCACTCCCGAGGCGGGCTACCGCTTCCAGGCCTGGTCCGGCGCCGGCGCCGGACGCTGCGGGACGTCCACGCCGTGCAGCTTCACGGTGAACGGCAACCGCTTCTTCGTCGCGCGCTTCGTCCGCATCTGGACGCTGACCGCCGCCGCCGATCCTTCTGGCGGGGGTAGCGTCAGCGGCGGCGGAACCTACGACGACGGGACGGACGTCACGGTCACGGCCACGCCGGGCAGCGGCTACCGCTTCGACCGCTGGTCGGGGGACTGCACGGGCACGGGCGACTGTGAGGTCGCGATGACCGCCGCCCGCTCCGTCACGGCCCACTTCGTCGCGCGCTACACCCTCACCGCGAGCGCGGACCCGTCCGCCGGGGGCACGGTCTCCGGCGGGGGCGTGTACGACGACGGCACGGACGTCACGGTGACGGCCACGCCGAACGACGGCTACCGCTTCGAGCGCTGGTCGGGGGCCTGCACGGGCACGGGAACCTGCTCGGTGAGCATGACCGCCGCCCGCTCCGTCACGGCGCACTTCGTCGCCCGCTACACGCTCACGACGAGCGTCTCGCCGTCCGCCGGGGGGACGGTCTCCGCCGGGGGTACGTACGACGCCGGGGCGGCCGTCACGGTGACGGCGACGGCCAACCTCGGCTACCGCTTCCTCGAGTGGACGAGCGACCTGGGCGGCTGCACGGGCTCCGGCGCCTGCTCCTTCACCATGACGAACGACATCGCCGTCACGGCCCACTTCATCGTCGCTCCCGTCTACACGCTCACCGCGAGGGCGACGCCAGCCGCCGGGGGGACGGTCACGGGTGGGGGCCGGTACAACGGCGGGACCAACGTCACGGTCACGGCCACGGCGAACAGCGGCTACCGCTTCAGCCACTGGACTGGCGGGGCCTGCTCCGGATCGGGCGCCTGCTCCGTCAACATGACGCGCAACCGCGTCGTCATCGCCGTCTTCGTCGCGCGCTACAACCTCAGGGCCGTCAGCGTCGGCTCGGGGGTTCTCCGCAATCCCAGCGGCACCCAGGTCGCCAGCACGTACGACGCCGGAACCGTCGTCACCGTCGTCGCCATCCCCCACCCCGGCCACCGCTTCACCGAATGGGGGGAGGCCTGTACCGGTACCGGCGCCTGCAGCGTGACCATGAACGGCGACCGCACCGTCGAGGCCACCTTCGTCCCCGTCTACACCCTCACCGCGACGGCCTCGCCAGCTGGCGGCGGCACGCTCACCGGCGGGGGCACGCACGACGAGGGCGCGAACGTCACGGTCACGGCCACGGCGAACAGCGGCTACCGCTTCGACCGCTGGTCGGGCGACTGCACGGGCACGGGCGCCTGCTCCGTGACCATGAACGCGGCGCGCTCCGTGACGGCCCATTTCGTCCGCACCTACACGCTCACCGCCAGCGCCTCGCCGTCCGGCGGGGGCAGCGTCTCCGGCGGCGGCGTCCACGACACGGGTACCGTCGTCACGGTCACGGCCACGCCGACCAGGGGCTACCGTTTCGTCCGCTGGTCGGGCGACTGCACGGGCACGGGGGCCTGCTCCGTGACCATGAGCGCGGACCGCTCCGTCACGGCCCACTTCGTGCGCACCTACACCGTCCACGTGCGCGCGCAGCCCCTCGTCGGGGGAACCGTCACTGGCGGGGGTACGTATGACGCCGGCGCGCGGGCCACCATCGCCGCCACGCCGGAGGCGGGCTACCGCTTCGTGGCTTGGTCCGGCGGCTGCGGGACCACCACGCCGTGCGCCTTCACGGTGAACAGCAACCACCTCTTCATCGCCCGCTTCGTCCGCATCTGGACGCTCACTGCCACGGCCTCGCCGTCCGGCGGGGGGAGCGTCAGCGGCGGGGGCGTGTACGACGACGGGACGGACGTCACCGTCACCGCCAACCCGAACAGGGGCTATCGCTTCGACCGCTGGTCGGGCGACTGCACGGGCACGACGTGCTCCGTGACCATGTCCGCCAATCGCTCCGTGACGGCGCACTTCGTGCGCCAGTACACCGTCCACCTGCACGTCCAGCCCCTGCGCGGGGGGACCGCCACCGGCGCGGGCACGTACGACGCCGGCACGCGCGTCACCATCACGGCCACGCCGAAGCCCGGCTACGGCTTCGACATCTGGGGCGGCAGGCCCCGCTCCCCATGCTACGACCGCACCCTGACCGGGTCGTCGTGCACCTTCACGTTGAACGGGCCGCGCATCTTCCGGGTCCGCTTCCTCCCCATCTTCACCTTGACCACGAGCGCGGACCCGTCCGGCGGGGGGACGGTCACGGGCGGCGGCACGTACTTCACCGGGACGGACGTCACGGTCACGGCCACGCCGAACGCGGGCTACCGCTTCGACCGCTGGTCGGGGGACTGCACGGGCTCGGGCGCCTGTTCCGTCACGATGTCCGCCGCTCGCTCCGTCACGGCGCACTTCGTCGCCCGCTACACGCTGACCACGAGCGTCGACCCATCCGGCGGGGGGACGATCAGCGCCGGGGGTACGTACGATGCCGGGACCGACGTCACGGTCACGGCCACGCCGAACGCGGGCTATCGCTTCGCCCGCTGGTCGGGGGACTGCACGGGATCGGGCGCCTGCTCCGTCACGATGAGCGCCGACCGCTCCGTCACGGCCCACTTCACGCGCACCTGGACGCTCACCACGAGCGCCTCGCCCTCCGGCGGGGGGAGAATCACCGGCGCCGGGACGTACGACGCGGGCACGCGCGTCACTCTCTCCGCCGCCCCCAACCGCGGCTACGCCTTCGACCGCTGGTCGGGCGACTGCACGGGATCGGGGACCTGCGCCGTCACCATGAGCGCCAACCGCTCCGTCACGGCGCACTTCGTCGCGCGCTACACGCTCACCGCCAGCGCCTCGCCCTCCCATGGGGGAACCGTCACCGGCGGCGGGACGTACGCCCCGAACAGCGCCGTCACCGTCACGGCCAATCCGCGCACGGGCTACCGCTTCGACCGCTGGTCCGGCGCCTGTACGGGCTCCGGAACCTGCTCCGTGACCATGACCGCCGACCGCGCGGTGACGGCGCACTTCATCGCGCGCTACACGCTCACGACGGGCGCATCGCCGTCCGGCGGCGGGACCGTCAGCGGCGGCGGCGTGTACGACGACGGGACGAACGTGACGGTGACGGCCACGGCCAACCTCGGCTACCGCTTCGTCGAGTGGTCCGGCGCCTGCCTCGGCACGGGCGCCTGCACGGTCACGATGAACGGCGACCGCGCGGTGACGGCGACGTTCGAGGTCGGTCCCGTCTACACGCTCACCGCGCGCGCCCAGCCCGCCGCCGGAGGGACCGTCACTGGCGGCGGTCGGTACAACGGCGGAACCAACGTCACGGTCACGGCCACGGCGAACAGCGGCTACCGCTTCAGCCACTGGACCGGCGGGGCCTGCTCCGGCTCCGGCGCCTGCACCGTCAGCATGACGCGCAACCGCCTCGTCGTCGCCGTCTTCGTCGCGCAGTACAACCTCAGAGCCTCCACCTTCGGCTCGGGAGTTCTCCGCAAGCCCAACGGCGACCAGGCCGCCGGCACGTACGACGCCGGGACCGTCGTCACCGTCGTCGCCATCCCCAACCCCGGTCACCGCTTCACCGAATGGGGGGAGGCCTGCACCGGTACCGGCGCCTGCAGCGTGACCATGAACGGCGACCGCACCGTCGAAGCCACCTTCGTCCCCGTCTACACCCTCACCACGACCGCCTCGCCAGCTGGCGGCGGCACGCTCACCGGCGGGGGCGCGTATGACGAGGGCGCCAGCGCGACGGTCACGGCCACACCGAACGCCGGTTACGTCTTCGAGCGCTGGTCGGGCGATTGCACGGGCACGGGGGCCTGCTCCGTGACCATGACCGCCGCCCGCTCCGTGACGGCGCACTTCGCGCGCGTCACCTACACCGTCCACGTGCGCGCCCAGCCCCTGCTCGGGGGGACCGTCAGCGGCGGCGGCTCCTACGATTCCGGCACGCGCGTCACCATCGCCGCCACGCCGGAGGCGGGCTACCGCTTCGAGGCCTGGTCCGGCGCCGGCGCCGGCCGCTGCGGCACATCGTCCTCCTGCACCTTCACGCTGAGCGGCAACCGCCTCTTCATCGCGCGCTTCGTCCGCGTCCATACCCTGACCGCCACCGCCGATCCCTCCGCCGGGGGTACGGTCACGGGCGGGGGTACGCACGATGCGGGGACGGACGTCACGGTCACGGCCACGCCGAACGCCGGCTACCGCTTCGACCGCTGGTCGGGGGACTGCACGGGCACGGGCGCCTGCGCCGTCACGATGAGCGAGGATCGCGCCGTCACGGCGCATTTCGTGCGCACCTGGACGCTGACGGCCACCGCCGACCCATCCGCTGGGGGGAGCGTCGCCCTCTCCCCCAGCGGCGGCACGTACGACGACGGGACCGCCGTCACGGTGACGGCGACGCCGAACGACGGCTACCGCTTCGTGCGCTGGTCGGGCGACTGCACGGGCACGGGGGCGTGCTCCGTGACCATGACCGCCGACCGCTCGGTCACCGCGCACTTCATCGCCCGCTACACGCTCGCCACGAGCGCCGATCCTCCCGCCGGGGGGAGCGTCTCCGGCGGCCGCGCGTACGGCACCAGCGCCATCGTCTCCGGCGGCCGCGCGTACGATTCCAGCGCCGTCGTCGCCGTCACCGCCACGCCGAACGCGGGCTACCGTTTCGACCGCTGGTCGGGCGATTGCACGGGCACGGGCGCCTGTACCGTGACCATGAGCGCCGACCGCTCGGTGACGGCGCACTTCGTCCGCAACGCCTACACGCTCACCGCCAGCGCCTCGCCCTCCCACGGGGGGAGCGTCACCGGCGGCGGCGCCTACGCTCCCAACAGCGCCGTCACCGTCACGGCCAGCCCGAACGGCGGCTACGCCTTCGACCGCTGGTCCGGCGCCTGTACGGGCTCCGGAACCTGCTCCGTGACCATGAGCGCCGACCGCTCCGTCACGGCGCACTTCGTCGCGCGCTACACGCTCACCGCCAGCGCCTCGCCGTCCGGCGGCGGGAGCGTCACCGGCGGCGGAACCTACGACGACGGGACGAACGTGACGGTCACGGCCACGGCGAACCTCGGCTACCGCTTCCGGGAATGGTCGGGGGCCTGTCTGGGCACGGGGGCCTGCACGGTCACGATGAACGCGGACCGCTCCGTCACCGCCGTCTTCGTCGCCGGTCCCGTCTACACGCTCACCGCGAGAGCCTCGCCCGCCGCCGGGGGAACGGTCACGGGCGGGGGCCGCTACAACGGCGGGACCGACGTCACGGTCACGGCCACGGCGAACAGCGGCTACCGCTTCAGCCACTGGACCGGCGCCTGCTCCGGCTCCGGCGCCTGCTCCGTCAGCATGACGCGCAACCGCCTCGTTATCGCCGTCTTCGTCGCGCGGTATGACCTGACCGCGAGCGCCGACCCCTCCGCCGGGGGAACCGTCACCATTGAGGGTTCCCCGCCGCAGCATTGGCGCCGGTCGACGTTCGACGCCGGGAACGTCGTCCCCGTCACCGCCACGCCCAACAGCGGCTACCGCTTCGACCGCTGGTCGGGCGCCTGTACGGGCTCGGGAACCTGCTCCGTGACCATGACCGCGGACCGCTCCGTCACGGCCCACTTCGTGCGCACCTACACGCTCACGACGAGCGCCGACCCGTCCGGCGGCGGCACGCTCACCGGCGGGGGCACGCACGACACGGGCACGAACGTGACGGTCACGGCCAGTCCGAACAGCGGCTACCGCTTCGACCGCTGGTCGGGCGATTGCACGGGCACGGGGGCCTGCTCCGTGACCATGAACGCGGACCGCTCCGTGACGGCGCACTTCACGCGCATCCATACCTTGACCACGAGCGCCGATCCGGCCGGCGGGGGGAGCGTCCTCGGCGGGGGCACCTACGACGACGGCACGCGCGTCACCGTCACCGCCGTCCCCGCCTCCGGCTACGCCTTCGAGCGCTGGTCGGGGGACTGCACGGGCACGGGGGCCTGCTCCCTGACCATGAGCGCGGACCGCTCCGTGACGGCGCACTTCACGACCGGCTCCTTCACCGTGTACGTGCGCGCCCAGCCGCTCGTCGGGGGCACGGTCACCGGCGGGGGTACCTACGCCCCCGGCGCGAGCGCGACCATCACGGCCACTCCCGAGACTGGCTACCGCTTCCAGGCCTGGTCCGGCGGCTGCGGGACGTCCACGCCGTGCACCTTCACCGTGAACGGCAACCGCGTCTTCGTCGCGCGCTTCATCCGCATCTGGACGCTCACCGCGGACGCCTCGCCCGCTGGCGGGGGGACCGTCACCGGCGCGGGCGTGTACGACGACGGGACGGACGTCACGGTCGAGGCCACGCCGAACGCCGGCTACCGTTTCGTGCGCTGGGCCGGGGACTGCACGGGCACGGGCGACTGCGAGGTCGCGATGAGCGCGGACCGCGCCGTGGCGGCCGTCTTCGTGCGCCAGTACGCGCTCGCCACGAGCGTCTCGCCAGCTGGCGGCGGCACGGTCTCCGCCGGGGATACGTACGACGCGGGCGTGCGCGTGCAGGTGACGGCCAGCGCGAACAGCGGCTACCGCTTCGACCGCTGGTCGGGGGACTGTTCGGGGTCGGGCGTCTGTGTCGTGACGATGAGCGTGGCGCGCTCCGTGACGGCGCACTTCACGCGCATCTGGACGCTCACGACCAGCGCCTCGCCCGACATCGGCGGGAGCGTCAGCGGCCGGGGCGTGTACGACACCGGCACGGACGTCACGGTCACGGCCACGCCCGACACCGGCTACCGCTTCGACCGCTGGTCCGGCGACTGCACGGGTTCGGGAACCTGCTCCGTGAGCATGACCGCCGATCGCGCGGTGACGGCGCACTTCGTCGCCCGCCATACGCTCACGACGAGCGTCTCGCCGGCCGGCGCGGGGAGCATCTCCGCCGGGGGTACGTACGACGCCGGGACCGCCGTCACGGTCACGGCCACGCCGAACCTGGGCTACCGCTTCCTCGAGTGGACGAGCGACCTGGGCGGCTGTACGGGATACGGCGCCTGTTCCTTCACCATGACGAACGACATCGCCGTCACCGCCCACTTCGTCGCCACGCCCGTCTACACGCTCACCGCGAGGGCCTCGCCCGCCGCCGGGGGGACCGTCACGGGCGGAGGCGCCTACAGCAGCGGCGCCGCCGTCGCGGTCACGGCCAGCCCGAACAGCGGCTACCGCTTCAGCCACTGGACCGGCGGCGTCTGCTCCGGCTCCGGCACCTGCTCCGTGAGCATGACGCGCAACCGCCTCGTCGTCGCCGTCTTCGTCGCGCGCCATACGCTCACCGCGAGCGCCTCGCCATCGGGCGGCGGCACGGTCACCGGCGGCGGCACGTACGACTCCGGGACGAACGTCACGGTCACGGCCAGTCCGAACAGCGGCTACCGTTTCACCGGATGGTCGGGGGACTGCACGGGCTCCGGCGCCTGCTCCGTGAGCATGAGCGCCGACCGCTCCGTCACCGCCAACTTCGTCGCACGCTACGTCCTCACCGCGAGCGCCTCGCCATCCGGCGGGGGAACCGTCACCATCGGCGTCACGCCCCCCAGCCCCAGCAGGGATGTCACGTACGACGCCGGGAGGGTCGTCCCCGTCACCGCCACGGCCAACACCGGCTACCGTTTCACCGGATGGTCGGGCGACTGTACGGGGTCGGGGACCTGTTCCGTGACCATGAGCGCGGACCGCTCCGTCACCGCCACCTTCGTCCGCACCTGGACGCTCACGACGACCGCCTCCCCGTCCGGCGGCGGCACGCTCACCGGCGGCGGCACGCACGACACGGGCGCGAACGTCACGGTCACGGCCACGCCGAACGCGGGCTACGTCTTCGAGCGCTGGTCGGGCGACTGTACGGGCACGGGCGCCTGCTCCGTGACCATGACCGCCGCCCGCTCCGTGACGGCGCATTTCGTCGCGCGCCACACCGTTCACGTGCGCGCCCAGCCCCTCCGCGGGGGGACCGTCACCGGCGGAGGCACGTACGCCCCCGCCGCGCGCGTCACCATCACCGCCACGCCGGAGGCGGGCTACCGCTTCGAGGCCTGGTCCGGGGGCTGCGGCGCTTCCTCCTCGTGTAGCTTCACGGTGAACGGCAACCGCTTCTTCATCGCGCGCTTCGTCCGCACCTGGACGCTCACCGCCACGGCCACGCCGTCCGGCGGGGGGAGCGTCAACGGCGGGGGCGTGTACGACGACGGGACGGACGTCACGGTCACGGCCACGCCCAACACGGGCTACCGCTTCACGAGCTGGTCGGGGGCCTGCACGGGCACGGGCGCCTGCGAGGTCACGATGACCGCCGACCGTGCCGTCACCGCCACTTTCGTGCGCCGCTACACCCTCACCGCGAGCGCATCGCCATCCGGCGGCGGCAGCGTCAGCGGGGGCGGTACGTACGATTCCGGGACGAACGTCACGGTCACGGCCAGCCCCAACAGCGGCTACCGCTTCGACCGCTGGTCCGGGGCGTGCACGGGCTCGGGAGCCTGCTCCGTGACGATGAGCGCGGCGCGCTCGGTGACGGCCCACTTCGTGCGCCGCTACACGCTCACCGCCAGTGCCTCGCCGTCCGGCGGGGGGAGCGTCAGCGGGGGCGGTACGTACGATTCCGGCGCGAACGTCACGGTCACGGCCAGTCCGAACAGCGGCTACCGCTTCGACCGCTGGTCCGGCGACTGCACGGGCTCCGGGAGCTGCTCCGTGACCATGAACGCGGCGCGCTCGGTGACGGCCCACTTCATCGCGCGCTACACGCTCACCGCGAGCGCCTCCCCTTCCGGCGGGGGGAGCGTCAGCGGGGGCGGTACGTACGATTCCGGCACGAACGTCACGGTCACGGCTACGCCCAACAGCGGCTACCGCTTCGACCGCTGGTCCGGGGCGTGCACGGGCTCGGGAACCTGCTCCGTGACGATGAGCGCGACGCGCTCGGTGACGGCCCACTTCATCGCGCGCTACACGCTCACCACGAGCGCCGATCCATCCGGCGGCGGCATCGTGACCGGCGGGGGTACGTACGATTCCGGGACGGCTGTCACCGTCACCGCCGCCCCCGACCCCGGCTACCGCTTCGACCGCTGGTCCGGGGCTTGCACGGGATCGGGCGCCTGCTCGGTGACCATGACCGCCAACCGCTCCGTGACGGCGCACTTCGCGCCCGTTGCCGTGGAGGAACCGACTCCGGAGCCCACTCCCGACCCGGGCCCCAGTCCCACCCCCACCCCGGGGCCCGGCGGCGGCGGTGGCGGCGACGGCGATGACAGGCCGACGATCGGCATGGCCGCGACCGCGCGCGTCGCGGGCGACGCGCCCGAGCGCGCCTCCTTCCGCTTCCGCTACACCTGCACGGTGCCCGACGGCATTTCCATGACGGATACCTTCCGGCTCGTTCCCGACGAGACCCTTCGCTTCCTGCTGTGGGCCGCCACCCCCTGCACGCTCACCGTGCTCGACGGCAACGGCGCATCGCGCATCAGCGGCCGGGTCAACTCCTTCCCGTTCACCACCGCCGCCGCCTGCGTCTTCTCCCTCGACGGAGACACCGGCGACCTCTTCGCGGACCGCTCCTTCACCGCCGACGAGTACACCGTCGAGGTCACCTTCGCCTATGGGACCGGGACGGACGTGGTCATCCGTCTCGCACGGGGCTTCACCTTCACCGCGTGGCCGGGCGGCGGCCTCTCCATCGAGGAGGCGCTGGGCCCGCTCGCGTCCGCCCGCACCGCCGTCAACGGCGTCTACGCCTGGGATGACGCCAGACAGCGCTGGGACAGCTGGTTCCCCGACGCGGAGGGGCTCGGCGTCAACACGTTCACGTCCCTCCGCACGGGCGGCATCTACGTCATTTCCGCCGCGGCCGCCCGCAGCTGGCGCGTGGAGGGGGGCGGCGACTGGCAGGCGCCGGCTGCGGTCCGCCTCGCGCGGGGCTTCACCTTCATGGCGTGGCCGGGCGCGCACGGCCTCTCCATCGCGGAGACGATGCGCTCGCTGACGCTCCGCCAGCATGATCGCCAGCCCGCCGTCAACGCCGTCTACTTCTGGGATGCCGCCGCACAGCGCTGGCTCACCTGGTTCCCCGACGCGGACGCGCTCGGCGTCAACACGCTCACCTCCTTCCGGCAGGGCGGCGCCTACGGCCACGGCGGCATCTACGTCATTTCCGCCGCATCCCCGCTCGACTGGCGCGTGAGCGACGACGCCATCGTCAGGGACGAGCTGCCGATCTGCTGACGCGCCGCCAAGAGGCGGGGGAGGCGCGGCGCGTGGGCGCGATGAAGCCCCCCGCCCGCTCGCGACGGCCTGCGCGACCGCTAGCCCGCGGGGGAGGCGCCGTTCGCGCTCGCGGGCGCGGCGGCGGCGGGCGTCTCCAGCACCTCGTCGATGAGGCCGTACTCCTTGGCCGCGCGCGCGTCGAGCCAGAAATCGCGGTCGGTGTCGCGCTCGATGCGCTCCATGGGCTGGCCCGTCTGCTCGTGGATGATGCTGCGCAGGATGGCCTGCAGGCGCAGCGTCTCCCGCGCCTGGATCTCGATGTCGGAGGCCTGCCCCTCGGCGCCGCCCATCACCTGGTGCAGGTGCACGGTGGCGTTGGGCAGGGCCGTGCGCTTGCCCTTCGCGCCGCCCGTGAGCAGCACCGTGCCCATGCTCGCCGCCAGCCCGATGCAGACCGTGGCCACGTCGGGGCGGATGAGCTGCATCGTGTCGTAGATGGCCAGCCCCGCCGTCACGCTCCCGCCCGGACTGTTCACGTAGAGCGTCACGTCCTTCTCGTCGTCCTCGCGGTCCAGGTAGAGCAGCTGCGCGATGATGATGTTCGCCACCATGGCGTCGATGGGCGTGCCCAGGAAGACGATGCGCTCCTTCAGCAGGAGCGAGTAGATGTCATAGGCGCGCTCGCGACGGCCATCGGATTCGATGACGAGCGGCATGATGGCGCGGACGGGATCGAGGTCGAGGCTCACGGGCGGCTCCCGGCGATGGTCCCCCCAGTCTGGCGCGCACCGCCCGTGCGGACAAGGGCGCGCGGCGCTAGACTGGCCGCGTGAAGACCTGCCCCGCCTGCGGACGCGAGAACCTGAACGTCTACGGCTACTGCCAGGGCTGCGGGCGCGGCTTCGCCGAGCTGGACGGCGCGGACGGCGGCGCGAGGGGCCCGAACCCGCGCCTGCGCGCCTTCCTCGACTGGCTGCGCGGACGCCGCCCCGGCGTCGCCTGAGCCCGCCGCGCGGCTCGCGGGGCGCGTAGGATGGGCGGCATCGCAGCGCCCCGCGGGGGCAGGGGGAACGCATGGACGCGGACGCGCTCCGCCGCACCGTCGCCGACCTGATCGCGCCCGGCAAGGGCATCCTCGCCGCCGACGAAAGCTCGGGCACGATCAAGCGCCGCTTCGACGCCATCGGCGTGGAATCGACGGAGGAGACGCGGCGCGCCTGGCGCTCGCTCCTGCTCACCGCCCCCGGCGCGGGCGACGCCATCTGCGGCGTCATCCTCTTCGAGGAGACGCTGGCGCAGCGCGACGACGCGGGCGTCCCCCTGCCCGAGGCGGCTGCGAGCCGCGGCATCGTCCCCGGCGTGAAGGTGGACAAGGGCGCGGTCCCCCTCGCGGGCGCGCCCGGCGACCTGATCACGGAGGGGCTGGACGGGCTGGCCGCGCGGCTCGATGGCTACAAGGAGCAAGGCGCGCGCTTCGCCAAGTGGCGCGAGGTCTACAACGTGGGCGACGCGCTGCCCGGCCCCCTCGCCGTCTCCGCCAACGCCGAGGTGCTCGCGCGCTACGCCCGCGTCTGCCAGGAGGCGGACGTGGTCCCCATCGTCGAGCCCGAGGTGCTGATGGACGGCGGCCACTCCATCGAGCGCTGCGCGGAGGTGACGGAGGCGGTGCTGCGCGCCGTCTTCGCCGCGCTCGACCGCCACGGCGTGCTGCTGGAGGGCATCGTGCTCAAGCCGAACATGGTGCTGCCCGGCGGCGAGGGCGCGAAGGCCGCGCCGGAGCGGGTGGCGGACGCCACGCTCACCGTCTTCCGGCGGGCGGTGCCGGCGGCGGTGCCCACCGTCAACTTCCTCTCCGGCGGGCAGTCGGCGGTGGAATCGACGGAGAACCTGAACGCCATCAACGCGGCGTCGGGCGCGAAGCCCTGGGCGCTGAGCTTCTCCTACGGGCGCGGGCTGCAGGCCCCGGCGCTGGCGGCGTGGGGCGGCCGGGCGGAGAACGCGGCGGCGGCGCAGGCGGCCTTCGTGGAGCGCGCGCGCCTGAACGGCCTCGCCCGCGACGGGCGCTACGAGGGCGAGCCGCCGTCCCCGGCGGCGGGCTGACGCGCGCGGAGCGCTACCACCAGCCTCGCCGGACACGGACGGGATCATAGTGATGGGTATGCGACCCGTGAGTGATGCGACAAGTCGCCCTTCTCGGATCCTCTAGCCGTCGTCGGCTGACTCGATGCTGGTGGCGGCGTACAGCAGCAGCCAGCCGCTCAGGATCACACCCGTGCCGTAACCGAGAGCGGCGACCCCGCGCGCGGTGCGGATGCTGCCGCCGAGGTCGTTCACGATCAGCATCTCGTCGATCTGGAGCGCCAGCTCCGCTGCACAGAACACGCAGACGGCAGCAGCAAGCAGGGCGACGATAGCGTTGGGATTCATCTTTTTCCTCTCGTAGTGAAGGCGGTTTCACAATTCCCCGGACGGCCGCCCGCAGGAAGCCCCCTGCGGCAGCGGGATGGTTGTCGCTTGCCAGCGGTACCGGTCCGGTGTGCGGCGCAGGGGGCAATCGCCCATCCCGCGCGGACGCACGGCGACCGGTTGTGCTGGCAAGCGCGGGAACGATAGCAGAGGCCGCGGGCGCGCGCGAGCGCGTCGGCTACCCTGTGCGGCGTGACCGACTCCGAGCCGTATCCGCGCGCGCGCGCCGCCTTCGTGGAGGTGGCGGTCAACAGCGGGCGGCCCCTGCGCCAGGCCTTCACCTACGCCGTGCCCGAGGGCATGGAGCTGCGCCTCGGACAGGCCGTGTTCGCGCCCTTCGGCAGCCGCATCCTGCAGGGCGTGGCGCTGGCCGAGCGGCGCGAGCCGCCGGAGCGCGAGGCGCGCCCGCTGGAGGCCGTCGCCGACCCCACGCCGCTGCTCGACGGGCCGCGCCGCGCGCTCGCCCCGTGGCTGGCCGAGCGCTACCTCGCGCCCCTGTGGGAATGCGTGGCCGCCTGCCTGCCGCCGGGCTACGGCCAGCGCGCGATGACCGTCGTGTCGCCCGTGGACGTGCCCCTGCTGCTGCCCGCCGACGCCGCCGACCGCCGCCTGCTGGCCCACCTCGCCCAGCACGGGCGCAGCTCGCTCGACGCCCTGCGCGAGGCGCTGGGCCGCATCCCCGCGGGGCAGCTCGAACGGCTGCGGAAGAGCGGCCACCTGACCGTCGCGCGGGGGCTGGCGCGCCCCACGGGACGGCCCCGCATGGAGCGGCGCGTGGCGCTGGCGGCGGACGCCGGGGCCGCGCGCGACCGCGCCCGCGAGCTGGCGGCGGCGTCGGCGCGGTCGGTGGCGGCGCGCGTGCTGGCGCGGCTGGCGGACGCGGGCGACCTCGCCCTCGCCGAGGTGCGCGCGTTGGGGGCGCAGCGCCGCCACCTGGACGAGCTGGCGGCGGGCGGCTGGCTGCGCGAGTACGAGGCGCGCGTGGAGCGCGACCCCATCGGCGAGCGCCGCGACGCCCCCGCCCCGCCCGCCACGCTCACGGAGGCGCAGGCGGCGGCGGTCGGGGCCGTGGCCGCGAACCCGGCGGGCCATTTCCTGCTGCACGGCGTCACGGGCTCGGGCAAGACGGAGGTCTACCTCGAGCTGGCGCGGCGCGCGCTGGCGGCGGGGCGGGGCGTGATCGTGCTCGTGCCCGAGATCTCGCTCACGCCGCAGGCCATCCGCCGCTACGGCGACCAGTTCCCGGCGGAACTGACCGTGCTCCACTCGGGGCTGGGCGCGGGCGAGCTGTACGACCAGTGGCACCGCATCCGGCGCGGCGAGGGGCGGCTGGTGGTGGGCTCGCGCAGCGCCGTCTTCGCCCCCGTGAGCGACCTCGGGCTGGTGGTGCTCGACGAGGAGCACGAGTGGACCTACAAGCAGTCCGACCAGCAGCCGCGCTACCACGCCCGCGACGCGGCCGCCGAACTCTGCCGCCTGACGGGGGCCGCGCTCGTGCTGGGCAGCGCCACGCCGGACGTGGCGACGTACCACCGCGCGGAGACGGGCGAGCTCACGCGCCTCGACCTGCCCTCGCGCGTGGCGCCGCTGGCGGGCGGGGAGACGCGCGCGGCGGCGCTCCCCGACGTGACCGTGGTGGACATGCGCGAGGAGCTGAAGGCGGGCAACCGCGGCATCTTCAGCGCGCCCCTCGCGGGGGGGCTGCGGCGGGCGCTGGCGGAAGGCGGGCAGGCGATCCTGTTCGTGAACCGGCGCGGCGCGGCGCGCTTCCTGTTATGTCGAGCGTGCGGCCATCTCCCCACCTGCCCCTCCTGCGCCGTGGCCATGGGCCTGGACGCGCGCGATCCGCTCCATCCGCGCGTCCTCTGCCACCACTGCGGGCGGGGCCGCGCGCAGGAGACGGTCTGCCCCAAATGCGGCAGCCCGCGCTACCGGCCCTTCGGCGTGGGCACGCAGCGCATCGAGGAGGAGGCGCGGCGCGCCTTCCCGCGGGCGCGCGTGGCGCGCTGGGACAGCGACGCGGCCAGCCGCAAGGGCGCGCATGAGCGCATCCTGCGGGCGCTGGAGGCGCACGAGATCGACCTGCTCGTGGGCACGCAGATGCTGGCCAAGGGGCTCGACCTGCCCGCCATGAACGTGGTGGGCGTGGTGGACGCCGACGTGGGCCTCGGCATCCCCGACTACGTGGCCCACGAGCGCACCTTCCAGCTGCTCAGCCAGGTGGCGGGCCGCGCCGGGCGCCGCGAACGCGCGGGCGAGGTCTACATCCAGACCTACGAGCCCGACGCCCCGCCCATCCGCGCCGCCGCCGACCACGACTACGCGGGCTTCTTCGCGCACGAACGCCGCCACCGCCGGCGCGCGGGCTATCCCCCCTTCGCGCGGCTGGCGCGGCTCACCTGCCGCCACGGCCACCGGGAGCGGGGGCTGGAGGAGGCGTCGCGCCTCGCCGGCGAACTGCGCGCGCGCCGCGACGCCGCGGGCTGGGCCGACCCCGACGTGCTCGGCCCCACGCCCGCCCGCGTGCGCCGCCTGCGCGGCGACTACCGCTGGCACGTCCTGCTGCGCGGGCGCGATCCGCGGGCGCTCATCGCGCAGGTCGAGCTGGGCAGGCGCTGGAGCGTGGACGTCGACCCCGTGACCCTGTCGTGAACGCAGGCGCGGGCCGTGCTATGCTGGCGCTGGCGGCGGCCGTCGCGCCGCGCGCGAACTGGAGTTCCCCATGCCGCAGTCCATCGCTCCCTGGCGGCGCATCGCGCTCACCTTCCCCGGGCAGGGGTCGCACAGCGTGGGCATGGGCGAGCGTCTCTGCCACGCCTCGCGGGCGGCGCGCGAGGTCTTCCGGCGCGCCGACGAGGTGCTCGACCGCAAGCTCTCGCGGCTCTGCTTCGAGGGGCCGGAGGAGGAGCTGGAGCGCACCGTCAACCAGCAGCCCGCCACCTTCGTCACCTCCATCGCGTGGCTGGAGGCGCTGCGCGAGCGCTGGGCCGGGCTGGACCGCAAGCTCCAGCCGCACGTGCTGGCGGGGCATTCGCTGGGCGAATTCACGGCGGCGGTGGCGGCGGGCGCGCACAGCTTCGAGGAGGGCCTGCTGCTCGTGCGCGAGCGCGGGCGCGCCATGGACGAGGCGGGCCGCGAGAACCCCGGCGGCATGGCCTCCATCCTCGGCCTCTCCGACGAGCATGTCTCCGCCATCTGCGACGAGGCCAGCGGCGCGAGCGGCTACGTGGGCATCGCCACGCGCAACTGCGACGGCCAGAACGTCATCTCCGGCGCGCTCGACCCCCTGAAGCGGGCCATGGAGGCCGCGCACACGGCGGGCGCGCGCAAGGTCGTGCGCCTGCCCATCACCATCGCCTCGCACTCGCCCCTCATGCTGCGCGCGAGCGAGCGCATGAGCGGCTGGCTCGACCGCCTCCCCCCGCGCGACCCGCTGGCCCCCGTGGTCGGCAACGTGCACGCCTCCGTGCTCCGCTCCCGCCCCGAACTGCACGCCGAGCTGCGCGACCAGCTCACCGAGGGCGTGCGCTGGCAGCAGGCCGTGCACCGCATGCAGGAGCTGGGCGCCGACCTCTTCGTGGAGGTGGGGCCCGGCAACGTGCTCACGAAGCTCGCGCGGCGCATCGACCCGCGGGCCAACGCCGTGAGCCTGAGCGACGAGCGCACGGGCCTGCTCAGCGACCAGTTCGCCGCCGTCGAGAGCGCCGCGCGGTGAACGCCCCCCGCGTCGTCGTCACGGGCGTCGGCGCGGTCACTCCCGCCGGGGGGACCGCCGAAGCGACCTGGGAGGCGATGCTGGCGGGGCGCAGCGGCGTGGGCCCCATCACCCTCTTCGACCCGGAGCCGTTTCCCGTGCGCATCCAGGCCGAGGTGCGCGATTTCGCCATCGACCCGCGCGTGGACGCCAAGCAGCAGCGCCACATGAACCGCGGCGTGCGCTTCGCCATGAACGCCGCCCTGGAGGCGCTGGACGACAGCGGCCTCGCCGTCACGGACGAGAACGCGGAGTCGGTGGGCGTCGTCTTCGGCGCGGGCGGCGGCGGCTTCGAGGAGATGACGCAGGCCGAGCGCGTGTTGGCGGAGCGCGGGCCGCGACGCGTCTCCCCCTTCCTCGTGGCCAACTTCATCGTGGACGCCGCCAGCGGCCACATCTCCATCCACACGGGCGCGCGCGGGCCGAACGAGGCCGTGGTCAGCGCCTGCGCCACGGGGGCCGCCGCCATCGGCGCGGGCGCCCACGCCATCCAGCGCGGCGAGGCCGACGCCGTCATCGCCGGCAGCTGCGAATCCGTGCTCGTGCCCGTGTTCCACGCCACCTGGTGCTCCATGCGCGCGCTGGCCAGCGACAACGAACACCCCGAACGCGCGGTCAAGCCCTTCGACCTGAACCGCGACGGCTTCGCCGCGGGCGAGGGCGCGGGCGCGCTCATCCTCGAACGCGAGGACCATGCCCGCGCACGCGGCGCGCGCATCTACTGCGAACTGCTCGGCTCCGCCACCTCCAACGACGCCTATGACATGATCGCCCTCGACGAGACGGGCCGGGGCCTGCGGCGCTCGATTCGGGGCGCCCTGCGCGAGGCCGGCATCGACGCCTCCGACGTCGACTACATCAACCCCCACGGCAGCGGCACGCGCATGAACGACCGCGTGGAGACGACGGTCGTGAAGGAGCTCATGGGGCCCGCCGCGCGCGAGGTCTCCATGAGCTCGGTGAAGCCGGTGACGGGGCACTGCATGGCGGCGGCGGGATCGATCGAGGCCATCGCCTGCGTCCTCGCCATCCGCGACCAGACGGTCCCGCCCACCATCAACTACGAGACGCCCGACCCGGAGTGCGACCTCGACTACGTGCCCAACGAGGCGCGGCGGCGGCGCGTGCGCACGGCCATGAGCACGTCCGTGGGGCTGGGCGGGCACAACGCCGCCGTCATCTTCCGCGAGTTCGACGGGTGAGGCGCGCGCTCGTCACGGGCATCGGCGCGATCACGCCCGTGGGCCTCACGGCGCGGGAATCGTGGGAGAACCTGCTCGCGGGCGTCTCCGGCGTGCGCCCCATCGAGTCGTTCGACGCCAGCACCCTGCCCGTGCGCATCGCGGGCGAGGTGCGCGGCTTCGCGCCCGCGGGCATCGACGCCAAGGCCGCGCGCCGCATGTCGCGCTTCGCCCAGTTCTGCGTGGCCGCCGCGCGCGAGGCGGCGGACGACGCGGGCCTCGAGCTGCGCGACGAGGAGCGCCCGCGCGCGGCGGCGGCGCTGGCCACGGGCGCGGGCGGCGTGCTCGACACCTTCGCCGAAACGGAAAACTACCTGACGAAGGGACCGGCCCGCGTGAGCCCCTTCTTCGTGCCCCTCATGGCCCCCAACATGGGCGCCTGCCAGGTGGGCATGCAGCTCGGCCTGCGCGGCCCCACGCTGGCCGCCACCGCCGCCTGCGCCAGCGGCCTCTACAGCTACCTCGAGGCCAGGGCCCTGATCGAGAGCGGCGTGGCCGACGTGGTCATCGCGGGCGGGGCCGAGGCCGCCCTCCATCCCGTCTCCGTGGCCGGGCTGGCCAACATGAAGGCGCTCAGCCGCCGCAACGACGACCCCGCCGGCGCCTCCCGCCCCTTCGACCGCGAACGCGACGGCTTCGTCTTCGGCGAGGGCGCCGCCGTCTTCGTGGTGGAGGCCGAGGAGCGCGCGCGCAGGCGCGGGGCGCGCGTCTACGCCGAGCTGGCCGGGGGCGCGCTCAGCGGCGACGCCCACCACATCACCGCCCCGCGCGCCGACGGCAGCGGCGCCGCCCAGGCCATGCGCGGCGCGCTCGAGGCTGCGGCCCTGCCCGCCGACGCCATCGACTGCATCTCCGCCCACGGCACGGGCACGCCCCTCAACGACGTCTCCGAGACGATCGCCATCAAGGCCGCCTTCGGCGACCGCGCCCGCGCCATCGCCGTGAGCGCGACCAAGTCGATGGTGGGGCACCTGCTGGGCGGGGCGGGGGCGGTGGGCGCCATGGCCGCCGTGCTCGCCATCGCCGAGGGCCGCGTGCCGCCCACCATCAACCTGCGCACGCCCGACCCCGACTGCGACCTCGACTACGTGCCCAACGAGGCGCGCGAGACGCCCGTGCGCGCGGCCATGGTCAACGGCTTCGGCTTCGGCGGCCAGAACGGGGCCGTCGTCTTCCGCGCCTGGGAGGGCTAGGCCCCCGGCGCCAGCGCCCGCAGCCGCTCCACGATGGGCGGCAGCTGCTCCAGCACGTAGTCGATCTGCCCGTCCGTGGTGCCCATGCCCACGCTCAGGCGCAGGGAGGCGTGCGCGAGGTCGGGGTCCACGCCCATGGCCGTGAGCACGTGCGAGGGCTCCAGCGCGCCCGTCGTGCAGGCGCTGCCGGAGCTGGCCGCGATCTCGGCCATGTCCAGCGCCAGCAGCACGCTCTCCCCCTCCACGTCGCGGAAGCAGCAGCTGAAGTTGTTGGGCAGCCGCGCGGCGGGGTCGGCGGGACCGGTGACGACGGTGTCGGGCACGCGCTCCGGCAGCTCGAAGAGGAGGCGGTCGCGCAGGCGGCGGCAGTGGGCCACGCGCTCGTCCCGCTCGGCCCAGGCGAGCTCCATGGCCGCCGCCAGCCCGAAGGCCCCGGCCACGTTCTCCGTGCCCGCGCGGCGCTCGCGCTCCTGCCCGCCGCCCAGCATCTGCGCGCGCCAGGGCGTCCCGCCGCGCACGTAGAGCAGGCCCGACCCCTTCGGCCCGTGGAACTTGTGCGCGGTCAGCGTGAGCAGGTCGACGCCGAGCGCGTCGGGGGCGACGTCGACGGCGCCCGCGGCCTGCACGGCGTCGCTGTGCACGACCACGCGGGGGTTGCGCGCGCGCGCCAGCGCCGCCGCCTCGGCCACGGGCTGGAGGGCGCCCACCTCGTTGTTCGCGGCCATGAGCGAGAGCACCGCCGTCTCCGGGCCAACCGCCTCCTCGAGGGCCGCGAGATCGACGCGCCCCTCGCCGTCCACGGGCAGGTAGGTGGCGCGGAAGCCCTCCCCCTCCAGCCGCTCGACGGTGTGCAGCACGGCATGATGCTCGACGGCGCTCGTGACGATGTGGTCGCCACAGCCCCGATCGCGCTGCTCCAGCGCGGCCCCGCGGATGGCGGCGTTGATGGACTCGGTGCCGCCGCTCGTGAAGACGATTTCGGACGGCGACGCGCCCAGCGTCTTCGCGCAGCGGGCGCGCGCCTCGTCCAGCCAGCGGCGCGCGCGCTGCCCCTCGAGGTAGATGGAGGAGGGGTTGCCCCAGTCGCGCGCGAGCACGGGCCACATGGCCTCGAGCACGCGCGGATCGGGCGGGGTCGTGGCGGCGTGATCCAGGTAGATGCGCTCCATGCGCTCCCTCCTGCTATACTCTAGCGGCAGTCGGCGCCCGCGCGCACCCCAGGCGCGGGCGAGCCGCCGGAGGAGCGATTCATGACCACCGACACCATCAGCGGGACGCCGCTCGTGAACATCACCGACGCGGCCGTGGAGAAGGCGAGGGCGCTCCTCGAGGCGCGCGACCTGCCGGAGGGCGCGCTGCGCGTGTTCGTGGCTGGCGGCGGCTGCTCGGGCTACCAGTACGGCATGGCCCTCGCGCGCTCCACCGAGGAGGACGACATCGTCCTCGACGAGAGCGGCGTGCGCATCGTCATCGACCCGGAGAGCGCGCAGTACCTCGACGGGGCCGAGATCGACTACGTCGACGAGGTCATGAAGAGCGGCTTCAGCATCTACAACCCGAACGCGATGAAGAGCTGCGCCTGCGGCTCCAGCTTCCAGACCTCGGACGGCAGCGGCCAGCCGCGCGCCTGCGGCGGCTAGTCCCCGCGCGCGGGATCGCCGCGCCCGCGCTTCAGAGCAGGTTGCGCATCAGGTCCACGTGCGTGGTCAGGAAGGCCATGGCCTCGCGCGTGGCCCGGCGCAGGCGCGCGAACTCCGCGTCGCGCAGGGCCAGGTCGTCGAAGCGCTGCAGCTCCGCCAGCTCGTCGAACTCGCCCGCGATGGCGATGGCGTTCGTGCCGCCGGAAAGCGCCGACCAGACGCTGGTGGTGGCGTCGATGCCGCGCTCGGCCTGGTAGCGCAGCGCCTCGGAGAGGGAGAGCACGAACTCGCGCCCCTTGCCCGGCGCCACCTCGCCCGTCATGAGCCGCAGGAAGCGGCGCGGCGCGGTCGCCTCCTCGGCGGAGATGAGCCCGTCCGAGTGGTAGGCGAGGCGGTGGATGGACGCCTCCGCGCTGCCGTCCAGCAGGCGCCCGTCCACCTCGGCCCAGATGTCCGCGAAGCGCGCGTCCTGCGTGGACAGGTCGCTGAAGCGCTCCAGCCCGTCGAGCGCGCTGAAGTCCATGACGATGGCCACCTCGTTCGTGGGGCCGGTCATGGCCGTCCAGACCGCCGTGCGGGCGCTCACGCCGCGCTCCGTCTGGTGCTCGATGGCGAGGCGCACGGCCTCCACCAGCGCGCCCGTCTGGCCGCGATCGACGGTGCCGCGGATCAGGCGCCGGTACATACGCGCTCCCGGGCGAGTGCGCCCGCGCCAGTGTAGCAGGCGGCGCCGCGGCGTCCGCGCTCAGGGCAGCGCGAAGGGCTGTTCGCCGATCTCCACGATGCCGCCGTCGCGGTACTCCCAGATGCCGACCCAGCCGCGCACGACGTCGCCGTCCGCGTTCCAGTCCACCGACGAGCCCGCGCCCTCGTAGTTCACGCCCACGCCGTCGCGGACCAGCGCGAGCGCCCGCGCGACGCCGTCCGCGCCCGCGATCACGACCTCGCCGTCCGGCCCGGCCACGTCCGTGAGGCGGTCGCGGATGGCGCGCCCGTCCGTCGATCCCGCCGCCTCCGCCGCGAGCATGATGGCGATGGCGGCGTCGTAGCCCTCGCGCACGAAGGGGAGCGACGGCGGCGCGCCGTGCTCCGCGATCCAGGCCGCGTCCCAGGCGCGCGTGGACGGCGTTTCGGGGCCGCCCGTGGGGGCGGTGCCGCGCATCCCCTCGAGCCGCTCCGCGCCAATGGCCGCGATCAGCTCGGGGCTCTTCGTGCCGTCCACGAAGAGGAACTGGCGGAAGAGGCCGGACTCGATGGCCTCGCGCACGAACACGCGCGCCTGCCGCGGATAGGCGATGGCGACCAGCGCCTGCGCGCCCCGCGAGGCGGCCTCGCGCAGCTGCGGCAGGTAGCTCGTCTGGCCGTACGCGAACGAGACCGCCCGCGATTCGCCCGCGAAGGCGCCCTCGAACACCTCCGCCATGCCCTGCCCGTAGGGGTTGTCCACGTAGAGGACGCCCACGTTGGCGAAGCCCTGGTCGCGCGCGAGGCCCGCCAGCACCTCGCCCTGCCCCACGTCCGAGAGCGTGGTGCGGAAGAGGAAGCCGTCGTCGTCCGCCTTCGAGAAGAGCGGCGAGGTGGAGGCGGGCGAGATCACGGGAACGCCGGCGGGCGCGGCCACCTCGCGCGCGATGGCGATGGCGATGGCGTCGTCGATGGGGCCGATGATGGCGTGCGCGCCCTCGTCATCGATGAGCCGCCGCGCCTCGGCGACGCCGGTGCCGATGTCGAGGCGCGTGTCGCCGGTGACGACCTCGACGGGCTGGCCGAGCACGCCGCCCGCGGCGTTCGCGTGCGCCACGGCCAGCCGCACGCCCGCCTCGATGGCCGGACCCCACTCCGCGAGGTCGCCGGTGTAGTCCATGAGGAAGCCCAGCCGCAGGGGCGCGCCGTCCGCCTCGTCGTCGCCGCAGGCGATGGCCGCGGCGGCGACGGCGAGGCAGCCGAGCGCCAGACCGAGGCGGCGGAACGCGGGCCGGTCGCTCACGCGCTCACCGCCCGCGGAACTCGGGGTCGCGCCGTTCGAGGAAGGCCGCCATGCCCTCCCGGAAATCCTCGCTGCGGAACATGGGGGCGAGGTGCAGGTAGGAGTGGTCCACCGCCGTCTCGAACGTCTCCTCCAGCGCCAGGCGCATCATGCGCTTCGTGGCCTGCACGGCGTAGGGCGCGTTGGCGGCGATGCGGGCGGCGGCGGCGGACGCCTCGGCCATCAGCTCGTCGTGGGGCGCGACGCGGTTGACGAGGCCCAGTTCGAGCGAGCGCCGGGCGTCGAGCACCTCGCCCATGAAGGCGATCTCGGCGGCTTTGGCCCAGCCCACGAGGCGCGGCAGGTACCAGACGCCGCCCGATTCGGGCAGCACGCCCCGCCGCACGAACACCGCGCCCAGCTTCGCGCGGTCGCTGGCGATGCGGATGTCGCAGCCGAGCGCGAGGTCCATGCCATAGCCAGCGGCGGCCCCGTTCAGCGCGCAGACGACGGGCTTGTCCATGCGGTGGAGCACCATCGGCGGCGAGTCGCGCAGGTCGAAGAGGCGGGGCGCGTCGGCCTCGCCGCCGCCATCCCCGTCCTCCGCCCGCGCGCGCAGGTCGAGCCCCGCGCAGAAGCCGCGGCCCGCGCCCGTGAGCACGACGGCGCGCACGTCGGGATCGGCGTTGGCGCGGGCCAGCTCGGCGGCGAGCGCGCCCAGCATGGGACCGCTGATGGCGTTGAGGCGTTCGGGACGGTTCAGCGTGAGCGTGAGCACGCCCCCGTCCCGTTCGACGATCAGTTCCCCGGTGGACACGGCGGCCTCCCCGACGGACGGTGGCGCGGAGTTTCGCACCCGCCGCCGCGCGGGGCAATCAACGGCGGCGCAGGAACTCGGTGAGCGTGAGGCCGCTGGCGCGCGCCGCCGCCGCCTGCGCGCGGCCCACCCAGCGGAAGTGCCAGGGCTCGTAGCGGTAGCCCGTGACGGCCTCGGCCCCGCGCGGGTAGCTGAGGATGAAGCCGTACTCGTGCGCGCGCGCCGCCAGCCAGCGCCCCTCGGGCGTCTCGCCGAAGGCCTCGACCAACTCGTGGCCCACGGCGGCGCTGGAGAAATCGACCGTCGTGCCGAGCTGGTGCTCGCTGTGGCCGGGGCGCGCGCTCACGCGCTCCGCCTCCTCCAGCCCGAAGGCGTCGACGTGGTAGCGGAAGGCGCCCCACTGCGTCTCGTAGTCGCGGTAGGCGCTCACGACGACGATGCGGTGGCCCGCGTCCGCCGCCGCCAGCAGCAGCTGCGTGAGCGGCTCCAGCGCGACGCCGGCGACCGACTGCGGCCCCCAGGCGTACGCCCGCGGAACGGGGCGCAGGTCGTCGGGCGCGCAGTCCTCGTCCAGCCGGTGGCGCTTGTCGAGCGGGACGAGCGGATCGCCGCAGGCCACGACGATCACGGTCCCGTCGTCGGGCGTGGGCATGGGGGGAGTGGACGTGGCGGCGTCCGCCCCGGGCGACGGCGTCGCGACGGCGGAGGGCGCGGGAGCGGCGGTCTCCAGCGGGATCAGTTCGCTGCTCGCGCCGTCGTCGCCGGAGCAGGCGGCCAGCAGGAGCAGCGCCAGCACGCCCGCCAGCCACGGCGCCCGCCTTCGCCCCATGCCCCCCACGATAGCGCGGCCAGCGCTCCCGGCCAGCCACGCGCTAGTCTTCCGGCAGCTCGATGCGCGGATCGCGGCGCACGTCGTCCACGAAGGCGCGCAGCAGGGCATTCGTCACCGCCGGGCGCTCCAGCTGGAGGAAGTGGCCCGCGCCCGCCACGGGCTCCTGCCGCAGGAAGCGCGTGATGCGGCGCAGGCGCTCCGGGTCGCCGAGCGGGCGGTTCCCCCACAGGGCCATGAACGGCTTGCCGTCGGCCTCCTGCAGGAGCGCGCCCAGGTGCTGGGCGAAGTAGCCGTCGTCCGTGAGCTGGGCCGCCGCCACCTCCGGGTCGCAGGCCAGCATGCGCGCCTCCACCGCCTCGCGCAGGGCGGGGGCGGCGTCCTCGCCGAAGAAGCGCTCGAAGAAGACGCGCGCGGGCGCCATCGACCCGGCCTCGCGGATGTTCGCGGCGAGCTCGCCCATGGCCCCGCGCGCGGCGGAATCGAGGGGCGGGTCGGCCATGACCACGCCGAGCACGCGCGCGCCGTGGCGGCTGTTGGCGAGGAGCGCGGCCAGCCCCCCGATGTCGTGCCCGACGACGATGGCCGCGCCCATGCCGCGGGCCTCGACGGCGGCGGCGATGTCGTCGGCGGCCCGCGAGAGGTCGTACGGCGGATCGGCGGGGGACTCGCCGCAGCCGCGCAGGTCGAGCGAGAGGCAGTGGAAGTCGCGCGAGAGGTTCTCGAACTGGGGTTGCCAGAAGGAGCGGTCGCCCGCCCAGCCGTGGACGAAGACGAAAGCGGGCACGCCCGCGCCGCCCTCGTCGCAGCCGAGCCGCGCGCCGTCGAGGTTCAGGAGCGCCATATGAACCGCAGGGCATAGTTCCGTTCCAGCGGTCGCTTCCCCTATTCCTCAGGAGCCCAGTACTCGACATCCTTCCCCCAATCCGCCTGGAACATGGACATGCGCTTCCCCTGCTTGACCATCTGCTCCGCAATACCCCAGTCTTGCATAATGTCAAGATAGTGATCGACTCCGGTCGAGGATTCCAGCTTCTCGCCAGAAATACGATCCCGCCAGTTGCGTGCATGAGAAAATCCCATCCCATCATGCCAGATCCCAACCTTCGCGGGGCTCCACACTCCGCGATAGTACAGGAACCCGATATAACTATCGGCATATCCTCGGGCGTTTCGGTCAGTCCACGGCGCTTCCACGACCAGGAGCACCTCATTCGCCGAACCGGCAACGGCATCCTCATACCTGAACAGAGAGTGACTCTTGATGCTGGTCCGCGACCAAGCCCCTTTACATTCGACGAGAACGGTCGTATCACCCCGAATAACCAGGTCGGGCTTCCATCCCCGATAAGCAACGTCCTCTTTCTCGGCCACGATATGCAGCCGGTCGAAAAGGGCCTTGACCCGGGCCTCGTGAAAACTGTCGTATTCCTTGCCGTTATAGATGGTCCTGGTCATGAAGACTCTCCCGAGACAGTTCGACCGCGCGTCCCGCCCGACGCGGCAGCATACGCAGCTAGCGCCATTCCGGCCAGCGGCGTGCGAACGGGCGGCGGTCGCCCTCGCGCTCGCGCAGCGCCGCGAGGCGGGACCGCAGGCGCTCGTTCCAGGGCCGCGCGCGATGGGGAAGGTGGCGCGACGCCCGGCGCAGGCGTTCGCGGCCCGCCGACGCCCGTTCGCGCGCGGCGCGCACCTCGTCGGGATGGGAGCGAGCCGTGAGCGCCGCCGCGATGGCCGCCGCCAGCGCCAGGCCCGCCAGCATCCCCATGCCAAAGCGCAGGCGCGCGCGGCGGCGCTGGCGTCCGTTGGCGGCGTCCGCCTCCACGAGGTCGTCCAGCGCGCGGGCGTCCCCGACCGTTCCCTCGAAGCGCCCCGCGTCCACGTCGTCGAGGAAGGTGAGGACGGCGTCGGTGAAGCCGTCGGGGTTGTCGCCGGGGACGCTGTGGCCCGCGCCGGACACGGTGGCGAGGCGCGCGCGGCGCATCTCCACCACGGCGCGCCACGCGACCTCGTCGCTGAGGATGTCGCTCTCCGCGCCGCGCACGAGCAGCACCGGCGGCGACAGCTCGCGGAAGAGCCGCCAGAGTTCGTCGCCGCCCGCCGCGCCGCCGGTGCGCACGGCGCCCTCGCCCTCGCGGAAGCGCTTGTCGAACTTCCACGTCCACTTGCCGTTCTCCAGCGGGCGCAGGCGGTGGCGCATGCGCTCGCGGATGTTCTCCTCGCCGCGGCGCGGGTTGAAGCGCATGGCGTTGCGCACGAACTCGTCGAACTCGAGCTCGTCGGGGCCGCGCGTGAAACGCATGATGTTCTCCACGCCCTCCCGCGCCGCCTCGGGGCCGACGTCCACGAGCACGAGGGCGCTCACGCGGTCGGGGTGGCGGGTGGCGTACTCGACGGCGTTGAGGCCGCCCATGCTGTGGCCCATGAGGACGAAGCGCTCCAGCCCCAGCGCCTCGCGCACGGCCTCCACGTCGGCCACGAAGGCCTCGCGCGTGTAGTCGCCGTCCTCCGCCCAGGCGCTGTCGCCGTGGCCGCGCTGGTCGAGCGCGATGAGGCGGACGCGGTCGCCCGCGCGCTGGCCGAACTCGTCGAACATGTGGCCGGAGACGCCGAACCCGTGGAGGGCGAGCAGCGGCGGCGCCTGCGGCGGCCCCCACTCCTGGTAGCTGAAGCGCAGCCCGCGGGCCTCGACGCTGTGCTCCCGGTATGCGTTCTCGATCACGGGACGGCCTCCGCGGGCGGTCTCGCGGCGCGACGGGCGGGCCGCGGGCTGGCGATCATAGCACCGAAGCGGGCCGCGCTCAGGACGGGCCGGCGTCGATGTAACGCTCCACCACCCAGCGCAGGCCGTCGAAGGCGGTCACGAGCAGGTAGCCGTCCGCCCCGTCGAGGGGCACGTGGCGGAAGCCGCCCGCCGCCATCTTGTGCAGGGCCACGGCCACGGTCTCGTTCTCGCGCACGAGCACGGGGTCGGTGGTCATGTACTCGGCCACGGGGGCGTCGAGCGCGCCCGGCTGGCCCGCCACCTTCCGCAGCACGTCGCGCTCCGTGAAGATGCCGGAGAGCGCGCCGCCGTCCAGCACGAGCACGGCCCCGCCCGAATTCTCGATGAGCAGGTCGACCGCCGCGCGCACGGGGGCCGCGGGCGCGAGCGCGGGCGGGCGCGAGAGGCGCATGGAGCCGAGGGGCGCGCTGAAGGGGCTCTCGCTCACGGCCTGGTCCGGCTCCGGGATGTCGAGGGCGCGCAGGGGCTGCAGGCAGTTCTCGCAGCGGTCCACGCCCGCGATGTTCTCCTCGCCGCAGGCCGGACAGGCGAACAGCCCGCTCTCCGCCTCGCCGCTCATGCCGTCGTCTCCCCGTTCCCGCGCCGCGCCGCCGCTAGCGCACGTCCCACGTCTCGGCGCCGCGGATGAGCGCCTCCAGGTCGGGTTCGGCGGCGGCGCGCGCGCGCTCCGTCTGCTCGTCCACGAGGCCGTCGTAGGTGTCGCGCTCGACCTGCCGGAAGACGCCCAGGGGCACGGGAAATTCGGGGTAGTCCATGCCGCTCAGGATGACGGGCAGGGCGATGTCCTCGCGGTGGGCGTCGTGCTCCAGCAGGTCGCTCCCGCTCGTGGCCGTCTCCACCACTTCCGGCTGGAATCCGTCGAGGCGCACGCCGTATTCGTCGTGCTTGCCGAAGCGCAGGGGCTGGCCGTGTTCGAGGTAGACCATGCGGTCCTGGCGCACGTCCTTCTCGGCGAAGGAGGCGAAGGCGCCGTCGTTGTAGATGTTGCAGTTCTGGAAGACCTCGACGAAGGACGCGCCCTTGTGGCGGGCGGCGGCCAGCAGCGTGGCCTCCAGATGCTTCGTGTCGCGGTCGAGGGAGCGGGCCACGAAGGTGGCGCCCGCGGCCAGCGCCAGCTTGATCGGGTCCACGGGGCGCTCCGTGGTGCCCATCGGCGCCGACTTCGTGACCTTGCCCGCGGGCGAGGTGGGCGAATACTGCCCCTTCGTGAGGCCGTAGATGCGGTTGTTGAAGAGCACCATCGTCACGTCCACGTTGCGGCGCAGCAGGTGGATGAGGTGGTTGCCGCCGATGCTGAGGCCGTCGCCGTCGCCCGTGATCACGAACACGGTCAGCTCGGGGCGGGCGGTCTTGAGGCCCGTGGCGATGGCGGGCGCGCGCCCGTGGATGGTGTGGAAGCCGTAACTGTTCACGTAGTAGGGGAAGCGGCTGGAGCAGCCGATGCCGCTGATGAAGACGATCTCCTCGCGCGGAACGCCGAGGTCGGGGAGCGCCTTCTGCATCTGCGCGAGGATGGAGTAGTCCCCGCAGCCCGGGCACCAGCGCACCTCCTGATCGGAGACGAAATCCTTGCGCGTGAGGATGGGAATCTCCTCAACCGCCCCGTTCGCGCCCGTAGCCGTCACGGTAGCCTCCCCGCGGAACGCCCGCGCTAGAGTTCGAGTTCGTAGGGCCCCGAAAGGCCGAGGACTTCGTCGATCTTCCCCGAGATCTCCGCGATCTTGAAGGGCTGGCCCGCGATCTTGTTGAAGGGAATCGCGTCCACCAGGTAGCGCGCCCGCACGAGCGTCGCCAGCTGCCCGTTGTTCAGCTCCGGCACGAGCACCCGCCCGTAGCGCGAGAGCGTCTCGCCCAGGTTGGCGGGGAAGGGATTGAGGTGGCGCAGGTGGGCCGTGGCCACGGACTTGCCCTCCGCGCGCGCGCGTTCGCCCGCGCTGGCGATGGCCCCGTAGGTGCCGCCCCAGCCGAGCAGCAGCAGGTCGCCCGTCTCCGGCCCCGCGACCTCCAGGTCGGGCACGGCGGCCACGGCGCGCGCCACCCGCTCCGCGCGCGTGAGCGTCATGCGGTGGTGGTTGGCCGGGTCGTAGTTGATGTCCCCCGTCTCGTACGACTTCTCGAGGCCGCCCACGCGATGCTCGAGGCCCGCCTGCCCGGGGATCGCCCAGGGCCGCGCCAGCGTCTCCGCGTCGCGCTGGAAGGCGTGGTCCACGTCGCCCGGCGTCGCGTAGCGGTACCCGATGGGCGGGATGTCCGCGAGGTCGGGGATGCGCCAGGGTTCGGAGCCGTTGGCGAGGTAGCCGTCGCTCAGGATGATGACCGGCACCATGTGGCGCAGGGCGATGCGGAAGGCCTCGATGGCCATGGTGAAGCAGTCCCCCGGCGTGGCCGGGGCGACGATCACCACGGGCGAATCGCCATTGCGCCCGTACATGGCCTGCAGCAGGTCCGACTGCTCCGTCTTCGTGGGCATGCCCGTGCTGGGCCCGGCGCGCTGCACGTCGAGCACCACCAGCGGCAGCTCCGCCATGACGGCCAGGTTGAGGGCCTCGCTCTTGAGCGCCAGCCCCGGGCCGCTCGTGCCCGTGAGCGCCATGTGCCCCCCGTAGGCCGCGCCGATGGCCGCGCAGACGGCGGCGATCTCGTCCTCCGCCTGCATCGTCTTCACGCCGAAGTTCTTGTGCCGCGCCAGCTCGTGGAGCACGTCCGAGGCGGGCGTGATGGGATAGCTGGCGTAGAAGAGGGGCAGCCCCGCCAGCCGCGAGGCGGTCACGAAGCCGAGGGCCAGCGCCTCGTTGCCGCTGATGTGGCGGTAGGCGCCGGGCGGCACCTTCGCGGGCGGCACCTCGTAGCGCTCGTGCGACAGCTCCACCGTTTCGCCGAAGGCGTTGCCCGCGCGCAGCGCCCGCAGGTTCGCCTCCAGCACCACGGGGTTGCGCCGGAAGCGCTCGTTCGTCCAGCGCTCCACCGTTTCGAGGGGCCGGTTGAAGAGCCAGAGCACGAGCCCCAGCGCGTAGAAGTTGCGCGAGCGGAAGCGCTCCTTCGCGCCCAGCTCGAGCCCGTCCAGCGCCGCCGCGTTGTGCTTCGTGATGTCGATCCGCAGCAGGCGGTAGGGCGTGAGCGAGCCGTCGTCGAGGGGGCTGGCCTCGTAGCCCGCCTTGCGCAGGTTGGTGGCGTTGAACTCGCCCTCGTCCACGATCAGCAGCCCGCCGGACGCGAGGTCGCCGAGGTTCGTGCGCAGGGCCGCGGGGTTCATGGCCACGAGCGCGTCGGGGTTGTCCCCCGGCGTGTGGATGTCGTCGCTGGAGAAGGAAAGCTGGAAGCCGGAGACGCCCGGCAGGGAGCCCGTGGGCGCGCGAATCTCGGCGGGATAGTCCGGCAGCGTGGCGAGGTCGTTGCCGTAGACGGCGGTCGTGCGCGTGAACTGCGTGCCCGTCAGCTGCATGCCGTCGCCGGAATCCCCGGCGAAGCGGATGGTCACGCGGTCGAGGGTGCGGACCTCGCCCCGGGGCTGCGACTCGGCGTCGATGGTCATTGCGGGCTATCCCCCCTCCCGGGTGGCCACGACCTGGTGGGGGCGCGGCGGCAGGTTCAGCACTTCCTCGGGATAGGATTCGGCGAAGTGCTCCAGCAGCTCGCCCAGACGGACGAGCCCCGTGACGGATCCGTTCTCCAGCACCGGCAGCGTGCGGTAGCGGTGGCGCTGCATGAGGGCGATGGCGTCGCCCACCGTGGTCTCGCCCGACACCGTCACCGGATCGCGCGTGAGGAGCCCGCGGTCGAGCGGCTGGTCCCAGTCGAAATCGGGGGCCATGCAGCGCGTGAGCACGTCCCGCTCCGTGAAGATGCCCGCCAGCCGCCCCCCATCCAGCGCGAGCACGCAGGAGCGCGAGCCGCCGCGCATGAGGTCGACGGCGGCGCGCACGCTGGCCGTGGGCGGGAGAAAGACGGGTTCGGCGAGGGGCAGTTCGCCCACCCGCTGGTCGATGAACTTCGCGAGCCGGGACCGATCCATGCGTTCCTGACTTGCCGTTCCTTCTGCGGGGACGGCCCCCGCGCGCCGCGCCCGTACGCGACGCCGCAAGTGTAGCGCGTTTCGCGCTTACGCACGCGGGCGCGTCCCGCGCTACAATCCGCGCGAGCCGCCGCACGCTGGCCAGGAGACGCCCATGAACACGCGCATCATCGCGGTCGCCCGCCCCGTGGGCACCGCCGGCGAGGAGATCGCCCAGCTCACCGCCAGCAAGCTGGGCTTCCGCTTCTACGATTACCAGGTGGTGCAGACGGCGGCGCAGGAGGCCGGCGTCTCGCCCGAAACGGTGAGCGAGGCGGTGCACACGCCCTCGCTCTTCACGCGCATCCTGGAGGCGCTGGCGCGCAACCCCAGCATGCCCGTGGCCGCCTGGGCCGACCCCGTGCCGCTGGCCGCCAACCCCCTCCTCACCTCCAGCGACTACCGCCGCTTCATCGAGGACGTGATCCGCGACCTCGCCGACCAGGGGGACGCCGTGATCATGGGCCACGGCGCGCCCATGGTGCTGCGCGACCGCGAGGACACCTACAAGGTGCTCACCACCGGCTCCCCCGAACAGCGCGCCAGCCGCATCTCCTCCGGCATGAACGTGGACATCGACACGGCGCGCAAGACCGTGTCGCGCACGGACTCCGAGCGCAACGACTACTTCCGGCGCTTCTACGAGCGCGCCTGGCTGGCGGCGGAGAACTACGACCTCTGCATCAACACCGACCGCATTGAGCCGGAGGAAGCGGCCTCGCTCATCGCCGAGGCGGCGCGCCTCCACTAGGCGCGCGCGAAGGCCGCCGCCGCGGCCGCCAGCAGCACCAGCTGCAGCGCCGCCGCGGAGACCAGCAGCCAGCGCCCCGCGGCCCGGTCGTAGGCGTGGGCGAAGGCCCCCAGCACGACGTTGACGGCCACGATGGCGCCCGCCACGGCGCCCACGCGCAGCAGCTCCGCGCGCTCGCCCACGCGCGCGATGCCGGTCGTCTGCGGGAAATCGACGCGCACCAGCTCGGGCAGGCCCGGATACTGGCTGAAGAGGTAGCCGCCGAGCGCCCCCAGCGCCAGCAGCGCCACCGCCAGCGAGCGCCACGCCAGCCAGTCGGTCCAGATGGGGAGCGCGCCGAGGCGGTCGAGGGCCACGCGCTGGAGCGTCTCCGGCTCCAGCCCCGCCACGCGCCGCCGCGTGCAGGCGGCGGCGAAGGCGGCCTCCCGCGCGGCGGACACGGTGAGCGCGTAGGTGCGCGCGGGCGTGACCACGTAGAGGTTGTCCGCGGGCGCGCCGTGCGTGGCGAAGAAGAGCGTGGGCCCCAGCTCCGCCACCTCGCCCCGCCCCACGTGGCAGCCCCACCAGTTCAGCCCGTCCACGCGCGCCTCCTCCAGCGTGCGACCGGGCACGACGCGCTGGATGTCGGCCACGGGCACGACCACCTCGCCCGCGCACCAGCGGATGCGCAGCGCCTCGCCGTCCACCGCGTAGGAGAGGCGCGCCAGCCCCAGCGTCCACCAGGCGAAGACGAGCGCCAGCGCGCCGAAGACGGCCAGCGCCACCCAGGCCACGAAGGCCGTGAAGCCGATGGCCGCGCCCGTCGCCGCCACGCCCGCCACGAGCGCGATGAAGGCCGCCCAGAGCGCGAACGCCCCGCCGGTGATGACGCCCAGGGCGCGGGGCGGCCGAAAGACCTCCGCCGTTACGACGCCACCCGCGCCCGCACGGCGGTACACCAATGCCGGTACTTCTCGCTGCGCCCGCGGATGGCGTCGAAGAAGAGCCGCGACAGCTCCCGCGTCACCGGACCCGCGCCGCCGTCGCCGACCGTGCGCCGGTCGATCTCCACCACGGGCGTGAGGTGCGCCGCCGTGCCCGTCATGAACACCTCGTCCGCGATGTAGAGCTCGGAGCGATCGATGGGCCGCTGGACGGTTTCGACGCCGAGCTCCGCCGCCGCCAGCTCCATCACCGTCTCGGCGGTGATGCCCTCGAGGATGTTGTCGGAGGGCGCGGGCGTGATCAGCTTGCCCCCGCGCACGATGAAGACGTTCTCGCCGCTGCCCTCGGAGACGTGCCCGTCGGCGTTGAGCACGATGGCCTCGTCGAAGCCGTTGAGCTCGGCCTCGGTCTTGGCCAGGGCGCTGTTCACGTAGATGCCCGTGACCTTGGCCCGCGGGGGGATGCCGAGGTCGTCCACGCGCCGCCAGCTGCTCGTGTGGCAGCGCGCCCCCTTGTCGATGTCGAGGTAGGGGCCGAAGGGCGCGATGAAGATGAGCAGGTCGCTCTCCAGCCCGTGCAGCCGCACGCCCAGCGCCTCCGAGCTGAGGTAGACCATGGGGCGCAGGTACACGTCCTCCTCGTAGCCGCTGCGCTCCACGATCTCGAGCGTGAGGTCGCAGAGGCGGTCGAGCGGCTCCCGCAGTTCGAGGCCGAGGACGTGGCAGCTGCGGGCCAGCCGCTCGTAGTGCTCGCGCATGCGGAAGAGGTACAGGCGCCCGTCCTCCGCGTTCCAGTTGCCGCGGATGCCCTCGAAGACGGCGGTGCCGTAGTTGAAGGCGTGCGTCATGACGCCGATCTTCGCCTCCTCCAGGGGGACGATGCGGCCTTGGAAGTAGGCGTGCGGCGTGGGCATGAAGGGGCGCTCCTCGTGCGGCTTGGGGCCAGTATACGCCCGCGCGCGCTAGCGCTCCCCCGCGCGGCTGAGGAAGGTCGGCTCGCGGCATTCGGGCACGGCCCGCTCCCGCCCGGCCAGCCGCGCGCGCACCCCCTCGGCGGGCAGCGGCGGCGCGACCGCCAGCGGGCGCGTGGGGTCGTCGACCGCCGCCTCGAGGTAGGCGAGGAAATCCTCGTGGAAGGCGTCCGCGTCCAATGGCGGCCCCACCGCCCGCAGCGCCTCGAGGAGGGCGCTCACGGCGGGGGCGATGCCGTCCGCGTCCGTGGCCGTCTCCACCGCCTCCGCGTAGCGCTCCAGCCCCGCGCAGAGGACGGCGAGGTACGCCTCGTCCGTGGCGGGCGCGGGCGTCTCCGCGCCGCCGCAGGCCGTGGCCGCCAGCGCGATGGCCCCCGCCGCCGCGAGCGCGAGGCGGCGCGCGCTCATCGCCAGAGCGCGAGGCGGCGTCCGGCCCCCGTGGGCGCGCGCCGCCAATTTCGAATTATGTAGCGTTCGCCGTCGCCGTCCGCGCGCTCCATGCGGCAGCGCCGCGGCTCCGACAGCAGCCGTTCCGCCTCCCGCGTCCAGCCCCGCAGCGCGTCGGCGTCGGGGATCGGCAGCGGGCGCCCGTCCGCCAGCAGCAGCTCCATGCCGGCCGCGCCCAGCGCCAGCAGCCAGCCGCTCGCCAGTTCCGCCAGCCCCAGGTGGAAGTCGCGGTCGCCGAAGGTGACGGCCAGACGGCCCGGGCCGCTCTCGCCGCCCGCGAGCAGCGCGCTCGCGCCGGGCGACGGCTCGGCCAGCGCGCCCGCTGCCGCCAGCGTCTCCGCCAGCCGCGCGGGCAGGGGGACCGCGGCTGGCGGCACGCCCAGCGCGATGCCAGCGGCGCGCTCCTCCGGCAGATCGCGCAGGCCGTCGCCGTCGAGCCAGCCGCGCCAGTTCGCGCCGCCGTCCGCGATCAGCGCCGCGCGCGCCGCCTCCAGCTCCGCCGCCCGCGCGACGAGCGCGACCGCGGCGGCGTAGTTCCCCCACTCGACGGCGTGCAGCGCCTGCAGCCGCGCCAGCCAGCCGCGCGAACCGGTGGCGAGCAGGGCGGCCACGGCCACGGTGCGATGGCGCGCGCCCGCCGACGCCTCCGCCACGGCGGATTCCAGCCGCAGCCCCGCGAGCGCGTGGTCCAGCTCGTCGCCCAGCGTGAAGGCGGTCTGGCGGTGGGCGTCCGTCGCGCCTTCCATCTCCGCGGGGGGGCGGGGCGCGCGCGCGGCGGCGGGGAAGACGCGCGGCGGCGAGACGCGCACCGCGGCCACGGGCTCAGTGGCGGTCGCGCGGACGGCGACGGCGGCGCGCACGGCTGGGCGGCGAGGGCGCGCCCCCCGCGGCGGGACGCGGCCCCAGCTGCCGGATCGCGTCCCAACCGGCGTAGACGGCGCTCGCCCCCAGCTCCGCCTCGATCTCCAGCAGGCGGTTGTACTTGGCCGTGCGTTCGCCGCGCATGGGCGCGCCCGCCTTGATCTGGCCCGCGCCCGCGGCCACCGCCAGGTCGGCGATGAAGGTGTCCTCGGTCTCGCCCGAACGGTGGCTCACGACCGCCGTCCAGCCCGCCCGCTGCGCCAGCGCGATGGCGTCCAGCGTCTCGCTGAGCGTGCCGATCTGGTTCAGCTTGATGAGCGCGCTGTTGGCCGCGCGCTCGTCGATGGCGCGGCGGATGCGCTCCGGGTTCGTGGCCAGCAGGTCGTCGCCCACGAGCTGCACGCGCTCGCCGAGGCGCTCCGTGAGCGCGCTCCAGCCCGCCCAGTCGTCCTCCGCCAGGCCGTCCTCGATGGAGGCGATGGGGTAGCGCTCCGCCCAGTCCGCCCACAGGTCGATGAGCTCGGCGCTGGAGAGCGTGCGCCCCTCCCGCGCCAGCGCGTAGGCGTCGCGCCGCCAGAGTTCGGTGGCGGCCGGGTCGAGGGCGATGGCGAGGTCCGCGCCCGGGCGGTGGCCCGCGCCCTCGATGGCCTCCAGCACGAGCCGCACGGCGTCCTCGTTGCCGTCGAGCGCGGGCGCGAAGCCGCCCTCGTCGCCCACGGTCGTGGAGAGGCCGCGGTCGTGCAGGAGGCGGCGCAGGGCGTGGGCCGTTTCGGCGCCCATGCGCAGGCCCTCGGCGAAGCGCTCCGCGCCCACGGGCATGACCATGAACTCCTGGAAATCGGTCGAGCCCTCGGCGTGGCGGCCCCCGTTGAGGATGTTGAACATGGGCACGGGCAGGCGGTTGGCGGCGGCCCCGCCGAGGTAGCGGTAGAGCGGCTCCTCCGCCGAGTCCGCCGCCGCGCGCGCCACCGCCAGGGAGACGCCCAGCGTGGCGTTCGCCCCCAGCCGCGCCTTGTTGGCCGTGCCGTCCAGCTCGATCAGGAGGCGGTCGATGGCGCGCTGGTCGGCGGCGGGCTGGCCCTCGAGCGCGGCGGCGATCTCGCCGTTCACGTTGGCCGCGGCCTTGAGCGTCCCCCGTCCCCCGTAGCGGCCCGCGTCGCCGTCGCGCAGCTCCACCGCCTCGTGCGCGCCCGTGGAGGCCCCGGAGGGAACCGCCGCCTGCCCCACGGCGCCGTCCTCCAGCAGCACGGAGACGTGCACGGTGGGATTCCCCCGCGAATCGAGGATCTCGCGCGCGGACAGCTCCTCAATGAGCACCGGATTCCCCGGCCAGCCGCTCGCAGGCGTTGATCGCCTCGGCGGCGGTTTCGCAGCGCGCGATCGGCGCGGGCGAGCCGTCGGGCGCGGTCAGCTCCCAGCTGCCGAGCGCGACGACGGGGCGCCCCGCGATGAGCGCGAAGGCGATCTCGCTGAGCGTGCCGTGGCGTCCGCCCACCGCCACCAGCGCCTCCGCCGTGCGCGCCACGATCGTATTGCGCGCGAAACCGAGGCCGGTGACCACGGGCACGGTCACGAACTCGTTGGCTTCGGCGCGGTCGTCGCCGGGCAGGATGCCCACGGTGAGGCCGCCCTCCGCGCGCGCGCCGCGGCAGGCCTCGCGCATGACGCCGCCGCGCCCGCCGCAGACGAGCGCGTGGCCGCGCCGCGCCAGCTCGCGCCCGACCGCGAAGGCCGTCGCGCCCTCCTCCGCGCCGCACCGCTCGCCGCCGATGACGCCGATCATCACGAGTCGCCGCCGTTCCCCTCCGGCGCGTCCTCGACCGGCTGGAGCGCCTCGGGGCCGTCGAGGTAGTCGATGTAGAGGATGCCGTTGAGGTGGTCGATCTCGTGCTCGAGCGCCTCCGCCAGCAGGTCGTTCTCGGCGCGGATGCGGACCTCGCGGCCCGTGTCCGGATCGATGCCCTTCACCAGCACCTTCACGGAGCGCGTGATCTCCCCGCGGAAGCCGGGCACGGAGAGGCAGCCCTCCTGCAGGCGGCGCTCGCCGGAGCGCTTCACGATCTGGGGATTGAGCAGCGCGAACGGCTCGACGGGCGGCGTGTCCAGCACGATGATCCGCAGGGGAATGCCGATCTGGGGCGCGGCCAGCCCCACGCCGGGCGCGTCGTACATCGTCTCGAACATGCTCGCGACGAGGTCGGGGATGCTGGAATCGCGCGCCCGCACGCGCCGCGCCCGCTGCCGCAGCACGGGGTCGCCCGCCCGCCGGATGGGAACGATGGCCACGCCCCGCATTGTACGGAGCCGCGCCATGCGCGCGAACGAAACGCGCCGCCCGTCGCGGACGCTCCGCGCGGGGCGTACGCTGGATCCGTGAGCGACGCCCACGCCGACGGTCCCTTCCGCGCCATCGTCATCGGCAGCGGGCTGGCCGGGCTGCTGACGGCGCTGGAGGCGAGCGCCGCCGGCCCCGTGCTCGTGCTCACGAAGGCCGGGCTCGCGGAGGGCGCCACCAGCTGGGCGCAGGGCGGCATCGCCGCCGCCGTCGGCCCCGGCGACTCGCCCGACCGGCACCTGGCCGACACCATCGCCGCTGGCGCGGGGCTGGTGGACGAGGCCATGGCCCGCATCCTCGTGGAGAGCGCCCCCGCCTGCATCCGCGCCCTCGAACGCTACGGCGTGGCCTTCGACGCCGAGGGCGCGGGCCCGGCCCTCGGACGCGAGGGGGCGCACCGCCGCGCGCGCGTGCTCCACGCCCGCGGCGACCGCACCGGCGCGGCCATCGAGGCGGCGCTGGCGCGGCGCGTCGCGGACGGCGGCGTGACCGTGCGCGAGCGCACGCTGGCCACCGAAATCGTGCTGGAGGATGGACGCGCCGCGGGCGTGCGCGCGCTCGACCTCGCGAACGGCGGCGAGCGCGTCTACGAGGCTCCCGCCGCGGTGCTCGCCACGGGCGGCGCGGGCGCCGCCTTCGCGCACACGACGAACCCGCCCGTGGCCACCGCCGACGGCATCGCCCTCGCCTTCGACGCGGGCGCGGAACTGGCCGACCTCGAGTTCTGCCAGTTCCACCCGACCGCCTTCCGCGCGGAGGGCGCGCCGCCCTTCCTCATCTCCGAGGCGCTGCGCGGCGAGGGCGCCGTCCTGCGCGACGCGCGCGGGCGCGCCTTCATGGCCGACTACCACGAGCTGGCCGACCTCGCGCCCCGCGACGTGGTGGCCCGCGCCATGCTGGCGGAGATGCGCGCGGCGGGCGCGGATTGCGTGTGGCTCGACTGCACCGCGCTCGACGGCGTCGACGCGGCGGAGCGCTTCCCCGCCATCGCCGCCTTCTGCCGCGACCACGGCATCGACATCCGCCGCGATCCCGTGCCCGTGGCCCCCGCCGCGCACTACCTGATGGGGGGCGTGCGCGCGGACGACCGCGGGCGCACCACCGTGCCCGGCCTTTACGCCTGCGGGGAGACGGCGGCCACGGGCGTGCACGGCGCGAACCGGCTGGCCAGCAACTCCCTGCTCGAAACCGCGGCCTTCGCCGTCCGCGCCGCGCGGCGCATCGCGGAGGGCGGCGGGGACGCGCTGCCGCCCGCCGCCGATGCCGTCGCCATCGCGCCGCGCGGCGGCGTCCCCCCCGACCGCGCCGCCGTCCAGCGGCTGCTGTGGGAACGCGCGGGCATCGAGCGCGACGGCGCGGGGCTGCGCGCGGGGCTGGCGGAGGCGCGCGCCTGGCCCGACGCCGCGCCGCACGCCTCGCGCGACTGGCGCGAGCGGCGCGCGCTGGCGCTCTTCGCCGAACTGGCGCTCACCGCCGCGCTGGCCCGCGAGGAGAGCCGCGGCGCGCACTTCCGCACCGACTTCCCCGAACGCGACGACGCCCGCTGGCGGCGGCGGCAGGTGTTCCGCCGTGCCCCCTGAGCCGCCCCCGGCGGAGGCCGTGGAGGCAGTCGTGCGGCTGGCGCTGGACGAGGATCGCGCGCGCGACGACGCCACCACGGCGGCCACCGTCGCGCCCGGCCTCGTCGCGCACGCGCGGCTGGTCGCGCGCGAGGCGGGCGTGGCCTGCGGGCTCGGCGTGGCCGCGCGCGTCTTCGCGGCGCTCGACGGGCGCGCGGCCCTCACCGCGCGCGTGGCCGAGGGCGCGCGCTTCGCCGTCGGGGACGCGCTCGCGGACGTGCACGGCCCCGCGCGCGCCATCCTCTCCGGCGAGCGCACGGCCCTGAACCTCGCCCAGCGCCTCTGCGGCATCGCCACGCTCACGCGCCGCTTCGCCGACGCCGCGGCGGGGACGGGCTGCGCCGTCCTCGACACGCGCAAGACCGCGCCCGGCCTGCGCGACCTCGAGAAGTACGCCGTGCGCTGCGGCGGCGGGCGCAACCACCGCCGCGACCTCGCCGCCATGGCCATGATCAAGGACAACCACCGCGAGGCCATCGCGCGGCAGGGCGGCGACCTCGCCGGGGCCGTGGCCGCCATCCGCGCGCGCTCCCCCGGCGTTCCCGTCGAAATCGAGATCGACGCGCTCGATCAACTGGAGGCGGCGCTGGCCGCGCGCCCCGACTGGATCCTGCTCGACAACATGAGCGCCGCCCAGCTGCGCGAGGCCGTGGCCGCGACGGACGGGCGCGCGAAGCTGGAGGCCAGCGGCAACGTCACCCTCGCACGCGCCGCCGAGGTGGCCGCCACGGGCGTGGACGCGCTCTCGGCGGGCGCGCTCACGCACAGCGCCCCCGCGCTCGACCTCTCCCTCGAAATCGCCTTCCCCGACTGAGCGTGCTACGGGACGGGTTCGGCGACCTTGCGCACGTTCACGGGGATGGCGCTCATGACGGGGATGCCCGTGATGGGATCGTAGTCGCGCCGCGTGTCGGTGAGGCGGCCCGTGTTCGCCCCCAGCTCGCGCACGCGCGCGTCCTCCGCGGGCGCGTCGCCCCAGGCGTGCGCCATGGAGACGACGCCCGCGCGCACGTCGGGGGCGGGTTCGACCACGCCGTAGATGGCCGCGCGCGCCGACGCGATCTCGACCACGTCCCCCGCCTCCAGCCCCAGCTCGGCGAGGTCCAGCGGGTTCATGTAGGCGGGATTGCCCGTGTTCGCGTACCGGCGCATGAGCCGCGGCAGGTCGCGCCCGGAGGAGTTGTAGGACTCCAGCAGGCGGCGGCTCACGAGGCGGTGCGTGAAGTCCTCGCCCGCGCGGTAGCCGCCGCCCTCGAAGTGCGGCTCGGCGCGCACGGCGGCCAGCTCGGCCAGCATCTCCGCGCGGCCCACGTCGAGCCGCGGCGCGCCCGCGCGCTTCGGCGCCACGCGGATGTCGTCGTCCGCGAAGATATGCCCGTGCGGATGCTTCTTCACCTCCGCCAGCGGGATGCGCGAGCCCTCGCACATCCGCTCCAGCAGCTCCGACGTGGTCGGCTTCGCGTCGAGGTCCACCTCGCCCCAGGGCATGCGCAGGGGCGTGCGCATGCGGTTGGCCAGCCCCCAGAAGAACTCCCACTCCTCGATCACGTCCGAGCCCGCGGGCGGATCGACCAGCTTCGGGCCGTACTGCGCGTAGGGCGCGGGATAGCCCTGGGCGAAGCCGAAGACGCCGGAGAGCGCCTCGTTCGGGAGCGTCGTGTCCTCCCGCTCGAGCGAGAGCCTGGGCGCGATCACGTAGTGCGCCAGCTTGGCCGTGGCCGACAGCTTGATGTCGAGCGTGACCAGCAGGTCGAGCGCTTGCAGCGCCTCGTGGGTGCGCAGCTGATCGGGCCAGGCCGCCATCGGGTTCGAGCCGACGCAGATGAGCGCGCGGATGCGCCCCTCGCCCGGCGTCAGGATCTCCTCCGCCAGCGCGCTCGTGGGCGGCCCGATGGGCGTGATGGGCAGGTCGCGGATACGCAGCTTCTCGCGCGACTCCCAGTCCGTGCCCTCCTCATACGCCTGCGCGCGGTACTCCTTCGGCTTGCGCAGCACGGGCGGGTTGGGCACGCGCTCGCCCTCGCGCAGCCAGCGCCCGCAGACCGTGTTGATGGCGTTGATGAGGTACTCGGTGACGTTGGCGTGGGGCGCGAAATCGGGGCCCGTGCCGCTCGTCGCGGAGCCGCGCGCCCCGCCCGCGAAGATGCGCGCCGCGCGCTCCACCAGCGCCGCCGGAACGCCCGCGCGCTCCTCCACGTAGTCCGGCGTGAACGGCTCCACCGCCTCACGCAGCGCCTCCACGCCCTTCACGTTGGCGGCGATGAAGTCGCCGTCCACCAGCCCCTCGCCGAGGATGACGCGCAGGATGCCCGCCAGCAGCGTGGGATCCTCGCCCGGCTTCACCTGCAGGAACACGTCCGCCTTCTCCGCCGCCTCCGTGCGCCGCGGGTCGATCACGATCAGCTTCAGGCCGCGCTGTTTCGCGCGGTGCAGCCGCTTCGCCGGGTTGTACTGGGGGATGCCGCCCCACATGGAGATGGTCGGGTTCGCGCCGATCAGCATCCACACGTCGGCGTCGTCGAACATCTGCGGGCCCGCGCCCCAGTTGCCGTGGTAGGCGCGCGCGATGGGCTTGGCGGGCTGGTCGATGGTGCCCCCGGAGTAGGTCATGTTCGAGCCGATGCCCGCCATGAACGCCCCCGTGAACTGCCCCGACGACGGGTAGGAGAAGCCGTAGGTGCCGCTGAAGGTGGCCACCGCGCGGGGGCCGTGTTCGGCGATGATGGCGGACAGCCGCTCCGCCACCTCGTCGATGGCGCGCTGGTGGGGGATGGGGCCGAACGTGCCGTCGGGGGCGCGCTTCTGCGAATGGAGCAGGCGGTCGGGATGGTAGTGCTGTTCCGGCAGCTGCCGCCCCTTGATGCAGGTGAAGCCCTCGTACATGGGGTTCTTGGCGTCGCCGCGCACCTTGATCGCGCGCCCGTCCTTGATGTCCACCTCGATGCCGCAGAAGGCATGGCAGAAGCGGCAGAAGGTCTGCTTCGTCTCGACGACCATCGGGGTGCCCTCCGGGCGCGCGTGCCGCGCCCCCGCACGATAGCGGAGCGCGATCGCCCCCGCCAGCGCCGCTAGCCAGATTGGGGCAGACCCGGTTTGCACGCTGGGATCCAAGGTGCTAGCATGACCAGCGACCGCACCTTGTGAGGAGCCATGACGAGCACCGCCCCCTCCCAGCCCCCGCCCGACGAATCGATGGACGAGCTCGTTATCGACGAGTCTATCAAGAGTGATCGCGAGCTGGACGAAATTCCGGGGATCGAGCGATACGAGATCGGCTTCTATGGAGCCGACTATCCTGTTGATGCTCTGTACAAGCGCCTGACTTCCGCAGAGTCCGCTGCTGAGGGGGATATTTTCATCCCTGATTTTCAGCGCGGCTATATCTGGAGGAAAAAGCAGGCTGACCGATTCATTGAATCGCTCCTCTTGGGGCTCCCTGTCCCGGGAATTTTCCTCTCCACTGATGCAACCAATCGACGTTTGGTTATCGATGGAGGCCAACGGCTGAGGACGATCCAGTCCTTCATGGATGGTACGTTCAACGGGCGCGATTATTTGCTTGGAAAAGGAATCCATCGTGATTTCGAAGGCAAGGGTTATCGTGATTTGCATCCGACTGATCGTCGCCGATTCGACGATGCGATCATTCATGCAACTATCGTCCGCCAAGAAAAGCCTGAAGGAGACAATCGCTCTCTTCTCTATATTTTTGAGAGGCTGAATACTGGAGGCACTGCTGCTCAACCGCATGAAATCCGTCGAAGCCTTTGGGGAGGGGGTCTGAACGACCTGATCAAGTCTTTGGATGAGAACCAGCAATGGCGAGAAGTGTACGGACAGCGTTCCCAACACATGAAAGACCAAGAGTTGATTCTCCGATTTTTCGCCCTGTATCTAGACGAGGACCGTTATGGAAAGCGGAAAGAGGAGCGCATGATGAAAGATTTTCTAACGTCGTTCATGGCGCGTAATCGCGACATTGACGTTACTATTGCGAGCCACCTTGAAGAAGTTTTTTCTGCGGCCATTTCCCTTGTCAATGAATCTCTTGGCAGGACTGCATTCCGTCGCGGAAGAGGTCTGAACGCAGCAGTTTTCGATTCCGTGATGGTCGCCCTTGCACACACACAAGCCGAGAGTAATCTCCCTAATGCCCAAGAATTCAAAAGGTGCTATGAAGGCCTGCTCGCAAATATTCGATTCGAAGAGGTTACCAGCAGTAGGACTTCACACGAGGCCAATGTTAAAGAACGTCTGCGTTTAGCACGCGAGGCGTTCACTGAATCGGACAGTCAGTAGATGGATTCTCCAGAGATGCCATCGGAGCCTGAGCAGATTGACGCGGCCTTTGATCGTGCCGAGCGTATTGCCCTGAGCAACGAACCTTGGATGGATGAGGTTTTGTCCGACTATGCTCACCACCTCTGCATCTTGGCGACGGGATTTCTGGAGCGAGCCGTTGTGCGGGTGTTTCAAGAGTACGTGGATGCTCACGGAGATTCTCGGATCGGCAACTACGTGGATCAGACGTTCCAGCGTGAGGGAAGCATGCGAGCGCGAAACATCCTCAGGATCGCTGGTGAATTTGACGAAGACTGGAAGAACCGCTTGGATAGTGAGATGACGGAAGAACACAGAATGGCGATTGGAAACCTGTACAGCCACCGAAACAACATTGCACATGGTAGGGACAGCGACCTGACCTACCGCCAAGTGCGCGACGCTTACAATTCAATCACAGAGACCATCGGTTTTCTCGAGGAGATTGTCGAGTCAACTCCTTCGCGTTATCCCCGTGCCTAGGTGCGCGCGTCCTCCGAAGGCCACCCAGTGCAGCGCGCTGTGCAGCAGGTGCCGGAAACCCGCGTTCGCGTCGTAGTCCGCGCCCCCGCACGATAGCGGAGCGTGATCGCCCCCGCCAGACGGTAGACTGCGGCCACCCGACGACGGAGGCGGCCCGACATGGGCGAACGGGACGGCGCGGATCGCCCGCTGCCCAACAGCTACTGGGTCATCCCGGGACGTTTCGCGGCTGGCGAATACCCCGGCGCGAAGGATCCCCGCGAGGCCGCCGAGCGACTGCGGACCCTGCTGCGCGCGGGCATCGACCACTTCATCGACCTGACCGAAGCGCGGGATGGACTGGAGCCGTACGCCGAAGCGCTGGCGGATGAGGCCCGCGCACTCGGCACGAGCGCCACGCATGAGCGGCATCCAATCGTCGATGTGAGCGTGCCGCGCAACCCGGCGGAGATGGTCGCCATCCTCGACGCCATCGACCGCGCGCTGAGCGAGGGACGCAGCGTGTACGCTCACTGCTGGGGCGGCGTCGGGCGGACCGGCGCCGTCGTCGGCTGCTGGCTCGTGCGGCACGGCAGGACGGGCGACGAGGCCCTCGCCCAGGTTGCCGAATGGTGGCGGGGCGCGGAGAAGGCGGACCGCCTGCCCCACTCCCCCCAGACGCGCGAGCAACGCACTTATGTCCGCGAGTGGGCGGAACCGCCGCCGGAGGAGTCCCGATGAACGCCGAACCCTTCACCATCGCCATCCCCGACGCGAAGCTGGCCGACCTGCGCGGGCGGCTGGAGCGCGTCAACTGGGCGCCCGACTTCGCCAACGACGACTGGGCCTACGGCGTGAACGGCGCCTACCTGCGCGAACTCGCCGAACACTGGCTCCGCGGCTACGACTGGCGCGCGCACGAGGCGGAGATGAACCGCCTGCCCAACTTCCGCGTCGAAATCGAGGGCGCGCCCATCCACTTCGTCCACGTGCGCGGGCGGGGGCCGGACCCGATCCCGCTCATCCTGTCGCACGGCTGGCCGTGGACCTTCTGGGACCTGCGCCACGTGATCGGCCCCCTCAGCGACCCCGCGGCCCACGGCGGCGATCCCGCCGACGCCTTCGACGTGGTCGTGCCCTCGCTGCCGGGCTTCGGCTTCTCCACGCCGCTGACCGTGCCCGGCGTCAACTTCTGGCGCACGGCGGACCTCTGGGACGCGCTCATGCGCGGCGTGCTGGGCTACGAGCGCTACGGCGCGCAGGGCGGCGACTGGGGCGCGCTCGTCACCAGCCAGCTGGGTCACCGCCACGCGGAGCACGTGATCGGCATCCACCTCACGGACGCGATCCGGCTGGACCTGTTCAGCCACGACCGGCCCTGGGTGCTCGGCGACCCGGGGCTGGCGACGCTGCCCGCGGGCGAGGCGCGACGGGCGCAGCTGGCGCGCATGCGCCTCTACTCCTCGCACGTGGCCGTGCAGACGCTGGACCCGCAGACGCTGGCCTTCATGGCGCACGATTCGCCCATCGGCCTCTGCGCCTGGATTCTCGAACGGCGGCGCAACTGGGGCGATACCGGCGGCGACGTGGAATCGCGCTTCCCGAAGGACGACCTGCTCACGACGATGATGCTCTACTGGGCCACGGACGCCTTCGTCACCTCGGTGCGCTACTACTTCGAGGCGGCCTGGAACCAGTGGCGGCCGCACCACGACCGCGCGCCCGTGGTCGAGGCCCCCACGGGCGTCACCTTCCACGGGCCGGACGCCCCGGCGGAGCCGGGCGAGGCGCTGCGGCGCTACTGGAACCTCGTGCACTGGGACCGCCATCCGGCGGGCGGCCATTTCGCCCCGGCGGAGGAGCCGGAGGCCATCGTGCGCGGCATCCGCGCCACCTTCCGCGGGCTGCGCTAGCCCCTCGCCAGATACAGCTATCAGGTGGTGAAACGGCTCGGGTTCTCCGGCATCAGAACCTCGCCATCGTGAAGGAGCCACTTGGGGTCCGGCCTGCCCGATGCCCCCAGGCTGCCGTCCTGCCGGAGATACTGGTGGACGACGGCGACCTGCCGTCCGTTGGCGTCGAAGTACCCGACGGCCTGACTACGAGTGCAAAACGGCTCACCGGCGCCGGGCGCGGACGGGTGTTTGTCCGTCTTGAGCTGTATAGTGAGCCTGCCAGCTTCGACCGCCTCCACGAAACGAAGCTCGTTGAAGAGCCGACGCAGACGGGCGGCGGGAACGTAGCGACGCGGAGGGCTGGCCATGCCGGAAGCGTACTCCCTTGAGGCCGTGCGGGCGCGGATTCAGCGGTGCGCCGAGGGCGACGGCAGCCCCGCCGAGCTCGACGACTGGCTCTTCCCCCTCCTCTGGCCGGACGAGGGCGACGCCGACGCGCGCGAACTCGCGTGGAGCGCCGAACTCCTGCTCATGGAGCTGGGCCGCGGACACTGGACCGAAGCGGCGTTCCGGGAGCAGCTGGCGCTGCTCATCCAGCCCCGCGCCGTCGCCGGACGCTAGCCCCGCGCCCAGGCCCGCGCGTCCTCCGACGCCACCCAGTGCAGCGCGTTGTGCAGCAGACGCCGGAAGCCCGCGTTCGCGTAGCAGTTCGGGCCGTCCCCGATCTGCATCGCCACCACCGGCGCGTTCCCGCTCTTCTTCGCCCACACCACCAGGTCGCTCCCCTCCGGATGGTCCCACTCCGCCTGCTCGGCGGCGGGCGCCAGCGGCGGCGGATTGAAGTTCTCCCGCACCATCGGGTAGTCCGTGCGCATCAGCGGCAGGATGCCCGGCTGCGTCTCGAACGCCTTCGACGTCAGGTACAGCTCGTCCTCGATCTCGAACGGCTCGACGCCCTCCAGCACGGGGTGGCCGATGGCCGCGGGATCGGGCGAGACGACGCCGCGCGGGTTGCCCCGCGGATCGTGCGCGCCGCCGCGATAGCCCGAGCCCGGCGTCGGCTCGCCGAACACCTCGCCTTGCGTGAGCAGGAACGACGTGCCGCTCACGTCGCGCCAGCCCGCCCACGCCGGCCACTGCACGATGGCGTGGTTGAGCATGACGATGCCCGTGCCGCGCTCCAGCAGCGCCGCGATGCTGCGCTGGTACTCCTCCGGCGCGGGCGCGAAGCTGGCCCCCCCGTCCGGACTCTCCGTGCCCCACATGTCGTAGAAGAGCACGGCCTCGTACGCCGCCGCGTTCTCCGGCCGCAGCATCACCTGCGCCGCCGGCTGCTCCACCTGCGTCGTCTGCAGCTCCGGATTCTCGTCGAAGATGGCGTAGAAGCCGTTGTAGTCGAAGGGATGCCCCTTCGTCACCACCAGCGTGTTCACGGCCATGAGTGCGCTCCTTCCTATCCCGCGGGGATGGCGTCGTGGGCCGCGAGGATGGCCGCGAAGCGCGCCTCCACCGCGGGCTGCGTCTCCGGATGGCTGAGCACGTACAGCTCGTTCCCCCGCACCGCGCGCACCACGCGCGCCGCCAGGTCCTCCGGCTCGATGATCTCCTGCGGCACCCCCTCGCCCTCCACGCGGTTGGGCGGCTCCGGCCCGCCGTACTCCCCGGGGCGGTTGCGCCCGGCCTCCACGATGCGCGAGCGCACGCCCCCCGGACACACCACCGACACGCCGATGCCGTGCTCCGCCAGGTCCAGCGCCAGCGCCTCGCTCAGCCCCACCACGCCGTACTTCGCCGTCGTGTAGGAGACGATGCCCGGCGTGGCCGCGGGCACCAGCCCCGCGATCGACGCCGTGTTCACGATGTGCCCCCCCTCCCCCTGCGCCACCATGCGCGGCAGGAACGCCTGCACCCCGTGAATCACCCCGTACAGGTCCACGCCCAGCACCCAGTCCCAGTCCGCCTCCGTCATGTCCTGCGCCAGCCGGAAGGTGACCACGCCCGCGTTGTTGCACAGCACGTGCGCCCCCCCGAACTCCGCCCACGCCGCGTCCGCGAGCGCCTCCAGCGACGCCCGCTCCGTCACGTCGTTCTCCACCGCGATGGCGCGCATCCCCGCCGCCTCCACCGCCGCCACGGCCTCCGCCGCCATGTCCATCTCGATCTCGCCGATGACGACGTTCATGCCCTCGTTGGCGAAGGCCGCGGCCAGCGCCTTGCCGATGCCGCCGCCGCCGCCCGTGACGACCGCCGTGCGCCCGCGAAGTTCTTCCACGCGAACCACCTCCCGTTGGCGCGGCAGTGTAGCACGCCGCGCCCCCGCGCAAGCCCCTGCGGCGGCTATACTGCTCCGCCCATGCTCAACGAGGCCGATACCCGCGCCAAGCTGGTCGATCCCGTCCTGCGCGGGCGCGGCTGGGTGGAAGGGCTGATCAGGCGCGAGCAGACGCCCGGCCGCATCGACATCGTGGGCGCGGGCGGACGGCGCGGACGCGGGCGCTCCACCGACTACCTCCTCCATGCCCGCGTGGACGGCAAGCGCACGCTCCCCATCGCCGTGCTGGAGGCGAAAGCCGAGGAGTACGCGCCCGACCACGGCCTCGAACAGGCGAAGCGCGACGCGCGCCTCCACCACGTGCCCTTCGCCTTCGCCACCAACGGCCACCTGTTCGTCGAGCACGAGTTCGCCACGGGCCGCACGACCGCCCCCGCGCCGCTGACCGAATTCCCCGGCTGGGACGACTTGCTCCGGCGCTACCTGAAGCAGCGGGAGATCGACCTCACGCGCAAGGAGGCCGCGCCGCTCCTGAAGCCCGCGCGCGCGCACGACCGCCCCTACCAGTACGCCGCCGTGCGCGCCGTGCTCGAACGCATCGCGCGCGGAGAGAAGCGCCCCCGCGCCCTGCTCTCCCTCGCCACGGGCACGGGCAAGACGCGCATCGCCGTCAGCCTGCTGCGCGCCCTGGACCGCAGCGGCCAACTCCGCCGCGCCCTCTTCGTCTGCGACCGCAAGGAGCTGCGCGATCAGGCCCTCGGCGCGCTCCACAACGAATTCAAGGCCGACGCCGCCAAGGCCACCACGCGCAACCCCGAGAAGAACGCCCGCGTCATCGTCGCCACCTACCAGACGCTGGGCATCGACGACGAGGGCGGCGACGACTCCTACCTCTCGCGCCACTACCCGGAGAACTACTTCAGCCACATCATCATCGACGAGTGCCACCGCTCCGCCTGGGGCAAGTGGCGCGCCGTGCTCGACCGCAACCCCGACGCCGTCCACATCGGCCTCACCGCCACGCCCCGCACCTGGGAGCGCGTCGGCGATCCCGACGACATCGAGACCGAGGACGACGACGCGATCACGCGCGACAACCACCAGTACTTCGGCGAACCCGTCTACGAGTACTCCATCGCCGACGCCATGGACGACGGCTGGCTCGCCGCCATGAAGCTCGTGCGCGCCGAAATCATCACCGCCGGGCAGCGCGAGCGCGAGGAAGGCGTCAGGAGCGGCGAACTCGACCCTGATCGCATCCGCGACGCTCGCACGGGCGCGCCCGCGGGCGTCAGCGACATGCCCGAAATCTACCGGGCCGCTTCCATCGAACAGCGCCTCCGCATCGAGGAGCGCGTCGAGGAGATGTGCCGCGACCTCTTCCAGCGCCTCCTCGAATCGGGCGGACCGCGCCAGAAGACGCTCATCTTCTGCGCCGGCGACGCCCATGCCGACCGCGTCGCCGCCGAAATGGGCAACCTCTACGCCGAATGGGCCGATCGCGCGGACGAGCGCCCCGTCGATCCCTACGCCTTCAAGTGCACCGCCCAGGGCGGGGCCGAGCTGCTCTCCGACTTCAAGGGCGCCGCCTCCCGCGCCTTCGTCGCCTGCACCGTCGACCTCATCACCACCGGCGTCGACGTGCCCCGCCTCCAGAACGTCGTCTGGTTCCGCTACCTCAAGTCCCCCATCCTCTTCCACCAGATGCTGGGACGCGCCACCCGCATCCACGCCGAAAGCGGCAAGCTCCACTTCACCGCCTACGACTACACCAACGCCAGCCGCCTGCTCGACGCATCCCTCGCGCAGCGCCCCGAGACCGAGCGCGAACGCAAGCCCGACGGCGAGCGCGAGGAGCGCGACCCGCCCCGCATCTTCGAGGCCGAGGGCGTCGAGGTCCGCATCGAGCCCGAGGGCGTGGTTGTCATGGTTCCCGAAGGCGGTACACTGCGCCGCGTGACGCTCGACGACTACCGCGCCGGCATCGCCGAACGCATCCTCGCCGAAGCGGCCGGCATCGACGCCTTCCGCGAACGCTGGATCGCGCCCGAGGAACGCCGCGCCATGCTCGATAGCCTGCCGCAGGGCTCGGCCAGCGCCGACATCCTGCGCGCCGCCAGCGACATCGACGAGGGCTGCGACGGCTACGACGTGCTCGCCAGCGCCGCCTTCGGCGAGACGCCCCGCCCGCGCCTCGAACGCGCCGACCGCTTCGAGGAGACGGAGGAGCGCGGCATCCTGCGCGCCATCGCCCGCCAGTTCGGCTACGGCGGCACGGACGCCCTCGAAAGCAGCGGCCTCTTCCAGACCCCGGGTGTGCGAGCGGCGGGCGGCCTCGCCGCGCTCGAACCGGAAGCCGCGAACCGCTTGCTCGACCTGAAGCGCCGCGTGCTCGCCACCGACGCGGAGTGGCGCGACGCATGAACCCGGGCGACCCGCTCCCCGACGGCTGGCGCTGGACCACGCTGGGGGAGTGCTGTGTTCAGGAACGAAAAGCGATCACCAGCGATAGACCCGAGTATACGGAGATGCCTTACCTGGGGCTGGAACATATTGAAGGAAGCACCGGGAGGATTCTGGTCAGCGAAAAGGCGGCGCGCGGATCTGAATCCACGAGCAACAACTTTTGCTTCACTCCTGAACACGTTCTCTACGGGAAACTCCGTCCGTACCTCAACAAGGTGGCCCTGCCCGATTTTTCGGGGCGTTGCAGCACGGAGATTATCCCGCTCCGCCCTGTCGATATGGACCGCGGCTTTCTGGCATGGTTCCTTCGCAGGAGCGATACGGTTGAGTACGCCATGCGGGGCAAGACTGGTTCACGAATGCCTCGCGCATCCATGAAGGAACTCCTGCTGCTCCCCATCCCCCTGCCGCCGCTGGCCGAGCAGCGCCGCATCGTGGCCGCGCTCGAAACGCGACTCGCCGCCGCAGAGCGCGCCCGCCACGCTGCCCTCTCCCAGCTCAATGCGCTGGAGGCGATGCCAGCCGCCCTGCTGAGGAAAGTGTTTGAACGCGAGGCCAAAATCTGATTTTGGCCTCGCGTCGAAATTTTCGAAATTTGTCGTGTTTTCACCGGTGGTCCCGCTCCACAAGGCAATCAGTACTTTGGGGCGTCCGGTCCGCTCTTCTTTCGCGTTCGGGACTTGTCGGTGAGTGGTCGGACCACAGCGCTGGCAACAGCCCGTGATCGACTCTCCCCGTCTGCGTTGGATACGCTCAAACTGGTTCCCGTCCAGCCGAACACACTGGTCTTCCCGAAGAGCGGAGCCGCAATTGCCACGAATAACCGAGCCCTCACCACAGTGCCCGGATACTTGGTCAGTCACCTCATGGCGCTTGAAGCCGGAGATTCAGTCCTGCCACTCTGGCTGTACTATGCATTCTGCACACTGGACATGACCGATTTCTCGGATAATACAGGGTACCCAAGCCTCCGCAAAACAACGGTCGAGAGGATTCAAATCCCTCTCCCGCCCATCGACGAACAGCGCGCGATCATCACCGAACTCGAACGGGAAATGGCGGCCACGGAGCAGGCGCGTACGGCGGCGCGCGAGCGGCTGGCGCTTGCCGAAGCGCTGCCGGGTGCTATCCTGCGGCGCGCTTTCGCGCCCGGAGCCTCCGCATGACCTCGGCCATCGCCTCCCAGTCCTCGCTCGACGCGCGCATCAAGACCGTGTGCGACGTGCTGCGCCGCTCGAACTGCGCTGGCGCGCTCCAGTACGTGCCGGAGCTGACGTGGCTGCTTTTCCTGCGCTTCCTCGACGAGCGCGAGGAACGGGAGGCGCGGGACGCGGCGGCGCTGGGGCGGCGGTACGAGGCATCGATCCAGGAGCCCTTCCGCTGGCGCGACTGGGCCGCGCCCGACGGCGTGAAGCGCAACCTGCTGCAGCATGGGGCGGGGAACTCCGTTTTCGCGTTTCTCGAGGGCGACCTGCTGCCGTACCTCCACGAGCTGGGGAACAACGGGGGCACGCCCCGCCAGCGGCTCATCGGCCAGATTCTCTCCAGCGTGGACGGCACGCGCGTGGACACGGAGCGCAACTTCTACGACGTGGTGGACCTCGTGCACGAGATTCGGTCGGGCGAGATGGACGACCAGCACCTGTTCCCGCTGTCGGGGGCCTACGAGGGCCTGCTGCTCTCGATGGGGGAGAAGAACAACGACGGCGGGCAGTTCTTCACGCCGCGCGAGGTGGTGCGGGCGATGGTGCGCGTGGTCGCCCCGACGGTGGGCGAGACGGTGTTCGACCCGTGCTGCGGGACGGGCGGCTTCCTGGCGCAGGCCTTCGAGCACATGCGCGCGAACCTGCCCCCGGAGGCGACGGGCGAGGCGCTGGAGCGGCTGAGCGGCGAGACGTTCTACGGCACGGAGAAGGACACCCTCGTCTACCCGATCGCGCTGGCCAACCTCGTGCTCCACGGCATCGACGAGCCGCACATCCAGCACGCCAACACGCTCACGCGCGCGGAGGAGTACGGCGGGCTCTTCGAGGACGCGCCGGACCAGTTCGACGTGATCCTCACGAATCCCCCGTTCGGCGGCAAGGAGGGCGCGGACGCGCAGAACCACTTCGACTACCCGACGTCCTCGACGCAGGTGCTCTTCCTGCAGGAGGTGATCGAGAGCCTGAAGCGGGGCGGGCGCGCGGGCTTCGTGGTGGACGAGGGCCTGCTCTTCCGCACGAGCGAGCGGGCCTTCGTGCAGACGAAGCGCAAGCTGCTGGACGAGTGCGACCTGTACTGCGTGGTGAGCCTCGCGCCGGGCGTGTTCACCTCGGCCGGTTCGGGCGTGAAGAGCAACCTGCTGTTCTTCAACAAGGGGCAGCCGACGGAGCGCATCTGGTACTACGAACTGTTCCCGCCGGAGTGGACCGACCGGAAGGGGCAGACGCGGCCGGGCACGCGCTTCACCAAGAAGTACCCGCTGACGCTGGCGCACTTCGAGGAGTTCTTCGCGCTGCTGCCGGAGCGGGCCGATTCGGAGCGCTCGTGGACGGTGACGCGGGAGCAGGTGGAGGCGAACGGCTACGACCTGAAGGCGGTCAACCCGCACCGCCCGGACGACTCGGACACGCGCACGCCGGAGGAGCTGCTGGCGGAGATCGCGGGCCACGGGCGGGAGCTGGAGTCGGCGCTCGCGGAGCTGCGGTCGGCCTTGTAGCGTTGCGGGGCGCGGCGCGGGCGCGCACGATGGGCGCCACCATCACCAGGGGAGGCGCGCCCCATGAGCACCACGCCGCTGGACATCCTCCGCACGGGCCTCGAGTCGATGCACGGGATGCTCGACCAGGCGCTCGGCGACATGACGCTGGAGCACCTCAACTTCCGCCCCCGCGAGGGCGGCCTCAGCCCCTTCTTCAGCCTCTGGCACTACGTCCGCACCGAGGACAACATCGTCAACTACGTCGTGCGGGGGCGGCCCACGGTGTGGCTCGAGGGCGGCTACGACGGGCGCCTCGGGCTGCACCGCACGGCGCAGGGCACGGGCATGTCGGACGCGGACGCGAAGGCGCTCGCGCTCACCGACCTGGACGGCTGGCGCGAGTACCAGCCGCGCGTGTGGCGGGCCACGGCGGCGTACCTGGGGGAGCTGTCGGCGGACGAGTTCGACGCGCGCACGGTGACGATCAAGCCGCTGGGGGAGATGTCGCTCTGGCAGGCGCTGAACGGCGTGTGCCTGAGCCACGGCTACCGTCACGTGGGCGAGATCGAGTACGCGCGGGGCGTGATGGGGCTCGGCGGGCTCACCGTCTGAGGCGGCGTCTGGCGCGCGGGCGCGGCGCTCGTTAAGCTGCCGCTCGCATCCCGGCGCGGCGCGGGCCGCGCACGCAACGCAGGAGTGGCGTGATGAAGCTGGAAGGCAAGGTCGCCGCCGTCACGGGCGGCAGCCGCGGCATCGGGCGCGGCATCGTGGAGGCGTTCCTCGCGGAGGGCGCCAGCGTCGTCCTCAACGGGCGCAGCGCGGAGAAGGGCGAGCGCGCGCTGGCGGAGATGGGGGCGGGCGAGCGCGCCCACTTCCTGGCCGGCGACGTGACGCGGGAGGAGACGATCAGGGGGCTGGTGGACGGCGCCGTCGCGCGCTACGGGCGCATCGACATCCTCGTGAACAACGCGGGCGGCAGCTCGGGCTTCGCGCCCGTGGCGCAGATGGAGAACGAGGCCTGGGACCACACCATCCGCTGGAACCTGTCGGCCACCTTCTGGGGCATCAAGCACGCCTTCCGCCACATGCTCCCCCAGGAGAGCGGGCGCATCATCAACGTCTCCTCGCTGGAGGGGAAGCACGGCAAGCCCGGCATCGCCGCCTACGTGGCCGCCAAGCACGCCATCAACGGCCTCACGAAGAGCGCGGCGCAGGAGGTGGGTACGACGGGCATCACCGTGAACGCCATCTGCCCGGGGCTGATCGAGACGGACATCGTGCGCGAGAGCGGGGCCGCCGCCGCCGCCTCCATGGGCCTCACCTACGACGAGATGGTGCAGCAGTTCGCCGACGAGTCCGCCATCAAGCGCATGAACACCGTCGAGGAGGTCGGCGCCGTGGCCGTGCTCCTCGCCTCCGACGTGGGCGCGGGCATCACGGGCGCGCTCTGGTCGGTGGACGGCGGCACCGCGGCCTACTAGGAGCGCGAACATGAGCGACAAAGTCGAACTCCTCTGCAGCTGGGACAGCGTCCACACGCCGCCCCACAGCGCCTACACGACGACGAACGCCGCCGAGGTGCTGCCGGGCGTGACCCGCCCCCTGCCCGCCGACATCTGGCGGGAGTGGGACTACATCTGGAACCACGGCGTGCTCGAGGACCTGGGCGTGCTCGACCTCGTGCCCCTGCCCAAACCGCCGGGGACCACCATCCTGCCCTTCATCGGCGGGCGCTTCGTCATCAACTACGCCCTCACCATGCAGTTCACGTCCACCTACCAGGTGGGCGAGGGCAGCGACTTCCTCAAGCAGTTCCTCGAGGGCGGCGACGCCCTCAAGAGCGACGCCGCCTCCGATGAGGAGCGCGCCGCCGCCACGCGCGCGCGCATCACCGAGCGCTGGGAGGCGAACGCGGCCACCTGGGCCAAAAACCGCGAGATCACCTACGACGCCTGGCGCCACTCCCGCGTGCGCGACTGGAGCGCCGCCAGCGACGCCGACCTGATCGAGGCACTGGACGAGGGCATCACGCTGGCGGGCCGCCTCTTCATCTCCCACTACTACAGCTCCGTCGGCGGTGGCGAGTACACCACCATCATCGGTGACATCCTCAAGGAGCACATCCCCGACCACCCGCCGGAGTGGACGAACACCATCACCAGCGGCCTCACGGACGTGGAGAGCGCGCTGCCCGCGAAGGCCATCTGGGATCTGAGCCGCTTCGCGCTGGCCCGCCCCGCGCTGGCGGACGACCTGCGCACGCTCACGGCGGACGGCCTCACCGCGCGGCTGGCCTCGCCGCCCGACGACGGCTGGCGCGCCTTCGCCGCCGAGTACGCCGCCTTCGTCGACCAATTCGGCTTCCGCGGCCAGAACGAGACGGACCCCTCCCACCGCACGTGGGACGAGGCCCCCAACTTCGTGCTGAGCAGCATCCAGGCCGACCTGCAGGCCCCGCCCGAACGCGATCCGCACGCGCTGGAACGGAAGCAGGCGGCGGCGCGCGAGGCGGTGGAGCACGACATCGAGGCGCGCCTGCCCGCCGAGACGCTGGACGGCTTCCGCCACGCCCTGCGGCTGGCCCAGACGCTGAACCGCGGGCGCGAGGGCAGCAAGGCCAACTGGGCCCGGGCCTGCCGCACGCAGCGCCCGCCCGTCATGGAGCTGGCCCGGCGGCTGGTCGCGCGCGGCGTCGTCGATGACGCCGACGACGTGTGGTACCTGCGCCTGCCGGAGCTGCGCGAGGCCGCGCGGGGCGAGCTCGACGCGGCGCGCGCGAAAGCGGGCGTGGCCAGCCGCCGCGAGGAGCGCGCCCGCCTCGAGGGCTACGAGCTGCCCGTGCTGTTCGACTGGCCCGTCGAGCTCATCCCCCGCGAGCGGGCCGCGGCGGCGGAGTCGGCCTCCTACGAGGGGCTGGGCATCAGCCCCGGGCGGGCCACCGGGCGCGCGCGCGTCATCGAGAGCGCCGAGGCGGCCATGAGCGCCGACCTCGCGCCCGGCGACATCCTCATCGCGCCCGTCACCGACGCCGCCTGGACGCCGCTCTTCATCCCCGCCGCGGGCGTGGTCGTGGAGACGGGCGGCGTGCTGAGCCACGCGGCCACGGTGGCGCGCGAGTTCGGCATCCCCGCCGTGGCCCAGATCCGCGGCGTCACCTCGCTCATCCCGAACGGCGCCACGGTCACGCTCGACGGCGCCGCCGGCACCGTCACGGTCGAGCCGTAGGGGGCGGGGGCGGCGCGCGGCTTGGCATCGCGGGCCCCTGCGGGCCAGCGACGGCGGCGGGGCTGACGGAGCTGGCGCTGTACAACGTGGAGGGCGGGCACGGACGCCTGGGCGGGCGCGGGCTACCCACGGGGGACTGATACACTGGTTCCAGCGAAACGGCTCATCGGAGGCGCGGAGCGATGAAAACCGTCACGGAAGCCCGAACGAACCTGTCCTTCGAGGGCATCTACGAGGCGCCGGAGGCGGCGCGATACCTGAAGGCGGCCGACCGCGGGGCGAAGGTCTACCCGGTCCGCTCGGCCACCATTATCCGCTGGATTCGTCAGGGACTCTCCTCGCTCGATCTTGTCGATACTCCCGGCGCGGAGCTGGTGATCACCTTCGAGGATCTGGTTTCGATGCGCGTGATTGCCGCCCTGCGTGCGGCGGACATCCAGTGGAAGGAGATCCGCGCGACGGAGCGCTGGTTGCGGAACGAACTTGGCATCCCCCGCCCGTTCGCGTCGGAGTCCCTCTGGGCGGGACGGGGGCAGGTGTTCGGCGACTGGACGAGCCAGCTGCTGGCCGCGAGCCTGCACGGGCAGGCGGCGTTCGAGATGCTGCACCAGTACCTGATTCCCGTGCATGGCCTGAGCTTCGACCAGGCGTCCGGCATGGCGAATTCCTGGGAGGCGGCGCCGTCCATCCTGCTGGCGCCGGAAATCCAGTTCGGGGCGCCCTGCATCAAGGGGACGCGCATCCCGGCGCGAACCATCGCGGGGATGATCGACGCCGGAGATTCCAGGGAATGGGTGATGGGGGAGTTCGGAATCTCGAAAGAGGAGGCGGATGCCGCCTGTGAATGGGAACATCGTCTCCGAGCCGCATAACCCCTTGTTCCTGCTTGATGAGTCGCTGGTCCCGGCCGTCGCTCGCGCACTGAATGCGGTTGGCTACCGGGAGAGGCTGCGGAGCGGTCAACGGCGAGGGGCGAGGAGCGGGGCTACTGGCGGAGGGCGCGCGTCTCCGGCGTCTCGATCAGCTGGCAATGGTTGCCGTCGGGGTCGAGGAAGGTCGAGATGCGCCCGCCCCAGGGCTCCTCGCCCTTGCTGCGCACGAAGGCCGCGCCGCCCGCCTCCAGCCGCGCATGCTCCGCGTCGAGGTCGTCCACCACGAAGTTGATGAGGCAACGCTTCGCGTCGGCGGCGGGGCCGCGCACCTCGTCGTGGGCGCTCACGATGAGGTAGCTCTGGCCCAGCGCGAACGCGCCCGGGCTCATCTCCGGCGCGGGCGTCAGCCCCACGACGTCGCGGTAGAACGCGATCAGCCGCTCCGGCCGCTCGCTCCCCAGGTTGAGCGACAGCGACGGCAGGATCACGGACGCTACCCCGCGAAGCCGTCGATGGCGGCGAGGTCGTCGGGCGTGAGCGCCCAGCCCGCCGCCGCCACGTTGGCGCGCACCTGATCGGGCCGCGTGGCGCCGGAGATGACGCTGGGCACACCCTCCTGCGCGAGCAGCCAGCTCATGGCCAGGTCGAGCACGGTGTGGCCGCGCTCCGCCGCGAACGCCTCCGCCTTCGCGAGGACGTCCCAGTTGCGGTCGTTCACGTACTTGCCCGCCAGCCCGGCCAGCATCCCCTCGCTGAAGCGGCTGCCCTCCGGCATCTCCGCGTCGCGGCGGTACTTGCCCGTGAGGAAGCCCGCGGCCAGCGGGAAGTAGGGCAGGATGCCGAAGCCGCAGTCGCGCGCGGCGGGCGCGACCTCGGCCTCGATGCCGCGCTCCACGAGGCTCCACTCGTTCTCCACGGAGACGTAGGGCGCGAGGCCGTTCGCGGCCGTCGTCTCGCACGCCTCCGCGATCTGCGCGGCGGACACGTTGGAGATGCCCGCGTGGCGCACCTTGCCCGCCTTCACGGCGTCGTCCAGCGCGCGCGCCGTCTCCTCCGCGGGCGTGTCCGGGTCGGGGAAATGGACCATGTAGAGGTCCACGTAGTCGGTGCCGAGCCGCCCCAGGCTCTTCTCCAGGGCGTTCGTGATGTACTCGCGGGAGCCGCTGCCGGGCGAGGCCATGTCCGCGCCGGGCATGCCGAACTTGGTGGCGATGACGGTCTCACCGCGGCGCCCGCCGAGGGCCGCGCCCAGCATCTCCTCCGAGGCGCCCATGCCGTACATCTCCGCCGTGTCGAAGAAATTGACGCCCAGGTCGAGCGCCGTGTCGACCACGGCCCTGGCGGTGTCCGCGTCGATCCTCATGCCGAAGTTGTTGCAGCCGAGCCCCACGACCGAGACTTCCAGGTCCGAGCTGCCGATGGTGCGTTTCTCCACGATGACGGCCTCCGTGCGTGCGTTCGCGCGCAGTGTAGGGCAATCGGCGGCGGGGCGCGCATCGGGGGCCTCAGGTGGGCGCGAACTCCAGCTCCAGCGACGCCACCGAGCGCATGGCCGTACCCTCGCCCATGCGCGGGTTGCGCCCGGGCTTGATGCGCACGTCGCCGACCGCCTCGAGGAGCGCGCGCGAGCCGATCACCGCCTCCGCCCGCGCCAGCTGGTAGCCCACGCAGAAGTGCTTGCCCAGCCCGAAGCCGAGGTGGCTCGCGCGCCCGCCCTCGCGGTGGCCCACGCGCGTCTCCTTCCCGAAGTACAGGTCCTCGCGGAAGAGGTCGAAGCGCTCCGGCTCGGCGAAGACGCGCTCGTCGTGGTTGGCCGAGTGCATGGAGAGGTGCGCGACCGCGCCCGCCGGGATGGCCGCGCCGCGCACGGCCGCCTCGCGCAGCGTCACCCGCGGCTCGCCGCCGACCGGCCCGGAATGGCGCATCGTCTCCGTGAAGGCGCGGTCCAGCAGCCCGTGGTCGCGCCGCACCCCGGCGAACTGGTCGGGATGGTTGAGCAGCAGCCACCAGAGGTTGGCGATGGCCTTGTCCGTGGTCTCGCCGCCCGCCGTCAGCAGCAGGCTCGTGAAGGCCTTGACGTCGTGCGCCGACAGCCGTTCGCCGTCCACCTCCGCCGCGCACAGCCGCGAGATGAGGTCGTCGCCCGGCTGGCGCCGCCGCTCGCGCACGAACGGCTCCAGGTACTCGTGGAACTCGCGGTTGGCCGCGATGCCCGCCCGCCGCAGCGCCGGATCGGGCGACAGCCCCGCCAGGAACGTCGGGTACCAGCGGCGGAAGCGGTCGCGGTCGGAGCGGGGCAGCGCGAGCATGTCCACGATCACGTTCACGGGCAGGCGCGCGCTGAACTCGCTCACGAGGTCCGCCTCGCGCTTCGCCGCCATGCCGTCCGCCAGCTCGCGCGCGGCCTTCTCCGTGAAGCGCGCGACCAGCTCGCGCACGTTGCCCTCGACGACGGGCAGGAAGGCGTCCAGCCGGCGGCCCACGAATTCGGGCGCGACGATGGCGCGCTTGCGCGTGTGCTCGTCCCCGTCCATGGCCGTGAGCGAGGGGCCGAAGACGGCGCTGTGCGACTGCTCCATGATGCTGCTGGAGAACGTGTCGTGGTCGAGGAAGCCCGCCACAACGTCCTCGTAGCGCGTGATCCACCAGACGCCGTCGCGCGGGTTGCGCCAGACGGGGTGTTCGTCGCGCAGCCGCCGCAGGGCCGGATACGGGTCCAGCCGGAAGGCTTCCCCCTCCAGCAGGCGCGGGTCGAACGGCTCGCTCATGGCGCGCAGGATACGCCGCCCGCGCCGCGTTCAGCGCGCGGGATGCACGGCGCGCACGCACTCCACGAGCAGATTCCCGATGAAGTCCGCCAGCGGCGAGTCGTCCGGGGGCAGGCCTTGGATTTCGCTGTGCGAGGGGTCCGCGGGGTAGCCGTCCCCGGCATCCAGCGGCATGTGCGTGAAACACAGCGCCCCCAGATGCTCGCGCACCTGGCGCTTCGCGTCGCCGACGCCCAGCTCGGCGAAACGCCCGCCGGGTCGCAACGCCAGACGGGAGCGGCGTCGTACCTCGGCGATGCGGGCTGCCGTATCTCCGATCGCGTCGAACCCTTCCAGCCAGTGGACGGAGAGGCCGGTCTCGTCGGAACGCAGGCGGAACGCGCCGACCGCGAGGCTGCCATCCAGGTGGACGAACGACGGCTTCGCATAGCGAACGACATGGTCGCCATCGGGCAGGTCGTCGCCGGTCACGTGCCCGCCGTCAGGGGAAGGTCGAACGCGCCAACCTGCCCCCTGACCCCTTCGAGCGTATCCGTTCCGTACGCGCGGGAGGCTTCGGCCGCTCCGGCGCGTTTCGTGAAGACGACGAACGCCACCGTCCCGTCCCCGCGAAACTGAAGGCCCAGATGGCTCCCGTCGGCGCCCTTCCAGACGGCGCGCAGGTTCCCGTTCTCCAGCAGCGACAACTCCGCGCGATCCATCCCCGACGACGACCGCACGAACGCCCAGAAGTCCCGCTCCGAGGCCTCATTCACCACGATGTCGTCGGCGGGCGCGCCATCGCGCAGGGAGGCGATGCGAGCGCGGTAGGCGTCCGCGACGCTCCCCGACGCGCCGTTCGGTCGGGCGACGGGCTCAGTGGCCATTCCGCGCCTCCGTCGCGCCATCGCGCCACCCCATCCTACTCCACCCGGCACCGGCATCTCCCCTCCCCGCTCAGCCCCGGCCCGCCGCGTCCAGGGCGGCGGCGAGGCGCGGGAAGAGGGGGCGCGCGTTGCCCGCGCCGATGGCCGCCAGCTGCGTCGCGTCGAAGCCCGACTCCTCCCGCAGCCAGGCGATGGCCCCGTCCACGTCCGCGCGCGAGAAGGCCGGGTAGTCCGTGCCGAAGATGAGGTGGTCCGCGTCCGTCACCGTGAGCAGGCTCGGGAGCGCCGTGGCATGGCAGCACACGGCCACGTCGTAGTAGAGGCGCCCCAGGTAGGCCGCCACGCCCGCGGGCGCGTTCGTGCGCAGCGGCTCCGCGCCCTCGGAGCGCGCCACGCGCCCCGCGATGTAGGGGAAGCAGCCGCCCGCGTGCGCCATGATCCAGCGCAGGTTCCCGTACCGCTCGAACGCCCCCGACGCCAGCAGACTGCCGATGGCGCGCGTCGTCTCCACGGGGAAATCGACGACGGAGGCGGGCAGGCCGGGCACCCCCACGGGCGAGGCCGTGGGATGCAGGTGGATGGTCGCCCCGCGCCGGTCGAGCGCCGCCAGCACGGCGTCGAAGCGCTCCGCGCCGATGAGATCGGGGCCCACGCCGCTGGGCAGGAGCACGCCGTCCATGCCCAGCTCGTCGAACGCGCGGTCGAGCTCGGCGCGGGCCGCGTCGGGGTCCACGATGGGCAGCGTGGCGAACGCCCCGAAGCGGTGGGGCCAGCGCCGCGCCACGCCCGCGAGATAGTCGTTCGCGGCGCGATGGAGGGGGATGGCCGCCGCCGGGTCCGCCACGTCGGCCACGAAGATGATGGGCGTGAGCACGGCGGCGGCGATGCCGCTGGCGTCCATGTCGGCGAGCGCCCGTTCGGGCGTCCAGCCGCCGCCCACGGTGATGCCGACGCGGGCCGCCGCCTCCGCGATTTCGGCGGCGGGCACATGATGGTGTACGTCGATCATGCCGTTCATGGCGCTCCCTCCGGCAGCGTTCCGTCCGCCACCATCGTACGCGACGGGAGCGTACGGGGGCGCGGGCGAGCGGCGAGAGACTTGGCGACCGTCAGCCATCCTGGCACAAGCGCGCTACTGCGGCGCGACGCGCAACCCGGAGGCGCGCGCACCGGTGTCGGTTCAGGAAGCGTCGCGGCCCGTCATGAGGCGGGCGCGCTGCTCGCGCTCGCGACGGCGGGAACGGGTGCCGTAGACGAAGGCCCCGATGATGGCGGGCAGCGGGAAGGCCGCGAAGGCCACCGCGAACCAGGGACGATCCACCAGCACGGCAACGAGCGCCAGCGCCTCGAAGCCGAGCGTCAGGAGCGCCCCGCTCACAAGGCCCGCCCACGACCGCTGGCCCTCCTGTCGCAGCGCCTCGGTCTCCAGTTCGGCGCGATGGCCGGCCTGCCCCTCCGCCATCCTCACGATGCGATCAGCCGCGCCGGGGAGGACGGCCTCGTACTTCTCCAGCTCATCCGCCGACGGCAAGGGACCGGCGTGCAGGGACGCCTCAAGCGTAAAGACTGCGGGGAGCTGTGCGAGTATCTCCGCGGGAAGCTGTTCAAGGATCTCGGGAAGAGCCGGCGATGCCTGCTCATCATCGGCGTCGGGAACCGCCAACTCCCCCGACTCGTTCTCCTGGCTCACGGCCGGTCGGCGTTCTCCGGTTTCCTGACCGTGATGGTGACCTCGTACACGCCCATCGCGTTCCGCAGGTCGTCGCCGACCGCCTGCCAGTCCTGCCCGATGGCGTAGCGGTCGGCCTGCGGGCCGCTGAGCGCGCTGTTGAACTCGGTCAGCGTGCCGCCGAAGTCGATGAGCCGCCCAAGACCTTCCCAGAAGCTGGGGCGGGCGAACAGGAAATCGGACATCGGAACGCTCCTTCCCCCCACATCTTACAGGCGCGCGGCCCGCGCCGCCAGCCGCTCAGGAGACCTCGCGCCAGTAGCGCTCGATGGCCTCGATGTGCGCGCGCGGACCGTCCAGGCCCGCGTTCATGGTGCGCATGGAGACGTAGTCCGCGCCCGCCTCGCGCCAGCGCTCCGCCTCCGCCGTCCAGCCGTCGGGGCCGTCCGCGTAGTTCACCATGGCCTCGACGCCGAACTCGGCGGGGTCGCGCCCCCCGCGCGCGAGGTGGCCGCGGATCGTCTCCAGCGCGGCGAGCGCGTCCGTCGAGCTCCCGCCGAAGATGAAGCCGTCGCCGATGCGCGCGGCGCGCTCGAAGGCGGGCGCGCTGAAGCCGCCGAACCAGATGGGGATGCGCCTGCCCGGCAGCGGGTTCAGGCCCGCGCGGTCGATGCGGTGCCATTCGCCCGCGAAATCGACGACGGGCTCGGCCCACAGCCGCCGCAGCACCTCGATCTGCTCCTCCTGCCGCCTGCCGCGGTTCCCGAAGCGCTCGTTGAGGGCGTCGTACTCCACGTAGTTCCAGCCCGTGCCCACGCCCAGCCGCAGCCGCCCGCCGGAGAGGATGTCCACCTCGGCGGCCTGCTTGGCCACGAGCGCGGTCTGGCGCTGGGGCAGGATGATGACGCCCGTGACCAGCCCCACGCGCTCCGTGACGGCGGCCAGGTAGCCGAACAGCGTGAAGGGCTCGTGGAAGGCGGACTCGTGCGTGTAGGGGCCCCACAGCCGCGGCTCGCGCTCGGGCGTCGCGCCCAGCACGTGGTCGTAGGCGAGGATGTGCGAGTAGCCCAGCCCCTCCGCCGTCTGCGCGAAATCGCGGATCACGGACGGGTCCGCGCCGATCTCGGTCTGGGGGAAGATGACGCCGATTCGCATGGGCCCGCTCCGTTCGCGCGATGGCCGCAGTCTACGCCCCTCCGCCCGCCCGGCGCGCTACTCGAACGCCTCCACCGCCACGTCCACGGTGACGCGGCCCGCGCGCTCGAACTCGAGCGTCAGCGCGAACGTCTCGCCCGGCGCCGGAACCTCCGCCACGCCGAGCAGCATGACGTGATAGCCGCCGGGGCGCAGGGAGACGCTCCCGCCCGGCGCGATGGGGATGCCGCCCGCGACCTCGCGCATCATCGCGCTCCCGTCCACGGTCGCGATCTCGTGCAGCTGCGCGTCGTCCGCGATCTCCGTCGCGGCGGCGACGAGCGCGTCCCCCGCGCCCGTGACGCGGACGTCGAAGTAGACGGCCCCCAGATCGGTCGTGGTGAAGCGCGCGCGGGCGTTGTCGATGACGACGCCGCCGTCCCCGTCGTCGTCGCCGCAGGCCGCGAGCGCGCCCGCGCAGAGGACGAGCGCGGCGAGCGCCGCCTTCCCGATCACGAAGGCTCTTGCCAGCCCTCGGCGGCGAGCAGGGGCAGGTCGTGCGCCATGATCTCGCGCAGCCCGCCGCCCTCCAGCCACGGGTAGACGATGTGGCCCAGGTCGTCGGGCGTGTAGGCGATGAGGTAGGAGGCGTGGTTCACGCTGTAGCGCCCGTCGCCCAGCTCCGTCTTCACGATGGGGGCCATGCCCAGCGAGCCCAGCAGCGCCGCGAGCGTCTCCGCGTCGGGGATGAGGCCGGTGAAGCGGCTGTCCCAGAGGTCGAGCCAGCGCCGCACCTCGGCGGGACCGTCGCGGTCGGGGTCGGTCGTGATGAACAGCACGCGCACGCCCTCCGCGAGCGCGGGGTCCATCGCCTCCAGCGTCTTCGCCAGGTCGAGCATGTGCGTGGGGCAGATGTCGGGGCAGTGCGTGTAGCCCAGGTAGACGAGCGTGAGGGCCCCCGCGGTCTCCGCGAGGATGTCGAACGGCTCCCCCTCGGTGTCGGTGAGCGTGAAGGCGGGCTTGGGCAGGGGCGGCGTGACGCGCGCGCCGCGATAGACGACCTCGCCCGCGCCCTCCACCTCGAAAGCGCGACCGTCGCCGGAGCTGCCACCATCGCCGCCGCAGGCCGCCAGCACGCCAATCGCCAACGCGCCAATCGCCAACGCGCCAATCGCCAACGCGCCAATCGCCAACGCGCCAATCGCCAACAGCCCCCTCACGCCCGTCCCCCCGGCGGCGGCGCCGGACGCCACTCCGCGCCCGCGCCGTCGGCGGCGTCGAGGCGGTGGCCCAGCCGCTCCTCGTGCGCGGCCCAGCGCCAGGCCGCGGCCAGCAGCGCGATCAGCCCGAGCGCCTCGCCGCCGATGAACATGACCGCGCCCGCGATGCGCTGGTCGAGCAGCGCGTCCGGCCCCCACTCGCGCGGAATGGCCGCCAGCGGCGCGTAGATGACGTTGTCCGGTTCGTGGAAGAGCAGCCCCAGGAAGGCGTGGATGGGCACCAGCGCGAGCAGGTAGGCCATCCGCACGGGATGCGCCAGCGGCCGGCTCACGGGGTTGCCGTCCACCACCGGCCACCAGTAGTGCAGCCCCGCGAAGAGGAAGAGCGCGTAGCCCGCGAAATGGAGGACGGCGTTCCCGAGACTCTCCTCGAAGGCGGGCGTGACGTACCAGAGCAGGGGCACGGCGGCGAAGAGCGCCACGCCCGTGAGCGGGTGCGCGAAGGCGCGGAAGGCGCGCGCGTGCAGCAGCGGGCGGATGCGGCGGCGGCGCTCCCGTCCCGCCGCGATCAGCCACAGCGTGGCGGGCGCGCCCGCCAGGATGAGCGGCGGCGCGATCGTGATGAGGATGAAATGCTGCGCCATGTGCAGCGTGAGGAAGGTGCCGTCGTAGGCGGCCACGGGGCCGAACACGGTGAGGGCCGTGAGCGCCAGCCCGCCCAGGCAGGCGGCGGCGCGGCGGCGCGAAACCGGCGACCGTCCGCCGACGGCCCGCGCCCGCCCGTACACGCGCGCGTACCAAACGGCGGCCAGCGCGATCAGATAGAGCGGGATCGGTTCGATGGCGAAGGTGAGGAGCGCCCGCGGGAACTCCGGCGGGGGGACCGCCGCCCACGAGCACACCCACACCCAGCCCGTGCCGCCGCCGGCCCCGCGCAGGGCCAGCGTGGCGGCCACGCTCGCCAGCAGCCCGCCGACGGCCGCCAGCGCCGCCGTGCGCCCCGACATGCGCGCCGCCGCGCCCGCGATCCCGCCCATGCGCACAGCTTACCCGCTCGCCCCTTGCCGCCAATCGCCGCCGCGCGGGCAACGTGGTAGAACGCGGGGCGAACCGTCCGCCAACCGGCGGCGGCTGGGGGACCGCATGAACATCAACGGACTGAGCGCCATCGTGACCGGCGGCGGCTCCGGCCTCGGCGAGGCCGCCGCACGCGAACTCGCCGCGCACGGCGCGCGGGTCGCCATCCTCGACCTCGCCCGCTCCAACGGCGGCGGCGTGGCCGCGGACCTCGGCGGCGTCTTCGTCGAGGCCGACGTGACCAGCGACGAGCAGGTCGCGCGCGCCGTGGCGGACGCGGCGGCGGCTCACGGCGGCGTGCACCTGCTCGTCAACTGCGCGGGCATCGCCACCGCCGAGCGCACCGTGGGGCGCGACGGCCCCGCCAGCCTCGAGGGCTTCGCGCGCACCGTGAACGTCAACCTCATCGGCACCTTCAACGCCATCCGCGTGGCGGCGGCGGCGATGGTCGGGAACGAGCCCACGGAGGACGGCGAGCGCGGCGTGATCGTGAACACCGCCTCCGTGGCCGCCTTCGAGGGCCAGATCGGGCAGGCCGCCTACTCCGCCTCGAAGGGCGGCGTGGTGGGCATGACGCTGCCCATCGCGCGCGACCTCGCGCGGGACGGCGTGCGCAACAACACCATCGCGCCCGGCCTCTTCCTCACGCCCATGCTGCTGGGCCTGCCCGAGGAGGCGCGCGAGGCGCTGGGCGGCGTGACGCCCTTCCCCTCGCGCCTGGGCAAGCCGGAGGAGTACGCCCGGCTGGTCCGCGCCATCATCGAGAATCCGATGATCAACGGCGAGACGATCCGGCTCGACGGCGCCCTCCGCCTCGCGCCCCGCTGAGCGCCCCGCCGTCCGGCGCCCGCGCCGGGCGCGATTTGCCCCCGCGGCCCGCCATGCCCCACACTGCGCCCGTGCTCGCCAGGGTGCGGTCGAGCGCGGTTTCCGGGCTCGACGGCGTGATGGTCGACGTCGAGGTCGACATCTCGCGCGCGCAGAATCCGACGACGGCGGTCGTGGGCCTGCCCGACGCCGCCGTGCAGGAATCGCGCGAGCGCGTGCGCGCGGCCATCCGCAACAGCGCCCTCACCTGGCCCTTCAACAGCCGCATCACCGTGAACCTCGCCCCCGCCGACCTGCGCAAGGAGGGGCCCGCCTACGACCTGCCCATCGCCACGGGCATCCTCGTGGCCAGCGGGCAGGTGGATGCCGCGCTCGACGACGCCGTGTTCGTGGGCGAACTCGCGCTCGACGGCGAGGTGCGCGCCATTCGCGGGGCCCTGCCCATGATCGCCGTGGCGCGGGACCGGGGCGCGCGCCGCGCCTTCGTGCCCGCCCCCAACGCGCCCGAGGCCGCGCTCGTGGACGGCATCGAGGTCTACCCCGTGGCCTCCCTCGCGCAGCTGGCCATGCACCTGCTGGGCAAGGATCCCATCGCGCCCTGGTCCGCCGAGGCCGCGCCCGCCGCGGAGGCGCCCGAGGGCGGCCCCGACCTGGGCGAGGTGATCGGGCAGGAGCACGTGAAGCGGGGGCTGGCCGTGGCCGCCGCGGGCGGGCACAACGTGCTCATGCGCGGGCCGCCGGGCAGCGGCAAGACGCTGCTGGCGCGCGCCATCCCCTCCATCCTGCCGCCCATGACGAACGACGAGGCGCTGGAGGTGACGCGCATCTACAGCGTGGCCGGGCTGCTGCCGCCCGGCGCGGGCCTGCTGCGCGAGCGCCCCTTCCGCGCGCCCCACCACACCATCTCCCATGCGGGGCTGGTGGGCGGCGGCTCCAACCCGCGCCCGGGCGAGATCACGCTCTGCCACCACGGCGTCCTCTTCCTCGACGAGCTGCCCGAATTCGGCCCGCAGGTGCTGGAGGTGCTGCGCCAGCCGCTGGAGGACCGCACGGTCACCATCAGCCGCGCGCGCTCGGCCGCCACCTTCCCCGCCAGTTTCGCCCTCGTGGCCGCCCAGAACCCCTGCCCCTGCGGCTACCGCGGCGACCCCGCGCGCGAGTGCATCTGCTCGCCCAACGCGGCGGCGCGCTACCAGCGCCGCGTCTCCGGCCCCGTGCTCGACCGCATCGACATCTTCCTCGACGTGCCGCGCGTGGACTACGAGAAGCTGACGGAAGCCGCGCCGGGCGAGCCCTCTTCCGCCATCGCCGCGCGCGTGGGGGCCGTGCGCGCCATCCAGCGGGAGCGCTTCGCGGACGCCGACACGCGCCTCAACGCGGAGATGGGCCCGGCGGCGGTGCGCGAACACGCGCAGGCCAGGATGGACCGCGACGCCGCCGCCCTGCTCGCCGCCGCCACGCGCCAGATGGCGCTCTCCGCGCGCGCCTTCCACCGCGTGCTCAAGGTGGCGCGCACGGTGGCCGATTTCGAGGAGGCCGGGGCCATCGGCGCGGGGCACATGGCCGAGGCCCTGCAGTACCGCGAACGGACGGAGTAGCCGTCGCGCGAACGCCCGTTTGACAGCGAACGCGCGTTCCCCGAAACTGTGCGGACCTTCCCGAACGGATGTGCCGCCATGGTCAACCCGCTCCCCACGATCGTCTTCGATGTCCTGCTCGTCGGAACGGCGGCGACGCTGTTCGCGGCGGTGATCCGCCCGATGGCGTCGGCGGGGATGCGGGCGGGCCTCCGCCGGGGCCCGGCGCGGTGGCTGGCGCGCGTTCGGGGCGGGACGCGCCCCGACGGCCGGCGTCGCGCGGCTCCCCTCGCCGCGCGGCGCCGGACCCGGCGCGCGGACGCGGCCTAGCGCGCCGTGCGGTGGCAGCTGCGCACGCCGCGGATCGTCTCCATGCGCGTGAGCAGCCGCGAAATCTGCGCGATGCCGCTCGTCTCCAGCGTGGCCAGCACCGTCACCGTGCCGTTGCCGTTCCGCGTCGTGGCCACGTCCACCATGTTCACGTCCTCGGCGGCCACGATGGCGCTCAGGTCGCGCAGCAGCCCCACGCGGTCCCAGGCGTCCACGCGGATGGCCGCCGGGTAGCGCCGCTCCTCGCCCGCGTCCCAGTCCACGTCGATGAGCCGGTCGCGCTCGCGCTCGTGCAGCACGTTGTGGCAATCGGCGCGGTGCACGGTGACGCCGCGGCTGCGCGTCACGTAGCCGCGCACGCTGTCCCCGTGCACCGGGTTGCAGCAGCGCGCGAGGCTCGTTTCGAGGCCGTTCACGCCGAACGCGCGCGGCCCCGCGCCGTCGCCCCGCGCGGAGGGACGGCCCACGGGGATATCGTCCGCCTCGTCCCGCTCCCGCCGCTGCAGCAGGGCGCTCGCCTTGCGCGTGAGCGACTCCACGCCGATGTCGCCGTAGCCGATGGCGGCCAGCAGATCCTCCCAGCTCTTGCCCGGATAGAGGGCCAGCACCTCGTCGCGGTGGTCGCTCAGGTCGAGGGCGAGGCGGCGCATCTCGCGCTCCAGCATCTCGCGCCCGCGCTCCACGCTCTCCGCGCGCTGCCGCTTGCGGAACCACTGGCGCACCTTCTGCCGTCCGTTGGCCGTGCGCAGGTAGCCGAGGCTCTCGCTCAGCCAGTCGCGCGAGGGGCCGTTGCGCGAGCGGCTGCGCATGATCTCGACCACGTCGCCGTTCTGCAGGACGGCGTTGAGCGGGGCCATCTTGCCGTTCACCTTGGCCCCGATGGTCTGGTGGCCGAGGTCGGTGTGGATGCGGTAGGCGAAATCGAGGGGCGTGGCCCCGGCGGGCAGGTCGAGCACGTCGCCGCGCGGCGAGAGCGCGAACACCTGGTCGTCGAACACGTCCGTCTTCACGCTCTCGACGAACTCCTCCGCGCCCGCCAGCTCGCGCTGCCACTCCAGCAGCTGGCGCAGCCAGGCGATGCGCTCCTCGTCCCCGGCGGTGCGCTCGCCGCCGCCCTTGTAGCGCCAGTGCGCGGCCACGCCGTACTCGGCCACGCGGTGCATCTCGCGCGTGCGGATCTGCACCTCGAGGGGGCGCGCGCCGGGGCCGATGACGGTCGTGTGCAGCGACTGGTACATGCTCGCCTTGGGGCTGGCGATGTAGTCGTCGAACTGCCCCGGCAGGGGGCGCCAGGTGGCGTGCGTCACGCCCAGCGCGGCGTAGCAGGCGGCCACGTCGTCCACCAGCACGCGCAGCGCCAGCAGGTCGTAGATCTGGTCGAACGACTTGGCCTCGCGCCCGTAGCGCCGCGCCTTCTGGTGGATGGAGTAGATGTGCTTGGCGCGGCCCGTGACCTCGGCCTCGATGCGGGCGTCGTCGAGCTGCAGGCGCAGGCCCGCGGCCACGTCCTCGATGTAGCGTTCGCGCGCCAGGCGCGTGGCGTCGAGGCGCGCCGCGATCTCCTGGTAGCGCTCCGGCTCGAGGTAGCGGAAGGCGAGATCCTCCAGCTCCCACTTGATCTGCCAGATGCCGAGGCGCGTGGCCAGCGGCGCGAAGATGTCCATCGTCTCCCGCGCGATGCGCCGCTGCTTCTCCGGGCGCAGGGCCCAGAGCGTGCGCATGTTGTGCAGGCGGTCGCAGAGCTTGATCAGCACCACGCGCACGTCCGCCGCCATGGCCAGCAGCATCTTGCGCAGGTTGCGCGCCTGCGCCTCGTCGCCGTCCTCCTCGCCCACGCGCAGGGGCAGCCGGTCGAGCTTCGTCAGCCCCTCCACCAGCCGCGCCGCGTCCTCGCCGAAGCGCGCCGCGATCTCGGCGTTGGGCACGCCGCAGTCCTCCTGCACGTCGTGCAGCAGCGCGGCCACGATGGACGCCTGGTCCAGCTCCAGCCCGGCCACCAGCCGCGTGACCTCCACGGGATGGGTCACGTAGGGCTCGCCCGTGCGCCGCAGCTGGCCCGCGTGGCTCTCGGCGGCGAAGGCGCAGGCCTCGGCGATGAGGGGGATGCGCTCCTCGGGCAGGTAGGCGCGCACGCGGTCGAGCAGGGCGGCCGCCCCGGGGGATTCCCGGAGTTCCGCCGCGACGCTCACCCGCCCGCTCCCGCGCGCTTTCTCATTGGACGCCCCTCGCCCTATCCTAGCACCGACGCCCCCATGGGGCGGGAGCGGACATGAGCGCACGGTTCCAGACGCCGCGGGGCACGGAGGACGTGCTCCCCGACGAGCAGCCGCGCTGGCGCCGGATGGCGGCGGCGGCGGACGAGATCGCGCGCCTCTTCGGCTACGAGCGCATCGACACGCCATCCTTCGAGGCCGCCGCCCTCTTCGAGAAGGGCGCCGGCGACGCCACCGACATCGTCGAGAAGGAGATGTACGCCTTCGAGGATCGCGGCGGCGAGACCCTCGCCCTCGCGCCCGAGGCCACGCCCGCCATCTGCCGCGCCTGGCTGGAGCACGGCATGGCCAGCCGCCCCCAGCCCGTGCGCCTCTACACCACCGCGCGCATGTTCCGCTACAGCCGCCCCCAGCTGGGCCGCCTGCGCCAGTTCACGCAGTTCGACTGCGAGGCCATCGGCTCCGGCGGCGCGCTGGCCGACGCCGAGCTGATCGAGCTGCACTGGCGCTTCTGCGAGCGCCTCGGCCTGCGCGACCTGGAGCTGCGCCTCGGCAGCATCGACGACCCCGCGCCGCGCCGCGCCTACCTCGACCGCCTGCGCGACCACTACCGCCCCCTGCGCGACCGCCTCTCGCCGGACAGCCAGCGGCGGCTGGAGCGCAACCCCCTGCGCCTGCTCGACAGCAACGACGAGCGCGACCGCGAGCTGCGCGCGGGCGCGCCCACGCCCCTCGACCGCCTGAGCGACGACGCCGCCGCCCACTTCGCCGCCGTGCGCGAGGCGCTGGACGCGGCGGGCGTGCCCCACACCGTGGACCCCCTGCTCGTGCGCGGCCTCGACTACTACAACCGCACCGTCTGGGAGATCGTCCCCCGGGGCGACGAGCGCGCGCAGGGGTCGATCGGCGCGGGCGGGCGCTACGACGGCCTCATGGAGACGCTGGGCGGCCCCCCCACGCCCGCCGTCGGCTTCGCCGCGGGGCTGGAGCGCATCGTCATCGAGATGAAGCGGCAGGGGCTGGACGGGCCCGCGCCGCCCGCGCCCGACGCCTTCGTGATCCACGCCGGGGAGGGCGCCGCGCGGGCCGCCGCGCGCGCCGCCGCCGAACTGCGCGCGCGCGGGCTGGCCGCCGTCACGGGCGAGCCCGGACGCTCCCTGCGCGCCCAGCTGCGCCGCGCCAACGCCAGCGGCGCGCGCGTGGCCGTCATCATCGGCGCCGACGAGCTGGCGCGCGGAACCGCCGCCGTCAAGGACCTGCGTGGCGACGGCGCGCAGGAGGACGCCCCCCTCGACGCGCTGGCGGAGCGGCTGGCCGCGCGCCTCGCGGACGCGGGCTGACCGTCGTGGACGACGCCGCGCGCCGCCGCCTCGACGAGCTGCGGGCGCGCCACGACGCGATCACGGAGGAGATGGGCCGGCCCGACGTGGCCGCGGATTATGACAAGGTGGCGCGGCTGGCCCGGGAGCACGCCGCCATCGCCCCCGCCGTCGAGCTGCTGAACCGCTACCGCGAGGCCGAGCGCGCCCGCGACGAGGCCCGCGCCCTGCTCGCCGAGGACGACCCCGACCTGCGCGAGCTGGCCGGGGACGAGGCCGCGGCGGCGGACGAGCGCCTGGCCGCCCTCGACGCCGAGATCCCCCGCGCCCTGCTGCCGCGGGACGCGCGCGACGACCGCAACGTGATCATGGAGATCCGCGCGGGCACGGGCGGCGAGGAGGCCGCCCTCTTCGCGCGCGACCTCTTCCGCGCCTACCACCGCTACAGCGAGCGCCGCGGCTGGCGCACGGAGCTCGTGAGCGCCTCGGAGACGGGCCTCGGCGGCCTGCGCGAGGTCGTCTTCGGCGTGAACGGCGAGGGCGCCTTCTCGCGCCTCAAGTACGAGAGCGGCGTGCACCGCGTGCAGCGCGTGCCCGAAACGGAGGCGCAGGGGCGCATCCACACCTCCACCGCCACCGTGGCCGTGCTGCCCGAGGCCGCCGAGGTGGAGGTCGACGTCAACGAGAAGGACCTGCGCGTGGACATCTTCCACGCCTCCGGCGCGGGCGGCCAGAACGTGAACAAGGTGGCCACGGCGGTGCGCCTCACGCACCTGCCCACGGGCCAGGTGGTCGTCTGCCAGGACGAGCGCTCGCAGCTGAAGAACCGCGTCCGCGCCATGACCGTGCTGCGCGCCCGCCTGCTGGACGCCGAACGGGAGAAGCAGGAGCGCGATCTCACCGCCGAACGGCGCACGCAGGTGGGCAGCGGCGACCGCAGCGAGAAGGTCCGCACCTGGAACTTCCCGCAGGACCGCATCACCGACCACCGCGTGGGGCTGACCGTGCACAACCTGCCCGACCGCCTGGACGGGAACCTCGACGACATCATCGACGCGGTGGCGGCGGCGGACGAGGCGGCGCGGCTGCGGGCCACGGCGTGAGCGCGCGCGCCGCCGCCGCCTCCGCCCGCGCGCGGCTGGAAGCGGCGGGCGTGCCCGACGCCGCCATCGAGGCGGAGACGCTCACGCTGCACGCGAGCGGCCTCGACCGCGCCGCCTACTTCGCGGGCGCGCCCATCGACGCCGCCTCCGCCGCCCGCCTCGAGGCGCTGCTGGCCCGCCGCCTGCGCCGCGAACCCACGCCCTACCTGACGGGCGTGCGCGAATTCCACGGCGTGGAGCTGGCCGTGGGGCGCGGCGCGCTCATCCCCCGCCCCGAGACGGAGCTGCTCGTCGAACTGGGCCTCGCCGAGCTGCGCGAACGCCCCGACGCCATCGTGATCGACGTGGGCGCGGGCTGCGGCGCCGTGGCCCTGGCGCTGGCGCTGGCCGAGCCGCGCGCGCGCGTGCTCGCCACCGACCTGAGCGCCGACGCCCTGCGCCTGGCCGCGCGCAACGTGGCCCGCCACGGCGCGGCGGTCGCGCTCGCGCGGGGCCACCTCGCCGCCGCCGTGGCGCGCGCCGACGTGGTGCTCGCCAACCTGCCCTACGTGCCCGCGCGCGCCATCGACGCGCTGCAGCCGGAGATACGCCGCTGGGAGCCGCGCCTCGCGCTCGACGGGGGCGCGGACGGCCTCGACCTCGTGCGCGCCCTGCTCGACGACTGCGGCGCGCGCCTGCGCCCCCGCCTCGCCGCCCTCGAGGTGGGGCCGGGACAGGCCGGGCCCGTGGCCGCGTACGCCGCCGCGCTGGGCGCGGAGACGGACGTCGCGCCCGACCTCGCGGGGCGGGAACGGGCCGTCACGGCGCGATGGCGGTGAGGCTCGTCGCGCTCGACATCGACGGCACGCTGCTGCCGTCCGCGGGGCCCCACCGCGGCGAGCTCTCCCCGCGCCTGCGGGCGGCGATACGCGCGCTGGCGGCGAGCGGCTGCGCCGTCGTGCTGGCCAGCGGGCGGATGCTGCCGGGCGTCGTGCGCGTGGCCCGCGAACTCGGCCTGACCGCGCCGCTCATCGCGCAGGACGGCTGCGTGACCGCCGACGCCGACGGCCGCATCGCGCGCGAGCGGCGCATCGATCCCGCCCTCGCCCTCGACGTCGTCGGCTGGGCCCGCGCGCGCGGCTACGCCTGCGAGTGGTTCGGCACGCACCGCTACGCCGCCAGCGAGGAATCGGAGGCCACGCGCGTCTACGGCGAGATGTGCGGCGTGTCCCCGGAGTACCATCCCGCGCCGGAGACGCTGGGCATCGAGCCCAACGGCGTGGGCGTGCTCAGCGACGGTGAGCGCTCCGCCGCCGTGCACCGCGCCCTCGCCGCGCGCCACGGCGACGCCCTCACGCTGCTCGATTTCCCGCACGTGACCGTGGCCGTCGCGCCCGACGCCAGCAAGGGCCGCGCGCTGGCGCTCGTGGCCCGCGACCTGGGCGCGCCGCGCGCGCGGACGCTGGCCATCGGCGATAGCGTGAACGACGCCTCCATGCTGGCCTGGGCGGGCCGCGGGCTGGCCGTGGCCGGCGCCGACCGCCACGCCCGCGAGGCCGCCGACGAGACGCTCCCCGACGAGGTGGACGCCGTGGCGCGGGCGCTGGAGCGCCTGCTCCCGCGCTAGGTCGGGTCGATGCGGTGCCAGACGCGCATGAGCGCCAGCGAGACCGCGAGGATGGCCAGCGTCGCGCCCGCCACCGGCGCCGCCACCCGCACCCAGTCCAGCGTGGCCCCCTCCGCGGGCGTGGCGGCGGGCACGGCGTACTGCCCCGTGACCGCGCGGATGCGCGCCGTCAGCTCGGCCTCCGGCAGCCGCTCCGGCGGGCTGGCCCCGTTCACGGCCACGCCGTCCGCGATGACGAAGAGGGCGGACGCGAGCGGCGCTTCGTAGCCCGTTCCCCCACGCCGCAGCGCCGCCAGCGCGCGCATTCCCGCGGGGGGCGTGACGGCGAGGGGACAGCCGTCCCCGCCACCCGACGCCAGCGGGACCGCGTCCGCCGAGGCCGCGCCCTTGAGCCAGGCCTCCGGCAGGATGGCCGCGCCGCCAGCGCGCTCCGTCACCTCGCCCACGACCACCGCGTCGAAATCGGCGAGCGAGAAGCGCAGGTCGGCGAGGTCGAGGCGCGGGCACTCATCCCCCTGCGCGCGCGCGTTTCCCGTCGCGAGGAGGGCGGCCAGCGCCAGCGCCGCGAGGGCCGCGGCGGCGCGCCCCATCGTGCCGCCGTCCCCGTCGCGGCCTACGATTCCGCCTGCGCGAACTGGTAGATCTTGCCCTCCGTCTTGATGGAGGGGGCGATCACCATCTCCGCTTCCTGGAATTCGCGGATGGTGTGCGCGCCGCACATGCCCATGGCCGTGCGCAGCGCGCCCGCCAGGTTCTCCGTGCCGTCGGTGCGGCTGGTGGGGCCGAAGAGCGTCTTCTGCAGCGTCGTGTTCACGCCCACGAACACGCGCGTGCCGCGGGGCAGGTCGGCATGCGAGGTGGCCATGCCCCAGTGGTAGCCGCGCCCGGGCGCCTCCGTGGTGGCCGCGAAGGGCGACCCCATCATCACACCGTCCGCCCCCGCCGCGAAGCACTTGCACACGTCCCCGCCGGTGCGGATGCCGCCGTCGGTGATGATGGGCACGTAGTTGCCCGTCTCTGCGAGGTGGGCCTCGCGCGCGGCGGCGCAGTCGATGGTGGCGGTCACCTGCGGCACGCCGATGCCGAGCACCTCGCGGCTGGTGCAGCCCGCGCCCGGCCCCACGCCCACGAGCACGGCGGCCACGCCCGTGCGCATCACCTCGCGCGTGGCCGTGAAGCCCACCGTGTTGCCCACCGCCACGGGAATGCGAACCTGCTCCAGCAGCTTCTCGAAGCGCAGCCCCTCGATGCTGCTCGATTCGTGCCGCGCCGTCGTCACCGTGCTCTGCACCACGAGCAGGTCCGCGCCCGCCTCCTGCACGATGGGCGCGTAGCGCTTCGTGCTCTTCGGCGTCACGGACACGGCCGCCACGGCCCCGCCCTCCTTCATCTCCGCCACGCGCCGCGCCACCAGCTCGTCGCGGATGGGGCGCTGGAAGGCCGCCTGCAGGATGGCCGTGGCCTCGTCGCGGTTCACCGAGGCCACCTCGTCGAGAATCGGGCGCGGCTCGTCGTAGCGCGTCCAGATGCCCTCCAGGTTGAGCACGCCGAGGCCGCCCGCCCCGTGCATCAGCCGCGCGAAGGCCGGATCCACCACCGCGTCCATGGCCGAGGCGATGAAGGGCAGGTCGAAATGGTGCGGCCCGATGTCGAGGCCGATCTCGACCAGCTCGGGGTTGATCGTCGATTCGCCGGGCACGATGGCCACGTCGTCGAACCCGTAGGCGTGCCGGAGCTGCTTGATGCGCGGGGCGTTCACGGGCGGTCCTCCTTCGGGACGTGCGAAAGGCCGCGTCCCGAAAGGCGGGGCGCGGCAACGGGCGGAGCGGACGCGGCGCGGGGGTTCACCGGAGCGGATTCCGTTCGGGACCAAGCGGATCGGAACGCATCGTCACGGCTCCCCCCAGCCTAGCGCCGCGCCCGCGCGCGGGCAACGCCGTTCGCCCCGCGCTGGCCGGAATTCGCACGGGCGCGGCCATTCTGTGAAGCTGGCGCGCATGGACGAGCTCGCCCCCGGCCTCTACGTGGTGGCCACGCCCATCGGCAACCTCGGCGACCTGGGCGAGCGTGCGGCGGCGGTGCTGCGCGCGGCCACGCTCGTGGCCGCCGAGGACACGCGCTCCCTGCGCCGCCTGGCGCGCCGCGCGGACGTCGCCGCCCCCGCCATGAGCCTCACCGAGCACAACGTGGAGGCCCGCATCCCGCGCCTGCTGGAGGCCGCGCGCGCGGGCCCCGTGGCCCTCGCCTGCGACGCGGGCACGCCCCTCGTGGCCGACCCCGGCGCGCGCGCCGTGGACGCCGCCCACCGCGCGGGCGTGCCCGTGCGCGCCGTGCCCGGCCCCTCCGCGCTCACCGCGGCGCTCTCCGTGGCCGGCTTCGACGCCAGCGACGTGCGCTTCGGCGGCTTCCCTCCGCGCGCAGCGGGCAAGCGGCGGCGCTGGCTGGCGGAGGCCGCGCGGGGCGCGCGCACGCTCCTCTTCTTCGAGAGTCCGCGGCGGGTGGCCGCGACCCTGCGCGACGCCGCCGACGCGCTCGACGACCCGCCCGCCGCCGTCTGCCGCGAGCTCACGAAGCTGCACGAGGAGACGGTGCGCGGCCCCGCCTCCGCGCTGGCCGAACGCTTCGCGGAGACGCGCGGCGAGTGCGCGGTGGCCATCGACCTGCGCGGCTGGGCGGCGCGCGCCGACGAGCGCGAGCTGCGCGCCTACCTCGCCGAGATGCGGGAAGCGGGCGCGCGACGGGCGGCGGCGGCGGCGCTGGCGGCGCGGCGCTTCGGCGTGCCCCGCGCGCGCGCCTGGGACGCCTGGCCGGACGCGGACGGCGGCGGCGGGGCCGCCAACGCGCGACGGTGCTAGAATCCGCGTACCGCTCGCCAAAGGGGACGCCGTGGCCGAACGCATCTTCGTGGGTGTGGCCTGGCCCTACGCGAACTATCTGCTCCACGCCGGGCAGGCGGCGGGGGCCTACCTCCCCGCCGACATCTTCGCGCGCTACCACCGCATGGCCGGGAACGACGTGCTCATGGTCTCCGGCTCCGACTGCCACGGCACGCCCATCACCGTGGCCGCTGGGGACGAGGGCGTCGCCCCCCGCGACGTCATCGACCGCTACCACCCCAAAATGCTGGAGTGCTGGGAGCGCTTCGGCATCTCCTTCGACCTTTACACGACCACGCTCACGGAGAACCACCGCGAGACCGTGCAGGCCATCTTCACGCGCCTGCTGGAGCGGGGCCACCTCTACCGCGGCGCCCAGGACCAGCTCTACGACCCCGAGGCCGGGCGCTTCCTGCCCGACCGCTACGTGGAGGGCACCTGCCCGCGCTGCGCCGCCGCCGACGCCCGCGGCGACCAGTGCGACCAGTGCGGATCGCAGCTGGACGCCATCGACCTGATCGAGCCGCGCAGCCGCCTGAGCGGGGCCGCGCCGGAGGTGCGCCGCTCCGAGCACTTCCTGCTGCGCCTCTCCGCTTTCGGGGACGAACTGGCCGCGTGGGTGCGTAAGCAGGCGCACTGGAGGCGGAACGTGGCCAACTTTACGCTGGGCGTCCTCGACGAGGGGCTCAAGGACCGCGCCATCACGCGCGACATCGACTGGGGCGTGCCGGTGCCCGTGCCGGGCTACGAGGACAAGCGCATCTACGTGTGGTTCGACGCCGTCATCGGCTACCTCTCCGCCTCCCGCGAATGGGCCGCCCGCGAGGGCGATCCGGAGGCGTGGCGCGCCTGGTGGGAAGACGGCGACGCCCGCGCCTTCTACTTCATCGGCAAGGACAACATCGTCTTCCACACGCTCATCTGGCCCGCCATGCTCCTCGGCCACGGCGGCCTCGACCTGCCCCACGACGTGCCCGCCAACCAGTACGTCACCTTCGCCTCCGGCCAGAAGCAGAGCAAGTCGAAGGGCGCCGCCACCTGGCTGCTCGACCTGCTCGACGCCTACGACGCCGACGTGGTGCGCTTCTACCTCACGCGCATCATGCCCGAGACCGCCGACGCCGAATTCCGCGAGGACGAGCTGATCCGCGCCAACAACGAGGTGCTGATCGCCACCTGGGGCAACCTCGTGAACCGCGTGCTGGCCATGATCCGGCGCGACTTCGGCGGCGCCGTGCCCGACCCCGGCGCGCCCGGCGCGGAGAGCGCGGCGCTGCTGGACGCGGTGCGCGCGGGCTTCGACCGCTGCGGCGCGGAGTACGCCGCCTGCCGCTTCCGCGGCGCCCTGCGCGAGGCCCTCTCCATCGCCCAGGAGGCCAACCGCTACCTCGACGCGCGCGCCCCCTGGAAGGCCGTGCGCGAGGACCGCGCGCACGCCGCCGAGACGCTGCACACGGCCCTGCAGGCCATCTCCGGGCTGTGCGCCCTGCTCCATCCCGTGCTGCCCTTCTCCACCGCGCGGCTGCACGCCATCCTCGGCCACGAGGGCGACCCCCGCACGACGGGCTGGCGCCTGCTCGAGGCCCCCGCCGGTCGCCCCCTCGGCGAGGGCGGCGCGCTCTACCGCAAGATCGACCTGCCCGAGGCGGCCACCGCCTGATGCGCCTCGTCGATTCCCACAGCCACCTGCAGGACGCGCGCTTCGACGCCGACCGCGAGGCCGTGCTGGCGCGCGCCGCCGCGGCTGGCGTGGAGGCCATCGCCGTCTGCGGCGAGGATCTCGCCTCCAGCGAGGCCGCCGTCGCCCTGGCCGCGCGCACGGACGCCCCGCGCCTCTTCGCCACGGCGGGCTTTCACCCGCACGAGGCCGCGCGCGCCACGGACGAAGCGCTCGACGCCATCGAGCGGCTCGCGCGCGAGGGGCGCGTGGCCGCCATCGGCGAAATCGGCCTCGACTTCCACCGCGAACGCGCCCCGCGCGCGGTCCAGCGTCGCGCCCTCGACGCGCAGCTGGAGCTGGCGGCGCGGCTGGGGCTGCCCGTGAGCGTCCATTCGCGTGGCGCCGAGGCCGAGCTGGAGCCGCACCTGGCCCGCTTCGCCGCGCGCTCGCCGCTGGCCGCGCGGGGCCGCCCCCACGGCGTGCTCCACGCCTTCGGAGGCGCGCCGGAACAGGCGCGGCGCTACGTGGCGCTGGGCTTCCTCGTCTCGCTCGCCTGCTCGGCGGGCTACCGCGCCAACGACGAGGCGCGTCGCGTGGCCGCCGAGCTGCCGCCCGACGCCCTGCTCATCGAGACCGACAGCCCCGCCCTGCCGCCGCGCGACCGCCGCGGCGAGCGCAACGAACCGGCGCACGTGCGCGACGCCGCCGGGGTCGTGGCCGGGGCGCGCGGCGAACCCGTCGAGGCGGTCGCCGCCGTCACCGCCGCCAACGCCCTGCGCCTCTTCGGCGCTGCCGTCGCGGAGGCCCCCGCGTGACGCAGGCGCGGCAGGCGCGCATGGCGGCCGCCCTCTACGGGCCCGTGGCCGAGGACATGATCCTCGTGGACGACCTGCTGGAGTCGGTGAAGCGCGTGGAGCTGGCCCCCCTGCGGCGGATGCTCGACCACGCCCTCGCGCCGCGCGGCAAGCGGCTGCGGCCCGCGCTCGTGCTGCTGGCGGGGGCCTTCGGCGACTACGACCTCAACCGCCTCACGCCGCTGGGCGCGGCCATCGAGCTGCTGCACACGGCCAGCCTCGTGCACGACGACGTGGTGGACGGCGCCAACAGCCGCCGCGGGCGGCCCACCGCCAACGCCGTGTTCGACAACGCCCTCACCGTGCTGCTCGGCGACTTCATGTTCGCCAACGCGGCGGAGATGGTGACGCGCACGGGCAGCCTCGCCGTCACCCGCCTCTTCGCCCTCACGCTCATGAAGATGACGAACGGCGAGCTGGACCAGGACGCCGCCGCCTTCGACGTGGGGCGCGACGTGCAGCAGTACCTCTGGCGCATCGGCGGCAAGACGGCGGCCCTCTTCGCCACCTCCACGCAGGGCGGGGCCATGCTGGCGGGCTGCGACGACGAGGGCGTCGAGGCCCTGCGCGGCTACGGCTACAACCTCGGCATGGCCTTCCAGATCATCGACGACATCCTCGATTTCGTGGGCGACGAGGACGAGATGGGCAAGCCCGCGGGCGGCGACCTGCTGGAGGGCACGATCACGCTGCCCGCGCTCTTCTACCTGCGCTCGGCCCCGCGCGAGAATCCCGTGCGCCGCTTCCTCGCCGCCGGGGACGGGCGCGCCGCGCGCCTGCCGGAGGCCCTCACCGCCGTGGTCCAGTCGGACGCCATCGAGTCGGCGCGGTCGCTGGCGCGCGAGTTCGCGGAGCGCGCCGCCGGGGGCCTCGCCGCGCTGCCCGCGGGCGACGCGCGCCGCACGCTCGACGAGCTGGGCGGCTACGTGCTCACGCGCCGCGCCTGAGCGCATCGCGCCCGCGCCCGTTGCCGCGCCGCCGACGGGCGCGTACGATTCCCGCATGGTCGCGTTCGACACGCTCAAGGCCTCCCAGCGGCTGCGGAAAGCGGGGTTCCCCGAGGATCAGGCGAACGCGCTCGTCTCGGCCTTCGCCGAGGACATCGGCGCGAACCTCGCCACGAAAGACGACATCGCCCTCCTGCGCAAGGACTTCGACGTCCTCCGGCACGACTTCGACGTCCTCCGCCACGACGTCGCCAGCGACATCGAGTCGCTCAGGGAGAGCATGGAACGGGAGAACGCGGCGCTGCGGAAGGACTTCGCCAACGAGATGGCGGCCTTGCGGAAGGACTTCACCAATCAGATGGCGGCGCAGCAGGGCGAACTCGCCAACGCGATGGCGGCCTTGCGGAAGGACTTCGCCAACCAGATGGCGGCGCAGCAGAGCGAACTCGCCAGCCAGACGGGGGCGCTCCGCACGGACGTCGCCAACCAGGTGGCGGCGCAGCAGCGCGAACTCGCCAATCAGACGGCGGCGCTGCGGAAGGACTTCGCCAGCGAGCGGGAACTCCTCCGGAAGGAGATCAGCCTGCGCATCGCGCTGGGCTTCACCGGCGCCACGACGCTGATCCTGGCCGCCATCGGCGCGGCCACCGGCATCATCGTCGCGCTTACCTGAGCTTCCGCTTCAGCTCCGGGTGGATGCGGCTGGGCACGCCCTTCTTGATCACGTCCCGCCGCTCGTAGGCGGCGCGCACCTCGCTGGGCGGGATGGGGTTGTTGAACATGTCCACGAGATCGCCCCTCGCCGCCGTCTCGCGCATGTCGCGCAGGGCGGAGCGCTCCCCCCGCGTGAGCCCCGGCTTCGGCTTCGGCTTGTTGATCTCGGGATGCTCGTTGGGGCGCCCCCCCGTGAGGCGCTTGCTCACCTTCTTGCCCAGGTGCCAGTAGGTGCCGTCGTCGGGAATCTTGCGCGGATAGCCGTCGCGGAAGGTGAAGGCCGAGAACGACGTGGGCATGATGCGCCCCGCCTCCTCGTAGCACTCCGGGCAGGGCACCGGCTCCGACGCCTCGCGCATGGGGCGCAGCTCCTCGAACACCCCGTGGCAGGGCTGGCAGTAGTACTCGTAGAGGGGCATGGCGTACCTCGCGGCGAGCGGCCTCGCGCCCCCTAGTCTACCGCGTCCGCCGTTGCGGGATACGCCCCCCGCGCGGCGTGGCGCTCAAGCGCGCCCACGCCCTCCGCGAAACGGCGCGCGTTCGGCTCGCGGTCGAGGTGGTAGCGCACGAGCTCGGCGATGGCCGCGCGCAGCTCCGCGGCGTCGGCGGACGACGCGCGCACCGCCGCGAAGGCCTCCGCGTCCGCGCGCCGCGCGAAGCGCAGCAGCTTGACCACGGCCACGGAGACGGCGCGCCCGCCCCCCGCGTTCGCGCGGCACGGACGGCAGACGAGCCCGCCCGCCGACGGCGAGAGCAGCGTCTCCTCCTCCGGCAGCCGCCCCTCGCAGAGGGCGCAGGCGTCGATGCGCGGCTCGTAGCCGAGGAGCGAGAGCAGACGCAGCTCGAAGTGGCGCGCGACCAGCGGCCCGCCGCCCCCGTCCAGCGCCTCCAGCGTCGCCGTCAGCAGGGCGTACAGCTCCGGCAGGGGCTCGCGCTCGCCCGTGAAGCGGTCGACCAGCTCGATGCAGCAGAGCGCCTCCGCGCCCGCGGCCAGGTCCTCGCGCAGGCGGCGGTGGGCGGAGACGGTCTCGGCCTGCGTGAAGACGTCGAGCGTGCGCCCGCGCGCCAGCAGCAGGCGGCTGCGCGTGAGCGGTTCGAGGTGGCCGCGCATGCGGCTGCGGGCCTTGCGCACGCCCTTGGCGATGGCGTCGAAGCGGCCCTCCTCGCGGGTGAACACGGTGAGGATGCTGTCGGCCTCGCCGAGGTTGCGGCGGCGCAGGACGACGCCCTCGGCGCGGTAGACGCGCGGCCTCGCCACGCTACAGCTCCTGCCGCCCTTCCAGCGCCCGCGCGAGCGTCAGGTCGTCCATGTACTCGAGGTCCGCGCCGCTGGGCAGGCCCCGCGCGAGGCGCGTGACGCGCACGCCCAGCGGCCCCAGCAGGCGCTGCAGGTACATGGAAGTGGCCTCCCCCTCGAGGCTGGGATTGGTGGCCATGATCACCTCCCCCACGCCGCCCGCCTCCACGCGCTCCGTGAGTTCGCGCACGCGCAGCTGCTCCGGCCCCACGCCCTCGATCGGATTGAGCGCGCCGTGCAGCACGTGGTAGAGGCCGCGGTAGCCGCCCGTGCGCTCCACCACCAGCACGTCCAGCGGTTGCTCCACCACGCAGATGAGGGCGCGGTCGCGGCGCTCGTCGGCGCAGAGGGCGCAGGGGTCCGCCTCCGTGATGTTCCAGCAGGCGCCGCAGAACACGATGCGGCGCTTCACGTCGCCGAGCGCGCGCGCCAGCGCCAGCGCCTCGTCCTCGGGCGCGCGCAGCACGTGGTAGGCCAGGCGCTGGGCCGACCGGGGGCCGATGCCCGGCAGGCGGGTGAACTCCTGGATCAGGCGGGCGATCGGCTCCGGCGCGCCGTCGGACACGCCGCCTCAGCCGCCGGAGCCGGGCAGCTCGAGCCCGCCCGTCAACATGCCGAGCGAATCCGCCTGCAGCGCGGCGGCGCGTTCGGCGGCGTCGTGGATGGCCGCCACCACCAGATCCTCGAGCATCTCCACGTCGTTCGGATCGACCACGTCGGGCTCGATTTTGACCTCCCGCACCTTCTGCTCGCCGCTCATCGTGACGCGCACGGCCCCTCCCCCGGCGCTGCCCTCCACCGTGCGCGCGGCGAGCTCCTCCTGCGCGCGCTGGAGCATCGCCTGCGCCTCGGCCATCTGGTCGGCGCGCGGACGCGCCCCCCCGCCGCCGCGGCGCAGATAGCGGTTGCGGCCCGCCCCCTTCGCCATCAGGAGCGCTCCGGCGGGGGCGGAGGCGGGCCGTCGCCGGACCCCACGGGCGTCGCGCCCATGGCCCGCGCCGCCTCCGCCAGATGCCCGCCCCGCGCGGGCGGACGCGCGGGCGCGGCCTTCTCGATGCGCTCCACGGCCAGCGTCACCGGGCGCTTCAGCAGCTCCCCCGCCTTCTGCTCCACGAGCGTGCGCCCGTCGTTGTCGATCTTCTGCAGGTGGATGGGATGGTAGAAGCCGAGCCGCAGCTCGTCCCCGTCCATGGCCAGCACCTCGCAGGAGCCGTTCAGCCACGCGGCGAGCGTGGGCTGGGCCATCTTGCAGCGCGTGTAGAGCTCGTCGAGGAAGCGCTCCTCGCGGCTGCGCTCCTCGCCGCCAGCGGCGCCCGCGGGGCGGCGCGGACGCGCGGGACGGCGGGGACGGCTCTCGCGCTGGCCGTCCGCGCGGCGCTCCCCTTCCGGAGCGGCGGCGGGCGCGACGGCGCGGGCGGGGCCCAGCACGGCGGCGGCGCAGGCCACCTCCAGCGGCACGGGGCTGCCCGGATCGCGACGGAAATCGGCCCCCGCCAGCTCCGCCACCGCCGTCGTCAGCGTCTCCACCTCGGGGGCGCGCTCGCGGGCGGCGGAGAGCAGGCGCTCGCGCAGCGTATCGATCGTCTCGCGCGTGAAGCGGGCGATGTCGAGGCCGTCGGCGGCCACCTCGCGGGCGAGCGCGAGCGCCGCGCCGAGATCCCGCGCGGCGAGCGCCCCGGCCAGCTGCTCCGTGCGCTCGTCGCGCACCAGCCCCAGTCCCTCCAGCACGTCGTCGGTGCCCGGCGCGGGGCCGTAGGTGGCCGCGATCTGCTCCAGCAGCGTGATGGCGTCGCGCAGCGCCCCGCGCGCCTCCCGCGCGATGGCCAGCAGCCCCTCCTCCGGCACCGCATAGCCCTCGCGCCCGGCGATGTAGGCCAGCCGCTCCACCATCGCCTCCACGGCCACGCGCCGGAAATCGAAGCGCTGGCAGCGCGAGACGATGGTCGGCGGCAGCTCGTGCAGCTCCGTCGTGGCGAGGATGAAGATGGCGTGCGGCGGCGGCTCCTCCAGCGTCTTCAGCAGCGCGTTGAAGGCCCCCGTGGTGAGCATGTGCACCTCGTCCAGCAGGTACACCTTGCGGTCCAGGTCGCTGGGCGCGAACGCGATCTTGTCGCGCAGCTCGCGCACGTCGTCGATGCCGCGGTTGCTGGCCGCGTCCATCTCGATCAGGTCGAGCGCCGTCCCGCGGTTGATGGCCTCGCAGGCCGCGCAGGCGTTGCACGGATCGCCCTCCTCGCGCTCGCGGCAGTTCACCGCCTTCGCCAGGATGCGCGCCGTCGTCGTCTTGCCCGTGCCGCGCGGCCCCGCGAAGAGGTAGGCGTGCGCCACCTGGTCCGTGATCAGCGCGTTGCGCAGCGTGGACACCACGTGGTCCTGGCCGACCACCTCGTCGAAGCCGCGCGGGCGCCACTTGCCGTAGAGCACGATTCCCCCTTCCCCCCAAGCATACGCAAGGGCGGGGATCCGTGCGGACCCCCGCCCCGCGTTTTCGCCCGAACCGGACCCGCCCGACGGCGGGCCCGCGCGATGCGGCGGCGCTAGGCCGCGCGCGCCAGCTTCTGGCGGAGACGGTCGATGCGCAGTTCCTCGTCCGCGATCTCGCGGGCGAGCGCCTCCTCGGCGCGGATGGCGTCCCACTCCCCGCGGAACCGCCATTCCGGCGAATTCAGCAGCAGCGAGCGCTCCAGAAGGACCGACCGGGCCAGTTCGTGCTCGAACACGGTTTCACCTCCGGCGAGCATCGGCGGCGGCGTCCCCGCCACGGGAACGGCACCGGGCGTCGTCGTCGGGGCCGCTGGCCGTCTCGGGACGGTTCGGGTCCGGGCGTTCGCGTGCGAACCGGAGCGAAGCGGTCGAGAGACCCCCACGATTGAGGTCCCTCCCACGCCTGCGAGGTTAGCTGACGGGCTGCGACCGGAGGTGTCGCCCGCGGATGCGGTTCGCCCCGATGTGGCGGTTCCCCCGCTCCCCCGAAGGGGATTCGGCGGCAGCGGATGCTGCCCCCACCACCGTGCCCGCCCCCGCGTTAACGCGCAAGCGCGGGGCGCCACGCCTACTCAAGCAGCTCCCCCGCGATCACTCCTATCCAGATCTTCTCGCCCGTTTCCACGAGGTACTGCCCGGTCTCGATGCGAGCGACGGGATACGTCGGAAGCGGGCGCACCACCACGCATCCCCCGTCGAGCCCACTGGCATGGACAGGGGAATGGAAATCGCGGTTCTCGAATCCGTGTGGCTGCGATTCCACGGAAAGCTCCTCCACGTCGATGGGATAGACATGGAGGAAGAAAGTGGGGACATCCACGGAAAAATCACAAGCATTATTACTCACATAGATAATATCCTGATCCAAAAGATACACATCCCAGCCGGAGTTAGTCAGAACGGAGTTTCCCAGTGCATCCAGGAAGTCCCTGCTGATCTCCGCAGGGTTACGATCCGAAAGAAAGATCACTCCCCTCCATATCTTCTCACTCGTTTCCAAATGGTATCGCCCTGTCTCGATGAGAGCGACAGGATACGTCGGAAGTGAACGCACGACTACGCATCCATCGTCGAGCGCATCGGCATAGAAAGGGGAATGGAAATCGCGGTTCTCGAATCCGTGTGGTTGCGACTCCGCAGGAAGATCTTCTCTATCGACAGGATGGATATGGAGGAAAAAGGGATGGGTATCCACGGAGAATTCGCAGGTGTCATCAGAAACATAGATAATGTCTTGATCCGAAAGGTACACATCCCATCCGGAATTGCTCAGAACCGGGAGGCCCAGTGTGTCCAGGAAATCCCTGCTGATCTCTGTGGATCTACGTTCTCTGGCAAAATCGATGGCACCATACCAAATTCTGTCATCACCTGAGAATTGTCCTGTCACAATCCGGGAAAAGGGATACCGAGGCAGTGGATGAAGAGCAACACACGTCCCTTCAAGATTGACAGAATTTTCCGAGAAAAAGAAGCTTTGATTCTCAAACTTCGCTCCCTGCGATTCCAAGGGAAGATCGTCGATGGTGGAGGGAAAGATGTGAACAAAGAAGGTAGGGCGTGTTTCTTCGCAGTTGTCGGTAACATAGAGAAGCGAATCGTCGGAGCGATACACTTCGTATTCCTTTCTCTCCAGAGTGGGATATCCTAAATGATCCAGTATCTCGGGAAATGTTTCTGCTGTATTGTGATAAAGATCGATTAACACTTGGGAATCATGCACCAAATAGAGTGTAATATCCCCGGTCACTTTTGCGTCATAAAGGATGTTGGTATTTCCTTGAATATTAGCAAGTTTTTCAAGCAAAACGATATCATTCACTTCTGCATTAAAGAATGCGATCCAAAGACGCCTGCTTTCTCGTAAATCGAGCAGGTCATCCAGACATGATTTCTTGTTGCACACTCTGTAGTATTTCGGGATATCTCCTCCGTAGTGTATTTTTATAAAAGGCATCCCTCCTATGAAAGGACCCGGTTCTCCTTCTGTCCAGAAAATGATATCCCCTTCTTCTCGCCATTCTTCGACACTGGCGATGGCAACTTCAAATGACAGGGGTTCCGAAAATAATCCATCTTCATTCGTGATAGAAAGTACGCCAATGAATCCTATGACAAGCACTGATCCAGAACATATTATAGCCCTGATGGAAATTTTCAAGGAACCAGTTAGATTGGTAAGCAATTCCGAAGCTACCGGGATACACTGGGAAAATGCCACTATGATGACTGGTCCCCATAAGGTGGAATGTCGGTTGGCGCCAATGGGGTATTCCTGAAATATCGCGGCACTCAATGCAATAACCATACTGATCAGGAACAGGATTGTGAGTTCGCTTCTTCTTCTAATATGCTTGCCAAGAGCGAAAAGGGCAATACTGAATCCAATCAGGGCAAAAAATGGAATGATTTCAACATGGTATCCAAGAATTTCTCTGAATTTATCGTAGCTGAATTGAACAATTTCTCCCACGTTTGTCAATCTTCCCTGATAGTAATCATCCTGAAGATAACCATCACGCGCCCATCCAGCCCTCCATCCATCAGTATGGTACTGCAGAGTGCTGAACCATGCCGTAACGCTCCCCGCCGACAGCGCCAACACCGGCGCTATCGAGAACGAGACCGTATCCCTAATCCCAGCCATCCACTTCCCCCTTCCCCAGCCTGTATCGAGGCCCCGCTTCATGACGATCATCAGCACCATCGCCACGCCGAGCAACACCAAGCCATATTGCAGAAGCGGACCGACAAACAGCGTTACTGGTAGCAGCCATCGCTTTTCCCCTTTCAGGTACCACAGCGCCCCGGCTAGCATGATCACCACCAGCAGCGCGTCTATCGAATACTCCCGCACATCCCGTGCCTCATGAATCGCGGCCACGGACACCGCCATGAGAACACCAGCGGGGAAGGCCACCGACCGTCTGACCCCGGCCAGGGGGAGCAACACCACGAGCGCGGCCACCGTGAGCGTGCTCGCCACCGCCGGCGCCAGCCGGATGCTGAGACGGGATACTTCAATCTTCTGGATGAGCCACAGGCCAATCGGCCAGAGGATCGGCGACGAATTCTGGGTACGCGTGTTCTCGATGAGCTCCCCGAACGACCCTTGTGCATTGAGAGATGCAATCGCTTCATCAGCACGGAGACCATCGGAAGGAAGGGCATAGAACCGCGGCACGGCAGCGGCAACGACCAGAACCACGCATGCGACATAGTACAGCGTCGATTCCCTGGGCCACCGCAGCCCCCGGAGCCGTTCCCACATGAACGCGCACAGGCTACAGGCCTCGCCCCCGCGACGCAACTCAGCGCACGCGCAGGATGACGCCGTCGGGGAGCTCCGCCACCGCATCCAGCGCGGACGACGCCTGCAGTTCGGCGGGGCCGTAGCCGTAGTTGGCGTTCGCGGGCCAGTCGCGGAACCAGACGACCCAGGCGCCGGGCCGTGCGCCGTCGAGCGCCCGCTCCACGCGGTCGCGCGCCTCCGGCAGGCGCTGGTAGCGGTTCGCGGGGCCGAGGGCGATGTACAGCAGGTCGTGACGGTTGGAGAGGAACTCCGCGCCCCGCGGCTCGCCGAACCATTCCACCGTGGGGAAATCGCCCCGCCAGTCCGCGCTCCAGTCGGGCAGCAGCGCGACGAGGTCGTCCCGCGCGATGGCGTGCGCGGTGAGCCCCGCGTTCCCCAGCGTCCAGAGCGCGAGCGCGCCCGCGACGGCGATGGCGGCGGCGCGGACCGGAAGCGCGTGCGCCCCGCGCCGCCAGAGCCGGTCCGCCGCCAGCGTCAGCAGGAAGATCGCGGGAACGATGCAGGGGAGCAGCTGCCGCGAGAAGCTGTCCGTCCCGGACAGGGTCGCCAGCGTGAAGAGGTAGCAGGCGGTGAACACGGCCACGAAGACGCTCGCCGTCACCAGGCTCGCGCGCGCCCGCCCGCTTTCCGCCACGCGCCAGCCCGCCGCCGCGACCGCGAGCGCACCGGCCGCCAGCAGCGCGAGCGCCGCCGCCTCCGTCATGGCGCCGGGCGTCCCCCCCGACGGCGGGACGAGGAAGATCCAGTCCGCGGCGACGTCGATCATGCCGTCCCGAATCTGGCTCGCGGACAGGCCCGAGGGCGAACGCGCGCCCCCGAGGCTCCCCGTGAGCGAGAGATTGCGCAGCATCCAGAGCGCAAGGGGAATCGCCGCCAGCGCCGCCCAGACGGCCACGCGCCGCACGCGCTCCGGCAGGGGGGCGTCGCGCCGGAACAGGAGCAGCGGCGCGACGGCCAGCGCCAGTGCGACGCCCATGAAGCGCGCGAGGCAGGCGAGAGCCGCGAACAGCGCCGCCCACGCGAACGCCGCTCGCCCGCCGCCGTTCAGGTGCACCGCCGTGAGCATGAGCGCGAGCAGCGTGAGCAGGATGAAGAGCGGCTCGGACATGGCGAGCGCGGAGATGTTGGCCAGCGGGATGGCGAGGGCCGCGGCCAGACAGCCCAGCGCGACGAACGGGCGCGCCACGCCGCACCAGCGCAGCCACCAGCCGAGCGCGACGACGGTCAGGCCGAGACAGGCGGCGTTGAGCGGCCCCGCCACCGCGTGGGGATCGACGACGAAGAAGCCCGCCGCCGCCAGCAGCATCGGAAAGAGCGGCGGGAACGACACGTAGCTCCGGTCGAGGAAGCCCGCGAACCCGTCCCCGTCCGCCAGCCGCCGCGCCACGCCGATGTAGTTGACGGCGTCGCCGTGGAAGACGCCGCCGTGAACGGCCTCCCGCAGCAACGCGAGCGCCACGCCCAGCAGGGCGATGCCGAGCACGAGCAGCGCGAAGCGGTCGGGGCGGGGGAACGTCAGCGCGCCGTCTCCCACGTGATCAGCAGCCCCCGCAGCGTCGGGCGCCACGCCGGACGCCAGCGCCCGTCCGCATCGCGCGCGAACAGCTCGTCGAGGCGCGCGACGATACGCTCCTCCGCGCCCGGCGCGTCCTCCGCCTCCGCCTCGGCCAGCGCGAAGGCGACCGCCTCGTCCGCGGTCGCGGGCAGGGGACCGCGTTCGGGCCAGTCGAACGGCTCCGGCAGGAGGAGCACCTCCGGCAGCAGCCCCATGTCCCACAGCACGACCAGCAGCTCGCGGTGGCCGGGCCCGCACGCCTGCTCCACCCCGAAGGCGGCCTCGAAGAGGCGGGCGTTGCGCGCGGGCGGCGTCGGACTCCACACGTGGACGACGGCGCGGCGCGCGGCGGCGCGGTCGAGTTTATGCAGGAACGCCTCGATCTCGCGCACGAAGTAGACGACGTCGACGCTGACGGCGACGTCGCCCTCGACCTCCGCGTCGAGCCAGGCTTCGGGCGCGAGCGCGGCGTTGCCGATGCCCGCCTCCCGCATCAGCTCGAGGAAGGCCTCGCCCATGCCGGGCGCGGGCTCGACGTTCGTGAGCGCGCGGCAGCGCAAGGCCAGCGGCAGCCCGATGCGTCCCGCGCCGCCGCCCACGTCGATCACGTGGTCGTCCGCGCGCACGAACCCGGCCAGCCGCGCGAGGTTCGGATCGAGCGGACGGCGCGGGTCGAAGCGGTAGGAGGGAGCGTTGCGGCTCCAGCGGGCCGAATCGAGCGCGTCCAGCCCCAGCTCGCGCCGCTGCGCGTCGACCGCATCGACCAGCTCGCGGTAGCGCTCGGCCGCCGTCATCGCGCGCACAGGATAGCCCGCCATGCGCCCCCGCGCCGCGCGTCACGGATCGCGCGCGGGCCGCGCGCGCAACAGGGCGTAGGCGAGCGCCCCCAGCACGGCCCCCACGATGGGCCCGACCCAGTAGACCCAGTGCGCGGTCCATTCGCCGCTCGCGAGGGCTGGGCCGAACGAGCGCGCGGGATTCATGGAGGCGTTGGCGATCGGCCCCCAGCCGATGGCGGCGAGCCCCACCCAGGCGCCGACGGCCACGCCCGCGAACGCCCCCTGCGCGCGCTCGTCCGTGGCCACGCCGAAGACGATGAGCGCGAGGAAGAAGGTGAGCGCGATCTCGGAGAGCAGGGCCGCGTCCACGCCGCCGATGCGCGGGACCGTGGCCCCGGCGTCGCCCGCCTCCCCGACGATGGCCGCGATGGCCAGCCCCGCGAGCGCTCCGCCCGCCAGCTGCGACGCCGCGTAGGCGAGCGCGCGCGCCGCGCCGATGCGCCCCGTGACGAGGAAGGCGACGGTGACGGCGGGGTTGACGTGCGCGCCGGAGACGTGGCCGAGGGCGAGGATGACGGCCGTCACCGCGAGGCCGAAGGCGAGGCCCACGCCCACGCCCGTGACCGCGCCGCCGCTGGCCGCGTCCACCGCCATCGCGCCCGCGCCCGCGAACACCAGCGCGAAGGTCCCCAGCGCCTCCGCGAGGCAGCTGGCCAGCGCGCCGCGCCGGTCCGCCAGCCACGCGCGGTCGGCCCCCAGCGGGTCAGGCATCCGCGACGGTTCGCGGGCGCGATGCGGTCGGAGCGCGCGTCACGGGATGGATTCGTGGAACCCGTCGGCGACGTGGCCCTCCGCCGCCAGCCGTGCGTACTCCTCGCCGGAGACGCCCAGCAGCTCGCGGTACACGTATTCGTTGTCCTGGCCCATGGCCACGGGCGCGCGCCGGATGCCGCCCTCGCACGCGGGCAGGGCGTAGAGCGGCCCCGGACAGGCGTAGCGCCCCCTGCCGTCGGGCAGGTCGCACTCCTCGTAGAGGCCGCGGGCGCGCACGTGCGCGTCGCCGAGCACACGCCAGCCGGGCAGCACGGGCGCCGCGGGCACGCCCGCCCCCTGCAGGCGGTGGAAGAGCGCCTCGTCGTCGAACCCGCGCGTCCACTCCCCAATGTGCGCGTCGATGGCGTCGTGGCGCGCGAAGCGGCCCGACGCGCTGGCCAGCGCCGCGTCGGCGGCCCAGTCGGGGTCGCCCATCGCCGACCGCAGCGCCGCCCACTCGCCGTCGTCCGTCACGGAGATGGCGATCCAGCGGTCGTCGCCGGGGCCGCCGTCTCCGTCCGGGCGGCAGGGGTAGACGCCGCAGGGCGCGTGGCCGTGGATGGAGCGGTTGCCGGCGGCGCGCTCCACCTCGCCGTTGAGGCTGTAATCGAGGTAGGCCTGCGCGAACATGGCGGCGGCGTTCTCCGCCTGCGCCAGCTCGATGAGCTGCCCGCGGCCCGTGTTGCGCCGGTGCCAGAGCGCCATGAGCACGGCCAGCGCGATCTGCGCCCCGCTCGTGTAGTCGGCGGAGAAGATGGCGGACTTGGCGTCCGGCGGCGCGTCCGCGTAGCCGCGCAGCAGCTGGTGCCCCATCACCCCCTCCAGGTGCGCCCCCAGCGTGCGCGCGTCCGCGTAGTCGCCCGTGAGCCCGTAGCCGGACGCGCGCACGAAGATGACGTCCGCGCGCCGCTCCCGCAGCCACTCCCAGGTGACGCCCAGCTTCTCCATCGTGCCCACGGCGCTGTTCTCGATCACCACGTCGGAGCGCGCCACCACGCGCCCGAGGATGGCCCGCCCCTCGGCGCGGCGCAGGTCCACCGTGAAGCTGCGCTTGTTGCGGAACATGCCCACGAACAGCGAGCAGCAGTTCCACGGGCGCGGCCCCGGATCGTCGTCGGGGAAGGACGTCGACGCCGGCCAGGCGCGCGCCTCCTCGGGCGTGGGACGCGCCCGCGGCCCGCGCGTGAGCGGCTGCCACACGTACTGGTTCTCGGCCTTCAGCACCTCCGCGCCGAGGTCGGCCAGCAGCGCCGTCGAGAAGGAGCCCGCCCACACGCCCGTGAGGTCCACCACGCGCACGCCGTCGAGGGGCAGGGGGACGCTCACGGCCGCAGCCTACGCCCCGCCGGAGGCGGGCGCGGCGACCTCCTCGCTGAACCAGGCGAGGTCGTCGAAGTCGGAGGAGGAGACGGCCAGCTCGGAGACGCCCGCGGCGGCGAAGGCGGCGACCTGTTCGCGCATGTGGTCGGCGTCGCCGTGGAGGACGCCGCGATAGTCCCAGCGCGTGGCCGTCTCCGCGCGTCCCCAGCCGCGCGCCATGATCGCGATGCCGCCCGCGAGCTCGTCCGCCGCGGCGCGCGTGCGGCCGCGCGCGAGGATGACGTCGGCGGTGATGGCGAAGGCGTCGGGATCGCGGCCCGCATCGGCGAGCGCCTCGCGGGCGCGTTCGGCCAGCGCGGCCACCTGCGCGGGGCCGAGCTGCCAGGTGTTGAGGCCGTCCGCCTCGCGCGCCGCCAGCCGCAGCAGGACGCCATCGCGGTTCAGCCCCACGACGATGGGCGGATGGGGCCGCTGCACGGGCTTGGGCAGGAAGGACGCGCCCCCCTCGAGGCGGTAGTGCTCGCCCGCGAACTCCGCCGCCTCTTCCGTCCAGAGCGCCCTGAGCACGCGGATGCCCTCGCCGAGCTGGCGCACGCGCCCGCGGAAGTCCGGCATCGCGAAGCCATAGGGGGCGAAGTCGGCGTGCTCGTAGCCCGTGCCGATGCCGAGCACGGCGCGCCCGCCGGAGAGGCGGTCCACGGTGGCCACCTGCTTGGCCAAGCGGAAAGGATGGTGGAAGGGCATGCCCGTGACGTGCGTGCCCAGCCGCAGGCGCTTCGTGCGTCCCGCCGCCCAGGCGAGCCAGCTCCAGGCGTCGGGCTGCTCGAAGGAGGGGTGATCGACGACGTAGAGGGCGTCGAAGCGGAGCGCGTCCAGCTCGGCCAGGCGCCTGTCGAGGGCGCCCGCGCCCGTGGCGACGACGCCGAAACGCATCAGTCCGCGGCCTCTCCGGCCAGCAGTTCGAGGTCGTCGATCTTGCCGAACATGTAGGGCAGGAACGATTCGCCGGGCACGCGCGCGAGGATTTCGCCGCGGGTATAGGTGTCGCCCTCGCTGTAGGTGAGGCCGAGCAGCTCGCGCACGGGCACGTCGGCGACGGGATCGTGGGGCGCTTCCCGCAGCAGCAGCTCGCCCTCGAGGCGCTCGACGAGGCGCGTGCTCCCCGTGTGCCGCACGCGCACGAGCACGGGGTCGTTGTCGAAGCCGCAGCCGTCGGGCGCGGGCATGAACTTGAAGTAGAAGCGCGAGGTCTCGCGCGACGGGCCCGCCCGCAGCCGCTCCACGGCGCGCCCGCGAATCTCGATGTAGGCCACGCCGTATCGCTCGATCGTGCCCGTGATCTCGTCGCCGTCGCGGCGCACGCGGATGTCCGCCACTTTCTTCGGCTCGCCGTAGAGCTCGCGCCCGAAGACGACGGCGCTGTCCGTGGACATGGGCATGGTGACGGGGTAGTCGCCCACGACGTCGCCGTAGCGGCAGCGCACGTTGAGGCCGCCCGCGCCGAAGGGCTGGAGCGTGTTGCTGCGCCCGATCCAGGAGACGCCGGCGGAGGCGATGGGCTCGTCCGCCGGTTCGAGCGGCGGCGGCAGGAGCGCCGCGATCACCTCCGGATCCGTGCGGAAGACGGCGGAGAGGCCGCGGAAGCGCTCGAAGGCGGGCGCGGCGTAGAGCGCCCGCAGGCGGCGCACCTCGTCGAGGGTCTTCACGTAGCGGAGCTTCATGCGGGGCCTCCTTCGGCGTCAGTCCATGCGGGAGCCGCCGTCGACGTTGAGCGCCTGCCCGGTCATGTAGGAGGCGTCGTCGGAGGCGAGGAAGGCGACGGCGGCGGCCTGCTCCTCGACGGTGGCCTGGCGGCCCATGAGCAGGGCGCGGCGGATGGCGGCCTTCGACGTCCCGGGCTCGCGCCCCGCGACCTCGTCGTAGCGCCCGAAGGTGCCGTCCATCATGTCCGTGTCCGTGGAGCCGGGACAGACGACGTTCACGCGGATGCCGTGTCTGGCCAGTTCGAGCGCGAGCTGCTGCGTGAGGCCGTGCATGGCCCACTTGGTGGCGCAGTAGGCGCCGTAGTCGGGGATGCCGATGCGCCCCGCCGTGGAGGAGATGTTGACGATGGCGCCGCCGCCCGCCTTCACCATCTCGCGCCCCACTGCGCGGATGACGCGGTAGAGGCCGTGCAGGTTCACGTCCACCGTGCCGAACCAGTTCTCGTCGGTCATGTCGAGGATGGGCGCGGCCCCGGCATCGCTGGGCAGGGCGGCGTTGTTCACGAGGATGTCGATCCTGCCGAATTCGGCCACCGCGGCGTCCACGGCGCGGCCCACGGAGTCGGCGTCGGTCACGTCGCAGTCGAGGGCGAGGGCGCGACGGCCCAGCGCGCGCACCTCGTCGGCCACGCTGGCGACGCCCTTCCAGCCGCGCTCGCGCTCGTGCGCGGGGAAGGAGGCGGGATCGCGCGGGCGTCCGGTGACGGCCACGTCGGCGCCGTCGCGCGCGAGGCGCAGGGCGATGGCGCGCCCGATGCCGCGATGGCGCGCCGCGCCCGTGACGAAGGCGGCCCTGCCGTCCAGCCTGCCCATCGCCTCAGGCGCCGGTGATGGCGCCCAGCTCCTCCCACGACATGGCGCGGCGCGCGTTCCAGTGGGCCACCCAGCTGTCGGTCACGCCCTGGTAGCCGTGGTGGTAGTCCACCTCGAGGGTGACCTTGCCCTCGTCGTTGAATTCGAGGCGCGACATGCCCTCGAAGGTGCGCCAGCGCCCGTAGTTCTCGTCGTTCTCGTCCATGACCTGGCTGTAGGCCATCCAGAGGATGGCGATGCCGCGGTGGCCCTCGGCGACGTACACCTCCTCGACGGGCACGCGCAGCGTGATGCCCACCTTGCGCCTGGCCCAGAAGTGGCGGATCTCCTCCTTGCCGCGCATGGCGCCGTCGTGGTTGACGATGTCGCGCATGACGCCGTCGTCGGCGAACCACTCGTCGGGGCCGTAGGGGTCGCCGCTGCTCCAGCCGCCCTCCTCGAAGAGCTTGCGGCCGGTCTCGATGTCGTTCGGTCCCACGGGCATGGCGTTCCCTCCTCCGTGCGGCGCGCATTCTAGCGGGCCGCGCGGCGCGGCGGGGCGGCTCCTCAGCCGCCGCCGATGGCGGGCACGAACTGGATCTCCGCGTCCTCGCCCACGGGCTGGAGCAGGCCGAGGTGGTTCGTCTCGCCGTCGATGGCCGCCATGATCTCGGGGATGAGGCGCCCGTCCTCGTCGAGCAGGCGCGCCTTCATGCCGGGGAAGCGGGCGTCGAGGGCGTCGATCACCTGGCGCAGGGTGCGGCCGGGGACGGCGACGGAACGCTCGCCCCCGGTGAGCCCCTCGAGGAGCGACGGGATGAAGACGGTGGCCACGCGCGCGCCCGCTAGCCCTCCGGCGGCACCGCCCCCAGCGCCTCGAGCACGTTGGCGGGCGACATGGGCAGGTGCGTCATGCGCACGCCGGTGGCGTCGCGCACGGCGTTGGCGATGGCCGCCATGGGGGGCACGATGGGCACCTCGCCCACGCCGCGGATGCCGTAGGGATGGCCCGGATTGGGCACCTCCACGATCTGCGTGTCGATCATGGGCAGGTCGAGGCTGGTGGGCATGCGGTAGTCGAGGAAGCTGGGGTTGGCCATGGCCCCGTCCTCGCCCCACACGTACTCCTCGTTCAGCGCCCAGCCGATGCCCTGCACGGCCCCGCCCTGCATCTGCCCCTCCACGTAGGAGGGATGGATGGCCGTGCCCGCGTCCTGGATGACGGTGAAGCGCAGGATGTCGACCTTGCCCGTCTCCGGGTCCACCTCCACGTCCACGATGTTGCCGGCGAAGGCGGGGCCCACGCGCGTGGGGTTGGAGCTGGCGGAGGCGCTGATGGGGCCGCCCGTGCGCAGCTGCTGGCGCGCCACCTCCTTCCAGGAGACGGACTCGCCGCCGGCGGAGAAGGTCCCGTCGGCGAAGGCCACGTCCTCCGGCTCCGCCTCCAGCAGGATGGCGGCGCGGCGCGTCATCTCGCCCTTCACGTCCTCGGCGGCGGCGATGACGGCGATGCCGGTGGAGAAGGCGGTGCGGCTGCCGCCGGTCACGCCCGTCCAGCCCACGGAGTCGGTGTCGCCCACGGTGGGCTGCACGTCCTCGGCGCGCAGGCCCAGCGCCTCCGCCGCCTGCATGGCGAGGGCGGCGCGCATGCCGCCGATGTCCACGGAGCCGGTGACGAGGGCGATGGTGCCGTCGGCGTTCACGGTGACGGTGGCGGAGGACTGGTTGCCGCCGTTGAACCAGAAGCCCATGGCCACGCCGCGCCCGCGGTTGGGCCCCTCAATGGGGGCGGAGTAGTGGGGATGGTTGACGATGGCCTCCTCCACCTCCACGCAGCCGATGGCGGGGAAGGGCACGCCGCTGGGCATGCGGTCGCCCTCGCGCGTGGCGTTGCGCAGGCGGAACTCCATGCGCTCCATGCCGATCTCCGCGGCGAGCTCGTCGATCACGCTCTCCACGGCGAAGGCCGCCTGCGGCGAGCCCGGCGCGCGGTAGGCCCCCACCTTCGGCTTGTTCACGACCACGTCGTAGCCGTCCACGAGCAGGTGCTCGACGTCGTAGGGGGCGAGGGCGGTCATGGCCCCGGCGCCCACGGGCGAGCCCGGGAAGGCCCCCGCCTCGTAGGCCATCCACAGCTTCGCGGCGGTGATGACGCCGTCCCTCGTGGCCCCGATGCGGGCGCGGATGACCGTGGCGGAGGTGGGCCCCGATGCCTCGAACACCTCCGTGCGGCTCATCGTCACCTGCACGGGCCGCCCGCTTTCGCGCGAAAGCAGGGCCGCCACCGGATCGACGTGCACGTAGGTCTTCGCGCCGAAACCGCCGCCGATCTCCATGGGGATGACGGTCACGCGGCCCTCGGGCACGCCGAGGATGGCGGCCGCCTGCCCGCGGATGCCGAAGGCCCCCTGCGTGCTCGTCCAGATGGTCACGTGCCCGTCCGGCGCCCAGCGCGCGGTGGAGGTGTGCGGCTCGATGTAGCCCTGGTGCACGGTGCTGGTGGTGAACTCGCGCTCGACGATCGCGTCCGCCGCCGCGAAGCCCTCCTCCAGCTCGCCGCGCCGGAACTGCAGGTGGCTGGCGACGTTGCTGTGCACGCCCGTGTCGTCGCCGCGCGTCCAGCGTTCGGCGATGGAGCGCGTGGTCATGGCCTCGTGCAGCAGGGGGGCGTCCTCGCGCATGGCGTCGAGCGCCGTGAGGACGACGGGCAGGGGCTCGTATTCGACCTCGATCAGGTCGAGCGCCTCCTCCGCCGCGTGCGGGTTGGCGGCGGCCACGGCGGCCACGGCGTGCCCCTTGTAGAGCACCTTGTCCCGCGCCAGGCAGTTCTCCGCCAGCATGCGCGCGTTGCCCATCGTCTCGCCGTAGTCGATGAGCGTGTCCCGCACGATGGGCACGTCCGCGCCGGTGACCACGGCCTTCACGCCGGGCAGGGCGCGCGCGCGGCTGGCGTCGATGGAGACGATGCGCGCGTGGCCGTGGGGGCTGCGCAGGATCTTGCCGTGGAGCGCGTCCGGCAGGCGCACGTCGGCGCCGTAGCGCGCGCGGCCCGTCACCTTGTCGACGCCGTCGTGGCGGATGGGGCGGCTCCCGACGACCGTGTAGCCGCTCTTGGGGGCGCTGCGGTCCGCGATGGTGGTCATGCGCGCTGGCCTCCTGCCGTGGTGCGCCCATCCTACGCCATCGCGGCGGCGCGGGATGCGGAGCGCGCCCGCGGGCGGCACAATCGCGCCATGGCGGGCGCGCGGACGCGGACGGGGGCCTGGGCGGCGGCGCTCGCCTGCCTGCTGCTGGCCGCCTGCGCGGGCGCGGACGACGGCGGCACGGCGGACGACGCGCCGGACGCGCGCTCGCTGCTCGAACGGGCGGCGGAGCGCTTCCGCGACGTGCGCGGCTTCCACTTCGTCTACGACTTCGAGGGCGGCGGCGCGCCCATCGTCTTCGACCTCGTGATGGAGCGCGCCGAGGGCGACGTGGCGCGGCCCGACCGCATGCGCGCCGCCGTGCGCGCCATCGCGCCCCAGCTGGGCCGCATCCGCGTCGAGGTCGATTTCGTGGGCGTGGGCGACGACTCCTGGATCACCAACCCCTTCAACCGCGAGGAGTGGCGCGCGCTGGACGGCAACCCCGTGGCCCGCGCCTTCGACCCCGTCGCCGGCATCGACGCCGCCGTGCGCTCCGTCGCCGACCCCGTGGTGACGGGCGCGGAGCGCGTCGGGGGCGCCGACGTCTGGCGCGTCGAGGGCACGCTCGATTCGGGCGCGCTCGACGCCTTCGTGAGCGACGGCGAGCCCGGCCACGAGGTGCGCGCCGCCGTCTGGATCGAGCGCGGGCGCTTCCTCGTGCGGCGCGTGCGCCTCGTGGGGCGGCTGGCGGCGGACGAGCCCGCGGACCTCGTGCGGCGCATCGAGCTGAGCGGCTTCGACCGCCCCGTCGCCATTGAGCCGCCCTGACGGTGGCGAACGCGGCGGCGGGGGCGCGGGCGGCCTGGCCGCTGGTGATCGCGCTCGGGCTGGGCGTCTTCGTGGGGGGCTTCGACCAGACCTTCGTGGTCCCCGTGCTGGCCGCCATGCTCGGCGACCTGGGCGTGGCCGTGGACGAGCTCGAACGCAGCTCCTGGATCCTGAACGGCTACCTGCTCGGCTACACCGTCGCGCTGCCGCTCATGGGCCGCCTGACCGACGTGTACGGCGCGCGGCGCGTCTTCACGGCGGGGATGCTCGTGTTCATGGGCGGCTCCGTGCTCGTGGCGCTCGCGCCGAACCTGCCCCTGCTGGCGGCGGCGCGCGCGGTGACGGCCATGGGCGGGGGCGCGCTCGTGCCCGTGGCGCTGTCCGTGGCCGCGCGACGGCTGCCGCGCTCGCGGCGCGCGCTGGGGCTGGGCGCCATCTCCACGCTCGACGACGCCTCCAGCCTGGCGGGGCCGCTCTGGGGCACGCTCATCGGCGTCTGGCTCGGCTGGCGCGGCCTCTTCTGGATGAACATCGCCCTCGCCCTGCCCGTGCTCGCGGTCGTGCTCGTCCTGCTGGCCCGCGCCAGCGACGACGCGGCGCGCGCTCCCCGCGAGCGCGTGGACTGGCCCGGCGCGCTGCTGCTGGCGGGCGCGCTCACGGCGCTCACCTTCGCGCTGGCGGGCGCGGGCGAGCGGCTGCGCGAACCCTGGGCGGCGGCGCTGCTGCCGGCGGGCGCGGCGGCGCTGCTGGCGGCCTTCGTCGCGCGCCAGCTGCGCGTGGCCGCGCCCCTCGTGGACGTGCGCATGTTCCGCCGCCCGCGCGTGGCCCTCGCCAACGCCGTCTTCCTGCTGGAGGGCATGGCGCTGGTCACGGCCTTCGTGAACGTGCCCCTGCTGGCCGACCTCGTCTGGGGGCTGGAGGGCGCGGGGCCAGGGCTGATGCTGGGGCGCATGGTGCTGTTCATGGCCGTGGGCGGGCTGGCGGGAGGCGCCCTCGCCACACTGGCGGGCTACCGCCTCGTATCCCTGCTGGGATTCGCCCTCGCCGCCGCCGGGCTCTTCGCCATGGCCGCCTGGGCCGACCAACCGGGCCCGGCCTCGCTCTGGATCGCGCTGGGGCTGGCGGGGCTGGGCTTCACGCTCGCCGACGCCTCCCTCTACGCGACCGTCATCGAGGGCGTGGAGGAGGCGCGGCGCGCGTCCGCCGCCGCCGTGCTCCAGCTCTGGCAGACGCTGGGCATGATCGTGGGCGTGGCCATCCTCAGTTCGCGCGGGCTGGGGCGCTTCGACGAGCGCGCCGCGAGCCTCTTCGCCGCCGACCTCTTCGACATCACCGAGGCGCAGCTGCTCACCGTCGTGCGCCAGACGATGAACGAGACGTTCGTGGCGGCGGGCGCGCTCATGGTCGTCGCCGCCGCGCTCGCGCTGGGCCTCGGCGGCGGACGCCTGCGCGGCGGAGGGTGAGCGCCGCCCGCTCAGTCGGTGAAGACGCCGCCGTGCGGGTGCAGCATCGCGCCCGTGTAGAAGCTGGCGTCGTCGCTGGCCAGGAAGAGCGCCGTCCGCGCCACCTCGGCGGGGCGGCCCATGCGGCGCATGGGCGTGAGGCGCATGGCCCACGCGCCCGTGTCGGCCTCGTCGATGCCCGCCGTCATGGGCGTCTCGATGAAGCCGGGGCCGATGGCGTTCACGCGCACGCCGTGCGGGGCCAGCTCCAGCGCCAGCACCTTCGTCAGCATCCACACGCCCGCCTTCGAGACGCAGTAGGGGCCCACGCCCTGCAGCGGCACCTTCGCCATGATGGAGGCCACGTTGACGATGGCCCCGCCGTTGCCCGCCGCCACCATGCGGCGCGCCACGGCGCGGGCGGAGAGCATGACGCCCGTGAGGTTCACGTCGAGCACCTTCTGCCAGGCCTCGACGGGCGCGTTCAGGAGGTGCGTGGCGGTGGGATCGGACTCCGCGTGGGGGGCGATGCCCTCGGGGTCGAGGTAGCGCCAGTTGCTGATGCCCGCCGCCGCCAGCAGCACGTCGATGCCGCCGAAGGCCGCCTCGGCGTCCCGCGCCAGCGTCTCGCAGGCGGCCTCGTCGCTCGTGTCGGTCTCGATGAAGAGCGCCTCGCGTCCGCGCGCGCGCACGGCGGCGACGGTCTCCATGCCGTCGCGCAGGTCGGCCACGACGACGTTCGCGCCCTCCTCGGCGAAGAGCTCGGCGCTGGCGCGTCCGATGCCGCTCGCGCCGCCGGTGACGATCGCGGTCCTGCCCTCGAGCCTGCCCGCCATGTGGGAACCTCCTCGCGCGCGGCTGGCGCGATTCTACGCGACGGCGGGGCAAGGATGGCGCGCGTCAGTCGCAGTAAAGGAGCACGGCGACTTCGGTCCCCTCCAGGTATTCGAACAGGTTGCACGGCGGTGGCGGCCCCGGATAGTCGAAATGATGGTCAATGGGGATTCGGGAGAAGTCGACGCACGGGGCAAGCCCCGGCGCCAGCCCCCACAGCATCCTCCACTGGAGCTCCGTGAAGCCGGGCGCGGGCGACAGGACGGTCTCGCAGGCCGGAATGAACAGAGGCGGCTCGTCGCCCGCGACGGGAACGGCGGCGGGCGCGACGCCAACGATGGCCGCGAGCAGAACGGCGGCGAGCGTGCGCGTCATCGGCGTCTCCGCGCGCATCGTATCGCCGCGCCGCGCGGACGGGTAGGCTGCGCGCATGAGCGCGCCCGCGCGTCCCGGCGCCCGGCCCGGGCTGCCCACGCTCGAAACCTTCTCGGCCTTCCGCTCGCGCCCCTTCACCTACCTGTGGATCAACACCATGAGCTTCGCGCTCGTGCAGGCGACGCAGCGCTTCACCTTCGTGTGGCTGGTGATCGAGGCCGTGGAGATCGGCGGGCTGGGAAGGGGCTCGGCGTGGTCGGGGACCGTCTTCTTCGCGCTGGGGGCGCCCGTGCTCTTCGTCACCATTCCCGCGGGCGTGCTGGCCGATCGCGTCAACCGGCGCCTGCTCGTGCTCGTGAGCCAGCTGGCGGCGGTGGCGGTGACGCTGGCGGCGGGCGTGATCATCGTCGCGGGCGCGATGACGACGGTCATCGCGCTGGGCCTCGCCGCGGGCGTGGGCGCGACCATCGCCGTGGGCCTGCCCGTGCGCAACGCCATCGTGCCCAGCGTGCTGGAGGGCGGGCGGCTGCTGAACGCGGTCGTGATGATGAGCATGGCCATGAACGTCTCGCAGATCCTGGGGCCGGCGCTGGGCGGCCTCATCATCCAGCTGTGGGGCATCGGCGGGGCCTTCCTCGCGCAGGGCATCGTGCTGCTCGTGGGCACGCTGGCGCTCGTGCCCCTGCGGGCGCCGATGGCGCGCACGGCGGAGCAGCGCCGCAACCCGCGGCTGGAGCTGGTCGAGGGCCTGCGCTTCGTCTGGGGCCACCGCGGCATCCGCACGCTCATCCTGCTGCTCACGGGCACGGGCGTGTTCATGATCGGCCCCTTCGGCACGCTCCTGCCCCAGATCGCCAAGGAGCAGCTGGGGCGCGAGGCCTTCGAGTCCGGGCTGCTCTTCGCCTTCATGGGCGCGGGCATGATGATCAGCTCGCTCGGGCTGGCCTCCAGGCCGGACCTGCCGAACAAGGGCGGCTGGTTCATCGGCTCGCTCATGATGGCGGGCATGATCCTGCCGGCCCTGGGGTTCTCCCCCTGGTACCCGCTCACGGCCTCGGTGATGTTCATCGGCGGCATGGGCGGCGGCATCTTCATGAACCTGAACCAGACGCTGGTGCAGGCCAACACCGCGCCGGAGATGATGGGGCGCGTGGTCAGCATCCACACGCTCGCCTTCCAGGGGCTGGGGCCGCTGGGGGGCCTGCTGGCGGGCTACATGGCGGCATGGCTGGGCGCGCCCCTGTGGATGGCCATCTGCGGCGCCATCCTCTTCAGCTTCACCACCTTCGCGCTGGTCACGCAGCCCTCGCTGCGCCGGATGTCCTGAACGCGCGCCCGCGCGTTGTTGCCAATTTCCTGCTAACCAAAACCAATTTAGCAGCAACCGCCCGCGCCGCCCGCGCCCTGCTATCATGCCCGCGCCCCACGGCGGGCGCGGAGCTGCGCGATGGACTTCCAGGATACCCCCGAACAGGCCGTCTGGCGCGACGAGGTGCGCGCCTTCGTCGAGCGCGAGCGCCCCCGCGAGTACGACCCCGACAAGGGCATGATGGGCGGCGAGGAAGGCCCCCCGCGCGACGAACCCTGGTACAAGCGCTGGCAGGCCAAGCTGGCCGAACGCGGCTGGATCGCCCCCGCCTGGCCCCGCGGCTACGGCGGCGCCGGGCTCGGCGTCATGGAGCAGTTCATCCTCAACGAGGAGTTCGCCGAGGCCCGCGTGCCCCCCGGCGCCATCGGCAACGGCGTCTCCATGCTCGGCCCCACCATCATCGCCCACGGCACCGAAGAGCAGCAGGCCGAGCACCTCGGCCGCATGTTGCGCGGCGAGGCCATCTGGTGCCAAGGCTACAGCGAGCCCGGCTCCGGCTCCGACCTCGCCTCCCTGCAGACCCGCGCCATCCGCGACGGCGACGACTACGTGATCAACGGCCAGAAGATCTGGACCTCCGGCGCGCACTACTCGGACTGGATGTTCCTGCTCGCGCGCACCGACCCCGACGCCCCCAAGCACCGCGGCATCAGCTACTTCCTGCTCGACATGAAGACGCCCGGCATCACCGTGCGCCCGCTCGTGAACATGGGCAACCTGCACAACTTCAACGAGGTCTTCTTCGAGGACGTGCGCGTGCCCGCCGGCAACGTGATCGGCGAGGTGAACCGCGGCTGGTACGTGGGCGCCACCACGCTCGACTTCGAGCGCAGCTCCATCGGCAGCGCCGTGGCCCACCGCCAGACGCTCGAGCGCCACCTCGACCACTGGCGCGCGCACACGGACGCCGTCTCCAACCCGCACGGCGTGCGCGCGGAGCTGGCCGAGCGCTGGATCGAGGCCGCCGCCGCGAAGATGCTCAGCTACCGCGTGATCGGCATGCAGGCCGCGGGCGAGATCCCCAACTCCGAGGCCTCCATCGCCAAGATGTTCAGCACCGAGCTGTCGCAGCGCATCGCGCACACCGCCATGCGCATGCTGGGCACGGCGGGCCAGCTGAACGGCGGCGCGACGGCCCCCCTCGAGGGGCGCCTGGGCGCGGGCTACGTGGCCTCCGTCTCGGCCACCATCGCGGGCGGCACGAGCGAAATCCAGCGCAACATCATCGCCACGCGCGGCCTCGGTCTGCCGCGCGCGTAGGGCTTCGCGTCGGCGTATCGGCCTCAGCAGGCGGGCAGCTCGTCGGCGTCGACCTCGTCGGCGAGCACGCGCCAGTTGAAGCTGGTCGCGGACGAAATGGCGTAGATGCCGCCCGGCTCGAAGGCGGTGAGCGTGTTCACGCCGAGCTCGTCCCCCTCGGGGAACCAGCTCAGCCAGCGCTGCTCGCCGGCGTCCCAGGAGTAGACGGCGGCGACGGCGGCGATGCGGTCGCCCAGCGCGCCGACGACGGGGGCGGCGTCGCCCCGCCACTCGATGAAGGTGGTTCCCCGCGCGAGGCGGAGGACGGACGGCGCCTCGCGGTCGTCGCTCACCGCCACGCGCCAGCCGTCGAAGGCGGCGCGGCGCGAAATGGCGTAGATGCCGTTCGTCCGGAGAGTCGTGAGCGTGTTCACGCCGAGCGCGTCGCCCCCGGGGAACCAGCTCAGCCAGCCCTGCCCGTCGGCGTCCCAGGAGTGGACGGCGGACGCGAACGTGCCCAGCGCCTCGCCGACGGCGACGCCGTCGCCCGGCCACGCGATGAAGGTGACGCCGGCCGCCAGCGGGAGGCCCGCGGTCTCGGCCTCGGCCTCGTAGTCGAAGGTGACCTCGGCGATGTACTCGCCCGCGACGAAGGAGCGGTCCGTGAAGAGGTCGCCCGCGCCCGTGCGGGAGAAGGCGCAGATGGCGGTGTCCGCCCTCGTGAAGGGGAACTCCTTGATCCGGCCGCTCACGCCGCCCGCGCCCGCGCCGTCGGTCACCGTGAGGGTGCAGGAGTCGTCGGCGCTGATGGGGAAGCGGCGGTCCTCGTTGGGCGCCAGCGCGAAGCTCCCCGCCTCCGTGCAGGTGAAGCGGAAGCCGAAGGACGGATCGTCGGGGGCGACGCCCCGGACGCGGGGCCTCACCTCCACGCCCACGTCCGGCCGGGCGTCGACGGGCGCGGGCGCGGGCGCCAGCGGAGGGCTGGCGGGGGCGGGCGGGGTCGGATCGACGAAGCGGGCGATGACCTGGAGCGGGTAGTTCACCGTCAGCGTGCAGGTGGGCGCCGTTTCGCCCTGGCAGCCGCCCCCCGTCCAGGCGTCGAAGCGGTAGCCGGGATCAGGCGTGGCCGTGAGGGTGACGGCCGTGCCGGGCGCGTAGTCGCCGCCCTCGGTGACGGTCCCCCAGCGGGCGGGCTGCGCCAGCGTGCGGAGCGTGACGGTGGACGCGGTGGAGGCGAAGTGCGCCACCACCAGCACCGGGCTCGTGCCGTCGATCGTGATGGAGCAGGTCCCCGTGCCCGTGCAGGCGCTGGTCCAGTGGCTGAAGCGCCAGCCCGGGTTGGGCGTGGCCGTGACGGGAACCACGGCCCTGCGGTTGTACTCGCCGCCCTCGCTCACGGTCCCCCCGCCGAAGGGCTCCGCGCCCGTGAGCAGGAGCAGGCGGTCGCGCGCGAAACGGGCCGTGACCAGGCGGTTGGTCGTCACGCTGACGGAGCAGGTCGTCCCCGTGCCCGTGCAGGCGCCCCCCCAGCCGTCGAAGCGCCAGCCCGGGTTGGCCGTCTGCGTGAGCGTGACGACGTCCCCCCAGTTGTAGGAGCCGGACGCGCCCGTGGCGCTCGGCGTCAGGCTGCCGACGCCGCCGCTGCCGCTGACGCTCCCCCCGGCGGCCGGCGTGGTCCGCACGGTGAGCGTGTGGATGGGCGTGGTGACGAAGTGGGCGATGACGGCGATGTCGGTCGTCATCGTGAAGTCGCAGTCGCCGGCGTCGTAGCCCGTACAGCCCCCCAGGTCGCTCGTCCATTCCTGGAAGCGGTAGCCGAGGTTGGGCGTGGCGGCGAGGGAGATGGCGGTCCCGGCGTCCTGTGGGCCGCCGGCGTGATTGAGGGCGCCGGCGCCGGCCGGCGTGACGCTCGTGGTGAGGGTGTGGGTGCGGATGAAGTTGGCGGTGACGGACTTGTCCGCGTCCATCGTGACGGAGCAGGTTCCCGTGCCCGTGCAGGCGCCCGACCAGCTGCCGAAGCGGTAGCCGGTGGCGGTGAGGACGGTGGCGGTGGCGGTGGGAGCGGGGCTTTGCGTCGAGGAGAACAGGCCGGTCCCGCCCACGGAGCCGCCCTCCACCGGGGACGCGACGCCGGTCAGGATGTAGTGGGTGCGGACGAAGTTCGCGGTGACGGAGCGGTCCTGGCTCATGGTGAGGGTGCACGTTTCGGCCGTCCCGCAGGAGGCGTTGTCGCCGCCGGTGCCCCACGCGGAGAAGGCCCAGCCGCGGTCGGCCCTGACGGTGATGACGACCTCGGTGCCGGGATTGTGCGTGCTGGTGCTGACGACGCGGCTGACGACGTCGTCCGAGCGGCGCACCAGCAGATCGCCGCCCCCGTCGGGGCCGACGCTGGTGGTGAGGGTGAAGGGATCCATGTTGGGCGGCTCCGGCGGGACAACCGTGAAATGCGCCCGGACCTCCCGCCCAGCCTCGGTTATGTAGACGGAGCAGGCGCCCGTGCCCGTGCAGGCCCCGGTCCATGTGCGGAAGGCGTAGCCGTCGTTCGGCGTCGCGGTCACCGTGACGACGGTCCCGACGGCGTACGTGCCCTGGCCGGTGAGCGTCCCCCCGGCGGCGGGGAAGGCGGTCGTGGTGAGGAACCCCATGCCGCTCAACTGGGCGCGCGCGGGGCCGTCGGCGGCGAACAGCACCGCCGCGCCAGCGAGCAGCGCGAGCAGCGCCGCCCTCATCATGTAGCTCACCATTGCGTGACTCCTGCCATTACGTCGGGGGGGGGGGGGGGGCAAAACGCACCATGCCGCGCATGATCGTACACGCCATCGCGCGACGGGCAAGCGGGCGGACGGAGCCCCTTCGGCGCCTTCATGTCCGCATGATCGTACACGCCGTCGCGCGACGCGCAAGCGCCGTCAAACGGGACGCTAGAGCGTGGCGAGGACGCCGGTGGCGATGCCGATGGCCGTGAGGATCAGGCCCGCGAAGCCCGCGACGATCAGCGTGAAGCGCGTGGCCTGGCGATCAATCCTGGCATTCTGGCGCTCCTCCCGCGCGTTCATGCGCTCCTCCATGGCCTTCATGCGCTCTCCCGTGCGCTCCTCCATGGCCTCCATGCGCTCCGCCGTGCGCTCCTCCATGGCCTTCATGCGCTCTCCCGTGCGCTCCTCCATGGCCTCCATGCGCTCCGCCGTGCGCTCATCACGGAGCGCCATCTCCTTGCGGAGCGCCTCGTTTTCGCTGGTCATCCTGCTTTCGAGGGCCTTGATCTCCTGCCGCACGGCGCCGAACTCGCTGGCCATCTCCTTCCGGACGGAGCCGAACTCGCCAGCCATGTCCTTCCGCAGGAGGGCGAGGTCGTCCTTCGTGGCGAGGTTCGCGCCGATGTCCTCGGCGAAGGCGTTGACGAGCGCGTCCGCCTGCTTCTCCGCGAAGCCCGCGTCCCGCAGCCGCCGGGACGCCTTGAGCGTGTCGAATGCGACCATGCCGGGAATCGTACGCGCCATCCCCGCCCCCCGCAACACGCGCTGCGGCCCGCGCGGTTGCGCGCCGCGCGGCATCGTGTACGATCAGGCGCATGCGCGCGGCACCGTCTTACCCCCCCCCCCCCGTGGGATGGCACGGATGTACGCGATGGCGGGATACATGCTGAGGCTGGCGCTGTTCGCGCTCATCGGAGCGACGCTCCTGCTCGTCGCCGACGCGCCCGCGCTCGGCCAGACGCCGACCCCCACGCCCGATCCCGGCCCCTTCACCCTCACCACGAACGTCCAGCCCGCCGGCGCGGGGAGCCTCCCGGGCGCCGGCTCGTACAACAGGGGCGGCGTCAGCATCACGGCCGTCGCCAACTACAACTACCGCTTCGACCGCTTCTCGGGCGACTGCACCGGCGATGGCGCGACGTCGCCGTCCTTGCCGCCAGGTGCGGCGCAGGTGGGCACCTGTCACCTCAACATGAACCAGAACCGCTCCGTCACGGCCCACTTCGTCGTCGTCGCGAGCCCCGTCCTCACCACGACCGCATCCCCATCCGAGGGGGGCGGCGTCAGCTGGTCCGTCGGCCCCTGGGCCAGCGTCCCCGTCACCGCGAGCCCCAACGCGGGCTACCGTTTCGACCGCTGGTCGGGGGCCTGCACGGGCTCCGGCGCCTGCACGGTGGCCATGACCGCGGACCGCTCCGTGACGGCGCATTTCGTCGCCCGCCACACCCTCACCGCGAGCGCCGATCCATCCGGCCACGGGAGCGTGAGCGGCGGCGGCACGTACGACGCCGGGACGCGGGTCATGGTCACCGCCAGCCCCAACAGCGGTTACGGCTTCAGCCACTGGACCGGCGATTGCACGGGGTCGGGCGCCTGTTCCGTGACCATGTCCGCGGCCCGCTCCGTGACGGCGCACTTCGTGCCCACCTTCACCCTGACCGGGAGCGCCGACCCATCCGAGGGGGGCAGCGTCACCAGCGGCGCCTACAATTCCGGCGCCGCCGTCACCGTCGTGGCCACCCCCAGCCTCGGCTACGCCTTCGAGCGCTGGTCGGGCGACTGCACGGGCACGGGCGCCTGCACCGTGACCATGTCCGCGGCCCGTGCCGTCACGGCCCACTTCGCCGTCGCCTCCACCCACACCCTCAGCGCGAGCGCCGACCCGGTCGGCGGCGGAACCGTCACCGGCGGCGGCGCGTACAACGCCGGGAGCGTGGTCGCGGTCACGGCCACCCCCGGCCTGGGCTACCGCTTCGTGGAATGGTCGGGCGACTGCTCCGGCTCCGGCGCCTGCTCCGTGACCATGAGCGCGGACCGCTCCGTGACCGCGAAATTCGCCACCGCTCCCACCAGCAGACTCATCGCGCGCGCGCAGCCCGCCGACGGGGGGAGCGTCACCGGCGGGGGGACGTACAACCGCGGGAGCGTGGTCGCGGTCACGGCCACGGCGAACGGCGGCTACCGCTTCAGCCACTGGACCGGGGCCTGCACCGGCTCCGGCGCCTGCTCCGTCACGATGGACCATCTGCGCCTCGTCGTGGCCGTCTTCGTCGCCCGCCATACGCTCACCACGAGCGTCTCGGCGGCGGGCGGGGGGACCGTCAGCGCCGGGGGCGCGTACGACGCCGGAACCGCCGTCACCGTCACCGCCACGCCCAACAGCGGCTATGTCTTCAGCAACTGGACCGGGGCCTGCACCGGCTCCGGCGCCTGCTCCGTCACGATGAACGCGGCCCGCTCCGTCACGGCGCACTTCGCGCGCGGCTACAACCTCATCGCGCGCGCGACGCCCGTCGCCGGGGGAACCGTCAGCGGCGGCGGCACGTACGCCTCCGGCGCGCGGCCCACCGTCACCGCCACCCCCAACACCGGCTACCGTCTCACGGGCTGGGCCGGGGAGTGTAGCGAGATCACGGCGGGCGCCTGCATCGCCAACATGATCCGGGACCGCACCGTCACGGCGCGCTTCGTGCGCACCTACGCCCTCATCACGGGCGCGAACCCCTCCGCCGGGGGCAGCGTCTCCGGCGGGGGCACGTACGACAGCGGGAGCGAGGTCACGGTCACGGCCACGGCGAACAGCGGCTACCGCTTCGACCGCTGGGGCGGCGCCTGCAGCGGCTCCGGTACCTGCACCGTGACCATGAACGCGCAGCGCTCGGTGACGGCGCACTTCGCCAGCACCGCTACCGGCGCCGTCTACCGCGTCATCGTGCGCCAGCCGCTCCGCGGGGGGACCGTGAGCGTCACGCCGGAGCCCGCCGCCAACGGCAGGTACGCCGCCGGCGCCCGCGTCACCATCACGGCCACGCCGGCGAGCGGCTACCGCTTCCAGGCCTGGACGGGCGGCTGCGGCGTGACCTCTCCGTGCACCTTCACGGTGAACGGCAACCGCCTCTTCATGGCGCGCTTCGTCGCCCGCTACGCGCTCACCGCGAGCGCCTCGCCGTCGGGCGGGGGGAGCGTGAGCGGCGGGGGCACGTATGACGAGGGGACGAAGGTCACGGTCACGGCCACGGCGAACAGCGGCTACCGCTTCGACCGCTGGTCGGGCGACTGCACGGGATCGGGAACCTGCACCGTGACCATGAGCGCCGCCCGTTCCGTGACGGCGGAGTTCGTGCGCCGCTACACGCTCACCGCCAGCGCCGATCCATCCGCGGGGGGGACCGTCACCGGCGGGGGTACGTACGACACCGGGGCGAACGTCACGGTCACGGCCACGGCGAACAGCGGCTACCGCTTCTCCGGCTGGTCGGGCGCCTGCACGGGCACGGGCGCGTGCTCCGTGACCATGAGCGCGGACCGCTCCGTGACCGCCACCTTCGTCGCCCGCTACACGCTCGCCACCAGCGCCGATCCCGCCGGCGGGGGGACGGTCAGCGCCGGGGGCGTGCACGACGACGGGACGGACGTCACGGTCACGGCCACGCCCAACGCGGGCTACCGCTTCGCGCGCTGGGCGGGCGACTGCACGGGCACGGGTACCTGTAGCGTCGCGATGAGCGCGGACCGCTCCGTGGCGGCCGTCTTCGTGCGCGTCCACGCCCTCACGGCCACCGCCTCCCCATCCGGCGGCGGCACGGTCAGCGGCGGAGGCACGTACGACGCGGGCACGCGCCTCCCCGTCACGGCCAGTCCGAACGACGGCTACCGCTTCGACCGCTGGTCGGGGGACTGCACGGGCACGGGCGCCTGCATCATCACCATGGGCGCCGCGCGCTCCGTCACCGCCCACTTCGTCCGCACCTACGTCCTGACCGCGAGCGCCTCGCCATCCGAGGGCGGGAGCGTCAGCGGGGGCGGCACGTACGACACGGGCACGAACGTCACGGTCACGGCCAGCCCGAACACGGGTTACCGCTTCGACCGCTGGGCGGGGGACTGCACGGGCACGGGCGCCTGCTCCCTGGCCATGACCGCGGACCGCTCCGTGACGGCGCACTTCGTCGCGCGCCATACGCTCACGACGGGCGTCTCGCCAGCTGGCGGCGGGACCGTCTCCGCCGGGGGGACGTACGACGGCGGGACGGAAGTGACGGTCACGGCCACGGCCAACCTCGGCTACCGCTTCGTCGAGTGGTCGGGGGCCTGCCTGGGCACGGGCGCCTGCACGGTCACGATGAACGGCGACCGCGCGGTGACGGCGACGTTCGCGGTCGGCCCCACCTACAACCTCATCGCGCGCGCGACGCCCGCCGCCGGGGGGACGGTCACGGGCGGGGGCCGGTACAACGGCGGGACCAGCGTCGCGGTCACGGCCACGCCGAACAGCGGCTACCGCTTCAGCCACTGGACCGGCGGGGCCTGCTCCGGCTCGGGCGCCTGCTCCGTGGGCATGACGCGCACCCGCCTCGTCATCGCCGTCTTCGTCGCGCGCCATACGCTCACCGCCACGGCCTCGCCATCCGGCGGCGGCACGGTCACCGGCGGCGGCGCGTACGACGCCGGGACGAACGTCACCGTCACGGCCACGCCCAACGCCGGCTACCGCCTCGACCGCTGGGAGGGCGACTGCACGGGTTCGGGGAGCTGCTCCGTGACCATGAGCGCCGCCCGCACCGTGACGGCGTACTTCGTGCGCAGCCACACGCTCACCGTCACCGCCTCGCCATCGGGCGGGGGGAGCGTCACGGGCGCCGGCACGTACGATTTCGGGACGAACGTCACGGTCACGGCCACGCCGAACAAGGGCTACCGCTTCACCGGATGGTCGGGCGACTGCACGGGTTCGGGGGCCTGCTCCCTGGCCATGAGCGCGGACCGCTCCGTCACCGCCGGCTTCGTGCGCACCTACGCCCTCATCACGGGCGCGAACCCCTCCGCCGGGGGCAGCGTCTCCGGCGGGGGCACGCACGACAGCGGGAGCGAGGTCACGGTCACGGCCAGCCCCAACAGCGGCTACCGCTTCGACCGCTGGAGCGGCGCCTGCAGCGGCTCCGGTACCTGCACCGTGACCATGAACGCGCAGCGCTCGGTGACGGCGCACTTCGCCAGCACCGCCACCGGCGCCGTCTACCGCGTCATCGTGCGCCAGCCGCTCCGCGGGGGGACCGTGAGCATCACGCCGGAGCCCGCCGCCAACGGCAGGTACGCCGCCGGCGCCCGCGTCACCATCACGGCCACGCCGGCGAACGGCTACCGCTTCCAGGCCTGGACGGGTGGCTGCGGCACGACCTCGCCGTGCACCTTCACGGTGAACGGCCACCGCCTCTTCATGGCGCGCTTCGTCGCGCGCCCCGCGCTGACCGTGAGCGCCTCGCCGTCGGGCGGGGGCACGGTCAGCGGCGGCGGCACGTATGACGAGGGGACGAAGGTCACGGTCACGGCCACGCCCAACACGGGCTACGTCTTCGACCGCTGGTCGGGCGACTGCACGGGCTCGGGAACCTGCACCGTGACCATGAGCGCGGCGCGCTCGGTGACGGCGCACTTCGTCGTCGCCCGCTACACGCTCACCACGAGCGCCTCCCCGTCCAGCCAGGGGAGCGTCAGCGCCGGGGGCACGTACGACGCCGGCACGAACGTCACGGTCACGGCCACGCCCGCGGCGGGCTACGCCCTCCTCCGCTGGTCGGGGGCCTGCACGGGCGCGGGAACCTGCACGGTGGCCATGAACGGGGACCGCTCCGTCACGGCGCACTTCGCGCGCGCCTATACCGTCCACCTGCGCGCCCAGCCCACCCGCGGGGGGACGGTCACGGGCGCGGGCACGTACGCCGCCGGCACGCGCGTCACCATCACCGCCACGCCGAAGCCCGGCTACGGCTTCGACATCTGGGGCGGCAGGCCCCGCTCCCCGTGCTACGACCGCACCCAGACCGGGTCCTCGTGCACCTTCACGATGAACGGGCCGCGCATCTTCCAGGCCCGCTTCCTCCCCGTCTTCACCTTGACCGCCGCCGCCGATCCGTCCGGCGGGGGCACGGTCACGGGCGGGGGCACGTACTTCACCGGCACGGACGTCACGGTCACGGCCACGGCGAACAGCGGCTACCGCTTCGACCGCTGGTCGGGCGCCTGTACGGGATCGGGCGCCTGCTCCGTGACCATGAGCGCGGCGCGCTCCGTCACGGCGCACTTCATCGCCCGCTACGCCCTTGCCGCGAGCGCCTCGCCATCCGGCGGCGGTACGGTCTCCGGCGGCGGCACGTACGACGACGGGACCGACGTCACGGTCACGGCCACGGCGAACACGGGCTACCGCTTCGACCGCTGGTCGGGGGCCTGCACGGGCTCCGGCGCCTGCTCCGTGACCATGAGCGCGGCGCGCTCCGTGACGGCGCACTTCACGCGCACCTGGACCCTCACGACCACCGCCTCGCCTTCAGGCGGGGGAAGCCTCAGCGGCGGCGGGACGCACGACACCGGGACGGCCGTCACGGTCACCGCCACGGCCAACGTCGGCTACGCCTTCGACCGCTGGTCCGGGGCCTGCACGGGCTCCGGCCCCTGCTCCGTGACGATGAACGCCAACCGCTCCGTGACGGCGCACTTCACCACCGTGACCACCTACACGCTCACGACCACCGCCGCGCCGTCCCAGGGCGGCACGGTCAGCGGCGGGGGCACGTACAACACCGGGACCGCCGTCACGGTCACGGCCACGCCGAACGCGGGCTACACCTTCGACCGCTGGTCGGGGGCCTGCACCGGCTCGGGAACCTGCTCCGTGACGATGAGCCAGAACCGCTCCGTGACGGCGCACTTCGCCGTCGTGACCTACACGCTCACGACCAGCGCCGCGCCGTCCGGCGCGGGGACGGTCACGGGCGGCGGCACGCACAATTCCGGGACCCAGGTCACCGTCACGGCCACGCCGACGGGCAACCTCTACCGCTTCGACCGCTGGTCGGGGGCCTGCACGGGCTCTGGAACCTGCACCGTGACCATGAGCGCCGACCGCTCCGTCACCGCCCACTTCGTGCGCACCCGCAGGTTCATCGGGCGCGTCGCTCCGTCCGGCGGGGGGACGGTCGGCGCCACGCCGGCGCCCGCCTCCACCAGCACGTCCGCCGACGGAACCGTCACCAGCAGGTACGACCACGGGACCGCCATCACCGTCACCGCCACCGCGAGCGCCAACTTCCGCTTCGACCGCTGGTCGGGCGACTGCACGGGCTCCAGTACCTGTTCCGTGACGATGGACACCGCCCGCAACGTGACGGCGCACTTCGTCCGCACCCACTGGACGCTCACCACGAGCGCCTCGCCGTCCGCCGGGGGGACCGTCACGGGCGGGGGCGCGTACGCTCCCGGCACCCGCGTTCCCGTCGGCTACACCGCCAGCCTCGGCTACCGGTTCACCGGCTGGGGCGGCGCCTGCACGGGCACGGGCGCGTGTTCGGTCAGCATGACCGCCGACCGCTCCGTCACCGCGAATTTCGCCAGCGGCCACCCCACCCACACCCTCAGGACGGGCGTCACGCCCTCCGGCGCGGGGACCATCAGCGGCGGCGGCATGTACAACCGCGGGGACATCGTCACGGTCACGGCCACGGCGAACAGCGGCTACCGCTTCAGCCGCTGGAGCAGCGCCTGCACGGGCTCGGGCGTCTGCTCCGTCGTGATGAGCGGGAGCAAGTTCGTCGTCGCCGTCTTCGTTCGCGCCTACGAGCTCACGACGAGCGCCTCGCCGTCCGGCGGGGGGACGGTCACGGACGGCGGCACGCACGATTCCGGGACCGCCGTCACGGTCACGGCCACGCCGAACAGCGGCTACCGCTTCGACCGCTGGTCGGGCGACTGCACGGGCTCGGGAACCTGCTCCGTGACCATGAGCGCCGCCCGCTCCGTGACGGCGCACTTCGTCCGCACCTGGACGCTCACGACCACCGCCTCGCCATCCGGCGGCGGCACGGTCAGCGGCGGCGGCGCGCACGATTCCGGGAGCGAAGTCACGGTCACGGCCACGGCGAACACGGGCTACCGCTTCACGCGCTGGTCGGGGGACTGCACGGGCACAGGCGCCTGCACCGTGACCATGAGCGCCGACCGCTCCGTGACGGCGCACTTCGTCCGCACCTACACCCTCACGGCCACGGCCTCGCCGTCGGGCGGGGGGAGCGTCAGCGGCGGCGGCGTGCACGCCACCGGGAGCGAAGTCACGGTCACGGCCAGCCCGCGCAGCGGCTACCGCTTCGACCGCTGGTCGGGGGACTGCACGGGCACGGGCGCCTGCACCGTGACCATGAGCGCGGCGCGCTCCGTGACGGCGCACTTCGTCCGCACCTGGACCATCGTCATCCTCAACCGGGGCGGGGGGGACGTCTCCGGCGGGGGCACGTACGACGCCGGCACGCGCGTCACGGTCACGGCCACGCCGGACGCGGGCTACCGCTTCGACCGCTGGTCCGGCCGCGACCGCTGCGGACTCACCGCGTCGTGCACCTTCACGCTGAACCGCAACCGCTTCTTCATCGCCAATTTCACGCGCATCTACACGCTCACGACCACCGCCTCGCCCTCGGGCGGGGGGAGCGTCAGCGGCGGCGGGACGCACGACTCCGGGACGGACGTCACGGTCACGGCCACGGCGAACACGGGCTACCGCTTCGACCGCTGGTCGGGCGATTGCACGGGCACGGGAACCTGTTCCGTGACGATGAGCGCCGACCGCTCCGTGACGGCGCGGTTCACGCGCACCTGGACGCTCACCGCCAGCGCCGATCCGTCCGCGGGGGGAACGGTCAGCGGCGGGGGTACGTACGACGCCGGGACGGACGTCACGGTCACGGCCACGGCGAACACGGGCTACCGCTTCGTGAGTTGGTCGGGCGACTGCACGGGCACGGGCGCGTGCTCCGTGACGATGAACGCGGACCGCTCCGTGACCGCCACCTTCGTCGCGCGCTACACGCTCACCACCAGCGTCGATCCCGCCGGCGGGGGGACGGTCAGCGCCGGGGGCGTGCACGACGACGGGACGGAGGTCGCGGTCACGGCCACGGCGAACACGGGCTACCGCTTCGCGAGCTGGTCGGGCGCCTGCACGGGCACGGGAACCTGCTCCGTGACGATGAGCGCCGACCGCTCGGTGACGGCGCGGTTCACGCGCACCTACACCCTCACGACCACGGCCTCGCCCTCCGAAGGCGGGAGCGTCACCGGCAGCGGGACGCACGACGACGGGACGGACGTCACGGTCACGGCCACGGCGAACACGGGCTACCGCTTCGACCGCTGGGCGGGCGATTGCACGGGCACGGGCGCGTGCTCCGTGACGATGAGCCAGGACCGCTCCGTGACGGCGCACTTCGCCGTCGTTCCCACCTACACGCTCACGACCAGCGCCTCGCCGTCCGGCGGGGGGAGCGTCAGCGGCGGCGGCGAGCACAACGACGGCACGGAGGTCACGGTCACGGCCACGGCGAACACGGGGTACGCCTTCGAGCGCTGGTCGGGGGCCTGCACGGGCACGGGGGCCTGCTCCGTCACCATGAACCAGGACCGCTCCGTGACGGCGCACTTCGCCGCGACGACCACCTACACGCTCACGACCAGCGCCTCGCCGTCCGACGGGGGGAGCGTCTCCGGCGGGGGCGAGCACAACGACGGCACGGAGGTCACGGTCACGGCCACGGCGGACCCGGGCTACCGCTTCGACCGCTGGTCGGGGGCCTGCACCGGTTCCGGCGCCTGCACCGTGACGATGAGCGCGGACCGCTCCGTGACGGCGCACTTCGTCCCCGTTCCCGCCGGCGATCCCACGCCCGCCCCGACTCCGCCCAGCGGAGGCGGCGGTGGTGGCGGCGGCGGCGGCGGTGGTGGCGGAGGCGGCGGTACGGGCGGCGGCAGGCCGACGATCGGCTTGGCCGCGACCGCGCGCGTCACGGGCGCCGCGCCCGACGACGCCTCCTTCCGCTTCCGCTACGCCTGCACGGCGGACGACGGGACGTCCCTGTCGGATACCTTCCGGCTGGCCGCCGACGAGAGCCTCCGCTTCCTGCTGTGGGCGGCGCTGCCCTGCACGCTCACGGTGATCGACGGCGAGGACGCGGCCAGCGTGAGCGGCCGGAGCGGCTCCTTCCCGGTCGACCCCGCCAACACCTGCGTCTTCTCGCTCGACGACGACACCGGCGACCTCTTCGAGGACCGCTCCTTCGCCAGCGGCGAGTACACCGCCGAGATCACCTTCGCCTGGGCGGCCGGGACGGAGGCCGCGGACATCCGCCTCGCGCGCGGCTTCACCTTCATCGCGTGGCCGGGCGACGGCGGGCCCATCGCGGCGGCGCTGGGTCCGCTCGCGTCCGCCGTCTCCGCGGTCTACGCCTGGGACGCCGCCGCGCAGGGCTGGCTGAGCTGGTTCCCCGGCGGCGACGATCTCGGCGTGAACACGCTCACCGCCTTCGAGCCGGGCGGCGTCTACGTCGTTTCCGCCGCGTCCGCCCGCGACTGGCGCGTGGAGGTGAACGACGACTGGCGGGCGCCGTCCGTCGTGCGCCTCGTGCGGGGCTTCACCTTCACCGCCTGGCGGGGCGACGGCGACGCCGCCATCGGCCAGGCGCTGGGGAGCGGCGCCGCCGTCTCCGCGGTCTACGCCTGGGACGCCGCCGCGCAGGGCTGGCTGAGCTGGTTCCCCGGCGGCGACGATCTCGGCGTGAACACGCTCACGACCTTCCAGCCGGACGGCGTCTACGTCATTTCCGCCTCGTCGGCCCGCGACTGGCGCGTGAGCGACGACGCCACCGTCGCCGGGGACGACGACGACGGCGAGCTGCCGGCCTGCTGACGCGCCTTCGCGCCGCGCGAACCTCGCCGCGAAGGCCGGCCTCCCCCTCCCCGGATGGACATGACCGGCGGGATCGGCGCCGGGCGCACGATTTCCCATAGCCGCGCCGCGGCGCGCGGCCTATCATGCGCCGCATTCCCGCGCGGAGCGACGCCATGCCCTACGCCCGACCGGAGCTGCTCGCCGAACCCGACTGGCTCGCCGACCACCTCGACGACCCCGCCGTGCGCGTCGTCGATTGCGCCGCGCTGGAGGCCTACCGTCGCGCCCACATCCCCGGCGCCGTGCGCCTGCCCGCCCACACCTACATCAAGGAGGCGGGCGCGCGCGAGGGCGGCGCGGGCATGTTCGTGATGCCGCCCGACGAGTTCGCGACGCTCATGGGCGGGCTGGGCGTGGACGCGGGGACGACGGTCGTGGCCTACGACGACAACAACGCGCTCGTGGCCGCGCGCCTCTGGTGGGCGCTGGCCTACTACGGGCACGAGCGCGCGAAGGTGCTGAACGGGGGCTGGCACCGCTGGCTCACGGAGGGGCGGCCCGTCACCTTCCACGCCACGCGCATCCAGCCGCGCGCGTTCGAGGCGCGCCCCGTGCCGGCGCGCCACGCGAGCGCGGACGACCTGCTGGCGGAGCACGATTCGCCCGCGTGCGCGGTGCTCGACGTGCGCAGCGACGGCGAGTGGGACGGGACGAACGCGCGCGGCAACCGGCGCGTGGGGCGCGTGCCCGGCGCGCGCCACCTGGAGTGGACGCGGCTCGTGGAGCAGGCGGACACGCGGCGCTTCCTGCCCGCGGAGGAGATGCGGGCGCTGCTGGACGGGGCGGGCGTGACGGAGGGGGCGCGCGTCATCACCTACTGTCAGGGGGGCATCCGCGCGGCGCACACGGCCTTCGCGCTGGCGCTGCTGGGGCACGGGGACGTGCGCGTCTACGACGGCTCCATGTACGAGTGGGCGAACCGCGACGACACGCCGCTGGAGGTCTAGCCGGCGGCAGGGGGATGATATCCACGGTATGCCGAAAGTCGCATGGAAGATCTTCGTCGTCTGCATCGTCTGCATCGCCTTCACGGGTGTTTCCGCGAAGCCCGCACCTGCTCATGCTGAATGGAGTGAAGACTTGGTGCGCGGCCTGAATCTCGTTGTCTGGCAGGGCAAGGACGATCCGCCCAGCGACGGGCAGGAGAGCATCACAGCCATCTACCAGTGGGACGCCGCACGGCAGGCCTGGTTGTCCTGGTTCCCTGACTCCCCAACTGGCGTGAACACGCTCACGCTTCTACAGAGCGGGAAGCCATACATGGTTGTCGCCACACGCCCGGTGGAAACAGGCTGCTCATTCGAGCGATCACTGCCGACAGTCATCGCCGCCACGGTCAAGCTCAGCTCCCCTCAGGGAAGTGGAGGAGCTTTTCACATCGGAGAAGGACGTTTCATCACAGTATACCACGCCATCGACGGAGAGGAAGAGGAAGACGTAGCCTCATCGATCTGGCTCCATAACAGTACTCTGAATGTCAGTGCCACTGTCGTCGGTTATTCGCGCATCAGTGATGTGGCATTACTCCGGGTATCCGATGAATACAGAGACTTACTTCCCGCACTGGAACGCAGAAACTCCACGCCCATCAACCTGCCTGTGGCCTTCGTCGGCTATCCCGGTAGCCACAAAGAGAGCACTGCAAAAGTGTCGAGGGGGCACATCCTTGGAATGGTCAGGGTGCATGGAGGCACCACTAGCATTGCTGCGAACTATGAGCATGGCCCCGGTAGCAGCGGCGGTCCGGTGGTCGATGAGTGCGGACGTGTACTGGGCATCCACAACGGCTTTTGGGGTGAGGATGGGTCGTACCCAAACCATTCCGCAGTCATAGTGGATCCGACGCTGAGCGAGAGTATCGCGACCATCCTTGAAGATGCAGAATAAGTGCCGCGCTACAGCCACGAACGGCCGTAGGTCGATGAAGCCATGCGGTGCATGGCGAACCGCGACGACACGCCGCTGGATGTCTAGCCGGCGGCGGTCCCGGCTTCCTCGGGCTCGGGCTCGGCGTGGAGCAGGGCCTCGATGGTGAAGCCCAGGTCGCCCGCCTCGCAGAGGTGGCTGCAGTAGGTCATCTTGAGGGAGGCGCTGGAGGAGCGCCGCCAGTCGTAACGCAGGCCGCAGCGCACGCACGTCTTGATGTGCTCCAGGTTCATGCCCGCGCCGCCGGGGCCGATCGCGCCGTCCATCGCCGTCTCCTCGCGGCTCGCGGCCAGCGCGTCCGCCCCTCCAGCGTAGGGCGCGGCGGGCGCACACGCCAGCGGCGCGCGTTACGGGATGTTTGCGATCTCGCGGCTGACGGGGGCGCTGGCCCAGCCGCCCAGCACGGCGGAGAACTTGCCCGCCTCGCTGCCCGCCACCGCCACGTGGATGAATTCCGGCGCGCGGAACTTGGACCAGCTCCGCCCGAGCTGCTCCTCCGTGGGGCCGTCGGGGCCGAAGGCGGACGGTTCCATGCCGCCCGCGTCCGCCGTGGCCAGGCGCTCGCGCAGGGGCATGGCCGTCACCTCCATGACGTGCTCGCGCACGCGCTCCTTGCTCCAGCCGTCGCGCGAGAGGGTGTCGGCGTGTTCGGGGCAGACGACGAGGAGCACATGGCCGGTGGGCATGCGCACGTGGCCCACGGCGGCCATGCCCAGGCCGAGGCTGCCCGCGAGCGCGCGCGCCGTGCGCGACGTCTGGTCGACGATCAGCTGCGGGCCGCTGGTGGCGGGGAAGACGGTGACCACGTCGGCGTCGGGGGCGAAGCCCTTTTCCACGTGCATCGGCGCCCAGGGGCTGCGCTCCTCCCATTCGGCGAAGGCGAGCGTGTACTTCATGGGCGTGCCCAGCGTGGAGCGCTCGGTGCCGCCGGGGCGCGCGCCGCCGACGTTGCGCATGACCAGCCGCAGGGCGCGCCCGATGGCGGCGTTGGCGCGGTTGCCCTGCCCCAGCGCGCCCAGCCCCATGTTCATGCCGGCGCGGTGGCGGATGGGGCCGTTCACGACCACCGCCGGGGCCGCGCCCATGGTCGTGGCCCACACGCCGTGCGCGTTGAACTCCTCCGTGCAGCACGCCTCCACGGCGGCCACGACGACGGGCAGGTGGTCGGGGCGGCAGCCCGCCATGACGGCGTTGATGGCCACCTTCTCGACCGTGGCGGGGGCGAGGTCGGGGGGGATGACGGCGACCGTGTCCTGGGGGTCGCGGGCGATGCCTTCCAGCATCCGCAGCACGCGCTCCGGCGTGGGCGGCACCACGGGCAGGCCGTCGGTGAGGCCCTGGTCGAAGAGGAACTCGTGGATGTCGTCGTCCGCGCCCACCTCGATGCGGCGGGCGCGCAGGGGGCCGTCCGCGGCGGCGGCGGCGAGCCGTTCGGCGATGCCCGGCTCCACCGAGCGGGAGCCGCAGCCGGGGCGCGATTCGGGCCACGCAGCCCAGTCGCGCGCGGGCGGCTCGACGCCGGTCAGCGCCGCCAGCTCGGCGAAGAGCGCGCGCCAGTCCTCGCGCCCGAAGCCGACGAAGCGGCGGCGCTCGCGCCCTTCCGCGTCGGCCAGCACGACGGTGGGCACGGTGTCGAGGCCGTAGGCGAAGGAGACGCGCAGGGCGCTGTCGTCGAGCATGGGGGCGGTGAGGGCGTGGCGCTCGACGAGGACGGCGTTGCCCGCCGCCTCCTGGCCCACGGCGAGCACGTCCGCGGCCCCGCCGAAGGCGGCGTGGGCGGCCTCGACGAGCGGCATGGAGAGGTCGCAGGTGGGGCAGTCCTCCTTCACGAAGGCGAGCAGCGCGGGCCGGTCGGCGGGGAAGGAGCGCGCGCGCCCGGCGCCGTCGTCGAGCGTGAACGGGGGCAGCCGCGTCATGCCGCCATCGTAGCGCACGCGACTGGCCGCGCGTCGCGTAGCATGGGCGCGAAGGAGGCGCGGCATGATCGGAACGGAGGCGTTCGACCGCTTCGTGAGCGAGAACCGCTGGGCGGTGGTGACCACGCTGCGGGCCAGCGGCCAGCCCAGCAGCTCCATTGTGGCCTACGCGCGCGACGGCGACGCGCTGGTGGTGAGCACGACGGCGCCCACGCTCAAGGTGCGCACGCTGGAGCGCGACCCGCGCGTCACGGTCACCGTCTTCAACGACGCCGCGCCCTTCAACTTCGTCACCATCGAGGGGCGCGCCGAAATCGAGCGCGAGAACCTCGAGGCGGCCACGCACCTCGTGTTCGAGAACATCAAGGGCTCCGGCTTCACCGAGCCGGAGGATCTGCCCGCCTGGCTGGAGGCGCAGCGGCGCGTCATCCTGCGCATCCGCCCGGAGCGCGTCTCGGGCGTCATCCGCTAGGAGGAGGGGGACATGGCCATCACGCTGGAGGCGGGCGACCCGGCCCCGGAGTTCGCGCTGCCCGACCAGGACGGCGCGGAGCACCGCCTGCGCGACTACCGCGGCTCGACCGTGGTCGTGTACTTCTATCCGCGCGACGGCACGCCCGGCTGTACGAAGCAGGCCTGCGCCTTCCGCGACCGGCACGAGGCCATCCGCGCGGAGGGCGCGGTCGTGCTCGGCGTCTCCACCGACGCCGCCGACTCGCACGCCGCCTTCCGCGCGGAGCACGGCCTGCCCTTCCCCCTGCTGGCGGACGAGGGCGCGGCGGTGGCGAGCGCGTACGGCGCGTGGGGCGAGAAGACGCTCTACGGGCGCACGAGCATCGGCATGACGCGCTCCACCTTCGTGATCGGCCCCGACGGGGCGCTGATCAAGGTGTGGAGGCGGGCGCGCGCGGCGGACAACGCCGAGGCCGTGCTCAGGCTGCTGCGCGAGCGGCGCGCCTGAGGCATGGCGGAGCGGCCCGACGGCGACGGTCCCGCGCGCGGCGCCCTGCGCGGCCCCCGCACCTGCGTCATCGCCGACCACCCGCTGGCGGCGGCGGCGGGCGAGCGCGCGTTGCGGGAGGGCGGCAGCGCCGCCGACGCCGCCGTGGCCATGGCCGCCGTCCTCACCGTCGTCCAGCCGCACATGAGCCACCTCGGCGGCGACGCCTTCGCCCTGACGTACGAGGCGGCGGGCGGGGACGTGCGCGCGCTCAACGCCTCCGGGCCTGCGCCCGCCGCCGCCAGCGCCGAGGCCTGCCGCGCCCTCGGCGGCATCCCCGACACGGGCGCGCGCGCCGTCACCGCGCCCGGCTGCGTGGCGGGCTGGGGCGCGCTCCACGAACGCCACGGACGGCTGCCCTGGGCGCGCGCGCTGGCGGACGCCGAGGGGCTCGCGCGCGACGGCTTCCCCGCCTCGCGCGCGCTGGCGCGGGCCGTGGAGGCGGGACGCGCGCGCGTCGCCCCGTCCGACGCCTTCAAGGCCGTCTTCGGGCACGTGGCCGGGGACGGCGGCCAGAGCGTGCGCCAGCCCGCGCTCGCCGACACGCTGCGCACGCTGGCGCGGGAGGGCGCGGGCGCGTTCCACGAGGGGCCGCTCGCGGACGGGCTGCGGGCCACGCTGAACGGGCTGGGCGCGGCCTTCACGCCCGACGACTGGCGCGCGCCCGCCGAATGGGTGGAGCCGCTGGCCGTGGAGTTCGCGGGGATGCGCGTGCACACGCAGCCGCCGCCCTCGCGCGGCATCGTCCTCATGCTCGCGCTCCAGCGGCTGGCGCGCACGGGCGGCGCGGGCGCGGGCGCGCAGGTGCGGGCGCTGCGCGAGGCCTTCGCCGCCGTGGACGCCGAAGCGGGCGATCCGCGCGTCACCGGCTTCGACGCCGGGGCCCTGCTGCGCGCGGAAGGCGCGACGGCGTCCGCGCGGGCGGCGGGCGGCGGGGGCGACGGCGACACGACCGCGCTCGTCGCCATCGACGCGGACGGCAACGCGGTTTCGCTCATCCAGTCGGTGTTCGCGGCCTGGGGCAGCGGCGTGTTCGCGCCGGAGGCGGGCGTGCTCTTCAACAACCGCATGCGCGGCTTCACGCTCGAACGCGGCCACCGCAACGAGCTGGCCGGGGGCAAGCGCCCCATGCACACGCTCCAGGGTTACCTCGTGACCGCGCCGCCGGAGGGCGCGGACGGGGGCGCGCTCGCGGCGGTGGGGGGAACGCCGGGCGCGCACCGCCAGCCGCAGACGAACGCGCAGGTGCTGGACGCCGTGCTGCGCGCGGGCGCGGACCCGCAGGACGCCCTCGACGCGCCCCGCTGGGCGCTCGACGACGACGGCGCGCTCCACGCCGAGCGGCGCTCGCCCGACCGGCTGGGCGAGGCGCTGCGCGCGGCGGGCCTCGATCCGGCACCGCTGGCGGCGTGGGACGGCTGGACGGGGCGCGCCTGCCTGGCCGTGCGCGCGGGCGCGGGCGTGGCCGCCGCCCACGACGCGCGCGGCGAGGGGCTGGCCATCGTCGGCTGAGCGCGCGCCCGAACGCCCCCGGCGGCGTAGACTCCCCCGCCGGAGGGAACGCATGGAAGATCGGCTCGAACGGTTCATTCGCGAACGGCGTCCGGACGCGAGCGCGGTGCGGATCGAGGATCTCCGGCGGCTCGCGGGCGGCTACTCGCAGGAGACGTACCGCTGCGACTGCGTGATCGAGAGCGCCGCGGGCGTGGAGCGCCTGCCCCTCATCGTGCGCCGCGACCCGCCGCCCGAGATCGACATCCTGCCCACCAGCCGCCGCCTCGAGTTCCGGATCACGAAGCGCGTGGGCGAGCGCACCTCCATCCCCGTGCCCCGCGCCCACTTCCTCGACGAGACGGGCGCGGCGCTGGAGCGTCCCGCCATGCTCATCGAGCGGCTGGCGGGCAGCGCCGACGTGACGCCCCTCTTCGCGCCCGGCAACGAGGACGAGGCGGAGGCCGTGGCCACCGAATTCTGCGAGCGGCTGGCCGAGCTGCACGCCACCTCGCTGGACGCGCTCGACCCCGACGGCGACCTGCGCGACGCGCGCGGCGCGGGCATCGACTGCTCCAGCTGGGAGCGCTACATGGACAGCTCCCTCGCCTTCTTCCTGTCCAGCTACGAGCGCATCGCCTTCGATCCCCTGCCGGTGTTCTACGACATGTACGCGAGCTTGCCGAACCGCCTGCCGCGGCCCGTGCCGCTGGCCGTTTGCCACGGCGACTACCAACCCTCGAACTTCCTCTACGAGGAGGGGCGCATCACGGGCGTGATCGACTGGGAGAACGCGCACGTGGGCGACCCGCGCGAGGACATCGGCTGGCTGCGGCAGCTCTCCGCCATCACGGGCTTCGACATGTTCGGGGCGGTGAAGGCGGACGGCGGCTTCCTCGCGCACTACGCGAAGCTGAGCGGCATCCCCGTGACGGAGGAGGACGTGGGCTTCTTCCAGGTCTTCTCCTCGGCCTCGCTGGCCGCGCCCATCCTCGACGCCGTGCGGCGCGGGCTGGACGGCGAGAGCGACAATTTCCTCAGCACCTACATGCTCCAGCCGCTGGTCGCGGCGCAGCCCGGCTACACCGCGATTCTCGGCTATCCCCCCGCGCAGGAGGACGCCTGATGTTCACCAATCCGAGCTCGGCGCGCGTGCTCGAACTGATCCGCGAGGCGCTCGAACGCGACGTGATCCCCGAACTCCGCACCGACGCCGCCCGCGTCACCGTCCAGCAGATCCAGCAGATGCTGCTCTCCGTCGAGCGCCGCCTGCCCGTGGAGCAGCAGTGGATGGCGGACGAGTGCGGGCGCATGGCGCGCGTGCTGCGCGAAACGGGCGAGGCCGCCGCGGAGGGCGGGGGCGAGGCGGCGGCCTCCCTGCGCGCCATCGGCGAGCGCGCGGCGGAGATCCCGGGCTTCCCCGCGCTGCCCGCCTTCGCCGACGTCAACGACCGCTACCGCGAGCTGAGCGGGCTGCTGACGGAGGCGCTGGGCCACCTGCACGCGCTCGACGGCGAGGGCTGGGAGGCGGCGCCGGAGCGCATCCGCGCGCTGCGCGCCTACCTGCAGCTGCGCATCGACCGCGACCTGCGCGGCGTCTTCGCCATGGACGCGGGCGGGCTGGTGGGGCGCGGCTGATCCCCGCCCGCGAGCGCCCGCCCGCCGGGCGTGCGACGATCCCGCCATCGCCACCGGAGGCCCCGCCATGACCGTCACCCGCCGCGTCACCGTCGAACGCAACCGCCTGCGCTTCGCCGCCGCCCACTTCGCCACCTTCCACGGCGAGTGCGAGCCCCTCCACGGCCACAACTACGACGTCATGGTCGAGGTCGAGGGCGAGCTCACGGACGACTCCTGGGTGTGGGACTTCGGCGACCTGAAGCGGCTCACGAAGGCCATCGCCGACGAGCTGGACCACAAGTTCCTGCTCCAGCGCGAAAGCCGCGTCCTCGCCATCGCCGAGGGCGAGCGCGACTGGGAGGTCTCCTTCGGTGGACGCCGCTACGTCTTCCCCAGGGAGGACGTGGCCGTCCTGCCCATCGACAACTCCACGGCGGAGCGGCTGGCGGAGTGGTTCGCCGGACGCCTGCGGGCGGCGCTGGACGAGCGCGGCGCGGGCGCCATCCGCCGCCTCGCCGTCGGCATCGAGGAAATGCCCGGCCAGGCCGGCTGGTATACTGTGGAGTGAGCGCCATGCCGGTCGACTGGGACAAGACGATCAACGAAATCCTCGCGGGCACGCTCGCCTGCCAGGCGTGCGAGGCGCTCGGCGACGAGATGATCGTGGGCCACACGCGCAGCCCCGAGGCCGCCGAATTCGCCAAACGCTGCCAGGACTGCGAGGACAAGTCCGACTGCGACGCGCGCAAGCTGGTCGTCGTGTGCGAGCCCTGCGCGGGCCGCTACCGCGTGAACGGCGAGGCCATGACCGAGGCGGGCTGGATGGGCGTGCAGCTGGACGAGTGCCGCCGCAACCTCGAGGAGTCGCTCGACTACCTCGCCACCTACTGGAAGGAGGAGGACGGCATCGAGTTCGCCGACATGGCGCGCCGCCTCGAGGAGGTGGATCCGGAGACGTTCCGCGAGGAGGACGGCTGGCGCGCGCGGCTGGAGGAGGAGTACCTGCAGCTGCACCGCTGGTTCCGCGAGCGCCGCCTGCGCGTGCCCGACGCGGGCTGGCGCAGCCAGTACGTCGAGGACGTGGTCGCGCTCGGCTACGTCTCCCGGCTGGGCGATTAGCGCGCGGACCGCGCGGTGCTGCTATACTCCGGCGCACGCGGAAGTAGCTCAGTGGTAGAGCGCCTCCTTGCCAAGGAGGAGGTCGCGAGTTCGACCCTCGTCTTCCGCTCCACCTCCACCGCTAGCGCCGCCCTTGCATGGCGCGCCCCGGTACACCGTGCCACACTGTCCGCACACGGAAGGACGCCGCCATGCGCTTCTTCTTCGACGAGCAACGCGCCGCCCAAGCCGCCGCACGCCTGCTGTCCCGGCACGGCGGCCCCATGCACGGCGCCATGCTCATCCAGCTGCTCTACCTCGCCGACCGCCAGACGCTCATCGAAACCGGCACGCCCGTGACGGGGGACTGCTTCATCGCCACGCGCCACGGCCCCGCCCTCGGCCGCATCCTCGACCGCTTGACCTGGGGATGCCCCGACGGCGACGCCGAATGGAGCCTCCGCGTCTCCCCGCCACGCGACCACGCGGTCGCCCTCATCGGCCCCGCGGATCATGGGGCGCTCGCGGACATCGACGTCGACGCGCTCGACGCGCTCCATGCCCGCTTCGGCCAGCAGGACCCCTGGCAGCTGGCGGAGTACACGCGCACGCTGCCCGAATGGAGCGACCCGGGCGACGGCGCCAGCCGCATCGATCCGGCGGACATCCTGCGCGCCGCCGGTCTCTCCGATGCATCCATTCGGGCGATCGCCGAAGAAGCAGAGGCCACCTACCTCTTCCGCGCCTCCCTGTCGAAAATCGGGGCCGATCTGGCGGCGGAGGCGAAAGCGGCGGCCCTTCCTTGACCTCGCACGGCGATGTCGGGATGGGCGAGACGCTCTTCGGAATAGACGACAGGCGCCACCTCTGGATCGTCCTCAGCGGTCCGGTGAACGGCCAGGTCGTGGTTGCGAACTTCACGACGCACGATCCGGAGCGTTCGACCTGCGGCACGGCTTGCCCCACGTTCAACCGGCGGGATCACCCAGCCCTGCGCCACGATTCCTGCGTGCGCTACCGCGAGGCGTTTCCGACCAGTCTCGCCTGGCTCATCAGGGGGCTGGAGAATCGAACCTACCGGAAGAGCGCGCCCCTCGCCCCCGAACTGCTGCGGCGCATCCAGCAGGGGGCGCTGGAAACGCGGCAAGGCATCCGCACAGAGGTCCGGGAGGCCGTCCGTCGCTCCATGCACCAGGGGCCACTCGGACCCGCCACGCCTTGACCGCGCGCGGACGGCGGGGCTACCGTCATCACAGGCCGAAGTGGCGGAATTGGCAGACGCGATGGTCTCAAAAACCGTTGGGCCACCCGGCCCGTGCCGGTTCGAGTCCGGCCTTCGGCACCAGCCTTCGCCAACGGAGGGCGCATCGACACTGCCGGGTGGTGTAACGGTAGCACACGGGCCTTTGAAGCCCCTGGTCGGGGTTCGAATCCCTGCCCGGCAATTCTCGCGGCGGCCAATGGCCACCAGCCACCAGCCATCAGCCATCAGCCGCTCAGAACACCGCCACGGGGTTGACCGCGCCGCCGGTGCCGCCCTGCATCGGCAGGGGCTGGACGCAGAACAGGAACTCCCAGCGCCCCAGCCGTTCACACGTCTCCGCCAGCGCCTCCAGGTCGCAATTGTCGATGAGGGGCAGGCCCATGGCCGTGACGCCGATGAGGTGGACGGGCATGGGCACGGCGTCGTAGCCGGGGCCGCCCGCCTCCTGCGCCGTGTCCGCGCCGATGACGGCGGCCTCGCGCTCGTGCAGCCAAGGAAGCGAAGCGGCGTGCCAGCCCCCCGCGGAGCGCGGCGGACGCTCGGGCTCCTCGCGCAGACGGCGTCCCTTGCCCGTGCGCAGCAGCACCGCGTCGCCCGCGCGCACGCGCACGCCCTGCCGCGCCTCGGCCGCCTCGATGTGTTCGGGGAAGACGCCCTCGCCCTCGTCCAGCCAGGGGCGTCCGTCGAGCGCGGGGACGTCCATGAGCACGCCGCGCGTGACGATGCCGTCGCGGAAGGCCGTGACGGCGTGATGGCCCGCGCCCCCGGCGGCGGTGACCAGCCCGGCGGGCCGCCCGTTGTACATGCGCCCGTCCCAGAACATGTGGCTGAGGCCGTCGAGGTGCGTGATGGTGACGCCGTGGAAGGCGAAGCTCGTCACCTCGACGGCGGTCCCGCCACGCCCGAGCGCGAGCGGATCGCGGCCCGTGGCCAGCATGTAGCGCCGGGGCGTCCCGAAGAGCTGGTCCGCGCGGGGCGTGGTCTCGATGTCCCACGCGCAGGAGACGGTGAGGCCCTCGCGCACGAGGGCGGCGGCGGCGCGGCGCGCGTCGGGCGTGATGTGGTTGAGCGTCCCGAGCTCGTCGTCGGGGCCCCAGCGGTTCCAGTTGGAGAGCGTCTCGAAGTAGCCGAGCACCTCGGCTTCGGTGGGCGGCTCGGGCATGGCGCGGCCTCCGGCGGGGGATGGCCGCGAGCGTGCGCCCGCGCGCCCCGCGCGTCAAACGGCGGCGAGCCCACTCCCCACTCTCTCCTCTTCCCTCTCTCCTACGTCTGCCGGTAGGAGCGGTGACGCATGACGATGCTCTGCACGATGCCGAGCGCGAGGAAGAGCGTGAGCAGCGAGCTGCCCCCCTGGCTCACGAAGGGCAGGGGCAGCCCCGTCACGGGGAAGACGCTCAGGTTCACGGCGATGTTGATGACGGCCTGCATGAGGATGGTGACGACGACGCCCGCCGCCGTCAGCTGGCCGGGCACGTCGCCCGCGATGCGCGCCGCGCGGATGCCCCGCATCAACAGCAGAATGAAGAGCGCGAAGAGCGCCATCGCCCCCACGAACCCCAGCTCCTCGCCGAGCACGCTGAAGATGAAGTCCCGCGTCTTCACCTTCAGGAAATCGAGCTGCGTCTGCTCGCCGTTGGTGAGCCCCTTGCCCAGCAGCTGGCCCGAACCCACCGCGATCTGCGACTGGATGGCGTTGTAGCCCGAATCGAGCGGATCCTCCCCCGGATTGAGCAGCACGGACACGCGCTCGACCTGGTAGTCGGCCACGGCGAAGGTCCAGACGAAGGGCAGGACGGCGAGGAAGACGGCCCCGAAGATGAGCAGGTGGCGGCGCTGGACGCCCGCCACCACGATCATGCCGATCCAGATGGCCGCGAAGACGACGCTCGTGCCCAGGTCGGGCTGGATGAAGACGAGCAGCAGCACGGGCGCGACGATGACGAGCGAGCCGCCCAGCGTGCGCGGGGAGCGCGCGTCGCCGCCCTGCTCCGCGAGGTAGCGCGCGAGCGCCAGCACGACCGCGATCTTGGCGAACTCCGAGGGCTGGAACTGGACCGGCCCGAAGGCGAACCAGCGCGTCGAGCCGAACTCCGTCTGCCCCAGCGGGATGAGCGCCAGCAGCAGCACGATGGCGGCCCCGTAGAGCCACCAGGCGTAGTGCAGGAACACGTGGTAGTCGAGCCGCGAGACGATGGCCATGGCCCCCACGGCGGCGAAGGCGAAGAGCGCCTGCCGCGCCACGGGATTGGCGAGGCTGGCCGCGGGGCCGTCGTAGGAGCGCAGGCTGCCGCTGTGGATGAGCGTCAGCCCGTAGGCCACGAGCGCCAGCGCGGCGAAGGCCAGGAGCGCGTCGAAGCGCGCCCACGCACGCAGCGTCCCCTGCCCGCGCGCGACGGTCACGGCGCCACCCGCTCGAGGGCCCGCGCGATGATCCCGGCGGCCACGGGCGCGGCCTTCTCCCCGCCCACGCCGAGGTCGTAGAAGACCGTCACCACCACGCGCGGGTTCTCGTAGGGCGCGAAGCCCGTGAACCAGGCGTGCTCCTTCGTCTCGCCGTCCGCCGGATCGACGAACTCCGCCGTGCCCGTCTTGCCCGCCACGGCCACGCCCGGCAGGTCCGCGCGGAAGGCCGCGCCGTCGGTCACGGACTGGCGCATCCCGCGGCGGATGACGGCCAGGTGGCGCGCGTCCACGGGCAGCGTCTCCCAGGACGGCGCCGCCGTCTCCACGGTCTCGCCGTCGGCGTCCACGACCTCGCGCAGCACGCGCGGCTTGGGCAGGCGGCCCCCGTTGGCGATGGCGGCGGTGGTGGCGGCGATCTGCAGCGGCGTGGCCGTCACGTCGCCCTGCCCGATGCCCATGAAGCAGGTGTCCGCGAGGTACCACTCGCGGTCCGCGGCGGTGAAGAGGTCGCCCGCGCGGCTGCGGCGCTTCCAGTCCGGGCCGGGGATGGCGCCCGGGAACTCCGTGCCCGCGATGTCGAGGCCCGTGACCTGCCCCAGCCCGAAGCCGCGGGCGTAGTAGCCGAGCGCCACGGCGGACTGCTCCGGCCCCCCGGCAAGGCCCGCGATGCCTTCCTGCGGAATGCCGCACGACGCCATGTAGAAGTAGATGTTGGAGGACCAGGCGATGGCGCCCGCGAGGTCCAGCTCGCCGTGCACGCGCCAGTCGTAGAAGTAGTACGGCTGGCCGTCCTCGCCGATGAATTCGAGCACCTCGCTGTCGATCACGCGGCTCGTGGCGGGCGTGATCGTCCCCTCCTGCAGCGCCGCGGCGGCGGTCACGAGCTTGAAGGTGGAGCCCGGCGCGGCGGGGCTCAGGGCGCGGTGCAGGAGCGGACGGCGCGGGTCGTCGAGCAGCCGCCGGTAGTCGTCGCCCGGATCGGCCAGCGAGAAGATGTTGTTGTCGTAGGTGGGCACGGAGACGAGGGCGTAGACCTCGCCCGTCTCCGGGCTCATGACCACGGCGGCGGCGGTCTGGGCCTCGCCCATCGTCTCCGCGAGCAGCTGGTGCACGTCGCGCTGGAGCCCGGCGTCGATGGAGAGGCGCAGGCCGCGGCCCGCCACCGGCTCGCGCCGCTCGAGCGTGGCGACCAGCTCGCCGAAGGCGTCGATTTCGACGACGGCGCGTCCGGGCGTCCCGCGCAGACGGGCCTCGTAGCGCGCCTCCACGCCCACCTTGCCCACGGACTCGTTGAAGGCGTAGCCATCCTCGCGCAGCACCTCCCACTCCTCCGGCGACTGCGGCCCCACGTAGCCGAGGATGTGGCTGAATTCGGGCCCGGCCACGTACGAGCGCGCGCGCTCCACGGCGAGGCCCACGCCGGGCAGGTCGGCGGCGGCCTGCTCCAGCAGCAGCGCCGTCGTGCGGTCGAGCGCGCGGGCCACGGCGAGGGAGGCCCCGCCCGCGGCCTCCGCCCGCGCCACGGCGTCCTGGATTTCGAGCGCGGGCGTCCCCAGCAAATCCTCGAGGTAGAGGTAGAGGCGGTAGCGGTCGGCCTCGCGGTCGGGCAGGAGCGCGGGCGTGATCACGGCGGCGAAGGCCCCCGCGTTCTCCACCAGCGTCTCCCCGTTGCGGTCGAAGACGAGGCCGCGCACGGGGGCCACGCTCTCCACGATGATGCGGTTGCGCTCCGAGCGCGCGGCGTACTCCGCGCCGTCCACCAGCTGCATCTGCGCCAGCCGCAGCCCCAGCGCGGCGAAGAGCACGATCACGGCCACGCGCAGCACGGCCACGTTGCCGCGCGGACGGTTGCGGCTGAGGCCGGGATCGACGCGGCGCTCGCGGTTCACCGGCTCAGAACCCCGCCTCGCGCGGTTCGAGGGAGCGCGTCTCGCGGCCCAGCGCGCGGCAGGCGAACCAGCCGATGGCGAAGGCCGCCCCGTCGAGCGCCATGCCCGGCGCCAGCAGCCGCGCGAGGAGGTCGACGGGCGCGGGCTCGGCCCCGGCCGAGACGGCCACGCCCGCGAGCAGGGCGCGCGCCCAGAGGCCCGTGGCCAGCGTGGCCGCCAGCAGCGGGAGCGCGGACGGCCTCCCGCCCCCGGCCCGCCGCTGGAGCCAGGCGGCGGCGGGCGCCAGCGGCAGCCAGGCCGCGATCAGCCACTCCGGCCCCGTGTTGGCGGCGAACCCCGTGAGCAGCGCCAGCGCGGGCAGCGCCGCCATGGCCGCCAGCGGCCCCCCGAAGGCCGCCAGCAGCGCCAGCGCCACCAGCGGCGCATCGACCACCGCGTCCGCCAGCGGGAAGAGCGGGGCCACGCCCGCGCGCGCCGCCGCCGCGAGCAGCACGACCAGCGCCACGAGCGCCGTCCGCATCAGTCGCCCAGCCCGAAGCGCTCGGGCGCGAAGCTGATCACGACGAGCACCGTGCGCGTGGTGGAGATGCGCACCGCCGTCTCCAGCCGCACCGTGGGGAAGGGGTCCTGCGCGTCGCCGAGCACCTCGGCCACCTCGCCGATGGGGATGTCGGGCGGATAGGCGCCGCCCAGGCCGGAGGTGACGATGGCGTCGCCCACGTTTACGTCGCCCTCGGCCAGGTCGAAGGAGAGGCCCCCGCCGTCGCCCCGCACCACGCCGTCGGCGGGGGAGCCGAGCACCTGCGCGGCCACGCTGCTGCGGGCGTCGGCCACGAGCCGCACGAAGGACGCGCCCGGCAGCGCGCGCGTGACCGTGCCGATGAGCGTGCCCCGCACGGAGAGCACGGGGTTGCCCTCGCGCACGCCGTCGCCGGAACCCTTGTCGATGCGCAGCTCGCGCGTGAGCGGCCCGCGGATGCGGCTCAGCACGCCCGCCGCCAGCCGCTCGGCGGAGGGGTCGGCGGCCACGATGCCGAGCGCTTCCTCCAGCTCGCCCAGCTGGCGCACGTCGCCGCGCAGGGCGGCGTTCTCGTTGCGAAGGGTCTCGTTCTCGCCCAGCAGGCGGCGGTTCTCCTCGCGCAGGCGGCCGAGGTCGCCCACGTCGTCGAGGAAGCGCGCGACCGGCCCGAAGGCGGCGGAGAGGCCGCTCTCCACCGGCCCCGTGACGCGCAGGGCGACGCCCTGCACGGGATCGAGCGCGCCCGCGCGTCCGGCCACGGCGAGCGCCACGGCCAGCGCCGCCATGGCCCCGGTCCAGTAGGCGTAGCGGCTGAAGATCAGCATCGCGCGCGGTTCGGGACTAGCGCCGCGACCGGCCCGCGTCGAACTGCCCGGCCGCGCCGAGCGCCCCGATCTCCTCGAAGTACTCGCCCGCGCCGCGCACCACGCAGAGCAGCGGATCCTCGGAGACGTAGACGGGGAAGCGCGTCTCCTGGCTGATGCGGCGATCCAGCCCGCGCAGGAGCGCCCCGCCCCCCGCCAGGGCGATGCCGTGCGCCATGAGGTCGCTGACCAGCTCCGGGGGCGTGACCTCGATGAGGGAGCGCACCGTCTCCACGATCTGGTTCACGGGCGTGGCGAGGGCGTCGCGCAGCTCCACGGTGCTGACCTCGACGGACTTGGGCAGCCCCGTGGACTGGTCGCGCCCGCGCAGCGCGACCGTCTCCTCCGTGTCGAGGGGCCACGCCGATCCCGCCGCGTGCTTCACCTCCTCGGCCGTGCGGTCGCCGATGAGGAGATTGTGGACCTGGCGAGCGTAGAGGATGATGCTGCGGTCCATCTCGTCGCCCGCCACGCGGATGGACCGGCTCACCACCATGCCGCCGAGGGAGATGACGGCCACCTCCGTGGTGCCGCCGCCGATGTCCACGACCATGCAGCCGGACGGCTGCATGACGGGCAGGCCGGAGCCGATGGCGGCGGCCAGCGGCTCCTCGATGAGGTAGCAGGAGCGCGCCCCCGCGCTCAAGGCGGCGTCGTGCACGGCGCGCTTCTCCACCTCCGTGACGCCGCTGGGGATGCCCACCACGAGCCGCGGCTGCGCCAGGAAGGCGCGCTCCTGCACGGCGCGGATGAAATAGCTCAGCATCCGCTCCGTCACCTCGAAGTCCGAAATCACGCCGTCCCGCAGGGGGCGCACGGCGATGATGTTGGATGGCGTGCGCCCCACCATGCGCTGCGCGTCCTGCCCGATGGCGAGGATGCGCTTCGAGATGCGGTCGATGGCCACGATGGACGGCTCGATGATGACGATCCCGCGCCCCCGCACCATGACGAGCGTGTTCGCCGTGCCCAGGTCGATGGCGATGTCCTGGGACAGGAAACCGAAGAGTCGCGAGAAGGGGCCGATGAGCGCCACGGGGCCGTCCTGGAGCGGATGCCCTCCAGTATAGGGCAGCGCGCCCGCCCGGCCCGCCATCGCCGCCCTCAGGGGACGACGGCGAGGCCCTCCACGTGCACGAAGAGGAAGAGCGCCTCCGGATCGCGCGCCCAGTCGCGCCAGCCCGCGGCGATGCGTTCGAGGCTGGCGCGCGTGGCCAGCCCGCGCTCCAGCGCCTGCTCGGCGAAGGCCGAGGCGGTCACGCGCTCGGCCCAGGAATCGCCCCAGTTCAGCACCTCGTCGCGCCCGCGCATGAGCGCCGCCGTGGTCGAAACCTCGACCTCCGTGAGGCCCGCGCGCGCCAGCCAGGAGGGGATGCGCCGCCCCGCGTTCGCGTCCGCGCCGTTGCCCCGCGCCAGCGCCGTGTACAGCCCGCGCCACTCCTCGATGGCCCCAGAACGCGGCCAGCTGATCATCGTCTGGTAATCGGAGTCGCGCACGGCCACGAGGCCGCCGGGGCGCACGACGCGCGCCAGCTCGCGCAGGGCGGCGGGCGGATCGGTCAGGTGCTGGAGCAGCTGGTGGGCGTAGGCGGCGTCGAAGGAGTCGTCCCCGAAGGGCAGCCCGTAGACGCTGGCCTCCTCAAAGCGCAGGTTGGGCAGCCCCGCGCCCCGTTCGCGCGCCAGGGCCAGCACGGACGGTTCGGCGTCCACGCCCACGACCTCGCCCGGGGCCACGCGCCGCGCCAGCCCCGCCGTGATCGAGCCTGGCCCGCAGCCCGCGTCCAGCAGGCGCATCCCCGGGCGCAGGCGCGGCAGCAGGAAGGCGGCGGCCTCCTCCGCCGTGCGGCGTCCGTGCTGGGCCACGACGGAGGCGTGGTGCCCGTGCGTGTAGGCATCCCGCCGCGGCGTCCCGCTCACGCCTCCGCCTCCGCCTCGGCGCGGAAGCGGTCGAGCGCCGCCCGTCCCTCCGCCAGCACGGCCAGGAAGCGCTCCTCGTCGAGCACGAGCGTGCCCAGCGCCTCCGCGCGCGCCATCTTGCTCCCGCCCGGGTCGGCCCCGGCCACGAGGAAGTCCGTCTTCTTCGAGACCGAGCCCGCGACGGCGGCGCCCGCCTCCTTCGCCCGCGCCTCGGCCTCGGCGCGCGGCATGGCGTCGAGCCTGCCCGTGACGACGACCGCGAGCCCCTCGAGCGGCCCCCCGGCGGGGATGGCCTCGACCTCGCCCGTCATGTTCACGCCCGCCGCGCGCAGGCGGTCCACGATGGCGCGGTGTTCGGGGCGTTCCGCCCAGCGCGCGATGGAGCGGGCCACGACGGGGCCCACGCCGTCCACCCCCTGCAGCGCCTCCTCGCCCGCGTCGAGGATGGCGTCCAGCGCGCCGAAGCGCGCCGCCAGCAGCCGCGCCGTCTCCGCGCCCGTGTGGCGCACGCCGAGGGCGAAGAGCAGGTTCGCCAGCGGGCGCTCCTTGCTCCGCTCGATGCCGGCCGCGAGGTTGGCCGCGTTCTTCTCGCCGAACTGGCGGTCGTCGAGGCGCAGGTCCGCCAGCTCCCCCACGCCGGGCTCGACGCCCTCCGCCGCCCACGCCTCCACGCGGGCGCGGTTCTCCGCGTCGGCGAGGGCGGCGGCGACGGCGGGACCCACGCCATCGACCGCGCGCACGTCCGCCTCGTCCGCGTCGAGCGCGGCGCGCACGCTCCCGAAGCGGCGCGCCAGCGCGGCGGCGTTGCGCTCGCCGAGGCGCTGGGGCAGGCGCAGCGCCGCCAGCCGCTCCGCCCGCAGGTCGTAGATGTCGGCCACGTCGCGCACGAGCCCCTCGCGGAAGAGGACCGCCGACAGCCGCTCGCCCAGCCCCTCGATGTCCATCGCCCCGCGCGAGGCGAAATGCTCGACGAGGCGCACGCGCTGCTGCGGGCAGGCGCGGTTGGGGCAGTACGAATCGGCGGCATCCTCCTCGCGCTCGACGGCGGCGCCGCAGGCGGGGCAGGCCGCGGGCATGGCGAAGACGCGCTCGCGCCCGTCGCGCAGGCTCACGACGGGCGCCACCACCTGCGGGATCACGTCCCCCGCGCGCTGCACGATCACCGTGTCGCCCACGCGGATGTCCTTGCGGTGGATGTCCTGCTCGTTGTGGAGCGAGGCCATGCCCACGCGCGCCCCGCCCACGACCACCGGCGCCAGCACCGCGAACGGGTTGAGCGCGCCCGTGCGCCCCACGTTCACGGCGATGTCCAGCAGCTTCGTCGTGCGCTGCTGCGGCGGGAACTTGTAGGCCGTGGCCCAGCGCGGCTCCCGCCCCACCACGCCCAGCTCGTCCCACGCCCCCGCGTCGTCGATCTTCACCACCACGCCGTCGATGTCGTAATCGAGCCGCGCGCGCCGCTCACCCCACCAGCGCACGCGCTCGTGCGCCTCCGCGAGCGTGGCGTGGCGGCGCGCCTCGGCGTTCACGCGGAAGCCGAGCGCGCGCAGCCACTCCAGCCGCTCGAAGTGGCTGGCCGGCACGGGGCCGTCGCTCCAGCCCACCTGGTACACGTAGATGGAGAGCGGGCGTTGCGCCGTGACCGCCGGGTCGAGCTGCCGCACGGCCCCCGCCGCCGAGTTGCGCGGATTGGCGAAGAGCGGCTCGCCGCGCTCCGCGCGCTCCGCGTTCATGCGCTCAAAGCCGCTCTTCGTCATGTACACCTCGCCGCGCGCCTCGAACGCGGACGGGCACTCCCCCCGCAGCGCCAGCGGCACCGTGCGGATGGTGCGCAGGTTGGCGGTCACGTTCTCGCCGCGCCGACCGTCGCCGCGCGTGGCCCCGTGCGCGAGCCGCCCGTTCTCGTAGACGAGCGAGATGGCGAGGCCGTCGATCTTCGGCTCCGTCGTGAGCGCGAAATCGTCGCGGTCCGCGCGCTCCGCCGCGCGCCGCAGCCAGTCCGCCAGCTCCGCCTCCGACGTCGCGTTGGAGAGGCTGAGCAGCGGCTCGCGGTGCTCGACCGACGAGAAGGCGTCGAGCGGGGCCGCGCCCGTGCGCTGCGTGGGCGAATCGGGCGTGATCAGCTCGGGCCAGGCGGCCTCGAGGGCGCGCAGCTCCGCGAACAGCTCGTCGTACTCCCCGTCGCTGACCTCGGGCGCGTCGAGCACGTAGTAGCGGTGGTTGTGGTGGTTGATGCGCGAACGCAGCTCCTCGCTGCGCAGCCGCGCCTCGTGCTGGGACGGTTCGGCCATGCCCCCCGATTCTAGCCCGCCGCGCGGGGCGCGCTACGGCGCGTCGGGGACAAGCGTGCGGGCGATTTCAATCGTGGCCTCGATGTCGTTCCTGAGATGCGGGGCGTACCCTTCCGTGATGTACTCAATTCCCGATGCATCGTCATAGATGCTGACGAGCGTACTGGTCATCACATCCGGCTCCGCAAGGTACTTTAGTAACATCGTCCTTCCATCGATGACCCGAACCTCATGTACATAGGCGTCAGGCCCCACACCTTCGCCCGTATACTCATATCTGGGGAGATAGTAGCGCAACGCGATGGTTATTAACAATGCAAAGCCTTCTTCGTCGCTGTAAAATCCTTCAAGGTACCCATGCGGCGCTATCCCGACGCCCCCCGTCCATCCTTCGGGAACGCGCGGCTCGGGGAACGGCCGCGGATGCCACGCCGTCCCATCATCCGCCCCATCCCGCAGCAACGCCCTGACCTGAACCTGGTCCTCAAGCGCGTCGCCCCAATCGCCTTTTGGCGTCAACAGCCACGGCCCGTGCCGCACGGGCACGGCGACGTCCGGGGAGCGGATGCCGGGCGGCGCCCAACTCCAGGTACGGTCTCCCGTGGCCGCGATGGGACCGGCGCAGCCCGTATAGGCGTAGGCGTAGCGGCGCACGGCGAAGACCCGGACGAACGCATCCGCCGGAGCGGACGGCGCGTCGTCCACGAAGTAGCGCACCCAGCAGTCGTCCGCCTCGCGCCACTCGAAGTGGTCCCCCGCCACCACCGCGTCGTAGAACGCGGCCCACGACTGGCCGTCCGCGTCGCGCTCGTGGATGACGAGCCGCGCGGCGTCCTGCCGCAGGCCCTCGTAGGTCGTGATGGAGCTGCCGTCCGCGGCGAGGAAGGCGTACTCGCCCGCCTCGTCCACCGTGCCTGTCGGGTCCGGCGCGCCGTAGCGCATGACGACCGGCGTGGGCGTCGGCGATACGGCGGGCGACGGCGTAGGCGTAGCGGCCACGCTCGCAACGGCTGTGGGGGCAGCGGTCGGCGCGGCAGTCGGCATAGGCGTGGCGGTGGGCGTCAGCGGGGGCGCGACAGTCGGCGCGGGCGTTCGGGTAGGCGTGGCGGTGGGCGTCAGCGGGGGCGCGACAATCGGCGCGGGCGTCGGAGCCGGTTCCGTACCGCCACAAGCGGCCAGCGCGACGGCCATCGCCAACCCCAGCCACGGCACCCATCCGCGCATGGCCGCGAGTATAGCCGCCGCCATAACGGGCGATTCCAGCCCGCCACGCTACGTCCGGCGGACGCGGATCTCCTCGATCCAGAATTCGCCCGGGCTATCGGCGCTGAAGATGAGTGACAGCCTCGGCAGGCCGGGGAAGCGGCGCGTCTCGGCGGCGCGCAGACCGCCCGTGTTCGGGACGACGGGGTGATCCATGCCCGAATGCCCGATGGCGCGCAGCGCGTACTCAATGGCCTCCCGTGCGCGGGGATGGTCCTCGCAAATGGCCCGGTACTGCGCCTCGGCGATTGGCCGGAAGCGGACGTGGCCCATGCGCCCGCCGTTCACGCGCGCCCCAGTCTCGCCGCCACCTCCTGGCCGATGCGCACCGTCTCCGCGCTCAACGGATCGGGCGAAACGAACACGAACCCGTACGGAATCGTCTCGTACTCGTCCACGAACTGCCACGCGGGCTCCAGATGCGAGCGACGCGACGCACTCCCCGCGTCGTCGTCCCGCAGCTCCGCCAGCACGCGGTCCGCGATTGCGCGCTCGGCCTCGGGCAGGGCGGATGCGTCGCCCCCGCCGGACGGCGTCAGCCGCCGCTGTTCCAGCCCGTGGTAGCGCCGCCGCGCGATCACGCCGCTCCCCGCCGCCACGATGCGCTCGATCTCCTCGTCAAGGCAGTCCGGATAGGGGCCGTATTCATACTTCACGTAGGTCGCGCCGGTGATGGACGCGCCCAGCTCGCCGTAGGCGAGGAAGTCGCTGAAGAAGAGCAGCTTCGCCAGCTTCGTCTTGCCGAACGCGGGGTCGTCCCCGGAGCGCCCGGCGAGGTACAGCGCCAGCCGCCGAAACTTGTCGCCGTCGTAGACCTGCTCCGGCATGGAACCCTCCCCTGTCAGTCTGCGGGACGGCGCGTCCCCCGTCAAAGCGCCGCTACGTCCGGATGCCCTCTTCACGCAGCACGACGCGCAGGTGCTCCATGCTGCCGCTTGCGGCGGGAGCGCGATGCTGTAGAGTAGGGGAACAGCCGTGCGGGCGCTTGACGCGACCGCGCATCGGAGTAGGCTCCTGAGCATTAACGATGACGCTGCCGGACATCCGCCGCCGCGCCCCGCTTGAACGCCTGATGGAGCGCCCGTCCCCCGATGCGGACGCCCGCCCCGTCTGGGTTGCCGCGCGGGACTGCCGCGACGCGCTGCCCGAACTGCCCGACCGCTCCGTGTCGCTGGTGCTGACCGATCCGCCCTACTTCATCGACGGCATGGACGACGGCTGGGACAACGGCAGGCTGCGCGGCCGCGTCAGGGACGGCGTCGTGGGCGGCGTGCCCTGCGGCATGAAGTTCGACACGGCGCAGGGCCGCAACCTGCAGGAATTCCTCACGCCCGTGGCGCGGGAGTGGCTGCGGGCGCTCAAGCCGGGCGGCTTCGTTCTCTGCTTCAGCCAGGCGCGCCTCGCGCACCACGCGGCCATGGCCATCGAGCGGGCGGGCTTCGAGATTCGCGACGCGCTGGCCTGGCGCTACGAAGGGCAGGGCAAGGCGTTCACGCAGGACCACTTCGTGCGGCGCAGGAACCTGCCGCCGGAGGAGGAGGCGCGCATCCTCGCCGAGCTGGGCGGGCGCAAGACGCCGCAGCTGAAGGCGCAGATGGAGACGATCATCCTCGGCCAGGCCCCGCGCGAGGGCACGTTCGTGGAGAACTGGCTCGAGCACCGCACCGGCCTCATCGACGTCTCCGACCCGCTGATCGACCCCGCCAAATCCCCCGGACAGGTCATCGCCGTGCCGAAGCCGCGCGAGAAGCACGGGCACCTGACGGCCAAGCCCGTCGACCTGCTGCGCCACCTCATCCGCATCTTCAGCGACGACCGGCCCGAAACAGTCGTGCTCGACCCGTTCGCCGGTTCGGGCAGCACGGGCGTCGCCGCGCGCATGGAGGGGCGCGCCTTCATCGGCTACGAGGTCGACGAGCGCACGGCGCGCGCCGCCAACGAGCGCGTCGCGCGGATGCGGGCGTGACGCAGCCATCGCGCGCCGAACTCGACCGCGCCTTCGCCGAGCTGGAGCGCATCCACCGCACGCACCTGGTCCAGCACGGCGTGCGGCTGCCCGCGGCGGAGAGCGCCAAAGCCTTCCAGCTGGCGGTCCTGTGGCACTGGCGCGAGCGGTCCGTGCACAAGAACGAGGTCTCCGAAATCGTGCGGCGCGAGCTGCCGGACGCCGCCCCCGACCAGCAGGTGCGGCACCTCAAGCGCGACGGCTGGAACATCACCGGCAGGGGCCGCCACCAGCTGGCCGATCCCTACCGGCCGTCGCCGGAGTTCGCCAACGAGATGGCCCGCCGCCGGGGACGGCTCGACGCCTCCACCTTCGACGAGCTGAAGGCGGCCTTCGGGAACCGCTGCGCGACCTGCGGCGCGGTCGAGGGCGAGCCCGACCCGCGCTACGGCGGCGCCGTGACCGTGCTCCAGCAGGGGCATCAGGACCCCGCCAAACCGGCGGACGATCCGGCGAACATCATCCCCCAGTGCGGGAACTGCAACCGCCAGTACAAGGACGACTTCGTGTTCGACGACAAGGGCCGGGCCTACGCCGTGCACAGCGTCAACCCCGTCAGGCGCGCCTCGAAGGCCGTACAGCGCCGGATTCTCGACTACCTGCGGGAGGCGCTCGAATAAGGGAACGCACGCTGCCCAGCTACCACAGCGTGCGCTTGACCCAGTTCGGTTCGGGCATGGCGCGGAGTCTACAGGGCAGGGGTGGGGCGGGGCAAGCGAGATCATCGTGGTCAGGAACTGGGAGGCACAGTAGCCCAACTGGGCATCCCGACGCAAAGAAACACGATAATGGTTATCATCACTAAGGTATGCAGGACAAAGAAAGCGATGGGAATGCACACTTCTATCTTTGATATTGGCCAATACATCCGATCTTTACCGCTTCCAACCAATTTCCATTCACGCCGATATGGTGCTACAGGAAGGTATCGTTCCATTTCATGGATCACTTTGAACTTCAATTCGTTCAGGTTTGTGTGTTGTCGAATAATAGCACAAGAGAACAAAGAGACAAAGATTCCCGATGCTGCAATGAAGACTGCCCAGAGCAGATGACCAGAAATGCTGAAGTAGATACCATACGCCGAAAGCAGAGCTGCATTGACTGCCATTATGTACTGGATCGAGGATGTGCGACGAGAGCTAACATTATCAGCGGACTGAGCGTACAGTTTGTACTGCTCAATGATCGCATCCTTGTCTTCCAATTTAGCGCGCACCGCCAATCAGTTTCTTCAGGTTCTCCCAAGTCCACTCGTACATTTGCTCGTTCTCGGCTCCGGCCGGTTTCACGCACTTCTTGTTCTTCCGTCCGGCAAGCAGGAAGTAAGAGTTCTTCTCCTCGCGGGTAATCTTCAGTTCAGCGGAAACACCCCGGGCCGTATCGGTCTGCACCCCGCAAATGACGATGGTCAGGTCCGTCTGCCGGATGCGCCTGCGAACCTTTTCCTGCCAGTCGCCAACCATCGGCTCTTTGACAGACCAGTCCTCAATCGTGAACGGCGAATCATCGTTTTTCGCCTGGCCAACCAAGAGAGTGCGAAGATCCTCGTCGTTGTCGAAATCGAAGCTGATGAACGCTCGCTTGGCAGCCATGCTCTCTCCTCGTGACAGGCTCACGGCTTCGTGAGCGTGCTACGAACCGTAGCGCCCCTGCCTCCAACGCGCAACCCCCCATGACCGTAGCGCCCGCGCGGGCCTACACTGGCGCGATGGGCGCCGAACCCCTGCTGGTGGTGGTCGATTACGACGCGGGCAACCTGCGCAGCGTCGAGCGCGCGCTCGCCCACGCCGGCATGGCCGCCACCGTCTCCGCCGACCCCGCCGAGCTGGCCCGCGCGCACGGGGCCATCCTGCCCGGCGTGGGCGCCGCCTCGGACACCATGGCCAAGCTGCGCGCGCGCGGGCTGGAGGCCCCCCTGCGCGAATTCATCGCCTCCGGCAGGCCCTTCCTCGGCGTGTGCATGGGCCTGCAGGCGCTCTTCGAGCGCTCCGAGGAGGGCGGCGGGCAGGAGTGCCTGGGCGTGCTGCCCGGCGAGGTGCGCCACTTCGGCTTCGACCGCCTCAAGGTGCCCCACATGGGCTGGAACCGCGTGGCCTGGACGCGCGAGCACCCCATCATGGCGGGCATCGCCGACGGCGCCTGGTTCTACTTCGTGCACAGCTTCTACCCCGCCCCCGCCGACCCCGCCCTCACGCTCGGCGAGACCACCTACGGGCTGACCTTCCCCAGCGTGCTCGCGCGCGGCAACGTGGCCGCCACGCAGTTCCACCCGGAGAAGAGCGGCGCCGCCGGGCTGCGCCTCTACGCCAACTTCGCGGCCTGGGTGCGCGAGGCCGCGTGACCTTCGAGGTCATCCCCGCCATCGACGTGCGCGGGGGGCGCTGCGTGCGCCTGCTGCAGGGCGACTACGCCCGCGAGACGGTGTACGCGGACGACCCGGCGGCGGTGGCGCGCGACTGGGAGGCGCAGGGCGCGCCCCGCCTGCACGTGGTGGACCTCGACGGCGCGCGCGAGGGCCGTCCCGTGAACGCCGACGCGCTGGCCGCCGTCTGCGGGGCCGTGGCCATCCCCGTCGAGGTCTCCGGCGGGCTGCGCGCGATGGCCGACGTGGAGGCGGCGGCGGCGCTGGGCGCGGCGCGCATCCAGCTGGGCAGCGCCGCCGTGCGCGATCCCGCCTTCGCGGGCGAGGCCGCCGCGCGCTTCCCCGGCATGATCGTGGCCGCCATCGACACGCGCGACGGCGTGGCCCGCACCGACGGCTGGCGCGCGGGCGCGGACGCCGATCCGCTGGCCCTCGCGCGCGAGCTGGCCGCGCTCGGCGTGCCCCGCGTCATGGTCACGGACATCGCCCGCGACGGCGCCCTCGCCGGCCCCAACGTGGCGCTCGCGGCCGAATTCGCCGCGGCCCTGCCCGTGCCCGTCGTGGCATCCGGCGGCGTGACCGCCGCGGACGACCTGCGCGCGCTGGCGGACGCGGGCTGCGAGGGCGCCATCGTGGGCAAGGCCCTCTACGAGCGCCGCTTCACGCTGGAAGAGGCGCTGGCGGCGGTGGCCGCGTGCTGACGAAGCGCGTCATCCCCTGCTTCGACGTGGACCGCGGGCGCGTGGTCAAGGGCGTCTCCTTCGTCGAGCTGCGCGACGCCGGCGACCCCGTCGAGCTGGCCCGCCTCTACGACGCCGAGGGCGCCGACGAGCTCGTCTTCCTCGACATCACCGCCTCCTCCGACGACCGCGCCACCGTGTACGACATGGTGGCCGCCACCGCCGACCAGGTCTTCATCCCCTTCACCGTGGGCGGCGGCATCCGCACCACCGCCGACATGAAGGTCATGCTCGAACTGGGCGCGGACAAGGTGAGCGTGAACACCGCCGCCGTGGCCGACCCCGACCTCGTGAGCGAGGGCGCCTGGCGCTTCGGCAGCCAGTGCATCGTCGTCGCCATCGACGCCAAGGCGACGGGCGGCGGCTGGGAGGTGTACACGCACGGCGGACGCACGCCCGCGGGCATCGACGCCATCGCCTGGGCGCGCGAGGCCGTGGCGCGCGGCGCGGGCGAGCTGCTGGTCACGAGCATGGACGCCGACGGCCGCCAGCGCGGCTACGACATCGCCCTGCTGCGCGCCCTCGACGAGGCCGTGAACGTGCCCGTCATCGCCTCCGGCGGCGCGGGCGGCCCGGCGCACATGGCCGAGGCGCTCACGGAGGGCCGCGCCGACGCCGTGCTGGCCGCCAGCATCTTCCATTTCGGCACGCACTCCATCCGCGAGGTGAAGGCGGAGCTGGCGGCGCGTGGCATCCCCGTGCGCCCCGTGGACGCGCCCGCCTAAATCGCGTCGGGCCCGGGCCAGACCTTGAGCGCCGTCTCGTAGAGCCGCTGCCCGCGAGCGAGGATCGCATCCTCGTCCCACTGCTCGTGATCCTTCAGATCTTGGTTCAGGCGCAGGACGCTTTTATCCAACTCCGGGCGCTTCTGGCTCCACGGCCCGTTCGACACCGAGATATTCAGGCGACCCGTGAGCAGCGTAAGATTGCCCAAGGTATGGATAACGTTATCGCGATGGGCAGCCGCTTCTTCGGGCGAACGCTCAGGATCGACTGGCTTAGGCCAGTGGTCACGCCATTTCCTGGGCAGCACATGCTCGATGGTCAGATGGGAGTAATCAACAGTCTCAGTAGACGAAGTAGTCAATTCCTCATTCAACGCGGATAGAATCATCACAAGGCGCTGCCGCCCTGTCCCTGTCACAGACTGTCGGCGATGCAGAAACGCTTGTCGGAATTCAGCATCACTAGGCCATGCCCGCTGGTCAGAGTCCTTCCCTTGCAGAAAGGAGATGACCACCTCGTCGACATCGTCACCTTTGTGATCGGTCAAACGAGCAAGCATCTCGAACATGAGGCGATTGAGTCCCATCGAATTTGTACCGCAAACTGCCCGACGAATAAAAAAGCTCTCCAATGCTTGCAGCGACCTCTCCATGACACTTCCAGTGGTACCGGAATCGATCAGCCAGAGCAGCGGGGGCATAAGAACACCTGCCTGCAGAATATTTTTTCGCTCCACAAAGGACGCCAGCTCCTCAGTGGTGTTCTGTTTCTCGATATTTTGATATATTGTCGCAATCTTCCTGATATCAGACGCGATAGTAGTAATCGAATCGGTGGCCACTCGCTTCTTAACATGGCTCTGAAAATCAGAAAAGACTTCCTCACTCTTCACATCAAGAACCATCCGCATCGATAGCCAATAGTTAAAGAATTGGTCGATACGAGAACGTGTTAGCTTGCCTTGCGAAACAATAGTATCCCACCAACCGTCGTCATCTTCAAAATAAGCTAGGTTTTCTTCATAAAATTTCTCCTCGTCCATTCCCGCCTGGTAAGCGAAATGAGAGAACCAGTTCTTGATCAGATCGGACTGAGAGAGCGGTGTTCCGCGCGCATTCAGTGTCTCGAATATCAACTGAGGATTTGTATTCTTGTCGATTTCAATGACAACCACCTGAAGCAACTCAGTCAACACCACAAACAAAGCTGCACACTTTTCTGCAGACCGATCATGATCCAGATTGATCCAGGTTTTAAGCTGCTCTGAAAAGTAATTATGGGCATCGCGGATAAGAATTTCTCCGCCTCCCAAGTGTTCTCCATTACCTTTCATGACTTCCGAAAAGACTTCTTGATCCCGGCGTGTCGGCCAAACTTTGAACTGGTAATAGTCCCTATTAGAGACAGCAGGATGGGCGCTAGCGCTATTGCGCACGAGCATTTGAAACGGTCCGGACTGGTCTGCGCTAATTTTAGCACACTCCTTTTGAGCTGCATCGAGCAGGAGCTGGAGCGTGATAATTCTCTGCTGGCCATCAATCACAAACCAAGTCGGAATCTCACCGTGCGAATGATCATCATTCTGCTGAATGACGATAGTCGACAAGAAATGCGCCGGAATATCCATGGTATTCTTCCCGTGCTTAGTCCCATTGAGATAGCGCTCCACCAAGCCAATAATGTCGTTCCAGAGCAGTTCCCACTGATCATTCCGGTTCCAGACGTAGCGCCTCTGATACCGCGGCGCTTCGTAGCGCTGCGGGGCGAAGAAAAGCGCCGTGGGGGTGCGGAGATTCGGCGTGATCACCATCGTTGCCTGCCGATGGGAATGCTGGGCCTGCCCTTGCTTAGCGTCAAGCCCGGAACCGTTAAGATTCGGGCCCACAAGTCCACCAGCGCCCCGCGCCCCGACCGTTCCGGCGGGAGCGCACGCGCGCCCTCCGCTATCCTTGCCCCGAACGCCATCGCCGGAGCGCGCGCCCATGCCCCTCACCTTCGACGAGAACGACCGCATCCCCGCCGTCGTGCAGGACGCGGAGACGCACCAGGTGCTCATGCTGGGCTGGATGAACCGCGAGTCGCTCGACCACACCTGGCGCACGGGGCGCGTCACCTTCTGGAGCCGCAGCCGCGACGAGCTCTGGGAGAAGGGCGCGACCAGCGGCAACACGCTCGAATTCGTGAGCCTGCACAAGAACTGCGAGGACAACTCCCTGCTCGTGCGCGCGCGCCCCAGGGGGCCCACCTGCCACACCAACAACGTCTCCTGCTACTACCGCGAGGTCGAGCGCGAGCGCGACCTGCCGTGAGCACCTGGTCCCCGGGCAAGCCCGACTACACGGCGCTCGACCCGCCGCCGCCGCCCCCCGACCGCCCCTGGGTGTTCGCCAACATGGTCATGTCGGCGGACGGCAAGAGCGTGATCGAGGGCACGGAGCGCGGCATCGGCTCGGTCACGGACCAGCGCCTCATGCGCGAGCTGCGCGTGAACGCGGACGTGGTGCTGAACGGCGCGGGCACGCTGCGCGCCAGCGGCACGTCGTCGCGGCTGGGCGACGCCGCGCTGGAGGCCATCCGCACCGCGCGCGGCAAGCCGCCCGTGCCCGTGGCCGCCGTGCTCAGCGCGAGCGGCGAGCTGCCGCTGGAGCGCGCCTTCTTCACCGCGCGCGACTTCCCCGCCGTCGTCTACCTCTCGGAGCGCGCGCCGGACGGGCGCCGCGCCGCCATCGAGGCCGCGGGCCGTCCCGTCGTGCGCCTGCCCGCGGGCGGCGAGGTCGCGGCCATGCTGCGCCACATGCGCCGCACGCTGGGCGCGGAGACGCTGCTCGTGGAGGGCGGCCCCACGGTCTACGCCGCCCTCTACGCGCTGGACGCCATCGACGAGGCGTTCGTGACGGTGGGGCCGGTGATCGTGGGCGGCGCGGGGACGCTGACGGCGGTGGCGGGCGAGCGCGCCTTCACGCGGGCGCGGGCGCCGCGTCTCGCGCTCGTCTCCGCGCACGCCAACCCGGACACGGACGAGGCGTACCTGCGCTACCGCGTGCGGCGCTAGCCCGCCGCGCCCACCGTCGCGGGCTCGCGCGCGGCCGCGCCGCTGGCGTCCCCCGCCGGCGCCAGCAGCGGGCGCAGGTAGCGGCCCGTGGCGCTGTCCGGGCAGGCCGCCACCTCCTCCGGCGTGCCTTGCGCCACCAGTTCGCCCCCGCGGTCGCCGCCGTGCGGACCCAGGTCGATGACGTGGTCGGCGCTCTTGATCACGTCGAGGTGGTGCTCGATGACGACGACCGTGTTGCCGCCGTCCGCCAGCCGCTGGAGCACGTCCAGCAGGTGGTGCACGTCGCGGAAGCTGAGGCCGGTGGTGGGCTCGTCGAGCACGTAGAGGGTGCGGCCCGTGGAGCGGCGCGCCAGCTCGCTGGCCAGCTTGATACGCTGGGCCTCGCCGCCGGAGAGCGTGGTGGCGGGCTGGCCCAGGCGGATGTAGCCCAGCCCCGTGGCCTGCAGCGTATCGAGCACGCGCTTCACGCGCGGGAAGCGCTCGAACAGCTCCAGCGCCTCGGAGACGGTCATGTCCAGCACCTCCGCGATGGTCTTGCCGCGGAAGCGGATTTCCAGCGCCTCGCGGTTGTAGCGCTGGCCGCGGCAGACCTCGCAGGGCACGGTCACGTCGGGCAGGAACTGCATCTCGACGAGCTTGTAGCCGTCGCCGGAGCACTCCTCGCAGCGCCCGCCCTTCACGTTGAAGCTGAAGCGCCCGGGCTTGTAGCCGCGCGCGCGCGCCTCGGGCACGGACGCGAAGAGCTCGCGGATGACCGTGAAGACGCCCGTGTAGGTGGCGGGGTTGGAGCGGGGCGTGCGCCCGATCGGCGACTGGTCGATGTCCACGATCTTGTCGAGGTGCTCGAAACCCTCGATGGCGTCGTGCGCGCCCGGGCGCTGGCGTCCGCGGTGGAGGGCGTTGACCGCGCGCTTCACCAGGATCTCGGTGACGAGCGAGGACTTGCCCGATCCGGAGACGCCCGTGACGACGACGAACGCGCCGAGGGGGAAGGCCACGTCGAGGTTCTTGAGGTTGTTCGCGCGCGCGCCGCGCACCACCAGCGCGGTCCCGTGGCCCGGGCGGCGCGTCGCGGGCACGGGGATGGAGCGTCGGCCCGAGAGGTAGGCGCCGGTGATGCTCTCCTCGCAGGCGAGGATGGCCGGCAGGGGGCCCTCGGCCACGACGTGCCCGCCCGCCAGCCCCGCCTCCGGGCCGAGGTCGATGACGTGGTCGGCGGCGCGCATCATGGCCTCGTCGTGCTCCACCACCATGACCGTGTTGCCGAGGTCGCGCAGCCGTTCGAGCGTGCGGATGAGGCGGTCGCCGTCCACGGGATGGAGGCCGATGGACGGCTCGTCGCAGATGTAGAGCACGCCCATGAGCGCGGAGCCGATCTGCGTGGCCAGGCGGATGCGCTGCGATTCGCCCCCGGAGAGCGAGCCCGAGGCGCGGTTCAGCGTGAGGTACTCCAGCCCCACGTCGATGAGGAAGCGCAGGCGCGAGCGGATCTCCTTCAGTATCTGGCGGGCGATGGCGCGCTCCCGCTCGTCGAAGGGCGTCTCCGGGCCGTCCAGCCGGTCGAACCAGCCCAGCGTGGCGGTGATGCTCCCGTCCGTGACCTCGACCACCGTGCGCCCGTCGATGAGCACGCCCAGCGCCTCCGGGCGCAGCCTGCGGCCCCCGCAATCGGGACAGGGCACGGCCCCCATGTAGCGCTCGATGTCGGCGCGCACGTAGTCGGAATCGGTCTCCTTGTGCCGCCGCTGGAGGTTGTTCACCACGCCCTCGAAGCGCGTCTCGTAGTGGCGCGTGCGCCCGTGGTCGTTGGTGAAGCGCAGGCGCAGCTTCTCCTCGCCGCTGCCGTGGAGAATGACGTTGAGCTGCGCCTCCGTGAGGTCGCGGATGGGCGTGTCGGCGTCGAAGCCGGAGACCTCGGCCACGGCCGCGAGCAGGCGCCGGTACCAGGTCTGCCCGCCGCGCGACCTGGCCAGCGGCTCGATCGCGCCGGTAGCGATCGTGCGCGTGCGGTCGGGCACGACGAGCGCGGGATCGACGCGCATCTCCACGCCCAGCCCCGTGCAGCGCTGGCAGGCCCCGTGGGGGCTGTTGAAGCTGAACGTGCGCGGCTCGATCTCGCCCAGCGAGAAGCCGTCGTAGGGGCAGGCGAAGTGCTCGCTGAAGATGCGCTCCTCCGCCTCCTCGCCCGCGCGCGGGGCCGTGGCCACGTGCATCACGCCCTGCCCCGCGGCCAGCGCCGTCTCCACCGACTCCGCCAGCCGCAGGCGCGCGTCCCCGCTCCCCTCCGCCTCCGGCGCGACCACGCGGTCCACGACCACGTCGATGTCGTGGCGCTTGTTGCGGTCCAACTCGATGCCCTCGTCGAGGTCGCGCACCTCGCCGTCGATGCGCACGCGCACGAAGCCCTGGCGGCGCGCCTCCTCCAGCAGGCGCGCGTGCTCCCCCTTGCGCGCCCGCGCCAGCGGCGCCAGCAGCAGCAGGCGCGAGCCCGGCGGATACGCCAGCGTGGCGTCCACGATCTGCCGCACCGTCTGGCGCTCGATGGGCCGCCCGCAGCGCGGACAGTGGGGCCGCCCCACGCGCGCCCAGAGCAGGCGCATGTAGTCGTAGATCTCCGTGACCGTGCCCACCGTCGAGCGCGGGTTGTTGGACGACGCCTTCTGGTCGATGGAGATGGCCGGGGAGAGGCCGTCGATGTGGTCCACGTCGGGCTTCTCCATGAGGCCCAGGAACTGGCGCGCGTAGGCCGAGAGCGACTCCACGTAGCGGCGCTGGCCTTCGGCGTAGATGGTGTCGAAGGCCAGCGAGGACTTGCCCGACCCGGAGAGGCCCGTGACCACCACCAGCCGGTCGCGGGGGATGGCGACGTCGATGTTCTTGAGGTTGTGTTCGCGGGCGCCGCGCACGGCGATGTGGTCGAGGGGCATGCGCCGTCGATTCTAGCAGCGCCCGCCGCCCCCACGGCGCCCGGAGCGCACGAAAAACCCGCCAGTGCGGCGGGGCGTTATCGTGGGCGGCGCGATGGAGCCCCTGCGCGACTACCGCGAGGCGCTGAAACGGGAACGCGCCAGCGGCCAGGCCACCGAACACAGCTACCGCCCGGCGGTGAAGGCGCTGCTGGAGGCGCTGGGCGGCGACGGCGTGAGCGCCACCAACGAGCCCGCGCACGCGAGCTACGGCGCGCCCGACTTCATCGTCGAGCGCAACGGCGTCCCCGTCGGCCACGTCGAGTGCAAGGACGTCGGCGCGGACCTCGAGGCCGCGCAGGAGAGCGAGCAGCTGCGGCGCTACCGCGACGCCCTGCCCAACCTGATCCTGACGGACCAGTGCCAGTTCCGTTGGTACGTCAACGGGGAACCGCAGGAACCGGCGCGGCTGGGACGCTTCGACCGGAATGGCGCGTTCGAGGCGCGCCGGGGCGGCGAGAGCGCCGTGCGGAACCTGCTGGATTCGTTCTTCGCGGCCAGCACGCCCGCGACCGACGATCCCACCGAGCTGGCGCGGCGCATGGCGGGCAAGACGCGCCTGCTGCGCGACGCCATCGGGCGCATCCTCGACGCGGAAGCGAACGGCGGCCCGGACGTGTTGCGCGACCTGCTCAAGGACTACCGCCAAGTGCTCTTCAGCAGGCTCGACGCGGACCAGTTCGCAGACATGCAGGCGCAGACGGTCGCCTACGGGCTGTTCGCGGCGCGCTGCGTCCACGAGGGGGAACCGGACAAGTTCACGCGCAAATCCGCCATGTGGGCGCAGACCGCCCCCTTCCTGAAGGACGTCTTCGGGCGCATCGCGGGACCGTCCGCCGACCCCCGCATCGCGTGGATCGTGGACGACTTCGCGCTGCTGCTGGCGCGCGCCGACATGGACGCCATCCTCGACGGCTTCGGAGGGCGCTCCCGCCGCCGGGATCCGGTGGTCCACTTCTACGAGGACTTTCTCGCCGCCTACGACCCGGGACTGAAGGAGATGCGCGGCGTCTTCTACACGCCGGAGCCCGTCGTCTCCTACATCGTGCGCAGCATCGACCGCCTGCTGCGCCGCGACTTCGGCATCGCCGACGGGCTCGCGGACTCCGGCGAGCGCGTGATCATCCTCGACCCGGCGGCGGGCACCGGCACCTTCCTGCGCGGAACCATCGCCCGCATCCGCGAGACGGTCGAGGACAAGGGACGTGGCGGCGCCTGGACGGAGTACGTGCGCCAGCACCTGTTGCCGCGCCTCTACGGCTTCGAGCTGCTGATGGCGCCCTACGCCATCTGCCACCTGCGGCTCGCCCTCGATCTGGGCGGCGAGACGCGCGCGTTCCAGATGCCCTCTGGCGAGCGGCTCAACGTCTTCCTCACCAACACGCTGGAGGAGGCGCACGAGAGCGCCTTCGGTCCGGTCTTCGCTGGCGAAATCGCCAAAGAAGCGCGCGAGGCCGAAGCCGTCAAGCGCGAGAAGCCCGTCATGGTCGTGCTCGGCAATCCGCCCTACTCCGGCCACTCCGCCAACAAGGGGCCATGGATCGCCAACCTCATGCGCGGGCGCGTCAGAGGATCGCCGGAGAGCTACTTCACGGTGGACGGCGGGCCGCTCGGCGAGCGCAATCCCAAGTGGCTCAACGACGACTACGTGAAGTTCATCCGCTTCGCCCAGTGGCGCATCGAGCGCACGGGCGAGGGCGTGCTCGGCTTCGTCACCAACCACGGCTACCTCGATAACCCCACCTATCGCGGCATGCGCCAGTCGCTCATGGCCACCTTCGACGAGATCCATCTGCTGGACCTCCACGGCAACGCCCGCAGGAAGGAGCGCGCCCCCGACGGCGGCCCCGACCAGAACGTGTTCGACATCCAGCAGGGCGTCGCCATCGGCCTCTTCGTGAAGCGCCGCGACGGCGCGGGGCCGGCGCGCGTGTTCCACGCCGACCTCTGGGGGCCGCGCGAGGTGGGCGCGGACGGCGGCAAGTACCGCTGGCTCGCCAGCAAGGACAACGACGTCGCTACGACCGAGTGGACCGAACTCACGCCCAGGTCGCCCGACTACCTCTTCGTCCCGCGCGACGAGGCGCTGGCGGACGAGTACCGGGCGGGCTGGAAGCTGACGGACATCCTGCCCGTCAACTCCGTGGGCATCGTCACCGCCCGCGACAAGCTGGCCATCCAGTGGACGGATGAGGAGATGCGCAGCGTGGTTCGCGAGTTCGGGGAACTGCCGGAAGAAGCGGCCCGCGAGCGCTGGCGGCTCGGGCCCGACAGTCGCGACTGGAAGGTGTCGCTGGCGCAGGATGACGTGCGGGGTCATCCCGATATGGACGAACGGGTTGTTCCCATCCTCTATCGCCCCTTCGACGAACGCTTCACCTGGTACTCGGGGAGGTCGCGCGGCTTCCTCTGTATGCCGCGCCCGGAAGTCATGTTCCATATGCTGGCGGGGCCTAATCTTGGGCTAGCGGTTGGGCGGGCCGGACAAGTGATTGGCTCCAACTCGTGGGAAGTTGTGTTTCTCTCGAATTCTCCCACGGACATCAATCTCTTCCGTCGTGGTGGAAACTGCCTGTTCCCTCTTTATGTTGATACAGACGCAAAGGAGCGCAGGCCGAACCTCGCGCCGGAGTTCACGGACGCGGTGGCGGAGGCGACGGGGCTGGCGTTCACGCCCGACGGCGCGGGCGACCTCGCCGCCACCTTCGGGCCGGAGGACGTGTTCCACTGGTGCTACGCCGTGCTCCACAGCCCGGAGTACCGCCGCCGCTACGCCGACTTCCTGAAGGCGGATTTCCCGCGCGTGCCGCTGCCCGCGAACGGGGCGCTGTTCGCGGAGCTGGCGGCGCTGGGCGCGCGGCTCACGGCGCTGCACCTGCTGGATGCGGGCGACCCCGGGGCGGACGCGCCCGCCTTCGACGTGGGCGGCAACAATCGCGTGGATCGCGTGCGCTACACGGAACCGGCGGCGGGCGCGGGCGGGCGCGTCTGGATCAACGGGACGCAGTATTTCGAGGGCGTGGCGCCGGAGACGTGGGCGTTCACCATCGGCGGCTACCGCCCTGCGGAGAAGTGGCTGAAGGATCGCCGGGGCCGCCCGCTCGCCTACGACGACATCGGGTGCTACCAGCGCATCTGCGCGGCGCTGGCGGAGACGCCGCGGCTGATGGCGCGCATCGACGAGGCCATCGCCGCGCGCGGGGGCTGGCCCATCTGACAGGGGCGCGGGCGAAGCTGGATGAGCGCCCGCGCCACGCGCCTCGTCCGTCCGGCCCCGGCGGCTGCGGCGGGCAGCCGTTATCGTGCGCGGGAATGCGCTCGCGGTTCCCGCGGTTCCCCCGCACGGTGTTCTACGGCTGGTGGATGGTGGCTGGCGGCTGCGCCATCCAGGTGCTCATCGGCGGGCTCATGTTCCACGCCTTCGGCCTCTACGTCTCGGAACTGCGGGACGAGTACGGCTGGAACAAGGCGACCTTCGGGTGGGCCTTCGCCATGACGCGCATCGAGAGCGGCATCCTCGGCCCCGTCCAGGGCTGGGCCATCGACCGCTTCGGGCCGCGCATCATGATCCGCATCGGCATCACCTCCACCGCCCTCGGCTTCATCCTCTTCGGCCAGCTCAACTCCGTCACCACCTTCTTCCTCACCTACTTCCTGATCGCCGTGGGGGCGAGCATGGCCGGCTTCGTGACGCTGGTCGTGGCCATCGTCAACTGGTTCGAGCGCAGGCGCTCGCTGGCCCTCGGCCTCATGTCGTCGGGCTTCTCCATCGGCGCGCTGCTCGCCCCGCTCATCCTCTTCTCCATCTCCACCATCGGCTGGCGGGGCACGTCCGTGGCCTCCGGCATCGCCATCTTCGTCGTCGGGCAGATCGTCGCCACCTTCATCCACCACAGGCCCGAGGACCGCGGCGAGACGATCGACGGCGTCCCGCGCGAGGCGCCGCGCACGCGCGCGGGCGGCGGCGAGCCCGTGGTCATCGCCGCCGGGGCCGACTTCACGGCGCGGGAGGCGCTGCGCTCGCCCAGCTTCTGGTACATCTCCATCGGCCACGCGGCGGCCGTCTTCATCATCGGCGCGCTGCTCGTGCACCTCGTCGTGCACATCGAGGAGCTGGGGCACTCCACGGCCACGGCCAGCTTCGTCATCCTGATCATGGCCGTCTTCCAGTTCGCCGGGCAGGTGGGCGGCGGCTTCCTCGGCGACCGCCTGAACAAGCGCGTGCTGCTCGTGATCTGCATGATCGGGCACGTCGTCGCCCTGCTGCTCGTGACCTACGCCGCCGCCTTCTGGATGATCATCGCCTTCGCCGTGCTCAACGGGCTGGCCTGGGGCACGCGCGGACCCATGCAGCAGGCGCTGCGGGCGGACTACTTCGGGCGGCGCGACTTCGGCAAGATCATGGGCTTCTCCTCGCTCATCGTGATGACCGGCATGACCACCGGCCCCATCGTCGCGGGCGTGTTCGGCGACGCCTTCGGGGACTACCGCGCCGGTTTCACGCTGCTCGCGGGCGTGGCCCTGCTGGGCACCGTGTTCTTCGCCATCGCGGGGCCGCCGCGGCGTCCGGGCGCGCGCGCGGCGGCGGCGCACGGCGTGCCCGCGCTGGCGGGCGAGCGCTAGAATCGCGCCCACCCCACGGCGGGAGGCCCCCATGTCCCTGCAGACGGCGAATCCCGTGACCATCGACACGCTCATCGCCGAGCGCGAGATCGCGCGCGTGCTCCTGCTCTACGCGCGCGGCATCGACCGCCTCGACCTCGCCCTCGTGGAGCGCTGCTTCCACCCCGACGCGACGCTGCGCTACGGCGACGACACGACGCCCGCAGCCTTCGCCGCCAACGCCGCCCGCGGCCTCGGCGCCTACCGCTTCACGCAGCACCGCGTGGGCAACGCCGTCATCGACGTGGAGGGCGAGTTCGCCTGGTGCGAGTCCTACTGCCTCGCGCTCCATCGCATCCCCGGCGCGGACGGCGGCCCCGACCGCGACTTCCTCTGGGGCGGGCGCTACGTGGACCGCTTCGAGCGGCGCGGCGGCGAATGGCGCATCCTGCGCCGCACCGTCGTGCACGACTACACGCGCATCGACCCCGTGCGCGAGACGTGGGAGGGCGCGCCCGCCTTCACGCAGGGCCTGCACTCGACGGACGACATCGTCTACCAACGGTAGCGCGCCGCGCCATGCGGCTCGTCCTCCTCGACGCCACCTACGAGCTCTTCCGCGCCTACTTCGGCGCGCCCTCGCGCGCGTCGCCGGAGGGCGTGGAGGTGGGCGCCGTGGCGGGCCTCGCGGCGAGCGCGCTGGCGCTCCTGCGGGAAGGCGAGCCGCTGGCCGTGGCCGCCGCCAGCGACACCGTCATCCGCTCCTTCCGCAACGAGCTGTACGCGGGCTACAAGACGGACGCGGGCGTGCCCGCCGACCTGCTCGCGCAGTTCCCGCTGGCCGAGGAGACGCTGGAGGCGCTGGGCGTGACCGTCTGGCGCATGAGGGAGTTCGAGGCCGACGACGGCATCGCCTCCGGCGCGGCCCGCTTCGCCGGCGAGGCCGAGCGCGTCGTCATCGCCTCGCCCGACAAGGACCTGGCCCAGTGCGTCGTCGGGAACCGCGTGATCCTGCTCGACCGGCGCAAGGGCATGACGATGGACGCGGACGGCGTGCGCGCCAAGTTCGGCGTGCCGCCCGCGTCCATCCCCGACTACCTGGCGCTGGTGGGCGACGCCGCCGACGGCTATCCGGGGCTGCCCGGCTGGGGCGCGAAATCGGCGGCGGCCGTGCTCGACCGCTACGGCCATCTGGAGGCCATCCCCGACAGCCACGGCGTGTGGGACGTGCGCGTGCGCGGGGCCGCGCGGCTGGCGCGGGCGCTGCGCGAGGGACGCGCGGACGCGGAGCTGTACCGCACGCTGGCCACGCTGCGCCGCGACGCCCCCGTCACCGAGCGCCTCGCCGACCTGGAGTGGCGCGGCGTGCCGCGCGAACCCTGGCTGGCGCTCTGCGAGGCGCTGGGGCTGGGCCACCTGCGCTCGCGCCCCCACCGCTGGCTGGACTGAGCGCGCGCGTCAGTTCCCCAGCGCCTCCAGCCGCTCCCGCAGCGCGCCGAGGAACGCGCCCGCCTCCGCCCCGTCGAGGGCGCGGTGGTCGAAGCTGAGCGCCACGTTCATCATCGAGCGGATGGCGATGGCGTCGCCCTCGACCACCACGGGGCGGCGCACGACGCGCTCCATCGTGACGATGCCGATCTGCGGGTGGTTCACGATGGGGTTGGAGGCGATGGAGCCGAAGGCCCCCGTGTTGTTCACGGTGAAGGTGCCGCCCTCCATGTCCGCGATGCGGAGCGCCCCCGCGTGCGCCCGCGCCACGAGGTCGTCGATGCGGCGCGCCAGCCCGGCCACGCTCAGGTCGCGCGCGTTGGGCACGACGGGCACGACCAGCCCGCGCTCCGTGGCGATGGCGATGCCGAGGTTCACGCGCCGGTAGCGGCGCAGCTCCTCGCCGTGCCAGCGCGCGTTGAGCGCGGGGAAATCGGTGAGCGTGGCGGCCACGGCGGCGGCGAAGTAGGGCAGGTAGGTGAGGTCCACGCCGGTGAAGCGCTGACGCTCGCGGGCGCGCAGGGCCACCAGCCCGCTCACGTCCGCCTCGAGCAGCATCCACGCCTGCGGGGCCTCGCGCGCGGCCCGCGCCATGTGCTCGGCGATGGTGCGGCGCGTGGGCGAGAGGGGCACCACGTCGAACGCATCCGAGGGCTCGACCACGGGCGCTTCGGCGGCGGGGATGACGTCCTCGCGCAGCAGGGCGGGCTCGGCGGGGCGTTCGCCCGCGGCCTCGGCCTCGCGGGCGCGCGCCTCGATGACCGCCCGCACGTCCTTGCGCGTGACGCGCCCGCCGCGCCCGCTGCCCTCGATGGCGGCGAGGTCGATGCCGTGCTTCGCGGCCAGCCGCTGGACCACGGGCGAATGGACGCCCGCGCGGCTGCGGTCGGACGCGGCGGGCGCGTCCGTGGCGGGCGCGTCCGGCGCTTCCGCGACGGCGGCGGGCGCGGACGGCGCGGGCGCGGACGCCTCCAGGATGGTGCAGAGGGGCGCGTCCACGGCCACGGCCTCGCCCTCGGGCGCGAGGATGTCGCCCAGCGTGCCCTCGTAGGGCGAGGGCAGCTCGGCGGTCACCTTCTCCGTCTCGATCTCGCAGATCGCCTCGTCGAGGGCGACGGCCTCGCCGGGCCGCTTCAGCCAGCGCAGGACCGTGCCCTCGGTCACGCTCTCGCCGAGCCGCGGCATGGTCACCGTGGTCACGCGCGCCTCCCTACCAAGCCGCCAGCTCGCGCGCGGCGGCGGCGATCTTGGCGCGGTCCACCATGAAGAACGACTCCAGCTCGTGGTGGAAGGGCATGGGCGGGACGTCCGGCCCGGCCAGCCGCCGCACGGGCGCGTCCAGGTCCTCGAAGGCGTGCTCGGCGATGATGGCCGCGATCTCGCCGCCGAGCCCGCCCGTGAGCGTGTCCTCGTGCACGATCAGCGCCTTGCCCGTGGCCCGCACCGCCTCCAGCACCATCTCGCGGTCGAGCGGATTGAGCGTGAGCAGGTCCACGACCGCGCACTCCACGCCCTCGCCCGCCAGCTCGTCGGCGGCGGCCAGCGCCTCGTGCAGCATGAGCCCGTAGGCCACGATGGTGAGGTCGTCCCCGCGCCGCGTCAGCCGCGCCCGCCCGATGCGCTCCTCCGCGGGCGCGCCCTCCAGCTCCTGCCGGATGAGGCGGTAGGTGCGCTTGTGCTCGAGGAAGAGCACGGGGTCCGGGTCGGCGATGGCGGCCTTCAGCAGCGAGCGGTAGTCGGCGGGGAAGGACGGCGCCACCACCTTCAGCCCGGGCATGTGCGCGTAGTACGCCTCGATGCTCTGGGAATGGTGCTGGCCGCCGTGCACGCCGCCGCCCCACGGCGTGCGCACGACCATGGGCAGGTGCTGCTCGCCGCGCGTGCGGTAGGACCAGCGCGAGGCCTCGCTGCACAGCTGGTCGAAGCCCGCGTGGATGAAGTCGGCGAACTGGATCTCGGCCACGGGGCGCTGGCCGTAGTGGGCCGCGCCGATGGCCACGCCCACGATGGACGCCTCGGCCAGGGGCGTGTCGATGACGCGCCCGGGGTACTTCGCGGCGAGGCCGTCGGTGGCGCGGAAGACGCCGCCCGCCTCCAGATCCTCGCCCAGCAGGAAGACGCGCTCGTCGGCGCCCAGCGCCTCGTCCAGCGCCCCGCGCACGGCCTCGATGACGCTGACCTCAGCCACCGGCGTCCCCGCGATAGACGTGGCCGAGGGCGTCCGCGGGCGCGGGATCGGGCTGGTCGAGCGCCCACCGCGCGGCGGCCCGCACCTCCACCTCCACGCCCGCCTCGATGGCGTCCAGGTCCTCGGCGGGGAAGAGGCAGTCCTCCTCGATGCGCGCGCGGAAGAGGGCGATGGGATCCTTGCGCGCCCAGTCCTCCAGCTCCTCGCGCGGACGGTAGCGGCTCTGGTCGTCGTCGCTCGAATGCGCCCACAGGCGGAAGCACTTGGCCTCGATGAGGAACGGCCCCGCGCCGCGACGCGCCTGATCGACCGCCGGGCGCACGGTCTGGTAGACGGCCACCGCGTCGAGCCCGTCCACCACCGCGCTCTGGATGCCGTAGGCGGCGGCGCGGTCGACCACGTGCGGCACCGGCATCTCCTTCTCCGTGCGCATGGAGATGGCGTAGCCGTTGTTCTCCACGTAGAAGACGACGGGCAGCTTGTGGATGGCGGCGAAGTTGAGCGCCTCGTGGAAATCGCCGCGGCTGGTGGCGCCCTCCCCGCAGCTGGCGAAGACCACGATGGGGTCGTTCCGCATCCGCGCCGCCAGCGCCACGCCCGCCGCGTGCACCAGCTGCGTGGCCACCACGCTGGACTGCGTGATCACGCGGCGCGCGGCGCTGCCCCAGTGCGAGGGCATCTGCCGCCCGAAGGAGTTGGGGTCGTCGCGCTTCCCCAGCGCGTTGAGCATGGCCTCGCGCGGCGTCATGCCGAGCACGAGCATGACGCCGAGGTCGCGGTAGTAGGGCGCGGCGTAATCGACGCCCGGACGGAGCGCCATGCCCGCGCCCACCTGCGCCGCCTCCTGCCCCGCGCCCGCGATGACGAAATCGGCGCGCCCCTGCCGGTTGAGCGTCATCATGCGCTCCTCGAGGCGGCGCGAGAGCAGCATGTAGCGGTACATGGCCTCGAGCTGCCGCTCGCTGAGCAGGTAGTCGTCGAGCATCTCGCCGGAGCGAGCGGCGGCGGCCTCGCTGGCGGACATGCGGCCATGCTAACAGGAACGCGAGCGGCGCTACCGGAGTACCATCCCCGGCAGTAAGGTACGGCATGGCGACCAGTCTGGCGCGCGAACTTCGGGAGGCGTAACGATGACGAGGACTGAGACGCGACCGTGGGACGCCGCGGAGCACATCGCGACTGACGCGGACGCCGCCGCCTATCTGGAGGCCGCGCTCGACGAGGGCGACGCGACGTTGGTGGCGGCTGCGCTGGACGACATCGCGCGGGCGAAAGGGCTGGCCGACCGCGAGCGCCTCGCGGGACCGCATCAGACCCCGCCGGATTGACGCCATACGCGCCATCCGGCAGCATCTCTTGCTACAGCCCCTCTCGCTTCGGCGGCAGGGCCGAGACCGCCTCTTCCGGCGGTCTCTGTCGTTAAGGGCCAGTGCCGGCCCCCATCCCCTATCCTGACGCGCATGTGCGGGCGCTTCACGCTGACGGTCGACGACGCCGAAGCCGTGGCGCGGGCGTTCGGCGTGGCCGACGGGGAACGACCCGCGCACCAGCCCCGCTTCAACATCGCCCCCACGGACCAGCACTTCGTCGTGCACATGAAGCGCGAGGAGCGCGAGCTGCTGCCCGCGCGCTGGGGGCTCGTCCGCTACGGGTCGAAGGACCGCTCGCGGGCGGCGCGCGGCATCAACGCCCGCGCCGAGGGCGTCGCCGCGCGCCCCCTCTTCCGCGAGGCCTTCCGCAAGCGCCGCTGCGTCGTGCCCGCCGACGGCTACTACGAGTGGACGCCCGCGCGCGACCCGTTCTGGTTCCACCGCCCCGACGGCGGGCTGCTGGCCCTGGCCGGCATCTACGAGTGGTGGCGGCCCGCGCCCGACGAGTGGGAGGCCACCTTCGCCATCCTCACCTGCCCGCCCAACGCGCTGGCCGCGCGCGTGCACGACCGCATGCCCGTCATCCTGCCCGACGAGCGCATCGACGACTGGCTCTTCGGGGACGCGCGCGACGCCGCCGCGCTCACGGCGCTGCTCGCGCCCGCGCCCGGGGACGCCCTCATCGCGCGGCCCGTCCCGCGGCTGGTGAACAGCGTGCGCAACGACGGTCCGGAGCTGATCGCGGAGCTCACGGACGAGCGCGGGGCGCAGGCCGGGCTGTTCGCGGGCGGCTGAGCGCGCGGCTTGCCCCGCCGCCCGTTATCGTGGGGGCACATCGACCCGGCCGCCCCGGCGGAAAGCGGGAGAGGAGCGCCAGCCAGTGACACGCGAACGGCCCCGGACGGTCGGCGAACTGCGGGAGTCGGGCTACCGCCCCCTGCCCGTGCGCGAGGAGATGCGCCGCAACCTCATCGCCCGCATCCGCGCGGGGGACGAACTCTTCCCCGGCGTCTACGGCTACGAGGAAACGGTCATCCCGCACGTGGTGAACGCCATCCTCGCCGGGCAGGACATCATCTTCCTGGGCGAGCGCGGGCAGGCCAAGTCGCGCATCATCCGCTCCCTCACGAGCCTGCTGGACGAGGCCCTGCCCGTGCTGGCCGACTGCGAGATCCCCGAGAATCCGTTCGCCCCCATCACCACGCAGGGCCGCCACATCGCCGGCGAGCAGGGCGACGACGCCGCCCTGACCTGGCTCGACCGCGACGCCCGCTACGGCGAGAAGCTGGCCACGCCCGACATCACCATCGCGGACCTGATCGGCGAGGTGGACCCCATCAAGGTGGCCGAGGGGCGCTACCTCTCCGACGAACTCACCATCCACTACGGGCTGGTGCCGCGCACGAACCACGGCATCTTCTGCATCAACGAGCTGCCGGACCTCGCCGAGCGCATCCAGGTGGGCCTCCTCAACATCATGGAGGAGCGCGACGTGCAGATCCGCGGCTACCGCGTGCGCCTGCCGCTGGACGTGTTCGTGGTGGCCAGCGCGAACCCCGAGGACTACACGAACCGCGGGCGCATCATCACGCCCCTGAAGGACCGCTACGGCGCGCAGGTGCGCACGCACTACCCCCGCACCATCGAGCACGAGATCGACATCGTCGAGGCCGAGCACCATCCCATGCCGGCGGATTTCAACGTGGCCGTGCCCGCCTACATGAAGGAGATCATCGCCGAGATCACGCGGCTGGCGCGGCGCAGCCCCGACGTGAACCAGCGCTCCGGCGTGAGCGTGCGCGCCAGCATCGCCAACTACGAGAGCATGCTGGCCAACGCCCTGCGCCGCGCCATCGCCACCGGCGAGGACGAGGCCGTCCCCCGCGTGAGCGACTTGCCCTTCGTCGTGCCCGCCCTCACCGGCAAGGTGGAGCTGGAGACGATCGAGGACGGGCGCGAGGAGCAGATCGTCGAGAAGCTCATCCAGGGCGCCGTCGTCACCGTCTTCAACCGCCTCTACAACCTCACCGACCTCGAACCCGTCGTGGCCCGCTTCAAGTCCGGCGTCTCCGTGGAGGTGGGCGAGATGACCGCCAGCGCCGACTACCAGCGCCTCGCGGAGAACATCGAGGGGCTGGGCGAGGCGCTGCGCGCGACGGGCGCGGAGTCGCCCGGCGAACTGGCCGCCGCCGTCGAATTCATCCTCGAGGGGCTGCACCTGAACAAGCGGCTGAACAAGGATCGCGTGGGCGCCCGCATCCAGTATCGGGGATGAACTGGCGCATCGAGCCGCTTCCCGACGACGGCCCCCGCTTCGAGGGGGCCGTCGCCGTCTACGCCGAGGCCTTCGCCGAACCGCCCTACCGCGACGCCAACCGCGGCGCCGAAATCCGCCGCCGCCTGCAACAGCAGCACCGCCGCATCGAGGGCTACCGCGGCTTCGTGGCGCTCGGCCGGGCGGGCCTGCCGGGCCTGCCCGACCACGGCGTGGCCGGCATGACCTACGGCTACCGCAGCCTGCGCGACCAGTGGTGGCGCGACACCGTCGCCCGCCAGCTCGACCGCAAGGCGCGCGAGCGCTGGCTGGACGACGCCTACGAGCTGGTCGAGATCGCCGTCCATCCCGCCCTGCAGGGCCGCGGCGTGGGCGCGCTGCTCGTGGGCGCGCTGCTGGCGGGACGCGCCGAGGCCACCTGCGTGCTGAGCACGCGCACGGACAGCCGCGCGCACCGGCTCTACGCGCGCCTCGGCTTCGAGGTGATCACGGAGATGCCGTTCGGCCCCGGCGGCCCGCCGTTTTATGTCATGGGAAAGCGTCTGCGCTGAGGGACAGCGCACGCGCTATACTGGGCCCATGACCGAGCGCGCCCCGATGACGGAAGCGGAGAAAGCGGAGTTGCTGGAGCTGATCGGCGACCCCGACGAGTTCGGACGCAGGCTGGATGAGTTCTCCCGCTCCGCGCGCCGGTTTGGCGCCAACCGTGAACGCTTCGTCGCGGAGTACCCCGACCAGTGGGTCGCGGTCCACGGCGATGACGAGGCAGCGGCGGACACCCTCGAAGAGCTGTACGCGAAGATGGAGGAGCGCGGGATACCGCGCCGCGAAACCTGCATCCGTTTCGTCACGTCCGAAAAACGCATCCTCTTCCTCTAGCGTGACGCTCTCTGGCCGGTTCGAGGGATGCCGCACACGCCCCTGATACCTTGGGCGCGCGCACGCGCTATACTGGGCCCATGTCCGAGCGTGCCCCGATGACGGAAGCGGACCTGTGGGAGCTGATCGGCGACCCCGACGAGGCCGCACGCAAGCGGGAGGAGTTCTCCCGCTCCGCGCGCCGGTCTTTCGCCAACCACGAACGCTTCGTCGTGGAGTACCCCGACCAGTGGGTCGCGGTCCACGGCGATGACGAGGTGGCGGCGGACACTCTTGAAGAGCTGTACGCGAAGATGGATGAGCGCGGGATGCCGCGCCGCGAAACCTGCATCCGTTTCGTCACGTCCGAAAAACGCATCCTCTTCCTCTAGCGTGACGCTCTCTGGCCGGTTCGTGACCGGAGCGCCGTACATCACCGCCGAGGTCGCCATTCCCGGCTTGGGGACAGCCAGAGATACCCCCTTCCTGCTGGACACCGGCGTCGGCACGACGTTTCTGATGGCTGAAGACGCCATCCAGATGGGAATCGACTTCGGGAACCTGACGCTCTCCTCCAGCCTGGGCAGCGGAGTCGGCGGCTACATCCGCATCTACCAGATGAGCGCCAGCATCACGTTCGCCGACCGCGAGAACCTGTACGTCTACCGCGCCGAACTCGCCATCGCCGAGCCGGGCGAGCACAACCGCGGACTCCCATCGCTGCTGGGCCGCGACATCCTGAATCGCTGGCGTCTGCGCTACGACGCGCCCGCGAACGCCCTCGAGGCGCAGGTGGACGACGCCGACCTGATCGTCCCCCGGCGGCGCTAGAGAATGCGCGGCTCGACCGGCTTGCCCGTGTACGGATCGGTGAGCACGGGCAGGTGCGGGCGGCGCTTCTCGAAGTAGTCCGCAATCGACCAGAGCTGGACGCGCGGGTAGCGTTCGGCGCCCACCGTGACCTCGCCCGCCTCGGCTGCGAGCGCCCGCGCCTGTCCCGACGCAACGGGGCTGAGCGTGATGAACACGCCGCACGCCGCGCTCTCGCGCTCCATCACGTGCAGGAAGTCCCGGAACTGGCCCAACTGGAAGCTCCTGCCGCCCTTCACCTGCGCCAGCACGAGCTTCGACTCGTAGTCGGCGGGCTGGTCGAGCATTCGGCCGCGCCCATCGACTCCCTCGTCGCCGCGCTTCCGTTCGTTCGGCGCGAGGCCGGGGATGCGGGTGACGGCCCACGCCTCGAAGTCGAAAGGCTTCTCCGCCGCCAGCTTGCCCGCGTCGGCGAGGCTCTGGGGAATGCCGAACGCATCCGCCACGATGCCCAGCGGCCTCAGGCGGCGCTCCAGGATGAGATCGATGGCGGTCGCCGAGATGTCGATGCCGATCCAGCGGCGGTCCAGCTTGTGGGCCGCCTCGATGGTCGTGCCGCAACCGCAGAACGGATCGAGGACGAGGTCGTCCGGGTTGCTCGACGCGCTAACGATCCGCTCAAGGAGCTTGAGAGGCTTCTGCGTCGGATAGCCGAGCCGCTCCTTGGCGATAGGTGCGATGATCCCGATATTCCAGACATCCGACATCGGAGCGCCGGGCGACTCGTCCTCCGTTTGACCTGGTTTCCGCCGCCCGCTGGAGAAGTCCGCAACCTGCGCCTTGGTGCCCCATGTCTCAACCGTCGATGGGGCAAGTTCTTCATAGAGCTGGTTGAACGCTCCAACGGACTTGCCGTTCCAGTACATGAGAATCACATCATGCATCTTCTGGAACCGGCGCTGCTTCGCGGGCCAGCGCCTGTACCGCCAGATCACCTCGTTCTGAAACTGGGCCGGTCCGAAGATCGCGTCCATCAGCATCTTCAGATAGTGGCTCGCGGTCGGGTCGCAGTGCAGGTAGATGCTTCCCGTCGGCTTGAGCAGCGAACGCATCTCCAGGAGCCGCAGGCCCATGTAGCTGAGATAGGCGAGCATCCCCGAATTGCCCAGCACCATGCGGAACGCGCCCATCACGGCGTGGAGCGAATTCATCGGCGCGTTCTCGATGTCCCGCACCCGCTCGGACGCGGCGCGATCCCACTTCCAGGTGTCCTCGAACCCGCGCATCTGCGCCGACTCGCCGCCATCGTCCGAGCCGAAGAGGATGTTGTAGTTGGTGTTGCTTTTGAAGGGCGGATCGAGGTAGATGAGGTCCACGGATTCGCGGGCTTCCGGCAGCCACTCCCGCATCCAGTCGAGGCAATCGCCGTAGTAGAGCGCGCCGTCGTTCATCCCGCTCACTCGCTCACTCCGCCAGCCGTGCGGGGGACTCCAGCAGGGCGCGGACGTCGGCCAGGAAGCGCGCGCCTTCCGCGCCGTCCGTGACGCGGTGATCGGCGCTCAGCGCGAGCGTCATCAGCTGGCGCACGGCCAGCGCGCCGTCCACCACCGCCGGGCGCTCGGCCACCGCGCCCGCGCCGAGGATGGCCGCCTGCCCCGCGTTGATGACGCCCGTAAGCGCGTCGATGCCGTAGGCGCCGAGGTTGGTGATGGTGAAGGTGCCGCCCGCGTACTCCTCCGCGCGCAGGCGACCCGCGCGGGCGCGCTCCACGAGCGCCTTCGACTCCTCCGCGATGCGCGGCAGATCCTTGCTCCCCGCGTCGAGCAGGGCGGGCGCGATGAGGCCCTCGTCCAGCGCCACGCCGATGTTGACGTCGATGCGCGCGTGGTACTGGATGCCGTCGTCGGTGAAGGCGGCGTTGAAGCGGGGATGGCGCGTGAGGGCGGCGGCGCAGGCCTTCACCAGCAGGTCGTTCACGCTCAGGCGGCGGGCGGCGTCGAGGATGAGGTTGGCGTGGGCGCGGAAGGCCATGGCCTCCGTCATGTCCACGTCCACGGCGAGGTAGTAGTGGGGCTGGCTGCGCTTGGCCTCGGCCATGTTGCGGGCGATGGCGGCGCGCATGCGCGTGAGCGGCTCCACGCGGGCGGGGTCGGGCGGCGGGGGGGGCGGCGACTCCGGTTCGGGCTCGACCACGGGCGCGCCCGCGGGGGCGTGATGGTCGCGCGCGACGATGGCCGCCTCCACGTCGCGCCGCAGGATGCGCCCGTCGGGCCCGGACCCGGCCACGGCGGCGAGGTCGATGCCGGCGTCGCTGGCGATGCGCCGCGCCACGGGCGAGACGCGCACGCGGCCCGCCACGGGGGCGGCGCCGTCGGCATCCGGCGGCGCCGCCGCGTCCTCGACGGCGCGGTGCGAGGGCTTGTCGGGCAGGGGATGGCGCCCCACCTCGGGCAGGGCCTCGTCGGGCGCGCCCAGCAGCGCGATCACGTCGCCCACGGGCACGGTCTCGCCCTCCTCCACGACCAGCTGGCGCAGGGTGCCGGAGGCGAAGGACTCGAGCTCGACGGTGGCCTTGTCGGTCTCGATCTCGGCGATGACCTCGCCGCGCTCGACCGCGTCGCCGGGCTGGCGCAGCCAGCGCACGAGCGTGCCCTCGGTCATGTCGGCGCCCATCTGCGGCATCGTCACTTCAAACGCCATGCGGCCCCCTAGAGCATCGCCAGCACCGCCTCGACCACGTCCTCCTCGGAGGGCAGGGCGGCGTATTCGAGGTTGCGGTTGTAGGGCATGGGCACGTCCGCGCCGCAGACGCGGGCCACGGGCGCGTCCAGCCAGTCGAAGGCGTGCTCCATGATCTGGGCGGAGACCTCGCCCGCGAAGCCGCCGAACTTCCAGTCGTCCTCCACGATGACGGCGCGGTTCGTGCGGCGCACGGATTCGAGCACGGTGGCGATGTCGAGCGGGCGCAGCGTGCGCAGGTCGATGACCTCGGCGGAGAGGCCGTGCTCCGCGTCCAGCATGCCGGCGGCGCGCCACGCCTGATGCACGCTGCCGCTGTAGCCCACGATGGTCACGTCCGCGCCCGCGCGCACCACCGCCGCGCGCCCGAATTCGACGAGGTGGTCGGGGTCGTCGGGCACCTCGCCGCGCAGGCCGTAGAGCGCCGTGTGCTCGATGAAGATCACGGGGTTGGGCTCGCGGAAGGCGCGCTTCAGCAGCCCCTTGGCGTCGGCGGGGAAGGAGGGGCAGACGACGAGCAGGCCGGGGAAGTGGGCGAACATGCCCTCCAGGCTGTGGCTGTGCGTCGCCCCCAGCTGGCTGCCCCCGCCGCTGGCCATGCGCAGCACCAGGGGCACGTGCACCTGCCCGCCGCTCATGTAGTGCAGCTTGGAGGCGTTGTTCACGATCTGGTCGAGCGCCACGAGGCTGAAGTTGATGGTCATGATCTCGACCATGGGGTGGAAGCCCGCGAGCGCGGCCCCCACGCCCATGCCCACGATGCCGGACTCGGAGATGGGCGTGTCGCGCACGCGCTCGGGGCCGAACTCCTCCAGCAGGCCGCGCGTGCAGGCGTAGGAGCCGCCGTAGGCGCCGATGTCCTCGCCCAGCAGGAAGACGCGCTCGTCGCGCAGCATCTCCTCGCGCAGGGCCTCGCGGATGGCGTCGCGCATGCGCAGCTCGGTCATTCCGCGTCCGCCTCCGGCTCCCGCTCCTTCGTGATGTGGTCGTGGAGCGTGTGCAGGCCCGGCTCGGGGCTGGCCTCGGCGAAGGCCACGGCGTCGTCCACCTCGGCGTCCACGCGCGCGCCGAGCGCCTCCCACTCGGCCTCGTCCAGCAGCCCCGCCGCCGTCATGGAGCGCCGCAGCCGCTGGATGGGGTCGCGCTGGCGGTAGGCCTCCACCTCCTCCTTCGCGCGGTACAGCTCGGGGTCGGCCATGGAGTGGCCGCGGTAGCGGTAGGTGAGCGCCTCGATGAAGTAGGGGCCGTTGCCCTCGCGGCAGTGGGCCAGCGCCAGCTGCATGGTCGCGTACACCTCCAGCACGTCCATGCCGTCGATGCGCACGCTGGGCATGCGGTAGGCGGCGGCGATGCGGAAGACGTCGTTGGCCAGCGAGTCGTCGAAGGGCACGCCCATGCCGTAGCCGTTGTTCTCGCAGAACCAGACGACGGGCAGCTTCCAGATGGCGGCCAGGTTGAGCGCCTCGTGGAACTCGCCCTCGCCCACGCCGCCGTCGCCGAAGATGCAGAGCGCGACCCGATCCTCGCCGCGCATGGCCGCCGCCAGCCCCAGCCCCGCGGCGATGGGCATGTGCCCGGCCACGATGGCGTAGCCGCCGAGGAAGCCGCGCGGCGCGTCGAAGATGTGCATGGAGCCGCCGCGCCCCTGGTTCGTGCCGCCCACGCGCGCGAACAGCTCCGCCATGATGCGCCGCGGCTCCACCCCGCGCGCGAGCGCGTGCCCGTGGTCGCGGTAGTGCGTCACGATCCTGTCGTCCGCGCGCAGGGCGTTGATGGCCCCCGTGGCGCAGGCCTCCTGCCCGGAGTAGAGGTGGAGGAAGCCGCGGATCTTGCCGCGCGTGTACATCTCCGCGCACTTGTCCTCGAAGCGCCGCATGAGCAGCATCTCGTGGAGGAAGCGGCGCTGGAGGTCGGCGTCGGGCGCGACCGCCACGGGCGCGGGCACGGCCTGCCCCACGCTCACGTCCGCGCCCCGCGCGCCACCGGCATGGCCACAGTATAGGCGAGGGCGCGGCCGCGCGTTCGCACGGGCCGCGAACGTCGCCGGCCCGTCGGGCCGACCTGCTACCCTGCCCCCAACGCCCGCACGGAGGCGCGACCGTGGACATCGAGCCCATCGACATCGCCAGCCGCATCGACGACGAGCACCGCCCCATCTTCGCGGCCATCCCCCGCGACCGCCGCGACTGGTCCGACATCCCGGGCACGCGCGCGAAACTCGCGGAACTGCTGGCGGCCATGCCCCGCCCCCAACTGCCGGACGGCGTGACGCTGGAGGACCGCCTCGTCCCCGGCCCGCCCGGCGACCCCGACGTGCCCGTGCGCCTCTACCGCCCCGCCGACGCGCCCTCCCCCGCGCCCGCCTTCTACTGGATCCACGGCGGCGGCATGGTGTTCGGCGACGTGAACGGCAGCGACCCGTACTGCGCCGCCATCGCCGCCGACCTGAACGCGCTCGTCGCCTCCGTCGAGTACCGCCTCGCCCCCGAACACCCCTTCCCCGCCCCGCTGGAGGACTGCTACGCGGGGCTGGCGTGGTTGTGGAACGCGGCGGGCGAGCTGGGCGTGGACCGCGAGCGCATCGCCATCGGCGGCGGCAGCGCGGGCGGCGGGCTGGCCGCGGGCGTGGCGCTGGCCGCGCGCGACCGCGGCGTCGTGCGCCCCTGCTTCCAGCTGCTCGTCTACCCCATGCTCGACGACCGCAACCTCACCCGCAGCAGCCACGCCATCACCGACCCGCGCACCTGGGACCGCGAGGCCAACCTCGCCGGCTGGAACGCCTACCTCGCGGGCAACGCGGGCGGCGAGGGCGTCTCCCCCCACGCCGCGCCCGCGCGCGCCACGGACCTCGCCGGCCTGCCCCCGGCCTACGTCAACGTGGGCGACCTCGACCTCTTCGTGGACGAGGACGTGGCCTACGCCCGCGCCCTCGCCGACGCGGGCGTGCCCGTCGAGCTGCATGTCTATCCGGGCGCCTGGCACGGCTCGACCAGCTTCGCGCCGCACACCGCCCTCTCGCGGCGCTGGGCCGCCGACGAGCGCGACGCCCTGCGCCGCGCCCTGCTGGGCTGAGCGCGCGGCGGGCGCGACCGGCGATGGACGCGGAGCTGGCGGAGCTGCTCGGCATCGCGCGGCGCGCCGCCGCCCTCGCGGGCGACATCGTCATGCCCCTCTACGAGCGCGCCCTCACCGTCGAGCTGAAGGCCGACGGCACGCCCGTGACCGTGGCCGACCGCCGCGCCGAGGAGGCCATGCACGCCCTCTTCGCGCGCGAGACGCCCGCCTTCGGCGTGCTCGGCGAGGAGCTGGGCGAAACCCCCGGCGACGGCGACGCCCGCTGGATCGTCGACCCCATCGACGGCACCAAGAGCTTCATCCACCGCGTTCCCCTGTTCGGCACGCTGGTGGCGCTGGAGCGCGGGGGCGCGCCCGTCCTCGGCGTCGTCGCCTGCCACGCCGCGGGCGAGACGGCGTGGGCGGCGCGCGGCGGCGGCGCCTTCCTCAACGGCGAGCGCGCGCGCGTGAGCGCCGTGGCCCCGCTGGCGGACGCGACCGTGCTCACGACCTCGCCCGCGAGCCTGCGGCGGCGCGCGCCCGACGGCTTCGCGCGGCTGGCGCGCGAGGCCGGGCTGCTGCGCTCCTGGGGCGACTGCTTCGGCTACCTGATGGTCGTCGCGGGCCGCGCCGAGGCCATGATCGACCCCATCGTGAACCCGTGGGACGTCGCGCCCTTCGTCGTGCTGGTGGAGGAAGCGGGCGGACGGCTCACGGACTGGACGGGGCGCGCGGGCGCGGGCGGCGACGCCATCGCCGGCAACGCCCCCGTGCACGGCGCCGTGCTGGACGCGCTCGCCGGGCGGGACGGCGCCTAGCCGAAGCGGATGCTGTCCTCCAGATGGCGGCGCGACGGCTCGCGGCGGTCGCGCGCCATGAACAGCACCAGCAGCAGCGGCCCGAAGCGCCCCGCGATCATGCCCGCCAGCAGCAGCGCCCGTTCGGCGGCCCCGGCCTCGGCCGTGAGGCCCGTGGACCAGCCCGTCAGGCTGAGCGCGGAGACGCCCTCCACGAGCGCGTCGAGGGCGCTCCCGCCGGAGGCCGCGACGAGGCCCGCGCCCAGCGCCGCCGCCGCCACGCCGAACAGCAGCGCCAGCGTGAAGGCCATGCGGAAGGCGCCCGCGGGCAGTTCGCGGCCCAGCAGCGAGATGCGCCGCCGTCCCCGCAGCGTGGCCGCCACGCCCGCCGCCAGCACCGCCGCCGCGCCCACCTTCAGCCCCCCGCTCACGGAGCCCGCCGCGCCGCCGATGGCCATGAGGCCCGTGGTCAGCACCTTGCTCTCGTCGCGCAGCGAGGCCGTCTCCAGCGTGGTCAGGCCCGTGGTCCGCATGGACGATTCGAAGAGGGCGAGGAAGGGCCGCCGCCAGGCCGTCTCGCCGCCCAGGGTGGCCGCGTTCGACCACTCCGCCGCCAGCAGCGCGAGCGCGCCCGCCGCCAGCGCGCCCAGCATGGCCATCGTGGCCACGCGCGCGTCGAAGGGCAGGCGGCGGAACGAGCGCCGCGCCAGCCACAGCGCCACGGGCAGCGGTCCCAGCCCGCCGATGAAGGCCAGCGCGCCCGTGATGGCCAGCACCGCCGGGTCGTCGGCGAAGGCCGCGTAGCCCTCCGGCGGCAGCGCGAAGCCCGCGTTGGCGAAGGCCGCGACGGCGTGGAACGGCGCCCACCAGAGCGCCCGTCCCGCGGGCAGGTCCGCGCCCAGCATGGCGGGGAAGAGCGCGATCGCGCCCAGCGCCTGCGCCGCCAGCGCCACCGCCAGGATGGGGCGCGCCGCCGCCAGCGCCTCGTGCGCGAAGGGACGCCCGCGGAAGAGACGGCGCAGGCCCGCGTCGCGCACGCCCAGCCGCCGCCCCAGCAGCCACAGCGCCAGCCCCGCGCCCAGCAGCCACAGCAGTCCGCCGGCAACCATGCAGGCCGCGATCACGCCCTCGCCGAGCAGCGTCCAGTGCTCCCCCGTGGGGACCGGCGTGAGCCCCGTCAGCGTCACCGCCGAGACCGCCGTGAAGAAGGCGTCGCCGGCACTCGCGCCCCCCGTGGAGGCGGCGGGCGGGAGCAGCGCCAGCCCCCCCGCGAGGATGACGGCGGCGTAGGCGAGCGCCCAGCCCGCCAGCGCGGGGCGCATCGCGATGCGCGATCCGCGCGGACGCTCCGCCGCCGCCGTTTCCGCGCGAGCCGTTACCATCGGGGGCAGTCTGTGGCCGCGCCGCCGACGGGGTCAACCGGCGCGCGCACGGGAGGGGCGCCATGCCGGTCATGCTGGGCGAGGGCGATTTCCGCTACGAGGTGGTCGAGGGCTGGGAGCAATTGCCCCCCGGCGTCTCCCTGCGCGAGACCCCCGGCGTGGCCGTGAACGACCGCGACGAGGTGTTCCTGCTCACGCGCAACACCGACCATCCGGTCATGGCGCTCGACCGCGACGGGCGCTTCCTGCGCAGCTTCGGCGCGGGCGTCTTCGACGCGCGCACGCACGGACTCTTCATCGGCGCGGACGGCGCCCTCTGGTGCGTGGACGATGGTACCCACGCCATCACCAAGTGGTCGCCGGAGGGCGAGCTGCTGCTCACCATCGGCGGACGGCCCGCGCCCGCGTGGAGCGGCCAGCCCTTCAACCGCCCCACGCACGCCGCCCTCTCCCCCGTCAGCGGCGACCTCTTCATCACCGACGGCTACGGCAACGCCCGCGTCCACCGCTACACGGCGGACGGCGAGCACGTGCGCTCCTGGGGCGCGCCGGGCATCGACGCGGGCCAGTTCATCCGCCCCCACAACGTGGCCATCGACGAGGAGGAGCGCGTCTACGTGGCCGACCGCGAATGCCACCGCGTGCAGGTGTTCGACGGCGAGGGCCGCTTCCTCGACATGTGGAACAACATCCACCGCCCCGACGGCATGGTCCTCGGCCCCGACGGCAACATCTACGTCGGCGAGTTGAACGGCATGGACGGCATGGAGGGCTGCCCGGGGCTGGGCCACCGCATCAGCATCCTCACGCGCGGGGGCGACCTGCTGGCGCGCTTCGGCCACGAGGACGAGGGCGAGGCGCCGGGCCAGTTCATCGCCCCGCACGGCGTGGCCGTGGACTCGCGCGGCGACCTCTACGTGGGCGAGGTGTCGTACAGCATCCGCGGCCGCCACCTGGACCCGCCGCGCGAGCTGAAGAGCCTGACGAAGCTGCGGCGGGTGTAGAATCCCGGCGATGACGGAAGCCAGGCACACCGAAGCCGTCCTGCGCTACTTCCGCGAGGTGAGCTCCATCCGCGCCACCGGCGGCGCGACGCCCGAACTCTCCTACCACACGCCGCTCACGAACCTGCTGAACGCCATCGGCGACACGCTCGATCCGAAGGTCCACTGCGTGGGCGAACTGCGCGACGCGGGCGCCGACCGTCCCGACATGGGCCTGTACAGCGCCTCGCAGATTCAGAAGGGCCAGCGCCGCGAGGGCCAGCTGCCCGAACGCGGCGTGGTCGAGGTGAAGCCCCCGACCGAGGATGCGCGCGCGACGGCGGCGGGCGAGCAGGTGCGCCGCTATCGCGGCCTCTACGGCCTCGTGCTCGTGACCAACCTGCGCGAATTCCTGCTGCAGGAAGCGGGGGAGAACGGCGAGCGGCAAACGCTCGAATCGTTCACGCTGGCCGAAAGCGAAGAGGAATTCGACATCGTTATCCGGCGGCGTGACGTGGACACGCGCAAGGTCCGTGCGGGCCTCGGTGAGTTCCTCTTCCGCGCGCTCAGCCACCACGCCGCCCTCGCGGAGCCTCGCTTCCTTGCCGTCCAGTTGGCCTCCTACGCGCGTGACGCCCTCGCCCGTGTCGAGGCCGCCGCCGCCTCGCCGCGCCTCGGCACGCTCCGCACGGAGATCGAGAAGGCCCTGCGCAGTCAATTCCGGGACGAGGACGGCGACCAGCTCTTCCGCTCCACACTCGTGCAGACGCTCTTCTACGGCGTCTTCTCCGCATGGGTGCTCTGGGCGCGCAAGCGGCTGGGGATGCGGGAAGTGGACCGCTTCCACTGGCAGGAGACGGACTGGAACCTGACCGTGCCCGTGCTCGCCGCCCTCTTCCGCCAGATGGCATCCCCCACCCACCTGCGCCCGCTCGGACTGGTCGAGGTGCTCGACTGGACGGCGGCCACGCTCGACCGCGTGGACAAGGAAGCGTTCTTCCGCCGCTTCCGCGAAGGCGAGGCCGTCCCCTACTTCTACGAGCCATTCCTCGAAGCGTTCGACCCTGATCTGCGGAAGAGGTACGGCGTCTGGTACACACCGCCCGAGGTCGTGCGCTACATGGTCGCGCGCGTCGACCGCGCCCTCAAGGACGACCTCGGCATTCCGCTCGGGCTAGCGGCGGAGAACGTCTACGTGCTCGATCCCTGCTGCGGCACGGGGGCCTACCTCGCCGAAGTGCTGCGCCACATCGACGCCAACCTGACCGCGTCCGGCGAAGGCGCGCTGAGCGGCGCGGCCCTGCGCACGGCCGCCGCCGAGCGCGTCATCGGCTTCGAGATCATGCCCGCGCCCTACGTCGTCGCCCACATGCAGGTCGGCCTCGCCCTCACCGAACTCGACGCCAACGGGACGAGCCCCGCCATCTACTTCACCAATGCCCTCACTGGCTGGGAAGAAGAGCCGTCCGAGAAGCAGGAACAACTCTGGGGCGTGCCCGAACTACAGGAGGAGCGCGAGCGCGCCGACGAGGTGAAGCGCGACACGCCCGTGCTCGTCGTCCTCGGCAACCCGCCCTACAACGGCTTCGCGGGCATGGCCGTGGAGGAGGAGCGCGAACTCTCCAGGGCCTACCGCGAGACGGAACGCGCACCCAAGCCGCAGGGGCAGGGCCTCAACGACTTGTACGTGCGCTTCTTCCGCATGGCCGAGCGCCGCATCGCCGAACAGACGGGCCGGGGCGTCGTCTGCTTCATCAGCAACTACTCGTGGCTCGACGGCCTCTCCCACACGGGCATGCGCGAGCGCTACCTCGACGCCTTCGACGCCGTCCGCATCGACTGCCTCAACGGCGACATCCGCAAGGGAGCGCGGACGCCGGACGGCAAATCCGATCCCAGCGTGTTCACCACCGACACCACGATCGGCATCAGGGTGGGTACCGCCATCGCCACACTCGTGCGCAAGGCGGACCACGCGCCCGCGGGCGCCGTCGCCTTCCGCCACCTCTGGGGCGAGACCAAGCGCGCGCAGTTGACGGAGACGAAGGACGCGCCCCCGGACGCGCTCTACGAGACGCTCGATCCGCCCCTGCCGCTGGGCCTGCCCTTTTTGCCGGCAACGGTCAGCGCGGGCTACTTCGACCAGCCCGCGCTGCCCGACCTCTTCCCGCAATCGTTCCCCGGCGTCAAGACCAGCCGCGATCCGTTCCTCGTCGACATCGACCGCGAACGGCTCGAAGCGCGCATCGCCGATTACTTCGACGCGGACGTTCGGGACGAAGAGATCGAACGGCGGTATCCGAGTGCGATGAAAGGTACCGCGACGTTCGATGAGCGGCGGGGCCGACAAACGCTGCTCACGCGCGGCGGGCCGCAAGAGGGTGGCCTTATCCGCTACGCCTACCGGCCGTTCGACAATCGCTGGCTGTACTGGGAAGAGGACAGCGGGCTGGTTGATCGCCCGCGCCCTGAGTACAAGCCGCATGTGTTCGAGGAGAATCTGTGGCTGGTCGCGCAGCAGAAACCGCGCAGGGAATGGTCTCCGCCACAGGTGATCCGTCACTTGGGGTGCCTCGATCTGATCGACCGTGGCGCGACCTGCTTCCCCGCGTACCTGCTGGGCTCGGTCGAGCGGAACGGCGAGCCTGCCGCCGTGCGCCGCCCGAACCTGTCGCCGGAGTCGGAGCGCTACCTCGGGGCGCTGGGGCTGGATGTGCAGGACCTGTTCCACCACGCGCTGGCCGTGCTCCACGATCCGGCCTACCGTGAGGCGAACGCGGGGGCGCTCCGCATGGGCTGGCCGCGCATCCCCTGCCCGGGCTGGCCCGACGGCGGCGGCGACGCGGCGGGCGCGCGGGCCGCGCTGCTCGAATCGGCGGCGCGCGGGCGCGAGCTGGCGGCGCTGCTGGACGTGGACGCGGACGCGGCGGGCGCCATCGGCCCCGAGCTGGCGACCATCGCCGTGCCAGCCACGACGGACGACGGGAACATGGCGGGCGACGATTTCGCGTTGACGGCGGGCTGGGGCCACTTCGGCGCGGGCGAGACGGTCATGCCCGGGCAGGGGCGCATCGTCGAGCGCCCCTTCACGGACGCGGAGCGCGAGGCGCTGGGCGCAACGGCGGACGCGCTCGGCGGGCGCACGTGCGACGTGTACCTGAACGGGCGGGCGTACTGGCGCAACGTGCCGGCGGCCGTGTGGGAGTACCGCCTGGGCGGCTATCAGGCGCTGAAGAAGTGGCTGTCCTACCGCGAGCGCAAGGTGCTGGGCCGCCCCCTGCGCGCGGACGAGGTGGCGCGGTTCCGGGACACGGCGCAGCGCATCGCGGCCATCCTGCTGCTGACGGCGGCGTGAGTCAGAAGAGCGGGGCGCGGGTGAAATTGATGGCCGCGCCCGGCTCCCTCCCGCAGCGCCGCGAGGAACCCGCCGTCCCGCTTCGCCCAGTCCCACCGCCACGCCGCCCGCGCCGTAGCGTGAACGGGCCCTAGCGCAGGTGCTCGGAGTTGCGGATGACGAGCAGCCAGGTGAGCGCGCCGGAGACGGCGATGAGCGCGAGGCTGGCCAGCCCCACGTCGGCGAGGAAGCCGTCCGCGTTGGCGTTCCAGATGCGCGTGGCCAGCGTCTCGAAGCCGACGGGCGCGGCCAGCAGCGTGGCGGGCAGCTCCTTCATGGTGGAGAGCAGCACGAGCCCGCCGCCCGCCGCCAGCGCCGGGGCCATGAGCGGAGCCTCGACGCGCGCCAGCCGCCGCAGCCGCCCCGCGCCCAGCGTGCGCGCGGCCTCCTCGAGGCGGCGGTCGACGGCGGCCACGCCCACCTCGGCGCTTCGCAGCGCCTGTACGCCGAAGTGGACGGCGTAGGCGAAGATGAGCAGGGGCGCGGACTGGTAGAGGAAGCCCAGACCGGGCGCGCGCAGGGCGAGGAACACGACCGCGAGCGCGATGAGCAGGCCGGGCACGGCGAAGGAGCCCGCCACCACGGCGTGCAGGGCGTTCGCCGCGCGGCCGCCGTGGCGCGCGGTGAGGTGGGCGAGGGGCAGGACGACGATCACCGTCGCGCCCGCCGTGACCACCGCCGCGACGACGGTGTTGAGGGCGGGCCCGCCGAGCGCGCCGGGGTCGAGGCCGGCGCCTTCCCCGGCCAGCCCGCGCAGGGTCCACCAGGCGAGCACGGTCACGGGGGCGATGAGGCCCGCGCCCACGGCGACGAGGACGGCGAGGGAGGCGGGCGCCTTCCACGGGCCGAGGGCGATGCGGCGGCCCCGCGTTCCGCCCGGGGCCAGCCCCGCCAGCGAGCGGTGCGCCGCCGTCCGCTCCAGCGCGGCCACGGCCAGCGCCACGACGGCGAGGATGAGGCCCAGCGCGAAGGCCAGGGGCGCGTCGAAGAGGCGGTTGGCGAAGATGCTCGTGGAGAGCGTGGGGTAGCCGAGCAGCTGGACCACGCCGAAGTCGCTGACCACGTAGAGGAACACGAGCAGCGCGCCCGCCTGCACGGCGCCCCGCGTCTGGGGCCAGACGACGCGCCGGAAGGTGGCCAGTCCGCCCCGTCCCAGCAGGCGCGAGGCCTCCTCCAGCGCGGGCGGGAGCGCCCCCATGCGCGCCGCCGCGGGCAGGTAGACGTAGGGGTAGCAGACCGCCGTGAGCACGAGGAACGATCCCCAAAAGCCGCGGATGCGCGCGGGCGCTTCCAGCCCGAGCGGGCGCAGGATTTCCTCCGCGAGGCCGCCGGGGGAGAAGGCCGCCAGCAGCGCCGCCGCCGCCACGAACGAGGGCAGCACCAGGGGCAGGGGGCAGACGACGCGCCAGAAGCCGCGCAGGGGCAGGTCCGTGCGCATGGTGAGCCACGCCAGCAGCGTGCCCGTGAGCGCCGAGGCGGCGGAGACGGCGAACGCGAGCGCGAGCGTGTTCAGCAGCGGCTCCGCGGTGTGCCGCGAGAAGAGGATGGCCAGCGTATCGGCGCCCTCGCTCACGTTGCGCGCGACGAGGTAGACGACGGGCACGGCGAAGAGGGCGGCCACGGGGAGCGATGCCGCCCACAGCCAGGGCGGTCCGCGCAGGCCCGCGAGGCGCGCGACGGCGGCGAACGCGGCCCGCGCGCGCGCCACGCCGCTAGGGCGCGTCGAAGGCGACCGTGGGCGGGCCGAGGTAGCGCACGGACGCGCGGTCGCCGTCGCGGTGGCGGGGCGCGCCCGCCGCGCGCACGATCAGCGCCCGCCCCTCCCCGTCGCGCATGCGGTAGAGCGTGTCGTGGCCGTAGAACTCGGTGCGCTCGACGCGCCAGGGCCCCTCGCGTTCGAGGGCGAGGTGCTCGGGGCGCAGGAGCACCTCGCAGGCGGCGGCGGCGGGCCGCGCGAGGGGCACGCGCCCCGCGATGGTGTCCGCGCCGTCCCCGGCCGCGCGCCCGGCCACGAGGTTGGCGTCGCCCACGAACGACGCCACCCAGGAGCTGGCGGGGCGGTCGTAGAGTTCGGCGGGCGATCCGCTCTGCAGCACGCGCCCCCCGTGCATGACGATCACCTGCGGGCCCATGACGAAGGCGCTCTCCTGATCGTGGGTGACGAACACGGTGGTGACGCCGAGGCGCTGGAGCAGGGCCGCGACCTCGGCGCGCAGGTCGACGCGCAGGGCCGGATCGAGGCTGGCGAAGGGCTCGTCCATGAGCAGCACGTCGGGGCCCGGGGCGAGCGCCCGCGCGAGGGCCACGCGCTGGCGCTGTCCGCCGGAGAGGGACGCGGGCGAGCGCTCCTCCAGCCCCGTGAGACCCACGAGCGCGAGCGCCTCCGCCGTGGCCTCGGTGCGCCCGGGGCCGCGCGGCAGGCCGAAGGCCACGTTGGCGGCCACGCTCAGGTGGGGGAAGAGGGCGCCCTCCTGGAAGACCATGCCCACGCGGCGCTTCTCCGGCGGCGTCACGCGGCGGGGCGTGCTCAGCGTGGCGCCGCCCGCGCGGATGGTTCCGCGGGCGGGGCGCTCCAGCCCGGCGATGAGGCGCAACAGCGTCGTCTTGCCGCAGCCGCTGGGGCCGAGCAGGGCGGCCACCGCGCCCGCGGGCACGGACACGGAGACGTCCTCGAGCACGGGGGCCGCGCCGTAGGCGAAGGAGAGGCCCTCGACGACGAGGCCGCCGCCCGTGCCCGTCCCGTTCGCGCCCGCGATCATGTTCGCCATCCAGTCCGGCCTTCCCCCGCGAATTAGTCATGGCAAATTATCGCAGACAGCCGTTCCTATCAAATCGCGCCGACGCGCGCCGCCGGATCGGCTACGATCGCGCGCGTCCGGGTCTCCCCGCGGAGCGATGCATGAACGCCGTCGTCCTCGCGGCGGGCCGCGGCCAGCGCCTCGGCGGCGACGGCCCGCGCCTGCCCAAGCCGCTCGTCCCCGTGGCGGGCAAGCCCCTCGTGGCCCGCACGCTGGCGGCGCTGGCGGAGGCGGGCGCGGGGCGCGCCCTCGTCGTCACCGGCCACCGCCAGCGGGACGTGCGCCGCGGCACGCGGGCGTGGGCGCGCCTGCCCCTGTCCTTCGCCGCCAACCCCCGCTTCCGCGAGGGCGCGTCCCGCTCGCTGGCCGCCGCGCGCGCGTTCTGCGGGGACGATCCCTTCCTGCTGGTCATGTGCGACCACGCGCTCTCCCCGGAGCTGATCGCGGCCCTGCTGCGCGACGGCGACGGGCGCGACGGCCTCTGCCGCGTGGCCGCCGACCGCTCGCCGCGCGCGCCCGCCTACGCCGCCGAGGCCACGAAGCTGGCCATCGACGCCGACGGCTTCGTCACGGCCATCGGCAAGGGGCTGGCCGGCTGGGACGCGCTCGACGCGGGCGCCTTCCTCTGCGCGCCGTCCGTCTGGGAGGCCGCGGAGGCCGCGCCGGAGGACTGCGCCCTGAGCGATGTCTTCGCCGTGCTCGCGCGGGAGCGGCGGCTGCGCGCCGCCGACGTGAGCGGCTGCTTCTGGTACGACATCGACACCCCCGACGACCTGCGCGAGGCCGAACGCCTGCTGGCCGGGCGCTGAGCGCGGGCGCGTATGATGAGGCGCATGGCCGCGATGCGCGCCGTCGCCTGGGCCGGGCCCCGCGCCGTGGGGCTCGCCGACCGCGAGATCGGCGAGCCGCCGCCGGGCTGGGTGCGCCTGCGCGTGGCGGGCGCGGGCATCTGCGGCAGCGACCTGCACACCTACCGCCGCGGCGGCCCGCCCGACGCCATCCCCGGCCACGAGGTCGGCGGCGTCGTCGAGGCCGTGGGCGAGGGCGTGGAGCTGGCCGCGGGCGCGAAGGCGGCGGTCGAGCCCGTCGTCCTCTGCCTGCGCTGCCACGAGTGCCTCACGGGCAACACCTGGCACTGCCTCAATCGCGTCTTCCTCGGCGGCGACGGCGCGGGCGGCATGGCGGGGGCGATGCTGGCCCCGGCGACGTCCGTCTACCCCCTGCCGGAGCGCGTGCCCGCCGCCGACGGCTCCCTCGCGGAGCCCGTGGCCGTGGCCGTGCACGCCGTGAACGAGGCGGGCGTGCGCCTCGGCTCGCGCGTCGTCATCCTCGGCGCGGGCACGGTCGGGCTGGTCAACCTGCTCGTGGCCAGGCGCGCGGGCGCGACCGAGGTCTACCTCACCGCGCGCCACCCCTTCCAGACGGAGATGGCCCGCGCGCTGGGCGCCACCGACGTCTTCCCCGACGGCGAGGCCGCGCGCCGCGCGCTCCGGGGGCGGCCCGTGGACGCCGTCATCGAGACGGTGGGCGGGAGCGCGCCCACGGTGGCCGAGGGAATCGGCATCGTGCGCAACCGCGGCACGGTCGTCATGCTGGGCGCGTTCGCGGGCGACGTGGCCCTGCCCGCCACGCCCCTGCTGCTCAAGGAGGTGCGCCTCGTGGGAGCCGTCTGCTACGGGCGCCCCGGGCCGCGCACCGAGTTCGGCCTCGCCGTCGACCTGCTGGACGAGCTGCTGGCGCCGCTCGAACCACTGGTCACGCACGCCTTCCCGCTGGAGCGCGCCGCCGAGGCCTTCGCCGCCGCCGACGACAAGGCGTCCGGCTCCATCAAGGTGCGGTTGCTGCCCTGATGGCGGAGGCGGGCGCGGCGGCGGAGCCGCTGGAGCCGACGCGCGCCGGCGAGCGCATCACCACGCTCGACGCCGTGCGCGGGGTGGCCGTGCTCGGCATCCTCACCATGAACGCCGTCTCCTACGGGCTGGACCCGGCGGCCTACCTGAACGTGAGCGCGGGCGGCATCGCCACGTGGCTGGATTGGGCCATCGGCGGCGCGGGCGAAATCCTCTTCGACCAGAAGTTCATGGGCCTCTTCTCGATGCTGTTCGGCGCGGGCATCGTGCTCTTCCACGAACGCGCCGCCGACAAGGGCCGCCGCGCCAACTGGCTCAGCCTCTGGCGCAACACGCTCCTGCTCGGCATCGGCATCCTCCACGCCATGCTCTGGGACGGCGACATCCTCATCCTCTACGCCATCTGCGCGCCCTTCCTCATCGCGCTCCGCACGCGGCGCCCGCGCACGCTCCTCGCGCTCGGCGGCGGCCTGCTCCTGTGCGCCGCCGCGCTGGCCCTCGCCGTGCAGCCGGCGGTGGACGGGGACGGCGTCAGGCTGGGCAACCTGTGGACGCCGGGGGACGGCCCCGCGCCGGGCTTGCAGGCCTGGTTCATCGCCGACGCCTTCCTGCGCGGGCTGGGCATGATGCTCATCGGCGTCGCGCTCTACCGCACGGGCGTGGTCACGGGTGAGCGCTCGCCCGCCTTCTACCGCCGCGTCGCGCTCTGGGGGCTGGCCGTCGGGCTGCCGCTCTCGGCGGGGGGATTCGCGCTCGTGGCCGCCAGCGACTTCTCCCCCACGGTGGCGCTGGCGGGGGCCGTGCCCAACACGCTGGCCACCTTCCCGCTGGCCTTCGCCTACCTCTCCCTCATCGCGCTCTGGAACGGGCGCGCCGCGACCTGGGTCCACCACCGCATCCGCGCCGCCGGGCGCATGGCGCTCACCAACTACCTCACGCAGACGATCCTCGGCGTCATCGTGCTGCGCACGCTCTTCGACGCCGAGGACCTGACGCGCAGCTGGATCGCCGTGTTCATCGTGGCGGTCTGGGCGCTACAGCTGGCGTGGTCGGAACCCTGGCTGGCGCGCTTCCGCTACGGCCCCTTCGAGTGGGCCTGGCGCTGCGCCACCTACCGCCGCCGGCAGGCGCTCCGCGTCTAGGGGCAGGCAAGCGCCTGACCGATGTACAGGGTGGCGAACAGGAACGTACCGAGCCAGCCCGCGAACAGGAACCTGTCCTTCCACGTACGGCCCCGCCACGTGCACAGGTAAATCAGCCAGTCCTTCCGCGTGCGCTCCCGCCACGGCGGGGGAGTCCACTGGTCCGCCCGACGCCGCTTCATCGCGTTGCGCTAGCGGTTGGGGCCGCGGGTCATGGGGTAGGGCTGCCAGCGGCGCAGCTTCGTGCGCGGCAGCACCTCGGGGTTGACGGCGCTGCGCGGCCAGCGCCCCTGCAGCGCCGTCGCGATCTCGCGGCCAAGCCGCCGCCGCGTCTCCGGCATCATGCGCGCCGTGGCCGAGGCCACGTGCGGCGTCACGATCACGTTGTCCATGCGCAACAGGGGGTTCTCCGCGTTCGCGGGCTCGACCTCGAAGACGTCGAGCGCGGCCCCGGCGATGGCGCCCGCTTCCAGCGCCCGCACGAGCGCCGCCTCGTCCACCGTGGGCCCGCGCCCGTTGTTCACGAAGATGGCGGACGTCTTCATGGCGGCGAACTCCCGCTCGCCCAGCAGGTGGCGCGTCTCCGCGTTCAGGGGCGCGTGCATGGAGACGAAATCGGAGCGCTCCAGCAGCTCCATGAGCCCCACCGGCTCCACGCCCTCCGCCGTCATCGTCAGTTCGCTCACGTACGGGTCGAAGGCGATGACGTGGAGGCCGAAGGGGCGGCAGCGGCGGGCCACGGCGCGGGCGATGTTGCCGAAGGAGACGAGGCCCGCGGTCTGCCCCCAGAGGCGCGGCACCTCGTTGAAGACGGGGCGTCCCTCGCGCCAGCGGCCCTCGCCCGTGAGGCGGTCCATGAGCTTGAGGCGGCGGGCGGCGGCCAGCAGCAGGGCCAGCGTGTGGTCGGCCACCTCCTCCACGAACACGTCGGGCACGTTCGTGACCACGATGCCCGCCTCCGTGGCCGCCTCCACGTCCACGGTGTCCGCGCCCACGCTGCCCAGGCCGATGACGACGCAGCGCTCCAGCCCGGCGATGACGTTGGCGGTGATGCGCCTGCCGGAGGCGATGACGGCGTCGGCCTCGCGCGCGGCGGCGGCGAATGCGGCCTCGTCGCGCGCCGCGATCTGCAGGATGTCCGCGCCGATGGGGTCCAGCGCCTCGCGCTCGTAGCGGAAGCCGTCGTCCATGGGGGCGCCCGCGCGCGACTGCGCCGCCACCACGTATCCGCGCGCCGTCTCGTCCGCCATCGTTCGCCTCCGTCCGGTCCGGTGTGGCGCGATTCTACCGCGCGCGGGGAAGGGGGCGGTTCACGGCAGTTCGACCTGCGTGCGGGCCGCGCACTCCTTAGCCGCGTTCTTCGCCAACTCCGCGCGCGCCGGGTCCACCAGCCAGCCCCTCCGCTTCAGCTCCTTCCGCAGACCGTTCAGGGTGAGGTCGTCCCGCTTCAGGTTGTTGCACGGCCCGCAGAGCAGCAGCCGGTTCGTGATGTCGTTCGGCCCGCCTTCCGCGCGTGGGCGGATGTGGTCGAGCTCCATGTAGCGCGCCGCGAGCACGATGCCACACCCCCCGCAGATCACGCCCCGCACTCCCCTCTCATCGCTACCCGCCTGCGCCTCTTCGAGCCGCGCGACGATCTCCGCACGGGAGAGCCGCTGCCACCTGGGGATGGCGCGCTGCGCGGGAAGCGTGAAGGCGGGCGCGGCGATCTCGCCCTCGTCCGTACGCTCCGGCGGCGTCGTCGAATAGTGGAGCTGGCCGAACGTGATCAGCGGGCCCTGCTGGTCGGGGATGGCGATGTCGGCGAGCATCGCGTCGGGCACGCCGCCGGGGGAGAGCATCCCCTCCATGAGCAGGCGCTGGACGACCGCCTTGTGCGCGCCATCCCAGATGTCCATGCCGATCCAGTGGCGGTTGGCCAGCTCGGCGGCGACGACGGTGGTGGCGCAGCCCGCGAAGGGGTCGAGCACGATGTCGCGCTCGTTGGAGGACGCGCGGATGATGCGCTCGTAGAGGGCCAACGGCTTCTGCGTGGCGTAGCCGATATGCTCTTTCCCGTACGGGCGAGGGATGTTGCGCCACCAATCTTCCACGACCTTCCCTTCGGGATTCGGCGTATAGGTTTTCCCCGGCGCGCGTGTTTCGCTTCCAGTGAACACCGTTGCCTTGTAGTCCGAGTCGTATGGCACGCGAACTTCGTCGCGGTTAAACGTATAATCCTTGCCCACGGTGTAGCGGAGTATGATGTCATGCTTTCGGGGGAAATCCTTCATAGGCTGCCCACCCCCGGAGTAGCACCACACGATCTCGTTGCGGAAGTTCCGCCGCCCGAAAATCGCGTCCAGCATGATCTTGAGGTAGTGGCTCGCGGTGGGATCGCAGTGCAGGTAGAGGCTGCCCGTCTCGCACAGCACGCGCTTCATCTCCAGCAGCCGCACGCCCATGTAGCACAGGAACGCCCCCATATCCTTGCCCCACGTCGTGTTCGCCGCCTCGATGGCCGTCCACACGCCGCCCAGCTCCTGCTGATACTCGCCGCCCCTCTTCGTGCGCTTGCGAAGCTTGTCGAAGTCCTGGATCGCTTCGATCCAGTCGTCGTGAACGTCCTCGTCCCACGACCAGCGGTCCTCGAAACTCCCCCCCGCCGCCAGCGAGTCCGGCGTGGCGTGGAAGTCCCGCCCCTTGTTGAAGGGCGGGTCCGTGGCGATGAGGTGGACGCTGCCGCTGTTCAGCCCCTGCAGGAAGCCGAGGTTGTCCCCATGGAAGAGCGTGCGGTTGGCGAAGTTCGGGGCTGCGTTACGCGGAGCGCTCATGCCAGCTCCGCGTAACGCAGCCGCTTGCGGTAGTGCCTGCCGGTGGCGCTGGCCATCTCTCGATCTCCTGTACGCCTATTCTCCCATGAGGCCCGGCGGCGCGTCAAACCCACGCCCGGCCGGGGCGAGCGACCGCCATGCGGGCCGTGGGCACTAAGGTATATAAGACCTCTTGCTATCACACGCCTGACTGGCTGATAGCTTGGGCTACAGCCAAACCGACTACACATATAATCTGAAAAATCGCGGCGGGAACCAACCACTTGAGGCATTGTCCTTTACGTACAAGACTACGATTATTCTTCTCGAAACCAGCCACGAATGTCTTCTCCAGAACGAACGCCTTCATGTGATGGACGCGAGCTCCTTTTCTAGTCCATTCTGTCAGTGAAGGGATGTGAGCGCCGTCCTCAAAAGACATAGGCCACACACCAATACAGCCAATCTTCACCACAACGGCCGAGCTAAAGATGACCAAACTCGAAAGAATGGTAGGAGCATTCCAGCCAGTGAACTCCAGTTGACCGATGATACTGATACCGCCAGTCACAATCAACGCAATACTGAGGATAGTAAAAATCTTCCTTTCCTGCTGCCCCACAGTCTCAACGATCTCACGCAAGCGCATCCGCCCCTCATCATACAAGTAGTTGAGCTCATCGGGATCATACTCATTATCTGCCATGTATGGTATCCTGCTTCACGTGTCTACTGGGACTGCGTGTACTTCGTGCCAGTCTCCTTAGGCGGAGGCGGCGGAGGCGGCGGAGGCGGCGGAGGCGGTGGGGCGGGCTTCTGCTCAGGTTCAGGCATGGAGGACTACCCCTTCGTCGGGCGCGGCATATCCCGCGTATAGGGAGTGGTCGGGGCGCTAGGCGGGGGAGGCGGCGGAGGCGGAGGCGGCGGCTTGGAATCAGGCATGGACCAACCCTAGTGAAGTGCGGAGATGGTGTCAAACACTATCAGGCGTCGCTCCTTAACGTGACGCTCAGGCGGGGGTGGGGACGCCCGCGCGCACGGCGGGCAGCGCGCCGTCGCGGAAGAAGTCCGTGACGGCGCCGCCCTGCAGCAGGCTCGACACGTAGACCGCGCCCTCGGGCACGCGGTCGGTGACGGTCACGGGGGCGCGCAGGGCGGTCTCGCCGTCGCCCAGCTCGATCTCGTCGCCGTTCGTCACGCCCAGGCGCTCCGCGTCCTCCTCGCTCAGCTGGAAGCGGTCGTAGCGGTGGAGGCGCTCGGCCTCGGGGTGGCGCAGGGCGGCGGCGTCGGCGGCGGTGTACTGGTCGCGCCCGGTGATGACGCGCAGGCCCTCGCCGGAGACGGCGGCGTCGGGCACGGGAACCATCCGCCCCTGCCCGGAGGGCGCGACCTCGAGGCGCACGCCCTCGCCCACGATGAGGTCGGCGGCGGGCCGGTAGGCGGGCGTCTCGCGCGCGATGGCGTCCAGCGCCGCCCCCGGGTCGGCGGGAACGGCCACGCCGAGCGCGTCCGCGAGCGCGGCGAGGGCGTCGAAGCAGGGGACGGCCTCGCCCTCGGGCAGGATGGCCGGTTCGAGGCGCTGCACGCGGAAGTCGCCCTGCGTGTAGGTGCCGCGCGAGGCGTAGGCGCGCCCCTCCGCGAGCACGGCGTGGGCGCGCTTCGCGGTCTCGTGCGCCACGTTGTCGACGACGACGATGGCGTTCAGCCGTTCGAGGGCGCGGGCCGCGTCGGGCAGGCGCATGGTGGGGTCGTCGCGCACGACGAGCAGGCCGCTCAGTCCGGCGAGCGGGTCGGCGGCGCCCTCGGCGGCCACGCCGGCGTCGAGCAGGCCGTGCGCGTTCACCTCCGGCGGCGCGACGACGAGGTGGTCGGAGGCGGCCTCGCCGTGGAGGGCGACGGCGAGGTTGGCGGCGCCGCCGGCCATGGCCCCGGCGATGGCGGGGGAGACGGGGTTCGGCGCGCAGACGATGATCGCGCCCTCGGAGCCGCGCAGCAGGGCGGCGGCTTCGGCGGTGGCGTCGTCGGCGGGCGCGGGCGCGTCCCCGGCGACGGCGGCGGCGAGCGCGGCGGCGGCCTGCCCCTCCTCGCCCGCGGGGGGGCGAATCCAGCAGGCGGCGAAATCGACCAGCTCGCTCCGCAGCGCGCCGATCACGACCAGCGCCGCCTTCTCCCGCGCCACCGCGTCCTTGACGCGCACGCTGAGGACGTTGTGGCTCTCCTCGAGGTCGTCGGCGACCACCACGATGGCCTTCGCCGTGGGGATGCGCGTCATGTCGGTGGCCATGCGCCAGGTTCCGAGGCGCGCCTCCAGCGCCTCTTTCGCGGCGCGCATGACGGGGCCGAGGGGGCTGTCGGCGGCGGTTCCGAAGGCCTCGCGGGCGATGAGGCGCGCGAGCAGCGCCTCCTCGTTCGTGACGGTTCCGCCCGCGAGCACGCCCACGGGGCCGGAGGCGGCGGCCTCGCGCAGGACGCGGGCGGCCTCGGCGGCGGCATCCGCCAGCGGGACCGGGGCCTGCGTGGGGCCGCGCCGCACGAGGTGGCGGGAGAGGCGCTCGCGCGGCTTGAGCGAGTCGTAGTGGTAGCGCCCGCGCACGCAGATCTGGTCGCCCGCGAAGGGGTTGCCCGGGCCCGGGCGCACGATCACGCCGCGCCCCTCGCGCGAGCCCAGGCTCAGGCTGCAGCCCACCGCGCAGGAGTCGCAGGTCGTCGTCGTCCAGGTATCGGGCTTGGCCACCCACTTGTTGGGGTGCTCCATGAGCGCGGCCGTGGGGCAGACGTCGATGCAGGCGCCGCTGAAGTCGCAGTTGCTTTCGTGGATGGGGCCGCCCGCGCCGAAGGCGATCTGGAGGTCGAAGCCGCGCCCGCCCAGCGTGATCGCGCTCGTGTGGCGCTTCTCCTCGCAGACGCGCTGGCAGCGGGTGCAGATGATGCACATCTGCGGGTCGAACTCCATGAACGGGTTGGCGCGGTCGGCGGGCGGCTGCGGCGCCTGGTAGAAGGTGCGCTCCTCGCCCACCCAGGGCTCGAAGCCCGCCATGCCCACCATCTCGCAGGTGGCCTGCAGCTCGCAGCGGTAGTTCTTCGAGCAGGTGAGGCAGCGGTGCGTGACCACGTCGTCGCGCAGGCAGATGTCGCCCGGATGGCAGTGCTCGCGGCGGTGGCAGGTGAGGCAGCGCTCGCTGTGGTTGGAGATGAGCACGGAGAGGACCGCGCGCCGCGCCTCCTTCACCTCGTCCGTGTCCGTGCGCACCGTCATGCCGTCCTGCACGACGCTCGTGCAGGCCAGCTGCAGCCCGGGCGGCCCCTCGATGTCGACGAGGCAGGTGCGGCAGCCCGCGTACGGCTTGAGGCCGTCCACGTAGCAGAGGTTGGACATGTAGACGCCGTTGTTCTTGAGCGTCTCGACGAGGGGCGCGCCCTCGGGGGCTTCGATGGGGCGTCCGTTCGCGGTGATGGTGGCCATGCGCGCGCTACAGCCGGTGGAAGTCGGCGTCGGGCGCGGGCGCGGCCATGCCGTTCGGGTAGGTGTTGTCGTTGCGGTCGAGGAAGGAGCGCGCCATGCGGCTGAGGGCGTGCTTGTCGCGGTACATCTCGTCGAAGTCCGTGACCGCGTCGTCGAGCGGCCCGCCCGGCTGGATGGCCTCGTAGGGGCAGGCCTCCGTGCACAGCCCGCAGTACATGCAGATGCGGAAATCGATCTCGTAGCGGTCGATGGCGCGGCGGCCCTCGGCGTCCTGGCTGGTGGCCACGAGGATGCAGCCGTCGGGGCAGGCCTGCGCGCAGGTGCTGCAGCCCGTGCAGCGCTCCTCGAACCAGAGCAGGTTCGTGCGCGCGTTCACGGGCACGGGCCGCGTGACCTCGGGATACTCGACCGTGTCCACGGGCCTGAACAGCTGCCGCAGCGTGAGCCCCATCCCGCGCGCGATGCCCGTGCCGTACGCCATGCGATCCTCCCCGCAAGCGGGGCTGATCCTAGACGCCCCGCCGCCTGACGGCAATCGCGCGCCCGCGCGACGCGCTAGACTGCGCCCGCGAATCCCCGCTCCACGGAGGCGAACCATGCTCATCGAGCTGCGTCAGTACCGCATCAAGCCCGGCCGGCGGGCCGACTGGGTGGCGTTCATGGAGGAGACGATCATCCCCTTCCAGACCTCGAAGGGCATGGTCATCCTCGGCAGCTTCACGGACGAGGATGACGAGACGGTCTACATCTGGATGCGCCGCTTCCGCGACGAGGCGGAGCGCGAGGCCCAGTACGAGGCGGTCTACCAGAGCGACGAGTGGAAGAACGGCATCGCGCCGCGCATTCCGGAGATGATGGAGCGGGAGGGCGTCGTGGTGCGCCGCCTGCATCCCACGCCCCACTCCGCCATCCAGTAAGGGACGACAGGCGCGAAGCGACGGACACGCTACGGCGCGGGGGTGGCGCTGGGCGTGGGCGTGGCGGTAGCGCTGGGCGACGGCGTCGCGCTGGGCGTCTCCGCCTGGCCGGACGGCCCGCCGCCGGAGAGCGACGATCGGGATCGGCCCATTCAACGCCCGTCTCTGGCCGCGCGCTCGACAGACGCGCGCGCAGCGGCCACGATGGGGGCGAGCGGCGGGCAAGCGGCCCGCCCCGCGGGAGCGGCCCGGTGAAATTCGGCGTCTTCTTCGAAATCTCGGTGCCCCGGCCTTGGGGCCCTGACACGGAATACACCGTCTACCAGAACTGCCTCGAACAGGCGCGGCTGGCCGACGAACTCGGCTTCGACCAGGCGTGGGCCGTCGAGCACCACTTCCTCGAGGAGTACTCGCACTGCTCCGCCCCCGAGGTGTTCCTCACCGCCATCGCCATGCAGACGAAGCGCATCCGCGTGGGGCACGGCATCGTCACCTGCGTGCCCGAAATCAACAGCCCCATCCGCGCCGCCGAACGCGCCGCCGTCCTCGACCTCGTGTCCGGCGGACGGCTCGAATTCGGCACGGGGCGCTCGGCCACCTGGACCGAGCTGGGCGGCTTCGGCGCGAACCCCGACGAGACCAAGAAGACGTGGGACGAGTTCGTGCGCGTCATCCCGAAGATGTGGACGCGGGAGCGCTTCGGCCATGAGGGGCGCGCCTTCTCCATGCCCGAACGCACCGTCCTGCCCAAGCCCTACCAGAAGCCGCACCCGCCCATGTGGGTGGCCGTGACCAGCGTGGGCACCGAGATCGACGCCGCCGAGCGCGGCCTCGGCAGCCTCGGCCTCTCCTTCGGCGGCGTGGCCGAGCAGGCCCAGAAGATCGCGGGCTACCGCAAGCGCATCCGGTCCTGCGATCCCGTGGGCGAATTCGTGAACGAGCAGGTCAACACCGTCAGCTTCCTCTACTGCCACGAGGACGACGAGCGCGGCGTGCGCACCGGTCAGCGGCTGGCGGGCACGTTCAACTACCTCTCCGAGCAGACGGTGGCCACGCGGCAGGCCTACCCCACGCCCTCCTACCTGTCGCCCGGACTGCTCTACTCGCTGCGGCAGGAATCGCGCGCCAGCCCCGAGGGCAAGGTGCCGGAAGGACTCACCATCGGCGACCCGCACCGCGTGGCGGAGGCCGTGCGCCGCTGGGAAGAAGCGGGCGTGGACCGCATCAACTTCCTCCTCAACGTGTCGGAGATGGTCCCGCAGGAAGAAGTGCTCGCCTCCATGCGCCTCTTCGCCCGCGAGGTGATGCCGCGGTTCGCCGAAGCGGAGCCCGTCGCCGCGCCCGCCGCAGGCGCCTAAGATGCCGCTCACGGGCACGCGCGACCTGACCGCCGCCGCGGCGGACGCCCCCCTGCTCACCGCTTTCGACACGGCCCCGTGGGAACTGCACGGGGCGCAGCACCTGCAGCTGCACTTCGAGCTGGGCGGGGAGAGCCGCACGGACCTCCTGCCGCCCGCCCTCCATCCCAGCATGCCCCCCACCCTGCTCGTGAACGCCACGCACATCCCGGAGAGCGAGGCGGGGCCGTTCACGCTGGCCACGGTGCGGGTCGGATGCCGCTCCGGGGCGCGCCCGCGCGGACTGCTCATGCGCGGCTACTGCGACTCCCCCGCCGCCATCGCCGCCCTGCGCGAACGCTGGGGCCTGCCCGTCGAAGCGGCGCGCGTCACGCTGCGCGCGGGCTACGCGCACGCCGCCTGTGAGGTCGAGCGCGACGGCGCGCCCCTGCTGGCGGGGGAGCTGATCGACCCGCAGCCGATCACCGGCGGGGACGTGCAGTATCTGGCCACGCTCGCCCTCGCCCGCGCCGCGCGCGACGGCGCCGAGCGGACGCGGCTGGTCCAGGTCGATCCGGATTACGTCTTCCACCGCGCCCAGCGCGGACGCCCCCGCCTGACCGCCTTCGACGCCGACGCCTGGGCGCTGCCGGGCGCGCGCACCGCCCACCCCGTCTCCGCCTCGCTCACCACCGTCGACCTCACGCTGCCGCGCCTGCGCTACCTCGTCGACCCGGACCAGCCGCCGCTGAAGGCGGTCGAGCGGCTGCCCGAAACCGGCTAGCCCCGGCCAGCCGCGGCGGCGGCGGCGTAACGCTCGCGCGCGAGCTCGAAGATGTGCCGGTTGCCCGTGGTCCAGGTGACGGTGAGGCGGCAGCGGCGGATGCGCCAGCCGTCGGGCGTCCGCACGAGCGCGTTCGCGTAGTAGCCGCCCAGCGTGAGCGTGGCGTCGCCCTGGTCGTTGGGCAGGAAGTGCTGGGCCTGCATGTAGGAGACGCAGGTGGCCTCGTCGCCCGCCACGTCGATGACGTGGTTGGAGCTGATGTGCTGCGTGGCCGTGAACCCGCTCAGCCCCGCGCGCACGCCCGCCACCCAGTCGTCCGCCCGCATCACGCGCGGCTCGCCCCCGCCGAAGGAGGTGAAATCGATCTCCACCTCGTCCGTGAAGCAGGAGCGGTAGGCATCCCAGTCGCGCATGTCGATGCCCGTGGCGTAGCGGATGACGGTATCGCCGATGGCCTGGCGGTCGAGCAGCGTGCGCAGGGCGTCGTCGGTCACGGGCTGGCCTCGCGGGCGCAATGGCGCGGCCTCAGTGTAGCCCGCCCGCTCCGGCGCGGGGACGGCGGCGCGCCGCCGGCATGGCTAACAGCGATCCAGTCGCAGCGCGTCAAGGTCGTTGTCGGCCACCTCCCACAGCGCGCCCGGAACGCAGCCGGTGAGCCGGTTGCCCTCCATTTTCAGCGTTTCCAGCGCCGTCAACCCCTCCAGCTCCGAGGGAATGCTCCCCCTCAGCTGGTTGTGCTCCAGACGCAGCGCCCCCAGTGCCGGCAAACTCCCCAACTCCGGTGGAATCATCCCGCTCAGGCGATTGCCATACAGGTACAGGATCGCCAGTTGCGTCAAATTCCCCAGTTGCGCCGGGATGACCCCGGTCAGCGCATTATTCCCCACGTCCAGCACCCCCAAATCCGCCAGATTGCCCAGTTGCGTGGGGATGCTCCCGCTCAGCGAGTTGCCGAAGAGACTCACGTCGCGCAACCTCACCACCCCTCCCAGTTGCGTCGGCAACGGACCGGAGAGCTGATTCTCGGATAACCACAGCGTCTCAAGAGCCATGAGGTTCCCCAGTTGCGTCGGCAGCGGACCGCTCAGTCGGTTCGCGCCGATATTCAGGTTCTTCAGCGCTCCCAGGCGCCCCAGTTGCGTGGGAATGCTCCCCGTCAAACGGTTCCGGGACAACCCCAGCGTCTCCAATGCCGTCAAGTGCTCCAGTTGCGTCGGAACGACCCCCGTCAACCGCCTCCCGTCCAGCACCAGCCCAACGACGCGACCGTTGCCGAGGTACACGCCGTCCCACTGCCGTATCGGCCTCCCCACGCTCCAGTTGAGCCTGCTCGGACCCGGAACGGGATCGAGCGCCACCAGCAGGGGCGAGCCCGCCAGCACCGGCTTGATCGCCAGCAGCAGGTCGCAATCCGCGGCCAGCCCCTCGTGGTCCGCGCGCGGACCGCCCAGCGTCCTCTCCGTGCACGGCGGCGGATTCGCCGGAAGCACAGTCTCCGGTGTCGTCTCCGTGACCGGCGTCTCCGCCGTCGTCGGGAGCGGGCGGTCTCCGCCCCGCACGGCCAGCGCCGCCGCGCCCAGCCCCACCGCCACGCCCGCCAGCGCGACGGCCAGCGCCGCCAGCGCCCAGGTGCGCAGCCGCCGAGTCCTCATGCGTCCCCTTCCGGCGCGAACGGTACGCGAGCCGCGGCCCCCGGTTCAAGGGACCGCTCCGCGGATCCCAGCCGTTCCGCCAGCAGCTCGCGCACCAGCCGCCGCCGCACCTTCCCCGATGCCGTCGCGGGAATGGCCTCGACGCGCTCGATGACCGCGGGATGCTTGTAGCCCGCCAGCCGCCCGCGCAGGAACGGCCCCAGCCGCTCGCGGTCGACCGGCCCCGCGCACACGACCGCCGCCGCCACGCGCTGCCCCCACTCCTCGTCGGGCAGCCCCACCACCGCCGCGGCCTCCACGCCCGGCGCGGCCAGCAGCGCCGCCTCCACCTCGCCCGGGTAGACGTTCTCGCCGCCCGTCACGATCACGTCGTCGCGCCGGTCGAGCACGGTGAGATAGCCGTCCCCGTCGAGCACGCCCAGGTCGGCGGTGTGCAACCAGCCGTCGCGGATGGCGGCGGCGGTGGCCCCGGCGTCGCGGAAATAGCCGGGCGTCACCGTCGGCCCGCGCACGAGGATTTCGCCGGGCTCGCCCGCGGGCGCGTCCACGCGCACCTCCGCCGACAGCAGCGGGCGCCCCGCCGAGCCCAGCCGCGACAGCCCCTCCCTCGGCGACAGCGTCGTCACCTGGCTCGCCGTCTCCGTCAGCCCGTAGGTCTGCACGACGGGCAGGCCGCGCGCGGCGGCGCGTTCGAGCAGCGCGGGCGGTACCGGCCCCCCGCCCACGAGCGCCGCCCGCACCGAGCCCCCGTAGGGCTCCCGGTCCGCGTCCAGCATCCGCCGCAGCATCGTCGGCACGAGCGAGGCCAGCGTCACCTCGCCCGCGCGCAGGGCCGCGTTCACGGCCGCGGCGTCGAAGCCCGCGTGCAGCTCCACGGCGGTCCCGTAGATGGCCCCGCGGATCGGAATGGAGAGGCCCCCCACGTGGTGGAAGGGCAGGCAGGCGAGCCAGCGGTCGGCGGGATCGAGGCCGAGGTTCAGGGCCGAGGCGGACGCGCTCGCCCAGAGGCCCCCGTACGTGAGCATCACGCCCTTCGCGCGCCCCGCCGTGCCCGACGTGTGCACGATGCTGTGGCAGTCGTCCGCGTCGTGGGCCTCCGCCAGCGCGCCCCCGCCCCGGGTCGGGGGCAGGGGCAGGCGGCGCGGCGCGGGCAGCCCCGCCAGCGCCGTCGCCCCGGCGGCGAGCGCCGCGCACTGGCGGTCATGGAGCACGATCGCCGGATCGGCGTTGCCGAGCTGCTCGGCCAGCTCGCCCGCCGTGAGCCGCGTGTTGAGCGGCGCGAACACCGCCCCCGCCAGCGAGGCCGCGTGCATGACCGCCACGAACGCGGGCGAGGTTCCCGCGATCACGGCCACGCGATCGCCGCGCCCCACGCCCGCCGCCATGAGCGCGTGCGCCTGCCGCGCGGCATGGGCGTGGAGGACGGCGTAATCGAGCCGCCGCCGTCCGCTCACGAGCGCGGGCGCGCGCGGCAGCGAGCGCGCCCGATGCGTGAGCCAGTCGGGCAGCATCGCGCTCACGCGACCGCCTCCGCCCAGGGCGCGACGGCGTGGCGGTCGAGCGCGGCATCGTCGATCCCGACGCCCAGCCCGGGAGCGTCGGGCACGGCCATCGCCCCCCCTTCCGGAGGGGGGCAGCCCGTCGTTATGTCGCCAGACAGCAGCTCCAGCGTGGCCAGCCCGCAGGCGGGGCGCGGCTCCGGCGCGAGCGCCGCCAAGTGGAGCGCGAGCGCCGTGCCGATGCCGCTGTCGAAGGTGGTCGTGAGGATGCACGAGAGGCCGTGCGCGCGCGCCTCCGCCAGCAGCGCCAGCGCCCCCGCCAGGCCCGTCCGCAGCGGCTTCACCACGACCGCGTCCACGGCCCCGGCGGCGGCGAGCGCGCGCAGGTCCGCGACCCTGGCGCAGGACTCGTCGGCGGCCACGGGCACGGGACTGGCGCGGCGCACGCGCGCGAGTCGGACGGCGGCGTCCGCGCCGGGCGCGACCGGCTGCTCGCAGAGGGCGACGCCGTGAACCGCGTGCGCCGCCAGCGCACCCACCGCCTCCGCCTCGCCCCAGGCGCCGTTGGCGTCGATGCGGATGGCCGCGTCCGGCCCGACGGCCTCCCGCACGGCGCGCAGCCGCTCCTCGTCGCGCGCCGCGTCGCGCCCCACCTTGAGCTTGAGCGTGGCGAAGCCCCGCGCCACCGCCCCCGCGGCCTCCCGCGCCGCCCCCTCCGCGTCGGCGGCAACGACGAGCGCGTTGACGGGCACGGGCGCGGCCCCCGGCGGGGGCAGTCCCCCCTCCGCCGCCAGCCACGCCGCCAGCGCCGCGCCCCGCGACCGCGCGATCAGGTCCGCCAGCGCGGTTTCGAGCCCGACGTCGGCGGACTGCGCGCCCGCATCGCAGCACGCGAGCAGCGCCCGCGCCTCGTCCGGCGAGCGGCCCGCGATCCGGGGCGCGATGGACGCCAGCCGCGCCATCACGGCGGCGACGTCCGGCCCCTCGCCCGGCAGGGGCGCGCTCTCGCCCACGCCCGCGGCCCCGTCCGCCGTCTCCACGCGCACGGCCACGCCCTCCCGCGCGGCGATGCCTCCCACGGGCGCGCGCAGGGGGATGCGCCAGGGCCGCCAGCGCACGCGCGCGATGCCGCTCACGGGCGCCGCGGGAAGCGCTCCATGTCCGCGTAGGCCGGCTCGCGCTTCTCCAGGAAGGCGTTGCGCCCCTCCTTGCCCTCCTCGCTCATGTAGAACAGCAGCGTGGCGTTGTGCGCCAGCTCCGTGACCCCCGCCATGCCGTCCAGCTCGGCGTTGAACGAGGACTTCATGAGGCGCAGCGCGAGCGGGCTGTGCCGCAGGATCTCCCGCCCCCACGCCGCGCCCTCCTCCTCCAGCCGCTCGAGCGGCACGACCGCGTTCACCAGCCCCATGTCCAAAGCCTCGCGCGCGTCGTACTGGCGGCAGAGGTACCAGATTTCGCGCGCCTTCTTCTGCCCCACCAGCCGCGCCAGCTGCGCCGCCCCGAAGCCGCCGTCGAAGGATCCCACGCGCGGGCCCGTCTGGCCGAAGCGCGCGTTCTCCGCCGCGATCGTGAGGTCGCACACGACGTGCAGCACGTGCCCGCCGCCGATGGCCCAGCCCGCCACCAGCGCGATCACGGGCGCCGGAATGGAGCGGATCAGCTTGTGCAGGTCCGTCACGTTGATGCGCGCCACGTCGTCCTCGCCCACGTAGCCGCCGTGCCCCCGCACGCGCTGGTCGCCCCCGGAGCAGAAGGCGCGCCCGCCCTCGCCCGTGAACAGCACGACGCCCACGTCCGGGGCCTCCCGCGCCCGCGTGAAGGCGTCGATCAGCTCCGCCACCGTCTCGGGGCGGAAGGCGTTGTGCACCTCGGGACGGTTGATGCTGATGCGGGCCATGCCCCCGGCCTTGCCGTAGAGGATGTCGCGGTAGTCGCCCTCCGCGCGCCACGAGACGGCCATGTTCACGCTCCCGCGCCCTCCCCGTGGAAGGCGGTGATGATGCGCGCGCAGTATGCCGCGTTCTCGAGGTGCGCGGCATGGCCCGCCCCCGGAACGCGCTCCGCCCGCGCCCGCGGCATGGCCGCCGCCATGCCCTCCGCGATGGCCGCGAACCTGGCGTCCTCCGCGCCCGCCAGCAGCAGCGCGGGCGCGCGCACGCCCTCCAGCTCGCCGTGCAGCGGCGGCTGCGCGCCCGCGCCCATGCCGCGCAGGCTGTTGGCCAGCCCCATGGCGTCGTTGGCCAGCCGCCCGCGGCGGATGGCGCGGCGCGTCTCCGCGGGCAGGCGCGCCTGGCTGGCGAACAGCGGCCGCGCCTCCCAGCCGTCCACGAAGGCGGGCACGCCCTCGCGCTCGATGCGGTCGGCGAGGGCCCCGTCGGCGGCGTGCCGCGCCTCCCGCTCGCCCGCGCCGGCGATGCCCGGCGAGGCCCCGATGAGCGTCAGCCGCTCGACCGCGTCCGCCGCACGCGCGGCCATGAACAGCGCCAGCCGTCCCCCCATCGAGTAGCCCAGCCACGAGGCGCGCGGCGCGCCCAGCCTCGCCACCGCCTCCGCCGCGTCGCGCGCCGCGCGCTCCATGACGTAGCGCGCGGGATCGCGGGGCTTGTCCGAATCGCCGTGCCCCACGACGTCGACGGCGAACACAGTGAAGTTCCCGGCCAGCGCCTCCGCCAGCGGCCCCCAGGCCCGCGCCGAGCCGGTGAAGCCGTGGAGCAGCGCCAGCGGCGGACCGCTTCCCGCGCGCTCCACGTTCAGCGCGAAACCGCCGTCGAGCGGCACGCGCGTCACGCCCCCGCGCTCCCCTCAACGGCATCAACGGCGGCGCGCCACGCCCGTTCGTGCAGCTCGCGGTTGCGCGCGCGGTCCGTGCGGAATTCGAGCACGCGCACGCCTCCCACCGCCAGCGCCGCGTCCAGCTCCGCCCACTCCCCCAGCGCGCGATGCTCGACCCCGAAGGCACGCGCGGCGGACGCGAAATCGACCCCGCCCGGCGTCCCGAACCACTCCTCGAAGACGCCCACGTGCGCGGCCTGCGGCAGGTAGTGGAAGATGCCGCCGCCGTTGTTGTTGACCAGCACGATGGTGAGGTCGAGGCCGTGGCGCGTTCCCGCCCAGAGGCCGTTGAGGTCGTGAAACAGGGAGAGGTCGCCGATGAGCAGCGCCGTCGGACCGCGCCCCGCGGCGGCGTGGCCGAGCGCCGTCGAGACGACGCCGTCGATGCCGTTGGCCCCGCGGTTGGCCGCCGCGTCGAGCGGTTTCGCGCCGCCCGCGAGGAAGGAATCTACGTCGCGCACGGGCATGCTGTTGCCCGCGAACAGCGTCGCCCCCGCCGGCAGCGCGCGTTGCAGCTCGACCACCGCGCGCCCCTCGAACGGCTCCTCCGCGGCGAGCGCGAACTCGTTCAGCGCGCGGCGGGCGCGAGCGTCGCGGTCACGCCACGCGGCCAGCCAGCCGTCGGGCGCGGGCGCGCGCGTCACGGCCCCGAGCAACGCCACGGCGGCGGAGCGCGCGTCCGCCGTCAACCGGTGCGTGGTCGCGCCGTTCGGGTCGCGGAAGGAGCCGGGCAGGTCGCAGAGCGCGTGGCTGGCGTCGCCGCACGCCGCGAGGAAGCCGTTGAGCGCCCGCGAGGTGGGCGCCGCGCCGAAGCGCAGCACGCAATCGGGCCGCGGCGGCGTCGCGCGCGCGTCCCGCAGCAGCGCGTCGTAGGCGTCGATGACGCGGGAGCGGTCGTGCGCCCCCGTGCGCAGCCCGCTGAGCGGATCGGCGAGCAGCGGCGCGCCCAGCGCGCGGGCCAGCGCGGCCAGTTCCCCGGCGGGCAGCCCGCCGCTCTCCGGCCCGGCCACGATGAGCGGGCGTTCGGCCCGCGCCAGCGCGTCCGCAGCCGCCGCCAGCTCCCCCGCAGCGGGCGCGAGCGGCGGCGCGGCGGGCGGCGCACCGGCGGGCGCGGACGCATCGGGAGCGGGATGCTCCGGCGGCGCGGCGATGAGCGGCTCCTCGAAGGGCAGGTTGAGGTGCACCGGGCCGGGCAGCGGCCCCAGCGCCGCCGCCGCCGCCTCGCGCGCGGCCCCGGCGAACAGCGCGGGCGGCGCGCCGTCCTCGCCCGGCGCGGGCAGATCGCGCGCCAGCCGCGCGCTCACGCCGTAGAGGCCCGGCTGCCAGATCGTCTGCGGCGCGCCCACGTTCCGCAGCCGCGCGGGCCGGTCGGCGGTGCAGAGCAGGAGCGGCGCGCGCGAGAGGTCGGCCTCCACGACGGCGGGATGGAAGTTCACCGCCGCCGTGCCCGACGTGCACACGAGCGCCACCGGACCGCCGCTCGCGCGCGCCAGCCCCAGCGCGAAGAACGCGGACGCGCGCTCGTCGAGGTGGAGCCACGGGCGGATGGCCGACTGCTCCGCCAGCGCCACCGTGAGCGGCGTGGAGCGCGAGCCCGGCGTCACGCAGGCGTGGCGTACCCCCGCCCGCGCGAGCCCGTCCACGAAGGCGCGGGCGGCCGCGGTGTTGGCGGCGGCGCGCACGCTCACCCCCCGCGCAGCGCGTCGAGCAGGGGCCGCAGCTTCAGCTCCGCCTCGGCCAGCTCGCGGTCCGGGTCCGACCCCGCCACGATGCCCGCGCCCGCGTAGAGCAGGGCCTCGCGCCCGCGCACGAGCGCCGAGCGCAGCGCCACCGCGAACTCGCCGTCCCCGTGCATGTCCACCCAGCCGATGGGTCCCGCGTACCAGCCGCGGTCCATCCCCTCCAGCCGCGCGATGGCCTCCAGCGCGGGTTCGCGCGGCCAGCCCCCCACGGCGGGCGTGGGATGCATGGCCAGCAGCGCGTCCAGCGCGTCCACGCCGGGCGCGGCGCTCCCCTCGAGGGGCGTGTGCAGGTGCTGGATGCCGGCCATGCGCAGCAGCCCGGGCGCGGGCGGCGCGGAGAGCTCGCGGCAGAGCGGCGCCAGCGCCTCCCGCGTGGCCCGCGCCACCAGATCGTGCTCGGCGCGCTCCTTGCCGCTGGCCAGCAGCTCCCCCGCGAGACGCTCGTCCTCGGCCTCGTCCGCCGCGCGCGCGCGCGTGCCCGCCAGGCTGGACGCGCGCAGCCGCCCCCGCTCCAGCGACACCAGCAGCTCCGGGCTCGCGCCGATCCAGCTGGCCCCGCCCTGCCGGGAGCCGAACACGAAGCACTCGCCGTAGCGCGCCGCCAGCGCGGTGAGCGCCGCCGCCGCGTCGTGGGGCGCGTCCGCCTCGCAGCGCACGCGCAGGGCGAGCACGGCCTTGCGGTAGCGGCCCGCCCCGATCTCCTCCAGCGCCAGCCGCACCGCGCGCCGCCAGCGTTCCGCGTCGGGACCGCCGCACTCCACGCGCGTGGCGGCGGGCATGGGCGGGGGCGGCGTCGCCAGCCGCGCCACGGCCGCATCCACCGCTCCGGCCACCTCCGCGCGCGTCTGGCCCGGGCGCACGGCGAGCGTCAGCGAGGCGCTCCGTTCTCCATCGCCCGCCGCCAGCACGATCTCGGGCAGCACGAAGCGCCACGCGCCGAAATCGTCCCACGCCGGATCGCGGAGCGGGGCGCTGGCGTCGAAGCGCGCGCCGCCGAAGAAGCGGGGCCGCGCCTTCCGCTCCACGTCGCCCGCGCGCAGCCCGTCGGCGGCCTCCCGCAGGGCCGTCGCCGCCGCGCCCAGCGGCGCGCCCGCCGCGGACGACAGGTCGAGCGCGCGCCCGAAGCCGAACAGGCGCACGCCCTCCGCGGGCCGCTCCCAGGACACGGACGCGACGGCCCGCAGGCGGCGCTCGCTCCAGCCCGCCGCCTCGCCCAGCAGCGCGGGCGGCAGTGCCACGCTGGCCAGCCCCGCGCCGCCCGCCTCCGCGCGCAGGCGCAGCAGCTCGTCCGCCAGATCGAGCGCGGAGGGGCCGCCGATGGCCGTCGGGGAGGCGGTCCCGGTTCCGGTTTCCGTCACGCGAAGCGGCCCACCATGCGCGTCATCGGCTCCGACGATAGCCGCGGCGCGCACGCCCCGCTGTGCGGCCGCTCACGGCTCCGCCCCCAGTATACCCCCGCCGCCCATCGCATCCGGCGGCGAAACCCGCGCGTACCAGTCGCGGAACTCCGCGAGCGTCATCGAGCGGCAGTGGCGCGTGGCCACCGCGAAGAGCGCGTCCAGGCGCGCGTACAGCTCCTCAATAGCGGCCTCGTCGGGGAAGCGGGGGCTGCCCCCCGGCATCAGCTCGGACGAGTGGATGGCGAACTCCAGGTGCGCGCGGCCCGCGCCCGCCGCCTTCCGCACGACCCGCGACGCCCAGCGCCCCGGCGCGCGCCCGTCGGAACCCAGCCACACGAGCGCGGGAACGGCGCGGTTGAGCGCGCGCCAGTGCGGGGGCCAGCGCCCGCCGGGGGAACGCTCCGGCAGGCGCGGCCACTGGCGGGCGACGGTCACCGGAACCTCCAGCAGGGGCGAGTCCCCCGCGCGCCCGAGGTCGTCCGGATCGATCCACCAGGGCCGCTCCGGCAGGCGCGAATGGTCGGGACCGCCGCCCAGCCCGCCCGGCATCCCGCGCCAGTCGACGTGCGGCGTGACCGAGCAGTCCACGCGGTAGCCGCGCCCGACGAGCATCCGCGCGTAGCGCCCGTCGAAGGCGTAGCGCCCGCCGCGGTGGCTCGCCATGGCCGTCCCGAAGGTCTCCTCCAGCAGCCCCGTGTGCCGCTCGATCTTGGCCCGCATCACGTCGTCGGGATACTCGGTGAGGTAGGGCTGGCTGCGGCGGTCGTCGTCGGTCAGGGGCGTGAACGGCGGCGTCTCCCAGGCGTGCAGGTGCATGCCGATCTCGCCCGCCCCGCGCGCCAGCAGGTCGCGCCCGAACTCGCGGAAGGCGGGATCGAGCGCCATGGCGTGCTCCACGAGCCAGGTGGCCCGCAGCCCGTGGCGCTCGCACAGCCGCTGGAAGCGCGGCAGGAAGGCCGCGTTGCGCGTCTCCGTGCGCGCGGGCCGCGACCACGCATCGTCCCCCTCCGCGTCCACCGTGACGATGAAGGGCACGCGCCCCCCGTCCGCGCCTCCGCCCATCAGTCCGGCTCGAACGCGCCCGCGTGGTCCGTGCGGAGCGATGCATCCTGCTCCTCCTTCCGCAGGAAGCAGTCGCCGATGGCGAGGCGGTCGATGTCCGTGCCCATGAAGCAGCGGAAGGCGTCCTCCGGCGTGCACACGATCGGCTCCCCGCGCACGTTGAAGCTCGTATTCACGAGTACGGGGCAGCCCGTGCGCTCGCGGAACGCCTCGTGCAGGGCGTGGTAGCGCGGGTTCGTATCCGGATGCACCGTCTGCAGGCGCGCCGAGCCGTCCACGTGCGTCGTCGCCGGAATGCCGTCCCCCCGCACCGCCGCCGTGAACGACATGTAGGGGCTGTCGCGGTCGATCCCGAACCAGTCCGCCGCGTCCGCGCGCGGCACGCTGGGCGCGAAGGGGCGGAACGACTCGCGCAGCTTCACCGCCGCGTTGAGCGTGTCCCGCATGGCGGGGTCGCGCGCGTCGGCGAGGATGGAGCGCGCCCCCAGCGCGCGCGGCCCGAACTCCATGCGCCCCTGGAACCAGCCCACCACCTTCCCCTCCGCCAGCGCGTCCGCAGCGGCGGCGAGCAGCGCGCCCTCCGAAAGCACTTCGTAGCGCGCGCCCGCGGCGTCGAGCGCCTGCCGGATGTCGTCGTCCCCGTACGCGGGGCCGAGGAAGGCCCCCCGCATGGCGTCGCGCCCGTCGCCGCCGTCGCGCGGGACGCCGAGCAGGCGGTGGCTGGCCGCCAGCGCGGCCCCCAGCGCACCCCCCGCGTCCCCCGCCGCGGGCTGCACCCACACGCCGTCGTACGCGCCGTCGCGCAGCACCGCGCCATTGGCCGCGCAGTTGAGCGCCACGCCGCCCGCCAGGCAGAGGTTGGGCAGGCCCGTCTCCCGCCGCAGCGCCCGTGTGAGCCGCAGCACCGCCTCCTCCAGCACCGCCTGCGCCGACGCCGCCATGTCCATGTGCCGTTGCGTGAGCGGCTCCTCCGGATCGCGCGGCGGCCCCCCGAACAGCTCGTCGAAGCGCCCGTTCGTCATGCGCAGCCCCGCGCAGTAGTCGAAATAGTCCAGGTTCAGGCGGAAGCTGCCGTCCTCCTTCAGGTCCACCAGCCGCTCGAGGATGAGCGGCGCGTAGCGCGGCTCCCCGTGCGGGGCCAGCCCCATCAGCTTGTACTCCCCCGAATTGACGCGGAAGCCCGCATGGTAGGTGAAGGCCGAATAGAGCAGGCCGAGCGAGTGCGGAAAGTGAATCTCGCGCGTCATCTCCAGATCGTCGCCGCGCCCGATGGCCACCGAGGTCGTGGCCCACTCGCCCACGCCGTCCATCGTCAGCACCACCGCCTCGCGGAAGGGCGACGGGTAGAAGGCGCTGGCCGCGTGCGACTGGTGGTGCTCGGCGAAGAGCAGGCGCGCGGCCCAGTCCGCGTCCGGCGCGAGCGCCCGCAGCTCCCGCCGCAGCAGCTCCTTCTGGAACAGCTTCTCCCTCACCCACACGGGGATGGCCTTCGCGAAGAAGCGGAAGCCGCGCGGCGCGAAGGCCACGCTCGTCTCCAGCAGCCGCTCGAACTTGAGGAAGGGCTTGTCGTAGAAGACCACGCGGTCCACGTCGGCGGGCGCGACGCCCCCCTCCCGCAGGCAGTAGTCGATGGCGTGGCGCGGATAGCCCGCGTCGTGCTTGCGGCGCGTGAAGCGCTCCTCCTGCGCCGCCGCCACGATGCGCCCGTCCTCCACCAAGGCCGCGGCGCTGTCGTGGTAGAACGCGGAGAGGCCGAGAACGCGCACGCCCGCGCGCTAGAAGACGGTGTAGACCAGCGGCGCCACCGTGCTGCTCTGGGCCAGCACGAGCAGCCCCCCGATCAACAGCGTCAGGATGATCACCGGCGCCAGCCAGTACTTCTTGCGCGCGAACAGGAAGCCCGTGAACTCGCGCACGAAGGAGAACACCGCCATCAGTACTGCCGCTCCATCGAACCCGGCGGCGGGCCCGGCGGCTCGCGCGCGATCCAGTAGCTCGCCGCCGACGCATCCCGGCGCAGGCGCAGCGGGTCGCGCCGCAGCAGGCGCAGCGCCAGCCCCGTGGGCGCCACCGCCAGCGCGAACAGCAGCGCCAGCGCCACCGCGCTGACGATGCGGTGCAGGACGCGCGCCACCTGGAACCAGACGCGGTTGAGCGGGGACAGCGCGCGCGGATAGACGAGCGCCACGGCCAGCAGCGCCGCCGCCACGCCCAGCGCCCAGTCGCGCGGCGAATGCCCCAGGATCAGCGGGAACAGCGCGACGATCGTGAAGACGGCCGTGAAGGCCAGCCCGAAGGCCCGGTCGGAGCCGATGGACGGGCCCGGCTCCTCCCGCGCCAGCCGCTCGTGCGTGTCCCGCATGGCCGCGATCCTAGCACGCAGTGGGCCGCTCGGCGCGTCAGTCGCACGCCTCCGGATGTTCCCTCAGCCACCCCAGGATGGCATCCGCGGCCCGGAGATGGCCCGTCGCGTTCCAGTGGAAGTCGTGCGCCCAGTGCAGGTCCCCGACCTCGCCGCCCGCGGCAACGACATGGTCGGTCTGGCTGATGACGGGGATGTCCCCGGCCAGCCCGCGCAGCAGCTCGAACAGGCCGTCCCCCTCGCCCCCCAGCGTATGGCTGGCGAGGATCACCAGCGCCGCGCCGTCCCGCTCCGCCCGTTCCCGAAACTGCTCCAGCGCGAACCCCGTGACCTCCAGCGCCTCCCGATACGCTGGAGGCGGATCCGCCTCGAGAAACGGCGCGTACGGCGCCCCGAACCGCTCCGCCTCGTTCCACCCCAGCGCGAAATCCGCATGGAGGGGGTGCCCGCCGATGAGCGCCGCGCGCCGCTCCAGCGCCCGCAGCCGCTCCGCCGACGGCCTCGCCAGCCAGGGGTTCCCGCCGAATTCGAGCCACAACCGGTCGGCGAGGTACGACCGCTCCCGCAGCTCCCGTTCCACACGGCTCCCGTGCGCTCCGGGCCCCCACGGCGGCACGCCGGGAAGCCGGTTCGCCCAAAAGTCCCGATCACTGGCGGGCGGCACGAACTCCATCTCCCCGTCCGCCCCGCGCCGCGCGAAGAGATGCGACGGATAATCCGGGTGAAAGCCGTGGGCATACGCCTCGAAGGGCAGCGAGTTGTCGTAGAAATCGTTGTCCACCGCCACCAGCGCCACGACGTCGGGCGACAGGCCCCGCGCGAACGCGTCGTAGAAGGCCAGCTGGCTGATCTGCCCCGTATCCTGGAACCCGAAGGCCGACGTGGTTACGTCCAGTTCGGGCAGTTCGCGCGCCGCCAGCTCCTCCAGCCGCACCTGCGCCCTCTCCCTGATCGCCACCTCCCGCCCCTCCACGAAGGAATCGCCGATGAACGCCACGTGGCAGCTCTCCGCCGCACGCTCCGCATCGGGCGGTTCCCGGTCGAGGAAGCCCAGGCTGTTAGTGCGGGAAACGGCCCAGTAGTCGATCCCGTTCGTGAAGCGAACCTCCCGGTGGGGCGCCCGGATAAACCCCACGCCGGGCGCCAGCCGTTGGGAGCCGACGCTGTCCCGGAAGGGAACCGTCAGCCGCAGCCAGACCTCCGCGCCGCCCGCCGCCAGCAACAGCAGCGCGAACAGAACCAGCGCGTTCCAGCCAGCCAGCCGCGCGACGCGACGCAGCGGGAGGCGCCGCGGAGACCGGCCATACGCTCCGCTCATGGCGCGATGGTAGCGCCAACGCGGCCCATCAGGCGCACGCCTCCGGGTTCCGCTTCAGCCACTCCAGGACCGCCTCCGCCGCCCAGCGATGGCCAGCCACGTTCCAGTGCCCGTCGTGCTCCCAGCGCGCATCCCCAACCGCGCCGCCATCCGCGGCGATGCGATCGTGGTGACTGATGACCGGGATGCCGCCGGCCAGTGCCCGCAGGCGCTCGAACCACGGGCCGCCATCGCCGCCCAGACTGTAGTTCGCCAGCACGACCAGCGCCGCGCCGTCCCGCTCCGTCCGCTCCCGGAACTGCCCGAACGCGAAGCCCGCCACGTCCAGCGCGTCCCGGAAGGCCAGCGGAGGGCGCTCCATGAACAGCCGCGCGTTCATCTCCGCCGCCGTCCACCCCGCATCCCACCCCTCCAGGTACGGCGCATGGCGCGGGTTCTCGCCGATCGTCGCCGCCCAGGCTCGCCGCCGCGCCGCCGCCGCGCCCTCGTTCCCGCCGCGCCTGCTCCACAGCCAGTCGGCGACGTACGACCACCTCCGCAGCCTCCCCACGATGCGCCGCCCCGCGCTCGCTGGCGGAGCGTTGGCCCGTATCTCCCCCAGGTCGGAGGACGGCGGCACGAACGCCATCTCCCCGTCGGCGCCCCGTCGCGCGTAGACGTACGGGGGATGGTCGGGGTGAAACCCGCGCCCGCCCGTGGACAGCGCCGACAGCACCAGCGAGTTCTCCCGAAAGTCGTTCCCCGCGAAGACGAGCACGACCACGTCGGGCGAGAGCGTGCGCGCCCACCTGTCGTAGAACGCCAGCTGATTGATCTGGGCCGTGCCGCTGCGCCCGAACGCCGACGTGGTTACGTCCAGTTCGGGCAGTTCGCGCGCCGCCAGCTCCTCCAGCCGCACCTGCGCCCGCTCCCCGATCGCCACCTCCCGCCCCTCCACGAAGGAGTCGCCGATCAGCGTCACGTGGCAGCTCTCCGCCGCACGCTCCGCATCGGGCGGCTCCCGGTCGAGGAAGCCCAGGCCGTTGGTGCGCGAGACCTGCCAGAAGTCGCGCCCGTTCGTGTATCGCATCTCCGCATGGGGCGGACGCATCACCCCCACGCCCGGAACCAGCTGCACGGGCAGCACGTTCCCCCGAAAGGGAACCGTCAGCCGCAGGTAAATCTCCGCGCCGCCCGCCGCCGCCAGCAGCAGCGCGAACAGAATCAGCGCGTTCCAGCCGGCCAGCCGCGCGACGCGCCGCAGCGGGAAGCGCTCACGGAGAGCGGCCATGCCGCTCCCGCCAAGCCGTGGTACCCCCGAGAGGACTCGAACCTCTGCCTTCGGCTCCGGAGGCCGACACTCTTTCCACTGAGCTACGGGGGCTCACGCCACGATGGTAGCGCGCCAACCGCCCGTCCGCACGCCGACGCGGCTCGTCAGTCGCAGACCTCCGGATGCTCCTTCAGCCACTCCAGAATCGCCTCCGCGGCCCGGAGATGGCCGGTCGCGTTCCAGTGAAGGTCGTGCGCCCAGTGCACGTCCTTGATCTCGTCGCCCATGGCGATGACATGCTCGGACTGGCTGATGACGGGAATTCCCCCCCCCCCCCCCCGACGCCGGCGGCCAGCCCGCGCAGCAGCTCGAACAGGGCGTCCCCTTCGCCCCCCAGCGTATGGCTGGCGAGGATGACCAGCGCCGCGCCGTCGCGCTCCGCCCGCTCCCGGAACTGCTTCAGCGCGAAGCGCGTCGTGTCCAGCGCTTCCCGAAAGGTCGGCGGCGGATCCTCTTCCAGAAACAGCGGCAGCAGCCCACTGGTCCAGTGCTTCGCCGGATCCCAGCCGTGCAGGAACGTCGCATGGGGAGGACGCTGGCTAATCAACTCCGCCCACGCCAGACGCTGCGCCTCCAGTGACCCTCCCGACCGCTCGCCGCCGTATCTGCCCCACAGCCAGTCCGCGAAATACGACCACTCCCGCAGCTTCCGCTCCATACGCATCCCAGGGGTCTCGCTCGCCAGCGGCAGGCGAGGAAGGCGGTTTGCCCGCAGCTCCTCCAGATCAGCGGCCGGCGGCACGAACTCCATCTCCCCATCCGCCCCGCGCCGCGCGAAGAGCCAGGGAGGATATTCGGGATCGAATCCCCCGAGCCACGCGGATAAGGCCAGCGAGTTGTCCCCGAAATCATTCCGCACGACCACCAGCACCAACAGATCGGGGGACAGATCCCGCACATATGCATCATAGAACGCCAACTGGTTCATCTGGCCCGTACCGTAGTGGCTGAAGGCGGACGTCGTCACGTCCAGCGCCGGCAATTCACGGGCGGCCAGCTCCTCCAGTACCACCTGCGTCTTGTCCGCGACGGGCACTTGCACGCCCTCCACGAAGGAATCGCCGATGAACGTCACGTGGCAACTCTCCGCGGCCCGCTCCGGGCCCGGCGGCTCCCGATCGAGAAACCCCAGGCTGTTGGCACGGGAAACCTGCCAGTCGCCGGGAGCGTTCTCGTGACGCACCTCCGCCATGGGCGCCCACAACACCCCCACACCCGGCGCCAGTTGCCTGGCGGGACCAGAGGAACTGGCCGAAGGCGCCGTCAGCCGCAGCCAGACCTCCGCGCCGCCCCCCGCCAGCAACAGCAGCGCGAACAGAACCAGCGCGTTCCAGCCGACCAGCCGCGCGACGCGCCGCAGCGGAATGCGCCGCGGAGCCCAGCCACGCGCTCCGCTCACGCCGCGATGGTAGCGCGCCAACCGCCCGTCCGCACGCCGCCGCGCACGCCGCCGCCTGTGCTAGCATTCCCCATCCGACGCGAGAGGAGCCGGTTCCATGCCCGTCTACGAATTCCGCTGCCCGTCCTGCGGCAAGGCGTTCGAGCGCACGCGCCCCGTCAGCAAGGCCGGCCAGGGCGCGCGCTGCCCCGACGACGGCAAGCGCGCCAACCGCGTCTTCGGCGCCGCCGTCATCGGCGTGGGCGCCTCCTCCGGCGGCGGCTTCGACGACCTCGGCGACATGGGCGGCGGCGACATGCCCGACATGGGCGGCATGGGCGGAATGCCCGGCATGGACGGCCTCGACATGGGCGGCGACTTCGACGACGACTTCTAGTACGCATCCCCCCGCGCGAAGAAGCGCCGCGGATTCCCCGTCAGCATCGCCTCGATCTGCCCCTCCGTCACGCCCCGCGCGCGCAGCGCCGGCAGCACGTCGTTCACGATGTGCAGGTAGTGCCAGTTCGGCATCGTCTCGCGGCGCGACTCGCGCGGCATCGTGTCCATGAAACAGTTCGTGTCGTGCGAAAGCACCATGCCCTCCGCGTAGCCCATCCCGCAGAGCGCCGCGATGGTGGCCACGCGCCCCTCCGTGTCCAGCGTGCGGTCGATGCCGAAGCGGTCCATGCCGATGAGGCTGCCGCGGTCCATGATGCGCCGCAGGTAGTCCGTGTCGTCGCTGTCCCCGGAATGGCCGATGACGACGCGCGACAGGTCCACCCCCTCGCTCTCGAACACGTCCTGCTGGGCCAGCCCCGACTCCGTGCTCACGTCGCTGTGCGTGCTGATGGGCGCGCCCGTGCGGCGATGGGCGCGGGCCCCCGCCCGCAGCATCTTCTCGTTCACCGCGTCCACCGTGGGCTGCGTGGCCAGCTTGATCACGCCCGCGCGCACGCCGCTCTCCCCGATGCCCCCCTCGATGTCGCGCGCGAAGAGGTCGGCGATGGCGTCGCTGTCCAGCCGCTGGAAGAGATTGGGGGGCTGCCGCCAAACGCCCGTGCACACGACGATGTTGAGGTCCACCCGCCGCGCCACCTCCGCCACCATCGCCACGTCGCGCCCCAGGTCGATGGTCGTGAGGTCGACGATGGAGTCGATGCCCGCCGCCTTCAGCTCGCGGAAGCGCTCCACGGCGTGCGCGATCTCGGCCTCGCGGTCCCACAGCTCGGGCCAGGCCTCGAACACGCCCGGCGAGCGGATGAAGACGTGCTCGTGCATGAGCGTGGCGCCGAGCTCCGTGTGCTCGACCGCCCCGGACGCCGTGGGGATGGCAACCATCGGCCCGCCTCCCTCGCCGGGATGCACCGGCGGGCGGCAGTATAGCGGGCGCGTTGCGGGGGCGGCGCGCGCCGCGTACGATCCCCGCATGGTGGCATTCGACACGCTCAAGGCCTCCCGCCGCCTGCGGGACGCGGGCTTCGAGGAGAAGCAGGCGGACGCGCTCGTCAACGCCTTCGCCGAGGACATCGGCGCGAACCTCGCCACGAAGGACGACATCGCCCTTCTCAGGGGCGACATCGCCATGCTGCGGCAGGACACGACCAGCGAATTCGAGGCCGTCAGGAATGAGATCGCCTCCCTCCGCAAGGACACGACCAACGAATTCGAGGCCGTCAGGAACGAGATCGCCGCCCTCCGCAAAGACACGACCGGCGAAATCGAGACCCTTCGCAAGGACACGGCTACCCAAATCGAGACCCTTCGCAAGGACACGGCTACCCAAATCGAGACCCTTCGCAAGGACACGGCTACCCAAATCGAGGCCCTCCGCAAGGACATCGCCGTCGACATGGCGAAACTGGAGCAACGCATGACCGTGCGGATGGGGGTGGCCCTCGCCACCGCCACGACGCTGCTCCTCGCCGCCATCAGCGTCGCCACCGGCTTCATCCTGGCCATGTAGCCGTGGGCGCGAAAGACTTCCGCGCCGTGGCCGACGGGGCCGACCTCGACGCCTGCTTCGAGCGCTCGCGCGCGGCGCCCGTCGCCCTCTTCCTGCACGACGAATGGTGCCCCGTCTCCACGCGCGCCTGGGACGAAATGGCGCTGGTGGACGGCGACGTCGCGCTCGTCGACGTGACCGCGGGCCGCGAGCTCACGTCCGCCATCGAGACGCGCACGGGCGTGAAGCACGAATCGCCCCAGGTCATCGTCCTGCGCGACGCCCGCGCCCGCTGGACCGCCTCGCACGGGTCCATCACGAACGAAGCCGTGCGCGAGGCGCTGGCAGCCCGCTAGCGCGTCTCCCGCAGGCTCTCGGCGCTGCGCTCCAGCGATTCCAGCACGCCGCGCACGTCCGTCTGCAGCCGCTCCAGCACGGAGAGCGCGTAGCGGTCCGCGTCCTCCAGCTGGCTGGCGGACGCCTGCGCGGCCTCGCTCAGGTGGGCCGCGGCGGTGGCGTCCGCGTCCGCCACGACCTGCCGTGCGCGCGCCTCCGCGTCCATCACGATGGCCTGCCGGCGCTGCTCCGCCTCCCGCACGAGCGCCGACTCGCTCACCAGCTCCCGGCGGCGGCGCTCGGCCTCGTCGATGAGCGCCTGCCCCCGCTCCTTCGCGTCCCGCAACAGCTGCTCGCGCTGCTCCAGCACCTGCGCCGCCTGCCGCACCGCGTCGGGCACCGCCAGCCGGATCTGGTCCACGAGGTCGAGCACCGCGCGCCGGTCCACCACCAGATTGCCCCCCACCGGCAGCCGCCGCGCGTGGACGACCATCTCCTCCAGCCGGGCCACGAGCTCGAGCAGGTCCACGGCGCTAGCCGTCGAGCGCGAGCTTGGCGCGGATGGCGGCGCGCACGTGCGGCGGCACCAGGTCGGCCACGTCGTAGCCCAGCCGCGACACCTCCCGCACGCGGCTCGCGCTCACGTAGATGTACTCGTGGTTCGTCATCAGGTACACGGACTCGATGTTCGGCGCCATCTTGTGGTTCATGAGCGCCATGTCGAACTCGTACTCGAAGTCGCCGCCGCCGCGGATGCCGCGCACGATGGCCACCGCGCCGTGGCTCTTCGCGAACTCCACCGTCAGCCCCCGCAGCAGGTCCACCTCCACGTTGGGCAGCCCCGTGACCGCCTCGCGGAAGAGGTCGATGCGCTCCTCGCGCGTGAACATGGCGCTCTTCTCGCGCCCGCTGATGACCGCCACGATGACGCGGTCGAAGAGGCAGGCCATGCGCCGCACGAGGTCGAGGTGCCCGTTCGTGACCGGGTCGAACGCGCCCGGGAAGATCGCGGTTCTCATGCCCCCTCCAGCGGCTCGAGGAACGCCACGGCGGTATCCCCGTACGCCCGGCGGTCGGCGAGGACGAGGCCGGGCGGGCGTTCGGGCGGATTGTAGCGGCTTCGGTGCTCATGGACGATCAGCCCGCCCGCCGCCAGCAGCGGCGCGCACCCGGCCAGCGTCGGTTCCCCCCGTTCCGAATCCCACGGCGGGTCGAGGAAGATCAGGTCGAAGGGCCCGTCCAGCGCCTCCAGCGCCGCCGGCAGCGCCCCCCGCACGACCGTCCCCCGCTCCGCCAGTCCCGCCCGCGCGAGGCTCCGCGCGATGCCGCGGGCGGCCCCGCGGTGCTGCTCCACGAACACCGCGCGCGCGGCCCCGCGGCTCAGCGCCTCGACGCCGAGCGCGCCCGTGCCCGCGAACAGGTCGAGCGCCGCCGCCCCCGCCACGCGCCCGCCGAGCGCGTTGAAGACGGCCTCGCGCACGAGCGCGCTGGTGGGGCGCAGACGCGCGCCGCCGGGCTCGGCCAGCTGGAAGCCGCGCAGCTCGCCGCCCGTCACGCGCACGCGCGCGCGCGGCACTCAGGGCGCCTGCGAGGTCGTTTCGCGCTCCGGCGGCGGGAGCACGAGCGTGATGTGGTTCTCGAAGCGCTCCACGCCGTCGCTGATGCCCAGCGTGACGCGGTAGGCCCCCGCCTCGGGCGGCGCCTGCCACGTGACGATGCCGCGGTCGCCCCCGATCAGGCTCCCCCCCGTCACGCGCCAGTCCGGCAGCAGGTCGGTGGGCGCGGGCTGGCGCAGGACTGGCTGCCCGCTTTCGAGGAACGGCTCGATCGCCCCCCAGATGTCGCCCAGGAAAGCGTTGTCGCTGGCGTCCTCCACGGCCAGCCCGCCGAGGCTCCACGCGCTCGCGAACTCCAGCTTGAAGGCCGCGCTGAAGGCGTTCTCGATCCACACCGTGCGCCCCCCGCCGAGCTTGTAGGTGAAGGCCACCGTGGCCGTCTCCGGCTGCCAGCGCAGCCCGCTCAACCCCTCGTCGCGGTCGATGTTCACGGCCACGATCTGGATCGACGCCCCCGCCGTCACGCTCTCGCTGCGCACGCCCAGCTGGCTGGCGATGGTCATCGCCTCCGTCAGCGTGAGCGTGCGCAGCCCGTCCGCCGATTTCTCCGAGGCGTAGGGCGTGAGCGTGAGCAGCAGCCGCTCCGGGTCCATCGCCGCCACGAGGTGCTCGAGGATCTCCGGCATGTGCAGGCGGAAGGCGCTCTGGTCGCGCACGGGCGCGATGGCGAGGTAGTCCGCGGCCCCGCCCAGCGCCGCCCAGTCGTAGGCCCCCTCGTCGATGCGCTCCGCCCCCACCACGGGCGCGGGCAGCGCCAGCGTCAGCACCTTGCCCTCCGCGTGCAGCTCCTCCGACAGCTCCAGCGCGAAGAGCGTGAAGGAGGTGCGCTGGTCCGCGCGCAGGTCGAGGTAGGCGATGCCGATGCCGTCCAGCCGGTCCGCCAGCACGCGCTCCACGATGCGGCGCACGTGGTTCGTGCGCGCCACGTCCGTGGACAGGATGGCGTCCACGTTGGCCGCGGTCCCGTCGATGGCCGTGGAGGCGGAGACCACCGGGTAGTGCGCCGCCCCCGCGTTCAGCCCCGCCGGGCGCTCGCCCGCATCGCCCGACAGGGAGCCGTCGGCGGCGGGCGTGAAATCGAGCGTGTGCGCGATGGTGGCGAGGCGCGCGGCCACGGGATGGAGCGTCGCGCCCCGTTCCAGCGTGACCGCCAGCTGCCGCCCGCCGCCCACGCGCCGCAGCACGGCCAGGTAGCGCGGCGGATCGGCGAACATGCCCGACGCGCGCTCGCCCGCGTCGTCCAGCTGCGCGCTCGACGCTGGCTCCCACGCCCCGCCCGCGCCCGTGTGGCGGAAGAAGCGCAGGCCGCGGACGCCCGGCGCGGGCGCGTCCAGCGGGATCGTGATGCGCAGCTCGAAGCCGTCGGGCAGGGGGTCGGCGTTCGCGTTGCGCTCGAAGACGCGGCTCAGCGACTCGAAGCCGTCGGGCACGGCCACCTCGCCCGCCGTCGCCTCGCAGTAGGCCTCGGCGCAGCCGTCCGAGCCGCCGGAGAGGAGCAGCGCGACGATGGCGATGACGGCGGCCGCGGCCACGGCGACGAAGGCGAGCAGGCCGATGCGCACGGCGGGCGGCCTGCCTCCGGCGCGACGCACGGCGCCGCCCGCCAGACCCCCGCGGGGGCGCGACGAAACCGTCCCGCGTCGGCCGGCAGGCGAGAGCGACATCGCCCCGATTATTCCCGCGCGCGGCCCTTCCCGCCACACGCGGGCGATCCCGCGCCCCCCGCGCTATACTGGACCTCGGCGGGCGGCCCGCACGGGACCGCCCCCGCGAAAGCGATGGACCATGCCGAACGATCCCGTTCCCATGACGAAAGAGGGCGTCGAGCGTCTCCACGGGGAGCTGGAGCGGCTGAAGGCGGAGCGCCGGATCGTGGCCGACCACATCCACGAGGCGCGCGGCTTGGGCACCAGCCAGAACGACGCCGAGTACGACGACGCCAAGCAGGAGCAGAGCCTGCTCGAGGGCAAGATCCTCGAAATCGAGGACGTGCTGCGCCGCGCCGTGACCATCGACGAGGAGGGCGCCCACCACGCCTCGCGCGTGGTCGTGGGCAGCGGCGTGAAGGTGCGCCAGGACGGCAGGACGCGCCACTACCGCATCGTGGGCACGCCCGAGGCCAACGCCGCCGAGGGCCTCATCTCCAACGAATCGCCCCTCGGCGCCGCCCTGCTCGGCCGCGCCCGCGGCGACGAATTCGATTTCGAGGCGCCCCGCGGCGTCACCTCCGTGAAAGTGCTCGAAATCGACTGAGGCGCGGCCCCCCGGAGCGATGAGCGAGGAACGCGAGACCGGCGGCGAACGGCTGCGCGCCCAGCGCATCGAGCGGGCCCGCGCGCTGCGCCGCGACGGCATCGACCCCTACCCCGCCCGCGTCGCGCGCACGCACACCGCCGCCGAAGCGCGCGCCCTGCTGGAGGCCGCGGGCGACGATCCCGAACCCCCGCTCCCGCCCGTGGCCGTGGCCGGGCGCGTGACCGCGCGGCGGGACATGGGGCGCGCCAGCTTCCTCGACCTGCGCGACGGCACGGGACGGCTGCAGGCCCTGCTGCGGCGCGACGCCCTCGGCGCGGAGGCGTACGAGCGGCTGAAGCTGCTCGACCTCGGCGACTTCGCGGAGGTGGAGGGGACGCTCATGCGCACGCGCACGGGCGAGCCCACCGTGGCCGCGACCGCATGGAGGCCCGTGGCGAAGGCGCTGCGCCAACCGCCGGAGAAGTTCCACGGCCTCGCCGACGTGGAGCAGCGCCAGCGCCGCCGTTACCTCGACCTGCTGGCCAACGAGTCCACGCGCGAAACCTTCCGCGCGCGCGCCCGCATCGTGGCCGCCGTGCGCCGCGCGCTCGACGAACGCGGCTTCATGGAGGTGGAGACGCCGGTGCTGCAGGAGGAGGCGGGCGGGGCCGCCGCGCGTCCCTTCGAGACGCATTCGCGCGGGCTGGGCGAGGACCGCTTCCTGCGCATCAGCCTCGAGCTGCACCTCAAGCGGCTGCTCGTGGGCGGCTTCGACCGCGTCTACGAGATCGGGCGCATCTTCCGCAACGAGGGCTTCAGCCAGCGCCACAACCCCGAATTCACCATGCTCGAGCTCTACCAGGCCTACGCCGACTACGGCGACATGGCCGCGCTCACGGAGGAGCTGGTGAGCGGCGCGGCGCTGGAGGCCACGGGATCGACGGAGACGGCCTTCGGCGGGCACGCCATCGACCTGCGCCCGCCCTGGCGGCGCCTCGCCTTCCACGACGCCCTGCGCGAGTACGGCGGCCTCGAGCTGGACGCCTTCGCCGAAACGGACGCGCTGCGCGGGGAGCTGCGCCGCCGCGGCCTCGACGCGCCCGCCTCCGCCAGCCGCGCGAAACTGATCGACGTCGCCGTGAGCGAGTTGGTGGAGCCGCGCCTGATCCAGCCCACCTTCCTGCTCGATTACCCCGTGGATCTGTCGCCGCTGGCCAAGCGCAAGGAGGACGCGCCCGCGCTGGTCGAGCGCTTCGAGGCCTTCGCGGGCGGCTTCGAGTTCGCCAACGCCTACTCCGAGCTGAACGACCCGCTGGACCAGCGCGAGCGGTTCGAGGCGCAGCGGGCGCTGCGCGCGGCGGGCGACGAGGAGGCGGAGCTGGCCGACGAGGATTTCCTGCTGGCGCTCGAACACGGGATGCCGCCCGCGGGCGGGCTGGGGCTCGGCATCGACCGCCTCGTCATGCTGCTCACGGGCCAGACGAGCATCCGCGAGGTCATCCTCTTCCCCCAGCACCGGCGGGCGCGCGATGGCCGCTGAGGCGCTGGAGCGGCATCACACGGGCACGGCCTACGTCTCGGCGCGGGGGCGCACGCTCCTGCTCTGGCACGCGAAGCTGCGCATGTGGCTTCCCCCCGGCGGGCACAGCGAACCGAACGAGGACCCCGTGCAGACCGCCCGCCGCGAGGCGCTGGAGGAGGCGGGGCTGGAGGTGGACGTGATCCCGCCGCCGGACCTGCCCGCCTGCGCGCGCCCGCTGGCGCTGCCCCCGCCCGCCGTCATCCTCATCGAGGACATCGAGCGCGACGACCAGCCCTTCCACCAGCACATCGACCATGTCTACTACACGCGCGCCGCGGAGGCGGTCGATTTCGACGCGCCCATCCCGCACGGGCCGCATCGCTGGGTGGACGCGGAGACGCTGGCGGGCGCGTTGGCCCTGCCCGCGCCCGATGGTACGCTCGTGCCGGTCGCCGGGGACGTGCGGCTGCTCGGAGTGCGGGCGCTGACGGCCGCGGCGCGGGGGTAGCCCGTGCTCAGCGCCGCCTTCATCCGCGACAACCTCGAACGGGTTCGCGCTGACATCGCCGCGCGCGGAACGGACGCGCCGCTCGACGACATCGTGGCGCTGGACGAGCGGTACCGCGCGCTCCTGCGCGAGGTGGAGGGCCTGCGCGCCGAGCGCAACGCCGCCAGCAAGGCCATCGGCGGCACGAAGGACGCCGCCGAACGCGAACGCCGCATCGGGGCCGCGCGCGAACTGGGCGAACGCCTCGGCGGCCTCGAGGAGCGCCTGCGCGGGGCCGACCGCGAGCTGCGCGAACGCCTGCTGCAGGTTCCCAACGTGGTCGCCCCGGACACGCCGCGGGGCGCGGACGAGCGGGGGAACGTGGTCGTGCGCGAGGCGGGCGAGCCGCGCCGGTTCGATTTCGCGCCCCTGCCCCACTGGGAGCTGGGGGAGCGGCTGGGCGGGCTCGACGCGGCGCGCGGCGCGCGCATGGCGGGGACGCGCTTCTTCGTGCTGCGGGGAGGCCTCGCGCGCCTCCATCGCGCCATGATCCAGTGGATGATCGACGCCCACGTCGAGGCCGGGTTCACCGAGCACTACCTGCCCTACATGCTCACGGAGGAGTCGTTCGTGGCGTCCGGCCACCTGCCCAAGTTCCGCGAGAACCTGTACCGCGACGAGGAGGAGGACTACCTCTTCGTGCCCACGGCGGAGGCGGCCTTCGCCAACCTCTACCGCGGGGAGCTGCTGCCGCCGGGGGCGCTGCCGCAGCGGCTGGTGGCGCACACGCCCTGCTTCCGCCGCGAGAAGATGAGCGCGGGGCGGGACACGCGCGGCATCAAGCGCGTGCACCAGTTCGAGAAGGTGGAGCTGTTCGTCTACTGCGAGCCGGATGAGAGCGAGGCGGAGCTGGAGGCCATGCTGGCGCGCGCCCTCGCCCTCGCCGAGGCGCTGGAGATCCCCAGCCGCGTGCTCCGGCTCTGCGCGGGCGACCTCGATTTCAAGGCCGCGCGCGGGTACGACGTCGAGCTGTGGGCGCCGGGCGCGGAGGAGTGGCTGGAGGTGAGCTCGGTGTCGGACACGCTCGATTTCCAGGCGCGCCGCGCGAACGTGCGCTACCGGCCCGGGGAGGGGGAGGGCGCGCGCTTCCCGCACCTGCTCAACGGCTCCGGGCTGGGCGCGCCGCGCACGCTCATCGCCATCGTGGAGAACTACCAGCGGGCGGACGGGTCCATCGCCGTGCCCGCCGTGCTGCGCCCCTACCTGGGCGGGCGCGAGCGCATCGAGCCGGAGCCGCCGCCCGCCTGACGGGATCGGGTTCACGCGCCGCGCAGTTCTGCCAGCACCTCGTCCGTGTGCTCGCCCAGACGCGGGGCGGGACGGCGCAATTCCCAGGGCGTCGCGCCGAAGACGCAGGGCGCGCCGGGCATGAGCGCGCTCCCCTCCAGCCCCTCGCCGGTGATCGGGACGAAGTGGCCGCGGTCGTGCAGGTGCGCGTCGTCCAGCGTCTCGTCGGGGGCGCGCACGACGCCCCAGGGCAGCCCGCAGGCCTGCGCGCCGCGGTACATCTCGTCGGCGTCGTGGGCGGCCACGAAGCGCGCCACCTCGGCCATGATCTCGCCCGCCTCCGCGCCGCCGCGCCCGCCCTGCCGCGCGACCGGGTCGTCGAAGCGCGCCTCGTCGAAGTTGGCGCCGAAGCCGCGCGACTGCATCCACGCCTTCAGGAGGGCCCAGGATTCGTTGCTCCGCCCCACGTTGTAGACGAGCACGTCGAGGCCGTCGCGGGCGCGGTGAATCCAGGGTTCGGTGCGGAAGAGGGCGGCGTGGCGGCCCGTCTGGCGGATGACGTTCTTCTTCCCGTAGAGCCAGTGGGGCAGGCCCACCTCGGTGGTGGAGGAAAGGGCTTCGTGCATGGCGCAATCGACGAACTGGCCCGCGCCCGTGGTTTCGCGCGCGAGCAGGGCCGTGAGGATGCCCATGACGGCGTAGTGGGCGGCGGTGTTGTAGGCCTGATCGCCCTTGCCGTGGATGGGCGGCGCGCCGGGGGCATCCTCGGCGTCGTAGCCGTTCATGCACATGGGGCCGCCCGCCGCCAGCGCCACCAGGTCGGAGACGGCGTACGCGGCCCAGGGGCCGTCCTGCCCGAAGGGGGTGAGCGCGCAGTGCACGAGGCGCGGGTTGGCGGCGGCGAGCGCGTCCCGTTCCAGCCCGAGGGAGGCGGCGCGTCCCGGCGATCCCGCCTCGAGGAACACGTCCGCGCGCGCGATCAGGGCCCGCGCCAGCCCGCGATCCGTCTCCGATCCCGCGAGGTCGAGCGCGACGGAGCGCTTGTTGGCGTTATGGTACCAGAAGGCGAGGGAGCGGTCGGGGCCGGGCTCGTCGTTCACGAAGGGGCCCACGCGGCGCGCGACGGAGCCCTCCGGCGGCTCGATCTTCACGACGTCCGCGCCCATGTCGGCGAGCAGCTTGCCGGCGTACTGCCCCAGCTCGTCGCACAGTTCGACCGCGCGCACTCCCGCCAGCGGGCCGCTCACATGAACACTCCCGCCGCCTCGTATTCGTCCAGCTCCGCCTCGCCCAGGCCGAGCGTCTCGGAGAGCGCGGCGCGCGTGTCCGCGCCGATGAGGGGGGCCGCCGCGCGCAGTTCGCCGGGCGTGTCCGAGAGGCGCGGGGCGATGCCGTCGTGGGGCGTGTCGCCCATGGCCGCGTGGGGGAGCGTGCGCCACCAGCCGCGGGCGGCCAGCTGGGGGTCGCGCTCCACGCGGTCGCCAGGCTTCTGGCAGACGGCCGCGCGCACGCCCGCTCCCTGCAGCTCCGCCATGAGCGCGTAGTCCTCGCGCGGGGCCGTCCACGCGGCGATGCGGTCGTCGAGCGCGTCCTGATTGGCGAGCCGCGCCTCGTTCGTGGCGAAGCGCGCCTCCCGCGCCCAGGCGGGGTCGCCCATGACGCGCGCGAGCGCCTCCCATTCGGCTTCGTCCATGACGGCGATGGCGATCCAGCGGTCGTCGCCCGCGCAGGGGTAGGTGTCGTGGGGGGCGACGGCGGGTTCCCAGGCGCGATTGCCGGGCGGCATTCCCTCGCGCCGCCAGCCGCGTCCGTTGACCGTGCGGTCGAGGATGGCGGGGCCGTTCAGCACGGTGCCCGCCTCCACCTGGGAGAGGTCGAGGTGCTGGCCCTCGCCGGTGCGCGCGCGATGCCAGAGGGCGGCGAGGATGGCGATGGCGGCCACGTAGCCCGCGGTGTGGTCCATGTAGCTGTAGCCCCAGCCGGCGGGCGGCTTGCCGGGCAGGCCGGAGGTGAAGGTGAGGCCGCTGAGCGCCTGCGCGGTGGGGCCCCAGGTGGTGTGGTCGCGGTCGCGGCCGGTGTGCCCGAAGCCGGAGATGGAGCAGTAGACGATGTCCTCGCGCAGGGCGCGCAGGCCCGCGTAGTCCAGCCCCCAGGAGGCCAGCGTGCCCGCCGAGAAGTTCTCGATGACGACGTCGCTGACGGCGATGAGGCGGCGCAGCAGTTCCAGCCCTTGCGGGTGGCGCGCGTTGAGCAGCACGCTGCGCTTGTTGCGGTTCATGTGGTTGAAGAAGCCGGAGTTGTCGAGCGTGGGGCGCTCGCCGACGAGGGGGCGGCCGAGGCGGATGGGGTCGACGGCCTGTTCGTGCTCGATCTTGTAGACGCTGGCGCCGAAGTCGGCGAGGAAGCGCGTGGCGGTGGGCCCGGCGATGATCCAGGTGAGGTCGACGACGCGCACGCCTTCGAGCGGGAGCACGGGGCCGATGATACGCCGCGCGGAGGGGGGCGCGGGAAGGGAAGGCGGGGGCGCTGCGGTCCCCCGGGTTGGCCCGTCAGTGCATACGACTCGTCACCGTAGTCCAGGCCGGACGGCAGGTCGGGGGCAGTGAAGCGCGCGGGGGCGGGGAGGGGGGAGGGGGCGGTGTCACTCCGGCGGGGCCTATTCGAATTCCCAGCCGTCGGGGGAGCGCATGAGCTGCAGCGTCGGGAGCAGCTCATCAAGCGGCAGGCGCGGCTACCATCCGACGCCGTGCGGATCGAAGTATGGCCACCTCTCGTACGCGACGTCCCCCCGGCACACCACCTGCCCCGCCTCCGTCAGGGCGCAGATGCGGGCCGCGCTGGAGCTGATCGCCGTGTAGCGTCCCGACGGCAGGGCGACCGGGCCATGGTCTGTTTCGTCCCACATCCGGCCCCAGCACCGCGCCTCCCCCGCGTCCGTGAGCGCACAGGCGCGTCCGGAGCCCGCGGTGATGGCCGTATAGCGGCCCGGCGGGGGATCCTCCGGGCAGCGCCAGTACTCGCGGCCGCCCCAACAGACGCCCGCGCCCGATTCCCCGACGGCGCAGGTGCATCCGATGCCCGCGCTGATCGCGGTGTAGCGGCCCGGCGGAACGTCCGCCTGCCCGCGATTGTTCCAGCCCCAGCAGACCGCTTCCCCGGATTCGCGCAGCGCGCAGGCGTGCCCGTCCCAGGCAAGGCTGATCGCGGTGAAGGGGCCCGGCGGCGCATCCGCCAACGTTTCCGGCACGTCCCAGCCCGGCCAGCAAACGGCCTCGCCCGCGTCCGTGAGCGCGCAGGCCGCGTGGTAGCCGACGCTGATGGCCGTGTACCGGCCCGCCCCGGGGCTGACGTCGAAGTAGGTCTCGTCGCCCCAGCAGACGGCCTCGCCCTCTTCCGTGAGCGCGCAGGTGGCGGCGTAGCCCGCGCCGATGGCGGTGTAGCGGCCCGGCGGAACGTCGGCCTGCCCGTAGTTGCTCCAGCCCCAGCAGACGGCCTCGCCCGCCTCCGTGAGGGCGCAGGTGTGGCCGTATCCGTCGCTCACGGCGACGTAGCGGCCTGGCGGCGGATCGGGACGCTCGACCCTGACCTCCACGCTTCGCCAGCAGACGGCCCGCCCGGATTCCGTGAGCGCGCAGGCGACGTCAAAGCCCACGCCGATGGCCGCGAAGCGGTCGGGGGAAGGATCGGGAGGCGTCATCGCCGTCAATTTTCCGTCGAACGGCAGCCCCGTATCCACGCACACGACGGCCCCCGCCGCGGTGATCGCGCAGGCGTGGGCCTCCCCCAGGCTGGCGTCGGTGTAGCGGAGCGAAGCGTCCATGCCGGTCAGGGGGCAGATCCCCATCCCGACGGCCCTCAGCTCGCCGTCCACGGTCAACCCGCACTCGCGATATTGGCCCATGCTCACCGCCGTGAAGGGGCCCGGGTAATGCTTTGTTTCCGGCGGGTTGTTCAGGCCCCCTTCCCAACAGACGAGCGCCCCGTCGTCCCGAACGGCGCAGCTCGTGAGCCAGCCCGTGCCCTCGAAATAGAAGTACCCCATGTCGATCGCCACGTACCTGCCGGGGGGCGGATCGGGCATCTCGAACCAGTCGATTTCTTTCCAGCAGACCGCCTCGCCAGCTTCGGTCAGCGCGCAGGCGTAGCCGGTGGTCATGGCGAGCGCGGTGTAGCGGCCCGGCGGCGCATCTCTGGACGGATCCCTCCCGTACTCCGGTACCGGCGCTCCATCCCCTGTCCAGCACACGATCCCGCCCTCGTCCGTCACGGCGCAGGTAAGGTCGTCGCGCGTCGTGAGCGCACGGTAGCGGCCCGGCGGGGCGCTCCACTCCTCACCGCTGACGACGTCCCAGCAAACCGCCTCGCCCGTCTCCGTGAGCGCGCAGGCAGTGCCACCGCCCACGCTGATCGTCGCGTAGCGGCCCGACGGCGCATCCGGCACGGGCGGCTGCGCGCGAACCACCATCGGGGTTGGCGTGGCGGAGGGCGTCGGCGTGGCCGTGGCGGTGGCGGACAGCGGGGCGGCTGGCGTGCGAACGGCATCGGGGGTCCGCGACGGCGTGGGCGTGGTCGAAGGCGTCGGCGACGCGGTCGGCGTCGGCGTGGGCGTTCCGGGGACGGGAGCGTCCGGCCCGCCGCACGCGACCAGCGCCATCGCCGCCGCCAGCGCGAGCACGACCCTGCGCTTCACGCCGTGACACTAGCACGCTGGCGCGCGGGCAGGCGTAGCGGCGGCGGTCCCGCTAGAACGGGCTGATGTGGGGCCACCGCCGGTACGAAACGTCTCCCCAGCAGACCACATCCCCATCCTCCGTGAGCGCGCAGGCGCGATATGGGCTGACGCTGATGGCCGTGTAGCGGCCCGGCGGCGGATCGACCGACCCGTAGTCCTCCTCCCAGGTTCCGAACGAGCGCTGGCCCCAGCATCGCGCTTCCCCCGCGTCCGTGAGCGCGCACGCGACGTCCCTGCCCGCGCTGATGGCCGCATAGCGGCCCGGCGGCGGGTCTTCCGCCAAGGACTCGCGCCCCCAACATACGATCCCGCCCGCCTCGGTGACGGCGCAGACGTACCGGTCCTTCCCCGCGCTGATCGCCAGGTAGCGGCCGGGCGGCGCTTCCATCCAGTCGTCCTCCGGATTCCAGCCCCGGCAGATCGCTTCCCCGGATTCCCCGAGGACGCAGAAGTGCGTGCGTCCGTAACTGTTCCAGGAGCCGCCGAGGCTGAGCGCGATGAAGCGCCCCGGCACGACCACATCCGCGGGATCCCGGGCGAAGTAGTAGTCGAAGGGGTTCCAGCACACGACCTCGCCCGCATCCGTGAGCGCGCAGCCGGCGAGATAGCCCTGACTGATGGCCGTGTAGCGTCCCGCCGGAACGATGGCGTCGTCGGGGGCGTCGCGATGGAACGCGCCCCAGCAGATCGCCTCGCCCGCGTCCGTGACGGCGCAGGTGCTGGCGAACCCCGCACTGATGGCGACGTAGCGCCCCGGCGGGACATCGGCCTGCCCATGGTTGTTCCTTCCCCAACAGACGGCCTCGCCCGCGTCCGTGAGCGCGCAGGTGTGGCCGTGGCCGTCGCTCACGGCGACGTAGCGGCCCGGCGGCGGGTCGGGGCGCTCGACCTTGACGTCCACCGCCCGCCAGCAGACGGCGCGCCCGGCCTCCGTGAGCGCGCACGCCGCTTCGCCCCCGACGCTGATGGCCGCGTAGCGTTCGGGAGAGGGGTCGGGGGGATGCATCGCCGTCAAGGTTCCCGCGAAAGTCTGGTCCCCGCTCACGCACACAACGGCGCCGGCATCGGTGATCGCGCAGCCGTGGTTCCGGCCCTGGCTGACGTCGGTGTAGCGGACCGAATCGTCCATGCGGGCAAGCGGGCAGCTCCACGTTCCGACGTCCCTCAGCTCGCCGTCCGCGGTTAACCCGCACTCGCGATACCCGCCCATGCTCACCGTCATGAAGGAGCCCTGGTGGCGCCTTGTTTCGGGCTGGTTGTTCGAGTCGCCCTTCCAGCAAACGATCGCGCCATCCCCGGCCACGGCGCATGCCGTGATCTCGATCAAGCCCTCGAATGCAAGGTAGCCCACGTCGATCGCCACATAGCTGCCGGGGGGCGGATCGGGCATCTCCACAAGGTCGTCCGGCGCCGTGTCCCGGCACACCGCCTCGCCGTCTTCCCTCAGCGCGCAGGCGTAGCCGCTGGTCATGGCGAGCGCGGTGTAGCGGCCCGCGGGCACGGTACCGAACGGCGACCATTCCGCCATCTCCCCTCCCCGCGCCCAGCACACGATCCCGCCCTCGTCCGTCACGGCGCAGGTAAGGGCGCCGGGCGTCGTGAGAGCACGGTAGCGGCCCGGCGGGGCGTCCCACGGAGCGCCGCTGTCGACGTCCCAGCAGACCGCCTCGCCCGTCTCCGTGAGCGCGCAGGCATCGGCCTCGCCCACGCTGATCGTCGCGTAGCGGCCCGACGGCGGGTCCGCTGGCTGGGGTACCGGCGTGAACGTGGGCGGCGGCGTCCATGCGGGCGTTGGCGATGCGGTCGGCGTCGGCGTGGCCACGGATTCGGGGGTCGGCGTGGCCGTGGGCGTCGGCGACGCAGGAGCGATGGTGGGCGTGACCGACGGCGGTCCGGGGGCGGGCGGCAGCGGCGCAGGGGCGTCCGGCCCGCCGCACGCGACCAGCGCCATCGCCGCCGCCAGCGCGAGCACGATCCCGCGCTTCACGCCGTGACACCACACGCTGTCCGCGGCCTGCGCGACGCGCGCCGGGCGCTATTCGTGCGGGGCCGCCAGGTCGAGGGCCATGATGAGGAGGTCGCGGGGCAGGCCGCGGCGGTCCGTGACCCAGCCCGTGAGCGTGGCCTCCTCCTTGAAGCCGAGGCGTTCGAAGGCGGCGCGGGCGCCCGTCTGGTCGACGGTCATCTGGGCGGTGATCTTGCGCGAGCCGAAGTTGGGGGCGGCGTCGATCACCTCGCGCGCGAGCCTGCCGCCGAGGCCGCTGCCGCGGTAGCTCTCGGCCACGATGATGCGAATCTCGCCCACGTTGCGCGTCCAGCGCATGGGCTCGCCGTGGAGGGAGGCGTAGCCCGCGACCTCGTGCCCGTCGCGCGCAACGAGGGCGAAGTCGGTCTCCGCCCCCACGCTGGCGATGAGGGCGTCCACCACGGCGTCGCTGGCGAGGTCCTCGCGCAGGAAGAGCATGTCGTCCTGGGGGAGGGAGCGGGTGAAGCGCAGGAAGGCGTCGCGGCTGGAGGCGTCGAGGTGGCGCAGTTCCACCTCGCGCCCGTCGGCCAGGTGCCAGCGGCGGGGGTACTGGGCGCGCAGGTTGGCGCGCTCCTGCAGGCCGCGGCGCATGCGGTCGGCGGCGGTGGCGCGCAGGACGGCCTCTTCCTCGCGCGTGAAGTGCTCGTCGCAGGCGTTGCAGCGGTAGCCGCTGGCCAGCTCCTCGTTGCCGATGTTGGCGGGCGAATCCCAGTGCGGAACCAGCAACAGGTGCTGACAGGACTTCACGCCCTCCCCGGACGCGGGGGCGCTCGTGTCCCGCTCTCCGCGACGAAAGAACTTCATGGCGAGCCTCCTTGCCTGCTCCCAACGTGAGCCGTTGGCCGCAGTTTACTCCTTTGGCGCGGAGGCGGGAACGGGGGCGGCCGCGGCGGCGGCGCGGGCGGCCCGTCCGGAGCGTCCGCGCGGCGGGGCCGTCCGCTCCACGCGGGGCAGCAGCAGGAAGCCGAGGAAGCCGAGCGGCGCGGCCACGGCGAAGGCCGCGAGGATGCCGACCTTGGCGTGGTGCAGCAGCGCGGGGTCGAGGCCGGCGTAGGCGAGGTCGCCGACGAAGAGGGCGACGGTGAAGCCGATGCCGGCCACGAGGCCGATGGCGGCCACGCCCCGCCAGGTGACGCCCGCGGGGCGCGTGGCGCCGAGGCGCACGGCCAGCCAGGTGGCCGCCACCAGCCCCACGGGCTTGCCCACGACGAGGCCGACGAGCACGCCCCACATGACGGTGCTTTCGAGCGACGCCATGATCTGGCCGCCGCTCAGCTCCACGCCCGCGTTGGCGAGGGCGAAGGCGGGCACGACGAGGAAGGCCACCCAGGGGTGGAGGTGGTGTTCGAGGCGGTCGACGTGGGGCACGGCGTTGCCGCTGAGGTCGCCGAGGCTGAGCAGCGAATCGACCACCTGGTCGTGGCCGAGGGAGCTTTCGGGGTCCTCGTCGCCGGCGCGGAAGCGCTCCAGCAGCTGGCGCGCGGTGCGCACGAATCCGTCGAGGGGCACGGGCGGGCGCCAGGGCGTGAGGAAGCCGAGGATGGCGCCCAGCGTGGTCGGGTGCACGCCCGATTCGAGCGTCACCGCCCAGGCCACGACGCCCACGGCGAGGAAGACGAACATGGAGCGCACGCCCACGCGGTAGAGCGCGAGCATGAGCACGACCAGCCCGGCGGCGAGCGCGACCTGCTCGAACTGCACCTCGTTCGAATAGAAGAAGGCCACGACCACGACCGTGCCGATGTCGTCGACGATGACGAAGGTGAGGAGCATGGCGCGCAGGCCGAGAGGCACGCGCGATCCCACGAGGGCGGCCACGCCGAGGGCGAAGGCCACGTCGGTGGCCATGGGCACGGCCCAGCCGGTGCGCTCCGCGGCGCCCTGCGCGATGAGCAGGAAGAGGCCGAGGGGCAGCAGCATGCCCCCCAGCGCCCCCGCCACGGGCGCCGCCATGACGCGCGGATCGGAGAGTTCGCCGATGGTGATCTCGCGCTTGATCTCGAGGCCGATGACGAAGAAGAAGAGCACCATGCCCACTTCGTTCACCCAGAAGTGGACCGAGCCCTCCACCTGCCAGAAGGCGAGGTCGATGCCGAGGCGGGCGTCGAGCAGGTGCTCGTAGGAGTCGCGCCAGGGCGAGTTGGCCCAGACGAGGGCGGCCACGGCGGCGAGCATGAGCAGGGCCGCGCTCGCGCTCTCCGTGCGGATGAACTCCTGCGCGGGGCGCACGAAGCGCGTGATGCGCCGCCCCGTGAACGCGGGCCGGGGGTCGGCGAGGCGCGCGCGCAGGCCGCGCCAAGGCCTCCCCAGCCGCCGCAGCCAGCCGAAGCCCCGCACGCGCGCCATGCGCCCTAGCCTAGACAGCGCCGCCGTTGCGCGTTCGCGCGGGCCATGCGCGGGGCCGGGCGGCGCGTGTTGACCCGCCACGGGGCGGCCGCTAGCGTGCGCGCCGTGACCACCTACATCCTGCGGCGGCTGCTGCTCGTGCCGGTGACGCTGTTCATCCTCACCTTCGGCACGGCCATGATCATGCGGCTGACGCCCGGCGACGTGGTCGCCTACCGCCTGCAGAACAGCTACACGCCGGAACGCGCAGCGGCGCTGCACGAGCAGCTGGGGCTGAACAAGGGGCCGATCGAGGCCTACGTCGACTGGATGGCCGACGCCTTCCGGGGCGAATTCGGCAGCTCCTTCGTGACCGCCACGCCCATCGCGGACGAGATCAAGCGGCGCTTCCCCGTCACCATCCAGCTGGTCGTGCTCACGGTGCTCGTGCAGGCGGCGCTGGCCATCCCGCTGGGGGCGATCGCGGCGGTGCGCCAGAACGGCCCGGGCGACCACGCCATCCGCATCATGAGCGTGGTCGTGCTGGCCGTGCCCAGCTTCGTCGTGGCCGTGTTCGCCCTGCGCTTCCCGGCCATCTGGTGGGGCTGGTTCCCACCCTTCGGCTACGTGCCCTTCCAGGAAGATCCGCTCCAGAACATGAAGGTCTACTCGATCCCGGTCATCGTGGGCTCGCTCGCGCTCATGGCCACGCTCATCCGCCTCACGCGCACGGAGATGCTGGAGGTGCTGCGGCAGGACTACGTGCGCACGGCGCGGGCCAAGGGGCTGGCCGCCATGACGGTGGTGCGCCGCCACGCGCTCAAGAACGCGCTCATCCCCGTCATCACCGTGCTGGGCCTCTCCTTCGGCGGGGCGCTCGGCGGGGTCGTCATCATCGAGACCATCTTCAGCCTGCCCGGCCTCGGCCTCTACGCCCTCGACGCCGCGCGCCAGGAGGACTACCTCGTCGTGCAGACGTTCGTGATCATCTCCGGCTTCATGTTCGTCATGGTCAACCTCACGGTGGACATCCTCTACGCCTGGCTCAACCCGCGGATCCAGTACGCATGACAGCGCGCGCGACGACGATGGAAGCGGTCGCGGCCACGGGCGATCCCATCCTCGCGCCCCGCCCGGGCCTCTGGCGGCGGCTGGGGCGCACGGCGCGGGCCCAGCCCGTGGGCGTGCTCGGCCTCTTCCTCACGCTCGTCGTGCTCGTCGTCGTCGTCTTCGGACCGCTGATCGCCACGGCGGACCCGGACGCGCAGAGCGGCAACCTGCTGGCCCCGCCCTCCGACGAAAGCTGGTTCGGGACGGACGAGCGGGGGCGCGACTATTTCGCGCGCGTGATGACGGGCGGGCGCATCACCGTGGCCATCGCCGTCCTCGCGCTCCTCCTGGGCACGGCGGCGGGCACGCTGCTGGGCATGGTCTCGGCCTACGTGCCCTGGCTCGACCTCGTCCTCCAGCGCATCATCGACGCCATGCTGGCCCTGCCGGGCCTCTTCCTCATCCTGCTCTTCATCACCGTCTTCGGGCGCGACACGCAGGTGCTCATCTACGTCCTCGCGCTCTCGGTCGCGCCGTCACTCGTCCGCATCGCGCGGGCGTCCACGCTTTCGGCGCTCACGAACCAGTACGTGGAGGCGGCGCAGGTGCTGGGCGCGTCGGGATTCCGCGTCCTGCTGCGGCACGTGCTCCCCAACATCGCGCCCACCATCGGCGTCATCTTCGCCGTGGGCCTGGGCAACCTGATGCTCGCGACCGGCGCGCTCGGCTTCCTCGGCATCGGCGTCAGCCCGCCCCAGTCGGAGTGGGGCCAGATGATCGCCGACAGCCGCACCTACCTCTCCAGCGCGTCGCATCTGTTTATCTTCCCGGGCATCGGGCTCGCGCTGGCGGTCCTCGGCGTGAACCTGCTGGGCGACTCCCTGCGCGACCTCTGGGATCCGCGCATGCGTGGAACCTGAGCAGGCGTTGGGCAAGCGAGGGATGAGCCTTCATGCTCATCCCTCGCCCGAGTCAGCGGTGGCGGCTACACGTCCAGCCAGACGCGCGCGGCATTGAAGGTCAGGCCCGCCGGCACGGCATCGGGGTGACCCTTCACGTAGCTGCGGAAGGTCGGCCAGAACACGAGCTGGGCCGTGAACACCTGCGGCGAGTGCTCAATGAGCGCCAGCGACGCATCCCTGATCACATCGGCGCGCGCCTCCGGGTCGAGCGTCGCGCGCTGGCGTTCGAGCAGGCGATCCACATCGGGATCGGAGAAGGCCGTGCGGTTGAAGGGCGCGCCCGTATGGAAGCGGTGGTAGAGGTAGGTGTCGGGATCCGGTCCCCCCACCTCGAGACCGATGTTCATGATGAAGTTCCCCGCGGAGCGTTCCGGGAAGAACTCCCCGGCGGGTTTCTGCTCCAGCTCGAGGTTGATGCCCAGGACCTCGAGATCCTGCTTGATGCCGGTGGCGTGGCAGGGGCACTGGATGGGCGTGTTGATGGTGATCGTCTCGTCCGCGCCCACGCCCACGCCGGCGGCGTTCATGAGGGCGACGGCGTCGGCGATGTCCTGCTCCTTGTCCTCGCGCCAGCCGGGCATCCCCAGCAGCTCCTCCTCGGTGAACGCCTGGGGCACGAAGTTCTGGGGCACGGGCCCCATGAGCACGCCGCTGTTCGGGCCGAAGGGGTTGAGGGCGATCTGACGGTTGACGACGAGGTGGACGGCCCTGCGCACGCGAGCGTCGTCGAACGGCGCCTTCTGCGTGTGCATGTGCGTTTCCTCAATGGCCGAGTGCAGCTTGCGACGGAAATCGATCCGGTCGCCCAGCTGCCCCCTGAGGGACTCGACCTGAACCCAGGCCAAGCCCGTGCCGAACGTCACCTGGTCGAACTCGCCCGCGATGAATGCCCCCTCAAGGGCATCCCCGGCGGCGGGGACGTGCTCGATGTTGTCGAGGTAGGGCAGGCGCTGGCCGTCGGCGCCCATCTCGAAGTAGTTGGGGTTGCGGTCGAGTTTGGCGGAGACGCCGAGGTCGAAGGTGTTCCTGATCCAGGGGCCGGTGCCCACCATGTTCTCGTACAGCTTCATGCCCGCGTCGCCGACGGCCTCGCGCTGCTCGCGGTTGACCATGAGGATGGGGTCGTCGGCGAGGAAGCGGAGCATGGGCGCGAAGGGGTCCTTGGTCGTGATGCGGAAGGTGAGGTCGTCGACGACCTCGATCCGCTCAATCTGGTCGAGCTGGCCCTGGATGAACTCCGCGTTGTCCTCGTTGAAGCGGTTGAGGCCAAAGGCGGCGTCCTCGGCGGTGAACTGCCGCCCGTTGGCCGGGGGAAGGTCGTGCCAGTTGATGTTCGGGTTGAGCCTGAAGACGTAGGTGAGGTCGTCCGGCTGTTCGGGCAGCGTCTCCGCCAGTTCGGGCAGGACGTTCCCTTCCCCGTCGTAGGCGAGGATGCGGCTGTAGACGCGGCCCATGCCCAGCGAGTAGGTGGTCACATGGTTCGTGATCGCCGGATCGTAGACGGAGTCGCCCATCACGGTGCTGCCCAGCCGCAGCGTGCCGCCGCGCTTGATGTTCGAGGGCGGCGCCGTGGGCTCGGCGGTGGCGGTGGGATCGGCGGCCCGCGTCGCGGCCGGCGTGGAGACGGCGGTCCCGGCGGCGGCGGCTTCCGTGGCGACGGGCGTGGTTTCGCCGTCGTCATCGTCGTCGCCGCAGCCCACGATGGCCGCGGCCGCGACGCCGCCGCCCGCGAGGGCGGAGCCCCTGAGGAAGCGCCGCCGCGTGACGGGGCGCCCGCGCATGTACCTGGTCCAGTAGTTCTCGGCCATGTTCCCCTCCCCTGTGCGGTGAACGCCGCCCGCCCGCCGTGGATGGCGGGCGGGCGGGACGTGGCGGGACGTCGATCAGGCGCCGGCGGAGCCGTGGCGCAGGAGCGCGCCGCTGGTGGCGCCGGTGCACTCGCCGTCCACGAACGTCTCCTCGCCGTTGACGAGGATGTGGCGGTAGCCGTGCGGCTTGCGGATGAGGCGCCAGGCGCCCGCCGGGTAGTCGTAGGCCTTCTCGGTCGTGCCCATGTCGAGGTTCTCGAGGTCGTAGACGACGATGTCGGCGGGCGCGCCCTCGCGGATGACGCCGCGGTCGCGGAAGCCCGCGGCCAGCGCCGGGTAGGCGGAGAGCCGCCAGTGGGCCTGTTCGAGGTCCATGATCTCGTTGTCGCGCACGAGCAGGGCGAGGTACTCGGTGGGGTAGCGCCCCAGCGTGATGAACTTGGTGTGGGCGCCGCCGTCGGAGACGCCGGGCAGGGCGAAGGCGGAGTTGGCCATCTTCTTCAGGGCCGCCATGTCCGCCTTCTGGGGGGCGGTCACGAAGAGCGCCTTCATGTCGTCCTCGAGGGCGATGTCGAGCATGGCGTCGATCACGTGGCAGCCGCGGTCCCTGGCGATTTCGCCGCAGGTCCAGCCCGTGTACTTGTCCAGCTCGGGCTTGTGCAGCTCGCCCACGATGAGGCCGTTGAAGTCGAAGACGACGCCCGCGCCGCCGCCGCCCATGTCGCTGTACTCGGCCTTTTCGTCGTACTCGGCCTTGACGGCGGCGCGCATCCCGGGGTCGGCCATCTTGACGGCGCGCTCCTCGACGGTGCCGAGCGTCATGGCGCGCCAGGCGGGGCTGGTGTCGAACAGGTTCCATTCCTCGAAGGTGAACTGGAAGTTGTTCTCCGCCGTGAGCGCCTGCCCGAAGACGCGCGTGCCGCGGGCGTTGCACTCGTCCAGCCACTTCATGGCGTCCTCGTAGCCGGGCATGGCGATGCCGTGCTGGTCGGTGAAGACGGCGAGCACGTTCCAGATGACGGGGCGCCCGCTTTCGTCGGCCAGCTTCTCGGTGAGGCCCTGGCTGGCGCCGATGCACTGGATGAAGCCGCGCCCGGCCTCGCGCAGGACGCGCGCGAAGGAGAGGAGGTCGCCCTCGGTCATGAGGTTGGTGATCATGAGCGTGCCGTCGTAGTCGCGCTGCACGTCGTTGTCGCCGATCTGGGCGGACCAGCCGCAGCCCCCGGCCTCGAGGCCCTCCAGCATGAGGCGGCGCATCTCGGCCATCTCGGACTCGTTGGCGGGGCGGCTCTTGGCGGCTTCCAGCCCCATCACGTAGGACATGAGGGGGTTGAGGGGCATGTAGCTGAGGATGTTCACGCCCTTGGGCGTGCGCTCGAGGCTATCGAGGAATTCGGGATAGGTCTCCCAGTCCCAGGGCATCCCCTCCTGCATGGCCTCGAGGGGCACGGCCTCGTTGCGCGACATGGTGAGCATGGCGCGCTCGCGGTCCTCGGTCCGGCAGGGGGCGAAGCCGAAGCCGCAGTTGCCGATGGCCACGGAGGTGACGCCGTGCCAGCCGGAGATGGAGCAGTACGGATCCCAGAAGACCTGCGAGTCGTAGTGCGTGTGCAGGTCGACGAAGCCGGGGGCCACGTTGAGGCCGCCGGCGTCGATCACCTTCCCGCCGCTGGAGCTGTGGATGGTGCCGCCGATGGAGGCGATGCGCCCGTCCCTGATGCCGATGTCGCCGCGGAAGCGCGGCGTGCGCTGTCCGTCGAAGATGGTTCCGCCGCGGATGACGGTGTCGAATTCGGGCATGGCCGTATCGCCTCCTGCGCTGGGGTGTGTCCGTTGCGCGCATCCTACAGCATCCGCGCGCCGCCCGCGCGCAAGCCCCCATACGCGCAGCCTACGCGGTGCCGCCCGTCCTTACGTGCGCGCACGCTGGCGGCGGTGTAGGATCAGCGTCATGCCGTGGGCGGTTCCGGAGCATTCGCGCGAACAGGTCAACCGGGCGGGGGCGACGCTGATCGATCAATCGGCGCCCTTGGACGAACGGGATCGCGCCCGTCAGGTCGTCAACAACTGGCGCGCGGCGCACAGCTTCCCGCTGAACACCCTACAGGTGAACCTGCGGCGTCATGTCTCGGACTACGGCGACGAGGCGCTGGTCGCGCAGCGGCTCAAGCGGCTCTCCTCGATCGAGGATAAGCTCCGCCGTTTTCCTCGGATGCGGCTTTCCCGGGTGCAGGACATTGGAGGTTGCCGCGCCGTCTTGCCGTCGGCTGCCAACGTTCGGGATGTCGTGCGAACCTTCGAGCGGAGCAGGGCGAAGCATGAGCTGCTCAGGACTTCCGACTATCTGGCGGAACCGCGCGAGAGCGGCTATCGCGGCGTTCATCTCATCTACGCCTATCGGAGCGGGAGCGAACGGAACGCCGTCTACGACGGTATGCAGGTGGAGATTCAACTTCGCTCGCGGCTGCAACACGCATGGGCCACGGCGGTTGAAACCGTCGGCATCTTTTCCGGTGAAGCCCTGAAGTCGAGTGAGGGCAACAAGCGCTGGCTGGAATTCTTCGCGCTCATGGGCACGGAAATCGCTTGTACCGAGGAACTGCCGCCCGTGCCCGGAACTCCCGCTAACCGCGAGGTTCTGCGGCGGAAGCTTCGGCACGCCGCCGACCGCCTCGATGCCATTGCCAAACTGCGGGCTTACGGCAGTATGCTGCGGGTTCTCGAAGGTGATGTTCGTAATGGGAAAGCTGCCTACTTCCACATCCAGCTGGAACTGCGGGACGACGACTGGGCGCGTGTGCGCTGGAATGAGTATGCCGAAAACGAGCGCGAGGTCGCGATTCGCGCCTATGAAGAGGTCGAGAGCACGAATCGCAACTTTCCGGGAGCGGAGACGGTTCTCGTGCGCGTCAGCTCCGTGGAGGCGCTACGCCGCGCCTACCCCAACTACTTCGCCGATACGCGCGTGTTCGTTGCGGAGCTGGAGAAAGCGATAGCCTGAGGGCTACGGGCGGCTCACCGTCCCGCCGCCTCGCGGTAGGCGTCGGCGAGGGCGCTGAGGAGCTCGGGCGTGGGCTCGGCGTTCGTGCCCTGCCCGACCCTGCCCGCGATGGACTCGATGCGCGACAGCGTCCCGGGCGCGTGGCGTTCGATGACGCTGCGGTTCAGCGTCATCACGCTTCCCCATCCCGAAGCGTCCGCCTCGTTCCAGATGACGGAGAATCCGGCCGCGTTGGGGAGCCGCATGAGCAACGTGACACGCCCCGAAGTACCGCGAAAACTCTGGATACGGCACAGCCCATCCGCCTTGAGACCGTCCGCCCAGTCCGCCAATTCCGTGAGCCTGTTCCTGCGCTCCTCAGGCAAGTCGGCAAGCGATTCGCGGAACAGGCCCGAATCATGAGCGAAATCGGTATTGGGCTCTGTGGTGAGCGCCTCGCGGTAGGCTTCCGCCAAGGCGTCACGCAGCTCTTCAGTAGCCTCTGCGCCGCCCGTTCCCTTCGTCACACCAGTGATTTCCTGAATGCGTGGCCAGCTTTGGGGTGCCCTCCGTTCGGTCACCGTGCGGTAAATCCACGCCCCGATGCCGTCCGCATGGGGCCAGAAGTGCGCGAAGGTCTTCCTTTCGTTGTTCAGGTGCAGGCGCAGGTTGGGCCATCCTTCGCCGCTCTCGACGCTATACACACGGCAGATCCCCTCGGCTTCCAGCGCTTCCGCCCAACTGGCGAGGATGCGTCCATACGCTGCCATCTGTTCGTCAAGGCCCTCGTTTATTTCGTGAAAACGCCCGGATCCCTTCGTCCTGATGGTGCCGCTGCTCCGACTAGACGGACCAGAATCTCCTGTGCCCGAAGCGGACAGAATCTCCGTCTCGCGTTCCGGGTCGATGCGTTGCGGGATAAGAATCCGGTCGTCGTTGATCTGGTAGGCGCTCACCTTCACGAGGTCGACGGTGATGTCGTCCGCCGTGATGGATTCAAGGTAGCCCATGAGCCGGACGAGTTGGGCGGGAGCGTCGTCGAGGACGATGACGAGGCGGAAACTGCCGCTGTCAAGGTGAGCCGCGAGCTTCGCATAGAACTCGTCACGGTTGAAATCGCTGCTCTCGGCGCCTTCCGCCACCGCGTCAGCCAACCGCTCATGGCCGCTCTTGCGCAGGTGGTCGGCGAGGATGCGTTCTTCCAGTTCCTTGACCGTGATGCGGTGCAGCCCAGCGGCATAGGCCAGCGTCTGCGCAACCACGGCGCGTTTCGCCTCCGGGTTCTTCGAGAGTTTGACCTCAATGACCACCGGACGCCCCTTGTCCGTGAAGGCGAGCACATCGGCGGAGCCGCCACCGATCCCAACCTCGCGGAAGGTGGCGGCCAGCAGGGGCTGGCCGGAGAGCGGCAGCAACTCCGGGGCCTCGACGATCTGGGCGTGCAACTCGCGTTCGTCGGTGAAGCCGCTCGGCCCAATAGTGCTCCACTTGCCGTCGGTCTTGCGCCAGATTTCGGTCATTGGTTTCCCTCCCGCGGTTGGGCTGTCTTGACTAGCTCGGCCTCACGGGCGAGTCTCCCACGAGCAGTTACGCCCGCAGAGGCGCTGACACTGGCCATGAGCAATATCCCGACTCTCCTCTGTGAAATCCCGAACACGATGACCTGGATCCCAAGTCTCAAGATGACGAAGATTATTCCGGTATGCGGCGTCTGCTGCGCTGCAGGTCATCGCTGCATTGATCTCCGCCCGCAGTGTGCACGCCACTTCGCCAACAGCCACGGGGCATGAGGAGATTGCAGTCGCAGTTGGAGTCGGCGTCGGAGTCGGGTCGTCGTTCACGCGGCCTGTGGGGCCTGTCGTCGGCGTGACAGTTGGCGATGGAGTCGGCGTCGAGGTCGCAGTCGGCTCTGGGGGCGCGCCTGGCACCGGCACGGCGAGCTCGATGTCGCCATAGCGGTAACGGCCCGATGCGCTGATGCCGCTCATGTCGAGCGGCACTGTGCCCAGGTCGCGCCACGAACCGCCAGCCGCGCGGGCACTGATGTAGTTGCGCTCCGGGTCGTTGACATCTTCCCAGACGCGCACCTCGACGGTCGCGCGCTGCTGCCCCATCACCAAGGCGAGCGTGCCGAGCACGGCCAGCAGCACGGCCAGCGTGGCGATGACGATATTCTTGGTCATGGTGCTGCGGGAACACAACCTCGGCGCAGGCGAGCCCTTCGACTCGTGCAAGGAGCATCGGGATACTAGGGGCCGCCGCCCGCCGCGTCAAACGCGCCACCGGTCCGCCGCTGTTATGTAGACACTGCTGGCCGTGGCGCGCATCGAAGTCGGCTGACTCCGGGCCGCGCGCTTGCCGACGGCGGCGGCGCGCGCCTACCATGCGCGCATGAGCGACGACCTCTCGCTGCACGAGGCCATCTTCACGACGCGGAGCATGCGGCGGCTCAGGCCCGACCCCGTGCCCCAGGCCGACCTCGACTACCTCGTGGAGGCGGCGACGATGGCGCCGAGCGCGGGCAACATGCAACCCTGGGCCTTCGTGACGGTGACGGAGCGCGAGCGCATCGCGCGCATCGCCGCGGCCTACCGCGAGGTGGGCGAGCGCTACATCCGCGACGGCGTGCTCGCCGACCCGGACATCAGCGCCGACCGGCGGCGCGTCTACACGCAGGCCATGCGCAACGTGGAGCGGCTGGACGAGGCCCCGGCCATCGTCGCGGCCTGCCTCACGGGGCGCGCGCCGGACGACGCGGACGTGGCGTCGGGTTTCTTCGGCTCCATCTTCCCGGCGGTGCAGAACCTGCTGCTGGCGGCGCGGGCGCGGGGGCTGGGCACGGTGCTGCTGACGCTGGCCACGGACTATTCGCCGGTGAAGCCGGAGCGCGCGACGCCGGTGGGCGAGGCGCTGGAGCTGCCCGACGACGTCACGGTGGCGGCGATCATCCCGGTGGGCTATCCGCGCGGTCCGTGGGGGCGTCCCTGGCGCGAGGACTGGCGCACGCGCCGCCACCGCGAGCGCTGGGGAGGCTGAGGATGGGCGCGGGCGGGCTATCCCCGAATCCGGTCGGGTAGCGGGGTGCGCTCCGGTCTTCGCCTTATCCGCGAACATCTGCCGCTGACGCTCTTCTGCCTGGCCCTGGCGGTGCTGCTGATCGGCCTCGGCATGGCCATCGAGCGCTACCGCCTCTTCCCCCGGTCCATCCTCAACAACGCCCAAACGACGGCGGGGGCCACCCTGGATGCGCTGGGAAGCAAGCCCCCCTTCTGGTTCATGGGGTTCGCGGATACGCCCCTTGAGGACATCCCCGTCAGGCGAGTCGAATTCGGCGAGGGCGGCTCCCTCGCCAATGCCTTGCTGCTGTCCGGCGGGCACTACCACTTCCACGAGCTCTGCCCGGACCACGGGTGCCTCGCCGTCGCCATTGGCCCTTCCGGCGAGGTCGTCCACGCCTGGCCGTTCCGCGCCAGCGCCATCCAGGCCGCCAACATCGCGGAGGAAGGGGAGTACCCCTACGAGCTGAACAACTTCTCGGCCGAACGGGACATGGAAGTCGTCGGGATCGAGCAGTGCCCCAACGGCGACCTGCTGGTCGTATTCCACCAGGACAAGACGTTCCCCTACGGCGGCGGGGTCGCCCGCATCGGGCGCGACGGCCAGCCCCGCTGGTTCCGGCGCGACTACAGCCATCACTGGCCGCGCCTCACGGACGGCGACGTCGCCTTGGTCCCCGCCTACACCCTGGGCGATGGCGCAACGACGACCGGAGGCCGCGCCGTCAGCCGTTTATGCGACGGCAAGCACTACCGCTCCGCCATCCACGTCATCGACGGCGACGGGGCCCTCCTCGAGCGGATTCCCGTCTTCGACATCCTGCTGGCCTCCGGGAGCGACATCCTCGGCTTCCCCAGCGTGCAAACATGCAACCCGTTCCACCTCAACGCCGTTGATGTCGTCGGCGAGAGCGCGGACGGCGCCCACGGCATTCTGCCCGGCGACCTCGTGCTGTCCTTCCGCGAGGTCAGCGCCTTCGCCATCCTCGACGGCGAAACACGCGCCCTCAAGCATCTGGCGCGCGGGACGTTCTTCAGGCAGCACGACGTCACCCACCTGGCTGGCACGACCTTCCTGATGTTCGACAACCGGGGGGACCGTGGAGGCGTATCCCGCCTGCTCATGCTCGACATCGCCACAGGCGTCGAGACCGCCATCTTCCCCGGCGAGCGCACGCCGGACGCCCTGCGCGGCCTGTTTACCGCGGAGGGGGGCAGCATCGCCATCTCGTCGGACCGGACGCGAGCCATCGCCTCGTTCGGAGAGGAGGGCCTGGCCGTGGAGGTGCGCCTCTCCGACGGCGAGGTGCTGAGCGTCATCCGTTCCCTGCACGATGTCTCCGCGCAGGGCCAGTTCCCCGCGGAGCGCCACGAACGGGCCGCCCTCTTCTGGCTGATGACCGTGGACTACCTGCGCGATGGCGCGTGGCTGGACCCCTGAGCCGCCCCGGCGCGGACGGCAGCCGTTGCCAGCAGCAACGGCGCGCGTCTATCGTGGGCCGCATGGACGGAACGACCGAAACAACCGCGGGCGGGGGCTACGACCCGTTCTCCGAGGCCGTCATGGCCGGGCCGGACACGGCCTACCGCTACCTGCACGAGGAAGCGCCGGTGCACTTCTTCGAGGAATTCGAGCCGCCCTTCTACACGCTCTCGCGGCACCGCGACGTGCAGGCGGCGCTGCTCGACATCGAGACCTATTCCAGCGAGTTCGGGCAGGGGCCGCGTTTCAGCGAGCCGCACGGGATGCTCTCCGACCCGCCGCAGCACACCTTCTACCGGGGGCTCGTGCAGCAGGCCTTCACGCCGCGCGCCATCGAGGCGTGGGCGGAGCGCATCGAGGCCATCGCGGAGGAGCTGCTCGACGCGCGCGCGGACGCGAACGCCTGGGACCTGCACGACGACTACGCCTTCCCCCTGCCGGTCATCGTGATCGTGGAGATGCTGGGCGTGCCGGGCGACGACCTGCGGCGCTTCAAGCGCTGGTCGGACGTGGCCGTGGAGGCGATGGGCGCGAAGGATCCCGCGCCCCTGGCGGCGGAGATGGGCGAGCTGGCCGCCTACCTGCTCGACGTCATCCGGCAGCGGCGGGCGGAGCCGCGCGACGACCTCGTGAGCGCGCTCGTGGCCGCCGAGCAGGACGGGCGCGGGCTGGCCGACACGGACGTGCTCAGCGTGGTCAACCAGCTCTTCGTGGGGGGCAACGAGACGACCACCTCGCTGATCACGAACATGGTCTGGCGGCTGCTGGCCGACCGCACGCTCTGGGAGCGGCTGCTGGCGGAGCCGGAGCTGACGGACGCCGCCGTGGAGGAGAGCCTGCGCTTCGACCCGCCCGTGCTGGGCCTCTACCGCACGACCACGCGCGACGCGGAGCTGGAGGGCGGGACCATTCCGAGGGACGCGAAGGTGATGATGCACTACGCGGCGGCGAACCGCGACGCGGAGGCGTTCGCGTCGCCGGACGAGTTCTCGCTGGACCGCGGGCGCAACCGGCACCTGTCCTTCGGGCTGGGGGTGCATTTCTGCCTGGGGGCGCCGCTGGCGCGGCTGGAGGCGCGCGTGGCCCTGCGCGCGCTGCTGCGGCGCTGCCCCGACCTGCGCCTGCTGGGCGACGGGGAGCGCATCGCGCCCTTCTTCCTGTGGGGGCGCCGCCGCCTGCCCGTGGCGGGCTGAGGGACGCGCGGAACGGTGAACGGCGCGGCGCTGTAGCATCGCCGCGTGGCATCGCGCGTGGCGGCGGTCGAGCCCGCGGAGACGCCCGCGGCGGGGCGCGGGCTGTCGCGCGCCACTTTCGCCGCGTTCCGCTCGCGTCCCTTCGCCCTGCTGTGGGCCAACACCTTCCTGTTCGCGCTCTCGCAGGCCTTCCAGCAGTTCACGCTCGCGTGGCTGGCGCTGAAGATCAGCGAGGACGGGGAGACGGTCTTCGGGCTGACGCTGGGCGCGGGCACGGCGGTGGGGCTGGTGCTCTTCGCGCTGGGGCTGCCGGTGCTCGCGCTCGGGCTCTACGCGGGGGCGCTCGCGGACCGCATCGACCGGCGGCTGCTCCTCTTCGGCAGCCAGCTGGCGGGCATCGCCGTGACGGCGACGGCGGCGGCGCTCATGGCGGCGGGGCTGATCGGCATCTGGAGCACGTTCGCGCTGGCGCTCCTGCTGGGGGCCACGCTGGCCTTCGGGCAGCCAGTGCGCATGGCCATCCTGCCCTCGCTGGTGACGCCCGCGCGCGTGCTCAACGCGGTCACGCTCACGAACCTGGGGCTGACCAGCTCGCAGATGCTGGGGCAGCCGATCAGCGGGCTGCTCATCAACCTGGGCGGCATCGAGACGGCCTTCGCGGCGCAGTCGGCGCTGCTCACGCTGGGGCTGGCGCCGCTGCTGGGGCTGCGCGTGCCGCGCGTGGCGGCGGAAGGGGCGCGGCGGCTGCGCGAGGAGCTGCGCGAGGGACTCGCCTTCGTGGCCGGGCACGCGGGCATCCGCGCGCTCATGTTCGTGCTGCTGGCCACGGCGCTGGTGATGGCGGGCACCTTCATGGCGCTGCTGCCCCGCATCGCGCGCGAGGAGCTGGGAGCCGGGGCCTTCGCCGCCTCGCTGCTCTTCGGGGCCATGGGGCCGGGCACGCTCATGGCCTCGCTGCTGCTCGCCTCGGCGCCGAGGCTGCGGCGCGCGGGCCTCTACTTCCTCGCCACGCTGGTCGCGGGGGGCGTGCTCAACGTGGCGCTGGGGCTGGCCCCGTGGTACTGGTTCGCGCTCCTCGTGATGTTCGCCACGGGCTGGAACGCGGGCTTCTTCACGAACCTGAACATGGCGCTCGTGCAGGCGCACACGCCCAACGTCCTCATGGGCCGCGTGATGAGCATCTACACCATGTGCATGGTGGGCGGCATGCCCATCGGGGCGCTGGCCTCGGGCGCCATCTCGGACGTGGTGGGCTCGCGCGAGTGGTTCGCCATCTGCGGCGCGGCGCTGTTCGCGCTGGGCCTCGCGGCCATGATCACGCAGCCCGCCCTGCGGCGCATGGCGTCCGCGCCCGACCCCTGACGCCGCGCTCAGTCTCCGACGGGGACCACCTCGACGTCCTCGATGCGCCCGTCCGGCGTGAAGCGCCAGACGCCCACGTAGCCGCCGCGGATGTCGCCGTTCTCGTCCCAGTCGATCTCGTTCACGGCGCCGTGGTAGTCCACCTCGGCGCCCGCGCGCAGCAGGCGCAGGGCCCCGGCCACGCCGTCCGCGCCCGCGATCACGGACTGGCCGGGTGGGCCGGCGACGGCGCGCAGGCGGTCGCGGATGGCGGCTCCGTCGGAGCTGCCCGCGGCCTCGGCGGCGAGCGCGATGGCCACGACGGCGTCGTAGTAGCCGCGCACGTAGATGTCCAGCAGCGCGTCGCCGTATCCGCGCGCCCGCCAGGCCGCGTCCCAGGCGAGCGTGGAGGCGTCGGCGGGCGGGTGTCCCTGGGCCACGCCGTACATGTTCGCCAGCGCCTCCGCGCCGACGGCCTCGACCAGGCCGAGCGTCTTGCCCTCGGCGAAGAGGAACTGGTCGTAGAGGCCGGAGTCGAGCGCCTCGCGCAGGATGGCGCGCTTCTCGCCGTAGAAGGTGAAGAGGACGAGCGCCTCCGCGCCGTCGCGCGCGCTCTCGCGCAGTTCGTCGAGGAAGGTCGCGCGGCCCGGGGCGAACGTGACGACGGCGGCGGGGCCGGTCCACGCCGCCGCGAAGGCGTCGCGCAGGCCGCGCCCCCAGGCGTCGTCGCGCACGAGCACGCCGAGGTTCTCATAGCCGCGCTCGTGCGCCACCCGCGCCAGCACCGGCCCCAGGGCGGCGTCGGAGAGGCCCGTGCGGAAGAAGAAGTCGCCGTCGTCGAGCTCGCTCAGCAGGGGCGAGGTGGCGGCGGCGGCGACCACGGGCACGCCCGCCTCCGCGATCACCTGCTCGACGATGGCGATGGAGATGGCGCTCGTGCCGGGGCCGACGATGGCGTGGACGCCGTCGGTCCCGATGAGGCGGCGCGTGGCGCGCACGGCCGTGCCGGCGTCGTTCGCGGTGTCGCCGTAGGCCGCTTCCACGGGCCGCCCGAAGACGCCGCCCGCCTCGTTCACGTGCCGGATGGCGAGCTCGAAGCTGCGCCGCCACGAGTTCCCGGCCTCCTCTTCCTCGTCCATGGCGTAGAGGAGGCCGATGCGCAGGGGCGCGGCGCCCGCGGCCAGCGTGACGCTCCCGTGGCGGTACGCGCCGGAGCGGCTGAGGCCGTCCAGTGCCAGCGGCACGGTGCCCAGCGCGCGCCAGAGACCTCCCGCCGGACGGGCGCTCAGGTAGAGCCGCGACGGGTCCGCCACGCCCTGCCAGACGCGCGCCTCGACGACGACGGGGCCGTCCGCCAGCGGGACCTCGAGACTGGCGTCGCCGTAGCGCCAGGCGCCGGCGGCGGTAAGGCTATCGAGCGCGACGGGGAGCGGCGCGCGGTCGCCCCAGGCGCCTCCCGCCGGACGGGCGCTGAGGTAGACCCGCGACGGATCGGCCACGCCCTGCCAGACGCGCAGCTCGACGCCGGGGCGCTCCGGCGTCCCCTGCGCCAGCGCGCCCGCCGCCACGGCGAGCGCAACGACGGACGCCAGCGCCGCCGCCAGCCAGCGATACGTCATGATGGACCTCCCCGTCGTGCGAAAGAGGATACAGAAAGACGCCGGCCGCGTATGCGGCCGGCGTCAGTTTGGCGACGCGGAATCGCGTCTAGGAGACGATGAAGTAGACGGCGTTGTCGCGCGTCCAGGTGTTGGCGGTCTTGCCCACGCGCTTGGCGGCGCGGGAGACGCGCATGGCGAGGCTGCGCGTCGTCTCGTCCCCTTCCGGCGTGAGTTTGCCGGCCTCGTCCGAGCCCACGGCGTTCACGAAATCTTCGTACTGCCGCATGCGCACGGAGGCCCTGCCCGTCTGCTGCATGGGACTGGGAGCGGCGGACGCCTTGACCGTCGAGAACTGCACCATTGAATTCACTCTCCTGTCGAATTCGACGAGTTTCCGCGATTCTGCCGGAACGGCGGGAAAGGCGCAAATCGGGCGGCGCGAAACGCGCGCGGCGATGCGAATTGCGCGCCAGTTTGCGCCGTCTCCACGCGCGCCAATTCGCGCGCGGCGCGCGGCGGACGGCGAACGGTGTAGGCTGCGCGCCAACGGCGAGGAGGGATGCGATGAGCGTGAACGCGCGCGACGTGGCCGAACGCATGGCGGAGGCGGCGGGCGACTGGCTCGCGGCCCTGCCCGACGACCTGCGGACGAAGGCGAACCCGCCCTTCGCCGACCCCCGCCGCGAGGTCTGGTACTACACGCCCACGGACCACGAGGGCGCGCCCATGGCCGACCTCGACGTGCGCCAGACGCAGCTGGCGCATCGCCTGCTCGCCTCCGGCCTGAGCCTGCCCGCCTACCGCCGCGCCACGCTCATCATGAACCTGGAGGCGTGGCAGGACGCGCTCGGCGGCTGGCGCATCGCGCGCGGCTCCATGCGCGGCACGATGCACGGCTCCGACCCGGCCATGTACTTCGCGTCCGTCTTCGGCGAGCCCGGGAGCGCGGCCTGGGGCTGGCGCTTCGGCGGCCACCACGTCTCCGTCCACTACACCATCATCGACGGCGAGGCGCTGTCGGCCACGCCCACCTTCTTCGGCGCGAACCCGCACGAGGCCGCGCTCAGCGACTACCAGACGCTGCGCCCCGTGGCGGGCGAGGAGGACCTCGCGCGCGAGCTCCTGCACAGCCTCGACACGGCCCAGCGCGCCATCGCCGTCATCTCGAAGGCCGCGCCCTTCGACATCGTGCAGTCGAACCGCCCGCGCGTGGAGGACGGCGCGCAGCCGGAGTGGATTTCGCGCGTGTTCAACGGCCTGCCCGACGAGGCCACGGCGGAGCGCCTCACGATCATGCAGAACGGCCTCGACGAGGGGCAGGCGATGACCGACGCCGACCGCGAGGCCGCGCGCTACTCGCTCACGCCCAAGGGGCTGCCCGCCGCCGCGCTCTCGGCGGCGCAGCGCACCATCCTCGAGGCGCTCCTGCGCGAGTACGCCGACCGCCTGCCGGAGCCGCTGGCCGAGGCCGAGCGCGCGCGCCTGTTCGCCATCCTGCCGCGACTGCACTTCGCCTGGGCGGGCGGACTGGAGCGGAAGCAGCCGCACTACTACCGCCTGCAGGGGCCGCGCGTGCTCATCGAGTACGATTGCGTGCAGAACGACGCCAACCACAGCCACACCGTCTGGCGCGACCCGGAGGGCGACTTCGGGCGCGACCTGCTGGCCGAGCACTACGCGAAGGCGCATTAGCGGCCAGCGGCCTCCGCCGATCACCGCAAGGGAGCACGGGATGAGCGACGACGCCAGGACGCCCGACGACTTCGATTTCACCGATCCGGACGTGCAGGACTGCCCCTACGAGGCCTACCGCGCGCTGCGCGACCAGGCCCCCGTCTACCGCGACCCGCGCACGGGCCAGTACGTGATCACGCGCTTCGAGGACCTGCGCCAGGTGCTGCTCGACACGGAGAACTTCGGGAACGGCGGCAGGCGCGCCGCCGACGCCGCGTCGCTCAGCGAGCGCCAGAAGCGCATGCTGGCCGTCTACGAGGAGAAGCGGGGCTGGCTGCCGGAGCCCACGCTCGCCGCCCGCGACGACCCCAACCATCGCCAGATGCGCGCCATGTTCGACAAGGCCTTCCGCCCGGGCAAGATCAAGCAGCTCGACCCCTTCGTGGAGAGCACCGCCAACCGCCTCTTCGACGCCTTCATCGACGACGGCCGGTGCGACTGGGTGCGCCAGTTCGCCGTGCCCCTGCCGCTCATCGTCATCGGCCACCAGATGGGCGTGAAGGAGGATGACATCTGGTTCATCAAGCGCGCCACCGACGCCTGGGTGCGCCGCTTCGGCCAGATGCTCAGCGAGGAGGAGGAGCGCGCCTGCATCGAGGCCGAAATCGAGGCCCAGCACTACTTCAAGAAGGTGTTCGACCGCCTGCGCGAACAGCCCGACGACACGCTCCTCTCCGACCTCGTGAACACCGAAATCCCGGAGTGGGGCCGCACCCTCACCGACGGCGAGCTGCAGGCCGAGATGATGTCCGACACCTTCGTGGGCGGCTCCGAAACGAGCACCAACGCCATCGCCGAGGGCGTCAAGATCCTCATCGAGCAGCCCGACGTGTGGGCGCGGCTGAAGTCCGACCCGGACACGTACCTGCGGACCTTCGTGGAGGAGGTGCTGCGGCTGGAATCGCCCGTGCAGATGCTGGGGCGCGTGGCCCTCAACGACGTGGAGATGCACGGCGTGACCATCCCGAAGGGGGCGTCCATCGGCACGCGCTACGCCGCCGCCAACCGCGACGAGCGCCGCTTCGAGCGGCCCGACGAGGTGGACCTGGAGCGCGGGAACCCGATGGCCCACCTCACCTTCGGCGCGGGCGTCCACTACTGCCTGGGCGCGCCCCTCGCGCGACGCGAGCTGTACTACGGCTTCCGCACGCTGGCGGAGCGCATCGACGAGATGTGGTTCGCGCCGGGGAAGAACGACTTCCGGCACCATCCGCACCTGTTCCTGCGCGCCCTGAAGGAGCTGCACATCGAGTTCCGCGCGGCGTAGGACATGGACTTCGGGGGAACGCACTCTGGTACGATGGCGCATGAACGCGCGAAGGTGTACCCTGAACGCGCAACGGGCCACGGCCCACGGGAGGCGAGCCATGACCGCACTGACCGACCGCCCCGTTCACACCCGCGAGCGCGGGCTCGACGCGCGCGCCGAACGGAAGCTGCGCGCCATCGAAGCCGCCGCCGGGTACGAGTTCCCCACCGCCCCGATCGCCGTCATGGTCGAGGAGATCGTGGAGGGCTACGACGTCCGGTGATCTTCATCGACTCCAACATCCCCATGTACCTGGTGGGCACGCCCCACCCGAACAAGGACCGCTCCATCGAACTGCTGGAGCGGTTGGTACGCGATGGAGAACCGCTCCTGACCAGCGTGGAGGTCTATCAGGAGATCATCCACCGGTACGTGCGGATTGAACGCCTTGAAGCCATCGATCCCGCGTTCGAGGTGCTGGATGCGGTCGTCGACGACGTGCTGGACATCGGCATGGCCGCCGTCCGCGCGGCCAGAACGCTCGTCGTCTCCGTGCCCGGCCTCTCCGCGCGGGACGCCCTGCACGTGGCGGTGATGCGCGAGGCCGGCATCCGCCGCATCCTCAGCTTCGACCGCGACTTCGACTTCTGCCCCGGCGTCGAGCGCATCGGGTGACGGGCGCGCTCACACCAGCGCCAGCGCATCGAGCGCCGTGCCGCGCAGGGCGAAGGGGCCCGCGTGCTCAATGCGCACGTCCGTGAGCGCGCCAGCGCGGGCGGGCGCGTCGAGATGGACGATGCGGCCCGCGCGCGTGCGGCCCCAGGGCTGGCCCTTCGCGTTCACGCCCTCCACCAGGATCGTGTGGACCTCGCCCAGGCAGGCTTCGTTGCGCTCGCGCGCGATGCGCTCCGCCACGGCCTGCACGCGCTGAAGCCGCTCCGCCTTCACCCCGGCGGGCACGTCGTCGGCCATCGTGCGGTGGGCGATGGTGCCCGGACGGGGCGAGTAGGCGGCCACGTGCACCTTGTCGAAGCGCAGCTCCTCCAGCAGCGCCAGCGTCTCCGCGAAGTCGGCCTCCGTTTCGCCCGGATAGCCGACGATGATGTCGGTGGTGATGCCGGCATCGGGCATGAGCGCGCGCACCTCGGCCACCTTGTCCACGTACTCGGCCTTGCCATAGCCGCGGCGCATGGACGCGAGCACGGCGTCGCTGCCCGCCTGCACGGGCAGGGAGAAGCACTCCATCACCTTCGGCAGCCCCGCCACGGCGGCGAGGATGCGCGCGGTCATGTCCTTCGGGTAGGAGGTGAGGAAGCGGATGCGCGCCAGCCGTTCGTCGGCGGAGAGCGCGCGCATGAGGTCGCCGAGGTCGGGCTGGCCGTCGAGGTCGTGGCCGTACGCCTCCACGGTCTGGCCGAGCAGCGTCACCTCGCGCACGCCGCGGGCCGTGAGCCACGCCGCCTCCCGCGCGATCTCGTCGATGGGGCGGCTGCGCTCGCGGCCCCGCCGGTAGGGCACGATGCAGTAGGTGCAGAACTTGTCGCAGCCGTGGACGACGGGCACGTAGGCGGTGGGGCCGTCGGGCGCGGCGAAGGTGGTGGGCCAGAACTCACCGCCGAGGTCCTCCGCCGGTTCCTGCGCCAGCGCCAGCACGGGCGCGAACTGCTGCGGGCGCGCGAAGGCGTCCACGAAGGGGAAGCGCCGTTCCAGCGCGTCCGTGCGCGGCTCCACCATGCAGCCCATCACGGCGATGCGGAATTCGGGGCGCGCCTCCTTGAGCAGGCGCAGCCGCCCCAGCATGGAGGCGGCGCGATCCTCGGCGTGCTGGCGCACGCTGCAGGTGTTGACCACGGCGATGTCGGCCCCGGCGGCGTCGGGGGCGCGTTCGAGGCCGAGGCGCTCGAAGCCCGCCGCCAGCTTCTGGCTGTCCGCCACGTTCATCTGGCAGCCGACGGTCCACAGGAAGTAGCGCATCGTTCGCTCCGAAGCGGGGCGGCGGAGGGGGAGGGATTCGAACCCTCGACCGACGTCGCCGCCGGTAAGCGCTTAGCAGGCGCCCGCACTAGGCCTCTATGCGACCCCTCCTCCCCGTCATTGTAGGGCGCAACGGCTTGCGCGGCAGTGCGCGCCCGCGCGCGGGCCAGCGCCTACACTGGCGGCATGGCGCCGGCGGTGGTCGTGGTCATCCTCACGGTACTGGAGGGACGGCTCTCCGCGCTGCTGATCGAGCGCGCGGCGGAGCCCTGCCGCGGCCAATGGGCCTTGCCCGGCGGCCTGCTGCAGCCGCGCGAGACGCTCGACGGCGCGGCCAGCCGCAAGCTGCGCGACGAGACGGGGCTCTCCGACGTCTTCCTCGAGCAGCTCTACAGCTTCGACGCCGGGGAGGGGGGCGACGCGGGCATCGTGGTGGCCTACTTCGCGCTGCTGCCCGCCTCGCGGGCGCGCCTGCGCCGCGAGCTGGAGTGGCGGCCCGCGTGGCACGCCCTGCGCGGGCTGGGGCCGCTGGCCTTCGCCAACGAGCGCATCCTCGCCTACGCGCGCGAGCGGCTGCGCAACAAGCTGGCCTACACGAACGTGGCCTGGAGCCTGCTGCCCCGGCGCTTCACCCTGCGCGAGCTGCAGGACGTCTACGAGGCCATCCTCGAGGAGCCCGTGGACAAGCGGAACTTCCGGCGGCGCGTGACGGGGCTGGGCGTGGTGCGGCCCACGAACGAGACGCGCAAGGAGGGCGCGCACCGCCCCGCGCGCCTCTACGAATTCGCGCGGCCCGTGGAGCTGGCGCCGTCCCCGCCCGACGGCCACTCCCCGCGCAGCACGGCGTAGAGCACGCAGTCGCGCCGCTCGCCGCGCAGGGGACGGTAGCCGCGGAAGAGCGCCTCGCGCCTCATGCCCAGCTTCTCCATCACGCGCCACGAGCCCGCGTTGTCGACGTCGGCGAGGGCGGAGACGCGCTCCAGCACGAGGGCCGCGAAACCGTGCGCGATGGCGGCGCGGGCCGCCTCCGTGGCGATGCCTCGTCCCCAGAGCGGGCGCGCCACGGCGTAGCCCAGCTCGGCATCGCCGGGGTGGCGCAGGCGCAGGTTGACGCCGCCGGAAACGCGCCCCTCGTGGACGATGGCCCAGTACGGATGCGCGGCGGGGTCGGTGAGGATGCACTGCGCCACGTACTCCTCCGCGTGGCGGCGGACGTAGGGTTCGGGCAGACCCAGGTAGCGGTTCCACTCCGCATCGGCGGCGTAGGCGAACACGTCGTCGACGTCCTCCGCGCGGAAGGGGCGCAGGAGCAGGCGCGGCGTACGCAGGTCGGGCGGGACGTCCACGCTGGCGAGTATCGGGCGGGCGGGCCCTTCGCGCGAACCGCGCGCCTGCTATCCTCGTGGGGGACGGAAGCCGTGAACCCCTACGTCGCGCAGTTCACCTCGACCTTCATCCTCATCCTCACGTGGCTGGTGATCGCGCGCTCGCTCATCAGCTGGCTGCCCATCGACCAGACGGGCACGATGTTCCAGGTGCTGGTGCGCATCACGGAGCCGATCATCGACCCGATCCGGCGCGTGATGCCGAACACGGGCATGATCGACCTGAGCCCGCTGGCGGCCATCCTCGCCCTGATCGTGCTGCAGCAGCTGGTGCGGAGCCTGGCCGCGATCGGCTGAGGCTCAGGCCGCGGCTTCCTTCGCGCGCTCCGCGACCCTGGCGAACACGTCCGGGCGCGTGACGGCGAGGTGGGCCAGCATCTTGCGGTCCAGCCCCACGCCCGCCTTGCGCAGGCCGCTCATGAAGCGCGAGTAGCTGAGGCCCTCGCGGCGGGCGGCGGCGTTGATGCGGATGATCCAGAGGCGGCGGAAATCGCCCTTGCGCGCGCGCCGGTCCTGGTAGCTGTAGCGCAGGGCGTGCATGACGCTTTCGTTGGCGCGCCGGAAGACGCGGTGGCGCTGGCCCTGGTGGCCGCGCGCGAGCGCCAGGATCTTCTTGTGGCGGCGGTGCGTGGCGACGCCGCGCTTCACTCGGCTCATGCGCTGGACTCCTCCCTAAAGCTGCGGCCCGCGGACGGGCTAGCGGCCGATCATCGCGCCCGCCGTGCGCGCCTGCGAGGCGGCCACGGGCACGGTGCGGCCGAACTTGACGCGCACGGGCTTGCGCTTCTTGCGGCGGAAGTTGTTGCGCCGCCCGTACATGCGCACGACCGTGCCGCCGCCGGTGCGACGGAAGCGGGAAGCGGCGCCCTTGTGCGTCTTGATCTTCGGCATGGCGGCTAGCCCGCGGGAACGCCCGCGGGGGCGGGCTCGTCCCCGTCGTCGTCGTTGGCGTCGTCGGCGGCGTCCTCATCCCCGGCGGCGGCGGCGGCGGGCGGCGGGGGCGCGCCGTTGGCGGCGGCGCGCTCGGCCTCGGCGCGATCGCGGGCGGCGATGCCGCGCTTGTCGGGGATGAGGATCATGGACATGTGGCGGCCCTCGAGGGCGGCCTCCTTCTCCATCGTGGCCACATCCTCGAGGTTGCCGAGGATACGGTCGAGCAGGCTCTTGCCGATCTGGGGGTGCGTGATCTCGCGCCCGCGGAACATGACCGTGACCTTCACCTTGTCGCCCTGGCGCAGCAGCTTCTCCACGGTGCGCGTCTTGAAGTCGATGTCGTGCACGTCGATCTTCGGCTTCATGCGCACCTCGCGCAGGCGCGTCTTCGTCTGGTGGCGGCGGGCCTCGCTCTCCTTCTTCGACTGCTCGTACTTGAAGCGGCCGAAGTCCATGAGGCGGGCGACGGGGGGCGTGGCCTGGCCGGAGACCTCCACGAGGTCCACGTCGCGCTCGCGCGCCATGGCGATGGCGTCCGCCGTGCGCAGCACGCCCACCTGCTGGCCCTGCTCGTCGATGACGCGCACTTCGGGGACGCGGATGCGTTCGTTGATGCGCGGCGGCGGAGGCGGCGGCTTGGGCGGAACCTTCGAGCGTCGTTTCCTCAATCTGCTCCCCGTGCGGTGGTCGGGGCATGATAGCACCGTTGGGCGCGCGCTGTATATCGCAAGCGCGCCAGCCCCTACGATGGGCGCATGGAGCCGGTGCGGCGGGCGGTCATCCTGGCGGCGGGGCTGGGCACGCGCCTGCTGCCCGCCACCAAGGCCGTGCCCAAGGAGATGCTGCCCCTCGTCGACCGCCCCGTCCTCCAGTACGCGGCGGAGGAGGCGGCGGCCGCGGGCATCGCCGAGATCGTCATCGTGACCGGCCCCGACCGGCGGGCCGTGCGCGAGCACTTCGGCGGCGGCACGCGGCTGGAGCGGCACGCGCGCCGCGCCGGCGACGACGAGCTGCTGCGCCGCGTCACCGCCATCGAGGACGCCGCCGCCTTCCGCTTCGTCGAGCAGGACGAGCCGCTGGGCACCGCCGACGCCGTGCTGCGCGCGGAGGCGCTCGTCGGGGGCGAGCCCTTCGCCCTGCTCTTCCCCGACGACGTGATCCTCGGCGCGGAATCGTGCACGGCCCAGCTGGCGCGCGCGCGCGAGGCCCGCGGGGGCGGCTCCGCGGTGGCCGTGCGCCGCGTGCCCCGCGCCGAGCTCCCGCGTTACGGCGTGGCCGACCCCGAGCCCGGGGAAACGGGCGACGCGGCGCGCCTGCGCGGCATCGTGGAGAAGCCCGCGCCGGAGGACGCGCCGTCCGACCTGGGCGTGGTCGGGCGCTACGTGCTGGAGCCGTCCATCTTCAAACACCTGCGCGCGCTGGAGCCGGGCGCGGGCGGCGAGCTGCAGTTCACGGACGCGCTGGCGCGGCAGATCGCGGCGGGCGAGCCCGTGTTCGCCTGCCGCTTCAAGGGGCGGCGCCACGACACGGGCCAGCCCGCGGGGCTCGTGGCCGCCGCCGTGGACGCCGCCCTGTCGCGCGCGGACACGCGCGAGGCGACGCTGGCGGCCATCCGCCCGCTGCTGCCGCCGGAAGGGGGCCGGACGTGCGTGTCCTGACCATCGGCTACGCCCTGCCCAACCAGCTGGCGGACAACCACACGGTGCTGAACGCCCCCAGCATCACGGACTACGAGGCGGCCTTCATCGATCCGGAGAACTTCACGCGCGCGCCGCTGGAGCTGCTGGAGGGGCGGCGCGAGTTCACGGCCCACGACGGGCGGCCCGTGCACAACGGCGCCACCAGCGCCGCCGCCGTCTCCATCGCCGACCAGGTGCGGCGGCGCGCGACGGAGGCGGAGCGCCTGCTCGACCAAGGCGGCACGCTCTTCGTGGTGGGCCGTCCGAACGCGACGGCGGCGGGCGTGGCCGGATTCGAGGGCTGCGACCGCTTCAGCTGGCTGCCCGCGCCCGAGGGCGTGGCCTGGGGGCCGCCCCAGCTGCGCGCCGCGGAGGGCAAGACCATCCGCATCGCCGACGACCAGCACCCGCTCAGCGACGTGCTGCGCGAATTCCGCCGGCACCTCTCCTACCGCGCCGTGCTCGATCCGGCGCTGGCCGGGGCGGGGTCGAAGGCGCGCGTCATCGCCCACGGCGGGGCGGCCCTGCCCGTGGCGGCGGAGTTCCCCGTGCTCGCCGGGCGCGTGGTGGTGACGCCCGTGTTCGGCAACGTGACGGGGCCCACGCGCGCGAAGCTGGCGCAGGCGCTGCTGGACGCCATGGGCGAGGTGGCGGCGGGCGCGACGGCGGAGACGCCCCCGAGCTGGACGCGCACGCTCGCCCTGCCCGGCTCGGAGACGGCGGAGGCGGGGGTGCGCGAGGCGGAGGAGGCCGAGGCGGAGGCCGCCGCCCGCACGGAGGCCGCGCGCGAGGGGCTGGCGCGGCTGTCCGCCCACCGGCGGCTGCTCTGGGCCGCCGGTCCCGCCTTCGCCGACGCCGTGCGCGAGGGGCTGGCCCTCCTCGGCCTGCGCACCGTCTCCGAACGGGGCGAGCCGCTGGCCGTGGCGGGCGGGGACGACTCCGCCTTCGTGGAGGTGGAGAGCACGCGCGAGGCCGCCGCCGAATGGCCCTACGTGCGCCTGCAGCGGCGGCTCGAACGCCACCTGCTGGAGGAGGGCGAGCAGCTGCGCGGCGTCATCGTCGTGAACGGCAAGCGCCACCTCAACCCGGCCGCGCGGCGCGAGGAGTTCGGCGCGCCCCTGCGAACCGCCTGCGAGAACTACGGCTACGCGCTCATCACCGGCCAGACGCTCTTCGCGCTCGTGCGGCGCGCGCTGGAGGACGGCGCGCCCTTCGAGGCCGCCGGACGGCGCCTGCTCCACGCCCGCGGCCTCGTCGGGACCGAACAGGCGCTGGGCGAGACGGACGAGGCGGGCGAGTCCGGCATCTTCTGACGCCGCGCCGCTCTCAGGAATCGGGGAAGGTGACGCAGGTGGTCGTGCTCTCGATGCCGGGCACGACGCGGATGTGGCGGCTGATGAGGGCGGGCACCTCGGTGATGCCAGCGGCCTCGATGACGGCCACGATGTCGTAGGGGCCCATCACCTGATAGACCTCGCTGATGCCCTCGACCGCGCGCAGCTGGTCGAAGACGCGCTGCGTCTCCGCCGGATCGACCACGATGAGCACGAACGCCTTGATCATTCCCGCTGTCCCCGTCCTTCCCGGAGTCGCAGGACGGCCATGAAGGCCTCCTGCGGGATTTCCACGCTGCCGACGCGCTTCATGCGGCGCTTGCCCTCGGCCTGCCTCTCCAGCAGCTTGCGCTTGCGCGTGACATCGCCGCCGTAGCACTTGGCGAGCACGTTCTTGCGCAGGGCGCGGACCGTTTCGCGCGCAATGATACGCCCCCCGATGGCCGCCTGCAGGGGCACGTCGAAGAGCTGCCGCGGGATGAGGCCGCGCAGCCGCAGCACGAGCGCGCGCCCCTCGCGCGCGGCGCGCTCGCGGTGCGTGATGATGGAGAGCGCGTCCACCGCCTGCCCGTTCACGAGCACGTCCACCTTCACGAGGTCGGCGGCGCGGTAGCCCGCGGGCTGGTAGTCGAGGCTGGCATAGCCGCTCGTCGATCCCTTCAGGCTGTCGTAGAAGTCCACGAGGATCTCGGCCATGGGGATTTCGTAGGCGAGCAGCACGCGCGCCTCGCCGGGCGCGAGGTCGCTCTCCGGCTCCAGGTACTCCATGCGCAGGAAGCGCCCGCGGCGGCTCGTGACCAGCTCCATCACCTGCCCGATGTGGCGGCTGGGCGCGACCACGTCGATGGCCGCCCAGGGTTCGCGAATCTCCTCGATGGTTCCCGCCGGGGGCAGGCGCGCGGGGTTGTCCACGGCCACCGTATCGCCCGCGCGCAGGGCCACCTCGTACTCCACGCCGGGCGCCGTGGTGAGCAGCCCCAGGCCGTACTCGCGCTCCAGCCGCTCGACCACGATTTCGAGGTGGAGCAGGCCGAGGAAGCCGCAGCGGAAGCCGAAGCCGAGCGCCGCCGAGGACTCCGGCTCGAAGGCGAGGGCGGCGTCGTTCAGGCTGAGCCGCTCCAGCGCCTCGCGCAGGTCGGGGTAGCGGTCCGAATCGGTCGGGTAGACGCCCGCGAACACCATCGGCCTGGCGCGGCGGTAGCCCGGCAGGGGCTCGGCGGCGGGCGTGGACGCGAGCGTGACGGTGTCGCCCACACGGCAGTCGGCCACGTCCTTGAGGCCGGTGGCGACGTAGCCCACCTCGCCCGCGGCGAGGCCCGGCAGGGGCTGCATGGACGGCGCGAAGATGCCGAATTCGAGCGGCTCGAAGGCCACGCCCGTCTGCATCAGGCGCAGCTCCGCGCGCCCCCGCATCTCCCCCTCCGCCACGCGCACGTGCGCGACCACGCCCTTGTAGGGGTCGTACTTGGAATCGAAGATGAGCGCGCGCAGGGGGGCCGCGCGCTCGCCCGCGGGCGGGGGCACGCGCTCGCGCACGGCCTCGAGAATCTCGGCGACGCCGGTCCCGTCCTTGGCGCTGGCGAGGATGATCTCCTCGCGCGCGAAGCCCACCACGCGCGCCAGTTCGCGGGCCACGCGCTCCGGCTCGGCGTGGGGCAGGTCGACCTTGTTCACGACGGGGACGAGCTCCAGCCCCTGATCGAGCGCGAGGTAGACGTTGGCCAGCGTCTGCGCCTCAATGCCCTGGGAGGCGTCCACCACCAGCAGGGCGCCCTCGCAGGCGGCCAGCGAGCGCGAGACCTCGTAGGCGAAGTCGACGTGCCCGGGCGTGTCGATGAGGTTGTACTGGCGGGGTTCGCCGTCGGGGCCGGTCCAGGCCATGCGCGCCGCCGCCGCCTTGATGGTGATGCCGCGCTCGCGCTCCAGCTCCATCGTGTCGAGCACCTGCTCGGCCCTGTCGCGCGCGCCGACGGTGCCCGTGGCCTCCAGCAGGCGATCAGCGAGCGTCGATTTGCCGTGGTCGATGTGCGCGATGATGCAGAAGTTGCGGATGCGGCCGGGGTCCACGCCCTTCAGTGTACGGGCTGGCGGCGCACGGGCCGCGTGGCGGCGGGCGCGTGCTGGTGTACGTCGATCACGCCGTTCATGGCGCTCCCTCCGGCGGCGCTCCGCCCGCCTCACGCAAGCGGCTTGGCCCCACAGTGTAGCTTGACGATGATACTCGCGTAAGCGAGAGGCCTCATCTAGCGGACAAGTCTCCACCACATGTCTTGGTCACCATGAACAGCAACGACTGTCACCGCATCGGGGTCAACCCAGAAGCGGAAATTCGGCACTTCGATCTTCATGCCGTTCCACTGAGCGGGCCGATGGTGATTGGCCGTCAGCACAACGGGGTCGTGGTCAAACGTCGGATGCCCCTTGCCGCTGATGCCGACAGTCAACGACTTCTCGTCCAGCAGCCAGAACTCATGAAGCCGCTGATGCCAGCGTGCGCCTTCGGCAACATGAGACGGGGCGATGATACAGTGCGAGTGACCGTAGGCACCGAACAAATCCGCATGCCTCTTGGCCACCTGCCCAACCTTGGTCCCCCCAATCCTCAGGAGGTGGTCGATGAACTTCTGGTCGAGGTACAAGGCGACCATCTTGACCAGCTGTTCAGCCATGTAGCCGGAGAAGTCAACGAGTCCGCTGTCGTGCTGATACTCAATCAGACTCTCCCCCAGCCTCAGATAACCAACCGTCGTCGGATCAAGATTCGGAGGGAGCACATCGACGAGAGTCGTCGGGAGCAAATGCACATCCGGATTGGCCCTGCGTTCTTCATCGCTGGGTTCGCGCTCACTGATCTTGACGGGGGCCTTCCTTGCGACCCTGTACAAGAGCGAATGCTCAGGAAGAAGCTCGGTGACCTTCTCGCCGATCTCCACCCTCAGAACCTCGCTGTTCATTTCCGTGTCTCCTCCGCTCATGGATACCGTCCTCCACTGGATATGTCCCAACCCATTCTGGATCGTAGTCAACCCACTGTCAAGCAGGCCCGCCCTTCTACGTTGCCGGCTACTCCTGCTTCCCATGCCGCCGCTGCAACTCCAGCGCCGTCTGCAGCGCACGACCCAGATGGACGAGATTCTTCCGTTCCACCCACAGCAGGTTCTCCCGCTCGCGGTCCAGCCTCAGCTCCTCCATCGTCATGCGGTTCCCCTTCCGCCCGTTGCACTTGCGACAGACGAGGCCGAGGTTGTAGAGGTCGTCGGCCCCGCCCTCATCGCCGTCGTCGGGCTTGCGGGCGAAGAGGTGGTCCACCTCCAGCTCGTCGGGATCCTCGGCCCCGGTCGGCAGCACGGGGCGCTTGCCGCAGCCCCAGCAGACGCAGCCGTGCTCCTTCAGCAGGATGGCCTTCGCCTCGGGCTTGGGGATGGACCCGTTCCAGGAACTGGCGACGGCGCGCTTCGGCGCGATGAGCACGGGCGGGCCGTCGTCGGGGTCGGTCGTTTTCCGGGGGAAGCGGCGCAGGTCGGGCGGTCCGATGACCTCGCCCGTCTTGCGCTTGAAGAGCGGCTTGCCATCCTTGCTTTCGAGCTTGCCGTTATGTGCACCGAGGGCCGCACGGACGACATCGAAATTCATGCCGGAGAGCACGATGTCGTTCTGGTAGAAGCGCCGCATCATCATCGTAGACGCCCGGTAGGCCATGTCGCAGGCCAGCCAGTTGCGGCCCTCCAACTCGGCGGCAATCGCCGTCGTCGCGCACCCCGCGAAGAGGTCCAGCACGGTATCGCCAGGATTCGAGCTGGCGCAGATGATGCGCTGGTAGAGGGCGAGGGGTTTCTGCGTCTTGTAGCCCGTGAGCTCGTCTCTCCAGCCGGAGATATTGCTCATGTGCCCATCGTTCCACCAGTCAGTCGGAATCCGGCCCTTCCGGTGACGTTCTTCGGAGCCGCTGCCCCTGCCAGCCCCGTGCACGCCGCGCGCGGGGGTGAACTCGGCGACGTAGGGCAAGCGGACGGCATCGCCATTGAAGCGGTGCCGCGGGGACTTGGCGTAGAACAGGATGGTGTCGTACTTCCTCGGGAACCACCTCTTCGCAGCGCTCGGCCCCGTGTAGCACCACGCGATCTGATTGCGGAAATTCGTGTGTCCGAAGATGGCATCCATCAGCATCCGCAGGTACGAATTCGCATGATGGTCGCAGTGAAGGTAGATGCTCCCCGTCGGCTTGAGCACGCGGTGGCACTCCAGCAGCCGCACGCTCATCAGCGCGATGTACGCCGCCTCGTTCTCCGTGGCGACCGCGCGCACGGCTTCCACAACCTCGCCGATGGAGGCGAGCGTGCGATCGCGCGCCGTGGGGGCTTCCTCGGCGGGCGGCTTCTCCCCGCCCTCGATGCGCCTGTCCCAATTCCGCACGGCCTCGCCGACACCGCGCAACTCGTTCATCCAGTCCTTCTCGACGTTGCGGAAGAACCAGTCGTCCTTCACGCGCGTGCTGTTCTGGTTCTCCGGCTTGCCCTCGTACTCTTCCCACTTGGCCAGCGCCTCCGGGCCGTGGCGCGCCGCGAGCGCGCGCTCCTCGCCAATCTCCGCGTCCGTGATGGGCGGCTTCACCTTGCCCTCGAACGTCTCGTTCGCGGCAAAGGGCGGGTCGATGGCGATGAGGTCGATGGACTCGTTGTCGGTCGCCCGCAGGAACGCGAGGTTGTCCATGATGGCGAGCGTGCGGTTGGGGAAGTTGGGTTCGGGCACGGCTACGCCTCCTCATGCGCCGTGGACGAGCGACCTCATCCCCGGCGTCCCATATCGCCAGCGGCCATCCTAGCACAAGCGCGCTACTGCGGCGCGACGCCCCACGCCCCGCGCGACCGCGCGAACGCGGCCCCTTGCGGAGGCGCGTGCTAGGCTGCCCGCACAGCTCGCGCAACGGGGGAGGCAATGGCTCGGAAGAAGGTCACCATCGTCGGCGCCGGCATGACCGGCGGGGCCATGGCCCAGCGGCTCGTGGAACGCGACGTCTGCGACGTCGTGCTGCAGGACGACCCGCGGTTCGCGGGCACGATGCACTTCGGCAAGGCGCTGGACGAGGCGCAGGCGGCGGCCTGGAGCGGCTTCAGCGCCTCCATCCGCGCCACCGACGGCTGGGACGAGACGGCGGGCTCCGACGTGGTGGTGCTGACGGCGGGCGCGCCGCGCAAGCCGGGCATGAGCCGCGAGGAGCTGCTCAACGGCAACGCCGCCATCGTGCGCGACAAGGCGCGGCGGGCCGCGGCCGCCTCCCCCGACGCCGTGCTCGTCGTCTTCTCCAACCCGATGGACGCGATGTGCCACGTGGCCCTCGACGCCAGCGGCTTCCCGCCCGCGCGGGTCGTGGGCCAGGGCGGCGCGCTCGACAGCGCCCGCTACCGCCACTTCGTGGCCGAGGCCGCCGGCGTCTCCCCCCAGGACGTGCACGGCTACGTCATCGGCGGGCACACGGACACGACGATGGTGCCGGTGGTGTCGCAGACGCGCGTGGGGGGCGTGCCCCTGACGGCGCTGCTGCCGCCGGAGACGGTCGCGGAGGTGGTGGCCCGCACCATGCGCGGGGGCGCGGAAATCGCCGAGCTGCTGCGCACGGGCAGCGCCTTCCAGGCGCCCTCCGCGGGCGTCATCGCCATGGTCGCCGCCATCCTGCTCGACCAGCGCCGCCTGCTGCCCTGCTCCACGCTCCACCGGGGCGAGTACGGCATCGAGGGCGTGTTCTCCGGCACGGTCGTGCAGCTGGGGGAGGGCGGCGTCCAGCGCGCCTTCGAGCTGGAGCTGTCGGACGAGGAACGGGAGCGCGTGGTGGCGGCGGCGGCGACGACGCGCGACCTCATCGCGCGGCTGGAGTAGCCGTTGGGTTAGGCAGCCGGAACTTCCACCACGATGCGGTGAAGCTCCGGGGCGACGGTGGCGACGGGCGGTTCGAAGTACAGTTCGAGGGCCTCGCGCAGGTTGGCCAGCGCGTCGTCCACGGATTCGCCCTGGCTGGCCACATCGACCTCCAGCGCCTGCGCGACGTACGCATCGTCTTCCCGCCAGACGCTCGCCGTGAAGGTGCGCTTCATGCCGCGCATCCTACCCCAACGCGCGCTCGACCAGCTCCGCCAGCGGCGTGGCGGCGAGCAGGTCCGCCATGCGGTCCAGCTTGCGCTCGCCGTGGAAGCGTGTGCGGTCGAACACGGTCTCCAGCGCGATGACGGTGTTCTCCGTGTCCGTGCGCGAGAGCAGGACGGACACGCCGTGCGAGGCGGCGGCGTCGAACAGATACTCGCTGGGCCGCCGTCCGCCGGTGAGGATGAGGCAGGCGGGGTCGGTGGCCAGCGCGGCCAGGTGCTGGTCCGTCTTGTCGAAGCGCACGACCACCGCCTTCGAGCGGAAGCGCCCGAGGTAGGGCTGGCCCGCGTCGGAGCCGATGGGGGCGATGACGAGGTGGTCGCAGGTGGCGTCGGGGCCGTCGCCCGCGACCAGCGTCTCGGCGCCGAGGGCGGCTTGCGCCTCGGAGACGCTGAAACCGGCGAGCGTGCGGTCCTCGGCGATGGCCACGAGGGGCGCGCCGCCCACCTCGGCGGGGGCGTCCGCGCACGCCTTCGCGGGCAGGTCGAGCGCGACTGCGGCGAGCGGCGCGAGTTCGGCCACGCGCTCCGCGTCGGGGATGCCGCGCGCGACGAGGATGACGGCGTCGGCGCGGGCGTGGGGCGCGTCCAGCTCGGCCACGACCACCTCGTCGCCGGAGGGCGCGGGAACGGCGTCGGGGGCGACGGGCGCGGCGGCGCTTCCGGGGGCGAAGTCGAGGCTGGCGAACCAGCGGGCGTCGGCGGCGGCGCCATCATCGCCGGGGCGCTCGCCGCGGGCGAGGCGCACGGGCCGTCCGCTCCAGGCGAGGGCGCGGGCGGCGGCGGCGGCCACGCCAGTCTTGCCCGCGCCGGGGGCGTCGGCGACGACGGTGAGGAGGGGCATCGCCCGATTGTGGGCGAGGGCGCGCGCTTGCGGCAAGCGGCTAGCGCGGCGGGCGGCCCGTGGCCGAGCGCCAGGTGCGCTCCGGCGTGAAGCCGAGGTACTCGTCCACCTCCGGCGCGCAGTGGAACATCTCCAGCGAGAAGCCCTGGTCGTCGTTCACGTAGGAGGAGGTGAAGGGCCCCTCGTCGTTGGGCATGGCGTTGGCGGTGTAGCCCGCGTCCAGCAGGCGCGCGAAGGCGGCCGCGAAGGCGTCGCGCGTGCGGTAGCCGAGGGCCACGTTGAGGATGCCGACGTCGCTGAGCAGGTAGCCGTCGGGGCGCGGGCGGGGGGCGGGATCGCGGTACTGCCGCAGTTCGACCAGCTGGTCGCCCGCGCGCAGCAGCAGGCGCTCGGAGCGCGCGTCGGGCAGGCCCCAGAGCGCCCCGTCGTCGGGCAGCAGGGCGGGATCGGCCACGTCGAGGGCGAGCGTTTCCACCCAGAAGCGCCGCGCACGGTCGAGGTCCGGCACGGAGAGGGAGACGGCGCGCGCGGCGCAGCCCGCGTCCGGCCAGCGCGGGGGGCGCGCGTCGGGCAGCGGGTCGCGCTCCAGCAGCTCGGTGACGAGGCCGTCGTGGTCGCGGATGCAGACGCGCCGTTCGCCCGGCGGCCCCGCGGGCGGCGTGATGGTGGGGACGCCGAGCGACGGCAGGCGGGCGAGCGCGCCATCGAAGTCGTCCACGTGGAAGACGATGCGGGCGTAGCCGGTGTCGCTGGGCCGCCAGTCGCGGGGCAGGGCGCGGGGGCGCGGGCTGGTGTAGCCCCAGACCTCGAGCTGCGTGAATTCCTGGCGGTCGATGAACCACCAGAGGACGGCGGCGGGATCGGGCACGCGCTGGAGCGCGGCGAGGAAGTCGCCCCAGATGAGCAGGCCGCCCGCGCGGCGGCAGCCGAGCGCATCGCAGTAGAGGCGGGCGGCGCGCGGCAGGTCGCTCACGCTGACGGCGAACTGCGCGACGCCGGGGTCGGGGCCGTCGGCGGCGGGGGCGCTCATGCGGCCATTCTACGCGCCAGCGAGCGGGCGGCGGGGCTTCGGCGCGAACACGAAGAAGAGCGATCCGGCGGCGGCGAGCAGGCCGAGCACGACGAAGGCCAGCTGGAAGTCGCCCAGCGCGTCGCGCATGAAGCCGGCGAAGAGGGGGCCGCTCATCATGCCCGTCGTCATGACCATCTGCGAGAGGCCCATGATCTTGCCGAAGTCGCGCCGCCCGAAGTAGTCGGCGCGCAGGGCGAGCATGACCGGCCCGCGCACGCCCCAGGCGAGGCCGTGGGCGAGGGCGAAGAGGAAGACGATCCAGACGGCCCCCGACGTGGCCAGCAGGATCAGCCCGCCGCCCTGCACGAGCATGGCCCCGATGGCGATGCCCCGCTTGCTCACGCGGTCGCCGAAGAAGCCGCCCGCGAAGGTGCCCGCCACCTGCGCGGCGGTGATGACCGTCGTGACGACGGTGGCCCCGGTGAGGGAGTAGTCGAGGCTCTCCCTGAGGTGCGTGATGAGGTGGACCATGACGGCGGAGATGACGAGCAGGGCGGAGCCGTGGCCGAGCGAGATGAGCCAGAACTGGCGCGTGCGCAGGGCCTCGCCCACGGTGAAGCCGTCCTCCACGGTGGAGACGGCGGGGCCAGCTTCGGGCGCGTCCCCGGGAGCGGCGGGCGGCGGGCCGCCGTCGACCTCATAGCCGTGGTCCTCCGGGCGGTGGCGCACCAGCTGGGAGACGGGCAGGCCCACGCCCAGCACCAGCAGGCCCGAGGCGAAGGCCGTCTCGCGCCAGCCGAAGGCCTCGATGGAGAGCGCCGTGAGCAGGACGAGCGTGCCGCCCACGGCGAAGCCGCCCGTGAGGAAGCTGATGGCGGTGGCGCGGCGGCGCTCGAACCAGTTGACCACGGCCACCATGAGCGAGAGGAAGCCGCCCAGGCTGATGCCCGCGGCGACGACGACGAGCGCCAGGAACAGGTGCGCGGGGGCGTCGATGCGGCTGAAGAGCATGAGGCCGCCGCCGAACAGAACCAGCCCGACGCGGATGATGGCGCGCGGCCCGAAGCGGTCGGTGAGCCAGCCCTGTACCGGCCCGATGGCGCCGTTCGTGCCCTGCACCACGGCGTGGCCGCCCGCGAGCATGCCGCTGCTCCAACCGAAGCCGCCTTCCGCGGGGGCGTCCTTGAGACGGGCCACGTAGACGCCATAGGCCTGCATGAAGAGCGCGCCCACGAGGGCATTGATGACGACGCCCGCGCCGACGATCCACCAGCCGTAGAAGAGAGACGGGAAGAGGCGCGATCCCGGCAAACGGAAGGGAACGGCGGACCTCCCCGCGCGCGACGGTCGCGCCGCGCCGTGCTGCGCCGATGGTAGCAGCGCGGCGGGCGAGGGGCGTGGGGGGAGGAGTTACGTCACGCTGGATGGAAAGTGTACGATCTTCGGAATTGAAAAGAACCGTACACTTTCGGGGATGGCGGCGGCGGCGCGGGGGACGGCGGATTGCCGCTAGCGGCGCGGGGGACGGCGGTCGGGCGACGGCGCGCCTGTCGTGCCGAGGCGGTCCAGCGTGCGGTTCCGCAACCGGTGCGGGCGCACGGCGCTCGCAATGACGCCGTCGATGAAGGACAGGAGCAGGATGAGCGGCTTCAGCGCGCGCTTCACGGCCATGCCTCCCGCGGAACGGAAGCGGCTGGCGACCCCGATCGGATTTGAACCGACGATCTCCACCTTGACAGGGTGGCGTGTTAGGCCGCTACACCACGGGGCCGCGGGCGGCGTCCGCCACTGATGGTAGCGGTTCGGCGCGACAGGGCCAACCCGCCACGCCGAACCGCCGGGGATCAGGCCTCGACGGGCAGCTTCCAGCCGCCGCTGTCGCGGTCCTTGTCGTAGACGACCACGTGGCAGTTCCCGCAGATGGGGCCCGTGGCCGAGCGCTCGCCGTTGGCGACGGTGTGCTCGTCGCAGACGCCGCCGTAGCGCTCGACGCCATCCTGCTCGCAGAAGATGCAGGTCAGGTGGGGCGTCTCCCGCTTGCCGCAGATCGGGCACCGCTCCCCGGCGCTGAAGTCGTGCGCGCCGGGGCCGCAGGGATAGCGGGCGAGGTTCTCGAGAACGACGTTGCCGGCCATGTTCGTCCCTCCCTTGTTCAGGAAACCGCGGCGGCGTTGCGCTCACGGGCCCACGCGCGCGCCTCGTCCGAGGAGACCCACTTGATGGCGTTCGCGAGCAGCCTGCGGTAGTTGGCGTTGTTGTAGGAGGTGGGCACGTCGCCCGCCTGCACGTAGACGATGGGGCTGTTGCGGTAGTGCTTGGCCCAGACCACGAGGTTGGGCGTGGGCGGATGCGTCCAGTCGCCCCGCTCGTACATGCGCCCGTGGTTCACCACCAGCGAGGGGGAGAAGAAGTTCTTGTAGGTGAAGTCGAAGTCGCTGCGCACGAGCGGCACCACGCTGTCCTCGAAGTAGGGCGCGAGGTAGATCTCGTCCTGCAGGTCGAACGCGAGGTCCACGCCCTCCACCACGGGGTGATCGGGCTCGACCACGCGGCAGGTGTGGTTGACGGCCAGCAGGTAGCCGGAGTCGGGGTACTCCACGCCGCGCAGGCTGCCCGGGTTGTAGAAGAAGCGCCCGCCGATGATCTCGGCGTACTCCTCCCAGCCGGGCCAGGAGCAGATGTTGTGGTGGATCATGACGAGGCCCTTGCCCGCCTCCGTGAGGCGCATGTAGCCGTCCTTCAGCGCCTCGGGCGGCTCGGGCGGGCCGCCCACGCCGAACACGCCCGGCATGGAGTAGTCCACGATGCAGTCGTAGGGCGCGGCGTTCTCGGGGTTGAAGAAGAGCTGGGCGGCGGGCTGTTCCACGTGCGTCCAGCTGCCGATGTCGCCCTCCTGCTGGAAGGCGTCGAACATCTTGAAGAAGGGCTCCCGCTGGAAGGGGTGGCCCTTCGAGGCGAGCAGGACATCGATGGGGCTCATGGCTTCCTCCTCCGGCTATCCGGTGTCGCGCCCACATTCTAGCGGGCGCGGCGGCGCCCGTGGGAGGCGGGGCGAATCAACCCAGGGCGCGCAGGAAGGGGATGGCCGCGCGCACGGCCTCGTCCGGCTCGCGCTGGTCGATCTCCAGCGTCCAGGCGTCGAGCGGGGCGAGGGCGGCGGCCACGGCGGGCCAGTCGAGCTCGCCCGCGCCGGGCGCGCGGTGGTCGCGCAGGCCGCGCACGTCGTGCACGTGCGCGCCCGCGAGGCGGTCGCCCAGCAGCTCGAACCACTGGCCGTGGGGCATGAAGCCGAGCCGGTCGAGCACCTCGGCATGGCCGGTGTCGTGCCAGTGCCCGGCCTCGTCGGGCGCGAAGCCGTCGAGCAGCGCGAGCGTCTCGCGCGGGTGCGGGATTTCGTGATAGCGGAGGCGGTTCTCGACGCCGACGACGATGCCGTGCGGGCGCGCCGCCGCCACCAGCGTCCCGAGCGAGGCGCGCGCCGCCGCCAGCGCCGCGGGAGCCCCGGCCTCGCGCCGCGCCGCCAGCTCCGCGCGCAGCTCGTCCGCGCGATGGGAGGCGATGGCCCCCTCGCCGTGGAGGCGGCGCAGTTCGGCCTCGCCCTCCGGCCAGAAGGCGTCCGCGACCTCGCCGAGGTGGACGGCCAGCGCGCGCGAACCGGCGGCGGCGGCCCAGCCCACGCCGTGCAGCGCGTGCGCGAGGGCGTCCGCGCGCTCCGCCTCGTCGGTGGCCGCGAGGTTGAGGTCGGCGTTGGCGCGGCCGTCCGGCAGCATCGCGTGGGGCGCGGGCAGGTGGATGGCCGTGACGGGCGGGACGGCGCTGGCGACGATGCGGCGCAGCTTCGGCTCCGGCGTGGAGTGCGAGACCTCGATGGCGTCGTAGCCCGCCCCGGCGGCGTAGCGCGCGAAGGCCGCGCCGTCGGCGAAGCGCTCCTGCTGGGCGTACATGGTGGAGAGCGCGAGCGTCCTCATTCCGCTGCCTCCGCGCGGGGGAATCGCGCCAGCCGCGCCGCCGCGAGCAGCAGGGCGGGCAGGACGAGGGCGGCGGCGAAGCTGAGCGCGAGGCCAGCCGCGTCGTCGCGCACGAGGAGCGGCACGGCCAGCCCCCCGGCCACGCCCGCGGCCAGGCAGGCGGGCAGCAGGCGCAGCCCGGCATGGCCGCGCGTGGCCACGCTCAGCGCCAGCCAGGGCGCGAAGGCCAGCGCCAGCCATCCCAGCGCGTAGAGCGTGACGAAGACGAGCGTGAAGAGCACGTCAGGTGATGAGGCGGCGGATGTCGAACCAGGTGATGACGGCGATGCCCGCCAGCAGCACGGCGAAGCCCACGAAGTGGACGAGGGCCTCCTTGCGCGGCGAGATGCGCCGCCCGCCACGCGCGATTTCGACGAGCACGAAGAACATGCGCCCCCCGTCGAGGGCGGGGATGGGCAGGGCGTTGAAGACGGCGAGCGAGAGGCTGAGCAGGGCGGCCAGCTCGATCAGGGAGCGCCAGCCCGACTGCTCGATGATGTCGCCGGTGGCGCTGGCGATGCCCACCGGCCCGGAGAAGAGCGGCTGGTCCTCCGCCGGGCCCCCGGCCCCCATGACGCGCGCCTGGATCTCGTTGCGGGTGAGGACGACGGCATCGATCATGGCCCGCCAGCCCAGCGGCAGCGCCTCCCACGGCGGTCGCCAGACGCGCTCGCTGAAGGGGAAGCGCGGCTGGCAGACGGGCTCGCCCGCCTCGTCCACGGCGGCGCAGACGGTGGGCGGGCCCACGCGGATGCCGGTCGGCCCCTGCCCCGCGGGCGGGCGCCAGCGCGCGTACACCTCCGCGCCGAGCGTGGACCCCGCGCGCGACACGACCCAGTCCTGCGTCTCCCCCAGGTGGCGGCGCGTGACGAAGATGAGTTCTCTCACGTTGCGCACCTCGCGCCCGTTCACCTCCATGATCACGTCGCCCGCGCGCAGGCCCGGGCCGGGGACGGAGCCGTCGCGCATGACGCCCGTGACGGTCGCCGTGGCGGCGGGCGAGCCCGGCGACACCTCCGCGATCTGGGCGAGGCTGAGGGAGCGTTCGCGCGGGACCATGAAGCCGACGGCGAAGAGCAGGACGGCGAGGACGAGGTTCATGGCCACGCCCGCGCCCAGGATCGTGAGGCGCTTCCAGCGCGCGGCGGCGGCGAGCGAGCGCGGGTGGCCGAGCGTGGGCAGGTGGCGCAGGTTGGCGCGCGCGCTCCCGTCGGGCGCCTCCGCGTCCTCGGCGAGGTAGGCGAGCAGCTGGGCGGCGGCGGCCTCCACCGCCGCGCTCCCCTGCAGCGCCTCGGGGATGGTCGTGAACTGGCGGGCCACGATGCGCGCCGCTTCCTCCGCCGCGATGGGCGGGCGCTCCACCTCGGGCATGCCGCTGGCGCCGTCCGCCTTCTCCACCACCAGCCGGGCCGGTTCGGCGCGGGCGATGTCCTCCGCCACGCGGTCGCCCACCGCCGCGCTGACCGACAGGCGCTCCTGATCGGGGGTCAGCTCGACGAGGGCCACGGCGCGCTCGCCGTCGCGTTCGGCCACGGCGGCCACGTAGAAGGGGATGTCCGTCTCGCCCAGCAGGCGCACGAAGCCGCCGATGGGCAGCCAGTTGAGGGTGTACTCCGTCTCGCCGCGCCGCCACGACAGCCCCTTGATGCGCGGGGGGAAGCCGATGCCGAACTCGAGCACCTTGACGCCGAAGGCCTTGGCCGCGAAGTAGTGGCCCAGCTCGTGGAGCACGACGAGGCCCACGAGCAGCCCCGCGAAGGGCAGGACCGTGCGCAGGAGGACGTCGACGACGATCACGCGCGGGCCCCGGCGGGGAGCGCCGCCGCCGCCCCGCGCGCCCAGGCGTCGGCGGCGAGCACGGCCTCGAGGTCGTCGTCGGGGGCGCGCTCGTGGCGTTCGAGCACGCGCTCGACGATGGCGGGGATGTCGAGGAAGCCGATTTCGCCCGCGAGGAAGCGCGCCACGGCCACCTCGTCGGCGGCGGCGAGGGCGGCGGGCGCGGTGCCGCCGAGGCGTCCCGCCTCCATGGCCAGGCGCAGGCAGGGGAAGCGCCCGACGTCGGGCTGGCCGAAGGTGAGGGTTCCCACCGCCGCGAGGTCGAGCGCGGGCGCGGGCGGCTCCGGCATGCGCTCCGGCCAGGCGAGCGCGCACTGGATGGGCAGGCGCATGTCGGGCAGGCCCAGCTGCGCCTTCACGCTGCCGTCGCTGAACTCCACGAGCGAGTGCACGATGGACTCGCGGTGGAGCACGACCCGCACGCGCTCGAGGGGCACGTCGAAGAGCCAGCGGGCCTCGATCGTCTCCATGCCCTTGTTCATGAGGGTGGCGCAATCGACCGTGATCTTGTCGCCCATGCTCCAGGTGGGGTGGGCGAGCGCCCGCGCGGGGGTGACGGCGGCGAGGTCGTCGGGATCGAGGTCGCGGAAGGCTCCGCCGCTGGCCGTGAGCAGGATGCGGCGCACGCCGTGGCCCTCCTCCCCCCAGAGGCACTGCCAGATGGCGGAGTGCTCGCTGTCCACCGGGCGCAGCTGGCCCCCGCCCTTCTCCAGCGCGCGGCGGATGAGGCGGCCCGCCATGACGAGCGCCTCCTTGTTGGCGATGGCCACGGGCTTGCCCGCCTCCAGCGCGGCGATGACGGGCAGCAGCCCGGCGGACCCGCCCGTGCCCGCCAGCACCACGTCCACGTCGGGGGCGACGGCCATTTCGGTCATGGGCAGGAAGGCCGCGCCCGCCGCCGCGATGGCGTCGTCGAGGGCGGCGTCGCGCCTTTCCGCGAACACGTAGCGGGGGCGCAGGGCGGCCACCTGCGCGGCCAGCCGCTCAACGTTGCGGCCCGCCGCCAGCGCCGTCACGGCGAAACGGTCGGGCGACTGGAGCGCGACGTCGATGGTCTGGCGCCCGATGGAGCCGGTGGAGCCCAGCACGGCGATGCGCGTCGGCGGCATGTATCGCGACTCCGGGCGCCGGCGCTCGCGGGAACGGCGCTAGCGGCCCACGCCCCGGCAGGTGAAGCCCGCGCGCGCCAGCGCCTCCCGATCGAGGAAGTTGCGCCCGTCCACGACGAGGGGCGTGGCCATGGCCGCGCGCAGGAGCGCGGCGTCGATTTCGCGGTACTCCGGCCACTCCGTGAGCAGCAGGACGGCGTCCGCGCCGCGCGCGGCGTCCACGGCGGAGGCGGCGAAGGCGACGGCGTCCGCGGCCACCTCGGGGCGCGCGCGGAACTCGTCCATGGCCATGGGGTCGTGCAGGCGCACGCGCGCGCCGCGTTCGACGAGGCGGGCGACGGCGCGCAGGCTGGGGGCGTCGCGCACGTCGTCCACGCCGGGCTTGAAGGCGAGGCCCCAGACGGCCACGGTGCGCCCCGCCAGCCCGCCGAGCTCGTCCGCCAGCGCGCGGATGAGCCGCTCGGGGCGCTCGTCGTTGACGCGGGCCACCGCCTCCAGCAGGGCCGGATCGACGCCATGGCCAGCGAGCGTGTGGGTGAAGGAGGCGAGATCCTTGGGGAAGCAGCCGCCGAAGCCCGCGCCCGCGTCCAGGAATTCGGGGCCGATGCGCGCATCGGCGCCCAGCCCGCGCGCCACCATCCCGACGTCCACGCCCGCGGCCTCGCAGAAGTCGGCGAGCAGGTTGACGAAGGAGAGGCGCGTGGCGAGGAAGGCGTTGGCGGCGTGCTTGATCGTCTCCGCCGTGGCGGGGTCGGTGACCAGCACGCGCCCGCGGCCGCGCCCGTTGCGTTCGAGGAGCGGGGCGTAGATGCGGAGGAGCAGGTCGCGGGCGCGGTCCGATTCCACGCCGAGGACGATGCGGTCGGGGTCGAAGAAGTACTCCAGCGCGCGCCCCTCGCGCAGGAATTCGGGGTTGACGGCCACGTCCCACTCGCGGGCGCCGTTGGCGCGGGCGGCGATGGCGTCGCGGATGCAGGCCGCCGAACCGACGGGGTTGGTGCTCTTCTCCACGACGAGGGTGTAGCCGTCCATGTGGTCGGCGATGACGCGGGACGCATCCTCCACCTGGCGCAGGTCGCTCGATCCGTCGTCGCGCCGGGGCGTGGGCACGCAGACGAAGACGGCGCCCGCCTCGCGCACGGCGTCGGCGCCCGGGGCCACGCGGAAGCGCCCGGAATCGAGGTGCCGGACGAGCAGGTCGGGGACGCCGGGCTCGTGGTGGAGGGGCTCGCCCGCGGCCAGCCGCGCGGAGGTGGCGGGATCGGCGTCCGCGCCCACCACGTTCCAGCCCAGCTCGGCGAAGCCGAGCGCCACGGGCAGGCCCACGCGCCCGAGGCCGAGCACGCCGATGGTGAGGTCGCCGCTCATGCCGTCCCCGCGCGCAGCCGCTCCCACGCCTCGCGCAGCAGCGCGACGGGGGTGAGGAGCAGCAGCTTCAGGTCGAGCCACGGGCTCATGCGGCTAATATAGAGCAGATCGTAGCGGAGTTTCTGCCGGGGGGGCGTGGCGTAGCGCCCGCGCACCTGGGCCATGCCAGTGACGCCGGGGCGCACGAGCAGGCGGCGGGAGAAGCCGGGGATCTCGCACTCGAAGCGCTCGGTCAGCACGGGGCGCTCGGGCCGCGGCCCCACGAAGCTCATCTCGCCGCGCAGGATGTTGAGCATCTGCGGCATCTCGTCGAGGTGCAGGAAGCGCAGCATCCTGCCCACGGGCGTGGCGCGGGCGTCGTCCTCGCTGGCCCAGACGGGGCCCGTTTCGACCTCGGCGTCCGGCACCATGGTGCGGAACTTGAGCATGAGGAAGCGCTTGCCCCCGCGCCCGAGACGCTCCTGCCGGTAGAAGACGGGGCCGTGATCGCAGGCCCACACGGCCAGCGGCGCGAGCGCCCAGAACAGCGCCCAGAACGGGGCCAGCAGCACGTGGCCGACGACGAGCACGGCGAGGTCGAAGGAGCGCTGGTAGCCGTCGCGCCGGTGGAGGAGCAGGGGTTCCGGCGGCGCGGAAACGGCGGCATCGATCGTCTCGTACGCCTCGCTCGCCGGAACCTGATACCGCGGCGACGCTGCCACGGTGGGCGATTCTACCCCTTTCTCCGCGGGCCGCAAGTCTTTCGGGGGGGGGGGGGGGAATTCGGCGTCAGCCACGGCGGCGTCTCCGGGCGGGCCAGAGGAAGCCCGCGCCCCAGCACAGGTGCATGGTCGCCAGCGCCAGCGGCATGAGCATCGCCGCGCCGTCCCGCCGCCGCAACGCGACGGCGATGGCGACGCCCGCGAGCGTGAGCAGGTAGGCCAGGGGGAGCGCCGCCGCCGCCGGGGGGAACAGGGCCAGCCCCGCGGCGATGGACGCGGCCAGCGCCAGCAGCAGCAGCGGCGCGGCCAGCTGGCGGGGGCGCAGCGAGGCCGGATGCCGGAGCAGGACCGCCGCCTTCCAGCGCCCGTACTGGAAGTACTGCCGCGCCAGGTCGCGGAGCCCGCCGCGGGGGCGGTAGCCGGCGCTCAGCTCCGGGTCGAACCAGACGGTCCCGCCGCGCTGGCGCAGCCGCCAGTTCAGCTCGTAGTCCTGGTTGCGCAGGAGGGCGGCGTCGAAGCCGCCGGCGGCCTCCAGCGTCTCCCGCCGCCAGGCGCCGAGGTAGACGGTATCGACGGGGCCCTCGTCGCCTCCCGCGCGGTAGGCGGCGTTGCCCGATCCCAAGGGCGTGAGGAGGGCGTGGGCGACGGCGCGCTCGAAGGGGGTGACGCCCGTCGGGCGCTGCCTGCCGCCGACGTGGGCCGCGCCGGTGCGCCGCAGCGTCTCCACCGCGCGCCGCAGGTAGCCCGGGGCGAGCGTGGCGTGGGCGTCGCAGCGGACGACGATCTCGCCGCGGGAGGCGCGGATGGCGTGGTTCAGGCCGGCGGGCGTGACGCGCTCCGGGTTGGGCGTCACGCGCACGGAGGGCCAATCGCGCCGGATGGCCTCGGCCATGTCGGGCGTCGCGGAGCCGTCGGCCACCACCACCTCGACCTCGCCCGGGTACTCCTGCGCGAGCACCGAATCGAGCGCCGCGCCGATGGCGCCGGCGGCGTCGCGCGCGGGGATGATGACGGAGACGGAGGGGTAGCGGAGGGGCGTGGGACGGGACGGCGCATCGGCCTCCGGCGCTTCCGCCGCCGGAGACGTCGCCGTCGCGACGCCCGTGGCGGGCGACACGGCGAACTCCGCCATCGCGCATCCCTCCCGACCAGCGGCGAATTCCCGCGCAGGGTACACCGCCCGCGGCTTTCACGCCCCCGACGGCGGCGCGCCCGCGACGACCGCGCGGAACAGGTTCTCGTATGCGGCGGCGGCGCGTTCGGGGGAGAAATCGGCGGCGCGCCGCACGAGCGCCTCCGCGGGCGGGCGCTTGCCGTCGAGCGTCTCCTCCAGCGCCCGCGCGAGGGCCGCGGCGTCCCCCACGGGAACGAGCGCGCCCCACTTGCCGTCCTCGAGGATCTCGCGCGGGCCGTGGGGCGAGTCCGTGCTCACGACGGGCGTTCCGCAGGCCATGGCCTCGACGAGCGTGAGCGGCAGCCCCTCCCAGCGCGAGGAGAGCGCCACCACCGCCGCGCCGCGCATGGAGGGGTACGGGTTTTCGTCGAAGCCCGGGAAGGTCAGGTCGTCCGCCACGCCCAGGCGCGCCGCCCGCGCCCGCAGCTCCGCCCGATGCGGCTTCGGGAACGCGCCCAGGAACGCGAGACGCACGGGGCGATTCCGCCGCACGCGCGCGAAGGCGTCGATGAGCGTGCCGGGGTCCTTCGGGGATGACGCCCGCATCACGGACAGGACGACCGGCGGCTCGCCCTCCCGGAACCAGGCGTGGGGCGCTTCCGCCGCGCCCAGGCGCTTGATCTCCGCGAGAGGCACGGGGTTCGGGATGACATGGATGTCGTCCTCGCCCATGCCCAGCATTCGCGCCAGTTCGTCGGCGGCGCCGCGCGAGACCGAGACGAGGGCGTCCGCACGCGGGTAGAGCGCTCGCGCCCGCGCACGCTGCCGCTGGGAATACCCCCGGCCGGGGTTGGTATGCACGGCGACGACGGCGGGCACGGACACGGCGCCCGCGACGCGCGCGGACAGGACGGCGGCGTTGGCCCGCGGCAAGCCCCCCGCGAGCACCACCCGCGGGCGCGCCGCGCGGACGTAGCGGGCGACCGTGGAGGCGTCGAGCGCGTTCCCCACACTCACCCCCAACCCGGGATGCGCCCGCCGGAGCGCGAGCCACAGCCGCGCCGCCGGCAGCGGGTTCACCGGCAGGGGGCGCGTGCGAATGCCGCGTTCGCGGCAGGAACGCAGCAGGCCGCGGTCGGAGTCCGGGCGTCGCGGGAAGTACAGGCGCACGCCGTCGGGGATGGCCGAGCGGTACGCGCCCACGCAACGAAGCAGCAGCAGATCGACGCGGTGGCCGCGTTCGAGCAGGGCGGCGGCCAGCGTGAGCGTGGCCCGTTCGGCCCCTCCGCCCGCCAGCCCGGAGAGCGCGAGGCCGACGCGCAGCCGTTCCGGGTTCACGCCGCCCCGCCTTCCCGCTCCCCGCCCGCCGCGAGCGGGAGCGCGAGCAGCATCCCCAGCAGGACGAAGAGCGGGCGCGTCTCGAAGAGCGCCTGGCTGAACAGGCCCCAGCACGCGACGAACCCCACGGCGAACACGCCCGGCCAGAAGCGTGGCCGCGCGAACGCCCGTAGCCCGGCGGCGAGCATGGCGAGGAGGAGGAGCACGCCGATCGCTCCGTGATCGATCCCCATCTCCAGGTAGTCCACGGTGGGGTCGAATCCGCGCGCCACGCTGAAGCCGGTGCCATGGCCCGCGACGGGAGCGGCCCTGATCGCTTCGATGGCGTTGCGCGCGCGGACGACGCGGGCGTCGTCGAATTCGACCGTGCCGCCTTCCACGCGGGCGAGGTCCGCGGGGGCGGCGCCGTCGATGCGCCCGAAGCTCTCCAGACGCTCCCGATAGCCCGCGAACGCCTCCTCGTCGTCGGCGTCCCAGCGGCGCGTGAGCCAGCCGCGCGGATCGAGCAGCTGGTCCACGCCGCGCACGACGTCGGGGCTCGACGCCCCCGCGCGCGCGCGCTCCATGCCCGTGAAATAGGGCAGCGTCAGCACGGACAGCCAGCAGACGAGCGCCGTGAGCGCCCCCGCCGCGACGAAGACGGACAGGCGGCGCGGGCGGCGTCCCGGCGGCGTTCGCCAGAGGCTGAGGGCCAGCGCGCAGAGGGCCAGCAGCAGGAAGAGCAGGAGCCCGCCGCGCGAGAGCGTGAGGAAGACGGTCGCTCCCGTGAGGACGAGCGCCGCCGGAGCGCCGGGGCCGGGGCGGCGCTCCGCCACGAGCGGCGCGGCCAGCAGCAGCGTCAGGTGGGCCGCGTGGTTGCTGTCCAGCGCCAGCCCGGCCACGCGGTACTCGTGGAGCGCGAAGGTTCCCACGCGGATCGCGTCGACCCAGACGCTCAGGCAGAGGCTGGCGAGGGCGATCCACAGGTACGCGCGCCAGTGCCGCCGCACGCGGGGCGAGAGCGGGAGCAGCGTGGCCGCCGCGCAGATGGCGAAGGGCAGGGCGAAGGAGATGGCGTTGGCCGCCGAGGGATCGGGCGAACGGAACCAGTTGGCGAGGCTGAGCGCGACCAGCGCCGCGAAGGCCAGCGCGAAGGGCCAGCGCCAGCGCGCGAGACTCCGTGCGTGCGCCAGCAGGGCTTCGCGCGAGCACGCTCCGCTCGCCAGCAGGGCGAGCAGGAATCCCGCCAGACAGGCCGCGTACAGGGCGACGCCGGGCGGGCCCCAGCCGCGCAGCGCGGGCTGCTTGTCGAGCTGCGTCAGGAACAGCGCGAAGAAGAGGGCGAGAAAGGCGTGGATGGCCGCGTCGCGGAAGGGGAACGCCAGCGCGCGGCGGCGGATGCGTTCGGGCAGGATGGACCCCGCGAGCACGGCCACGGCGCTAGCGGGCGCGGACCAGCGCGCGCAGGTCGCGGGCCACGCCGTCGTACCAGCAGGCGCCGCGGAAACGCTCCCCGCGCCGCGCGGCCCCCTCGCGCAGGCGGCGGCGCAGGTCGGGGTCGGCGATCAGCCGCCGGATGGCCGCCTCCAGTTCGGCGACGGAGCGGGGCTCGACCAGCAGCCCGCTCTCGCCGTCCTCGACCATGTCGGGGATGCCGCGCCAGCGCGTGGCGATCACGGGCGTCCCGCACTGGAGCGCCTCGACGACGACGCCCGGGTAGTTCTCGCCGCGGTACCAGGTGGGGAGCAGGAGCGCGTCGCAGTCGCGCAGCACGGCGGGGACCGCGGCGGGATCGAGCACGCCGCCGTAGACCGCGCGGGGGTGCCCCGCGAAGAGGGAGCGGTCGGTGTCCGGCATGGGCGGCCCGTACACGTGGAGGCGCCAGTCGGGGGGCAGGGCGCGGCACGCCGCCAGCGCCTCGCCCAGCCCCTTCTCCATGCGCAGCTGCCCGACGAAGGCCAGCGTCCCGCCAGTCTCGGCCTCGCGGCAGGGCGCGTCCGTTCGCGGCGGCGGCTCGACGTCGCGGGTGTTGGGGAGCCAGCGGAAGTTGGCGGGGTCGCCGAACTCGCGGCGCAGCTGGCGCGATTCGACGAACACGAGCGGGCAGCGCAGGAAGGTGCGGTCCGCCAGCCAGCGCGCCAGCGGCCCGTAGCCCCGATACACCTGACGGAGCGCGCCCCCGAAGAAACGCACGGCCAGGGGCCTGCGCGCGAGACGGCAGACGAGCCAGAGCGCGGACGCCGCCACCAGCGCTCCGTAGGGCGACATGTGCAGGAACACCGCGTCGGCGCGCCGCATCGCGGGCAGCGCGCGCAGGAGCACGCGCGCGAACACGCGCGCCTCGCGGAGCAGCTTGCGCGCGCTGCCCGCGTTCGCGCGCGAGCGCGAGGTGTTGACGACCTCGAGCGCGAACCCCCGCGACTCGAGGTGGCGGACGGTTTCGGCGAACGCCACCCTGGCCCCGCCGATCACGCCGTCGCGGTCGGGCGCCGGACCGATCAGCAGGATTCCCGGCGGGGCTCCGTCCTCAAGTCGCAAGCGTTATCCCGGGCCGAACGCCGGGAGCGCGGGGCTCGCGGCGGGTTCGCGTTTGCCCACGATACCAACCAGCGGCGATACTCGCGCCGTCGCCGCTCCCCCGCGGCGGAAGGAGCGCGCTCCCATGAAATGCGTGGTCACCGGCGGCTGCGGCTTCATCGGCTCCCACCTCGTCGATGCGCTGGTCGCGCGCGGCGACGAGGTGGCGGCGCTGGACGACTTCTCGACCGGCGACCGCGCGTTCGCGAATCCCGCCGCCACGCTGATCGAGGGCTCGGTCACGGACGCGGCCCTGCTGCGCGACGCCCTGCGCGGCGCCGACGCCGTCTTCCACGTGGCGGCGCTGGCGCGCGTGCCCCTCTCCGTGGAGGATCCCGCTGGCACGCACGCGGTCAACGCCACGGGCACGCTGAACGTGCTGCAGGCGGCCCGCGACGGCGGCGTCGGGCGCGTCGTCTTCTCCTCGTCGTCCAGCGTCTACGGCGAGCAGGACGTCCCCCTGATGCGCGAGGACATGACGCCGAGGCCGCTTTCGCCCTACGGGCTGCAGAAGCTCATCGGCGAGCAGTACGGCGCCATGTTCGCGCGGCTCTTCGGGATGCGCGTGGTCTCGCTGCGCTACTTCAACGTCTACGGCCCGCGCCAGACCGCCGGGGGCGCCTACGCGCTCGTCGTCCCCCAATTCCTGAAGCTGCGCGACGAGGGCAGGCCGCTGACCGTCTACGGCGACGGCTGCCAGACGCGCAGCTACGTGCACGTGGACGACGTGGTGCGCGCCAACCTGCTGGCGGCGGACGCGGACCTGCCCGCGGGCGAGCATCTCGTCCTCAACGTCGGCTCCGAAGAGGAGACGTCGGTGAACGAGATCGCGGCCCGCGTCGGGGGAGCGGTGGAGCATGTCATCCCCAACCCGCGGGGCGCGTTCGAGGAGGGCCGCAAGTGCGCCGACCCCGCGCGGGCGAAGGCGCTCATCGGCTGGGAGCCGCGCATTCCCTTCGCCGAGGGGATCGGGAGCGTGCTCGAACCAGCCGCCGGATGAGCCCGTCCCAGGCGTCGATGCAGGCGTCGAGGGAGTAGCCGGCTTCGACCGCGGCGCGGCCCGCCAGCCCCATCGCCCGCCGCTCCGCCGGAGACATGGCGGCGAGGCGCGCGATGGCGTCCGCCATGTCCGCGGGCGCGTGCGGGTCGAAGAGGAACCCCGTGCGCCCGTCCTCCACCAGACGCGGCGTATCGCTCACGCGGCTGGCGAGCACGGGCAGGCCGCAGGCCATGGCCTCGCCGATGGCGTTGGAGACGCCCTCCGAAAAGGAGGGCAGGCAGAGCGCGTCGGCGGCGCGGTAGAGCGGAACCACGTCCTCCACGGGCTCGCGCAGACGGAAGCGATCCCCCAGCGAGCGGCGCGCGATCTCCTCCTCCAGCGCACGGCGCCAGGCGGCCCGGCGGGCGTTGCGCGCACTCTCCCCGGTCGTGGCCTCGCCGTGCCAGTCCACCGTTATGTCCATATCGGGACGTTCCCGCCGGAGGATGTCCACCGCCTCCAGCAGGCCAAGGGGGTTCTTCTGCGGGCGAATGCGCGCCGGGACGAGCAGGCGCAGGCGTCCGGGCGCGCTCCCGTCGGGGGGATCGCCCGGCGCGAACCGCTCCGTGTCGATGCCGTTGACGATGACGCTGGTGCGATCCGCGAGCGCGGGGGCCAGCTCCAGCATCCGCCCGCGCTGGGCGTGCGAGTTGCTGACCACCGCGTCCGCCAGGCGGTGCAGCGCATGGCGCAGGACGCGGCGCGGGCTCCGTCCCGACAGGTCGAGCACCCGCTCCGAGGCCACTACCGCGAAGCGCCGCCGCGGCAGACCGGCCAGTTCGGCCAGCGCGGATGGGCCGGGCAGGAAGGCCAGCACCGCGTCGGGATCGCCACGGCGGATGGCCGCGCGCATGGCGAACGCGAGCTGCGGGCGGTTGCGCGAGGACACGCGGACGACGGGAACGCCCGCCTCCGCCAGCGCGCCCGCGAAGAAATCGCCGCGCCGGTAGGTGAACGCGACGGCCTCATGCCCGCGACGGCGCAGGCCCGCGGCCAGCACCGTCAGTTGCCGCTGCGCACCGCCCGGGCCGAGGTCGTCGATGACGAGCGCGACGCGGAGGGGATCAGACGCCACGGGCCAACCTCCAGCCGTAGGCCTGGCGGAGCACCGTGCATCCCGAACGCCACAGGTATCCGGCGTCGCCGCCGCGCGGCAGCCAGGCGTCCGCCAGCGCCATGCCCGTGGCGCGGTGGAAGACGACGGCGAGGTAGAGGCCCTCCACGAGCAGGCCGAGCGTCATCGCCCAGGCGGCGCCCTCCACGCCGAAGGGCGGGTAGAGGATGAGGATGCCGACCGCGTTGACGGCGATCCCGATCCACGATCCCCACGAGCAGACGTGCGGCCGTTCGGAGGCCAGGAAGTAGGTCGAGAGGATGGAGGTAGCGGCGAAGGCGAGGATGCCCGGGGCGATGATGCGGATGAGCGGCACCACGTCCAGGAATTGCTCGGAGAAGAAGAGGCGCACGAGCGGCGGGCTGAGCAGGACGAAGAGCGCCAGCCCCGCCACGGTCACGCCGCAGGCGAGGCGCAGGCAGAGGCCGAACAGCGCGTGCCGCTCCCCGGTCACGCCCGCGCTGCGGGGGAAGAGGACGGTGCCGAGCACCTCGGCGGGGATGCCGAAGCGCAGCATGACGGCGCTGGCCACGGCGAAGACGCCGATGTCGCCCACGTCCGCGCGCATCGCGAGCACGCCCAGCAGGAGGATGCCCAGGCGCGAATCGAGGAAGTTGCCCATCTGCGCGGGGTGATACCTGAGGCCGTAGCCGATCAGGCGCGCGCAGCTCCCCAGGGACGGCGTCTCGATCGTCAGCCCGCAGCAGCGGCGGCAGTACCAGAGGGAGGCGGCGGCGGCGAGCACATGGCCCGCGACGAGCGCCAGCAGCGCCCCGTTCACGCCGCCGTCGAACCGCCACACCAGCACGACCGTCAGCACCACCACGACCGCCGCCTGCGCGGGCAGGACGACGGCGAGCCAGCCGAAGCGCCGCAGGCCGGTCAGCTGCACCTCCAGCGCCGCCGTCAGGTAGGCGAGGGGCACCAGCGCGAGCGCGAGGTGGAAGGCGCCGGCATCGGCCTGCTTGAAGAAGAGCGCGCCGCTCCCGATGAGCGGCGTCGCCAGCAGCGCCACCAGCGCGCTTCCGGCGAGCGTGACCATCAGCATGGACGCCATCCCCTGCGACAGACGCACGCCCCCGGTGGTGACGTGGTAGAGCGAGCCCTTGTCCACGCTCAGCGTGAAGAGCAGCCCGGCGACGGCGGCGAAGGTGACGCAGACGGCGTATTCGCCGCGCCCCTCCGTCCCCAGGAACCAGGCCAGCACGCTCTGCGATCCCAGGCTGATCAACAGCGTGACGACGCGGGCGGCAAGGAAGAAGGCCGCCTCCTGGCTGGCGGTGGTGCGCGGCGCGGCCGGTTCCGCGACGGTCATGCGCCCGCGCCCGGCGCGCGCCGCAGGAAGACGCCCGGCCGCAGCCGCTCCGACGCCTCCGCGACGGCGGCGCGGCACTCGCGCCCGCACTCGTCCAGCAGCCGCGCGCTGGCGTCGGAGAGCGGCGGGGCCGCGTCCGCGCCATCGAGCGGGGCGAAGAAGAACGTCCGCAGGCGGCGGCTGTCCTTGAGCCGCTGGAGCGTGCGCCGCCAGCCCAGCCGCCGCAGCGCGAGGGCGGCCAGCTTGCCCGCGGCGGCGAGGGGCGGGACGCGCGCGCGCACCGCCTCGTTCACCGCGCCCTCGTCCGCGCCCGCGGCGTCCGCGAAGGGGGCGGTCCCGCAGAGGGCGGCGAGGCAATCGAGCGCCGCCGCGTCCGCGGTGAGGGCGTCGAAGCAGAGGGCGAGCACGTCCGCGTCGAGGGCGTGGATGGCCCGCAGCCGCGCGGGCGTGAGGCGGTCGGCCACGACCGCCGTCTCCAGCCGCCGCGCGCCGAGCAGGGCGGAGACCTCGCCGCGGCTGCGACGGAAGGCGATCATGGAGCGGGCGCGCTCGCGGTGGTCGCGCAGCAGCACCACCAGCAGCACGCGCACGCCCTCCGCCAGCAGCGCGCGCACGCCCGGCGCGAGGGCGGCGTCGCGGTAGCCGAGGTTGGCGACGTCGACCAGCACCCGTCCGCTGGCGCGCGCTCGGGCCTTGCGGAAGGCGCGGGGCGAACGGTAGTAGTAGCCCTCCTTGATTTCGGGGAAGGCGTAGGCGGGATGGCCCTTAAGACGGCGGTAGAGGAATTCGCTGCCGGAGCGCCCGGGGCCGACCACCAGGAGATAGTCGCACGCCGCGGGGTCATCGGGAATGGCCGCGCCGTGCCGCCTTTCGGGCGCGTGGCGGCCTGCGGCGGACACGCTCAGTCCCCCGCCGCCCAGCGCGCCAGGCCCTTGCCGGGATCGCCCAGCTCGTCCACGGACTCATAGTAGCAGTCGCGCCAGCCGTCGCGGGGCAGCCCCGTGAAGAGCATGAGGTTGAGCGGGTATTCCTCGCTGTCGGTGGCGCGGCGGAAGTCGTCGCGGAAGAGGAAGGTGGGCTTGCCGAGGGCGATGGCCATGCCCAGCTCGACCATGACGCCCTCGTCGGGGGGCACGCCGTTGACGACGGCGAGGATGGCGTCGGCCTCGCGCACGTCGCGGAAGTCGGCCTGTCCGAGGCGCCAGGCCCAGCCGGGCCCGGCCACGTCCGCCTGCAGGTTGCGCGAGAAGGGCTCCCACACCTCGACGCCGAGCGCTTCCAGCGCTTCCGCGATCTCCGGCAGCAGGCGCGCCCGCTGCTGGCGGGAGAAGCCGTAGGGATTGGCGAGGTAGAGCGTCCGGGGGCGCGCGGCCATCGGCGGCAGTATAGCGACGCGGGGCCCTTCGGCGGCTACGGCAGTTTCGTCCACCCGCCACAGGCGTAGCTGATGAAGCCGGTATCCGTCGCCGCGATCTCGACCGTGGCCTCCTCGCCCGCGGGAGCGCCGCCGGAGGCGATGACTTCCGGCGCGGTTCCGCCGAAGCCGCTCACCCGCTCCCATTCACAGGCGCGGCCCTTGCGGTCGATGGGCGTGACCTGCCGGTAGCGTCCGGGCTCGACCTCGTCTCCCACGAGATACGCGCCGTCGCGGATCGGAGCGCCGGGGGCGAGCACGGGGCCGGCGATGCGCGTCCACGTCCCGCATCCCTCGCTCACGAAGCCCACGTCGGAGGCGGCGATATCGACGATCGCGCTGTAGTGGTTGTTCCATCCGGCGTCGTAACGCCCGAGGTATTCCTCGTCCGTGCCGCGAAAGCCGCCGAGGCGCGCCCACCAGCAGACCCCTCCCGGTCCGCCCGACGATGCCGCGCGGTAGCGGCCCGGGATGATCTCCGAGCCGACGCGGTAGGCGCCTCCCGCGAACGGCGCGCCCGGGGTGATCACGGGCCGCTCGCCCCGCACCCAACGCCCGCACCCCTTACTGGTCCAGAAACCGGCGTCCGTCGGCGCGATCTCCACGATCTGGCCGGAGCCCCCGCGCCCTCCGCGCCCGATGGTTTCCCCGTCCGTCCCGCCGAATCCGCCCAGTCGCTCCCACCAGCACTCTCCCGCGCCGAACGAGCGATAGAAGCCGGGCGCCATCTCGGCGCCGACCATGTACGTTCCCGTGTCGATCCGGGCCATGCGCTGGACGCGCTCCGGAACCGGCGTCCAGCGGCGGCATCCCCAGCTGACGAAGCCGACGTCGGAGGGGGCGATCTCGACGATCATCCGCTCCTCGGCCCACTGGGAGGCGAGAAAGCCCGAATCGGTCCCGGCGGAGCCGCCGAACTTGCTCATCCGCTGCCATCTGCAGGTCCTCGGGAAACGCTCCGCGCGGTAGAGGCCGGGCTCGATTTCCACACCGACGACGTAGGTTCCGTCGCCGAAGGGCTCGCCCGGCACGGCGGCGGGCCTCCACTCCGCCGTCCAGCCGCAGCCACTGCTGCGGAACCCCGCGTCGGACGGCGCGATATCGACGATCAGCGTGGAATAGCCGCCCCAGGAGGAACCGATTTCATCGGCACGGGTTCCGCCAAACGCGCCCAAGCGCTTCCACGTACAGGTTGCGGACAGGTTCACGCCGTAGCCCCGGGTCGCACGGTAGCGGCCCGGCGCCACTTCGCGGCCGACGATCAGCAGCCCATCGATGGGCGCTTCCCCGGGCGTGGCGCGGGGCGCGGGCGGCTCGGCGGTCCACGTCCCGCACCTCTTACTGGCGAACCCCACGTCGGACGCGGCGACGTCGACGACCACCATCGGGGTTGGTTCGCGCCAGACGTAGCCCCTGCCGATTCCCAGGTCCATCCCCTCGTACCCGCCGAAGCCGTCCAGCCGGTACCAGTCGCAGTGTTCGGATGGCGAACTGGCGAAGTAGCGGCCCGGCTCGATGTCGATGCCAACGCGCCAGGCGCCATCTCCAAACCCCTCGGCCGGCCCGGGAACCAGCGGCGGCTCCTTCGTCCAGGTTCCGCATCCGGAGCTTTCGAAGCCCGCGTCGGACGCGACGATGTCGACGATGGAGAACCAGCCGAACCCATCGGGCGTGTAGTGTCCGTCGGTGTGCTCGCCGCCAAAGCCGTCCAGGCGATACCAACGGCAGCGTTCCGAGGGCGAATGCGCGAAGTAGCGCCCCGGCGCGATGTCGATGCCGACGCGCCAGGTACCGTCGCCGAAGGGATCGCCCGGCGTCAGCGCCGCCGCCAGCGCATCGCTCCAGGTTCCGCAGCCCCGGCTCACGAACCCGGCATCCGACGGCGCGACGTCCACGACGGACGAGTCGCCCGGCCAGAGCGAGTAGCCCCAGGCGCCGTGGCCGTAGCTGTGCTCGCCGCCGAAGGTGAAGAGCCGGAACCAGTAGCAGGATTCCGGCGTGCTCGCGCGATAGCGCCCGGGCGTGATGTCGACGTTCAGAATGTACACGCCATCCCCGAACGGCTCCCCCGGCGTGGCCACGGGCGACAGGTCGTCGGACCAGACGCCGCAGCCGCTGCTGATGAAGGCGACGTCGTCGGGGGCGATGTCAACGACCGTATGGCCGCCCCGCCCGCTCACGTTCGGGCGCTGTCCCCCGTACGTGGTGGTGAGATCCCGGTCGTAGGGGGCATCGTAGCCATGCAGGCGGTGCCACTGGCAGGCGTCGGAGCCGCCGGTCGCGCGGTAGCGGCCGGGCGCTATCTCGGCGCCGACGAAGAAGGCGCCATCGCCGAAGGGGCGGCCCGGCGTCGCGACCGGTTCGGGGTCGTTCGACCATGTCCCGCAGCCCCGGCTGGAGAACGCGACGTCGGAAGGCGCGAGCGCGACGATGGTAAGCAGGAACGAGGCGTCGCCGAACCCGGTGACGCCATCGGCGGATCGCCGTTCCCACTCGCAGTCGTCCGTCGGCGCCAACGCCCGGTAGAGCCCCGCCGGAATGTCGGTCCCGACCACGAATTCGCCATCGCCGAACGAAACCACCTCCACGGGGACAGGCATGGCCGTCGGCGTGGGCGACGGCGTGGCCGTGGGCGTGGGCGTCGGCGTGACCGTGGGCGTCGGCGTGGCCGTGACCGTGGGCGTCGGCGTAGCCGTGGCCGTGGGCGTCGGCGTAGCCGTGGCCGTGGGCGTCGGCGTAGCCGTGGCCGTGGCCGTGGGCGTCGGCGTGGCCGTGGCCGTCGGCGTGGCCATAGCCGTGGGCGTCGGCGTAGCCGTGAGCGTCGGCGTGGCCACAGCGGACGCCCCGGCGCCTTCGGAAGGCTGTTCGCCGCTTCCGCAGGCCGCAGCGAGCCCCGCGAGCAGCAGGCAGGCGCCGCCGAGCGCGAGCGCCCGCCCGCCCCGCTTCGTCCGCGACGGGAACGGCACGGAAGATGGCCCGCCCGCGCGAGGGCGCGGCCCTAGACGGGGACGGCGATCTTCGAGAACTCGCCGCTCAGGTCGGCGGGGCCGCGATAGAGCGCCTGGAACTCGCGCGTCTGGATGTACCACTGCCCGTCGATGCGCGTGTACGTATCGACGTAGCAGATGGAGTTCATGCTGCGCGAGCCGTCGGCCATGTTGAGGAACTCGCCCATGTACCAGCGGCCCCGGGCGGTGTCCCCGGTCACGTCGTCGATGACGCCGGAGTAGACGTGCATGTAGACGTTGGGGATGCTGCTCACGATCTGCGTCCAGAGGGGCACCATCACGTCGCGGCCCTTGTGCACCTCGCCCACGTTCCATTCGCCGTCGGGGGCCCAGGTCTGGCCCCAGGCCTCGGCGTCGAAGCGGTTGACGGCGTCGACGTAGCGCTCGGCCACCATGCGGATGGCGGTGTAGTCCTCGGTCGTCGGCTTGCCCATTGCGGTTCCTCCGCTGTGTGATTTCGCCCTGCGCGCCCCAGGCGCCAGCGGGCCGCTGTCAGTCCGCGTTCGGCGCGGCGAGGGAGTGGAATTCGCCGCTGAGGTCGGGGCCGCTGTAGAGCAGGCGGTGGCGGCGGCGGGCGAAACGCCAGTCGCCGTCGATGCGCACCAGCTCGTCTTCGTAGAGGGTGACGCCGGCCATGGCCTCGCCGTCGCCCACGCGCACGTGCTCGGCGTGGTACCAGCGCGCCGCGGCGGCGTCGCCGTCCACCCGCTCGACGACGCCAGAGTGGACGACCATGACGATGGCGGCGATGTCCTCGACGGCGGCTTCCCAGAAGCGCGCGAGGGCCTCGCGCCCGCGCGGCGGGTCGTCGCCGCCGTAGCGCCACTCGCCGTCGGGCGCCCAGGTGGCCAGCCAAGCGTCCTCGTCGCGCCGGGTGACGGCGTCGGCGTAGCGTTCGCAGAGCTGGCGGATGGCGAGGTACTCGTCGGGCACGGCGGCCATGCTACCCGGTTCGCGGCGGGGCGGGGAGGCGCGCGCCGCTCATTCGCCCGCGTGGTCGGGCATGGCCCGCGCCGCGCCCGCGCGCAGCTCCTCGTCGGAGACGGGCTCCATGCGCGCGATGAGGGCCCAGTGGTGGCCGAAGGGGTCGCGCAGGCGTCCGTAGGTCGCGCCCCAGAACTGGCGCTCGAAGGGCATCGTCACCTCCGCGCCCGCGGCCACGGCGCGCTCCCAGAGGGCGTCGGCCGCGTCGTCCTCCGCCTGCAGGTGGATGGTGACGGGGCTGCCGCCCAGCGCCCCGGGCGTGGCGCCCTCCCGGGGCGTCCCGGCGAAGTCGTCGCTGAGCATGACGACGCCGCCGTTCAGCTCGATCTCGGCGTGCATGATCTTTTGCCCGTCGGGCGTGAGGTTGCGCTCGCGCTCGACCGCGCCGAAGGCCCGCTCGTAGAAGGCGATGGCCGCCGCCGCGTCGGGCACGGTGAGGTAGGGCGTGACGGGCGGATAGGGAAGCGGCGCGCGGGCGTCGTCGGGCATGGCTCCCGCAGTATACGCGCATGGCGCGGGCGCGCGCGTCGGAGCGGCCCGCGGGCGGTATGATGGGGGCGATGCCCGCGCCGCGCCGCCGCCCCCATCGGAGCGCTCCGTGATCCCGCGCTACTCGCGCCCCGAGATGGCCGCCGTCTGGAGCGAGCAGGCGAAGTTCGAGCGCTGGCTGGAGGTCGAGATCGCGGTCTGCGAGGCGCGCGCGGAGGCGGGCGAGCTGCCCCGCGAAACGGCGGCGCGCATCCGCGAACGCGCGGCCTTCGACCTCGACGCCATCGCCCGCTACCTGGCCGTCACGCACCACGACATGACCGCCTTCCTGCAGTCGGTGGCGGACTCGCTGGGCGAGGAGTCGCGCCACGTCCACTACGGGCTGACCACGAGCGACGTGTGGGACACGGCCACGGCCTTGCAGCTGCGCGACGCCAGCGACCTGCTGCTGGCGGGCGCGGAGCGGCTGACGCGGGCGCTGGAACGGCTGGCGGTGGAGCACCGCGACACGCTCTGCGCGGGCCGCACGCACGGCGTGCACGCCGAGCCCACGACCTTCGGCCTGAAGGTGGCCGTGTGGGTGGCGGAGATGCGGCGCAACGGCGAGCGCCTGCGGGCGGCGCGCGAGGCCGTGGCCGTGGGCGCCGTGAGCGGGACCGTGGGCACGCACGCATCCATCGCCCCGGCCATCGAGGAGGCGGTCTGCCGCGCCCTCGGCCTCGGCCTCGAGGAGGCGTCCACGCAGGTCGTGCAGCGCGACCGGCACGCGCAGTTCGTGGGGGCGCTGGCGCTCACGGGGGCCTCGCTGGAGAAGTTCGCCACGGAGATCCGCGGCCTCCAGCGCACGGAGGTGCTGGAGGCGGAGGAGCCCTTCGCGGAGGGCCAGACGGGCTCCAGCGCCATGCCCCACAAGCGCAATCCGGAGAAGTGCGAGCGCATCACGGGGTTGGCGCGCGTGCTGCGCGGGCACGCCGCCACGGCGCTGGAGAACGTGGCCCTCTGGCACGAACGCGACATCAGCCACTCGTCCACGGAGCGCATCATCCTGCCCGACGCCTGCCTGCTGCTGGACTACATGCTGGCGCTCTTCACGGACATCGCCGGGGGGCTGACGGTGCGCCCGGAGCGCATGAGGGAGAACCTGGAGCGCTCGCACGGGCTCGTCTTCTCGCAGCGCGTGCTGCTGGCGCTCATCGAGCGGGGGCTGAGCCGCCAGCGCGCCTACGAGCTGGTGCAGCGCAACGCCATGCCCGCCTGGGACCGGCGCGAGCCCTTCCTCGACCTGCTGCTGGCGGACGCGGAGGTGACGGCGCTGCTGGACGAGGGGGAGCTGCGCGCCCTCTTCGACCACGGCCACTACCTGCGCCACGCGGGGGCGACCTTCGAGCGGCTGGGCCTAGCATGAGCGCGGCGGCGGCGGCGTTCGTCCCCGCGCCCGCGCGGCCCCGCGTGTTCGGGACGCTGGGCGCGGCGCTGGGCCTCCTGCGCCGGCATCCCGTCCAGTTGCTGGTCCCGTACGGGGCCGTGTCCGCGCTCCTCGTCGCGGAATCGCTCGCGGTGATCGCGCTGACGGACGGGGAGCGCCCGCCGATGGCCGTGAACATGGCGCTGGGGCTGGTCACCGGGATCGCCGGCGGCGTGGGGGGAGGCGCCATCATCGTGGCGGCGGCGACGCTCATGCGGGGAGGGACGCCGAGCCTCGCGGGCACGCTCGACGCGCTCTTCCGGCGACGCTGGCCGCTCATCGCGCTGGCCGCGCTGGCGGTGGTCGTCCTGTGGGTCAGCACGCTGCCTATCTGGATCGTCCAGTGGGCAACGAGCGACTCGGCCAATGCGGACCGGGTAACGGCCATCACGCTGGCGACGGCGCTCTGGCTGCCGGTCTCCCTCTATCTGGAGGCACGCTTCGCGCTGGCCTTCCAGCTGTTCCTGCTGGAGGGGGCGGGCCCGGCGGATGCGTTCATCCGCAGCTGGCGGGTGATGCGGGGCAACATCCTGCGGATGATCGGGATCCTGATCGCGATCGGCGCGATCCAGGCCGTGATCACCGTGGCAATGCTGACCGGCCTGTACGCGGTCAGCAGCAGCGACGAGCAGGCCTTTCTGTTCATCACCACCGCCGTGCCGGGCGTGAGCGGCGCCATCCTGGGCGCGTTCACGATCGTCGCGGTCACGCTGTACTACCTGCGCCTGCGCGAGTCCGCCCCGTGAGCGCGGCGGCGTGACGGAGGCGGTCCCCCGCGTGGGCGCGGGCGAGACGCTGCGCGCGGCGCTGGCACTCATGCGCGACCACCCGCGCGAAACGATGGCGCCCCTCGCCGTCGTGCAGGTTCCCCTCGCGATCGCCGCCACCCTCGTCACCATCCTGCTCTACGCCACCGTCTTCGCGGGCGAGCCCTACCCCCAGCGCGGACTGACGGGCGCGAGCGAGGGCGGGCCGTTCGCGGCGTTCGTGCTGCTGGCCGCGGTCACGGTGGTGCTGGGGCTGGTGGGCATGGGCGCCACCATCGTCTCCGTGGAGGCGGTGGCGCAGGGCCGCCCCGTGGGCCCGCGCGAGGCGCTCGACCCGGCCTTCACGCGCCTGGGCGGGCTCGTCGCGCTGGGCGGGACGCTGCTCGTGGGGGCGGCGGCGCTGGCGGCCACGATCATCGGGCTGGCGGCCATCCCCTTCCTCGGCCTGCGGATCGCCCTGGCCCCGCAGGCGCTCATGCTGGAGGGCGCGGGGCCGTTCGCGTCGCTGCGCCGCAGCTGGGGCCTGATGCGCGGCAACATGCTGCGGCTGCTGGTCATCCTGCTGGCGGTCATCGCCATCCCGCTCGTGCTCGGCCTGCTGGCGCCGGTGAGCCCCGCCCCGGGCGAGGCGGGACGCGCGGCGCGCATGGCCATCGACGCCGGGCTGCAGGCGCTGCAGACGGCCATCGCCATCCCCTTCGGCGCGTTCGCGTCCACGGCGCTCACGCTCTACTATCTCCGCATTCGGGAGGCGACGCCGTGACGACCGCGACGATGATGCGCACGGATCTGCCCGCGCCCGTGAAGCGCGGCAAGGTGCGGGACACCTACGACCTGGGCGACTGGCTGCTGCTGGTCGCCACCGACCGCATCTCCGCGCTGGACGTGGTGCTGCCCACGCCCATCCCGCGCAAGGGCGAGGTGCTCACGCGGCTGTCGGCGTGGTGGTTCGCGCGCATCGGCGAGGTGGTGCCCCACCACTTCATCGACGTGATCGACGCCGACAACGCCGAGCGGCTGGCGCCCTTCCCCATGCCCGAAAGCTGTTACGGGCGCTCGATGCTGGTGCGGAAGGCGCAGCGGCACGAAGCCGAGTGCATCGTGCGGGGCTACCTCTCCGGCACGGCCTGGAGGGAGTACGGGCGCGACGGGGCCGTCTGCGGCATCGCGCTGCCCGCCGGGCTGGAGGAGTCGCAGCGCCTGCCGGAGCCGATCTTCACGCCGTCCACGAAGGCCGACGAGGGGCACGACGAGAACATCGACTACGCGCGGCTGGAGGCGACCGTGGGCGAGGGCCCGGCCAACGCCATGCGCAAGCGCAGCCTCGCCGTCTACGACTACGCCCACCGGGTGGCGCTGGAGCGCGGCATCATCATCGCCGACACCAAGTTCGAGTTCGGGCTGCGCGACGAGGAGACGATCCTCATCGACGAGGCGCTCACGCCCGACAGCAGCCGCTTCTGGCCGCTGGACCGCTACGCGCCGGGGGGCTCGCAGCCCAGCTTCGACAAGCAGCCGGTGCGCGACTGGCTGGCGGCCAGCGGCTGGCGCGAGGGCGACCCCGCGCCGGAGATCCCGGAGGACGTGGCGGCGGCCACGACAGAGCGCTACCTCGCCGTGTACCGCGCGCTCACGGGCGAGGACCTGCCCGTGTGAGCCGCTTCCTCGCCTCCGTGGCGGTCACGCTGAAGCCCGCCGTGAACGACCCCGAGGGCCTCACCATCGCCTCGGCGCTGCACGGCTTGGGGTTCGCGGACGTGGCCTCCGTGCGCGCGGGCAAGCTCTTCGAGATCGCCATCGAGGCGTCCAGCGCGGACGAGGCGCGCACGATGGCGGAGGCGATGTGCGAGCGCCTGCTGGCCAACCCGGTGATGGAGCGCTACCACTGCGCCATCGCTGACGCGGAGCGGGGCTAGACGGGGGCGCACAGCCTCCCGCTCAGGCAATACGCGCCAGCAGCTTGCGGCTGAAGTCGCCCTCCGACTCCAGAGACGAGACCATGTCGCCGGCGACGTCGGTGAGACGGGCCAGATCGGGACGCGGGATTTCGGTCTGGTTCTGGAAGACGATGAGCGACTCGAAGCGAAGCCGGTGACGGTGGAAGTGGCTGAGCATGATGGTGGTGAGGCGGGCCTTGTCCCGGTTCGGAACGCCGTACAGGAAGAGGGGCACGCCATCCCTCCCCTCGATGCGGTAGTCCACGGGATATTCGCGGGCATTGGGAACGTCCGGCTGGTGATCCCGTTCGACGCGGTCCTCGCTCACAAGGCCGATGATGCAATCGGCGAGGTCCTCGTAGAACGTGGAACCGACGCTGGAGCGGGAAAGCAGCGTGAGATCGTAGATGCGGGACAGCCCCTGGCCGAAGGCGAACACCGCCTCGGGCAGACGGTCGGGCGCGGTATCGAGGTGGAAGGCTCCGTCGTCGCGCCGGAGCCCACTTTCGCCCAGGATGCGCTCCAGCAGCATCCCGCGCGTGCCTTCAAGGAAGGCGTCGATGTCGTGCTCGTAGCTGAGGTGCATGAGCGTGTGGCCGTGGTCCGAAAGGCGGAGCCCGTCGCCAGAGGGGGCCTCGGCGAGGTGGAACGGATAGCTGTCGCCATCGGGAAAGCGGAAGTGCGTGCGCAGCATGAGCGCGCCGTCGGGGCGCTGTTCCACGGCCACCTCCTCGCACAGGCGCTCGCACAGGAGCGTGCGGACGGCAGCGGCATCGATCCTCACGGGAACAGCCCCGGCTGGTCGTGCGCGGCCTCGATCGCGCCGAGGTTGAAGTCGTCGATGAGGCAGGCGAGCGCGCCTTCGAGCGTGCGGAAGCGGTCGGTTTCGACGGCCTCGGATTCGGGCTTGCGGCCCGCCGCGATGGCGCGCTCGGTGGCGCGATGGACGTGCGGGCGGTAGGCGATGTCGCCGTGTCGATGGCTCGGCCCGTTGTAGCGCGCGAGCGTCAGGCGCTGCCCGCCGGGCGGCAGGAAGGCGATCCCGCACGAGAAGTCGTGCTCGTCCCTGAGGTTCTGGCGCTGGTAGACGGAGAAACGAGCCTCGCCCTCCCCGACGACGGCGAAGTTGCGCTGGCGATGCCCGGGCTTCTCCACCCAGCGCGCGCGGGGAGTGACCGCCTGCTTCGGCATGGCGCCCAGCATAGCGAGTTCCCCGTCGGTATAGAGACGGTTCGTCATTCATCTCCCCGGTCGTCGGCGGGGGCGCGCAGGTGGCAGTCGTCGTTCTGGCGCTGGACGACGATGCGCCCGGATGCGTCGCGCGCGAACTCCGCGATGGCGCAGTTCTCCATGCGGAAGCGCATGGGCGCGCCCCGCTGGCCGAAGGCGAGGTTCAGGGCCGTGGTGATGACGCCGCCGTGGGCGACGGCGACCGTGCGCCCATCCAGCGCCAGCAGGTCGTCCACGACGGCGGCCACGCGCGCGTCGAAGGCGCGCACGCCCTCCTCGCCGGGCAGCAGGGGGCGTTCGGCGCCGTCGCCACGCCCGCCGCTCCATTCGGGGTGGCGTTCGCGCACGGCGGCGGGGGTGAGGCCGCTGGCCTCGCCGAAGTCGTACTCCATCAGCCGCGGCTCCTCCACGAGGGGCAGGCCGAGGGCGGCGGCGATGGCCTCGGCGGTGGCGCGGGCGCGCGCGAGGGGGCTGGCGACGATGCGGTCCACGCCGCCCTCCGCGCGCAGGCGTCCGGCCAGGGCGCGCGCCTGTTCGCGCCCCAGCGGCGTGAGCGGCGGATCGAGGCGGCCCTGGATGACGCCCGCGGCGTTGCCCTCGGACTGGCCGTGGCGCACGAGCAGGAGCGGCGCCACGGCGCTACTCCGTGAGCCGCCGGTAGAGGGCGGGCAGGCGGCGCGGCAGCGACTCGATGTCGCCCACCACCTCGTAGCCCATGTCCTCGCACATCGTCTTCAGGTAGTCGTGCCCGGCGCGGTCGACGGTGAGGGCGAAGGGCGTGACGCCCTCGCGCTTGGCCTCATTCAGCGCCTGCTTCGTGTCGTGGATGGCGTACTCCTTCTCCGTGCGGTCGCGCCCGTAGCCGTGGTCCTGGGGGCGGCCGTCGCTGAGCAGGACGAGGATGCGGACCTTCGCCTCCGTGGCCGAGAGCTTGTGGATGGCGTGGCGGATGGCCGGGCCCATGCGCGTGGAGCGGATGGGCGCGACCTTGTCGATGCGGCGCTTCGTGGTCTCGCCGAAGCGCTCGTCGAAATCCTTGAGCACATAGAACTCGACGTTGTCGCGCCCGTAGCCGCTGAAGCCGTAGATGCCGTAGTCGTCGCCGATCGTCTCCAGCGCCGTGATGAGGAGGACGGTGGCCTCCTTTTCGAGGTCGATGATGCGCTTGGGGGGCGCGGCCAGCTCGCGCCGCCGCTTCGTCACCCACCAGCTGAGGTACTTGCGGGGGTCGTCGTCGGCGTCGTCGTACTGCTGGTCGCGGCGCGCGATCTCCTCGTCCGTGGAGGCGGACATGTCGAGCAGGAAGGCGATGGCCACGTCGCGCTCCACCTTGTTGCGCCGCCAGTAGATCTTCTCCGTGGGGCTGACGCCCGTGCGGATGTCGATCATCCACTCGATGGCGGGGTCCAGCTCCACGTCCTCGCCGTCGGAGAGGCGCTTGATCTTGCGGAAGAGCTCGGGCTTCATCAGCTCGAACTGCTTGCGCGTCTGCGCCACGAGGGAGGCGTATTCGCGCAGCGTCTCCTCGTAGAACTCCTCGCCGCCCTCCTCCAGCGCGGCCTCCTTCACGGCGCACCAGCGCGGCTTGTAGTCCTGCGCGCGGAAGTCCCACTCGTCGTAGTAGTAGGTGGTGACGACGGGCGCGAGCGGCTCCTCGCCCTCGTCCGCGCCCGTGCTCAGGTCGCTCAGGGGCTGATCGGTCTGCACGTCGCCGTCGAGCGTGGGCGAGCCCGCCTCCTTCAGCAGGTTGGAGAGGAACATGCCCGTCGTCTGCTGGAGGTCGCCCTCGAGCAGGGCGTCGAGGTCGATCTCGGCGCTCTTCTCCAGCAGCTCGCGCAGCTGCTCCTCGGTGAGCTGGTCGGGGGAAACCTGCCCGGCGTCGCCCGTCTCCGCGCCGTCGCGCAGCTTCATGAGCAGCTGCACGAGTTCGGGTTTGAATTCGCCGCGGAAATCGATCTCCTGGGGGCTCTCGTACTCCGCCTCGCCTTCCGGGGCCTGGCCCATTTCGAGGGGCGGGCCCTCGCCGCCCAGCCCGCTCATGTCGAGGTCGAGCGACTCCTCGTCCACCTCCGGCAGGGCGTCCCACGATTCCCCGTCCTCGTCGCGCTCGTTGCGGATGCCCATGGCCAGGCGGTAGAGGCGCAGGGCGGCCTCGGCGGCGTCCTCGGCGGTGGCGCCCGTGGCGGCCAGCCGCTGGACGATGGCGACGCCGCCGGCCATGGGTTCGGCGCGCCCGGCGGGCCAGCGCACGGCGTCGGCCCCGTCGAGGCTGACGCGCACGAGGTTCTCCACGAAGGCCTGCCGCAGGGGCAGCTCGCTCACCTCCGGGCGGCGCGCCAGCTCCTCGCGCTGGATGCGGGCGAGCGGCGCGCGGATGCCCGCGTAGGCGCGCTTGACGGCGGCGTCGATGCGCGCATCCTCGGCGATTTCGTGCAGGTCGCGGGCCAGCGCGCGGTCGGGGAAGAGGTCGAAGAAGCGCTCGATGCCGGTGGCGGGGTCGGCCCCCTCGCGCTCCGGCAGCGTGGGGCGCAGGTCCTCGAAGAGCGTGGCGGGGCGCTCGAACGCGAAGGCGAAGCTGCCGAATTCGAGGTGCGCCGCCTGGTGCGTGGCGAACACCTTCATGGCGGCGAAGTTCTCGTCCTTGTCGCGGTGCCGCTCCATGGCCTCGGGCAGGAAGATGGTGGTGCCCTCGGTGCTGGCGCGCTCCTCGTCCACCCAGCCGATGCCCTTGTCGGCGAGCACGGAGGCGGCGTGAATGCTGACGTCGCGCCCGGTGAGGGCCTTCGCGTAGAGGCGCAGCACCTCGCCCACGCGGGAGAGTTCGACGCGCGCGGAGAGCGTGTCCAGCACCTCCTCGCCGCGGCTGGACTGGAGGCGGAAGTAGGCCTCGCCGCCCTCGCGGCTGGCGGCGAGGATGGCGAGGCCCGCCGCCTGCCACGCGGGCAGCTCGTGGAGGCGCACCTTCTCCAGCACGGCGGGCGCGTTGCCCACGAAGTCCATGGCCGCGTAGGCGGAATGGGGCGCGAGCTGCTCGGCCAGCTCGACGACCGGGGCGTGGGCGTCGGGCTCGACCTCGCCGAGGGCCGCGGCGCCGTCCTCGAAGTACTGGAAGGCGGAGCGGCTGTGGTCGCGCGCCACCCGCGCCGCCAGCAGCAGGTAGCGTTCGCGCACGGGCGCGTGCACGCGCTGCAGCAGGGTGACGCCGCGGTCGAAGTAGAGGCGCGAATCGGCCCAGCTCGACTGCGCCAGCTCCAGCCCGAAGGCGAGGAAGGGCGCGCGGTCGGCGGCGTCGAGGCGGCCCAGCACCTCCGGGGCCGCGGACAGGCAGGCGGCGGCCAGCTCGTAGGAGTGGCGCGCCAGCTCGTCGAGGAAGAGCGCGAGCCGCCCCGCCTGGCTCACGCGGATGGCGCCGAACAGCTCCGGCCCGGCGTCGTAGAACTGCGCGGCCAGCGACGAGCTCTTCCAGTTGCCCTTGTAGAGGCGGCGGCCCAGGTCGGCCCACTGCGCGAGGTGGTTGGGGCCGATGACGGCCAGCGTGCCGGGCGCGCTGCGCAGGAAGGAGACGGCGAGGGGCGCGGACTGCGCGGTGAGGGCGGCGGCCTCGACGGCCAGCTGCTCGTAGGTCTCCCAGGGGGCGGCCTCGGGCAGGCGCGGCCCGGCGCGGAAGTACTCCGCCGCCGATTCCCACGAGCGCAGGCTGACGGCCATGAGGTCGAGCCCGCCCCGCGCCCAGCCCTCCAGGCGCGCGGGCGTGAGCCGCCCCTCGAGCGCGCGCAGGCCCGCCTCGTAGGCTTCCAGCAGCGGTTCGGGGAAGCCCTCGAAGCGCTCGCGGTCGCGCGCCGCCAGCTCGTCCGCGACGCTCATGCGAAGATCGAGGTCGCGACCTCTTCGATGCTGCGCTGGACCTCGAGATCGTCGGTCAGCGCCCAGGTGACGGCCACCTGCGCGGCGCGGCGCGGGGCGATGCCCCGCTCGATGAGGCGCCCGGCGTAGATCAGGAGGCGCGTGCTCACGCCCTCGCCGAGGCCGTGCTCCTTCAGGTTCCGCACCTTCTCGCCCAGCTTGGCCAGCTCGATGGAGACGGCCGGATCGACGCCCGATTCGTGCGAGATGATCTCCGCCTCCTGCTCGCGCGAGGGGTAGGTGAATTCGACCGAGATGAAGCGCTGGCGGGTGGAGTGCTTGAGGTCCTTGAGGGCGCTCTGGTAGCCCGGGTTGTAGGAGATGACGAGCAGGAAGCCGTCCGCCGCCTCCACCACCTGGCCCAGCTTCTCGATGGGCAGCAGGCGGCGGTAGTCGGTGAGGGGGTGGATGAGCACGGTCGTGTCCTTGCGCGCCTCCACCACCTCGTCGAGGTAGCAGATGGCGCCTCGCTTGACCGCGCGCGTGAGGGGACCGTCGATCCAGCGCGTGCCGTCGGTGTCGAGCAGGTAGCGGCCGACGAGGTCGCTGGCGGTGAGGTCCTCGTGGCAGGCGACGGTGACGAAGGGGCGCGGGCCGGCCTCGCCGGGGCCGTCGCCGTCGCCGCCCTGCGAGATGCGCGTGACGGGCTGGCCGAGGCGGTAGGACATGTACTCCACGAAGCGCGTCTTGCCGCAGCCGGTGGGGCCCTTCAGCAGCACGGGGATGCGCTGGCGGAAGGCGGCCTCGAAGAGCTCGATCTCGTCGCCGAGGGGCAGGTAGTAGGGCTCCTCGCGGACGGTGAACTCCTCGGCGGCGAGCACGAGCCCGCCGGGCGCGGTGGGAACGCTGGGGGCGATGGTTGCTTCAGCCAATCGTCTGCCTTTCCGTGCCGGTGCGCGCGAGGAGCGCGTCCCAGGCGGCGCGCACGCGCGCCCCGAGCTCCTCCCGCGTGCCGTTATTCTCGATGACCACGCCGGCGGCGGCGACGCGCTCGGCGTTGGAGAGCTGGGAGTCGATGCGGGCGCGGGCCGCCGCCTCGTCCAGCCCGTTGCGCTCGGCGAGGCGCGCCACGGCCACGTCGGGCGCGGCCACGGTCACCCAGATCTCGTCCGTCATGTCGCCCCAGCCCGCCTCCAGCAGCACGGCCGCCTCGAGCACGGCCAGGCGCGTGCCCGCCACCTCCAGCGCCGACAGCTCCCCGGAGGCGAGGGCGCGGATGCCCGGCCAGACGATGTCCGTGAGCCGCGTCAGCTCCTCCGGCTGGCCGAACACCTTGCCGCCGAGCGCGCGCCGGTCGATGGTCCCGTCGGCGGCCACGATGTCGTCGCCGAAGGCGGCCACGACGGCGGTGAAGGTGGCCGTGCCCGGCTCGTAGGTGCGGTGGCCGAGGACGTCGGCGTCGATCACGGGGGCCCCGCGCTCGCGGAAGAACTCCGCGACGGTCGATTTGCCGCTGGCGATGCCGCCAGTGAGCCCGATGATGTGCACGCGCTCGCTCCGTTCGTGGGAAGGCGAGCATACGGCGCAAGGGCGCGGCTGGGCAAACCGCGCGGCGCGACGGCGTCCCGTTCGCGTCATCGGCGGCGGGGGCGTAGGCTGGCGGGTGGAGGAGCGTGCGCATGACCGCATCCCCGCATCCCGACGACCGCGCGGAACGGTCGCCGGGGACGCCGATGGCCCGCTCCGAACGGAACGCGGATGCTTGAATCGACGGAAGCGACGCTGGCGAAGGCGCTGGCGGGCGCGGCGCCCACCGCGGAGGAGGCGCGCGCCCTCGCGGGCGAGGACGACCTCGCCGCGCTGGCCGGGGCCGCCGCCGCCATCCGCGACCAGGCCCACCGCCACGTCATCTCGTACTCCCGCAACTGCTTCATCCCCCTCACCAAGCTCTGCCGCGACGTGTGCCACTACTGCACCTTCGCGCAGCCGCCGCGCGCGGGCGAACGCGCCTACCTGACCATCGACGAGGTGCTGGCGATCGCGCGCGGGGCCGCCGCCGCGGGCTGCACGGAGGCGCTCTTCACGCTCGGCGACAAGCCGGAGCTGCGCTACGAGGTGGCGCGCCGCGAGCTGGCCGCGCTCGGCCACGAGACCACCATCTCCTATCTGGCCGAGGCGGCGGAGGCGGTGGCCGAGGAGACGGGGCTGCTGCCCCACCTCAACCCGGGCGTGATGAGCGCCGCCGACATCGCGCGGCTGCGCGAGGTCTCCGTCTCGCAGGGCATCATGCTGGAGAGCGTCTCGCCGCGCCTGCTGGAGAAGGGGCGGGCGCACCACGGCTCGCCGGACAAGGAGCCCGCCGCCCGCCTGGAGACGATCCGGCTGGCGGGCGAACTGTCGGCGCCCTTCACCTCCGGCATCCTCATCGGCATCGGCGAGACGCGGCTGGAGCGCATCGACTCGCTGCTCGCGCTGCGCGGCCTGCACGAGGCGCACGGGCACGTCCAGGAGCTGATCATCCAGAATTTCCGCGCCAAGCCGGGCACGCGCATGGCGGACGCGCCGGAGCCGGATTTCGACGACCTGCTGTGGACGCTGGCGGTGGCGCGCATCCTCTTCGGGCCGGAAATGGGCGTGCAGGCGCCACCGAACCTGATGCCCGATTCCTACGGGCGGCTGGTGGCGGCGGGGCTGAGCGACTGGGGCGGCGTGTCGCCCGTGACCATCGACCACGTGAACCCCGAGGCCCCGTGGCCCCAGCTGGAGGCGTTGCGCCGCCAGACGGAAGCCGCGGGGCACCACCTCGCCGAGCGCCTCGCCGTCTACCCCGCCTACGCGCGCGACCACGGGCGCTGGCAGAGCGCGGCCATGGCCACGCGCGTGCTGCGCGCGATGGACGCGGACGGCTTCGCGCGCGCGGGCGCGTGGGCGCCCGGGGCCGTGCTCGACCCGCCCACGGACGCCTCGCCGCTCACGCCGCCGGTCGCGCCGCCGCCCGACTCGCCCGTGCCCGCGCTCATCGACAAGGCGCGAAGCGGCGAGGAGCTGGCGGAGGGCGAGCTGGCCCGCCTGTTCGAGGCGCGCGGCCCCGAATTCGACGCGCTGTGCGCCGCCGCCGACGAGCTGCGCACCGAGGTCTGCGGCGACGTCGTCCGTTACGTCGTGAACCGCAACATCAACTACACCAACGTCTGCTACTTCAAGTGCCAGTTCTGCGCCTTCTCGAAGGGCAAGCTGAGCGAGAACCTGCGGGGCAAGCCGTACGACCTGGGCATCGACGAGGTGGTGCGGCGCGCGCGGGAGGCGTGGGAGCGGGGGGCCACGGAGGTGTGCATGCAGGGCGGCATCCACCCCGACTACACGGGGGCCACCTACCTGGAGCTGTGCGCGGCGGTGACGGAGGCCCTGCCGGGGATGCACGTGCACGCCTTCTCGCCGCTCGAGGTGCACCAGGGCGCGGCCACGCTGGGGACGCCCGTGCCCGAGTTCCTGCGGCGGCTGCGGGAGGCGGGGCTGGGCACGCTGCCCGGCACCGCCGCCGAGATCCTCGACGACGACATGCGCGCCATCCTCTGCCCCGACAAGCTCAGCGCGGACGAGTGGATCGGCGTGGTGGAGGCGGCCCACGAGGCGGGCTTCACCACCACCTCCACCATCATGTACGGGCACGTGGACGGGCCGGCGCCGTGGGCGCGCCACCTGCTGCGCCTGCGCCGCCTGCAGGAGCGCACGGGCGGCATCAGCGAGTTCGTGCCGCTGCCCTTCGTGCACATGGACGCGCCCCTCTACCTGAAGGGGCGCGCGCGGCGCGGCCCCACCTGGCGCGAGGCCATCCTCATGCACGCCGTGGCGCGGCTGGCCCTCCATCCCCTCATCCCCAACATCCAGGTGTCGTGGGTGAAGATGGGCGCGGAGGGCTCGAAGGCCTGCCTGCGGGCGGGGGCGAACGACATGGGCGGCACGCTCATGAACGAGAGCATCAGCCGCGCCGCCGGGGCCAGCCACGGGCAGGAGATGCCGCCCGAGGCCATGGACGCGCTCATCGCGGGCATCGGGCGCGTCCCCCGCCAGCGCACCACCGTCTACGGCGCGCCGCCGCCGGAGCGCACGCGCGCCTCCTACGGCGCGGACGACCTCACGCCCATCGTGCTCACGCCCGCGCGGAAGTACGCCCGCGTCGCGCGCTAGCCCCGCGGTTCCCACGAGACGACGCCGAGCGCGCCCGCGTCCCGCGCGAACTCGACGCGCCCGTCCGCGCCGATGCGGGCGTGGCGCGGCAGCAGCTCGCGCAGGCGCGCGTCCGCGGGGCCGTCCGGCGCGACGCCGAGCTGCTGGCGCAGGAAGCGCAGCGCGTCCTCCACGCCGTCCCAGAGGGGCGCGCCGGCATCGACGTAGGCCGTCTCGCAGCGCCGCCCGCGCGCCCGCTGCAGGGCGAGGAACTCGGGCAGCGCGGGCAGCGGCTCGCGCGGCTCCCCGTGGATCGCCTCCCAGAAGGGGTCGGCGCGCGACGGCGGCGGGCGGCTGAAGAGCACGGCCACGCAGAGACGCGAGGCCGCGGCCTCCATGGCGTCGAGGAAGGGGCCGATGGCCTCCACGTCGTAGCCCACGTGCGCGATGAGGGCCACGTCCGCGGCGGGCGGATCGGCGCACGGCCAGCGCTCGGCGACGACGCGCACGTTGGCGACGCCGTGCGCGGCCATGCCCTCGCGCAGCACGGCGCGCATCCCCTCGGAGGGTTCGACGGCGATGGCCGCGCGCGCGTGCAGGGCGAGGGGCAGGGCGTAGCGCCCGCCGCCCGCGCCGATGTCCAGCACCGTCTCGTCCGCGCGCACGAGGGCGCGGAGGGCGTCGAGCACGGCGTCGCCCTCGCGGCGCGGGTCGGCGCGGAACCACGCGGCCACGGGCGCGTAAAAGTCGCCGCCCTCCGGCTCGGCGCGGCGGACGCGCTCGGCTTGCTCGCGGTTGCGGCGCACGCGCGCGGCCCAGTCCGCCAGCGCCCCCGTCGCGTCGCGCATGGGGCCAGTCTGCCGCACCGGCGAGCGGAGCGCCGCGCCGTGGTAGGCTGGGCGCATCACCCCCGGCGGGGGACGAGGAGGCGGGCCGTGGCCACAAAGGATCCGCGGGAGCCGTTCACGCGGCTCAGCATCGAGGAGGCGAAGGCGAAGCTGGACGGCGGCGAGGCCGTGATGGTGGATGTGCGCGACCCGCACGAGTACGTCGAGGTGCACGCGAAGGGCGTGCGGCTCATCCCCGTGAACACGGTCATGAACGAGGTGGAGCAGATTCGCGCGTTCGCGGGGGACAAGGCCGAGGTGCTGTTCATCTGCAAGGCGGGGACGCGCAGCGCGCTGGCGGCGGAGTACGCGACGGCGGCGGGGCTGACGGAGCTGGCGCTGTACAACGTGGAGGGCGGCACGGACGCCTGGGCGGGCGCGGGCTACCCCACGGGGGACTGAGCGAGGCGCGCTCACGCTCCCTGTTCCGTCGACACCGTCACGGTCGAGCCGTAGGGGCAGGGAGCGCGGCTTGGGGCTTGGCATCGCGGGTCCCTGCGGGCCAGCGACGGCGGGGCCGCTACCCCATCTGCTCGGCGATCTCGATGTCCTTGCGCTCGGCGGCGCGCTGCTCCGCGGCCTCAGCCGCCCGATAGCGCGCCGTCCGCCGCTTCGTCCACCCAGCCTTGTGATTCTCGTCCCGCAGCCCGCTCAGCGTGAACCTCGCCGACTTGCGCTTGTTACAGCGCCCGCACAGCAGGATGCGATTCGGCAGGTCGTCCGTACCGCCATCCTTCTTCGGCAGGATGTGGTCCAGATCGAACTCGGGCTCCTCGCGCACGCGACCGCAGCCCGCGCAGACGACCTCCGTGGCGGGATCGCCACCCGGGATGCACTGCGCCTCCGCGAGGATGCGCCGCATCTCCGGCACGGAGAAATTCGGCCTCGGGCTCCTGCGGCGCGCAATCCGCAGGTCGGACGGCGGCTCCGGTTCCTCGTCGGGAGCGCGCTCCGGCAGCTCGCCCGGGCCAAGCGTGTACGACTGCCGCGCTTTCAGGTCGTCGGCGGTCTGGTGGTCGCCGAGCGCGGCGGGCGTGGAATCGGTCATGCCGGACAGGGCGTAGCCCTCTTCGTAGAAGCGGCGCTTGATCATCGTCCACGCGCGATAGGCATGGTCGCAGGCAATCCAGCGGCGATTCTCCATCTCGGCGGCAACGGCGGTGGTGGCACAGCCCGCGAACAGGTCCAGCACCACATCACCCGGATTCGAGCTGGCGCGGATGATGCGACGGTACAGCGCCAACGGCTTCTGCGTCGCGTAGCCGGTTTTCTCGGCGCCGCGAACCTGCGGGATGTCTGTCCAAACATCATCCATTTTCACGCCAGCGCCCTTATCCAGATACTTCTTGTACCTGAACGGGGAATCGGCAGTGGCCTGGATAAGCAGCCCTTCCTGGTACATGGATTCCATGCGCTCCGGAGAAAACCTCCATGCCCTGGTAATCCCACGAAACTCGTATGGACGATTCCCTCCAGCGTCGTTCGTACACGGGAAAGTTGCGTACCTTCCGCGTTCATCCTCAAATTTGTAGTTCTTCTTGATGTAGTCGTCCGAATACGGAGCGTACTGGATGTTGTATTCCGCAGCATCGGACTTCACGTACCAGAAAATGCTGTCGTGGGAACTGGGCATGCGAAGCCTCGCAAGGTTATGCCGCTCGCCCAGCTTCCGCTTCCACATGATCTCGTTCCTGAAGTTCTCGCTCCCGAAGATCAAGTCCATCAGCAGGCGCAGATAGGAGTTGGCGTGATGGTCGCAATGAAGGTAGATGCTCCCCGTCGGCTTCAGCACACGATGGCACTCCAGCAGCCGCGCCGCCATGTAGGCGATGTACGCCGCCTCGTTCTCCGTCGCGCACAGATCCACCGTCCGCACCACCATCGCGACGTCGGGGTGCGTCTCCTCCAGCTCGGCCAGCCACTGCTCGTGCCGGAAGCGGTCCCACCGCCACACGTCGTCCACGCGCGTCTCGCCCACGCCCTCGCGGTGCGGCACGCCGTGCTTCCGGGCCAGCGCCTTCTCCTCGGCCAGCTCGTCCGGCGTGATCGGCTTCCTCGGCTTGCCCTCGAACGTCTCGTTCGCCGCGAACGGCGGGTCGATGGCGATCAGGTCGATGCTCTCGCTGTTCAGCGACCGCACGAACTCCAGGTTGTCCATCACCGCCAGCGTGCGGTTCGGAACGTTCAGTTCGGCCATCGTCGCGCCTCCTCGCGCGCCCGGATGAGCAGCCCCGCCATGCTATCCCGTATCGCCCATAGCCTTAAACGGCACGGACAGAATAGCACAGGCGGGCTAGTGCGCGGTCGAGCCGGGGCGGTCCAGTATTCCTCACGCGCCGGACTGCTGCGCCGCCACCTCCTCGAGGCGCGCGAGGGCGTTGGCGAGGAGCATCTGGCGCGGCGTGCGGCACAACGCCCGCGTCAGCTCCGGGCTCGCCGCCACCACCGTCAGGCAGCGCGCGCGGCTGGTGGCCACGTTCAGGCGGTTGAGGCTGTACAGGAACTCCATGCCGCGCGGCGCGTCCGCGGCCGAGCTCGTCGCCATCGAGTAGATGGAGATGGGCGCCTCCTGCCCCTGGAACTTGTCCACCGTGCCCACGCGGACGCCGGGGAGAGCCTCGCGCAGGGCGCGCATCTGCGCGTTGTAGGGCGAGATGATGACGACGTCGCCGCGCGTGAGGGGATGCTCGTCCCCGTCCGCGTCGGTCCAGACGGCGCCGGAGGCGAGCAGCGCCCCGACGCGCTCGCGGATGAGCGCGACCTCCTCCGGGGACTCGTTCGAGCGGCCCTCGTGGGCGACGGGGAGGAAGCGGATGCCCGAACCGGTGAAGGGCGGCTCGCCGCCGCGCACGACGTGCCGCTCCCGTTGCTCATGGGCGCGCAGGCGGCCCTCGTAGAACACCTCGGAGGTGTAGGCGCAGATGTCGGGGTGGAGGCGCCAGGTGCCGTCGAGGAAGAGGCCGCGCGACTCCGGCATCACGGGCGCGCCGTCGAGCAGGTGCGCGAGCGCGGACCGCTCCGCGCCGCGCGGATGGTAGCCCTGGAGCGGCTGGTCCAGCTGCTGCGGGTCGCCCAGCAGGATGAGGTTCCCGGCGCGGGGCGCGGCGGCGAGGACGTCCGCGAGCGACATCTGGCCGGCCTCGTCGACGACGAGCGCATCGACGCTTTCGGCCATGTCCTCGCGCGCCCAGAGCCACGCGGTCCCGCCGACGACGTCGAACTCGCCGATGGCGAGGCCGTCGCGCGCGTACTCGTTCTTCTCCAGGAAGACGGCGCCTTTCCCGACGTCGCTCTCCTCGCGCGCCTTCTGGCCGATGCTCACGGGAACGTCGCGCATCCGCGCGTCCGTCGCCACCTTGCCGAGCAGCTCGCCGACGACCTTGTGGCTGTTGGCGGTGACGCCCACGCGCTTGCCGGCGGCCACGAGCTCGACGATGAGCGTCGCGCCGACGGTGCTCTTGCCCGAGCCGGGCGGGCCCTGGATGGCGAGGCAGCCGCCGTCGAGCGCGAGGGCGATGCGCCGCGCGGCTGCGGTGGGCGGCTCGCCGGGGCGGAGCAGGGGTTCGTCCGGCGCCTGGCCCGCGCGCGGCGGACGGCGCATGAGCAGGTCGCGGATGGCGCGATGCGGTCCGGGCGCGTCCATGCCGTGATCCAGCACCCAGTGCGCGACGCGCTGCTGGCTCTCCGGCTTGGGCGCGGCGTACACGAGGTCGTGGGGGATGAGCGAGGCCGGCGGATCCCCGTCCCACGCCCTGCCGCGCCGCAGGTCGATCGTCCCCCGCGCGTCGTCCACCGCCAGCGCCTCGCCCGCCGACCGGCCCGCGGCGGGGTCGTGCGGCCTGTCGCCCTCGCGGAACGGGTGCTCCTGCGGGGGGAAGCGGAAGCGGTAGACGGTGGAGCGCGGCTTGTCGTGGTCGGGCCAGGAGTCCACGAGCGTGAGCCCGCCGAGCGCGTCGCGCGCCTCGATGCGCTCCTCGTCCGTGAGCTCGATCAGCTCGAAGTAGCGCCACCAGAACGCCTTGTCCTCGCGCCGGTGCCACTCCAGCAGGTCGGCGAGCAGGCGGCGGGCGCGGCCCGCGTCGTCCCACGCCCCCTCGTCCTCGGGCAGGTCCTCGACGAGATCCTCGGCCAGCTCGCGCACGGCCTTCTGCGCCTCGCTGTCCTCGCGCTCGACGGGTTCGATGCGTTGGGGGCGCGGGAGCGGCTCGTCCAGCTCGGCGGCGAGCTCGTCGCGCTGCCCCTCGAGCCAGTCGCGCAGCCGCCAGGTGGAGACGCAGTCGTCGCGGTTGTAGCGCTCGATGTCGGCCAGCGTGTCGTCCCCGCGTTCGCCCTCGCCCAGCTCGAGCCACTCCTCGAAGGCGACGATGCTGGCGTTGGCGTCGCGCAGGTCGATCTCGCGGTCGAACTGGAAGATCGGCTCAATGGCCTTGAGCGAGTAGCTTTCGACGGAGGCGCGGACGCCGCCGCGCACGGCGCGGTAGAGGTCCACGAACACCTCGCCGCGCAGGAGCTGGTCCACCTCCTCCTCGCGCGTGCCGTGGCGGCCCGCCAGCCGCTTCATGGCGCCGGGTTCGTAGGGCGCGTAGTGGTAGACGTGCATGCCGGGGTCGGCCCGCCAGCGGTCCATGAGGAGGTCGATGAGGCGCTCGAAGGCGCGGCGTTCGGCGGCGGGCGCGACCTCGCCGTTCTCGATGGACCAGATGGCGTGGAAGGCCGGTTCGCCGTCGGCGTCGCGCCGCGCCGGCTCGATCACGCCGAAGAGGTAGTCGATGCCATCGACGCCGCCGCCCTCGTAGAAGGGGTCGCCCTCGATGTCGAAGAAGAGGTCGCCGGGGGAGGGTTCGGGCAGGAGCAGCAGGCCCTGGTTGGGGACGAGCGCGCCGTCGCGGTCCCGTTCGGGCGGGATGCGCTCGGAGAGCACGGCGCCCGCGCGCTCGCCGCGCAGCTGGATGGCGGCCTGCCGGTGGACGCGCTCGACGCCCTCCGCGGGCAGGCCCTCGACGCGGCCGGGATGGCGCTCGCCGAGGGCGGTGCGCGTGTCCACGCCGTGCGCGCGCATGGCGTCCCGCTGGCCGCGGCCGATGCCCGCCACGAGCGAGAGGTGGTCGGCGGCGCGCCACTCCGCGCGGCAGCGCGGACGCCAGCGGCAGACGTCGCAGTGGCCCACGGGCTCGGGCTGCGTGGGGAGCGGCCAGGCCGGGGCGTCCTCGCGCAGGAAGGCCTCGAAGCGGCGCTCGACGGAGCGGTAGTAGGCGGCGTAGTCGGCCACGCGGAAGGAGACCGTCTCCCCCTTCGCGCCGCCGAGGGCGAGGTGCATCCGCTCCGGCGCGACGCCCTGCAGGCCCGCCACCATGTCGGAGTAGCGGCACAGCTGGAGCACGGCGGACGCCTTCACGGCGCGCGCCAGCTTCGTGTCCCAGACCTCGTAGCTCCAGGCGCCGAGGTCGCTGGGCGTCTCCACGCGCATGAGGAAGTCGGCGAAGCCGAGGCGCCCGCCGTCGAACAGCGTCGCCTGGAAGATGACGCCGCGGCCCGCGCGCATGGCGGCCAGCGTGGCCTCCCGCCCGGCGGCGTACCGCTCCAGCCGCGACGGCGCGGAGTCGTCGAGCGCCAGCTCCACGACGTCGCGGCCCTCGACGGCGAGCCCGTCGAGGAAGCGCCGCTCGTGGGCGTAGCCGCGCTGGACGATGCGGTCGAGGAAGGCGTCGCGCTGCATGGGGCGCTTGAGATGGCCGAGGACGGCGGCCCGTTCGAGCGCGGCCAGGTGGCGGCATTCGAGGAAGCCGACGAGATCGCTCGCGGAATGGATGATCCCGTCGTGGCCCTCGCAGCACTGCACGGCGGCCCCAGCGTAGCAGAGAACGCGCGGGGGGCCGCGGACGGCGTTCCCTTCCGCGCCGCCGCCTGCTATTCTGACCGTGGCGCGTTGCGTCCGGCGCGCCGTCCCATCCCGCGCACAGGGGGTTCGCTGTCCCGCATGAGCGACGAGACCTTGACCGACCAGAGTTCCGCGACCAGCGCCGACGCCATGATCGGCAGCGTCCTCAGCCGCCTTTCCAGCGGCGATTTCGACGAGCGCCGCGACGAGGAGAGCGACATCTCCGGGGGCGCGGCCACGGCCACGCGCGCCGACGACGACAAGGACGAGAAGGAGAGCGACGAGGCCGAGGAGGAGGAAGAAGAGGAGGAGGCCGTCGCCCTGCTCACGGACGAGTCGGAGGGCATCGACGATCCGGTGCGCATGTACCTGCGCGAGATCGGGAAGGTGTACCTGCTCACGGCGGACGACGAGAAGCACCTCGCGCGGCAGATGGAGGAGGGCATCTGGCTGCGGGAGATCGAGCAGGCCTACGTGGACGCCTACGGCCATCCGCCCTCGGCGGCGCGCGTGGCGGTCACGCTGCTGGAGCAGTTCGCCGAGCTCATGCCCGTGTACCGGGCCGCGCTCTGGTTCGCGGACCAGTACGAGAAGCTGGTGGCGCGGCAGGAGCCGCCGGAGGACAGCCGCGACGAGTGGCCGCCGAAGCCGCCGAAGTGGCGCGACCCGGAGGGGCGCAAGCTGGTGCCCCGCTGGCGGCGCTTCTCGGAGGTCATCGGCGACGCGCAGTTCCGCGGGCTGGTGGACCGCGAGATGGAGCTGCCCTTCCGCACGTACGCCATGAAGCGGCTGCGGAGGAACGAGGAGACGGTGCACACGGCCATCGTCACGCTCTCCACGGTGACGCACATCCTCACGCCCGACCTGTTCGCGCAGATGGCGGAGGAGGCGGGCGGGGAGGACCAGCTGCTGCCGCCCGCGGAGGGGCTGATCGAGCGCATCACGCCGCTCGAGGAGCGGCTGCGCTACCACTTCGACACGATCAAGCACAACGGCGACAAGGCGGAGCGGCGGCTGACGGAGGCGAACCTGCGGCTGGTGGTGTCCGTGGCCAAGAAGTACATCGGCCGCGGCATGTCCCTGCTGGACCTCATCCAGGAGGGGAACATCGGCCTCATCCGCGCGGTGGAGAAGTTCGACTACCGCAAGGGGTACAAGTTCTCCACGTACGCCACGTGGTGGATCCGGCAGGCGATCACGCGGGCCATCGCCGACCAGGCGCGCACCATCCGCATCCCCGTGCACATGGTGGAGACGATCAACAAGCTGGTGCGCGTGAGCCGGCGGCTGGTGCAGGAGTACGGGCGCGAGCCCACGAGCGAGGAGATCGCGCGCGGCATGTTCGAGAGCGCGCGGCCCGAGGCGTCCGCGCAGTTCTCGCCGGAGCGCATCCGCGAGATCCAGAAGGTGTCGCAGGATCCGGTGTCGCTGGAGACGCCCATCGGCGAGGAGGAGGACAGCCACCTCGGCGATTTCATCCAGGACGAGCGCGCGCTGGCGCCGCCGGACGCCGCCGGGCAGCAGCTGCTGCGGGAGCAGGTGGAGGACGTGCTGGCCACGCTCACCAGCCGTGAGCGGCGCGTGCTGCAGCTGCGCTTCGGGCTGGAGGACGGGCGCAGCCGCACGCTGGAGGAGGTGGGCCGCGAATTCAGCGTGACGCGCGAGCGCATCCGCCAGATCGAGGCCAAGGCGCTGCGCAAGCTGCGGCACCCCAGCCGCAGCCGCAAGCTGAAGGACTACCTCGAGTAGGGCGCGTTCAGTCCGCTTCCGGCGCTTCCGCCCGCAGGAGCCGCAGCCCCACGTTCACGGCGAGGATGGCCAGGCTCACGTCGACCACGATCCACTCGAACGGGATGAAGTCGTGGCCGGTGCCCCAGCGGCCGGCGAACCAGGCGTTGAAGAACATGAGCAGGACGGCCAGCGACCCGTAGAAACGCGCGCTGGCCGTGAGCCGTTCCCAGAGGTCCGCGTCCGCCGGCAGGGCGCGCCGCACGGCGTAGGTCACGAGCGCCAGCAGGACCACGGCGACGGCCATGATCCAGTTGAGCACGGTCCAGATGTCGAAGGCGTCCTCCAGGTTCCCCTGTTCGGCGTACAGCTCGAAGACGAGGAAGTAGCCGCCCACGGCCAGCCCCACGGCCACGAAGGCCGCGCCCAGCGCCTTGTGCACGACGGTCGTGAGGTCGTTCATGCGGTCGCTCCCTTCAGGCGGCCTCGCGCCAGAGCCGCCGCCCGACGGCCACGCCGAGGATGGGGATGGCGGCGTCGATGAAGGCCCACACGTCCCACAGCTGGCGGTCGGCGTCGCCCCACTGGGCGAGGAACCAGTTGGGGAAGTAGGAGAGCGCGGTCAGCACGGTGAGGTAGAAGAGGACGTTCGCCTCCAGGTACTCGCGCCAGCCCGCGTCCGCGCGCAGCTCGCGCTTCCAGCAGAAGGAGGCCATGAGCAGCAGCGCGAGCCCCGCCGCGGAGAACCAGTTGATGACGAGCCAGACCTGGGCGTCGGGGTCCGGGCCGCGTTCGTAGAGCTGGAAGGCGAAGTAGTGGCCCGCCACCACGAGCGCGAGCAGGAACAGGTAGATCGCCGCGAGCCGCCGCAGCATGGGGGGCGCCCAGGTCATCGTCCGCCTCCTGCGGCGGGATGATACCACCGCGCGGGCGCGTGAGCGCGATCGGTCGTAGGCTGCGCGCGTGCCCGACATCCCCCGGTCCGTGGCCAGCGCGACCGCGCACGCGGGACGCCTCTTCGAGCTGCGCCTGGAGACGCTGCGCTGGCCGGACGGGCGCGAATCGCGCCGCGAGGTGATCCACCACCCGGGGGCCGTGTGCATGATCGCCGTGGACGGCGACGGGCGCCTGCTGCTCGTCGAGCAGTACCGCCACGGCGCGCGCGAACGGCTGCTGGAGATCCCGGCGGGCACGCTGGAGGCGGGCGAGGAGCCGGCCGCGGCGGCCGCGCGCGAGCTGCGCGAGGAGGTCGGCGCGAAACCGGGGCGCGTGGAGGCGCTGGGCGGGTTCTGGGTCGCGCCCAGCTACGCCACCGAGTACATCCGCCTCTTCCTGTGCACGGAGCTGACGGACGCGCCCCTGCCGGGGGACGAGGACGAGGACATCGAGGTCGTGCGCCTCACGCGCGCGGAGGCGCTGGCGGCGGTGGACGGCGGGCGCATCGCGGACGCCAAGTCGATCGCGGGCATCCTGCGCTGGGAGCGGCTGCGCGGGCGCTAGCGCTCCCCGTCGCGGCGTTCGAGCGCAGCCACGCGGCGGTCGAGGCTGCGCAGCGAGTAGCGGATGATGGCCATCGTCACGAAGAAATCGAACCAGAGCATGATCGCGCCCGTCACGGCGAACACGTCGCGCACGATCTGGTGGTCGACGAGCAGGGCCACGAGGATGAAGGCGACGCCCGCGCCGGAGAGGAGCGAGGGCACCACGATGAGCGCGCCGCCGACCGTGCGCCGCACCGTCACGCGCGGTCTCCCGGCGGGCGCGCGGGTTCGCCGTGGCGCGCCTCCCAGCGGTCCACGGCCACGAGGCGGTCGAGCGGCAGGCGGCGGCGCTCGCGGCGTTCGCGGCGCCGCAGGTCCTCGGGCAGCGTCTCGGGCGCGCCGGGGAGGCCGATGGCGAACACGGCCAGCACGCGCAGGCCAGCGGGCGCGGCGAAGGCGCTCCGCACGGCGTCCTCGTCGAAGCCCGCCATGGGGTGCGCGATCAGCCCCAGCGCCGTGGCCTGCGCCATGAGGTTGGCGGCGGCGATGCCCGCGTGGAACGACCAGATGGCGCGCTCCCCGCCGTAGGCATCCGCGCGTTCGTGGGCGGGCAGCGCGCCCAGCGCGGCGAGCAAGGGGGCGGCGGAGGCCCAGCCGCGGTTGCCGTCGGAGAGCGCCGCCTCCAGCGCCGCGCGCACGTCCCCGGCGCGCGCCTCCAGCAGGCGCACGGACTGGGCGTTGCCGTGGCTGGGCGCGACCGACACCGCCCGCCAGAGCGCTTCGCGCGCGTCGTCGGGCACGGGGCGCGCGTCGAACGCGCGCCGCGCGCGCCGCGCCTCCAGCGCATCCAGCAACCCGGCCATGGCGCGAATCGTGCCACTCGCGGGCGCGCGGTGCTAGCGTGGCGCGCCAATGCCGACCTTCATCGGCCTCGACCTCGCGTGGACGGCGACGAACGAGAGCGGCGTCTGCTGGCTCGCGGGAACGGCGCCCGACGACCTGCGCTGTACGCGCATCGGGGCGGCGACGCACGGCGTGGCCGAGCTGGCGGACGGGATCGCAGCGGTCGCGGGGCCGGTCGTCGTGGCCATCGACGCGCCCGTGCTGTACGCGCCGGAGCGCCAGGTGGAGCGCGAGATCGCGCGACGCTTCGGGCGCTACAAGGCGTCCGCGCACTCCGCCCACCACGCCGTCGTCCGGGGGCGAACGGCGGGCATCGACCTCGGCGTGGCGCTGGCGGCGCGCGGTTTCGCGCTCGATCCGGCGGCGCTGCTGGGCGAGCCGCGGGCGGAGCGCATCGCCGTCGAGGTCTACCCGCATACGATCCACGTGCTCCTTTTCGGCCTCGCCGAGCGGCTGCCCTACAAGCCGAAGCGGGGCCGCGACGTGGCCTTCCGCCGGAACGTTATGTGGGAGTATCAACGGCATCTGCGGACGCTGATGGAGCGCGAGGCGCCGGGCGCGCTCGCCAGCCCCGACGTGCGGCGCGCGCTCGATCCGCGGACCGCGGCCACGGCGAGGGGGCGCGCGCTCAAGCGCCTCGACGACACGCTCGACGGCCTCACCTGCGCGCTGGCGGCGTGGCTGGCGTGGCGCGACCCGGGTGCGTGGGAGGCCATCGGCGACGAGAACGGTTATATCGTCGCGCCGCGGGAACGGCCCGCGCTGCCGTAGGCGCTACATGCGCTCCGGCGCGCTCATGCCCATCAGCGCGAGCACGCGGCCCAGCGCGATCCGGGCGGCCAGCACGAGCCGCAGCCGCGCCGCCGTCAGCGCCTCGTCGTCGGTGATCACCTTGAGGGCGGGATCGCCCTGCTGGCGGAAGGCGTCGTTGAAGGCGTGGAAGGCGGCGGCCAGCTCCATGCCGTAGCGCGCGAGGTGCTGCGGCTCGAAGGTGGTGGCCACCAGTTCGATGACCTCCGGCAGGCGCAGCATCTCGCGCACCAGCGCCAGCTCGTGAGGGGCCGTGAGCAGGGCCACGTCGCCGCCGTCCGGCGAGCGCCCCGCGGCGGCGGCGCGTTCGAGCATGGCGGCCAGGCGGGCGTGCGCGTACTGGATGTAGTAGACGGGGTTCTCGTTCGACTGCTTCACGGCGAGGTCGAGGTCGAACTCCATCTGCGAGGCGGGGGCGCGCAGCAGGAAGAAGAAGCGGGCGGCATCGGGCCCCACCTCCTCGATGAGCTGGTCGAGCGTGACGATGTCGCCGGAGCGCTTGGAGACGCGCACGGCCCGTTCGCCCCGCCGCAGCGAGACCAGCTGGTAGAGGAGCACGTGCAGCCCCTCGCCGCGCCCGGAGACGGCCTCCGTGGCCACCTGCACGCGGGAGACGTGGCCGTGGTGGTCCGCGCCCCAGACGTCGATGACGAGGTCGAAGCCGCGGCGCTCGAACTTGTCGTAGTGGTAGGCGATGTCGCTGGCGAAGTAGGTGGGGCGCCCGTCGGAGCGCACGACCACGTTGTCCTTGTCCTCGCCCAGGTCGGCGGCGGTGAGCCAGAGCGCGCCCTCGCGTTCGGCCAGCCGTCCGCCCTCGCGCAGGCGCGCCAGCGAGTCGTCCCAGGCGGACGCGCCCCCGTCCGGCGGCGGCTCGTGGAGCGAGCGCTCGCTGAACCAGCGGTCGTAGCGCACGCCGAACGCCTCCAGCGTGGCGCGGATGCGCCCGACCATGAGTGCGATGCCGAGCTCGCCCAGCGCGGGCGGGCAGGGCTCGCCCGGTTCGGTGAGGAAGCGGTCGCCCTCGCGCTCGCGCACCTCCTCGGCCAGTTCGGCCATGTACTCGCCGCGGTAGCCGCCGTCGGGGATGGCGGCCTCGCGCCCGAAGAGGCGCAGGTAGCGCGCGTGCAGCGTGTCCGCGAAGAGCGCCGTCTGCGCGCCCGCGTCGTTCACGTAGTACTCGCGCTCGACCTCGTAGCCGGCGGCGGCGAGGGCGGCGGCGAGCGTGTCGCCGATGGCGGCGCCGCGCCCGTTGCCCACGTGCAGGGGCCCGGTGGGGTTGGCGGAGACGAACTCGACCTGCGCGCGGCGACCCGCGCCGATGGCGACGTCGGCGAAGGCCGCGCCGCGCTCGATGATGCGGTTCACCTCGCCCTGCAGGAAGCCGTCGGCGAGGCGCAGGTTGACGAAGCCCGGCGGGGCGGCTTGCGGCCGCTCCACGAGGCCGTCGGCGGGCAGGCGCGCGGCCACGGCCTCGGCGATGGCGAGCGGCGGCATCATGGCGGCGCGGGCGAGGCGCAGCGGCAGCGAGCTGGCGTAGTCGCCGTGCGCGGGGTCGCGCGGGCGCTCGAGGGCGACGGCGGGCAGGGCCACGTCGGGCAGCGCGCCCTCGGCGATGGCCGCGCGCGCGGCCTCCTCGACGAGCGCGGCCACGCGGTCGCGCGGCATGGCGTCGGTCATGCCTCCAGCCTAGCGCGCGCGGGCGCATGGGGGGAGTGGGGGGCCGGGGTCACGGACCCTCCCAGGGATTGAGGACGTCGATGCCGAGGCCGATGAAGTCGCTGACATTGCGTGTGGCGACGGTCAGCGCATGGATGCTGGCAGTTCCGGCGATGAGAGCGTCTCCCACATCCACCACATGCCCGTCGAGTCGAGCCCGCGCGCGAAGCTCGGCGGCTCGCTCCGCCGCATCCCGCGCCAGCGGCAGGATACGTTCCTCGTGCTCTGCGATGATGCCCGCCAGCGCCATCCGCAGACGAACGCGCCGCCGTCCCGCGGGGAGCAATTGAATCCCGTACTCGAGCTCATGCAGCACAATCGTCGGGATCCACAGGTCGATCCGTTCCGTGAGAAAGGCGAGTACGCGCGGATTCGGCGCCTCCCGGGTCATCTCCGAGAGCGTATTGGTATCCAGCAGGAAGCCGCTCACCGGCACTCCTCTTCATCTTCGTCATCGATGAACGGGATTTTGCGGTTGGACTTGCGACTGGCGTCGATTTCGAGGTTCGTGCCGCGCGGCATGTTCTCGACGAGCCACTGGCCCAGGGGAAGGCGCTCCTTCGCAGGCGCATCCGCCCGCGTCTCCCGGCGCGCGAGGTACTCGGCCACGGCCTCGCACAGCACAGCCGACCGGCCCCGGTCGCGCACCTCCGGCTGGCGGTCGAGCCGCGCCAGCAGCGCTTCGTCCATGTCCACGCGCACCGTCTTCACGGGGCGATCATAGCGCATCCGCCGCACGCGCCCGGCGGGCGCTCAGGCGGTGAGGACGAGGCCGAGGACCGTGCCGATCACGATGGCGAGGCCGCCCAGGGCCGCCACCGCGACGATGTCGCGCGGGCTGAAGCGGGCGCGCGCCTCGGTGTGCGCGGGCGCGGCGTCGGGAATGTGCTCGGTCATGGCTCGCTCCCCGCGCCATTGTGCGCGCGCCCACGCTTGCGCGCCACGCGCCGCCTTGCCCGTGCGCCGCGCGCCGCCCACCATGAGAGGCCCCACACGGGAACCGCCCGCGGGCGGCGAGGAGCGAGCATGGCCGAGAACGAGGGCGGCGCGGACCTGGTCATCGACGCCGCGTCCGTGGTGAAGACCTACGACACGGGCGAGGTGCAGGTGCGGGCGCTGCGGGGCGTGGACCTGCGCGTGCCGCGCGGCGAGATGGTGGCCATCATGGGGCCCTCCGGCTGCGGCAAGACGACGCTGCTGAACTGCCTCTCCGGGCTGGACGGCTTCGACGAGGGGCGCGTGCTCATCAACGGCTCGGACATCGCGCGCATGGCGGACAACGAGAAGACGGAGTTCCGCGCGCGGGGCATGGGCTTCATCTTCCAGACGTACAACCTGCTGCCCGTGCTCTCGGCGGCGGAGAACGTGGAGCTGCCGCTGATCGTCTCCGGCACGCGCCCGCGGGAGGCGCGGCGGCTGGCGCTGGAGGCGCTGGAGCGCGTGCGCCTGGCGGAGTACGCGGGCCACCGCCCGGCGCAGCTCTCCGGCGGCCAGCGCCAGCGCGTGACCGTGGCCCGCGCCGTCGTCAACCGCCCCTCCATCGTGTGGGCGGACGAGCCCACGGGCGCGCTCGATTCCGCCACCGCGAACGGCATCATGGACCTGCTCGTCGAACTGAACGCGGACGCCGACCAGACGCAGGTGATCGTCACGCACGCGCCCGAGGTGGCCGCGCGCTGCCACCGCACCATCCACATGGCCGACGGCCTCATCGCGCGCGAGGAGTCGACGCGCCCCGTGGGCGCGGCGGCGGCCTCGGGCTAGCGGCCCGCCATGGAGGACCTGTTCGGCATCCCCATGACCACGATCGCGGCGGTGTGCGTCGCGATCACCGCGCTCATCGCGGCGCTGCTCGGCTTCCTCGCCCTGCGCAACCCGGTGATGTTCAAGACGGGGCTGCGCAACATCCCGCGGCGGCGCACGCAGACGGCGCTCATCGTCTTCGGCCTGATGCTGGCGACGGTGATCATGACCGCCGCCTTCGGCACCGGCGACACCGTGGTGAACAGCGTCACGGACGACGTCTACGAGCTGATGGACGAGACGGACCTGACCGTGAACTGGGACGCGGAGCGGTTCCCGCGCCCCATCGCGGAGCGGCTGCTGCCGCTCGCGGAGGCGGACGCCCTGCGCGAGGCGTTCGCCGGGGATCCCGACATCGACGGCTTCCTGCCCGTGATCGGGGAGGCGCTGCCCGTCGTCAGCCTCGATACGCGGCTGAACGAATCGGGGGCCGTGATCCTGGGCTACGACCCCGCCGAGGCGGAGCCGTTCGGCCTGCTGCGCGACGTGGATGGCCAGCCCATCCAGCTCGGGGGCAACCGCATCGCCATCAACGAGGACCTCGCCGAGGAGCTCGACGCCGAGCCCGGCCACCGCCTGCTGCTGCTCTGGGAGGGCGCGCCCATCGAGGTGGAGGTCGCGGCCATCGCGCCCAACACCTTCATCAGCGGCGCCTTCGCCATCACCGCCGGCGACGCCCCGGGCGGGGCCATGCACATCGACGCCCTCGCCGGGACGCTCGGGCTGGAGGGCGTGGCCACCGACTTCTTCGTGTCCACCACGGGCGGCGTGCGCGGCGGACTGGATCGTTCGGACGCCGCCGAGGCGAAGCTGCGGGCGTACCTGGCGGAGGCGGAGAAGCCCTACGCCGTGAACGCCGTGAAGAAGGACGCGATCGACGGCGCGCGCACGGCGGGGAGCGCCTTCACCACCATCTTCGTGATCTTCGGGCTCTTCTCCATCGCCGCGGGCATCCTGCTCATCTTCCTCATCTTCATCATGCTGGCGGCCGAGCGGAAGCCGGAAATGGGCATGGCGCGTGCGGTGGGGGCGAAGCGGCGGCACCTGGTGGAGTCGTTCCTGGCCGAGGGCATGGGCTACGACCAGGGGGCGGCGCTGGTGGGGCTGGGCGCGGGCATCGGCGTGACCTACGCCATGATCGCGCTCATCAACTCGCTCGGCTTCGGCCTCGACCTGCGCGTCTCCTTCACCGCCCGCAGCCTCGTCGTCTCCTTCTGCCTGGGCGTGATCGCGACCTTCCTCGTCATCTTCCTGGCGGCGCTGCGGGCGAGCCGCCTCAACATCGTGGCCGCCATCCGCGACCTGCCCGAAACGTCGCCGCTCAACCCCGACGACGCCACCTGGCGCGGCTACGCGCGCTCGGTGCTGATGGCGGCGGTGGCCGCGGGCTACGTCGTCGTCTGCCTGCTCGCCATCATGCGCCTGCCGGAGGCGCGCTGGCTGTTCACGCTGGGCCTGCTCTTCGGGCTCGTGGGGCCGTGGATCCTCGCGCTGCGCGGACGCGACCGCATTCCCCGCTGGCCCTTCTTCCTCGTGCCGCTCATCCCCTTCTACCTGGCCGCCATCCCCATCGTGCGCTTCGCGCGCGGGCGCGCCGCCAACCCGAGCCTGCCGCTGCTGTTCCTCGGCATCCTCCTGCCGCCGCTGGGGCTCGCGCTCGCGGCGGGCCAGCCGCGCGAGCGCGCCGTCTCCTGGAGCGCCGGGTTCGCGGTCACGGGGCTGGGGCTGGCGGTGCTGCTGCTGGAGTGGACCTTCGCCTCGGACCGCGCCGTCTACTTCCTGCTGGGCGTCTCCCTCATCTTCTTCTGGATCGCGCTCACGCTGCGCTACTTCCGCGTGCATGAGCGGCTCACGTTCACGGTGGTGGCGGCGCTGCTGCTGCTGTTCTGGTACGCCTTCCCCACGGACATCTTCAACTTCCTCACGGGCGAACTGGACACGAACATCGAGATCTTCTTCGTGAGCGGGCTGGTGATGGTGACGGCGGGCACCTTCCTCGTCGTCTCCAACGCCGACATCCTGCTGCCCGCGGTGGCGGCGGTGGGGTCGCGGCTGGGGCGCATCGTGCCCGCGGTCAAGACCGCCGTGGCCTACCCCCTCACGGCGCGCATGCGCACGGGCATGACGATCATGATGATCGGGCTCATCTCCTTCTCCCTCATCAACTTCTCCACCGTGAACGCCAACTTCGTCGGCATCTTCCTCTCCGACGACGCGCGCGGCGGCTTCGACACGCAGGTGATCGTGAACGGCAACAACCCCGTCGACGACTTCGCCGCCCTGCTGGAGGAGCGCGGCATCGACGCCAGCCCCATCGAGGCCGCGGCGGAGGTGCGCGTGGCGGGCGCGAACGAGACCGAGATCGCGGACCCGGCGGCGCCCGGCGAGTTCCGCACCGCCACGGTCTTCGGCGGCGACCGCGCCTTCCTCGAGACGATCGAGATGGAGTTCACCATCCGCGGGGCGGGCTACGACAGCGACGGGGCCGTCTGGCGGGCGCTCGCCGACGATCCCGGCCTGGCCGTCATCCCCGCCTCGCTCACGCAGGGCACGGGGCCGTTCGATCCGCAGGGAGACGAGGTGCTGCGCATCGAGCCGCTGGCGGACGGCTTCCAGCCCTTCGCGCTCACCTTCCGCGACCCCGGCACGGAGCGCGAGACCACGGTGACCGTGATCGCGCAGCTGGACGACATGGCCGACACGTTCTGGCCGGGCATCCTCGTGCGACAGGACACGCTGCTGGACGCCTTCCCCGATTCCGGTACGCAGCTCTTCTACCTGAAGACGGCGGCGGGCACGGACCAGGACGCCTTCGCGAAGACGATCGAGGCGGGGCTGGTGCAGGCCTCGGCGGAGTCGCTGGACCAGCTGCTGGACGACCAGCGCGCGCAGTCGTCGGGCTTCCTGCGGCTCTTCCAGGGCTTCATGGGGCTGGGGCTGATCGTGGGCATCGCGGCGCTGGGGGTGATCGCCTTCCGCGCGGTGGTGGAGCGCCGCCAGCAGATCGGCATGTTGCGCGCCATCGGCTACCAGCGCTCCATGGTGGCGCTCAGCTTCCTCTTCGAGTCCGGCTTCGTGGCCCTCTCCGGCATCGTCATGGGGCTGGTGATGGGCGTCTCCTTCGCGTGGGTGCTGTTCGCGTCGGGCACGATGGGCGAGGCGGCGGCGGAAGCGGGCTTCACGGTGCCCTGGGCGCAGCTGGCCATCATCTGCGGCATCGCCTTCGCCTCCTCCATGGTCATGACCTGGTTCCCCTCGCGCGGGGCCGCGGGCGTGGCCGTGGCCGAGGCCCTGCGCTACGAATGAGCGCGCCCGACGACCGCCCGGAGCTGCTCGGCACGGGGCTGTTCGACCTGAGCGGGCGCGTGGCCATCGTCACGGGCGCGGGGCGCGGGCTGGGGCGCACGATGGCGCTGGCGCTGGCCGCCGCCGGGGCCGACGTGCTCCTCGCCAGCCGCACCGCCGCCGAACTGGAGCGCCTCGCCGAAGAGATCCGCGCCCTCGGACGGCGCGCGGCGCCCTTCACCGCGGACGTGACCTCGCCCGACGACTGCGAGGCCATGGCCGGGGCCGCGGTCGAGCGGCTGGGCCGCCTCGACATCCTCGTGAACAACGCGGGCGTGAACGTGCGCAAGCCCGCCCTCGAGCTGACGCCGGACGAGTTCGGGTTCGTGCTGGCCACGAACCTGAAGGGGTGCTTCAACGGCGCGCGCGCGGCGGGCGGGCATTTCGTGGCGCAGGGGTCGGGCAAGGTGATCAACGTGTCCAGCATCCTCGGCAGCGTGGCCCTGCCCAACCAGGCGGCGTACGCCTCCTCGAAGGGCGGCGTCGAGCAGCTGACGAAGGTGCTGGCGCTGGAGTGGGCGGCGGCGGGCGTGCAGGTGAACGGCATCGCGCCCACCTACTTCGAGACGGAACTCACGCGCCCGCTCTACGACGACCCGGAGCGGCGGGCCTTCATCACGGAGCGCACGCCCGCGGGGCGCTGGGGCCAGCCCCACGAGCTGGCGGGCGCGGCCATCTTCCTGGCCAGCGCCGCCAGCGACTTCGTGACCGGCCAGACGCTGCTCGTGGACGGCGGCTGGACGGCCTGGTAGGGGCTAGCCGCCGCGCCCGATGCGCGGCTCCCAGAGCGTGAAGAAGTAGCCGTCGGGGCCCATGATCTGGCAGACGCGCGCGCCCTCGTCGCCGTACGGCGGGCGGATGCTCACGCCGCCCAGGGCCAGCGCCCGCGCGTGGCGGGCGTCCACGTCGTCCACGCGCACGCGCACTTCCGCGCCGATGCCGCGGGCCACGCCCTCGCCCGCCAGCGCCCCGTGCCAGGGATGGCCGGGGTGGGACTCGTCGGCGTGGAGCAGGATTTCGCCGCCGCCCGCGTCGAGCGCGGCGAAGCCGGGATGGCGCGCGCGCACGGTGGCGCCCGCCGCCGCCTCGAGGAAGGCCGCGAGGCCCCCGATGTCCTCCGTCCAGAGGACGACGCCGAGGGCGGACACGGGGCGGGCGGCGCTCAGGCGCGCGCCACGGGCCGGAAGCGGGGCACGGGCGCGTCGCCCTCGCGCTGCCACACGACCTCGACGGCCATGCCCACGGCCAGCTCGTCGTTGGCCGCGCCGACGATGTTGGCGGGCATGCGCGGCCCCTCGTCCAGCTCGACGACGGCGATGTTGTAGGGCAGGTCCGGCTCCCAGGCGGGGTGGTAGCGCTGGTGCATGACGGCGAAGGTGTGGACGGTCCCGCGGCCGCTGGCCTCGCGCCAGCTGAAGCCCTCGGCGAGGCAGGCGGGGCAGGCGGGGGAGGCGGGCAGGCGCGGCTCCCCGCAGGCGTCGCAGACGGCCAGCAGCAGGCGGCCCTCCGCGCCCGCAGCGAAGAACGGCGCGCTCAGCTCGTCCGGCTCGGACACGGGCTTGGGCGGCGGCGAATCGGCCATGCTAGTTCCGGTGGGGGCTGAGGATGAGGGAGGCGTGGTAGCTGAGGGCACCGCCGTTGCCGGTGACGAGCACGAGGTCGCGCTTCGGGGCCTGGCGCTCGCCGCCCTCGCCGCGGGTCTGGATGACGCCCTCGCTGAGCGGCGTCATGCCCCACATGTAGTAGGCGGAGAGCTGGCCGCCGCCGGTGTTCGTGGGCAGCGCCCCGCCCGGCCCCAGCTTGCCGTCGGCCACGAAGGGGCCGCCCTCGCCCTTCGCGCAGAAGCCGTAGTCCTCGAGCGTGACGATGACGGTGTAGGTGTAGCAGTCGTAGACCTCGCAGACGTCGATGTCGGCGGGGCCGACGCCGGCCATGCGGAAGACCGTTTCGGCGGCCAGGCGCGCGCCCGTCTCCGTCTCCGGCGCGTCGCCCGCGTGGCGGCGGTCGCCGGGGTGGCCCTGCCCCATGCCCCACACGTAGACGGGGGGACGGGGCATGGCGGCGGCGCGATCGGGCGGGCTCACGACGACGGCCACGGCCCCGTTGGAGACGAGGCAGCAGTCGAGCAGGTGGAGCGGCTCCACGATCCAGCGCGAGGCGTGGTACTCGTCCAGCGTGAGCGGGTCGCGCATTTTGGCGCGCGGGTTCATGACGGCCCAGGCGCGCTCGGCCACGGCCACGGCGCCGAACTGGTTCTGCGTGGTGCCGTAGAGGGCCATGTGGCGGCGCGCGGCGAGGGCGTAGGCGGTGTTCGCGCCGAACTGCCCCGCGCCCGCGGCCAGCCCGAGGATGCCGCGCGGCCCGGCGCGGCGTCCGGCGTTGCCGTAGGCCGCGGCGGCGGAGCCGCCCTCGCGCAGGGGGGCGTCCGCGAACACGCAAACCACGTGCGTGGCCATGCCCGCGTCGATGGCCATGGTGGCGTACTGCACCATCTGCGCCGCCGTGGAGCCCGCCGCGTTCATGTGGTTGAGCAGGCGCAGGCCGCCCATGCCGAGCGCGTTCTGCAGCTGCAGCCCCACGCCCGTGCCCTGGAAGCCGGTGATGCCCGCGTTGATGAGGAGGCCGTCGACCTCGGACTTCTGGAGTCCCGCGTCGGCGATGGCGAGGCGCACGGCGTCGACGGCGAAGTCGGTCGCGCTCTTGCCGTAGATGCGCCCCATGGGCGTGATGCCGAGGCCGGTGATGGCCGCCGCTCCGCGCAGCCGATGCGCCATGCCCGCGAGTATACGCGCCCGCGCGCTAGCAGCGGTAGGTGGCGAAATCGCGCGCCACGGTCGTGCGCGGCAGGTCCGTCTCCACGTCCGGCTCGACGTGCGTGAGCAGCAGGCGCGCGTGCGCGGGCATGGCCGCGCGCACCTCGGGGATGTCGTCCACGAGGTTCATGTGGATGGGGATGGCGGCGTCGCGGGAGGCGCACTCGGCCACCAGCGTTCCGGCGTCACGGGCGAGGTCGCGCACGCCGTCGCAGAGGCGCGTGTCGCCCGTGTAGGCGAAGGCGGCGCCGTCGAGGCGGGCGCGGTAGCCGAGGTTGAGGGAAAGGCGCGCGTCGTGCTCGACGGCCACGGCCTCGACGGCGAGGTCGCCGAGCCGGGCGGAGTCGCCCGCCGCCAGCTCGCGCCATTCCACGCCGAAACCGCCCTCGAAGAGGCCCGGGTAGACGGTTTCGCCGATGAGGCGCGCGAGCCGCTCCGTCCGCGGCGGCCCCGCGATGACGACGGGCCGGCCGCGTCCGCGGTGCTTCCAGTGCAGCAGCAGCGAGGGCAGGCCGAGGAAGTGGTCGCCGTGGTGGTGGCTGAGCACGACGGCCTCGATGGCGTTCGGGTCGATGCCCGCGCGGTGGAGCGCCATGAGCGCGGAGGGCGGGGCCTCGAAGAGGTAGCGCCCGTTGGCCGCGAAGCCGTTCCAGCAGAGGCCGCCCGGCGCGAAGGCGTTGCCGGTGCCGATGAAGGTGAGGTCGAGCGGCATGGCGCGCATCCTATCCCGCCCGCGTCTGGCGCGGGGGCGCGCGAGGCGGGAGAATGCGGCCATGACCGTGCGCGTGGGCGTCATCAACGTCACCGGCTTCGCGGGCATGGAGGTCGCGCGCCTGCTGCTCGGCCACCCGGGGGCCGAGCTGGCGGCGGCCACGGGGCGCTCGCTGGCGGGCGCGCGGCTGGGCGAGGCCTTCCCCCACCTCGCCGCCTACGGCGACTTCCCCGTCACGGCGGAGCTGGAGGCGGAGGTCGACGTCGTCTTCTCGGCGCTGCCCACGGGCGCGAGCGCGGAGGCCTGCGCGCCGCTCGTGCGGCAAGGCGTGCGCGTGGTCGACATCGCCGCCGACTTCCGCCTGCGCGACCCGTCCGAGTTCGAGCGCTGGTACGGCATCGCGCATCCCGCGCCCGACCTGCTCGACCGCGCCGTCTACGGCCTCGCCGAGCTGCACGCGGAGGCCATCGCGGGGGCGGATCTGGTGGCCAATCCGGGCTGCTACCCGACCGCCGCCATCCTCGCGCTCGCGCCCGCGGTGGCGGCGGGGCTGATCGAGCCGCGCGCGTTCGTGGACGCCAAGTCCGGCATCTCCGGCGCGGGCCGCGGGAGCGGCGGCGGCCATTCCTACAGCGACGTGAACGAGGACGTGTCGGCCTACCGCGTGGGCGACCACAACCACCAGCCGGAGATGGCGGGGGAGTTGTCGCGGCTGCGCGAGGGGCCGCCCGTGGCCGTCACCTTCACGCCCCACCTCGTGCCCATGACGCGCGGCATCCACGCCACCTGCCACGCGCCGCTCGCGCGCCCCGTCACGCAGGCCGAGGCGCTGGCGGTCTACCGCGACTTCTACGCGGGCGAGCCCTTCACGATCGTGAGCGGGACGCCGCCGCACACGAAGCACGCGACCGGCGCCAACGTGTGCCTCGTGCATCCGGCGGTGGACGAGCGCAACGGCGCGCTCGTGGCCATCGGCGCGCTGGACAACCTGATGAAGGGCGCGGCGGGGAGCGCCATCGAGAACATGAACCTGATGTTCGGGCTGCCGAGGGAGGCGGGGCTGGACCGCCCCGCGCTCTACCCGTGAGCGTCGTCTTCGACTCCGGCGGCGGCGTCACGAGCGCGGCGGGCTTCCGCGCGGGCGGGACTTCCGCGGGCATCAAGACATCCGGCGCGCCCGACGTCGGCCTGCTCGTCTCGGACCGGCCCTGCGCCGCCGCCGCCGTGTTCACGCGCAACCGCCTGCACGCCGCCTGCATCGACGTGAACCGCGAGCGGCTGGCGGGCGGGCTCGGGCGCGCGGTGGTGGTGAACAGCGGCAACGCCAACGCCAGCACGGGCGAACGGGGCATGCGCGACGCCCGGCGCATGACGGAGCTGGCGGCGGCCAGGGAGGGGCTGCCGCCCGAGGCCGTGTTCGTCTGCAGCACGGGCGTCATCGGCCGCCCGCTGGACATGGAGCGCGTCGCGGCGGGCATCGCGGCCATCGAGACGGGCGCAGACGCGGCGGGCGGCGACGCCTTCGCGCGCGCCATCCTCACCACCGACCTCGTGACCAAGCAGGGGGCGGCGCGCTTCGGCCCCTACGTCCTGGGGGGCTGCGCCAAGGGCTCGGGCATGATCCACCCGAACATGGCCACCATGCTCGCCTACCTCGCCACCGACGCCCCCATCGCGCGCGAACCGCTGCGGGCGGCGCTGGCGGAGGCGGCGGACCGCAGCTTCAACCTGATCACGGTGGACGGCGACACGAGCCCCAGCGACGCCGTCATCCTGCTCGCCAACGGGGCCGCGGGCGGCGATCCCATCGCGCCCGGCGACGCGCGCTTCGGCGAGTTCCGCGAGGCGCTCGACGCCGTCTGCATCCACCTGGCGAAGGCCATCGCGCGGGACGGCGAGGGCGCCACGAAGCTCATCGAGATCACCGTGCGCGGGGCCGCCAGCGAGGCCGAGGCGCGGCGCCTCGTGCGCGAAATCGGCACCTCCCCGCTGGTCAAGACGGCGGTGCACGGGGCCGACCCCAACTGGGGCCGCATCGCCGGCGTCATCGGGCGCTCCGACGCGGCCATCGTGGAGGAGGCCGTGACCGTGGCCGTCTGCGGCCACCGCCTCTTCGAGCATTGCGAACCCGTGCCCTTCGACGAGGGCGAGGTCTCTCGCGCGATGGCGGGCGCGGAGGTCGCCATCGAGGTGGGGTTGGGCGCGGGCGGGGCGAGCGCCACGGGCTGGACCTGCGACCTGGGCGACGGCTACGTCCGCATCAACGCCGACTACACGACGTGAGCGGCGCGGCCCCCCTCGTCGTGAAGGTGGGCGGGGCCACGCTCGGCGACGCGGAGGCGGCGTTCCGCGACATCGCCGCGCTCGACCGCGCGGGCGCGCGCCCCGTGGTCGTGCACGGCGGCGGCGCGGAGGCGGGGCGCTGGCTCGACGCCCTGGGCATCGAGAGCCGCTTCGTGGACGGCCTGCGCGTCACCGACGAGCGCGCCCTGCCCGTGGTCGTGGCCGTCTTCGCGGGCCTCGTGAACGCGCGCATCGTGGCCGCGCTGAACGCCGCCGGGGCGCGCGCCGCGGGCCTCTCCGGGGCCGCCGCGCGCATGCTCGAATGCGAGCGGGCGCGGCCCGAACTGGGCTTCGTGGGCGCCCCCGTGCGGGCCAACGCGGACGCCGTGCTCGCCCTGCGCGACGCGGGCCTCACGCCCGTCGTCAGCCCCGTGGGCGTCGTCCCCGGCGGGGAGCGCGACGAGCTCGTGAACGTGAACGCGGACGAGGCCGCCATCTGGATCGCGCGGGCGGCGGGCGCGCGCGAACTCGTCTTCCTCACCGACGTGGAGGGCGTGCGCGGCGCGCACGGCGCGATCCTGCCCGAACTGGACGCGGCCGGCGCGCGCGAACTGCGCGAACGGGGCGTCATCGCGGGCGGCATGATCCCGAAGACGGACGCCTGCCTGCGCGCCGCCGCGCTGGGCCTGCCCAGCCGCATCATCGCGGCGGACGCGCTGCCCCGCCGCGAGCGGAGCGGCACGCATTTCCCGCCCGCGTGAGGGCGCGCGGCGATAGAATCGCGGGGACGCGGGAGCGCCCGCGCCGGGGAGCCATGCGCCATGACCGACTGGATCGACCTCGAGCGGCGGTACCTCTTCCAGAACTACGGACGCCAGCCCATCGTGATCGAGCGGGGCGAGGGCACGCGCGTCCGGGACGTGGACGGCAAGGAGTACCTGGACTTCGTGGGCGGGCTGGCGGTGACGGCGCTGGGCCACGCCCATCCCGCCGTGACGAAGGCCGTGGCCGAACAGGCGGAGCGGCTCGTGCACGTCTCCAACCTCTACTACACGACGCCCATGATCGAGCTGGCGCGGCTGCTGGTGGAGCATTCGCCGCTGGACCGCGTGTTCTTCTGCAACTCCGGCGCGGAGGCGGTGGAGGCGGCGATCAAGCTGGCGCGCCGCTACGGGCACGACGAGCGCGGCGGGGCGCACGGCGTGATCGCCATGGAGGACGGCTTCCACGGGCGCAGCCTGGGGGCGCTGGCGGCCACGGGCACGGCCCGCTACCGCGAGCCCTTCGCGCCCATGCCGCCCGGCTTCCGGCACGTGCCCTGGAACGACCTCGACGCCCTGCGCGCCGTCACCGACGAGGGCACGGTGGCCGTGCTCATGGAGCCGGTGCAGGGCGAGGGCGGCGTGAACGAGCCCGCCGACGGCTACCTGCGCGGCGTGCGCGACTGGTGCGACGAGCGCGGTCTGCTCCTCATCCTCGACGAAATCCAGACTGGCGTGGGCCGCACGGGCGCCCTCTGGGCGCACGAACGGGAGGGCGTGGAGCCGGACGTCATGTGCGTGGCCAAGGGGCTGGCCGGGGGGCTGCCCATCGGCGCCGTGCTGGCGCGCGAGGCGCTCGCCGGCCACCTCGTGCCCGGCGACCACGGCACCACCTTCGGCGCGAACCCGGTGACGGCGGCGGCGGGCGCGGCGGTGCTGCGCCACATCCTCGACAACGACGTGCTGGGCGCGGCGCGGCGCGCGTCGGAACGGCTGACGGCGCGCCTGCGCGCGATGGAGGACCGCCTGCCCGCCGTCACGGAGGTACGCGGACGCGGCCTGCTGCTGGCCGTGAGCCTCTCCGCCGAGGTCGCGCCGGACGTGGTGGCCGCCTGCCGCGAGCGCGGCCTGCTCGTGAACAACGTGCGCCCCGACCGCATCCGCCTCATGCCCCCGCTGATCGTGGAGGACGGCGAGATCGACCGCGCCTGCGACATCCTCGAGGAGGCGATTCGATGGGCGACGTCGTGAGCGGCGCGCTGCTCGTGGCGGGCACGCTGGCGACGGCGGCCTGCGTGGGCTGGGGCGTGCGCTGCCTGCTGGCGGCGCGCGCGGCGGACGGCCCCGTGTCGCCCTCCGGCGCGCTCGTGCTGGGCGGAACGGCGGGCGCGGCGCTGGGGCTGGCCTTCGCGCCCTTCGCCCTCATGGGGGCGCTGCCCGCGCCGGTGAGCGCCGCCGCCATCGCCCTGCTGGCGCTCGCGCTGGCGGGCACCGTGGCCGCCTGGGCGTTCCTGCGCCGCGCCGTCTAGCGGCGGGCGCGCTACCCTGTGGGGAAACGGACGGGAGGCGCGCGTTGCCGGCGCTGGTGCTCGCCTACAGCGGCGGACTCGATACCACCGCGGCCATCACCTGGCTCACGAAGGAGCGCGGCTACGACGTGGTCGCGCTCAACGTGGACGTGGGCATGAGCCGCGAGCAGGCCGTGCTGGAGGAGCGCGGGCTGGCGGCGGGCGCGGCGCGCGTGGTCGTGGTGGACGCGCGCGAGGATTTCCTGCGCCACTTCGCCTTCCCCGCGCTCGCCGCCGGGGCCCTCTACCAGGACGTCTATCCCCTCGCCACCGCCCTCGCCCGGCCGCTCATGGCCAAGCTGCTCGTGGACGCTGCCCGCGAGGAGGGGGCCGTGGCCGTGGCCCACGGCTGCACGGGCAAGGGCAACGACCAGGTGCGCTTCGACGTGGGCATCCGCACGCTCGATCCGTCCCTCGCCATCGTCGCGCCCGCGCGCGAGGAGGCCATGTCGCGCGAGGCCGAGATCGACTACCTGCGCGAGCACGGCGTGGCCATCGCGTGGGAGGCGAAGGGCTCCTTCAGCATCGACGAGAACATCTGGGGCCGCAGCGTGGAGGCGGGCGCGCTCGAGGATCCCTGGGCGGAGCCGCCGCCGTCCGCCTTCGCCTGGACGCGCGCCCCCGCCGACGCGTCCCCCGACGGCGCGGAGCTGACCGTCGCCTTCGAGCGCGGCATGCCCGCGGCCATCGACGGCGAGGCGCTCGCCCCCGTGGCCCTCGTGGAGCGCCTGAACGCGCTGGGCGGCGAGCACGGCGTGGGCCGCGTGGACCACGTCGAGGACCGCCTCGTGGGCATCAAGAGCCGCGAAATCTACGAGGCTCCGGCGGCGCTCGCGCTGCACGCCGCCCACCGCGCGCTGGAGACGCTGACGCTCTCGCGGAGCCAGCTGCGTCTCAAGCGCCGTCTCGCCGCCGAGTACGCCGAACTCATCTACGACGGCCTCTGGTTCAGCGCCCACCATCAGGACATCGCCGCCTACATGGCCAGCACGCAGCGCCACGTGAGCGGCGAGGCGCGGCTGCGGCTGCGGCAGGGGGCGATCACGGTCACGGGGCGGCGCGCGGATGCCTCGCTCTACGACCGCGCCCTCGCCACCTACGACCGCGAGGACGCCTTCGACCAGGGATCGTCCGAGGGCTTCATCGACATCTGGGGGCTGCAGACGCGCGTGCAGGCGCGGCGGCAGTTGCTGGATCAGCTGCCGCGCGCGCTGGACATCGCGCGGCCCGCGGACGCCATCGGGGAGGGAAGCCCGTGAGCGCGGCGACGGCGGACGCCTCCCCCTCCATCCGCTACCAGGGGCCCGGCGAGGGGGGCGAGCTGTGGGGCGGCACGCAGGCCGACTTCGCCATCGTGCGGCCCGGCCGCCCCGACCGCGAGGTGGCCGTGCTGCTGCAGCACGCCGCCGCCGCCGAACTGGCGCGCGCCGCGGGCGCGGACGACGGCGACGAGTTCCGCGCGCGGGCGGCGAGCCTCGCGGGCGCGGCGTGGCTGGCGGCGCTGGCGGCGCGCGGCGAGCGCCCCGACTCCTTCGCCGTCATCTCCGCGGCCACGCTGCGCGAGCGCCCCGAACTGGCCGAGGCCGTGCGCGCGGGCGCGGCCTGAGCGCCGCCGTGGCCGGGGAACGCCGCCGCGTGCCCGTGGACGGCGGCGGCGCACGGCCCGCGCCGGAGCCGGAATCCTGCGACTGCCCGCGGCTCGACCGCGACGAGTGGCACGAGGTGGAGAGCGACTGGAGCGACATCGTCTTCGCGCGCATCGTCATGCCCGTGTTCCTGGGCGCGCCCCTGCGTTTCTGGCGGCAGCGGCGCAAGCTGATGGAGCGCGCGGAGGCGGCGGGAACCGTGCCAGAGGACGCCATGCTGCTGCTGGGGCCCGGGCGGCTGCGGCGCACGGCCCTGCTGGAGGTGGAGGACGCCGACGCCTCGGGGCGCGGCCTGGTGGCGCCCGGCGGCGTCGCCTGGACGCGCCTCGTTCCCGCGCCCTGGGGCCGCATGCGCGCGCTCATGGCGGAGACGAAGCGGCTCGCGCGCGAACGCTACGGGCGCGACCCCGACACCGTCTGGGTCTGGTACCTCACCTGCCGCGTCTGCTCCCCCGCGCGCGAATTCGAGACGCTCTTCGCGGCCCACTACCGGCGGCGTCCGGCGGGATGATCGCAAGCGCGCGCCCCGCTACGATGGGGGCGATGACGACGAGGCGACCGGCGCGGACGGGCACGTTGCTCGCTCTTCCCCGGCCTCGCGGCGCGTAGCCGGCGAGGCCGTCCTCCCTTTCCCCCACGCCCTTCCCCGACGGCGGCGCGCCCGCCCGTCCGGTGGAACCCGCGCGAGCGACGAGGTAGCCCCATGCCCGACCGATACGACCCGCACGCGATCGAGCCGAAGTGGCGCGAGCGCTGGCGGGCGGACCGCATCGACCACGCCCCCGACGACGACGACGGGCGGCCCGCCTGGTACGCGCTCACCATGTTCCCCTACCCCTCGGGGGACCTGCACACGGGCCATTGGTACGCCATGGCGCCGAGCGACGCCGCCGCCCGCTTCCAGCGCATGCGCGGGCGCAACGTGCTCTTCCCCATCGGCTTCGACGCCTTCGGGCTGCCCGCCGAGAACGCCGCCATCAGCCGCGGCGAGGACCCCCGCCGCTGGACGTACGGCAACATCGAGCGCATGCGCGAGCAGCTGCGCACGATGGGCGCGAGCTTCGACTGGGAACGCGAGATCGTCACCTGCGACCCCGACTACTACCGCTGGACGCAGTGGTGGTTCCTGAAGCTGTACGAGCGGGGGCTGGCCTATCGCGCCGAAGCCGCCGCCAACTGGTGCCCGGGCTGCCGCACCGTGCTCGCCAACGAGCAGGTGCTGGACGGGCGCTGCGAGCGCTCCGACGACGCGGTGGAGCGCCGCTTCCTCACGCAGTGGTTCTTCCGCATCACGGCCTACGCCGAGGAGCTGCTCGATTTCGGGGGCATGGACTGGCCGGAGCGCATCGCCACCATGCAGCGCAACTGGATCGGGCGCTCCGGGGGCGCGAACCTGCGCTTCCCCGTGGAGGCGGCGGGCGCGGACGAGCCGCTCACGGTCTTCACCACGCGCCCGGACACCGTGTACGGGGCCACCTTCATGGTGCTCGCGCCCGAACACCCGCTGGTGGAGCGCATCACGACGGCGGAGCGGCGCGCGGAGGTGGAGGCCTGCGTGGCCGCCACGGCGCGCACGCCGGAGGTCGAGCGCCTCTCCGCGGAGCGTCCGAAGGCGGGCGCCTTCACGGGCGCGTACGCCATCAACCCCTTCACCGGCGCGCGCATCCCCGTCTGGATCGCGGACTACGTGATCGCGACCTACGGCACGGGCGCGATCATGGCCGTGCCCGCGCACGACGAGCGCGATTTCGCCTTCGCCCGCGCGCACGGCCTCGACGTGGTTCCCGTGTTCGACCACGAAACCATCGACACGGACGCGCCCCTGGCGGCGGCCTTCACGGAGGGCCGCGCCATGATCAACTCCGGGCCCTTCGACGGCACGCCCGCCGCCGATGCCATCGAGGCCGTCGTGGCCCACGCCGAGCGGGAGGGGCTGGGCGAGCGCGCCGTCACCTACCGCCTGCGCGACTGGCTCATCTCGCGCCAGCGCTACTGGGGCGCGCCCATCCCCATGATCCATTGCGAAACCTGCGGCGTCGTGCCCGTGCCCGAGACCGACCTGCCCGTGCTCCTGCCGGAGGAGGCGCGCTTCGAACCGACGGGGCAGTCGCCCCTCACGCGCATCGCGGAGTGGGTGAACGTGGCCTGCCCGGCGTGCGGGGGGCAGGCGCGGCGCGAGACGGACACGCTCGACACCTTCATGTGCTCGAGCTGGTACCAGATGCGCTACATCGACCCGCGCAACGCGGAGCGCCCCTTTTCGCGCGAGGCGGCGCGGCGCTGGCTGCCGGTGGACCTGTACACGGGCGGGGCCGAGCACGCCGTCATGCACCTGCTCTACACGCGCTTCTTCTGGAAGGCGGCGCGCGACGCGGGCATCGTGGAGGGCGACGAGCCCATGCGGCGGCTGTTCAACCAGGGCGTGATCGTGGGGCCCGACGGCAACCGCATGTCCAAGAGCCGCGGCAACGTGGTCGCGCCCGACGAGCAGGTGGAGCGCCACGGGGCCGACGCCTTCCGCTGCCAGCTCATGTTCATCGGCCCGTGGGACCAGGGCGGCCCCTACAACCCCAGCGGCATGCCCGGCATCGTGCGCTGGCTCAACCGGCTCTGGAGCGTGGCCGCGGGCGAACCCCCCGACGGCGCGCCCGACGCCGAAACGGAGCGCGCCCTGCGCGCCGCCGCCCCGCGCGCCGTGCGCGACGTGACCGAAGACATCGAGGGTTTCCGCTTCAACACCGCCATCGCGCGCCTGATGGAGTTCACGACGGCGCTGGCGCGCGCGCGGGAGACGGGCGGCGTGGGGCGCGAGGAGTGGGATCGCGCCGTGGAGACGCTCGTGCTGCTGACGGCCCCCTTCGCGCCGCACGTCGCCGAGGAGCTGTGGGAGCGCCGCGGCAAGCCCTACAGCGTGCACCGGCAGGCCTGGCCCGCCTTCGACGAGGCGCTCGCCGTGGAGGAGACGGTGGAGATTGCCGTGCAGGTGAACGGCAAGGTGCGCGACCGGCTGACGCTCCCCGCGGGGGCGGGCGAGGACGAGGCGCTGGAACTGGCGCTGGCCAGCGAGCGGGTGCGGGGGCACACGGGCGGGAGCGCGCCGCGCCGCGTGATCTACGTGCCGGGCAAGCTGCTCAACGTCGTCGTCTGACGCGGCTCAGGGGAGCTGGCCCACGACCCAGATCATGGCGTAGAGCACGACGATCACGATCAGGGGGCTGAGGTCGAAGCCGCCCATGGATGGCAGGCGGCGGCGCAGCGGCACGATGAGCGGGTCCGTGAGCTGGTGCACGATGCGCAGGAAGGGGTTGGAGGGCGAGATGGGGAACCAGCTGAGGATGGCGCGCGCCAGCGTGGCCAGGATGAGCAGGTAGAGGAAGGCGCGGAAGACGGCGGCAATCTGGTCGTTCACGGCTCAGCGCCCCTCGCCCAGTTCGCGCGCGCGGGCGTGGGCGGCGCGCACGCAGGACGCCAGCAGCTCGCGGAAGCCGCCCCGCTCCAGCTCGCGCAGGCCCGCCGCCGTGGTGCCCCCGGGCGAGGTCACGCGCTCGCGCAGCTCGGCGGGCGAATGCTCGCCCCGCAGGGCCTGGGCGGCGGACCCGGCCAGCGTCCGCAGCGTGAGTTCGCGGGCCTGTTCGCGCGTCAGGCCGATGGCCTCGCCCGCGTCCGTCAGCGCCTCGATGAAGAGGAAGACGTAGCCGGGGCCGCTGCCGCTGAGGGCGGTGGCCATGTCGAGCGCGGCCTCCCCGGCCACTTCCAGCTCGCGCCCGACGGCCCCCAGCAGGGCGCGCACGGTCTCGCGCTGGGCCGCGTCCACCGCCGCCGTGGCCGTCCACACGCTCATGCCCTCGTTCACGGCGGCGGGCGTGTTGGGCATGACGCGGGCGATGCGGTCGTGGCCGAAGTGCGCGGCCAGCGCGGCGATGGGCACGCCCGCCATGACCGACATCAGCAGCGCCCCGGCGTCGAGGGGGCCGGAGATGCGCGCGAACTCGCCCGGCTTGACCGCCAGCAGCACGAGGCCCGCGCCGGGCAGGGCGGCGGCGGCGTCCGCGACGGCGGCCACGCCGTGGCGTTCGGCCAGCGCCGCGCGCCGTTCGGGCAGCAGCTCGACGACGGTCGTGGCGTCGGGCGTGAGCACGCCGCGCGCGAGCGCGCCCGCGAGGATGGCCTCGCCCATGACGCCGCCGCCCACGATGGCGACCCTCACGGTTCGCGCTCCCCGAAGAGGGCGCGCCCGACGCGCACGAAGGTGGCCCCCTCCTCGACGGCCGCCTCGAGGTCGTCGCTCATGCCCATGGAGAGGTCGGGCAGGCCGTGGCGTTCGGCGAGGGCGCGCAAGGCGCGGAAGACGGGGCGGGCCCGCTCCGCGTCGCGGGAGAGGGGCGCGATCGTCATGAGGCCGCGCGGGCGCAGGTTCGCGCAGGCGCGCGCGGCCTCCACGAGCGCGCCCAGGTCCTCGGGCGGGACGCCGCCCTTTTGCGCCTCGCCCGCGACGTTGACCTGCAGGAACACGTCGCGGGGCGCGGGCGCGACGGCGTCGAGCCGCGCCAGCATCCGCGCCGAATCGACGGAGTGGACGGCGTCGAAGGCCCCGGCGGCGGCGCGCGCCTTGTTGGACTGCAGGGCGCCCACGAAGTGCCAGCGGGCCTCCACGCCCGCGGCGCGCGCCGCCTCGATCTTGGGCAGCGCCTCCTGCACGCGGTTCTCGCCGAAGTGGGCGACGCCCGCCGCGAAGGCCTCGCGCACGGCGGCGGCGGGATGCCCCTTGCCGACGGCGACGATGGCGACGGCGGCGGGATCGCGGCCCGCGCGCGCGCAGGCGGCGTCGATGCGCTCGCGCAGGCGCGCGAGGCGTCCGGCGATGTCCGGCGCGGACGCGGGCGCGCTCATGTCCGCGATTCTACCCGCGCCGGCGGGGCACGGGCGCGGCTAGCCGCACTTGTTGTAGCCGCAGCCGCGGCAGAGCAGGCAGCCCTCGCCGTAGTAGAGGACGGCGCCGCAGTCGGGGCAGCCCACGCCGCTGGCGACCATGTCGCCGTGGGCCAGGGCGGGCTCGTCCACGCCGCTGCTGGCGACCACCTCGTCGGGGTTGATGAGGGCGGGCTGCGCGCCCGCCTCGCGCTCGCCGAACTTCAGCTCCAGCCAGCGGAAGATGTAGTCGATGATGCTGGTGGCGATGGGGATGCGGGGGTTGCCGGTGGGGCCGCTGGGCTCGAAGCGGCTGCCCTGCAGCTTGCTCGCCAGCACGGAGACGGGCACGCCGAACTGGAGCGCGTAGCTGGTGAGCATGGCCATCGTGTCCATGAGCGCCATGACCGTGGAGCCCTGCTTGCTCACGTTCACGAAGAGCTCGCCCGGGGCGCCGTCCTCGAAGAGGCCGACGGTCATGTAGCCCTCCAGCTCGCCCACGCGGAACTTGTGCGTGATGGAGCGGCGCTCGTCGGGCAGGCGGCGGCGCACGGGATGGCCGCGCTCGGCCACGAGCGCCTCGGCGGCGGCCACGGCCTCGGCGGCGGCGGCTTCGTCCGCGCCCTCGCCCGCGTGCTTCAGCACCTGCAGGTCGCGCGAGCCGTCGCGGTAGATGGTGATGCCCTTGCAGCCCGTGTCCCAAGCCAGCCGGTAGGCGCGCGCCACGTCCTCGGCGGTGGCCTCGTTGGGGAAGTTGATCGTCTTGGAGACGGCGTTGTCGGTGGCGTCCTGGAAGGCCGCCTGCATGCGCACGTGCGCTTCGGGAGCGATGTCGTGGGCGGTCACGAACACGTCCTTCACCCAGTCGGGAACCTCGGCGCGTTCGGCGAGCCGCCCCCCGCGGGCGAGGAAGTCGATGAGTTCGTCGCCGTGGAAGCCCTCCTCGCGGGCCACGCGCTCGAAGTGCTCGTTCACCTCGTTCAGCTCGGTGCGCCTGGAGGGGTCGTCCCGGTCCAGGTAGTGGGAGCGCACGAAGGCGAGGGCGAAGACGGGCTCCACGCCGCCGGAGCAGTTGGCGATGATGCTGAGCGTGCCCGTGGGCGCGATGGTGGTGCGCGTGGCGTTGCGCATGGGACGGGGCCCCTCGGTCCCGCCCGGGCCGTAGATCGATTGCGCCCATTCGGGGAAGGGGCCGCGCAGGGCGGCCAGGCGGGCGGAGGCGTCGTCGGCCTCGCGCTGGATGAAGCCCATCACCTCGCGCGCCAGCGAGAGCGCCTGCTCGGAGTCGTAGGGGACGCGCAGGTCGAGCAGCAGGTCGGCCCAGCCCATGACCCCCAGCCCGATGCGGCGGATGGCGCGCGAGGTCTCCCCGATCTCCGCGATGGGGTACTGGTTCATCTCGATCACGTTGTCGAGCAGGCGCACGCAGCGGTGCACGGCGGCGCCCAGGCGCTCGAAGTCGATGGCGCGCGCGTCCGGCGCCCCGGCGGTGAAGCGCGCGAGGTTGAGGGAGCCGAGGTTGCAGGAGTCGTAGGCGTAGAGGGGCTGCTCGCCGCAGGGGTTGGTGGACTCGATGGGGCCGCGCGCGGGCACGGGGTTGGCGCGCCCGTCGTTGATGCGGTCGATGAAGACGACGCCGGGGTCGCCGTTCCGCCAGGCGTGCGCGACCAGCGTCCGCCAGACCTCGCGGGCGTCGCGCCGCGCCACCGCCTCGCCCGACATGGGGTTGATGAGGTCGTACTCGCCGCCCGCGTCCAGCGCCTCCATGAAGGCGTCGGTGACGGCCACGCTGATGTTGAAGTTGGTGAGCGTGGTCATGTCCGCCTTCATGGCGATGAACTGGTCGATGTCGGGGTGGTCGACGCGCAGGATGCCCATGTTGGCGCCACGGCGGGTGCCGCCCTGCTTGACCGCCTCGGTGGCGGCGTCGAAGACGGTCATGAAGGAGACGGGGCCGCTGGCCACGCCCATGGTGCTGCGCACGCGGTCGTGGGCGGGGCGCAGCCGCGAGAAGGCGAAGCCCGTGCCCCCGCCCGACTTGTGGATGACGGCGGTGTCGCGGATGGCCTTGAAGATGCCGTCGATGGAATCGGGCACGGGCAGCACGAAACAGGCGGAGAGCTGCTGCAGCTCGCGCCCCGCGTTCACCAGCGTGGGCGAGTTCGGCAGGAACTCGAGCGAGGCCAGCAGCCGGTAGAAGTCCTCCTCGGCGGCGGCGCGGTCGTCCTCCGTCCCCCCGAACTCCAGCTCCGCCTTCGAGAGGTTGCGCGCCACGCGGCGGAAGCACTCGTCGGGCGTCTCCACGGGATTGCCCGCGTCGTCGCGCGCGACGATGCGGCGCTCCATGACCACCACCGCGTTCTCCGCGAGGGGAACGGGCGTGAATCCGGCGAGGGCGCTTTCGGGAGCGGGTTCGGACGTGGTGACCATGGCTGCGTGCCTCCTGGACAGCGGCGGGGCGCGGTCCGTTCGCCGGAAGTTCGGAGTGGCATCCCGCTAGCCCACCGACCGCACGAGCGGGACGGGTGCATCGTCCGGCGACGGCTTCCCGTCGCCCAGCAGGGCCAGCTGGAGCGTGCGCTCGTCGAGCGAGGGATCGCGCCCCTCGTCCAGCGCCAGCAGCGCGTCCCTGAGCGAGTCGAGGTCCGTGAAGGCGCGGTAGACGGAGGCGAAGCGGATGTAGGCGATGTGGTCGATGCGGCGCAGGGCGTCCATGGCCAGCTCGCCGATGACGGCGGAGGGGGCTTCGGGGCGCCAGTCGCGGGCGAGGCGCGCCTCGATGTCGGCGGCGACGGCGTCGAGGCTGCCCGCGGAGACGGCGCGCTTGGCGCAGGCCGCGCGCAGCCCGGCGAGCAGCTTCTCGCGGTCGAACTCCTCGCGGCGGCCGTCCTTCTTGGCCACCTGGATGGTGGAGCGCTGCACCGTTTCGAGCGTGGTGAAGCGCTCGCCGCAGCTGGCGCATTCGCGGCGGCGGCGCACGGCGTTGTCCGTGCCGCGGCTGTCCGTCACGCGGGAGTCGTCGGAGCGGCAGAAGGGACAGCGCATCGGAATCCTTCGGCTTCGCAATGGTGAACGCGCGTAAACGGTTACGCCAGTGAGTGGCTATTTTAGGGATCGATCAAAGACTGTCAATATCTTGTGCAAAAATACCTTCTATCCTACAGGATATTGACGAGAGGATATCGACGAGAAGAATTTATGTAAGACTGGAGTCGGATCCTAGCGGCGGCGCGCCGCGTGGAACTGGCAGGCCTCCGTGTCCGGCCAGGGCGAGAGCACGCCGCTGCCCGGATGGAGGCAGCGGCCGCGTCCGGCGTCGTCGTCGGGGATGAACTCGCGGCACCCGCCGCAGACCAGCCGCGCGCGGACGCGGGGCCCGTCCCCGTCGCCGTCGCGCAGGCGGCCAAGCAGGTCGCGCGGATCGGCTTCGGGCCGGACCGGATCGGGCCAGACGGCATCGGGCGGAAGGTCGGGGAAGTCGCGGGCGCGGCGACGGATGCGCGCGCTGGAGCGGCGCAGGGCCTCCGCGCCCACGCTGCCGTCGTCGCGCGGGCGGCGGCGCCTGCGTCCCTTGCGGCGGCCCATCAGAGCAGCCGTCCGCTGCCCGCCGCGTCCGACTCGAGGGCCAGCAGGGCGCGCTTCGTTCCGATGCCCCCGGCGAAGCCCGTGAGCGCGCCGTTGGCCCCCACCACGCGGTGGCAGGGCACGATCACGGGGGCGGGATTGCGCCCCGTGGCGGCGCCCACGGCGCGGGCGGCGGCGGGCCGCCCGATGCGCGCGGCGATGGCCCCGTAGGTGCGCGTCTCCCCGTGGGGGATGTCCGTGAGCGCGTCCCACACGAGCCGCTGGAAGGCGCTGCCGCGCAGGTCGAGCGCCACATCGAAGCGGCGGCGTTCCCCGCGAAAGTACTCGTCCAGCTCGCGCAGGGCCCGTTCGAGCCAGTCCGCGGCGCGCTCGCCCGCCGCGCCGATTTCGGCGGAGGCGGCGGGCGCGTCCTCGCGTCCCCAGAGCACGGCGCGCACGCCCGCCCCGGAGGCGGCCACGGTGAGCGCGCCGACGGGGGTGGCGATGGCGCGCACGGCGAGCGGCGCGGCCACGGGCGGATGGGGGTCGGTCATGGGGGAATGGTACGCCAGAGAGGATTCGAACCTCTGACCTCTACCTCCGCAGGGTAGCGCTCTCTCCACTGAGCTACTGGCGCACGAGGGCGCTGGTGCCGAAGGTGAGATTTGAACTCACACGCCCACAAGGGGCACTACGCCCTGAACGTAGCGCGTCTGCCGGTTCCGCCACTTCGGCCCGCCCCCATTATCGGGCCACGCGCCGTCATCTTCAACGCCCCGGCGGGAGAGTGGCGGTTCGCGCGCCGCTGCCCTAGACTCATGGGCGCACGGGCGGGCGGTTAGCTCAGATGGTTAGAGCGCGTCGTTCACACCGACGAGGCCACTGGTTCGAGTCCAGTATCGCCCACCAGCGCCCCAACCGGCGGGCGCGCCCCATGAGCGGCTTGCGCCACCGAGCGCGGGTGTGTAATCTTCCTACACACTACGGGAGGGTACCGCCATGGCCAGGGTTCAGCTCGTGATGTCCGACGAGGATCGCGCCCGCTTCACCCATGAGGCGCGGCGGGAGGGCGTGTCCTTCAGCGCCTGGATGCGGGCCGCCGCGTGCGACCGGTTCGAGGCGCGGCGCGCCAGGCCGTTCGCGTCGGCGGCGGAGCTCGATGCGTTCTTCCGCGAGTGCGACGCGCTGGCGGGCGACGGGCGCGAGCCCGACTGGGATGAGCACCTGCGCGCCATCGACGAGTCGCGGAGCCGCGGGGCCGCGGAGGCGTGATATTCGTCGACACCAACGTCTTCATGTACGCGGTCGGGCGGGATCATCCCTTGCGGGATCCCGCCCGCGCCTTCTTCACCGACGCCGCGCATGCCCGAACGCCCCTCGTCACCTCGGCGGAGGTGCTGCAGGAGCTGGCGCATGCGTACCTCGCCCGCATGCGGCGGGAAACGCTGGAAGCGGCGCTGGCGCTCGTCTCGCGCTCAACGGCGGACGTGTGGCCGCTGGAGAGCGGGGACGTCATGCTCGCCCTGCGGCTCCGCGAGCGGCACCCGACGCTGCAGGCCCGCGATCTCTGCCATCTCGCGAGCTGCCGCCGCCGCGGCGTGCGCGCGATCAAGACCTTCGACCAGACGCTCCACGCCGTGGCGGAGCGGGCCTGACCCCTTGCCCGATGATCCGTTAAGCTTGCGCGCGGATGGGCGCCTCCGTTCTCTGCCTGCTGCCGCGCATGGACGACACGCGCATCGCCAGGCGCGTGGCCATGCTGCGCGAGGCCGGATGCGCGGTGGAGGCGGCGGCCTTCGCGCGGGATGATCGCGCCGGGTCGGGGCAGGCGCCGGAGTGCCCCGTGACGTCGCTGGGGCGCATCCGCCGCGGGCGCTACGCCGCGCGCATCCCGCGGCTGCTGGGCGCGGCGCGCGCGGTGCGGGCCATGATCCGCCGCCACGACGCCGTCTACGCCTTCGGACCCGATTTAGCCATCCTCGCGCTGCTGGCCGGCGCGGGAATGAAGAGGCCCGTCATCCTCGAGGTCGCGGACGTGATGCGCATCCAGGTGGCGGACGGCTGGGCGGGGCGCGCCGTGCGCGGCGCGGAGCGGCTGGCGGCGGAGCGCTGCGCCCTGCTCGTCCTCACCACCGCGGGCTACCTGCCCTACTACCGCGACTGGCTGGGCGTGACGACGCCCGACCTCATCATCGAGAACAAGGTCGATGCCGCCTTCGCGGAAGCGGCGCGGAGCGCCGTCCCCGATGCGGACGCTCCCGCGGACGGGGCCATCCGCATCGGCTGGTTCGGCGCGCTGCGGGACGAGTGGACGATGCGCGTGCTGGAGTCGCTGACCGCCGCCGCGCCCGACCGCGTTCGCGCCGTCCTCGCCGGGGCGCCGACCTGGCTGGGGGAGGGCCCGCAGGCGGCGCGCACGCTCTCCCGCCGGATCGCGGGGAACCCGCGCATCGATTTCCGAGGGGCCTACCGCTATCCCGACGATCTGCCCGCGCTCTACGGGAGCGTGGACGCGGTGATGGCCTGCAACCCGCCGGAGATTCCCGCCGGCTGGGCGCGCACGAACCGCTTCTACGAGGCGTGCCTCTTCCGCACGCCGCTGATCGTGCGCGCCGGCAGCGACGACGCCGCGCCCGTGCGGCGGCACGGCATCGGCCTCGAGTTGCCGGAGGCGGATGCGGACGAAGCCGCCGCCCGCATCCTCGGCGCGACGGCGGAGCACTGGGGGCGATGGCGCGCGAACATGGCCGCGCTCCCGGCCCGCGTGTACGCCTCCATCGACGAGCCGGAGGCCCTGCGGCGGGCGCTCGCGGAGCTGACGCATGGCTAACGTCGCGCTCCAGGGCCGGCTTCGGGCGGCGCCCGCGGTCTTCGCCGTGCGCCCCTTCCTCACCGCCGGGGCGGGCGGATGGCTGCTCAGCGTCTACCTGGGGCTGGCGCCGGTCTACCAGCTGCCGGGCGTGGACGGCGAGCTGCTGCGGCTGGTGAAGGGCGCGCTGCTGGGCGGGGGGCTGGTGATCGTGCTGCTCCCGCCGCTGCTGGAGCGCCGGCTGCGGCTGCCGGGGGGCTGGCTGGGGCCGGCCGCGTTCCTCGGCCTCTTCGCGCTTTCGACGCCGGGGCTGGTGCAGGCGCGGGAATCGGCGATGGTCCTCACCTTCCTCAAGGACATCGCGCTGACCGCCCTCTTCTTCTGGTGCTTCTACCGGCTGGCGCGCGAAGGGGAGGACGTTCGGCTCGTCCTCGTGCGGGCGATCGGGATCATGACCGCGCTGGCGGCGGTCGCGCTGGCGGAGACGCTGCTGCTCTGGGCGGTGTACGGAACGTCGCCGCTCGATCAGGGGCGCCTGGGGATCCACGGCTTCGGCATCAAGCCGACGAGCTGGTCGATCTCGCTGGCGTTTTTCCTGCCGCTCGCGCTGCTGCCCATGGCGGACTCGCGCGGCTGGCGCCGTCTGGCACTCGTCGGCGTCGTGGCGGCGCTCCTCGTGGCCAGCCAGTTCGTCAGCGGCGGGCGCACGGGGCTCCTCGGCTCGCTGATCGCGGTCATCACGGTGGGCCTCATCCTGAGCGGGTCGCGGTGGGTGGCGCTCTCCCTGCTGGCCGGGCTCCTCATCGCCGGGGGCGTCGTCCTTTCCCGGGACACGTATTCCCGGCACCTGTCCCTGGATCGCCTGCTTGCCGATCCCACCCACGCGGCGGACGATTACTGGGAGGGAGTCACCGGCCTGGAGGCATTCAGCACCGGCCGCATCCAGGGCTACGAGACCGCCCTCGACATGATCGCGAGACGGCCCTTCCACGGCCACGGCCTCGAGCAGGTCATGATCGTGACGCCCGTGGGCGAGCACATCGAGATTCACAACCTGTGGCTCAAGTGGGCCACCTACGGCGGTGTGCTCGCGCCGCTCCTGTTCGCCGTCATGGCCGTCGCCATCGTGCGCGACGGCGTCGGGGCGCTCCGCGCGCGCGGCGACAAGCGGCTCCCGGCGGCCATGCTGCTCATCGTGGCACTGGGGCTGCTGGCCACGCTGTTCGAGCCCGAGGCGCTCCTCAGCGCGTTCCAGTACACCGCCCTCTGGTGGGCGGCGGCGGGCGTGCTCGTGGGCCTGCGCGCGCGAAGGGCGGACGGGGACGGGGCGGCCGCGTGAAGGTCTCCATCGTGACGCCGGTGTACAACGACCCGCGCGTGGGCCGCGCGCTGGATTCCATCCTCGGCCAGCGCCTCGACCACGAACTCGAGACCATCGTCGTGGACGCCGGTTCGCGCGACGGCACGCTGGACGTGCTGGAGCGCTACCGCGACCGCGTCAGCGTCCTCATCAGCGAGCCCGACGAGGGCATCTACGACGGCATGAACAAGGGCATCGGGCGCGCCACCGGCGACGTGGTCGGCATCCTCAACGCGGACGACCGCTACTGCGACGACGCCGTCCTGCGCGACGTGGTGGACGCCTTCGGGGAGACGGGGGCGGAGCTCTGCTACGGGAACATCGCCTACGTGAACGGCGGCGACGAGCACCGGCGCGTGTGGGATTCGGGGCCGCCCGGCGACCTCCGCTGGCGGCTGGGGTGGATGCCGCCGCATCCCGCCTTCTTCGCGCGCAAGCGCGTCTACGACCGGTACGGCGCGTTCAGCCCCGATTTCCCCATCTCGGCGGACTACGAGCTCATGCTGCGCCTCATGTTGAAGCACCGCGTGCCGTCCATCCACCTGGATCGCAGGATCGTGCTCATGGCCACGGGCGGCATGTCCAACCGCTCCATCGCCAACGTGGTGCGGGCCAACATCGAGGTGGGGCGCGCCTGGCGGTGCAACGGCCTGCGGGGCGGGCACCTGGCCCCGCTGCTGAAACCGGCGCGCAAGGTTCCCCAGTACGTCGGGGCGCGTCTGCGAAAGGGCGTATAGTCCGCCGCCGTACGGTGCGCGCGATTGACCGGAAGGCCGCACCGCGTATCACACTGTGGGCGGGATGAGCGCATGAACGTGGTGGTGACGGGCGCGGGGGGCTTCATCGGCCATCACCTCGTGAACCGCCTGAAGGCCGAGGGGCACTTCGTGCGCGGCGTGGACCTGAAGCGTCCCGAGTTCGCCCCCAGCGCCGCCGACGAGTTCCTGGTCGCCGACCTGCGCCACTTCGAGAGCTGCGCGCGCGCCGCGGAGGGCATGGACGACGTCTACCAGCTGGCCGCCGACATGGGGGGCATCGGCTACATCAGCGCCAACCACGCCTTCCTCACGCGCAACAACACGCTCATCAACAGCCACATGCTGGAGGCGGCGCGCCTCGCGCGCGTGCGCCGCTACCTCTACACCAGCTCCGCCTGCGTCTACCCCAGCTTCCTGCAGGACGGCGCGGACGCGGCGCCCCTGCGCGAGGCGGAGGCCGTGCCCGCCGACCCGGAGAAGGGCTACGGCTGGGAGAAGCTCTTCGCCGAGCAGCTGACCGGCTACTACCACGAGGAGTGCGGGCTGGACGTGCGCATCGTGCGCTTCCACAACATCTACGGCCCCCTGGGCGCCTACGACGGCGGGCGCGAGAAGGCCCCCGCGGCCATCTGCCGCAAGGTGGCGCTGGCCCCCGACGGCGGCTGCATCGAGGTCTGGGGCGACGGCCTGCAGACGCGCAGCTTCTGCTACATCGAGGACTGCATCGAGGGCATCCGCCGCATCATGGAGTCCGGCTACGCCAAGCCCCTCAACCTGGGCACGGACGAGCTGGTCACCGTCAACGATCTGGTCGATGCGGTGTGCATGGCGGCGGGCAAGGAGCTGACGCGGAGGCACGACCTGGGCAGGCCGCAGGGCGTGCGCGGGCGCAACAGCGACAACTCCACGCTCGCGGACCTGCTCGGCTGGCAGCCGGGGACGGCGCTGCGCGATGGCATCAGGCCCACCTACGACTGGATCGCGGCGGAGCTCGCCCGCGCCACCCCCTGGAATGCCCCGCGTGGGTGAGGCCGTCATCGAGACGCGCGGGCTGCGCAAGCGCTACGGCGACGTCGAGGCCGTGCGCGGCGTCGACCTGCGCGTCGAGCGCGGCGAGGTATTCGCCCTGCTCGGCCCCAACGGCGCGGGCAAGACGACGACCGTGGAGATACTCGAGGGCCACCGCTCGCGCTCCGGCGGCGAGGCGCGCGTGCTCGGCTTCGACCCCGCGCGGAACGCCGTGGCCCTGCGCGAACGCACCGGCATCGTGCTCCAGCACACGGGCCTCGAGCCCTACCTGACCGTGGCCGAGACGATCGACCTCTTCCGCGGCTACTATCCGCGCCCCCTGCCGCTCGACGAGGTGCTGGCGCTGACGGGGCTGGAGGAGCAGCGCGGCCAGCGCGTGCGGCGGCTCTCCGGCGGCCAGCAGCGGCGGCTGGACGTGGCCGTGGGGCTGGCCGGCGACCCCGACCTGCTCTTCCTCGACGAGCCCACGACGGGCTTCGACCCGTCCGCGCGGCGCGGCGCCTGGGCGATGATCCGCGGCCTGCGCGCGCTGGGCAAGACGGTGCTGCTCACCACGCACTACCTCGACGAGGCGCAGGCGCTGGCCGACCGCGTGGCCATCATGGCGCGCGGCGAGATCGTGACGGTGGACACGCCCGCGCGGCTGGTGGCGGAGGACGCCTCCCTCATCCGCTTCCGCGCGCCGCCGGGGACCGCGCTGCCCGACGCCGTCGCCCCGCGCGCGACGCACGCGGACGGGTACGTGGAGGTGCGCGCGACGGACCCCGTGCGCGACCTGCACGCGCTCACGGGCTGGGCGCTGGACGCCGACGCGGCGCTGGAGGAGCTGAGCGTGAGCCGCCCCTCGCTCGAGGACGTGTACCTGCGCCTGACGGGCGGCGACGACGCGGACGCGGAGGCGGAGGCGTGAGGGCGCTGCGGCTGGCGCTGCGGCAGGTGAAATACGAGGAGCGGGCCTTCCGGCGCAACCCGGCGGCGGCCTTCTTCACGTTCGCCTTCCCCCTCATCTTCCTCGTCATCCTCACCGTCATCTTCGGAAACAGCGACATCGAGGCGGGGGACCGCGTGATCAGCGGGGCCACCTTCTACGTGTCCGCCATCACGGCGCTCACGGTGGTGAACACCTGCTACACCTCGGTGGCCATGAGCTGGGTCTACGACCGCGACGCGGGCGTGCTCAAGCGCATCCGCGGCGCGCCCCTGCCCGCGTGGGCCTTCCTCTTCGGGCGCATCGCCTTCGTCGTCGTGGTGATGCTGATGCTGACCGTCATCGTGGCGGCCTTCGGACGCATCTTCTACGGCGTCTCCCTGCCGGGAACGACCGTGCCCGCGATCATCGTCACGCTGGCGGTGGGCGCGTTCGCGTTCTGCGCGCTGGGGCTGGCGATCGCGGGGGCCGTCCCCAACCCCGACGCCGCGCCCCCCATCGTCAACGCCACCGTCCTGCCCCTGCTCTTCATCTCCGACATCTTCATCCCGCCCGACGTGGGCACGCCCGTCTGGGTGGAGCGCATCAGCGCCGTCTTCCCCGTGCGCCACCTGGCGGAGGCGCTGCGGACGGGCTTCAGCCCCTTCGAGACGGGCGCGGGCTTCGAGCCGCTCCACCTGGGCGCGCTCGCCGCCTGGGGCGTGGCCGGGCTGGCGCTGGCGCTGCGCTTCGGCTCGTGGGAGCCGCGCCGCTGAGCGGGCTTGCGCGCCGCGCGCGGCTGTGATCGGATCGCCCGCATGTTCCGCCCCGGCGTCACGCCCCCGCGCGAGCGCGACGAGACGGCGCTCTGGATGCTGGTCCAGCGCGACCGCGTGCTCCTGCGCGAGGACGGCGACGGGCTGGCCGGTTCCGGCGAGCTGGCGCGGCTGGCGCCCGCTGGCGCGGCCCACTACATCGGCACGCTGGACGGACGCCAGCTGTGGGCGGCGGGTGTGGACGAGGGGGCCGAGGCGGACGAGGGCTGGCGCTTCTCCGACCTCTTCTCGTACCACGCGCTGGCGGGCGACGAGCGCTGGCTGGCGGCGGGCCGCGCCGTGCAGATCGTGGAATGGGAGCGCACGCACCGTTTCTGCGGGCGCTGCGGCGTCCCCACCGCGCCCGTCTCCGGCGAGCGCGCCATGCGCTGCCGGCGGTGCGGCCTGCTGGCGTTCCCGCGCCTGTCGCCCGCCGTCATCGCGCTCATCCACCGCGGCGACGAGGTGCTGCTGGCGCGCGGCCACCGCTTCCCGGCGGGCATGTACAGCGCCCTCGCGGGCTTCGTGGAGCCGGGCGAGACGGTGGAGGGCGCGCTCGCGCGGGAGGTGGAGGAGGAGGTGGGCGTGCGCGTGGGGGCCCTCGAATACCGCGGCAGCCAGCCCTGGCCCTTCCCCAACTCGCTCATGCTCGGCTTCTTCGCCGAGTACGCGGGCGGCGAGATCGCGCTGGAGGAGGCGGAGATCGCGGACGCGGCGTGGTTCCCCGTGGACGCCCTGCCCGCCATTCCGGGGCCCATCAGCATCGCCAACCGGCTCATCACCGCGTGGGCCGCGCGGCGGGGCGCGGGCTGATGCGGCTCGCGCTCGCGCTGACGGCGGCGCTGGCCGCGGCCCTCGTCGCCGCGCCACGCGCGGGCGACGGCGCGACGGAGCTTCCGCGCCTGCCGTACACGGCCGCCGTCCCCGGCATCGCCGCCGACGCGGGCGCGCTCGCCTGCGGGGCGCGGCTGCCCGACGGCTGCCCGCTGGCCACGGCCACGCTGCTGGCGCGCGGCGGGGGCGCGAACGCCCTGATCACGGTGGAGATCGCGGACGACGCGGAGACGCGGCGGCGGGGGCTGATGTTCCGCCGCTCGCTGCCCGAGTTCGGGGGGATGCTCTTCGCCTTCCCGCACGAGACGCGGGGCGGCTTCTGGATGAAGGACACGCCCATCCCGCTCGACATCGCCTTCCTGGCGGGCGACGGCACGGTGCTGGAGATCGCGCGCGGCGTCCCCTACAGCCTCGACGTCCTCCGGCCCGCGCGATCGTACGTCTACGTGCTGGAGGTGAACGGCGGCTGGTTCGAGCGACATGGCTACGGCCCGGGCGACCGCATCGCCCCGCCCCCCGGCCTGCGCGGCCGCTAGCGGCGGACGGCCACGCCGGGCGCGACGGTATACTGCGGCGGATGACGCGGGAACGGGAGCCTGAAGCGTCGCGGACGCAGGCGACGCCCGGGAGCGGGCGCGTCCCCGGCTCCAACGGCCCATGACCCCGCCACGCCGGAGCCCGCGCATCGGATCCGTGGCGCGCCACATCCTCGAACGGGCGCCGCTGGCGCTCTTCCTGCTGGCGCTGGCCGTCGGGCTGGTCGCCTACGGCATCGCCATTGAGCGCTACGGAATCTTCCCCAAGTCCATCATCGACGACGCCGCGAGAACGGGGCGGTCGAGCGTGGAGAGCGCACAGGCGCCGGACACCGGCAGATTCCGGGAGTTCTCGGACACGCCCCTCGCCGGCTTCGCCGAACGCCGCGTCGAAATCGTCGAGGGTGACTCCCTGGGCGACGCCATGCTGATCTACGGAGGGCGCCACCAGTTCCGCGAGCTGTGCCCCGACCACGGTTGCCTCGCCGTGGCCGTCGCCCCCTCCGGCGACGTCGTCCATGCCTGGCCCTTCCGCCCCAACGCCATCCACGCCGCCAACATCGTGGACGAGGGCGACTACCCGTATGAGGAGAACGGCTTCTCGGCCGAACGGGACATGCGTCTTGCCCTCGTGGCGCAGTACCCCAACGGCGACCTGCTCGTGACCTTCCATCTGCGGAACGCCTTCCCCTACGCGGGCGGCGTCGCCCGCATCGACCGCGACGGCAACCCCCGCTGGTTCCGTCGCGACTACAGCCACCACCACTCTTACCTCATAGGGGGCGACATCGCCTTCGTCGTGGGCCTCGCCGTCGGCGGCGACGTCCTCGAGGCGACGGACGGGGAGCGCACGCACACCTATCACTGCGACGGCAGGGTCTACCGCGATGTTCTGAACGTCATCGACGGCGACGGCGCGCTCCTGGAACGCATCCCCGTCCTCGACGCGCTGCTCGCCTCACCCTGGAGCGACGTCCTCGCCGATCCCGAGGATCCCTGCGATCCGCTTCACCTCAACTCCGTCGGCATCATCGGCGGGGACGCGGACGGGGACGCGGGCATCGCGCCCGGCGACATCGTGCTGTCCCTCCGGCAGATCAGCGCCTTCGCCATCCTCGACGGGGAGACGCATGCGCTGAAGCGTCTGGCGCGCGGCTCCTTCTTCCGCCAGCACGACGTCGTCCACCTAGGGGGATCAACGTTCCTCATGCTCGACAATCGGGGCGTCGAACGGACCATTGGCGTCTCCCGTCTGCTCAAGGTCGACCTCGCCACCGGCACGGAGACCGCCATCTTCCCCAACGAACGCACTCCCGAGGCGCTGCGCGGGCTGTTTACGCACTTCCAGGGCGACATCGACGTCTCGCCCGACGGGCAGCGGGCCACGGCCAGTTTTTCCGAGGAGGGCGTGGCCGTGGAGGTGCGCCTCGCGGACGGGGAGGTGCTCGCCGTCTTCCGCTCCCTGCACGATGTCTCCGGCCTCGACCAGTTCCCCGACGAGCGAACCGATCGGGCCGCCCTCTTCGCCCAGCAGGGCATGGACTATCTGCGCGCGCTCCCGCCGGAACCGTGAGCGCCGTGTATCCTGTGGGGAAGATGGAGAACGTCGCGGACCTGCTGGCGGCGATCCTCTACATCGGGCCCGGATCGGGGATGGCCGCGTTCGGATCGCTCATCGCCGTGATCGCCGCCGGGGCGCTGGTGGCCGTCGGCTTCGTCTGGTATCCGGTGCGGCGCGTGCTGCGCGCCCGCCGGGCCGCGCGCGAGCGGCGGGCGACCGAGGGGCGTTGACGGCCGCCGCCGTGGCCCTTTCGGCGGCGCTGCTGGCGGTCGCGCTCAGGTTCTCCCGCATCGAGCGCATCGCCGCCGATGCCGTGGCGGTGGCCCGCGACGCGCTGGGCGTCATGCGCGACCCGGCGCTGGACGAGGAGGCGAAGGAGCGGCTGGTCCAGCGGGGGGCCGTCTCCCTCGCGGGGAAAGCGGCGCTCCTCACCGCGGTCAGCGCCGCCGTCCTCGCCCTGCCCTTCCTGCTGCTCCTGTTCTTCCACGCCGCCGACCTGGCGCCGCTGGACGACACGCTGGCGCTGGCGGCGAGCTGGCGCATGATCGCGCTGGCCGCCGCCCTCGGCGCCGCCGCCTGGCTGATCCCGTGGCTGATCCGGCGCTGAACCCCGCCGACCGCTACTCGCGCATCGACCGCGCGCTGCACCGGCTGGCCTTCTCGACGGTGGGGGCGCAGAAGGCGCTCGCGGACATCGAGGACCGGCTCCACGCACGGCGCATGGCCGGCGTGGCGATCGAGCGGCCCGTGTTCGTGGCCTCGCTGCCGCGCGCGGGCACCACCCTGCTGCTGGAGGCGCTGTACGGGACGGGGGCCTTCGCCGCCCACACCTACCGGCGCATGCCCTTCCTCTTCATCCCGCTCCTGTGGGACGCGCTGTCGCGCCGCCTGCGCGTGACGGGCGCGCCCGTGGAACGCGCCCACGGCGACGGCATGACGACCGGCTTCGACGGCGTGGAGGCCTTCGAGGAGGCGCTCTGGCGCGCTTTCTGGCCCGACCACTACCGGCCCGACCGCATCCTGCCCTGGGACGCGGACGAACGGGATCCCGGCGGCGAGTTCGAGGAGTTCCTGCGGAACCACCTGCGCAAGATCGTCGCGCTCCATCCCACGCCCGCGCGCTACCTCTCGAAGAACAACGGGAACGCGGCGCGCGTTCCCCTGCTGCCGCGGCTGTTCCCCGACGCGACCGTGCTGATCCCCTTCCGCGAGCCAGTCGCGCACGCGGCCTCGATGCTGCGCCAGCACCGCACCTTCTCCGCGCTGCACGCGCGCGACGGCTTCGCGCGGCGCTACATGCGCGACCTCGGCCACTTCGAGTTCGGGGCGAACTTCGCGCCCGTCGCCTTCGACGGCTGGCTCGACGCGCCCGGCGTCGAGCCGCCGGAACGCGCGGATCTGTGGCTGCGCTACTGGAACGCGGCCTTCACGCGCCTGCTCGCGCAGGCGCGGGCGGACGCGCGCATCGCGCTGGTGGACTACGACGCCTGCTGCGCGGACGCGGAGGCCGGGCTGGCGCGCGTGGCGGACGCCATCGGGCTCGACGGCGCGCCCCGCGAGCGCCTGATCGCGCAAGCCGCGCGCTTCCGCCCGCCGACGGCCTACGACGACGACGCGCTCGGCCTCGACGAGGCCATGCTCGCGGACGCGCGCGCCCTCCACGGGGAGCTGCGGGCGGCGGCGCGCTAGCGCTCATGTCATGAACAGGCGCTCGAACTCGTCGTCCGGCATGTCGTCGGGGACACGGCGTCCGGGGCCGAAGACGAGCCGCCGGGGCAGGCCGCTGGCGACGGTCATCTCGCCGCGGTTGACGAGGCGGCGGACGGCGCGGTCGGGGGCGCGCCGGTCGTGCAGGACGGGCAGGCCGAGGCGCGTGCGGAAGGCCGAACGCGCGCTCGCCACCGTGCCCCCGAAGAGCTCGCGCTCGTGCCGCCGCAGCTCCGCGAGGGCGGCGTCGAAGGCGGGCTGGGGGAAGCGCTCGTGGAGCAGCGGCGCCAGCCTCGCCCAGAGCGTGTCGTCCGGCCCCGCCAGCGGCAGGGCCGTCTCGCGCGTGCGCCCGTAGGGCAGCGGCTCGTCCCAGGAGACCCAGCGCCCGTAGAGGCCGCGCAGGCGTTCGCCGAGGGGCGTGCGCGCGGTCCAGCGCTCGCGCGCGTCCGTGGCGGCGTCCGGCGCGGAGGCGGCCGCTTCCTCGCAGAGCGCGTCTACCTCGCGCGCGACGGGCGAGCGCGGATCGCTCAGGTCGCAGGCGGCGTCGAGCGGCTCGATCAGCAGGAAGCTGTTGGCGTGGGCGGCGCCCCAGCCGACCGCCAGACGGCGCTCGTCCTCGGGCAGCGGGCGCAGCGAGAGCAGCAGCGTGAGCTGGCCGTCGTCGAGGGCGCGACGGGCGCGCAGGTAGCGGGCCCAGGCGATCCCTCCGTCGGCGTAGACGGGGCTGCCGGGGCGCATGTGGGGGCGCTCCGCGCGAGGCGCATCGTAGACGACGCCGCGCGCCGTGCCCGCGAGGTCGCGGAGCGCGCGCAGCAGCAGGTCGCGCGCGGCCCCGCCATGCCGGTCCACGCCGGAACGCCCGCGCCCGCGCCTCCACATCGCGCGGTCAGCCTCGCGTCACTCCGCCGCGGAGAGGCGGTCCAGCGGCCCGGCCCAGTCGAGGATGCGTTCGTCGGCGGTGACGAGCCGGTGGCCGCCGCCCAGGGCCGTGGCGACGATGATGCGGTCGGCGGGGTCGCGGAGGAGGCCGTTGAGCGTGGCGGCGCGAATCCCGATCCCGCCATCGACGGGGATTTCCGCAAGCCCGTTTTCGAGCAGGTCGCGCCGCCAGACGTCCACGTCGAAGGCCAGATCGATCCTCTCCCGGTCAACCAACATGGCGAGTTCCCAGAAGGAGATGGCCGACACCGCGACGTCGGCCGCGCGCCACGAGCGTTCGATGGCGCGGCGCACCCGCGCGCCCAGACGCCGGTCGCCCCGTTCGTGCCAGAGCAACACCTGCGTATCGAGCAGGATCACAGCCTGTCGTCCCAGGGACCGGCTTCCGCGGCCTCCCAGACGACGTCGATCGGCTCCGAGATGTCGCCGAGGATCCTGATGTTGTCGCGGTTGCGGCCAAAGAGCAGCTTCGGTTCGGGGCAGGGGGTGAGGCGGGCGACGGGATGGCCGTCCCGCGTGATGACGATCTCGCCGCCGTGCTCCGCGAGCTCGTCCAGCAGCTCGAGGCACCGCGCCGCGAACCCGGAGGCGTCGAGCGTCGTGACGGCGTCGTCGGCGGCGCTGGTCATCGCGTCCACTCCCTTCGCAACCGGATCAAGGGTAGCACGGGACGCGGATAGGCTGGTGGAGCTGGGGGGATTCGAACCCCCTACCTCTTGACTGCCAGTCAAGCGCTCTCCCAATTGAGCTACAGCCCCATGCGCCGTCCCGATGGTAGCAGGCCCGCCCGCTTCGGGCAGTCGTGGCGCGCGCGTCCGCACGCGCGTAGAATTGGACGGCGGTGGGGTGTCGACCGTTTCCGCGCGTCGGCGGCCTGTTCACAGGAGGCTTTGATGCGAGCGGAAACGAGCGATGTCGCCTTCCGGCTCCTCCTCGCGCTGGGGGAGAGCTGGGACGCGCTCCGGCGGGCTGCGATCGACCCTTCCTCGAAGGGCCTCTATCTGACGAAGGAATACCTGGGCGGCTACACGCGCTTCAGCGCCGGGCCCTCGACCAGCCCGCGCCTGATCGTGGAGTGGAACGAGTCCACGCGCCACCTGCGCGTGCTGCGCTGCCACGAGTGGCCGGGCTTCGAGGCCACCATCTCCAGCACGGTGGCGCACGTGCGCGAGCAGGCTCGCGTGCAGGGCATCATCGCCAGCGTGGACGGCGTGTTCGTGCGCGCCTGCCAGGAGCCGGTGCAGCCCGCGCGGCGCACGGTGCTGCCGGGGGCCATGGACGGCTCGGCGGCGCCCCTGCGCAAACGCGCCTGAGGCGCTCAGGCCGGCGGCAGCTCGTCGGGCAGGGAGAGCTCGGCGAGGATGTCGTGGAACCAGCCCACGACCTCGGGGTGGTAGGGGATGCCGCGTTCGCGGCGCTCCAGCTCGGTCTCGTGCGCGAGCAGGCCCGGATAGCGCACGCGCTCCGCGCCGGGCGCGGGCTCGCACTCGCGCAGGGCGCACAGGTAGCCGTCCATGTCGTCGCGGAAGGTCTCCAGGTCGGTGAAGGCGTCGACGTTCCAGGCGACGAAGTGGTGGCCGACGCCGCGGCGCGGGGCGATGACGGGGCCCGTGCCCGCCAGCACGCCGCTGAGCACGTCCACCATGAGGGCGAGGCCGTAGCCCTTGTGCGAGCCGATTTCGCGCGTGCCGCCGAGGGGCAGCATGAGGAACTCGTCGGGCACGGGGCGCTCGTCCATGATGGGCGTGCCGTCGCGCTCGGCGATCCAGCCGGGCAGAACGTCCGCGCCCAGCCGCCGTGCGAGGCGGATCTTGTTGCCCGCCACGGAGCTCATGGAGGCGTCGAACACGAAGGGGGGCTCCTCGCGCGCGGGCGCGGCCACGCCCAGCGGGTTCAGCCCCACCATCGCCTTCGCGCCGTAGGTGGGGGCCACCTGCCTGCCGCCCACGGTCGTGGCCACGCCGATCATGCCGTGGGGCACGGCGCGGTGGGCGTGAAAGGCGGCGGCCCCGAAGTGACGCCCGTTCACGACCGCCACGGCCCCGACGCCGCAGCGCCGCGCCTTCTCGATGGCCAGGTCCATGGCCAGCGGGCCGACGGTGAGGCCCAGCCCCTCATCGCTGTCGATGGTGGCCACGGCCTCGGCCTCGCGCTCGATGCGCCACTTCGGCGCGGGGTTGATGGCGCCCCCGCGAATGCCCGCCACGTAGGCGCGCATCATGTTGCTCACGCCGTGCGAGTCGATGCCGCGGCGGTCGGCGTAGAGCAGCGTTTCGGCGCAGCGCTCCGCGTCGTCGGGGGGCGAGCCGAGCGCCTCGAAGATGCGCCGCACGGCGGCCTTCATCGTCTCCGGGGGCACGCGCACGGCGATCCCGTCGGGCACGCGGAAGCGGTCGAGCATGGCGGCGCATCATACCGGAGGGCGCGGGCGCGGTAGCATGGCGCGGCGCGCGCCGTGCGCGGAGAGGCGGGCAGGTGGAGATCGACGGGGAGCACCGGTTCGCGGCCTCGCGCGACGCCCTCTGGGAGGCGCTGTTCGACCCCGTCGCGCTGCGCGCCGCCCTGCCCGCCATCGAATCGCTGGAGCCCATCGACGAGGAGACCTGGGAGCTGATCGCCTTCATCGAGGTGCGCGGCTTCTGGGGGCGCTTCCGCGGGCTGGCGCGCGTGAGCCACGCGGTCCCGCGCGAGTCCTACCACCTGCGTCTCTCCGGCGCGGCGGCGGAGGGCACGGCCATGGCGCAGGGCACGATCAGCCTGCTCGACGCCGACGACGGCGCGGGCGCGATCCTGCGCTACCGCGGCGACCTCACGGTGCACGGCGCGCTCACGCGGCTGGGCGGGCGCTTCATCGGCGGCGCCGTGCGCCTGCTCCTGCGCCAGCTGTTCGAGGGGCTGGCGCGCGGCCTCGCGGGCGAAACGGACGACGCGGACGACGACGCGCCGGAGCGGGCGTGACGGGGATGCGCCTCGAGTACAAGTACGCCGTCGCCCTCATCAGCGTCTTCGGCATGTTCATGAACCTGCTCGATCTCACGATCGTGAACGTGGCCGTGCCCGTGCTCACGGAGGCGCTGGGGGCGTCCGCGCGGGAGGTGCAGTGGGTCGTCACGGCCTACCTGCTGAGCGTGGCCGTGGCCATCCCCGTGAGCGGCTGGGCGGGCGACCGCTTCGGCACGAAGCGCCTCTTCCTGCTGGCGCTGGGGCTGTTCACGGCGGGGTCGGCGCTGTGCGCGGCGGCCTGGAACATCGAGAGCCTGATCCTCTTCCGCGCGCTGCAGGGCATGGGCGGGGGGCTGCTCATGCCGGTGGCGCAGACGATGGTGTTCCGCGCCTTCCCGCAGCCGGAGCGGGCGCGCGCGGCGGGCATCCTCGTGGTGCCCACCACCTTCGCGCCCGCCAGCGGGCCCCTGCTGGGCGGCGTCATCCTCGATTTCCTCTCGTGGCCGTGGATCTTCCTCGTGAACCTGCCCGTGGGCGTTGCGGGCATGCTGCTGGCCGCGCTCTTCCTGCGCGAACAGCGCGAGGATCGCCCGGGCGGACTCGACGTGCCCGGGCTGGCGTTGGCCTCGGGCGGGCTGGCCGCCCTGCTCTACGGGCTGGCGGAGGCGGGCGGCCGCGGCTTCGGCGACGCGCGCGTGCTCGGCTTCGGCGGCGGCGGCCTCCTGCTGCTGGCCGCCTTCGCCGCCGTGGAGCGCGTCCGCGCGGAGCCGCTCATCGACGTGCGCCTCTTCCTCAACCGCATGTTCGCGCTGGCCAACCTCACGCAGAGCATGGCCTTCATGGGCTTCTCCGCCACGCTCTTCGTGCTGCCCCTCTTCCTGCAGCTGGAGCGCGGGCTGAGCCCCCTGGAATCGGGCCTCGCCACCTTCCCGCAGGCCATCGGCGTGATGCTCATCGCGCCCGTGCTCACGCGCATCTACCCGATCCTGGGGCCGCGGCGGCTGGTGGCGGCGGGGCTGACCATCGCCAGCCTGACCACGCTGCCGCTCGTGTTCATGGACCTGGACACGGAGCTGTGGTGGATCCGGCTGACGATGCTGGCGCGGGGCATGGGCTTCGGCTTCATGCTGATCCCGCTGCAGACGGCGGCCTTCGCCACCATCAGCATGGCGCGCACGGGCCGCGCGACGGCGGTCTTCAACGCCACGCGGCAGGTGGCGCAGAGCTTCGGCGTGGCCATCGCCGCCACCGTGCTCACCAACCGGCTGGCCGCGCGCGGGGGCGCGCTCGGTCCCCTGCCCGCGGACGCCGCCGCCTCGGTGAGCGCCTTCGGGGAGACGTTCATCGCCACGGCGGTCCTGATCGCGCTGGGCGTGCTGGCGGCGCTCCTCATCCGCGACCGTGAGGCCGCGCCGACCTTGCGGAGTGGTCAGTGATCGGTGATCGGGGGCCATTGGCTATTGGCCATTGGCTATTGGCCACTAGTCCACGAACTTGCCCTGGCCGCCGTCCACCACGATGTGCGCGGCGTTGATCCAGCTGGCGGCGGGGCTGGCCACGAAGGCGACGACGCGCGCCACCTCCTCGCCGCTGCCCAGCCGCCCGAAGGGGATGCTGCGCTCCACGCTCCGGAAGAAGTCGGGGTTGGCCTCGCGCGTGCGCTCCCAGTTGCCGCCGGGGAAGAGCGTGGCGCCGGGCGAAAGGGCGTTCACGCGGATGCCCTCGCGCCCCAGCGCCTGCCCCAGTTCGTTGGCGAGCACGCGCATGGCGCCCTTCAGGGGACCGTAGGAGGACCAGCGCCCGAACCACTGCTTGCTGGCGGTGGAGCCGATGAAGACGACGCTGGCGGCGTCGCTGGCCGCCAGCGCCCCGCGCGCGGCATCCACGGCGTGGACCGCGGCCATCACGTCCACGTCGAAGGTGTTGCGCCAGCCCTCGGCGTCCTGCCCGGACTGGCCGGTGGCGTTGTGGATGAGGATGTCGAGGCCGCCGAGCGCCTCGATCGCGCCCGCCACGAAGGCGCGCGTGGCGTCGGGGTCGGCGAGGTCCGCGGGGGCGGCGTGGACGGAGCCGCCGGACTCCGCGGCCAGCTCGTCGCGGGCGCGATGGAGGGCATCCGCGCCGCGCCCGCAGATGGCGAGACTCGCGCCCTCCGCGGCCAGCGCGGCGGCGGTGTAGCGCCCGATGCCGCGGCTCGCCCCCAGGATGATCGCCTTGCGTCCGCGCAGCCCCAGGTCCATGTCGCGCCTCCCGTCGCGCGCAGCCTACGCGAAGGCGCGCGGGGGCGTAGCATCGCGCCATGCCGAGGCTGGGCGCGCGCCCCTTCGAGCGCGGCGATCTCGACGCCGCGGCCACGCTGCTGGCGGAGACGCACCGGCGCGACCGCGAACGCCATCCCGTGCTCGCGGAGGCACTGGAGCGGCCCGACGAGGCGCGCGCCATGCTCGCGGGCCGGCTCGACCACGAGCGCACGGACGGCGCGGTGGCGCTGGACGGGGACGGACTGGCGGGGTTCGCCATCGGCGAGCGCCGTGCGCCGCCGCCGCCCGACCTCTACCTGGCGCTGTCCCCTCCGCGCTCGGCCAGCATCGGCGCGCGCGACCACGCCGTCGCGCCCGGCCGCGACGCCACCGCCGTCTGCCGCCTGCTCTACCGCGAACTGGGGGCGGGCTGGGCCGCGAACGGCTACTTCCACCACGCCGTGAACGTGATCGCGGGCGACGCGCGCCCGCAAGAGGCGTGGTTCAACCTCGGCTTCGGGCGGCACGTCAGCCTGGCCGTGCGGGAGGGCGTGGGGCCGGTGGCGGGCGCCGCCGCCGGGGACGTCGAGATTCGCGCCGCCAATCCCGAAGACGTGGAGGCGCTGGTGGGGCTGGCGCGCACGCTCGGGCTTCACCACCTCGCCGCGCCCATGTTCCAGTACTGGCCCGTGCTCCCGGAGGACGACGCCCGCGCGCGGCGCTTCCTCGCGGGACTGCTGGAGGACGAGGGCAATCCCCACTTCGTCGCCTGGCGCGGGGAACGCGCGGTGGGCCTGACGAGCTTCCTGCGGCAGGGCCTGGCCCCGTCCTACGTCAGCGCCGAAGGCAACGCCTACCTCTTCATGGGCGTGGTGGAACCGGAGGCGCGGGACGGCGGCGTGGGGCGCGCGCTGCTCGACCGGGGCATGGCCTGGGCGCGCGAGACGGGCCACGAGCGCTGCACCCTGCACGTGCTCACCGCCAACCACAGCGGCGAGCCGTTCTGGACGGCCAACGGCTTCGTCCCCGTCGAGTACGGGCTGGAGCGGCACATCGACGAGCGCGTGGACTGGGCCAGCGGGGGCGCACGCGCGGCGAACGCGCCGTTCCCCTAGGATTGACGGCACGACCGAGGAGGTTCGCCATGCCCGAGTTCAAGACCGTGCGCTACGAGCGCCTCACGCCCGAAATCGTGCGCGTGGAGATGAACCGTCCGGAGGCGCGCAACGCCCAGGACCTGCAGCTCACCTACGACCTGAACGACGCCTTCGACCACGCCAACCAGGACGACGCCGTGAAGGTCATCATCCTGTCGGGGGCGGGCCCGCACTTCAATTCGGGCCACGACATGCGCGGCGGCACGGGGGCCACGCGCGCGGACTTCAAGCCGGTGGGCACCTGGGCCAACTTCAGCGCGCCCGGCGCGGAGGGGGCCATGGCGGGCGAGGAGGAGATCTACCTGCAGATGTGCCGCCGCTGGCGCGGCCTGCCCAAGCCCATGATCGCCGAGGTGCAGGGCAAGACCATCGCCGGCGGCCTCATGCTCGCCTGGGTCTGCGACATCATCGTCGCCTCCGACGACGCCGAGTTCCGCGACCTCGTCGTGGGCTGGGGCATCCCCGGCGTGGAGTACTTCGCCCACCCCTGGGAGTTCGGCCACCGCCTCGCCCGCCAGATGCTGTACACGGGCGACTGGGTGAGCGCGAAGCGCGCCTACGAGGCGGGCATGGTGAACGAGGTCGTGCCGCGGGACGAACTGCGCGGGTACGTGGAGGAGTTGGCGCGGAAGATCGCGGAGAAGCCGTCGTTCGGGCTGAAGATCACGAAGGAGGCGGTGAACCAGACGCAGGACGCGCAGGGGCTGTGGACCGCGCAGCAGGCGGTGTTCATCATGCACACGCTGGCCCACACGCACTGGCGCGAGGTGAACGACAGCGGGATGCCGCTCTACACGGGCGAGGGCGCGGCCTCCATTCCGGGGCGCGGCCAGCCCGCCGCCGCCCGCTGAGGCGCGCCATGCTCACGAAGGCCGACGAGTATCCCTTCCACCAGACGGCGGAGACGTTCGCGGGCGTCCACACCTCGGACAAGCACTGGAACGACGGGCACTACATCTGCCTGTGCGACATGGACGGGAACGTGTCGCTGGTCTCGACCGTGCGGCTCTACCAGAACACGGACGTGCTGGACGGGTTCGTGTGCATCCGGCACGAGGGCATGCAGCACAACATCCGCGTGTCGCGGCGGCTGCGGCCCGATTTCGAGTACCGCGCCGGGCCCCTGCGCGTGGAGTTGCTGGAGCCGCTGGAGCGCATCCGGCTGGTGCTGGAGCCGAACGACTTCGGCATCGCCTGCGACATCGTCTGCCACACGGCGGGGATGCCCTACTTCGGCCCCCTCAGCGCCAACCGCATCGACGGCTGGCTGCTGCTGGAGCGGCTCACCTACGAGGTGCCGGGCCGCGCGGAGGGCTGGATCGAGGTGGCGGGCAAGCGCTTCGAGCTGACGCCGGAGCGCTCCGGCGTCTTCCGCAACCATTCGTGGGGCATCCTGCGCGGGCGCGGCGGCCCGCCCCTGCACGGCGCGCCGCCGCCGCAGGCGCCCCGCCCCTCCGGCCTGCGCAACTGGGTGCTCTACACCATGCCCGACCACTGCGGCTTCTTCGAGTTCGTGGAGGATCCGGACGGCACGCAGTGGTCCGGCGCCATCGCCAACATGGACGGCTCCTGGAACAAAATGACGGGCGAAATCCTGCACGCCGACCGCAAGGTGCCCGTGACCGAGGTGACGCACGACCTCGAGTTCCACGAGGGCACGAGCCGCCTGCGCGGGGGAACCGTGCGCGTCACCGACGCCGAGGGCGTGCGCCGCGAGTTCGGCATCGAGGACATGGGCTGGGTCTACTGCCAGGGCGGCGGCTACTTCGGCGGCTTCCAGGATCGCCTCGGCCAGGGCGTCTACCGCGGCGACTACCACGAGGAGGGCGAGGTCTGGGACTGCACCCATCCCGTCAGGATCGTCGACCGCGCCACGGGCGAGGAGCAGGAGTACCCGACGGTGCTGGCGCAGAGCTTCGTGCGGCTCACGAGCGGGAGCGACGTGGGCACGGCCCACTACGAGTGCGCGGCCTTCGGCCCCTACCCGCGCTACGGCCTCACGGGCAAGGGGGGCGGCTAATCCCGCCGGTAGACGGCGCCGGTATCGAACCAGCGCACGAGCGTCACCGCGAGGGCGAGCGCGTCCTCTGCCTCCTGCTGCGAGACGGTGAGGGGAACGTCGTCGTTGACTCCGTGCCGATCCCACTGGGACTTCCAGAGAAGGCTGAGCATCTGTCGCACTGCCTCTATCGGCTCCAGAGGCGGCGACGGATTCAGGCGAGTCGCGAATCGTTCAGGGCGATCATGAAGTTCGGTAATCACCAAGCCAAGCGTCGGGGGAGACCTGGAGGGACGCACAACCGGAATCGCCGCTGCTTCAACAGCGCGCACGGCATCATGGTACGCCGTATCCGGCTGCGGGTTACGCTTATATGCCGCGCCCCATGCCCTTCGCAGATACCTATGGTGCTGAGCATCACCGGTCATCGCTTGGTCCGCAGCGGTCCGGAACGACGGTTCCACTCTCCGCACCAAGCCAACCACTCCGTCGATGAGTCCAATTCCCCAAGCCGATTCACCGTCTTCGAGAATTTCATCCATTTCATTGCGGTGCTCTTCAGAGGATTTCCCCAGAAGATAATCGACCAAGTCCAGTATCATTTCATCGTTCCCTTGACCACGAATCCGTTCGAGAAGATCATCTCCTTCATGGGAATTCATGAACATGAACAAACCCTTTGTCGGTTTCTTGACCAAGGGAGGGACGATCTGAACAGATCGCTCTGCCTTCCTCAGTGCGGCATAATCCCAGCGAGAATCAGACTTCATCTGATCTTCAACCCAATCGGCAATCGAGGGACGGAGCCACGACGGCACGCCCTCGAGAGGACCGGCGCGCTCCGCCTCCGGCTTCCCGCGCTCGCTGAGACGGATGTAGTCGCTCATGGACCGGGCGATCTTACCACAGGCCCTGTATGATGCGCCCGCATGGAAGCGTGGCGCCCGGCGCGCATGAGGTTCGGCATCTTCCTGGGGCCGTTCCACCGGCTCGAGGAGAACCCCACGATTGCGTTCGACCGCGACCTCGAGCTGCTGGAGCAGCTGGAGCGCTTCGATTTCGACGAGGCCTGGATCGGCGAGCACCACAGCGCGGGCTGGGAGACGATCGCCTCGCCGGAGCTGTTCATCGTGGCGGCGGCGCAGCGCACGAAGCGGCTGCGGCTGGCCTCGGGCGTGCTCAGCCTGCCCTACCAGCACCCGCTCATCGTGGCCGACCGCTTCGTGCAGCTGGACCACATGACGCGGGGGCGCGCCATCCTCGGCGTGGGGCCGGGCGCGCTCAGCTCCGACGCCTACATGCTCGGCATCGACCCGCTCGACCAGCGGCGCATGATGAACGAGTCGCTGGACGCCATCATGGCCCTCTTCCGGGGGGAGACGGTGACGCGCGAGACGGACTGGTTCCGGCTGCGCGAGGCGAGCCTGCAGATCGCGCCGTACACGCATCCCCACCCGCCCGTGGCCGTGGCCGCCGCGGGGTCGCCCGCGGGCGCGCAGGCGGCGGGCCGCCACGGCGTGGACATGGTCTCCTTCGGCGGGCTGAGCGAGGCCAGCGGGCGGGCGCTGGCCAACACCTGGGCGTGGTACGAGGAGGCGGCGCGCGAGGCGGGCAGGGAGGTCTCGCGCGCGCAGTGGCGGCTGGGCGTGCCCTTCCACCTGGCCGAATCGCGCGAACGGGCCATGCGCGAGGCGCGCGCGGGCTACGAGCACGAGCTGGTCCACTACTTCGGCGAGGTCATCGGCACGGGCGTCGATCACGCCGCGGCGACGCTGGAGGCGGGCATGGAGGGCGGGGGCGTCATCGTGGGGACGCCCGACGACGCGGTCGCCGCCATCGAACGGCTGCTGGCCATGACGGGCGGCTTCGGGGGCTTCCTCGCGCGCGCCCACGAATGGACCACGTGGGACCGCACGGTGCGCAGCTACGAGCTCTTCTCCCGCTATGTCGTCCCCCATTTCCGCGGGCAGCTGGAATCGAAGCGGCGCAGCCGCGACCGCGTGGCCACGACGCCGGGCGCGAAGGTGAGCCACGCGGCGGTGGAGAAGGCGTTCAGCGACGCGGGCATCGCGCCGCCGGACGAGGCAGAGCGCGCCGCCGCCCGCCGCCGTTGAGGGCCGGGCGCGAACCCTTCACGGAATCTCGCCCTTGTCCGTGAGGCCCTGCGCGAGGGAGTCGCGGCGTGCGCGGGCGTGGGCGCGGGCCACGGGCGAGCCCGACGGGTCCGGCGCGTGGGCGCGCGCCGCCACCAGGTCCGGCCACTGCCGCCAGGGGATGCCCTCGCTCGCGTACTCGTAGCACCAGGCCGCCACCGCGACACTCCCCGGCGACAGGTCGGACTCCGTCATGAGGATGGCGTAAACGGCGGCCTCGCGCGCCGCCGCCCGCTCCGCCTCGGGCAGGAAGCGCGCCAGCTGCGCGAGCGCGGCCTCGGTCTCGCCGTCGAACGCTGCCGTCGCCATGCGGGAACGATACCGCCTCCGCGAAGCGGCCGGACCCGCACGGGTCCGGCCGCGGAAGGCTCGCCGAAGGGCCCTAGCGGTCGGGCCCCTCGAGGTAGGCGTCGAGCGTCTGGTGCATGTGGCGGATGCGCCGCTCGCGGTAGTTGATGAGCAGCCCCTCGTAGGAGCGCGAGTTCATGCCCTTCTGCACGCGCGGCAGGTTGTAGGAGTCCTGGTCCATGACCAGCCCGATGGAGATTTCGCCGTGCCGGTGCTGGCGGTGCACGGGCCGCGGCGGCGTCTCCGCGCCCTCGGGCACGCGCACGTAGCTCTGCAGGTCGAAGTACATCTTGTTCGGGTCGGTGGCGTGCGGGCGCTGCCGGAAGAACCCGAAGCTGACGGCGGTGATGTTGAAGGTGAGGTTGGGGAACAGGTAGTAGTGGTAGTCGTCCGACATCTGGTCGTCGTTGAGGCCGGAGAGGTCCATGCCCTGCGCCTCGGCGCCCGCGCGCACGGCCTTCTGCATGGCCGGGCGCACGTCCCCCATGCCGCCCGTGAACGAGTCGGGATCGACGCCCGCGCCGCGCAGGAACTCGCGCAGCGGCTGCGTCACCTCCGTCTGGTTCGGGTAGCGCGGGCTCACCAGCCCGAAGGGCACGAGGTAGCGGTTGTGCCGCTCGTACAGGTCGATCTGCACGTGGATGTCGTCCAGCGATTCCAGCAGCTGCGGGTGGATGCCCTGCACGTGGTAGACCTCGTTGAAAGCGTCCACCGAGGCCTTCCAGTTGCAATCCCACTCGATGGTCATGTCCTGGACGATGGCGTAGTCCTCAAAGTGGTAGGGCGCGAGATGCCCGGCGACGACGCCCAGGAACTCGAGCAGGGGTTCGGCGTCGGGGTTCATGTTGAACCACACGAACCCGCCCCACGTGTCGCACGGCACCTCCACCAGCGCCGTCTCCTGCGGCACCCCCTGCGTGAAGGTGTCCTCGTCCGGCACGAACTTCTTCGACCCGTCCAGGTTGAACTCAAAGAAGTGGTAGGCGCACTGGAACGACTCGGCGTGGCCCATGCCCGGATTGCGGATCTGGTTCCCGCGGTGGGGGCAGACGTTGTAGAACGCCCGCACCCGGTCCGGAGCCTCGCGCACGATGAGGAAGGACTCGGAACCGAGCTCCGTGGTGAAGTAGTCGCCCACGTTGGGGATGTCGGACTCGCGCCCGGCCATGTTCCAGACCTTCGTCCACATGCGCTCCCACTCGAGCGCCATGTACTCCTTCGAGGTGTAGCGCTCCTTCGGGATGAGCGCGGTGCCGAGGACCGGCTCGGGGGCCTTCTCCGTGGGGGTGGTGTAGGCGGTTTTGATGACCATGACGGCCCTCCGGGCGCGACGGCGCGCGATGATGCGCCCCACGATACGCGAACGTGGCGGGCGGCGCGAGCGACCGCGCTATGCCTCGTGCCAGTCGGCGTCGAAGACGCGCACGGCGGGGCCTGTCATGAAGACGGAACCCTCGCCGTCCCAGGAGAGGTCGAGGTCGCCGCCGGGCAGGGAATCGACGATGGCGCCGTCCGTGCGGCCCGTGAGGCGTCCGGCGGCGCAGACGGCGGATGCGCTGGTGCCGGACGCCAGCGTGACGCCCGTGCCGCGCTCCCAGACGCGATGGTGCACGTGCCCGCGATCCACCACGCGCACGACCTGGAAGTTCACGCGGTTGGGGAAGAGCGGGTGTCGCTCGACGAGCGGCCCGATGCGCTCGAGCGGGAAGGCGTCCACGTCCCCCTCGAGCCAGTGGATGGCGTGCGGATTGCCCATGCTCACGAGCGTGAGGCGCAGGGCGACGCCATCGACGTCGAGGGGCAGATCGACGACCGGATCGGGGCCATCGACGGCGGCGGGGAGGGAGGCGGGGTCGAAGTTCGGCGGCCCCATGTCCACGCGCGCGGAAGCGACGACGCCATGCTCGCGGAACAGCTCGAGCGTGAGCACGCCCGCCGGCGTCTCAATGGCAACGGCCCCGGCGTCGGGCGCGACGATGCCCTCCTCGACGGCGTAGCGGGCGAGGCAGCGGATGCCGTTCCCGCACATCTCCGCCTCGGAGCCGTCCGCGTTGAACATGCGCATACGCAGGTCGGCCACGCGCGAGGGCAGGGCGAGGATGAGGCCGTCGCTCCCCACGCCGAAGTGGCGGTCGCTCACGCGACGGGCGAGATCGGGCCAGTCGCGCTCATCCCCGTCGGCGCGCGCGAACACGTAGTCGTTGCCGAGCCCGTGCATCTTGGTGACGCGCATGAGGCGAGTGTACACAAGCGCGTCGCGCCCGCATCCCGTACTATCGGGAGAACGCGCATCCGCCAAACGGCGGGCATTTGACAGCGGGGAACAACCGTCCGATACTGGGCACGAGTCCGCTGTTGGCGGACATGGAGGACACCATGGAGACGAAGTGGGAGCGGGAACGCGCTCCCCGGATGCAGGGGATGGGCGACAGCGCGCTCGACGCGCCCACGCGGACCAAGCCCCATAGCATCGGGAGCATCGACTCCGGCACCTCCAACACCTCCGAGCTGGCGAGCGACATGCTGGAAGCGCTGAAGGATCTCCATTCTTGGCGCTGATCCTCGACACGGGGCCGCTGTACGCCTCGCTCGACTCGCGACGCTCGACCACCGTCACTTCGGACTGCTCCAGCCCCGACACGTGGAGGCGCTCGAACTGCTCCCGCATCCCCGGCCAGCGAGGGCGCGACGGCGCTAGCCCCGCAGGAAGGGCGCGACGGCATCGGCGGCGGCGGCGGGGCCGTCGGCCCAGACGATGCGCGGGTCCTGGCGGCGGAACCACTGGCGCTGGCGCCGCGCCAGCCGCTTCGTCGCGCGCTTGGTCAGCTCGATGGCCTTCTCCCGCGTGATCTCGCCGCGCAGCTCGCGCACGGCCTCGGCGTAGCCGATCGAAGACAGCGCGGAGGCGTCGGGCGGCAGGCCGCCATCGAGCAGCGCGCGCGTCTCCTCCACCAGCCCGCCCGCGAACATCGCCTCCGTGCGCCGGTTGATGCGCCAGACCAGCTGCTCGCGCTCGCGGTCCACGCCCAGCGCGCGCCAGGCAAAACCCGGATCGCCCTTCGTCTGGCCCGCGCCGATGGGCTCGCCCGTCGCGCGCCGCACCTCGAGGGCGCGCACGACGCGGCGTACGTTGCGCGCGTCGATGCGCGCCGCGCCCTCCGGATCGAGGGCGCGCAGGCGGGCGTGCAGCGCCTCCGCGCCCTCGCGCTCGGCCAGCGACCGCAGCGCCGCGCGCAGGGCCGGATTCGGGGGAACCTCGGGCACGCGCCAGCCCTCCAGCAGCGCGCGGACGTACTGCCCCGTGCCGCCCACGAGCCAGGGCGTGCCGCCCCGCGCCCAGACGCCCTCGCACGCGGCCAGCGCGTCGCGCCGGTAGCGGGCGAGGCTGTAGCGCTCCGAGGGGTCCACGATGTCGTAGAGGTGGTGGGGCAGGCGCGCGCGCATGTCGCGCGATGGCTTGGCCGTGCCCGCGTCCATGCCGCGATAGACCTGGCGGCTGTCGGCGTTCACGATCTCGCCGCCGAAGCGCTCCGCGAGGGCCAGCGCCAGCTCCGACTTGCCTGCGGCGGTGGGCCCCACCACGGCCACGAGCCGCCGCGCCGGATCAGGCAACGGCGGCGGCCACGATGGCCGCGAAGCGCGCGGCGTCGAGGGAGGCCCCGCCCACCAGCGCGCCATCGACGTCCGGCAGGGCCAGCAGCGCGGCGGCGTTGTCGGGCGTGACGCTGCCGCCGTACTGGATGCGCATGGCGTCGGCGGCGTCGCCCGCGAGCTCGCGCAGCAGGGCGCGGACGCGCGCGCAGGCCGCCTGCGCCGTCTCCGGCGTGGCCGTGCGCCCCGTGCCGATGGCCCAGACGGGTTCGTAGGCGACGGTCACGCGCGGGCCCAGGGGCAGGCTCGCCAGCCCGCGCCGCACCTGCCGCTCGAGCACCGCCGCCGTCTCGCCCGCCTCGCGCTCGGCCAGCGTCTCGCCCACGGCCACGATGGGGTCGAGCGGCGAGGCGAGCACGGCGGCGGCCTTGCGGTTCACCCACTCGTCCGTCTCCCCGAAGCGGGCGCGGCGCTCGCTGTGCCCGACGATGGCATGGCGGCAGTAGGAGGCGAGCGTGGCCGCGCTCACCTCGCCCGTGTGCGCGCCCGCCTCCTCCCAGTACACGTCCTGCGCGCCCACGGCCACGCCGCTGCCGCGCACGGCCTCGCGCACGGCGGCGAGGTGGGGGAAGGGCGGGCAGACGGCCACGTCGCAGTCCGCGCCCGCGGTCGCATCCGCCACGGCGCGCGCCAGCGCCGACGCCTCCGCCTCGGTCGTGTGCAGCTTCCAGTTGCCCGCGATGAAGGGGCGCCGCACGTCAGGCCCCGTACTTGCGCAGGCGCCCGGCGTGGGCCATGGCCAGCGGCATGGCCTCGACGGCGGGGAAGACGCCGAGGCTGCCCGCCAGGCACTCGCGCTCGGTGAAATGCTGGACCACGCCCCCGCGCGCGTACCGCGAATGCAGCAGGAAGGGCACCGGATGCCACGAGTGCGCCGCCATGAGCGCGGGCGTCGAGTGGTCCCCCGCCACCATGAGCACGTCCGCGCCCAGCGCCGCGACGTCCGGCACGTGCGCGTCGAACGCCTCCAGCGCGCGCACCTTGGCCGCGAAATCGCCGTCCTCGCCCGCCGCGTCCGTGCCCTTGGAATGGATGAAGAAGTAGTCGAACTCGTCCCAGCGCTCGCGCGCCACGGCCAGCTGCTGCTCCATGCCCCCCGGACAGGCCAGCGCGCGCATCCCCGCCAGCTTCGCCAGCCCGCGGTACATCGGGTAGACCGCCAGCGCGGCGGCGCGCAGCCCCCACACGTCCTCCAGCTGGGGCAACGCCGGAACCCCGGCGAAGCCGCGCAGCGTGAGGCCGTTCGCCTCGTCCTCGTCCGCCAGCAGCGCGCCCGCCCGCGCCGCGAACTCGTTGACCAGCGCCGCCGTGCGCTCGCCCGCCGCGCCGGCGCCGCGCGCGGGCAGCGGCGCCGCGCCCTCGCGCTGCGGGTCCGTATCGCTCACCGCCGCGCCCAGCCCGGGCCCGCGCAGCACCAGCACGAAGCGGTGCTCGCGCACGGGCTCCACGAACAGCTCCGCGCCGTCCACCGCGATGCCGCGCAGGCGCTCCACCAGCGCCGCCGAACGCTCGCTGGCGATGCGTCCCGCGCGCCGGTCCACGATGTTCCCGTCCGCGTCGAGCGTGCAGAAGTTGCCGCGCGCGGCCACGTCGTCGGGGCCGAGCGCGAAATCGATGCCCGTCGCCTCCAGCACGCCCCGCCCGACGTCGTAGCGGTAGGGGTCGTAGCCGAAGAGGGCGAGGTGGCCGGGGCCGCTGCCGGGCGTCACGCCCATGCCCACGGGCGTCGTCAGCCCCACGTCCGAGGTCTCCGTGAGGCGGTCGAGGTTGGGCGTGTTGGACTGGTCGAGCTCGCTGCGTTCCGTCTCCGGACGCGCGAGCCCGCCGAGCCCGTCGAGCACGCACAGCACGATCTTCGTGTCGGCGGGCTGGCTGAGGCGCGCGGCCAGTTCGAGGTCCACGCGGCCATGATACGGCGCGCGGCGCTTGCGGGCCCGGGGGCGGTTGGACGGACGGCACGAGTGTGTGCTAAGGTTCTAGCACCTTAGCCGTTGGGGGCACAGCATGGTGCGTCGGGTGTTCTTCAGCTTCCATTACGAGCGCGATGCTTCGCGGGCTGCCCAAGTGCGGAACATGGGAGCCGTCGAGGGCAATAGGCCTGTCGCCGATAACGACTGGGAGACGGTCAAGAAAGGCGGTGATGCTGCTATCAAAAAGTGGATCGACGAGCAGATCAAGGGGAAGTCTTGCGCGGTTGTTCTGATCGGAACTGAAACGGCGAAGAGGAAGTGGATCCAGTACGAGATCAAGCATGCGTGGGAAGAAGACAAGGGAGTCTTGGGTATCTATATCCACAAACTGAAGGACTTGGATGGAAATCAGTGCCGCAAGGGAGCGAATCCTTTTCGGGCGCTGAATTTGGACGGCATTGTTCGGGCATACGATCCTCCTCGTGAGACGAGTCAGGGGGTCTATAGTTATATCAAAAACAACATCGAGGGATGGGTTGAGACCGCTATCGATATTCGGAAGAAGTACTAGGCGGGCAATTCAGTGAACAGTGATTCTTCTTCCGTTCAAGCACACCTTAATATTCTGCAGAACTTGATCCACAGGATGGCTGCGAGTAGCAATGCCTGCAAATTTTGGTGCTTGACTCTCGTTTCTATAATTCTGGTTATCGTGGGACAGAATGGAACTCCCAGCATGAACCAAGATCACGTCCTCATCGCCTTCATTCCTGCAGCTTCTCTTTTCATTCTGAATATCTACTATCATGTACAAGAATTGGGGTTCCGATCCTCCTATGATGTCTTTGTTAAGAAGATGCATGATGGCGAACTGTGCTTCGATGAAATTTATACAGTCACCCCTCACGGCTCTGTCTATCGACACATTATTTCGAGCCTTTCTTCTTTTTCTATCTGGTTCTTCTACACAATGATCTTCACAGTGATCATGATCGCGTGGAAAGTCATCTTGTGAACCCGCGTCCTATCCCGACAGCTCGTCCCTGACGCGCTCCGCGCACTCCTCAGCCGCGTTCCTCGCCAACTTCGCACGCGCCTCGTCCACCATCCAGCCGCGCTTCCGCAACTCATTCCGCAGCCCGCGCATCGTCAGGTCGTCCCGCTTCAGCCCGTTGCACGGCCCGCAGAGCAGCAGCCGGTTCGTTATGTCATTCGCACCCCCGTCCGAGCGCGGGCGGATGTGGTCGAGCTCCATGTAGCGCGACGCGAGCACGACTCCGCAGCCCCCGCAGATCACGCCCCCGTTCCCCGCCTGCGCCTCCGCAAGATATTCGAAGATGCGCGCTCGCGACAGGCGCTCCCAGGGTTCGGGCGCACGCTGGACCTTCAGGCGCAGGTAGGGCACGGCCTCCTCGCCGTCGTCCGTGCGCTCCGGCGGCTCCGTCGCGTAGTGGATCTGGCCGAAGGTGAGCAGCCGTTCGCCGTTGCCCCCGTCGGGCGACGCCAGCCCCTCGTCCCGCAGGCGCTGAAGCACGGTCTCATGCGCCCGATCCCAAATGTCCATGCCCACCCACCGGCGGCCCAACCGCTCGGCGGCGACGCAGGTGGTGGCGCAGCCCGCGAAGGGATCGAGCACGATGTCGCCGGGGTTGGAGGACGCGCGAATGATGCGCTCGTAGAGGGCGACCGGCTTCTGCGTGCCGTAGCCGGTCCGTTCGCGCGCCTGCGAATTGATCGCGGGAATGTCCGTCCACACGTTATTGAGCGTCTTGCCCTTCTGCTCATCCAGGTAGCGAATCTGGCGCGGCACGTTGCCCGGCTTCGTCTGGACGACCCGCCCCCCGGCTATCTCCCGCTCCATGCGCTCTTTCGTCCACCGCCACGTTCGGGTAACGCCCATCACCTCATAGGTGCGGGGAGAGCGCGGCTCCTGGGTTGGCGAGGTGATGGCCGTCAACTGGTAGAGCCTGCCGTCCTCGTCCTTCTGGCTGTACTTCGCCCTCGTCTTTTCGTCGAGGTCTTCCAGATCGTACGGCGTGGTCACCGCCTCGCTGTTCCACGTGAACTGCCTGCCCTTGCTGTAGCGCAGGATCGTGTCGGTATCCTCCGCGAGGCCGCGGGTCAGGTTTCCCTTCCTAGTGATCGTGCGCTGCCAGATGATCTCGTTGCGGAAGTTCCTGCGCTGGAAGATGGCGTCCATCAGTTCCTTGAGGTAGTGGCTGGCCGTGTGGTCGCAGTGAAGGTAGATGGTGCCGTCGTCGCGCAGCACGCGACGCATCTCCAGCAGGCGCACGCCCATGAAGCACAGGAACGCGCCCATGTCGTCGCCGTACGACTTGCGCGAACCCTCAATGACATGGAGCACATGGGGATAATCGTCCGCGAGCTTGTCCACCCAGTCCTGGTGGACGTCGCGCGCCCAGCTCCAGCGATCCTGAAAGGATGCCCCGGCGGCGAGGCTGTCCGGCGTGGCGTGGAAGTCGCGCCCCTTCTTGAAGGGCGGGTCCGTGGCGATGAGGTGGACCGTGCCCGTGTCCAGCTTCCTGAGGAAGCCGAGGTTGTCCCCGTGGAAGAGCGTGCGGTTGGCGAAGTTCGGCTCGGCCATTTGTGCGTATCCTACACCGTCAGGCGTCGTCGAGGGCGGCGACGCCGGGCAGCTCCTTCCCCTCCAGCATCTCCAGCGAGGCGCCGCCGCCCGTGGAGACGTGCGTGAAGCGCGCGGCCAGCCCCTCGCGCGCGACCACCGCCGCCGTCTCGCCGCCGCCCACGACGGTCGTGGCGTCGAGGGCGGCGATGGCGTGCGCGAGGCCGCGCGATCCGCCCGCGAACGGCGCCAGCTCGAACACGCCGGGGGGGCCGTTCCAGACGACCGCGGCGGCGTCCGCGAGGGCGCGCGCGAAGGCGTCCAGCGTGGCCGGGCCGGCGTCGAGCGCCATCATGCCGTCGGGGACGGCGTCGGCGGGCGCGATGGCGGTGGGCGCGTCGGCGGCGATACGCCCGGCCACGACCGCGTCGGCCGGCAGGTGCACGGCCACGCCCAGCCCGGCGGCGCGGTCGAGGATGGCGCGGGCGGCGTCGAGCAGGCCGTCCTCGACGAGCGAGGCGCCCACGCGCGCGCCTTGCGCCTTGAGGAAGGTGTTGGCCATGCCCCCGCCGAGCAGGAGGCGGTCGAGCTTCGGCAGGAGGTGGTCGATGGCGGCGATCTTGGAGCTGACCTTCGCGCCCCCGACGACGGCGGCGAAGGGGCGCGGGGGGTTGGCCACGAGCGCGCCGAGGTAGCGCGTCTCCCGCTCCAGCAGGAGTCCGGCGACGGCGGGCAGGAGGGCGGCCACGCCCGCCGTGGAGGCGTGCGCGCGGTGGGCGGCCCCGAAGGCGTCGTTCACGAAGGCGTCGGCGTGGGCGGCGAGGGCGCGGGCGAAGGCGGCGTCGTTCGCCTCCTCGCCCGGGTGGAAGCGCAGGTTCTCCAGCAGGGCGGCCTCGCCGGGCGCGAGGGCGCGCGTCATGGCTTCGGCGGCGGGGCCCACGCAGTCGTCGGCGAAGGCCACGGGGCGGCCCAGCAGCTCGCCCAGGCGCGCGGCCACGGGCGCGAGGCTGAGCGCCGCGTCGCGCGTCCCGCCGGGGCGGCCCAGGTGCGAGCAGACGATCACGGCGGCGCCGCCGTCGAGCAGGAGGCGGATGGTGGGCAGCGAGGCGCGCGGGCGCGTGTCGTCGGCCACGGCGCCGTCGGCGAGGGGCGCGTTGAGGTCGGCGCGCACGAGCACGCGCAGGTCCGCCGCGTCGAGGTCGCGCACGGTGCGCTTGCCGATGCCGCCCGCGCTCATGGCGCGCCCTGCGCGCGCCGCACGACCTCGATGGCGTCGAGGCCGAGGGCGGCGGCGACGGTCGCGGCCGGAATCGCGCCCTCGCGCAGGACGCGGGGCGGCGTGCGGCTGCAATCGACGACGGTGGAATCGAGGCCGCGCGGCGCGGGCCCGGCGTCGAGGGCGACGGCGCAGCGGTCGCCGATGCCGGCCACGGCTTGCGCGCAGGTGGTCGGGCTGGGCTGGCCATGGCGGTTGGCGCTGGAGGCCGCGAGGGGCGCGCCCAGCCCGGCCAGCACCGCCGCCAGCGCGGGCGCGGGGGGCATGCGCACGCCCACGGCGTCGCCGCCCGCCAGCGCGGGGCTGGACCAGCCCTCCGCCGCGGGCGCGACGATGGTCCAGCCGCCCGGGCCGAGCGCCTCGATGAGGCGGCGCGCGTCCGCGCCGGGGCGCGCCCAGGGGGCCAGCGCGGCGGCGTCCGGCGGGAAGAGCAGCTGCAGCGGCTCGCGCGCGCTCTTGCCCTTGGCCGCGTAGAGCGCGCGCACGGCGGCGGCGCGGCGCACGTCGGCGGCCACGCCGTAGACGGTGTCGGTGGGCACGATGGCGAGGCCGCCGTCGCGCAGGGCCTCGGCCACCGCGGCGGCGGCGGCGGGATCGGACGCGGAGAGGACGCGGAGGGGCATCAATCGTTGAACGGTTTATACGCCTTTGCTAGCATCGCCGCGAGTTGCCCGAACGCCCGGCTCCCGCGCGCTCCCACGCCGCCATCGCGGTGGTCGATTTCGGCTCGCAGTACAGCCTGCTGATCGCGCGCCGCCTGCGCGAGCTGAACACCTACTGCGAGGTGATCCCGCACGACGCGGACGCGGACGCGGTGGCGCACCTGGACCTGCGCGGCGTGGTGCTCTCCGGCGGCCCCAACAGCGTCTACGACGCGGACGCGCCGCGGGCGGCCCCGTGGGTGTTCGCCAGCGGCCTGCCCGTGCTCGGCATCTGCTACGGGATGCAGCTCATGGCGGAGCAGCTGGGCGGGCGCGTGGGCCCCGGGCGGGAGCGCGAGTACGGCCCCGCGTCCATCGCCACGACGGGCGCGTCGCCCCTGTTCGCGGGGCTGCCCGCCGAGCTGGACGTGTGGATGAGCCACGGCGACCGCATCGAGGCGCCGCCGCCGGGCTTCGCGGCGCTGGCCGCCTCGGCCAACTCGCCGGTGGCGGTCATGGCGGACACGGCGCGCGGCTACTACGGCCTCCAGTTCCACCCCGAGGTGGCGCACACGCCCCGCGGCGCCGACATCCTCGCCAACTTCGCGCGCGGCGTGTGCGGCGCGGAGGGGGACTGGACGCCGGGCGACTTCATCGCGGAGACGGTGGACGCCATCCGCGCGCAGGTGGGCGGCGGGCGCGTCGTCTGCGGCCTCTCCGGCGGCGTGGACAGCGCCGTCGCGGCCACGCTCGTCCACCGCGCCATCGGCGAGCGGCTGACCTGCCTGTTCGTGGACAACGGCCTGCTGCGCGCGGGCGAGGCGGAGGAGGTGGAGCGCGCCTTCCGCGGGGCGCCCGGGCTGGACCTGCGCGTGATCGACGCGCGCGACCGCTTCCTCGCGGCGCTGGCCGGGGTGACCAACCCGGAGACGAAGCGCCGCCGCATCGGCGCGGCCTTCATCGAGGCCTTCGAGGCGGAGGCGCGCGCCATCGCGGACGCGCGTTTCCTCTGCCAGGGCACGCTCTATCCCGACGTCATCGAGAGCGCCTCGCACGGGGCGGGGGCCGCGCGCATCAAGAGCCACCACAACGTGGGCGGCCTGCCCGAACGCATGAACCTCGAGCTGGTCGAGCCCCTGCGCTTCCTCTTCAAGGACGAGGTGCGGCGCATCGGCGCGGCGCTGGGGCTGCCCGACGCGATCCTGCGGCGGCAGCCCTTCCCCGGCCCCGGGCTGGCCGTGCGCGTCATCGGCGAGGTCACGGCGGAGCGGCTGGCGGTGCTGCGCGACGCCGACGCCATCTTCACGCAGGAGGTGCGCGCCGCCGGCTGGAACGCGACCTCTGGCAGGGCTTCGCCGTGCTCACGGGCGCGCGCACCGTGGGCGTGATGGGCGACGCCCGCACCTACGGCGAGGCCGTCGCCCTGCGCGCCGTCGTGGCCGAGGACGCCATGACGGCGGACTGGGCGCGCCTGCCCCACGACCTGCTCGCGCGCGTCTCCAACCGCATCGTCAACGAGGTCGCCGCCGTCAACCGCGTCGTCTACGACATCACCAGCAAGCCGCCGGGGACGATCGAGTGGGAGTGAGCGCGCGCGGCGGCGGCGGGGCGCGGCGCTGATGGGCGCGCGCGTGCTGCTGGTGGGCGCGGGCGCGCGCGAGCACGCCATCGCCTGGAAGCTGGGCCAGAGCCCCGACGTGGACGCGATTTACGTCGCGCCCGGCAACGCAGGCACGGCGCTCGCGGCCACGAACGTGCCCGTCCCTCCGCGCGACATCGACGGGCTGGTGGACGCCGCCCGCGAGCTCGACGTCGACTTCTACCTGGCCACCATGGACGACCCGCAGCCGCTGGGGCTGGTGGACCGCCTGCGCGAGCGCGGCCTGCCCTGCTATGGGCCCACCGCCGCCGCCGCCGAAATCGAGGCCAGCAAGGCCTGGGCCAAGCGCTTCATGACCGACCACGGCATCACCACCGCGGACTTCCGCGTCTTCCGCGACCACGCCGAAGCCGCCGCCTGGGTCTCCGACGGCGCGGAAGGCCCGCTGGTGGTCAAGGCCAGCGGGCTGGCGGCGGGCAAGGGCGCCATCGTCTGCGACGGGCGCGAGAACGCGCTCGCCGCCCTCCACGCCATCATGGTGCGGCGCGACTTCGGCGCGGCCGGCGACGAGGTGGTCGTGGAGGAGCGCCTGCGCGGCCGCGAAGCGAGCGCCCACGCCTTCTGCGACGGCCAGCGCGCCGTGCTCATGCCCTCCGCCACGGACTACAAGCGCGCGTTCGACGGCGGCCGCGGCCCCAACACCGGCGGCATGGGCGCGGTCAGCCCGGGCCTCGGCGTGACGCCCACGCTCACCGCCGCCATCGGGCGCGAGGTGGTCGAACCCGCCGTCGCGGGCATGGCCGCCATCGGACGCCCCTACACGGGCACGCTCTTCCCGGGCCTCATGATCGCGCCCGACGAGACGGTGCGTGTGCTCGAATTCAACGCGCGCTTCGGCGACCCGGAGGCGCAGGCGCTCATGGCGCGGCTCGACAGCGACCTCTTCGCCGTCTGCCGCGCCGCCGCCGAGGGACGGCTCGACGACGCCGACGTCGCGTGGTCGGACGAGCACGCCGTGGGCGTCGTCGTGGCCAGCGGCGGCTACCCGGGCGCGTACGCCACCGGCCACCGCATCGAGGGGCTGGACGACGTCGATCCCGACGCGCTCGTGTTCCACGCGGGCACGAAGGAGGCGGACGGCGGCGTGGTCACGAACGGCGGGCGCATCTTGACCGTCGTCGCGCGCGCGCCCACGCTCGCACAGGCGCGGCAGCGGGCCTACGCCAACGCGCGCCGCATCCGCTTCAAGGGGGCCTTCATGCGCACCGACATCGCACGCGAAACCGGAGACACGGCGTGAGCGCGCCCGTCGCCATCCTCATGGGCTCGCGCAACGACGCGCCCCTCATGGAACCGACGGAGAAGGCGCTGGAGGCGCTCGGCATCGCCTTCGAGACGCACGTGATGTCGGCCCACCGCACGCCCGACCGCGTGCGCGAGTTCGCGCGCGGCGCGGCGGACGCGGGCGTCGAGGTCGTCATCTGCGCGGCGGGCGGGGCCGCCCACCTGCCCGGCGCGGTGGCCGCCCAGACGACGCTGCCGGTCATCGGCGTGCCGCTGGCCACGAGCGAGGTGGCGGGCGGGCTGGACGCCATGTTCGGCGTGCTGCAGATGCCGCCGGGCGTGCCCGTGGCGGGCGTGGCGGTGGGGGGCTGGGGCGCGCGCAACGCCGCCTATCTGGCCGCCGCCATCCTCTCCCTCTCGCACCCGGACATTCGGGAGTCGTACGCCGCCTTCCGCGCGGCGCAGTCGGGGTAGGGCCCGGAACCGAACGCACGCCAGCGGGCAAGGAGCATCCGATGAAGCGCTACTCCATCCTCGCCATCATCCTTCGACACGGAGCCTGTGGGACCGCTGGGAGTAGGGCCACGCGCCAAGCCGACAGACGACTCGCCCCGAGATGCGAAAGGGGCAGGCACTCCATGGAGTGCCTGCCCCCGAAGGTTCGCTATTCAGCAAATCCTTCAGAAAGTGACGTTGATCGTCACCTGCAGGGTACCGCACGCCAGCGTGCAACACGCCAGAGCACAGACCCAATACCGAAAGTCGAACATGGCTCCGTCCTTTCCGGGACGGCGGGTTTATTCTTCTTATGTTTACGATAGATGGCATCGGTACCCTGCGTCCCGTGTCTACCGACGCCTTAGCCATCACAGGATGGCGGACGACGCCGTTACGCGCAACCCCCACCCTTCCCAGCTCCACGCATCCCGGAATGGACGGGACGGGGCGCTCCCTGTACCGTGCGCGTATGGGCGTGCTTGAAGCCCTGCGGGGGCTTGCGGGGAACCGGGACATCCCGGAGGCCGCGCCGGACGACGACATCGGCGCTATCCTCCGTGACGCGGACGCCGAAATCTTCCATGACGGCATGGACAGCGAATTCGCCCGGCGGCTCCGCGACGCCATCGCCCGCCACGGCGACGCGGCCATCATGGCGCTCGAAGCGCACCTGCTCGCCCCCAAGCGCAGCAGCGAAGCGCCGGAAGAGGCGCTGCGCCTGCTGGGCGACATTGAGGACACGCGGACGCACGCCGCGCGGCTGGCGCTCCTGCTGCGCGCGCTGGAGTCGCCGCATCTCCGCCTTCGGGACGCCGCGTCCATCGGGATCGCGGCCCTCGACGATCCCGCCGCCATTGACGGCCTCCGGCGCGCCATCGAGGCCGAACGGTCCGGGTGGCTCCGCACCAACCTCGACCTGACGCTGAGCCAGCTGCTGGAGCATCCGCGGAGCGCATGACGGCCTTCCTGCGGAGCATCAGGCAGGGAAGGTGGGCACAGCATCCCGACCTCGACTGGCTCCAGCCGGGCGAGCTGCAAGGTGACGCCCTCGCCGATCTGCAGACAACCGGCGGGGTTCTCTCCGTGTTCGCCATCGACGACGGCGTTGCTTGGCACGACATCGTCATGGCGCTGGCAGCGCGCAGGGACAACATTTCCAATCTCGATTACGTCATGTTTGACGATGAAGGTTTCGCCGCATCCGAACTCGAAGCCGTCCGGGCCGACGGTGATACCCCTGTCGTCGAGGTGAATCGGATTCATTACCACATCATCAAACTGACGACCGAACGTCTGGCGCGCCTCGCAACCATCATGAGTTCCGGCGAACGGGAGCGCGTTACCGGAAAGCAGATCGAGGCGCTCCTGCGGCAGGCAGTACGCGAAGGTCGACTGAACACGACACGCATGAACCCAAACCTGCTGGCCCGTCTCACGAATTCCCGGTAGGCCCAATCCCCGCCCTGACCCCATCCCCGTGCTCGTCGAGCAGCGGGGCGCGGCGGCGCGGAGGGGGCGCGGCGAGGCCCGTCGGCGGGAGCGGGTGGTCCATCGCGCGGCCCGAGGCCGTGGCGATGCGCTCCAACGGCCAGGACGGCTCCACGCGGCCTTGCGCGAGGGCGTCGTCGAGGGGCGCGAGCGTGGGGCCGCGTTCGCCCGTGCGCAGCGGTTCGAGCAGCGTCCAGGCGAGCGCGCCGACCTGCCCCACGTCGAGCAGGGCCGCGCCCGCCGCCCCGCCCAGCCGCCGCCCCGCCAGCTCGCGCAGCAGGGCGAGGAAGGCGGTGAGCGCGCCGATGGGATCGCCGTAGGGGTAGCCGGAGTTGGCCGCCGTCTCGCCGCCGAGCGCGGAGGCGTAGCCGGAGGCCGCCTCGAACGACCAGCCCATGCCGCGCCAGTGCGCCAGCGGCCCCTCGGCCTCGTAGCCCGGCAGGGACGCGGCCACGACGTTCGGGTTGCGCGCGGCGAGGTCGTCGAAGCCGAGGCCCGCGCGCCGCCGCGCGTCCCGCGACAGGTTCTCCACGACCACGTCGCAGGCCCCCAGCAGGGCGCGCAGCAGGCCGCGGTCGGCGTCGTCGCGCAGGTCGAGGGCGATGGAGCCCTTGCCGAGGTTGATCGGCTCGAAGGTCCAGGAGTCGCCGGAGCCGTCGCGCAGGGCGCCGCCGTTGCGCCAGAAGTCGCCGGTCGGGGGCTCGCACTTGAGCACGAGCGCGCCGTGGTCGGCGAGCAGGCGGGCGGCGAGCGGCCCCGCCCAGTGCTGCGTCACCTCGACGGCGACGAGGCCCGCCAGCGGCCCCGGGACGGGCGCGGGCAGGGCGGCGGCGAGCGCCTCGCGCACGGCCTCGCGGTCGGGCGCGGGCGCGGCGTCCGCGGCGGGGGCGCGCGCGACGCGCCAGGGCGCATCCCCGCCGGTCACGCCGCGGCGGCGCAGGTAGGGCGAGTCGGGCAGGGCGTCGAGCGGCGTCACGGGCGCCCAGGGCAGCGCCGCCTCCTGCGCCAGCCGCACGGCCTCGTCGGGCCCGTGCGCGCGGAACCAGGGATCGGCGGCGGCGCGGATGGCGGCCCCGTGCTCGCGGCGCGACTCCACCGTGGGGTAGGCGTCGATGAGGTCCTCGCGCCCGACGAGCGCGCAGAAGCGCGGCCACTCGGTGGGCAGGGCCTGGTAGACGCCCACCTCGCCGTCCGCGCAGGGCGTGATGCCGAAGGGGTAGACGACGGGCGCGGCGGGCGTGGGCGTGCGCACGGGCAGGCCCTTCGACCCCGCCGAGCGCGCGGAGACGAGCGGCATGATCAGGTGCAGGGCCAGCGGCTCGACGCCGACGCGGGCGGGGGCGGGGCGTTCGCCGCGCGCGAGGGCCAGCGTCTGCAGCAGCGCCGCCGAGGCCGCCGCCCCCGCGAGCACGCCCGCGAGGTGCCCGGCGGGCGGCATGAGGCCGCGGCCGGGATGGCGCGGCGAGGGGTTGCGCGCGCCGATGATGCGCCGCGCCCGCGCGAAGGCGTCCTCGTCCGCCGCTAGCCGCACGCAGGCGTCCGCGCCGTCCGCGGGCGCGCCGCCCTCGTCGCAGACGCAGACGGCGAAGCGCGCGCCGTCCGCCTCCGCGCCCACGCCGATGGCGTCGAGCAAGCGCGCGAGCGGCGCCTCCGCGCGCGACCGCGTGCGCACGGGCACGGCCAGCGGCAGCGGCTCGAAGGGCATACGCCGCTACGGTAGCGGAGCGGGGGCGCGCGCGTGCTATTCGGGGGAGTAGCAGGTCAGGTTGCCCATGACGTCGGCGAGTCCGGCGACGTTCACGGTGAGGGTGTGATCCTCGCCGCTGGCGGGGGTGACGCGGATGATCAGCGTCTCCCCGCCGAGGATGCCGGACACGAACCGCGCCGGGTACTGCGCGAAGGTCGCTTGGCCCCGCGTGGAGGGCAGCCAGCGCTCCCGTACCGGCGCCCTCCCGTCGAGCCGCCAGACGGTCCGCACCGACCGCATGGTCGGCACCGGACTCTGTTCGACCGGCGCGAATATCGGATCGTCCCAGAAGACGAGGGCGTACATGTCCGCACCGTCGCAGTAGATCTGCAGGTACGGGTTGTCGAGGGAGGCGCCGCTCCAGAGCTTTTCGATCACCGCCTCGCCGTCCAGCAGCGCGGTGGCCGTTTCCCGGTCGAAAATCGGATCGTGGTACGTGGCGATGGACCAGTGGCCCGAGGACATGGCCGTGCCGAGCGCGGCCTCGTCGGGCGCATCGACGGACACGGGCAGGACGACCCGCAGATCGCCGTAGCGGTAGCGCCCGTCCGCGCTGGTTCCGTCCGTGAGCGGCACGGGGACGGTGCCCGCCGTCGCCCAGCTGCCGCCCGCGGAACGGATGCTGAGGTGGTGCTCCGAGGGGTCGTCCACGTTTTCCCAGAGGCGCACCTCGAAGACGCGGTCGACGGTGCGGACGCCCGCGAAGGCGCCGATGGCCCCTCCGGCGGCGACGACGGCAACGAGGGCGGCGATGATCCAGCTCTTCACGGGTTGCTCCCGGCCGTCCCGCCTGTTCCCGCGCGACGGCTGTGCGATTCTACGCGGCGCTGGCCCCGCCGCCGCGGCGCTGGCCCCGCCGTCGCGCCCCTGGCCCCGCCGTCGCGCGCCCGCCAGGCTTGCGGGCATGGCCATCACCCCCGCCGTCGCGCCCCTGGCCCCGCCGTCGCGCGCCCGCCAGGCTTGCGGGCATGGCCATCACCCGCGACATCGCGCCCTTGGCCCCGCCGCCGTGCGCCCGCCAGGCTTGCGGGCATGGCCATCAGCCGCGACATCGCGCCGCTGGCCCCGCCGTCGCGCGCCCGCCAGGCTTGCGGGCATGGCCATCAGCCGCGACATCGCGGCGCTGGCCCCGCCGTCGCGCGCCCGCTAGGCTTGCGGGCATGGCCATCAGCCGCGACATCGCGCCCCTGCCCCAGGACGACGACCGCATCCGCGAGGCGCTGGCGGACGCGCACCTGCCCTCGCTGCTGCCCGCGCTGGCGCAGCTCACGGGCGACCTCTCGCTGCTGCGCGACGACCTCTTCCCCGAATCGGTCGTGCTCACGGACCCGCAGGGCGGGCTTTCGCCGGAGGCGCAGGAGGAGACGCGCGAACTGGCGCTGCGCACGCTCGCGGCCTGGCGCGACGGCGGCGCGCGCCCCGCTCCGCCCACCTCCCGCGAGCAGGCGCGCCGCATGATGGACTACCTCATCGGCGAGCACGTGAGCGACGAGTACCTGCCCCTGCTGCTGGAGGAGCTGGCCTTCGCGGAGAAGGACGCGCGCGCCCCCGGCTGGCGGCTGGAGGAGATCGCGCCCGGACGGCGGCTGCGGGCCGTGATCATCGGCGCGGGCATGTCCGGCATCCTCGCCGCCCACCGCCTGAAGCAGGCGGGCGTGCCCTTCACCGTCATCGAGAAGAACGCGGACGTGGGCGGCACCTGGCTCGAGAACACCTACCCGGGCGCGCGCGTGGACTCCTCCAACCACGCCTACAGCTACTCCTTCGCGCAGAAGTACGACTGGCCCTACCACCACTCGCCGCAGGAGGTGCTGCTGGCCTACTTCCGCGACTGCGCCGACGAGTTCGGCATCCGCGACGACGTCCGCTTCAACACGGAGGTGCTGTCGGCGGCCTTCGACGACGACCGCTGCCTGTGGACGGTGACCGTGCGCGGTCCCGACGGCGCGGAGGAGGCGCTCGAGGCGGAGGCCGTGATCAGCGCCGTGGGCCAGCTGAACCGCCCCAAACTGCCGGACCTCGAGGGGCTGGGGAGCTTCGCCGGACCGGCCTTCCACTCCGCCCGCTGGGACCACGGCGCGGAGCTGGCGGGCAGGCGCGTGGGCGTCATCGGCACGGGCTCGAGCGCCTCGCAGTTCATCCCGCACGTGGCCGACGAGGCGGCGGAGGTGCGCATCTTCCAGCGCACGCCCAACTGGTACGCGCCCGCGCCCAACTACCACGAGCGCGTGGCCGACGGCTTCCTCTGGCTGCTGCGGCACGTGCCCGGCTACGCGCAGTGGTATCGCTTCTGGCTGTTCTGGGCCATCTCCGACGGCTTCCTGCCCATGGTCGAGGTGGACGACGGCTTCCAGCCCGGCGACGAGGCCACGGGCGAGGGCAACCGCCAGTTGCGCGAGCTGCTGGCGGGGTCGCTCACGGCGCAGCTGGCGGGACGGCCCGACCTCATCGAGAAGGCGGTGCCGAACTTCCCGCCCGCGTCCAAGCGCATCGTGGTGGACAACGGCTCCTGGCCGCGCACGCTCCTGCGCGGGCACGTGCGCCTCGTGACCGAGCCCATCCGCGCCGTCACGCCGCGCGGCGTGCTCACGGAGGACGGCGAGGAGCACGAGCTCGACGCGCTCATCTACGGTACCGGCTTCCAGGCCTCGCGCTTCCTCACGCCCATGACGGTGAGCGGGCGCGGCGGCGTGGACATGCACGAGCAGTGGGACGGCGACGCGCGCGCCTACCTGGGCGTGACCATGCCCAACTTCCCCAACTTCTTCTTCCTCTACGGCCCGAACACGAACATCGTCGTGAACGGCAGCATCGTCTACTTCTCGGAGTGCGAGGTGCGCTACGTGCTGGAGTGCCTGCGGCTGCTGGCGGAGGGCGGGCACCGCGCGCTCGATTGCCGCCGGGACGTGCACGACGCCTACAACCAGCGCATCGACGCGGGCAACCTGAAGCGGGCCTGGGGCGTCTCCAGCGTGCCCAGCTGGTACAAGAGCGAGTCGGGGCGCGTGGCCCAGAACTGGCCCTTCACGCTGCTGGAGTACTGGCAGCAGACGAAGACCGTGAACCCCGCCGACTACGCGCTCCTCTAGCGCCCGGCGCGCTCCACGGGGAAGGGCTCGCAGAGCAGCTCCGGGCGGCCCATGAACTCGGAGTAGTCGCCCGTGAGCACGCGGATGCAGATGCGCGCGGCCTCGATGTCGGCGAAGCGCGCGGCGGGCATGGTGAAGCGGGCCGCGCCGCCGACCGTGTCGTCGCCGAACTCGGTGGGGCGCAGGCCCCCGGCGGCGCTCCCCAGCGCCTCCCCCGCGGCGTCGAGCAGCGTGACGTTCACGTCGGGGTCGTAGCCCATGTGCACGAACACGTTGGCCTCGGGCGCGAGCGAGAGGAAGTAGTCGAAGGAGAGCGCCACCTCGCCGGGCGCGACCTCCTCGGCGCGCACGTTCCAGATGCGCGAATCGGGGCGGGCGGCGTCGGGCGTGGCCGCGCCCTCCTCCCACCAGCCCGCCGCCTCCGTGGCCGTCGTCGTGGACGCGGGCGTGGCGACGGGCGTGGGCGTGGCGCGCGCGGCGGGCGACGCCGTCGGCGTCGGCGACGGCGCGGGGAGGCCCGTGACGCCGCCGCAGGCCGCGACGAGGACGAGCGCCGCGAGCGGCGGGATGAGCATGGCCGCGCGCCCCGCGATCACGCGCCGCTTCCTCAGGGGAAGATGCCCAGCGACAGGTAGGACTGGGCCACGCGGTCGATGGCGAGCGAGTAGGCGGCCACGCGCAGGTCGGGCAGGGCGCGCGCCTTCCAGATGTCATGCACCGCGTGGTACGACTGGATGATGGTGTCGGCGAGGGCGGCCTCGACGAGGTCGATCTCCTCCGGGCCGCGCACCGTGCGGCGGCGCTCGTCCTCGCCCAGGCGCGCGCCCGTGACGCGCTCGAGGGCGTCCACCACGCGCGCCGTGGCCGTCTCCTGGTAGCGGCTCACGAGCCGTTCGGGGGACACGTGCTGGAGGTTCTTGAGCCACTCGAAGTAGGAGACGGTGACGCCGCCCGCGTTGAGGAAGAGGTCGGGGATGACGAGCACGCCGCGCTCGCGCAGGATGGCGTCGCCCTCGCTGTCCACGGGGCCGTTGGCGGCCTCGGCCACGATGCGGGCCTTGATGCGGGGCGCGTTCTCCGCCGTGATCTGGTGTTCGAGGGCGGCGGGCACGAGGATGTCGCAGTCGCGTTCGAGCGTTCCGGCGGCGCTGGCGATGGTCTCCGCGCCGGGCGCGCCGAGGATGGAGCCGGTCTCCGCGCGGTGGCGCTGGAGGGCGTCCACGTCGAGGCCCGCGGCGGAGGCGACGCCGCCGTCGATCTCGGCCACGGCCACGATGCGCGCGCCCGCCCGCTGCAGCAGGCGGGCGGCGTGGAAGCCGACCTTGCCCAGCCCCTGCACGATGACGCGCTTGCCGTCGATGCCGCGCGCGAGGCCGACGGCGGCCATGTCGTCGGCGGAAGCGACGGCCTCGGCGATGCCCGTGGCCACGCCGCGGCCCGTGGCCTCCGTGCGCCCGGAGATGCCGTGCAGGGCGATGGGCTTGCCCGTCACGCAGGCGTAGGGGCTGAGCTCGCTGGGGTTGAGCTCGGCGTAGGCGCCCGCGATCCAGCCCATCTCGCGCTCGCCCGTGCCGTAGTCGGGCGCGGGCACGTCCACGGCGGGGCCGATCAGGTTCTTGCGGTTCAGCTCGGCCACGTAGCGGCGCATGGCGCGCTCGCGGAAGCCCTCGCTGGCGGTGCGCGGGTCGAGGCGGATGCCGCCCTTGGCCCCGCCGAAGGGGGCCTCCACGATGGCGCACTTGTAGGTCATGAGCGCGGCCAGCGCGGCCACCTCGTTCTCGCTCACGCCCGGGCTGAAGCGGATGCCGCCCTTCGTGGGGCTGCGGTGGAAGCTGTGGGCCGCGCGGAAGGCCTCCACCACGTGCATCGAGCCGTCGTCCCCGCGCACGGGGAAGCGGATGCGGTAGATGGCGCTGCAGGCCTTGATCTGGTCGAGCAGCCCGCGCGGATGGCCGCTGAAGGCGGCGGCGCGCTCGAACTGCGCGTCCACGTCCGCGAGCATGTCGGCGGCTTCACGCCCCATCGGCGCCTCCCGGCGAGACGGCTCGCCCCGCGCTGGCCGTAGTATAGGGCGCACGGCATTCGGGGGAGGGCGGACGCGCGCGTGACGGCCGAGGAGCTGGCGATCGCGATCGTGCGCGTGGCGGGGGCGTTGCCCGTGCTGCGCTGGGCCTTCGCGGGCGGCCTCGTCGCCGTCTTCACGGACCTCAGCGACCTCTTCCTGCGCAACCTGCTCGACCTCGGCGGCGTGCGGAACTACCAGGCGCTCGACAAGTGGCTCGACCAGGCCTACCAGCTGACCTTCCTGATCGTGGCGCTGCGCTGGCGCGGACCGGCGCGCTCGGTGGCCCTGGCGCTCTTCGCCTTCCGTCTGGCGGGCTTCGCCCTCTTCGAGGCGACGGGCGCGCGCGTCGTGCTGCTGGCCTTCCCCAATGTGTTCGAGTGGTGGTTCCTGTTCGTGGCGAGCCTGCCCCACTGGCGCCCGAACTTCGCCTTCACGCGCCGCAACACGGCGTTCGCGCTGGCGGGGCTGACGGCGCTCAAGTTGCTCCACGAGTACGCGCTGCACGGCGGCCAGTGGCTCGACGGCTTCACGGCCGTGGAGGCGCTGGAGGCGATCGGGGGCTGGTTCGCCGCGCCCTTCGGCTAGGGCGTCGCCAGTACGAGCGCCAACGCGAAATCGCGTTGTAATCCCCGCGCTACAGGCGCACGCTGTACGCGGGGGAGCGCGATGCGCGAACTGGCGGGGCGGAAGCGCACGCGCGTCGTCGCGTTGGCGGCGCTGATCGTGGCGCTGGCGGCGGGCGTGGCGCTCGGCGCGACGGCGCAGACGACGGCCACCGGCGCCACGCCCGCGACGGTGCTCCCCGCCAACCCGCCCACGTGCACGGCGAAGACGCTGGGCGTGTCGCGCGCGTCCAATCCGGGGCTGGCGGCGGACTGCGACACGCTGCTGGCGATTCAGTCCACGCTGCGAGTGTCCGGCTGGATCAACTACGACACGCCGCTGTGGTGGGACCACTCGCATCCGTTGAACTGGTCGGCGCGCTCGCCGCTCAAGCATTGGCGCACGGTGACGTTGGGGGGCACGCCGCAGCGTGTGATTGGATTGGACCTCAGCGACACGCGGGAGAGCGTGAAGGTGTTCAACGCACGCACGCGGAGGTGGGCGGAGGTGCAGCCGTTCACGCGGGAGTGGACGTTGCGGGGAGTGATCCCGACGCAGTTGGGGAACCTGACGGCGCTGGAGACGCTGGACCTGGGCGGGAGCGAGCTGACTGGGAGCGTGCCCACGCAGCTGGGGAGCCTCGCGCGGCTGCGGACGCTCGACCTCTCGAACAACAAACTCACGGGCGAGCTGCCGAAGGAACTGGACGACCTCGACTCGCTGGGGAGGGCGCGTCTGGCGGGGAACGCCTTCACGGGGTGCGCGCCGGCGGAGCTGTGGCGCATCACCTCGCACGACCTGGACACGCTCGGGCTGCCGAACTGCAAGCCGCCGCTGACGTACGGGGCGCCGTCGTGGACGGGCATCGTGGACGCGCCGGGGGAGCACGCCTTCTTCACGAACCGCGGTCCGGCGATCACGTACGAGGGGCTGCGGAACGACGTGATCCAGGTGGTGATCCACAAGCAGGACGCGGGGGGCGCCATGCGGGACGCGATCTACGACGACGTGGAGGTGGGGGACGATTTCGAGTGGCGTGAGGCGTCGGACTGCTGGGTGAGGTACGTGGTGGAGCGAGTGATGCCGGACCCGACGGACATACCGTTGAAGGTGCTGGCGGTGAGGCGGTACGGGTATGCGTACACGGGCTGCAGCGGGCAGGTGTCGCTGACGGGGAGCCGTACGCTGACGTGGGCGCCGCCGAACATCCGGGGGCCTGACATCACCATGCCGGTGCGCCACGGGCCCGTACTTCTCATTCCCACGAACTGGAAAGGCAGCACTGAAGAACCAGTTCCCCTGAACCCTCAAGCGGTCGGAGTCACGCCGCTGTCTCCTTCGAGACTGAGGACGAACAGCATAAGTGAAGCGCGCACGATTCCGCTCTGGAAAGATGTAGAACTGCCTGCGAGTGACTGGTGGTTCGGTGACGCCAGGGTGGGAACGTACGACTCTCCGCCGTACGGACATGGATTCACGGCAAGTTACGGCAATGAACGAGGGTATATAGCCTTTCATGTTACTGTGGGACATCTGATGGAAATTCCCGGTCATGATGTTGCTCATTATCCCGGAGATATTGCTATCCAGGAAGCACGACTTATTGATGGATACCCTTCTCTGGTGAGGTTCGATCCAAGCGGTGAAAATTATCTGGCACCGACCAGGGTTCTCATTTTCGATGAAGAGAACGGGATAGTGTATGAAGCTCGTGGCTATTCTGGAGAATTGATTGGCAGAAATATAGAACCACTCATTGAGATAACGAGAAGCCTGTATCGCGAGGATGAAGAATGACCGCAATCGTGCGCCACCGTCACCGCCACGCCATCGCCCAGCGCCACCGCCACGCCGTCGCCGTAGCGTGTCCGTCGGGGCTGTCGCGCGCCCACGCCTGGTGGCCGTCAGCCCGCGGCGTCGGCGGGGCGCAGGTCGCGCGCGACCGCGATCTCGCGGCAGTCGCGGAAGAAGGGGCAGCGCACGCATTCGCGCCAGACCTTCTGGGGGAAGTCCATGACGTTGGCGACGGCGAAGCCCTGGCGCTCGAAGAAGCCGGGCTTGTAGGTGAGGGCGAAGACGCGCTCGATGCCCAGCTCGCGGGCGTCATCCACGCAGGCGGCCACGATGGCGGCGCCCACGCCCCGGCCCTGGCTGCCCTCGCCCACGGCCAGCGAGCGAATCTCGGCCAGGTCGGTGCCCAGCACGCGCAGCGAGCCGCAGCCCACGATGGCCCCGTCGAGGCGCGCCACCTTGAAGTCGCGGATGGCCTCGTGAATCTCGGCGAGCGGGCGCTCCAGCATCTCGCCCGCCCGCGCCCAGCGGTCGACGAGGGCGAAGATGGCGTCCGCGTCGGCGGGGAGCGCGGTGGCGACGGCGAGGGGCGGGTGCGCGGGCATCGCGCCTCCGAGTGTACGCGGGGCGCGGCCAACGCTCGCGGGCGCGCGCTGGTGTAGGCTCGCGGGCGCACGGAATTCGCGTGGGAGGAACGCCATGCGCGTCTCGATCATCGGGCAGGCCGCCTTCGGGGAGGCGGTGTTCCGGCGGCTGCGCGAGGACGGCGCGGAGGTGGCCGCCGTCTCCGCGCCCATGCCGCGCGAGGGGGCGCGGCCCGACCCCCTCTGGGCGGCGGCGGAAGAGGCCGGGCTGACCCCGCTCGACACGGCGGCGCTCAAGGAGGCGGAGGGGCTGGCGGCGTGGAAGGCGGCGGACGCGGAGCTGGGCGTGATGGCCTTCGTCACCGAAATCCTGCCCGAAGAGGCGCTGGCGGCGCCCGCGCGCGGCACCATCCAGTACCACCCCAGCCTGCTTCCCCTGCACCGCGGCTCCTCGGCCATGAACTGGCCCATCGTCTTCGGCGAGACGGAGACGGGGCTGACCGTCTTCTGGCCGGACGAGGGCGTCGATACCGGGCCCTTGCTGCTCCAGAAGCGCTGCTCCATCGGGCCCGACGACACGCTCGGCACGCTCTATTTCGAGCGCCTCTTCCCCCTGGGCGTGGACGCCATGTCGGAGGCGGTGGCGCTGGCGGAGGCGGGCGAGGCGCCGCGCGTCGAGCAGGATCACGCGCGCGCCACCTACGAGCCGCCCTGCGACGCCGACCAGGCCCGCATCCGCTGGCACGAGCCCGCGCGCCGCGTCTACGACCTGATCCGCGGCTGCAATCCCCAGCCGGGGGCGTGGACCATGCGGCGCGGCCAGCGGCTGGGCGTCTTCGACTGCCGCTTCTCCGACGAGGAGGTTCCCGGGATGCCGGGCGGCGTGCTGCGCGTGGACGGCGAGGGCTTCGACGTGCGCCTCAACGGGGGCGTGCTGCGGGTGCAGCGCGTGCAGCCGGAGGGGGCGCGCAAGACGGGCGCGGGCGACTGGGCGCGGGAGGCGGGGCTGACGGAGGGCGCGCGCTTCCGCTAGGGCGGCGTGGCGCCGTCGTCTTCCCCGTCCGGGGCGTCCCCCGAGGGCGGCAGCGCCGCGCCGCCGGGGAGGAGCGGATCGTCGGGCGCGCTCCCGGCCGGCTCCGTGAGGTTCACGAGCACGCGCGTGGAGATGGGCCCGGCCACGCGCCGCTCGGCCACGAGACGGATGGTGTAGACGCGCGGCTCGAACTCGTCCAGCGCGATCACGCCGAGGCGCTCGTCGTCCACGTTCTCCTCGCCCATGCCCAGCAGCGTCCAGGCGTCCTCGTCCGGGTTGGCGCCGGGGCCGATCTCCAGCCGCCACTCGTGCAGGCGCTCGACGTTGACGGTGCCCGTGACGGGCGTTCCCACGGGCACGCTCACGCTCTCGCCCCGCCCGAGCGTGGCGATGGCCACCGCCGGACGCCCGTCGCTCTCCTCCTCCGGCGCGACGGGGATGAAGACCTCCAGCTCCTCGGGGGGCTCCTCCACCAGTTCGAGGGCGAGGTCGTCCTTCCATTCGGGCAGCCGCACGAAGAGGCGCTCCTCGCGGAATTGCCCGGGCGTCTCCGCCGTGGCCAGCAGGCCGTTGCGCGTGTCCACGACTGCGGGTTCGCACTGGTCCTCGTACTCCACGTCGGTGCGCACCCACGCCTCCACGAGCTGGTCGCAGCCGCCCGCGAGGGTGCGGTCGGTGGCGGGCGTGGCGAATTCGCGGCGCTCGACGTTGTCGGGCTGGAGCGCGGCGAAATCCTCGATGCGCTCAATGCGCCCGCGCCGCAGCAGGAAGCCGTGGTAGTCGGCCATCCAGTTCTTGAAGAGCCAGAGCGTCGTGCGCGCGGCGGCGTAGTCGCCCCCCGGCCCGTCGATGACGAGCTCGTTGGTGGCGTTCCCCAGCCAGACGGCCACGGCCGCGTGGCGCGAGTAGCCGTTCATCCACGTCTCCAGCGTGTCGGCGGCGCTGAGGGGGCCCTGCTGCGTGCCCGTCTTCACGCCCGAGGGCAGCCGCTCGCCGTCCACGAAGGCGTCGAGGCGGATGTCCTCGTTGCTCGTGCCGCAGCCCCAGATGACGAAGCGCGCGCGGCAGTCGGACATGATGCTGTGCAGCAGCCAGACGCTGCCGGCGTCCACCGTGCGGATGCGCTGCGGCTCCTCGTGCCGGAAGATGACGCGGTCGTTGTTGTCGCGCACCTCCAGCACGACCACGGGGTCGAGCACGCGCGTGCCGGGCAGGCGCAGGTGGCCGCGCTGGAAGTCGAGCTTCTGCTGGAGCGCGTTCTCGTAGTCCACGCCCTCGTCGAAGGCGGTGTTGTTGAGTTCGTCCAGCGTGATCGTGCGGGCGTGGTGGGGCACGCCCGTCATGACGCCCATGTTGGCGATGACGGCGTTCATGTAGGCCATGTCCACGGCGCGGATGTTGGCCCCGCCGGTGGCGATGGAGGCCCCGTAGACGACGTCGAGGTGGGAGACGAAGGTGGGGTCGAAGCGCTGCTCGATGGTGGTGATGCCGAGCAGCTTGGCCATCTCGATCACGTTGTCGATGCCCGCCTCCTGGGCGGCGCGGTAGGCGGGCACGTTCTGGGAGCCGCCCAGCGCCGCCCGCGCCGAGATGAGCCCCTCCGTGCGCGGCTCGGAGCGCGGGTTGACGATCTCCGTCACGCCGTCCGCGAGGTCGAGCGGGTTCGTGTCCCAGAGGATGCTCATGGGGGCCTTCACGGCGTGCTCGAACCAGGCGAGGTAGACGGCGGGCTTGAAGGAGGAGCCGGGCTGGTTGATCTCCACCAGCTGGTCGACGTTGCCGGCCACGCGCGGGTCGTCGGTCACGGACGGGTCGCGGTTGGGGGCGTAGACGAGCAGCTCGCCGCTGGCGGGGTCGATGGTGGCGATGGCGGCGTTGTGGCACTCGCAGCCCGCCTCCAGCCCGCGCTCGATGGCGCGGCGGGCGGCGCGCAGGGCGAGCTGCGTGGCCTGCCAGTCGAGCGATGAGACGACCGTCCAGCCCGCGCTGTGCACGCTCGTCACGCAGTCGTCGGCGAGCCGCGGCAGGAGGCCGGCCTCGCACATGCGCACCAGCCGCGGCTCCACCTGGTTGTCGATGAAGGCGGAGGCGTCGGCGGCGGCGGTGGTGGCGGCGGGGTAGACGTAGAGCGTCTCGGCCTTGGCCCCGGCGGCCTCCGAGAAGGTGATCCAGCCGCGCGACACCATGAGGTCGATGACGCTTTCCTGGCGCTCCTTGGCCGCGCCGCCCACGGTCAGGCGGCGCCGTTCGTCGAGCACGCAGCGGTCCGCGGCGTCGCGCACGCAGTTGAGGCGCGGGTGGTAGCGCGTGGGGGCGGCGGGGATGCCCGCGAGCATGGCGGCCTCGGCCAGCGTGAGGTCGGCGGCGTCCTTGCGGAAGTAGCCCTCCGCCGCGGCCTGCACGCCCACGTAGCGGTCCGCGTACGAGATCTGGTTGAGGTACCAGGTGAGGATCTGCTCCTTCTCGTAGTCGTTCTCCAGCTCGATGGCGTAGGCGACCTCGCGCAGCTTTCGGTCCAGCGTGCGCTCGGCCACGCAGGGGTCGTCGAGGTCGGTGAAGCTGCCGCAGATGTAGACGTTCTTGACCAGCTGCTGGGTGATGGAGGAACCGCCCGTGCCGCTGCCGATGCCGCCGCCCACGTAGTTCTCCCAGGCGGCGCGCGCCAGCCCGCGCACGTTCACGCCGGGATGCGTCCAGAAGAGGTGGTCCTCGGTGGAGACGGTGGCGTCGATCATGCTCTGCGAGATGGCGTCGAGGTCCACGGGCTGCAGCAGGCGCTGGTTGGGGTTGTTGAGCACGCCCAGCTCGACGCCCCCGGTGCGGTCGAAGATGCGCGTCAGCCCCACCTGCCGCTCGATGAGCAGATCCTCGATGGGCACGTAGTCGCGCGCGTAGTTCTGGTAGACGGCGAAGACGGCGCCCGCGCCCGCCGCCACCGTGGCCGAGAGCAGCGCCCCCAGCGCGAGCAGGCCCATGGCCCAGAGGGGGAAGCCGCGCCTGGACGCGCGCCGCCGGTGGGCGCGGAAACGCTTGCGGATGACGGCGCGGCTGGTCATCGCGGGGCGCTCGCGGGGACGGCGGGGCCGGGCCGGGGGAACGAAGCGGATGCGCCGTGCGCTCGCATCGGCTTCGAGCGTAGCACCGTCGCGCCGCGCGGGCACGCGCCCCCCACGCGGACGCGGTGTACGATGCCGCGCATGGCCATCTCCCCGGACGAGGTGCGGCGCATCGCCGGGCTGGCGCGGCTGGGGCTCGACGCGGGCGAGGTCGAGCGCCTCGCCGGGCAGCTCTCCGACATCCTCGGCCACTTCGAGGCGCTGGCGGCGGTGGACACCGAGGGCGTGGAGCCCACCGCCCATCCCCTGCCCCTGCGCAACGTCATGCGCGCCGACGAGGTGGCGCCCTCGCTCGCGCGCGAGGAGGCGCTGGCCAACGCGCCCGAGGTGGAGGACGGCCTCATCCGCGTGCGCGCCGTGCTCGAATGAGCGACCTGTGGCGGCTGAGCGCGCACGCGGCGGGCGAGGGCCTGCGCGCGCGCGCCTTCAGCGCCGCCGAGCTGACCGAGTCGGTGCTGGCGCGCGTGGAGGTCGTGGAGCCGCGCGTGAACGCCTACGTCACGCGCACGGACGCGCTGGCGCGGGAGCAGGCGCGCGAGGCGGACGCGCGCTTCGCGGCGGGCACGGCCACGCCCCTCACGGGCATCCCCTTCGCCGTGAAGGACCTCATCGTCACGAAGGGCGTGCGCACCACCGCTGGCTCGCGCATGCTGGCGGATTTCGTGCCGCCCTACGACAGCCACGTGTACGAGCGCCTGAAGCGCGCGGGCGCGGTCATGATCGGCAAGGCGAACATGGACGAGTTCGCCATGGGCTCGAGCACGGAGCACTCCGCCTTCGGGCCCACGGCCAACCCCTGGGACGAAGGGCGCGTGCCCGGCGGCAGTTCGGGCGGGTCGGCGGCGGCGGTGGCGGCGGGGGAGTGCCTGGCCGCGCTCGGCAGCGACACGGGGGGGAGCATCCGCCAGCCCGCCGCCCTCTGCGGCGTGGTTGGGCTCGACCCCACCTACGGGCGCGTGAGTCGCTACGGCATCGTGGCCTTCGGCAGCTCGCTCGACCAGGTGGGGCCCATCGGGCGCGACGTGGAGGACGTGGCCGCCATCCTCGACGGCATCGCCGGGCACGACCCGCGCGATTCCACCAGCGATCCCGCGCCCTCGCCTGACATGCGCCACTACCTCGGCGGGGAGGTGCGCGGCCTGCGGCTGGGCGCCCCGCGCGAGTACTTCGGCGACGGCATCGAGCCCGGCGTGCGCGCCCGCGTGGAGGAGGCGCTGACGCGCCTCGAGCGGCTCGGCTGCGAGGTCGACACGGACCTCTCGCTGCCCATGACGGAGCACGCGCTCGCCGTCTACTACCTGATCGCGCCCAGCGAGGCCAGCTCCAACCTGGCCCGCTACGACGGCGTGAAGTACGGCCACCGCGCGCGTGGCGGGAGCATGTGGGAGGACATGGAGCGCACGCGCGAGGAGGGCTTCGGGGAGGAGGTGAAGCGCCGCATCATGCTCGGCGCCTACGCCCTGAGCGCGGGCTACTACGACCAGTTCTACCTGAAGGCGCAGCGCGTGCGCACGCTCATCGCGCGCGAGTTCCGCGAGGCCTTCGCGCGCTACGACGCGCTGGTCACGCCCACGGCGCCGACGGTGGCCTTCGCGCGCGGGGCCAGGCTCGACGACCCCTACGCCATGTACCAGAGCGACGTGCACACGCTGCCGAGCGCGGTGGCGGGGCTGCCCGCCCTGAGCCTGCCCTGCGGCCTCAGCGAGGGGCTGCCGGTGGGCCTGCAGATCATCGGCGACGTGGGCGCGGAGGGCGCGATCCTGCGCATCGGCCACGCCTTCGAGCGCGACCTCGGCCAGGCCAACCGCCTCGCGCCCCTTCCTTGACGGTAGGCCGCGCCGCGCCCACAGTCCGAGGGGAGCGCCCGCCGCGCCGGGCGAGGAGAACGGCGCATGGACGGCCCTTCCTGCGGATCCCGCCGCTTCGTCTCCCGCTCCCTCGCCGCCGTGCCCGCCAGCGGCATCCGCCGCTTCTTCGACCTGCTCAGCACGATCGAGGACGTGATCTCCCTCGGCGTGGGCGAACCCGACTACGCGACGCCCGAACCCATCCGTCGCGCGGCCCTCGCCAGCATCGAGCGGGGCGAGACGCACTACACCTCCAACTACGGCCTGCCGCGCCTGCGCGAGGCGCTCGCCGCGCAGCTGCGCGCGCTCTACGGCGTCTCCTACGACCCGGCCACGGAGATCGTGGTCACGAGCGGCTCCAGCGAGGCCTTCGACATCGCCCTGCGCGCCATCCTCGACCCCGGCGACGAGGTGCTCTGCCCCGACCCCAGCTACGTGGCCTACGAGCCCGCCGTGCTCATGGCGGGCGGACGCTTCACGCCCGTGCCCACGAACGCCGCGGGCGAATTCCGGCTGGACGCGGCCGAGGTGGCCGCGCGCACGGGCGAGCGCGCGAAGGCGCTGCTCTTCGGCTTCCCCGCCAACCCCACGGGCGCGACCATGGACCGCGCGGCCCTCGAGGCCGTGGCCCGCGTGGCCGCCGAACGCGACCTCGCCGTGGTCAGCGACGAGCTGTACGCGCGTCTCACCTACGAGGGCGAGCACGCCTGCTTCCCGTCCATCGGGGGGATGCGCGAGCGCACCATCCTCATCGGCGGCTTCAGCAAGGCGTACGCCATGACGGGCTGGCGCGTGGGCTGGCTGGCCGCCCCCGAACCGCTGGCCGCCGCCGCCATGAAGGTGCACCAGTACGTCATGATGTCGGCCCCCACGGCGGCCCAGTACGCCGCCATCGCCGCCATTGAGGAGGGCGAGGGCTTCGTGGCCGGGATGCTGGCCGAGTACGACCGCCGCCGCCGCCTCATGGTGGACGGCCTGCGCGCCGTGGGGCTGCCCGCGTTCCGTCCGCGCGGGGCCTTCTACGCCTTCCCCGACATCCGCGCGACGGGCATGAGCAGCGCCGTCTTCAGCGAGCGGCTGCTGGCGGAGGAGCGCGTGGCGGTGGTGCCTGGCTCGGCCTTCGGGGCGTGCGGCGAGGGCCACGTACGGGCCTGTTACGCGAGCGGCTACGAGCAGATCGAGCGCGCCCTGGAGCGCATCGGCCGCTTCGTGCAGCGCAACCGCTGAGGGGCGGGAGCGCTATACTGCAGGCCACGAGTCGGAGGTCCGCCATGAAGCGAACGTTCACGGCGAGCGTCCAGCGGGAAGGCAAGTGGTACGTCGCGCAGGCGCTGGAGGTCGACGTGACCAGCCAGGGCGAAACGCTTGACGACGCGCTGGCCAACCTGCGCGAGGCGCTCGAACTGTACTTCGAGCCTCCCGTCGCCACCATCGCGCCCAGGATTTACCGCATTGAGGTGGAGATTCCGGCGGGGGCCGAAGGGCTACTCGCAGGCGCTAGCTAGCCTTCGCGCTCAATATCGCAGCCAGCTTCAATGAGAACTTGTGCATCCTCGTCGGAAAGGGCGATCTCGGCTTCTTCAACTACCGAAGCTGCGGAAAGAAAAGTGACCCAGAATCCATCCCTAAGGAGTGAATTCCAAGAGAACGTATCGTCTTCGTCTTGATCGGATAACCAGTCGCGAAGAAGGGCGATCCAAGCAGATCCTTCGGCATGCCACCTAGCATATTGCGGCGGCGGTATTACATCACGATACTCCAAGGCTTTTTCCACAAAATCACTCACAGTACTGATCGGGAGACCCGGCCAATCATTCCCACCCACGTCGAGGTCATAACCTCCGCACACCAGATCCACATATTCTTCAAGCGACAGGTCTTGGCTGCCACCGCAGGAGGTCACCCCAACGGTGATGGCGGCGACGAGCCCGACGACGAGCCAGTTCTTCACGGAGAAGCCTCCTTGCGGCGCGGGCAAGCGTTAGTCGTGGAACTGCCGCGTCCCCCGTGAACCGACAAGGAGGCGGGGGCCGCAAGCCCGCTCCAGGGAATCCACGGGGCCGGGGACGCACAGCGCCTACGGCAGTTCCACGCCGGGGATGCTAAGGCTGGGGGGCGCTCCGGTCAACAGGGGCCTTCACCTGATGCCCGCATCTCAGCCTCGTAGTCCGAGATTATGTCTCGCAGTGTCTCTCGTTGATCATCCAGCTTATCAAGCGCGCCGCGAAATCTCGTGGTGATCGCATCGACAACTCTCTTGACTTGAACAACGTTAACTTTCAGAATTTCTTGGTCGAACTGGAAGATCGGATTATTTTCTTTATCGACCGGATATCGGAACGCAAAAGAACCCTGATCAATATCGTGAAACTCCTTGATCCGGTGTTCAACATCAACAAGAAAGGAAAGGTTTTCCTCATTGCTCCAAGATGCTTCGATCAGCTCTCGCAGTTCTTTCCAGATACTCATCAAGTTATGCTTCCCGATAGGATCTTTTTCCGTCGGGAGTTTAGGATTATATTCCGTATTCCCATAAGACTTCTTGAGGTAAGGCTGGAGAGAACGGAATTCCCACAACATTTGCTTGATCATGATCTCCAAGTAGTGCCTGTAGAGGAACATGATCGGATACACAAGGTTGTCCGGAAAATCGTTTATCGCGGCTTCAACCACCTTATCCGCCGCATCCTTATATCCCGCGACGTACGGATACCAATCCCCATGAACCTCAAGTTGAGCATTCGCCCGCCACGGCTCAGTTGCCCAAATGGATTCACGGATGACTTGCTCGGCCCGGCGGGAGGCATCCCCCGGCTGGATGTTTTCAGGCATGTCAGCAGTCTACTGCATCCAGCCGAGCAGTGCACGCCCAAGCCCACCATCCCGTAGACTGTCCCCATGCCCGAACAGCCGCGCCCCAACTCCTCGCCGTCCACCAAGCGGGGAGTTCCCGATCCCTCGCGCGTCCGGCAGTCGGAGCAGCCGGCACCGCCCCGGCCTCCGCGCCCGCCCCGCCCCAACGACCCCATCCCGCCGGACCGCGAGCCCGAGGTCAGCTAGACCCACAGCATGGCGAAGGTGAAGCCCAGGAACGCCAGCGCCTCGACCACCACCACCGCCAGGATCGCGCCGTTCAGGCGGCTGTTGCGCTGGATGCGCGCGCGGTTCGCCTCGAACGCATCCTGGAGGGCGTACGACCACGTCCAGACCGCCGCCCGCCCCTCGTACCACGTACGCTCGTTGATGTACCCCGGTTCGGGCGCGGTGAGGAGCGAGGCGGGCCAGTGGACGACGAGGAAGAGCGCGCCCGCCAGCAGGAACAGCCCCGCGATGATGAAGGCGCCCGCCCATCCCCACGCGGGCAGCGTGGCGTCGGCGGCCACGAGGATGCCGATGTGGAAGCCGAGGAAGGCGAGCGCGAGGGCCATGTAGCGCTCGGCGCGGCTCCTCATGCGCGTGGCCGCGCGCTCCTGCGCGGAGAGGCGGAAGATGAGCAGCTGCAGCCCGCTCTGCGACGCCTCGAAGGAGTCGGGCGCGACCGGATCGGGCTCGTGGGGCAGCGGTTCGGCGACCATCGCGGGGCCATTCTACCGCGTGGCGGCGGGCCGCGCGCGGGCGTGCTAGACTCCCCGCGCCAGATTCGGAAGGACGGTCACGCCCGACATGGACCTCAGCCTCAGCGAAGAACAGACCCTCATCCGCGACTCCGCCCGCGACTTCCTCGAGAAGGAGTGCCCCGAGGAGCACGTGCGCGCCATGGAGGAGGACGAGCGCGGCTACAGCCCCGACCTCTGGCGCCAGATGGCCGGCCTCGGCTGGCAGGGCCTCATGATCCCCGAGGAGCACGGCGGCTCCGGCTTCTCCTACCTCGACCTCTGCGTGCTGGTGGAGGAGTTCGGGCGCGCGCTCGTGCCCGGCCCCTTCATCCCCAACGCCGCCTGCGCGGCCTGGCTCACGGTGGCGGGCACGGAGGCGCAGCGGGCGAAGTACCTGCCCGGCATCGCCGACGGCTCGGCCATCCACACCTACGCCGTGACGGAGGAGTCGGGGCGCTGGGACCGCGAGGGGCTGGCGCTGACGGCGCGCGCGGACGGCGACGGCTACGCGCTGGACGGGACCAAGCTGTTCGTGCCCGACGCGAACGTGGCGGACTACCTGCACGTGGTGGCCAACCTGCCGGAGGGCGAGCTGGCGGACTTCATCGTGCCGCGCGACCAGGCGGGCGTGGAGGTGACGATGCTGAAGACGATCGCCAGCGACCGGCAGGCGGAGGTGGCGCTGAAGGGCGTGCGCGTGGAGGCGGCGGACGTGGTGCGCGCGGACGGGGAGGCAAGCCGCCGCATGCGCAACATGGCCGTGAATCTGGAGAACGCCTACCTCGTGGGGCTGGCGCAGAAGGATTTCGAGATCGCGGTGAACTACGCGAAGGAGCGCGTGCAGTTCGGGCGGCCCATCGGCTCCTTCCAGGCCATCCAGCACAAGGCGGCGGACATGGTGACGGACGTGGACGGGATGCGCTTCATCACCTACAAGGCGGCCTGGGCGACGAGCGAGAACGAGCCGTCGCAGCACATGGACACGTCCATGGCGAAGGCGTGGTGCAGCGAGGCGAGCCGTCGCGTGGTGGCGCACGGGCAGCAGATTCACGGGGGCATCGGCTTCACGAAGGACTACGTCATCCAGCTCTATTTCCGCCGCCAGAAGCGGGCCGAGCTGTTCTGGGGCGATGCCGACTTCCACCGCGAGCAGGTGGCGGAGCTGCTGGAGATCTAGGCGCGCGCCGCGTCGCGCTACCTAGTTAGCCCGCTTGCCGTAGAGCCGCACATCGCGCTCGGCGTCGATCACCTCGTACAGCGCCTCGCGGTCAGCCACGTCCACCAGCGCCCCGCCGCTGTTCCAGGTCGGGAGCGGAGGCGGCTCGCTGGCCTCCGTGGCGGGCCGTTCCGCGAGAATGCGCCTCACCCCCGCCTCCACGAGCGCGGACATGGTGGTTCCGCGCCGGGCGGCCTCTTCCCGCAGCTCCCGCAGGATCGCGTCGTCGATGGTCAGCGTCGTCTCCATATGGGCAAGCATACACCTGCGGCCCGATGGGCGGATGCGCTAGTGCGGGTGGGGATGGGCGTGCCCGTGCGAGTGGCCGCCCGGGCCGTGGCTGTGGCCGTGATGCGTGATGTCGTCCGCATCGCCACCGCCCGCGCCGTCGTCCGCGCCGCCGCCGTCCTCCCAGGGGGCGGGACCGTCGCCGACGCCCGCCTCGGCGCGCCCCACGAGCGCGAAGCCGCCGATGACCTTGCGCGCCTTCGTCCCGCAGGACGGGCAGGGGAGCAACTGTGGGACGTCGCCCATGGGCATGCGCTTCTCGAAGCGCTCGTCGCAGGCGGGGCAGCGGTACTCGTAGAGGGCCATGGCCGGATCGTGGGCGCGGGCGCGGGGAGCGTCAACCCTCGCGGGAGGCGCGCTCGCGCTCGTAGGGGCCGGAGCGCCGCGCCACCGCGCGGAAGCGCTCGAAGTTGCCGTCGTAGCGGCGCACGGAGTCCCCGCGGCGCACGCCCTGATGCTCGCAGGCCGAGCCCACGGAGCAGCTGGCGCAGCAGAAGCGGCGTCCGGCCATGAGGTACGGCTCGCCGCGGATGGGCGTGAGGCAGCGTTCGCAGCGCGGGGAATCGGACACGGGAACCTCCGCGCCCATTCTCCCCGTTCGGGCGCGCGGGCGAAAGGCGGCGGCGCTGGCGCGCGGTGGCCCGCTCCGCCATGCTGGGCGCGTGGTTCGCATCAACCGCGTCTACACGCGCGCCGGCGACGATGGCTCCACGGCGCTCGCGAGCGGCGCGCGCGTGCCCAAGGAGAGCGCGCGCGTGGAGGCGTACGGGGCCGTGGACGAGCTCAACAGCGCCATCGGGGTGGCCGTGGCGGCGGGCCTCGCGCCCGCGCTCGCCGAACCCCTCGCCGCCATCCAGCAGGCGCTCTTCAACCTCGGCGCCGACCTGGCCACGCCCGGCGCGGAGGGGGAGCGCCCCGCGGGGCCGCGCATCGAGGCGCGCCACGTGACGCTGCTGGAGGGCTGGATCGACGGCTGGAACGAGGAACTGGAGCCGCTGACCAGCTTCGTGCTGCCCGGCGGGGGCGCGACGGCGGCCCACCTGCACCTGGCGCGCGCCATCTGCCGCCGCGCCGAGCGCGCCGCCATCGCCCTCGGCCGGAGCGAGGCCGTCGGCGCCTTCGTCGTCCCCTACCTGAACCGCCTGAGCGACCTGCTGTTCGTGGCCGCGCGCCTGCAGAACCGGCTGGACGGCCGCGGCGACGTACTCTGGGATTCGCGCTCGGTCTAGCGGCGCAGGCGCACGATGGGCCCCTCGGCGAAGAGGTCGCGCGCGCTCACGCCCTCGCGCTCGCAGGCGGCGCGCGGCATCCCCAGATCGGCCACGAAGAGCTCGCCCACGCGGTCCGCGCACTCAGGCAGCACCTCGCCCGTCTTGGGCAGGTCGAACACGAGCGTCGTGCCCGCCGTCATGGCGGGGGCGCTGACGGCGCCGGTGCCCGCGTTCACGCCCGTGGGCACGTCGAGGGCGAGCACGGGGCGGCGCGCCGCCTCGGTCATCACCGTGACCGCCGCCGCCAGCCCCGTGGGCGCGCCCTCCAGCCCATAGCCCACGAGCGCGTCCACCACCAGGTCGGCGCGCCGCAGGTGGTCCTCGGCGGAGTGCTCGCTCGTATCGCGGTCGTGCGGCTCGGCGATGCCGCATTCGGCGAGCACGTGCAGGTGGCGGCGCGCGGCGAAGCTCATCTGGTTCTCGACCTCGCCCAGCAGCAGCTCCGGGCGGACGCCCCAGTTGTCGAGGTGGCGGGCGGCGCAGAGGCCGGCGGCGCCCACGTGCCCGCCGCCCGCCAGCACCACCACGCGCTGGCCCCGCGCCTCGCCGCCCAGCATGGCCAGAATGAGCCGGGCGGCGGCGCGTCCGCCGTTCTCCACCGCCTGCAGGATGTCGTAGTGGAAGAGCTCCTGGGCGGCGCGCTGGATGCCGCGCATCCGCTCGGGCGTCACCGTGGGGGCGTCGCGCAGCCTGCGCTGGGGAAAGCCGCCGGGCGCCTGCTTCACCGACACCAACGCTACCCCTGCGGATGCGAGGCCGTCACGCGCGCGCGGATGCCCCCGCGGGCGTGGAATTCGCCGCACACCACGGCCCGCCGCGGCGCCACCGCCGTCACCACGTCGTCGAGGATGGCGTTCACCGCGTCCTCGTAGAAGATGCCCCGCTGGCGGAAGGACTGCAGGTAGAACTTGAAGCTGCGCAGCTCGATGCAGCGTTCGTCGGGCGTGTAGGTGAGCGTGATCGCGCCGAAGTCGGGCTGCCCCGTCATGGGGCAGAGGCTGGTGAACTCCGGCGCCTCAAAGCGGATTTCGTAATCGCGCCCGGGATGCGGGTTGGGGAAGGAGTCGATGGAGCCGTCGGCGGCATGGTCGTTCGCGCCCACGCCCGCCAGCGTGCGCGCCGCGACGGCAGTGCGCAAGCGCCGGGCGCGCTCAGCCGCCGATGCGCGCGAGCGCGTCCCCGGGCGTGACGGCGGGAACGGGCGAGCGCGCGAAGTCGCGCACGTTGCGCGTGACGATGGAGCGCGCCCCGCAAGCCCGCGCCGCTGCCGCCTGCAACGCATCCTCGAAATCGGCCATGGGCAGGTCGAGGGCGTAGCGCGCGTCCGCCGTGCCGGTCGGCGCGACATCCACGAAACCGAGGAGGTCGGCGATGAATTGACGGGCGTAGGGGGCGTTGCGTTCCCGGGCCACGACGTAGTGGAAATTCGAGATCGTGTGCCAAGCGATACAGGCGCGTTCACGCCCTTGCCGCACCTGGGCCAGCAGGGACATGGACGATGCGGCATACGGCTCCCGAATCAAGGCAGCGTCGATGAGGATGTCGGAATCGATCAGGAGCACTACGAGAGATACTTCTTCTTCAAGTATTCGTAACGCAGGTCGTCGAGCTCCTCGTCCGTCAGGTGGCGCAGCGACTTGAACTGACCCACCCAACGCACCTCAAAGGGCAGCGTCTCGTCTTCGCGCCGCGCATCCGCCTCCTCCGGCGTCTCGTCGTCGATGTGGGCGAGCACTTCCTCCAGCGTGCGCAGCGGATACCGCGACGGGGCGGGCGGGGCGGGCGCCTCGGAGCGGGGCAGCTTCGTGAAGATGGCCATGCCCGCAGTGTACGCGAATGGCCGGTACGGATGGGAGCGCCGGGTGCGCTCAGCCGCCGATGCGCGCGAGCGCGTCCCCGGGCGTGACGGCGGGCACGGGCGAGCGTGCGAAGTCGCGCACATTGCGCGTGACGATGGAGCGCGCCCCGCAAGCCCGCGCCGCAGCCGCCTGCAGCGCGTCCTCGAAATCGGCCATGGGCAGGTCGAGGGCATAGCGCGCGTCCGCCGCGCCGGTCTCCGCCACACCCACGAAATCGAGGAGGGTGGCGATGAACTGGCGCGCGAACACACTGCCCCGTTCGCGCGCCACGATGTAGTGAACGTTCGACATCGTGTGCCACGCCATACAGGCGCGCTCGCGCCCCTGCCGTAGCTGAGCAAGCAGAGCGTTCGCGGACGCGGCGTAGGGCTCCCGAACCAGGGCGCTGTCAATAAGGATGTCGGAATCAAGCAGGAGCATGGGGCCTACGTGAGATACTTCTTCCGCAGGTATGCGTGGTGCAGGTCGTCGATCTCCTCGTCCGTCAGGTGGCGCAGCGACTTGAGCTGGCCCACCCAGCGGACCTCGAAGGGGAGGGTCGTGTCTTCCCACCGGGCCTGCGCCTCCTCAGGCGTCTCGTCGTCGATGTGGGCGAGCACTTCCTCCAGCGTCCGCAGCGGATACCGCGACGGGGCGGACGGGCCGGGCGCCTCGGAGCGGGGCAGCTTCGTGAAGATGGCCATGCGGCCAGTGTACGCGAATGGCAGGTGCGGACGGGAGCGCCGGGCGCGCTCAGTCGCCGCGGATGCGCCGCATCAGCCCCTCGGGCAGCAGCACGGGGCTGAAGTTCGTGTCCACGTCGTAGGTATCGACGCCCTCCAGCCGCTTCATGTAGTTCACCGTGAGGTAGGTGAGCGGTGTGGCGACGGCCTCGTAGAGCGTCTTGATCAGCCAGGCGCGCCACCAGAACGCCCACAGTGCCTCGCCGTTGGGGATGGTGGCCGTGCCGAAGAAGGCGATGGTGAGGAAGAAGGCGGAGTCGAGCCCCTGCCCCACGATGGTCGAGCCGATGGTGCGCGTCCAGAGGAAGCGCCCGCCCGTCAGCCGCTTCATCCGCGCCAGCACGAAGGAGTTGGAGAACTCGCCCACGAGCACGGCCACGAAGCTGCCGCTGAGGATGCGCCAGGTCTGGCCGAGGATGCGCTCGTAGGCTTCCTGGTCTCCCCAGAACGGCGCCGACGGGATCTCCTGCGCGACGATGAAGGCGACCACCACCATGGCGTTGGCGAAGAAGGCCGACCAGATGACGCGCCGTGCCTCGCGGTATCCGTACACCTCGGTGAGGATGTCCCCGATGATGTAGGAGACGGGGAAGATGATGATGGAGGCGGGCTGGAAGTACTCGAACGCGCCGCCCACGAGGCCGGAGATGTCGACGACCTTGACGGCGATGATGTTGGAGACGATGAGCGCGCCCGTGAAGATGACGGCCACGGGCAACAGGAAGCGGTACTCGCGCTCCGGGGGGGCCGCGGCCGTCGGCGACGCCATCGGGCGCGTTCTACAGGAGCGCGCCCCGCGAACGCAAGCGCGCGGCCCGCATCTTCACCCGCCCCGCCCCCGTTATGGCGACGCCGCACGCGCGGATGGCGTAGCATCCCCGTCGCATCGCCCTCCACCCCGCGAGGACGCGGGGATTCCCGACGCAACAGGAGCGCTCCATGCGAACCCGGACCTTCCGCGCACTGGCCCTGATCGCGCTGCTCGCGCCCGCGCTCGCCGCCGCGGCCCCGGCCCTCGCCGACGGCCACGGGGAACGCTCCGAACACGAGCACTGCGAAGTCGCCATCGCCAACCTCGGCGGCGCGCCCCTCTCGCCGGGCCAGTCGCTCGTGCACCACGACCGCGACGCCCTCTGGAGTCCGGGCCAGCCCGCCGGCCCCGCCATCGAGCTGCTGGCCGAGACCGGCGATCCCGCCGACCTCCTCGACGACGCCCGGGGCTCCCACGCCATCCCCGCCATCCCCGTCGGGGGCGTGGCGCGCTACTCCTTCGACAACGACGCGGGCGACGGCGTCTACCTCTCCACCATCAACAAGCTCATGGACTCCAACGACTCCTTCGTGGGCGTCGCCAACGTGCGCCTCTTCACCGAGGACGGCGAGCCCGCGCGGGAGACGCTCGACCTGCTCGCGTGGGACGCGGGCACGGAGGAGAACGAGCCGCTCGGCGGCGGCTTCGCGGCGGGCCAGCCGGACGCCGGGCGCGGGGCGGCCAACATCGACAACGGCGAGCCCACCGGGGGCGGCGTCATCACCGCGAACAATCCGCAGTACGGCAACCGTCCGCAGGCGCGGCTCACGCTCCGCTGCGAGTCAATCGCCATGAGCCACGAGGATGCGCTCGCCATCCAGGATGCGGGCGGCGATCCCTTCACCATCGGGATCGGCGACGCGGCCATGCCGCCGGAGCCCAATCCGGACGCCGCCGGAGCCGGGGACGCGCCCGCCGCGCCGCTCGCGGACGGCGACGCGGCCATGCCGCCGGAGCCCAATCCCGATACCGCCGCGGCCGAGGAGACGCCCGTCGCGCCGCCCGATGACGCCGGGACGCCGCCGGAGCCGGACGATGGCGCGGTCGCCGCGCCGCGCACGGGCACGGGCTTGGCCCCCGACGGCGGCGGCGCGCCCGTCGCGCCGGTGGCGGCGCTGGCGGCATTGATGGCGGTCGCGGCCCTGGGCGGGGCGGCGCTGGCCGTGCGCAGGCGCGCCCGCTAGCCTCAGGAGCGGGGCAGGCCGAGGCCGCGCGTGGCGATCACGTTGCGGTTCACCTCGCTCGTGCCGCCCGCCACGGTGTAGCTCGGCCCCGCCAGCGCCCAGCGCTCCACGCGCCCGCGCAGGGGCGCCCAGGGGCTGCCCGGCTCCAGTTGCCCGGCCATGCCCAGCACGCGCAGGCCCGTGCCGCCCATGCGCCGCTGCAGCTCCGTGCCGAACACCTTGGAGATGGACGCCTCATGGTTGGGCGCGAACCCGTCGCGCTGCATCTGCGCCACGCGGTAGCAGAGCCAGCGGCCCAGCTCGAACTCGATGGCGCGCGCGGCCAGCTCGTGGCGCACGTGATGCGGCGCCGCGCCCCCGTCCCGCTCGCGCACGTAGTCCGTGAGCGCCTCCAGCGTGGAGCGCGTCATGACGATGCGGTTGATGGAGCTGCGCTCCTGGTCGAGCGTGGCGGCGGCCACGTACCAGCCGCGGTTCTCCTCGCCCACGCGGTTGCCCGCGGGCACGCGCGCATCGTCGAGGAAGACCTCGTTGAAGTGGGCCGCGCCCATCATGTTCACGAGCGGGCGCACGCTCACGCCGGGCGCGTCCATGTCGAGGATGAAGTAGCTGATGCCGCGGTGCTTGGGCGCGGCCGGATCGGTGCGCGCCAGCAGGATGCCCCAGCGCGCGCCGTCCGCCCAGCTCGTCCAGATCTTCTGGCCGTTGACCACGTACTCGTCGCCGTCGCGCACGGCGCTGGTCTGGAGCGCGGCGAGGTCGGAGCCCGCGCCCGGCTCGGAGAAGAGCTGGCACCAGCGCGAGGTTCCGTCGCGCAAGCCGGGCAGCCAGCGTTCGCGCTGCGCGTCCGTGCCCTCGCGCATGAGCGCCGGACCGGCCAGCCACACGCCCTGGTCGTAGGCGCCGGGCGCGCCGCGCGCGCTCATCTCCTCCATGTAGATGGTCTGCGTCACGGAGTCCGCGCCGCCGCCGCCGTGCTCGGCGGGCCAGCCCAGCGTGAGCCAGCCGCGCTCGGCCAGCTTCAGGCGGAAGCGGCGCGTGAACTCCGCCTCCGCCGGCGTCATCTCCTCGCGGTCGTTGCGCATGTTCCAGTCGTCCGCGGGCAGCTCGGCGTCGAGGAAGGCGCGAATCTCGGCGCGGAAGGCGGCCTGTTCGGGCGAATCGCGGAAGAGCATCGCCTCAGCCGTCCCCGTTCAGCGCGCGCAGGGCCTCGAGCGCGTGGGGCGCGTGCCCCTCGATGTCGCGCATCTCCACGTAGGCGTCGCGCAGCACGCGCTCGCGGTCGATGACGAAGGTGGCGCGCGTGTGGAAGCCGAACTCCTCGTTGAGCACGCCGTAGGCGATGCCGGCGGCGTTCTTCGGGAAATCGGAGAGCAGGGGGAACTCCAGCCCCAGCTTCTCCTGGAACTCCCCGGCGGCGGCGAAGGAATCGACGCTCACGCCCAGCACCTGGGCGCCGGCGTCCGCGAACGCATCGGTGTGCGTGCGGAAGCTCGTCATCTCCGCGCTTCAGCCGCCGGTGAAGGCCAGCGGATAGAAGGCCAGCACCAGGTGTTTGCCGGGGAAGGAGGCGAGCGTGATCTCCGCGCGCTCCTTGTCCAGCAGCGTGAAGGCCGGGGCGGGTTCGCCGATGGTGGGGGTCATGCTCGCTCCGTGCGGGCTAGTAGCCCTTGAAATTGGGTTCGCGTTTCTCCGTGAAGGCGCGCGGACCCTCCCGCGCGTCCTCCGTGGATTGCGCCAGCGTCATCGCCATCTGCGCGAAATCGAGGTGCTCGTCGAAGGTCAGGTGGGCCGAGCGGTAGACCAGCTTCTTGGCCAGCTGGATGGCCGTGGCCGGGCCCCGGGCCAGCTTTTGGGCGAACGCGCGCGTGCGCTCCATGAGCTCGTCGGGCGGATGCACGGCGCTCACGTAGCCGATGCGGAGCGCCTCCTCCGCGCCGAACAGCTCGCCGCTCCAGATCAGCTCGAGCGCCTTGGCCGCGCCCACGATGCGCGGCAGCGTCCACGCGCCGCCGTCGCCGGGGATGAGGCCCATGCGCACGTAGGCCATGCCGAAGCGCGCCGTCTCGCTGGCGAAGCGGATGTCGGCCATGGAGGCCATGTCCATGCCCGCGCCCACCGCCGCGCCGTTGACGGCGGCGACGTAGGGCTTCTCCAGCTGGATGAGGGCGCGCGGGATGGGGTGGACGCGGTCGCGCAGGCTGTGGCGGCGGCGGGCCACCGTCTCCTCCGTACGCAGCACGCCGTCGCCGCCCGCCTCCTGGGCCACGTCCATGCCGCTGCAGAAGCCGCGGCCCGCGCCCGTGAGGACGATGGCGCGCACGCCCGCGTCGGCGTCCGACCGCTCAATGGCGTCGCGCCACTCCGCCAGCATGCGATCATCGAAGGCGTTGAGCCGTTCGGGGCGGTTGAGCGTGATCGTGGCCACGCCCTCCGCCACGTCGTAGAGGATGCGCTCGTACTCCATGCGCGCGATTGTACGCCCCCACCCCCACTTGGGCGCGAGCCGACAGGCGGGCGGCGGCTCAGCGCACGATTTCCAGGACGCCGAGCAGCACGCCCACGACGGCCACGCCCGCCGCCACCACGCCCACGATCCAGCGCGTCAGGCGCGTCTCCATGCGCGCCATCTGCGTTTCCAGCATGAGGCGAACGCGCTCGACGTCGCCCCACGTGGCGGGGCTGCCGTAGTCCCGATGGGGCTCGCTCGAGTGTTCCGTCGCCGCCATGCCGCCACGGTATCACACGCCCCCCGCGCGGCGCTAGCGGCCCCGCAGGCGGCGCGCGGCGCGCCCGAAGAGGCCGGGGCCGCGTTCGCGCTCGCGCAGGCGCGCCAGCCCCTCGCCCGTGCCCACGAGCATGGGGCGCGACCAGTCGCGCAGCGTGGGCGCGCGGTCCTCGCGCACGCGCGCGGGCGGCTCGAAGCGCTCGAAGGGGCGCCATTCGTTCCCCTCGCGGATGAGCGCCTCGCGTCCGGCGGCGGCGGCGAGCGCGAGGCCCGCGGCGAGGTCCCACACGCGCACGCCGCCGAAGCGCGCGGTGGCGAACACGCCCGCCGCCACGAAGGCGCACTCGATGGCCGCCGAGCCGGTCACGCGGTTGTCCCAGTGGGCGGCGCGGCCGGGCGATCCGCCGGGCGCGCCGCTCAGCCCGCGCCGCACGCCCGCGTTGGCGCGCGCCTCCAGCGGCTCGCCCTCGAAGCGCAGGGGACCGCCGCGGTGCGCGTGGTAGACGCCCGGGCCGAGGCCGTGGCTGGCCGAGCACCAGATGGCCCCCGCCACGGGCGCGCCGTCCCGCAGCACGCCCACGCTGGCGGCGAAGAGGGGAAAGCGGTTCACGAAGTTGGTGGTGCCGTCCACGGGGTCGATGGCCCAGAGGTATCCGGCCGCGGACGCCGCCGCGTCCTCCTGCTCCTCGCCGAGGATGGCGTGGCCGGGGAAGCGCGCCGCCAGCCGCTCGCGGATCATGGCCTCGACGGCGCGGTCGACCTCGGAGACGGGATCGGTGGGCGCGGCCTCGCCGGAGGGCTTGCCGCCCTCGCCCTTGTAGTCCACGGCCACGGAGCGGCCCAGCGCGGCGGCGATCTCCGCGCCCGCGGCCCCGGCGAGCTCGCGCGCGACGGCCTCCAGCTCCTCCGGCGGGGCGGCCTCGTCCGTCACGAGCGCGGCGTCACGGCGCGCCCGCTGCCGTCAGCTCGGCCAGCGTGACGCGGGCCACGCGCCGTCCGCGCCCCAGCAGCGCCTCCAGGTCGCCTTGCGCCTGCGCCGCCTTCAGGCGGGCGAAGGTGTACGGCTTGCCCGGCACGGGCAGGTCGGCGGCGTCGGCGTCCACGATCTGCACGAAGGCGCCGTTGGCCGCGCCGCCCTTGTGCAGCTGGCCAGTGGAGTGCAGGTAGCGCGGCCCGAAGCCGACCGTGACGGCCACGCCGTGGCGGTCGCGCAGGCGCGCGCGCAGCTCCGCCAGCGCCGCCGCGTGCTCCGGCGTGCGCGGCAGCCAGGCGAGCAGCGCGAGGTAGTCGCCCGCCCGCAGCGAGGCCAGCACGTCCGCCAGCGGGGGCGTCGGCGGCGGGGGCGCGGGCTCGGCCAGCGCGCGCGCGGTCGCGTCCTTCGCCTCCTGCACGTTGGGCTGGTCGAAGGGGTGGACGCCGAGGACATGCCCGGCGACGGCGGTGGCGACCTCCCAGCGCGCGAATTCGGCGGGGAGCTGGGCGGGGCCGTCGTACGGCAGGCGCACGACGGGGAATCCCGCCGCCGCCAGCGCGTCCAGCCCCTCGCATTCGCCCAAGGCGACGAAGAGGCGGTCGCCGCCGTAGGCGTCGGGCCCGGCCAGCGGCTCGCCCTCGACCGGCACGAGGCCCTTGCCCTCCTTGCCCAGCGATTCGGAGAGGAGCTGTTCGATCCAGACGCCGAGCCCGCGCAGCGCGTCGGGCAGGACGAGCGTGACCTTGTCGCGTCCGGCGAGCGCGGCCTCGCCCAGGATGGCGCCGAGCAGCGCCCCCGGGTTCGCCGCCGGATCGTCGGCGCGGCAGGCCTCGAACATCTCCCGCGCGCGCAGCGCCAGCAGGGCCGGGTCCGCGCCCGCCAGCGCCGCCGGAACCATGCCGAACGCGGAGAGCGCCGAGAAGCGCCCGCCGATGTCCGGATCGCCCGCGAAGACGCGGCGGAAGCCGCCCTCGCGCGCGATGGCGTCGAGCGACGTGCCCGCGTCGGTGATGGCGGCGAAGCGCGCGGGGTCGCCCACGCGCTCCCGGAAGTGCGCGAGCAGGGCGTGCGTCTCGATGGTGCCGCCCGTCTTGCTGGAGGCGATGAAGAAGGCGCGGTCGAGGTCGAGCCGCGCCTCCAGCGCCAGCAGCTCCGCCGGATCGGTGGTGTCGGGCGCGTGCAGGGCGGGGGCGCCGTCCGCGGCGAGCGTGTCGTGGAGCACCGCGGCGGCGAGGCTGGCGCCGCCCATGCCCATGAGCACGACGTCCGTGACGCCCTCCCCGGCGAGTTCGCGCGCGAAGGCGGTCAGCGCGAGGGCCCGTTCGCGCACGCGGTCGGGGGCGTCGAGCCAGCCGAGGCGGTCGGCGATGCCGGCGGGGTCGGGCTTCCAGAGGGTGTGGTCGCGCGCCCACAGGCGGCGCACGACGCCGTCGCGGCGCAGCGCGTCCAGCCGCGCCGCCACCGGCCCCTCGAGTGCGCCGAGGGCGCGCGAGGCCACGGGGCGGCGCGCGGGCGAGGCGGCGAGGCGGCGCGCGAGCTTCCCCATGAGGGCGCGGTCGTCGCGCGCGAAGGCGGCCAGCCCCTCCTCCAGCAGGCGGTCGGTCACGGCCTCCAGATCGACGCCCGCCGCGGACGCCGCCGCCAGCCGTTCGCGGGCGTCCGGAAGCGCGTCCGGCGGCGCGGGCGCGGGCTCCAGGTGGTCGAGCACGGCATCGAGCGTGGCCCGCGGCATCGTGTTCACGGTGTCGGGGAAGACCAGCGTCTCCACGTAAAGCACGTCGGAGTAGGCGGGGTTCTTCGTGCCGGTGGAGGCCCAGAGGGGGCGCTGCGGACGCGCTCCGGCGGCGGCCAGGCGCTCCCAGCGCGGGCCGGAGAAGCGTTCGCGGAAGCGCGCCCAGGCGTGGCGCGCGTTAGCCGTGGCGATGGTCCCGCGCAGGGGCGAAGCGGCGGGCAGGAGCGCGTCCACGGCGGTATCGACGCGGGAGACGAAGAAGGAGGCGACGCCCGCCACGGCGTCGAGCGGCTCGCCCGCGGCCAGCCTGCGCTCCAGCCCGGCGATCCAGGCCTCGGCCACGCGCTCGTAGACGGCCACGCTGAAGAGCAGCGTGACGTTCACGTTCACGCCCGCCGCCGCCAGCTCCGCGAGCGCCTCCACGCCCGCGGGCGTGCCCGGAACCTTGATCATGACGTTGGGGCGGTCCAGCAGGCGGAAGAGGCGCAGGGCCTCGGCCACGGTCGCCGCGCGGTCGTGCGCGAGGTGCGGCGGCGCTTCCAGCGAGACGTAGCCGTCGGCGCCCGCCGTGGCCTCGTACACGGGCCGCAGCGCGTCGGCGGCCATGCGGATGTCCTCGCAGGCGAGTGCCGTGAAGGCGGCGCGGGCGTCCGTCTCGCCGCTGGCGGCGAGCGCCTGCAGCGCCTCCTCGTAGTCGCCCGATTCGGAGATGGCCCTGTCGAAGATGGTGGGGTTGGAGGTCATGCCCGCGATCACGCCGTCCTCGACCATGCGCGCGACCTCGCCGGAGACGAGCATGCCGCAGCTGAGGGAGTCGAGCCAGACGCTCTGGCCGTGCTCGCGCAGCCGCGCGACGGCGTGCGTCACGGCGCGCTTCCCTCCGCGCGCAGGCGCTCGACGAGGGCGGCGGCGCGGTTGGCCACGGCGGCGGCGGTGAAGCCGAGGCGCGACATCACCTCCGCGCCCGGCGCGGACGCCCCGAAGCGGTCGAGGCCCATGATCTCGCCGCGGTCGCCCGCGTAGCGCTCCCAGCCGAGGCTCACGCCCGCCTCCACCACGAGCCGCGCGGCCACGCCGGGGGGCAGCACCTCGTCGCGGTAGGCGCGGGGCTGCTCGGCGAACAGCTCCCAGCTGGGCATGCTCACCACGCGCGCGGACAGCCCGCGCCCGTCCAGATCGACCGCCGCCGCGCGCGCCAGCGCCACCTCCGAGCCGGTGGCGATGATCACGACGTCGGGCGTTTCGGCGGGATCGCCGTCGACCACCCAGGCGCCGCGCGCCGCGCCCGCCCGCGCGCATTCGGCGCGCTCGATGACGGGCGCGGACTGGCGCGTGAGGGCGAGCGCGGTGGGGCCGTCGCGTTCGAGCGCGACCCGCCAGGCGGCGGCGGTCTCGTTGGCGTCGGCGGGACGGATGACGGTCAGCCCGGGGATGGCCCGCAGCGCCATGAGGTGCTCGACGGGCTGGTGCGTGGGGCCGTCCTCGCCCACGCCGATGCTGTCGTGCGTGAACACGTAGACGGCGCGGCAGCCCATGATGGCGCCCAGCCGCATGGCCCCGCGCATCCAGTCGGAGAAGACGAGGAAGGTGCCGCCGAAGGGGATGAGGCCGCCGTGCAGGGCGATGCCGTTGAGGACGCCGCCCATGGCGTGTTCGCGCACGCCGAAGCGGAGGTTGCGCCCGTCCGGCGTTTCGCGCCCGAAATCGCCCAGCCCGGCCAGGTAGGTGTTGGTCGAGGAAGCAAGGTCGGCGGCGCCGCCCACCAGCTCGGGCAGCGCCGCGGCGAGCGCGTTCAGCACCTTGCCCGACGCCTGGCGCGTGGCCATGGCGGAGGGGCCGTCCGGCGGGAAGGCGGGGACGCTGGCCTCCCAGCCGTCGGGCAGCTCGCCCGCCGTCACGCGCCGCCATTCCGCCGCCGCGTCGGGATGCGCGCGCGCCCAGGCGTCGAGCCGCGCGCGCCAGTCGTCCTGCCGCGCCGCGCCCTCGGCCAGCGCCGCGCGGAACGGGGGGAGCGCGTCGTCGGGCACGTGGAAGGCGGGCTCGACGGGCCAGCCCAGCGCCTCCTTCGTGAGCCGCACCTCCTCCTCGCCGAGGGCGGCCCCGTGCGCGGCGGCGGTGCCCGCCTTGTTCGGGCTGCCGTGCGCGATCTCCGTCACCGCCGCGATCAGCGAGGGGCGCTCCTCCTCCGCCAGCGCCGCGCGGATGGCCGCGTCGATGGCGTCGAGGTCGTGCCCGTCGATGCGCTGCACGTGCCAGCCGCAGGCGTGGAAGCGCGCGCCCACGTCCTCGCGGAAGGCGAGGTCGGCGCCGCCGTCGATGGTGATGCCGTTGTCGTCGTAGAGCAGCGTGAGCTTGCCCAGCCCCAGCGCGCCCGCCAGCGAGACGGCCTCGGCGGCCACGCCCTCCATGAGGTCGCCGTCGCTCACCAGCGCCCAGGTGCGGTGGTCCACGACGTCGTGGCCGGGGCGGTTGAAGCGCGCCGCCAGCATGCGCTCGGCGATTGCCATGCCCACCGCGTTGGACACGCCCGCGCCGAGCGGCCCCGTGGTCGTCTCCACGCCGGGCGTGATCCCCCGCTCGGGGTGCCCGGGCGTGCGGCTGCCCCACTGGCGGAAGCGCCTCAGCTCGTCCAGCGGCAGGTCGTAGCCGGTCAGGTGGAGCAGGGCGTAGAGCAGCATGGAGGCGTGGCCGGCGGAGAGCACGAAACGGTCGCGGTCGGGCCAGTCGGGGTCGGCGGGGTTGTGGCGCAGGAAGCGCGTCCAGAGCGCGTAAGCCAGCGGCGCGGCCCCCATGGGCGCGCCGGGGTGTCCCGAATTGGCGGCCTGCACGGCGTCCATGGCCAGCGCGCGGATGGCGTTGATGGCGCGGTCGTGCGTCGTGGCGGCGGTTGCGCTCATGCGCGGGGGCGCTCCGGTTGGGGATGGCGTCCGCGCAAGGCTAGCACGAACGCCCCCGTCACGCGCGTGCCGTGACTGTAGGCGTGAGTGCCCGCCCCCGGCGAGACGCTTCCCGCCGAGCGTCCCTGCGGCGAAGAATGGCGACGGAGATCATGACAAAATACCTCACCTGTTCCCTCCAGTCAGGTAGAGACTCCTTGCAATCTCTACCGTAGAATCGACATTGCTCCCACGAAGACTCCCATCGTTACCAAGAACCCAGTACTCGATTTCAGTTTTCGTATTGAATATACGAACCAATGTCGGACTTATTTGATAGTGTCGAGGCCCTTCCGGGCTGTACATCACCAATGCAGGGTACCCGTCGATCATGCGAGATTCAAAGACTATTCCACTATCCCCATGGTAGAGGGCATTATAATCTGGGCGAAATGCCCGATACCACACAGATATCTCTACAGCCGGATATTCCCTTTCATTGCTGTAGTATGCAGTATAGCCATACAGAGGAGAATTTTCAGTGCCTGCTTCCGCTCGCACAAAACGCCAACTTGTGGGAAGATTCGGTTCATGCCAGAATGGAAGAGTCCTTGCCACGGAGATGGCAGAGGTCACGGTGCGCGTCAGATCAGGTACAATCCGGGAGTCCGGGCGCGTTCCTCCCATACTCTGCGGTTGCCCGAGCGGATGTCGGACTTGTTCTTCAAGACTCTCTTCTCCCCAATGATCAGGGGGAACCAGTAGCCAAGGACCATGGCGAACGGGCATGTTTATTGAGGATGGAGAATGCTCAAACTGGATGTTCGGCGGCACCCACGTCAGCGTACGGCTCCCCGTCAGCGACACCTGCCCGCTGCAGCCCGTGTACGCATACCCGTACCTCCTCACCGCCAGCACCTTCAACGGCATGTCCGTCGGGTCCGGCAACACCCGCTCCACCACGTACCTCACCCAGCAGTCCGACGCCTCACGCCACTCGAAATCGTCCCCCACCTCCACGTCGTCGTAGATCGCGTCCCGCATGGCGCCCCCCGCGTCCTGCTTGTGGATCACCACCTGAATCACGTCGTTCCGCAGCCCCTCGTACGTGAGCGCGGGGCCACGGTTCGTGAAGAAGGCATGCTCTCCCGGCGCGTCCACGATGCCCGTCCACGACGGCGCCCCATACGTCAGCGGCGGCTTGCAGTTCGGCAGCCCCAGCGTCTCCAAGTCGTGCGAGGTGATGCGCCACAGCTCCGCCGGCGCGCACCCCGTGAAAGCGTTCCCCGCCAACCGCGCCCGCCCCAGCGAATCGAGGTCGTCCAGCTCCTTCGGCAGCTCGCCCGTGAGTTTGTTGTTCGAGAGGTCGAGCGTCCGCAGCCGCGCGAGGCTCCCCAGCTGCGTCGGCACCGCCCCCGTCAGCTCGCTCCCGCCCAGGTCCAGCGTCTCCAGCGCCGTCAGGTTCCCCAGCTGCGTGGGGATCACCCCCCGCAGCGTCCACTCCCGCGTGTACGGCTGCACCTCCGCCCACTGCCCCGTGCGCGCGTTGAACACCTTCACGCTCTCCCGCGTATCGCTGAAGTCCAGCCCGATCACGCGCTGCGGCGTCCCCCCCAGCGTGACCACGCGCCAGTGCTTGAGCGGGCTGCGCGCCGACCAGTTCAACGGATGCGAGTGGTCCCACCACAGCGGCGTGTCGTAGTTGATCCAGCCGGAGACGCGCAGCGTGGACTGAATCGCCAGCAGCGTGTCGCAGTCCGCCGCCAGCCCGGGGTTGGAGGCGCGCGACACGCCCAGCGTCTTCGCCGTGCACGTGGGCGGGTTGGCGGGCAGCACGGTCGCGGGCGTGGCGGCCGTGGCCGTCGTCTGCGCCGTCGCGCCGAGCGTCACGCCCGCCGCCAGCGCCACGACGCGCACGCACATCCGCCCCGCCAGTTCGCGCATCGCGACCTCCGCATACAGCGTGCGCCTGTGGCGCGGGGATTACAACGCGCCAACGCGCTCAGGGCGGGCCAGCAGGCCGCGCCTTTCGGGGAGCCGCTAGCGCGGGATGTCGGGGTCGCGCGGGGCCTCGGCGTGGCGGGCGGAGCCGCGCGCGCGTCGCGCCAGCCGTGCGGTCCAGCCGCCCAGGCGGTCCGTGACGTCGGCGGCGCGCCGCTCCAGCCGCCCGCGCACCCAGGCGTGCGTCTCGCCGGTGGTGCGGTAACGCTCGCGGCGTTGGCGCAGGCGGCGCTTCGGGCGCTCGCGCTGGATGGCCGTGAGCGCGCGCACGACGAAGCGGCGCAGGAGCAGGGCGGCCTCGTCGTGGTTGGTGTGCGCCCCCTCGGCGGGCTCCGGCACGACCGTATCGACGACGCCGAGGCGCAGGCAGTCGTGGGAGGTGAGGCGCAGGCTGGCCGCCGCCTGCTCGGCGCGGTCGGCCTCGCCGTAGAGCCGCCAGGCGGCGTCCTCGGGGGAGACCACCTCGTAGACGGCGTTCTCCAGCATGAGCACGCGGTCGGCCACGCCCATGGCCACGGCGGCCTCGGAGGCGCCCTCGCCCGTGATGACGGCCAGCGTGGGCGACTCCAGCTCCAGCATCTGGCGCGTGCAGCCGGCGAGGGCGTGGCCCAGCCCCGCCTCCTCGGCGGCGAGGTCGGGGCGCGCGCCCGCGGAATCGAGGAGCGTGACCAGCGGCAGCCGGAACTTCCCGGCGAGGCGCATGGCGCGGCGCGCCTTGTGGAAGCCCGCGGGGCCGATGGCCAGGGCGGAGGCGCCGCCGCGCACGCGGTTCTGGCCAGCGAACATGACCGCCTCGCCCGCCAGCAGGCCCACGCCCGCGACGACGGCGGGGTCGTCCTCGCCCGACCGGTCGCCGTGAATCTCGACGAAAGCGGTGGTCATGCGGCGGATGAGGTCGGACGCGCCGGGGCGGTTCTCGTGGCGCGACAGCTGCACCTGCCGCCACGCCTCCAGCTGCGAGTACTCGCGCGGCTCGCGTTCGCGCGGGTCCGTTCGCGGACGCAGCTCGTAGCCGCTCGTGAGCAGGTCGAGCAGCAGGCCGAGCGCGGGGCGCGCGTCCTCGCGGCGCACGACGGCGTCGATGAGGCCGCGGCGCAGGTGCGACTCCGCGGTGTGGGCCTCGTCCGGCAGCTCGCCGCCCGCGCGCTCGCGCATGGCGCGCAGGGCGGCGTAGCCGAGGAGCGCGCCCGGCTCGGCCATGATGAAGTCGGCGAGGTTGGCCAGCCCGGCGTAGGCCGCGCCCGTGGCCGGGTCGGCGAGCAGGGCCACGTGGGGAAGGCCGCGCGCGTCCAGTTCGCGGTGGGCGACGGCCAGGCGCGGGGCCTGCATGAGCGCGAGCAGGCCCTCGCGCATGCGCGCGCCCGAGGTGGAGAGCGCGGTGATGACGGGCAGGCCGCGGCGGGCGGCGTGCTCGAAGGCGCGCGCCAGCCGCTCGCCCCCGGCCACGCCGATGGAGCCGCCGAGGAAGCTGAAGTCGAGGGCGGCGACGACGACCTCGCGCCCGTAGAGCGTGCCCGTGCCCGTGAGCGCGGCCTCGGTGAGGCCCGTGCGGCGCTGCGCCTCCAGCACGCGCTGGCGGTAGGGACGGGGCTCGCGGAAGCGCATGGGGTCGATGGCCGTCACGCCGCGGTCGCGCTCGCGGAAGCTGCCCGGATCGAGGATGGCGGCCACGCGCTCGCGCGCGCCCAGGTGGAAGTGGTGGCCGCAGGCGTGGCAGACGCGGTGAAGCTCGTAGCCGCGCGAATCCGCCAGCGAGGCGTCGCAGGCCAGGCAGCGCTCGGCGCGCGGCTCGCCCGCGTCCGCATCCCCGGCGCGATCGCGACGCAGCAGCGCGCGCATGGTCATGCCGCAGAGTGTATCAACCTCCGTCGCCGGCGGCCGCCGCGGCGAGCACCTCGCGCGATTCGCCGTCCAGCCGCGGGCCGACCACGCCCTCCTCCTCGAGCACGCTGATGAGGCGCTCGGCCTTCACGTGGCCCACGTTGAGGCGGCGCTGCAGGAGCGAGGGGGAGAGGCGCTTGTGGCGCGCGGCGAGGTCGCGCGCCGCCTCCAGCGCCGGGTCGTCCTCCTCCACGTCGATGTCGCCGCCGCCGCCGTTCTGCGCGACCAGCGCCTCCTCCAGCAGGTCGTCGGCGGTTTCGGGGCGCAGCTCGTGGAAGCGCTCGTCGCTCCAGAACTCGACCAGCCGCTCGACCTCGGCGTCGGAGACGTAGACGCCCTGCACGCGCTTCGGCCCGGCGTCCGTGGGCTGGTAGAGCATGTCGCCCTGTCCCAGCAGCTTCTCCGCGCCGCCGCTGTCGAGGATGGTGCGCGAGTCCGTGATGGAGGTGACGGCGAAGGCGATGCGCGTGGGGAAGTTGGCCTTGATCAGCCCCGTGACCACGTCCACGGAGGGGCGCTGCGTGGCCACCACGAGGTGGATGCCCGTGGCGCGCGCCAGCTGGGCCAGGCGGCAGAGCAGCTTCTCCACCTCGAAGGGGGCGACCATCATGAGGTCGGCCAGCTCGTCGATGATGAGCACCCAGTAGGGGAGCTTCTTGAGCACGCGCGGGTGGCGGTTGTAGGCCTCGATGTTGCGCACGCCCAGCTCGCCGAACTTGCGGTAGCGCGCGTCCATCTCCGCCACCACGGCCTGCAGCGTGCCCACCACCTTGTCCATGTCCACGATGACCTCGCTGAAGGCGAGGTGGGGCAGGCGGCTGTAGGGGATGAGCTCGACGCGCTTCGGGTCGACCATGATGAAGCGCACCTCGTCGGGCGTGGCGTTGGTGACGAGGTTGGTGACGATGGCGTTCAGGCAGACGCTCTTGCCGCTGCCCGTGGCCCCGGCGATGAGCAGGTGGGGCATCTTCGCGAGGTTGGCCACCACGGGCTGGCCGGAGACGCCCTTGCCGAGGGCGATGGCCAGCTTGCCGCGTTTGGCCATGTCGCGGAAGGGGCGGCTCTCCATGACCGTGCGCAGGGTCACGACCGAGGCGGTCTCGTTGGGCACCTCGATGCCCACGATGGCGCGGCCGGGCACGGGCGCCTCGATGCGCAGGCTGGGGGCCGCCAGCGCCAGCGCGAGGTCGCTCTGCAGGGCCGTGATCCTGTTCACGCGCACGCGCGTGCGCCCCGTCTCCACGCGCTCCTTCGCGGGGCGCCCGTCGGCCCCCATCACGGCCTTGCCGTCCGCGTCCTTCAGGGCCACGTCCTTGTAGCGCACCTCCCAGCCCGGCTCGACGCCGAACTGCGTGACCGTGGGCCCCTCGTTGATCTCCACCACGGAGGCGTCCACGCCGAAGCTGGCGAGGGTATCGACGACCAACTGCGCGCGGGCGGCGTTGTCGTGCTTGTGGTCGCTGCTGGGCTTCGGCTCCTGCAGCAGCTCGATGGGGGGCAGCTGCCAGCCGCCGCCCGGAGCGGAGGCCTCGGCCTCGGCTTCGGCGTCCTCGGCGGCGGGCGGTTCGGGGACGGGGTCCGGCTCCGGCTCGACGGCGGGCGGCGGCGGCTTGGCTTCCGCAGCGGGCGGCGGGTCGAAGACGGCGGCGGCGCCCGCGCTCACGTCGGAGTGGGGCGCGCCCGGCTCGAGGCGCGGGCGGTAGACGATGGTGCCCGCCTCGCCCGTCATGCTGATGGCCCGCGCGGAGGCGGGCGCGCCGATGACGGGCGCGAGCTCGGCATCCCCGCGGCGGCGGAAGGGCGCGCGCGCGACGGCGGCGAGGGCGCGGGCCGTTCCCGCCACGGCGCGATGCGGCCAGCGCCGGGCCCAGGCGTGGGCCAGCCCGCGTCCGAGGGCGCGCAGGGCCGCCATCGAGAAGCGCGGGGCGAGCAGGCCCAGCGCCGCCCCCAGCGAGACGATCCAGACGAGCACGCCGAGGGCGTTGCCCACGAGCGCGCTCCCCACGGCCCCGCCGAGCGTGACCTCGCGGAACTCCACGCCCGCCACCGTCCAGTTGGCCGAATTCAGGCCGAGCGCGCCCCAGACGAAGACGCCGAGGGCGGCGTAGCCGACGACGCGCGCGCCGGGACGCGGGAACTCCCCGCGGCGGCGGGCGCGGAAGACGGCGACGGCGATGGCCGCGATGGCCGTCGCGAGGATGGCGAGCCCCAGCCCGAACGTCTCCAGCAGCCAGTCGCGCGCGCCGGAGAGGAGCCCGCCGACGTCGACGGTCAGGACGAGGCCGGCCAGCAGCAGGGCGGCCAGCAGCACGCCAAACGCCTCCGCGCCGGAAAGGGACAAGGGAAGCCTCACCCGGCCCCAGCGGGGGCCGGAACGGGTACGAGAGCGAGCCGCCATGCGCGGTACTCCTGCGCGCCGGACGAACTCCCCGCCCGCGCCGCCCCACGGCCCCGAGGCGTTTCTCGACTACACCTCGAGCGTGACGGGCAGCACCATCGGCCGTCGTCGCGTTTCATCATACGCGAATTTTCCGAGAGCGTCCTTGAGGCGGGCGTTCACCTCGCCCGCGGGGGCGGCGTGCTCGCGCCCCTCCAGCGCGGCCTCGGCCACGCGCGCGGCGCGGTCGAGCATGGCGGCGTGCTCCTCGTTGTCCACGAAGCCGCGCGAGAGCACCTCGGCGGGCCGCACGAGCCGCCCCGTGCGCGCGTCCACGGCCACGATGACGACGAGCACGCCGTCGGTGGAGAGATGGGCGCGGTCGCGCAGCACGTACTCGTCCACGTCGCCCACGCCGAGGCCGTCGATGTACACGTAGCTGGCGTCCACGCGCCCGGCCAGGCGCGCCTCGTCGTCGTCGATTTCGAGCACGTCGCCGTCGGTGAGGACGAAGGCGTTGCCCGGCGGCACGCCCACGCGCTCGGCCAGGCGCGCGTGCGTGACGAGGTGGCGGTACTCGCCGTGCACGGGCACGAAGTACTCCGGCTGCAGGATGCTCTGCACGATCTTGAGCTCGTCCTGGCTGGCGTGGCCGCGCACGTGCACGTTCTCCACGCGGTTGTAGAGGACGTGCGCGCCCAGGCGGAAGAGGTTGTCCACGTTGCGGGCCACGGCCTGCTCGTTGCCGGGGATGGCGTTGGCGGAGAGCACCACGGTGTCGCCCTCCACGATGTCCACGTGGCGGTGCGTGCCGTTGGCCATGCGCGTGAGGGCGCTGGTGGGCTCGCCCTGGCTGCCGGTGGTGACGATGGCCAGCCCCGACGCGGGCAGGCGGCGCATCTCCTCCACGCCCACGAACGTCCCCTCCGGCGCGCGCAGGTAGCCGAGCTCGCGGGCCATGGCCACGTTGTCGATCATGGAGCGGCCCGTGACGAACACCTTGCGCCCGGTGAAGACGGCGGCGTCCACCACCTGCTGCACGCGCGCGATGAGGGAGGCGAAGGTGGCCACGATCACGCGCCCCTCGGCGTTCACCATGATCGTGCGCAGGGAGTCGCCCACCAGCTGTTCGCTGGGCGTGTGGCCCTCGACCTCGGCGTAGGTGGAATCGGCCAGCAGCAGCAGGCAGCCCTCGCCGCCGATCTGCCCCAGCCGCGTGAGGTCGGTGTGCTGGTCCATCACGGGCGTGTGGTCCAGCTTGAAATCGCCGGTGTGCACGACCGTGCCGAGGGGCGTGCGCACGATGAGGCCGCAGGCGTCGGGGATGCTGTGGGCGACGGGGAAGAACTCGACCTCGAAGGCGCCCGCGCGCACGCTCTCGCCCGCCTTCACCTCGCGCAGCGGCTCGAGGGGCAGGCGGTGCTCCTTCAGCTTCACGCGCACCAGCCCCTGCGTGAGCCGCGTGCCGTAGACGGGGACGCTGAATTCGCGGCAGAACCAGGGCAGCGCGCCCACGTGGTCCTCGTGCCCGTGCGTGAGGAAGACGGCGCGCAGCTTGTGCGCGTTGGCGCGCAGGTAGGTGAAATCGGGGATGACGAGGTCGACGCCGAGCATCTCCTCCTCGGGGAACATGAGGCCCACGTCCACGGCGATGATGTCGTCGCCGTACTCGAACAGCATCATGTTGCGGCCGATTTCGCCGAGGCCGCCGAGGGGGATGACGCGCAGGGGCGTTCCGCTCATGCGCGCTACCCGAAGAGGCCCATCTGTTTGGCCGGGCCCTCGTCCGCGGGGGCGGAAGCGTCGGCGTCCGCGTCGGCGCGGGCGGCGCGGGCCCGCTCCAGCAGCGCGGGGAGCGTGCGGAAGTCGTCCACGATGACGCCGCGCAGACGCTGCTGGTGGAGGGCGGCGGCGGGGTGGTACATGGGCACGACCAGCCGCCCGCGCACCTCGCGCGCGCGCCCGTGGATGCGGGAGATGGCCTGGTTGGGGAAGAAGCGGGACATGGAGTAGCGCCCCAGCGTGACCACCAGCAGGGGGTCGATGAGCCGCAGCTGCGCGCCGAGGTAGTCGCCGCAGGCCTCGATTTCGCCGGGCAGGGGGTCGCGGTTGCCCGGCGGGCGGCACTTGAGCACGTTGCAGATGTAGACATCGGGGCGGCCCAGCCCGGCCTCGGCCAGCAACTCCTCGAGGAAGGCGCCGGCCTGCCCCACGAAGGGGCGGCCCTGACGGTCCTCGTTCACGCCCGGGGCCTCGCCGATGAGCATGACCTCGGCGTCGAGCGGCCCCTCGCCGGGCACGGCCATGCGGCGCGTCTCGGCGAGGGCGCAGCGGCGGCAGGCGCGCACCTCGGCGTACAGCGCGTCCATCTCGCGTTCGGTTTCGGGCGCGACCGTCATGCGGGGGCCTCCTCGCGCGGTTTGTACAGCAGTCTGGCGAAGAGCACGCCCACGAAGTAGAGGCCGAGCAGGGGCACGGCCACGACGGACTGCGTGATGGGGTCGGGGGTGGGCGTGGCGATGGCCGCCAGCACGAACACGACCACGATGGCGTAGCGCCAGAAGCGCAGCAGCTGGCGCGCCGTGACCAGCCCCACGCGCGCCGCCAGGGCCATGGCCATGGGCAGCTGGTAGGCGATGCCCACCCAGAGAATGATGCGCGTCACGAAGCCGATGTACTCGTTGATGCCGATCACGTTCTCCACGTTGTCGGAGGCCACGTCGAGCAGGAAGTTGAGGGCGCGGTCGAGCACGATGTAGTAGGCGAAGGCCATGCCGCCCACGAGGAAGAAGAGGGAGCCGAGCACGCCGCCCAGCAGCACGCGCCGCTCGCCGCGCGTGAGGCCGGGCACGATGAAGGCCAGCGCCTCGTAGATGAGCACGGGCATGGCCAGCAGCACGCCGCCGTAGATGCCGATGCGGAAAATGGCGCCGATGCGGTCCGTGGGCGAGAAGGAGGCCAGCCGGAACTCCTCCTCGCTCTTGCGCCCGAGGTAGTTCACGGCGTCCCGCACGGTCACGATGTCCTCGAGGTCGTCGCTGTCGATGGCGACGGGGCGGAAGCCCGCCGCCGCGCGCCGCAGCACCTCGCGCAGGATGTCCAGCAGCTCGCCCTCGTTCTCCACGCCGATGTCGTCGCGGAAGGTGTGTTCGGGCAGGATGGCGTGGGCCGTGGCCTCGGGATTCTCGTGCACCTTCAGGGCGGTCACGTCGCGCACCATCTCGAAGCTGACGTCGATGCGGTCGCGCGCGGGGCGCAGCAGGATGTCGAAGGTGTTGGGCAGCGATTCGGGCGGATCCCAGGTGAAGAAGAGGACGGCGAGCACGCCCAGCACGACGGCGAAGGCGGCGACCAGGAAGCGGTTCCTCAGTTCGAGGAGGTGCTCCATGATCGTCAAGTCGCCGCGATTCCCTCCCCCGGGCTCGCCCTCCGAAGGGGCGGCCGTCGCGCCGTCGTTGGTCATGGGCTAGAAGACGAGCGGCTTGCCGGACGCCGCCTCCGCCCCGTCGTCGCGCTCCGGCTCGCCGTTGGGTTCGCCGCCGTCCCGCGCGAAGGCGTCGCGCGCCTCGAGCGTGGCGACGCGGGGCAGGTGGGCGGGGCCGGGCATGCCGCGCGGCGGCTCGGCGGACGCGCCGTCGGAATCGGCGTCGGCGGGGGCGGCGCCGTTGCCGCTGGCGGCGGCCTTCAGGCCGCGCAGCTCCTCGCCCACGGGAGCGGCGGCGTCGCGCGCCTCCTCGCCCGCCTCCTCCACCTCGCCGCGCACCTGGCGCAGCTCCTCGCGCACCTCGCCCACGGAGCCGCGCACTTCCCGCACGTCGGCGCGCACGGCCTCCATCTCCTCGTTGATGTAGGCGAATTCCTCGCCGAACTCGTCGCGCACGACGCGCGCGTAGCCCTGCAGCTTCCGGATGAAGCGCCCGATGTAGTAGGCCATTTCGGGCAGGCGGCGGGGGCCCACCACGATCATGATGAGGGCGAAGACGAGCAGGATCTCCTGGTAGCCGATGCCCAGGAATTCCACGGCTCACACTCCCGCGCGGCGCGGGGCGGCGGGACGCCAGCGGGACGCTAGCCGCCGTCCTCGACGCCGTGGTCCTGGAGATAGTCTACCGCGTCCTGCACGGTGACGATCTTCTCGGCGTCCTCGTCGCTGATCTCCAGCTGCACGTCGCCGGAGAATTCCTCTTCCAGCGACATGATGAGCTCGACGAGGTCGAGGGAGTCGGCCTCGAGGTCATCGACGAACGAGGCGGTGGGGACGACGTCGGCTTCGTCGACGCCGAGCTGTTCGACAACGATGGCGCGGACACGCTCGAAAGTGGAGGGCACTGGCTATGACTCCCGGGGAAAGGTTGGGGACTGGTGCGACGCCGCTTCCCGTGCGTCGCGGATCTCCTTGCCGACCGTACGCAGCACGCCGTTCACGAAGCCGGCGGAAGTCTCACTGCCGTAGCGGGCGGCGAGCTCGACGGCCTCGTTGACGACGGCCCCGATCGGAGCGGAAGTATCATGAAGGAGCTCCCAGAGCGCAAGTCGCAGGATGGCGCGCTCCACGGCGGGCAGCGTGGCGAGGGGATGGCGGGGGGCCACGGGCTGCAGGCGGCGGTCCAGCTCCTCGCGCGAGGCGGCCACGCCGCGCAGCACGCCGCGCCCGAAGGCGGCGGGGCCGCCAGCGGCCACCTCGGCGTCGTCCGCGGCCACCTCGCGCAGGCGGCGGTCGTAGGCGGCCTCGGCGTCGTGGCCGGAGGTCTCGGCCTCGTAGAGCGCCTCCAGCACGAGGCAGCGCGCGCGGCGCAGCACGTGGTCGCCGCCGCTCACGCCATCACCATGCCGCCGTCCACGTGGATGCACTGGCCGGTGACGTAGCCCGCGCCCGGCCCGGCGAGGAAACGCACGAGCGGCGCCACCTCCTCCGGCGCGGCGAAGCGGTCGAGCGGCACCTGGCCGCGGATGGCGGCGCGCTGCTCCTCCGTGAGCGAGGCCGTGATGTCGGTTTCGATGAAGCCGGGGGCGACGGCATTGACGGTCACGCCGCGCGAGGCCACCTCCCGCGCCAGCGCGCGCGTGAAGCCGATGAGGCCCGCCTTCGAGGCGGCGTAGTTGGCCTGCCCCGCGTTGCCCATGACGCCCACCACGCTCGCGATCATGATCACGCGCCCGGCGGACGAGCGCAGCAGCGGGCGCAGGGCGGCCTTCGTCACGGCGAAGGCGCCGCGCAGGTTCGTGCGGTGCACGGCGTCCCAGTCGTCCTCGGACATGCGCATGAGCAGCCCGTCGCGCGTGACGCCCGCGTTGTTCACGAGGATGTCGAGGCCGCCCAGCGCGTCGGCGGCGGCCTTCACGAGCGCCGCCGCCTGCTCCGTCTCGGCCACGTCGCCGGGCAGGGCCACGGCCTCGCCGCCGTCCGCGCGGATGGCGGCGACGGTGTCGGCGGCGGCCCCGGCGGCGGCGCGATAGTTGACGGCCACGCTCGCGCCGGCGCGCGCCAGCTCAATGCAGATGGCGCGTCCGATGCCGCGCGACCCGCCCGTGACCAGCGCCCGCCGTCCGTCCAGCTCGCCCATCGCTACAGCTCCACGCGCACCGAGTCGGCGTCGTTCACGGTGATGCAGGCGACGCGGCGCAACATGCGTTTGATGATGCCGCTGAGCACGCGCCCGGGGCCGAATTCGATGAAGGTGGCCACGCCGCGCTCGCCCAGGAACTCGACCGTGCGCGCCCACTGCACGGGGCGGTGCACCTGGTCCACGAGTTCGTTGCGGATGGCCGTGACCTCGCTGATGGCGGTGGCGGTGCAGTTGGCCACCACGGGCGCGCGCGGCTCGGCGAGGGCGGTGGTGGCCACGGGGTTGACCATGCCCTCCGCCGCCGGGCGCATGAGCGAGCTGTGGAAGGCCCCGCTCACGTTGAGGGGGAGGACTTTCTTGGCGCCGCGCGCGCGGGCGTAGTCGAGGGCGCGCACGACGGAATCGCGCGGGCCGCCCACGACGATCTGGCCGGGGGCGTTGACGGTGCAGATCTCCGCGCCCGACTCGCGGCACACGTCGGCGCACTCGCTTTCGTCGAGGCCGATGACGGCGGCCATGGTGCCGGGGCTTTCGCGGCTGGCGGCGGCCATCAGCTCGCCGCGCGTGCGGAGCAGGCGCACGGCGTCGTCGAAGGCGAGCGCGCCCGCGGCCACGAGCGCGGCGTATTCGCCCAGCGAGTGCCCGGCCACGAAGGCGGGGCGTTCCAGCAGGTCGGGCCGCAGGTCGGTGGCCACGCGCAGCAGGGCGAGGCTGGTGACGGCGATGGCGGGCTGCGCGTTCTCCGTGCGCCGCAGCTCCTCCTCCGGCCCCTCGAAGCAGAGGCGCGAGAGGGGGAAGCCGAGCAGCTCGTCGGCGCGGTCGTAGAGTTCGCGGGCGGCGGGGAAGCGCTCGCAGAGGTCCTTGCCCATGCCCACGGCCTGCGCGCCCTGTCCGGGGAAGACGAAGGCGCGCGAGGGGCGCTCGCTCTCGCGCAGGGCGAGGAAGGGGCTGGGGGACGTGGGCGCTATCCTTCCAGGTCCGGGTCGGGCAGGCGCAGCGCCTCCCGCCCGCGGTAGGTCCCGCACACGGGGCAGGCGCGGTGCGCCAGCCGCGGCGAGCGGCACTGGCGGCAGGTCACCACGTGCGGGGCCCGCAGGCGGTGGTTCCCGCGGCGCTTGCGCTGCCGCACGCGCGGATATTTCCGTTTCGGCAGGGGGGGCATCGGCTCGCTCCCTCGACATGATCGCGCCCGCGACGGTCGCTTCCGCCTCGCGGGTCAGGGTTCGCTCCTCTCCAGCGCCGCCAGGGCGGCCCAGCGCGGATCGCCGGACGCGGGTTCGCAGGCGCAATCGCCCGCGCTCCGCTCGGCCCCGCACTGCGGACACAACCCCCGGCAGCCGTCGCTGCAGAGCGGCTGCATCGGCGCGGCCGCCTCGCCATACTGCCGCACCGCCTCCGTAATGTCGATCACGTGGTTCCGCGAGATGGCGAACGCCTCCGGATCGGCCTCGTCGTCCGGCAGCCGCGCGCCGCTGCCCACGTCGTAGCGCTGCTCGTAGATCTCGTCGAAGGCGACGGGCGCGACGGCGGTGAGGGGGGCGAGGCAGCGCGCGCACTCCAGCTCCAGCGCCAGCTCCAGCGAGGCGCGCACGAGCGCCCCCGCGCCGATGCGGACCAGCTCCACCCTGCCGCCGCGCACGGGGCCCGCCGCCGCCAGTTCGTAGCCGCGCGAGGCGCCCGGCGCGTCCCGCAGCAGCTGCGCGACGTTGAAGGCGAGCACCGGAATCTCCACGCGCCCCTCCGCGTCCCAGTATAGGCGGGTTCGCGCCGGGGCGCGTGCTCTGCTACAGTTCCTTCCGCTGACAGGCATCTCACCGTCTGGCCGTGCGTCCCGCGCGGGATGGGCTTCCGCCCCCTGTGCCGCACGCCTGGACGGTAACCGCCTGTCAGCGATAACCATCCCCGTTGCCGCAGGGGGCTTCCTGCGGGAGCAGTCGGAGCAGCCCGTGGCGAAATCGGAGCTCGAACGCAAGCTTGAAGAAATCGATGCACTCCGCAAGGAAGGTGTCCTCACGGACTCGGAGTACGAGGTCGCCCGCCAGCGTGCCATCCAGACGAGTGAGATCGGGCAGCCCACGGCACCCGAACCGGCAGGTCCGGCTAACTCGTCCCGCTCGTCGAGGTTTGGGTGCGGGAAGACGCTCCTGGTCATCATCGGCGTGCTCGATCCAATCGGAGGAACCACCACATACACTTTTAGCGGCGGTGCAATAAATACTCGACAGACTGTCGCAACTTCAAATGGATTAGCACACTATATGATCTACGATAATGGCATGTTGTACTTCAGATTGGCGCAGAGCGGCCAGATTAACTTCATCGACAGAGTGGCAGTTAGCTGGTAAGGAATCAGCGGACGGCTTCGAGGATGCCGTACAGGACGCCGAGGGCGGCCATGCCCGCGAGCATGGTGGCCACGGTCCAGCGGATCAGCCGCGTCTCCATGCGCGCCATCTCCGTCCGCACCTCGGCGTGCCCCGTGTCGATCTTGCGCTCCAGCCTGTTCTCGACGCGGAGGACTTCATTGCGCACGCTCTCGACGTCGCCCCAGGTCGCGGGACTGGCGTAGTCCCGACGCGGTTCGCTGGACTGTTCCGCCGCAGCCATGACGGGGGCATCGTACACCGTCGGCCACGGCGGCGCGACACGCGGGCTTGGCGTAAGGGCACGGCCAGCCCCTTGCGCCCAATCGCGTACACTGGGAGCGGAGGCTCCCGATGGCCATCTTCACGAAGGTTCCCCGTTCCGAGGCGTCGCGGCCCGGCGCCGGACCGCGCCCGTATCCGCTGCGGACGGCGGAGGCGGTGATGGCGCACCTCGCCGAGGAGACGCCGGAGGAGGCGAAGCTGCGCCGCGAGGACAAGACGCTTCCCTTCGGCACCCGCTGGCTCGGCCAGTTCCAGCCGGACAGGGAGTTGACCGACGAGGAGATCGCCGAGGAGCGCCATCGGCGTCTGGCCCGGAAGTACCTCACGTAGTCCATGTTGATCGACGCCAACGTGCTCATCGACCTCGCGCTGAACCGGCAACCGCACGCCGCCCGGGCCAGAGCCCTGTTCGACCGGATCGACCAGACGCGGGAACGCGCCTTCATCGCGTGGCATACGATCTCGAACGTCTACTACGTCGTCGCCCGCGAACGCAGCACGCGGGCCGCCCATGAGTTCATCGCCGACCTGCCGTCCTTTCTGGAAGTGGCGCGAACCGGCACGGCGGACATGCGTTACGCCATCGACCTGCCGATGGCGGACTTCGAGGACGCGCTGCAGGTAGCCGCCGCCAGCGCGTGCGGGGCACGCTCCATCGTCACTCGCAACGCGCGGGATTTCGCACGCTCGCCCATTCCCGCCGTCACGCCCGCGGAGGCGCTCGCGCGGCTCACGCCCTGAGGCCCGTGCGAGAACATAAACGCGCGGCGGCGGCACAGATTCGCGCCATGCGCGGGCGCGGTTCGCGCGCCGTCGTTTACGCTTGGGCAAGGGTAGCCGTCCGCCATGCCGCAGGTCGCCGAACTCGCATCCCTCCAGGAGCACGACGATCTCCTCGCCCGCCTGAACGCGGAGCTGGCGGAGGCGCGCGCGGAGCTGGCGGACGACGACGCCCTGCGCGCCGCGGAGGGGGCCGCCGCCGCGGCGGACGAGCGCTGCGCGGGGCTGGAGCGCGAGCAGCGCCGCCTCGAGGGCGAGATCGACGACCTCGGCGGCAGGATCGAGCGCGAGGAGGCGCGCCTCTACGACGGCTCCAGCGGGCTGCCGAAGGAGCTGGCGGGGCTGCAGCGGGAGATCGCGTCGCTGAAGGCGCGCCGCTCGCGCATCGAGGACGACGGCATCGCCGCGCTCGACGCCATCGAGGAGGCGCAGGAGGCGCGCGCGGAGGCCCGCGCCGCCCTCGACGGCGAGCGCGCGGCCACGGACGAGAAACGCGAGCGGCTGGGGGCCGCGGCGGCCGCGCTCGAGCGCGACATCGCGCGGGCGGACGGGGAGCGCGAACGGTGCCGCGCGCGCATCGACGGGGCGCTGCTGGCGCGCTACGACGACCTGCGGCGGCGCAAGGGCGGCGTGGCCGTGGCGCGCGTGCGCGGCGACGTGTGCGGGGCCTGCCGCGTGAACGTGCCGCCCGCCGCGCGCAAGCGGGCGCTCGATCCGGAGTCGCCCGCGCCCTGCCCCAACTGCGAACGCATCCTCGCGGGCGTGTGAGCGCATGAAGGCGGTCGGCTACTTCGTGGAGGGCCTGCGCGCGAACGGGGCGGAGCGCACGCTGGACCGGCAGACGGAGCGCTTCATCGCCTTCTGCGCGGAGCGCGGCTACCAGGTGGCGGCCACCTTCGTGGACACGGAGGGCGGCGAGCCGGAGAGCGGCTTCCGCCAGATGCTGGGCTTCATCGAACGCGGCGACCACGGTTTCCTCCTGGCCGTGGTGGACGGCGTGGAGGCGCTGGGCGAGGACCCCGGACGGGCGGCGCTGCGGATGCTCGCCATCGAGGCCGCGGGCGCCGCCGTCTACGAGGCGGAGGGCGGTGAGGAGGCGGCCCGCGCGCTCTTGTCGCGCCGCGACGGGGAGCACGGCGGCGCGTCCGTCTCCGAGCGCGTGCGCGCGGCCATGCGCCAGCGGGCGGTGCGCGGCGAGGCGCTGGGCCGCCCGCCCTACGGCTACTGCGTGGGGGCGCGGCGGCGGCTGGAGATCGTGCCCGACGAGGGCGTGGTGGTGCAGTACATCTTCCGCCTCGCGCTGGAGGAGGGGATGGGCGTGCGGCGCATCGCCGGGCGGCTCAACGAGGAGGGCATCCCCACGCGCCGCGGCGGGCGCTGGAGCATGGTGAGCGTGCGCGACGTCCTGCGGAACCGCGCCTACCTCGGCACCTACGCGCGCTTCGGCGTGCGCATCCCCGACAGCCACCCGGCGCTCGTGGCCGCCGACGACTTCCGCCGCGTGCAGGAGGCCATGGCCAGACGGCGCACGGGCGGAGCGGGCCGCGCCCTGCGCCCCTTTCCGCTCAGCGGGATCGTCTTCTGCGCGCGCTGCGGCAACCACATGATCGGCGTCAGCCGCAAACGGCGCTGGACCACGCGCGACGGCGAGCGCCGCGACGCCGCCTACCGCTACTACCAGTGCGAGAGCCGCACGAACCAGAGCGCCTGCTCGTACAACACGCAGCGCGCGGAGGAGCTGGAGGAGCGCGTGCGCGGGGCGCTGGCCGGTCCGCTGGACGAGCCCGCGCGCCTGCCCCATGCGAACGACCCCGAGGCCTGGACGCGCGAACTGGAGGACGAGTTGGCGCGCATCGAGCGGCGCGCGCGGCGCAACCGCCGCCGCGTGGAGCGGCTGCTGGACGAGGCGGCGCGCGGCGAGCTGCCCATCGAGCGCCTGAAGACGCTCGGCGCGGCCCGCGCGGAGGAGCAGCGCGAACTGGACGAGGAGGCCCGCGCCGCGCGCGAACGGCTGGAGGCGCAGCGCTGCGAGCGGGAGCGCGAGGCGCGCGCGGAGGCCGCCCGCGAACGTCTGCTGGCGCGCTGGGACGACCTCCCCGTGGAGGAGCGCCGCGCGCTGCTGCGGGAGGTCGTGGACCGCATCGAGGTGGACGGCGACGAGACGCGCGTCCTGCGGCGGCTCTGATGCGGCTCACCGTCTACGCCGACGGGGCCAGCCGCGGCAATCCCGGCCCCGCCGCCATCGGCGCCAGCGTGCGCGACACGCGCGGGCGCGAACTGGCGACGGTGAGCGAGCGCATCGGGCGGGCCACGAACAACGCGGCGGAGTACCGCGCCGCCATCGCGGGCGTGCATGCCGCCGCCGACCTGGGCGCGAGCGCCATCGACCTGCGCCTCGACAGCGAGCTGGTGGTGCGCCAGCTGGCGGGGCGCTACCGCGTGAAGCATCCCCTCCTGCGGCCCCTCTTCGCGGCGCTCGTGGAGGCGCTGGAGGCGGTGGGCCCGTATACGGTGGGGCACGTGCCGCGCGCGCGGAACGCCCGCGCCGACGCCCTCGCCAACGAGGCGCTGGACGGGCGCGGCGGGTAGCGCGCGCCGCGCCGTCGGGCGTAGGCTGGGGATGGCGATCAGCGGGCCGGGCGGCCGCGGCGCGGGCCCTCGGGCGCGCGTTGAGGAAAGTCCGGACTCCGCCGGGCAAGGGCGCCAGGTAACGCCTGGGCGGCGCGAGCCGACGGAAAGCGCAACAGAAACATACCGCCCGCGTGCTGCGGGTAAGGGTGAAATGGTGCGGTAAGAGCGCACCGGCGTCCCGGAGACGGGGCGGCCGTGCAAGCCCCGCCCGGAGCAAGGCCAAATCGGGGAGGAGAGCGCCCGGCTCGTTCGCACTCCCGGGTCGGCCGCACGAGCGTCGCGGCGACGCGGCGCCCAGAAAGATGGCCGCCGCCTTCCGGCCCAACCCACCGGAAGGGCACAGAATCCGGCTTACAGGCCCGCTGATCGCCTCTCTCCCTCCCCCGCGGGCGCGCCCGCGTTTGACACCATCGGGCGCCCGGCGTACAACCAATCCCGGTTTGCGCCACGATTCACGTTCTCCCGCACCGCGCGCGCCCCGCACCGAAGCGGGGCGGCCTCCGCGCGGAACGAAACCGGCGGAAGGGAGCCAGATGCGCGGTGCGCGGGCCCGGATGAAGCGGACTGGCGTCGCCCTCGCCGTCATGGCGCTCGCCCTGCTGGCCGCCGGGTGCCAGCCCGCGGCCGTCACGGACGAGGCGCGCGACATGAACGCCCTCTACAACGTGGTGCTCATCGCCGCCATCGTGGTGTTCGCGCTGGTGACCGCGGGGCTGGTCTACGCCATCGTGCGCTACCGTCGCCGCGACGACGCCCTGCCGCCCCAGTTCCACGGGGGCGGCAAAATCGAGGCGCTCATGGTGGGCGTGCCCGTGATCATCGTGATCGCGCTCTTCACCGTCTCCATGCTCACGCTCGTGCGCGTGGACGACCGCGCCGAGCCGGACGACCTCACCATCGAGGTGACGGGCTTCCAGTTCTCCTGGCAGTTCACCTACAACCTGAACGACCTGGGCGATGGCGGCGCGGACCTCGGCGCGGAGGGCGCGGTGTCCGTCATCGGCACGCCCGCCAACGAGCCCGTGCTGATGATGCCCGTGGACGAGCCGGTGGAGTTCGTGCTGCGCTCGAACGACGTGATCCACTCCTTCTACGTGCGCGATTTCCTCTACAAGCTCGACCTCTTCCCGGGGCGCGTGAACGCCTTCACCGTGACGGCGCGCGAGACGGGCGACTACCGCGCCCAGTGCGCGGAGCTGTGCGGCCTCAACCACGCCCTCATGCGCTTCACCGTGCGCGTGGTGGAGCGCGACGCATTCGACGCCTGGATCGCCGGCGAGGCGGTCCGCCAGCTTGGAGACGGCGCGCGCGTGCGCGCGCTGGCGGAGGCGCCCTGATGGCAACCGTCGCGATTCCGCACGCCGGCTACCAGCGGCCCGCCGTGCTCGACTGGATCATGACGGTCGACCACAAGAAGCTGGGCATCCTCTACCTCTATTTCACGCTCTTCTTCTTCGCCGTGGGGGGCATCCTGGCGCTGCTGGTGCGCACGCAGCTGGCGGTGGCGGACAGCGGCTTCGTGGGCAACGACGCCTACAACCAGATCTTCACGATGCACGCCTCCGCCATGCTCTTCCTCTTCATCATCCCGGTGTGGGCGGGCTTCGGGAACTACTTCGTGCCGCTCCAGATCGGGGCGGCGGACATGGCCTTCCCGCGCATCAACGCGCTCTCCTTCTGGCTGCTGCCGCCGGCGGGCATCCTCATGTTCGCGGGCTTCGTGGTGGACGGGGGGGCGGCGGACGCGGGCTGGACGGCCTACAGCCCGCTCGCGCAGCAGACGGGCGTGGGCATGGACATGTGGATCCTGGCGGTCATCCTGCTGGGCGCCTCGTCCACCATCGGCGCGGCCAACTTCCTCGTCACCATGTTCCGCATGCGCGCGCCCGGCATGACCATGTTCCGCATGCCCATCTTCTGCTGGACGATGCTGGTGACGGCGCTGCTGCAGCTGCTGGCCACGCCGGTGCTGGCGGCGGCGCTCGTCATGCTCTTCATCGACCGCAACTTCGGGGGGCAGTTCTTCGACCCCAACGGCGGCGGCAACGTGGTGCTCTGGCAGAACGTGTTCTGGTTCTACTCGCACCCCGCCGTGTACATCATGATCCTGCCGGGCATGGGCATCGTCTCCGAGGTGTTGCCGGTGTTCTCGCGCAAGCCGCTCTTCGGCTACAAGGCGTTCGTGTTCGCCACCATCGGCATCGGCGGGCTGGGGTTCAGCGTGTGGGCGCACCACATGTTCACGACGGGATCGGTGCTGCTGCCCTTCTTCGGCTTCATGACCTTCATGATCGGCGTGCCCACGGGCGTGAAGATCTTCAACTGGCTGGGCACGCTGTGGGGCGGCTCCATCTCCTTCCCCACGCCCATGCTCTTCGCCATCGGCTTCGTGAGCATGTTCCTCATCGGCGGCATCAACGGCACCTTCAGCGCCGCCGTGCCCGTCGATTTCGCCCTGCACGACACCTACTTCGTGGTGGCCCACATCCACTACGTGCTCTTCGGCGGCTCCGTCTTCGCGGTCTTCGCGGGGCTCTACTACTGGTTCCCCAAGATCTGGGGACGGAGGCTGAACGAGCGCCTCGGCAAGCTGCACTTCGCGCTCATGTTCGCGGGCTTCAACCTGGCCTTCTTCCCCATGCACATGCTGGGGCTGGACGGGATGCCGCGGCGCATCGCCGTGTACGCGGAGAGCACGGGCTGGGAGGCGCTCAACCTCGTCTCCACGCTGGGCGCGTTCGTGATCGCGGTGAGCATGATCCCCTTCCTCATCGCCGTGGTCTGGGCCTTCACGCGGCCGCAGGACCAGCCGGACGACCCGTGGGAGGGGAACACGCTGGAGTGGGCCACGAGCTCGCCGCCGCCCGCGCACAACTTCGACCGCCTGCCGCCGGTGCGCTCCGAGCGCCCGCTCTTCGACGCGCGGCACGGCGAGGGGGCGCACTGACGTGAGCGCGCCCACGCTGGCGGCCCCGCGCCAGGGCATGAGCAACGGGATGCTCGGCTTCATCCTGTTCCTCGCCTCCGAGGTGATGTTCTTCGGGGGCCTCTTCGCGGCCTACTTCATCGCGCGCGCGGACGCGCCCTCGTGGCCGCCGGTGGAGATGCTCAGCCCGCAGCAGATCGCGGACGGCGTGAAGCTGGAGCTGGAGGTGCTGCTGCCCGCCATCTCCACGGGCCTCCTCGTGCTCAGCTCGGTCACGATTCAGTGGGCCGTGTGGCAGATCCAGAAGGGCAACCAGGCGGGCATGCTCTGGGGCCTCTTCATCTCCATCACGCTGGGGCTCATCTTCCTCGTGGCCCAGCTCTACGACTACACGCAGCTCCACTTCCGCGCGGACGACACCATCTTCGGCACGACCTTCTACACGCTCACCGGCTTCCACGGCGCGCACGTGGCGGGCGGCATCCTCTTCATGTTCGTCGTCACCGCGCGCGCGCTCGGCGGACAGTTCACGGCGCGCAACCACGAGGCGGTGGAGGCCTGCTCGATGTACTGGCACTTCGTCGACGTGGTCTGGATCGCGCTCTTCAGCATCCTCTACCTGATCGGCTGAGCGGGAGACGAACGCAGTGGCGCAACGGGAAACGGCGGGCGAACACGGCGGGCACGATGCCCACGCCGGGGCCGGGGTGCATCTGCCCGACCCCAGCATCTGGCCCTTCGCGGCGGGGCTGGCGTCCATGCTGTTGGTGGCCGCGCTCGTGTGGTGGGCGCGCGTGGAGGACCAGCGCGGGCTGAGCGGGCCGCTGCTGGGCGCGTCCGTGGCGCTCACGCTCTTCTCCGTGGCGGGCTGGGGCTACGAGGACGGGCGCATGCGGCAGAAGGCGCGCGAGCACGAGGAGCGCGAACGCGCCGCCGCACGCCGCACGCAGGTCGTCACCTTCGCCATCGCCGAGGGCCAGCTGGAGGCGGCCACGGGCGCGGACGGCGTCATCGCGGCCATCCAGGCGCGGCACGACGACCTGCGCGCCGCGCCCGGCTTCGAGGACTTGCGCATCAACGTCTCGCCCACCGCCGACGGCCCCTCGCAGGTGATCGTGGAGACGACCTGGTCGTCGGCGGACGAGCTGGCCGCCTTCGAGGAGACGGAGCGCGCTATCCTCGACCTGCTCGCGCGGCACCCGGACGAGGTGGCGGCGGGCTCGCCGCAGACGTTCGACATGCAGGTGGTGCGCGACACGAAGGACACGAGCGTGCGCTACAGCATGGGCATGGCCGTGACCCTGCTGGGGGCGCTGCTGGTGGGCGGCTTCGCCGTGGGCGCGGGGCTCACGCTCTTCGCCAGCGAGGGCGAGGCCTCGGAGGGCGGCGCGGCCGGCCCCGTCGAGCTGGGCCCCTTCGCGGGCACGATCACGATCCAGGCCAGCGTCTTCGACTACACCGAGATCGTCGCGCCGCCGGGCGCGGAACTGACTTTCGTCCTCGACAACCAGGACGACTCCGTGGCCCACAACATCGTCTTCTACGCGGGCGACACGGCGGGCGACGGCCCCGTGCTCACGGGCTGCAGCGCGGGCTGCGACGGCGACGACGGCGGCGTGCGCACGGAGCTGGCCACCGGCATCGTCCAGCACGAGTTCACCTTCACCACGCCGCCGCCCGGGCGCTACGCCTTCTGGTGCGACGTGCACCCCGACACGATGCTCGGCGCGCTCGTCGTCGAGGAGGGCGCGCCCGTTCCGGGCGAGGCGCCGCCCGCCGAGGAGCCCGTCGCGGAAGATGCGGGCGAGGGCGAGGCGGAATCCGGGGAGGCGGACGCGGAGACGGACGCGGGCGCGGAGGGCGAGGGCTAGCGCCCCGCCTACTCGATCGCGCCGTCCGCGAGCAGGTCGGCGTACTCCGCGTCGCCGATGCCGAGCAGGCCCTTGAACACGCGCTCGTTGTCCTCGCCCAAGAGGGGCGCGGCCTTCGTCAGCGCGCCGGGCGTCTTCGACAGGCGGAAGGCGGGCGAATCGTAGGTGCGCGCGCCCATGGTGGGGTGCTCCAGCACGCGGTAGTGGCCGCGGTGGCGCAGCTGCGGGTCGCGGTGCATCTCCTCCGGCGACTTCACGACGCCCGACGGCACGCCGCGCTCGCGCATGGCCTTGAACGCCCGCGCCGCCGTGCGCTCCTCGCACCAGAGCGCCGTGTGGCGGTCGATCTCGTCCTGCTCGCACAGGCGCGACCACTTGCGCCGCATCCGCTCCAGGTCGGTCCAGTCGGGCCGTCCGATGGCCGCGCGGTAGCCTTCCCAGTGCTCCTCGGTGAAGCAGGCGATGACGACGTAGCGCCCGTCCTTGCAGCGCCAGGCGCCGTGGGGCGCGGCCTCGGGGTCGCGGTTGCCGAGGCGTTCCGCCTCGCGCCCGTTCGCCGTCCACTCGAGGACGGCGGGGCCGAGCGCGTGGATGACGCCCTCGTACTGGGAGAAGTCGATGTACTGGCCCTCGCCCGTGCGGCGGCGGTGGTCGAGCGCGGCCACCAGCGCCAGCGCGCCGACGTGGGGCGCGAGGAAATCGGTGTAGGCGATGCCCGTGCCGATGGGCTCGCCGTCGGGCCAGCCGGTGAGGTGGTTGAAGCCCGCCGCCGCCTGTAGCACGTGCCCGTAGCCCATGTAGCTGGCCCAGGGGCCGGTCTGCCCGAAGAGCGGCATCGAGATCATGACGAGGTCGGGGCGCACGGCGCGCAGGGCCTCGTAGTCGAGCCCCAGCCGGGCCAGCGTGCCCGGCGTGAACGACTCCGTGACCACGTCGGAGACGGCCACGAGCCGCCTGAACAGGTCCGCGCCTTTCGGACGCTTGAGGTTGATGGCGACGCCGAGCTTGGAGCTGTTGAAGTTGGCGAAGTAGCCGGAGTTCTCGGGATGGGGTTCGTTGTTGAGGAAGGGGCCCGCGCGGCGCAGCGTCTCCGGGCGCGTGGCCGACTCCACGCGGATCGTCTCCGCGCCGTGGTCGGCCAGGTACTTGCCCACGGTCGGCCCCACGCCCACCCAGGAGAGGTCGACGACGCGCAGCCCGGCGAGCGGCGCGGGGCGTTCGGCGCGCGCCATCTCAGATCGCCATCGCGCGCCGCAGCCGCGCGCGCTCGTCGGCGGCGATTCCCAGCAGATCGCCGTACACGTCGTCGTTGTGCTCGCCCACGCGGGGGGCGCGCCCGCGCTGCTTCCAGGGCGTGCGCGAGAGGATGAAGGGCGCGCCGGGATAGACGAACGACTCGCCGATGTCGTCGTGGCGCACGCGCACCCAGTAGCCGCGCGCGGCCAGCTGCTCGCATTCCACGATCTCGCGCGGGCCGTAGACGGGCGCCCAGCCCGCGCCGCGCGCCTGCGCCCCCGCCACCAGCTCGTCCTTGCGGCGCGGGCGGCAGAAGCGCTCCATGGCCCCCACCAGCAGCGCCTGCTCGTCCTCCTCCAGCGGCCCCACCGTTTGCAGCCGCGCACGCCAGCCGGGCGAGGCCAGCGGTCCCGCCTCCCCGGCCTCGTCGAGCCAGTCGATCATGGCGTCCGCGCTCGGCCCCATGAGCCCGCCGAAGGAGAGCGCCGCCACCCAGCCGTCCGCCGTCTCGTAGAGGTAGCGCGGCCCCTGCCGTCCCGCGATCATGCGCCCCGAACCGGGCCCGCGGTTGTTCACGCCGAGGATGTCCCACGTCTGCTGCGCGTTGTCCATGGCGTTGGCCATGGCCTCCTGCATGGAGACGTCGACGTGCTGGCCGAGGCCGCCGTTGGCCCCGCGCGCGTAGAGCGCGATGACCGCGCCCACCGCCGCCTGCGCGTTCGCCTGCGCGTAGGCCTGCGGCGCGGTCGTGCGCAGGGGGCCGCGCTCGCCGTCGCCGTTCAGGTACATGTGCCCGCCCAGGGCCGCGCCCACGATGTCCGTGGCGGGCAGCGCGCGCAGGGGGCCGGTGCGCCCGAAGTTGGTGACGCTCACGACGACGGCCCCGGGGTTGGCGCGCGCCAGCGAACGCGGGTCCGCGCCGTGCGCCTGCGCCTCCTCCGAGCCGGGCGCGCTCGTCTCGATGACGGCGTCGGCGGCGGCCGCGAGGCGGTGGAGCAGCTCGTGGCCCGCGGCCACGCGCGGCTCGCAGGTGACGGAGCGCTTGCCCGCGTTCATGGCCCACCACCAGAGGCTGGACTCGCGCCCGGCCTCGTCGCGGTAGAAGGGGCCGTTGGCGCGCGTGGCGTGGCCCTCGCGCGGCTCGACCTTGATCACGTCCGCGCCCAGCTCGCCCAGCAGGCGCGCGCAGAGCTGCCCCTTCTCGTCGGCGAGGTCGAGCACGCGGTAGCCGCTGAGGGGGCCGTGGGGATGGGGCAGGGGCACGGCGACGCTCACGCGGGAGTTGTACCCGCGCCGGGCGTGGGCGCGCAAGGAGCCTTAAACGGGACGGGGCGGGATGGCCCGCCCCGCAACGTGGTGCATATCGCCCGAAGGCTCAGCTTGTTGTTGGCCCCCGTGGGGAACCGCCAACCATTTCCCGATCCTTATGGTAGAGTCGCGGCCCGCGCGCCGTCAACGCCGTTCCGTGAAGAAACGCGCACAGGAGGCATCAGTGCTGCGACTCGGGCTGGACCTCGGCACCAACAGCATCGGCTGGGCGCTCTACCGCCTCGACGGGGGCGACCCGCCGGAGCCCGAGGCGCTCATCGACGGCGGCGTGCTCATCCACTCCGACGGGCGCGACCCGCAGAGCGGGGCATCGAACGCGGCGCAGCGGCGCGAGAAGCGCGGCCCCCGCCGCAACCGCGACCGCACGCTGCGCCGCCAGCGCCTGCTCGCCAACCTGCTCCACGGCCTCGACCTGCTGCCGGAGGGCATGGCCGAACGCGCCGCCGCGCGCACGCTCGACCCGCTGGAGCTGCGCGCCCGGGCGCTCGACCGCGCGCTCGCGCCACACGAGCTGGGGCGCGCGCTGCTGGCCTTCGCCGACCGCCGCGGCTTCCGCAGCAACCGCAAGACGGACAAGGGCGAGGACGGCCAGATCCGCAAGGACACGGGCGAGCTGCGGCGGCGCATCGGGCAGTCCGGCGCGCGCACGCTGGGCGAGTACCTGTGGCGACGGCGGTCGCGCGGCGGGACCATCCGCGCGCGCCTCGGCAACGGCCTCTATCCCGACCGTGCGATGGTCGAGCAGGAGCTCCACGCCATCCGCGAGGCGCAGGCCCCGCACCATCCCGACATCGCGGACGACGACTGGGACGCGATCATCGACACGATCCTGTTCCAGCGCCGGCTGCGGCCCGTGGAGGTGGGGCAGTGCACGCTGCTGCCGAAAGAGCCGCGCGCGTACAAGGCGTACCCGCTGTTCCAGCATTTCCGCATCTGGCAGGAGGTGGCGAACCTCGAATTCGCGCCGCCGGGAGAGGGCTCGCGCCCGCTCGACCGCGACCAGCGCGAGCGCGTCGCGGCCAAGTTGCGGGGCGTGCGGAGCCAGACGTTCGACCGCATCGCCGCCGTGGCGGGGCTGCCCGATGGCTCCCGCTTCAACCTCGAGAGCACGGCGCGCGACCGCCTCGACGGCGACCTCACGGCGGCGGCGCTGGGGAACCGCAAGCGCTTCGGCAAGGGCTGGGCGGCCCTCCCGCTGGAGCGCCAGCAGAAGGTTGTCGAGCGCCTGCTCGAGGAAGAGGACACGGAGCGGGTGGAGGGCTGGCTGCGGGACGAGTTCGGGCTCGACGCCGGGGCCGCGCGCGAAACGGCGTCCGCGCCGCTGCCGCCGGGCACGGGCCACCTGTCGAAGGCGGCCATCGAGCGGCTGCTGCCCTTCATGCGCGACGAGGGGCTGCCCTACGACCAGGCCGTGCGGGCCGCCGACCTCGGCCACCACTCCGACCTGCGCGGCGACGGCGCGATGGAGCGCCTGCCCTACTACGGCGCGGTGCTGGAGCGCGACGTACTCGGCGGGCGCGAGGACGGGCGCAGCGACGCGGAGCGCTACGGCCGCATCCCCAACCCCACGGTGCACATCGCCCTGGGCCAGCTGCGCCGCCTCTTCAACGGCATCGCCGAGCGCCACGGCAAGCCCGATCAGGTGGTCGTGGAGCTGGCGCGCGACCTCAAACAGAGCCGCGAGGATCGTGAGCGCGACCAGCGCCAGATTCGCGACAACCGCGAGCGCAACGAGCGCCTGCGCGCGCTGGCGGAGGCCGCGGGCCATCCCGATCCCTCGCCCCACGACATGCGCAAGCTGCGCCTCTGGGAGGAGCAGGGCCCGCCGGACGCCCGCCGCTGCCCCTTCACGGGCGAAACGCTGTCCATCGGAAAGGTGCTCTCGGAGGAGACGGAGATCGAGCACGTCCTGCCCTTCAGCCGCAGCCTCGACGACAGCATGGCGAACACCGTGCTCTCCATGCGCGCGGCCAACCGCGAGAAGGGCCAGCGCACGCCCTTCGAGGCGTGGGGCCGCGACGCCGCGCGCTACCGCGCCATCCTCGAACGCGCCGACATGCTGCCCCCGAACAAGCGCTGGCGCTTCCGCGAGGACGCCATGCAGAAGATGGAGGAGAAGAGCGACTTCCTCGGGCGGCAGCTGAACGACACGCGCCACCTCTCGCGCGCCACCAGCCGCTACCTGCAGGCCGCCGTGCGCCCCAACGACATCTGGGTGACGCCCGGGCGGCTAACGGCCATGCTGCGCCGCGCCTGGGGCCTCAACTCGCTGCTCTCCGACGGCGGCGGCAAGAACCGCGACGACCACCGCCACCACCTCATCGACGCCGCCGTCGTGGGCATGACCTCGCGTTCGCTGCTGCAGCGCGTGGCGCGCGAGAGCGCCTTCGCCGTGGACGACCTCGGCGGGCGCGTGACCGACGCCGTGGAGGATCCCTGGGAGGAGTTCCGCGCCGACGTGCGCGCCGTGGTCGAGCGCTGCGTCGTGCGCCACCGCCCCGACCACTTCCGCCCCGCGCGCGGAACCACCACGGGCCAGCTCCACAACGAGACGGCCTACGGCGTCGTCTCCGGGCCGGACGCGCGGGGCATGATGACGCTGGTCGAGACGAAGCCGCTGGAGACGCTCGACCCGAAGCGGCTCGACGACGTCCGCGACCTCGCGCTGCGCGACCGCCTGCGCGGGCTGTGGGCGCGCGTGGAGGCCGAGGGCGGCGCGGAACGCGAACGCTGGCCGCGCTTCGTCGAGCGCGCGGGGCGCGAGTGCGACGGCGTGCGTCGCGTGCGCGTGCTCACGCAGCTGGGCGAGGACAGCCTCGCCTTCATCACCGACGCGAAGACCGGCACCGTGAAGGCCTACAAGACCGACGGCAACGCCTACATGGACGTGTGGCTGCTGCCCAACGGCAGGACCACAGGCGAGACCGTGAGCCGCTTCAACGCGCACAAGCCCGACTACCGTTCGAAGGTGAAGGACGAGCATCCGACGGCGCGCAAGCTGCTGCGCCTGCACGTCAACGACATGGTGGCCACGGGCGAGGGCGACGAGCGGGAGATTTATCGGGTGCGGACTCTGTCTGGCCAGGAGATCAATTGCGTGCACCACAACGAAGGCGGCGATCTGCGCCGCCGGGAACGAGACCCCGACCAAAACGCCCGCTACAAACCGCTCCGTCTGTCCGCGACCCGCGTCCTTCGGGAAGGTCTGCGCAAGGTGAGCGTGGACGTGACGGGGCGCGTGCTCGACGGCGGGCCCTTCGACCGCGACGGGCGCGGGAAGCGGGGCTAGCCGTGGAGCGCCGCGTGATCGACATCGCCGAGGGCCGGCGCTACCTCTCGAAGCGGCGCGGGGCGCTGGCCGTGCGCGAGCCCGGCGCGCCCGAGGCCGACGCCACGCTCGTGCCCTTCGATGAGATCGAGTCCGTCATCGTGCACACGCCCGAGGCCACGTTCTCCAGCGGGGCCATCGCCGAGCTGTCGCGGCGGGGCATCCCCCTCGTGTGCTGCGATACCGCGCACATGCCCGTCTCGTGGCTCTGGCCCGCGCGCGCGAACCACGAGCAGACGCGCCGCATGGCCGCGCAGGCCGCCATGCCGGAGGAGCGGCGCGACGCGCTCTGGGCGCGGCTGGTGCGCGCCAAGATCGGGGCGCAGGCGGACCTGCTGCGCGAGCTGGGGGCGCCCGCCGACGACCTGCTCGCGCTGGCGCGGGGCGTGCTGCCCGGCGACCGCGGCGCGGCCGAGTCGCAGGCCGCACGCAAGTACTGGTGGCTGCTGTTCGAGGGCTTCCGGCGCGACCCCGCGGGCACGCCCCCGAACGGCCTGCTCAACTACGGCTACGCGGTGCTGCGCGCGACGGCGGCGCGGCAGCTGTGCGCCGCCGGGCTCCATCCCCTCGCTGGGCCTCCACCACCACAACCGCTTCAACGCCTTCTGCCTGGCCGACGACCTCATGGAGCCGTTCCGCCCGGCCATCGACCGCGCCGTGGCGTCGCTCTGGCGGCAGGGCGAGACGGAGGTGACGCCGGAGGCCAAGGCGGCGCTGGTGGCGGCCATGTCGGACGCGCTCACGACTGATCGCGGCGCGGCCCCGCTCAGCCGCTGCGTGGAGTGGGCGGCGCAGTCGCTGGCCCGCTCGGTGACGGAGGGCGGGGAGTTCCTGCGCCTGCCCTTCACCTGCGCGGACGCGCCGTGAGCGCCTTCAGCGGGTATCGCTTCATGTGGACGATGGTGCTGTTCGACCTGCCCGTGGTGACGAAGAGCCAGCGCAAGCGCGCCACGAAGTTCCGCAACGACCTGCTGGACCTGGGCTTCGAGATGGCGCAGTACTCGGTCTACCTGAAGTTCTGCGGCAGCCGCGCGGCGGCGGACGCGCTGGCGGCGCGCGTGGAGCGGCGCGTGCCCGTGCAGGGGCGCGTGAGCGTGCTCGTGTTCACGGACAAGCAGTACGGGCGCATGCGCGTCTACACGGGCGGGATGAAGGAGACGGCGCGCGTGCCGCGGGGCCAGCTGGTGCTCCTGTGACGGCTGCCGGGCTTATGTGGTCTTGGGGGAGTGGGGAAATGGTCGGCAACCAAAACAACGCGAGCGCTCACCACGCGGCCCTCGTAGTTTTAGCACATTGGGAAATGGTCGGCAACCAAAACCATGATTACGCATAGCACGAAGGGCTTTCGGTTTTAGCACATTGGGAAATGGTCGGCAACCAAAACCAGTTGCTCCGCGAAGCGCCGGATGTGGTAGTTTTAGCACATTGGGAAATGGTCGGCAACCAAAACTGAGCACGCCGCCGCTGGCTACGAGCGCCGGTTTTAGCACATTGGGAAATGGTCGGCAACCAAAACCGGCATCCAGTTGGCCTACAGCCACGCTCTGTTTTAGCACATTGGGAAATGGTCGGCAACCAAAACAGCGCGCTCCTATGGCCTCTGGCGCGCCCGGTTTTAGCACATTGGGAAATGGTCGGCAACCAAAACGGATGGTGGACGAGTACCTCGAGCGCGCGGGTTTTAGCACATTGGGAAATGGTCGGCAACCAAAACCGTGCTGGGCGCCGCCGTCGGGCGTGTGCGGTTTTAGCACATTGGGAAATGGTCGGCAACCAAAACCATTATTTCTAGGCGCATCAGGAGCGTGTCGGTTTTAGCACATTGGGAAATGGTCGGCAACCAAAACACGCCGACGCCTACATGCACGCCGACGCCGTTTTAGCACATTGGGAAATGGTCGGCAACCAAAACGGGCGAGGATAATCCGATCCATGACGATTCGTTTTAGCACATTGGGAAATGGTCGGCAACCAAAACCCCCTCCAGCCGACAGCGAGGGTCAGCGTGCGCGCGCCGCCGACGCGCGCTCGAGCAGGGCGGATGCGTCCCAGCCGTTGGCCAAGTACGCGTCGATGCGCTCGGCCAGCGTCGGGGGCGTGAAGTCGGGGGCGCGGTAGACGACCGTGTCCAGGCCGTCGGGGCCGAACCACTCCCATGCGTCCACCGCGGCGCACATCCCCAGGCCCTGCGAGTCGAGCATCGTGAAGTCGAGCTCGTCGCCGACGCCGATCCCCCACGCCTCGCCCGCGAACGGGTAGTGCGTGCGGAAGGTGAAGAGGGCGTCGGGGTCGTTGGGGACGCCGGGCTTGAATTCCCGGTCCCGCGTGACGGACAGCAGCCTGCCCTCCGTCCACGTACCCCCCAGCATCTCCTCGGGATGGTAGCCCGCGTTCAGCAGCCGCACGGCCTTGCCGCGGCCCTCTTCCGTGAGGAACACGGCGCGCGGGCACGCGGCGTCCAGGCGGCGGGCCACGGCGAGCTGCTCCCGCCGCTCGGCGCCGTCGTAGCCGTGCGCGAGGACGGCCTCCACCGTCGTGGCGATGCCGCTCTCGTCCATGCGCTAGCGATCGGCGTCGTCGCAGCGCGCCATGGCCGTGGCGAAGTCGGTCACGGCCTGGTCGCTGGCCGCGCCCGCCGCCTGATAGGTGCGGTCCAGCGTCTCGCGCTCGCTCACGCGCTTCGCCTCGCCGTCGTTGAACGTCTTCGTGGTGGAGGCCAGCGTGGCCTGGTAGGCGGTCTCCGCGGCCTCGATGGCGTCCCCGTCGTCGCCGGCGGCCTCGATGGCGGCGGTGTACACGCGCTCGGCCTCGGCCTGCGCGGCCACCATGGCGTCCAGCGCTTCCTTGCCCTCGCGGTCCAGCTCGGTGACGCGCTCGATGTAGGCGTCGACCGCGGTCTGGTAGATGGTCTCCGCGGCGCGCAGCGCGGCCAGCGCCTCGTTCTCGCAGCGGCGCAGGGCGGCGTCCGTCTCCGCGGGGGCGACGGGCTCGTCGGGCACGGGCACGGTGAGGGTGATGTCCCCGTAGCGCCAGCGCCCGGAGGCGCTCGTGCGGCTCATGTCCACGGGGACGGTGCCCAGCGCGCGCCAGCTGCCGCCCTCGTAGCGGGCGGAGAGGAAGAGGCTGCGGTCGTCCCGCACGTCCTGCCAGACGCGCACCTGGACGCTGGAGAAGGCGCCCTGCGCGGCGGCGATGGCGAGGCCCGCGAGGACGGCGATGACGAGCGCCTGCGCGGCGATGATCCAGCGGCTCATGGTTCCCCTCCCGCGGGTGTGCGACGCGGACTACGGCGACTCCTGCACGCAGCCCAGCGCCCGGAATTCGTTCTGGATCTCCGCCGGCAGGTCCTCGAAGGCATCGGTGAGGGCATCGCCGAACTCGTCGGCGGCGAGGAGCGCGGCCGAGAAGGCGTCGGCGAAGACTTCCTGCTCCGGATCGTCGGCGGCGTCCCGCAGGACCCGGATGATGGCGTCCACCATGGCCAGCGAGACTTCCTGGTGCTCCAGCAGCACGTCCGGCGGGTCGGCGTCGCGCCAGCGCTCGCGCAGGGCCTGGTACTGGGTCACGGCCTCGTCGAGCGGGCTGGCGGGGGTGAGGGTGAGCCCGCTGAGGCCGCACACGTGCGACAGGTATTCGTCCACCGCGTCCAGGTCGGAGCTGGCGCTCCGCACGGGGAGCGACCCGACGCTGCACCCCATCACGATGAATTCCGCCCGCACCGGGTCCGGCAGGTCCGCGTCGATCGCGACGAAGCGGTCGCGGTAGCGGCCCATGGCGTCGAACACCTCGTCGTGGGCGTCGGCAAAGGTCGCGCGCTCCGGGTCGGCGACGGCCGCTTCCAGCGCCCGGATCACCTCGTTGATCATGGCCAGCGAGACTTCCTGGTGCTCCAGCAGCACGTCCGGCGCGACGGCCTCGCGCCAGCGCTCGCGCAGGGCCTGGTATTCGGTCACGGCGCCGTCGAGCGGGGTATCGCCGGAGACCTCGAGCCCGCTGAGGCCGCAGACGTGGGAGATGTAGTCGTCCAGCATGTCGAGCTCTTCCCCGGCGAGGGGCTCGCAGCCGCGCTCCTCGAACTGCGCCCGCACCTGTTGCGGGAGCGCCCCGTAGGCGTCGCGCACGAGGTCCGAGAACGCGTGGATCACGGTGATCACGGCCCAGTGGGCGTCGCCGTAGATGGCCTCGGGCGCATCCGCGACGACGTCCGCGACGATGCGGACGATGCCGTCGATGGTGGAGAGCGTGAGGTCGTGGATCTCGGCCAGCTCATCGGGCGGGACCGTGGCGCGCCAGCGTTCGCGCACCGACTCGAGCCGCGCCCGCGCCTCGTCGATGGGCACGGTGTCCTCGACGGCGATGTCGCGGGGCTCGCACACGTTCGACAGGTAGTCGCTCACGGCGGCGCCCCCGTCCGCGGGCGCCTGCGTGGCGACGGGCGTGGCCGCGGGAGGGGCGGGGTCGTCGTCGTCGCCGCAGGCGACGGTGAAGACGGCGAGGGCGGCGACGGCGGGAATGATCCAGCGCTTCACGTTCGGCTCCCGACGGATGGCTTCGTTGGGGAGCATGATACGCCGCGCGGCGGTTAGAGGGGAGCGGGCGCCAGGGCCTCGTCGATGGCGGCGCGCAGCTCCTCGACGCCCCAGCCGCGCGCGGCGGAGACGTGGCGCACGCCGTCGGGGGCGGGCCCGGCCGCCGCCGCCAGCGCGCGCGCCTCGCGTTCGTCGGCGGGAGCGCCGCCGCCGAGCGCGTCGATCTTGTTGAGGGCCACGATCATGGGGCGTCCGAGCACGCTCAGCTCGCGCAGCACGTCGTCCACGGTGGCGGCGTGGGCGGCGGCGTGGGGATGGGAGGCATCGACGACGTGCAGGAGCGCCGCGGCGTCCTCCAGCTCCTCCAGCGTGGCGCGGAAGGCGGCCACCAGCTGCACGGGCAGCTTGCGGATGAAGCCGACCGTGTCGGTGAGCAGGGCCGTGCGCCCGGAGGGCAGCGCCAGCTTGCGCGTGACCGGATCGAGCGTGGCGAAGAGCTTGTCCTCGGGGCGCACGGGGGCGCCGCAGAGGGCGCGCATGAGCGTCGTCTTGCCCGCGTTCGTGTAGCCCACGAGGGCCACGACGGGCGCGCCCGCGCGGCGGCGCTGGCGGCGGTGGAGCTCGCGCTGGGCGCGCACGCGGTCGAGGTCGCGGCGCAGCTTGTCCATGCGGCGGCGCGCGAGGCGGCGGTCGGTCTCGATCTGCGTCTCGCCGGGGCCGCGCAGGCCGATGGCCCCCTCCATGCGTTCGAGGTGGCTCCACTGGCCGCGCAGGCGGGGCAGCAGGTACTCGGTCTGCGCCAGTTCGACCTGCAGGCGGCCTTCCCGCGTGCTCGCGCGCAGGGCGAAGATGTCGAGGATGAGGGCGGTGCGGTCGAGCACCTTCAGGCCCAGCGCCTCCTCGAGGTTGCGCTGCTGCGCGGGCGAGAGCTCGTCGTCGAAGACGACGGTCCCGGCGCGATGGCCGGCGCAGGCCTCGGCCACCTCGCGCAGCTTGCCCGCGCCAACGTAGGTGGCGGGGCGGGGACGGTCGCGGCGCTGCGTGGAGCGTCCCACCACCTCCGCGCCCGCGGAGCGCGCCAGCTCGGCCAGCTCGGCGAGGGAATCGGCGGCGGGCACGGGCGCGCCGGGCGCGTCCACGGCCACGAGCCAGGCGCGCTCGCGGGCGGGGGCGGTGGCGTGGAGCCGCCGGGGCACGGGCCGCGCCCTCCCTAGAGCCCGCCCCAGTCGCGCAGGCGGCGCAGGCCCTCCTCCATGCGGTCGTCGGCGATGGTGACGGAGAGGCGCACGTAGCCCTCGCCGTTGACGCCGTAGCCGCGTCCGGGCGTGACCACCACGGCGCACTCCTCGATGAGGCGGGCGGCGAAATCGCCGCTGGTGACGCCCTCCGGCAGCTTCGCCCAGACGTAGAGCGAGGCTTTGGGCGGGTCCACCTCGAGGCCGATGGCGCGCAGCGTCTCCACGATGCGGTCGCGGCGGCGCTGGTAGATGGCGTTGTGGTCGGCGATGACGTCCTGGGGGCCGTCCACGGCCTCGATGGCCATCTCCTGAATGGCCTGGGGGATGCCGCTGTCGATGTTCGACTTGACGCGCATGAGGGCGTCCACCAGCTCGGCATTGCCCACGGCCATGCCGATGCGCCAGCCGGTCATGTTGTAGATCTTGGAGAAGGAGTTGAACTCGATGGCCACGTCGCGCGCGCCCGGCGCCTGGAAGATGGAGAGCGGGCGGTAGCCGTCGAAAGCCACGTCGCAGTAGGGGTTGTCGTGGCAGATGGAGACGTCGTATTCCCTCGCCCAGGCCACGGCCTTCTCGAAGAAGGCGAGGTCGGCCACGGCGGCGGTGGGGTTGTTCGGGTAGTTGAGCCAGAGCACGCGGGCGCGGGCGGCGAGATCCTCGGGGATGGCGTCGAGGTCGGGCAGCCAGCCGCTCTCGCGCCGCAGGGGCAGCTTCACGGCCACGCCGCCCGCGAACGTGGTGCCGATCTCGTAGACGGGATAGCCCGGATCGGTGACGAGGGCCACGTCGCCCGGGTCGATGAGGGTGAGCGCCATGTGGGCGATGCCCTCCTTGGAGCCGATGAGCGCCAGCGCCTCGCGCGCGGGGTCGAAGGCCACCTCGAAGCGGCGCTCGTACCAGCGCGCGATGGCGCCGCGCAGCTCCGGCAGCCCCTCCGATTCGGGGTAGCGGTGGTTGGCCGGATCGTCGGCGGCGCGATGGAGGGCGGCGAGGATGTGGGGGGGCGTGGGCAGGTCGGGGTCGCCGATGCCGAAGGTCACGACGTCGATGCCCCGCGCCTTCTTGGCGGCGATCACCTTCGAGATCTGGGCGAAGAGGTAGGGCGGCAGCTCCTCGACCCGCTTGGCCAGCTTCATGGTTCCTCCGGCGATGGGCGTGCGCGGGATGGTAGCGCGCCGCGCCCGCTGGCGCAGCCGTCAGAGCGCCTCCAGCCGCCGCGCCAGCGGTTCCCAGCCCCGCACCTCCGCCGCCGGGTCGTCGCCGAGGGGCGCGATCATGACGAGGCCGACGCCCTCGGCGGCGAACTCCGCCATGCGGTCGAGGAAGCGCGCCCGCTCCTCCTCCGAGTCGAGCGCGGGGCCGGTCCAGGCGACGGTCTTGGCGATGGCGTCGTAGTCCGTGCCCTCGCGCTCGCAGTGGCCGCGCAGCACGGCCAGCTTGCGCCGCAGATCCTCCGTCGCGCCGGTGGTGAGGTTGCAGGCGTCGGCGTAGCGGGCCACGAGCCGCAGCGTCTTGCGCTCGCCGCCCCCGCCGACGAGCAGCTCCGGGCGGGGACGGCCGAGCGGCTGCGGGACGTTGAGCGTGGCCGCGAGCTGGTAGTGCTTCCCCTCGAAGGGGCCGTCGTCGTCGCTCCACATCCGCAGGCAGATGCGGATGGCATCCTCCAGCCGCTCGAAGCGCTCGGCGAGGGGCGGGAAGGGCACGCCCAGGCCGCGGTGCTCGTCCTCGTTCCAGGCCGCGCCGATGCCCAGCCAGGCGCGCCCGCCGGAGAGCGCGTCGAGCGTGCTCACCTGCTTGGCCAGCACGCCCGGATGGCGGTAGGTGACGCCCGTGACCAGCAGCCCCAGGCGGATGCGGGAGGTGACGCCCGCGACGAAACCGAGGGCGGTGTAGCCCTCCAGCATGTCCAGCTCGCGCGGGCCGATCCAGCCGATCTGGAAGAGGTGGTCCATGAGGGAGAGGCGCTCGCAGCCGATCTCCTCGGCGGCGACGGCCAGATCGGCGAGGCGCGGCCCCAGTTCGGCGGGGCCGCCCCGCCAGGTGAAGTTGGCGACGTGGACGCCGACGCGCACGGGCGTCAGGAGAGGCCGCGGCGGGCGATCTCGCGCGGCATGCGCTCGGCGTCGGCGCTCAGCATGGGGCCCTTCTGGTCGTCGGGCAGCACGCCCATGGCGTCCGCGCCGAACTTGGCCCCGTCGAACAGGATCCACTTCTCGGGGACGACCTCGAGGACGACGCGCAGGGGCGAGTCGAGCGTGCGCACGAAGGCGGCGGCGGCCTCGGGGTTGTCCGGGTTCAGCTTGGCCGCGAACTCGGGGTAGAACCAGTCCTTCGTCTCGCGGTCCTCGTGGATGATGCAGCGGCCCTTGGCCGTGGCGGCGCCGCCGGGGGCGCCCGAACCGGCGGGCGCGGAGGCCCCGCTCACGACCACGGAGACGCGCGGGTCGCGGCGCACGGCGGAGATGCGGTGGCGGTGCGCGCCCGCCGTGATCCAGAAGCGCCCGTCCTTCCACAGGAACGACATGATGACGCCCACGGGCCAGCCGTCGCGCGTGCCCCAGTTGAAGGTGCATTCGGGCGCGTGCGTGAGCAGCGATTCCAGCTGCTGGTCGTCGAGCGGGTAGATGGAAACGGTTTCGTGGTCTTCAACGCCGGGCATGGGTCGCCTCCGTTCGCGGTTCGGCTCGCGCCGGGCCGGACGCCGCGCGGGCGGCGGGGCCGGAGCGCGCGGGCTACGGTCGCAGGTCGCCCGCGCGCGCGCAAGGGGCGCGTAGCGAATCCCGTGCTATGCTGCGCGCAGGTCCTCGCGTTCGATCGTCCCCATGGAAGCACTTCACTCCATCTCGATTGCCGCCGGAACCTGGAAAACGCCCGGAGGCGATGAAGCCATGACGTCGTTCGTTGATCGGACCCTGACCTGCTCGGACTGCAACGCGCAGTTCACGTTCACGGTCGGGGAGCAGGAGTTCTACCAGCAGCGCGGGTTCACCAACGAGCCGCGCCGCTGCCCCGAGTGCCGCGCCGCGCGCAAGAACGCCCGCGGCGAGGGCGGCGGCGGCGGCGGCGGCGGCTACGGGAACCGCGGCGGCTACGGCGGCGAGCGCGAGATGTTCAGCGCCGTCTGCGCCGAGTGCGGCCGCGAGGCGCGCGTGCCCTTCCAGCCGCGCGGCGACCGCCCCGTCTACTGCAGCGACTGCTTCCGCTCGCGCGCGCCCCAGCGCGGCGGCGGGGGCGGGGGCCGCGGGCGCGACTGGTAGCAGGAGCGCCCATCCCCCGGCGGCGCGGCGTCTATACTCGCCCGCGAGAACGCGCGAGGAGGACGCCATGCCCTACCCGGAGTACGAGACCCTCATCGTCGAGCCGCTGGCGGAGGCGGAGGGCGTGGTGCGCGTCACGCTCAACCGCCCCCAGGCGCTCAACGCCCTCTCCGCCGAGCTGCTCGACGAGTTCTTCGATTTCCTCGACCGCTTCGAGGACGACGCGCATGCCTACGTGCTGCTGCTGCGCGGCGCGGGGCGCTCCTTCTGCGCGGGCTACGACCTCGCCGCCAGCCGCACGGTCGAGCCCGGCTCGCCCGGCGACGCGCTGCGCGAACAGAGCGTGGGCCGCTCGCGCCGCACCATGCTCGACTCCGTGGACCGCTACCTGCGCCTCTTCAACACGCGCAAGCCCACCATCGCGCAGGTGCACGGCCACTGCATCTCCGGCGGCACGGAGCTGATCTCCATGTTCGACTTCGTGGTCTGCGCGGAGACGGCGCGCTTCGGCCACATCGCGGGGCGGCACATGGGCACGCTGCGCACGCTCTCCCTCTGGCCCTGGACCATCGGCTACCGCCGCGCGAAGGAGCTGTTCATGACGGGCGAGCTGATCGACGGGACCACGGCGCAGCAGTGGGGGCTGGTGAACCGGGCCGTGCCCGAGGACGAGCTGGAGGACGCGGCCCTCCACCTCGCGCGCAAGATCATGCGCATCCCCCTCGAGATCAACGCCCTGCACAAGCACTCCGTGAACCGCTGGATGGAGATCCAGGGGCTCCACCCGGCCATGCACTCCGCCGCCGAGTTCGACGTGTACACGGCCTTCATCGACGGACGCCCCGGCTTCCGCGAGCGCGTCGAACGGGACGGCCTGCGCGAGGCGCTCAAGTGGCGCGACCGCGAGTGGCGCGGCACGGAGCTGTGGGACCACGGCGCGGCCTCGGGGGACTGACCGCGCGCGGACCGGCGGGCGCGCTGCCCGGGGCGGAGGGGAAGGCCGCCGCCGTGCGGGCCATGTTCGACCGCATCGCGCCCTCCTACGACCGCATGAACCGCCTCATCACGCTGGGGCGCGACCGGCGCTGGCGGCGCGCGCTCGTGGAGGCGCTGGCGGTGGACGAACGCGACACCGTGCTCGACCTGGCCTGCGGCACGGGCGATTTCGCCCTGCTCGCGCGGGAACGGGGGGCGTGCGCGGTGGGCGTCGATTTCGCCGCGGCCATGCTCGCCGCCGCGCGCGCGCGTTGCCCCGCGGAGGTGGCCCTCGCGCGCGGCGACGCCACGCGCCTGCCGCTCGCCGGGGGCGCGTTCTCGGTGGCCGTGTCGGGGTTCGCGCTGCGCAACTTCACCGCCATCCCGCCCGTGCTGGCCGAGCTGGCGCGCGTGCTGCGGGCGGGCGGGCGGCTGGGCCTGCTGGAGGTGGACGAGCCGCGCGCGCTTCCCGTGCGCATGGGGCACGCGCTCTGGTTCCGGCGCGTCGTGCCCGCCCTCGGCGCGCTGCTCAGCGACGGCCCCGCCTACCGCTACCTGCCCGCCTCGACCGCCTACCTGCCGCCGTGGGAGGAGCTGCGCGCCATGCTGGCGGAGGCGGGCTTCGAGCGCGTCCGCAAGCGCTCCCACCTGGGCGGCGCGGCGCAGTCGGTGACGGCGGTGCGCGCGTGAAGCTCGCCGCCTGGCGCATGGCCGCGCGCCCGCCCACGCTCACGGCGGCGGTCGCGCCCGTGCTCGCGGGGACCGGCGCGGCCATCGGCGCGGACGCCTTCGCGCCGGGCCCGGCGCTGGCGGCGCTCTTCGGGGCGCTCTGCCTGCAGGTCGGCGCGAACCTCGCCAACGACGTGTACGACCACGAGCGCGGCGCGGACGCGGGCGACCGCCTCGGCCCGTCGCGCGCCACGCAATCGGGGCTGCTCGCGCCCGCCGAGGTGAAGCGCGGCATGTGGGCCGCCTTCGCCCTCGCCCTCGCCGCCGGCGTCTACCTGGTGGCGGAGGCGGGCTGGATCGTGGCCGCCATCGGCCTCGCCGGCATCGCCGCGGGCATCGCCTACACGGGCGGCCCCTGGCCGTTGGGCTACCACGCCCTCGGCGACGCCTTCGCCTTCGCCTTCTTCGGCGTCGCCGCCGTCGTGGGGACGTACTTCGTGCAGGCCGGGAACGCGCCCGCCTTCGTGTGGCTGGCCTCGATCCCCGTGGGCTGCACGGTCACCGCCATCCTCGTGGTCAACAACCTGCGCGACCTCGCCAGCGACCGCGCGGCGGGCAAGCGCACGCTGGCGGTGGTCACGGGCGAGCGGGCGACGCGCCTCTGGTTCGGGCTGCTGCTGGCCGCGGCCTGGGGATGCGCCATCGCGCTCTGGCCCGCATCGCACGCGGGGCCCTGGGCGCTGCTGACGCTGGCGGCGCTGCCGCTGGCCGCGGGGCCGCTGCGGGCCATGCTGGGGAGCGGCGCGGGCCGCGCGCTCAACGCCACGCTGCGGCAGACGGCGCGCTTCCACCTGGCTTTCGGGGCGCTGCTGGCGCTCGCGCTGACGGGCTGGCTGCCGTAGGGGCGCGTTGCGGCGCCGTGGGCGCGGGCGTACGCTTGCGGCATGGTCGCGTTCGACACGCTGAAGGCGTCCCGGCGCTTGCGGGACGCGGGCTTTGAGGAAGCGCAGGCGGAGGCGCTCGTCGGGGCCTTCGCCGAGGACATCGGCGCGAACCTCGCCACCAAGGACGACATCGCCAACCTCGGGAACATGCTGAGGAGCGAAATGGCGCTCCGCGAACAGCGGATGAATCTCCGCATCGCGCTGGCCATCGGCAGCGCCACGACCGTGCTGCTCGCGGCCATCGCCATCGCCACGGGCATCCTCGCCTCGCGGCTCTAGCGCCGCCGCCCGCACGCGCTCCCGCACGGCCCTATAATCGGCGGCGATGAGCACGAGCCAGACCGCGCTGTTCCAGCAGACGGACCGCGACAAGGTCCGCCCCCGTCGCAGCAAGCGCCGCGCCAACGATCTCGACGGAGCGGCGTGGCTCAGGAACTCCATCAGCGTCTGGGACGACATCCGCAAGACCGCGGAGGAGGCGAGCCTCGGCCATCCCGCGCTCTTCCCCACCCAGCTGGTCACGCGCCTCATCGAGAGCTTCACGACCGCCAAACAGCGGCTCATCCTCGACCCGTTCACCGGTGTCGGCTCGACGGTCATCGCCGCCGAGGCGCTGGGCAAGGTCGGGGTCGGCCTCGACCTCTCGCCCGCATTCATCGAGACGGCGCGCATGCGCCCCCGCCCGATGGCCGCCAATGGCGCGCCCGCGGGGGAACGCCAGCTGCATGTGGCGGACGCCATGACCGTGCTGGACTACGTCGACCCGGGGACGGTGGACATGGTCGTGACGTCGCCGCCCTACTGGGACATCCTGCTGCGCGACCGCACGGCGGACTACAAGGAAACGCGGCACTACGGCGAGGCCGAGCGGGATCTGGGGCGCATTCCCGACTACGAGGAGTTTCTGGATTCGCTGGCGCGGGTGTTCGGGCGAGTGTTCACGGCGATGAAGCCGGGCGCGTACTGCTGCGTGGTCGTGATGGACCTGCGCAAGAAGAACCGCTTCTATCCGTTCCACTCCGATCTGGCGCGGAAGCTTGAAGAGGTCGGCTTCCTGTTCGACGACATCATCATCTGGCTGCGCGGGCACGAGTACAACAACCTGCGTCCGCTCGGCCATCCCTCGGTCTTTCGGGTCAACAAGGTCCACGAGTACATCACCATCTTCCAGAAGCCCCGGTGACGACCATCGATACGGCCCGCTACGGGCGGGACGTGCCCGAGCTGGTCGGCGAGAGCGGCGACATCAGCCTCGCCGTCGCCTACGTCACGAACGACGGTCTGCGATCCATCCGGGCGCACTTGCTGGAGCGTCTCGCGGAGGGGCGCAAGGTGCGCGTGCTCCTCGACCTGCAAAGCGGTACCACCGATCCGAGCGCGGTCTGGGATCTGCGGGCCATCGCGGACGAATTCGGCGCGCTCCAGCTCAGGACCTTCGTCCCCGACAAGGACCAGGGCATCATCCATTCCAAGCTCTACATCGCGCACTCCGAACGGACCGTCACCTTCCTCACCGGATCGGCCAACCTGACGGGCGCGGCCCTGTCCCGCAACCGCGAGCACGGCGTGCGCGTCCACGGCACCAGCCACGATGCCGAGGTGCGGCAGGCGCTGGCCGCGTTCGAGGAGTTCTGGAACGCGCCGGAGTCGAAGGACATCGACGACGAGGCCGCCAGACTGTACGAGGCTTATTGCGGCCGCCTGCGGATGACGCAGTCGAGGGCGGAGCGTCGCGCCCGTGCGTCGTGGACGCGGCTCGTGGAGCATCTCTCGACCGTCGCTCCCGAGGAGTTCAACTGGCCGTCGGCGAAGTCCGCCTTCCTGATGGGAGTGATCGCCGCTCGCGGCAGGCTTCACGGCGAGGACCGGCGCATCGGGATCAGGATGCTCTTCCGCCCGACGAGCTATAAGGACGAGGAGATCACGATGTGCGGGCGGTCGTACGAAGCCGCCGCCGTACTCCCGACTATTCCCGATGCCGTCGCCGCGCACGCACGGGACGTCATCCCCGGAGCGCCGGTCACGGTCGAGGGCATGAAGGTCGCCATCGACCTCGCGGACCATCCCGCCGTGTTCGATGCCATCGCCGCCGCCTACGCCCCGGACACGGAGTGCGACGCCTTCGTCCTGCCGAAGAACCTGCGGCAGTGCGGCGACGACATCGTGACCGAGTTCGTTCGGGGCTTCGCGGTCGCGTGCGCGCTGGCCACGGACCACACCAGTATGCCCGGCAACAAGCGCACGGGAACGCCCGGACAGATGATGGTCTGGCTGCGCCCGAAGCAGTCGAACGAGCGCCTGTTCCACGCCCTGTACGACCTGATCACGGACAGGCTCGGCATCGTCGTCTACCGGCATACGCGCTTCGACCGCGACCCCCACCTCAAGATTCGCTGCGAGGACTTCCAGCAGATCGGCTTCGGCATCGACTGGTGGGACGCGCTGGTGGACGCGGGCGCGGCGCACAACTTCGCGTTGTTCCCGCAGGCCGGATTCCCCGACGGCGGGCGCGAGCCGCCGGAATAGCCTAGCCCCCCAGCACCTCGGGGGCGTAGGTGGTGGCGATGTGGCCGTCCGCCTCCAGGCGCGCGCGCTCCTCGTCGTCCAGCCCCAGCAGCTCGCGGTAGACGTAGTCGTTGTGCTCGCCGAAGAGGGCGGGCGGCGTGCGCAGCGTCACGTCCGAGCGCGAGAAGGTGAAGGACGGCGCGGGGAACTCCGTTTCGGGGTAGTCGTCCGTGGCCGCGAGGCGGCGCCAGACGGGCGACTGGCGCGCGTGCGCATCCCCGGCGGCGTCGCGCGCGCTGAGCACGGGCCCGGCGGTGACGCCCACGGCCTGCAGGTCGCGGAAGAGCTCGTCGCGGTCGCGGGCGGCGATCCAGTCCGCCAGTTCGGCCTCGATGCGGTCCTCGGCGGCGAGGCGCCCCGCGACGGCGGCGAGGGCGGGGTCGCGCGCCCAGGCGGGGTTGCCCATGTACGCGACGAGCGCGGCCCATTCGGCGTCGGAGCGGCAGCTGAGGGCGAGCCAGCGCTCCTCGCCGCGGGCGGCGAAGACGCCGTTGGGCGCGATGCCCTGGTCGCTGCGGTTGCCGATGGTACGGGCGGCGCGCCCGTTCCAGGCGGCGTCGAGCGCGGCTTGCGGGAACATGGAGGCGGAGCATTCGGCCTGCGCCAGCTCGATGGTCTGGCCGCGTCCCGTGCGGCGGCGGTGGCGCAGGGCGGCGAGCGTGGCCACGGCCCCGTGCATGCCCACGAAGAAGTCGCCCGCGAAGGTCTGCACGTTCGTCTCGGGGGCGGAGTCGCGGTAGCCGCGCAGGATGGTGGAGCCGGCCACGCCGTCGATGTGGGCGCCGTAGCCGCGGCCCTCCACGTAGGCGCCGGTGCGGCCGTAGGCGGGCAGGTGGAGGATGACGATGTCGGGGCGGGCGGCGCGGATGGCGTCGTCGTCGAGGCCCAGCTTCTCCAGCGTGCCGCGCGCGAGGTTCTCGGCGAGCACGTCGCTGACGGCGATGAGGCGTTTGACGATGGCCAGCCCCTCCGGGCGGCGGCTGTCCACGGTGAAGGAGCGCTTGTTGCGGATGACGTGGATGAAGGCGGGGCTGTTGTTCCAGGGGCGGGGGCCGGGATCGCCGCCGGGATGGCCCCCCATCCAGGGCGGGATGGCGGCGGCGAGGGGGGCGGGCATGACGGGGGCCGCCGCGCGCGTGGCCGGATTCCAGACGTACGGGTTCTCCACCTTGATGCAGTCCGCGCCCAGGTCGGCGAGGTACATGGTGGCGCTCTGCCCGGCCCACACGCAGGCGAAGTCGCAGACGCGCACGCCCTCCAGCGGCAGGAGGCCGCTCACGCCGCCGCCCCCGTGCGCCGCAGCCCGTCGCGGGCGGCGCGGTCGTAGCCCAGCTCGGCGAGGATGGCGTCCGTGTCCTGGCCGAGGCGCGGGGCGGCGCGGCGGATGGCCCAGGGCGTCTCGCTGAGCAGGTAGGGGCGGCCCAGCATGGGGAAGGCTCCCAGCGTCTCGTGCTCCACGCGCTCCCACAGGCCGCGCTCGCGGAAGACGGGGTCGGCGTACAGGTCGGCGGCGGTGTAGAGGGGGGCGAGGATGACGTGATGCTCGCGCGCGGCCTCCCAGACCTCGGCGCGCGTGCGCTCCAGCAGCCAGGGGACGAGCGCGAGGTCGATTTCGGCGCGCGCCTCGGGCGTGGCCAGCCAGGCGGGATCGGTCCAGGGCGGTTCGAGGAGGTCGGGGCGCCCGATCATCTCCGCCAGCCGCCGCCAGTAGGGGCCCGCCGAGGCCGTCATCTCCACGTGGCCGTCGGCGCAGGGGAAGACGCCCGCCAGCCCGCCCGCGGTGGACGGCCCCGCCGCCGCCGGACGCTCGTTCACGCGCCCCGAGAAGCGCCAGGCGAGGATGGCCGAGCTGCGCCGGTCCACGCTGTTCAGCTGCGTGTCGAAGAGGGAGACGTCGACGCGCTGGGCGATGCCGTGGACCTCGCTGGCGTGGACGGCGCCGAGGGCGGCGATGGCGGCCATGGCCCCGCACTGCAGGAGCGAGGCCGTGCCCCCCAGCTTGAGCGGCTCGCGCCCGGCGATCCCGTGCGAGTACATCTCCCCGCCCATGGCGTAGAGCACCGTTTCGGAGAGGGAGTAGTCGCGGTAGGGGCCGCTCCAGCCGAAGTTGGTGATGGAGAGCACGTTCACGTCGGCCACGGCGCGCAGGTCGTCGGGCGTGAGGCGCAGCCGTTCGGCCACGGCGGGGGCGTGGCCGACGACGACGAGGTCGGCGCGCGGCAGCAGGCGTTCGAGCGCCTCGCGCCCGCCCGCCGTCTTCAGGTCGAGTGCGATCGATTCCTTGTTCGTGTTGAGGAACTGCCACGCGCCGCCGCGGTCGGGGCCGGGCTCGTCGTCGAGACAGGGGCCGAGGGCGCGCGCGGGGTCGCCGCCGGGGCGCTCCACCTTGACGACGCGCGCGCCCAGGTCGGCGAGCAGCTTGGTGGCGTAGGGCCCGGCGACGTGCGCCGTGAGGTCCGCCACCGTGACGCCGTCGAGCGCGCCCGCCTCCATGCGCGCCATTCTACGGAGCGCGCTCGACGCACGCGCGCGTTCGGCGTAGAACGGGGCGCGACACGGGGGAGGACGCCATGGCGACACCGGACGAACTGCGGGCGGCGCTGGCCGAGGGGCGCGCGGCCATGCGCGAGGCCATCGAGGCGGCGGAGATGGGCTGGCGGCGCTCGCCCGGCGAGGGCCAGTGGACCGCGCAGGAAGTGGCCGAGCACGTCATCGACACCGAGGCCCGCATCACCACCATGATCTGCGAGGCCTGCGGCTACCCGGGCATCGACGCGGGCGCGCCCGACTGCGCCTCCTCCATCGAGGCGGTCGACGAGTTCGACGCGGTCGTGAACCGCTGCGACGGCAAGCTGAAGCACGTGACCGCGGAGGACCTGCGGAAGCCGCACGACCACTTCGGCACCGTCGAGGGCATCTTCGAGATGAACGCGCAGCACCTCGTGGAGCACGCGGCTCAGATCCGCGAGGCCGCGGGCGCCTGAGCGTCGGCGTAGAGGCGGAAGCCGAAGTCGTTGTAGCGCCGCTCGGGGGAGAGGCTGGCGCGCGCCGTGACGCGCGTGAACCGGACCGCGTGCCGCCAGCTGCCCCCGCGACTCGCGCGGCGGGCGCGGTCGGCGGGCGCGCGTTCGCCCGCGCCGGGCGCGGCGTAGGCGTCCGCGTGATACCAATCGCGGCACCATTCGTGCACGTTCTCGGCCATGCAGCGCAGGCCGTAGCCGTTCGCGCATTCGGGCATGGGAACGTGGGGGCGGTCGGCGGCGGCGATGCGGTCGGCGGCGGGATGGCCGCGCCAGTCCACGCCGGGCCAGGGCCAGTCGGCCCCGACGCGCCCGCCCAGGGCGGCGTACTCGCGCTCGGCCTCGGTGGGCAGCCGCCAGGGGACGCCGGTCGCCTCCGCCAGCCACGCGCAGTAGGCGACGGCGTCGAACCAGCTGACGCCCACGACGGGGCGGTCGGGGGCGTTGAAGCGCTCGTCGTCCCGGAAGCGCGGGGGCTCGCCGCCGGCGGCCACGAAGGGCGCGTAGCCCGCGTTCGTGACGGGGGCCACGGCCACGCGCAGGGGCGCGACGGCGACGCGGTGCACGGGGCGCTCGTCGGGGCGTCCGCGGGCGCTGCCCATGAGCAGCTCGCCGCCGTCCAGCCGCACCGTCTCCGGGGGTTCCATGCGGCTTCATCGTACGGCGGCGCGTTGCCCCATGTGCGGCGGTCCGCCAGACTCGCGCCATGCGCGACCCCATCGTGTGGCTGGACCATCCCGACGCGGGCGCGCGGCGCATCGGGGGCAAGGCCGCGAGCCTCGCGCGGCTGGCGGGCGCGGGCTTCCCCGTGCCGCCGGGCTTCGCCGTGGCGGCGGAGGCGTACGAGGCCTTCGCGGCGGAGCACGGCCTGCCCGCGCTCACCGCGCCGCTGGCGGAGCTGCCCCCGCGCGCGCCGCTGGCGTCCTTCCGCGAGGCGCTCGCGCCCGTGGCCGCGCGGCTGGCGGACGCCGCCCTGGGCGCGGAGACGCGCGAGGCCATCGCCCGCGCCCGCGCCGAACTGGAGGCGCGCGCGGGGCCGGACTCGACCTTCGCCGTGCGCTCCAGCGGCCTCAACGAGGACGGCGCCGCCAGCTCCTTCGCGGGCCTCTACGAGAGCTACCTCAACCTGCGCGGCGCGGACGCCATCGCCGCGGCCACGCTCGACTGCTACCGCAGCCTCTGGCATGAACGCGCCGTCCACTACCGCGCCTTCCGCGGCATCGACCACGCGGGCGAGGCCATGGCGGTGGCGGTCATGCCGGTGGTGCGCGCCGCGGCCAGCGGCGTGGCCTTCACGCGCAACCCCCTGACTGGCGCGACGGACGAGACGCTCATCAACGCCTCCTGGGGGCTGGGCGAGGCCATCGTCTCCGGCTACGTCACGCCCGATTCCTTCACCGTCGGCCCCGACGGCGAGCTGCGCGAGCGCACCGTCTCGGACAAGCGCGAGCGCGTCGTCCCCGCGGAGGGGGGCACGAAGCGCGAGCCCGTGCCCGCAGAGCTCGCGAACGCGCCCGCGCTCGACGACGCACAAGCGCGCGAGGCGGCGGCCGCGGCCCGCGCCGTGGAGCGCCTCTACGGCGCGCCCGTGGACGTCGAGTTCGCGCTGGACGAGGCGGGCGCGTTCTTCCTGCTGCAGGCGCGCCCCATCACGGCCTGAGCGGCGCTCAGCCGTCCACGCGCAGGACGGCGATCTGGCCGGCGTGGTCGAGCGAGTGCACGCGCAGCGTGAGGAACCATTCGCGCCAGTTGAGGTCGCCGAGGAAGGGGTGGCGCCAGGCGATGCCGTCGTCGGCCTCGGGGCCGCTCACGCGCACGGCCCGCACCGCCGCCGCCACGACCCCGGCGTGGGCGGCGAGGATGGCCTCGCGCCCCGCCGAAACGGGCGGCGCGGACGGCGCCGTCTCCGGCAGCGCGCCCTCGGCGACGACGCCGCGCACGCGCGTGGCCGTGCCCGTGTTCACCTCGGCCACGTGCCGGATGCACTCCAGCGGGCTCCACTCCTCGCCCGCGCGGCGCTCGGCGAGCGCGTCGTCGGGCACGGCGCGGGCGGCGGCCTCGAGCTCGGCCACCGCCGCCTCCACGCGCTGCGCCAGCTGGTCCGGCGTCCATTCCGCAGCCTTGCGGCGCACGTAGGAGAGGATGACCTCGGTCGCGCCTTCGGGGATGGTCACGGGCGGCCTCCGGGGCGAAATCGCGCGCGCCATGCTACCGCGTCGCGGGCGGCGCTGGCCCGCTGCGCCGTTCCCCGTAGAATCGCGCGCATGGTTGCCATCGTGCGGCCCGCCGAACGCGACGCGGGCACGGCGCAGACGCCGGGCATGATCCGCGAGGCGGGCGTCTCCGGCGCGCTCAGCGGCTCGACGGGCCTGTGGATGGGCGTCGCCCGCAACGAGCCGGGCGCGGCCTCCGGCGTCCACCACCACGGCGAGAGCGAGTCCGGCATCTACGTGCTCGAGGGGCGCGTCCGCTTCCGCTGGGGCGAGGCGCTCGAGCACGCCGCCGACGCCGGCCCGGGCGACTTCATCTTCGTGCCCCCGTGGGAAGTGCACGCCGAGGAGAACCTCGACCCGCGGCGCGAGGCCGTGCTCCTGCTGGCGCGCACGACCATGGACGCCATCGTCGTGGCCGTGCCCGACCCGCGCGGGCGGGGAGCGTAGCGATGGGGCTGCTGGCCATGAAGGTGACGCTCGCCGACGGGCGCGAGCTGGTGGTGGAGGCGGACGCGCGCATCGACACCGTGGACGAGCACGGCGCGCCCGTCATCCGCCTCATGAAGGACGGGCGCGTCGTCGAGACGTTCCGCCGGGACGAGGTGCGCGAGCCCATCCAGGGCCTCACGCACGACGCCTGATTCCCGCCGAACCTTGTTGACGGGCGGATCGCGCCTCACTAGGATTCCGCGCGAACGCGGCCCCGCGCCGCACGACGGAGGGAAGCGCATGCGCGAGAACTACTGGACCCGGCGGCGGCTCAGCCGGCGGACGGTGCTGAAGGCGTCGGCGGCGGGGGCCGTGGGCGCGGGCGCGCTCGTGGCCGTGGGCTGCGGCGACGACGACGATGACGACGATCCCGCCGACGGGGGGGGGGGAGACGCCACCGCCACCGCCGCTCCCACCGAGGCCGCCATGACGGGCGCGCGGGACGGGAGCTTCTTCAGCCAGAACGCGGGCATCGCGGGCACCACGCTCGACCTGCACCGCGAGCTCTACCGCGGCATCGCCTACACGGCGGGCAACGCCTACAACAACCTGCTCAAGTTCACGGACATGGACAACTTCGTGATCTCGGGCGAGATCGCGCGCGGGCTTCCGGAGCAGCCGGACGAGGTGACCTACGCCTTCACCATCCGCGACGACGTGAACTATCACAACAAGCCCCCCGCCGACGGGCGCGCCGTGACCATGGACGACGTCCGCTGGAACATTGAGCGGCAGCGCACGAGCACGCGCGCGGACGGCACCGAGGACACCACCTTCTTCCGCCACCCGCTCATCTACAAGAACATCGAGAACATCGACTACACCGACGATACGAACTTCACCGTGACGATGAGTTCGCCGCAGGTGACGTGGCTCGGCGACATGACGGACGAGTTCAACTCCATCCTCTACCCGGACATCGGCGAGAAGCTGGAGGACGAGAACGAGTTCGGCATCTTCAACGCGGACAACGTGCTGGGCACGGGGCCGTTCATCTTCGACCAGTTCGAGCTGCAGGATCGCGCCCACGCCGTGCGCAACGACGACTACTTCCTGCGCCGCGACGGGACCATCCCGGGCATGGTCGACGAGCTCTTCATCACGAACATCGGCGGCGGCGACATCAACCCGCAGCGGCTCGCCTTCGAGCAGAAGCAGATCGACGAGCTCGCCTCGCGCCAGCGCGACGTGATGGACGAGATCGCGGCCAACAACCCGGACGTGGAGGCGTTCCGCGTGGGCGACCCGAACAACAACCTCGAGTTCGCCTACAACTACACGACGAACCGCTCGCTCTCGGACGAGCGCATCCGCACGGCCATGTTCCTGGCCACGGACCGCGCGCTGGTGGCGGAGACGCACTTCCAGGGCCTCGCGCGCCCGAACCCGGCGGTCAACTGGCCGTTCGTCGCTTGGGCGCTCTCGCAGGAGGAGCTGTCGCAGGCGCCGGGCTACCGCCAGCCCAAGGATCAGGACATCGCCGACGCCCGCGCCCTCTGGGAGCAGGCCGACGCGGAGAGCCGCGACAAGGACGACTTCAAGGTCACCATCGTGGACACGCCCGACCGGCTCGCGCTGATCGAGTGGTTCCCGGCGATGCTCAACCAGAACCTGGGCACGGAGCAGTGGGGCGGGCAGGCCATCCCCATCACCTCGCTGCTGGAGTACAACAACTCCGGGCAGGCGTCGGTGGGCTACCTCGGCGGCTGGGACCAGTGGAACAGCCCCGACCCGCGCACCCGCTTCGCGCAGGTCTACTCGGCCCATCCCGAGGACGGCGGGCGCGGCACCATCAACTTCTGGAAGTACACCACTCCGACCATGGAGGGGTACATCGAGGACATGTTCGCCGAGTTCGACAACGAGCGGGCGCAGGAGATCATCAAGGACGCGCAGCGCTTCGCCCTCACGGACGCGGGCGCCGGGCACCTGCAGCTCGTCGGCGGCCTCACCAGCTGGGTGAAATGGCCCTACCTGAACCGCAGGGGGCCGTTCTTCATCACCTACGGCACGACCATCAGCCAGGATCTCTGGATCGACCAGGACCATCCCTCCTTCCAGGGGAAACAGCGCCCCGCCTGACCCGAGGGCGTCCGCTCCCGCGTCCCGAAGAGGGCGCGGGAGCGGCTCGCCCATCCCGAATCGGAACGGTGGCGCCGCCCCATGACCGAGTACGTCATCCGTCGCTTCCTGCTGGCGCTGGTCACGATCGCGATCGTGCTGACCTTCGTGTTCTTCGCCCTGCGCGTGTTGCCGGGCGACTACGCGGAGCAGCAGCTGGCCAACCAGTTCTTCGCGTCGGCCAACCGCACGGAGGCGGAGCGCGAGGACCAGCTCGCCCGCGTGCGCGCGCGCCTGGGCACGGACAAGCCGCTCTACGAGCAGTACGCGCGCTTCTGGTGGGACACCCTGCGCCTGCGCTCCCAGGATTCGTTCCAGTACAACCGCCCCGCCTTCAGCGTGGCCGCCGACGCGCTGCCCTACACGCTCCAGCTGGGCATCATGTCGCTCATCATCGCCGTGCTGCTGGCCGTGCCCGTGGGGACGCTCTCCGCGCTCCGGCCCGACGGCGTCCTCGACGGCGTGCTGCGCACCTTCGCCATCCTGTTCCTCGCGGCGCCGGCCTTCGTCACGGCGGCGATCGCGTCCGGCTATGCGGTGAAATTCGACATCCTCGCCCTCAACGTGACCTCCCCGCCGCTGTTCTGGGACGATCCTTGGGGGAATTTCCAGCTCTTCATCGTGCCCGCGCTCGCCGGAGGGCTGGCGCTGGGGGCGATCCTCATGCGCTTCCTGCGGTCGGGGATGCTCGAGGTGCTGCGTCAGGACTACGTGCGCACGGCGCGGGCGAAGGGGCTGGCGGGCCAGACGGTCGTCGTGCGGCACGTCTTCCGCAACGCCCTCATCCCCGTCGTGACGATCCTCGGCTTCCTGATCGCGGCGCTGGTGGCGGGCAACGTCGTGCTCGAGTTCATGTTCAACATCCGGGGGATGGGGCGTGAGATTCTGGTGGCCATCGACATCCGCGACATCCCCGTCACGCAGACGTTCACGCTGCTGCTGGTGGGGGCGGTCGTCCTGGTCAACCTGATCGTGGACCTGAGCTACTTCCTCATCGACCCGCGCGTCACGGTGGCGGGGGCGGAGGCGTGAGCGGCACGGCCATGGCGTCCGGCGAGGCGCTCACCGGCTTCGCGCCTCCCGCCGACCCTCCCCGCTGGGCGCGGGCCCTGCACGCGCTGAGCGGCTTTTTCGCGCGCAAGACGGTGGGCGCCATCGCCCTCGTCATCGCCAGCATCATCCTCGTCCTCGGCATCATCGGCCCCTGGATCGCGCCCTACGGCGTGGACGAGCAGTTCTTCGTGGACAACCCCAACTACGACGTCAACGCCGATCCCACCGACGAGGATGCGCTGAGCGCGACCATCGGGCTGTGGCGCGCCAATCCGAACCCGACTCGGGACCACCTCCTCGGAGCGGACAACTTTCACCGCGACCTGCTGACCCGCACGCTGCACGGCACGCGCCGTTCCATGCTGCTCGGATTCGGCGCGGCGCTCATCGCCACCGTCTTCGGCGCCATCCTCGGCATCATCTCCGGCTACTTCGGCGGGCTCGTGGACCTGACCATCCAGCGCATCGTCGATGCGTTCATCGCCATCCCCCCGCTGCTGTTCCTGCTGCTGCTCGTGCAGACGGGCGAGCCATCGCTCCCACGCACGATCATCGCGCTCTCATTCCTCAACATCTTCGGCGTCTCGCGCGTGGTGCGTTCGGCCACGCTGGCGGCGCGCAACGACGTCTACGTGGAGGCGGCGCGCGTGCTCGGCGTACAGCCGCCGCGCATCATCTTCCGGCACGTGCTGCCCAACGTGTTCGCGCCGATCATCATCATCTTCTCGACGACGATCGGCGGGGCCATCCTCGCGGAATCGACGCTCGCCTTCCTCGGGCTGGCGCCGCCCGGAGCGAGCTGGGGCGACATGGTCAGTTCGGGACGGCAGTACTTCGAGTCGAAACCGATCCTCGTGGCCGTGGGCGGGAGCGCGATCACGCTCACGGTGCTGGCCTTCAACATCTTCGGCGACGCTTTGCGCGATGTGCTCGATCCGCGCCTGCGCGGCGTGTAGGCTACGGGCAGACGCCCCGCCGCCCCCGTAGCTCAGGGGACAGAGCAGTGGTTTCCTAAACCATGCGCGCAGGTTCGACTCCTGCCGGGGGTACCATCCCGCCCCGCATCCCACGGAGCAGCGCCGAGCGTATCGTCATCCGCGTCGTGGCCGCCACGACGCCGATCACGCTCGCGCTCATCGTCTTCGCCCTCGTCACGCGCCAGCCGCCCGCCCCGCTCCCGGTACACGCGACCGGCGTCGCGCCCGCGTGGGTCGGCGGCGAAACCATGCTCAAGGTCGGGAGCGGCAATCCCCAGACCATCACCGTCGCCGTACCCGCGGGGGATGTCGGCGACCTGCTCATCGCCATCGTGGCCACGGACGGCGACCGCACGATCGTCGCGCCCGCGGGCTGGACGGCGCTCGCCGTCAGCGGCACCGCGGACCGCGACGCGGCCACGCTCGGCCTCTGGCGCCGGTTCGCGGACGGGAGCGAGGCGGCCAGCTACGCCTTCACCTGGTCGGGCAAGGAGGAGGCCGTCGCGGCCATCGTCCGCTACCGGGGCGTCGATCCGGACAGCCCCATCGGTCCCGCCGACGCCGACACGGGCCGGAGCAAGCAGGCGAGCGCGCCATCGGTCACGACGACGGCGGCGAACGCGCGCGTGCTGCGTGTCTACGTCGTGGACGGCGGCGGCCTCGACGACGACACGGAGTATCCCACGGGATCGACGGGGCGCTTCCAGCTGGACAGCGGCGGCTCGACGGGCGTGGGCGCGGTGCTCGCGGACGGGGTACAGGCTGGCGCGGGCGCGAGCGGCGCGGCCGTCATCGACATCGTGCGGCGGCGCTGGCGCGCGGTCACGATCACCCTCAATCCCGCGCCAGCGCCCACGCCCACGCCTACGCCCACGCCCACGCCCACGCCCACGCCCACGCCTACGCCCACGCCCACGCCTACCCCCACGCCCACGCCCACGCCCACGCCCACGCCTACCCCCACGCCCACGCCCACGCCCACGCCCACGCCCACGCCTACCCCCACGCCCACGCCCACGCCCACGCCCACGCCTACCCCCACGCCCACGCCCACGCCCACGCCCACGCCCACGCCCACGCCCACGCCTACCCCCACGCCCACGCCCACGCCCACGCCCACGCCCACGCCCACGCCCACGCCTACCCCCACGCCCACGCCCACGCCCACGCCCACGCCTACCCCCACGCCCACGCCCACGCCTACCCCCACGCCCACGCCCACGCCCACGCCTACCCCCACGCCCACGCCCACGCCCACGCCCACGCCTACCCCCACGCCCACGCCCACGCCCACGCCCACCCCTACGCCCACGCCCACGCCTACCCCCACGCCCACGCCCACGCCCACGCTTACGCCTGCGCCATTCGTGGATGGCCCGGGGCCTGATTTCGTCGCCAGGAACACCGCGACCAAGGCGACGAGCGACGGCGCTTCGGAGATCGTCGTCGCGGCGCCGGCGGGCGAGACGGGCGACCTGCTCATCGCCGTCGTGGCTGTCAGGGCGACCACGCGGACGACCTCAGACGCGCGGGACGTCTCCGCGCCGGATGGCTGGAGCGTGGTCGATACGGGCACGACCGCTACGGGCACGACGGGCGCGACCACGCTCGGCATCTGGCGTCGCGCCGCCGGAGACGCCGGGACGTCCAGCCACACCTTCGCCTGGATCGGCGGACCGGGGCAGGCGGTGGCCGCCATCCTGCGCTATCGGGGCGTCGATGCGGGCACGCCCGTCGGCGCATCCATGTCCGCCACCGGCTCCAGCAACGAGCCGCTCGCGCCGGACGTCTCCACGGCGGCGGCGGACGCCCGCGTCCTGCGCGCCTACGCGGTGACCGACGGGGACCGCACGGTCAGCGCGCCCGCCAACCATGCCAGCCGCTTCACGCGGGGCTCCCGCGGCAGCAACGGCGTGAGCGCGGGCGCCGCCGACGCCCGCATCGCCGCTGCGGGGCCGAGCGGGACCGCCGCCTTCGACATCGAGTCGACGACGACGCGAGCATGGCGCGCCGTCACGGTCGTCATTAACCCGCCGCTGCCCACGCCCACGCCCACGCCCACGCCCACGCCCTCGCCCTCGCCCACGCCCACGCCCACGCCCACGCCCACGCCCACGCCCACGCCCACGCCCACGCCCTCGCCCACGCCCTCGCCCACGCCTACGCCCTCGCCCACGCCTACGCCCTCGCCCACGCCTACGCCCACGCCCACGCCTACGCCTACGCCTACGCCTACGCCCACGCCTACGGTCACGGCCACGCCTACGGTCACGGCTACGGCCTCGCCCGCGGCCACAGCTACGCCCACGCCCACGCCTGCGCCTACGCCTGTCCCGCCCACGAGCGTCCCGGCACCGCCGCCGCCCATCCGAATCATCGACGACATCCAGGATCCGGTGCCGCGCGAGTCGGAGTGGGAAGACCGGCTGCCTCCAACGCCGACTCCCGCTCCGCCTTCCACGCCCACGCCGACGCCTGTGCCCGCATCGACGCCCAGCCCGGAGGCACCGCCGCGCACGGCTGCTGTGTCCGAACCGGCCCCTACGCCAACGCCAACGCCCGTTCCGGATGCTCCACCGCCCACGACAGCCACTCCCGCGCCTGAGCCCGCGCCCGCGCCCACGCCCGACCCCGCGCCCGCTCCGGCCCCCACGCCGGAGGCCGTGCCCGTGGCGAACACGCCATCCGCGACGCCGATGCCAGCGGCGATACGGCCCGCGCGGCTCGCGCCCGTCGGCGTGGCGCCCACGCCCACCGCGACGTTGACGCCGACGCCGACGCCTGGCGCGCCTTCGCAGCAGACGCGGCAGCCCGTGCTGTACGTGTACGACGCTGGCGGCCGCGACGATCTGGTGATGACGATCGCGCTCTCGATGCTGTCATTCCAGCTGAGCGCGGGCGCGACGGCGTTCGCGCTCTACCAGGTGCGCGCCCTCGTGCGGCGGGCGCGAGGCTAGGCGATTTCGCCGCTCGCCCAGCGGGCCGTGGCCTCGCGCCCGCGGATGTCCATGATCTCGACGCGCAGGGCCAGCGGGCCTTGCAGGTAGGCCCAGCCGCCGGTGCGCCCGTCGGGGCCGACGCCCGCGGCCTCCAGCGCCTGCCCCAGGCCTTCCAGCCGCTCGATCTCGGCCTCGACGTCGTCGACGTGCACGCCCACGTGGTGGAGCCGTGAGCCCGGCTGCGCCGCCCAGACGGAGTCCGGCACGGCCTGCAGCACTTCCAGGAAGAGCGGCCCCTGCCGCGAGTAGACGACGGAGAGGCTGAGCGCGCGCACGCCGCGATGGTCCCGCACCCGCAGCTCCATGTGACGCGGCGTCGTCCATTCCACGCCGTAGACCTCGCCGACCTCGTCCATGCCCTGCCGCAGGTCGGGGGCGACGAAAGCGATGTGGTGGATATCCTCATGGCGAATCATGGGCGCAGTCTACGCCACCGTCGCGGGCCCGTATCATGCGCGGGCATGACGCGGCTGGCGGCGAACCTGAACTTCCTCTTCACGGAGGCGCCCTTCCCCGAGCGCTTCGCGCTGGCGCGGGCGCACGGCTTCGAGGCGGTGGAGTACCCCTTCCCCTACGAGCATCCGCCGGAGGAGCTGGCCGCACGCCTGCGCGAACACGGGCTGACGCAGGCGCTCATCAACCTGCCCGCGGGCGACTGGGCGGCGGGCGACCGCGGCATCGCCTGCGACCCGCGCCGCGCGGACGAGTTCCGCGAGGGCGTGGCCGCCGCCATCCGCTACGCGCGGGCGCTCGACTGTCCGCGCGCGAACTGTCTCGCGGGCGTTCCGCCGCCGGACCTGCCCCACGACGAGGCGTGGCGCACGCTCGCGGCGAACCTGCGCCATGCGGGGGAGGCGTTCCGCGAGGCGGGGCTGCGCCTGCTGATCGAGCCCATCAACACGCGCGACATGCCCGGCTTCCTCGTGAACACCAGCGCTCAGGCGCTCGCGCTCATCGCCGAGGTGGGCGCGGAGCTGGTCGGGCTCCAGTACGACGCCTATCACATGCAGGTCATGGAGGGGGACCTCGCGCGCACGGTGGAGGCGAACCTGGGCGTCATCGGCCACGTCCAGATCGCGGACAACCCCGGCCGCCACGAGCCGGGCACGGGCGAGATCAACTACGGCTTCTTCCTGCGCCATCTGGACGCCATCGGCTATGAGGGCTGGGTGGGCTGCGAGTACGCGCCCGCGGCCACGACCGCCGAGGGGCTGGGCTGGCGCGAACGGCTGCACGGGGGAACGGCATGACGCACGTCGCCTTCATCGGACTGGGGATCATGGGGCGGCCCATGGCCGGGCACCTGCAGGCGGCGGGGCACGAGCTGTCCGTCGTGCGCCACGTCTCGCCCCTGCCGCAGGAGCTGCTGGCGGGCGGTGCGGTGGAGTGCGCCACGGGCGCGGAGGCCGCCGCCCGCGCCGAGGCCGTCATCGTCATGGTCCCGGACACGCCCGACGTGGAGGACGCGTTGTTCGCGCCCGGCGGCGTGGCCGAGGGCCTGCGCGCGGGGACGACCGTGATCGACATGAGCTCGATCTCGCCCATCGCCACGAAGGTGTTCGCGGCGCGCATCGCCGAACGCGGCTGCGACTACCTCGACGCGCCCGTGTCCGGCGGCGAGGTGGGCGCGAAAGCGGCCAGCCTCACGATCATGGCCGGCGGGACGGACGAGGCCTTCGCGCGCGCGCTCCCCCTGTTCGAGCTGATGGGCGCGAACGTGACGCTGGTGGGCGGCGTGGGCGCGGGGCAGACCTGCAAGGTGGCGAACCAGATCATCGTGGCGCTCACCATCGAGGCCGTGGGCGAGGCCCTGCTCTTCGCCTCGAAGGCGGGCGTCGATCCGGCGCGCGTGCGCGAGGCGCTCATGGGCGGCTTCGCCGGATCGCGCATCCTCGAGGTGCACGGCGCGCGCATGATCGAGCGGGCCTTCGAGCCCGGCTTCCGCATCGCCCTCCACCGCAAGGACCTCGGCCTCGCGCTGGAGGGCGCGCGCGAGCTGGGCCTGAGCCTGCCCAACGCGGCCGCGGCGCGGGAGCTGATGAACGCCTGCGCCGCGCGCGGCTGGGACGACCTCGACCACGCCGCGCTGGTGAAGGCGCTGGAGACGCTGGCCGGGCACGAGATCGCCTAGAACCGCGCGTGTGCGACAATGCGCGCGGCGCGCCGCCCGAACGGCGCGGCCCGAACGAAGGAGCGGCGATGGCGATCCGGGAAGTGGGCGTGGTGGGCTGTGGCATCATGGGCGCGGGCATCGCCCTCGTGTGCGCCACCCACGGCTACCGCGTGCGCGTGTGCGAGGAGGACCCTGACCGGCTGGCGCAGGGCCTCGCCGGCATCCGGCGGCGGCTCGGGCGCGACGTGGAGCGCGGGCGCCTCAGCCGCGAACGCCACGACCGCACGCTCGCGCGCCTGCACGGCGCCTCCTCGCTCGACGGCTTCGTCCGCAGCGACCTCGTCATCGAGGCCGTGGTGGAGGACCTGCCCGTGAAGAAGCGCCTCTTCGCGGATCTGGGGGCGGGCTGCAAGCCGGAGGCCATCCTCGCCAGCAACACCTCCTCGCTCTCGCTCAGCGAGCTGGCCGCGTCCTCGGGCCGCCCGGAGCGCGTGATCGGCATCCACTTCTTCAACCCGCCCACCGTGCTGCCGCTCGTGGAGGTGATCTCCTCGGAGAGCACGTCGGGCGAGACGATCGACGAGATCATGGCCTTCTGCGACTCCATCGACCGGCTCACGGTGCGGGTGAAGGACTCGCCCGGCTTCATCGTGAACCGCCTGCTCGTGCCCTTCATCTTCGACGCCATCCGCATGGTGGAGGGCGGCATCGCCACCGCCGCGGACGTGGACCAGGGCTGCAAGGTGGGGCTCAACCACGCGCTGGGGCCGCTGGCCACCGCCGACCTCATCGGGCTGGACACGATGATCCACATCAGCGACGCCATGTTCGAGGAGTACGGCGAGGCGCGCTTCAAGGCCCCCACCATGCTGCGGCGGCTCGTCTCGCTCGGCCACCTGGGCCGCAAGAGCGGCCGCGGCTTCTTCGAATACGACGACTGACGACCGACCGCCCGGAGGCTGCCGTGGCCCTGCTCTACGAGACCGCCGACCACATCGCCACCATCACCATCAACCGCCCCGACGCGCTCAACGCCATCGACCTGGAGACGTGGCGCGAGTTTTCCGAAGCCTGCGCGCGGCTGGAGGCCGACGACGACGTCTGGGTGGGCGTCGTCACGGGCGCGGGCGACCGCGCCTTCTGCGCCGGGGCCGACCTGCGCGAGACGATTCCGGCGCTGATCGACGACCCGCGCGGCAATCCCTACGACGAGCCGCCCACGATCATGCGCGGGCAGACGGTGACGAAGCCGCTGATCGCCGCCGTCAACGGCCTCGCGCTGGGCGGCGGCCTCGAGATCGCGCTCGCCTGCGACCTGCGCATCGCCGCCGAGGGGGCGCGCTTCGGCTCGCCCGAGGTGAACCTGGGCCTGATTCCGGGCTGGGGCGCCACGCAGCGCCTGCCGCGCCAGCTGCCCTGGGCCATCGCCGCGCGCATCGCCCTCACGGGCGACCAGCTGGGCGCGGACGAGGCCCTGCGCGCCGGGCTCGTGAACGAGGTCGTGCCCGCCGACCGCCTGCGGGCCGCTGCCCGCCAGCTGGCGCGCAAGCTCTGCTCGCGCGGGCCGCTCGCCCTGCGCGCCGCCAAGCGCGCCATGACCGAGGGCGTCGAGCTGCCGCTGGCGGAGGGACTCGCGCTCGAACACCGCCTCTTCGACGACCTCGCCTACACGGAGGACGCGAGGGAGGGCGTGGCCGCCTTCCAGGAGCGCCGCGCCGCCGCCTTCACGGGCCGCTGACGCTCCCGCTGGCAAGGCGCGCGCCGCGCGGCTAGACTCGCGGGGCCGCGGGAGCGCGGCGAATACGGGTAGGCCAACAGAGGAGGAAGCTCGTGGATCACGACCGTACGGCGCTGGTGACCCTTGAGGAGTACAGGCAGAATCTGCCCGTCATCCGCAAAGAGCTGGCCAACGCCAAGGATAATGCGCGCCGCCTGTCCCTGCTGGCTGATGCTAGCACCAGTGCGGCCAAGCTCCAGCGCATGGAACAGGCAGGGGAGTTCGACACCGAAGAGGAGCTCGACGATGCCCGCGATATTCGCCGTGCCATGTACAGGCTCGAGGCTAAGGCCGAAATCGCGATTGCGCAGTCGCCGTATGGCACGTCCGATCCCTGGGAGGGCGCGGAACGCGGACGTCGGCAGAAGGTTAGCCGCTATCGCAAGGCGTACAGGGAGCTGAGTAGTCTGCTCGAAACCAACCTCGATGGCGTCGCTGATCGTGTGCGTGTTGGAGTGGATGAGCACTTTCTCCCTCCTGCTAAAGTTCGCCAGTGGATGAAGCGCGCGCACGATAGTACGTGGGGTGGATGCGTTTCGAAGCCCCGCACAAAAGAGCTTCTCATTGACCGCTGGGGGGCGCGCTGTTTCGGGTGCGGATGGCCCGCGCGTTGGCCGAACGGAGACGTGCGGGAGAGCATGCTGGAGATTGAGCACCTCGTCCCGCGCTTGAACGCGCGTGGCGCTGAGTTGGCCAACTGCGTCCTGAGCTGCAAGGAGTGCCTTGCCAAGGGCACGAAGCTGACGATGGAGGAACTTCGGCTGAAGAACGCGCGCGAAGACCACCTGTATTGCGCGCTTTCTGAGCTGCCCGATCTGGATGAGCATCGGGCGTGGGCTGTCGAGGCGGAAGCCGCCGAGGTTGCCGACGCCGGGTAACGCTCCGGTAATCTTGCGTGCGTAGGTCGTGGCGTAGTATAGCCCGTCCGACCGAGGGCGAAGGAAGCAGAAAGGGGGCTGGCCGTGGCCACCGCGCTGGACGATTACGCCATCCACCAGGCCGTGGAGAACATGGAGCGCGTCGAGGGGCGCAACCCGCGCTGGGTGGACGAGCTCTGGTTCCACGTGGGCGCGCCCGACGGCTCGCTCAGCGTGGCGGGCCACGTGGGCGTCTATCCCGCCACCGCCACCATGGACGCCGCCGTCAGCGTCGTGCACGGCGGCAAGCAGTACGACGCGCGCTTCGGGCGGCGCCTGGACGGCGACCGCGACCGCCGTCGCGTGGGCGGCGTCAGCGCCGATATCGTCGACCCCTTCCGCGTCTGGCGCTTCGCGCTGGACCCCGCCGAGGGGCAGCCCATCAGCTTCGACATCGAGTTCGTCTCCACCACGCAGCCGATGGAGGTGGCGGGGCCGGTGCAGCACCGGCGCGACGGACGCCAGCTGATCTGGGATCTCCACCACTACGCGCAGACGGGCACGGCCAGCGGCAGCATCGTCGTGGAGGGCCTCGCGATCGCGCTGGAGGGGGCCGTGGGCGCGCGCGAGCGCTCCTGGGGCGTGCGCCCGATCTTCGGGCAGGTTCCCACGCTGGGCCGCCCGCCGAGCTCCATCGGGCGGCACTCGCTCTGGATGGCGGTGCACACCGACGCCCTCTCCGGCTGGCTCTGGCGCATCGAGCCGGAGGGCGGCCATCCCGCCGCCACGGGTGGGCTGGGCGACGACAGCGGGCGCACGCGCTTCGACGGCTGCACCGGCCCCCGCCACGGCGAGGGCGAGGGCGTGCGCTTCGTCGAGCTGACCGAATGCGACCTGCGTTTCGAGAGCGACGGCAAGCGCCTGCGGAGCGGCGAGCTCGCCTTCCGCGACTGGGACGGGGGGATGCACGGCGTCACCCTGAAGCCGCTCACGACCCTCTACGCGAAGGGGCTGGGCTACGGCCATCCCGACTTCCGCCACGTCGAGTACAAGGACGGCGCGGCCCAGACGGAGACGCACGACCTCGCCGACGGGAACGCGGTGGCGCGCCTGCTCGACAACGATTCCGGCCACGTCAACCCGTTCGCGATCGAGCAATTCTGCGAGGTCACGGCGGGCGGCGGCGCGATCGACACGCACGGCGTGATCCGCCTCAGCATCTAGCCGCACGGAGGAACGCGATGACGGCGCTGACCGAGCTCGACGAGCACTTCTATCACCAGACGCCCGCGCCCGTGGACGCCATCCGCGACAGCGACCCGCGCTTCGTGGACCAGCACTGGTTCCAGTGCATGGACGTGGAGGGGCGCTGGATCGTGGGGGCCAACTGGCCGGTCTGGCCCAACAGCGGCATCATCGAAAACGGCCAGATCATCGTGCACGGCGACACGCAGTACAACCTGCGCTACTCGCGCTCGCTCCGGCGCGACGGCTACCGCTCGGAGCGCATGAACCCGCGCGTGGGCCCGGTGGCCATGGAGGTGGTCGAGCCGCTGCGCGAGGCGCGCTTCACGCTGGCCGCGGACAACCCCTGGGGCATCAGCTACGACCTCACCATGGACACCTTCCTGCAGCCCGTGCAGACGCGCACGCCCATCGCCTTCGCCGGTTCGCCCAGCCTGCCCGGCCTGCTGCCCTACTTCGAGATCATGGGCCGCTGGCGGGGCGAGCTGCGCGTGGACGGCCAGACCTACGAGGTGAACCACGAGAACACGTGGGGCCAGCGCGACCGCTGCTGGGCCAGCCTCGGCGGCGAGCGCTGGCACGGCTGGGTGGGCCCCATGCCCGGCGGCACGGGCGTCTCCCCGCGTGGCGGCGGGCGCATCCACTGGCACAGCCACATCCAGTTCGAGGACATCGGCTTCTGGTGGTGGATGGACGAATTCATGGACCGGCCCACCCTCGGCGGCACCCTCGCCGACAACCGCGGCGGCCACTTCGACGGCGCCGTCACCTGGCCCATCGACGACCTCCGCAAGGAGATCCGCATCGTCGATTTCGACGACATCGAGATCGAGACGCAGCCGGGCACGACCAAGTTCCAGGGCGCGCGCATCACCCTCATCGACGAGTACGGCGAGTCGTACCCGCTGGAGTTCGAGATACTGGCGCCCAACGCCACGCGCCACATCCGCGGCGAGGGCTACGGCCAGCCGCGCTTCCTCGGCGGCTGGCAGGGCGACTGGCACGAGGAGCACGACAAGTACGACCTGTCCGATTTCTCCGGCTACAAGGCGTTCGCGCCGCAGCTGTGGGACGGCGAGCACGCGGTGCGCTGCCGCTACGGCGCGCGCGAGGGCATCGGCCACATGGAGATGAGCGGCGCGCCGCCGCTGCCACAGTGGGGCTTCCCGGGGTAGGGCGCGCCGCTGCCCGACGCGGACGGGGAGTCTATACTGGAACAAGCCAACGGAAGGGTTCTCGCCATGCGTTTCGTGTTCGACGAACGTCGCGCCGCCCAGGCCGCTGCCCGCCTGCTCCACAGCCACGGCGGCTTGATGCCCTCCATCAAGCTCATCAAGATGCTCTATCTCGCCGACCGCGAGGCTCTCATCGAGACCGGCGTCCCCATCACCGGCGACCGCTTCGTCTCCATGCGCCACGGCCCCGTCCTCAGCCGCGTGCTCGACCTGATCAAGGACGACGACCCCACACCGGACTCCATCTGGCACGGCTACGTCGAGCGCGGGGACTTTGACGTCCGCCTCGTCGGCCCGGCCGATGACGATTGGCTGTCCAGGTGCAATCGGGACACGCTCGACGGCATTTTCGAGGTGTATGGATGCCGGAAGGAGTGGGACGTGGTCGCCCATACGCACGCCTTGCCCGAATGGACCGATCCCGGCAAGGGCGCGACTCCCATCGATCCGGAGGACATCCTGCGATACTCCGGATATTCGGAAGAAGCCATACAGGCCATTGCGGAACAGGCCGAGGCAGCCTACAGTATGCACAATGCGCTGGAGCGACTGAAGGACACGAAAGCCCACTGATGGCGACGGACGCACCGCTCCGCATCAGTGACGCATTCCGTGGTATCGATGAACTCCATCACGTCTGGTTTATCCTGACACATCCTTCCCCTGATGGTTATGTCGTCATTGCCAATTTCACTGGCCACCTTCCGGGCAGGAAGCCCACATGCGGCGGGAGCTGCGTGGTCGTGTATCCGAACGAACATCCCTACATCAGCAAGCTAACGTGCGTCTTCTACCAGGACATCCGAACCACCACCGTGCAGCAGATCGAACGGGGCATCGCGGGAGAATTCCGGAAGGAAACTTCCCTCTCACCCGAACTCCTGCGCCGCATCCAGCAGGGGGCGCTCGACTCGGATCACGTGAACGAAGCCGTCAAGGATGCCGTGCGCCATTCGATGGATGCGCCCTAGACGGCAATCACGCCGTGCGCTGTCGCGCGCCGCCATAGACGGCGGGCGGCGGGGCGCGCTAGCATCCGCGCATGGGCGTTCGGGGCGTGGGGCATACGTCGATTACGGTGCGCGACCTCGACCGCGCCATCGCCTTCTACCGGCTGCTCGGCTTCGAGGACACGGGCACGCGCCTGCACCTCGCCGACGAGTTCATCGAGACGCTGCAGGCCATCCCCGGCGCGGACATCACGGCGGCGGTGCTGGCGCTCGGCGACTACGCGCTGGAGGTCATCCAGTACCACGCGCCCGCGGGCTACGCGCGCAACCCCCTGCGCACCTCCGACGTGGGCGGCTTCCACCTCTGCCTGAGCGTGGACTCCGCCGACGAGGAGTACGCGCGCCTCTCGGCGGCGGGCATGGAGTTCAAGTCGCCCGTGCTCGACTACGAGGGCGGCATCCGCGTGGTCTACGGCTGGGACCCCGACGGCAACACCATCGAGCTGCTGTCGCGCGCGCCCGCGCCCGCCGACCAGCCGCGCTAGGGCAGGTCGATTTCGACGGCGGAGACGACGGCGGGACCGTCGCCGGTGTTGGTCCAGGAATGGAGCGTGTCGTCGCCCTCGATGACGAGGTCGCCCTCGCGCACGGTCACGCTTTCGCCGCCGTCGAGCGCGAACTCCAGCTGGCCCCTGGCGATGTAGACGTAGACGTCGCAGTGGACGGCGTGCCAGCCGGTGGACTGGCCGGGCTCGAATTCGACGACGAGCCAGCGTCCGCCCACGCCCGCGGGGACGTCGAAGCGGTGGGAGCGGTCGACTGGAAGCTCGCGGTCCTCGGCGACGACGGCCTTGCCCGCGGCGTCCTTGCGCGTGCGGATGAAGCGGCTCACTCGTAGCGCACCCGCCGTTCGGCCTCGTAGACGATGAGCAGGTGGAGCGCCTCGCCCGTCCCGCTGTCGCCCGCCGTGAGCTGCATGGAGATCACGTGGGCGGTGAGGTTGGCGTCGAGCCACTCGTCGGCGAGGAGCGCGATGGCGTCCGCGTGGTGCGCCTTGAGCACGACGACGCCCAGGCGGCTGGCGCTCATCCCGATGTCGCTCACGGCTACACCAGGTCGCCGATGATCCAGCCGATGGAGGCCGCGATGGCGACCACGGGGATGGCGTTGAGCAGGAAGTACTTGAGCGGCATGGCGTCCCTCGTCGTTCCGATGATACAGGCGGCGGGCGCGCGGGCGCTAGAATCGGGCCATGCGCGCGTTCGACGCGATCGTGGTGGGCGCGGGCCCGGCGGGGAGCACGGCGGCGCGGGAGCTGGCCGCCGCGGGCGCGCGCACGCTCATGGTCGAGCGGGCGGCGTGGCCGCGCTACAAGGCCTGCGGCGGCGGCATCCCCCTGCGCGCGGAGCGGATGCTGGCCTTCCCCATCGACGCCGTGACGGAGGCGTCCGTCTCGCGCATCGAGGTGTCGGCGGGCGGCGGCGCGTCCTTCGCCAGGCGCTCGCCGCGCGGGCCCTTCGCGCGCATGGTCATGCGCGACCGCTTCGACGCGCTGCTGGCGGAGCACGCGGAGCGCGCGGGCGCGGAGCTGCGCGCGGAGACGCAAGTGCGCGGCCTCGACCTGAACGGGCGCGTCCGCATCCGCGCGGACGGCTTCGAGGCGGAGGCGGAGACGCTCGTCTGCGCGGACGGCGCGCACTCGCCCGTGGGGCGCATGGCGGGGCTGGGGGCGGGCATCGCGGAGTGCGCCGCGTGGGAGCTGGAGCTGCGGGGCCGCCCGCGCGAGCGCGGCGTGGCCGAGGCCTCGGCGCTCATCGACTTCGGCTACGAGCCGCGCGGCTACGCCTGGCTCTTCCCGAAGGCGGAGCGGCTCTCCGTGGGCATCGTGCTGCCGCGCGAGCGGGCGGGGGACATGAAGGCGCTGGTGGAGCGCTACCGCGCGCGGCTGGGGCTGGCGGACGCCGAGGTGGCCATCGCGCGGGGCCACAAGATCCGCCTGCGCCGCGGCGGGGAGCCGATCGCGGGCGAGCGCGTGGCGCTGGCGGGCGACGCCGCCGGGCTGGCCGACGAGTTCACGGAGGAGGGCATCTCCTACGCCATCCACTCCGGCAGGCTGGCCGCGCGCGCGGCCCTGCGCGCCCTCGGCGGCGACGGCGACCTGCGCCGCTACGAGGCCGACGTGGAGGCCGAAATCCAGCCGGAGCTGACGGCGGCGCGGGCCATCGCGTACATGTTCTACGGCGTCCTGCGGCGCGCGCCCGGCCCCTGGCTGTTCGCCGCCGAACGCACGCCCTTCCTGTGGTCGTCGCTCTTCGCCGTGCAGCGGGGCGAATCAAGCTACGCGCGCGAGGCGCGGCGGGCGGGGCCGCTGGCCGCCGTCGCCACCGCGCTCCTGCGCCGCCACGACGCGCGCGAGCGGGCGGCCTTGCCGCGAAAGGGCGCGCGACGGTAGGCTGGAGGGCGATTCCCTTCCCGGAGGCGCCCGCATGACCCAGAGCGCGACGCGCGAAACGCGGCCCGACGGCAATCCGCGGCTGCCGCCCGGCCAGCGCCTCACCACCGGCTGGCCGGTGCTCCACTACGGCGGCATCCCGCGGCTGGAGACGGACGCCTGGCGCTTCCACGTCTGGGGGCTGGTGGCGGAGGAGCGCTCCTTCACGTGGGACGAGTTCAACGCCCTCGGCGAGGTCGCGGACACCAGCGACATCCACTGCGTGACGACGTGGAGCAAGTTCGACAACGAATGGACGGGCGTGCCCTACCGCGCCCTGCACGAGGCCATCGCCCCGAAGCCCGGGGCGAAGGTGGCGATGGTGCACAGCTACGGCGGCTACACCACGAACGTGCCCATCGACGACCTGCTGGCGGAGGGCGTGCTCTTCGCGCGCACGCACGACGGCGAGCCGCTGGCGAAGGAGCACGGCTGGCCCATGCGCCTCGTCGTGCCCCACCTCTACTTCTGGAAGAGCGCGAAGTGGGTGGGCGGCATCCAGTACATCGCGGAGGACCGCCCCGGCTTCTGGGAGATGTACGGCTACCACATGTACGGCGACCCCTGGCGGGAGCAGCGCTACTCCTGAGGCGCGCGCGCGTCGGCCAGCAGGGCGGCGGCGGCGGTGCGGTTGGCGGGCGTGGGCCCGCCCAGCATGAGCGCGATCTCCTCCAGCCGCTCCTCGCCGCGCGCCTCGCGGACGCCGCTCACGGCGCGGTCGCCGTCGTCGCGCTTCTCGACCACGAAGTGGCGCTCGCCGAAGGCCGCGACCTGGGGCAGGTGCGTGACGCAGAGCACCTGGTGGCGCGCGGCGAGGCGGCGCAGGGCCTCGCCCACGACCGCGCCCGCGCGCCCGCCCACGCCCTCGTCCACCTCGTCGAGCACGACGAGGCGCGGCGCGGCGGACTCGCCCAGCACGATGGCGAGGGCGAGCAGGAAGCGCGAGGCCTCGCCGCCGCTGGCCACGCTAGCGAGGGGACGCGGCGGCGCGCCCGCGTTGAACGAGGCCAGCAGCTCCAGCCGGTCGAGGCCGGACTCGGTGAAGGCGCGCGGGCACGGCTCCCCGCCGTCCGCGAGGGGCGGCGCGTCGGGCGTCACCACCTCGTAGTCGGGCAGGTCGGCGACGAGCCCGTCGGGAGCGTCCTCGCAGGCGAAGCCCGCGGCCAGCGAGGCGCCGCCCATCTCCAGCCGCGCCAGCTCCCCGGCGACCGCCGCGATGAGCCGCCCCGCGGCCTCGCGGCGATCCCGCGAGAGGGCGACGGCGTCCGCCGCTGCCTCCTCCGCCAGCCGCTCCGCGCGCTCGCGCAGCTCGTCCAGCGAGGCGTCCGCCGCCTCCAGCATCTCCAGCCGCGCCCGCGCCCGCTCGCCGTGCTCGAGGATGGCGGCCACGCTCTCGCCGTACTTGCGGCGCAGGCGCGCGATCAGGTCGAGGCGCTCGGCCACGGCGGCCAGGCGCGCGGGGTCGTCGGCCAGCGTCTCGCGGTAGGCGCGCAGGGAGCGGGAGAGGTCGGCGGCGGTGGCCTCGAGCAGCGCGCCCTGCGCGGCCAGCTCGGCGGCGGACGGATCGCGTTCGCCGATCTCCTGCACGGCGGCGGCGGCCTCGCCCAGGGGCGGCGCGTCGAGCGCGGCCAGCGCCTCCGCCGAGGCCTCCAGCAGCCGTCCGGCGGCGGCCAGACGGCGCTGCTCGGCGCGCAGGGCGTCGTCCTCGCCGGGCGCGAGGGCGGAGTCCCCGATCTCCGCCGCCTCGTGCCGCAGCTGGTCGAGCAGGCGCTCGCGCTCGCGCGAATCGAGGCTCACGGCCTCCAGCTCGCGCCTCGCCGCGCGCAGGCCGCGCACGCGCGCCGCCAGCCGCGCGCGCCGTTCGCCCAGCCCGGCGAAGGCGTCGAGCGCGGCCAGCTGGACGGGCGGGCGGAGCAGCGTGAGCTGTTCGGACTGGCCGTGGATGTCGAGCACGCGCGCGCCCAGCTCCCGCAGGCGCTCGACGGGCGCGGGCTCGCCGTCGATGCGCCCCGCCGTGCGCCCCGAGCGGCGCACCATGCGCTCCACCGTGAGGCGCTGGCCGTCGGCGCGCACCTCCGCGCGCACGAGGGCGCGCTCCGCATCGCCCGCGACGGCGTCGCGCCCGCGGCGTGCGCCGAAGAGGAAATCGAGGGCGTCGACGACGAGGGACTTGCCCGCGCCCGTCTCGCCCGTGATCACGTTGAGGCCGGGGCCGGGCGCGAGGGTGAGCTCGCGCGCGACGGCGAAGTCGGCGACGGAGAGGCGCTCGATCACCCGTCGTTCATGGCGCTGCCGAGCTGCACCTCGAGCCGTTCGGCGAGGCGGCCGTAGAAGGAGGAGGAGGGGCGCAGCAGGGCGAAGCGGGCCACGTGTTCGCTAGCGCGCACGGCCACGCGCGCGCCGCCCGCGAGGGGCGCGTCCTCCTGCCCGTCCACGGTGAGGATGGCGCCCTCGTCCGAGCCCACGCTGAGCGTGACCGTGGCGGACGGTTCGAGCACGAGCGAGCGGCCGATGGCGAGGTGGGCGGAGACGGGCGTGACCACGAGGTGGCGCTCGACGGGCGCGAGGATGGGGCCGCCCGCGCTGAGCGAGTAGCCCGTGCTGCCCGTGGGCGTGGCCACGATCATGCCGTCGCAGCGGTAGCGGGCCACGCGCTCGCCGTCCACGTCCAGGCCGACGTAGACGGGGCGACCGGGCGAACGGCGGCTGAGCACGATGTCGTTGAGGCCGTGGAAGGCGAGCCCCGCCTCCGCGCCGCCCACGACCGTGCCCGCCACCATGAGGCGCCGCTCAATCTCCCAGTCGCGCGCGAGGATGCGCCCGAATTCGCGGAAGAAGCCGTCGGGGCTGAGGCCGGCGAGGAAGCCGAGGCGCCCCACGTTCACGCCGAGGATGGGCACGGCGTGGGGCACGGCCAGGCGCGCCGTGCGCAGGACGGTGCCGTCGCCGCCCGCGCACACGACGAGGTCGGCGCGCGCGATGGCGTCGGGCGCGTCGCCCCAGACGTCGGCCACGGCGACCTCGACGCCCTCGCGCGCGAAGGCGTCCGCGATGCGGTCGGCGAGCGCGATGGCGGGGGCCGCGCTCGCGGGGCGCAGGACGCAGACGCGCGTCAGCACGGCGCGTCCGCGCGGGCGGGCGTGGTCAGGCGCACGAAGATCTCGCGGTTGCCGCGCGCGCCCGGGATGGCGGAATCGACGGCGCCGCCCACCTCCCAGCCCTCGCCCAGCGCCCACGCGCGGAACGCCTCGCGCACCTTGTCGCGCACGGCCTCGTCGCGCACGACGCCGCGGGGGGCGCGCGCCGGTCCCGCCTCGAACTGCGGCTTCAGCAGCACGAGGCCGGGCGTGGCCGCGGGCAGGCGCTCCGCGACCGAAGGCAGCACCGTGCGCAGGGAGATGAAGGAGACATCGGCCACGAAGAAATCGAGCGGCGGCAGGGGCGGCAGGGCGCGCGCGTTCACGCGCTCCATGACGGTCACGCGCGCGTCCCCGCGCAGGCGCGGATGGAGCTGCCCGCGTCCCACGTCCACGGCCAGCACGGAGGCCGCGCCGTGCTGCAGCAGGCAGTCCGTGAAGCCGCCCGTGGAGGCGCCGACGTCGAGGCAGCGCAGGCCGCGCGCGTCGATGGCGAAGGCGTCGAGGGCGGCCTCCAGCTTGCGGCCGCCGCGGCTCACGTAGCGCTCGTCCTCGCGCAGGTCGAGGGGCGCGGCCTCGTCGAGCAGGGTGGCGGGCTTCACCAGCGTGACGGTCCCGCTGCGGGCGCGCCCGGCCATGATCAGCCGCCGCGCCCGCTCGCGGGAATCGGCGAGGCCGCGGCTGACGAGCAGTTGGTCGGCGCGAACGCGGGCCATGACGGTAAGGCTAGCGCAAACGCGGCCCGCGAGCCGCGCGCGCGGTAGGATCGGCGGCGACGCGCCATGCGCCTCTACGACGACCTGGCCGGCTGGTTCCACCTGCTCACCGCGCCCGCGGAGTACGCGGAGGAGGCGGCGCACTACCGCGAGCTGCTCGCGGAGGCGTGCGAGGGGCCCGCGCGCACGCTGCTCGAGCTCGGCTGCGGCGGGGGCAACAACGCCTCCCACCTGAAGCGCTGGTTCGCCTGCACGCTCACCGACCGCTCGCCGCGGATGCTGGCGCAGAGCCGCGCCATCAACCCCGAATGCGAGCACGCCGAGGGGGACATGCGCACGCTGCGGCTGGGGCGCGCGTTCGACCTCGCGTTCGTCCACGACGCCGTCGTCTACCTGACCGCGCTCGACGACGTGCGGGCGGCGGCGGCCACGGCCTTCGCGCACCTGCGCCCGGGCGGGGCCGCCCTCTTCGTCCCCGACTACACGCGCGAGACGTTCGCGCCGGGGACCAGCCACGGCGGGCACGACGGCCCCGACGGGCGCTCGCTGCGCTACCTCGAATGGGTGCGCGACGCCGACCCCGACGACTCGCGCTACGAGGTCGACATGGCCTACCTGCTGCGCACGCCCGACGGGGCCGTGGAAAGCGCGCACGACCACTGCGAGGAGGGGCTGTTCACGGAGGCGGAGTGGCTGGAGGCGCTGGGCGGGGCCGGGTTCGCGGTGAGCGCGCATCCGGGCGTCTACGACGAGGAGGGCGCGGGCCAGCGCCTCTTCCTCTGCCGGAAGGCGCGGTGAGCGGCGGCGCGGACGCGGCGGACGGCGTGGCGCGCGTGGAGGCGGCCCTGCGCGCGCACGGCATCGCCAGCCGCGTCGAGCGCTTCCCCGCGGGCACGGCCACCGCCGCCGAGGCCGCCGCCGCCGTGGGCTGCGAGCCCGGCCAGATCGTGAAGACGCTCGTGTTCCTCGCGGAGGGGCGGCCCGCGGTGGCGCTGGCGGCGGGCGACCGGCGCATCGACGATGCCGCCCTCGCGCGCCTGCTGGGCGTCCCGCGCAAACGCCTGAAGCTGGCCCCGCCCGCCGAGGTGCTGGCGCGCACGGGCTTCGCCGTGGGCGGCGTGCCGCCCCTGGGCCTGCCCGCCGACTGGCACGTGCTGGCCGACGAGAGTCTGGGGCGTTTCGCGCGCGTGTGGGCGGCGGCGGGCGCGGACGACGCCGTGTTCGCCGTGGACACGGACGCGCTGCTGGCCGCCGCCCGCGCGCGGCTCGCGCCCATCGCCAGGGACTGACGCCGGCGGCGTCAGGCGGATTCGTCCCGCATCTCCGGGGCGGCGTCCGCGCTCTCCAGCTCGACCGTCTGGCCGCCTTTCGCCATGAGCACAGGGCGCTGGCGCTTGAGCACGGCGTCGGCGTTGACCACGCAGCGGTCGATGTCGTCGCGGCTGGGGATTTCGTACATCACGTCCACGAGGCGGTCCTCGAGCACGGTGCGCAGGCCGCGCGCGCCCGTCTTCAGGCGGATGGCCTCGTCGGCGATGGCGAGCAGGGCGTCGTCGGTGAAGCCGAGCTCGACGCCGTCCATTTCGAAGTAGCGCTCGAACTGGCGCGTGAGGGCGTTGCGCGGCTCCGTGAGCACGCGCACGAGGTCGTCGCGGTCGAGCGAGGTGAGGGAGACGACGAGCGAGAGGCGACCGATGAATTCGGGGATGAGGCCGTAGTCGAGCAGGTCGTCGTGGGTGACGTGGGCGAGGAGCTGGTCGGTGCGCTGGGGGCCGCGCACGCTGCGCTCGGCGCGGAAGCCGAGGCTCACCTGGTCGCGCTTGAGGCGCCGCTCGATGTTCGTCTCCAGCCCCTCGAAGGCGCCGCCGCAGATGAAGAGCACGTTGGAGGTGTCGATCTGCAGGAAGTCCTGGTGGGGGTGCTTGCGCCCGCCCTGGGGGGGCACGTTGGCCACGCAGCCCTCGATGATCTTGAGGAGGGCCTGCTGCACGCCCTCACCGGACACGTCGCGCGTGATGCTGGGGTTGTCGGCCTTGCGCGCGACCTTGTCGATCTCGTCGATGTAGATGATGCCGCGCTCGGCCCTGGGGATGTCGAAGTCGGCGGCCTGGATGAGGTGCAGGAGGATGTTCTCCACGTCCTCGCCCACGTAGCCCGCCTCGGTGAGGGCGGTGGCGTCGGCCACGGAGAAGGGCACGTCGAGGTAGCGCGCGAGCGTGCGCGCCAGCAGCGTCTTGCCCACGCCCGTGGGGCCCACGAGCAGGATGTTCGACTTCTCCAGCTCCACGCCGTCGTCGAGCCCGGCGTTGATGCGCTTGTAGTGGTTGTAGACGGCCACGGAGAGAACCTTCTTGGCCGCGTCCTGCCCGATGACGTAGCCGTCGAGGTGCTCGTGAATCTCGCGCGGGGAGGGCACGCTGGCCGTGGCGGACGCAGCCGCGGCCTCCGTCCCGCGGGCGGCGGGCTTTTTCTTCTTCCCCGCGGCGCCCGCGCCGCCGCCGCCCTCCCCGCCGGACTCCTCCTCGATGATCTCGCGGCAGAGGGCGATGCACTCGTCGCAGATGTAGACGGAGCCGGGGCCGGCGATGAGGCGGCCCACCTGGTCGCGGGCCTTCCCGCAGAAGGAGCAGTGGTACTGGGCGCGCTTGGGGGGACGGCCGGCCATGTCAGGCGTCCGCCTTGTCGGAGGGCGCGGCACCCTGCTGCTGCTCCAGCAGCTCGTCCACGAAGCCGTAGTCGCGGGCGGCCTCGGCGTCGAGGTAGAAATCGCGGTCGAAGTCCTCCTGCACCCTGGCCACGTCCTGCCCGGTGTGGGTGGAGATGATGTCGCGGATGATCTCGTTGTTGCGCAGGATTTCGCGGGCCGCGATCTCGATGTCGCGCGCCTGCCCGCGCGCGCCGCCCAGCGCCTGGTGCATGTGCACGGTGGCGTTGGGCAGGGCGTAGCGCTTGCCCCGCGCGCCCGCCGCCAGCAGCACCGAGGCCATGGACGCCGTCTGCCCCACGGCGATGGTGGAGACGGCGGGCTCGATCAGCTGCATGGTGTCGTAGATGGCCAGCCCCGCCGGAATGACGCCGCCGGGGGAATGGATGTAGAGGCTGATGTCGCGCTCCGGATCCTCGCGCTGCAGGTAGAGCAGCTGGGCGACGATGAGATTGGCCACCTGATCGTCGATGGGCGTGCCGAGGAAGATGATGCGCTCCTTGAGGAGCAGGGAGAAGATGTCGAAGGCGCGCTCGGAACGCGGCCCCGTCTCGACCACCATGGGGACGATGGCGCCAGGCTGGTTCACTCGGCTTGCTCCTCGCTCGGTGCTTCGGGATCGGGGGCGGCTTCGGGATCGGACATGGCGTCTGCTTCCGTCACAGCCTCGGTTTCATCGCCATCATCGGAGGCTTCGGTCACGCCGCTATCGGAGTCTTCGGTTTCGCCGCCGTCATCGGGGGACTCGGCGACGGCGGGCTCGATCTCCCCGGCGACGATGGCGCGCAGCCGCTCCAGCGTCTTGTTCGTGAGCAGGTCCTGGCGGATGCCCGCGGCCCCGCGTTCGCTTTCGAACATGGTACGCATGGCCGCGGCGTTCTCGCCCATCGGCTCCAGCATCTCCTCGCGGCGCGCGGCCACCTCCTCCTCGCTCACCCCGACGCCCTCAATGCGGCCGAACTCGCTGAGCACGAGCGAGCGGCGCAGGCGGTGGGCGGCGGGCCCGCGGTACGACTCGTGGAACTCGGCGGGCGTCTGGCCCGTGTGGGCGAGGTGGGCCTGGAAGGCGCGCATGTCGGTCCCGTGCGTCTCGCGGATGAGCTCGGCCACCTCGCGCTCGAGCAGCACCGCCGGGTATTCGACCTCGGAGCGCTCCACCAGCTCGTCCACGGCCTTCAGGCGGTAGGCCTCGTCGGCGCGCCGCTGGAGCGTCTCCAGCAGGTCGGCGCGCACGCGCTCGCGCAGGTCGGCGATGGTGTCGAATTCGTCGGCGTTCACCTGCCGCGCGAGGTCGTCGTCCTCGTCCGGCAGCTCCTCTTCCTTCACCGACTTGAGCGCGAGCGCGAGGGAGGCGGTCTTGCCACGCACGGGCTCGGGGAAGTCGTCGGGCACGGGCAGTTCGAGCGATTGCTCCGATTCCGCCTCCATGCCGAGGAAGGCCTCGGCGAGGCCGGGCAGGAGCAGGCGCTGGCCCTCGACCAGCTGGAACTCCACGTCCTCGTCGTTCACGAGGGGCGCGCCGTCCACCGTGCCCGTGATGTCCGCCGTGAGGATGTCGCCCCACCGCGCGCCGCGCTCGACGGGGGCGATGGTGGCGAAGCGCCGCCGCACGATCTCCATCTGCTCGGCGTGCATCTCGTCCGTCACCTCGACCGTCTCCGGCTCGAGGCGGATGGCGCCGTAGTCGCCCAGCGTGATGGTGGGGCGCACGGGCACGGTGGCCTTGAAGCGCACGGGCTCGGTTTCGAGCACCTCGATCTCGGGCGGGGCGATGGCGTCCACCTCCTCGCCCTCCACCGCCTCCTGGTAGACGGCGGGCAGGAGCGAATCGAGCGCCTCGCGGATCAGCTCCTCGCGGCCCAGCATGCGCTCGACGACGGGGCGCGGGGCCTTGCCCGGACGGAAGCCGGGGACGCGCAGCTTCGGCGCGAGCCGCCGGTAGGCGGTGTCCAGCGACCGCTCCAGGCGGTCGGGCTCCACCTCGATCTCGAGCTGCACGCGGCTCTCGGGGAGCCGTTCAAGCGTGACCTTCACGGGCCGGCGCGCCTCCGTCTCCGCGAGTATACGGCATTCCCCCGTTTCGCTGGCCCGCATCAGCGCCCGCGCGTGCGCGGCTCCGCCAGGTCGACGAGGGCGTCGCCCAGCAGGTTCCAGGCGAAGAAGAAGAGCACGACGGGCACGCCCGCTACCAGCAGCAGGTGGGGGAACTCCTCAAAGGTGCGTACCCCGCCGGCGGAATTGATGAGGACGCCGAAGCTGGGGGTGGCGGGATCGACGCCCAGACCGAGGTAGCTCAGCGCCATCTCGATGAACGCGATGCCGGCCATGCTCCCGGAAAGACCCACCAGGAAGATGGGAAGTACGCCCGGCAACACGTGGCGCAGGAGCAGCCGCCACGTTGAGGCCCCCATCGCCTCCGCCGCCAGTACGTACTCCTGCTCGCGGATGGCGAGCACCTGGCTGCGGACGACGCGGGCGGAGCCGATCCAGGCGAAGGGCACCGCCGCTCCCACGATGATGAGGAACGACAGGAGCGGGCGCGCGTCGTCCCCGAGGAAAGTGTTGTCCTTGAGCCAGAAGGCGGCGTCGTTGATGCGCGTGCGGAAGGCGGCGGAGATGGCCAGCATCAGCAGCAGCGTGGGCAAACCGGCCAGCACCTCGCCCACGCGCATGATGGCGGCGTCCACCCAGCCGCCGCGATAGCCCGCCAGCAGCCCCAGTCCGAGTCCGAGGAAGAGACCGCCCGTGAGGAGCATGACGAGCGTGAAGAGGGTCGTCGTGCGGGCGGCGTAGACGACGCGCGACAGGAGGTCGCGTCCGATCTGATCGGACCCCAACAGATACTCGCCCGAAGGCTCCTGGAGACGGGTTTCGACCGACAGTTCCTGCCGGTTGGGGTCGCGGGGCGCAATCAGCGGCGCGAAGATCCCGGCGACGTAGAAGATCATGATCCAGGCGAGGGCGACGGCCGCGATCTTCTTGTGCGCCAGCAGGCGAAGCAGCCGCAGCCGCCGGGGCCGGACGCGGCCAACGGCGCTCGCATCGACAGAGTCGGCTCGCATCGCCATCGCCTATCCCCCGCCCCGCGCCGCGCCCACGCGCACGCGCGGATCGATGAAACCGTAGATCGCGTCAATCAGGATGTTGGCCAGCACGAACAGGACCGAACCGAACAGCACGAGCGCGAGCACCACATCGAAGTCGGGAGCGAGCATGGCGTCGAGCGCCTCACGCGCGATGCCGGGGATGCGGAAGAGGTACTCGACGAAGAGCGAACCCGCGAAGATGCCGGGCAGGGCCAGCCCGATGACCGTCACCAGGGGCAACATGGCATTGCGCGCGATGTGTCGGATGACGACGGTGCGCTCGCGCAGTCCCTTGGCCCGCGCCGTGCGGATGTAGTCCTCATCCATGACCTGAATGATGGATGCGCGCATGAAGCGCGCCACGCCCGCCACGCCGGGGAGGGAGATCAGGAGCACGGGCAGGATGATATTGGGGTGAAGAACGCCTTCGTAGGCCAGGTTGACCCAGCCCAGCCTGAGCGCGAAGAACCATTGCGCCCAGACCGTCGCGACGAACACCGGGACCGAGTCGAGCAGGAGCCAGAAGCTGATGGTGAGCGGGTCGAGGAACGTGCCCCGTCTGAGCGCGGCGAAGATGCCCACCGGGATGCCAAGCCCAAAGCCCAGAACGATGGCCATGATCCCCATCCCCGCGGAGACGCGGATCTTCGGGAGGACCACCTCCGCCACGGAGAAGTCCTGCCACCTCGTCGAGACGCCGAGGTCGCCCTGGAAGAGGTTCCGCATGTACTTCAGGTACTGGATGTGGACGGGCTGGTCGTAGCCGTACTTGGCCCGCAGCCGCGCCGCCAGCTCCTCGTCGTAGCGGTTGCCGAGCAGCGTATCGACGGGGTCGCCCGGGGCCAGCCGCAGCACCAGGAAGACCAGCATGGAGACCGCGACCAGCACGGGCACGGCCCACAGCAGCCGCCGGATGAGGTAGCCCGCGAGCCCCTGGCCCACCCGCTACTCCCGCGTGGTGTCGATCTCGATGAAGCGGTACTTCGGCACGATGGTGCCGGGATCGGTCCAGCCTTGCACGCAATCGCGCACGAGGTAGTGCCTGACCGACCAGAAGGTGGGGATGGCGGACGCGTCATCGATGATGATCTGCTCGGCCTCGCGGTAGATGCGGTAGCGGCGCTCGTCGTCGTCCAGCGTGGCGGCCTCCTCGAGGAGGGCGTCCACGCGCGCGTTCGAATAGCCCGTGTGGTTGACGCCGCTGTCCGAGCCGAAGAGCTTGCCCACGAAGTTCTCGGGGTCGGGGTAGTCGGCGATCCAGCCGGACGCGTACATCTGGAAGGTGCCGCGGCGCAGCTCGCGCAGGAAGGCGGACCACTCGATGGCCTCGAGCTCGACCTGCACGCCGAGCGCGTCCTCCCACTGCTGGGCGTAGGCCTGCAGGGTATCGGGCGGGTCGCCGCCGCTGCCGCTGTAGGTGAGGATGACGCGCGGCACGTCCCCGGCGTAGCGCGAGCGCGCCAGCAGGTCCGCCGCGCGCTCCGGATCGTAGGGGTAGCTGGAGACGCCCTCGGCGTAGCCGGGCATGGTGGGCGGGACGATGCCGTCGGCCACGAGGAAGGCGTTGAAGTAGAGCGCCTCGTTGATGGCCTCGCGGTCGATGGCCAGCGCGAAGGCCTGCCGCACGAGGGGGTCGTCGAAGGGCGGCTCGTTCACGTTCATGCCGAGGTAGGAGAGGGCGAGCTGGGGCGCGGGCCGGTACTGCTCGCTCAGGGGGCTCTCCCCGCCGAGCACGCCGGGCAGCTCGATGGCGGGCACGACGGCGACGTGAATCTCGTCGTTCTCGAAGCGCGTGAGCAGCGAGCCGCCGCTGAGCTGGAACACCACCTCGTCCACGCTGGGCGGGCCCAGGTGGTAGCGCTCGTTGGGCACGAGCACCAGCTCCTCGAGGGGCCGCCACAGCTTCAGCCGGAAGGGCCCCGTGCCCACGGGATTGCGCGTCCAGCCGCGCGGGTCGTCCTCCACCTGCTCGCGGTCCACCACGAAGGCGACGGTGTAGGTGAGCTCCTGCAGGAAGTAGCTGACGGGGCGCAGCAGCTCGATGCGGAGCGTGAATTCGTCGATGACGCGCACGCCGCGCACCTCGTCCGCGCGGCCGCCCAGCTTGTCCAGCACGCCCGCGATGTTGCCGAGGTAGTCGCGCGCGGTGGGCGAGAAGTTGGCGGGATCGGCGGCCCGCTCGAAGCTGTACTTGAAGTCCTCGGCGGTCACGCGGCGCCCGTTGTGGAAGACCACGTCGTCGCGCAGGAAGAAGGTGTAGACCATGCCGTCGTCCGACACTTCCCAGCGCTCGGCGATGTCGGGCTGCACGTTCAGGTCGAGGTCGAGCGTGACGAGGCCGCCGAAGATCTCGGCCACGTAGGTGGCGGTGTCGGCGTCGCCCACCTGGATGGGGTCGAGCACGGTGGCGGGGTCGTTGCCGAAGGTGATGAGCCGGTTCTCGCCGCAGATGCCGCTCACGCGCTCGCCGCCACTCGCCGCCTCGGTCGCCGTGGGCGTGGATGCGGCGGGCGTGGCGGCGGTAGCAGCGGCGGCAGGCGTGGCGGCATCGTCGCTGGTCGCGGCCGCGTCGGTCGAGGCGGGGGCGGAGTCGTCGTCGCCATCACCATCGCCGCCCGCCACCACGAACACGAACACGATCGCCACCGCCACGATGAGCAGCGCGACGGCGCCCATCATCAGTCCCAGCGTGCGGTTCGACATGGCCCCTCCCGGACGGCGCGATGCGTAGACGATAGAGCAGGCGGCGGCAGCGCTCCAGCGCCCGCCTTTACCCGGAGGCGGGCGGCGGGGCGAGGCGCAGGCCCAGCTCCGCCAGCTGATCGTCGCTCACCGGTTGGGGCGCGTCCATGAGCGGGTCGCCGCCCGACGACGCCTTGGGGAAGGCGATCACGTCGCGGATGTTGTCCGTGCCGGTCAGCTCCATGAGCACGCGGTCGAGGCCGGAGGCGATGCCCCCCATGGGCGGCGCGCCGTACTCCAGCGCGTCGAGCAGCATGCCGAAGCGGTCGCGCATCTCCGCGTCGTCGTAGCCCATGAGGCGCAGCACCCGTTCCTGTTCGGCGCGGCGGTGGATGCGCACGGAGCCGCCCGCGATCTCCGCGCCGTTCAGGGTGAGGTCGTACTGCTTCGAGCGCACGGCCCCGGGATCGCCGTCGAGCAGGGGCGCGTCCTCCTCCGCGAAGCCGCAGAAGGGGTTGTGCGAGGCGTCCCAGCGGCCCTCGTCGGGCTTCCATTCGAGCAGGGGGAAGTCCGTGATCCAGGCGAAGGAGAGGACGTCGCGGTCGATCAGATCGAGCCGCCGCCCCAGCTCCGCGCGCACGAGCGCGAGCGAGGCCGCGGCCACCTCCGGCTGGTCGGCCACGAGGAAGAGCATGTCGCCGTCCGCCGCCCCCGTGAGCGCGCGCAGCCGCGCCGCCTCCCCGTCGGAGAGGAAGCGCGCGATGGGGGAGCGCAGCTCGCCGCCCGCGAGGAAGCCGAGGTTGGCGAGCCCCCGCGCGCCGCCGCCGCGCGCCGTTTCGACGAGCGCATCGACGGCGCGGCGCGGCATGTCGGCCTGGCCCGGCGCGCGGATGGCGCGCACCACGCCGCCCCCGGCCAGCGCCCGCGCGAACACCTGGAACCCGGAATCGCGCACGGCCTCGCCCACGTCCGCGATCTCCAGCCCGTAGCGCAGGTCGGGGCGGTCCGTGCCGTAGCGCGCGAGGGCGTCGGCGAACGCGAGGCGGGGGAAGGGCGTTCGGGCGATGCGCCTGCCGCCCCCGAAGCGCCCGGCCACCTCGATGAACAACTCCTCGACGAGCGCCATCACGTCCGCTTCCTCCACGAAGCTCATCTCCAGGTCGAGCTGCGTGTGCTCGGCCACGCGGTTGGCGCGCGTGTCCTCGTCGCGGTAGCAGCGCGCCATCTGGAAGTAGCGCTCGAAGCCGCCCACCATGAGCAGCTGCTTCAGGATCTGGGGCGACTGGGGCAGGGCGAAGAAGCGCCCCGGGCGGACGCGCGAGGGCACGAGGAAATCGCGCGCGCCCTCGGGCGTGGACTTGATCAGCGTGGGCGTCTCGATTTCGGCGAAGCCCCGCTCCGAAAGGAAGCCGCGCATGAAGCGCACCACCTCGTGGCGCAGGCGCATGACCGCCGCCACGGACGGGCGCCGCAGCTCCACGTAGCGGTGGCGCAGGCGCACCTGCTCGTCCACCTCGCTCTCGTCGTTCACGGCGAAGGGCGGCGTGAGCGCCTCGTTCAGCACCTCCACGCGCGCGGGCGCGACCTCCACCTCGCCCGTGGGCATGGCCGCGTTCACCGTCTCCGGCGCGCGGCGGCGCACCTCGCCCTCGACCGCGATCACCCACTCCGGGCGCACGCGGTGGGCGGCTTCGTGCGCGGCGGCGTTCTCCGGCACGACCACCACCTGGACGACGCCGTGGGAGTCGCGCAGGTCAAGGAAGATGAGGCCGCCGTGGTCGCGCCGCCGGTGGACCCAGCCCGCGAGTCGCACGACGCGCCCCTCGTCCGCGCCGGTGAGGTCGCCCGCGAAGGCGTCCTTGAGCATGTCCCCAGCCTTGCGCGCCGCCCCGCAACGGGCAACGGGACGCGCGCTACGGCGCTGGCGCGGCGCGTCGGCGCTGGGCGATGGCATGGGCGGTGGCGGTCTCCGTCTCACGCTTCATGGGTTTTCTCCTCTGGAGATACTACGAGTGATGCTTATGATATCTTCAGGCATGCCTCGCAATGTGCCATCGAGTCCCACTACGACGTAAGAAACCCCTGTAAGATCATCGAACATCCACACCGTTGTTTCCTGAGCCGTACTCCCTGATGGACTATACTTAACGATGGCTTGACGATCATTAACTATTCGAGTTTCTGCAATACTTGAAGTCCGTGCCGATGTCACGCGGATATCTTGTGGCTGAACATGCGGACGATAGACGTAAATTTCAGCTCCAATACCGCCTCGTTCGTTGCTGTAGATCGCCTGATAGCCATCCAGTCCATCGTATCCAATCGTTCCCTGACTAAGTCGCCATCCGGTTGGAAGGTCAGGAGTGCGCCAGAGCGAGTGCTGCTGCACTGCTGTGAGGGCTGTCGGTACATCCGGTTGGTTAGCCCCTGTTGCCCGTGATGATCCTGGAAGGGGAACCCTTTCTTCGTAGACACCGTCGACGCCGTCCCAATCCGCGCGGTTCCAATATGCCGGAGGAAGGAGCAACCATATCCCGTGGCGCACGGGCACGGTGATGTCGGGCGACTGGATGTTCGGCGGCACCCACGTCAGCGTGCGACTCCCCGTCAGCGACACCTGCCCGCTGCAGCCCGTGTACGCGTACCCGTACCGCCTCACCGCCAGCACCTTCAACGGTATGTCCGTCGGGTCCGGCAACACACGCTCCACCACGTACCTCACCCAGCAGTCCGTCGCCTCCCGCCACTCGAAATCGTCCCCGGCCTCCACGTCGTCGTAGATCGCGTCCCGCATGGCACCCCCGGCGTCCTGCTTGTGGATCACCACCTGAATCACGTCGTTCCGCAGCCCCTCGTACGTGAGCGCCGGACCACGGTTCGTGAAGAAGGCGTGCTCCCCGGGCGCGTCCACGATGCCCGTCCACGACGGCGCCCCGTACGTCAGCGGCGGCTTGCAGGTCGGCAGCCCGAGCGTGTCCAGGTCGTGCGAGGTGATGCGCCACAGCTCCGCCGGCGCGCACCCCGTGAAGGCGTTCCCCGCCAACCGCGCCCGCCCCAGCGAATCGAGGTCGTCCAGCTCCTTCGGCAGTTCGCCCGTGAGTTTGTTGTTCGAGAGGTCGAGCGTCCGCAGCCGCGCGAGGCTCCCCAGCTGCGTCGGCACGCTCCCCGTCAGCTCGCTCCCGCCCAGGTCCAGCACCTCGAGCGCCGTCAGGTTCCCCAGCTGCGTCGGGATCACCCCGCGCAACGTCCACTCCCGCGTGAACGGCTGCACCTCCGCCCACTGCCGCGTCCGTGCGTTGAACACCTTCACGCTCTCCCGCGTATCGCTGAAGTCCAGCCCGATCACGCGCTGCGGCGTGCCCCCGAGCGTGACCGTGCGCCAATGCTTGAGCGGCGAGCGCGCCGACCAGTTCAGCGGGTACGAGTGGTCCCACCACAGCGGCGTGTCGTAGTTGATCCAGCCGGAGACGCGCAGCGTGGACTGAATCGCCAGCAGCGTGTCGCAGTCCGCCGCCAGCCCCGGATTGGACGCGCGCGACACGCCCAGCGTCTTCGCCGTGCACGTCGGCGGGTTGGCGGGGAGCACGGTCGCGGGCGTGGCGCCGGTGGCCGTCGTCTGCGCCGTCGCGCCCGGGCCGCCGCCGCGCAGCGTCGCGCCGAGCGTCACGCCCGCCGCCAGCGCCACAACCAGCGCCGCCAGCGCGACGACGCGCACGCGCTTCCGCCTCGCCAGTTCGCGCATCGCGCTTCCTCCGCGTACAGCGTGCGCCTTTGCCGTGGGCTTTACAACGCGCGTTCGCGATTGGGCGGCGCGTTCCCGTAAGGCGCGCGTGCGCTACGCTTCGGCGCGAATGCCGCCGCTCAGCCAGGTCGAGCTTCGCTCGCACTCCCTCGACCGCTTCCGCGGGATCGTCGCGCCGGACGCCTTCGGGCGCGCCCGCGACACGCTGGCCCGCGGCTGCGAGCTGCTCGACGGGCGCGCCGTGTGGCACGTGAACTCGACCGCGGAGGGCGGCGGCGTGGCCGAGATGCTGCGCTCGCTGCTGGCCTACGCGCGGGGCGAGGGCATCGACGCGCGCTGGGCCGTCATCAAGGGGAACCCCGACTTCTTCCGCCTCACCAAGCGCCTCCACCACGCGCTGCACGGGTCCACGGGCGACGGCTCGCCGCTGGACGATGCGGCGGCGCGCGTCTACCGCGACACGCTCGCGCCGAACGCGGAGGCGCTGCTGGCCGAGGTGCGCCCCGGCGACGCCGTGTTCCTGCACGACCCGCAGACGGCGGGCATGGCCGCGGCGCTCATGGCGCAAGGCGCGACCGTCATCTGGCGCTGCCACATCGGCACGGACGATTTCACGCCCGAGGCGGAGCGCGGCTGGAACTTCCTCGCGCCGTACGTGCGCGAGGCGCCCCTGCGCGTCTTCTCCCGCCGCGCCTACGTGCCGCCCACGCTCGACGACGACCGCAGCGTCGTCGCGCACCCATCCATCGACGCCTTCTCGGCCAAGAACCAGGAGCTGGGCGAGGCGTCCGTGCGCGCCATCCTCGCGCGGGCGGGGCTGGTGGCGGGACCGGCGGGCGAGGGCGCGCCCTGCTTCACGCGTGGGGACGGCTCGGCGGGCACGGTGGCGCGGTGCGCGAGCGTGCTGCGCGAGGACGGCCCGCCCCCTTGGGAGGCGCCGCTCGTCGTACAGGTTTCGCGCTGGGATCCGCTCAAGGACCACGGCGGCGTGATGCGCGGCTTCGCGGCCTTCGCCGAGCGCCCGGAGGCGGCGGGCGCGCACCTCGTGCTGGCCGGGCCGGATGTGGCGGGCGTGAGCGACGACCCCGAGGGCGGCATCGTGCTTGATGCGCTGAAGGCCGAGTGGCGCGCCTTCCCGGAGCCGCTGCGGGCGCGCATGCACCTCGCCTCCCTGCCCATGGACGACGTCGACGAGAACGCCGCCATCGTGAACGCGCTCCAGCGCCACGCCCGCGTGGTCGTGCAGAAGAGCCTGCGCGAGGGCTTCGGGCTGACGCTCACGGAGGCCATGTGGAAGCGACGGCCCGTCGTGGCCAGCCGCGTGGGCGGCCTTCAGGACCAGGTCGTCCACGGCGAGGAGGGGCTGCTGCTCGACGACCCGACGGACGCGGGCGCGCTCGCCGACGCGCTTGGCCGCGTGTTCGGCGACGGGGCGTTCGCGGCGGCGCTGGGCGAGCGGGCGCACGCGCGCGTGCGGGCCGAGTTCCTCGGCATCCGCCACCTCGCCCGCTACCAGGAGCTGCTCAATGGCCTCCTTGCCTGACGACGCCGCGCCGCGCGCCTCCTCTCCGGCGCGCCCGGCGATCATCCTGATCGCCGCCGTGGCGCTGGGCGCGGCCATCGCGGCGGGGCTGTACGCCGCCTTCGACAGCCGCGGCGTGGCCCTCGGCGCGGGCATCGTGGCCGCCTGGCTCGTCTGGGGCGAGCTGAACGACCGCTTCGGCCCGGCGCGCGGGCGCACGGCGGGGAGCGGCCCCATGCTGCTCGACCCCGTGCGGCGGCGGCGCATCATCGGCGTGGCCGCCTTCAGCGTGGCCGCGGCGCTCGTCCTCGCCGACCTGATCCTGAACGACCTCAGCGCCCACGACGTGCGCGAGTGGGGGCAGGGGCTGGGCGTGTGGGGGCCGATCATCCTCATCGCGGTGCTGGCCGCGGCCATGGTCTTCGCGCCCATCCCCAACCCGCCCTTCATGATCGCCGCGGGCCTCATCTGGGGCACCGCGCTGGGCGTCGTCTACGCCGTCGCCGGCCAGCTCATCGGGGCCATGATCATCTTCTGGATCTCGCGGCGCTTCGGTCGCGCGCTGGTGCCGCGCCTCGTGGGCGAGCGGGCGGCGGAGCGCATCGACGCGGTGGCGCGCGAAATCGGGCCGCAGCTCGTCTTCTGGTGGCGCATGATGCCCGTCTCCTTCGATTTCGCCGCCTACGCCGCCGGGCTGACGGCCATGTCCTTCCGCTTGTTCGTGACGCTCGTGCTGGTGGGCTCGATCATCCCCACCACGGTGGTGGTGGGCTTCGGCGATTCCATCCACAGCTCGTGGACGGCGCGCTTCGTGATGGGGGGGCTGATCGTGGTGGCCATCGCCGTGCCCGCGACGGTGCTCTACCTGCGGAACCGTCACCGCCTGCCGCCGCCGCGCGAGCTGCTGCGCCAGCTGGGGGAGTACGTGGGGTAGGGGGCTGGGCAGGGACGCCTACTTAATGGCGCTCCTGCAGCCATCACACAGGATGGCGTGAGAGATACTGCCAGCCTGACAATCCCACGTCTTCCCGTTACTGGAACCTCCCGACGGCTTCAGAACGATCACTGTGCCGCAAGGAACGGGCTTACTGACATGCCCGAATTGCCAGTCGCGAACCCGCTTCCCGCAACCGGGGGGATATGTCTCCTCGCCAACACTCCTTTCGTTGACGTATTCCTCGTACTCTTCGCGCGTAGTGAATTTCGGATTCGGCAGAGACTGGACGCCATCCCGCACGACGTAAAATCCGCCATCCTCATCCACTTCAACCCACCAAGCACCATCCTGATCAGGAACCCTACTCATAACGCTCTCCTCGTCGGCCAGTTGCCGGGTAACGACATATCCATACCTCACAGGATCCTTACAGTCAACGCCGGGGCCTCTGCTTTCGCGAAACCTCGCTCGCCCGCTGCCAGACGCGCACTTCGACGTTCGCGGTCGCGCCCGATTGCGCGTCCACGCCCACGAGCAGGCCCGCGGTCAGCGCCGCCATGAGCGCCCCGGCGATCCAGCGCTTCACGCCGGCCAGCGTATCACGGCCCCTCGCGCGACTCCGCCAGCTCGCGGTTCACGAGGGCGCGCGCGATGCGCAGCTGGTCCCAGTCGAGCGCGCCCCCGAATTCGTCGTACAGCGGGCGCAGCGCGGCCAGCGGACGGCCTCCCGCCAGCCGCCGCAGCCGCGCCAGCTCGGCATCCCCGACCCACGCGCGCACGTCCGCGACGTCGCCGCGCTCGACGAAGCCCGCGAGGTGCTGGGAGACGGTGGACGTGGTGAGACCGCGGCGTTCCGCGATCGCCTTGATGGACAGCCCCTCGTGGTGGAGGTCGAGCGTGCGTTGCGCGGTGGAGGGGAGCGCGTGGCGGTTCGCGCGGGAGACCGCGCGCGCCAGCGGGCCGCGCTCCTCGCGGCCCGGCGCATCCGCAGCGGGCGCGCGTTCGCCCGCGTCCGACGCCGCGCGCACGACGGCCAGGAAGGCCTCGCCGTAGCGCTCGGCCTTCACGCGGCCCACGCCGTGCACCGCCAGCAACGCGCGCGCGTCGGCGGGGCGTTTGGCCACCATGTCGTGGAGCGTGGCGTCGCTGAAGATGACGAAGGGGGGCACGCCCTCCTCCTCGGCGAGGCGGCGGCGCAGGGCGCGCAGCTCCATGAAGAGCGGGGCCTCGGCGTCGGCGTCCGGGCGGCGCTGGCGGGCGGGGGCCATGCAGGGGCCGCAGGCGCCGCAGGAGCGGGCGGGCGCGCGCTCCCCGAAGTAGCCGAGCAGGCGCGCGCGCAGGCAGGTGGCAGATTCGGCGTAGGCCTGCATGGCGTCGAGGTTGCCCGTGGCGTGAGCGCGGTGGGCCTCCAGCCCGGCCAGGTCGATGGCGTCCTCGCCGTCGGGGCGCAGCGCCCGCGCGAAGCGTCCGCGGCGCTCGACCAGATCCGAATCGACGAGCGCCTGCACGGCGGCATTCACTCCGGGCGTCTCCTCCTCGGCGTCGAGCAGGTCGTCGATGAGGGCGCGCTCGCCGCCGTGCCGCACGAGCGCGCGGTAGACATCGAGCACGATGGCGGGCGGCGGATGCGAGAGTTCGATGAAGAATTCGCGCAGGCCGCGGTCGCGCGGGGCGAAGAGGAGCACGCATTCGGCGGGATCGCCGTCGCGGCCCGCGCGTCCGGCCTCCTGGTAGTAGGCCTCGAGCGATTCGGGCAGGTCGTGGTGGACGACGAGGCGCACGTCGGGCTTGTCGATGCCGAGGCCGAAGGCGTTGGTGGCCACGATGACGCGCAGGGAGTCGCGCGCGAAGGCGTTCTGGATGCGCGCGCGGTCGTCCTCGGCCATGCCCGCGTGGTAGCGGGCGCAGCGGATGCGGCGGCGCTGCAGGGCCTCCGTGAGCGACTCCACGCGCTTGCGGGTGGCGCAGTAGACGATGGCCGAGGCCTCGCCGCCCAGCGCCTCCAGCAGCTCGGCCACGCGCTCCAGCTTCTCCTTCTGGCTCTTCACGCGCACGGCGTGGAAGCGCAGGTTGGGGCGGTCGAAGCCGGCCACGCGCACGTCCGCGTCGCGCAGCCCCAGGCGCGCGGCGATGTCCTCGCGCACCTTCGGGTCGGCGGTGGCCGTGAGCGCCACGATGGGCGGGTCGCCGAGGCGCGCGCGCACGCCCCCGAGGTCGCGGTAGCTGGGGCGGAAGTCGTGCCCCCACTGGGAGATGCAGTGGGCCTCGTCGATGGCCAGCAGGGAGACGCGCACGCCGCGCAGGGCCGCCGTGAAGCGCCCGTCCTGGAAGCGCTCCGGGGCCACGTAGAGGAGGCGCAGGGCGCCCTCGGCGGCGTCGCGCAGGATGGCCGTCTGCTCCTCGCGCGGCACGGTGGAGTTGATGGCGGCGGCGGCCACGCCGTTGCGCGCGAGCGCGTCCACCTGGTCCTTCATGAGCGCGAGCAGGGGGGAGACGACGATGGCGAGGCCGTCGAGCAGGAGGGCGGGCAGCTGGTAGCAGACGCTCTTGCCGCCGCCCGTGGGGAGCACGGCGAGCGTGTCGCGCCCAGCGAGCACGGAGGCGATGACCTCGGCCTGTCCGGGGCGGAATTCGGCGTAGCCGAAGACCTCGCGCAGAAGTTCGCGGGCGGGCGCGAGGCCGCGCGGGTCGTGGGGCGCGGGCGGGGCGGGGATGGCGGGCGGGGGGGCGGGCGCGGCGCGCGGCTGGGGCGCGGCAGATTCGGTCACGAAGCGCAACTGCGGCGTGGTATCGGTCACGGCGCGCATCGTAGAACATGCGCCCAGCATGGGGTAGGCTCTCCCGCATGGCCGCGCCCAACTTCCCCAACCGCACGCTCGCCATCATGGACAACCTCGAATTCCTGCGCGCGACCGACAACGAGTCCGTCGACCTCATCGCCATCGACCCGCCCTTCGGCGCCAACGAGACGTTCGAGGGCGCGCCCAGGCCGCCGATCACGGACGCGGAGCGTCGCGCCGAGTTCACGCTGGCCGCGTCCCACGGCGAGGCCGCGCTGGAGCGCTACCGCAAGGAGGACAAGCAGCTCACCCGCGTCAAGGACGACTGGTTCTTCCGCGACATCGACCCGGACTGGATGAAGACGCTGAGGGACGCGGGCGAGCGCGTGCGCGTGGACCTCGACGCGGGCGATACGCCCGGCAACCGCGACCGCACGCTGGACGCCATGCGCGAGGTGATCGAGGCGGTGAGCGCCTGCGCGACGGAGAACGAAGCGGCGTACATCGCGGAGATGAGCGTGCGCCTGCTGGAGTGTCACCGCGTCCTCAAGCCCACCGGCAGCATCTACATCCACTGCGACGACCGGGCGAATTCGTATCTGCGGATGCTGATGGATGGCATCTTCGGCCACGAGAACTTTGTCAATGAGATTACCTGGCGGCGCCAGACGTCCAATAACTCGGTCAAGCGAAAATACGGACGCATCGCGGACACGCTGCTGTTCTACTCGAAGTCCGGGGACTACGCCTGGAACCAGCCGTACCACGAACGCTCCGAACGCGAGATGAGGGAGTACCGCAAGGACGAGGATGGCCGACTGTACAAGCTGGACAATTTGACGACTCCGACGTCGAATCCCGCGCGTCAGTTCACGTGGCGCGGCGCCACTCCCAGCGCGTCCCGCTCCTGGAAGGCCGACGAAGCCGGACTCGAGGCGATGCTCGCGCGCGGGGAAATCGAGCTCGGCAGGGACGGCAACGCCAAGCTTCGCGGCTGGAAGCGGTACCTCGATGAGATGGCGGAAGGGCAGAAGGCCCAGTCCATCTGGACCGACATAAACCGCGTGGGCAATACCGCGAGGGAGCGTACCGGCTACTCCACGCAGAAGCCGCTGGCCCTCTACCGCCGCATCATCCGCGCGTCCTCCAACCCCGGCGATGTCGTGCTCGACCTCTTCGCGGGCTGCGCCACCACCGTCGTCGCCGCCGAACTCGAGGGCCGCAACTGGCTCGCCTGCGACTGGGCCTACCGCGCGTCCACGATGATGATGCGACGCTTCTACCAGAACGGGCACCAGCTCGAAGGCATGAACGTCGACGTCGTGCGCGGTGCGATTGGCGAACACCAGATCAAGTTCGAGCACAAGGGCGAAGACGGAGGCCGCGTCATCGGCCCGCCGGACCTCCCCGACTACCCCCGTCAGACGGAAGATCCCGACGATTCCCTCACCCCCGCCACCACCAGGCGCGCCCCCATCTCCACCACCTGGACGGGGGCCATCCCGAAGGACGAGGTGAAGGCCATCTTCATTGAGCGCTTCGGTCCCGTCTGCTGGGGCTGCGGCTTCCCCGCCAGGCGCCCGAACGGCACGGTGAACATGGCCCAGCTCGAGGTGGACCATATGCGCGCGCGGAATGCGAAGGAGGGAGTGAAGGGGGACGACGAGCTCTACAACCTCGCCCTGCTCTGCGCGCACTGCAACCGCACGAAGGGCAACCGCCTCACGCTCGCCGAAACGCGCGACAAGAACGCGCATGACGGCGCGCTCTACGTCGACACCATCGGCGAACTCGTCGACCTCTTCGAGGCGCAGCAGTTCGCGTACCAGAAGATGAAGGAGTACAGCGCGCGGGGGGCGGCGAGCAACCCCGACGGAGGCGCCTGATGTTCACGGGCGATCTGGAGCGGAAGACGTACGCGGACGTTGATGCGTTCCTGAAGGAGCGCATTCCGGAAGGGCCGCGGCTGGACTACAAACGCGAAATTCCCAAAGATATCGAGCGCACGATCTCGGCCATGGCGAACTCCGAGGGCGGCCTCATCGTCATCGGCGTCGATGAGGAGCGCGCGACCCGCACGCCGAAACTGCCGCCCGACGGCATCGCGCTCGCGGGGCAGGCCGAGCGCGTCCAGTCGAAGGCGTACCAAGCCATCCACGAGCCGATCACGGCGCTCGACATCGGGACGATTCCCTTCCCGGACGACGGCGAGCGCGGGGTGCTCGTCGTGCGCATCCATCCGTCCGAGCGCGCGCCCCATGCCGTCGATCAGGGGCGTACGGTCCTTCGTCGCGTGGGCGCGCAGGCGATGAAGGAGGGCAGAGACCTCGACGACCACATGGACGTTGACCGGATGGGCTGGTTGTTCGAGCGGCGGACGCGCAACCAGCGGTTGATCGACGCGGCGCTGGCGCGCTACGAATCGCTGCTGCTACGGGAACCTTTGCCTGCTGACAGCTACCGGATCGACCTCGTCGCGTACCCCACAGTGACACACTCGGAGCCGCTGACGGTTAAGCAGCTGAGGGACTTGCTGAGTATGCACAACCATATCCGGTACAAAGAATTCCCTGTGTCTCTTCGATCAGTTTCTGGAGGATTGGTTAGCATTCATCCGCAGGACAGTTGGTCTCATTATTTCGACACCACAGGGTTCACTGCTTGTGTTGCAACGTGGAGCAGGAGAGTAAGGAGTAGTACACAAATTTTCACTGTTATCTATGGAGCATGGTGGCTCGACGCAACGCTGGGCCTACTTCAATGGGTTGGGCTGGCAAGTAAGCAGTCGGGCTGGGGCGGAACGATCCGGGTGCGGGCCCGACTCCAAGGGGTGGAGGGTGCAAGGCTTATGTTGAACGCCGATTCCATGTTTGACGGGGAGCTTTCGCTCCAAGGAGAAGTTGCGGCCATGGTTTCCGCTTCGGTTGAAGACCTTGCCGTCGATCCTCGCCCTTGCGTCGCTCACATCCTCAGTCAACTCGCCAATGCATTCGGATACGAGGCATCCGCCGAGAACATGCTCAACCTGCCCATCTTCAAACGGCGCTAGGCGGTCCAGCCCATCCCCCGCGCCCGCGCTACCCTGTCAGCGTGACCGACGCGCCCCGCCTGCGGCTCGCCCACCTCTACCCCGACGTGATGAACGTGTACGGGGACCGCGGGAACGTGATCGCGCTGCGCCACCGCTGCCGGGCGCGCGGCATCGCGCTCGACGTGAGCGGGCCCGGCATCGGCGACGAGTTCGACCCGCGCGAGTGCGACCTGCTCGTCATCGGCGGGGGCGAGGACCGCGAGCAGCGGCGCGTGGCCCCCGACCTGGCGGCCAGGGGTCCGGCCATCCGCGCGGCCATCGAGGAGGGGCTGCCCGCGCTGGCCGTGTGCGGCGGCTTCCAGCTGCTCGGCGAGCGCTACGTCGACGCGGAGGGGGGGACGCTGGAGGGCGTCGGCCTCTTCCGCATGGAGACGCGCCATCCGGGGGCGGGGGCGGCGCGCGCCACGGGCAACGTGCTCGTGCGCACGGAGTTCGGCGAGGCGGTGGGTTTCGAGAACCACGGCGGGCGCACGTGGCTGGCGGATGGGCAGGCGCCCTTCGGCACGGTGGCGGTGGGGCGCGGCAACAACGGGGCGGACGGCACGGAGGGGGCGCGCACGGCCAACGCCATCGGCACCTACCTGCACGGCAGCCTGTTGCCGCGGAATCCGGCGGTGGCCGATTTCCTGCTGGGGGCGGCGCTGCGGCGGCGGTACGGGGATGGGGCGGCGCTGGCCCCGCTGGACGACGCGGCGGAGGCGGCGGCGCACGCGGAGGCGGCGGCCATCGCGCGGGGGGGCAAGGGGGAGGGGGCGTGGGGGCGGCTGCGGGGGCTGGCGCGGGGCTGGCGGCGGGGCGATTAGCACTCTTGCGGCAAGAGTGCTAACATGCCCGCCAACGACATCCCACGGGAGAGAGAACGACCGGTATGGCCAAGCAGTTGCTGTTCGACGAAGACGCCCGCCACGCGATGAAGCGGGGCATCGACGCGCTCGCCGACGCGGTCAAGATCACGCTCGGTCCGAAGGGCCGCAACGTGGTGCTCGACAAGAAGTTCGGCGCGCCCACGATCACGAACGACGGCGTGACCATCGCCAAGGACATCGAGCTGGAGGAGCCGTTCGAGAACATCGGCGCCCAGCTGGCCAAGGAGATCGCCTCCAAGACGAACGACATCGCGGGCGACGGCACCACCACGGCCACGGTGGTGGGGCAGGCGATCGTGCAGGAGGGCCTGAAGAACGTGGCCGCGGGCGCGAACCCGATGTCGCTCAAGCGCGGGCTGGAGCGGGGCGCGGACGCCGTGGTGGACCGCGTGGGCCGCAACTCGATCAAGGTGAACGCGCGCGAGCAGATGGCGCAGGTGGCCACCATCTCGGCCAACAACGACCCCACCATCGGCGAGCTCATCGGCGAGACCATGGAGAAGGTGGGCAAGGACGGCGTCATCACGGTGGAGGAGTCGAAGGGCATCAACACGGACGTGGAGTACGTGGACGGCATGGCCTTCGACCGCGGCTTCATCAGCCCCTACTTCGTGACCAACCCGGAGCGCATGGAGGCGGAGATCGAGGAGCCGCTGCTGCTCATCACGGACAAGAAGCTGTCGTCCGTGCAGGAGCTGCTGCCGCTGCTGGAGAAGATCGTCTCGCAGTCGAAGAACCTGCTCATCATCGCGTCGGACGTGGACGGCGAGGCGCTGGCCACGCTGGCGGTGAACAAGCTGCGGGGCACGATGAACGTGCTGGCGGTGAAGGCGCCGGGGTTCGGCGACCGCCAGAAGGACAACCTCGGCGACATCGCCACGCTCACGGGGGCGCAGGTGATCTCGGAGGAGATCGGGCGCACGCTGGACAGCGTGACCGTGGCCGACCTGGGCGGCGCCCGCCGCGTCGTCTCCACGAAGGAGGAGACGACCATCATCGAGGGCAAGGGCAAGAAGCGGGACATCGACGCGCGCGTGGGCCAGGTGCGGGCCATCCTGGAGGACGCGAAGAGCGACTGGGACCGCGAGAAGGCCCAGGAGCGCCTCGGCAAGCTGGCCGGCAGCGTGGCCGTGATCAAGGTCGGGGCCGCCACCGAGGTGGAGCTGAAGGAGAAGAAGCACCGCGTGGAGGACGCCCTCAGCGCCACGCGCGCGGCGGTGGAGGAGGGCATCGTGCCGGGCGGCGGCGTGGCCCTGCTGAACGCCATCTCCTCGCTCGACCGCGTGAAGCTGGACGGCGACGAGGACACGGGGGCCCGCATCCTGCGCCGCGCCCTCGAGGAGCCGCTGCGCCGCATCGCCATCAACGCCGGCAAGGACGGCTCGGTGGTCGTCGAGGAGGTCAAGGACCTCAAGAAGAAGGGCCTCGGCTACGACGCCCAGCGCGACGAGTTCGGCGACATGGTGGCGAAGGGCATCATCGATCCGGCGAAGGTCACCCGCGCCGCCATCGAGAACGCCGTCTCCATCGCCGCCATGGTGCTCACCACCAACTGCCTGGTCACGGAGAAGAAGGAGGAGCAGCCCGCCGGGGCCGCTCCCCCCGCGCCGATGTACTAGGCCCGCATCGCGCCGCCGTCTCGCGGTAGCGCGCCAGAGCCCCGGCGAGGGGGCGCGGCCCGATCCGCGCCCCCTCGCTCCATCTTCGGGACGTGCGCCGTGCCCCATTCCGAGAACGGCCCGCAGGTCGATTTCGCGGCGCTGCGCGAGCGGCTGGAGCGCGCCGACCTCGTGGTCATCGGCTTCCACGCCTTCGCCGAGCGGCTGCTGCTGGACGCGCGCAGCTCGCCCGCGGAGGGGCCGCTCGTGGCCGTGGTCGCGCCCGTGGCCAGCGTGCGCGAGCGCCACGCCTGGCTGGAGCGGCACCGCGCCGCCTTCGGCCAGCCGGACGGGTTCACCTTCGCGATGTGGCCGCACTCCATCGCGCTTTTGCGGGAGGACGAGGTGCTGGCGCCCATGAGCGCGCGCATGGAGGCCGTTTCGAACGAGGCGGAGCTGGCCATGTCGCGGGCGCTGGCGCGGCTGCGCGTGCTGGAGCGCCGCGCCCTGCGCGAGGCGGTGCGCGGCGGCCCCGCCTGGGAGACGCTCTGGCCGGGATAATCGAAAGGGAGGCGCCCGCATGGAACTGACGCTTGGACTCGCCATCGGCCTGGCGGCCGGATTCGCCGCCTGCTGGTACTTCGTGGGAAGGCGGCGCGGCGCGGAACTCACCGACGTCAGGATGCGGCTCGCGGCCGCCGAAGCCGACCACGCCGCCCGTCGCGAGGAGCTGGAGAAAGCGCGCGGCGATCTCGATACCCATTTCAAGGGCATCGCGGCGGAAATCGTGCGCGCCAACGGCGAGGAGCTCCGGCAGCAGGCGCAGGAGCGGTTTCGCCATCAACAGGAGGCGGTCCAGACCCTCGTCAAGCCCGTCGGCGAATCGCTTGAGAATCTGCAGAAGCGCATCGGCGAAATCGAGGAGAAACGCAGCGGCGCCTACGAGGGCATCAGCAAGCTCATCGCGGAGACGAGGACGCAGATGGGCGATCTCCGCACCGAGACGGGGCGTCTCAACACCGCCCTGCGTTCGCCCCAGGTGCGCGGGCGCTGGGGCGAGCAGCTGCTGGAGAACATCTTCGAGCTGGCGGGCATGCGGGAGAACGTCCACTACCGCCAGCAGGTCACGCTGGAAACGGACGACGGCCAGTCGCGGCCCGACTTCATCGTCACCATCCCCGGCGGCATGAAGATCGTGATCGACTCCAAGACGCCGCTGGAGAGCTACTACCGCGCGCACGAGACCGAGGACGAAGGGGAGCGGGCCGAGCTGTTGCGGCGGCACGCCCAGTCGCTGGCCAACCACGCGCGCGACCTGGGCCGCAAGGACTACGGCCAGGCCGTGGAGGGCGCGCTCGACATGGTGGTCCTGTTCGTGCCCGCGGACGCGATTCTCGACGCCGCCATGCGCGCGCGCACGTCCGTCTGGGAGGCCGCGTGGCGCGACCACCGCGTCCTCATCGCCACGCCCAGCGTCGTCATCGCGCTGCTGTGCACGGTGCACGCCGCCTGGCAGCGCGAGACCGTGCAGCGGAACGCCGAGGAGATCGCCCGCGAGGCGCGCGAACTCTGCCACCGCCTCGGCGTCTACAGCGGCCACATCGAAGGGCTGCGCGTGGGGCTTCAGCGAGCGGTGACGGCCTACAACAACAGCGTCGGCTCCTTCGAGCGCCGCCTGCTCGTTCAGGCGCGGAAGCTGGAGAACCTGCATGCCGTGCGGGAATCGGATCAATTCGAGGCGCCCGAACCGCTCGACGACGGCCTCCGCCGCCTCGAGTCGCTGGACGAGCGCGAGGAGTGAGCGGGGCGGCTCAGCCGCCGATGTGCGACATCTCCACGCGCGCGAGGCGCAAGGTGGTAGGCTTCGCCCATGCCCTCGCCCGACGGCCCGGCTGCGCGTGCTGGAGCGTCGCGCCTTGGCGAGCGGTGCGTGGCGGCCCCGCCTGGGAGACGCTCTGGCCGGACGGCTAGCACGCTCGTACTATCCATGATAGATTCCCCCGACGAATCGGTACCCGAACGAAGGAGAGGCCACTACCGTGCAACCGCCGGACGTGAAGCTGAGGGAGCGCATCGACCTGGAGATCGCCGGCCTCAAGGAAGCCACTGCGGTTATCGTCGAGAATCACTACCTCCATCGCGGGCGCACGATGGCGCAGATGCCGTACTGGATTAACCTCGATGGCGAGCGGCGAGGGGTCTTGCTCTTCGCCCTGCCGAGGATGAGCGTCGAGTACCACGGCTACGGCCCCATGAGCCTCATCGAGCTGGCCAGGCTCTGGATCGATCCGGAGGTGCAAGGCGAGCGCATCGTGGATTCGCAGGGCAGGAGCCACGCTCTTTCGGTTGCGACCTGCGCCGTTGGCATGTCGCTCCGCCGCATCAGGCAGGACTGGCACGGCAAGTATCCTCACCTGCCTGACATCCTCGCCTGCGTGTCGTGGGCCGATGACGTTCATCACGAAGGCACGATCTACCGCGCGGCCAATTTCGAGGAAACGGGCAAGAGCGGCGGGACGCTTCACGGGAACGCGCACCGCAGCAATGGCGGCCACGATCAGTTGAATCCCGACTACGCTCACATCAAGACCGCTTTCCTCTACCGTTTCAGGCGCTCGCTCTCCCATAGCCAGAAGGAAGCGGCCTGCCGGGCATGGACGCACATCCGGCCCAGGAATTCCAGGCACCGGGTCAAAGAGGACGCTCGGCAACCAGCTCTCGCAGATCCAGCGACGGGTTTTCGCCCAACCGCGTCCCGTGCTCAATGATGTAACTCCACGAAATCTTGGGGTTGTTAAGCGTTATGCCCCTGTTGCCAATGGCTCGCAGTCGCTCCAGCATGGTATGGGGAGCGCCGGTTCCGGCCAGAGCCTCGTACGCGGCATCGACGACCTCGAGATCGGCCGACAGCCTTCGCTCAATGCCCGCGATCCATTCCCCGAGGTCCGAGGGATGCAGGAAGACAATGTCTTGATAGGAGAAGGTGTACTGCGTCTGCTCCCCACGCGCCACAACCCAGTAACGCGCCTTCATCCTCTCAAGATAGGGACGGCCCACATCCCGCCCCGTGCCAAGCGAGCCTTTCGTGGTCGTTTTGAGCTCATACGGGTTGCCATGCTCATCAGTCGCATCGGGACCAATTCTGCGGTCCGTGCGCTGCAGTTCAAGCAGCCGCGCGAGCGCAGCCTCCCGTGTGTCGTCCTGGACTTGCCGTCGCTCTTCAGGGGTCATCGGCAGTTACGGTAACGCATATCGGGAGTGAGCGGGGCGGCTCAGCCGCCGATGTGCGACATCTCCACGCGCGCGAGGCCGCTCGTGGCCTCCGTGCGCAGCTCCGAGTAGCGGTCCGCGCGCACGCGCCAGACGCGCCCGATGGCCTGCGACAGCTCCGCGTCGCTCGCGCCCGCGCGCAGGGGCGTGCGCAGGTCGAAGCCGCTCGCGCCGAAGAGGCAGGTGTAGAGCGATCCCTCGGGCGAGAGGCGGGCGCGCGTGCAGTCGCCGCAGAACGGCTCGGTGATGGAGGCGATGACGCCGATTTCACCGCCCCCGTCGCGGTAGCGGTAGCGGCGCGCCACCTCGCCGCGGTAGTTCGCGTCGACCGGCTCCAGTGGCAGGACGGCGTCGATGCGCTCCACGATCTCGGCGGCGGGGACCACGTGGTCGAGCGCCCAGCCGTTGGTGGCGCCCACGTCCATGTACTCGATGAAGCGCACGATGACGCCGGTACCGTGGAAGTGGCGGGCGAGGCCGGCGATGGTGTGGTCGTTCATGCCGCGGCGCACGACGGCGTTCACCTTGATGGGGGCGAGCCCGGCGTCGCGCGCGGCGTCGATGCCCGCGAGCACGACGTCCACGCCCGCGTCCACATCGTTCATGGCGCGGAAGACGGCGTCGTCGAGCGAGTCGAGGCTGACGGTGACGCGCCGCAGCCCGGCCTCGCGCAGGGGGCCCGCCTGCGCGGGCAGGAGGGCGCCGTTGGTGGTGAGCGTGAGGTCGCGCGGGCCCTCGATGGCGGCCAGCCCGCGCACGAGCCGGGGCAGGTCGCGCCGCACCAGCGGTTCGCCGCCGGTGATGCGGATCTTCTCCACGCCGTGGGCCGCGAAGAGCCGCGCCAGCCGCTCGATCTCCTCGTAGGTGAGCAGCTCCTCGCGGTCGAGGAACTTGAAGGCGGGGCCGAACACTTCCTTCGGCATGCAGTAGACGCAGCGGAAGTTGCAGCGGTCGGTGACGGAGACGCGCAGGTCGCGGAGGGGGCGGTCGAAGGCGTCGCGGGAGGCGGGCATGTCTCGCCGCCAGTCTGGCGGACGCGCGCGGGGCGCGTCAATCGCGGGCGCGTCCCCACGTGCGGCAGGGAGCGGCGGCGCGCGCGCCATAAGCGGCCCGACGCCGTGAAAGCTGCGTTAATAGGGGCGCGTCGCGGGGCGGAAACGGTTGCCGCGCGCGAACCGCGGGCGCTAGTGTCTCCCCGGTCGCGCCACGGGGCGCGGCCCCACCGCAGCCAATCAAGCGGATGCCGCAGCCGCGGGCGCAGCGCGCCCCGGAGGGGAGTGCGCGCGCACGTGCCGGACCACGACGGATCGGATCCGCGGGACGCGGCGCGCCTCTGGGAGGCGGCGCTGGGACGGCTCCAGATCGAGGTCAATCGCGCCAATTTCGAGACCTGGCTGCGGGGCACGCGCGCCATCGCCCGCGACGGCGGCGCGCTCACCGTGGAGGCGGGCTCCGCCTTCCGCGCCGACTGGCTGAACGGGAACCTCGCGGCGCTGGCCTCGCACTGCCTCAGCGAGCTCGCGCGGGAGCCGCTCGCCGCGCGTTTCGTCGCGCCCGGCGCCGGACGCGACGCGCGGCCCGCGCCCGCGGCCAACGGCGCCGCTCCGGCGAACGCGGACGACGCCCCGGCGCTGGGGCGCATCAACCGCGCCTTCACGCTGAAGCGCTACGTCCGCTCGCGCGGCAACGCCCTCGCGCTGGACGGCTGTCTGGGGCTCGTGGAGGGGGCCGACGCGGACGCGCCCGCGATCAGCCCCGTGGTGGTGCACGGCGAGCCGGGCGCGGGCAAGACGCACCTGCTGCACGCCGTCGCGCGGGCCGCGCGCGAACGGGGCTGGCCCGTGGCCTGCCTCAGCGGCGAGGGCTTCACCACGCGCTACCAGCGCGCCCTGCGCGACGGCGCGGTGGAGGCCTTCCAGGACGCGGTGCGCGGCGTGCGCCTGCTCGTCGTGGACGACCTGCACGACCTCGCGGGCAAGCCGGGCACGCTGCGCGAGCTGCTGCACACGCTCGACGCGGTGACGCACGCGGGAGGGCGGGCGGCGCTGGGCGCGGAGGCGCGTCCGCGCGAGCTGGGGCTGCCGGAGCGGCTCAGCTCGCGGCTGGAGGCGGGCCTCGTGGCGAACGTGGCGCCCTTCGCGCCCGCCGAGCGCCGCCCCTTCATCGAGTCGCGCCTGCGCGAGCTGCGCCTGTCGCTGCCGCCGTGGTGCATCGCCCTGCTGGCGGGCCGTCCGGGGTCGGCGCGCGCCATCCTGGGGAACGTGCACGCGGCGGCGGCGCTCCAGCGGCAGGGCGAGCTGGACGAGCCGCGCCTCGTGGCCGCGCTCGGCGCCGCCGCGCTGCGCGAATGCGGCGCGGAGACGGCGCGGGCGGCGCTCGACCGCATCGCCGCCCACTTCGCCCTCGACGCGAACGAGCTGACGGGGCGCGCGCGCACGCGGGAGGCCACGCGGGCGCGCGCCGTGGCGGCGGCGGCGCTGCGGGCGCGGGGGCGCAGTCACGCCGAGGTGGGCGCGTTGCTGGGGGGCCGTGCGCGCGCCACCGTGAAGGAGCTGGCCGAGCGCGGCCATGCCCTCGCCGAGCGCGACCCCGCCCTCGACGCCCTGCTGCGCGCGGGCTAGGGCGCGGCGCGTGGGAGAGGAAAGGGTGCTACACTATATCCGTCGCGCCGATGCGCGACGGAGGGGCGCGTGGATCTCAAGGAAGCAGCGGAGAGCGCGAGAGCGTACATCAGCGATCTGTTCGCCAGTGAGGAAATCACGAACATCGGGCTCGAAGAGGTCGAGTTCGACGAGCGGGCGGCTGTCTGGAAGATTACGCTCAGCTTCTCGCGCCCGTGGCAGCGGCAGGGCAACCTGGGAGCGAACCTCGGGCTGAAGGCCGTGCGCTCCTGCAAGGTTGTCCACATCGACAGCGACGGTCACGTCAAGTCCGTCAAGGATCGCGTCCTGCCCGCCATCGCGAACTAATGCCCCCGAAGGGGTACTTCATCGATGCCAACCTGCTCGTGCTGTTCGTGGCTGGCAGCATTAACAGGGACATCATTCGCAGGCACCGACGGCTGCGGGACGACTACACCGTCGCCGACTACGATCTGCTGCTGGATCTCTTCAATGCGGCGGACCAGCTGTTCGTCATGCCGAACACGCTCACCGAGGCGTCCAACCTGCTCGCCCAGCACGGGGAGCCCGAGCGGTCCAGGCTGCTGGCGGGACTGCGCGCCATCATCAATGAGCATGAGGAAGTGGTGGTCGCCAGTGGGGACGCGGCCGCAACCCCCGCCTTCATCCGGCACGGCCTGACGGACGCGGCCTTGCTGCGGGCGGTATCCGAGGAAACGCCGCTGCTCACCGCAGACGAACCGCTCTACCAGGAGGCGCTGGCTGGCGGACGCGAGATCGCGGTCAACTTCGCAGCCGTGCGCGAGTGGGCGGGCTAGGGAGCGGCGCGCAGCAGCAGGAGGGCGGCGGCGCGCACGCCGTCCGGCCCGAAGCCCGCGATCACGCCCGCGCAGGCCGCGCTCAGGGGCGAGTGCGTCTCGCCGTCCCAGGGCGCGCTGCGCACCTCGACGACGGTTCCCGGCGCGGCGCGCACGGCGGCGGCCACGTCCGCGAGGTCCGCCGCGTCGATGCCGTCGGCGCAGAGCACGGCGTCCCCGTCCGCGTCGGCGAGGGCGGCAATCGCGTCCGCGGCGGCGGCGTAGCGGCGCAGCTCGACGCCGTCGGGGAGGCCGTCGGGCGCGGGGGCGTCCGCGGGCAGGAGCGCGCGCACGGGCGGCATCAGAGGCTGCCGGCGGCGTAGCTGGGCGCGTCGTGCGTGGCCCCGGCGGCGTACAGCGCCTCGATGGCGGCCTCGTCCATGCCGAGGAGGTCGGAGAACACTTCCTTATTCTGTTGAGCGAAGAGGGGCGCGGGGCGCACGATGGCGGCGGGCGTCTCCGCGAAGCGCCAGGGGAAGCCCGGGAAGAGGTGCGTGCCCGCCACGGGGTGGCGCACGCGCACGAAGAAGTCGCGGTCGTGGAGGTGGTTGTCGCTCACGACCTGCCAGTTGGCCATGACGGGCGCGGCGGCGAGCCCCGCCGCCTGCAGGGCCCCGGCGGCGGCGGTCACGGGGCGGGAGGCCGTCCACTCGCCGATGGCGGCATCGATGGCGGCGGCGTGCGCGCGGCGTCCCTCGACCGTGGCGGCCCAAGGTTCCGCCGCCAGATCGGGCCTGCCGATGGCGCGCGCGAGGGCCGCGAATTCGTCCGCGTCGCGCACGGTGAGCGCGAGCCAGTGGTCGTCGCCCGCGCAGCGATGGACGCCCTGGGGCGCGTACACGGGCGAGGCGTTGCCGATCGGTTCGGGCGCCTCGCCCGTGGCCGCGAAGGTGAGCAGCTCCTGCGCGAAGAAGGGCAGCACCGCCTCGAAGAGGGACATGTCGATCCAGCGCCCGCGCCCGTGCGCGCGGCGTCCGTGGAGGGCCGCGAGGGTGGCCGCGGCGCCGAGGTTGCCGGTGACCGGATCGGCATAGTAGCTGCCCGTGCCGAAGTATTCGCCGGGGCCGTAGCCGAGCACGCTGGCGAGCCCGCTCATGGCCTCGATGTTGCTGCCGTAGGCGGAGTAGTGGCGTTCCGGGCCGGTCGCGCCGAAGCCCGCCATCGAGCACATGACGAGGCCCGGGTTGGCCTCGCGCAGGACGGCGTAGCCGACGCCCAGCTGGGTCATGACGCGGGCGGCGTTGTTCTCGATCAGCCCGTCCGCCCGCGCCGCCAGCGCGAGCAGCACGTCGCGCCCCTCCGGCATGGCCAGGTTGAGGCAGACGGCGCGCTTGTTGCGGTTGAGCTTGTTGAAGTAGCCGGCGCGGTGGTAGTGGTCCGGCCAGAGGTCGGGCGGCGTGTAGACGAGGGCGCGCGTGGCCGGTTTCGTGTGCAGTTCGACCTTGATGACGTCGGCCCCCAGGTCGGCGAAGTGGCGCCCGGCGATGGGGCCCGCCCAGTTGGCCGTGACCTCGATGAAGCGCAGCCCCGCGAGCGGCCCGCGCGGCCCGTCGCCGGAGGACGGCGCGGGAGCGGGCGGGGGCAGCGGCGCGGCGGCGTTCGCCCAGGGGAAATCGTCGGCGAGCACGGCGTCGGTGTGCTCGCCCAGGGCCGGGGCGGAGGCGGGCGCGACGGGCGCATCCCCGCCGCCGGGCAGCCGCCAGGGCAGGCCGGGCGCGAGCAGGTCGCGTCCGCCCACGCGCAGCGCGCCGAACCAGTCGCGCGCGGCCAGCTGCTCGCTGGCGGCCACGTCGGCCATCGTGTTCACGGGCGTGACGGCGATGCGGAGCTCCTGCGCGGCGTGGTAGATCTCCCGCTTGGGGCGCGCCTTCGTCCATTCCGCGAAGGCGTCCACCACCTCGCCGAAGCGCGCGGTCCAGACGAGCGGGTCCGCCCACGACTCGTCCTCCAGCAGGTCGAAGCGCTCGATGAGCACGAAGAGGTTGGGGTAGGGCGCGAGGTTGAAGAGGAAGACGAAGCCGTCGGCGCAGGGCACGAAGGCGGCGCCCGCGCGGCGCTGCACCTCGCCCTGATGCGTCCAGATGGTGGTCAGCCAGGCGTGGTCGCTGAGCATGGCCTCCTGGTGGGAGATTTCGACGCGCTGGCCGCACCCCGTGGCGCGCGCGCGCCAGAGCCCGGCGAGCGCCCCCACGGCGGCGTGCGCGCCCGCGTGGAAGGCGGCCTGGTGGCCGGGCAGCGCCAGCGGCTCGCGTTCGGGGTCGCCGCCGAAGTAGTGGTAGCCGCCCGTGGCGTACTCGGTGAAGGGACTCGCGTGCCAGTGGGCGCGCGCGCCGCTGCGTCCGTAGGGCGAGAGCGAGACGACCACGGCGCGGTCGGCGGCGGCGAGGCGCTCCTCGAGGCGGTCGGCGGCGGCCCCGCGTTCGCCGTGGACGACGATGTCGGCGCGCGCCGCGAGCCGTTCGAGGCGCGGGTCGTCGAGCGCGAGCGCGACGCCGAGCTTGCCCGCCGCCAGCCAGGCGAAGAAGGCGCTCTCGTCCTCGACGAGGGGGAGTTCGGCGCGCGCCGGGTCGCCCCCGGGGGGCTCCACCTTGACCACCTGCGCGCCGAGGTCGGCGAGCAGCCGCCCGCAGAAGGGCCCGGCCACGCCCGTGGCCAGTTCCAGCGCGACCACGTCGGCGAGCGGCGGCGGCAGGGCGTCGGCGGCGGTCATCGGGGGGCCATTGTACGCGAACGGAAGGGCGCTCACTCCCGGTCGGGGAGGGCGAACTCCACGCTCCAGAGCTGCCCTGTCGCGTCGTACTGGCCCGTGCGGACGCTGGCGATGGGGTAGGCGGGCAGGGGAACCCTCGCGATACAGCGATCATCGGCCCTGCCTCCGCGCTGGCGGAGCAGGAAATCAAGGTTATCAAAGCCGTACTCCCTGCGATAGAACGGCAGATCGTCGGGGTCATCCGGAAAGACATGGAGGAAGAACTGAGTCCCAGCCTCGTTATCCGTACATCCATCCTTAACGTAGGTGAACGCATCACCATCCCAATGAATGTCGAAGATGGAGCTGGAAAGGAGATCACCGGCCACTTCCATTTGAGAGGCATCGATCGGTTCCACATCTATCCACAATTGCCAGGATCCATCGTAGCCGCCAGCTCGAATGCCAACCACCGGGTAGTCAGGAAGGAGAATGGGGAATATGCATCGAGCATTCCGAATAAGACGGCTGTTCATTATCTGAAAATCATACTCGACAGAGTTGGAGAGTATTTGAAAATCATAATTGTCAAACCCTTGCCTTCTGGTGGTTTTATGAAGAAATTCGAGGCTGCTCGGAAAGATATGGACGTAGATATAATTGGTCAGATTTTCCGAGTAACATTCACGTTTAACAAATACTATGATGGGTTCATGAAGATGAATATCGTGCAAGTCAGAACGGACAACAGGATCGATGGACAAGATTGAGCGGATAATAGCTTCACGAGAATCTCCAGCATTAAGGTACTGTCCACTGATTACGGAAAGTGTATTACTGTAGAGTCTTGTCACATAGTTCCGGTCAACGACAGGGTTATCAGCATAGAACCCGTTGGCAAAGATACGAGGAGAGCTGACCGTCCGAATTCGTTTCCCGGCGGGAAGGAAAAGGTGGTGTTGATAAAATGTCCTCGCAGGCAGGAAAATATTTGATTCCGGATGGTCATTAACAATCTCCTCCAAGACTCGCCCAATATAGTGAGGCCAGTCGTTCATGTGATACTGGTTCACCAGGTATTCAGGAGTTGTCCTATTTGCCACTGCGTTGAAATAATTGTCTTGCAGAGGGTGTATTCGTGCCAGAGAAAGAAGCATGACAATGACGGGCATTATCATTATCATATGCATGACCATTCGCCTCCACAATTGTTTGGATTTTATATGGGATATGATCCAGTAGATCCCGAAAACCGAGAGAAGCAATATGGGGACATACAAGAAGTATACTTGCCTCCAATTGCTATACACAGTCACTTGCGTCAAAGTGATAATTAAAATCGGAGAGACAGCAAGAATAATGACTAGAAATTGAAACCTGATATGCGCAGGATATACGACGTAAATGGGGTAACGAATTCCTTTCAGAATAATCCAGAATAATCCAACCAATGCCACTGCTATCACAAACAGAGGAGTGGTAATTCCTATCCAAACAGGGATGTACTCCAAAGGGATACCATCTTGGGCATCCAGTATTTCCCCCCGGAACAAGTTCGTAGTTTCATACGGATGATTGGATAGAACTATGAATGCATTGATGAATTCTCCAACTGGTTCGATCCATAACCATGAAGAAATGGCATAATACGTTAAAAGAGCGCTCAAGGCAAACGATCCAGTGGTCAATAATTCCAATCTGCGTTTCTCCATGTTACCTGCAAGGATTACGTCCAGCGCACGGAGGCCGAGGACGGCACCAAACAGAATGATCCCCATGATGCGAAGGTTCACGAGCAGGGCAATTCCAGCGCCGCAGATAATGAAAGCGGACAATGAATCCCGCCGGAAGGCGCGATGGACCAAGTAGAGGGATATCATGAACATCGAGAGGAAGGGAATGTCTTTCGAGTTAAAAAAGGAGTGTGCATAGAGGCGTGGATGAAGAAGAAATAATGCCACGGCAATCAGTGCGAGGTATCTGGATTTGAAGATCCTGTAGACCAGTGCATAACAGAAGATACTACTCATGAGATAGAAAAGGTGCGTGATAAAGTGCCTGATCAGAAGGATATCCCTGGTATCTTCCAGCCCGAGTATGCGCTCGACCAAGACAAGCGGCACCTCGAAAACAGCGCCATAGTACCGATCATGGGGGAAATGCACATGGTTCAGGGCGCGCTCCCCCCCGCCCGCGAGGTAGTCGAGCGTCGTGATGCCAATCTGGCGCTGGTGCCATGCATCCAGCGAGGGACCGTAGTCGTCGAACACAAACGCGGCCACGAGCAGGAAGAGCGCACACAGGATCAGCAGCGGCCAGTGGGTAACGGCCAGCCGCCAGCCCGGAAGCGCGACGCTCACGGGATGCGCCCACAGACAGGCCCGGCCACGGCCATGTTCATTTCAGGCGCGACCTCGCCCGCGAGCGGCGGCGGCAGGGCGTCGGCGTCGGTCATCGGCGGGCCATTGTACGCGAACGGAAGGGCGCTCACTCCCGGTCGGGGAGGGCGAACTCCACGCTCCAGAGCTGCCCCGTCGCGTCGTACTGGCCCGTGCGGACGCTGGCGATGGGGTAGGCGGGCAGGGGAACGACGGCCACACATTTCCCGTCCATGCGCGCCCCACGCGCCACAAAGGAGAAGTCGAGGTTGGCGAAGCCGTGTTCCCGCCGTGGAGCGGGCAGGTCGGCGACATCCACCGGCTCAGCGTGGAGGAAGAACGGCGCTACGGTGTCGTCATCCATACACCCTTCCCGTACGTACGTCAGCGTGCGCCCCTCACGGTAAATGTCGTACGCGGAACTGGCCACGGGTTCGCCGGACAGTGATGCCAGAGCGGCATACGCATCCACGAGGGGGAATTGCGCCGTCCATATCTCCCCGGTCGCGTCGTCCTGGCCCGTGCGGACGCTGACGATGGGGTAGACGGGCAAGGGAACCCTCGCGATACAGCGATCACCGGATTTCCAGCCGTATTGCCAAAACCGGAAGTCGAGGTTATCGAAGCCATGCTGCTGACGATACAAAGGCAGATCTTCAGATGCTTCCGGAAACAGGTGGAGAAAGAAATAAGTGTCAGATTCCACATCAGTACAATCATTCTTAACGTAGACGAGCACGCTATCGTCAAGGTACACATCGAAGACCGAGCTGGCTGCGGGATCCCGCGCCAGCACCGCTTCATCGAGCGGAGGCATGAAGCCAAACCATGCGTTCCAGAGGCTGGGGCGGTCGTCGTATCTGCGATGGAAAGCATTCGCGCGAACAACAGGGTAGTCGGGCAGAAGGAATACCACCGCACAGCGTCCATCGTCGAGTTTCTGGCGGTGCGTGATCCTGACCACGTACTGGACAAATCCCAGCCTCACGGGTCGTCCGTAGAGGGCGGTTGGGTCACGGGGATAAAGATGGATGAGAGCGTGTCCAATCAGATATTCCCTCGAGCAGTCCTTCATCACAAAGATGATCGCATTATCATGAAGCCAGAAGGAGCCTTGGGTGGAGGGATGGATGGTGTTCACCGGTTCGTCAGCAAGAGCTTCCTGAATGATTTCCGCCGCCCCACCGGGCCCCACCTGCATTCCCTTGAAGGACGCAAGATTATTATTGTATATCCGGCTCGTATATGTCTGCCCGGAAACGGGATGATCGGAGTAAAACGCACCACTGTAGATTGCATCAACGTTTGAGGAAATCCATTTTCTCTCTGATGTGGGGAGTAGAGCCGCCTGTGCCAGGAGCGACGGTTCGGTCACAAAGATTCGCTGTTCCGGATGGTCATCGACAATATCGCGGAGCAACATCCAGTAATCCTGTTCCCAGCCCCCCAGTGGATATTGCGATATGAGTCTGTTCGGCGTGGTCCGATCCACCAAGGTGTTGAAGTAACTGGGATGCAGAGGATGTATTTTCACCATGGAAACAATTATGACAGCCACTCCCACCCCCATCAAGACCCAGACGCCCGCTCGCATCCGCCATTCTCCACAAACGAAAAGAGCCCCCTTAACCCCCACGGCCGCGAGCAGGACAAGCGGAGCATACAGGAAGGAAACCTGTCTCCAGTCGTGATAGAGATTGTTCCCGGCCGCCGGAATGTAAATGATCGGCGCGACGAAGAGGAACAGCAACAGCAGGCTGAAGCGCAGCGACGTGTTTCGCGGAATGCCGCCCGGACGACGCATCCCCTGCCAGATCAGCCCAGCCGCGCCGACCATCGCGAGCAGAGGCACGACCAGCGGTGTCGTAATTCCGATCCAGACGGGGATGTAGTCGAATGGAGGCCCATCCGGCGCATACAAAGACTCGCCGCGAAAAAGGTTATATGCGGGGTTCGGGTGGTTCGAGAGGACATTCCAGAGCTCGCCGAATCGCCCGACCGGATCGGTCCAGAGGGAAGGCATCAGGGCGTAGCAGGTGAGCAGGGCGGCTAACGTGAACGCCCCCATCGTCAGTGTCATGCGCACACGGCCCTGCCGATCTCGGGCAAGGGCCAGGTCCAGGGCGCGCATGGCCAGCACGGCAGCGAAAAGAATGACTCCCATGATACGAAGATGGACGAGAATACCCACGCTCATCCCGCAAAGCAGGAAGGCTCCCAGCGTGTCCCTCCGGAAGGCAGTGTGAGTGACGTAGAGCGCGATCATGAACATCGCGAGGAAGGGCAAGTCCTTCGAGTTGATGAAGGACTGCGCATAGAGGCGCGGATGCAGCAGGAACAGGATCATGGCGACGAGCGCCAGCATCCTGCTCCCCAGGATCCGGTAGACGAGCAAATAACAGAATGCGCCGCTCACCAGGAAGAACAGGTGCGTGAGAAAGTGTCTGCTGAGCCAGATGTCCCGGCTGTCCTCCAGGCGAAGCCCGCGCTCGACGAGTACGAGCACTAATTCCCAGCCCGGACCGTAATAGCGGTCATGGTCGAACCAGAGCCGCTCGAAGGCGCGTTCGCCCTCTCCAGCGAGGTAATCGAGCGCCACTGAGCCGATTGCGCGCTGAGCCTTCCCATCCCCCGAAATGCCGTAGTCGTCCAGGACGACGAATGCAGCCACGAACAGGAAGAGCGCGCAAACAGCGAGCAGCGCCCAGTGCGCCACGGCCATCCGCCCAACCGGAAGCAGCATGCTCATGGAGCGTTCAGGGAACCGCGACGAAGCATCGTGTGACACGCTCAGCAGGGCGTGGAGGGCGGCGCGAGGGCGGCGAGCGCACCCGTCGCGGCTTCGTCCGGCGCGGGGGCGTCGCGACCCACCACGACGATGCGCGGCCCGCCCGCGCCCAGATGGGCGGCGAGCACGGCGTTCAGCGCCTTCGCGTCAGCGGGATCGCGCTCCGGCGCGACGAAGACGATGGCGCCCGCGCCGCGCTCGCGCATGAGCTGGCCGAAGGCCTGCGCCGCCAGCAGGGGGGCGCGGTGGCGTCCCGCGAAGGCGCGCTTCTCCTCCACCGGGGCGTCCGCCCCGGGGCGCGGCAGGGTGGAGACGACGAGCAGCGCGTCGCAGGCCCCGAAGCGCTGCCACGCCTTCGCGGCGAAGGCCCCCACCGCGTCGGGAGCGGAGGCATCCATGACCTCGACGAGGTGCTCGCGCCCGATGGCCCAGACCTCGTTGGCGATGGAGTGCACGGCGTACTCCTGCGCGGGCAGGGCGTTGAAGGTGGCGAGCGCGAGGGAGGCGCCCGCCTCGGCGGCGGCCACGGCCACGGCGCGGTGGTGGGCGTCGCCCCCGCCGACGACGGCGGCCGCGCGGCCAGCGAGCGCGCCCTCCGCCATCAGCGCAGCGCCACCAGCAGGATGGGCAGCACCAGGGCGAGGAGGATCAGCAGCGTGATCCCCACGCCCACGGCGCTCCAGTCGCGACGACGGGCGCGGCCCGCGTAGTAGCGCTCCTCCCAGCTGCCGTCGAGCAGGTCGCGGTCGCGCTCGTCCGGTCCGGGCGCGAACGCTTCCTCGTCGCCGTCCCACTCGTCGTCGATCCAGTCGTCGTCGCGTTCGGGCACGGCCCCATCCTAGCGAACGGAGGCCCCGGCGTCCCGCGCTCATTGCCCGTCCGGCAGCGCGAACTCCACCGACCAGAGCCGCCCCGCCTCGTCGTACTGGCCGGTGCGGATGGAGGCGATGGGGTAATCGGGGAGCGGGACGACGGCGACGCAGCTCCCGCCCGAACGCGCCCCCGAGCCCGTGAAGACGAAATCGAGGTTCTCGAAGCCATGCTCCCGTCGATGCCGGGGCAGATTCCCGACATCGTCGGGAACGATGTGGAGGAAGAACCGCGGGGCGACATCCTCGTCCGCGCACTCGTCCCGCAGGTACGTCAGCGCACGCCCCACGAGGTACACGTCGAAGAACGAGCGCGCCAGCGGTTCCCCCGCCACCGCCTTCCGTCGCGCCTCCGCGTAGTCCAGGGGCGCACGCGGCTCCTGGCCGTCGAACCACAGCATGGCTTCCCAGAGAGGAGCCTCGTCGCCGCGGTGCCCCGTGCGGATGTGCGAGATGGGGTAGTCGGGCAGACGCGCGAAGGCAACGCAGGTTTCCCCGAACCGCACCGCGGTACGCCACAGACGGGTATCGTAGTTCTCGAAGCCGTACTGCCTGCGGGAGGAGTGGAGATCACCAGTGTCAACAGGGAAAACATGGAGGATGAATCCCCGGGAAACGTCATCCGCGCCGCACATCTCCCTGACATAGAACAGATTCATCCCTTCGCGATAGATGTCGAAGAATGAGCGCACCAACGGATCAGCGTTAAGCGTTTTATTCCGGATGCCTTGGACGTACGTATCAGGGTTTACTACGCAGGACATGGTAGTGGTATAGACCTGAACGGAATACAATCCGGGAATTTTGAGATACGAGCATAACGATGGATAGATAAAGTTGAAGAAGACATTTTCAGAATTGATGTTATTCGAGCTTGTTCGGTATGATGCATCGCCTTTCTCCAAAGCACGATCCACGCTCATCCACCAGGAAATATGATAATAAGCCAGACTCTCCGGCGTGGACCTGTCCACCAAAAACGTGAAGTGGTAAACATGGTATGGATGAATGCGCGCCATGGAGAAGATGGCGACGGTGATTCCGGTTGCCGTCAGCACATAGACGCTCATTCCACGGAATCTACCGGGAGATGATGCGATCCAGTGAATCCCGACCGCGACAAGGATCGGCACCGGCGCATAGAGGAAGTAGAGTTGTCGCCAGGCATCGTAGATGTTGTTTCCAGAGACGACAATGGCGGCCACCGTACCCACGGGCAGGATCGCCAGCAGGAAACCGAAGCGCAACGGGCCGTCGCGGAGGATGTCGCGTGGGCGACGCAATCCCCGCCACGCCAGCGAAACGACACCGACCACGGCGAGCAGGAGCGTGGCTGGCGGGGTCGTGATCCCCACCCACACGGGAACGTAGTCCCACGGAACACCATCCCGCCCCTGCAGGTCCACGCCCTGGAACACGTTGGTCAACGTCCTGAAGGGATGAGAGCCGAGCGTCCGGATCAGTTCCGTGAACCGCTCGACCGGATCGGTCCAGAGCACTGGCAACGAGGCATAGTACGTGAGCACGGTGGCCAGCGCGAAAACCCCTCCCGTCAGCGCTACGCGCTGGCGCTCCCCGACGCTTCCGGCGAGCGCCAGGTCCAGCGCGCGCAGGGCGAGCACGGCGGCAAGGAGCACGAGCCCCATGATGCGGATGTTGGCGAGCAGGCCCACGCCCACCCCGCACAGCAGGAAGGCGCCCACCGTGTCCCGGCGGAACGCGCGATGCACGAGATAGAGCGAGACCATGAACATGACGAGGAGGGGAACGTCCTTGGAGTTGACAAAAGAGTACGCGTAGATGCGTGGATGCAGCAGGAACAGAACCATGGCGATGAGCGCCAACGTCCTGCTCCCGAACAGGCGCAGGACGAGCAGGTAGCAGAAGACGCCGCCACCGAGGAAGAACAGGTGCGTGGTCAGATGCCTTGCTACGATAGACTCCCCGATGATGCGTTCGAGGAGCGCGAGCGGGGCCTCGAAGGCGGAGCCGTAGTAGCGGTCGTGGGGGACAATCAGCTGATCAAAGGCGCGTTCCCCGTCTCCCGCGAGGTAATCAAGGGCGGCGTTGCCGACCGCACGCTGGTAGCGCGTGTCCCCCCAAACAAGGTAATCGTCGATGGTGAACGCGGCCACGAGCAGGAAGAGCGCGAGCACGACCCAAAGCGCCCAGTGGGCGGCGGCCAGCCGCCGGGCCCCCAGCGCGACGCTCACCGACGGGCGCCGCCCCGCGGGGGTCTGCCCGCCATGGCGCCGTCGTCGTCCGCGCGGAAGTCCCATTCGATGCGCGAGGGCGCGCGCCAGAGGGAGACGCCGAAGCGCAGCGCCCCCAGCACGAAGGCCAGCGCGGCCAGCCAGTGGGCCCCGTCGAGCAGGACCATGAGGAGCGCGGCCAGCGCCCACCAGAGCACGGCGGCGGCGCTCCCCACGCGCGAGGCCGCGTTCGCATTCACGGCCCCCGTGAGGAAGGCGAACACGCAGATCCAGGCGCCGCCCTCCGTCGCCGTCACCGCCAGCGCCGCCGCCAGCCAGACGAAGGCGATGGCGATCCCGGCGGCCCAGGCGTCGCGGCGCATGAAGCCGTGCACGGTGGCGGCGGTGGCGAGGAAGGCGAAGACCGTCACCCACGTGGCGGCGGCGTCCCCGGCGACGACGATGGCAGCGCCCGCCCAGACGCCGGCGATGGCGGCCACGCGCGGCAGGCCGAGGCTGCGGCGGAATCCCAGCCCCACGGCGGCGCTGGCGAGGGCGGCGAAGATGAGCGCCCACCAGGCGTCGCGCTGCACCGCCACCGCCCCGACGGACGCGCCCCAGATGGCGGCCACGGCGAGGATGGACGTGGCCTTCAGGGTCACTGGCCGTCGGGCCCGTCGCGGAAGAAGCCGCGCTCGTCGCGGATTTCGGGGCGGCCCACGAGCGCGCGCTGGTCGCCGAACCTGGCGTCGCGCCACTGGAGCGCGGCCTTCAGGCCCTGTTCGCGCGAGCGCCGCGCGAACTCGGCCACGCTGGGCGCGAGGTGGGCGCGCGCGTCGTTCTCCGTGGCGAGCCGCTGCAGCGTGCGCGCCCCCATCAGCTCCAGCCCCAGGTTGATGATGCGCTTGTTCGCGGCCAGCAGCTCCGGGTCGATCATGGCCAGCCGGTCGACCAGCCCCTCCACCTCCGCCTCCAGCAGGTCGGCGGGCACGGCCTTCATCACCAGCCCGATGGCGGCGGCGTCCGCGCCGGAGACGAAGTCGCCCGTGAGCATGAGCCGCTTGGCCCACTGCGGCCCCACGTTGTAGAGCCACATGTTGTTGGGCAGCGCCCCCTGCGCGCGCGCGGGCGGGAAGCCGATGAGCGTGTCATCGGCGGCGACGATCATGTCGCAGAGCAGGGCCACGTCCGTGCCGCCCGCCACGCAGTAGCCGTGGATCTGCGCCACCACGGGCTTGTGCATGTCGAAGAGGGCCATGCGCAGCCGCTGCCCCCGCTCCATGCGCCAGGCGTCGTCGTCGAAGCTGAGGCCCTCGCGCGAGGTATCGTCGGGGGCGCGCGGCTCGGGGTTGCGCGGCGTCAGGTCGTAGCCCGCGCTGAAGGCGCGCCCGGCTCCGCGCAGGATGACGGCGTGCACGCGCATGTCGTCGTCCGCGGCCCAGAGCGCGTGGCCCAGCTCCTCCTGCAGCTGGATGGAGAGCGCGTTCAGCTTCTCGGGGCGGTTGAGCGTGATGCGGGCGCGCCCGCGCTCGACCTCGTAGAGGATGGTCTCGTAGTCCATGGGCGAGCCTCCGCCGCCCCATTCTAGCCGAGGAGAGCGCCCGCGCGGGCGAGGAGAGCGCCGCGCTCGCGCGCGGCTGAGGGGAGAGTGACGGGTCTCCCGTGGGGGCGCGGCGCGGTAGACTGCGCGCGTGACCAGCCCGCCATCCCCGTGCCGCCCGGCTGGTCGCGGGTACAATGATGCGTTGATGTCCGTCGCGGCTCCCCGCCCTCGCTCGTGAACGCCGTCGGCCCCACGGTGCGGCGGCTGGCCGTCGCGCACTGGCCGCTGGCGCTGGTCTGCGCCGTTTTCCTGCTGGCTGGCGCGCGCGTGGTCGACGACTACGCCATCGCGTGGAACGGACCGAAGCAGCGCGATTTCGGGAACGCGGCACTCGACTACCTCGCGGGCGATGGCGAACGCGCCCTTGATCGGTTGCAGTTGTCCCACATCCCCGACCGCTACTACGGCGCGGTCTTCGAGGCGCCGCTCGCGCTCGTCGAACGCGGCCTCGGCGACGAGCGCGACATCTGGCTCAGCAGGCACCTGCTCACGCACCTGTTCTTCCTCGCGGGCGGCGTCTTCTGCTACCTGCTCGCGCTGCGGCTGTTCGGGAGCAGGGCGCTGGCGCTGATCGCCCTGGCGCTGTTCCTGCTGCACCCGCTCCTCTACGCGCACTCGTTCTTCAACTCCAAGGACGTTCCCTTCCTCGTCATGTTCATGGTCTCGCTCTATCTCGTGCATCGCGCGTTCCGCCGGGACACACTGGGCGCTTTCCTGCTGTGCGGCGTGGGCGTGGGCCTGCTCATCAACCTCCGCATCTTTGGCGTCGTTCTCTTCGCCGCCGTGCTGGCGCTGCGCGCGCTGGATCCGGGGGACGCAAGGCGCGCGCTGTTGACGGGAGGCGTCTTCGCGCTGGCCGCCGTACTCACGTACTACGCTTCATTGCCCGGGCTCTGGACCGATCCCGCGGGGGAGAGCCTGGAGCTCATCCGGGCGTTCGACAATCACCCGACCTCGCATGTCAACCTCTTCCGCGGGGAGCGGCTGCACTCCCGGGAGGACGGGGCTCCGTTCGACTACGTGCCCGTCTGGGTGGGGATCACGACGCCGCCCGCCACGCTCCTGCTGGCCTCCATTGGAGCCGTGGCGCTGGCGTGGGGAGGGCTGCGCCGCCCGCGCGACATCCTCCGCGACGCCCCGCTGCGCTTCGGCCTGCTGTTGATTGCCCTGCCCGCGGTCACGGTCCTGGCCGTCTTCGTTCTGGGGAACAACATCCACCACGGCTGGCGGCACCTGTACTTCCTGTACGCGCCCCTGTGCCTGCTGGCGGTGGCGGGGCTTCAGCAGCTGGCGGCGGCGCGCGGGCGATGGCCGCGGGCGATGGCGTACGCGCTGGCGACCGCGGCCATCGCCGTGGCCGCCGTCTCCCTGGTTCGCATCCACCCGCACCAGAACAACTACTTCAACTTCCTCGTGGACCGAACCACCCCGGAACGGCTGAACTCCTCCTGGACCATGAACTTCTGGAGGATGGCTGGCCAGCGCCTTCTTCACGACATCGTCCGGGACCACCCTTCCGGGAACCTCTTCCTCTCGCTCGATTCCCTGCAACGGTACCGGGCGATCCTCCCGGCGGACGATCGGGAGCGGATCGTGGAGACGCTGGACTTCCGCTCCGGGGAGCGCAACTTCTACAACCTCCACATCCAAGGATGCTCCGCTCCCGTCCCGCCCGCCCCCATCTCCCACGTCAACCGCATCTACGCTACCACCTTCCACTGCATGATTGATCCGGTGGCGTACTTCGGCGGCTTCCGCGATGCGGCGCTGGCCAGCGGCGAGCCGCTGGTGCGCTCCGCCTGGCGCATCCACCGCAACGGGCGCCAGCTGACGTACCTCCACGATGGCTGCCCGGCGCCTCCCGCCTCCGGGAGGCGCTTCTTCCTGCACGTCTGGCCCGTCGACGCTGGCGACCTGCCCTCCGGGCGCGGCTTCGACAATCGGGACTTCCCCTTCGGGGCCCGCATCGACGGGAACTGCATCGCGGTGGCGCGCCTGCCCGGCTACCCCATCGCCAGCATCCACACGGGCCTGTTCAGCGACGCCGGCATCCACTGGGAAGTGGAGTTCACGCCCGACGGGCGGATCGTCACTCCCTCGCCGTCCGACCTGGCGCGCGCGCGGCGCGTGGCGCTGGCGAGCGAGCCGCTGGCCCGCGCCTTCTACGACGTCTACCGCGACGGACGCGCGCTGACGTACGTCAGGGACGGATGCCCGGCGGAGGACGGCATCGCGCGCTTCTTCCTCCACGTGGAACCGGTCGATGCCGCCGACCTGCCCGCGCATCGGCGGGAGCACGGCTTCGACAACCTCGACTTCACCTTGGGGCGGAGCGGGGGGCGCGTGGATGGGAGTTGCGTTGCGGTCGCGCGCCTGCCCGACTATCCCGTCGCCACCATCCGCACGGGCCAGTACGACGAAAGCGGCCAGCTCTGGGCGGTGGAGTTCGTCATCCCCGACGGGCAGTGAGCGCTGAGAGGGCGCGCCGTTCGCGGGCGAGCGCGCCGACCGCTAGCGCGGAGGGCGGCCCGCGCCCGCGAACACCGTCGAGCGCACGATGTCGGGCTGGCCGTCGTTGAGGATGGCCTCCATGCGCCGCGCGATGGCCCCCTCGTGGTCCTCGTGCGTGAGAATGTAGAAGCGCCCCTCGCGGATGGCCTCCAGCACGTGCTCCGCCGCCAGCTCGGGCGCGATGGCTGGCATGGCGTTGGGCGCGCTGAAGCCGGGCGTGCGCTCGGCGCGGTCGCGCAGGGCCGCGGCGTCCAGCTCGCGCAGGGCGGCGGGACGGTTGCGCTCGGAGTCGCGCAGGTTCGTGGCCACGATCCCCGGGCAGAGGACGGAGACGCCGACCTTCGAGCCCGCGTCGCGCAGCTCGGCGGAGAGCGTCTCGGAGAGGGTGACGGCCCCGTGCTTGCTCACGTTGTAGGGGCCGACGCCGGCCACGGAGACGAGCCCGGCCATGGACGCGGTGTTGACCACGTGGCCCTCGTCCTGCTCGACGAGGCGGGGGGTGAAGACGCGCACGCCGTGGATGACGCCCCAGAGGTTGACGCGCAGGACGAACTCCCAGTCGTTCACGCCCAGCTCCCACATGCGCCCGCGGATGCCCACGCCCGCGTTGTTGCAGACCACGTGGGCGGTCCCGAAGCGGTCGAAGACGCGCTCGGCGAGGGCGTCCATGGAGGCGGCGTCGCCCGCGTCGGTGGGCACGGCGAGCACCTCCGCGCCGTCCGCGCGCAGCGCCTCGGCGGCGGGCGCGAGCGCGCTCTCCTCGATGTCGGCGATGGCCAGCTTCATGCCCTCGGCGGCGAAGCGCCGGGCCATGGCCAGGCCGATGCCGCTGGCGCCGCCGGTGACGACGGCCACCTTGCCCGCGAACTCCCTCATGGCATCCTCCTCGCGGGCCGCACGCTACGGAGCGGGCCGCGCGAACGCAACGGAACGCGCGGAAGCTACGCGCCGTCCGCGCCCTGCCCGCCGCCTCCGCGACGCCGCCTGCGCCTGCGACGGCGGGAGCGGCCCTCGGCGTTCGCGCCGCCGTCCGCCCGCGGAGCGCCGTCGCCCCCGGCGGGGCGCTCCCCCGACGGGCGGCGATAGACGCGGCTTTCGTTCGCACTGCCGTCGCCGGAGCGCGATGCGCCGCGCCCGCGCCGCCGTCTCTTCGCGCCCGACCGTTCGCGGCCCTCGCCGCCGAGCGAGATGGGCGCGGCCTCGGGCATGGCGGCGACGGTCTCCGGCGCGGGCGCGGCGGGCTCGTCCGGCTCGATCAGCCCCTGCGCGACGGCCTCCTCGCGCGTGATGGCGGGGGGCGGGTCGGCGGCGCGGCTGGAGGGATCCCAGCGCACGACCAGCCCCAGGTCGCGCTCACCCACATCCACGCGCCGCCCGCCCACGTCGAGGGTGACGCGGCGGCGCAGGACGTTGAGGCCGACCACCTTGCCCTCGCCCGTGGGCGTGCTGCAGCGCTGGCCGAGGCGGGGCAATGAGCGCCGCATCTCCCGATAGCCATCCTCCTCGTAGGAGAGGCAGCAGAGGAGGCGTCCGCAGAGGCCGCTGATCTTCTCCGGATTGAGCGACAGCTCCTGGTCCTTGGCGAGGCGGATGGAGACGGCGGGGAAGGTGGAGAGCCAGCTGGAGCAGCACAGTTCGCGCCCGCAGATGCCGTAGCCGCCCGCCTCGCGGGCGCGTTCGCGCGCGCCCAGACGGCGCACCGAGGCGCGCACGCCCCAGCGGCGTCCGGCGCGGCGCGTGAACTCGCGCTCCCCGGCGCCCCCCTCGCCGCCCGCGAGGAAGGCGAGGCGCTCGCCGTCGAGCGTGAAGCGGGCGCGCTCCACGCGGCCCTCCAGCCCCGTCTCGGCGGCCAGCTCGCGCGCCTCCGGCAGGAGATCGCGGGCGCGCTCGTCCAGCTCGTCCGCGCGGCGCAGATCCTCCTCGGCGGCGAGGCGCAGGATGGGGCGCGGGGCGTCCTCGCCCAGCTCGTTCACGACCACCTGGTCGGGGGCGACGACGACGCGCGCCAGTTCGGGGCCGCGGCTGGTCTGCACCACCACGGACTCGCCCACCTCGAGGCGCATCCCGGCGGCGTGGAAGTACTCAATGGGCCCGGCGGCGCCGAAGCGCAGGCCGGCGACGTTCTGGCGCGGGTCGGTCATGGCGCGGGCTCGCTCCCGTCGGCGGCGGGTTCGCGGCCGTCCGCCCCCGCCAGTGTACCCGCCGGGAAGCGCAGCAGCATGAGTTCGAGGGCCATGCGCGCCGTCACCTGCGCCTCCAGGTCGCGGCGCGCCCCGGCCACGGCGCGTAGGGCGGCGAGGGCCCCGCGCGCACGCTCGCCGGGGGCGGAGGCGTCCCCGCGCAGCTGCTCCTCCCAGAACGACTCCCAGCAGTCCAGCTCGGCGAGCACCGGTTCGCGGTCGCGCCGCCAGCGCTCGGCGAGGTCGCCCGCGTAGACCATGCGCGCGGCGGCCCCGTCCGCCGCCACCGCCGCGCAGCGCTCCAGCAGGCGCCCGCGGTCGTCCATGAGGTCCGGCTGCTCGGCGAAGGCGAGGGCGTCGGCGGGACGGCGGCGGCTTTCGGCGGCGGCGCGCTCCGCGACCTCGGGGGGAAAGCCCCGCTCGCGCAGCCCCGCCGCGATGGCCTCGTCGGGCACGAGCGCGACGGGCAGCAGGCGGCAGCGGCTGCGGATGGTTTCGAGCAGCGCCTCGGGCGCCGCGCTGACGAGCGCGAGCACGGTGGCGGGCGGCGGCTCCTCCAGCGTCTTCAGCAGCGTGTTCGCGGCCTCCAGCCCCATGCGCTCGGCGGGCTCGATGACGATCACGCGGCAGCGCCCCTCGAAGGGGTAGCGCGAGACGGACTCGATGAGGCCGCGCACCTGGCAGATGCGGATGTCGCGCGACCCCGGGTGGGGCTGGTGGCCGCCCCCGCCGCGGCAGAAGGCGTCGCCCGGCTCCAGGTGGAGCACGTCGGGGTGGGCGCGCTCGCCGGTGAGGCGGCAGGCGCGGCACTCGCCGCAGGGGCGCTCGGCCAGCGTCTCGCGCTCGCAGTTGAGCAGGCGGGCCAGCTCCAGCGCGAGCATCGTGCGCCCCGTGCGCGCCGGGCCGGCGAGCAGCAGCGCATGGGGCGGCTCGGCCATGGCGGCGATGCCGCGCAACGCCCGCCGCACGCCCTCGTGCCCGATGATGGCGTCCATCGGCGGGCAGCATAGCGCGGACGGGGTAGCGCGTGGCGCGGCGTGGGCGTACAGTTGTTCCGATGCGCCAGGAGCCGTATGTCCTCAAGCCGCGGGACATCGAGGTTCGCCCGGAGCGGGGCGGGCTTCATGTCGCGTTTTCGAGCGAGAAGCCGCAGTTGCGGGTGGATGCGCACATGGCCGAGGAAGCGCTCAGCGGTGCGTTCGATGGGCGCACTGTCCGGGTTCGGTCGAGCGAGCAGGGACGCCATCACCTCCACATCGGCGGGCTGGACGTGGAGCAGGAGGAGCGCGTGCGGGCGGTGTTGGGCGTGGCGCACCTCTTCCACACGGACGGGGACGAATGCCCCGATCTGTGCCTGGCGCTGGACTGGCAGGTGAACCCGAACCCTTGGGTCCGAACGGAAGCGGGGGAGATCGAGTACCGCGCCAAGTGGATTGGCGACCCCGCCGCCGCCCGCCAGGCCGCGTGGATGCTGTACAGGATCGTGCGCCTGCACGCCGAGATGCGTGCCGCGAGTCATGTCATCGCGCCTCCCTCCAGCCATGATTTCGCTGGTTGGCTGGCCGGGGACCTGGCGAAGCGGCTTGGCGTCCCAAAGTGGGGGACCGTCAAGGCAAGAACCATGCAGGGCCAGAGGGCCTCTGGAGAACGGGACTTCCAGACCCTCTGCGAGCGGCAAATGGGCGCGATTGAGACTCAGGCCAACGACCTTTCCGATTCCGTGCTCATCGTTGACGACCTCTACTACTCGGGCGGGACGATTCGCGAGCTCACTCGCCAGTGCCGGGCACTCGGCGCGGAGCGTATCCTCACACTGACCGTGACGAAGAGCAGGCGTCACCACAGCCAGACATGAAGGAGACGGACATGGACACGAGCCAGCAGCTTTCCTTCAACGAGCCGCGCGCGCCTTACGACGCGGGCGCGCCCGTCGTCATGCCGTGCAGCGCGCGCGACTGGCGCGAGCGGCACGATGCGCTCCCCGTGGCGGAGCTGCGCGAACTGAGCGCGCGCGCCCGGCCCCCGTCGCCGGACGACGCCCTGCCCTTCGCGCCGCTGACCCTCAATTCGCCCGACTACCCCGATGCGTTGCGCGAAATGAAGGCGTTCCCGCCCATCCTGTGGCATCAGGGCGATGCGAGGCTGCTCCAGAGGCCGGCCATCGGGCTCTGCGGTTCGCGGGATGCGAGCCCGCAGGGGCTGTACGTGGCCGCCGACGTTGGAAGGCAAGCCGCCGAAACGGGCGCGGTGCTCGTCACGGGGCTGGCGCGCGGCGTCGATCGTGAGGCGATGCGGGCCGCGCTCGACGCCGGCGGCGCCGCCATCGGCGTCCTCGCCGAGGGCTGGGAGCGCTGGACGGCGCGCTGGCTGGAACCCGTGATCGAGGACGGGCGGCTCCTCGTGCTCTCCGAGTTCCGTCCCTCGGCGCGCTGGCGGACCTGGCAGGCGATGCAGCGGAACGAGACGATCGTGCTCCTCGCCGAAGAGATGCAGCTGATCGAGGCGGGCGAGCGTGGCGGCACGCTGGACGCCGGGCGGCGCGCGCTGCGTCACGGGCGGCCCCTGCTCGTGCTCGAGACCGGACACTGGACGGACGGGAACGAGATGCTCGTGCGGGAGGGCGGCGAGCGCACGCCCCGACCGTCCGTGCCCGCCCCGGCATAGGCGCTTCCGCTCCAGCGGACGTCTGTTATCATAGGCGTGTATGTCCGCGACCGAGAGCGCCGCGACGGAGGCCCTGACGGACGGCGATGGCGACGACGGGCGCCTCGCCCGGGACGACGCGATCGCGCGCTTCCGCGAGGACGTGCGCGGCGGCGCGCACTGGTTCGAGGCGCTGCTCGACGCCATCGGGCGCTGGCGCGCGCCCTCCGAAACGCGCGACGGGCGCACCTACGACTACCTCATCGCGGGCGAGGCCTTCGACTGGCTGCTGCTGGCCGAGCGCCTGCTCGACGAGGCCCCCGAGCTGGCCCCGCCGCACGAGGTGGAGGCGCTGCTCTTCGCCGGGCGCTGGCCGCTCGACCTCGACGACGAGGAGTTCGCCGCCCGCCTCGGCGCGGCCAAGTACAGCGCCCACCTCAACTACGTCTACGGCGTGCTGGTGGAGCAGGCGCTGCAGCTGGGCGTGGAGGAGGAGATTCACAAGGAGAACCGCGCCAGCCCCTGGGGCGACGACGTGCGCGCCCACGAGAACATGTTCCGGCGCGTCTACGGGGCGGGGCGCGACGAGCTGCGCGCGGCCTACTACGAGCAGACGGGCACGGCCCTGCGCGAAACGGCCTCGCTCGGCGAGTGGGAGGCGTTCGTCTACTGGCTCTTCCGCCAGCGCCTGAAGCGGCAGGACCGGGCGCGCGTGGCCAGCGACACGCGCAAGGGGCTGGCCCAGCTCTCGCGCATGGAGCTGGCCGTGAGCGAGCGGCGGCGCGGCGCGCGCCCCAGCGAACGCGAATTCAACGAGCGCTACGCCCCCCGCGGGGGCCGTTCGCGGCGGGCGGTTTGACGCCGCCCCGCGCCGCCCGTACCTTCGGGCGCGTCGTGCATGGGCGCATCCGGCCGCGCGTCCCGCTGCTGGCGGGCCTCCTCGTCCTGACGGCGGCGTTCGCGCTGGCGGGGGCGGCCCCCGCCATGGCCGCGCACGCCCCGACGGCGCTCCCCGCCGCCTCCGCGGGCCAGGCGTCGGAGGACGCCCCGCCCGCGCCCGCCGCGCCCAACGCGCAGGAGACGGACGGGCCGCAGCAGTTCGCGGAGCCGGACACGACGAACGAGGGCGCCTGGATCCTCATCGCCGTGGCGCTGCTGATCGCGCTGGCGGTGCTGGGCGTGGCGCTGGCGGCCCTCGGCCTCGCCGCCGAATAGCGCGCGCCGCGCCGTGAGCGAGGCGACCGCCCGCATCAGGATCAACCGCCTGCTCGAAGAGGCGGGCTGGCGCTTCTTCGACGAGGACGAGGGGCCCGCCAACGTCCGCCTCGAGGCGGGCGTCAAACTCCGGCCCGCCGACCTCGACGCGCTCGGCGACGACTTCGAGCACGCGAAGAACGGGCGCGTCGACTTCCTGCTGCTGGACGGGCGCGGGCGGCCCTTCGTCGTGCTGGAGGCCAAGCGGGAGCGGCTGAATCCGCTCACCGGCAAGGAGCAGGCGCGCAGGTACGCCCGCTCGCTCGATTGCCGCTTCGTCATCCTCTCCAACGGCAACCTGCACTACTTCTGGGACCTCGAGCGCGGGAATCCCAACGTCGTCGCCGCCTTCCCGAAGCCGGAGGCGGTGGCGGAGTACGAGCGGCGGGATCCGCCCGACCGCGGGCGGCTGGCGGCGGAGCCGGTGGGCGCGGACTACATCGCGCTCACGCAGCGCCCCGGCTACGCCTCCGAGGCGGCGTGGCGGAACGAGGACGAGCGCGCCGAGTTCATCCGCGCCCGCGGGCTGCGCTTCCTGCGCCCCTACCAGACGGACGCCATCCACGCCCTGCAGCGCGCCGCCCGCGACGGCGCCGACCGCTTCCTCTTCGAGATGGCCACGGGCACGGGCAAGACACTCACCGCCGCCGCCGCGATCAAGCTGTTCCTGAACACCGGCGCCGCCCGTCGCGCGCTCTTCCTGGTGGACCGCCTGGAGCTGGAGGCGCAGGCGGAGCGCGTGTTCCGCGAGCTGCTGGACAACGACTTCCGCACGGTCGTCTACAAGGAGAGCCGCGAGGACTGGCGCGCCGCCGACGTCGTGATCAGCACGGTGCAGTCGCTGCTCTTCGACAACAAGCACCGGCGGCTCTTCTCGCCCACGGACTTCGACCTCGTGATCTCGGACGAGGCGCACCGCTCCATCGGGGGCAACGCGCGCGCCGTGTTCGAGTACTTCACGGGCTGGAAACTGGGGCTGACGGCCACGCCGCGCGACTACCTGAAGGGCTTCGACGGGGCCGCGCCGGGCGATCCGCGCGAGGCCGAGCGCCGCCTGCTGCTCGACACCTACCGCACCTTCGGCTGCGAGAGCGGCCAGCCCACCTTCCGCTACTCCCTGCTCGACGGCGTGCGCGACGGCCACCTCGTCAACCCCACCGTGGTGGACGCCCGCACCGAGGTGACCACGCAGCTCCTCTCCGACGAGGGCTACGCCGTGCGCGCCTTCGACGAGGAGAGCGGCGAGGAACGCAAGGAGACGTTCGACCAGCGCGACTTCGGGAAGCGCTTCTTCTCCCCCGCCACCGACGCGCTCTTCTGCCGCGCCTTCCTCGACCACGCCCTGCGCGACCCCGTGAGCGGCGAGATCGGCAAGTCCATCGTCTTCGCCGTGAGCCAAGACCACGCCGCCCGCCTCGCGCAGACGCTGAACGAGCTGGCGCACGAGCGCTTCCCGGGGCGCTACGCCTCCGATTTCGCCGTGCAGGTCACCTCCAGCGTGGCCGACGCGCAGCGCCACGCCATCGACTTCGCCAACAACCGCCTGCTCGGCTCCGGCGCCTTCCTGCCGGAGTACCGCACGAGCAAGGCGCGCGCGTGCGTGACCGTGGGCATGATGACGACCGGCTACGACTGCACGGACGTCCTCAACGTCGGCCTCTTCCGCCCCATCTTCTCGCCCGCGGACTTCGTCCAGATCAAGGGCCGTGGCACGCGCCTCCACGATTTCCGCGAGCAGCTGCGCGATCCCGCCCGCGCCGCCACCGTGGCGCAGCCGCGCAAGACCACCTTCAAGCTCTTCGATTTCTTCGGCAACTGCGAGTACTTCGAGCGCGAATTCAACTACGACGAGGTGATCGCGCTGCCCCGCGCGCGGCGCGACGGCGATGGCGCGGACGCGGAGCCCATTCCCGGCATCCCCGACTACACGCACCCCGGCGACGACACGATCACATCCGTGGCGGAGGAGCCGGTCGGCCCGGAGGGGATGAAGATCGACCGCATGTTCTTCGACCGCTTCGCCGACGCCGTGCGCGCCGACGAAACCCTGACCGGGGCCGTCGGGGAGGGGCAGTGGGAGCGCGCCATCGACCACGTGCGCGCCGAGCTGTTCGACAAGCCCGAGGACTACTTCACGCTGGACAGGCTGCGCCGCGCCGTGGCCGCGGACCGCCGCCTGAGCCTGCGCGAAATCCTCGAAAAGGCGCTCGGCCTCATCTCCGAATTCAAGTCGAAGGACCAGCTGCTGGAGGAGGAGTTCGCGGCCTTCATGGCCGGGCGGGAGCCGCCCGCGCGCATGGAGACGCTGCGCGCCATCCGCACCTTCTTCAAGGCCTACGCAGGCGACGGGCGCGTGCGCGACATCATCGACCGGCGCGCGTTCGGGGAGCTGGCCACCGACCCCGCCTTCCCGCTGGCCGATTTCCGCGCCGTGCCCAAGCCCTTCCGCGCGCTGGTCCCCGCGTACGTGAAGGACTATGTTTCGCCCGACCGCTTCGCGGCCTGAGGGGGAGCGCCGTGCTCGACCTGGAGACCAGGCGCCGCATCGATACCGCCCGCGACACCCTCGTGGGCAAGGTGCCCGACCCCAAGAGCCAGGTCGAGCAGATCACCTTCGCCCTCATCTACAAGTTCATGGACGACATGGACGCCGAGGCGGAGGAGCTGGGCGGCGCGCGCGCCTTCTTCACGGGCGAATTCGCGCGCTACCGCTGGCCCGTGCTGCTCCATTCCGGCCTCGGCGGCCACGAGACGCTCAACCGCTACGAGGAGGCCATCCGGCGCATGGGCCGCAACGACGGCCTGCCGCCCCTCTTCCGCGACATCTTCGACAACGCCGCCCTGCCCTACCGCGACCCCGCCACGCTGCGCGAATTCCTGCGCGTCATCGACCGGTTCGAGTACGACCACTCCGAACGGCTCGGCGACGCCTTCGAGTACCTGCTCTCCATCATGGGCGCGCAGGGCGACGCCGGGCAGTTCCGCACGCCCCGCCACCTCATCGACTTCATCGTGGCCGTGCTCGATCCGCAAAAGCACGAGAGCGTGCTCGACCCCGCCTGCGGCACGGCGGGCTTCCTCGTCTCCGCCTGGAAGCACGTGCGCGTGGCGGCCGCGGGCGCGGACGGCGCGGGCGCGCTCACGCCCGACGAACGCGCCCGCATCGCCGACGGCTTCCGCGGCTACGACATCTCCCCGGACATGGTGCGCCTCTCCCGCGTCAACCTCTACCTGCACGGCTTCGCGCGCCCCGCCGTCCACGAATACGACACCCTCACCAGCGACGAACGCTGGAACGAGCGCGCCGACGTCATCCTCGCCAACCCGCCCTTCATGTCCCCGCGCGGCGGCATCCGCCCCCACGCCCGCTTCTCCATCGACTCCAAACGCAGCGAGGCCCTCTTCGTCGACTACATCGCCGAGCACCTCAACCCGGGCGGGCGCGCGGGCGTGATCGTGCCCGAGGGCGTCGTCTTCCAGCGCCAGAAGGCCTACCGCCAGCTGCGCCGCCTGCTGCTCGACGAGTGCCTCGTGGCCGTCGTCTCCCTGCCCGCGGGCGTCTTCAAGCCCTACTCCGGCGTGAAGACGTCCATCCTCCTGCTCGACCGCGTCCTCGCCCGCCGCGCGGACGGCGTAGCCTTCCTGCGCATCGCCAACGACGGCTTCGAGCTGGGCGACCAGCGCCGCCCCATCAAGGGCGGCCAGCTGAAACGGGCGCGCGCGGAGATCGCGGACTACCTGCGCCGCCTGCGCGCGGGCGAGTCTTTGGAAGGCTGGGATTCGGAGCTGGGCTGGATCGTGCCGAGGGAGCGCATCGTAGCGGACGCGAACTGCGACCTGAGCGGGGAGCGCTATCGGGAGACGGGCGCGGGCGCTTCGGAGTGGCCGATGGTGCCGCTTGGGGAAGCCTGTACGATTAACCCTCGCAAGAGTCTCTTGCGGGATATTGATCCAACCACGCGCGTCTCATTTGTACCCATGTCGGACCTTGAGGAGCACAGCATCTCATTCCGACCACTACAGGAGAAAGTCCTGTCCGACGTCTCTTCAAGCTATACCTATTTCGCGGACAACGATGTTCTGGTGGCAAGGGTCACACCGTGCTTTGAGAACGGCAAGGCTGGCATCGCACGCGGACTGGTTAACGGCATCGGATTTGGATCCAGTGAATTCTACGTGCTTCGGTGCAATGGCGCCGCTCTGCCGGAATGGATCTACTACAGCATCATGCGCCCCGAGTTTCGGGATACCGCCATCGCGCAAATGACGGGAACTGGAGGCCTCCAAAGGGTTCCGCGTTCCGTCGTGAGCGAATTTGAAATCCCACTGCCGCCGCTGGAGGTGCAGCGCGAGATCGTGGCCGAAATCGAGGGCTACCAGCGCGTCATCGACGGGGCGCGCGCGGTCGTGGAGCACTACCGTCCGCGCGTGCCGGTCGATCCGGACTGGCCGCTGGTCGCGCTGGGGGACGCGAATCTCTTTCGCGTCGAGAGCGGCGGGACTCCGCGTTCCGGTGTGAATGAGTACTGGAACGGGGACGTGTTCTGGGCGACGCTCGTGGACCTTCCGCAGCAGGACTTCATCACGGAGATCAGCGAAACGCAGCGAACGATCAGCGAGGCGGGATTGAAAGAGTCCTCGGCCAAGTTGATTCCGGAGAATTCCGTCGTCGTTTCGACTCGCGCGACGATCGGAAGAATCGCCATCAATCGCGTGCCGCTGGCAACGAACCAGGGATTCAAGAATGTCGTCATCGCGGACTCGAGCCGGGCGGTGCCGGAGTACATCTCCCTCGCCCTGACGAAACTGGTGCCCACGATGAAGGCTTGGGCCAGCGGCGGAACTTTCAAGGAACTGTCCAAGTCGAAGTTCTGCGAACTGCGCATCCCCCTGCCGCCGCTGGAGACGCAGCGGGCCATCGTGGCCGAGCTGGAGGCCGAGCGGGCGCTGGTCGAGTCCAGCCGCGAGCTCATGGCGCGTATGGATGGCAGGATCGAGGCCGCCGTGGCCCGCGTCTGGGGCGGCGGCGGGGAGGGCGCATCGTGAGCGACCGCGACGATCCGGGGCTGTTCGCCACCATCTACTCCATGCGGGCGCTGCGGCGCTTCCGCCCGGACCCGGTGCCGGAGGAGACGCTGTTCCAGCTGTTCGACGCGGCCATCCGCGCGCCGTCGGGGCGGAACGCGCAGGACTGGCGCTTCGTGGTGGTGACGGAGGCGGCGGCGAAGGCGCGGCTGCAAGGCTGGGCGGAGGAGGGCTGGCGGCGCTACCAGCCGGAGCTGGCGGCGCATCCGGAGCGCATCGACGCGCTGCCGCGCGGGCAGCGGCTGACGCTGCGGAGCGTGGAACATCTGGTGGCGCACCTGCACGAGGCCCCGGCGATCATCGCGGTGCTGGGGCTTCGGGGGCGGCATTCGACGCCGGGCGGGAGCACTTTCCCGGCGGTGCAGAACCTGCTGCTGGCGGCGCGTGCGCTGGGGCTTGGCGCGAGCGTGTTCAACCTGCCGATGCGGGGCGGGGGCGAGCTGCGGGAGCTGCTGGCCATCCCCGACACGAACGAGCTGTACTGCCTGATTCCGGTGGGCTGGCCGCTGGACCGTCCGGGCCCGGTGCGCCGCAAGCCGGTGAAGGCGGTGGTCTACCGCGAGCGTTTCGGGGAGCCGTGGCCCTACGCGGAGTCGCAGCCGGACGAGGGCTGGAGCGCGCGCTGGCTGGGGGAGTGAGGGGGCTGGCGCGCGCGTCAGGCGCGGGACGCTTCCGGCTCGCGCGCATCGGCGGCGCGGGCCAGGTGCAGCCGGTAGTCGGCCTCGATGCCGAGCCAGATGCTGGCGTCCATGCCCAGCACCTGCTCGAACCGGAGGGCGGTGCCGGCATCGACGGGCGCCGTGCCCGCGATGATTTCGGCGATGAGTTCGGGGGAGCGTCCGCAGCGGCGGGCGAACTCGTCGTGGGGGATGCGGTGAGCGGCCAGCCGTTCCTCGAGCACCCAGCCCGGCGGGACCGCATAGTCGGGCTCCCAGGGGTAGCGCTCCGCAGCCATGATCGTTCCCTCCCGCGGGCTAGTGGTAGTCGACCACTTCCATGATGGTGATCGCGGTCACGCGGTCAACATCAATGCCCCCGTCCGTCATTCGCGGGACGGGATCGTGGTCGGAGGTGCCGCCGAACCGGCGGAATGGTCGGAGGGCCGCGCCGCGCTCAGGCGAAGTCGATGGCGTGGCGCTCCGGGCCCAGGCCCAGCACGACGGTGATGCGCCGCGGCTCGATGCGGTAGAGGTCGCCGATGCTCGTGAAGTAGCTGGAGAGCCAGTTCTTGGCCCGCCGCGAGCGCGTGCCCGAGGGCGCCCAGGGTTCCGTCGTGAGCTGGCGGTAGTAGCGCTCGTAGCGGGGGTCGTCGGGGTCGATGCGCTCGGCGCGGCCCTCCACCGTGACGCGGTCGAAGGCGGGCCAGTCGCGGCCCAGCACGTCGCGGTTGTCGATGAGGAAGGCGACCTCGGGCGTGGCCTCGGTGTCGCGCGTGTGCTGCGATTCGGAGACGCTGCCGTAGATGACCTCGCCGTCGTCGGTGAGGTGGAAGAGCACGAAGGCGGGGTAGGGCGTGCCGTCGTCGGCGTGGATGGTGGCGAGCGTGCCGCCGAACTGGGAGCGGGCCACGCGCAACGCCTCGCGCATGATCTCCTCGCGGGAGCGTTCGGCCATCGGCGCGATTCTCCCGCGCGGGGGGCGCGCGCGCCAGCGGCTAGTAGAGGCGCGCGGCCTCGGCCTCCAGCGCGCGCTTCCCAGCCTCGTCCAGCGGCGTCCACGCGCGCGCCGCGGCCGCGTTCGCGCGCACGCGGTCGGGATGGCGCGCGCCGGGGATGGCCACGGACACGCCCGCGTGCGACCAGACGTAGCGCAGCAGGTTGGCGGGCGTGAGCGGCCCGTCGTAGCCCGCGGCGATGCGCCCGCGCATGACGCTCGCGCGTCCCGATCCGCCCACCGGGCGCATGGCGATGACGCCCACGCCGCGCTCCCGCGCGCGGTCGATGAGCGGCGCCGTGGCGGGGAAGAAGGCCGAGTACTCCAGCATGACCGCGTCGAACCAGCCGCTGGCGATGGCGCGCTCCAGCGTCTCCAGGTCGTGCGAGGAGACGCCGATGCCGCCGACGAGGCCGCGTTCGCGGGCGGCGCGCAGCCCGTCCAGCGCGCCGCCTTCGCCCGTGGCCGCGTCCCATGCATCCGCCGTGGAGACGTCGTGCAGCAGGTAGCAGGCGACGCGCGGGACGCCGAGCGCGCGCAGGGAGCGGTCCACGTCGTACTGCGCGCCGTGCGCGGTGCGGCTGAAGGTCTTGCTCACGATGCGGAGGCCGTGCGCGGGGGCGCCCTCGCGCAGCGCGCGCCCGATGAGCGCCTCGCTGCCCGCGTACTCGCGCGCCGTGTCGATGACCTCGACGCCCTCGTCGATGGCGGCGCGGATTGTGGCGAGGCCGTCGGGCGAGGTGGGCGTGTCCATCGCGCCCAGCCCCAGCTCGGCCACGGGCGGGCCGGAGCGGCCCAGCGGACGCCGCGCGATGGCGCCCATCGCTAGCCGAAGGTGAGCATGGGCCCCGAGGCGGGCGGGGGCGACGGGTATTTCTCCGGCGGGCGCGGGACCGACGGCTTCTCCTCGCGGGGGATGCGGTTGTAGGCGGCGCGCATGGCGTCGTGGGCGTCGTGCCAGGCGCGCAGGGCGCGGGCGATGGCGGGCGCGTCGGGCAGGTCCGCCGCCGCCACCGCGCGCGGCAGCCCGGCGGGCGGCTCGACCTCCGTGCCCGTGACGGCGGCGCGGCGCCAGTCGCCGAGCGCCTCGCGCGCGCCCTCGGCGGCGTCGATGCTGGCGACGGCGGCGTCCGTGGCCGCGAGGAAGGCGGCGCGCGCCTCCGCGTAGGCCCCGGCCAGGTCCTCCACGCCCACGTACACGCCGTCGTCGCGCAGCTCGACGGGAAAGGCGGGCGGCCCCTCCTCGAAGGTGGGCGAGGGATGGCCGTCGCGGGGGTGGAACTCGTAGCGGTGGAGGGGGCAGACGAGCCAGCCGTTCTCGATGAAGCCCTCGCCGAGGGGGGCGTTCTCGTGGGGACAGCGGTTGTCGAGCGCGCCGTAGCGGCCCTCGTGGAGCGTGAGGACGACCACGTTGCGCCCCGCGAGCACGGTCTTCACGTCGCCCTCGTCCAGCTCGTCGCGCGCCGCCACGCGATGCCATTCGATCGCGGCCACGGGGAGCGTCGGGCGGGCGCTAGCCGAGGTGCTGCGCGAGGTAGCGCTCCACGCCCACCTGCGCGATGGCCCCGAGCTGCGTTTCCAGCCAGTCGATGTGCCGCTCCTCGTCGCGCACCATCTCCTCGAAGCGGGCGCGCGTGCCGTAGTCGCCCACCTCCGTGCAGAGGGCGACGCCCTCCGTGAGCGCCTCCACGGCGGCGCGCTCGCAGGCGAGGTCGAGCTCCAGGTGCTCCGGCACGTTCTCGCCGATGCGCACGGTCTCGATGCGCTGCAGGTTGGGCAGGCCCTCCAGATAGAGGATGTGGCGCACCAGCTCCTGGATGTCCTGCATCTCGCTCATGCTGATCTCGCGCAGGCGGTCGGCCAGCGGGCCGTAGCCCCAGTCGCGCACCATCTCCGACTGCAGGAAGTACTGGTTCACGGCGGTCAGCTCGATGGTGAGGATGCGGTTGAGCGCGTCCACGACGCCGGGTTTCGCTTTCATCTCGCGGCTCCTTGCGAATTGAGGGTAGCCGACTCCGCCCCCTTCTGGCGAGCGCCCGCGGCATCGGCGTCGCGTTGCGCGCGCAGGCGGGCGAAGAGCCATTCGGGGTCGCGCAGGCAGATGCCGCAGTTCTCCCGCGCGTCGAGGCCGAGCCCGCGGATCAGGGCGCGCACGTCGCGCGCGCCCTCGCGGATGAGCCGGTCCACCTGCGACTCCGTCACCGCCCGGCAGCTGCAGACGTACACGTGGCGTCCCCCGTCCGGTCCGTCGGGGCGGAGCGCCGGTCGGGCCGGCGCCCCGCCCCCATGACGGGGAAGCATACGGGCCGCTCAGGGGCGATACGACCCGCGCTCCACTCGCACCACGGGTAAGGTTGGGCTAACTCTCGAAAGTAGTCAAGCCTTCTTTCAAAACTTTGACGGTGCGAATGCGGGCGTCCGCCGCGCCGTCGCCGCCGTATACTCGCGCGCATGGTCAAACCGCTCGCGGACGTCGTCGTGCTCGACCTCACGTGGGTGCTCGCGGGCCCCTTCGCCTCCATGGTGCTGAGCGACCTCGGCGCGGACGTGATCAAGGTCGAGCGCCCCCCCTTCGGCGACGTGGCCCGCACCAGCGGCCCCTACCGGAACGGCTGGAGCGGCTACTTCTTCAGCATCAACCGCGGCAAGCGCTCCATCGCCATCGACCTCGCCCGCGACGAGGGCCGCGAGCTGCTGCTGGCGCTCGCCGAAAAGGCCGACGTGGTCATGGAGAACTTCACGCCCGGCACCATGGACCGCCTCGGCATCGGCCACGAGACGCTGCGCGCGCGCAACCCGCGCCTCGTCTTCGCCAGCACCTCCGGCTTCGGCCAGACCGGCCCCTACCGCGAGCGCCCCGCCGTGGACGTGATCGTGCAGGGCATGGGCGGCGTCATGTCCATCACGGGCGAGCCCGGCGGCGCCCCCGTGCGCCCGGGCGTCTCCTACGGCGACATCGTGGCCGGCCTCTACACCGCCATCGGCGTGCTCGCCGCCATCCACGAGCGCGACCGCGGCGGCGAGGGGCAGGCCGTCGACGTGGCCATGCTGGACGCGCAGGTGAGCGTGCTGGAGAACGCCATCATGCGCTACTTCGTGACGGGCGAGGCCCCCCGGCCGCTGGGCACGCGCCACCCCAGCGCCACCCCCTTCCAGGCCTTCCCCGCCGCCGACGGCTGGCTGGTGCTGGCCATCGCCTTCCGCGAGGAGCAGTGGGCCATGCTCTGCGCCCTGCTCGGCCTGCCCGAACTGATCGACGACCCGCGCTTCGACACGGGCCCCAAACGCACGGCCAACCACGCCGCGCTGGAGCCGCTGCTCGTGGCCGCCTTCCGCGAGCGCCCGCGCGGCCAGTGGCTGGCCGAGTTCGAGGCCGCGGGCATCCCCTGCGGCCCCCTCAACACCATCGCCGACGTGGTGGCCGACCCGCAGGTGCGCCACCGCGGCATGATCCGCGAGGTCGCCCATCCCGTGGCCGGAACCCTGCCCGTGGCCGACACGCCCGTGCGCCTCTCGCGCTCCGAGACGGGCATCGGCGGCCCCCCGCCGGACATGGGCCAGCACACCGCCGAGGTGCTGCGCGAGCTGCTGGGCATGGACGAGGCCGCGGTCGAGGCGCTGCGCGCGGCGGGCGTCGTCGCCACCTCCGGCGGCCCCGACATCGCCGACCTGCTCTGACGCACGCGCGACGATGCGAAGGCGTGCTAGACTGCGGGCGGCACGGATGAGGAGTCGCCAATGGCGCTGACCTTCGACACCAGCAAACATGCCCGCGCCATCCGCGAGGGCGGCGTGCCCACGCCCGCTGCCGACGCCATCGTGGACGCGATTGCGGACGCCACGAGTTCGCTCGTCACGCAGGAGTTCCTGCGGAACGAGCTGGCCCGTCAGACCGAGCGGATTGACGCCAAAATCGAGCGGCTGCGCGCGGAGATGTGGCGCGCCATGTACATGTCGGTCGGCGTCATGGCGGCCATCGCGGGTCTGGCGCTGGCCATCGCGCGCTGGGTGGTCTGATGGGCGCTACGGCGAAGTGGGTTCTCTAGCGGGCCTGCTCCCGAACCTCGCCGATAAAGCTCTCCAGCGTCTGGAGATGGGGGCGTATACCGGGCCCGTATTCGCGGTGAAGCGCCTGTGGCACCACCAGCCGAATCCCGGAATCCCGCATCGCCGTGAACTGGGCCTCGGACACGCCGCGCTGGAGCGTCAGCAGGTGTTTCGCCTCAATGCGGGAAGCTTCCTCCAGCACCTGTCGCCAGCGCTCCTTGATGGTGGACTTCACGGCCAGCATCCGCAGCCGTCCGCTCGGAAAGGAAGGATCCTCGTAGGCAGCCGCGCTCGGGAACAGAAAGTCCGGGCGGCTGTTGGAATCCACGACCGGCTGCGATGCGAATTCCATCATCTCCTCACGGAAGATCGTCTGCAGATGGAGTTCCAGTGAACGCCCGCCCCGCGACCGTCGGCGCTGGATGATCGGCTGGGCAACCGACACGAATTCGTCCACGTTCGTGAACTCTTGCCGGATGCGAGGCATGTACACGGCGTTCTCGAGGCTGCGATATATCTCGAACTCGCAATCCCGCCGCACCATCAGCCGCTGATCCACGTCCGCCGCATTCTCCGGACGCATTTCGATGGCCTTCCGCACGAGGGCCTCGCCTCTGGGGAATTTCTCGAGCCACTCCGGCGGCAACTCGTCCGGTTCGAGCCAGCAGTCCACCTTTTGCCCCGACATGCCGAACAGGTCGGGGTAGGTGATCCATTGGCCGGGCTCCACCGGGCCCGTCCACTCTTCGATGGTGTCTTCCTCGACGGCATCGCGCGCCACCCAGACATGACACTCGAACGGCTGCGCGTCCGACTCCCGCGAGAACGCAAAGACCGTCAGGGCGCCAGTGCTTTCGGGATCGAGCAGCGCGGACGCGCTTCCCCCGAGGCCGGTGAGCCGCGTTTCGTTGCGCGTCCCCCCGAACCGCCTGTTGTTGTACCAGACGGCGCGTGCGCGACGAATGTCGTGATGGCTGTCGATCATCATGTCGAACCAGACGTCGGGGTTCTCTTCATCCGGACGACGAAGCGACGGCACAACGGCAAAGAGGATGCTCTTCGGAATGTAGGGCCCCGCCTGGTGGGAGCCGTTCGCCTGCGTGTCGTTGGCGGAGAGGCGCTTGAGCCACCACAACACCCGCGACGGCTGATTCCGCTCATCCAGCCAGTCCTCCAGTTCCCGCAGCGGCATCACGCGCCTCCTAATTCGCGGTCGGGATCGCAGCCTTCCAGCCAGCCCGCGACCAGGTCCAGCAGGGCGTCGGGATCGCGTCGCTGGCGACCCTTGAGCGCGCACTCCCAGACGCGCAGCTGCCGCCAGCCCATGCCCGCGAGTTCGGCGCGCACGGCGCGGTCGCGGGCGCGGTTGCCCTCGATCTTCGCGCGCCACCATTCGGCCCGCGTGGACGGCCACTTGAAGAGCGGGCAGCCGTGCCCGTGCCAGAAGCAGCCGTGGATGAAGATGGCGGCTTTGCGCGACGGGAACGCGAGGTCGGGCCTGCCGGGCAGCGCGCGGTCGTGGAGGCGGTAGCGGTAGCCGCGCGCGTGGAGGCCCTTGCGGATCAGCAGTTCGGGCTTCGTGTCCCGCCCGCGAATGCCGGACATCATGCGGCTGCGCGTGGGGGCGTCCACCACGTCCGGCACGAGCGTCAGCCCACCGCGACGGGTTCCCGCACGAGATGCGGGACGACGTGCCGCGCCACCGCCTCCGCCACGGGCGCCACCACCGCGTTCCCGAACTGCTTGTAGGCCTGCGTGTCGGAGACGGGGATGACGAAATCGGAACCGTCCGGCGCGTCGAACCCCATCAGCCGCGCGCATTCGCGGGGCGTGAGGCGGCGCGGATTCTCGCCCTCGCCGCGATCGATCAGAATCTCGGAGCCGTCCTTGTAGTAGCGCGCGGAGAGCGTCCGCGCCACGTCGTCGGGGCCGACGAGGCCGAAGCCGAAGCCGTTGCCGCGCTCGCGGTGCTTCTCCGCGTAGTCCTGCAGGTAGTCCCAGAGATGCGTGGTCAGCACGTACCGCCCGTCCACCTTCCCCCGTTCGTCCGTGTAGTGGCCGTCCCGTCCCTCGCTGCCGTCCTCGGGATGCAGGATCGTCCTCAACCTCGGCCCCCGCAGCGGATCGGGCAGCTCCAGGGCGTCCAGCGCGACGCCCGGTCCGTCGCGGAACCCCACGATGAAGATGCGCTCGCGGTGCTGGGGGACGAAGCCCTTCGCGTCGATCACGCGCCAGCTGATGCGGTAGCCCAGCTCCTCCTCCAGCGTGGCGCGGATGACCTGGAAGGTGCGCCCGCGATCATGGTTGAGCAGGTTCTTCACGTTCTCCAGCACGAAGGCGCGCGGGCGGTGGTATTCGATGATGCGCGCCGTATCGAAGAAGAGCGTGCCCTGCGTTTCGCAGCGGAAGCCCGTGGGCTGTCCGATGGCGTTCTTCTTGCTCACGCCCGCGATGGAGAACGGCTGGCAGGGGAATCCGGCCAGCAGCAGGTCGTGATCGGGGATGTCGCGCGGGTCGACGTCGCGGATGTCCCCGGCCATGACGTGCCCGATGCCGTCGTCGTGATTGGCGGCGTAGGTCTTGCGGGCGTACTTGTCCCACTCGCAGGTGAAGACGCACTGCCCGCCGAGGGCGTCGAAGCCGCGCCGCAGTCCCCCGATTCCGGCGAACAGGTCGATGAACCTGAACGCGGGACGATTCATACGCAGCCCCTTCGGCGCATCATGGCACGCCCGTTCGACGCGCGCCACCCTACAGCTCCGCCACCTCGACCGGGCGGCCCGCCGCCGCCGAGGCGTACACCCCGTGCACCGCCTCCATCGTGTTCAGGTTGTCCCGACCGCTGCTCCAGCACTCCGCGCCCTCGCGCACGCAGCGCGCGAAATGCACGATCTCGTTCGTGAACGGATTGTCGCCCACCAGCCCGTCCATGAGCGGCGGCACGTCCGTGAAGGCGCCGATGCCGTTGTGGCCGGGGCGCGTCTCGCGCGATTCGGAGGCGATGCGCGCGGGCGCGTGATGCTGCGCGACCACGTTGCCGTCGAGCGGCGGCTCCGTGTAGATGGTGCCCTTCTCGCCCAGCACCAGCGTCTGGTACATCCACGGCGTGCGCGCGCTGTAGCTGGAGAGGAGCGTGCCCATGGCCCCGTTGGCGAATTCGAAGGATGCCGCGGCGCGGTCCTCGGCGCCGTTGGACATGCGCGGGTGGTCGCCCCAGGTCCTGGCGGTGACGCGCACGACGTCGCCCACGAAGTAGCGCAGCAGGTCGACCTGATGGGTGCTCACCATCATCACGCAGCCGCCGCCGTTGCGCTTGCCGTCGAAGCCCCACCAGTCGTCGCGCGACATGCTGCCGGGCAGGGCGGCGCCGAACCAGCTGTCGGCGCGGCAGGCCCAGACGCGGCCCAGCTCGCCCGCCTCGACGATGCGCTTCGCGTTCCGGTAGTGGGGCAGGTAGCGCAGCATCTGCGCGACCATGAAGGTGACGCCCGCGTCCTCGCAGGCGGCGACGATGGCGCGCGCCTCGGGCACGGAGCAGGCCATGGGCTTTTCGAGGAGCACGTGCTTGCCCGCGCGGGCGGCGGCGATGGCGTTGGCGGCGTGCTGGTCGTGGATGGTGGCGATGTCCACGGCGTCCACGTCGTCGCGCGCGAGCAGGGCGCCGGCGTCGGTATGGACGGCGTCGGGGGGGACGCCGGCGTCGGCGGCGTAGGCGCGGGCGGCCTCCTCGCGGATGTCGCAGACGGCGACCAGTTCGACCTCGTCGCGGTGTTCGGTGAAGGCGCCCATGTGGGCGCGGGCGATGCCGCCGGCGCCGATGAGGCCGATGCGAAGGGGGGTCATGCGCGTGCTCCTGCGTGGGGCGCGGATGGGGGCCGGGGCGGGAGTATACGCGGGACGCGGCTGGATGTGGGGCTGCGAATGCCGTGCCGCTCTCTCCACCATTCGCAGTTCAGCCCCTCGCTGCCAGCCGCTCTGTCAATGGCGTCGAAGAAGGGATCGATGAAGTCGTCATCGGAGCGCGGAAGGTTGCGGTCCAGAGACGTCCAGTCTATCTCCCAGAGAGCCAACGCCTCACACGCATCTTCATAGGTTCGCAGTGGCGGCCTGCTGCTCTCGCAGTAGATACCGTCTCCGTCTCCGTCCCCGTTGGGATACAGGCCGAGCTGGCGCGCGCGTGCCTCATCAAGGTTGCTGAGCCCCAGAATACGCACCTGCGTACAGTTGGAGAACCTTCGCGGCTCTGGCGAGTTGCCCACGAACTCGCCGCCCGTCAAGCGGTACACGCCTGCGCGCAGGCGTGTGAGCGTGTTCGTGCCCAGCCCTTCGCCGTCGGGATACCAGACCAGCCAGCTCTGACTGTCCACGTCCCAGCGGTGAACGGCAAGGGTAGTGGCAGAGACATGCTCCAGCACAGGGGCATCGTCTCCATACCAGACCGCGAAGGTCACGCGCGGGGGGTCGTCGGGCGCCTGCGCTCCGACGATGGCGAGCGCCCCGGCGACAGCGAGCATCGCAGCCAGCGTGGCGATGACGATGTGCTTCGTCATGGCTAGTCCTCCTGATTCGTGTCGGGGATGGCGGCGAGGGGCATGAACGCCCGCCTGCTTCAAACACGGTAAGGCATCCGCGATATCGAGGTGGGGCTGGGCGAGTGCCCGCAGTTTCTGTCTAGCCGCCCTTGTCCTTGCGATTCTTCAGCCGATCATAGAGGAAAATCCACGCCACTGCGGCTGCATCCGAAACTTCCAAGAGATCGGCGAGGTAGCCGACGATCTCGGCACCGGGCGGGGCTTGGGTCACCCTCATGCTTTCCACGTACTCTTCGCTCTTCTTGGCGATGTCTTCGATCTGCTCATCCGGGAGCTGGCTGATCTTCTCGACCAGTCTCACCATCTCCGGATGCGCCTCAGCCCTCTCCACCTGACGCTGGATCCATTCCTCTTTCGTCGTCTCTGTCATGACCACTCCTTGCTCCCGAATGGGCGCGATTCCTAGCAACCGTAGCGTAGAGGAGCACGCAGCGTAGCAGGAGACTGTTCAGAGCCCCTACGGATCGGAGCAGAACTCCTACTACGCTGCGTGCCACTCTGCCTCTTGAGAGAAAATAGGGCGAGCCGTGCGAGTTTGTCAAATCGGGGCCCATTCTGCGGACCCCGCGCAGTTCCGCGTGCGCCTGCGCGACTGAGCACGGGACGGGCGCGGGCACGCCGTCGCGCGCTCACGTTTCACCCCCCCACGGGCGAGCGCGATGGCGCAGCTGAGGGCGACCGCGTTGCCGGTGGTGGGCCAGCGCAGGTCGTAGCCGAAGCGCGGGAAGACGTCGTCGGCATCGGGGTGGTCGGCGCGCCAGCGCTCGCTCGCCCGCGCGACGGCGGGCTCGGACCAGATCGCGCGGCCATCCCCGGCCATGCCCACGAAGGCGGCGACGGCACGCGCGTAATCGTCGGGCAGGTCGTGGTCGCGCAGGAGGTCGGCCTTCATCTCGACCTCGGCGACGGCGTAGTCGTAGGCCTCGGGAGCGACGGCCTCGCAGGCGTCGTGCCGCTCGCACTCGGCGACCAGCTCGCCCGTTTCGGAGCAGACGTCGATATCGGCGTCGCAGGCGTCGAGCGCCCAGTGCGCGATCCAGGCGAGGTAGGGGCGCAGGTCGTCCTCGGTGGGGGCGTCGCCGAGCACGGGCAGCACGTTGACGAGGTCGTCCTCCAGCCCCTCCAGCACGGCCTCCATGCGCGCCCCCTAGAACAGCTCCGCGATGGCCAGCGCGATGCCCGCGATGGCGATCGAGACGCCCGTCACGGTGCCGGCCAGCAGATACATAGCGCGCCACATCTCCGCGCGCATGGTGGCCATTTCCGTGCGCAGCTGCTCGGCCTGGATAGCCATGTCGTTCCGCAGCTGCTCGGTCTGCCTGGCCATTTCGCTCTGCAGCCGCTCAGTCTGGAGGGCCATTTCGCTCTGCAGCCGCTCAGTCTGGAGGGCCATTTCGCTCTGCAGCCGCTCGGTCTGATTGGCCATTTCCTTCCGCAGGAATTCTTCCGTGACGAGCGAGTCCGTGGCCTCCGCGATCGCGTCCACGATGGCGTCGGCGGCGGGCTCGGGCACGCCGCCCTCGCGGATGGCTCGCGCGTGCTTGCCAGTGTCGAAGGTCAGCGCCATGCGCCCAGTCTACTCCCTATCCCTCGCCCATGGAGGCCATGCGCTCCATGATCTGCTCCGGCGTCACGTCCTCGATGTGCGTGGCGATGGTCCAGACGTTGCCCGCGGGGTCGGCGATGCGCCCCAGCCGGTCGCCGTAGAACTGGTCGGCGGGGGCGGCGATGGCGGTCGCGCCCGCGTCCAGGGCGCGCGCGTAGACGGCGTCCGCGTCCGCCACGTAGAGGTGGAGCTGGGCCGCGACGGGCGGGAAATCGGGCGGCGCGGCGGAGCTGAGCATGACGGCCGCGTCCGCGATCTCGACCTCGGCGTGGCCGATGCCGCCGTCGGGCATGGGCATGCGCATGCGCTCGACCGCGCCGAAGGCCTCGACGAGGAAGTCGATGAGGCGCGGGGCGTCCTCGGCCACGAGGTAGGGCGTGACGGCGGTGTAGCCGTCGGGAACGGGCTTGACGGGCATGGCGGGCCTCCCCGCGAAGGATGCGCCTCACGGTAGCACACGGGCGCGCCGCGCTCCGGTATCATCCGCGCGAATTCCGAAACGACGGAGGCGCGGCCATGGTGCGGCAGGAGATTCTGGAGCGGAGCGCGGAGCTGGCGAGGACGCCGGTGGTGGAGCGCATCGCGGGCATCCGCGAGGCGCTCGTCGCGGGAGGCGACGAGGCCCAGCAGTTGCGGCGGTTGCCGGACTGGGTGTCGAAGGAGATGGCCGGCGCCGGGCTCTACCGCTTCGCCATGCCCAAAGAGCTGGGCGGGGAGGATCTGTTCGCGCGCGGACAGATCGAGGCCATCGAGGCCTCCTCCGCCATCGACGGCTCCATCGGCTGGTGCGTGCAGATCAACTCCGAGATCAACTCGCTCGTGCTGCGCCAGATGGAGCCCGCCTTCGCGCACGAGATCAGCGACGACTGGGACCTGCTCGTCTGCTCGGGGCTGGGCACGCCCAACGGCGAATTCCCCGGGCGCACGGCCAAACGCGAGGGCGACGGCTGGCGCACGACCTATCAGGGGGCGTTCGCCAGCGGCTGCTACAACGCCACCTGGAACCTCGTGCTCAACCCGGCGGCGGAGGTGGTGGACGAGGACACGGGCGAGCCCGCGGACGCCTCCTTCATGGTGCCGCGCGGCGAATTCGCGCCCGTGGACACCTGGAACATGGCCGGGCTGCGCGGCTCCGGCAGCCACGACGTGCGCATCGTGGACGGCTACGTGCCGCCGGAGCACGTGCTGCCCCAGAACGCGCTGGCCTCCACGGAGCACTGGGAGAACCCCACGCTCCGCAACCCCTCGCAGGTGCCCTACAACAAGGCCGCCGTGGCGCTCGGCATCGCGCGCGGGGCCATCGACGCCTTCACCGATCTGGCGCTCACGAAGACGCCGTGGATGTCCGGCTCCGTGCTCAAGGACCAGCCCGAGGCGTACATCCGGCTCGGCGAGATGGAGGCCACGCTCCACGCCGCGCGCGCCTTCGTGCTGGAGACGCAGGCGGACATCGAGGAGAACCTGGGGCCGCTGCGGGGCGGGCGCTCCGTGCCCGAATGGCCGCTGCTGCGGCTGGGGCTGCTGGCCTCCACGCACGCGGCGCAGGCCTCGCGCCACGTGGTGGACGTGATCCACAACACGGCGGGCACGACGGCCAGCCGCATGGAGCATCCGCTGGAGCGGAAGCTGCGCGACGCGCATCAGGCGGCGGCGCACGGCGGCGTCAGCTGGCGCCACTACGGCCTGATGGGCAAGACGTGGCTGGGCGAGGACCCGCCCGCGCAGTACGCCGAGGTGAAGCGCGCCTGATGACCACCGAATTCACGATCACCGCTCCCCGCGTGATCAGCATGAAGGACAGCCAGCACCACGACGAGCGCTGGCTGCACTCCCTGCTGAAAGACGATCCGTCGCTGCTGGGGCTGGGCGACCTTGCCTTCCGCCAAAACGAGCGTCGCCAGCCGAGCGGCGGGCGGCTGGACCTGCTGCTCACCGACACGGAGACGTCGCCGCCGACGCGGTACGAAGTCGAGATTCAGCTGGGGGCGACCGACGCAACGCACATCATCCGCACGATCGAGTACTGGGATATCGAGCGCAAGCGCTATCCCCAGTACGCGCACATCGCCGTCATCGGGGCCGAGCAGGTCACCAGCAGGTTTCTCAACGTGATCCAGCTGTTCAATGGCGCGATCCCCCTGATCGCTATCCAGCTTCAGTTGGTCGAAGTGAACGGAAGCCACACGATCATCGCATCGCGGATCGTCGATCTCTTCCAGCTTGGAACTGACGAGGAGGACGAAGGAACTCCCGTTGACCGCTCGTACTGGGAAAGCAAGGCATCTTCCGGAACGCTTCAGATTGTTGACGGCATGATCGAGCGGGCCAATACGCTGCTCAGTCCGGGCAAACCGTATGAGGCAAATTTCACACAGGCTTACATCGGGATCATGCAGGACGGGAAGGCAAAAAACTTCTTCCGGTTCTGGCCACAAAGGAAAGTTACCATTGTGGAGCCCAAAATCGCCCTTGACGAACAGACACGGGCAGGTCTCGAGAATGACGGCATCGAGATTATGGACCGCACCAAGCAGTTTCGCTCCCGGATACGTCTTGTCCCCGGCGACCTTGAAAAACATGAGAAGCACATCGACCACCTCATCCAGCAGGCGCACGAGCAGTACCGCTAGCCGTGAGCGCGCCGTACGACGTCATCGTGGTGGGGGCGGGGTCGTCCGGGGCGGCGCTGGCCGCGCGCCTCAGCGAGGACGCCGACCGCTCCGTGCTGCTGCTCGAGGCGGGGCCGGACTACGCGGGCCGCGAGGCCACGCCCGCCGACCTGCTCGACGCCCACCGCGTCTCCGTGACGGACCACGACTGGGGCTTCACGGCGGAGGCCGTGCCCGGGCGCGAGGTGGCCTATCCCCGCGGGCGCGTGACGGGCGGCTCCTCCGCCGTGAACGGCACGCTCGCCATCCGCGGCGCGCCCGAGGATTTTGACGAGTGGGCCGCGCTCGGCAACGACGGCTGGGCGTGGGCCGACTGCCTGCCCTTCTTCCGCAAGCTGGAGCGCGACCTCGACGAGGGCGGCGACTTCCACGGCGCGAACGGCCCCCTGCCCGTCGTGCGCTGGCGACCCGACGAGCTGCGCCCCCTGCAGCGCGCTTTCATCGACGTGTGCCGCGGGGAGGGCTTCCCCTACGCCGCCGACTTCAACCATCCGGAGGCCACGGGCGTGAGCCCCATGGCCCAGAACCGCGACGGCGGCGCGCGCGTCTCCACGGCCTTGGCCTACCTCGATCCGGCCCGCCGCCGGCTCAACCTGACGGTGCGCGGCGGCTGCCTCGTCAACCGCGTGCTCATCGAGGACGGGCGCGCGACGGGCGTGGAGGCGGAGTGCGGCGGCGAGTTGCAGCGCGTGGCGGGGCGCGAGGTCGTGCTCGCGGCGGGGGCCGTGCAGTCGCCGCCCATCCTCGTGCGCTCCGGCGTCGGCGCGCGCGGGGAGGTGGAGGCCGCGGGGGCGCCCCTCGTGCGGGAGTCCCCGGGCGTGGGCCGCAACCTCATCGACCACCCGCTCGTCGCGCTCACCTGCCGCGCCAAACCGGGCGTCTCCGTGCTGCCCGACCCGCCCGTGCAGACGATGCTGCGCTACGGCGCCGACGGCGGCGAGCCGAACGACATGCAGGTCTACATGGTCAACCACTTCCCCGGGCGCGAGGGCGTCTTCGGGCTGCTGGCCATCCTGCAGCGGCCCCGTTCGCGCGGGCGGCTGCGCGTGGAGAGCGCGGACTTCCGCCGCCAGCCGCGCATCGAGCTCAATTTCTTCGCCGACGAAGAGGACACGCGCCGCCTGCGCGAGGGGCTGCGCCTCTGCCGCCGCATGGCCGAACACCCCGCCATCGCGCACTACGCTGAGGCGATGGAGTCGCCGCCCGCCGAAGCCTTCGCGGACGATGAGACGCTGGACGCATGGGTCCGCGCGCACGGCTCGCACAACTTCCATCCCGTGGGCACGGCGCGCATGGGGCCCGCCGAGGACCCCGATGCGGTGGTGGACGCGCACGGGCGCGTGCACGGCGTGGCCGGGCTGCGCGTGGCGGACGCCTCCATCATGCCGTCCATCGTGCGCGCCAACACGAACCTGACCTGCATCATGATCGGCGAGCGCATCGCCCACTGGATGCGCGGCGGCGAGTGAAGGAGGACGGCCATGACGGCGCCGACCGCGAGCGATCCGAGCCTGATCGAGCCGGAGGAGTTCCTCACCGAGGCGTTCCGCGTCGATCCCTTCCCCGTCTACCGGCGGCTGCGCGACCACGAGCCGGTCTATCAGGACAAGTTCCAGAACCGCTGGATCGTCTCGCGCTACGAGGACATCCGCGCCATCTACAAGGACAACGCGCGCTTCACGCGCGCCGTCTACGACCCGCGCGGCAAGTTCAAATTCGGCTCGGACACGCCCCTCGGCCAGACGCTGAACGAGCTGGGCGAGGGGCCGGACTACGTGTGGCTGCGCGGCATCGTGGCGGGCGAGTTCGTGGGCAAGCGGCTGGAGAAGCGCGTCCCCCTCATCGAGCGCGTGGCCGGGGAGATCATCGGCGACATGCTGGCGCGGGCGCGGGCGGACCAGCAGGCGGGGCGCGGGCGCGTGGACCTCGTGGCGCAATTCAGCGCGCGCTTCCCCATCCGCGTGATCGCGGGGATGCTCGGCCTGCCCGAGGCGGACAACGGCTACTTCGAGGCCATCTACGACGAGCTGTTCGCGGGACAGGGCTACGGGCGCGCCCACTTCCGCCGCGGCATGAAGGCGCGCGACCAGCTCTTCGCCTACCTCGACCCCCTCATCGACGAGCGCATGGCCGCGCCGCGCGACGACCTGCTCTCCACCTTCTGCCACGCCGAGAAGGACGGCGCGCGCATGACGCGCGACCAGATCCGCGGCTACGTGGCCCTGCTGCTCGTGGGCGGCGGCGACACCACGCACAAGGCCATCGACGCCATGTGGTGGAACCTGCTGCGCCACCGCGGACAGTACGAGGCCGTGCGCGACGATCCCGCGCTCATGGACCGCGTGTTCACGGAGATGCTGCGCTTCGACGGCTCCAACCACTGGCAACGCCGACGCGCGAAGGTGGAGGTGGAGCTGCGCGACCGCGTGCTGCCCGTGGGCGCCACGGCATGGCTGGCGCTCGGCTCCGGCAACCGCGACGAGCGCGTCTTCGCGAACCCCGACCGCTTCGACATCTTCCGCGACGACCTCTGGTTCGGGAAGGAGCTGCGCACGGGCTACTGGAAGGACGGCGTGGCCAGCCACCTGGGCTTCGGGCAGGAGACGCACTTCTGCATGGGCTACGCGCTGGCGCGGCAGGAGTCGGTCGTGGCCTCGCGCATCCTGCTGGAGGCGCTCAGGAACCCGCAGCTGGCCGACGTCCCCAACGAGGGCATCGCCTTCCCGCCGCCCGGACGCGGCGGCGTGCGCGGCCTGCAGCGCCTCGACATCGAGTTTGACCTCTGAGGCCGCCGCGCCGTCAGGGCAGCGGCTCGTCCTCGCCCGGCGGCAACTCCACCTCGAAGACGTTGAGCGTGGCCGAGACGAGGCCGTAGTAGCCGATGGTGCCCACGAGGTCCACGAGGCCGCGCTCGCCGAAGGCCGCCAGCGCCTCCCCGTAGACGGCCTCGGAGACGCGGTTCGTCCCGAAGTACTCGGCCGCGAGCCGCTGGACGAGGGCCAGGTCGGCGCGCTCCGGCGTGAAGGGCGCGCCCGCGCGCACCGCCTCGATCACGTCGTCGGGCAGCCCCGCCTCGCGCGCCAGACGGGCGTGCGCCCAGAACTCGTACTGCGCGCGCCAGCGCCTGGCCGTGAGCAGGATGGCGAACTCCGAGACGTCGCGCGGGAGCGACGCGCCGAAGCGGCAGTGCGCGCCCAGCGCCTGCGCGGGGCCAGCCAGCCCCGGGCTGCGCAGCCACACGCCGAACGGCCCCGCCAGCACGGACGCGCCCGCCCCGCGCGGTCCCTCGCGGATGGCCTCGGCCACGGCGCGCTGGTCGGGCGTCAGGCCCTGTTCGTCGAGCGGGGGCAGGCGGGACATGGCGGCGCTCCTTCGCGCGCACGATAGCGCCTCCGCGTAGGATCGGCGCGGGATGACCATGAGCGGACCGCGCCCGCCGCTGGATGGATTGCGCGCGCTCGACCTGACGCGCGCGCGCGCGGGGCCGACCTGCGCGCGCCAGCTGGCCGATTGGGGCGCGGACGTGATCAAGATCGAGCCGCCCGCGCGCCCCGACGCCCCCGAGAGCATCACGGGCGAGCGCCACGACTACGATTTCCAGAACCTGCACCGCAACAAGCGCGGCCTCACGCTCAACCTGAAGGCGCCGGAGGGGCGCGATCTCTTCCTGCGGCTGGCCGGGGACGCGGACGTGGTCATCGAGAACTACCGGCCCGACGTGAAGCGCCGCCTCGGCATCGACTACGAGGCCGTGCGCGCCGTGAACCCGCGCATCGTCTACGGCAGCGTCTCCGGCTTCGGGCAGGAGGGGCCCTACCGCGACCGTCCGGGGCTGGACCAGATCGCGCAGGGGCTGGGCGGGCTCATGTCCATCACGGGCCTGCCCGGGCAGGGGCCCGTGCGCGCGGGCATCCCCCTCGCCGACCTGTCGGCGGGAATGCTGCTGGCGCAGGGCGTGCTGCTGGCGCTGTTCGAGCGCGAGCGTTCGGGCGAGGGCCAGTGGGTGCACACCTCGCTGCTGGAGGCGCAGATCCAGATGCTCGATTTCCAGGCCGCGCGCTGGCTGATCGCGGGCGAGGTCGCGCCCCAGGCGGGCAACGACCATCCCACCAGCATCCCCACGAGCGTGTTCCCCACGGCGGACGGCCACATCAACATCGCCGCCTCCGGCGCCGTGCTCTGGGAGCGGCTCTGCCACGCCATCGGCCTGCCCGAACTCATCGCCATGCCGGAGTACGCCACGGGGGAGCTGCGCTCGCGCAACCGCGCGTCCCTGAACGCGCGCATCGCCGCCGTCACGCCCGCGCGCGCGAGCGCGGACTGGATCGCGGCGCTGAACGAGGCGGGCGTGCCCTGCGGCCCCATCAACGCCATCGACGCGGTCTTCGCGGACCCGCAGGCGCGCACGCTGGACATGGACCGCCCCGTGGCCCACCCCGTGCTCGGCGACATCCGCGTCGTGGGGCAGGCCATCAACCTCGCGCGCACGCCGCAGCCCCCCGCGCACGGCCCCGCCCCCGAGCTGGGCGAGCACACCGACGCCATCCTGCGCGGCCTCGGCCTCGGCGCGGACGCCATCCGCGGCCTGCGCGAGCGCGGCGTGGTCTAGGGGCGTGGGCGGGGCGGCCGCGCCCGTCAGTGCCAGCGGTTGTTCAGGAAGTCTTCCTGCGCGAGCTTCAGCGCCATTTCCGATGCCTCGTAGTCGAAGCGCTCGAAGAACCAGCGCGCGGCTTCGCGGGCGCGCTCGGCGGGATCGTCGGCGAGCGTGAGCCCCCATTTCTGCCTGAGATCCTCATCCGCACGGTTCAGGGAAGGGGCCGGATCCCGGTAGCGGTCGTCGAAGAAGAGAGGGCGATCCTTAATCCCCCCCATCTCGATCCGCACGACGGGCGCTGCGTCCAGCGCGCCCGCGATGATGAGCCGCGAGGCGAACTCGAAGATCGCCGTGAAACGGTGGGTCGCGTGCTGGAAGGAGAGGTATCCGGTTTCGTCGTCATCCCCCCACCCGTGGGCGTACTCCTCCTCCTTCGGCCTGCTCTCCCGAAACGTGAAGAGATGGATGAACTGCCCGCTCTGGTAGAGGCGCCAGTACTCGCTGGCCATGCGGAAGTACACCGGGGTGGACATGTCCCAGGATGCGATCCAGTCGTTTCCCCGGCTGCGCGCTTCATCGTCGGGGAAGAAGCGGTCGTTCGGTTTCTCCGGGGCGACGACCGGATACTCCCAGCCGAGGCGGGCGATCCGCGTGCGCTCAATGATGCGCCAGCATTCGTCGAGCGAGGGGATGCGCTCCTGCTCGAACGCCGCCGGATGGATCACCACCTTCCAGTGCGGCCTGCCGCGGATTTCGTCAAGGATGTCGGCGCCAGCGGCCGTGGCAACCATCAGATCCCCTTCCTGCCTCGCGAACAATTCCTCGTCGACGGGGCGCGTTCCCGCCATCGGCGGCAGAAAGCCAAGATCGCGCAAGTTCTCCACCTCTTGCCTGAGCGCCTTCTGCGTGGCGAGGCGCAGCAGCGCCCGCATGTCCGTTGGGTTGCGGACCTCCACGGTTTCGGGCTTGCGCGTCGAGCGCACGTACAGCTTCCCTTCCTGTAGCCTGTGTCCCTCCGCCTGCATACAGAGTACCGGTTCCCGCTCAAATTCGGGAACCGTGATCACGAGGAAGCGCCGCCCGTCGTGCTCGCACTCGTCCAGCAGCGGCTCGACGAACGGCTGCGCGAACCCGTTCACCTTCTCGCGCAGCTTCTCCTCCGTCGGGAAGGAGGCGATGTGCTCGTCGCTCATCCCCTCGGGGCTGAAGGTGCCGTCGCGTTCGTCCACGCCGATGACGATGCGCCCGCCGCCCCGCGTGTTCGTCATGCCCAGCACGATCCGGATGAGATTGACGCGCAGGGCGTTCCACGACTCGGACCGCTTGTACTCAAGGCCAGCGGACTCGCGCCCGGCGGCGATCAGCGCGTCGATGTCCGGGCCGTCGGGCAGGGGCATGGACAGAGTCTACCCCATGCCCGACGGCCGCGCCGCCCTAGCGCCCCGTCTCCGCGCACACCTCGTCAGCGTTCGTGTACTCCTGAAGCCGCCAGAGGTCGCACCGCGCACGCAGGTACGCGGCGCGGGCAGCATTCCTGCGATCAGATGCCTGATCGACGCTTGACTCATCCATGCGACCCAGCGCGTAGGCCTCAAATGCCTCGTGTTCATCAAGGTAGCGTTCCCAGTAAGTGATATGCGCGCGCCACAGGCTGGTCACGGTTGCGTTGGCCAACGCAGGATGGCCGGACAAGCCGCGCAGGAAGGTCAACATCTCACGGCTGGCCGCAGCCCATTGACGGGCAATGCTGGCGAGACGCTGTGACGGAATGCGCTCGGAATTGGTGATCGTGTTCCACTGATCGCCAAGCACATTGATCCTGTTAATCGCTTCGTTTCTACGTTCGTTCATCATGTCATCGAACGTGTCCCGCTGCTCCCAGACGGCCTGCCCTTCCGCTTCCGCGCGGCGGTCCGCAGCGGCTTGCTCTGCTTCACTCACTGAGTCGCAGATTTCCTGCCAGTTCGAGTACAGGACTTGCCAAAGTTCGCATTTCGCCTTGCGGTATGCGGCGAAGGCATCAGCTCTCGTGACCAAGCTCCGCAGCACCTCGCCCCACGTAACGATATCGAGGGCGTAGCTCTCTTGCGCCTCAAGTCTCGCAACTTCGGCGGTCCAGTAGGTGATCGCGGTCTCGAGGTTGCTCTGGGCGGTGGCGTTCCGCGTTGCCGGGTCAGCCCGCAGGGAGGTGAGCCTGTCCAGCGTGGCCTGCGCGAGGTCGCGCGAACTGCGGGCGTTCGTGGCGAGCCTGTCCGATGGCGGATCCTCGTGCTCGGTGATGTCGTCCCACTGGTCGCCAAGCACGTTGAGCGCGGTGATGTTCTCGTTCCAAGCATCGACGACTGCATCCTCAAGCGCGTCGATCTGCTCCCAGGTGGGCTGCGCCGAGGCGGCGGGGCCACTGCTGGCGCGGATGCTGAGGAGCAGGCGGTTCAGGCTCGGCTGGGCCACGGCGAAGCCCAGCCCCTCGGCATGACGGCCCGATGGACTGCGGTCGATGCGGGCGCTGGCCACACCCACCACACGCCCGCATTCATCGAAGAGCGGCCCGCCGCTGTTGCCCGGGTTGATCTGCGCGTCCGTCTGAATGTAGGAGACGCCGCCCGCGGTCAGGAGGCGCGAGACGATGCCCCGACTGATGGAAGCGCTCGTACCGAGTCCGTGCGGGTATCCCGCGAAGGTAACCGTCTCGCCGATGCCCATCCGGCCCGCCCACTCCAGCGGCTCAAGCCTGACACCCGACGCGCGCAGGATGCCCACATCACCATCTAGGCTGGGGAAGTAGCCGACGACCTGTGCGGTGACGTCGATACGCGCATTCGTGAGCGTGGCCGTGCGCTCGCCGTCGATCACATGGCCCGCCGTCACGAACTCGCCATTCCCCATGTAGAAAGCGGAGCCCGTGCTGCTGGACGTCGTGACCTTGACGGTGCTGGCCACGACCTTCTGCGCGGAGTCCGCGAAGTCGCAGGTCGCATCGTCGCCGCCAGACGGCGTGGGCGTCGGCGTGGGCGTGGGCGCGGAGACGCGCGGCACTGGCACGCGCACGGTGATGTCGCCGTAGCGGAAGGTTCCGGTGCTGCTGCGGCCGGACATGTCGAGCGGGATGGTGCCGAGCGTGCCCCACGAGCCGCCGCGCGGGCGCGCGCTGATGTAGAGGCTGAGCTCGGCGCGCACGCGCTGCCAGACGCGCACCTCGACGACGGCGGCGGTGGCGCCCGCGCGGGGCACGGTCACGGTGATGTCGCCGTAGCGGTAGGCGCGGGAGCCGCTGAGGCCGTCCATGTCGATGGGGATGGTGCCGAGCGTGCGCCAGCTGCCGCCCTCGGGCCGCGCGCTGATGTAGAGCGCGTTGGCGTCGGAGACGCGCTGCCAGACGCGCACCTCGACGTTGGCGGTCGCGCCGGATTGCGCGTTCGCGCCCGCCAGCAGGGCGATCCCGAACACCCCGGCCAGGACGACGGCGATGAGACTGCGGCGCGGCGTACGCTTCACAATGAAGCCCCCTTGCGGTTGAGGAATCAGGCGTACTGTGGAAGGTCCGCCGGGTCCGTCGCTTGGGCCGCGAGGGGGCAGGGGACGCCTGCTCCCCATGCCCGGAAGCGACGGACGGCTAAGGGTGACCTTCCACAGTCGGGCGCAGAGTAGCACGGGCGGGCGCGGGAAGCATCCGCGCGGTAGGCTTCCCGCTCGGAAAGGAAGCGTGCATGGAGCTCGAGACGGACCGCATGATCGCCCGCACGGAGGGCGCGTGCGGCTGGATGATCTTCAACCATCCGGAGCGCCGCAACGCCCTCAGCCTCGACATGCAGCGGGCCATCCCCGCCATCCTGGGCGCGTTCCGCGACGACCCGGCGGTGCGCGTGGTGGTGATGACGGGCGCGGGCGACAAGGCCTTCGTCTCCGGCGCGGACATCTCCGAGTTCGAGCGGAGCCGCTCCGATCCGGCCTCCATCGCCGAGTTCGACCGTATCCACGCGGAGGCGGCGCGCGCCTTCGCCGGGCTGGGCAAGCCCCTGATCGCCATGATCCGCGGCTACTGCATGGGCGGCGGGCTGCTCACGGCGCTGCGGGCGGACATCCGCGTGGCCGCGGACGACGCGCAATTCGGCATCCCCGCCGCGCGCCTGGGGCTGGGCTACGGCTTCGACGGCGCCCGCCGGCTGGTGGAGACGGTGGGCGCGGCGGCGGCGCGCGAAATCCTCTTCACGGGCGCGCGCTTCCCCGCCGCCGACGCCCTGCGCTGGGGGCTGGTCAACCGCGTCGTGCCCGCGCGCGAGCTGGAGGCGACGGTGCGGGGCATGGCGGACGCCATCGCCGCCAACGCGCCGCTCACCGTGCGCCTGCTGCGCGCGGCCGTGGCGGAGGCCGTGAAGGACGCGGGCGAGCGCGACCTCGACGCCATCGAGCGCATGGTCGAGGCCTGTTTCGCCAGCGAGGACTACGTCGAGGGGCGGCGCGCCTTCATGGAGAAGCGCCCGCCCGTCTTCAAGGGGCGCTGATTCCCCGCGGCGAGGAGCGAAACGATGACCGGGAACGGCATTGGATTCACGATGGAGGCGCGCGGCGAGCGCGAGATCGTCATGGCCTGCGTCCTGCCCGCGCCGCCGGAGCGCGTCTTCGCGGCCTGGACCGACTGCGCGGGCATGAGGCACTGGTACGGGCCGGAGGGGCACGAGCTGATCGTCTGCGAACAGGATCTGCGCGCGGGCGGGCGCTGGCGCTTCGTCACGCGCGACGCGGACGGCGTGGAGACGGGCCTGCTCGGCGTCTACCGCGAGGTCGCGCCCCCGCGCCGCATCGTCAACACCGAGGCGTGGGATGGGATGCCCGACGTGGAGACGGTCGTCACCTCCACGTTCGAGGCGGAGGACGGGGGCACGCGCTTCACCGCCGTCGTCCTGCACCCCTCGGCGGAGACGCGGGCGGGCGCGCTCGAATCGGGCATGGAGCGGGGCGCGCGGCAGACGTTCGAGCGGCTCGCGGCGCATCTGGCCACGCGCCCCGCGTGAGCGCGCCGCTGGCGCTGGCCGTGCCCCTCGACGCCGCCGTGCGCGCGGACGCGGACGGCGGGGGCTGGCTGCTGTGGCGCGTGCGCGCCCCCGACGCCCTCGACGGCGGTTTCGCGCGCGGCGGCCCGCCGGACGGCTGCCTCGCCGCCTTCCTCGCGCTGGAGCGCGCGCCGCTGGACGCCTTCCCGGCCTTCGCGCGGCGCTGGGGCGTGCTCGGCGTGTGCGCCGCCCACGACCTGCCCGGCGCGCGCGACGCCTGCGCTCCGCGCCGCGAGACGCGCGACCACGACCGCTTCCCCCGCGTCTCGCTCACGGAGGGCTGGACCGCGCCCCTGCGCGTCTACCGCGAGCCCGTGGCCGTCTGGCGGGCGCTGGCGCGACGGCTGGCGCGCGGCGAGCCGCCGGACGCGCTCGCGGCGCACCCGTCGCGGGGCGGCGCGGACGCCTTCGCCTGGCCCGCGCCCACGCTCTGGCCGGCGCTGCTGGCGGAGGCCGCTCAGGCGGGCTTGCGCGCGCGGATGGAGTAGAGCAGGGGCACGCTTTCGCGGTGCTCCGGCAGCGTCCACGCGCGCCCCTCGCGCCGCATGAAGCGGAAACGCTCGTAGAGCGTGTAGTCGAACTCGTGCAGGAACTCGACGGTCAGGCCGCTGGCGGCCAGCGCGGAGACGACCTCGCCCAGCGGGTGCATCCACTCGTACGCCTCGTTGTGCACGGTCTCCGCTCCGGCGTCGGCGTAGGTGCCGGGATCGTGGCCACGCAACGGCTCCGCGCGGGCGAAGTAGGGGTAGCGCGGGCGCAGGGCGTCCGCCTCGTCGTCGAACACGTCGCCGAAGGGGTGGAATTCGAACAGGTAGAGGAAGCCGCCGGGTGCCACCAGCGCCGCCGCCGTCTCCGCCCAGCGCCCCGCGTCGGGCAGCCAGTTGAGCGCGCCCTTGCCCGTGTAGACGACGTCGAAGGCGCGCCCGCCGAGCGCCTCCACGGCGTCGTACACGTCGGCCTCGACGAATTCGGCGGCGAGCCCGGCCTCGCGGGCGAGGGCGCGCGCCTCGCGCACCGCCTCGCCGGAGAAATCGAGGCCCGTGACCTCGGCCCCGAGGCGCGCCCACGAGAGCGTGTCCAGGCCGAAGTGGCACTGCAGGTGGACGAGCGTCCGGCCCGCGACCGCGCCCACCTCCTCGCGCTCGACCGGCTCCAGCGCGCTGGCCCCCGCGAGGAAGCCGTCCGCGTCGTAGAAAGCCGAGCGCCGGTGGATGGCCACGCGCTCGTCCCAGCGGCGGCGGTTGGCGGCGAGGAAGCGCCCGGCATCCACGCCGCCACTCTAGCAGGGGGCATCTGGCGGAGCGGCGCGCGATGGCCCACAATCGGCGCGCTCGACGGAGCGGGGAGGCGCGCCATGCAGCTGGACGGAAAGGTCGCGGTCGTGACCGGCGGGGCCGAGGGCATCGGACGGGGGTTCGCCGTCGCCTTCGCGGAACGGGGGGCCGCCGTGGCCTCGCTCGACGTGGACGCCCTCAACAACGCGGAGACGGCGCGGCTCGTGCGCGCGGCGGGCGCCGAGGGCCTCGCCGTCGATTGCGACGTGGCCGACCGCGCGCAGGTGCGCCGCGCCATGAACGGCGTGATCGAGCGCCTCGGCCGCATCGACATCCTCGTGAACAACGCCGCCGTGTGGGTGGACACCGCGCTCACCTCCGGCTCCTACGAGTCGCAGGCGCGCGCCTTCCGGGACTCCATGGACATCTGCGCGCTGGGCAGCTTCCATTGCGCGCTGGCGGCGGTTCCGGCCATGCGCGCGGCGGGCGGCGGCGACATCCTCAACGTGATCACCGAGCACGTGCACGAGGGCCACCTCATCACCGGCCTCGCGCAGGCCACCGGCTACGACTGCGCCAAGTGGGCGCAGCAGCGCCTCACGGAGACGTGGGCGGTGGAGCTGAAGCCGCACGGCATCCGCGTGAACGCGCTCTGCATGGGCGCCACCGATTCGCCCATGTTCCGCGCCACGCACGACTCCCCCGCGGAGTTCGCGCCCGCCGACATCGCGCAGGCCGCCCTGCACGTGCTCGCCCACGGCCCCGACGGCCCCACCGGCCAGTCGTACCTGTTCGCGGCCTCGGGCACGCCGCGCGAACGCGGCCTGCGCGAAATCGCCGCCCTCGCCCCCGGCGCGGACGCCTGACCGTGCCCGCCCCCGCGCAGGCGCACCACGGCCTCGCCGTGCGCGACCTCGAGGCCGTCACGGCCGCCGTCGCCGCCATCGGCTTCACCGACGTGGAGGGCGGGGGCGCGCCGCCGCGCCGCTACCGCAACGAGCCCGGCGACGCCGTCGGCCAGCTGATCGCGCCCCTGCTCGGCGACGAAATCCGCACCTGGACCGTCGCCAACCCGGCCACGGGCCAGGAACTCGACCTCGTGGAGCTGACGGCGGCGGCCACGCGCGCCGAGCGCCCGGGCGCGTCCCCCGCGCAGGGCGACCTCACCATCGGCATCGCCTGCGCCGACCCCGCCGCGGCCTGGCGGGCGCTGCGCGGGGCGGCCCCCGGCCTCGCGCTTCCGGCGGCGGGCGCGGACGGCGACGACGGCATCGCCTTCACGCTCGACGGGCAGGCCTGCGCGCTCACGCGCGGCGAGCCCTTCGCCCGCGTCCACTACACGCGCGCGGGCTTCGCCGCCGCCTGGCGCTTCCTCGGCAAGACGCTCGGCTACCGCCTCTCCCCGCTGTCCACGGACGGCGACGGCGACGAGCGCTGGGCGCTGGCTGGCGGCGGCGGGCGCGTCGAGCTGGCCGTGGAGGAGGGCACGCCCGTCGCGCCCCCGGAGGTGGGCAAGCGCTACCCGGGCTCCAATCACTTCCGCCTGCTCAACGCCGACCTCGCGGCCATCGCGGGGCGCGTGGATGCGGGCGGCGCGGGCCGCTGGCTCTTCCCCCCGGACGGGTCCGGCTTCGCCCAGATCGTCGGCCCGTGCGGCGAGCTCATCGAGCTGTACGATCGCGCGGCCTCCGGCGCGTGATACGCTGCCAGCGGCGGCCATGTCCGAACCCAACTTCCGCAACCGCACGCTGTTCCACGGGGACAACCTCAAGTTCCTCCAGGCCATCGATTCGGGCATGGTCCACCTCATCGCCACGGACCCGCCCTTCAACAAGAGCCGCGACTTCCACGCCACGCCCGACTCCCTCGCCGCCGGGGGCAAGTTCGAGGACCGCTGGCGCTACGACAAGGACGTTCATCCCGAATGGATCGACGCCATCAAGGACGACAATCCCGAAGTGTGGAGCGTCATCGATACGGCCAACGAGATTCACAAGAAGAAGGGGAAGCAGAAGGATGACGGGAGCGACATGGGCGCGTTCCTGTGCTACATGGGCGTGCGGCTCATGGAGATGCATCGCGTGCTGTGTGAGGAAGGCAGCCTGTATCTGCACTGTGATACCACTGCCAGCCACTATTTGAAGGCGATACTCGATGCGATCTTCGGGAGAAAAGGGTTTCGGAATGAGATCGTGTGGAAGCGCTACGGTTCGCATAATGACGTGACCGCGAAGTATGGACGGGTCCACGATAATATCCTGTACTACGTGAAGTCCGATAAGGCGATCTGGACGAACGATGCACGCGAGGAATACGACGAAGAGTACATCGAAAAGGCTTATCGCAACGAAGACGAACGTGGGAGATACACCACTGCTCCACTGCACGGGCGCACGCTGATTGGCGGTGGATACGAATTTGAATGGAAGGGCATCACCGACATCTGGCGATTCCCTCGGGAACGGCTGGACGAAATGGATGAACAGGGACTCATTCACTGGCCCAAACGCGGGAAGATTCCCCGGCGGAAAGTGTACCTGGATCGTACTCGCGGCATTCCCGCGCGAGACGTGATCACCGACATCAAAACCGTCTCCCAGTCCGAGGACTACGGCTACCGCACGCAGAAGCCGCTGGCCCTCTACGAGCGCATCATCCGCGCCTCCTCCAACGAGGGCGACATCGTGCTCGACCCCTTCGCGGGCTGCGCCACCACCGTCGTCGCCGCCGAGCTCCTCAACCGCCGGTGGATCGGCATGGACATCTGGGACGGCGCGCACAAGGCAGTCGTCCAGCGCCTCATCACCGTGGGCAAGCTCTCGCCGTCCGGCGTGCCCGCCGACATGCTCGCGGACCTCGCCATCCCGGACCAGCAGGGCCAGCTCATCACCTTCGGCGAACTGCACTACGCCACCGCGCCGCCCGAGCGCACGGACAATCGCGAAATCGCCGTGCCCGCCTTCGAGCTGCCCCCGGAGTACCAGAAGGCGAAGTGGGAGCGGCTGTCGCACGCGGAAATCCGTTCCATCCTCGAAGAGGCGCAGGCGGACGGGGAGAACGTCATCTGCGCGGGATGCGGGCGCAGGCTCCACCGCCGCTTCATGGAGCTGGACCACATCCGCCCCCGTGCGAGCGGGGGGCCGAACACCATCGACAACCGCGTGCTCCTGTGCCGCCCGTGCAACGGGGAGAAGAAGGCGGACCTGGCGATGCCCGGCCTCTGGAAGAAGAACACGCGGGACAAGTGGATGGAAGATCCGGACGCCGCGAAGATGGCGTTCAATGCCGCACGGGCTATGGCCGAGCGCGTGCGGCGAACGCTCAGGTAGCGGTACCCCCGCCGCCTTCAGGTTCCTCCCAGGTGACGAGCGGGTTGCGGGCGCTGCCCAGCGTGACCAGCGGGCGGATGAAGAGGAGCATGAGGATGAGCAGGCCGAACGGGATCGCGCCCATCACCAGCAGGGCCTCGCGGTCGCCGATGCGGTCGGCCAGCGCGCCCGAATAGAGCCAGTTCAGCTGCATGAACTGCAGCACCATGAAGTAGACGGCGAGCACGCGGCTGCGGAGCCGTCCGGGCACGCGGATCTGGAGGATGGTCATCATGGCCGTCATCCAGAAGGGCGAGCTGATGCCCATGACGAATTCGATGCCGAGCGTGAGCGCGAACCAGGGCGAGAGCGCGTAGGCGATCATGCAGGCGCACCAGTCGAGCGGGGCCAGCAGCAGCACGAGGCCCTTGAGCCGGAGCCGTTCGCCGAGGGCCACGACGGCGAGCGAACCGGCCACGCTGCCCAGCCCGAACATGGCGCTCAGCCAGCCGAAGCCGAGTTCCCCCACCTCCAGCACGTCCTTGGCGAAGACGGGGCGCATGAGCAGGATGGCCCCGGCGAAGAGCGTGATAAGCGTGGCTGGCGTGAGCGCCCAGAGGAGCAGGGAGTCGCGGCGCATGTGCCGCACCGTCTCCGCCACGTCGGTGAAGAAGGAGAGGGCGGAGGCGGTGGCCATGGCGGTCTTGCCCTTGATGGGGATGGCGACCATGAGCAGGGCGCCGAGCACGAAGCCGCCGCCGCTGATCAGGTAGGTCGCCTCCGGCCCCACGGTGGCGAGCAGGGGCCCGCCCGCGGAGGGGCCCGCCACCTGCAGCACGCCCGTGGGGATGGTGATGAGGGCCACCGCCGTCATCAGGCGGCGCGGGCCCACGAGGTCGTACACGTAGCTTTGCGTGGCGGGCTGGCTGAGGCCGAGGAAGGCGGCCTCGAGGCCGACCGCCACGAGCACGATCCACACCTGCGCCTGCCCGGCGATGACGATGACGCCCATGCCCACGGCCACGGCGGCCAGCCCCACGCGCCCGGCGATGAGCAGGTCGCGGCGCGCCATGCGGTCGGAGATGACGCCCGCCACGGGCGAGAGCACGATGACCACGACGGCGTGCACGGCGCCCATGAGGCCGAGCACGGCGCGCGAATCGGTGAGGTTGACCAGCAGCCATTGCGCGCCCAGCAGCACCAGCCCCTGTCCGAGGAAGAAGAGCGCGTTGCTGACCCAGTAGCGGCTGAAGTGACGGTCGCGGAAGGCGTCGCCCGCCGCGCGGAAGGTGTCGCGCAGGCCGGGCGCGCTGGCGGGGGCGGCTTCGGCCATGGGGCCCTCCTCCCCGCCGTGCGGCGCGCGGGCCGTGGCGTATCATCGCACGCCCAACGCAGGAGGACCGCCATGCCCGAAATGCGCGACCACGAGGTCGTCTCCATCTTCCCCTTCGACGACGAGCAGATCGACGCGCTGCTCACGGACGCGCGCGAGTGCGTGCTCATGTGGGGCACGCGCGACGGCTGGCCCGTGGGCGTCTACCACCAGTTCCTCTGGCGCGACGGCAAGTTCTGGATCACCTGCGCGGTCCACCGCCACCGCGTGTCCGCCATCCGCCGCGACCCGCGCGTCTCCGTGGCCGTGAGCGCCGTCTGCGCGCCCAACTTCGAGCCGCGCGGCTCGATCACGGCCAAGGGCCGCGGCGTCGTGCACGAGGACCGGGAGACGAAGGACTGGTTCTACCGCGCGCTCGCGCACAAGGCCTTCCCCGCGGACCGCGCCGCCGAGGACGAGTTCGTGGAGCGGCTCGATTCGCCCCTGCGCATCGTCATCGAGGTCACGCCGGAGCAGTGGATCACGTTCGACGGCTCCAAGTCGGACCGCATGGTGCGTGGCGAGATCACGGAGGAGGAGCTGGGCCCGCGGCTGAGCTCGGACGCGGTGCTGATGAAGCGGGAGCGCGCGGCGCGCGGCCTCGACCCGGAGGGGCGCTAGACTCGTCAGGCGTGGCCGTTGCGGCTCACGGAGGGCGGGGGCTCGGTGAACGGCTCGGCGCGCGCGACGGCCTCCTCGCGACGCCGGTTCCAGCTCTCCCACTCCCTGTCCGCCTCGGCGAGGATGCGCGGGCGGATTTCGGCGCGGACCTCATCAATGATTTCGGCCCGGCCCTCCTCAATGATTTCCTCGCGGACCTCCTCGCGGACTTTGGCGCGGTACGCCTCGCGCGAACGCTCCAGTCGGTTCTCCAGCCAAGCCGCCAGCACCATGATCCACCTCGCGATCTCCGTCAGGACGACGGCGCCCGGCACGGCCACGGCCGCGAGCGGCGCCATCGCTCCCCACACCTAGATTACCTGATCGACCCACCCCGACGCATCACCGTCCGGCCCCCGGAGGGGGCGATGATGTGCTAGCCGTGGCCGTTGCGGCTCACGGAGGGCGGGGGCTCGGTGAACGGCTCGTCGCGCGCGACGGCCTCCTCGCGACGCCGGTTCCAGCTCTCCCACTCCCTGTCCGCCTCGGCGAGGATGCGCGGGCGGCCTTCCTCAATGATTTTGGCGCGATAGGCTTCGCGCGAACGCTCCAGTCGGGTCTCCAGCCAGGCCGCCAGCACCATGATCCACCTCGCGATCTCCGTCAGGACGACGGCGCCCGGCACGGCCACGGCCGCGAGCGGCGCCATCGCTCCCCACACCCAGATTACCTGATCGACCCACCCCGACGCATCACCGTCCGGCCCCCGGTACACGATCAGGCCCGCCCCCACGCCGAACAGCAGCGCGTAGATGACGAGGAAGATGTTGCGGTTGCGGGGCTCGGGCACGGGCGCATCGTAGCCCCCGCGCGGCAGCGGTCAACGCGCTACGGGGGCGGCTCGCCGAACAGGTCCGCGGGCAGGAAGCGGCCGAAGGCGTCGCGCGCGACGGCGAAGGGCGTTTCGTGGCCGCCGTCGTAGCGGATGACGTCGGCGCCACGCTCGTTCAGGAACGCGACCTCGGCATCGCTGAGCCGCCCCACCTGCTCGTCGAGGTCGCCGTAGACGTAGACGACGTTGGCCATGTCGATGGCGGCGAGCCGTTCGCTGTAGCGGTGGTGGCCGAGGCCGGCGGCGAGGCGGGCCATGTTGCGGTCGGCGACGGGCCCCTCGCCGCCCATGCCCGCTTCCTCGGACGTGACCTCGATGACGTCCACGCCGTCCGCGAACCCGACGGTGCGGCCCTCGGCGAACTCCGTCCAGACCGCCTCGGGCATGTCGATGCGGCCCACCATGATGAGATAGCCCTCGGCCACGTTGCCCTGCGTGGCGAGCAGCTCCTGGATCATGAAGGCGCCGAAGGAGATGCCGACGACGTAGACCGTCTTGCCCCGGGCGCGGAATTCGTCCACCACGGCGGCGAGCATGGCCACGCTCTCGGCGTCGGCCGTCTGCGCCTCCTCGAAGGTGATGTCCGCGTCGACGAAGGGGGCCGGGTCGATGGTCTGGCTCTGGTGGACGCTCACCAGGTACGCCCGGTCCAGATCGAGCAGGCCGAACGCCTCGGGGATTTGCTCCCTGGAGAAGAGGAACGGCACGGGGCCGCCCTGCGTGTTCACGAGCACGACGTCGGCGTCGGGATTGCCGACGGCGACGTAGAGATCCTCCACCGAGCGGGCGCCGCCCGCGGACGCATCAGGCGACGGCGATGCCGCCTCCGTGGCAGTGGGGACCGCCGTGGCCGTGGGAGTCTCCGTCGCGGGGACCGGCGTCGCCGTCTCCGTCGGCGAGGCGCGCTCGTCCGACCCGCAGGCCGCCATCGCGACGGCCAGCGCCACGATCCCGATGCCAAGCCACAACAGGCGCATTCCCGCTCCTCTCCGCGCATCGTCGCCCGCAAGGATCGTTGGGGCAAGCGCGCGGCGACGTGGGGCGGTAGCATGGGCGCATCCTCAGCGGGGGCGGCGATCTGCGCGAACGGGCCGAGGCCCTCGAGGGCGACGCGCTCGATGCGTACCTGCGGCGCATCGGCCTGCGCGAACGGCCCGCTGCGGACGCCGACGGCCTGCGCGCCGTCCACCGCGCCCAGCACTTCGCCGTGCCCTTCGAGAACCTCGACCTGCACCTGGGGCGACCCTACGCGCTCACGCTGGACCACCTCGCGCGCAAGATGGTGGCGCGCCGCCGGGGCGGCTTCTGCTACGAGCTGAACCTGCTGCTGGCGGGCGCGCTGCGCGGGCTCGGCTTCGACGTGGAGGTGCTGGAGGGGCGGATGCGGCGGCGCGAGGGCGGCTTCGGCCCGCCCTTCGACCACATGACGCTGCGCGTGGCCCTGCCCGACGGCGACTGGCTGGCGGACGTGGGCAACGGCGAGACCTTCCAGCGGCCCCTGCCCTGGGGCGGCGCCTGGACGCCGCAGGAGCGCGGCGGCGCCTGGCGCGTGGCGCGCCACGCCGACGGCGAGCCCGCCGCCGAGCCGCGCGCCGCCTCCGCCGGCGCCTGGCGCGTGGAGTTCCGCGCCAGCGAGGAGGCCGCGCGCGAGACGGTCTACCACTTCCGCCCGACGCCCGTGCGCGGGCGGGACTTCGGGCCCATGTGCACGTTCCACACGACCTCGGCGAACTCGCAGTTCACGAAGGGCTGGATCGTCACGCGCCCGCTGGAGGGAGGCGGGCGCGTGACCGCCGCGCGCGGCCTGCTGATGACCACGCGGGACGGGGCCATGGAGCGGCGCGCCATCCGCTCGGCGGGCGAGCTGGAGGCGATTCTGGCGGACCGCTTCGGGATGCGCCCCGTGGGCATTCCGCCCGTCTGGTTCGCCCGCGGGCGCTAGAGCAGCGCGACGGGGTCGCCGGGGGCGAGCGCGCCGCCCGCGAGCACGCGCGCGTAGACGCGGCTCCAGCCGGGATGGCGCTGCTGGCTGATGCGGCTGGAGTCGCCGTCCGCGAAGCTGGCCGCGATCTTGCGGCAGGGCGACGTGTAGCGCGTGATCTCGATGCGCACGTCCGCCCCCAGGCGCAGCCGCGCGCCGGGAACCACCGCGTCCCAGTCCAGCCCGGCGATGGTCACGTTCTCGCCCGCGTCACCCGGGCCGATGGCGTGGCCCTCCGCGCGCAGCGCCTCGATGCGTTCGAGCGAGTAGAGGCAGAGGGCGCGTTCGGGGCCGCCGTGGGCCTCCGTGTTGGCCTGCCGGTCGCCCTCCACGCCGAGGGGGCCGACGACGGCGCGCTCGACGGGGCGCTTGGGCACGCCCCCGTCGGAGACGTTGAGGCGGGCCACGCGCGGGCCGGGGGCGCTCACGCCAGCGCCCTCGCGCGGCCATGCTCGCGGACGACGGCGAGCGCGGCGGGCCGTCCCGGATTGGGCGCGCCGTCCGTCTCGCCCAGCACGCGCACCTCGGCGCGGATGCGGTCGCGCTCGATGTCGAGCAGGGCGGCGGTGCCGAGGCGGTACTCCTTGTGGTGGGGCAGCGTGGGGCTGCCGGGGTTCACGAAGAGCACGTCCTCGCGGAATTCGAGGCGCTGCACGTGCGTGTCGCCGCCCACCAGCACGTCCACGCGCTCGCCGCCGAGGTGGTCGCGCAGGAGCGTGTCGATGGGGCGCGATTCGGGGCGCAGCTCGTGCGTCATGCCCAGCCTCCATCCCTCCAGGTCGAGCAGCTGGCGGTCGGCCATGCGCGCGTCCTCGAAGAGGTCGTTGTTGCCGCGCGCCACCAGCACGGGCGCGAACGCCTCGCACCAGTCGAGCACGTCCGGCGCGGTCACGTCTCCGGCGTGTAGAATGAGGTCGGCGGACGCGAGCAGTTCGCCGGGGCCCGGGCCCAGCTCGTCCATGCGACGGATGAGGGCGGGCAGGTGGGTATCGGCGATGAGCGCGACGCGCACGCGCGCACGGTACGCGACGCGCGGGCTCCGGCGCAACGCCGGGCCGAAGGGGGAGCGATGGCACGGGAGCGCACGGCGGCGATCGTCGGGATTCACGAGTACCCCTTGCGGGTGGCCCCCGGCGTGTCCGCCATGGACATCAAGGTGGATTCCATCCGCGCCGCGCTGGACGACGCGGGGCTGGCGTGGGGCGACATCGACGGCATCTACGACGCGCAGGACGGCGAGGCGGGGGGCGGGCTGCAGCTGGCGGCCTACCTCGGCATCCGCCCCTCGGTGATCGACACCACGCAGGTGGGCGGCTCGTCCTACCAGTTCCAGGCGGCCCACGCGATGCGCGACATCGCCGCCGGCAAGTGCCGCGTGGCGGTGCTCAGCTACGGCTCCACCTCGGCCTCCAACCGCGTGGCCATCGGCACGGGCGGGCTGGGGCGCGGCGGTCCCGCCAACTGGCAGCAGAACATGGAGTCGCCCTACGGCGCCACGCTCATCGCCAACTACGCCATGGTGAAGCAGCGCCACATGTACGAGTACGGCTCCACGGACGAGCAGTTCGCGGGCATCTCCGTGGCCACGCGCCGCCACGCCATGCGCAACCCCGAGGCCGTGAAGGCCATGACCGACCTGCAGTTCGTGGGCGTGAACGAGATCACCGTGGAGGACGTGCTCGAGTCGCGCGTGGTGGCCGATCCCCTGCACCTGCTGGAGTGCTGCATGATCAGCGACGGCGGGGGGGCCGTGGTCATCGCCTCGGCGGACGTGGCGCGCGGCTGCCGCAAGCCGCCCGTGTGGCTGATCGGCGCGGGCGAGGCCACGAAGTACCGCGAGAACGGCGGCGACATCACCACTAGCGCCGCCGCGCAGAGCGGCCCCGCGGCCTTCGCCGAGGCGGGCGTGACGCCGGACGAGATCGACGTGGCCATGATCTACGACTCGTTCACCATCACCGTGGCCGTGTGCCTGGAGGATCTGGGCTTCTGCGGCAAGGGCGAGGTGGGAGCCTACGTGGAGGGCGCGCGGCTGGCGTTCGACAGCGGCGAGGGCCCCGCGCTCAACACCGACGGCGGCGGCCTCTCCTCCAACCATCCGGGCATGCGCGGCATCTTCCTGCTGCTGGAGGCGGCGCGGCAGCTGCGCGGCGAATCGACCTCGCAGGTTCCCGGCGCCCGCCTCGCCGCGGCCCACGGCAACGGCGGCCTGCTGGGCGGCACGCACACGGGCGGCACCGTGATTCTGGCGAAGGACTAGCGCGATGGCGAAGCGACCCCAGCCCCGTTTCCCCGAACCCCACACCGAGCCCTTCTGGGAGGGCGCCCAGCAGGGCGAGCTGCGCTACCAGTGGTGCCTCGCCTGCGAGGACGTCGTCTTCTATCCGCGCCGCCACTGCCCCGCCTGCGGCGGGAACGAGCTGGAGTGGCTCGTCTCGAAGGGCGAGGGCGAGGTCTACACCTTCACCGTCGTGCGCCAGAACCGCATGCCCGGCTTCATCGACCTGGGCGCGTACGCGGTGGCCTACGTCGACCTCGACGAGGGCTTCCGCATGATGAGCGGCATCGTGGGCGTGGAGAACCCCACGACGGACATCGCCATCGGCCAGCGCGTGCGCGTGGAGTTTGAGGAGCAGGAGGAGGGCGAGTACCCCATCCCCCTCTTCCGCCCCATCGGCTAGGGGCGCTCGAGGGCGCACGCGACGGCGGTCCGCAGCGCCTCCAGCTCGCCGTCGCGCACGCGCGCGGGGTCGGCCGCGACGGCGGAGCTGGCGAGCGTGGCGTTTTCGGTGGGCTCGCCGCGCACGAGCATGCAGTGGTGCGTGGCCGTGACGCGCGCGCCCGCCGCGGCCACGCCGGGGACGCGGCGGAGCGCCTCCGCGATCTCGCGCGCCAGCCGCTCGCGCAGCGTGAGCCGCCGCGCGAGGACGTCCACGACGCGGGCGATGGCGTCCGCGCCGAGCGCCGGAGCGGCGGGGGCGTAGGCCACGTCGACGGTTCCGGGGAAGGGCTGCAGGTGGCGCTCGCAGGTGGCGTGGAAGGGGATGCCGCGCACGACGGCGAGGGGCGCGGCGGCGTCCGCGGGGGCGTCGCCGGGGTCCGGCCCCGCGCCCAGCAGGGCGTCGATGCCAGCGGCGGCGGTCCCGTAGCCCGCGAACTGCTCGCGCCAGCTGGCGACGACGCGGCGGGGCGTGTCGCGCAGGCCGTCGCGGGCCGCGTCGTCGCCCACGAGCTCGATCATGCGCGTCACCACGGCCTCGGCGTCGGCGGCGTAGCCGCCCGTGGCGGCCTCCCAGGGAAAGACGACCCAGGCGTACTCCTCCTCGGGGATGGCGTGGCGGTCGAGCAGGGCCAGGGTGCGGAGGCCGTGCTCGCGCTCCACGCGCGCGGCGGTGGCGCCGCTGTCGATGATGTCGTCGATGGCGAGGACGGCCTCGTGCGGCTCGCCCACGAGCGTGAGGCCGCGCGGGGCCAGCAGGGCGGCCACGAAGACGCCGCCGCGGGGGATGGGCCAGAGGGGCAGGTCGATGCGCCCGTGCTCGCGCCGGATGCGCTCCGCGAGTTCCCCCGCGAGGCGGTCCGCGTCGGTCCAGCTCAGCGTCTGCGTGGGGGGCGGCATCCGCGCGCACTCTACCACCATCGCGGCCCCGCATGGCGGCGTTTCGCTAGAATGGGCGGCATGGCGCGCGGCATCCTCGACGGCTACGAGACCTACGGCACGCCCGACGAGATGTTCGACGAGGGGGGCGAGCCGCGCGCCGCCTGCCGCGAGCTGGCGGAGGCGCTGCGGCGCTGGTCGGCGGAGGACTACGAGGAGCGGCAGGAGCGCGCCGACCTGGCCCTGCTGAGCGCGGGCATCACCTTCAACGTCTATTCCGAGGAGCAGGGGACGGAGCGCATCTTCCCCTTCTCCCTCATCCCCCGCGTGGTGGACGCGGCGGAGTGGCGCACGATCGACGCGGGGCTGCGCCAGCGGCTCACCGCGCTCAACCTGTTCCTGCTCGACCTGTACGGCGAGCAGCGCATCCTGAAGGAGAAGATCGTGCCCGCCGAGGTGGCGCTGGGGTCGCCCGGCTACCGGCCGGAGATGGCGGGCTTCCGGCCCCCGCTGGGGGTCTACGCGCACGTGGCGGGCTGCGACCTCGTGCGCGGCGAGCGCGGCGGCATGGTGGTGCTGGAGGACAACCTGCGCACGCCCTCGGGCGTCTCCTACGTGCTGGAGAACCGCACGGTCATGCTGCGCGTGGCCCCCGACCTCTTCCCGCGGCGGCGCGTGCGCGCGGTGGACGACTACCCGAACCAGCTGCTGGCCACGCTGCTCTCCGTGCGCCCGTCGGCGTGCGCGGGGGCGCCCCGCGCGGTGCTGCTCACGCCCGGCGTGCACAACTCCGCCTACTTCGAGCACTCCTTCCTGAGCAAGCGCACGGGCCTCACGCTGGTGGAGGGGCCGGACCTGCTGGTGGACAGCGACGACACCGTCTACCTGCGCTCCACGAGCGGGCTGGAGCGGGTGGACGTGATCTACCGCCGCATCGACGACGAGTACCTCGACCCGCTGGCCTACCGCCCGGATTCGCTGCTGGGCGTGCCCGGGCTGATGCGCGCCTACCGCGCGGGCACGGTGACGCTGGCGAACGCGCCGGGCGCGGGCGTGGCCGACGACAAGGCGGTCTATCGCTGGGTTCCGGAGATCGTGCGCTTCTACCTGGGCGAGGAGGCCATCCTGCCGAACGTGGAGACCTTCGCGGCGGCCATCCCGTCCGAGCTGGACCACATCCGCGCGCACGCGCGCGAGCTGGTGCTGAAGCCCGCCAACGCCTCCGGCGGCTACGGCGTGCTCATCGGGCCGCAGGCGTCGGAGGCCGAGCTGGAGGCGACGCTGGCGCGCGTGGAGGCGGAGCCGCGCGCCTGGATCGCGCAGCCGCTCGTCGAATTCAGCTCCATCCCCACCTTCGCGAACGGGACGCTGCAGCCGCGGCGCGCGGACCTGCGCCCCTTCGTGCTCTCCGGGCGCGAGGACTGGGTGATCCCGGGCGGCCTCACGCGCGTGGCCCTGCGCGAGGGCTCGTACGTGGTCAACTCCTCGCAGGGCGGGGGCAGCAAGGACACCTGGGTGCTGGGCGGGGAGGACGGCTGATGCTGAGCCGCGTGGCCGAGAACCTCTACTGGCTGGGGCGCTACGTGGAGCGCACGGAGAACATCGCGCGCATGGCCATCGTGGAGCACGACGCCTCGCTGGAGGGGGCGGGGCTCGCGGGCGACATCTGGGACAGCCTCATCCGCGCCACCGCCTCGGACGAGATCTTCGCCGCCGCGCGGGCCGAATCGCCCGACCTGACCGACTCCGAATTCCTGCTGCTCTCCATGCTCAATCCGGGCTCGCTGCGGGCCACCTTCTCGCGGGCGCGGGAGCTGGCGCGCGGCCTGCGCGAGTACATCTCGCGCGAGGTGTGGGAGGAGGTGAACGGCCTCTACCTCTTCCTCGCCTACCGCAAGCAGTTCGTGGCGGGCGACGTGCACGATCTGTGCACGGAGACGCAGCGGCGCACGGCCACCATCCTCGGGCTGTTCGACAACACGGTGCTGCGCGACGAGGGGCGCGAGTGGTTCCGCTGCGGCATGTACTTCGAGCGGGCGGACATGACGAGCCGCATCGTGGACGCCAAGTACCACATCCTGCTGCCCCCGGCGGACGCCGTGGGCGGCCCCTACGACCGCTTCCAGTGGATCGCGGTGCTGCGCTCGGCTTCCGCGCGGGAGGCCTACCAGCGCATGGACCGGGGCGAGGTGGAGGGGCCGCAGGTGGCGGACCTGCTCATCTTCTCGCGCGATTTCCCGCGCAGCCTCGCCTTCTGCCTGCGCGCCCTCCAGCGGCACTACCAGCAGGCCACGGAGGGGACGCCGAAGCGCCGCCGGGCGCGGGCCGCGCGCCGCCTCGGCATCCTCAACCTGGACCTGGACGCGGGCGACATCGAGCAGGTGATCGAGGACGGCCTGCACGAGTTCCTCGACGATTTCCAGGCGCGCCTGATCGACGTGGACCTCGCCATCACGGAGGATATCTTCCGCGCCGAGCCGTTCCATCCGGAGCGGGAGCGGCGGGCGGAGGGCGGCCAGTGACGTTCTGTCTGGGCATGAAGTGCGAGGGCGGCCTCGTGGCCATCGCGGACACGCGCATCACCGAGGGGTCGGAGGTGTCCACGGCGAAGAAGATCGCCGTGCACCAGGGGGAGCGGCACGCGCTCTTCGTGCTCACCAGCGGCCTGCGCTCGGTGCGCGACAAGGCCATCACCTATTTCGGGGAGCGCCTGCGCCGCAACGGGGAGGATTTCGAGCGCGCCTTCCTCGCCGTCAACGCCCTCGCCGAGGAGATGCGCCGCGTGCACGACGAGGACAACGAGTGGCTCAAGCGCGCGGGCCTCTGGTTCGACCTGCACTGCATCGTGGGGGGCCAGCTGGACGGCGACGCGGAGCCCCACCTCTACCACCTCTACCCCCAGGGCAACTGGGTGGAGGTGTCGAGCGGCACGCCCTACGTCAGCATCGGCGACACGGCCTACGGCAAGCCCATCCTCGACCGCACGCTGCGCCACGACGGCACGCTGGAGAAGGCGCTGCGCGCGGGCCTGCTCTCCTTCAACTCCACGAAGGCCAGCTCGTCCAGCGTGGGCCCGCCCGTGGACGCCGTCTTCTACGAGCGCGACTCCTTCGTCATGCACGAGCGGCGCTTCAACGCGGACGAGCTGGAGCCGCTGGGACACTTCTGGCAGCGCTCCATCGAGGAGGCGGTGGAACGCGCGGCGGGACCGGTGGCGCCGCTGGCCGCCGCGCTCGGCATGGACGGCGGCTGAGGGCTACCAGGTATCGACGTTGCGGCGCTTCTTGCCCTCGCGGCGCGGCGGGGGCGGCACGGAGCGCATGGCGGCGGCGATCCACGCGCGCGAGTCCAGGGGGTCGATCACGTCGTCGAGCCCGAAGGCCACGCCCTGGCTGAGGGCCTTGCCGCGCTCGTAGGCGCGGGCCACCAGCTCCTCGTAGCGCGCCATGCGCTCGGCGGGATCCTCGATGGCGGCCAGCTCGTTGCGGTAGCCGAGCTTCACCTGCCCCTCCAGCCCCATGCCCCCGAATTCGCCCGTCGGCCAGCTCACGGCGAAGAAAGGCTCCTTCGTGTTGCCGCCCGCCATGGCCTGCGCGCCCAGCCCGTAGCCCTTGCGCAGGAAGATGGTGAAGTGGGGCACGGTGAGGTTCGCGCCGGTGACGAAGAGGCGGGCGGAATGGCGCGCGAGCGCGGTCTTCTCCACCTCCGGCCCCACCATCATGCCGGGCGTGTCCGCGAGCACGAGGATGGGCAGGTCGAAGGCGTCGCAGAGCTGCATGAAGCGCGCCGCCTTGTCCGCGCCGTCGCTGTCCACGGCCCCGCCGAGGTGGACGGCGTTGTTGGCGACGAGGCCGAGGGGGCGGCCCTCCACGCGGATGAGCGCCGTCACCATGCCCACGCCGAAGCGCGGGCGCAGCTCGAGCACGGAGTCCTCGTCGGCCAGCGTGCGGATGACGGCGCGCACGTCGTAGGCGCGCAGGCGGTTCTCCGGCACGAGCGCGCGCAGCAGGCGCTGATCCGCGCACGTCCAGTCGGCCACGGGGCCCTGGAAGTAGGAGAGGTAGCGGCGGGCCGCGTCCACGGCCCCGGCCTCGTCGTCCACGGCGATGTCCACGACGCCGTTGGGCACCTGCACGGACATGGGGCCGACCTCCTCGGGCGTGAACACGCCGAGGCCGCCGCCCTCGATCATGGCCGGCCCGCCGAGGCCGATGTTGGCGTTGGCGGTGGCGATGATGACGTCGCAGCAGCCCAGCAGCACGGCGTTGCCCGCGAAGCAGCGCCCGGAGACGACGCCCACGAGGGGCACGAGGCCGCTGAGCTTGGCCATGGTGGCGAAGGTGGGCGTGTCCAGCGGGCGGTAGGCGCCGACCTGGGCCTCGGCGGCGGCCTGCCCGCCCTCGCGCCGTCCGCCCGTGCCCGCGCGCCCGCCGCCGCCCTCCGCGAAGAGCACCACGGGGCGGCGCCATTTGGCCGCCAGCTCCAGCATGCGGTCCGTCTTGGGGTGGTTGACGGCGCCCTGCGTGCCCGCGAGCACCGTGTAGTCGTAGGCGAGCACGACGCAGCGCGCGGCCTCGTCGTCGAAGAGGCCGCCGTTGATCGAGCCGACGCCCGTGATCATGCCGTCCGTGGGGAAGCGCCGCACGACCTCCTCGACGGGCAGCCCCGTGCCCGGCGTGAGCGCGAGCGAGCCGTGCTCGACGAAGCTGCCGGGGTCGCAGAGGTCGTCCACGTTCTCGCGCGCGGTGCGCTGGCGCGTGCGGCGGCGGCGGGCCACGGCCTCGGGGCGCGCGGCGTCGAGCGTGGCCGCGTGGCGCTCGTGGATCTCCGCGAGGTCGGGGCGCACGCGGTCAAGGTCGATGGCCTCCGCCGCGTCGGCGGCGTCCGCGTCCACCGCGCCCTCGTCGAGGAACAGGAGGGGATGGCCCTCGTAGACGGCGTCGCCCGCGGCCACGGTGATCTCGCGCACCGTGCCGCTCGTTTCGGCGCGCACCTCGTGCTCCATCTTCATGGCGCTCATGACGAGCAGGAGGGCGCCCTCGCGCACGGCCTCGCCGGGGGCCGCCTCGATGGCGACGACGGTGCCCTGCAGGGGCGCGCGCACGGCCACGACGCCATCGGGCACGGGCGCGTCGGCGAGGGCGGAGGCGTCGGGGACGGCCCCGCCCTGCTTGCCGTGGTCGAGCACCGCCAGCGGATCGCCCGCGTCCACGACGACGCCCGCCAGCCCGCCAGCGGGGGCGGACGGGGCGTCGGCGCGCGGGAAGAAGCGCGGCGGCGTTTCGGCGGCGGCGGCAGCGGCGAGGGCGGCGGCGTGCTCGTCCACGAAGCGCGTGTGGACGCGCCCCGCCGCCACGTCGGGGTGGGCGAGGATGGCGCGCAGGAAGGCCGCGTTCGTGTCCACGCCCTCGACGCGGAAGTCGGCGAGCGCGCGGGAGGCCCGCCCCAGCGCCCCGGCGAGGTCGGGCGCGGGCGAGGAGGCCACGACCTTCGCCAGCAGCGAGTCGAAGGCGGGGTTCGCGCGGTAGCCCGCGTAGCCGTGGGAGTCGGTGCGCACGCCCGGCCCGGAGGGAACCTCGAAGGCGGTGAGCGCGCCGCCGGAGGGGCGGGCCGTCCCGTCCGCCGCCATCGTCTCCATGTTCACGCGCGCCTGCACGGCGAAGCCGCGCGGCTGCGGCGGATCGGGGGCGAGGCCCAGCGCGGCCAGCCGCTCGCCGCCCGCCAGGCGCAGCTGGAGCCGCACGAGGTCCACGCCCGTCGTCTCCTCCGTGACGGTGTGCTCGACCTGCAGGCGGGCGTTGGCCTCGATGAACCGGAATCCGCCGCCGTCGGGATCGACGAGGAACTCGAAGGTGCCGAGGTTGCGGTAGGCGCTGGCGCGGGCGAGACGCAGGGCGGCGTCGGCGAGGCGCGCGCGCAGCTCCGGGGCGAGCGCGGGCGCGGGCGCGATCTCGATGATCTTCTGGTGGCGGCGCTGGATGCTGCAGTCGCGCTCGCCGAAGTGGACCGCCTCGCCGTCCTCGTCGCCCGCGACCTGCACCTCCACGTGGCGGGCGCGCGGGAGCAGGCGCTCGACGTAGACGGCGGGGTCGCCGAAGGCCTGCGCCGCCTCGGAGCGGCAGCGCTCCCAGGCGGCCTCCACGCCGTCCGCGTCCATGACGACGCGCATCCCCCGTCCGCCGCCGCCCGCGACCGCCTTGATGACCATGCCCGCGCCCGGCGGCAGCGAGGCGAGGAAGGCGCGGGCCTCGTGCGCGTCCACCGCCCGCGAGACGCCCTCGACGACGGGCACGCCGTGCGCCTCCGCCAGCTCGCGCGCACGGGTCTTGTCCCCGAACAGGTCGAGCGTTTCGGGACGGGGCCCGACGAACGCGAGGCCCGCCTCCTCGCAAGCGCGCGCGAAGGCGGCGCGTTCGGAGAGGAAGCCGTAGCCGGGATGGACGGCGTCGCAGCCGCTTTCGACGGCGGCCCCGACGAGTTGGGCGGCGTCGAGGTAGGGGGCGGCGCCGCGCCCGCGCAGGGGGCGCACGGCGTCGGCGCGGCGCGTGTGCAGGCAGCGTTCGTCGTCCTCGCCGTGGACGGCGACGGTGCGGATGCCGAGTTCCGCCGCCGCGCGCATGACGCGGATGGCGATCTCGCCGCGGTTGGCCACGAGCAGGCTGCGCACGGGCACGGCCCGATCCTACACGCCCCGCCGACGCGCTCCCGCGCCTAGCCCGCGGCCTCGGCGCCGGGAATGAACTTGCCCCAGGCGCGTTCGCGGCGCACGTGGTGGAGGAAGCCGTGGTAGATGGAGACGCGCGGCTCGCGCGGGGCCGCGCGCAGGCTCATGCGCGCCTCGCGCGGCGTGCGCCCCGCCTTGCGGTGGTTGCAGGGCTTGCAGGCGCTCACGAGGTTCTCCCAGCTGTGCGCGCCGCCGCGGTGGCGCGGGATCACGTGGTCGAGCGTGAGCTCGCGCGCGGCGCGTCCGCAGTAGGCGCAGGTCCAGCCGTCGCGCACGAATATCTCGCGGCGCGAAAGGCGCAGGCGCGGACGCGGGCGGCGCACGTAGTAGACCATGCGGATGACGGAAGGCAGGGCGAAGTGGCGGTTGGCGGTGCGGATGGCGCCCCTCGCTGTCTCCACCACCTCGGCCTTGCCGCGCAGCACGAGCACCAGCGCGCGCCGCACGTTGCACACGTTGAGCGGCTCGTAGTTCTGGTTGAGCACGAGGGCGAGCGTGCCGTTCATGGCGGTTCCCGCGCGGGATGGTAGCAAAGCGGCAATCGCGGGGGCAACGCGCGGGGCGCGCAGGTGGTACGATCAGGGGGCAGGCCCGCGGGCGGCCGCCCCGCTCGCGGGTTCGCCAGCCGCGGACCACGCGGAATCAGCGCGCCGGCGCGGCCCGGCGAAGAAGGATGGCCCAATGGCGGATCTCCCCGACGTGACCGATGCGACCTTCGAGGCGGACGTGATGAAGAACGATCTGCCCGTGCTGGTGGATTTCTGGGCGCCGTGGTGCGGCCCCTGCCGCATGGTGACGCCGATCGTGGAGGAGCTGGGCGAGGAGTACGCCGGGCGCGTCAGCTTCTACAAGATGAACACGGACGAGAACGCGGCCGTGCCCACGCAGTACGGCATCCGCAGCATCCCCTCCCTGCTCATCTTCCGGGACGGCGAACTGAAGGGCACGATCGTGGGCTTCCGCCCCAAGAGCGACCTGCGCAAGCGCCTCGACGAGGCGCTCGCCTAGCGCGCGGGCGGCGGGCATGGCGGACGACGCCTGCGACATCGCCGTCGTCGGCGGCGGCGGCGCGGGCCTCACGGCGGCCATCTACGGCGCGCGCGCCCGCCGCCGCACGATCGTCTTCGAGCGCCTCGCGGCGGGCGGCCAGATCGCCCTCACGGGGCTGGTGGAGAACTACCCCGGCTTCCCCGAGGGCGTGAACGGGGCCGACTTCGCCATCGACCTCGTGCGCCAGGCCGAGCGCTTCGGCGCGGAGCTGCGTTCCGAGGAGGCGCGCGCCATCACGCGCCTGCCCGACGGCGCCTTCCGCGTGGAGACGGACGAGGGCGGCGTGCGCGCCCACGCCGTCATCGCCACCGCCGGGGCCGACTACGACCGGCTGGGCGTGCCCGGCGAGGCCGAGTTCACGGGCCGCGGCGTGAGCTACTGCGCCACCTGCGACGCGGCCTTCTTCCAGGACGAGGAGATGGTGGTGGTGGGCGGGGGCGACGCCGCCTTCGACGAAGCCCTCTTCTGCACGCGCTACGCCCGCAAGGTGACGCTCGTGCACCGCCGCGAGACGTTCCGCGCGAGCGCCATGCTGCGGGAGCGCGCGTTCGCCAACCCCGCGATCGTCGTGCGGCGCAACGCCGTGGTCGAGCGCATCGCGGGCGGGGAGACGGTGGAGCGCGCGGAGCTGCGGGACACGGTCACGGGCGAGGCCTTCACGCTGCCCGCCGCCGCCGTCTTCATCTTCATCGGCCAGACGCCCAACAGCCATCTGCTGAAGGGGCTGGTGGAGCTGGACGAGGGCGGGCACGCGCGCGTGGACCTGCGCATGCGCACGGAACTGCCGGGCCTCTTCGTGGCGGGCGACCTGCGCGTGGACGCCGCGCGCCAGCTGGTGAGCGCCTGCGGCGACGGCGCCACCGCCGCCCTGTCGGCGGAGGCCTACCTGGCCGCGGCGGGCATCGGCGAGGGCTGAGGCGCGGAGGCGGCGGTGCCGCTCTACGAGTTCGCCTGCGGGGAATGCGGCGCGCGCGCGGAGGTGTTCCGCCAGCGTCGCGCCGCCTTCGAGCCGCCCCCCTGTCCCGCCGCCCCCGACGAGGACGGCCACCGCATGGCGCGCGTGATGAGCGGCTTCGCCCACCACCTGGGCTTCGCCACGCGGCTGGCGGAGGCGGAGGCGACCTGGGGGGCGGAGGTGGACGCGGCCATGGGGCCCGCGCCCGACGTGGGCCGCCGCGCCCGCCGCTACGACCGCGCGGCCCGCGACCTGCCCCCCGGCGAGGGCTAGCGCCCGCGGGCCTCCGCGTTCCCGACGCCGCGGGCTGCTACACTGGGGCGGACCTTTCGGGGAAGGAGCGTCCGGCCCGTGGCCTACGCCGACAAGCAGATCGTCTGCCGCGATTGCGGCACCAGCTTCACCTTCACCGCGGGCGAGCAGGAGTTCTACGCCAACAAGGGGCTGCTGAACGAGCCCACGCGCTGCCCCTCCTGCCGCCAGGCGCGGCGCTCGAACCGCAGCTCGCTCGAGGAGATCGACGGCTACGTGCGCTACGGCAACTTCGCCAGCTTCGGGGGCAAGACGCCGCGCCAGATGCACCCCGCCGCCTGCGCCGATTGCGGCCAGATGACGGAGGTGCCCTTCCAGCCGCGCGGCGACCGTCCCGTCTACTGCAGCATCTGCTACAACAAGATCCGGCCGCCGCGGCAGGAAGCGCCCGCGCGCTAGCCGCCGCTGCGCCCGTGTCCGGCGACGCCATCCGCCTCACGCAGCTGCGCCGCATGCTGGGCGAGCCGCTCGCGGACCTGGCGGCGGCGGGCGAGGCCGTGGCGCGCGAGCCGGAGCGCCTCGCGCGGGCGCTCGTGGCCGAGGCCGTCGCCAGCGACGACGTGGCCAGCGTGGAGTCGGCGCGCGCCTACGTGGACGCGCGCCTCGCCGCGCTCGCGGACGCGCTGCCGCCGGGGACGGCGGAGCGCGTGCGCGCCGCCGCCGAGCGCGCCCTCGCCGCCTGGACGTAGCGATCCGCTATCCTTCGCGGGAGACATCATGACCGAGTACTCGCCCGTCACCCCCGAGGTCGTCGCGTGGGCCATCGACGAGAGCGGCATGTCCATGGAGGATGTTGCCGCCAAACTGAAGATCGAGCCCGCCGCCGTCGGCGCTTGGGTCAGGGGAACGGAGCAGCCGACCAGGGGGCAGCTGACGAGGTTCGCGGAGACGCTGAAGCGCCCGCGCGCCATGTTCTTCCTGCCCGAGGCGCCGGAGGAGGACTCCCTTCCCGCCGGATTGCGGAAACCCGCCGGGGAGCGGGCGGCGGAGCAGCGCGAGCTCACTTTCGACGAGCGCATCCACGTGCGGCAGGCGCGCTATCTGCAGGATTTCCTGGCCACGCTCGTCGAGGACGCGCCCACGCTGCCCGTCGCCGACTCCCATGACGCCCCTGAGAAGGTCGCCATCGGGATCCGGCGCTGGACGGACGTGAGTGTCGACCGCCGACGCAGCTGGGACGATGCCGCGCAGGCCTTCCGCGGGTGGCGCGAGGCCATCGAGGCCAGGGGCGTGACCGTGCTCGCGCTCCCGCTGGGGAAGCAGGGCGTCCGGGGCTTCGCGCTCCCGGACGAACGCGCCCCCGTGATCGCGGTCAACACGGCGGATATCGTCGAGGCGCGCGGTTTCACGCTGTTCCACGAGATCGCCCACCTCGCGCTCGGCGCCGACAGCGCGTGTGCCGAGCGCAACGGCGGCGGTCTTGAGCGCTGGTGCGACCTCGTGGCCAGCCATGTGCTCATCCCGCGCGCCGAACTGCGCACGCTAGCCACCGGCACGGCCCTCGAAAGCCTCGGCCTCGTGAAGCGCGCCGCCAACCGCTTCGGAAGCAGCCGTCGCGCCGCCGCCATCGCCCTGGAGGACATCGGGGCCGTCGAGGACGCCTACGCGCTGGTTGAGGCGCAGTGGCCGAAGATTGATCGGGAGAAGAAGGGTGGTGGCGGCGGTACGGGCAGGGCGTCCCCGCGCAAGCGCATCGACGAATACGGCGAGTTCGCGGTCGGGACCGTGTTGCGGGCGCTCGACGCGGGGCGCATCGACGAACTCGACGCGAGCCGCCGCCTCCGGCTTGACCGGACGCTCCTGCCGGGCGCAAGCGAGTTGCTGCGCGCGTGACACTGCCGGAATTCGGGGATGTTTGGATTCTGGATAGCAGTGCAGCCATCAATTTTAAGAGTGTCCCTATCGATAGCCAATGGGAAGTGGGCGAACGTCTTCTTGCCCTCGTCAGGCAAGGTCTGCTGCAATTCCCCGAGCCGGTGCATTACGAGCTGACGGCCCCTGAGATTATCCAGCACCCTGACGTGCCTGGAGCATGGGCAGCGCGGGCTTGGCAGCTGATGAGCCCCAAGCCTTCGCCGGCCCCTGAGACCATTAAAGAGGTTCTTGGTTCCCATCCGCAGTTGGTCGATGGGGATGCGCGCTTTGATCAGGCCGATCCTTATGTCGTGGCACTCGCGCTGGAGCACGCCCGCAGCAGTTATAGCGTCACGGTTATTGCCGATGATGACGCCTTGCGAACCGCCTGCGACTCGTTCGGCATTCCCACCATGAGCAGCGCCGAACTCGTGGAGCTCGTGCTGGGCGCGTGACCGTACGGGGGCGGGCGCGCGATACTGGCCGCGCACATCCAGCCCGGGAGGCGTCCCCCATGCCCCGACACCCCAACGAGGCCCTCTTCGAGGGCGAGCCGCCCCTGCCCGTCATCCCCGCCTGCGAGCACTTCGCGGGCACGGAGTCGCGCATCCAGAAGGCCTTCGAGCTCCAGCAGGAGCTGGGCGGCGTGTTCGACATCACCATGGACCTCGAGGACGGCGCGCCCACGGGCGAGGAGCGCGCCCACGCCGAAATGACGGCGCGCATGCAGAACGATCCCGCCAACCGCTTCGACATGGCGGGCGTGCGCATCCACGACTACACGCACGAGCACTGGCGCGCGGACGTGGACATCGTGGTGGGCGAGGCGGGCGACCGCGTGGCCTACCTCACGGTGCCCAAGTGCACGGACGCCAACCAGGGCGCGGAGATGATCGAGTACATCCGCGAGCGCGCCCTGCGCGCGGGGGCGCGGCGCGAGATTCCCGTGCACATCCTCGTGGAGACGCACGGGGCGCTGCGCCACGCCTGGGAGCTGGCGGCGCTGCCCACGGTGCAGGTGCTCGATTTCGGGCTCATGGACTTCGTCTCCGGGCACCACGGGGCCATCCCGGCGGCGGCCATGCGCTCGCCGGGCCAGTTCGAGCACGCGCTCATCCGCCGCGCCAAGGCCGAGGTGGTGGCGGCGGCGCTCGCGCACGGCGTGGCGCCCGCGCACAACGTGACGCTGGAGCTGCGCGACGCGGAGGTGATCTACGGGGACGCGCGCCGCGCCCGCGAGGAGTTCGGCTTCGTGCGCCAGTGGTCCATCTATCCGGCCCAGATCGATCCCATCACGCGGGCCATGTCGCCGGACGCCCCCGAGGTGGAGCTGGGCGAGGCCATCATGCTCAAGGCCTTCGAGGCCGACTGGGGGCCCATCCAGCACGAGGGCGACCTGCACGACCGCGCCACCTACCGCTACTACTGGGAGGCGCTGCAGCGCGCCCGCCTCATGAACATCCCCCTCTCCGAGGAGGTGGAGCGCACCTTCTTCGGGGGGGACGCGGCCTCCTGAGCGCGGCGTGACGCTCCACCTCGTGCGCCACGGGCTGGCCGCCGCCGGGCTGGACGACCTCGACCCCGGCCTCGCGCCGCTGGGGCGCGAGCAGGCGGAGGCGGCGGCGCGGGCGCTCGCCCAGCTGCGGCCCGCGCGCCTGGCGGTTTCGCCCCTGCGCCGCACGCGCGAGACGGCCGAGCCGTTCGCGCGCGCCTTCGGCATGACGCCGGAGGTCCGCGCGGAGGTGGCCGAGGTGTTCGACCCCGACCTGCCGCCCGCCGAGCGCAAGGCCATCATCGGGCCGTTCATGGATGGCCGCTGGAGCGAGCAGTCCGCGAAGCTGCTGGCGTGGCGGGAGCGCGCGCTGGCGGCGCTGCGCGAGCTGGGCGGCGACGGCGACGCGGTGGTGGTGAGCCACTACATCGCCATCTGCGCCGCCATCGGCGCGGCCACGGACGACGATCGCGTCGTGTCCGTGAAGCTGGCCAACGCCTCCATCACCACGCTGGAGCCGGACGGGGACGGGTTCGCGCTGACGGCGGCGGGGGCCACCGGCCACCTCGCGCCGGAGCAGGTGACGGGGCTGGCCACGGCGCTGCCGGGCGGGCCGTAGCGGGCGCTTTCCCCTAAGCCCGCGCGCCCCCATACTGGCGCGGCAAGCGATTGCCGGAGACCGCAGGTCCCCACCGGGGATAAGCCGCGAGCGGCGCCTGCCGAGGCGATGCGCGAGACAGGCGCCAACGCGCGCCGCTCGCTTCCCTCCTCCCGTCGCGGATCGGAGTTGCGTTCGTGCCTGCCGCCAGGAAGGTGGCGCTCGTCGCCGACATCAAGCAGGACATGGAGCGCGCCGAGGTCGTCATCGGCGCGGACCACAGCGGGCTCGACGTGGCCGCCTTCCAGGCGCTGCGGCGGGCGCTGCGCCCGGGCGAGGCGCGGGTGCGCGTGGTCAAGAACTCGCTCGCGCGCCTGGCCGCCGAGGAGGCGGGCCGCCCCGAGCTGGCGGAGCTGCTGCGGGGGCCGTCCACGCTCGCCTTCGGCTACGGCGATCCGGTCGCGCCCGCGCGCCTGCTGCTCGGGCACCTGCGCGCCGAGCGCCTCACCCTGCCCATCCACGGCGGCTGGCTGGAGGGACGCCTGCTCAGCCCCGCCGAGGTGGCCGAGCTGGCGGAGACGCCTCCGCGCGACGAACTCATCGCCCAGATCGCGGGCAAGCTGCGCTCGCCCGTGCAGACGCTGGCGGGGCTGCTGCAGGCCACGCTGCGCGAATTCAGCGGGCTCGTGGAGGCCCGCGCCAACCAGCTCGACGCGCCGGACGCCGCCCCCGCGACGCCCGCCGCGGACTAGGACGCCACACGGAGGGACCGACATGGCCACGAAAATCGAGGAAGCCCTGGACATCATCAAGGGCATGACGCTGCTTGAACTGCGCGACCTGAACAAGGCCATCGAGGAGGAGTTCGACATCACCGCCGCCGCGCCCATGATGATGGCCGCCGCCGCCGCGCCCGCCGCCGACGGGGCCGGGGCCGCCGCCGAGGAGCAGACGGAGTTCGCCGTCGTGCTCACGGACTTCGGCCCGAAGAAGGTGAACGTCATCAAGGCGGTGCGCGAGGTCGTGAGCGGCCTGGGCCTGAAGGAGGCCAAGGAGCTGGTGGAGGGCATCCCCGCGCGCATCAAGGAAGGCGTGGCGAAGGACGAGGCCGAGGAGATCAAGGCGAAGATCGAGGAAGCGGGCGGCGCCATCGACATCGAGTAGGGGCGCGTGCGTCCGCTCGCGTTCCCGCAGGCGCTCGCCGTCGTCGGGCTGCTGGGCTTCACGCTCGTCCTGACGGTGGGCGCGGACGTCATCTTCGCCGTTGCCCTCTTCCGGTCGGCGGGTTGGGCGGCACCCGTCGCGACCGGTCCCGCCATCGCCTTGCAGGCGGTGGCTGTCGCCATCCCGCTCGCCGTCCTCGTCTCCGCGTGGCGCGCGCATCGGCGCGACGACGCGCCCGCCGCCCGCGCGCTCACGCGGGGCGAGCTGCTCGCCGTCACGGGGCTGCTGGGCCTCATCGTCGTCGCCGCCCGTTCGCCCGCGACGGCCCTCAGCGGCGCGGCCACGGACTGGGGCCCCGCCTGGGCCTTCATGGCCGCGATGCAGACGATCGCGTTCCTCATCCCGCTCGCGATCCTGTTGCGGGCGCGCGGCGCGATGATGCGCGAGCGCTGGTATCCGGACGGCGACCACGCCGTCGATGCGGGGCGGCTGCTCACGACCCTCGCGCTGCTGATCCTCATGGTCGCCGCCGCCACCGCTCCGGCCCGCGCCGACGACATCGCCCTGCTCTGGGCGGGGACGCGCAACATCGGGATGCTGCTCGCGCTGGCGGTCTCCTTCGCGGCCCCGCTCGCGGCCATCGCGCGGGCCCGCCAGCTGGACCGGTTCACGCCCGCGGAGTCCGGCCAGTTACTCGTCGTCGCGGCGCTCATGCTCCCGTCCGCCGCCATCGCCCTCGTGAACGGTCCCGGCGCGCTGCTGCTCGCGCTGGCCATCCCGCCCGCGCTCCTGCTTCCGGGCTGGCTCGGCCAGTGGCGGGGCGCGACGGACGCCGCCCGCCATCTGCCCGCCGGCATGGCGCTGCTGGGCGGCGTGTTCGCCATCGCCGGGCTTGTTCGGCCTCACGTTCTTCATTTCCACGCAAGCGCCGCTGACGGTCCTGCTGACGCTGCTGGCACCGGAACGGATCGACGTGCCCTCGCCGCCGCCGCCGCTCGCCCTGCTGGCGCTTTCCGGCGCAATCACGCTCGCGCCGCTCGCCGTTGCCGCCCTGCGCTCACGGACGAATGCGGGCGCGGACGGCAGCCTCACGTTCTCCCAACTGCTGTTCTTGACCGGACTGCTCGGTCTGGTGGATGTCGTGCTGCTGGCCTCCCGGCTGACAATCCTGCTCGCGTGGGAGAGCGAACCACCGATCACGGGGCCAGCAGTCGTACAGGCGGTTGCGTTCGCCATCCCGCTCGCGGTGCTGGCGGTCGCGGTCGCGGGAATGCGACGGACGCGGCGCGCGGCGGAGCAGTCCGCCGACCCCGCCACCCCCGCGCGGCTGCTCGTGTGCATGGCGCTGCTCGTGGTCATGTTCGCCGGTGGCGGCGCTCCCAGCGCCCTCTACTCCATCCTCCGGCACGCCCCGGACAGCACCGCGGCCAGCGTCACCGGCTGGACCCTCGTCCTCGGCGTGAACCTCGCCGTGCCGATTGGGGCGCTGGCCCTCACGGTCTGGTGGAGCCGAACCGGCGCGGCCATCGGCGCGGGCCAGCTGATCGCCGTCGTGGCGCTGTTCGGCCTCAACGCCCTGGCTGGCGGCGGGCTGTCGCCCATCACCGTCGTCGGCGCGTTCGCGGTCCTCGGGCTGCTGTGGGCGGGCTTCGGCGGAGGCGGCGCGGACGATGGCGTCCGCACGCTGAACGCCACGCAGCTGCTCGCGGGCGTGGGGCTGACTGGCCTCGGCTTCGCCGGCATCGTCACGCCGACCATGCTCGCGGTCGTCACCCAAGGCCCGCCCGCGAGCCTGATCATCGGCTTCGGAACGCTGCTGGGGTTCTTCTACGCCGTCCCCGTCGCCATCCTCATCGCCGCCGGGTACCGTCTGCGCCGCGCCCGGACGCCCGCGTAGCCCTCTGGCGCGTCAGTCCAGCCCGACGACGCCGATGACCTGGGCCCATTGCCCCTGTCCCACGACCTCCCCGTCGAGCAGGACGGTGCAGCGCCCGACCGGGTCGTCGGCCGGGCAGCTGGCGCTGGAGCGCTCGGCCACGTAGCGCGCGAAATACTCCTCGGACGTGAGACGCTCGATCCCGCCGGTGCGAACGTCCAGCAGATCGACGGGGTGGGCTTCATCCTCACCGCCGGGCGGGCGTGGCGGGCTTGGCGGTTCCCTGCCGGTCCGGCGCGGGTCGGAGAGCAGGGGGGCCCAGGCGAAGCGGCCGTCGGCGGTCCAGCCCCAGTCGTAGTCGGTGAGGGCCCTTCCCATCCGTTCCCCCACCGGCACGCTCCGCACGACGCGCCCGGTCGCCGCATCGACGATGTCGGCGATGTCGAATCTCTCCCAGCGGGATCTGTGCTCGCCGGGCGCTGTCCCGTCGTCCCGGCCGCGGACGATGTACCGGAAGTCCGGAGAGAGCGCCTGTTCGCTCACGTCCAGGGGAAGCAAGCGGAAGGCGCCATCAAGCGAGAGCACCCCGGCGCGAGAATCCCTGTGTCCGCCAACCCGGTCATGGTGGCTGCCGACGACGGTGAATGCGGTCTCATCCGTGCTCCAGCGCGTTGGCTCGAGACGCGCCGAACTGGAACGAGCCACGCCTTCAGCCCACCAGTAGTCAGGGAACCAGTCATGCAGATCGGAGAGATCGACGCGCCGGTTCAGCCGCCCCGAAGGCAGGTCGAAGATCAGGAGCGCGCCGTCCGTGCCATCCGCTTCAACCCGCACGACGGCCCGCTCCCCGCTGGGCGAAAGCAGGACGCCCCGGATGGCGGGGTGCTGGACGAGCGTCGTTTCGCGCCCGTCCAGCGAGACGAAGCGGACCGCGCCCGCGTTCCAGCCGTCCTCGACCCAGACGGTGAAGCCCGCGCGCGCCATCTGCACCTGCATGTCTGGACGGCTGTCCGCGTAGGCCCAACTGATCTCCGCCACGTAGTCGGGCGGAGGGTACCGATAGTCGAAGGCGCGCCAGCTTCGCTTCGCGCCCGCGTCATGGACCATGACGCGCCGCAGCGCGTGGAAGCGTTCGGCGCCATCCTCCCCCGTTTCCGCTTCATGGCCGCCAACCTCGGACCAGGCGAGGAGCGGCCCCGTCATCTCCCCGCGCGTTGGCGGCGCCTCGGGGGCGGACGGGCGCGGGGTGGCGCGGACCTCGACGCCACGCGGCTCGAACGGCTCGTCGCTTTCGATGAGCCCAACCGCTTGCAGCGCCGGTCCGGTCCAGAGCGGGCGCCCCTCGTACCAGAGGCCGCAGGCCGCCCATCCCCTTCCGCAAGACCCTCGCGTGGACAGGCGCGTCGCATCCGCCCGCATCCGACGCCATTCGTCCTGGGCCGGCTCCCGGATTGCCCCCGACGCGACGTCGAGGATGCGAGGCCCCACGACCACGCTCTCGCCCTCGAAACCTTCTTCCCACGAGGCGATGGCATGGCGAGCGATGGAGACCGGCCCCGCGCAGTCGTGCGCGGCGGTCACGGAGCCAGCCTCCCGCGAGCGCAACGACAGATCGTAGCCGCACCAGCCATCGAGCTTGCGGCTCACCGCGAACCATGAGAAACGGTCGGGGCCGAGCGCCCAGCCCGGCGACGGGATGATGAACGTGTCCGCGTCCACCGGCGCCGTCCAAACCGTCCGTCCGCTCTCCAATTCGATGACGTCGAACCCGCCGTACCCGTCGTATGCCGTGCTATAGCTGCCGTTATGGACCCGGATGGCGTGGCGCAGGTCGGGCGAAAGGTCCCCCCGGTTGCGCGGGAGCACCCGCAGATCGCCGTCAAGCGTGAGGATGCCCGCGCGGCGAATCCTGTTCGCCTCCCCGGCAATGGCGGTGATGGCGAGTGCATCGCCGGCGATGCTCCAGCGCTCAAGAGAGAACGTGGCGTCGGATGCATCCTCCAGCAGCGCCGCCATTTCGGCGTCGCGGCTGGCGCGCAGCACCTGCTCGCCGGATGCGACATCGAACACCAGGATGCCGTCCCCGAACGCGAATGCGACCTTCAAGCCATCGGGGGAGACGACGGGATCCCAGAGGTTTTCGCCCTTGAACAGGACGGTCTCGTCCCGCCCGTCGGGCGCGAAACGGCGTACGCTATCCCGGTCCGCGACGACGATGCTCGCCTTCGCGGCCAGAACCCACGTCAGCCGCTCCTGCGGGTAGTCGAAGACGCGCCAGTACGTCCCCGTGCCGGTATCGATGACGTACACCCGTCGCGTCCGATGCCACCCTTCATCCGTCAGCGTCTCGCTCCCCAGCGTCGAGAACACGGCCAGCGTCGCGGACGCTGCGGTCGGCGTGGGAGTGGCCGTAGTCGTCGGCGTTGGAACGGGCGTCGCGGAGACCGTGGCCGTGGCTGTCGGGACGGGCGTCGCGGTCGCCACGACGGAGGCCGTCGGCGTTGCGGCCGTAGCCGTGGCCGTGAGGATGGCGGTCGGAGCGGGCATAGGGGGAGCTTCGCCCCCGCACGCCATGCCGAGGGCGATCAGGCCCGCCAGCGCCGCCGCGGCGACGCATCCCGCCACCGTCCATCCCCGCATCATGCGGGCAGTGTAGCACCGCGCTCAGACGCCCGCGTAGCTGTGCAGGCCCGTGATCCAGAGGTTCACGCCGAAGTAGGTGAACAGCATCAGCGCCCACATGACGACCAACCACCACATGGGGTCGGGCCGCCAGCCGCCGCGCAGGCGCCGCGGCACGAAGCGCCGCACGATGGGCGCGTTGGCCACGGAGCCCTCGCCCGCGCGCGCGTGGAAGTAGGCGGCCAGGGCCAGCAGCACCACCAGCGCGCTCGTCTCCTTCGGGTCCCAGCCCCAGTAGCGTCCCCAGGCGCTGTTGGCCCACCACGCGCCGAGGGCGATGCCCAGCGCCAGCAGGGGGAAGCCCACGAGCACGGCGCGATGGGCGAGGTCGCCCGCAGCGGAGCCGCCGGGCAGGAAGGCCAGCCGCCGCCCGCCCTCGCCCCCCTGCGCGAGGTGGACGGCGGCCCCGCCGAAGGCCACCGTGAGCACCGCGTAGGAGACGAGCATGACGCTCACATGGAGCGTGAGCAGGGGGCCGTTCTGGAGCGCCGGAATGAGCGGCGTGACCGTGTCGGGGAAGCGCGTGGCCACGACCAGCGCCGCCGTGGCGAGGGGCAGCGCCACGAGCCCCAGCCGCCGCGCGCCGGACGCACGCTCGAAGGCCAGCCACACCGCCGTCACCGCCCAGGCCAGCGCCGTCGTGTACTCGTACAGGTTGGAGAGGGGCGCGTGCCCGACGGCGGCCCAGCGCGCCGCCAGCGCCGCCGTGAGCGCGAGCGTGGCCAGGGCCGCGAGGGCCGTGGCCAGCCGCCCCAAGCCGGCATTCGGCGCGGGGGGCGTCGTGGCCAGCGCGCCCGCCGCTCCCGCCAGCGCCCGTCGCGGGGCGACCGCGCCGCTGGCGGCGTAGACGGCGTAGGCGAGCGACGCGAGCGACGCCAGCGCCAGCCCGCTCCAGAAGCAGTAGCTCGAAAGCGCGGCCATCGGCCTCTCATGCTGCCGCAAGGCGCGCCCGCGGGGAAGCGCGCCCCAAAGAAACCCCGCCAGTGCGCCACCGGGGTGGAGGACGGCGGGGAGCATTCGCCCGTTGGAGGGCTTGGCCATTGTCGGGAGAGGCGATTCGGGTGTCAAGCGCGTCGGGGCGCGCGCCGTCCCGTAGGCTGGGCCGATGCGCGCGCTGCTCCCGCTCGCCGCCGCCGTGCTCCTGCTGGCCGCCTGCGCGGGCGCGGATGGCGCGCCGTCCCCCGCCACCGTCACGCTCACGGTCGAGGACGCGGAGGGGCGCGCCGTCGCCACGCTCACGGCCGAGCTGGCCGCCACGCCCGCGAAGCGCCAGCGCGGCCTCATGTTCCGCCAGTCCCTCGGCGAGGACGAGGCCATGCTCTTCGTCTATCCGGCGGAGGCGCGGGGCGCCTTCTGGATGAAGGACACGCCCATCCCGCTCACCATCGCCTTCCTGGCGGCGGACGGGCGCGTGCTGGAGCTGATCGACGGACGGCCCTTCGACGAGACCCGCCTCCAGCCGGACGCGCCCTACCGCCACGCGCTGGAGGTGAACGCGGGCTGGTTCGCGCGGCGCGGGCTGGGGGAGGGCGCGCGCGTCGTCCTGCCGCCCGACCTGCCGCCGGGGGAGTAGGCGCGCGCGGGGTTCACACGTCCAGGTTCTGCACGTTCTTGGCGTTGGTCTGGATGAAGCGGCGGCGATGGCTCACGTCCTCGCCCATCAGCTCGGAGAAGATGCGGTCCGCGTCCGCCGCGTCCGCGATGTTCACGCGCATGAGGATGCGCGAATCGGGCTGCAGCGTCGTCTCCCACAGCTGGTCGGCGTTCATTTCGCCGAGCCCCTTGAAGCGCTGCACGTTGCCTTTCTGCTTCTTCCCCCGCTGGAATTCGCGCAGCTCCGCGTCGGAGAAGAAGTAGTGCGTATTGCGGCCCTGCTGCAGGCGATAGAGGGGCGGCTGCGCGATGTAGAGGAAGCCCCCCTCGATCAGTTCGAGCATGTTGCGGAAGAAGAAGGTGAGCAGCAGCGTGCGGATGTGCGCCCCGTCCACGTCCGCGTCCGTCATGATGATGACCTTGTGGTAGCGCAGCTTGCCGATGTCGAAGGTGTCGCGGATGCCCGTGCCCAGCGCGGAGATGATGAGGCGGATGGCCTCGTGGCCGAGCATCTTTTCGGGGAAGGCCTTCTCCACGTTCAGGATCTTGCCGCGCAGGGGCAGGATGGCCTGCGTGTGGCGGTCGCGGCCCTGCTTGGCCGAGCCGCCCGCGCTGTCCCCCTCCACGATGAAGATCTCGGAGTCCTCGGGGTCGCGGCTGGAGCAGTCGGCCAGCTTGCCCGGCAGGTTGCCGCTCTCCAGCGCGCTCTTGCGGTGCACGAGGTCGCGCGCCTTGCGGGCGGCCTCGCGCGCGCGCGCCGCCGTCATGCCCTTCTCGATGATGCGGCGCGCGTCGGAGGGGTTCTCCTCGAGGTGCTGCGTGAGGGCCTCGCCCAGCGAGCCCTGCACGTGCGCGGCCACCTCGGCGTTGCCCAGGCGCGTCTTCGTCTGGCCCTCGAACTGCGGCTCCGGCAGCTTCACGGAGACGACGGCCACCAGCCCCTCGCGCACGTCCTCGCCGCTCAGGTTCGCCTCGCCATCCTTCAGCAGCTTGGCCTTGCGCGCGTAGTCGTTGAGCGCCCGCGTGAGAGCGCTGCGGAAGCCGGTCAGGTGCGCCCCGCCGTCCACCGTGTTGATGCCGTTGGCGAAGGTGTGCACGGACTCGCTGAAGCCGTCGTTGTACTGGATGGCGCACTCGATCAGGTTGCCCTCGATCTCGCGCTCCACGTAGACGGGGTCGTGGTTGAGCACCACGCGCTCGCGGTTCACGTGGCGCACGTAGCTCTGGATGCCGCCCTCGAAGTAGTAGTTCACCTCGCGCCCGTCGCGCTCGTCGTAGAGGTGGAACCAGGCCCCCTTCGTGAGGTAGGCGTACTGCCGCAGGCGCGCGGCCTCGACGGCGAAGTCGAAGGCGGTGGAGTCGAAGATGCCGGCGTCGGGCTTGAAGGAGACGGTGGTGCCGCTGCCGCGCCCGTTCGTGAGCGGCGAGGGCGAGAGCGTGGTCAGCGCCTCGCCGCGCGCGTAGTCCTGCCGGTAGAGCTTGCCCGCGTGGCGCTTGCCCTGCGCCGCCCCGTCGGGCGCCACCTCCACGCGCATCTCCTCGGAGAGGGCGTTGACGACGCTGGCGCCCACGCCGTGCAGGCCGCCGGAGACCTTGTAGCCGCCGCCGCCGAACTTGCCGCCCGCGTGCAGCACGGTCATGACCGTCTCCACCGCCGTCTTGCCCGTCTGCTTCTGCACGCCCACGGGGATGCCGCGCCCGTTGTCGCGCACCGTGCACCAGCCGTCGGCGCGGAAGATCACGTCGATGCGGTCGCAGTGGCCCGCCATGGCCTCGTCCACGGCGTTGTCCACCAGCTCCTTGACGAGGTGGTGGAGGCCGGCGAGGTCGGTCGTGCCGATGTACATGCCGGGCCGCCGCCGCACGGCCTCGAGCCCTTCGAGCACCTGGATGTTGGCGGCGGTGTAGGTGGAGGGGGACGCCTGCTCGATGGCCATGGCACCTCGCGCGACGGTCGCGCCCGGGAGCGCCGTCGCGGGAATGGTTAGGAATCATGCGCAATTTACCACGCCCGCCGCGCACGCGCCAGCCCGCGCGGGCGCGGTAGACTGCCCGCGTGAGCGCCCGCCCCTATACTGATCCCGGGGATGATCCCGGGGAGACGCCGATGCGGGACGCCGACGAACGACGGTCCGACGCCGCCCTGCTGCTCGCGCTCTGGGCGCGGTCCGTGGACGATCCGTGCCGGGACGCGGGCGGCAAACCCTGGCAGATGAAGCTGGCGTTCCTCGCCGCGCTTGGCCTCGCCCGGGGCGAGGTGCGCGCGCTCAACCTGCGATTCTACCGCTGGACCTGGGGCCCGCTCTCCAATCAGGTCTACGAGGCGTGGGACGACCTCGAGCAGGCCGGGCTCATGTGCCCCGAGGAACGCTTCGTGTTCACCGGGGACGGGCTGGCGCTGGCGGAGGCGTTCTACGAAGAGGTCGTGTGCGACGAGCGCAACGTCGTCGTCCGCGAAACGCTGGATCGCGTCGCCGGCGAGTGGCGTGGCGAGCCCCGCGCCAGCGACATCCTCGACCACGTCCATGCCATCGAAATCGCCCCGCTCGCCGGAGGCGCGCCCGCGCCCGTGCGGACCATTCCCCACGGCGCGGAGCTGCTGGAGCCCGTTCCCCCCGATCGGGCGCGGGGCTGGCTGACCATCGAACCGGGCTGGCGGGAGACGCTGGCGCTCGCGATGCATCCGGAGGCCCGCGCCACGCTCGAAGCCGCCATCGACGACTTCCGCGCGGGGCGCGTCGTTGCCGGCTGAGGGCGAATGGACGGTCCGGCGCTCCATCCAACTGGATGTCCAGCTCGGGACGCGGCGCTACCGGGGTATTCGCGATCGCATCGAGTCGCGCATCACCGAGCTGCTCAAGGATCCCCATCGCGCCGCCTCCGCGGAGCGCCTGCGGCACCGGTACGCGGGGCTCCGCAGCGCGCGCATGGTGGATGCCACACGGCTCATCTATCGCATCTGCGGGGAGTGCCGCCAGCTGGGCGACCGGGATCGCCGCCCGCTCGACTGTTGCCGCGACGGCGCCACCGCCGACCGCACCGTCAACCTGCTCTGCCTGTCGGAGCACTACGCCGACATGCCGCCTGACTTCGACTTCGGCGGGGGCTGACGCCCATGCGCCGCTTCCTCGACCGCTTCCAGCGCCCCGCGCCCCCCGCACGGGTCACGCTGGAGGCCATCGGCTACGTGCGCAACGACGTGGCCAGGCCCAGGCCGCGCGGCTGGGAGCGCGTCGTCAGCCGCATCGAGCTGCTCCCCGAACACGCGGCCCGCGCGCGCGGCCTCGGCGCCTACAGCCACGTTATCGCCGTCTGCTACCTCGACCTCGCCGCCGCCGCCCCGCACCCGCCCGCCGCCATCCCCGTGGACGGCGTGGAGACGGGCATCCTCGCCACGCGCAGCCAGCTGCGCCCCAACCACCTGGGCGTGTCCGCCGTGCCCCTGCTGGGCGTGGAGGGCGCGGTCGTGCGCGTGCGCGACCTCGACGCCATCGACGGCACGCCCGTGCTCGACCTCAAGCCCTACCTCCCGCGCTACGACGCCCACCCCGACGCCGCCATCCCCCACGGCTGAGCTCGCGCCGCATCGATCCGCGGCTCCGCCACGAGGCGGGCGAGGCCCGCTGCTCAACTCCCGCCCTGTCCGGTAAGATCATGCCATCCGCTCCTGCCGGAACGAGCAAGGGAGAGTGTCCATGCCCCCCTCCCCCGACGCGGAAGAGCGCATGTGGGCCGCCTTGGGCCGCCTCTATGCCTGGACCCGCAAAGGGCCGTACCACGAAGGGCGTGGCGGCCCCAAGATCGACCTCTCCTACGAGGGCGGCTACGTCGAGGAGGCCCACCGCAAGGGCTTCGCCATGGGCATCGTCCTGTTCGCCAACGCCATGGACCACTCGCCCGAATGGGGGATGTCCTGGGTGCGCGCCCTGTCCTGGCCGCCCTGCACCAACGGCGGCTGCACCGTCGATCAGTTCATCGCCGATCTGCCCGCCATGCCCGAGGGGGACGGGGCCGACGACGACTGAGCCGCACGCCGTTCACGGGGCGTTCACGCGAGGCGCGCTATCCTGTCCCCGTGACTACCGCGACGACTGAGCGCAACCCCCGCATCGACACCGACCGGACGCTCCGCCTGGAGGGCGTCCACAACGCGCGCCACCTCGGCGGGCACCCCACCGCCAGTGGCCAGCCCACCATCGCCGCCGACCTCGTGCGCTCCGGCAGCCTGTCCGAGCTCACGCCCGCGGGCATGGACGCGCTCCGCGAGCACGGCGTGCGCGCCGTCGTCGATTTCCGCTCCGCCGCGGAGCGCGACATCCATCCCGCGCCCGACCTGTCCGGTCGAGGCATCACGGTGGTCGGCGCGCCCGTGTTCGAGAGCGACGCCCTGCCGGACTCGCTCGCCCGGCGGGACCACTACCCGGGCCACGCCGCCATCTACCGCGATTTCCTCACCGGGGGCGGCGACGCTTACCGCGCGCTCTGCGAGACCATCGCCGCGACCGAGGGCGGCGTGCTCTTCCATTGCAGCGTGGGCAAGGACCGCACGGGCGTGGCCGCGGCCCTGCTGCTGGAGCTGGCGGGGGCGCCCGACGACCGCATCGTGGCCGACTACGCCCTCTCCGCGAAGGAGCTGGCGCCGGTGGTGGAGGAGCGCGCGGCGAGCTTCCAGAAGCGCGGCATCAGCCCCCACATCGGACGCCTGATGATGGACGCCCCGCCGGAGGCGATGGAGGCCACGCTGGACTTCCTGCGCGGGCGCTGGGGGTCGGCGGCGGGCTACCTGGGCGCGCTCGGGCTGGACGCCGCCACGGTGGCCGCCGTGCGCGCGCGCATGCTCGGCGGCTAGCCGAGGTAGGCCGAGCCGGAGCGGGAGCCCTTCGGGTCCGTGAGCACGTTCAGGAGCGCGACGTTGTCCGCGGCCAGCGCCTCGCGCAGGGCGGGGGCGACGTCCGCCGGGTCCTCCACGCGGCGCGCCCAGCCCCCCACCATCTCCACCGCCTTCTCGTAGGCCGCGGGCAGGAGGGCGGCGATGGGGGGCGCGTCCGGCGCGAAGAGGCGGTCCTGGATGGAGTGCCCGGCGATGCCGCCGTTGTTGGAGACGACGATGACCACGTTCGCGCCCACGCGCGCGGCCGTCTCCACCTCCAGGGCCGCGGCCCCGAAGGCGTAGTCGCCGAGCACGGCCACGGCCTGCCGGTCGGGGCGCGCCAGCTTGGCCCCGATGGCGTAGGGCAGGCCCGTGCCCATACAGCCGGTGGTTCCGGAGTTGAAGCGCAGGCGCGCGCCGAAGGCGGGCAGGGCCGCGCGCGCCACGCCCATCGTCAGCTCCGCGTCCACGGCCACGGCGGCGTCGCGGTCGATGGCGTCGCGCACTTCGCGCAGCAGGCGGAAGTGGTTGATGGGAACCTCGTCCGAGGCCATGGCCTCCGCCGTGCGCGCCTCGTTGCGGGCACGCGCGTCGGCCAGCGTCTCCGCCCAGCCGCCGCCCGCCGAGCGCAGCGCGCGCCCCTCCAGCAGCCGGTCGAGCCGCTCCACCGCCGCCGCGCAATCGGCCACGATGCCGATTTCGACCTCCGCGCCGCTCCAGAACTCCTCCGCCACGACGTCGATCTGGGCGATGCGGACGTCGGGGGCGAAGCGCGGCGGCTGTCCGAACTGGAAGACCCAGTTGAAGCGTCCGCCCACCATGAGCACGGCGTCCGCGCCGCCCAGCGCCGCCGAGCGCGCGGCGTTCATGAAGAGGGGATGGTCGTCGGGGACGGCGCCGCGGCCCATGGGCGAGGAGACGAAGGGGATGCCGCGGTTCACCAGCCGCTCCAGCGGGGCGGAGGCCCCGGCCCAGCCCGCGCCCTTGCCGATGACGACGAGCGGGCGCTCGGCCCCGGCCAGCATGTCCGCCACGGCCTCCAGCGCCGCCGGGTCGGGGTGCGCGAGCGCGATCTCCGGGGAGCGCTCGCGCCAGCGCACGGCGTCCTCGTCGATGGACGCGCGGATCAGCTCGGCGGGGAAGTCGAGGTAGACCGCGCCGGGCCGTCCGGCGAGGGCGCGCCCGAGCGCGAGGTGCACGTACTCGGCGATGCGCGCCGGGCCGTCCACCTGCGCGGCCCACTTGCAGGCGGGCGCGGCGAAGGCGACCTGATCGGCCTCCTGGAAGGCCCCCAGCCCGCGCTGGCTCCCCGGCGAGGAGCCGCCCAGCACGACCAGCGGCATGGCGCTCTCGGTGGCGACGTACATGGGCGTGACGGCGTTCGTGAGGGCGGGGCCGGAGCCGACGACGAGCACGCCCGGCTTGCCCACGGTCCAGCCCCAGGCCGAGGCCGCGAAGCCCGCGGAGGCCTCGTGGCGGCAGCTCACGACGCGGATGCCCTCGCGCTCCATAGCCGCCATGACCTCGATCATGGGCCCGGCCACCACGCCGAAGGCCGTGTCGATGCCTGCGGCCCGCAGCTGCCGCGCGACGATGCGCGCGCCGCTCAGCTCCGTCATGCGCCCGCATCCCCTTCCGCGCGTTCGCCCCACACGGCGCGCGTGGCCGCTCCCGCCGCCTCGATCGAGCCCTCCTCGTAGTCGATCACGCTGTAGCGCTCGGCGATGCGCCGCAGGATGGCGCCCGGCGGCGCGTGGTCGGGCGAGGCCATGTACTCGTCCAGGTCGGTGCGCGTGGCGAAGGCGCAGGAGATGGCGATCTCGCAGCGCGCCCCGATGGTCTGGAAGTTCCAGCCGCAGCGGTAGTCGATGGCCCTGGGGTGGCGGCTGATCGGCCCCAGCTCCGCGAAGAACGACTCGATGTCGGCGGCGGGCGCGTCCTCCCGCAGCGTGATGGCGACGATGTGACGGATCATGCGCGCATCCTACCCCGCGCCGCGCGGCGTCGCGTAGAATGGCGGCACGCGACCGGCGCGCCGCCAGCGCCCATCGCGCGGAGGTCCGCCATGCGCGAGGAACTGGTCGAACGGCTGAAGCGGGAAATTCTGTACGAGTTCTCGCGCGAGGGGCCGCCGGAGGGCTTCCCGAAGTTCCCCGACATCCCCGCCGGGCGCTACCGCAGCCAGCGGTTCTTCGAGCTGGAGATGGAGCACCTGTGGCCGCGCGCGTGGCTCTACGCGACGCGCGAGGAGGAGCTGCCGGAGCCCGGCTGCTACCAGCTGTGGGACCACGTCGGCGTCTCCGTCGTGCTCGTGCGCGGCGAGGATGGGGCGGTCCACGCCTTCCGCAACGCCTGCGTCTGCGGCCAGGGTTCGCCCCTGCTCGACGCGCCCGACGACTCGGACCTCTTCCACTGGAAGGAGTTCGACTCGGCGGGCAACAACCTCCAGTACCAGCAGGAGTTCCCGCGCCGCAAGCTGCCCGGCGGCGTGCTGCGCTGCCCCGAGGAGGGCCACCTCTACGACTTCACCACGGGGCGCTTCGTGGGCGACACGGCGGGCGTTCCCGAGGGGCTGCGCGCCATCGAGAAGCTGCGCTGCGAGAGCTGGGACGGCTGGGTCTTCATCAACCGCGACCCCGACGCCGAGCCGCTGCTCGACTGGCTCCACCCCCTGCCCGAGCAGATGGCCATGTTCCAGGGCGCGACGCTGCGCATGATCGACAAGCGCTGGACCATCATCCCCTGCAACTGGAAGGTCACGGTGGAGGCCTTCCAGGAGGTCTACCACTTCAAGCACATCCACCAGAAGGCGGGCGTCTCCGGGCTGGACCAGCGGGGGGCGACGATGGGCGTGCTGCCGAACGGCCACTCGCGCATGATCACGCCGCTCTCGAAGCGAGCGGCGGAGATGGCGGGCATGGAGCACCAGCTGGACTGGCGCAAGGAGCTCGACCGCAAGACCTTCGGCGCGCCCCAGGATGGCATGGTCGAGATTCCCACGGTGAACGGCATGACGCGCTGCACGAGCACCGCCTTCAGCGCCTTCCCCAACCTGATCACGCCCGTGAGCGCCACGGGCATGCCCTTCCTGCTGGCCTGGCCGCTGGACGTGGGGACGACGCGCTTCGAGTGGATCACCTTCGCCGTCGATTGGGGGGACGGCCCCTCGCCCGCCCTCTCCGGCCCCTCCGCCGAGGTCTGGAAGATGCGCCTCGACGGCTTCGACGTGGTCATGGAGGAGGACACGCGCAACATGGCCCCCATGCAGAAGTCGCTCAACTCGCCCGGCCTGACGGGGATGCCCGTGAGCTACCAGGAGCGCCGCATCTGGAACTGCGCGGAGCAGACGGACCGCATGATCGGCCCCGAACGCATCCCCGCGGAGCTGCGCGTGCCGCAGCTGCTCGGCCCCTACGTCGAGCGCTAGCCGCCGGGAGGCCCCGTGCCCGAACCCGCCCGCGTCGTCGTCATCGAGGGCGACTACGGCGTCTGCGCCATCCAGGAGCTGGAGCTGCCCGATCCGGGGCCCGGGCAGGCGCTCGTCGAGATGTACGCCGCGGGCGTGGGGCACGCCCAGCTGCACCAGATCGAGGAGCCCCGCTCCGTCCCCCTCATCCCCGGACGGGAGGGTGTGGCGCGCGTGCTCGCCGGCGGCGAGGGCGTGACGCGCGTGGCCGCCGGCGACACCGTGCTGGTGACGCCCTGGCCCGCCGCCGCGGGCACGCCGCAGCTGCCAGCCGTCGCGTTCGACGACGGCAGCGTGGCCGAGATCCCCCCCGCGGGCACGTGGGCCACGAACGCCGTCGTGGACGAGCGCCTGCTCGTGCCCATGCCCGACCTGCCCGACAAAGAGGCCGCCGCCGCGCTCGGGGACACGGCCATGCTCGCGCTGGCCGCCGTGCGCGCGGCGGGCGTGGCCGCGGGCGAGCGCGTGGCCGTCTTCGGCTGCGGGGGCATGGGGCTGGCCGCCGTCGCCATCGCCGCCGCCACGGGCGCGGACCCCGTCATCGCCGTCGATCGCGACCCCGCGCGGCGCGACGCCGCCCGCGCCGTGGGGGCGGCGCAAGCGCTCGATGCGGATGCCGCCGCCGAACTCGCGCCCGGTGCCGTGGACCGCCTGCTGGACTGCGTGTACGAGTACGAGGCGGAGGCGCGGCCCGGGCGCGGGCTCGTGCGCGAGGGCGGAAGCGCCGTGGCCGTGGCCGGGCCCGGCACGGACGCGCGCCGCGAGGAGCTGGCCGCCATCGCCGCCGCCAACGGCTACGCCCTGCCCGGCGCCCCCGACCCCGACGCGGACGCGGCCACGCTGCTGGCGTGGGCCGCGGACGGGCGGCTGCCGCTGGAGACCATCGTGGCCTACCGCTGCACCATCGAGCAGGTGAACGAGGTGGCGCAGATGCTGGAGAGCGGCGAGATCGCGGGGCATGCGGTGATGGTCATCGAGCCCCTGCGCTGACATGGCGTCGCGCCCGCTGGCGGCCATCGGGAAGCTCCGGCGCGTGCTGCGGGAGCCGCGCGGCCCGCTCAAGGCGTACCACCTCATCGGCATGCGCCTGGCGAAGCGGCTGCGCTGGCGCTTCACGCCCTTCCTGCCCGTGAGGCTGGACGTCGAGCCCATCGACGCCTGCAACTTCGCCTGCGACCACTGCCAGGTGACGCACTGGGCGCGGAAGGCCACGACGCTGTCCCCGGCGCGGTTCCGCGAGCTCCTGGACGCGCTCCCGATGCTGCGCGAGGTGAAGCTGCAGGGCATGGGCGAACCGCTGCTGAACCGCGACCTGCTCCCCATGCTGGAGGAGGGGGAGCGGCGCGGCATCGCCATGTCGTTCACCACGAACGGCTCGATTCACACGCAGGCCATCGTCTCCCGTCTGGCCGCCCTGCGCGACACGACGGTCGTCTACAGCATCGACGGGGCCACGCCGGAGACCTTCGAGGCGATTCGCGTGAACGGCAAGTTCGCGAAGGTCGTGGCCAACGTCGCCGGCCTCGTGCGCGCGCGCGGCGGCGCGAAACGGCCGCGCATCGAGCTGCGGGCCGTGGCCACCGCGCGCAACGCCCGCGAAATCCCCGACGTCGTGCGGTTGGGCGACGAGCTCGGCGTGGACGGGGTGACGGTCACCACGATGCTGACGGACTGGGGCAAGGACGACATGGCGGGCATCGTGGGGCCGCTCGCCCTGCCCGGGGAGCAACCGCTGGACGCCGGGGCAATCGCGCGCGCCGCGACGCGCGTGGCCGTCGACGTCGAAACCGGCCCCATGTACTCGTCCGAACGGCCCTGTCCCTGGCCCTGGAACCGCTCCTTCGTGGCGGCCAACGGCGACGTCGTGCCCTGCTGCGTCATCGGCGACTCCAGCGTGGTGAAGATGGGCAACGTCTTCGAGCGGCCCTTCGCCGAGATCTGGAACAACGAGCGGTATCGGGAGCTGCGGCGGGCCATCGCCGAGGACGACGTGCCGCCCTACTGCCTCACCTGCTACGGACGGAAGCCGCCCGCGGACGCCTGAGCCTCGACGAACAGGTCGGCGCCGAGCGGGGCGAGCGCCTCCCGCAGCGGCGCGTCGGGCCCGCGCAGGAGCGCCGCGTAGTGCAGCGATTCGGCCAGCAGGGCGGCGGGCGCGGCCTCCGGATCGCCGCCGAGCGCCGCCGCCTGCGCCTCGTCCTCCCAGTCCGCCAGCGACAGGCCGGGGATGCCGTAGGTGAGGCAGGTGCCTTCCACGTCGCGCGTGTGGTGCGTACCCATCACGAGCGTGGCCAGCTCGTTCACGTCGGGGCTGCGCCAGGCCGTTTCGGGAGCGAAGCGCTCCCACGCGCGGCGGGTGAGGAAGGTCATGGAGAGCGTCCGCCACGTCTCGCGGTCGGGCGCGGCCACGAGGTTCCAGCCGCCCTGCGCGCGCAACAGGGAGAGGGGCGTCTCCGCCGCCAGCCCCGCGAAGGCGTCGCTGGCGGGCGGCGGCGCGGCGACGAGGGGCGGCGCGAGGGCGGCGCTCCAGCCGTCGCGGGCGCGCCGCAGCCGTCCCGCGACGATGGCGTCGGCCACGGCCAGCGCGCGCGAGGCGTCCGCGCACGCGCCGCCGACCGTCTCCATGCGCGCGACGAGGTCGTAGGCGCCCAGCGTCAGGGCGACCTCGGCCAGCGGCGTCGCGTGCCCGCCGTCGTCGGGCGGCGCGGAGGCGACGGCGTCGCGCACGGCCTCGCGGGCCCGCGGGCGGAAGCGGTAGAGCGCGATCATGCCGCCGTCCCGCCGGGGACGCGACGAAGGCGGGGCTCAGTCGCGCGCCTTCGTCGCGTCCCAGCGCTCCCAGTTGGTGACGTCCTCGACGGGCTTGCGGTTGGTGGGGCCGAAGTTCGCGTCGGGGAAGCCGAGGGGGATGATGGCCGCGGGCGTGGCCTCCGGGGGGATGCCGCAGCGCTCGCGCAGCACGCCGTCCACGGCCCCCTGGAAGGTGGTCATGACCGTGCCCAGCCCCAGCCCCCGCGCCGCCAGCAGCATGTTCTGCACTGCCTGGTAGATGGAGCTGCCCGCCAGCAGCGTGGAGGGATCCTGCGTGGGCGACCGCAGGCCGTGCAGGCAGGGCACGATGAACACGGGGGCGCTCGCCAGGTTCTCGAAGAGCCCCTTCGCCCCCGCCATCATCAGGCGCTCGCCCCGCGGCCCCGACTTCATGGCGTTCTCGATCATCTGGCGCAGGCCCGGGTTCTCGAGCCCCTTGCGCAGCTCGGCGGCGATGGCCTCGCGCGTGTCGGCGTCGCGGACGACGACGAAGCGCCAGGGCTGCAGGTTGCTCCCCGACGGGGCCTTCGTGCCCGCCTCGATCACCTTCCAGATGAGCGCGTCGGGCACGGGCTCGTCGCGCCAGCGGCGGATGGCGCGCTGCGTGTAGATCGCCTCCCACAGGTCGTTGGTGCCGGAACGGGCGTCGGTCATGGCGCTAGCCCGCCGCCACGGCGACCCTGGCCGGGCGGACGTTGACGGGGATGGCGCTCTGGCGGGCCATGCCGGTGATGGGGTCGTAGGCTTCCTCGTTGTTCACGAGGCGGTTGGTGCTGCCGCCGATGCTGCGCACCTGCGCGTCCATCTCGGGCACGTCGCCCCAGGAGTGGGCCATGGAGATGACGCCGGAGGGCACGTCGTCGCTGAAGGCGGCCACGCCGAGGATGGTGGCGCGGCTCGACTCGATTTCGACGACGGCGCCGTCCTCGATGCCGTGCTCGGCCCCGTCGCGGGGGTTCATGAAGGCGGGGTTGGTGCCGCCGTCGCGCGCCGTCAGCCCGGCGATGTCGCGCCCGGAGGAGTTGTAGAACTCGCGCATGCGGCGGCTGATGAGGCGGTGCGTGAACTCCTCGCCGGGGAGGTAGCCCGCGCCGTCCACCAGCGGCTCCGCGCGCACCTCGCGCAGCTCCTCGGCCAGGTCGGGCGGGGCCGCGTCCAGGCGCGCGGCCGTGCCCGCCTCCTTCGGGGCCACGTGCACGGCCTCGCCGTCGTCGAAGATGGCGCCGCCGTCCGCCTCGCGGATGCGGTCCAGGGGGATGCGAGAGCGGGCCGCCACCACGTCCAGCACCTGCTCCGTGGTCGGCTTCGCGTCCATGGGCAGGGGGCCGCCGGGCAGGTTGATTTCGGTGTTGAGGCGGTGGGCGATGCCCCAGAAGAACTCCCACTCCTCGATCACGTCGTCCTCGGCCTCCACCATGGCGGGCGTGTGGTGGGCGTAGGGCGCGGGATACCAGGAGTCGGTGAGCACCGTCAGGTCGGGGCGCTCCAGCGACAGCTTGGGCGCGATCACGTAGTCGGCCATCTTGGCCGTCTGCGACATCTTGATGTCGATGCTCACGTTGAGGTCGAGGCGCTTCATGGCCTCGATCGTCTTCAGCTGGTCGGGCCAGGCGCCGACGGGGTTGCCGCCCACGCTGATGAGGGCGCGCACGCGGCCCTCGCCGGGCACGATGATCTCGTCGCTGAGGGCGGCGGTGGGCATTTCGCCGAAGACCTCGCCCAGCCCGCGCACGCGGCTCGGCTCGCCCTTGCCCCAGGCCGGGTTGGGAGGCATGGCCTGCGCCACGAAGGGGCGTTCGGGGCCGACCACGCCCGGATTGGGCACCGTCTCGCCCTCGCGCAGGTAGCGCCCGCAGAGCGTGTTCAGGGTGTGCACGAGGTGCTCGGTGAGGTTGGGATGGGGGGACATGTTGGCGCCCGTGCCGCTGGAGGCGACGCCGCGCGGCCCGGCGGCGAACATGCGCGCCGCGCGCTCCACGAGCGCCGCCGGCACGCCCGTGCGCTCCTCCACGTAGTCCAGCGTGAAGGCGTCCACCTCGCGCCGCAGCTCCTCCACGTGGGCCACGTTGCCGGCGAGGAAATCGCCGTCCACCAGCCCTTCCTCGAAGAGCACGCGCACGATGCCGGCCAGCAGCGTGGGATCCTCGCCGGGCTTCACCTGCAGGTGCAGGTCGGCGCGCCGGGCCACGTCGGAGACGCGCGGGTCGATCACGATCAGCTTCAGCCCGCGGGCCTGCGCGTCGCGCAGCCGCTTCCAGGGGTTGAAGGGCGGGACGCCGCCGAACATGGAGACGACGGGGTTGTTGCCGATGAGCATGGCCACGTCGGCGCTCTCGAAGCCGTGGGCGCCGCCCAGCCAGGTGCCGTGGCGCGAGGCCGCGATGGCCTTCGCGGGCTGGTCGATGGTCACGCTCGTGTAGTACGAGGGCGACTTGATGCCCGCGTGCCACGCGCGCGTGACGGACAGCGTGATGGCGTTGCAGAAGGCGTAGGTGCCGTTGTAGCTGGCCACGGCGCGGGGCCCGTGCTCGTCGATGATGGCGCGCAGCTTCTCCGCGATCTCGTCCATCGCCTGCGCGCTCGAGATCGGCTGGAAGGAGCCGTCGGGCATGCGCTTGAGCGAGCTGCGCAGCCGCTCCGGGTGGTTGTGCTGGTCGGGCAGGTGGCGGCCCTTGATGCAGGTGTAGCCCCCGTAGATCGGGTCGCTCGTGTCGCCCCGCACCTCGATCACCTTGTTGTCCTCGACGTCCACCTCGATGGCGCAGAAGGCGTGGCAGAAGCGGCAGAAGGATTTCTTCGTCTCGATCATGGGAACTCCCCCGACAGATGGTGCGCGGGGAGTCTAGCACGCCCGGCGGGCGTACGGGGCGCGCGCGGCGTACACTCGACGTCATGAGCACGCCCTCGGCCACGCGCGACGAGATCGACCGGTTCGCCACGGGGATCGGCGAATGGCTGCTGACGCAGGAGTTCGGCGTCATCAAGCCGCTCGCCTTCCGCCACCGCCTGGGCCTTTCCCGCCAAGGCGACGACCTGGAGCCGTACGTGATCATCGAGTTGCTCGTGACCGATCCGCCGCCGCCGCCCCCGCGCGAGGTGCTGGAGCGGATGAGCCTGCCGGAGCGGGGCGCCGCGCTCACGTGGCCCCTCGATGACTGGATGGCGGTCTTCGAGGCCGCGCAGGCGAAGGGGCGCGAAATGGGACTTCCGCCCGACATCCTCGCCGCCTATCCGGTCGACGTGCGGATGTTCGGCGAATCCGAGATGGACGAGGACGAGTTCCCCCGCTGATGGCCGACCCGATCGAGCCCCGGCGGCTTCTCGAACGGGTGTGGGCCATCGCGTTGGGCGAGAGCCCCGTGGCGGGGCAACCCCTGACCACGACCGACTACCGGCGTGCGATCTCGTCGGCGTACTACGCGCTGTTTCACGCGATCACGCTCGCATCGGCGTCGCTTTTCGCGCCGGACGACGCCTCGCGCTACGAACTCGTGAGGTGGTTCCGCCACGGGGACTTGAAGGCCGTCGCCACGTGGGTTCACAGCGGCAAGCCACCCCGGGGGCTGGAAGGGAGCATCGGCGCGCTGCGAGGGGACGAACGCGTCCGGAGCGTCGCCGTCGCCTTCCAACGACTGATCGAAGCTCGGGAGACCGCCGACTACGACCACAATGCCTCATTCCGGCGGAGCGACGTGTACGACGTCGCCGTGCTGGCCCAGCGCGCCGTCAACCTCGTCGAAGACCCCGCCTTCGCGGCCAGCGCCGAGGGGCGGCGGTTCCTCGGATTGATGGCGCTGCGGGCGCGTGGCGGCGGCGCCTAGCGGAACGGGTTCTCGCCGCCGGGCGGGGGCGCGCCTCCGTCGATGCCCAACAGCCGCAGGCGCGCCGCGTCGTAGGCCCACTTGGCGCGCGCCTCGCGGTTGAGCAGCCCCTTGAGGCGGTCGGGCGTCATGGCCTCGCCGTCCAGCAGCACCGCGTGCACGCGCTCCAGCTGCCGCGTCCAGCCCTCCCACGCGCTGCGGTACGCCTCGCGGGCGGCCTCGTCGACCATCGTCCCGCCTCCATCCCGCCGGCCCGTGGCGTGGGTGGTAGCGCATAGGGGATTCGAACCCCTGATCTCCGCCTTGAGAGGGCGGTGTCCTAGGCCGCTAGACGAATGCGCCGCCAGCGCTCAGCGTAGCGCGCTTCCCGCGCGTTGGGCAAGATGGGAGGCGTGAGGCGCACGCTCGCGACCATCGGCGCGGCCCTCCTGCTGGCGGCGGCGAGCGCGGCCTGCGGGTCCGGCGGCGAGCGTCCTCCGGCCAGCCCGCCCCCCACGCCCACGCCCGTGCCCGCGACGGTCGCGGCGGAGGCTCCGTCGCCCGCCGCCAGCCCGTCCGCGTCCGCCGCCGCCAGCCCGACGCCGTCCCCCACGCCCGCGGCCAGCCCGTCCCCGGCGGCGGACGACGCGCCGCCGCTGCCCGATGCCGTGCGCGAGGTGCTGGCCGAGGTCGTCGCGCTGCGCGGACTCGAGGCGCCGCCCAACCTGCGCGCCGCGACCGTCTCGCGGAGCGAGCTGCCCGCGCTCGTGGAGAGCGCCATCACCGAGGCCGAGTTCCGCCGCTTCGACGAGGTCACGACGCTCTACCGCCTGCTCGGCCACCTGCGCCCGGACCAGGACTACTGGGGCGTCCTCAAGCTCGCCCTCGGCGGCGTGGTCGGCCTCTACGACCCCGCCGCGAAGCAGCTCTGGGTCGTGACCGACGGCGCGGGGCTCGACGCGCTCGACGGCTGGCAGCTGGAGACGCTCGCGCACGAGCTCATGCACGCCCTGCAGGACCACCGCTTCGACCTGACCGCGATGCTGGACGGCGCGCTCGGCGACCTCGACCGCGAGCTGGCCGCGCGCGCGGTCGTCGAGGGCGACGCCGAAGTCCACGCCCGCCTCTGGGCGGAGGGCGCCCGCGGCTGGCGGCCCGGCGGCGCGCGCCTCCTGCTCGTGGGAGCGCTCCCCCAGGCGGGCGACGTGCCGGATGCCGTCATCCGCGAATTCATCTTCCCCTACCAGTGGGGGTCGGTCTGGGCCGAGGCGGCCATCGCGCGGGGCGGGCTGGCGGCGATCGACGCGGCCCTCGACGACCCGCCGCCCACGACCGCGCACATCATCCATCCCGACGCCATCGCGCCAAGCTGGACGCCGGAGGCGGTGGCGCTGCCCCCGCTCGCGGACGCCCTCGGCGAGGGCTGGCGGCTGGAATCGGAAGGGCCGCTCGGCGAGTTCCAGCTGCTCAACTACCTGCTGCCCGACCGCGGCGGTCCCCCGCGCCGGGGCGACGCGCGCGCCACCGACGCCGCCGTGGCCGCCGCAGGCTGGCGCGGCGACCGCCACGCCGTCTACGTGAACGGCGGCGAGAGCGTGGTGGCGGCGCGCGTGCGCTTCGCGGACGCCGAAGAGGCGCGCGAGTTCGACGCGATGCACCGCGCCGCCGTCCTCGCGGACGCGGAGGCCGTGACGGAGGGAGCGCTCACGCTCGCGACGCGGGCGGACGGCATGACGGTCGCGCTCGTCGAGCCGCCTGGGCGCGACGCGCTCTTCGCCATCGGCTCGAACGCGGCCATCGCGCGCGCCGCCCTCGAGGCACTGCTCGGCGGCTAGACTGGCGCCATGCGCGAACGCGAGGGCTACTGGAGCGGGGCGCGCCGTCGCCGCGTCAACCGCCGCCGCTTCCTGCTGGGGTCCGGCGTCGCCGCGGCCGGTTCCGCGGCCATCCTCGCGGGTTGCGGCGGCGGCGAACCGCCCGCGCCCGCCACGCCGTCCGTCGCGCCCACGGCCACGCGCACGCCCACGCCTTCCCCGACGCCGGACCCGAACGCGCCCCGTCGCGGCGGCACGCTCAGGCTCTGGAAGGCGGCGGACGACTACGGCCTCGACCCCGCCGTCTTCCACGTGAACAACACCGAGGTCATCTACGCCACGATGACGCAGGCCTGCACCTACCAGCCGACGAAGAACCTCTTCGCCATGGACGGCATGACCGGCTACGAGCAGGTCGATCCGACGACCCTCGTGTGGAGCGTGCGGCCCGGCATGGAGTTCCACAACGGCGATCCCGTGGACGCGGAGGCCGTGGCCTTCAGCTGGCGGCGCCTGGACGACCTGTACGGGGCCACCGACGGCGCCGCCCATACGCGGCGCGACGGCTTCGATTTCGTGGACGCCTTCGAGGCCGCGGACGGCCTGACCGTGACGGAGCGCTGGAGCCGCCCGAACGCGGATGCGCTCGTCCACCGCGCGCGCCACTACTACTCCTTCATCAACCCGCGCATGGTCGAACGGTTCGGCGCGGTCGAGGGCGCCGTCGAGCGGGCCGACGGCGCGATGGAGGACACGCTCAGCCTTCAGGAGCTGCCGTTCGGGTCGGGCAGCGGGCCCTACACGCTGGCGAGGCGGAATGCCACGGGCACGCGACTGGAGCGCTGGCCGGACTACCACTGGCACGTCCCGGCGGACGACGGCTTCGTCGAGGACGGCCCCAACATCGACGCCTGGGAGACGCGCATCCTCGACCGGTTTGACGCGAGGGCGGCCTTCCTGGCGGGCGAGCTGGATGTCTACGAAATCATCGAGCCGGACGAGTTGCGCGAATTCGAGGGGCTGGACCACGTGGCCGTCACGGAGGTTCCGAACGGCGGCTTCTCCTTCCTGGGCATGGACGGCGGCAAGTTCCACGACAAGCGCGCGCGGCTGGCGCTGCAGAAGGCGTTCGACTACGAGGGCTTCATCGAGGCCATGCGCCCGCTCGGCGGCAGGTACGCCGCGCCCATCTCCGACGTGCTCCCCCATTTCCAGCGCCTCGGCCAGCGGGAGCTGCGGGAGTGGTACCGCCATGACCCGGCGGAAGCGCGCGCCCTGTGGGAGGCCGCGGACTTCGCCGTTCCCGTGGATCAATTCAGGATTTACTCGACCGACGAACAGCGCCAACTGGAGATCAATGAACTCGTGGCCCGGTCCCTTCAAGAATCATTGGGCATCGAAGCCTTCTCGGACCCATGCCGGGGCAATGAATGGTGTGCGCGAGCGTTTTACCGGATGAAGGATTGGGAACTGCTCGGTTACGGCTACGGCGATTTCGGCTGGACGAGCGGCATTCCCCACGACTCGAACCTCATCCACTACGACCCGCGCGCCTATGGCAACAGCTCCTTCAACCACTACGTCGGCTCGTCGCGCCCCGAAATCGACGCGGACGCGCGCACGCTCGCGGGGATGCTGGAGGCGCAGGAGCGCATCCTCGATCCCGACGCCCGCGCCGACCTGCTCACCGACATCCAGCGCTGGATCCTCGACCGGCACTGGTGCAACTGGGCGCTGCCCGTGAGCGCCGTCTCGCACTACGGCTTCAGCGCGCGGCTGCGCGACCACGCGCCGGACGACTGGCTCAACTTCTACGACCGCAGGCGCGAGTCGATGTGGCTCGCGGACGCTCAGGCGGGGGGCGGCTCGACGTAGCGGCGCAGCTCGGAGTGGAGGCGCGGGGCGCGCTCGAAGCCGGCCGCGTCGAGGTTGGCGAGGTAGGCCTCGACCTGCCGGCGGCGCAGGCCCAGCAGCGCCGCCTCGCCCTGCGCCATGCCGTCGCGCCCGCCGCCCAGCAGCAGCGCCAGCGGTTCGCGCACGGCGGCGTCGCGCCATTCGCGCGCCATGCGGATTTCGGCCTTGCGCAGGTAGCGGTGCTGCTCCTCGCGCCGATCCGGGTAGGCCTCGAGGTAGGAGGCCAGCCGCTCGATCTGGTAGCGCATGAGGCGCCCGCGGTCGCGCGCGGTAAGGCCGTAGAGGTCGCGCTCCAGCTGGTTGCGGGCCAGCGCCCCGGCCTCGGCGAAGAAGGCCAGCAGGGCGCTGTCCTGCACGAACAGGTAGGCGGCCAGTTCGGGGAAGCTGCGGGCCTCCGCGGCCCCGCGGATGAGGTCGGTGGGGGCCTGCAGGCCGAGGCCGCCGCCGTTGGCGAGGGCGCGCTTGCGGAAGGCCTCCGCGTGCCGCGCGAGGTCGTAGATGGCGCTGCCGAGGAAGAGCTTGATCTCCACGAAGCCGTAGCTGATCTCCGGCAGCCAGCGCCCGAGGACGACGGCCTGCGCGTAGGCGCGCTCGCCCTGCTCGGTCATGAGCTGGCAGATGGCGCGCTCGATGTCGTCGGGCAGCGCCTCGAGGCCGCGCCAGCCGAGGTCCGTGGCCGACGACCAGCGCTCGCGGATGGCCTCCTCGTAGAGGTCGGCGGCGGACGGCGCCCACACGACGGCCTTCTCGAAGATGGTGTAGCCCATGTCCTCGAGGCCCTCGATGGGGTGCGAGCCGCGCGCGATCTCGGTGCGGTCCGTCCACACGTCGGGCACCTCGCCGTAGGAGCCGACCATGATGTCGGCCAGCGTGAGCCCCCGTTCGGCGTCGGCGGGGGCGGCGCGCACGCCCCACTCGGTGGGGGCTTGCATCCAGGTCAGGTCGGGGGGGATGCGCGGGCGGTCGAGGAAGAGGCGCGCCTGCTTGTCCGTGAGCTTCGCCTCCAGCGCGCCGCCGATGGCGTCCGCGCCGTAGCCGTGTTCAAGGGCGCGGTCGACGAGGCCGTCGTCCCAGCCGAGGGCGCGGGCGCGTTCGCGCGCGGCCTCCAGCCTCGCGTCGGCGTCGGCGGGCACGGGCGCGCTCAGGCGGCGAAGGGCGTGAGGGAGGGGCCCAGCCGCTCGCGCCGGTCGCCCAGCCCGGCCACGTCGAGACGGTGCAGGTACTCGCGCACCTGCCGCCGCCGCAGCAGCAGGAACTTGGCCACGCCCTCGTCGAAATGGTCCCTGCCGCCGCCGAGCAGGATGGCGAGCGACTCGAACACGGGCGGGAAGGTGACGTCGCCGCTGCCCCCGCCCGAGCTCTCCTCGGCCTTGTCCAGGTAGTGGTGGATCTCCTCGCGCCGCTCGGGCGCTTCCGCGAGCACGTGCTTGAGGTGCATGACGCCGAAGGCGAGGTGGCGCGATTCGTCCTGCGCGGCCATGCGGAAGATGCGCTTGTCGGCCTGCGTGGGGCCGATGAGTTCGCCCATGCGGAACATGGACTGCACGAAGCCCTCGGCCTGCACGTGCATGAGCACGGACATCTCCGTGAAGTCCCTGGCATCGATGAGGTTGCGCAGGCCCAGCCCCGCGCCCTGCGCCAGCAGGCCGCCGCCGTTGGCCAGCGCGCGCTTGCGGAACACGTCGGTGTGGCGCGCCTCGTCCATGATCTGGGACATGAGGAAGAGGCCGACCTCGAACTCGTCGCCGCTGATGGCGGGCAGCCACTGGCCGGGCACGTCCCCGGCGATGAATTCGACCTCGGCGAGCATGGTGGCCAGCTGGCACATGGCGCGCTCCGTCTCGTCGGGCAGGGGCTCCAACTCGCCCCAGGGGATGTCGCGCGCGGAGGACCACTGGCGCTGCACGGCCTCCTCGTAGAGGGCGAGGCACTGGTCGGCCCAGACGTCGGCCTTCGTGCGGTAGGTGAGGCCCAGACGGTGGGCGTTGGCGCGGGGGGCGGCGCCGCGCAGCCGCGGCGTCATGTCGCGGGGGGCGTCGTCGCGCGGGCCCCAGCCGTTGGCGGCGATGGCCTCCAGCGTGAGCCCCCGCTCCGAGGGCTCCGCCGCCGACGGGTCGTCGAACAGGTCCAGCCAGGACAGGTCGAGGGCGGGAGATTCGGTCGCGACGCTCATGGTGGTTCCCCCCGCGCGGCTGCGCCCTCCGAGTGTACGGCGCGGGCGCGGTGAATAGAAGATAGCGCGCCGCGCGGGTTAAGGGACGCCGCGCCCGCGCGCGCTCCGGCGCTCGCTGTGGCACGATCACGGGGCCATGCCCAAACAGGTCGTCAACGTCGCCAGCGACGACTACCTGAGCGCCGTCTACCGCCTGCACCACGACGAGGGCGAGAGCGTGATCGCGGTGCGCCTCGCCGACCGCCTCGGCGTCACGCCGCCGTCGGTGGCGGGGATGCTGAAGCGGCTGCGGCGGGACGGGCTCGTGTCCATCGAGCGCGGGCGCGTGATCGCGCTCACGCCGGAGGGGCTGCGGCGGGCGGAGCGCATGGTGCGCCGCCACCGCCTCGCCGAGTGCCTGCTCACGAGCGTGCTGGGCGTGCCCTGGTGGCGCGCCTACGAGGAGGCGCACCTGCTGGAGCACGGCATCTCCGACGTGACCGAGCCGCACCTCGTGGAGACGCTGGGCAACCCCGCGCGCAGCCCCTTCGGCTACCCCATTCCCGGCATCGCCGCGCCCGCCGCCCTCTCCATGACCACGCTCGCGGACGTGCCCGAGGGGGCCACGGTGGAGATCGACCGCGTCTTCGAGGAGGACGAGCGGCTGCTGCAGTTCTTCGACGACGAGGGCATCCGTCCGGGGCGGCGCGTGCGGCTGGACGTCTCCGCGCCCCACCGCGGCACCGTCACCATGACGCTCAACGGGCGCGAGATCGTGATGGGGATGCAGGTGGCGGGGCGCGTGTGGGTGCGGGCGGACGCGGACGGCGCCTGAAGGCGTTAGGATGCGCGGCGGCATCCCAGCGACGCCAGAGCGCGCGAAAGGCGGAACCGCATGGCCTACGAGAAACCGATTCCCGCGCCCACGCCGGAGACGCAGGACTTCTGGGACGGCGCGAAGCGCGGCGAGCTGCGCCTGCAGCGCTGCGACGACTGCGCGGGCGTCGTCATCTTCCCGCCGCGTCCCTTCTGCCCGAAGTGCGGCACGCGCTCGGTGAGCGGCTTCACCGCGAGCGGGCGCGCGACGCTGCACAGCTACGTGATCAACCACCGCCCGCCGCGCGGCTTCGGCGAGGATCCGTACGCCCTCGCCATCGTCGAGCTGGAGGAGGGCCCGCGCCTCATGTCGAACATCGTGGAGTGCGAGCAGACGCCGGAGGCGCTCACGCTGGACATGCCGCTCGAGGCCGTGTTCGAGCCCATCACGGACGAGATTTCGCTGCCGAAGTTCCGTCCCGCCAGGGGAGGCTAGCCATGGAACCGCGCGCCGCCGCCATCGTGGGGGCGGCCGAGACGACCGAGCTCGGCCGCATCCCCACGCTCTCCCAGATCCAGCTGCACGCCGACGCGGCCCTCAATGCCATGGCCGACGCGGGCATCGGTCCCGGCGACATCGACGGCGTGGCCACCGCCGGGGAGACGCCCGCCTCCGTGGCCCACTACCTGGGCATCACGCCCACGTGGGTGGACGGCACGGCGGTGGGCGGCTGCTCCTTCATGCTGCACGTGCGCCACGCCGCCGCGGCCATCGCCGAGGGCCTCTGCGACACGGCGCTGGTGACGCACGGCGAGAGCGGGCGCTCGCGCGTGGGGGCGTCGCGCTTCGCGGGCTCGCCCGCCTCCCTGCCGGGCCAGTTCGAGGCGCCCTACGGCCCCGCCGGCCCGCCCTCCATGTTCACGCTCGGCGTGCTGCGCTACATGAAGGAGACGGGCCTCACGCACGAGCAGCTGGCCTCCGTCTCCGTGGTGCAGCGCGAGTGGGCGGGGCTCAACCCGCGCGCCACCTTCCACGACCCCATCAGCGTGGACGACGTGCTCAACTCGCGCATGATCGCCTACCCCTTCCGCCTGCTGCAGTGCTGCCTCGTGACCGACGGCGGGGGCGCGCTCATCCTCGTCTCCCGCGAGCGCGCGCGCGATTTCCCCACGAAGCCGGTCTACATCCTGGGCACGGGCGAGAGCGTGGAGACGCCCATGATCAGCCAGATGGAGGACATGACCAGCTCGCGCGCCTTCCGCGTGTCCGGGGCCAAGGCCTTCGCCGAGGCGGGCATTTCGCACGACGACGTGGACCACGTGATGATCTACGACGCCTTCGCCCATCTGCCCATCTATGGGCTGGAGGACCTGGGTTTCGTGGGGCGCGGCGAGGCGGGGCCCTTCATCGAGGCGCGCAACACCGCCCCCGGCGGCCCCCTGCCCGTGAACACGAACGGCGGCGGCCTCAGCTACATGCACTCCGGCATGTACGGCATGTACGCCCTGCAGGAGAGCGTGCGCCAGATGCGCGGGACCGCCCCGGCGCAGGTGGAGGGCGCGAAGATCAGCGTCTGCCACGGCGTGGGCGGCATGTTCATGGCGTCCGGCACCATCATCATGACGAACGAGGCGTAGGGCCGTGCGCGGGAACGCCGTGAAGGCCCGCTGGCGCGCGGGCGAGACCGCCCTCGGCGCGTGGCTCTCCCTGCCCAGCGCCCTCTCCGCCGAGATCATGGCGCGCGAGGCCTTCGATTACGTCTGCATCGACATGCAGCACGGCGGCATCGACTATCAGGCCGCGCTGGCCATGATCCAGGCCATCGACGCTGCCGGGGGCACGCCCTTCGCGCGCGTTCCCTGGAACGAGCCGGGCGCCATCATGAAGCTGCTCGACGCGGGCGCGATGGGCATCGTCGTGCCCATGGTGAACAGCGTGGCGGAGGCGGAGGCCGCCGTGGCCGCCTGCCGCTACCATCCCGCGGGGGCGCGCAGCTTCGGCCCCCTGCGCGCGGGCATGGTCCACGGCCCCGACTACTTCGCGCGCGCCAACGACGAGGTGGCCTGCATCCCCATGATCGAGACGGAGCGCGCGCTCGATTCGCTCGACGACATCCTCGCCGTGCCGGGCATCGACGCCGTGTACGTGGGCCCCGCCGACCTCAGCATCACGCTCGGCCTGCCGCCGGGCATGGACAACGGCGGGCGTTTCGAGGAGGCGCGGCAGGCCATCGCCGCCGCCTGCGCGCGCCAGGGCGTGGTCGCGGGCATCCACGCCAACGCGGCGCTGGCGGCGAAGCACACGGCGGCGGGCTACCGCATGGTCACCATCAGCAGCGATCAGGGCGGGATGCGCGCCGCCGCCCGCGCCGACCTCCAGCAGGCGCGCGGGGGCTAGCGCCGTCGCGCCCATCGCGCCAGTAGCCGCCAGCACACGGAGACGGCCGGACCACCCGTCCGGGCCGTCCCGCCATCACGCGGGGGTCAGCCGCTCCTGCGGCAGGAGAAGGAACATGACCAAAGAACCGAAGAAGAGGATGAGTCGCCGCATCACGAATCGGGAGGTGCGGGAGCGCTGGCGCACCATGCTCAATCCCGACTCGGATCAGTACGATCCCGACGCGGTGCGCGAGGGGATGATCCTCTCGTATGACCGCCAGCGCGGCGGGCTGAAGAAGGTGCTTCACGAGGTCGAGGAGCCGCACGGGCTGCGCCTCGACGCCTTCCCCGAAGGCCCGCTGCGGAACGCCTTCGAGGAATCGGTGCGCAGGGAACTCGGTTACGCCAAGCTCGTCGCGACCTTGCTGCAGGACGAGCGTGTGGCCAAGGCGCTGCGGGGCTCGACCCTGGCCCGGGCGCTGGATGCCTACGACAGGGGCTACTCGACCTAGCTACCCCCGCCGCTAAAGCTGCGCCACGTTCGTGACGAGGTTGTAGAGGAACCAGCCGTCGTCGCCGTCCGTGCGGAAGGCCTCGGGCTTGGCGCGCGCGAGGTCGCGCATGATGCCGATGCCGTCGCTGTGCGGCTCGAAGGAGACGATGCGGTCGAGGCGCACGCGGAAGCGCTCGCGCGCGCCGTGGAAGTAGAGGTGGCGCGTGGTCACGCCCAGCAGGCCCGCGTCCGCCTTCACGGTCTCGGTGACGGAGACGGGGTGGCCGCGGAAGGCGCTCTGGCGCAGGTAGACGCCGCGCGCGACGCGCACGCTCGCGCCCGTGGAGCCGCCGCGGAACTCGCGCCGCGTGCGCATCTGGTAGTAGTCGACGCCGTCGAAGAGCCAGATGAGCCGCTCCGATTTCTGGAAGTTGAAGGGGATGGGCATGGAGCCCGGCGCGGTGGTGAAGTTCACCTCGGGCACGGTTCCCTCGCAGACGGAGCGGATGACCATGGCCTTCGCGGCCCGCGCGCGCGCCTCGCGCAGGACCGGATCGCCGTCGCCGTCCAGCCCGAAGCGCTCCAGGTAGCGGTCGATGGCGCTCTCCTCCTCGCGCGAGAGCAGGTCGTCGTCGAGGGCGCGGTCGATGGCGTCGGTGAGCGCCCCCGCCAGCAGCGCGCGACGCTCCCCCTCGGACAGGGGCGAATCGCGCAGCTCGGCGTCCAGCGCGTCCAGCGTCTCCGCGTCGCCGCCGGAGCCGGCGGCCAACGCGGCGTAGCGGCGCAGGCGCTCGCGGGAGGCGTCGGCCAGCCGTTCGAGCGTGCGCCCCGCCTCCCGTTCGGTGAGCGCGAAGGCCGCGCGGAAGGCGTGGAGGCGGTCCTCCTCGTCGCGCGAGAGCGAGGCGTCGTCGAGGCCGCGCGCGGCCGCCGCGCTCCAGCCCTCGGCCAGCGCTTCGCGCACGTCGTCGCCGTGCACGCGCCCCCCGGCGGCGATGTCGTTCAGCTCGATTCGCAGGGCGTCCGCGTCGAGGCCGGGCGCGAGGGCGGCATCGGCGACGCGCGCGACCAGCGCCGCGCGGGCCTCGTCGTGGGCGCGGTCGCAGTCGCCGTGGGCGCGGCGCAGGAAGCCCGCGTCCTCGCCGCAGTGGCGGCACTTCGCCATCAGGCGCGCTCCACCGGCGGGATGGCGAGGCGGGCGGCGGCGACCTCCGCGAAGGGCGTTTCGCGCGGGGCCACCTCCGCGCCGGAGCGCACGCGGTAGGCGTCGCCGTCGCGGGCGGCGGCGGGCTCCTGCCCCTCCAGCAACCCGCGCGCCATGCCCAGCATCAGCCGCCGGAACTCGATGATGGCCACGTCCGTCGTGCCCAGGCGCTCCTTCGTGCGGTCGTAGATGCGCCCCTGGCTGTCCTGGATGCAGGCGTCCTGCTCGGCGATGCCCTCGATGCCGGTGAAGCTCGTCGAACGCTGCGCCTCGCGGTCGATGAGGTAGTCGTTGGCGCGGTTGCGGACGGGGCGGTAGCGGTCGTCCACCACGGCGTGGATGCTGGCCTTGCCGCTCCGCATGGCCTCGCGCTCGGCCTCCGCGATGGGGCGGTCAGGGTTCCAGGTGTAGGTGTAGACCCAGCAGTTTTCGTCGTCGATGGGCACCCAGGTCTGGCCGCTCATGTTCTGGCCGCGCTCGGCGCCGGGGGCGAGGGCGTGGTTGGGGACGAGGAACTGCGCGATGCGCCAGTAGGTTTCGCCGGCGTCCGCGCGGCGCGCGCCGCCCACGGTGAAGCCCGCGTCGGTGGGGGCCAGCGTGAAGCGCGGCGCGCCGTCGGCCTTCATGTAGCGCAGGGCCGGGGGCGCGTCGTCCGGCAGCTCCACGGGCATGTGCAGGAAGGAGAAATGGGCCGTGTCGATTGCCCCCTCCGCGGACTGCGCCCAGTTGCACTCCTGCAGCTTGCGGGAGACGAAGCGGTGGCTCTCCGGCACGAGCGCCCACTCGAAGCGGGGCAGGTCGGGCAGGGGCGCGTCGGGCGGCCCCAGGTAGGCCCAGACGTAGCCGCCCCATTCGCGCGTGGGGCAGGCGCGCAGGCCCACCTTGTCGGGGAAGCGGGACTCCGGCGGCTCGGAGGGCATGTCCACGCAGGCGCCACGCACGTCGAACTTCCAGCCGTGGTAGACGCAGCGCAGGCCATGCTCCTCGTTGCGCCCCCAGAAGAGTTCGGCGCGGCGGTGGGGGCAGCGCCCCTCCACCAGCCCCACCTCCCCGGCGGTGTCGCGGAAGGCCACCAGCTCCTCGCCCAGGGCGTGGACGCGCACGGGCGGGCAGTCGGGCGCGGGCAGGTCGGCGGCGAGCAGCACGGGCATCCAGAAGCGCCGGAAGAGTTCGCCCATGGGCGTGCCCGGCCCGGTGCGCGTGAGCAGCTCGTTGTCGTGCGCGCTCAGCATCGCGCGCCCAGTCTACTCCCGCGGGTAGCGCCAGGGGCGCTCCGGCTGCTCCGCGTCCTCGTCCAGCGTCCACATGGGCAGCGACAGGCCCTCCGCCACGTCCGCGAACACCATGCGCACGCGGCTGCCAATGCCCACGCGCCGCACCAGCTCGGGCGGGGCCAGCTCGCCGTCGGGCGTGGCCAGGTTGCCCGCCACGCGCAGCGCCTCGTGCGCGGTCGGTTCGCCCTTCTGCGCGTCCAGGTCCACCAGCAGGATGAGGTACGGCGTCTTCTCGCGGAGCTGGGGCTGGATGGCCTGGTGCACCTCGCCGTAGGAGTGCACCTCGCCCCGGCCCTCGACGGGCGTCCACGCGAACTCGCGGTTGCGGCACCAGGGGCAGGCCGCGCCCGGCGGATAGCGCAGCAGCCCGCAGGCGGTGCAGCGCTGCAGGTGGAAGTCGTGCGCGGCGCAGTGCTCGAAGTAGACGCGGTTCTCGTGATCCACGTCGAGGATGGCGAGGTTCATGCCGCGGTATTCGCCCTCCGGCATCGCCCTAGCCCCTTCGCATCACGAGCGACGAGCCCGTGCCCGGCATGGCCCAGCCGAGGTTCATCGACACGTTGGCGTCGCGCACCTGGCGGCAGCCGCCCTCGGCGTACTCGTAGGTGTGCAGGCGCTGGCCGCGCCCGTCCGGCGGGCAGGAGTCGTCGGCCTCGCCGCGCAGCTGGCGCACGTTCTCGATGATCATGTTCATGCCGTGCGTGTAGCCCTCGCAGAGGTGGCCGCCGCTGGTGTTGTTGGGGCGCTCGCCGCCGAGGCGCATGACGCCGCTGCTCACGTAGTCGCCGCCCTCGCCCTTCGCGCAGAAGCCGTAGTCCTCGAGCTGGAGCATGGTGGTGAAGGTGAAGGCGTCGTAGGCCCCGGTGAGGTCGATGTCCTCCGGCCCCACGCCCGCGTTCGGCCAGATGATGTCGCGGATGTAGCGGCCCGCGACGGTGGAGATGGGGCCGTGCTGGAAGTGCATGTCGCTGCGCGGCTTGCACACGCGCCCGGCCACGCCGAGGATGCGCGGCGCGCGGTGGCGGTAGTCGCCCGCGCGTTCCGCCCGCGTCACGATCAGGGCCGTGGCGTTGTCCGTCTCCACGCAGCAGTCCAGCAGGTGCAGCGGTTTCACGATCATGCGGCTGTTGAGCACGTCGTCCACGGTCACGCGCTGGCGGTAGTAGGCCTTCGGGTTGTTGGAGGCGTGCTCGCTGTGGATGACCTTGACCATGGCCAGCTGCTCCGGCGTGGTGCCGTAGTCGTACATGTGGCGCATGAAGCTGGGGCTGAAGTTCTGGCCGGCGCTGAACCAGCCGTAGGGGGCGGTGTGCAGGGCGTCGCCGGCGACGGGCGCGCGGGCGCGGGCCCCCGTGCCGCCGATGCGGACCTGCGAGTAGCCGTTCATGGCGCGGAAGATGGCGACGGCGTTGCACATGCCGGCCTCAATGGCGCCCATGGCCAGCCCGACGAGCGCCTCGCTGCTGGAGCCGCCGCCGTACACGTCCATGTAGAAGTTGAGGCGCAGGCCGAGGTCGCCCGCGATCATGGGCGAGGGCGTGGAGTCGTTGTTGGAGTACGACATCATGCCGTCGAGTTCGTCGGCGGGGATGCCCGCGTCCTCCATGGCGTTCCTCACGGCCCAGACGCCGAGCGCGCGCGTGGTCAGGTTGGAGCCGCGCGTGTAGGTGGTCTCGCCCACGCCCACGATGGCGTAGCGGTCGCGCAGGTATTTGGGGGCGGTGGCGTCGGCGTCGGGGGTCATGCGCGCGCAGTCTACGGGATGGCGGGCCGGGAGCGGGCGACGGATGGTGGGCGATACTGGATTCGAACCAGTGGCCTCTGCGATGTCAACGCAGCGCTCTAACCATCTGAGCTAACCGCCCGCGGAGGGCCATCCTAGCGCGTCTTGCGGCCCCGCGAAACGCGCGCCATGCTCGCGCGATGCCACGGTGGCGGCGCGGCTACTACGAGCCCGAGAACCTCGGCGGGGAGCAGGACCGGCGCGACGACGCCGTGGCCGGGCGGCGCTTCTACGTGTACGTGCTGGAGACGGATCGCGGGCACTACGTGGGGCATTCGGCGCGTGTGCGGGCGCGGGCGCGCGAGCACGCGGATGGCCGCAGCGCGTCCACGGCGGGGACGAACCCCGAGCTGGCGTGGACCTCGGGGCCGCTGGAGACGCGCGCGGAGGCGGCGCGCTTCGAGGCTGCGATGAAGGCGCTGCGCGACCGGCGCGCGGAGCGCTTCCGCGAGATCACGGGCCTTGCGCCGGAGCCGTTCGCGTACCCCTCGCGCCGCCGTCGCGCCGCCAGCGGGAGGGGCGCGCTCGCGCCGGCGCTGCGCTGGGCCATTCCCGCGACGGCGGCCGCCGTCCTGCTCCTGTGGCTGCTGAACCGGGCGTCGTGAGCGCGGCGCGCTCGACCGGGGCGCGCGGGCGGCTATACTTGAAGGCGAAGCGCGGCAGGGCGGAAGGGCTTGCGGCTGCGCCCGGAGCGACATGATCCAGCGCGTGACGATCAAGAACTTCAAGCGCTTCAGCGAGCAGTCGTTCGACCTGGCGGATTCGGTGGTTCTTGCCGGACCGAACAACGCCGGGAAGTCGACCCTGCTTCAGGCGATCGCCACCTGGAAGCTCGGCATCGACCGGTGGGATGCACGACGAACCGGCGGTGTGGCCCGCCAGCGTTCGGGCGTGGCCATCACCCGCAACGACTTCACCACGGTTCCCCTGCGGGAGATGAACCTGTTGTGGGAGGACCGCCGGGTCACCGGGCCCAAGGGCATGTCCGGAAGCCGGCGGATGATCGAGATCATCGTCGAGGGGAAAGCGGACGGAGAATCCTGGACCTGCGGGATCGAGCTCCAATACGACAGTCCCGAACAAGCCTATGCGCGCCCGCTCGACGCGAAGAACCTGAGCGGGGACGCGATCAGGAATTTCCCCCCGGACGCGGCGCGGAACCTCACCATCGTGCACGTCCCGCCGCTCTCCGGCATTGAGCGCGACGAGCCGCGCCGTGAACGGGGCATGCAGGATCTGCTCATCGGCCAAGGGCGTCCGGGGGACATTCTCCGGAATCTGCTGCTGGACATCTCCTCCGAAACGCAGGGACGGGGGCGGTGGGATGAATTCAAGGGTCACGTCTCCGATCTGTTTCAAATCGATCTCAGCAAGCCCTCTCACTCCCCTGCCCAGCCGTACATCGTGTGCGAGTACCGCGAACGGGGACACTCCCGACCACTTGACCTTTCCAATGCGGGGAGCGGGACGCTACAGGTGATACTCTTGTTCGCGTTCCTCTATGCGCGGCCAGCCGCCGTCATCCTGCTCGACGAACCGGACGCGCACCAGCACGTCATTCTGCAGGGGCAGGTGTACGACCGGGTGCGAAGGGTCGCCCGCGAACGCGGGGGGCAGGTGATCGTCGCGACGCACTCCGAGGTCATCCTCGACGCAACGGAGCCGCAGCGGGTGATCGGATTCATGGGAACCCCGCGAAGACTGGCCAGCGAGGTTGAGCGCGATCAGCTCCGCGAGGCGCTCAAGCGGGTCACCACGACCGAATTGCTGCTGGGGCAGGAAGTGGGCAGCGTGCTTTACGTCGAGAGCGAAACGGACGAGAAGATACTGGGGGAGTGGGCGCGCATCCTCGACCACCCCGCCCAGCGCTTCTTCAAGCGTCCGTACGTGCACTGGCTCCGCGGCCGGAGCCTTCGCGCGGCGCGTGATCACTTTTTCGCCATGCGCGCGCTCATGCCCGACATCCCCGCCGTCTGCTTGCTCGACGGAGACAACCGCGATGAACCGGAGAGCAACGTCGAGCAGTTCGGACTGAAGGTGCTGCGCTGGCGGCGTTACGAGATCGAGAACTACCTCCTCCAGCCCGAGGCCATCAAGCGGTTTGTGAAATCCCCGCTGTTCGACCAACACATCGACGCGGAGTTCGGGAAGCGGGTTCCAGCCGGAACCGACCTCTTTGGAGACCATGCCGAGCTTAAGTTGAAAAAGGCGAGCGACGAGTTCTTGCCCCGTATTTTTGAGGGGCTGGCGACAGACACGCCCAAGCGCGACCTGTATCAGCTCGCGGCGGTGATGGAGGAATCGGAGATCCATCCCGAAGTCCGCGAGAAGCTCGACCAAATCGCGGAAGCGTTCCGGCTGGACGCCCCGAAGGAGTAGCCGCCCATGCCCGAAGCGATGGAGGAGCGCGTCGAGCTGGCCGCGCTGCCGCGCGAGGAACGGCTGGCGCGGATGCGCCACTCCGCCGCGCACGTGCTGGCCGAGGCCATGCTGGAGCTGATGCCGGAGGCGGAGCTGGGCATCGGCCCGCCCACGGATACCGGCTTCTACTACGATTTCCGCCTGCCGCGCCCGCTCACGCAGGACGACCTGACGTGGCTGCGGCGGCGCATGGGCAAGTCCGTTGGGCGGCGGCTGCCCTTCCTCATGGAGGCGGTCACGCGGGCGGAGGCGGAGGAGCGCTGGCGCGATCAGCCCTTCAAGCTCGACCTGCTGGCGGGGCTGGAGGACGGGGCCATCACGCAGTGCACGCACGGCGGGTTCACGGACCTCTGCCGCGGCGGGCACGTGAACCACACGGGCGAGATTCCGGCCTTCAGGCTGACGAGCATCGCCGGGGCCTACTGGCGCGGCGACGAGGCCAATCCCCAGCTGCAGCGCGTCTACGGCGCGCTCTTCGAGACGCGCGAGGAGCTGGAGGAGCACGAGCGGCGGCAGGAGGAGGCGCGCAGGCGCGACCACCGCCGCGTGGGCCGCGAGCTGGGCCTCTTCACCTTCTCCGACGACGTGGGGCCGGGCATCCCCCTCTTCCTGCCGAAGGGGGAGACGGTGCGCCACCTGATGGAGAGCTACGTGCGCGAGCTGCAGGAGCGGGAGGGCTACCGGCACGTGTGGACGGCGCATCTGGTGAAGGGGACGCTCTACGAGCGGTCGGGGCACAAGGAGCACTACGCGGACGCCATGTTCCCGCCCATGCGGGACGGCGAGACGGAGTTCTACCTGAAGCCGATGAACTGCCCCTCGCACATGACGCTGTTCAACGCGGAGCAGCACAGCTACCGCGACCTGCCGTTGCGCTACGCGGAGTTCGCCACGCTCTACCGCTACGAGAAGTCGGGCGAGCTGGGCGGGCTCACGCGCGTGCGCGCGCTGACGCAGGACGACGCGCACATCTTCTGCGCGCCGGAGCAGATCGGGGAGGAGTTCGCGCGCGCGCTGGCGCTGGTGCGGGAGGTGCTGGGAACCTACGGCTTCACGGAGTACCGCGTGGCCCTGTCGCTGCCGGACGCGGACGGCGGGAGCGGCAAGTTCGTGGACGCGCCGGAGCGCTGGGAACGGGCGGTGGCGGCCCTGCGCGCGGCCATGGATGCGTCGGGGCTGGCCTACGCGGAGGAGGAGGGGGAGGCCGCCTTCTACGGCCCCAAGGCGGACTTCATCACGAAGGACGTGCTGGGGCGGGAGTGGCAGCTCTCGACCATCCAGGTGGACCTCATCGAGCCCGGGCGCATGGGCTGCGCGTACATCGGGGAGGACGGGCGCGAGCACACGCCGGTGCTGCTGCACCGCGCCATGATGGGTTCGACGGAGCGCTTCCTGGGGGTGCTGATCGAGCATTTCGGGGGGGCCTTCCCGCTCTGGCTGGCGCCCGTGCAGGCGGTGGTCATCCCCATCGCCGACCGCCACGCGGGCTACGCCGGCGAGGTGGCGGCGACGCTGCGGGAGGGCGGGGTCCGCGTGGAGGTGGACGCGCGCGCGGAGCGCATGAACGCGAAGATCCGGGCGGCGCAGCTCCAGAAGGTTCCCTACATGCTGGTGGCGGGCGACCGCGAGGCGGAGGCGGGCACGGCGTCGGTGCGCGTGCGCACGGGCAAGGACCTGGGGGCGATGCCGCTGGCCGACTTCCTCGCGCGCATCAAGCGGGAGCGCGAGACGCGCGCGCTGGCCCCGTAGCCGCCCGGCCCGACGCTCAGGCGAGGGCGGCGCGCAGGCGTTCGGCGGCCTCGTCGGCGGCGCGGGGGGCGTCGTCGAGGATGCCGTGCATGCCGAAGAAGGCGTGAATCTGGCCCGGATAGCGCGTGAGCGTGACGGGCACGCCCGCCCCGCGCAGGCGTTCGGCGTAGGCCTCGCCCTCGTCGCGCAGGGGGTCGTATTCGGCGGTGACGACGTGCGCGGGGGGCAGACCCGCGTGGCTCGCAGCGCGCAGGGGCGAGGCGTGGGGATGCGAGCGGTCGCCGTCGGGGCCGAGGTAGTGGTCCCAGAACCACCTCATGCCGTCGCGCGTGAGCAGGTAGCCGTCGGCGTTGTCGCGGTAGGAGGGGGTGTCGAGTCGTGGTCGGTGACGGGGTAGACGAGCAGCTGGAAGCGGATGGCGGGGCCGCTTTCGTCGCGGGCGCGCAGGGAGACGACGGCGGCGAGGTTGCCGCCCGCGGAGTCGCCGCCCACGGCCAGCCTGCCCGCGTCCGCGCCCAGTTCGGCGGCGTGGGCCGCGGCCCAGACGGTGGCGGCGTAGCAGTCCTCGTGGGCGGCGGGGAAGCGGTGTTCGGGCGCGAGGCGGTAGTCCACGGAGACGAGGACGCAGCCCGCGCGGGAGGCCAGCTCGCGGCAGGTCACGTCCGCCGTGTCGAGGTCGCCGATGACCCAGCCGCCGCCGTGGAACCAGACGAGCAGGGGCAGGCCCTCGGCCTCGGCGGGGCGGTAGACGCGCACGGGGACGTCGCCCGCGGGGCCGGGGACGGCGCGGTCCTCGACGCTCGCCATCTCCGCGCCGGGGATGGCGGGGGGCAGGCGGTTGGCCTCGCGCACGGCCTGGGGCTCCTGCGTGTGGATGGGCGGGGCGCCGAGCGCGGCGAGCTGGTCGAGCACCACCTGCGCCTGGGGATGGAGCGTCATGCGGGGGCCTCCTTGCGTGAGCGGGAACGGTAGGAGCGCGCGGGGGGCGCGTCAACCGCGTCGAGGGCGCGCAGGAACTCGTGGGCGGTCACGAACTCGGTGGCGGCGTGGCCGCGCATGCGCAGCACCTCGCGGTCGGCGGTGACGAGCCAGCGCGCGCCGCCCGCGTGCGCGGCCTCCACGAGGCGGCGGTCGCCCGCGTCGCGCAGGGCGAGCCCGTCCAGCGCGGGGGCATCGACGAGCGCGGAGCGTTCGCGCAGCTCGGCGAGGAGGGCGTCGCGCGCCTCGCGCCCGGCGATGCGCGCCACCCAGCGCGCGCCCGCCACCAGCTCGGCCTCGCGCAGGGTGGCGGCGGAGGCGACGTGCTCGAAGCGGCCCGCGCGCCAGCGTTCGAGGGCGCGCGCGGCTGTGCCCGCGGGGCGCGCGAGGGCGGCCACGAGCAGGTTGGTATCGACGACGGCGCGCGGCTTCACGGGCTTCACGGCTTCAGTGGGCGACGGCGTTGCCCCCGCACACGTTGATGGACTGGCCCGTGATCCAGGAGCCCTGGTCGCTGCAGAGGTAGACGGCGGCCCAGCCGATGTCCTCGCCGAGCCCGGCGCGCCCGATGGGGATGCGGGCGGCGCGCGCGGCGAAATCGGGGTCCCCGAAGACGTCGGCCATGCGCGAGGTATCGACGAGGCCCGGGCAGATGGCGTTGACGCGCACGCCGTGCGCGCCCACCTCCTGGGCCATGGAGGCGGTGAGCGCCTGCAGGCCCGCCTTGCTGGCGGCGTAGGCGGCGGTGTTGGGGGGCAGCAGCTTGCCCGCGATGGAAGAGATGTTGACGATGGCGCCGCCCCCGCCCTGCTCGACGAGGCGCCCGCCGAAGACCTTGGACATGAGGAAGGCCCCGCGCAGGTTCACGCGCAGGACGGTGTCCCAGGCGTCCACGGGCATGTCCACGACGGGCACGCGGTCGGGGCCGCGGGCCGCGCCGGCGTTGTTCACGACGAAATCGACGCGCCCGAATTCGTCGAGCACGCGGGCGAGCAGGTCGCGCACGGCGGCCTCGTCGCCGGCGTCGCTGACGAGGGGCAGGGCGCGGCGGCCCGCGGCCTCGATCTCGGCGGCCACGGAGGCGATGTCCTTCCAGCCCGCGGCCTTCTCGTCGTCGGGGTAGCGTTCGGGCGGGCGGCCCGTGCCCGTGACGACGACGTCGGCCCCGGCGTTGGCGAGCTCGACGGCGATGGCGCGCCCGATGCTCTTCATGCGGCCCGCGCCGGTGACGACGGCCACCTTGCCTTCGATTCCGGTGAGGGTGAGTCCGGCCATGTCGCCTCCCGCCGGGCGCGACGGCCCCGGCGGCGCGACTATGCCGCGTGGCGGGGGGTTCCCGCAAGGCGCGCAGGCCCGCCCTTCGCTACAGTGCGCGCGTGTCTCGGGCGGGAGCGGCCATGCGCGCGATCGCGGCGGCGTCGGCAGCGCTCGCGCTGTGCCTCGCGGCAGCCTGCGCGGGCGGCGATCCGCCGCGGCCCACGCCCTCGCCCACTCCTTCCCCGACCGCCACCGCCCCGCCGACGGAGACGCCCACGCCCACGCCCGAACCGACGCCGACGCCCTCCCCGACCGCGACGCCGACGGAGACGCCAGCGCCCACGCCCACGCCGGACCCGCGCTGCGCCGACATGGCGGGGCGCGGCGCGGCGCTGATCGAGGCCGTGGAGGAGGCGATGGCGGAGTACCCCGGCAGCTGGGGGCTGGCGCTCATCGACGCGGCCTGCGACTCGGCGGTGGTGGTGCGGCCCGGCTACGCGCAGTACCCGGCCTCGGCGGGCAAGATCGTCCTCCTGCTCGCCGCCCTGCGCGCCGTACAGGACGGGCTGCTGGCCTTCGAGACGGTGGAGGCGGACCTGGAGCAGGTGCTGCGGCATTCGCTCGACGAGAACACGGACGCGGTGGCGGAGCGCGTGACGCCGGAGCAGGTGGCGGCGGTGATGGAGCGCGCGGGCGCGTCGGCGGACTCGTTCCTGGACTGGCAGTGGCGGGACGCGCTCTTCACGCCGCACGACCTGGCGCGCGTGTGGGCCTCGATCCTGCGCGGGGAGCAGCTCGACGAGCGCTGGACGGACTGGCTGCTGCGGCTGGCCGCGGAGGCGATACTGCCGGACGGGGCGGAGACGTTTCCCGCCGATTTCGGGCTGGACGGCCACCGCTCGGGGCAGAAGGCGGGCTACTGGATCAGCGAGGATGAGCACGACCATTTCGCGGCGGCGGGCTACGTGCGCGCGGACGGGGACGAGGGCGGCGGCATGGCCTTCGCCTTCCTGCTGCAGACGGAGCTGGAGGACGTGTTCGACGGGCAGCGGCGGCTGGTGTTCCCGCTGGTGCGCGCGTTCATCGCGCCGGACGCGCCCGCGCTGGCATCGTGGCCGCCGCCCACGCCGGAGCCGACGCCGACTCCAACCGCCACGCCCACGCCGTCCCCCACGCCCGCGCCGTCCCCTACGCCCACGCCATCCGCCACGCCCACGCCAACCGCCACGCCCACGCCGTCCCCCACGCCCACGCCGTCCCCCACGCCCACGCCATCCGCTACGCCCACGCCAACCGCCACGCCCACGCCGTCCGCCACGCCTACGCCAACCGCCACGCCTGCGCCGTCCGCCACGCCCACGCCGTCCGCCACGCCCACGCCGTCCGCTACGCCTACGCCGTCCGCTACGCCCGCGCCGACGCCATCCCGGACCGCGACGCCTTCGGCATCCACAGCGTCCGCGCTGACGCTGCTGTCGCGGGTTCCGCCCGCGCCGGAGCGCCCATCGCGGTGCGCGGGGCTGGCGGAGCGCGGGGAGGCGCTGACGGCGGAGGTGGAGCGGGCGATGGCGGGCTTCGCCGGCGGCTGGGGCATGGCGCTCGTCGATCTGGACTGCGAGGCGTGGCTGACCGTGCGCCCGGAGCACGGCCAGTACACGGCCTCGGCGGGCAAGATCGCGATCGTCATCGCCGCCCTGCGCGCCGTGCAGGACGGGACGCTCGACTTCGAGGCGGTGCGGCCCCACATCGAGATCGTGCTGGACCGCTCCATCGACCTGAACGCGGACGCCATCAACGCGCGGGTGACGCCGGAGCAGGTGGCGGCGGTGCTGGCGCGGGCGCGCGTGTCGGACGCCTCGCGGCTGCGGCACAGCTGGCGCCTCGCCCATTTCACGCCGCCCGACCTGGCGCGCGTGTGGGTGTCGCTGGTGCGCGGGCGGCAGCTGGACGCGGAGCGCACGGCCTGGCTGCTGGGGCTGGCGCGGGACAACGGGCTGCCGGACGGCTTCTGGCCGTTCCCGCCCGCGTTCGGCGCAGACGGCTACGAGTACGGCCAGAAGGCGGGCTACTGGACCTCGCCGTACCCCATCGGCTACCGCGTCTCGGCGGGCTTCGCGCGTCCGGCGGACGGCTCCTCGGAGGGCTACGTGTTCGCCTTCCTGGCGGCGGCGGCCCCGGCCGACCTGAGCGGCGGCTGGCGGCGTCCGGTCTTCGCGCCGGTGCGGGATTTCATCGTGGGCGAGCTGGAGAGGGAGCCCTAGAGGCGGGCCTCGAACTGGGCGAGGGTGAGCGCGCCGGGGCCGCGTCCGGCGGCGGCCAGCTCGTCCGCGACGCGGCAGAGGAGGGCGTTCACGGGCGCGGGCACGCCGTGGAGCCTGCCGAGGAGCGCGATCTCGCCGTTGAGCCAGGCGGTTTCGACGGTGGGCGCGCCGCGCCGCAGGCTTTGCCAGGAGGAGTTGCCGGAGCGCGCGGCGGGGCTGCCCGTGAAGATGCGGCTGAGCGCCTGGAAGCGCTCGCGGAAGGCGTCGTCGTCCACCGTCTCGACGCCGGCGGCGGCGAAGCAGGCGCGGGCCTCCTCGCGGGCGCGCTCGCCCAGCGCCTCCGCCTCCTCGGGCGAGGCGAGCACGGCCTGCGGGGCGTTGGAAAGGTTGCGCAGCAGCTTGGCGTACTTCCAGGGCATGACGCGCTCGCGCGGCTCGGCGGCGAAGCCAGCGTCCGCGAGGTCGCGCGCGATGCGCTCGGCGGCGGCGCCCGCGCCGTGCGGATAGCGGCCCAGGTCGAGCACGCCGTAAACGGGGCTGGCGCTGGCGATGACGGCGCCGGGATCGAGGTGGGTGCCGGGCAGGATGACGAGCTGGCCGTACACGTTGGCGAAGCGCCGCAGGGCCATGCGCTCGTTGGCCACGCCGTTCTGGGCGCAGACGACGGCGATGTCGGGCGGCGCGACGGCGGCGAGGGCGTCCACCGCCGCCGCCGTGTCCTGCGATTTCATGGCGAGGATGACGACGTCGTCGGGCGCGAGGGCGAGTTCGGCGGGGGATGCGGCGGCGGGGATGGCGAGCGTCTCCGTGCCCGCGGCGCTGGTGAAGGCGAGGCCGCGCTCGCGCAGGGCGGCGAGGTGGGCGCCACGCGCGATGAGCGTCACCTCGCGCCCGCTCAGGTGGAGGCGCGCGCCGATGACGCCGCCGATGGCCCCCGCGCCGTAGACGACGTAGCGCATCAGGCGAGACCGTCGCGGTCGGCGGCGCGGTGGCGCGCGAGCAGGTCGTCGCCGAAGTCGCCCTCGGGGTCGCGCCAGACGGCGTGGACGTGGTTGGCGTCGTTCTGCGTGCAGTCGTATTCGACGAGGAAGCGCGGGGCCTGCAGGCGGTAGTAGTGGGGTTCGCCGGGCTCGACGCCGCCCGCCCAGGCGAAGCGCATGGCGTCGAGCGCGCCGCCGGCGAGACGCGCGCGCTGTTCCGCCGCCAGCTCGTCGGGGAGGCGGTCGACGTAGAGCGCGACGAGGGCGGCGAGGCGTTCGCGCCGGTCCGCGTCGAGGGCGGCGGCGGGAAGGCCGCGGGGCGCGCCGTAGCGCAGGGCCGCCTCCTGGTCGGGGCCGTAGCCGAGGCGTTCGCGTTCGGCGCGCGCGAGTTCGCTCCAGCGCCCGCCGCCGGGGATGCCCATGAGCGCGGGCGTGGGCAGGGGCAGCGCGCCGTCCTCCACGCGCGGGCGGTTGGACTGGACGATGTCGGGCGGGGCGGCGGGGGAGACGCGGGCGGCGGCGCGCTGGCGCTCGTCGAGGGAGCGCAGCAGGTCGCGCGCGAGGTCCTCCTCGCCCGCGAGGGGGCGCAGCGGCCCGATGCCGAGGGGCGAGGCCGCCGGGTTCGCGCCGAGGAAGAGGGGCGTGGAGGCGACGCTCCCGCCGGCGACGGTGTGGTGGATGGAGACGTGGTGGCCCTCGAAGCGCCAGCCCCAGGGTTCGCCGGAGGGGGCGTCGGGGTCGCCGAAGACGGTGACGAAGTAGAGCTGCGGGTCGCGCCAGCGGTCGGAGCCGGTATCGAGGCCGGGGGGGCCGTCGCGCCAGCCCTCGGCGGCGTCGAGGACGTTTTCGAGGCCGAGGATGGCGGCGGCGGCCACGTAGCCGGAGCGGCTGAGGCCGCTGGCGGCGAGGCGGTGGGCGGCGCGCTGCTGGAGGGCGGACATGGCGAGCAGGGGCAGCCCCTCGCGCGCCATGGGGGCGTAGTTCCAGCGGCGGCGTTCGGCCTCGTCGGGGAAGGGGCGCAGGGCGCGGGCGCGCCGTTCCGGCTCGAGCAGGGCGAGGAAGTCGCGCGCGGCCCCGGCCATGCGGGCGGCGGCGGCGGGCGCGCGGACGGCGGGCATGACGGCGGCAAGGATACGCCCCGCGCGTCAGGGAGGCAGTTCCAGCGTGAGGATGGGGCCGCCCTGCGTGAGGACGTAGACCTCGCCATCCACGCCCGTTCCGAAGGAGAGGATGGGATGGGAGGCGCGCGCGATCTCCCGCATCGACCAGCCCGCTCCCCCGCCGTCCTCCAGCGCCCAGATGCGCCCGGTGCAGTAGTCGCCGAAGAGGTACGCGCCGTCGGGGGGAACGTGCACGCCGCCGATGACGGCGCAGCCCAGATCGCGGCCGTAGGTGGCCACGGGGGGCGTGGCCCCGGTGAGCGCGGCGCAGGCGTCCTCGCCAGAGAAACAGCGGGTTCCCTCGAAGGCGGGCCAGCCCAGGTTGGCGCCCGGCGTGACCAGGGAGACCTCTTCCTCGGTCGCCTGACCGACGTCCCCGAGCCACAGCCTTCCCTCCGCGTCGAAGCTCATGCGCCAGGGGTTGCGCAGGCCCAGGGCCCAGATCTCGGGGCGGGCGTCCAGAGTCCCGACCAGCGGGTTGCCGTCCGGTATGCGGTAGGGCCGGGCCGCCGTGGCCCCGCGCACGTCGATGCGGAGGAGCTTGCCGCGCAGGTCGCCCGGATCCTGTGCGATCTCCAGCCTCTCATAGTCGCCGATGCCGAGGTAGAGCATGCCGTCCGGGCCGAAGCGAAGGGCTCCTCCGAGGTGGTAGGCGGGCTGGTTCGGCACTTCCAGCATGACCAGTTCGGACTCCGCATCCATACGGTCCTCGAGGATGGTGAAGCGGGAGAGACGCCCGGTGACGGGCGCCGCGTCGGCGTCGAATGCGCGGTAGCTGTACCAGAGGTAGAGATACGGGAAGACGTCGACCTCGGGATCGAGAGCGACGCCCAGCAGTCCTTGCTCATCCAGGGAGGAAGTACGGGCGGTCAGATCGAGCACGGGGCGCGGGGCGGCTCCGGGAACGTGGACGGCGATGGCCCCGCGGCGCTCGGCGACGGCCAGCCCCCCGCCCGGCCAAGGGAAGAGCTCGACGGGCTGGTCGAACGTCCGGCCTCCGAACGCCTGCGTGACATTCAGGGGGACCAGGCCGCCGCGCATGGCCCAGCAGGCGGCCGTGCCGTCGGGGCGCAGGGCGCAGCCCCTTCTCGGCCCGGCGAACAGCGCCGTGAACGGCCCGCCGGGCGGTTCATCAAGCGTGCCCCAGCACACTGGCGCTCCCGCGTCCGTGAGCCCGCAGGAGTAATCCCTCCCCGTCGCGACCTCCGCGAAGACGGCATCGGGCGGGTCGCCGTGACCGTAGTAGTTGTTTCCCTGGCAGAAGGCCGTGCCGTCGGGACGCAGGACGCACAGGTGCCGACGTGCGACCGCCAGCGTTGTGAACGGCCCCTCGCGCCCCTCGGCCTGTCCGTAGTCGTTCCATCCCCAGCATTCCAGATCACCCGCGGAAGTGAGGCCGCAGCCGTAGCGCACGCCCACGCCGATGACGGTGTAGCGCGATCCTTCTGGCGGCGTGCGGGACTGCTCCCCCCAGCAGGCGGCGGCCCCCTCCGCATTGAGCGCGCAGAGGTGGCGGCCGCGGGCGATGATCAGCGCCCACGTTCCCGACCCGTCGCCAAGCCAGTCCGCCCCGACCTGCCCCCAGCAGACGGCCGTGTCATCAAGGCGCAGGCCGCAGGAGAATCGGGCGCCGGCCGCCAGCTGCCGGAAGCGCGTTCCCCCGGGAACATCCAGCTGGCCCTCGTCGTTGCGGCCCCAGCAGAAGGCCAGACCGTCCGCCGTCAACCCGCAGACGTGATCGCCGCCGACCGCCAGTTGCGTGAAGGCGGCGTCCTCCGGCAAGGGAGCGGGCGTCGGCGTCGGCATGGGCGTCGGCGTGGGCGTAAGCGTGGACGTGGGCGTCGGCGTGGGCGTGGACGTGGGCGTCGGCGTGGGCGTGGACGTGGGCGTGGACGTGGGCGTCGGCGTCGGCACAGGGATGGGCGTCGGCGCGGGCGTCGCGCCAGTCACGCAGGCGGCCAGCGCGAGCGTCGCGACAAGCGCGAGGGCGCTCCCGAACCAGCCTCGCCACGGGGGCATCGCGCCCATGCTACCCGCCGCCCCGCGCGCGGGCCATGCGCCTACAATGGCGGCGCGCGCACGCGCGCACGGAGGCCCGCCATGACCGCGAGCGACCGCGAGGCCGCCATCGACGAGCTGATCGCCAAGCAGGAGATCCGCGACGCGCTCATGCGCTACTCGCGCGGCATCGACCTGCTGGATCCCGATCTCGTGAAGTCGGCCTACCACCCCGACGCCTACGACGACCACGGCACGTTCAAGGGGAACGCGCACGAGTTCGCCGAGCACGTGATGACGGGGCTTTCGCGCATGGAGTGCACGCAGCACTTCCTGGGGAACTCGCTGATCGAGGTGGAGGGCGACCGCGCGTATTCGGAGACGTACCACGTGGCCTATCACCGCCTGCCCGCGGACGGGGAGGGCCCGGCGCGCGACTTCACCTGGGGCGGGCGCTACGTGGACGTGTTCGAGAAGCGCGGGGACGGCCCGTGGCTGATCCTGCGGCGCACGGTGGTCCATTCGTGGAGCCGCATCGACCCGGTGGGCGAGGGCGCGGCCATGGCGGATGCCTTCACGCAGGTGGCGCGGGGCGACCGCGGCGACCTCGTTTATCGCGAGAGGGGCTGAAGCGCGCGCGCGGAGGGCGTATGATGCGCGCAAGGACGCGCGAGACGCGCGCGGGGAGCGAGCAGATGACCGCCGAAGCCACGACCGACCGCCCCTTCTACCAGGATCCGTCGCCGGACCAGGTGCGGCGCGATCCGCCCCACCGCTACCTGCCCGTGAGCGAGCGCCCGAACTGGCGCGAGCAGGGCATCGACATGCCGTCCATCCTGCTGCGCGATCCGGAGAAGCTGCCCGTGAAGGTGCTGCTGCATTCGATGTACGGCGGCGAGATCGGCGGCTCCGAGGCCTTCGGGCGGCGCTACGTGCTGGCCACGCGCGAGGGCGTGGACCAGCTGCCCTGGGAGCTGGCGCTGGTGAACGCGCGGCTCACGTGGGACGAGTGCCGCCACACCGAGATCGTGCTCGAGCAGATGGCGCGCCACGGCTGCACGCTGGGCGATTTCGCGGACGGCTACGTGGCCGGCGGCGGCCTGACCAGCTCGAGCGCCTCCGCCAACGGCGACAGCCGCCCGGGCGCCTCGCTGGACATGATCAACAGCATGGCCTCGGTGCACCGCGGCGGCGAGGGGCTGGCCATGAACCTGTTCACGGCGCTGATCGACATGGGCCGCAACATCGGCGACCCCGACTGGGAACGCGCCTTCGATTTCAACCACGCCGACGAGGTGATGCACGTGGAGGTGGGCAACTACTGGGTGCCGCGCCTCACGGAGGGCGACGACGCCAGGCGGCGCGACGCGATGAAGGCGCAGCAGGCCTTCGAGGAGCTGATCATGGCGCTCAACACGGGCGACGAGGTGATCGCGCCCAGGGAGTTCGCGCTCTAGCGGAAGGGACCGGACCGATGGCGAAACGCTGGCGGCCTCCCTTCGACTTCAAGCGCTACTGCGGGGACACGCGCGCGATGGTCATCCACGACCTCGTGTGCGAGAAGCCGGAGTGCGCCGTCTCCGCCCTCGAGGACGAGCGCATCACGATGTGGGAGACGGACGAGGAGGTGGCCGCCGCCATCGCCGCGGGCGACGGCTGGGCGCGCCACGGGGCCTGCGAATCGGGGGCGCTCTACTTCACCCCCCGCGAGGAGCCGCGCTAGCCGGAACGGAACGACCGGCCCCGCGCGGGCCCCAGAGGAAGGAAGCGAGGCCGGGCATGGTCGACTTGTGGGTTCCGCAGCGGAAGCTGGGCGGCGCGTTCTCGGTGGACGAGTGCGCGCGGCGGCTGACGCACTACCGCTACGCCGAGGTGGAGATGATGCGCGCGCTGCTGCAGTGGATCGCCACGCAGCCGCAGGTGCACCACAAGGTGGAGTTCGGGCCCATGGCCTACCACTGCGCGCAGCACGCGGACATGCTGGGCAAGCGGCTGCCGGAGCTGCGCGTGACGGAGGGGGCGGAAGGCCCCTACCCGCTCATGACCTCGCCGAGGATGGCGCCGCCCAACGACGGGTTCCGCGCCTTCATGGAGGCCATCCAGGACCAGGACGATTCGGTGCTGCGCGTGGCGGGCGTCTTCGGCGTGCTCAAGCCCCACCTGGCCACGCACTACCTCTACCACATGCGCGCCACGGACCAGGTGGTGGACGCGCCCACGGTGCGCATCCTGCGGCTCATGCTGCAGGACGAGGAGGAGCACATCCAGTGGGGGCGCGCGCAGATCGAGGAGCTGGCGGACACGCCCCCGAAGCGCCGCCGCGTGAACGAATGGCGCACGCACCTCGAGGAGCTGCTCACGGGAGCGGGAGGCGTCATCGGCGCGCGCGAAGACGGCGACGGCGACGGCGGCGCGTGACGTACGTCATCGACGCGGCCCGCTGCATCAACTGCGGCTACTGCCGTCGCGTCTGCCCCACGGAGACGATCCACTACTTCGACACGGACGATTTCCAGCACGCCATCTGGCCGGAGGCGTGCATCGACTGCAACGCCTGCGCGCCGGTGTGCCCGGTGGACTGCATCACGCACGACGCGGCCAACGCGCTGGAGGGGGAGGCGCTGGAGGCGGCGCTGGCGAAGGCGCGGGAGTGGGCGCGCGCGCGCAACCGTGACGAGCTGCTGCGGGAGCTGGCCCCCCGCGCGCGCTTCCGCCCGCGCTGAGGCGCGCGCGGGGCCGAGGGATGACCGCCCGGCAGGCTGACCTGTTCGCCGAGGCCGAACCCGCGTCCCCGCCGCCCGATGACACGCTCCCGATGCTGCGGGAGATCGGCGTCCTCTACGAGCCGAAACTCCTCGGCTCCGAGGAGTGCGAGCGGCTGCTCGCCGACATCGACGCGCGGGACGAGCAGTGGCGCGACGACCTGCGGCGGCGCGTCCAGCACTACGGCTGGCGCTACGACTACAAGGCGCGGGCCGTGACGGCGGACATGCGCCTCGGGCCGCTGCCGGAATTCATCCAGCCCGTGGCCGAGCGCCTGCGGGAAGGCGGCTGGTTCGCGGAGACGCCCGACCAGGTGATCGTGAACGAGTACGAGCCCGGGCAGGGCATCGCCGCGCACGCGGACCGCGACTGCTTCGGGCCCGCCGTGGCCACGCTCTCGCTCGGCGACCGCTGGCCGATGCGCTTCACGCCGCCGGAGAACGCGGACGGCGAGCCGCTGGAGCTGTTTCTCGACGTGGGCTCGCTGACGGTGCTCACGGACGCGGCGCGCACGCACTGGCATCACGCCATCCTGCCGCGCCGGAGCGACCCCGACGGCCACGGTGGGCGCAGGAAGCGCCAGCGGCGCGTCTCCGTGACGTTCCGCACGGTCATCGTCGCGGGCTGAGCGGGAACGCACGGGCGCGGGCGCTATACTGGCGGGGCGGACGGCGCGTTCGTCTAGAGGCCCAGGACGCCGCCCTTTCAAGGCGGAGATCGCGGGTTCGAATCCCGCACGCGCTACCACCGTCCCGGAGTCTCAGCGCCCGCTGGCGAGGACGATGCGGCGATCCCCCAGGGGCTGGACGGGGCGGGCGTTGGCGCCGCCGTGCAGCTCGCGCAGGCGGTCTGCCTGCTCCGGCGAGACGGTGCGCCGCTCGCGCAGCACGTACCAAGCCACGGGCTCGACGCAGGGCGGCGTGGTGGTGGAGCCGTCGTAGCGGTAGTGGGCGGGGTCGGCGGGCACGAGGGCGGCGAGGTCGAAGGCGGGACCGGCGGGGGCCTCCGCGCCCCGCGGCGGAGCGCCGTCGATGAAGGCCTGGACGACGGGGTCGGGGTCGCCAAACTCGAAGAGGACGCCCACGACGCTGTAGCCCCGGCGGTTCGCGCCGGGCCCATCCTCGCGCCGGTGGACGACGTGCAGCTCGACGGGGAAGGCGTGGCCGTCGATGAGGTGCTCGGAGGGCGTGTGCAGGTGGGCCTGCACGACCTCGTTGACCACCGCGCCCGCCATGAACAGGTTGCCGGGGGCGTAGCGCACGTGCGGGAAGACGCCGCCGTAGTCGAGCGCCTCGGGCGCGCCGCCGCCGTAGTCGAAGGCGAGGGCCTCGCCGCGGGCTTCCTCGTAGCCGGTGAGGTCGATGGGCGACTGCCGCCTGCCCTCGCCGCAGTTGGAGAACCCGGGGTCGAGCGAGGCCCATTTGTCGGGCGCGCCCGCCCCCGCGTAGCCCCATTCGACCATGCCCGCGCCGTCCTCGCCGCCGTTGCCGCCGAGCCGCGGCGTTTCGGGGAACGGTACGCGCGGGGGCGGGATGCGGGCAACGGCGCGGAGACATGACGGGGGCCGGACGCATGGCGCGCCCGGCCCCCGATGGCGCGGAACGGCGGGAAGCCGTCCGCTAGAGCGCCTCGTTCCCGCGCTCGCGGGTGCGGACGCGGACGGCGTCCTCGACGCTGGAGACGAAGATCTTGCCGTCGCCGATCTCGCCGGAGCTGGCGTTGTCGAGGATGGCCTCGATGACGGGCTCGGCCTTGTCGTCGTCGACGACGATGGCGATCCAGACCTTGGAGAGGTACTCGACGCGGTACTCGCGCCCGCGCCACTGCTCGGTGAGGCCGCGCTGCTTGCCGTGGCCCTTGACCTCCCAGACGGTGATGCCGCCGGAGAAGCCGAGCTCGTCGAGCGCGTCCTTGACGGGCTCGAGGCGGATGGGGCGGATGATGGCCTCGATCTTCTTCACGAGCGGGAGCTCCTTTCCGTCTCGGCCGGACCGGCGGCGCCGAAGATGCCGGAGCCGGAAGGCCCGAAGTCGGGGTAGGCGTCGATGCCGTGCTCGATGAGGTCGAGCCCGCGCATCTCCTCCTCCTCGCTCACGCGCAGGCCCATGACGGCCTTGATGCCGAAGAAGAGGATGCCCGCGGTGAGCGCCGTCCAGGCGACGATGGCCGCGATGCCGATGAGCTGCATGAGCAGCTGTTCGCCGCCGCCGCCGAGGAAGAGGCCATAGTTCCCGGGGTTCGCGTAGCCCGCGGCCTCCATGCCCGCCTTCGAGGAGAAGAGGCCGACGGCGATGACGCCCCAGATGCCCGCGAAGGCGTGCACGGAGACGGCGCCGACGGGATCGTCCACGCGGAAGACGGAGTCCAGCAGCTGCACGCCGTAGTACATGACGAGCGCGCCGATGGCGCCGATGACGACCGCGGCCCAGGGGTCCACGGTGGCGGTGCCGGCGGTGATGGCCACGAGCCCGGCGAGGATGCCGTTGATGGTGAGGCCGGTGTCGTAGCGGCCAGTGCGGAAGCGCGACCAGAGCATGGCGGTGATACCGCCCGCTCCCGCCGACAGCGTCGTGGTTACGGCAACGAACGCAGCGGTATCGGCCCCGCCCTCGGAGAGTTGGAGCGTGGATCCCGGGTTGAAGCCGTACCAGCCGAACCAGAGGATGAACATGCCCATGGTGGCGATGGAGATGTTGTGGCCGGGGATGGCGCGCACCTCGCCGTTGGGGCCGTACTTGCCGAGGCGCGCTCCCACCGCGATGGCGCCCATGAGCCCGGCGATACCGCCCACGGTGTGGACGATGCCGGAGCCAGCGAAGTCGACGTAGCCGTTGCCGAGGCCGAGATTGTCCATCCACGTGATGCCGGACCAGCCCCAGTGCACCACGACGGGGTAGATGAAGCCGGTGATGACGACGGTGTAGATGAGGTAGGCCGAGTACCTCGTGCGCCCGGCCAGGGCCCCGGCCACGATGGTGGCGGCGGCGGCGGCGAAAGCGAACTGGAAGAACCAACCAGCCCAGCTATCAACATCGTTCGGGAACTTGTGGAGCGCGAAGTTGCCGAGACCGATGAAGTCGTTGGTGGCGCTGCTCGACCCGTAGGCGAAGGCCCAGCCCACGAGCCAGAACGATATGCCGCCCACGCAGGCGTCGATCATGTTCTTCATGAGGATGTTCGCCGTCTCGTGGGAGCGCACGAAGCCCGCCGTGAGCATGGCGAAACCGGCCTGCATGAAGAACACGAGGAAGCCCGCGATGAGCAGCCACGCGGTATCGACGGCGCCGACGATGTCGGTGAGCGCCGTCGCGTCGGCCTCGTGGCCGTCGGCGGCGACGACGGAGATGATGCCGAGCGCGAGCAGACCGCCGGCGAGCATGGCGGTCGGCCTGCGCAGGGCCGGCAGGGCACGTTTCATGCAATCCTCCTTGCGCCCGCGGTCGCTGCGCGGACGGGAAACGTGGGGGCGATGGTGGGGGCGGGCGATTTCCCGCGTATTGCCGCGCCGTTTCGGGCGGGTTACGAAACACGCTGTTCACGCGGGCCGTGCGGGGCGGGAACCGTTACAAGGTAATGATGCTGAGGCCGTCGAGCCCTTAGGGCGTCGGGCAAGGTTACGGGGCCCTTCCATCGCCGTAGATCGCCGCCAGGAACTCGTCAACATCGAAGGGATCGTCGTCCAGCGGCTCGGGGAACGTATAGGGGCGGATCCCCTGCGCCCGAATGAGTTCGGCGAGACTGAGAGGATGCCAGAAGGAATCGTCATTGAGCGTCCGGCCGCACGCCGTGCACAGATCCCCATGCGTGGGGGGCTTCTCCGTCTTTCGGGGAGCGGACACGGCGTCACCTCCGACGATTACAGCCTACCACTACCAGCGTGCGGCGGGCGCGGGATTACCGCGAGCGGCGGGGCTGTGCTACGCTGCCCGCGCTCACCCCGAACCGAAGGAGCGCGCCCGCGTGAACATCGCCGTCTGCGTGAAGCAGATTCCCGATCCGGAGACGCCCGCCTCGCAATTCGCCGTGGACGAGACGGCCCGGCGCGTGGTCCCCGCGCAGGGCGTCGCGCCCGTGGTCAACCCCTACGATCCGCAGGCCACGGAGGCCGCCCTGCGCCTGCGCGACGCCGCCGGGGAGGGCGCCATCACGGTCATCAGCCTGGGCGAGGATTCCGCCCGCGACGCCATCAAGCACGCGCTCGCCATGGGCGCGGACGAGGGCGTGCTGCTGAGCGACCCGGCCTTCGCCGGCATCGACAACTTCCAGACGGCGGCGGCGCTGGCCAGGGCCATCGAGAAGCTGGGCGACGTCGACCTCGTGCTCATGGGGCGCGCGGCGGCGGACTGGGACATGGGCGTGGCGCCCCTCGGCGTGGCCGAGCTGCTGGGCCTGCCCGCCGTCACCATCGCCCGCGCCATGAGCGCCGAGGGCTCGACGCTGACGGTGGAGCGCGTGCTGGACGACGGCTTCCAGACGGTGGAGGTGGACCTGCCCGCGGTGGTCTCCATCTCCAACGAGTTCGGCGAGCCGCGCTACCCGCAGCTGCGCCAGATCATGATGGCGGCGCGCAAGACGGTGCAGGTGTGGTCGGCGGAGGACCTGGGGCTCGCGCCCGACGAGACGGGCGCGGAGAACCGCTGGCTGCCGCTGGAGGCGCTCTACGTGCCCGTCACGGAGAGCAACGTCGAGATCATCGAGGGCGACTCCGCCGAGGAGCAGGCCCGCACGCTCGCGCGCAAGCTGCGCGAAGCCCGCCTCATCTAGCCCCCGCGGAGGAACGCCGAATGCCCGGAACGCTGATCGTCGCGGAGACTTCCGGCGGGGAGATCGCCCCCGTCTCCCTCGAACTGCTGGCGGCGGCCAGCGCGCTGGCGGCGGAGGGCGCGGGCCCCGTGAGCGCCGTCGTCGCGGGCGGCGAGGCGCTGGCGCGCCCGCTCATCGAGCACGGCGCGGGGCATGTCTACACCGCGCCGGAGGGCGCGCTCGACCCGGGCTGCGCGGAGCGCGGGGCGTCCGCCGTGCTGGCCGCGCGCGAGGCGGCGGACGCGGACACCGTGCTCATGGGCCAGACGAGTCTGGGGCGCGACCTCGGCCCCATCCTCGCCTTCCGCCTGCGCGCCGCCGTGGCCATGGACTGCGTGGCCCTGACGCTGGCCGACGGACGCCCGCGCGCCACGCGCAGCTGCTACGGCGGCAACGCCGTGGCGGAGGTGTCCTGGCGCGGCGACGTGCGCCTCGCCACGCTCAAGGCGAAGGCGTGGGACGCGGGCGAGCCGGACGCCTCGCGCACGGGGGAGGTCTCGGCGGTGGAGGCCGACGGCGACCAGCGCGTGCGCGTGGTCGCCACGGAGGCGGCGGAGTCGGAGGGCGTGCGGCTGGAGGACGCGGACGTGGTGGTGTCGGGCGGGCGCGGGCTGGGCGATCCGTCGGGCTTCGCCATGCTGGAGGAGCTGGCGGAGCTGCTGGGCGGGGCCACGGGCGCGAGCCGCGCGGCCTGCGACCTGGGCTGGTATCCGCCCGCGCAGCAGGTGGGGCTGACGGGCAAGACGGTGACGCCCGCGCTCTATCTGGCGGTGGCCATCAGCGGGGCGAGCCAGCACATGGCGGGCATGGCGGGCTCGAAGAACATCGTGGCCATCAACCGCGACCCGGACGCGAACATGGTGCGGGCGGCGCGCTTCGCGGTGGTGGAGGACTACAAGAAGGTGGTGCCGGCCCTGATCGAGGCGGTCAAGGCGCTGGACTAGGGGGCGGGCGGGCGCAGGTCGGGCGGCACGCGCGCGACGGACGCGCGCTGTGGTCGGATGCTCCATTCACCTGACGGCGGAGTCGTGCTATTATCTCGGACGGAGTCTGCCAGGCCGACTCGCGGGCGGCCCGAATCATCGTCGAAACCACGAAGACGAGGCAAGGATTCAGTAATGTACGAAGCGATGAGGAGCATCCTTCGGGAAGGTGCGTTCCCCGTCGTCGAGTCCTTCGACATCCCGGCCCAGCCTGCCCGTCACGCGCCGATCCCTGCTTTCCTGTTCGACAACCGGGTTGGCCCCTACCTCCGGAAGCGGCTGGGCGAAGCGGGCATGTGGGCGCACCAGGCGCTGGCGCTGGAAATGCTGGGCCGTGGCGAGAATGTGGTTGTTTCGACCGGGATGGCTTCGGGGAAGAGCCTTATTTTCCAGTCCTTGTCCCTGCATAAGGTCTTGGAAGATCCGTCTGGTCGTGTGATCGTGTTTTACCCTCTCAATGCGTTGTTGGAAGATCAGGTTCGTAGCTGGAAAGAAATGGCGAGCGATCTGGGTCTCGATGACGACACCGTTGGCGTGATCTACGGTCCGACTCCGGTTGGAGAACGTGAAGAGACGCTACAACGGTCGCGGGTTCTCGTGATGAATCCAGATGTCTGTCATGCATGGCTTATGCCACGCTTGGCTATGCCCAGTGTCAGAGAATTCATCCGCTCCTTGTCCACTCTCGTTCTTGATGAAGCACATACAATGGAGGGAGTGTTTGGGAGCAACGCTGCCTTTCTTTGGCGGCGATTAATTGCCGCCCGAAATCACATCACCAGTGTGGATTCCAGAGATCAAGTTCTGCAGATCGTCGCTTCCACGGCTACAATTGACGATCCCGGGACACACATGAAGTTGCTCACCGGGGCTGATTTCTCAATTGTGGACCACGAAGCGGATGGTGCCAAGCGTTACGACCGTGTGGTTGCGCACATCGCTTCTCCTGCAGGAGATGAGCTTTCTGCCCTGAAGGATGTTCAGCTACGTCTACTCTCTGAGGAGAAAGATGGTGGATTCATCACGTTTGTGGATTCAAGGAAAGGCGTGGAGGCTTTGGCAATTGCCACTGAGAGTGACGTGGCCGACCTGTTCAAAGATCCGGCCATCGTGGCGTATCGGGCAGGATTCGATCAGCGAGAAAGGCGCACCATTGAAAACCAACTACGTACGGGCAAACGCCGTGGCGTCGTTTCAACGTCCGCGCTTGAATTAGGTATTGACTTTCCTCATCTTCGCGTGGGGTTGAATGCTGGCGTTCCCCCTTCGCGCAAGGCTTACCGTCAACGGCTTGGTCGCGTTGGCCGTCATGCTCCCGGGGCTTTTGTCGTGATCGGTCCAGAGGATGCTTTCCGTCGCTTCGGTATGTCTTTTCGCGAGTATCACGAAATGTCTGTGGAGCCGTCTTATCTCTATCTCGATAATCGTTTCATGCAATTTGCTCACGGTCGCTGTCTCGCCGAGGAGCGTGAGTCTCTCGCCGCACCCGCAGGCCTCCCAACCCACATGAATTGGCCGAGGGATTTCGGAGATAACTACAAGGCTGCTCGCCCCGGTGGACAGCGTGCTCCAGAATTCGATGCCATTGCGGAAATTGGTGGTGATAGCCCCCATCGGAACTACCCGCTTCGCAATATTGGAGAAATCGGGTATGATATCAAGTTTCGTGAGAATAGTGACAGGATCGGATATGTCACTCAATCCCAAGCTCTCCGAGAATGCTACCCGGGTGGAACCTATTTTCATCAGATGCGCGCATACGAAGTTGTTTCTTGGAATACAAGCTCCTTCTCTTCCTATATCAGGGTCCGTAAAGGACGAAGGCGGTCCACCCGTCCTCAGATCACTGCGTGGATTACTACTGCAATCACGCAGCAGGAGCTTATCGCTGGGAATATTCTTCAGAGCAATAATGGTTTCTTGGCGGAGTGCCGGATGCACATCACGGAACGGGTCGAGGGGTATAGAGACTCCACTGGACAAGCCTTTTCGTATCAAGAATTGCAGAAGAAGGATCCGAACAAGAAGCCAAAAACACGAAATTTTCGAACGACAGGAGTTGTTTTCTTTCTTGACGAGGAATGGTTTCGTGACGGAAGCGTGAAGCGCCGCTTTGCAGATAGGATCAGGGAGGTCTTTTTGCATGAATATAGTATTCTCCCGAACGATGTTGGAAGCTCTGCTACCAACATCGCTATCTATAACGGCGATGGAAAGACGTGGAAGGGAGGATGTATCGCGATCTTTGACCAAACCTATGGAAGCCTGAGGTTAACCGAAAAATTGTTCACTGAATTCGGACATGTGCTGGATCGTCTCCGTACTGCTGCCCGCGAGGAAGAGGATGAATGGTCCACGATACTCGATAGGATTCATCATTCCTATCTGGAATTCTCTTCTGCGAGCGGGATTCACAGAACTGAGGAACCAGCGGGTTCTACGGGGGAAATGCAAGTCTTTTCTGAAGGATCTCGTGTCGTTTGGAGACAGCGGGGCTCCAGTGGAGAAGAAGTCGAAGTGATCGAGCCTACGATGCGCGATGGTGCTCTCATGTATCGAGTGAAGCATTATGCCAAGCCCGGGCAGCCAGAGACGCGCCTCTACGTTCCTGCTGACGCCGTTGAGTCCTCTGCGGAAGCCGGAGCTTGGAGCTATGCTTGGTGGAATAGCGAGACGGAAACCTACGTGACGCCGAGCGAAGCCGAGGACATGGGCAACTAGGCGAATTGCTAAGGCATGATTGGGGTGCTTAACCATCTAGCGCTAGCGTTCCGGCGCCAGCGCCGCGCGGGCGGCGATGACGAGGTCGCGCGCGAGGGGCGCCGCGAGCGCCAGGCCCTCCGAACCGTCGTCGAACACGACGGCGGCCACGGCGGCGGGCGCGTCACGGGGCGCGTAGGCCACGAAGAGCGCGTGCGCCTGCCCCTCGGCGTCCTCGGCGGTGCCCGACTTGCCGCCGAAATCGGCGTGGCCCTCGGCGGCGAAGGCCCAGCCCGCCGTGCCCGCGGACCCGGTGACGAGCTCGAGGCCGCGGCGCAGGTGGGCCGCGTGGTCGGGGGCGAGGCCGAGCGTCCCGCGCGCGGCGGGCGACGCATCGGCCAGCACGACGGGCGCGCGCGCCTCGCCCGTGAGGAAGGCCGCGTAGGCGTTGGCCAGCTGCAGGGGCGTGACGAGCAGGTCGCCCTGCCCGATGCCGAGGTTCACGGCGTCGCCCGGATACCAGGGTTCGCCGCGCGCGCGCCGCTTCCAGTCCGCGTCGGGCACGAGGCCGGGGGCGTCGTCGAGGCCGTCCGCGCCGCTCGCCGCGCCGAAGCCGAAGGCGCGCGCCATGGCCGGCAGGGCGGCGGGGTCGGCCTCGTGCAAGCGGAGCGCGATCTCGTAGAACACGGGGTTGCAGGAGCGCATGAGCCCCTGGGCGATGGTGAGCGGGCCCTGCGCGCCCTCCCAGTTGCGGCGGGGCGGATCGACGCCGCGCCAGACGGCCGGGCAGTCGATGCGGTCGGTCGGCGCGTAGAGGCCCGCCGCGAGGCCCGCCGCGCCCGTGACCAGCTTGAAGGTGGAGCCCGGCGGGTAGAGGCCGTGCAGGGCGCGGTTGGCGAGCGGATGGCGCTCGTCGCCCACGAGCGTCTCCAGCGCGCCGGCGTCGCCGCGCTCGAAGGCGTCGGGGTCGAAGGCGGGCGAGCTGGCGATGGCGAGGATGGCGTTGTCGCGCGGGTCGATGACGACCGCCGCGCCGCGCAATCCGGCGAGGCCCGCGTGGGCGGCGCGCAGCACCCCGGCGTCGAGCGTGGTGCGCACGTCGGCGGGGGGGACGAAGGGGCGCTCGTGGATGACGCGCGGACGGGCGCCGCCCACGACCTCGAGGCGCGCGCCCGTGCGGCCCGCGAGCGCCGTCTCCAGCGAGGCCTCGAGGCCCGCCGCGCCGACGCGGTCGCCCGGGCGCGCGAGCTCGTCGGCGCGCGCGGCCAGCTCGGCGGCGGTGTATTCGCGCGTGTAGCCGACGACGTGGGCGGCGGCGGGGCCGAGGGGGTGGACGCGGCGCTCCTCGAACCAGAGCACGGCCCCGGGCACGGCCTGCACGAAGCGCGCCGCTTCCTCCACGCGCTCGTCGGGCACGACGCCCACGGGCACGCGCTGGCGGGGGCCGAGGGGGCTGGCGAAGGCCGCCTCCACCGCCTCGCGCGCGTAACCGAGGGAGACGAAGGCGTTCACGACCACGGCCTCGTCGCGCACGAGCCCGCGGTCGAGGCCGATGACGCGCTCGTCGCGCGTGACCGCGAGGGGCTCGCCGCGGCGGTCGAGGATGGCCCCGCGGCGCGGGCGGCGCACCGTGCCCCGCAGTTCGCCCCCGTGGGCGAGCGCGGGATGCAGGACGGCGGGCGTCCAGCCCGCGCGCGGCTCGCCGTCGGGGCCGCGCGCGAGGGGCAGCGTGACGGTGTAGTCGAGCGTCCCGAACCACGCCGTCTCCAGCCGCACGCGCAGGACGGCCTCGCCCGCACCGGCGCGTTCGAGCGAGACCTCGATGCGCTCGGCGGCGGTTTCCGCGCGGAAGGCGGCGTGGGCGTCGATGAACGCCGCCAAGGACATGGCCGCGCGCGCCTCCGCGTCGAGCAGGGCGTACAGGGCGGCGGCGTCCCACTCCCGCCAGGCGGCGGCGTAGCGTTCGGCCACCTCGCGCGGCGACGCCGCGACGGGGGTGGGGATGGACGGTTTGGGGGCGGGGGGCGCATCATCGTTCCCGATGCAGGAGCGCACGCCCACCGCGACGGCCCCCGCGAGGACGCCCGCCAGCACCGAAACCGTGAGGAAGGCGCGCAGGTTCATGCGTCGCGTGCGCCCGCTCCCCGCCGCCTTGATTGTAGCAGCGCTGGGCGCGGCGGCGCTGACGGGCGCCTGCGGGAACGGGGACGAGCCGGAGCGGCCGGGGCCGCGGGCCACGCGCGAGCCGTCGCTGGGCGCGCCGCGCGATCTGCGCCTGGGCTTCGGCGCGGCGCCCGCGGACGAGACGCGCGAGGCCTGGATCGCCGCCTTCGCCGCCGCCGCCCGCCACGCCGAAATCATCCGCATCGCGCGCGTGCCGCCCTGGGAGGAGTTCCTGCCCGGCGCGGAGCCGTCGGCGGAGACGCACGCCCTCATGCGGCTGGAGCGCGCCCTCGTGGAGCAGTACGGGCTGACGCTGCTGTTCGCCATCGACCCCACCGACGGGGCCGTGCGCCGCGCGCGCGCGGCCGGACTGCCGGAGGCGCTGGACGGCGACGACGGGGGCTTCCTGCGCGAGGAGGTGCGCGACGCGCTCGTGGCCTACGCCATCTACGTGGCCGCCAACTACGAGCCGGACTACCTGGCCCTGGGCGTGGAGATCAACATGCTGCGCGCGCGCGCCCCCGACCAGTTCGCGGGCTTCGTGGAGGCCTACCGGCGCGCCTGGGAGGCGGTCAAATCGGTGAGCCCGCGCACGAAGGTCTTCCCCACCTTCCAGCTGGAGGACATGGACGCGACGCTGGGGGGCGCGCATCCGCCCCAGTGGGACGCGCTCGACGCCTTCGCGGGGATGATGGACGCGCTGGCCGTCTCCACCTTCCCCTTCCTCACCGGCATCCGCTCGGCGGAAGAGGTGGGCGCGGGCTACTACGCGCGGCTGCGGGAGCGGTTCGCGGGCGAAATCCTGATCAGCGGGGCGGGCTACGCCTCCGCGCCCGTGGAGGGGCGCGCGCTCGCGGGCACGCAGCGGGACCAGCGGCGCTTCGTCGAGCGCCTGCTGGCGGAGGCGGAGGCGAGCGGCCTCGGCGCCGTGGTATGGGCCGCGCCCCGCGACCCGGCCACGCCCGGCGAGGGCGCGGCGGCGGTGCTCAACGACACCGGCCTGCGGGACGGCGACGGCGAGGACAAGCTCGCCTGGGAGGCGTGGCGGGAATGGGCGCGCCGCCCCCTCGCGGCGGACCCCGACGCGGAGTAGCCGCCCCATCGCGCCGCCGCACGCGCGCGTAGGATGCGGCGCGGGAGGCTGGCCATGACGAAACCCCGCTTCGGCGTGAACGTGCCCCAGATCAAGCGCTCCTGGGCGGAGACCGCCGCCGCCGCGCGCGAGTTCGAGGAGCTGGGCTTCGACTCCATCTGGGTGAACGACCACCTCTACGGCCCGCAGTCGCCCGACATCCCCATCCTCGAGGCGTGGACCGCCGTGGCCGCGCTGGCGGCCATCACCGCGCGCGTGGAGATCGGCACGCTGGTCACGCCCGCGGGCATGCGCAACCCCGCGCACCTGGGCAAGACCATCGCCACCGCCGACGCCATCGCGGGCGGGCGCGTCATCCCCGGCCTCGGCGGCGGCTGGATGGAGCGCGAATTCACCGACTTCGGCATGCCCTTCCTCCCCCTGCGCCAGCGGCTGGCGCAGCTGGAGGAGACGGTCGCCCTGCTGCGGCGCATGTGGAGCGAGGACGGCCCCGTCACCTTCGCCGGGGAGCACGTGCGCGTCGAGAACGTCGTGTGCGAGCCGAAGCCGCCGCGCACGCCGCCCATCCTCATCGGCGGCGCGGGCGAGCGCGTCACGCTGCGCATCGCCGCCCGCCACGCCGACGTCTGGAACAACCTCGCGGGCCACCACGCGCACCTCGCGCGCAAGGTCGCCGCGCTGCGCGCGCACTGCCGCGATGCGGGCCGCGACCCCTCGGAGGTGGCCGTGAGCCAGCAGTGTCTGGTCACCATCGCGCCGGACGAGGCCTCGGCGGGGCCGATGATCGAGCGGGCGCAGCGCATCTTCGGCGGCCACCTGGGCGACCCGACGGGACCGCTGGCGCTGTCGGGCAGCCCGGAGCGCATCCGCGACCAGATCGCGCGCAACCGCGAGCTGGGCTGCGAGCTGTTCGTCATCGAGTTCTTCGGACGGGACACGCGCGAACCGGCGCGCCTCTTCGCCGAGCGCGTCCTGCCGTACGTGTGAGGAGAGCGCCGCGCTCCCGCGCGGCTGAGGGGCGAGGAGAGCGCGCCGCTTCGCGGCGCTGAGGGGAGAGTGGGGCGGCGGAGTCCGCAGAGCGCAGTACGTGTAGGATGATGGAGATGGAGCCGAAACCGTTGCGGCGCCGCGGAAGCGCCGGGCGGCGACCGCGATTGCGCCAATTTCGCCAGCTGGGCGGAGGCGCAGACGTTCTACGAAGAGTCGGGCGGTCCGGCCTCGGACCCGCACTCGCTCGATCCCGACAGGGATGGCATCGCCTGCGAAAGCCTCCGTTAGCGCCCGGTTCGGGCGGCAGCGGGCGCGGCTTGGTACGCTCGCGGGGGATGGACGCGCCGTGACGGACGAGACGCTCCCCGACGAGCGCCCCCAACGCCGCCGCGAATACGCCGGAGCGGCCGCCACCTTCGGCGCGGCGGCGCTGGTGGTGGCGGTGGTGGCGCTCGTCGTCTGGTTCCTCGAGCTGCGCGGGGACGGCGGCGGAGCGGCGGGGGAGGACGGCTTCGGCGTGGTCGCGCTGCCGGAGGCGTTGAACGCGACGGGCGAGGCCCCGGCGGCGATGGTGGGCCGCGCCGCGCCCGCCTTCCGCCTGCGCGCGCCCGACGGGACGGTGGTGGCGCTCACGGACTTCCGCGGACGGCACGTGCTGCTCAACTTCTGGGCGTCGTGGTGCGGGCCCTGCCGCGGGGAGACGCCCGCCCTGCGGGACTTCCACGAGGAGCGCGCGGACGGCGTGACGGTGGTGGGCGTGAACCAGCAGGAGTCGTGCGCGGCGGCGGCGGGCTTCGCGGAGGAGTTCGGCGTGACCTACCCCATCGCGCTGGACGCGGACGGGCGCGTCTCCGCCGCCTACCGCGTGAGCACGGGGCTGCCGGTGAGCTTCCTCATCGACCCCGAGGGCGTGGTGCGGGCGATCCACCGCGGGGCGCTGGCGCGCGCGGACCTGGACGCGCTGCTCCCGCCGCCGTGAGGGGCGAGGCGGCGGCGGGGATCGACCCGGCGCGGGCGCTCTGGCGGCTGCTCACGAACGTGAAGTTCGCGGTGGCGCTGGTCACGGCGGCGGTGCTGGCGGGGCTGGTGGGCGTGGTCCTGCCGCAGCTGCCGGCGGAGATGCGCGGCAACGCCGCCGGGCGCGCGGCGTGGCTGGAGCTGCGCCGCGAGGATTTCGGCGCCCTCACGCCGCTGCTCGACGGGCTCGACCTGTTCGAGGTCTTCCACAGCGCCTGGTTCGCGGGCCTCTGGTTCGCCATCGCGGCGGCGGTGACGGTGTGCACGATCAGCCGCTTCCCGCCGGTGTGGCGCAGCGTGCACCGTCCGCGCACGCGCGTGGGCGAGCGCTATTTCGAGACGGCGCGCCACCGCGCCTCCTTCACGCACGCGGGCGGCGCGGAGGCGCTGGAGGCGCTGTTGCGGCGGCGGCGCTACCGCGTGACGCGCGCGCACGCGGGGGCGGGCGTGGTGGAGCTGTTCGCGGAGCGCCACGCCTGGAGCCAGTACGCGACGTTCGTGTCGCACCTGGCGCTGCTGCTGCTGCTGCTGGGGGGGCTGCTCACCAGCCTGGCGGGCTTCCAGCGCACGCTGGCGCTGGCGGAGGGCCGTCCCGCCGCGCCCCTTTTCCGCGATCCGGGCCCCGGGCAGATCTTCGTGGGCATGGCCGACGCCCATCGCGGCGTGGACGCGGACGGCAACGTGGTCGATTTCCGCAGCGCGCTGACGCTGCGGCGCGGCGGCGAGACGGTGCGCTGCACGACCACCGTGAACGACCCCTGCCGCGCCTTCGGCCACCGCTTCCACCAGGCCGCCTTCTTCGACGACCTCGCGCGGCTCACGGTGTGGGGGCCGGACGGGCGCGCGCTCTTCGACGACGCGCTCGACTTCAACAACGAGGCCACGGCGGCGCCCGTGCTCACGGTCACGGACGCGGCGGGACGGACGGCCTTCGACCAGACGCTGCCGCAGATGGCGAGCGTGCCGGGCGAGCCGCTCGGGCACGAGGGCGAGGTGGCGCTGGCCGAGCTGGCGCTGCCGGACGCCGTCTACGGCGTCAGCTGGCGGCGCGAGGGGGACGCGCTGGTCGTGGCCATCGACGGGGAGGGCCTCGCGCCCGCCGAACTGCGGCCCGGCGAGGCGGTGGAGACGGGCGCGCATCGCATCGCCTTCCGCGGCGTCATCGCCGTGCCCGCCATCGCCGTGTTCGACATGCCGCGCGGGGAGACGGCGGGCGCGGTCACGGTGCAGATGCCGGAGGGCGGCGACGGACGCCCCTACCTGCTCGTCTCCGGCATCGACGCCGCGCCGGTCGTCATCGCCGAGGGCGCGACGGCGGAGACGGCGTCGGGCCATCGCTACCGCTTCGGGGGGCGCGTGGACGCCGCCGGCATCGACGTGCGCCGCGACCCCGGCGACACCTTCATCTGGATAGCCGCGGGCATGGCCCTGGCGGGGCTGGGCGCGACCTTCTACGCGCCGCGGCGGCGGCTGTGGGCGCGCGTGGAGGGGGGAGAGCGCGTGCGGCTGGCGGGCGTGGGCGCGCGCACGTCGCGCTTCGGGCGCGAGCTGCGGTTCATGGGCGCGGAGCTGGGCGCGCGCGACGCCCTGGAGCCCGCCGACCTCGAGGAGGAGCGCTGAGCTACTGGAAGAGGGCGCCCATGCTCTGGCCGGTGTGGATGCGCTCGATGGCGTCGCCGAAGAGGGGGGCGGTGGGGATCACGGTCATGTTCGGCAGGCGCTTCGGCGGGGGCAGGGGCACGGTGTCGGTGACCACGATCTCGCTCACGTCGGCGGAGCGCAGGCGTTCGAGGGCGGGGCCGCTGAGGATGGCGTGGTAGCCCGCCGCCACCACCTCGCGCGCGCCCCGTTCGCGCAGGATGCGGATGGCCTCGACCATGGTCCCGGCGGTGTCGATCTCGTCGTCCACGATGAGGGCGTTGCGCCCGCGCACCTCGCCGATGACGTTGAGCGCCTCGCTGCCGTCGTCGTTGCCGGTGCGGCGCTTCTCGATGATGGCGAGGGGCAGGCCGAGGCGGATGGCCATGTCGCGCGCGCGCTTCTCGCCGCCCACGTCCGTGGCCACCACGGTGTAGTCCGCCATGTCCTTCCCGGCGAAGTAGGCGCTCATCGGGTAGAGGGCGTTGATCTCGTCGAGGGGCACGTTGAAGAAGCCCTGGATCTGGCCCGCGTGCAGGTTCATGGTGAGCACGCGGTCGGCCCCCGCCGTCTCGATGAGGTTGGCCACGAGGCGCGCGCTGATGGGCACGCGGGGCTGGTCCTTCTTGTCGCTGCGCCCGTAGGCGTAGTAGGGGATGACGGCGGTGATGCGCCCCGCCGAGGCGCGTCGCGCGGCGTCGATCATGATGAGCAGCTCGAGGATGGAGGTGCTCACGGGGGGATGGAAGGGCTGCACGAGGAAGACGTCGCGGCTGCGGATGTTCTCGCGGTACTGGACGAAGATGTTCTCGTTGGCGAATTCGAAGATGTCGGCGCGCCCGGGGGATCGTCCGAGGTGGGCGCAGACGGCCTCGGCGAGTTCGGGGTAGGTGCGCCCCGGGAAGACCGCCATGTCCACGAGATCGGTGCGCACCGGCGCGTCCTCCGCGCGGCTCTCCGCCACGGGGCGAGCGTAGCACGGGCGCGGCTCGCCCGCTCGCCGCCGCGCCGCGCCATACTGGGGCGGTGAGGGACCGCGCGGCGCGCCCGCTCATCGCCATCACGCCCGGCGACCCCGCCGGCATCGGGCCGGAGGTGGCGGTGAAGGCGCTGGCGCGTGCGGAGTTGCGGCGCGCGGCGCGCCTCTTCCTGCTGGGCGACCCGGCCTGCGCGGAGGCGGCCGTGCGGCTGACCGGCGCGGCGCTGGCTCCGCGCGTCATCCGCCGCCCCGACGAGGCGCGCGGCGAGGCGGGCGCGGTGGAGACGCTGGCCGTGGCGGAGGGCGGCGGGCCCTACCCCGCGGGCGAGCGTTCGGCGGCGGCGGGCGCGGCGTCCCACGCCTGGGTGGAGGCGGCGGCGCGGCTCGCGCTCGCGGGCGAGATCGACGCCATGGTCACGGCGCCCATCAACAAGGAGTCGTGGCGGCTGGCGGGGAGCGCCGACACCGGCCATCAGGAAGTGCTCCAGCGCCTGTCGGGGGCGGAGCACGTGGCCACCATGCTGGTGAGCGGCGGCCTGCGCTGCGTGCACCTGTCCACGCACAAGACGCTGGCGCAGGCGTGCGCCTTCGTGACGCGCGCGAACGTGCTGCGCGCCGTGCGCCTGACGGACGCGGAGTTCCGGCGCTGGGGGTTCGCGGAGCCGCGCATCGCGGTGGCCGCGCTCAACCCGCACGCGGGCGACGGCGGCCTCATCGGCACGGAGGAGCTGACGGAGATCGGGCCAGCGGTGGCGGACGCGCGCGCCGCCGGGATCGCGGCCATGGGGCCCGTGCCCGCCGATTCCGTCTTCCCGCAGGCCATCGCCGGGCGCTACGACGCGGTGGTGGCCATGTACCACGATCAGGGGCACATCGCCATCAAGGTGCACGGCTTCGAGGAGAGCGTGAGCGTGAACCTGGGGCTGCCGTTCATCCGCGCCTCGGTCGACCACGGCACCGCCTTCGACATCGCGGGCCGGGGCGTGGCGGACGAGACGAGCATGGTCGAGGCGATCCGCACGGCCATCCGGCTGGCGCGGCGCGAGGGGCTCGCGGAGGCGGATTAGGGATCGCGCGGGGGCGCGGCGTGCGGCGCGTGCGGATCGACGACGCGCTCGATGTCGCCGTGCTCGGCGCTGGTGGGGGTCACGCGGGAGACGACGTAGAGGAAGGCCATGCCCAGCGCGCCCGCTAGCAGGGAGGCCACGAGCACGCCCAGCCGCGCCTCGGCGAGCACGGCCTCGGCGTCGCGGAAGGAGAGTTCGGCGATGAAGAGGGAGACGGTGAAGCCGATGCCCGCCAGCAGGGAGGCGCCGAGCACGTGGCCCGCGTTCACGCCGTCGGGCAGGCGTCCGACGCGCAGGCGCAGGCCGATGAAGGTGGCGAGGCTGATGCCCACGAACTTGCCCGCGATGAGGCCGAGCACGATGCCCAGGGCGACGCGCTCGCCGAGCGTGTCCAGCAGCCCGTCGGGGGTGATGCGCACGCCCGCGTTGGCCAGCGCGAAGATGGGCACGACGACGAAGCTGGTGTAGGGCAGCAGGTTATGTTCGAGCGCGTGCATCACGTCCTTGCCGCGGAAGGGGCGCGCGGGCGTGAGGAAGCCGAGGGCCACGCCCGCCACGGTGGCGTGGATGCCCGATTCGAAGGTGGCGAACCAGAGCGCCAGCCCGATGACGAGGTAGACGGAGATGAGGCTCACGCCGAAGCGCTGGGCGGCGATCACCACGCCCACCAGGCCGATGGCCGCCAGCAGCCAGGGCAGCGAGAGGTCGGACGTGTAGAAGATGGCGATGACGGCGATGCCGCCCACGTCGTCGGCGATGGCGAGCGTGAGCAGGAAGACGCGCAGGCCCGCGGGCAGGCGCCGCCCGAAGAGCGCGAGCACGCCCACGACGAAGGCGATGTCCGTGGCCACGGGAATGCCCCAGCCGTCGGCCCCCGCGCCGCCGCGGTTGAGGACGAAGTAGACGAGCGCGGGCACGACCATGCCCCCCACGGCGGCGAGGATGGGGAGGGCGGCGCGGCGCGGGTCGTGCAGCTCGCCGACGACCACCTCGCGCTTGATCTCCATGCCCACGACGAAGAAGAAGAGCGCCATGAGGGCGTCGTCCACCCACGCCTCCAGGTGCTCGTCCACGGCGAGGGTCCAGTCGGCGAGGGTGAAGCCGATCTGGAAGTGGACGTGCCAGAAGTCGTAGTAGGAGTCCCAGTGGGCGTTGGCCCAGACGAGGGCGGCGATGCCGCTGACGAGCAGAACGATGCCGCTGGCCGCCTCGAGGCGCAGGAAGGTGAGGATGGTGGACTGCACGCGCCTCGTCATCGGGGACCACCAGGCGGGGACGCCCCCGTCCGTCCCCCGCGGCGTCAGCACGGGCCCGCCCCGCCCCCGGCGCGCACGATCAGCGGCGCCTTCCCCGGAAGAATCCGCTGATCTGGTCCCACATGGAGCCGCTGCCCGCGCCGCGCAGGAATTCGCCCCACGCCTGCTCGGCGGTGACGGCGCGGTTGAGCCCGCGCACGCGCTCCTCCATCACGTCGCGGATGCGCCCCTCCTCGCCCGCGTCCACCCAGAAGCCGTGCTCGTCCTCGCAGGTGTCCAGCTCGAGGTTGTAGGCGCGGTAGTTGAAGGCCCACATGCGCTTGCCGCAAACGGGGCAGGCCAGCTCGCTCTCGCGGCGGGCGTACTCGATCATGGCGCGGCGCTGGCTCTCGTCGGGGGCCGTGCGCGCTTCCAGCTCGTCCAGCTCGTGGTGGTCGAGCCAGCGCCCGTTGCAGGCGGGGCAGTGGTCGACCTCAATGCCTTCGTGGTGCTCGACGACAAGGTCGACGGCGTCGCGCGGGCACTGCATGCGCCCCATCGTACGCGAGCGGCGCGCCAGTGGCACGCGCTCAGGACGGGGGGGGGGGCGGCGCGCGCCCGCCACGGGCCGGTCGCCGGCGGGGTCCGCGAGGATGGCGCGCAGGGCCTCGACGCCGTCGAGCAGGCGCGGGCCCGGGCGGCTGAACCAGGCGCTGGCGTCGAGCGCCCAGACGGCGCCGCGCGCGACCGTCGGCAGGGCGCGCCATTCGGGGCGCTCCGCGAGCGTGGACGCCTCGCGCGCGGCCTCGTCGAGCGTCAGCCCGCAGGGGAGCAGGAGCGCCACGTCGGGGCGGGCGGCGGCGATGGCCTCCCAGGTCACGCGCTCCGACTTCTCGCCGGGGCGGCCCAGCGCGTCCTCGCCGCCCGCCAGCGCGATCTGCTCCGGTACCCAGTGCCCGGCGGCGAAGGGCGGGTCGAACCATTCGAGGGCGACGACGCGCGGGCGCGGTCCGCGCGCGGGAACGGGCTCCGCCAGCCGCTCGCGCATCCCGGCGGCCAGCCGCGCGCCCCCGGCGGCGTGGCCGCTGGCCTCGCCCACCTGCTCGACGGAGCGCGCGACGCCCTCGAGGTTGAGCGGCGTGAGCGTGAGCACGCGCGCGCCCAGCTGCTCCTCGTGCACGACGCGGTGGACCTGTCCCTCGCTCACGGCGCACACGTCGCAGAGCGCCTGCGTGACGACGAGGTCGGGGCGCAGCGCGCGCAGGCGCGGCACGTCGATGTGGTAGGTGGAGCCGCCCGCCGCCAGCAGGCTGGCGATGGCGGCGTCGATGGCGGCCTGGGAGAGGCCGCGCGTGTCCACGGCGGGGCCGGTGAGCACGGGCAGGCCGCGCGCCTCCGCGGGCCAGTCGCATTCGTGCGAGACGCCCACCACCTCCGGCCCCGCGCCCACGGCGAAGGCGATTTCGGTGGCGCTGGGGAGCAGCGTGGCGATGCGCACGGCGTCGATCGAACCTCAGTATTGCGTGACGACGGTGCTGTAGTCGGAGCAGCCCTCACTGTTGCAGGCTCGGACCCGATAGGAGTCGGCGGACAGCCAGCTCGGAGAAGTGTCGCGATACACGCTGGTCGTGGGCCTGCCCTTGAGCGCCCACCGCTCACCGGCGGCGGCGTGCCAGACCTCGTAATACGTGGCGCCCGGGACATGGTTCCAGACCACGTGGATGTCGTCGGGGGCGAGGGGGATGTCGATCTTGCTGACCCACAGGCCCGTGGGCGCGGGCAGGCCGGATGCGGTCGAGGAGGGAGGGGACGAGCCAGCGAAGCAGAACTCGTACGGCGCGGACCAGTGCGTCGAGATGCCAGCCTCGTGAGCCTGAAGTTCATGGCAGCCCGCGCCGAGGGCCAGCAGCGCGTCCCACACATTCGCGCTACGGATGCTCGTACCCTCATTGAACCTGTACACAACATCATCGAATTCGCTGACGCCCTCGGCCCACACGTTCCACCGGCTGTGCTCCGCGTCAAGAGTTCGGGAGCGGCGAGCGCATTCATCCGCGTCAAGATCCTCGGACGACATCACCGTGCAGAACGCCGTGACGGTGAGATAGCTGTCGTCCCGGGGCGAAGCGCCCGTACCGGGGCGCTCGCCGTCGCCGGAGCGGATGGAGGCGAGGAGGCGGTTCAGGCTCGGCTCGGCCACGGCGAAATGGAGACCCTCCGAACCACGCTCGTCATCGACGACGCTGCCGACGACCACGCCCGCCACGCGCCCGCAGGCGTCAACGAGCGGCCCGCCGCTGTTGCCCGGGTTCATCGGCGCGTCCGTCTGGACAAAGGAGACGCCGCCCGCGGTCAGGAGTCGCGAGACATGGCCGCGCGCGATCGAGGCGCTCACGCCCAGCGACTGGGGGTAGCCCACGACGGCGACGGCCTCGCCCAGCCGCAGCATGCCCGCCCATTCGAGCGGCGCGAGCGTGACGCCCGACGCGCGCAGGATGGCCACGTCGCCCTGATCGTCGGGGAAGTAGCCGACGACCTGTGCGGTGACGTTCACGCGCGCGTTCGCGAGCGTGACGGAGCGCGCATCCTCGACCACATGCCCCGCCGTCACGAAATCGCCACCTCCAACGTAGAAGGCCGAGCCCGTCCCGCCCTGCGTCGTCACCTTGACGGTGCTGGCCACGACCGCGGGGAGCGAATCCTCGAAGCGGCAGGCCGTCGCGTCGGACGGCGTGGGCGCGGGCGCGCCCGCACCCGGCAGGGGCACGCGCACGGTGATGTCGCCGTAGCGGAAGGCGCCGCTGCGCCCGGACATGTCGAGCGGGATGGTGCCGAGCGTGCTCCACGAGCCGCCGCGCGGGCGCGCGCTGATGTAGAGGCTGCGCGCGTTGCTCGTGCGCTGCCAGACGCGCACGTCCACGCCCGCGATGGTGATGTCGCTGTAGCGGAAGCGCCCGTCCGCGCCCGTCCGGTACGCGCTCGCCTCGCCCCTGCCCAGCGGGATGGTGCCTAGCGTGCGCCAGCTGCCGCCCTCGGGCCGCGCGCTGATGTAGAGGGCGCGCGCATCGCTCACGCGCTGCCAGACGCGCACCTCGACGTTGGCCGTGTTCCCCGATTGCGCCATCACGCCCGCCACGCCCAGCGCGACAACGGCGACGGCAAGGGCGAGGATGCACTTCACGGGGCCAAATTGCCGCCCGCGCGCGGGACACGCAACCGGGGCGGGCACGCCATGCTCGACGCCATCGCGCGCAGGCCCGATACTTACCGCAGGTCGGCAGGGACTGTACCGGTTGCCCCGTTGAGCGCTTGCTCAGCCGGCCACGTTTCTTTCATGCACATCCTGTACGTGGACGAGGCAGGAACGCAGCGGGAGGCTCGCCACTTCGTGGTGGCGAGCCTCTCGCTCTTTGAGCGGCAGACCTACCACCTCGCCGAAGAGCTGTCCCGGCTTCAAGCCAGGTACTTCCCCGAAGAGCCGGGCTCCCGTGGAGTTCCACGCTTCGGCGCTCAGGGCTCCCGTCGCGCACGCGCGTCCGCCCTATGACACCGTCCCGCGCGCGCTGCGCCTGGAACTGCTGGACGCCATCGGCGAGATGATCGCGCAGGCCGAACCACGGCTGTTCGGCATCGCGATGGAGAAGGATTCCATCGACGGCGACCCCTACGAATACGGCTTCGAGCAGATCGTCAATCGCTTCGACCGGATGCTGGATCGAGTCAACCGGGAACGCGACGAGCGCAATCGGGGCCTGGTGGTCGTCGCGGCGTCCATCCACCAACAGAATCTTGAACGCCTCGCGCGAACCATCTGGTCGCAAGGCCATGCGTGGGGGCAGCTCCATAACATCGCCGACATCCCTTACTTCGCGCCTGCGCGGAACACGCGCCTGCTCCAATGCGCGGACTTCGTCACCAACGCCGTATTCTCACGGTATGAGACCCGCCACACGCGCCACCTTGACAATCTCCTCCCGCTCTTCGATCAGGATCAGGGGCAACTGCACGGGCTCGTCCACTTCTCCCGCAATCCGCAGGATTGCTGGTGCCCGGCCTGCATGGCTCGACGCGAACGTCCGAGGAGCCTTCTATAGCCGCTGGCGCGCCCGCCAGCCGCGCGCGGGCGGGACGCGGGGCGTATCCTGCGCGCCATGACCATGACGGAACCGCGCATCGACTGGGACGCCGCCTTCGAGGAAGCGCTGGCCACGCTGCGCGCCTACCTGCGCATCGATACCTCGAACCCGCCCGGGCGGGAGCGCGCCGCCTGCGAGTTCCTCGGCGGCATCCTCGAGCGCGAGGGCGTGCCCTTCACGCTGTACGACGCGGGCGACGACCGCGTGTCGCTGCGGGCGGCGCTGCCGGGGAACGGCGCGCGTCCGCCCCTGCTGCTGCTGAACCACACGGACGTGGTGCCGGTGCAGCGCGAGTACTGGGACGAGGATCCCTTCGGCGGGGCGGTGCGCGACGGCGAGGTGTGGGGGCGCGGGGCGCTCGACATGAAGGGCCTCGGCGTGGCCGAGCTGACGGCGCTGCTGCTGTTGCGGCGCACGGGCCAGCCGCTCGCGCGCGACCTCGTGTTCCTGGCCGTGGCCGACGAGGAGACGGGTGGGGGGCGCGGCGTCGAGTGGCTGGCCGAGCATCACCCCGAGGCGCTGGATGCGGAGTACGTGATCAACGAGGGGGGCGGCGGGACCACGGAGCTGTTCGGCGTGGAGCGCGCCGTCTTCACGGTGGCCACGGGCGAGAAGGGGCCGCTGTGGCTGCGGCTGGTGGCGGAGGGACGGCCCGGGCACGGCTCCATTCCCCACGAGGACAACGCCCTCGACCGGCTCGTGCGCGCGCTGGGGCGGCTGCAGGCGTGGGAGCGCGCGCCCGCCCTTTCGCCCGTGCTGGCGGAGTATTTCGCGCGGCTGGAGCGGGCGGGCGTCTATCGCGACGGCACGGGCATCGACGAGCTGGCGCGGACGGCGGAGCGCGACCCGCGCGTGCGCGCCCTGCTCACGAACACGATCAGCGCCACCACGGCGGCGGCGGGCGTGAAGCACAACGTCATCCCCGGACGCGCCGAGGCCACGCTCGACTGCCGCCTGTTGCCGGGCACGGACGCGGACGCCTTCGAGGCGGAGGTGGCGCGCGTCATCGACGACCCGGAGGTGCGCGTCGAGCGCGTGTTCGCGGGCGCGTCGGAGGCGAGCGCGCACGACACCGAGCTCTTCGCCACGATCGAGGCGGTGGCGCGCGAGCTGGTGGAGGACGCGGTGGTGACGCCGGGGCTGACGGCGGGCTTCACGGACAGCCGCGTGTTCCGCGACCGCGGGGCCGTGGCCTACGGCTTCTCCGGCGGGCTGACGCCGCCGGACCTGGCGCGCACGGTGCACGGCCACAACGAGCGCGTGACGCTCGACGGCTTCCGCCTCAGCTGCCAGATGATCTACGAGATCGCGCGCCGCACGTGCGCGGCCTGACGGGGCGCTACTCCCAAGGATCGCCGGGCATGATGGGGTGGCCGCGGCCCTCGGGGTCGAAGTGGTCCATGGGCCAGGGGCCGGGGGAGTAGCCGCGGCTGGCGGTGAGGCCGCCGTCGAGCGGCAGCACCACGCCCGTCACGTAGCGGGAGGCGTCGGAGGCGAGGAAGACGATGGGGCCGATGAGGTCCTCGGTGACGCCGATGCGGCGCATGGGCGTGCGCCCCTCCAGCATCTCCATGACGCCGCTCTGGACGAGGCCGTCGTGCGTCATGGGGGTGTCGAAGACGGTGGGGGCGAGGGCGTTCACGCGGATGCCGCGGTCGCCCCATTCCACGGCCAGGAACTCGGTGAGGCGGGTGACGCCGCCCTTGGCCGCGAAGTAGCCGGGCGTGCGCCCCTCGAAGCCGCCCACGCCGAAGATGGAGCTGAGGTTGATGATGTTGCCGTGGCCCTGGCGCAGGAAGTACTGGGCGGCGGCGCGGCAGCAGTGCCAGAGGCCGGTGAGGTCGGTCTCCACGATCTGGCGGAACATGTCGTTGTCCGAGTGTTCGGCGCGGAAGGCGCTGAGGTCGGAGATGCCGGCGTTGTTGATGAGCACGTGCACCGTGCCGAACTCGTCCCAGGCGGCCTTCATGAGCGCCTCGACCTGGTCGTACTCGCGCACGTCGCAGGCGACGGGCAGGAAGCGGCGGCCCGCGCCTTCCACGAGGGCCTGGGTGTCGCCGAGGCGGTCGAGGCTGCGGGAGGTGCCGACGATGTCGGCCCCGCGCTCGGCCAGCGCCTCCGCCCAGACGGCGCCGAGGCCGTAGCTCGCGCCCGTCACGATCACCGTCTTGCCTTCCAGGGAGAACACATCGTCGGCCATTGCAAACCCTCCGGCGGGCGATTCTAGCGCGTGCGCGTGCGTGGCGCGTGCGTTCGCGCGGCGGGGCGGCAAGGAGGGGGGGCGCCGCGGACGCCGACGGCTAGGCCCGCGCGCGTTCGAGGTTGAGCGCGAGCAGGCGCGCCAGCGCCTCGGCGTCGGACAGGCCGGGGGGCCAGCCGTAGGCCGCGCACACCGCCTCGTCCAGCTGGCGGTGGGCCGTGTCGAGCCACGCCGGGCGCTCGTTGTAGAGGTTCGTGAGCGTGCGCTGGCGCAGGTCGGCCACGAGCGGCCCCTCGGGGTTGAGCCAGCCCTCGCGCAGCTCGTGCAGCCGTCGCGCCACCTCCGCGATCCCGCCCACGAGCGGGTTGTCCGCCGGCTCCGCCCCCGGCGGCCAGGGCAGCGGGAAGGTGAGGAAGCAGGTGGTGTTGTTATAGGTCGGATTGTTCCCGTCGCCGTGACGCGAACTCAGTTCCAGCGTCCACAGCTCGTGAAGGCGCGAGTGAAGCACGCCGAAGAAGTAGTCGTCGTCGCGCGCGAACACGATCAGCCGCCGATCGGGCAGGACCGCTCCGTCCACCCACCGGAAGAGCCGATGCTTGGCGACGCTGGGGGTGACGAGGTAGCGGTCGAGCGTCCCCAGCGCCTGCCGCATCGTCTGCGCCGGAACGCCGTGGAGCCACCACCGTTCCCGACGCAGCCTGACGCTGTTCTGCGTCCGACCGGGGCGAACGTGCTCGGCGATGTACTCGAACGGCTCCTCGTAGAGTTCGGCTTCCTCAAGCGGAGTACCGGGAGGAAAGTCGATGATCCAGAGGTTCTTCGGTCGCCCGGTCACGTCGTCGCCATTCATCCACGGGCGGACGACGTCGGCGTTATCGCGACCGTCCGGGTTCGGGGAAGCGAGCATCCGTCGCGCCAACGGCTCCTCGATCTCGAAGGGCCCGACCTTGATACCGCCCTGAAAGGAGACGCCCGCGTTCTCCGCGAGCATGGCCGCTTCCGTCAGCGGAAGGCCGCCCGTGAGGTTGACGTTGATGCCACCGACCCGCTGTCCGTCGAGGATGCGCTCCGTCTCCGTGCCGTCGTCGAAACCGACCATCGAGACGCGCACGGCGGCGCCATCGAGAATCCACGGGCGGTTCGATTCGGCGAAGAAGAAGTCGCCCGACTGCTTGATCCGCTCGAGCGTCCCGCGGCTCGCGGGCCCGCGAATCGCCTGCGTGGCCAGCAGGCCCACGCGCTTGGCCCTGCCCGCGTGGACCATGCGCCGCGCCTTCTCGTGCCAGTAGCAGCACAGGTCGGCGGAGTGCTGGACGCGCCCTTCCCAGAGCTCATACATGGCGTCCACGTACTCGTTCCCCAGTTCCCGCCGCAAGCGCGCCCGGCCGAGGAAGGGCGGGTTGCCGACGATGACGTCGGCCTCGGGCCATGCCGGTTCGCGCGGCCCATCCGGACGCGAGCGGTCCACGATGGCGTCCATCAACCGGATGGCGTTGAGCTTCTGTAGCACCGGCTCCTCGTTGTCGAGCCGGACGCCGTTGCGGTGCTTCCACTGCAGGTAGCCGATCCAGACGACCATCGACGCCAGCTGGTGGGCGTACTCGTCCTTTTCGATGCCGTGCAGCTGGCGGGGGTGGACGCGCGGCTCGAAGCGCGCGCCCCGCAGCCCGGCCCAGGCGATGGCCTCCTTCTCCAGCCCCTTCAGCAGGGCCAGCGACACGTAGAGGAAGTTGCCCGAACCGCAAGCGGGGTCGAGCACGGTCACGTTGGCCAGCCGCTCAAAGAAGGGCGCGACCGTCTCCGCGATGCGCTCCCGTTGCGTCTCTTCCGTCGCGCCATGCAGCCGCGCCTGCTTCGCGGCCTCTTCCGCCGCCTCGCGCACGGCCTCCCATTCGCGCCGCAGGGGGGCCATGAGCACGGGCTTGACCAGCGTCTCGATGTCGGCGCGGGAGGTGTAGTGCGCGCCCAGCGCGGTGCGGGCGCCGGGGGCGAGGATGCGTTCGAAGAGAGTGCCGAAGATGGCGGGCTCCACCTCGGCCCAGTTGAGCGCGTCCAGCTGCTGCAGGGCACGGACCTCCTGCGTGGTGAGGTCGTCGGGCACATCGCGGTCGGTGAAGAGGTCGCCATTGACCTGGGGGATCGTCTGCGGCCCGAAGCGTCCGCCCTCGGCCATGGCATGAAAAAGGTCGGCCAGCGCCTCGCGGAAGGCGCCCGCGTTGGCGGCCTGCGCGGCCAGCAGTTCGGTGAAGGCCCCGCGCGGCAGCAGGCCGATGTCGTTGGCGAACATGCAGAACACCATGCGCGAAACGAAGCGGGCGATGCGCTGGTCGTCCGTATTCCCCCAGCGCCGCAATTCATCGACCACGCTCCCGAACATGATCGCGGCCTCGGCGGTGATCTCCTCGGTGGTGCGGCCGGGTTCGAGCCTCGACGGATCGTCCCAGAGCGCCTTCAGCACTTCCCGCGCGCGCAGGTTCGGCGCGTCGGGCGGGGTCTCGCCCGTGCCCGTCGTCACCCTGACGAAGCGGTTGGCGCGCAGGTCGGACAGGTTGAAAGAGTAGGTCCACGACTCGCGGTTCGTGAACTTGGTGTGGACCTCGAAGCGCTCCAGGTCGGAGACGACGAGCAGGGGCGGGTTGCCCAGTGCCTCGTGGTAGTCGAGGCACTGCTTGTAGGCGGCCCGCAGATCCTTGTGCCGCCCCTTGTACTCCCAGGCGAACTTGCCGCTGAGCCAGACATCGACGCGCCCGCGCGGGCCGCTCGATCGTTCCGTGTTCTTCTCGAAGGTGTAGCGCTCCTGGTGGGGATCGTCCTCGTTCGGGGTGGGTTCGCCCACGAGGCGGCAGAGGTCGATGAAGTGCTCCTGCGCGCTGGCGTTCTCACGCCCGGCGGAGCCGCGCCACTTCGCCTCGAACTCGTCCGCTTTCACGCACGCCGATTCTACCCCACGGCGTTCACGCGACGGGGCGGCGCGGGGCGTATCCTGCGCGGGCGCATCCCGCGCGCACAGGAGGCCCGCCATGCCCGCACGCCGCGTCCTCACCGAGCTGGACGAGTGGCCCCGCCACCAGACGATCGACACCTTCGACATGGTGGCCAACCCCAGCCCCGGCTGGAGCGACGGCTACTGGCACTGCGTGGGCGACCCCGCGGGCGAGGTGAACCTGATCACGGCGCTGCGGCTCTACCACAACACGAACGTGATCGACGCCTACGCCATCCTCAGCACGGGCGAGGGGAAGCAGTACAACGTGCGCGCCACGCGCCGCCTGCGCCCGAACATCGACGAGCTGCGCGTGGGCCCCTTCACGCAGGAGATCATCCGCGGCCTGCGCACGCTGCGCCTGGGGCTGGAGGAGAATCCGCACGACGTCTCCTTCGACATCCATTGGGAGAGCACGGCGCCGCCCTACGACGAGTGCGCGGGCGGGCGCAGCTGGCTGGACGGGCGGCTCGTGGGCGAGCGCTCGAACCTCGTGCAGGTGGGCGACCTCTCCGGCTGGATCAAGGCGGGCGGGCGCGAGTACCGCTTCGAGGCGGCGGACGGCTGGGCGGGGGCGAAGGACCATTCGTGGGGGCAGGCGAACACGGGCGAGGGCGAGCAGCCCAACCGCCACGCCGCCCCCGCGGAGGGCCGCCGTTCGCGCTGGGGATCGCCGGGCGCGCGCTGGTGGTCGCTCGTGCGCTTCCCCGACCGCTCGCTCTTCCTCTCCTTCCGCCACGGCGCGGACGGCGCGATCACGGCGGCGGGCACGGGCGGCGGCGACCTGTCCGGGCGCGTGCACAGCCGCGTGGACTACCGCTACGGCTCCGGCAGGGAGGGCTGGGCGCACACCGACATCGAGGTGCTGGAGACGGAGTTCGAGGACGGCTTCCCCCGCCTGAAGCGCGCGCGGCTGGACCTGACGCGGCCCGACGGCGGGCTCGACCGCTTCCTGCTGGAGACGGTGAGCAAGCCCGTCTACATGCAGGGCGGGGGCTACTGGGGCGGCTGGGACGACCGTCTCGGGCGCGGCGTCTACCGCGGCGAGGTGGTCGAGGGCGAGGTGTGGGACGTGTCCCACCCCGTCATCGTGCGCGACCTGAAGGGCGCGGAGGTGAAGCAGCGGCCGGGCGGCCACTACGCCGAGCTCTACACGCGCTACACGAACCTCGACGATCCCGCCGACGTGGGCCTCGGCCTGCAGGAGTGCGTCTTCATCGACGAGTACCAGGGCATCACGGCGATGTAGCCGCGCGCGGCGCTAGCCCATGCCCTCCAGCATGATGAGCGTGCCCGGCGCGCCCTCCTGCCGCAGCCCGCGCACGGCGGCGTAGTCGGGCGAGTCGTACCACGCTTTCGCGGCGGCCATGTCGGGGAACTCGATGAGCACGGTGCGGTTGTTCGCGAGTTCGCCCTCGATCACCTCGGGCGTCTCCGTGTAGACGAGCACCTTCGCGTTGTGGGGGGCGAGCGTGCCCCCCGCTCCGGCCAGATAGCGGTTGACCTTCTCCTGATCCTCGACGCGACCCTGCGCGAGCACGTAGGCGGGCATGGCTTCCTCCCCGTTCGGTGGCGGTGAATGCGGCCATGCTACGCCATCGCGGGACGCGCGGGGGGAACGGACGCGGGCCGCGGCCTCAGTTGACGTTCGGCTGGAGGGGATGGCTGGCGAAGCGGGCCAGCTCGCCGCCCTGCCGCCGCAGCGCCTCGCGCCAGAGGTCGTCGGGGCGCGCGCCGAAGGGATCGTCGGGCAGGGCGTCCACGACGAACCAGCCGTGGGAGTCGAGTTCGCCCTCCAGCTGGCCCGCGCCCCAGCCCGCGTAGCCCGCGAACACGCGCGCCCGCGCGAGGCGTCCGGCGAAGCGCTCCGGCCCCTCGCCCGGGTCGACGAGGCCGAGGCCGGGCGCGACGCGCAGGTCCCATGCGGCGACGGGGACGTCGTCGCTGGCGGCGAGCGCGAACACGGCGGCGGGGGAAACCGGCCCGCCGCGGAAGAGCACGGGCGGCTCGGCGGCGAGGCCCGCCCAGTGCGGCAGGTGCGCGGCCACCGCCTCTCCCTCGATGGGGCGGTTGAGCACGAGGCCGAGGGCGCCCTCGCCGTCGTGCGCGCAGAGCAGCACGACGGCGCGCCGGAAGTTCGGATCCTCGATGTTGGGCGTGGCGATGAGCAGGCGGCCCGCGAGCGCGTCGGGCATGGCCGCGTCAGGCGTCCGCGCCGAGGGGGACGACGGGCTCGGACCAGACGACGCCCGCCGCGCGCAGGGCGGCGATGGCGTCCGCGTCGTAGCCCAGTTCGGCGAGGATGGCGTCCGCCTGCTCGCCCGCGAGGGGGAAGCCGCCCGGCTCCGTGCGGCTCACGGAGAAGGAGGCGAGGGGGCCGTAGCGCTCGTGCTCGCCCCAGACGGCGTTGCGCGCGGGCACGCGGAAGCCGTTGGCGGCCACGTGCGCGTCGCCCGCGATGAAGGCGCCCGCAGAGGCCCCGTCGGCACGCACGCAGCCCAGCCCCGCGCCCGCCAGCAGCGCCTCCCAGTCGTCCGCCGCGCGCGCGGCGAAGAGAGCGGCGAGCGCGTCCGTCAGCGCATCGTCGTGGGCGGCGCGGGCGGCGGGCGTGGCGAAGCGCGCGTCGGCGGCGAGGTCGGGGCGCTCGGCCAGTTCGCAGAAGCGCTCCCACTCCCGCTGGCGCGCGAGTCCGAGGAAGACCCAGCCCTCGGCGGCGCGGTAGAGCCGCCAGACGGCGTTCAGGCCGAACAGGTCGGCGTCCGGTTCGGGGCGCGGCGGCTTGCCCGCGTAGTCGACGAAGTCGTCGGCGTTGGCGTGGGCGTTGGCCCCGAACATGTCCACGAACACCTCCTGCCCGACGCCGAAGCGATGGCGCGCGCGCAGGCCGAGCAGTGCCGCGGAGGCCACGACCAGGGAGGTGTTGGGGTCGGGGTTGAGCTCGTTGGCGCGGAAGAGGCGGCGGGCGGTTTCGCGCAGTTCGGGCAGCGTTTCGCAGACGCGGGGCTCGCCCGCGCCCGCCTGCAGCAGCGCCCCGCCCAGCCCCGCGCCGGGGATGGGGTGGGTGGAGGGACGGTGCGCGCCGGGCCCGTCGCGCCCGTAGCCGTTGACCGAGACGTAGACGAGTTCGGGGCGAATGGCGCGCAGTTCGTCGTAGCCGATGCCGAGGCGCTCGGGCACGCCCGGTCGGTAGTTGTGGATGAGCGCGTCGGCGGAGCGGGCGAGGGCGTGGACCACCTCGCGGCCCTCGGCGCGCTTCAGGTCGAGGGCGATGCTCTCCTTGCCCCCGTTCACGCGCGCCGCGCCGAGCGAGGCCACGCCCATGCCGCGGAAGGGGTCGCCGCCCACGGGCTCGACCTTGATCACGCGCGCGCCGAGGTCGGCGAGCATGGCGGCGCCGAGCGGCGCGGCGATGACGGTGGCGAACTCCAGCACGGTCACGCCCCGCAGCGGCGGTCCGGCGTCCGCAGGCGCGGCGGGGGAGGGGCGCGGACGCGGGGCCTCGCGCCACGCCTCGCCGGTGTGCGCGCCCGCTTCGGGAGCGGCCTCGCCCGCGCGGCCCGGCGTGGCCGCGAGGCGCGCCAGCGGCCCCGGCTGGCGCACGGTCCCCAGCGCGGGGTGCTCGCGCTCGACCACGTGTCCGTTGCACGCGAGATCGGGGTCGTCGAGGGCCTCGCGCGTGGTTCGGAAGGGGGTGACGGCCACGCCGCCGTGCGCGACGAAGGTCTCCATCCACTCGTCCGCCGTGCGCTCCAGCGTGCGCCGGAACATGCGGTCGCGCAGGCGTTCGCGCGCATCCTCCGGCCATTGCGCGGGCGAGCCCTCGTAGTCGGGGTCGGCGAACACGTCGTCGAGGCCCGCCGCCACGAGGTAGTTGTCGAAGAGGTGGGCGAGCAGGTTGCCGAACTGGAGCCAGCGCCCGTCGCGCGTCTGCAGGGCGTGGTAGTTGAGCGTGGGCATGGCGGGCGCGGAGAGGCCCGCGAACAGGTCGGGGAAGCGGCGGGCCAGCTGGGCGCGGTAGAGGCCGCCGAGGTCGTAGACGAAGAGGGCCTGCAGGATGCTCGTCTCCACCAGCTGGCCGCGTCCCGTGGCCTCGCGCGCGTGGAGGGCGGCGAGGATGCCCTGCAGGGCGGCCTGCGCGCAGGCGTGGACGCCCGCCGGCAGGGCGGCGTAGCCCGGGCCCTCGCGCGCGGCCACGCCGCCGAAGGTGAGCATCCGCCCCGCCTTGGCCGCGACCACGGACTCGTAGCCGGGATAGCCCGCGAACGGCCCCCTGGCGCCGAAGCCGGTGATGGCGCAGCCGACGAGCGCGGGGTTGCGCGCGCTCAGGCGCTCGTGGTCCGCGCCGAGGGCGGCGGCCTTGCCCGGGCGCATGGAGGTGACGGCCACGTCGGCGCTTTCGGCCAGCCGCGCGAGCGCCTCGCGCCCCTCGTCCGCGCGCAGGTCGAGCACGGCGCTGCGCTTGCCCCGCAGCCACACGGGGGCGTTGGCGAGCGAGCGCCAGGGGTCGCCGCCGGGGCGTTCGACCTTGAGCACGTCGGCGCCGAAATCGGCGAGCGTCATGGTGGCGAGGCCGCCCGCGGGCCCCTCGCTCAGGTCGAGCACGCGGATGTCGTCCAGCAGCTGCGGCATGGCTGGACGATTCTAGCGTGCGCGGGCGGCGTTCAGGCGGGCAGCAGGCCGCATTCGCGCAGGCGTCCGGCCAGCTCCGAGCGGCCCAGCCCCACGTAGCGCTCCTCGCCCGTCTCCAGCCCGTACCGGATGTCGTGCAGGGGCGCGGTCCAGTAGCGGAACTCGACGCGCTCGTGGAAGCCCGCGCCGAGGGGGCGGTCGTAGAAGCGCGCCACATCGTCCACGGCGCGCCAGCCGCCGTCCGCGAGGATGCCCGCGAAATCGACGGCGGGGTCGCCGAGGCCCGCGTCGCCGAAGTTGATCACGCCGGACAGGCGTCCGTCCCGCACGAGCAGGTGGACGAAGCCGAGGTCGCCGTGCACGAGGCGCGGGGGCGGTTCGAGGCGGGCGCGGGCGTGGCGCGCGAATCCGCCGTCCACGGCCACGCGCAGGGTGGCGGAGAGGCGCGGGAAGACGCGCATCCGGATCGCCTCCAGCCAGTCGCGCGGGTCGGGCGGGCGCTCCGGCGGGGGTTCGCCCAGCGCCTCCGCCGCGCGTTCCGGCGGGAATCCATGGAGGGCCGCGAGGAAGCGCCCGATCGCCCGCGCCAGCGCGCCGCCGCCGTGCCCGAAGAGGGCGCGCCGCCGCAGGGCCTCGCCCGCGATGCGCGGATGGCCCGCGAAGGGGCGTCCGCGCCATTCGCCCCGCCAGCGCGGCGCGGGCACGGGCGCGGGCAGCGCGGGCGCGATGGCGGGCAGCAGGCGCAGCTCGCGCTCCAGCAGACGCGCGTCGGCGGCGGTGCGGGGGAAGCGGAAGACGCGCTCGCCGTGGGCGAAGGCCCAGTGCGACCAGCCGTGGTCGAGCGCGCGCACGGGCGCGTCCCCCAGTTCGGGGAAGCGCTGGCCGATGGCGGCGGCCGCTTCGGATGCGTCCATGGGGTTCGCGCCAGAATACGGCGCGCCGCCCGTTGCGGGCGCGGACGGCGCGCGCGTCAGGGGGCGTCGCCGCGCGCCGCGAGGAAGGCCGCCCAGCGCCGGTCGCGGGCGCGCGAGCCGCGGCGGTAGCCGATCTGCGCGCCGATCAGCGGCCCGAACAGCTGCGCCAGCAGGTAGCCCCCGCCGATGAGCACGAGGAAGGCCACGCCCGGATGCCCCAGCGGTCCCGTGGCCCACGCCACGAGCGCCACGAAGGCCGCCGCCGCCAGCAGCAGCCCCAGCATCGCCCCCGCGTAGACCCACGCCGCCTCCGTGCGCTTCCCCGCGCGGTAGATGCGCAGCACCTCCGCGGGCACGGCTGCGACCGTCGCGCGTTCCGCCGTCTCCGTGGCGCAGTAGGGGCAGCGTTCCGCGCCCTCGGCCAGCCGCGCGAAGCAGAAGCCGCAGAAGACGCCGGCGTTGGGCGTGCACCGGTCGATGAGCTCGTCCATGCGCTCCTGCAGGCGCGCCGCGTAGGGATAGGGCGAGACGTAGCCCGCGGGGGGGGCGGCGTCGGCGGCGTCCGGCATGGGGCGTCCATGCTACGGCCCGCCATGCCCGCGCGCCCGTCGCGGCGGCGTAGGATGGACGGCAACGAGCGGAGGCGATGCGGCATGTTCGACACCATCATCCGCGGCGGAACCGTCATCGACGGCCTGCGCACGCCGCGCTACCGCGCCGACGTGGGCATTCGGGACGGGCGCATCGCCTCCATCGGCCGCATCGCCCGCACGGAGGGCGCGCGCGTGCTCGACGCCGACGGGCTCGTCGTGGCCCCCGGCTTCGTCGACCTGCACACGCACTACGATTCGCAGGTCTACTGGGATCCCTGGTGCAGCATCTCCGGCTGGCACGGCGTCACGTCCGTCGTCATCGGCAACTGCGGCTTCGGCTTCGCGCCCGTGCGTCCCGCCGACCGTGACCGCGCCATGCTGACCATGGCGCGCAACGAGGCCGTGCCCCTCGAGGCGATGCGCGAGGGCATGGCGTGGGACTGGGAGACCTACCCCGAGTTCCTGGACAGCCTGGCGCGCACGCCCAAGGGCGTGAACCTGCTCAGCTACGTCGGCCTCAACCCGCTCATGTCCTACGTGATGGGGCTGGAGGCGGCCAAGAGCCGTCCCGCCACGGAGGCCGAGCGCGGCGAGATGGGCCGCCTCTTCGGCGAGGCGCTCGACGCGGGCGCCTGCGGCTTCTCCGTGCAGCTGGGCGGCGAGGACAGCGTGCAGCGCGACTACGACGGCACGCCCATGATCACGGACCGCATGTCCCGGGACGACCTGCTCGCCTTCGCCGCCGTGATGGCGGACAAGGGGCGCGGCTTCACCCAGATCTCGGGGCCCTTCGAGGCCGCCGAGCGGGTGGCCGAGGTGAGCGGACGGCCCGTCATCTGGAACCTGCTCGCGCCCGCCACCGACCAGCACGGGCAGGCCACGCCGCCCCACCGCCTCATGATCGGGAAGCTGGACGAGGCCAACGCCCGCGGCCTGCGCATCTTCGCCCAGGCCCTCACCGTGGACGTGGGCTTCGAGTTCAGCCTGGAGGACTGGAACCTGTTCGACTCCAGCCCCGTCTGGCGCGAGGTCACCGTGGGCGCGCCGCACGAGCGCATGAGCAAGATGCGCGACCCCGAACGGCGCCGCGCCCTGCGCGAGGAGTACGACGCCGGGCACGGCCCCATCGCGGGCGGCGGCACGGAGGCGGCCATGAAGGACGCGGGCGGCGGCGCCAACGTCTCCGGCATCGCCCAGCTCACCGTGGAGGAGGTGGCGAACCCGGGTCTGAAGGCGTACGAGGGGCTGGGGCTGGCCGAAATCGCCCGCGACGAGGGCAAGCACATCATCGACGCCTTCCTCGACCTCTCCCTCGCCGACGACCTGCGCGCCACCTTCGTGACGCCCCCGCGCCCCACCGATCCGCGGGCCATGGCCGAGGTGGCCAACTCCTCCGTGGCCATCCCCGGCGTCTCCGACGGGGGCGCGCACACGAAGTTCATCACGCTCGGCGCCTACCCCACCGAATTCCTCGCGCGCTGGGTGCGCGACGCCGGCATCATGGACCTGGAGCAGGCGCACTGGCGGCTCTCCGCCTACCCCGCGCTGGCCGCCGGATTCCGCGACCGCGGCTGCATCCGCGAGGGCGCGCCCGCCGACGTCGTCGTCTACGACCACGACAACCTGCGCATGTCGCCGGTCGAGAAGGCGTGGGATTTCCCCGCGGGCGCGTGGCGGCGCGTGCGCCGGGCCGAGGGCTACCGCTGGACGCTCGTGAACGGCGAGGTCACCTTCGAGGACGGCGCCTGCACGGGCGCGACGCCGGGCCGCCTGCTGCGTCACGGCGCGGCGGAGTAGCGCCCGCCCCGCGCCCGCGCGCGCTGGTGCTCGACCTTCGCGCAGCGGTCCTGCGTGGCGGCCAGCCCGGCGGCGCGGGCGCGCGCCAGGGCGGCGTCGTTGACGATGCCCAGCTGCAGCCACACGGCCCCCGCGCCGATGGCGATGGCGTCGTCCACGATGACGTCCGTGTGCTCGCTGCGCACGAACACGTCCACCAGATCGACGGCATGGGGGATGGCGCGCAGGGAGGGCCGGGCGCGTTCGCCCAGCACTTCGTCGGCGGGGCGCTGCACGGGCACGGGCACGATGCGGTAGCCCTGCCCCTGAAGGTAGGCGGCAACCTCGTACGCGGGGCGGTGCGCGCGCGCGTCGAGCCCGACCACGGCGATGACGCGCGCCCGCAGCAGCGCATCGAGGGCGGCGTCCTCAGCCACGGCGCTCCCCGGCGGCGGCATCCTCCTCTGGCAGTTCCACCAGCTCCCAGCCGTCGGGCAGCTCCACCTCCACGCCAGTGAGGGTGGCGATGGCGTTGCCCACGGCCAGCGTGCGGTCCATGCCGTCGGTCTGGGCCCCGGCGGGCACGGGCACGCGCGCGAGCGTGAGGCGGCGGCCCGAGCGCTTCACGAGCACGAGCGCGAACTGGCGCAGGGCGTCGCGCTCCCCGCGCCAGCGGTCGGCGTCCGCCCCCTCGATGGTGACGGCCAGCCGCTCGATCTTGTCGAAGGGCACCAGCTCGCGCGTGCCCACGCCCATGCCCAGGTAGCCCTGCTGCCAGGTGATGGAGCGCTTGCGCCCGTCCGCCACCACGTCCGCCCCGGCCACGGCGCCCACGAGGGCCATGACGGAGACGGGGAAGGCGAGCAGCGCGAACAGCAGCAGGGCGACGAGCAGGGCGAAGGGCAGGTCGCCCGCGCGGATGGCGATGAAGCCCCCCGCCAGCGCGCTCAGGGCCACGCCGAGCAGGGGCAGGGCGACGGCGCTGCGCGCGCCGCGGATCTCCACGCGGTCCTCGCCGATGAGCGCGAGCGAGCGGTGCAGCAGCACCTCGCGGCGTCCGTCGCGGCGTCGCGCGGCCACATGGCCGGGGAGGCTGGCGTCCACCACGGGGGCAGCGTAGCAGCATCGGCGCGGGGCGGCGCTCGCGGGCGGGCGCGCGCGGCTGCTACGCTAGCCCCATGAGCGAGGCGTCGCGGGCGGGCGCGCGCGTGGTGGTCACGGGCCTGGGGGCGGTCACGCCCGCGGGCATGGGCGTGCCCGCCTTCTGGGAGAACCTGCTGGCGGGCCGCTCCGGCATCGACCGCATCACCTACTTCGACACGACCGATTTCCCCTGCAAGGTGGCGGGCGAGATCCCCGAGTTCGACCCCGCCGATTTCATGGACCGCAAGGCCGCCCGCCGCATGGGCCGCTTCTCCCAGCTGATGGTGGCCGCCGCGCGCGAGGCGCTGGACGACGCCGCCTTCGACCCGGAGCGGGCGGACCGCGACCGCGTGGGCGTGCTCATCGGCAACGGCGGCGGCGGCTACCCGGGCATCCAGGAGGCGGCGCGCACGCTCTTCGAGCGCGGCGGGATGCGCATCGACCCGCTCTTCTTCTCGAAGCAGCTGGGCAACATGGCGGGCGCGCAGGTGGCCATGCAGTTCGGCCTGCGCGGCTACAACGGCACCATCGTGACGGCCTGCGCGGCGGGCACGCAGGCCATCGGCGAGGGCGCCCTCATGATCCGCGCGGGGCGCGCCGACGCCGTCCTCTCCGGCGGCTGCGAGGCCGGCATCAGCGAGCTGGGGCTGGCGGGCTTCTGCGTCATGCGCGCCGTCACCAGCGCCGACGGCGACCCCACGAAGGCGAGCCGCCCCTTCGACGCCGACCGCGACGGCTTCGTGCCCTGCGAGGGCGCGGGCGCGCTGCTGCTGGAGAGCGAGGAGCACGCGCGGCGGCGGGGCGCGCGCATCCACGCCGAGCTGGCCGGCTTCGGCTGCACCGCCGACGCCTTCCACGTGGTCGCGCCGCCCGAGGACGGCGAGGGCGCCGCCCGCGCCATGCGCGAGGCGCTGGCGGACGCGGGCCTGCCCGCCGGGGCGATCGGCTACATCAACGCCCACGCCACCAGCACGCCCGCGGGCGACACGGCCGAGACGAACGCCATCAAGGCCGTCTTCGGCGAGCGCGCCCGCGCCATCCCCATCAGCGCCACCAAGAGCCTCATCGGCCACGGGCTGGGCGCGAGCGGCGCCATGGAGACCGTGGCCGCCGTACGCACGCTGGCCTCGGGCATGGCCCACCCCACCGTCAACCTGGAGACGCCCGACCCCACCTGCGACCTCGACTACGTGCCCGAGGGGGCGCGGGCGGTGGATGCGCGCGCGGTGATGAAGAACAGCTTCGGCTTCGGCGGCCAGAACAGCTGCCTCGTGCTCGCGCGCTACGAGCCGCGGGCCTGAGCGGCGTGGACGCGGGCGCGGGGAGCACAACGAGCTCCCGGCGTGGCTCGACACGGCCCACCGGCGGCTGGACGAGGCGGTATGCGCGGCCTACGGCTGGCCACCCGGCCTTGAGGCGCTGGCGCGCCTGCTCGCCGCTGGCTAGTCGCCGCGCGCGCGGCTAGCCGAGGCGGCGCAGGAGCGGGCGCACGGCCTTGCCGCGATGCCCGAGGCGGTGGCGCTCCGCCTCCGGCAGCTCCGCCAGCGTCTGGCCCGACACGAGCTGCGTGACCGCGTCGAGGGAGTGGCCGCCGTCGCCCCGCGGCTCCGTCGGGATTTCGCACTCGACGATGGAGCTGGAGACGGCGGGGCTCTCGCCGGGCGCGGCCAGGGCGGCGGCGGCGCGCCCCACGGCGATGCGCTGGCCCGGCGGCGTGGCGGCGAGCCGGTCGAGCAGCGCGCGGCAGCGTTCGGTGGCGGGCAGCCCCGCGTGGAAGGCCTCCGTGAGCGCGCCCGGCTGCAAGTCGAGCGCGTACACCTCCACGCCCGCGCAGAGGGCGAGGGCAGGCGCGCCGCCGGCCTCCGCGCAGGCGCGGGCGCGCTGGCTGGCCCGCGCCGCGTAGTCGCCCCCGGCGGGCGGCGCCAGCGCCCCGGCCAGCTCCGGCCCCGCGTCCACGAGCTCCACGGGCGCGTCCGCGAGCAGCGCGCGCAGCTCGGCCAGCTCCTCCGGATCGGCGCTGGCGAGGATGAGACGGGCGTCGGACACGAGCGCATCGTACCGCCCGCGGTTGACCGCGCGCGAGCCGTGCGCGGATCATGCGGGGGCATGGCGGCGCGATCGGGCGGACGCGAGCGGCGCCAGCGGCTCGTCGCGCGCGCCCTCACCGGCCTGCTCCTGCTGCTGGCTGCCAGTCTGGGCGCGCTCGCCTACGCGCTGCTCGACGACGACGGCGACGAGCAGCCCGCGCCCGTCGCCCCCGACCCCACCGCCATCCCCGCGCCCTCCCCGACGTCCCCGCCGACGCCCACGCCGGAGCCGACGCCCGCGACCGCCTACGCGGGCGAGCCGCCTCCGGAGCTGGTGACGATGGACCTCGCGCCCGCCGCCGCGCCGAACGACCTCGCCTTCCTCGACGGCGGCGACCTCGTCCGCATCGTGCGGCGCTACTACGTGCCCGTGGCCGCCCTCGGCGCGGGCGTGGACGCGCTCACGGGGGCGCAGCTGGATGCGCTGGCGCGGGGCGAGGTCGCGGACTGGGCCGAGGTCGGCGGCGTGCCCGGCCCCGTGCGCGCCTTCGCCGTCGAAACTGATGCCGGCGATGAGGCGCTGACGGCCTTCGCCCCGACTGCGCCCGACCGCGTCTTCGACTCCTGGGCCGAGCTGCTGGCGGCGCTCACGCTCGATTCGGGCGCGTGGGCCTTCATCCCCCTTGAGGAGGTGACGCCCGCGGTCACGGCCATCGCCGTCGATGGCGTGGACCTCGTGCGCGGGCGCGGCGACGCTGGCGGCTGGCCCTACGCGGACGCCATCACGGTGGCCGCCTTCACGGAGCGCGGGCGGGCCGCGGCCGAGGCGCTGGCGGCGGCGCACGCGGCCCTCCTGCCCGAACCCATCGTCGTCATCGCGACGGGCGACATCCTGCAGTCCCGCTGTTCGCTGACGGCCATCCGCGCGACGGGCGACTGGGGGGCGGCGCTGCGCGGGCCGGTGGGCGACTACCTCGCCTCCGCCGACCTCACGCTGGGCTCGGTGGACGGCAGCATCCAGGACATCGCGGAGCCGCTGGGCTGCTTCCCGCACGTGAACCTGAGCTCCCCGCCGCAGGTGATCGAGGCGCTCACGCTCGCCGGCTTCGACGAGGTCACGGTGGCCACGAACCACGTGTTCGACTGCGGCGCGGAGGCCTGCGGCGCGCGCGCGCTCCTGCGCACCATCGAGCTGCTGCGCGAAGCGGGCATCGCCGTCGTGGGCGGCGGCGCGGACCTCGAGGAGGCGCTCGCCCCCGCCGTCCTCACCGCGGGCGGCGTCTCCTTCGGCGTGCTCGGCTTCGACGACGTGGCCGCCTACGCGCTGGAGGCGGGGCCGGACCGCCCGGGCACGGCGCCGCTCGACGACGACTACGCCGACGAGAACGCGGCGGGCGAACCGGCCTTCTTCCGCCCCGCGTCCGAACTGGGGCTGGAGCGCTTCCGCGCGCGCATCGCCGCCCTCGCCGCCGAAACCGACGTGGTCATCGTGCAGGTGCAGACGGGCACGGAGGACACGCACGACCCCAGCCCGCGCAGCGTGAAGGCCCTGCGCGCGGCGGTGGCGGCGGGCGCCGCGCTGGCCGTGGGCAACCAGGCCCACCACGTGCAGGCGATCGAGCCCGCCGCCGACGCCTTCATCGCCTACGCGCTGGGCAACTTCATCTACGATCAGACGCGGCTGGAGGGGCACCGGCAGGGCTACCTGCTGGAGGCCGCCTTCTGGGGCCCGCGCCTCGCCAACCTGCGCCTCGTCCCCTACGTCATCGAGGATCTGTACCGTCCCGTGTTCGCCGAGGGCGCCGTGCGCGCCAAAATCCTGGCGGACGTGTTCGAGGCGTCGCGGCGGCTGGCCGCGGCGCGCTGAGGGGGAACCGTGCGCATCTTCTTCGACGTCGACGACACCATCATCACGTGGGACGTGCGCCTGCGGCCGGGCGTGACCGAGGTGTTCGCGCGCCTGCGCGGCGACGGCCACGACCTCTACCTGTGGAGCGGCAACGGCCCGCGCTGGGAGATCGTGCGCCGCTTCGACCTGCACGAGCACGTGCTCGATTGCTTCTGGAAGCCGCTCTACCGCCACCACGAGCGGCTGGCGGAGCTGGGCGTGCCCTTCGCGCCCGACTACGTGATCGACGACCACCAGGAGGTGGTGGACGCCTTCCCCGGCGTGCGCATCGCGCCGCCGACCCACCCGCTGGAGAAGGACCGCGAGCTGTGGCGCGTCTACGAGGCCATCCGCGCGCACGCGGACGGCGGCTAGAGGCGGCGCGCGGCGACGGGGGCTACGCGAGCAGGCGCGCGGCCAGCGACTCGATGCGCGTCCCCAGCTCCGACGACTCCAGCCAGGCGCGCAGCTCGCGGCGCGCCAGCTTGTCGTCGACGGCGCCCTCGCGGGACTGGCGCAGGTCGTCCAGCCGCGCCGACGCCTCCCGCGCGGCTTCCGCGCCCGCCTCCGCCAGCTCGCGGTGCAGGGGCGTCCCCGCGTCGTACTCCGGAATGGCCAGCCGCCACAGGTGCCTCTGGACGTGGCGCGCTCCGAACTGCCCCTTGGGCATCAGCGGCTCGACGGCGGCGCGCAGGGCGTTGCTGTTGATGACGGCGGCGAGGTAGTCGCCCTCCTCCCGCGTGCGGCAGGACAGCCGGAACAGTGTGTAATCGACGAGCGGCTCCACATCATCCAGCACCACCGCCGTCGGCCGCCCCGAGGAAGAGTACAGCAGACGCGGGCTGGTCTCGCGTTCCATCTGGGTGCTGAAATTATGCATGTAGTCGAGCCGCCCCAACAGATCCAGATTGTTGTTGGCGTTCTTGTTTTCATCCCAGAGGCGGCCAATGATCTCCCACCGATTACGCATGCGGCGTTCCATCAAGGCCGACTCAATGCTGTAGAGAGCCGTGGACGCATCAGAACGCAGCTGTCTGGGCGGTTCCGTGCCTTTCTTCAGCGGCAGCACGGCTTGTTTCGGATCCAGAAGCGCGAACGGCGCCACCGTGTCCCCGCGATGCACGGGCCAGACATGCGCGTCCTCAATGGGGGCATCGCGAAGTTCGGGCGGATCGAGGTGCTTCCAGGGCGGCTTCTCCTGCGGACTGCTGAGGAGCGAGGCGCGAACGATACCCGGCAGGATCGCCACGGGCGAGGGACTGATCGTGACGAAATAGAACAGGCGCGGCACCATGGACGCACCCTGTCGTGCACGCTCCGCATAGGGCGAGGCGAAGCCGTCGGCGCCCGCCAGCGGGATGGTCTCGTACGTGAACGGTCCGCCCACCGGTCCACGCCAGCGGCGCGCCCGACGCGCAAGCGGACGCGCGCCGCCCGTGTCCCGCTTGCGCGCGAAGGCCACGCAGGACGGCACGGGGAAGAAGTCGTTGGGCTCGATGCGTTCGAGGTCCCACGGCTGGCGTTCGGAGAGGTCCACCTCCGTCAGCCCCCAGCGGCCCCCGCGCCAGAGGCGGTACTGGCCCGCCTGCAGGGCGCTGTGGGGGAGCACCATGGCCATCTCGCCGCCCTCCTTCAGGTAGAGGTCGGCGCAGCGCGCGTAGAAGAGCCCGGCCACGTCCTGGTGGGTGGCGTACTGACGGCCCGCCCAGATGCCGTATTCGCCGCTCTGGCTCAGTTTCCGCAGTTCGCTGCGGAGCGTTGCCTCCGTGCGGTTGTAGGTGATCCACGGGGGGTTGCCCACGATGGCGTCAACCTGACCGTTGCGGCTGGCGAGCCAGACGGGGCGCACGAGGTTGCGCGTGTAGTAGGCCCAGATGTGGTCGCGGCCCTCGGCGTGGAGCGCCTGCATCTCGCCCAGCGTCTCCTCCAGCATCGTCCGTTCGGGCCCGTCGGGGATGTCGTTGTCGTCGAGCGCCGTGCGCGGATCGCGCCCCATCCCGATCGCCTCGCCGATGCCCATCATGACGCTGTCGAACCAGTCCCCCTGCTCCACCAGAGCGCGCGGGAAGGTGAGCCGGCGGGCTTGGTCGCCCGTTTCTTCCGACGGCTCGACCGTGACCGTCACCGTATCGTGGTTGAACATGTTGGTGGGCGCCGTTCGCAGCTGGAGCGAGTCGCCGAGGTAGACGGGAACGGTGAGGTCCGCCGCGCTGGCCCCGGCCTCCGTGATCGTCTCGCGCGCCGCCAGCACCCATGTCGCCCGCGCGAGATGGACGGAAACGGGATGGATGTCGATGCCCGTGACCGCCGTCCGCAGGCGATCCACGGTCTGGCCCGCGTCGAGCCCCTCCGCGCGCGCGGCCTCGATGAAGGCGCGCACGGCGGCGCGCAGGAAGGTGCCCGATCCGCAAGCCGGATCGAGCACGCGCTGGCGCAGCGGATCGGTGACCACCTCCTTCACGATCGCATCCGCCAACCAGTCGGGCGTGTAGTACTCGCCGAGGCGGCGGCGGTCCTCGGCGGGGATGACGGACTGGTAGAGGATGCGAACCACGTCGTAGCCCGCCTCCCCCCACTCGAAACGCGCCACGCGCTCGGCGAGACTCCCGATCCAGCCGTCGTCGTTGGTCTCGGCCGGCCACGCGAAGAAATCCGATTCCACGACGCCCCGCATCCCCACCTCGTCGAGGAAGGCGGCGCCGTTCAGCAGCGTCGCCGGGTCGTGGTCCGCCTGCCGCCGGATGTCGATGCCGAAGGCGGACTGGACGGCCATGCCCACCACCATGGAGAGGTAGGTGTGGCGCACGAAGAGGCGATCCAGGTCGGGCTCCTCCTCGACGACGATGCCCAGCGCCGCCGTCAACAGCGGTCGCCACAGGTCGCGCTTGACGGCGACGGACGGCTCGTCGCGGTGGGCTTCGTACAGGGCCGTGAGGCGGGCGATGCTGTTGTCGAAGCGCGGCCCCGCGCTGAACGACTGGCGGATGTCGTCCTCGTCGGGCGGACGGTTCGTCTGCTCGATCGCCTGCGACTCGTCGCGCAGCCACTCGAACAGGCGGAACCACGCTTCCGCCTTCGAGAGCGTGAAGGCGTAGGGATGCCCAGTCCGCACCGTCGCGTCCCCGGGCACGCGCAGCACCCAGAACATGCCGTCGGTGAGGATGCCGAGCCGTTCAGGCTTGCCCGCCTCGCGCGCCTCCCGCAGGTAGCCGTCCAGTTGCCCGACATTCGCGGGATCGGGCTCCAGCCGTCCCGTGCTGCCGATGCGCCGCTTGACCTCGATCACCAGATTCTCGGACTGGATGTCGATGCGGTTCTCTTCCCGCCAAAGGTCGTCGCGCGCCGCCAACCCCGTTTCCACGAGGAAGTCGCAGATGGCGTCGCGGATGTTGTCTTCGTGGACGTTCGCGTAATAGAGGTCCAGCATCCGCTGGGCCGCGTCCCGAAGCTGCGGGCTATCGGGATCGAGGTGCCGCCGCAGCGTACTCACGCGCGCAGCCTACACGCGAACGGCCATGCGGGGGCGCGGCGCCGCTCAGAAGATGGGGTTGACGATGATGGCCTGCTCGCGCTCGGGGCCGACGGAGATGAGGTCCACGGGCACGCCCAGGAGGCGCTCGACGCGGCGCACGTAGAGCCGCGCCTGCGGGGGCAGGTCGTCGAAGGCGCGCACGCCGGAGACGGGGGCGTCCCAGCCGGGCAGCTCCTCGTAGACGGGCTTGGCGCGGCGCAGGGCGGAGGCGCTGGCGGGGATGGTGTCCACGATCTGGCCGTCGATTTCGTAGGCGGTGCAGAGCTTGAGGGAGGGCAGGCCGTCGAGCACGTCGAGGCGCGTGAGGGCGAGGGCGGAGAGGCCGTTGAAGCGCACGGAGTAGCGGGCGGCGACGGCGTCGAGCCAGCCGATGCGGCGGGGGCGTCCGGTGGTGGTGCCGTATTCGCCGCGCCCGAACTCCTTGCCGTGGTCACGCAGGCGGTCGCCGACGTCGCCGGTGAGTTCGGTGGGGAAGGGGCCGTTGCCGACGCGCGTGCAGTAGCTCTTGAACACGCCCACGGCGCGCTGCACGTCGGTGGGGCCGATGCCGATGCCAAGGGTGGCGCCGCCGGCGGTGCTGCTGGGCACGCTGGAGGTCACGTATTCGTAGGTGCCGTGGTCGAGGTCGAGGAGGGATCCCTGCGCGCCCTCGAGGAGCACGTAGTCGCCCGCGCGCAGGGCGTCGGCGACGATGGCCTGGGTGTCGGCGGCGAAGGGGCGCAGGCGGCGTCCGTGGTCGAGGTGCTCCTCGAGGCAGGCGTCGAAGTCGATGGGGGGCGCGCCGTGGACGCCGGCGATGACGCGGTTCTGGTATTCGAGCACGGCCCTGAGGCGGGGGGCGAGGTCGTCGGCGTCGAGCAGGTCGGCGATGCGGATGCCGCGGCGCGCCACCTTGTCGGTGAAGCAGGGGCCGATGCCCTTGCCGGTGGTGCCGATGGCGTCGGCCCCGCGCATCTCCTCCTCGAGGCGGTCGAGCAGGCGGTGCCAGGGCATGACGACCTGGGCGCGCTCGCTCACCTTGAGGCGGCTGGTGTCGATGCCGCGGGACTGCAGCTGGGCGATTTCGTCGAGCAGGACGGCGGGGTCGACGGCGACGCCGTTGCCGATGAGGCAGGTTTTGTCGGGGTAGAAGATGCCCGCGGGGACGATGTGGAGCTTGAATTCGCCGCGCTCGTTGACGATGGTGTGGCCGGCGTTGTTGCCGGCGGAGTAGCGCGCGACGACGCGGGCCTTGCGAGCCAGCAGGTCGACGATGCGGCCCTTGCCCTCGTCGCCCCACTGTCCGCCGACGACCACGACAGCGGGCATGGCGCTCCTCCGCGGCTCCGCGGGAGCCGCCCGCCCAGCATACAGGGGGAGGGCGCTACAGGGGAGTGGCAATCAATCAGCGGTGGGCCGCAGCGACGTCCACAAAGGTAACACCCTCGCTTCGTAGAATTTCGAAGGTGCGATCATGCCTAGGATACGGGCTGTCAATTCGGCCGTCAAGAAATAACTGGTACAAGAGCATCCAGTACTGGTCCAAGCCGTAGAGATCATTCTGATCGATCTTGGTAGCAAACGAAAGTATATCTTCGAGATAATCCTCGGAATTCACCATGGAAGTGAGAAGTAACATCGGTATACATTCCCCAGAACTAATGATAGACCGGGCGATATCAATGGGGATTGGCAGCCTATGGATGCGGCAATAGTAAAGCAGCCAAGAAACAGCGTCAGACCTTCGGAATCGAATGTGTTCCTTCATAATAGTGAATAGCACATCATGATAGCTAAAATCGGAGCGAGGAACCCGATTAATCAGTTTCAAAAGGACTGGCAAAACTATTGGATGGTGAACTGCAATATTCAATCCATATCGTAGTATATCAACATTAAGGTCTTCATCTGCACAACCAATTATTTGCTTTATGGCGTACTTCATAACGCTACCATCAGGAAATTTTGGAGACAGATCGACTGCGAAACTGAGGTATTGATAGACATCCTTCGGTGAACTCAGATTGTCAGGTAGTGCAGTCCGCAGCTCTGTGATCCAAGCAGGAGAAATTGGCTGAGGGAGCGAATCAATCGACGTTTTCAGAGGAGAGAGTATCAGGTTATATTTCGCGAGTTCTTCCGCCAAGTGCAGTATGAATTCGGTTGCCTGCTCCCTAGTATCACAGTATGCAGTATAGTCATCCGAGAACCTAGTGAATGTAAATTCCTCAGAAAGGGCAGCATCAATTCTTGTGAGAATTATTTCCGCCAGTATATAGGATGTTGCCGGACCGATAGCAACTCCATTTGTTTCATTCCTCTTGGTTTGCCGTGCATATTTGTCGATCTGGTTATACCATTCGTCGGACTTTTTGTCCTTTTTGGCATTATCGATTCCAATAAGAGCCCACGGAATCACATGAGAGTAAATGCTGGGGTAGAAATTGGAAATATCTGTGCGAACCCTGTAGTGCTTGCCAAGAGATTTGTCAACTGCCCATTTATCCGCGCCGGATCCTTGATCATAATTCGTGATCAGGATCCTTCCATCAGCATGTTCGCGAATCCTAAGGACACTATTCTCTCCCTGATCAATGTAAGAAATTTTGTCCCAATGCGACTCAAGGCACAAGGCGAGGTCTGCGTACGCCTTCGGATGGGGAATCGAAAGAAGGCGAGGAACCTTGCTGAAACGAGTCAACTTATATTCAACAGAATCATACCCACTTTCACGAGCCTCTTCTTCATTAAGCAGCTTTGCCGTACTAGTGGAAAAAGATTTGGACGTGATCATGGGAGGGATATCCTCACTATCCCTAGTCTGACTAGGAAGAAAATTGTAGCGAAGAAGAGCATTCAGGAGAAAAGACCTATCAATCGTCATGAGACCCGTTACTCCTGATGATCATGGCGCAAGCGTCAGCCCGCGCCTCCGGCATCACGTCCTCGGGGGAATTGCCAGTGAGGCGCAGGTAGAGCGCGTCGGGGCACAGCTCGGCGTCCCCGCCCCACGTGATCTCGCGCGCCGGGCCGATGCGGACCGACTCGAACCGGGCGCGGTCGTTCCAGACGGCGAACACGCCACGCCCGGCGATGTCGGACAGGTCCACCTCTCCGGCGACGCCATCGGCGTAGCGCAGCCAGATGCGGTAGCCCTCGCGCGCCTCGACCTCGACCGGCTGGAGCATCATGGCGCGATCATAGCGCATCCGGGGCGGAGCCGGTCGCGTCAACCTTCCGCCAGCACGACGTGGTCGCGTTCGATCTCGTGGCGGAAGCGCTCCGGCAGCGCCGCCCAGTCGTGCGCCTGGATGAGGATGGGGATGTTCGACTCCGCGAACGCCTCGCGCAGGTCGTGGAGCGCGCGGTCGGGCACGCGCTCCAGCGCCGGAGCGCGCAGCACGAGGTCCAGGTCGCTGCCTTCGTGGCCCTCGCCGTTGACGCGGCTGCCGTAGGCCCACGCCTCGACGCCGGGCGCGTGCGAGCGCAGCAGCGCCTCGATCCGTTCGCGGTAGCGGCGGGGCAGGTTCAGGCGGTCAGTCATCCGCGTTCTCCCCCACGACGCGGGCCAGTTCCCGGGCGTCGGCGATGAATTGGGGCAGGAGGGTGAGCGTGACCTCGGCGAAACCCTCGCCGTAGACGTGCGCCGTGTCGTTGCGGTTGTCGCGGTAGCGGAACCAGCGTTCGCAGCTTTCCACGGGGAGCAGGCCGTGTTTGACGGCGTGGCGGAAGAAGTCCTTGAACGTCAATTCGTCGAGCTGCCGGTTGGACGCGAAGAACGGGCGCAGCCGCTTCTTCAACAGGCTCCCGGACTGCTCCAGCACGAGCTCGAATTCCTTCACGCAGGCCGCGCGGTAGATCGCGTAGAGGAGATCGTCCTCATCCCGGAGCCGCAATTCCTCGAACGCCCGCTCAAGCACGTCGATGCAGCGCGCGAGGAAGCTGGTGTCGAGGGCCATGCGTCGAGTATCGCCAGCCGCGGGGCATCGCGCAATCGCGCCGCTAGAGGCCCGCCACGAAGGACGCGAGGGCGGCCTTGCGTTCGGGGCTGGTCATCATGGTGTCGGTGACGGCGCAGGCCAGGCCGAGCGCCTCGATGCGCGGGGCGAGGGCGCGGTCGCGCTCGTCGATGACCATCACGTCGATGAGGCCGCGGTAGATGGCGGCCACGCCCGCGGCGGAGACCTCGTGGCCGAGGCTGGCCAGCATCCGCGCCGCCGGGCCCTTGATGGCCTCGCCGCCGACGATGGGGCTGACGGCGATGCGGCGCGCGCGGCTGGCGGCCACGGCCTCGCGCAGGCCGGGGACGGCGAGGATGGGGCCGATGCTGAGGAAGGGGTTGCTGGGCGCGAGGACGAGCCGCCCGGCGTCGCGGATGGCGTCGGCCACGCCGGGGGCGGGAACGGCGTCCTCCGCGCCGGCGAAGCGCAGGCCCGTGACCTTGGGTTCGGCGGCGAGGCGCACCATGTAGTCCTGGAAGGCGAGCTCGCCGTCCGCCGTGCGCACGACGGTGGCCACGCGCTCGTCGGTGGCGGGCAGGATGGCCGCGTCCACGCCGAAGGCGCGCGCCAGTTCGGCCACGACGGCGTGCATGGGGCGGCCCTCGCGCAGCAGGCGCGTGCGGTGCACGGCGGTGGCGAGGTCGCGGTCGCCGAGGTTGAACCAGCGGTCGTAGCCGAAGCGGCGCAGGGCGTCGGCCACGGCGAAGGAGTCGCCCGCGAGGCCCCAGCCGGTTTCGGGGTTGACCGCGCCCGCGAGGGAGTAGATGACGATGTCGACGTCGGGGGAGACGTGCAGGCCGAACATCTCCACGTCGTCGCCCACGTTGGAGACGATGGCCACGGACGCGGGATCGGCGACGCGCACGAGGCCCTGCAGGAAGCGGGCGGCGCCGACGCCCCCGGCGAGCACGGTGAAGGCGGGGGTCACGGGGCCATTGTAGGGCGCGCTGGCGCCCCCGGCAGGAGTCGAACCCACAACCTCCTGGTCCGAAGCCAGGCGCTCTCTCCATTGAGCTACGGGGGCCCGCCGCCAGTGTACAACGCTCCGCGCGGGCCGCTCCCGCCATTCGGCGGAGACGAAGTAGATGCGGCCCGGCTCGAACGCGGCGAGCGTGTTCGCGCCCAGCGTCTCGCCGTCGGGGAACCACGAGCGCCATGCCTGCGCGGGGGCGTCCCAGCGATGGACGGCGACGACGGTCAGCGTCAGGCTCGCCACGGCCTCGGCGGCTGGCGCGCGTCTCCCGTCGCGTGGCCTACCATACGGGGCGCGGTGAACGGCGGCGTCTGGCTGGTGGGAGCGGGTCCGGGCGATCCCGGCCTCGTCACGCGCGCGGGGCTGGAGGCGCTGCGCCGCGCAGACGTGGTGGTGTGCGACGCGCTCGCGCCCCGCGCCCTGCTGCGCGAGGCCCCGCCCCACGCCGAGATCGTGGAGGCGGGCAAGCGCGCGGGCGCGCACGCCATGTCCCAGCGCGACATCGAGGCGCTGCTCGTGGCGCGGGCGCGGGCGGGGCGGCGCGTCGTGCGCCTCAAGGGCGGCGACCCCTTCGTCTTCGGGCGCGGCGGCGAGGAGCTGGCCGCCTGCCGCGCGGCGGGCGTGCCCTGCGCCGTCGTGCCCGGCGTCAGCTCGGCGCTGGCCGCGCCCGCCTGGGCGGGCATCCCCCTCACGCACCGCGGGACCGCCAGCGCCTTCATGGTCGTGAACGGGCGCGACGCGCGCGCGGGCGGCGCCAACTGGCGCGCGGCGGCGGCGGTGGACACGCTCGTGCTGCTCATGGGCGCGGCCACCCTCGGCGAATGCGCGGAGCGCCTGCTGGCGGAGGGACGCGCGCCGGACACGCCCGCCGCCGCCGTGCGCTGGGGCACGCGCCCCGACCAGCGCACGGTCCACGGCGCCCTCGCCGACATCGCCGCGCGCGTGGCCGCCACCGGGCTCGACGCGCCGCTGGTCACGGTGGTGGGGGAGGTGGCCGCGCTGGCCGGGGAGCTGGCCTGGTTCGAGCCCGGCCCCCTCGCCGGCAGGCGCGTGGCCGTCACGCGCGCCCGCCCCGGGGCCGGCGTCCTCGCCGCCATGCTGGAGGCCGAGGGCGCGTCCGTGGTCGAGGCCCCCGCCATCGAGCTGCGCCCCGCGCACCCCGACGCCCTGCGCGAGGCCGTGGGCGCGCCCGCCGCCTGGTGGGTCTTCGCCAGCGCCAACGGCGTGGCGGCGGCGCTGGACGCGCTGGCGGCGCGCGGGCTGGACGCGCGCGCCCTCGCCGGACGCCGTCTGGCCGCCATCGGCGAGGCCACCGCCGCCGCCCTCGCGGAACGCGGGCTGCGCGCCGACTTCGTGCCCGCGCGCGCCACCGCCGAAGCCCTCGCGCGCCTGCCCGCCGAGGGAGGCGAGGCCGTCACGCTCTTCCAGTCGGCGCTGGCCGCGCCCGACCTCGCGCGGGCGCTGGCCGTGCGCGGGCTGGCCGTGCGCGCCGTGACCGCCTACGAGAACCGCCCCGCGCCCCTCGACGCCACGCGGCTGGCCGAGTTGGACGGCGCGGATGCCGTGCTCTTCGCCAGCAGCTCCTCGGCGCGCGCCCTGCGCCTGGCCCTCGGCGCGGACGCCCCCGCCCCGCGCGGCGCCCTCGTCAGCATCGGCCCGCGCACCTCCGACGCCGTGCGCGACTGCTTCGGGCGCGTGGACCGCGAAGCCGCCGCGCCCTCGCTCGACGGCCTCGTGCGCGCCGCCGTCGAGGCCCTCGGCGCTCCGTGAGCGGCGCGCGGCGGGCGCTGCTCCTCGCCGGGCACGGCTCCCACCTCGACGCCCGCTCCGGCGAGAGCGTGCGCGCCCACGCGCGGCGGCTGGCCGCCAGCGGCGCCTTCGACGAGGTGCTCACCGGCTTCTGGAAGGAGGAGCCCGCCCTCGCGCGCGCCCTCGACGGCTGCCGCGCGGACGAGATCGTCGTCGTGCCCGTGTTCATGGCCGGGGGCTACTTCGTGAACGAGGTCGTGCCCGCCGAGCTGGGGCTGGAGGGCGCGCTCACGCGGCGCGGGGGGCGCGCGCCGCGGCTCGCCCGGCCGCTGGGCGCGCACCCGCTGCTGGCGGACGCCATCGTCGCGCGCGCGCTGGAGGCGGGGGCGGGGGCGGACGGCGCCGTGTTCGCCCTCGGCCACGGCCACCCGCGCGACCCGCGCTCGGCCCGCGCCCTCCGCGCGCAGGTGGGGCGCGTGCGCGCGACGGGCCGCTTCGCGCGCGTGGAGGCGGTCTTCACCGATCAGCCGCCGCGCGCGGACGCCATCCCCGCGCTGGCGGACGGGCGCGCGGCCACGGTCGTGCCCTTCTTCGCCGCCGGGGGCTGGCACGTGGAGCGCGCCGCCGACGCCCTCGCCGCGAACGCGCGCATGGCCGCGCCTGCGGGCGAGCACGCCCTCGCCACGGACGCCCTCGCCGCCCTCGCCCGCGAAGTCGAGGAGTGAGGGAGGAGGAGAGCGCCGCGCTGGCGCGCGGCTGAGGGGAGAGTGTGTGGGTCTCCCGTGCGTACACGGCGCCGCCGTGTACGCGCGCGGCGGGGTTGCGCCGGTCGCGGGGGGCGCGCGTGCGGTAGGCTGGCGGCATGGGCGAGGCGCACGAACAGAACCCCCTCCCCGGCATCGCCCCCGGAGGCGGGGGAATGCGCGAGGACGCCTTCAACGAAGTCCTCGCGGAAGAGCTGCGGCGGCGGCGGCGCTACTGGGAGGACAACCCCGAAACCATCGCCTGCCAGCGCCTGCGCCTCGTGGAGGACACGCGCGAGCAGATCGACATCCTCGTGCAGTCGCCCGACTCCTACCCCGTGGCCGTGGAGGCGGAGTGGCGCGATCCCGCCCTCGCCGACGCCCGCGGGCGGCTGGGCAAGCGCATCGTCAGCGCGCCCTACCCCGTCCGCTCCGCCATCGCCGTCGGCCTGCCCGAGGAGGCGCGCGGCTGGACGCGCCCGCGGCTGGAGCGGGAGTTCGCCACGCCCGAAAACGTCCCCCTCCGCTTCGTGGTGCTGTACTCCAACATCCGCGGCGACGAACCGGCGGGAAAGCCCCTGCTCGAAAGCGACGTCATGCGCTGGCCCGCGCGCGGCTTCGTCACCGGCGACGTGGACGACCTCGCCCGCCTCTGCGAGTACGCCACCGCGCCGCCCGGCCTCGTCTCCAGCATGGCGCGGGAGGTGGGCATGCGCATCACCGGCATCGCCGCCGACCTGCGCGGCCGCACCCGCGCGCGAACCGTCGAATCCATCGTCCACAGCCTAGGGCAGGAGGATCTCGATCAGGGGCTGCGGCTGGCCTGCTGCATCTGGCTGACGTCCCTGCGCCTGCAGAACCGCCTGGCGGAGCAGTCGGACGCGCTGGCGCAGGCGGGGCTGCGCTCCGTGACGGACGTGCGGGACGCCGCGCTCGGCGGGCGCGTGAACCGGGACGCCATCCGCGCCGAGTGGGGGAAGATCCTCTCGGTGAACTACGGCGCCATCTTCAGCTCGGCGCTCACCTCCCTGCATCCGGGCATTCCGGATGCGCAGGCCGGCGACGCCCTCACCGCCCTCGGCGAGCTGGCCGGCGAGATCGCGTCGGCGCGGCTCGGCAACCGCGTCGATTTCGCGGGCGAACTCTTCCCCGAACTGCTGGCCGACCGCGAGGAAACGGCGGCGCACTACACGCTGCCCGTCACCGCCGAACTGCTGGCCGGGCTGGCCGTGGACCGGTTGGCGGTGGACGACTGGGCCGGCACGGACGCGCTGCGCGGGCTGCGCATCGCCGACCTCGCCTGCGGCACGGGCGCGCTCCTGCGCGCCGCCTACGGGCACATCCGCCACCGCCACGAATCGGCGGGCGGGCGCGTGGACGACCTGCACAAGGCGCTCATGGAGGAGTGCCTCACGGGCATCGACATCAACGCCCTCGCCGCGCACATGACCGCCTCGGGGCTGTCGTCCTCCGGCATCGCCACCGAGTACTCGCGCAGCAACATCGCCGCCGTGAGCGTGATCGAGGGGCAGACCGGCTCGCTGGAGCTGCTCGTGGGGGAGCAGCTGACCAACATGCTGGGCGGGACCAGCTTCGACGCCGCCGCCAACGGCGGCCAGCCCGCCACGATCACGGTGGCGGACGGCAGCCAGGACCTCGTCATCCAGAACCCGCCCTACTCGCGCGCGCGCGGCGGCCGCAAGCTGTTCGCCGTCGCGGGCATCGACGAGGGGGCGCGGGAACGCAGCCTCAAGCGCCTGGGCGCCATCCGCGGCAGGCTGCGGCGCAGGGGCGACGAGATGATCGACGGGCAGGCGGGGCTGGCGTCCGATTTCTCCGCCCTCGCCGACCTGAAGCTGAAGCCGCACGGCGTGTTCGCCACCGTGCTGCCGCTCACCGCCGCGCACGCGGAGTCCTGGGCGGGGTTCCGCAAGACGATCGAGCGGAAGTACGACGACATCATGGCCATCGCCTTCACGGGACACGAGGAGGAGATGATGTCGGCGGAGACCAACATCCGCGAGATGCTGCTCATCGCCGGCAAGCGGCCCAACGGCGAACCCGCGAACGTCCTGTGCGTGAACCTCAGCGCCCCGCCCCGCACGCTGGCCGAGGCCTTCTGGTACCGCAGGCTGATTGCGGCTGCCGTCCGTCCGGGGCTCAACGCGGACGTGATCGCCCTGGACGGCGTGATTGGGAGCTGGGTGCGCGCGGCGTCGCCCGAGCCGGGCTTCCCCTGGTTCGCCGTGGGCATGCGCAACCACGACCTCGCGACGGTCGCCGCGCGCCTCATGGCGGGCGAACTGTATTCCCCGCAGGACCGTACGGGATGGAGTCTGGGCCTGCCGCCCACCACGCTCGGGCGGACGGTTGCAATCGGCCCCACCCACCACCTGATCGGGCATCTGCGGGGCCGGGACGGTATCGGCGCGTTCACGTTCGATCCCGTGGACGACATTCCGACGTATCCGGCGCTGTGGGCGGCGAGCGCCAGGACCCAGCGGCGCCTGACCGTGGCCCCCACGCATGCCGGGCAGCCCGTGAACGGCAACGGCGACGACCGCGCGCGCGCGATGCTGGGGCAGCGCGGCGACCTCTTCATCTCGCGCACGCTGCGCATGACCTCCCAGGCGCTGGCCGCGGCCAGAACGGAGCAGCCCATGATGGGCGGGTCGGCGTGGACGGCGCTCATCGGCGACGACGAGGCCGTGAAGGCCGCGCTGGCCATCTGGCTCAACGCCACGCCCGGGCTGGTGCTCCGCACCTGCTACGCGCAGACGCCCCAGCCGGGACGGGCCAGGATGCAGGTCAAGGCGCTGGCCGGATTCCCCGTGCCCGACTTCGGCGCCGCGACCGCCGCCGGCGAGCGCGCCCGCTCGGTGGCGCGGGAACGCCTCGCCGAACTGTCCGCGCTGGAGTTGCGCCCCATCGCCTGCGCCAGCGTGGACGGGAACCGGAAGCGCATCGACGAGGTCGCGCTGGAGATGGTCGGGCTAAGCGACGAGCCGGACGCGGCCCGCGCGCTCGATTTCCTTCGCGCCATCTGGTGCCGCGAGCCCGCGGTCCACGGCGGCAACCGCGCGATCATGCGGGAACTGGGGCTGTAGCGCCGCTACCAGCGGTCCCAGTGCACCGTGTCCGCCACGGGCAGGCGCGTCACCGGGCCGAAGTTCCCCATCGGATAGCCCACGGGGATGAGGCAGTAGGCCTCCACCGTCTCCGGCAGGTCCAGGATCTCCTTGATCGCCGCGCGGTCGCGCAGGCCCAGCGTGGTGGGTGCCGCCCCCAGCCCCAGCGCGCGCGCCGACAGCAGCACGTTCTGCACGGCGGGCCACACGTAGCCGCCCCCGCCCGCGCGCCCCGGATCGGCCTGCGCCTCCGAGAATTCGAGGCAGGCCACGATCAGCGCCGGAATCTCCTGCATGTGGTCCATCTGCCAGACGACGGCCTCGCGCATGCGGTCGCGCTTCGCCTTCGGATGGTGGGGCAGCTCCTCCACGCGGTCCGCCGCCAGGTAGGCGCCGAGGTGCTTGCGGTTCTGCTCGGCCAGCAGGCGCTTGCGTTCGGCGTCGCGCACGATCACCCAGCGCACGTTCTGCACGTTCGAGCCCGTGGGGCCGTGGTTGCCCGCGTCCGCCAGCTTCAGCAGCAGCTCCTCCGGCACGGGGTCCGGCTTGATGCGGCGCATGGCGCGGCAGGTGTAGATGACCTCGAAGATGCCCGGCTCTTCCGGCATGGCGTTCCTCCTGCGAAAGCGGCGTGTCCGTGAGAGACTACGCCCCCGGGCGCTGGAGGCCAGCCATGCCCGGAGAGGAGCGCGCGATGCCCCCGCACGAAGCCCCCCTGCGCGTCGGCCTCATCGGCGCGGGCGACAACATGAAGCGCCGCCACATCCCCGGTTTCCGCGCCACCGGCGAGGTCGAGCTGGCGGCCGTGTGCAACCGCAGCGAGGCGAGCGGGCGGCGCGTGGCCGACGAGTTCGGCATCCCCCGCGTGGAGACCGATCCCGCCGCCGTGCTGGCCGCGCCCGACGTCGACGCCGTCTGTATCGGCACCTGGCCCTGGCGCCACCGCGAGTACACCGTGGCCGCGCTGGAGGCGGGCAAGCACGTGCTCTGCGAGGCGCGCATGGCCATGGACGCCGCCGGCGCGCGCGCCATGCTCGCCGCCGCCGGGGCCCGCCCCGACCTCGTGGCGCAGCTCGTGCCCGCGCCCTTCGACCTCGCCAGCTGGTGCACCGTGCGGCGGCTGCTCGCCGACGGTTCCATCGGCGAGGTGCGCGAGGCCCACGTCACGGTGCTCGGCGGCGGCGCGCTCGACCCCGACGCGCCTCTGCACTGGCGCGAGCGCACGGACCTCTCCGGCATGAACGTCATGCAGTTCGGCATCTACGTCGAGATCGCGTCGCGCTGGCTCGGCCCCGTGCGCTCCGTGCTGGCCGACGGCGCCGTGTTCGTGCGCGAGCGCGTGGATGCCGAGACGGGCGAGCGGACCGCCATCGCCGTGCCCGACAGCTTCGGCGCGTTCGCCGAGCTGGAGCGCGGCGGGCGCGTCACCTACCGCCTCGGCTCGCTCCTCCACGCCGCGCCCGCCGAGGCCAACGGCATCTCCGTCTACGGCTCGGCGGGCACGCTCCACTGGCGCCCCGACGCCCTGACCTTCGCGCCCCTGGGCGAGCCGCCCGCGCCGCTGCCCCCCGACCCGGGCACGGCGGGCGAATGGCGCGTCGAACGGGATTTCGTGGACTCCATCCGCCGCGGCGCGCCCGTGACGCTCACCAATTTCGCGGACGGGCTGCACTACATGCGCGTGGTCGAGGCCGCCCACCGCAGCCGTCTGGAGGGCCGCCGCGTGGCGCTCTCGGAAGTGTGAGCGCCGCCCGCGTCGCGCGTCTACTTAACGCAGCTCCGCAGGCACGCGAGCGGCGGCAGGCGGCATCGTGCCCCAGCAGGCGAGTTCGCCCGATTCGCGCAGCGCGCAGGCGTGGTACCACCCCAGCGACACCTCGCGCCAGCGGCCGGGAGGCGCGTCCGTCTGGCCGTGGGCGTTCCTGCCCCAGCAGGCCAGCTCGCCCGACTCGCGCAACGCGCAGGCGTTGTTTCCCTTCGCGTCCACCGAGCGGTACGTCCCCGGAGGCGCGTCCGTCTGGCCGTGGGCGTTCCTGCCCCAGCAAGCCAGCTCGCCCGATTCGCGCACGGCGCAGGTGTGCCGGGCGGCGGCGCTCACCGAGCGGTATTTCCCCAGTGGCGACTCGTCCTCGCCATCACGGCTGTAGCCTCCCGCGCCCTGGCAGTACGTGATCCCGGAGGCGCACAGGGCGCAGACGTGCCATACCCCTGAGCTCACCGAGCGCCAGGGCCCCGGACCGAAATCGGGTGGCGGGTAGAAGACATCCCAGTCTTGTCCTCCCCAGCAGACCGCTTCGCCCGCCTCGTCCAGCGCGCAGGCGTACAGACTGCCGACGTTCACCGAGCGGTACGTTCCGGCGGGCGCGTTCAGCAGGCCGCGATAGTTCGAACCCCAACAATCGATCTCGCCCGCCTCGCGCACGGCGCAGGTCGCGGCTCCGCCCGTGTCCACCAGGCGATACGCTCCGGAGGGCACATCCATCTGGTTGTAGTCGTTTCTTCCCCAGCAGATGAGTTCGCCCGTGTCGCGGACGGCGCAGGTATGCCAGAGACCAGCGCTCACGGAGCGGTACGTTCCCGATGGCGGATCGGCCTGGCCCCGATCCGGCGCTCCCCAGCAGACCACCGCGCCCGTTTCAGCCAGTGCGCAGGCATGGGCCTGGCCCGTAACCACCGTCCGGTAGGCGCCGGGAGGCGGATCCATGCGGGCGTCCCGATTGTCCCCCCAGCACACGATCTCGCCCGTCTCGCGCACGGCGCAGCCGTACTCGTTGGCGGTGCTGAGTGACCGGAAGCGGCCCGGTGGTCCGTCCCATTGCCCGCCTCCGTCGGGGGAGGTCCAGCACACGATCTCACTCGATTCGCGCAGGGCGCAGGCGTACTGACCGGCGGCGCTCAGCGACCGATAGCGCCCGGCGGGAGCGTTCAGCGGGAGCGGGTAGCCAAGGTCTTGGATACCCCAGCAGGTCAGCTTGCCCGTCTCGCGCACGGCGCAGGCATAGAGGTAGCCCACGCTCACCGAACGGTACGTTCCGGGTGGCGCATCAAAGGAGCCGTGGCTGGTCTCTCCCCAGCAGTCGATCTCGCCCGTCTCGCGCACGGCGCAGGCGTGCTCCCAGCCCACGCTCACCGAGCGGTAGCGCCCCACGGGCGCATCCCGCACAAGAGCGGTCTCTCCCCAACAGACGATTTCGCCCGTTTCCCGCACGGCGCATGTGCCGCTCAGCGATCGGTAACGCCCCGGCGGGACGTCCAGCTGCCCGTACTCGTCGTCTCCCCAGCAGATCGCCTCGCCGGAGTCCCGCAACGCGCAGGTATGCCAGCCGCCCGCGCTCAGCGCGACCACCCCGGGAATGGGGGTGGGCGTGGCCGTGGAAGCAGGCGTCGGGGCGTCCGGGGTGGCGGCGATGGTGGCGGTGGAGGCGCGTTCCGCAGGCGGGCCGCCATCGCAGGCGAGCGTGAGCGCGACGAGGGCCGCCGCCAGCGCGAGGCCTCTGCGCGTCACCGCGCTAGCGGGGCCAGCCGCCGAGGGCCAGCCAGACGGCGACGGCGGCGACGAGCCCCACGAGCACGAGCCCCATGCCCGCCCAGAAGAGGGCCGCGCCCTGCCCCACGAGGCCCTGCGTGCCGCGGCGGCGGGCGGCGATGGTGCTGAGCGCGACGGCAGGCAGGACGATGGCCAGCCAAGCCGCGCTGGCGGCGAGGAGCAGCGCGGCCCAGACGCGCAGGGCGTCGCGCGCCAGCTCCCCGGCGGCGGCGTTGAAGGCCCCGCCCCACGCGGCGACGGCGAGGATCAGGGGAGCGACCGCGGCGAGCACGATGGCCCACTGCCACGGCGGGCCGAGCAGCACGCGCCGCGCGCCCCGGGGCGGCGCCCCTTTCGTCATGGCGCGATCCTACAGCCGGAGCGGCGCGCGGGCGCGCGGGCGTGAAGAGGCGGACGGACGGCGGGGGCGCCGCCCGCCCGCGCGGCGTCAGGCCTCCACGCAGTCCTTCAGGTTGCGGGCGGGCTTGAAGGCGGGAGCCCGCCGCGCGGGCACCTGCACGGTCTCGCCCGTCGCCGGGTTGCGCGCCTGGCGGGCGCCCCGCTCGCGCGTCTCGAACTTGCCGAAGCCGCCGATGGAGACGTCGTCGCCCGCGGCCAGCTGCCCGGCGATGAGCCCCTCCCCGGCCACGGTGCTGAAGAGGGCGTCCACCGCCTCCCCCGCCTGCGCGTGGGTGAGGCTGGTCTTCCTGGCCAGCTCGGCCGTCAGCTCGGTCTTGTTCATGGCGTTTGCTCCCTCCATGAAAACTGTAGGGATACTAACGCACTTGATCGTTTCCCGCCAGCGGCCCGCGGGCGGGAACGGTATGATGCGGGCGCGCCGCCCGAGCCGCGGCGCGGGAGGGTCCGTGCGGCCGACGAGCGACGAGCTGATCGCGGGGATGCGCCACGTGCTGGAGGACGTGCTCATGCCCGAACTGGAGTCGGACTGGGCCAACGCCATGGGCGGGCAGATGGCGCTCATGCTGCGGCACCTGGAGGGGCGCGCCGAACGCGAGCCGCAACTGCTGATGGAGGAGAACGCGCGGCTGGCGGCGGCGCTGGCGCGGGCCAACGACGTCCTCGGCGAGCGCGCCGTGGCCGTGCCCGACGCACCGGCGGAGGCGTCGCTCGAGGCCCTGCGCGAGCGCAACGCGGCCCTGCGCGAGGCCATCAGCGCGGCGCTGGCGGCGGAGGCCGCGCGCGCGGACGCCGATCCCGCCGCGCTGCCCGCCGACCGCCTCGGCGTCACCGCCGACCTGTTCGCCGTCAACGAGGCGCGCACGGCCTTCTGGCAGCCCATCGGCTTCACCTATCCGGGACGGCGGAGGTAGCGCCATGCCCTACCAGCCGGAGCAGCGCCGCGAGGAGGCCGCCGCCTTCCTCTCGCACGCGCTGGGCAGGCCCGTGGGCGTGACCGCGCTGAGCCGCCTCGCCTCGGGGCAGTCGCGCGAGACGCTGGTGGTGCGCACGGACCAGCCGGACGAGCCGGAGCTCGTCTTCCGCATCGAGCAGGGGGGCGTGCTGGGCACCTCCAGCGAGCCCGAGTTCCGGCTGCTGCGGGCGCTCCACGGCGGCCCCGTGCCCGTGCCCAGGCCGCGCTGGCTGGAGGACGACCCGCGCTGGTTCGGCTACCCCTTCATGGTGACGGAGCGCGTGGAGGGCGACGGCGGCTTCGGCTACCTCGCCGACGCGGAGCGGGCGCGGGACGTCCTGCGCCTCTACGTGGCCTCCATCGGGGAGCTGCACCGCCATTCGCCCGGGGCGCTGGGGCTGGAGGCGCTCGGCATTCCCGCCGACACGCGCGAGAGCACGCTCCAGCAGCTCGACCTGTGGGAGGACCGCTACGAGCGCTACCGCTACGAGCGCGAGCCCCTGCTGGACGAGGCCATCGCCTGGCTGCGGCGCAACGTGCCCGAACCGAGGCGCCCCGTGCGCCTCAACCACGGCGACCTGAGCGCGGGCAACTTCATCCTGCGCGAGGGGCGCATCGTCGCGCACGTGGACTGGGAGTGGTCGAACCTGGGCGACCCCATGGAGGACGTGGCCTTCTTCGCCTACATCAAGGGGCGCATGTTCGGGCCGCCGGAGACGATCCTCGACCTGCTGCGGGAGGTGGAGTCGTTCGACATCGGGGGCGCGGAGCTGCGCTACTGGGAGGTCTTCAACTACATGAAGGCGGCCTGCGCCAACATCGCCACGCTGAAGGTGTTCAACGAGGGGCGCAACCACGGCCTCAACATGGTGGCCATCGGCACGGGCGGCTTCCTCGGCTTCACGCGGCGCACGGCGGAGGCGCTGCGCGCGCCCCTCGTCTGAGGGCTGGCGCGTTGGCCCCCGCGCTGTACACTGCGCGGCTACACACCGGCGCGGGAACGCGCCAGAGGGGGCTTTCGTGGCACGGACGCGCTTTGGGCTGTTCGCGGTCGCGATCATGGCGGTGCTCGCCATGATCGCGGTGGCGTGCGGCGACGACAACGACGGCGACAGCGGGGACGGGGACGGCGTCGGCGGCAACACGCTGCAGACGGTGATCGACCGCGACGAGCTGCTGTGCGGCGTCAAGGACAGCCAGGCGGGCTTCGGCCTCCTCACGCCGGGCGGCCAGTTCTCCGGCTTCGACGTGGAGTTCTGCAAGGCCATCGCGGCGGCGGTGCTGAACGACGCGGGCAAGGTCACGTTCGTGCCCGCCTCGGCGTCGAACCGCTTCGAGCTGCTCTCCTCGGGCCAGATCGACGTGCTCATCCGCACCACCACGGTGACCGCCGAGCGCGACGCCGGGCGCGCGGTCGACTTCGCCCAGACGACCTTCTACACGGGCCAGGGCTTCGCCGTGCGGGCCGACTCGGCGTACAACTCCACGGCGGACATGGAAGGCGCCACCATCTGCGTCCAGTCGGGCACGACCACGGAGCAGAACCTGGACGACCACTTCACCGAGCTGGGCTTCGACTACACGCCCATCCCGGGCGAGGACCAGGAGACGCAGGACGCCTTCGTGGCGGGCCGCTGCGAAGTGTGGACGGCGGACCAGAGCAACCTGGCCTCGCGCATCTCGCAGTTCGACAACGCGAGCGATTTCCGCGTGCTGGGCCAGATCATCTCCAAGGAGCCGCTGGCCCCCGGCGTGCGCGACAACGACAGCGAGTGGAAGGACGTGGTCAACTGGGTCGTCTACGGCCTCATCAACGCCGAGGAGCTCGGCGTCTCGCAGGCCAACGTGGCGGCCATGGCCAACGAGCCGCCGAGCACCGCCATCGCCCGCCTGCTGGGCGTGGGCTTCGGCGGCGGCGAGATCGCGAACCTCGGCTTCGGCGTGGACCCGCAGTTCGTCCAGCGCGCGCTCAGGGCCGTGGGCAACTACGGCGACATCTACGAGCGCACGGTGACCCCGGTCGGCATCGCCCGGGCCTGCACGCTCAACGCCCTCTACACGGAGGACAAGAGCAACTGCCCGCCGGGCTCCGGCGGCATCCTCTACGCGCCGCCCTACCGCTAGGCGGCGAGCCGGAACGAAACGTCGCGGGAGCGGGCCGGGCAGTCGCCCGCCCGCTCCCGTCGCGCACGGGGGAATGCCTTGACGCATTGGCGGCGGGGACTGGCCATCATGACCGCGCTGGCGGCGTTCGCGCTGGCCGCGGTGGCCTGCATCGGCGCGGAGACCGACGAGGAAGACGGCAGCGTGCTGCGCGCGGTCACCGAACGCGGCGTCCTCTACTGCGGCGTGAAGGGCTCGCACCCGGGCTTCAGCTTCACCGCCTCCGACGGCTCCGTCTCCGGCTTCGACGCGGAGTTCTGCCGGGCCATCGCCGCCGCCGTGCTGGACGACGCCGAAGCCGTGGACTTCGTGCGGGTGCAATCGGCCGCGCGCTTCGAGCTGCTCGTCACGGGCCAGATCGACGTGCTCATCCGCACCACCACGGTGACGGCGGAGCGCGACGCCGCCCTGGGCGTGGAGTTCGCGCCCATCACCTTCTACACGGGGCAGGGCTTCGCCGTGGCCGCCGATTCCGGCATCCGCTCCACGGCGGACATGGACGGGGCCGTCGTCTGCGTGCAGTCGGCCACCACGACGGAGCAGAACCTCGACGACCACTTCACCGAGCTGGGCTTCGACTACACGCCGCTGGGCGGCGAGGACCAGGAGAACCAGGACGCCTTCACGACGGGCCGCTGCGACGTGTGGACGGGAGACCAGAGCAACCTCATCTCGCGCATCTCGCAGCTGCCGGGCGCGGACGAGTTCCGCGTGCTGGACCAGCTCATCTCGAAGGAGCCGCTGGCGCCGTTCGTGATCGAGGGGGACCGCCGCTGGAAGGACATCGTCACCTGGGTCGTCTACGGGCTGATCAACGCCGAGGAGCTCGGCGTCACGCGGGACAACGTGGCGGCGCTGGCGGAGAACCCGCCCAACGCCGCCGTGGCGCGCCTGCTGGGGGCGTCCTGGCAGGAGGCCGAGGCGGCCGACCTCGGCTTCGGCGTGGATCCCCGATTCATCCGGCGCGCCATCGCGGCCACCGGCAACTACGGCGAAATCTACGAGCGCACGGTGGCGCGCGTGGGCATCCCCCGCGCGGGCACGCTGAACGCGCTCGTGCGCGACGGCGGCGTCCTCTACGCGCCGCCCTACCGCTAGAAGGAGCACGGAATGACGCACGGACGGTGGGCGCTGGCGGCGGCGCTGGCGGCGATTGCGCTGCTGGCGGCGGCCTGCGGCGGCGACGGCGACGGCGACGCTGGCGACGACGGCGGCGCGCTGCGGGCGGTGATGGATCGGGGCGAGCTGCGGTGCGGCGTGACGGACACCCTGCCGGGCTTCGGCTTCCGCGATCCGGACGGCGTCTATTCGGGCTTCGACATCGAGTTCTGCAAGGCCATCGCGGCGGCGGTGCTGGGCGACGCGGACAGCGTGGACTACGTGCCCGCGTCGGCGCAGGCGCGCTTCGAGCTGCTGGCCTCGGGCCAGGTGGACCTGCTCGTGCGCGTGACCACGATCACGGCCCAGCGCGACGCCGGGCGCGCGGTCGATTTCGCCCAGACCACCTTCTACGACGGGCAGGGCTTCGCGGTGCACGCGGACGCCGGCATCGACACGGCGGAGGACATGGCGGGCAAGACCATCTGCGTGGCGGCGGGCACGACCACGGAGCAGAACCTGGACGACTTCTTCAGCGAGCGGGGGCTGCCCTACACGACCCTGTCGGGGGAGTGGCCGGAACCGCAGGACCAGTTCGTGGCGCGCCGCTGCGACGTGCTCACGAGCGACAAGTCGGGGCTGGCGGCGCGCATCTCGAAGCTGGAGAACCCCTCGCAGTACCGCATCCTGCCGCTGACCATCTCGCGGGAGCCGCTGGCGCCGGGCGTGAACGACGGCGACACCGCATGGAAGGACGTGGTCAACTGGGTCGTCTACGGGCTCATCAACGCCGAGCTGCTCGGCGTCACGCGGGGCAACGTGGCGGCACTGGCGGAGGATCCGCCCAACGCCGCCATCGCGCGCCTGCTGGGGGCGTCCTGGATGGAGGCCGAGGTGGCCGACCTCGGCTTCGGCGTGGACCCGCAATTCATCCGGCGCGCCATCGCGGCCACGGGCAACTACGGCGAGATCTACGCGCGCACGGTGGAGCGGCTGGGCATCCCGCGCGCGGGCACGCTCAACGCCCTCTACACGGAGGGGGGCATCCTCTACGCGCCGCCCTACCGCTAGCGCGCCGCCGCGCGGGCGATCCCTCGCGCCGCGCGTCCGGTAGGATGCGCGCCATGAAGCGCCGGAACGTCCGCCGCGCGGACGCCGCATGACGGCCATCCCCGGCGGGCTGCCGCCGCCCGCGCGCACGCCGCTCGTCTTTCGCCGCGGCTTCCGCGACCTGCTGACGCAGGGCGTCTACGTCGCGGTCACGGCGCTGGTCATCTTCTACGTGGTGCAGGCGCTGGGGGGGCGCGACTACGGCTTCGGCTTCCTCAACCAGCCCGCCGCCTTCGACGTGGGCAACCAGTGGCTCACGAACGTGGACGGCACGACCAACACGCGCTTCACGATGTACCTGGTGGGCATCTGGGCGACGGTGCGCGTGGTGGTGGTGACGATCCTGCTCTCCACGGTGCTGGGCGTGGCGGTGGGCGTGGCGCGGCTCTCCCCGAACTGGCTGGTGGCGAAGCTGGCCATGCTGTTCGTGGAGGTCTTCCGCAACACGCCCCTCTTCGTGCAGATCGTGCTGTGGTACGCGATCGTGCTCTTCGGCCTGCCCCGCATCGAGAGCGCCATCAACGTGGGCGACGCCTTCTTCCTCTCGAACCGCGGCATCGCCGTTCCCTGGCCGGAGCCGGACGGGGGCCTCTACGGCGGGCCGGAATGGATGACGGCCATCTGGGCGGGGGCGCTGGCGGCGGCGGGAGCGGCGGCCTTCCTCGTGCGGCGGCGGCGGCAGGAGCTGGAGCGCGAGACGGGCCAGCCGCACCATCCCAACCGCTGGGCCGTGCGCCTGTTCGCGGGGGCGGCGCTGGCCAGCTTCCTCGCGCTGGGCCTGCCCCTCACCATCGACGTGCCCGTGCTCAGCGGCACGGACTACATGGAGGGGCTGACGCTGCGCCCCGAGTTCACGGCGCTGACGCTGGGCCTCACCATCTACACGGCCTCGTTCATCGCGGAGATCGTGCGCGCCAGCATCCAGGCGCTGCCGAAGGGGCAGACGGAGGCGGCCAACGCCGTCGGCCTCTCCGGCTACCAGCGCCTCACGCTCGTCATCCTGCCGCAGGCCCTGCGCCAGATGATCCCGTCGGTGACGAACCAGTACCTGAACGCGGGCAAGAACTCGAGCCTCGCGTCGGGCGTCTCCTACTTCGACCTCTTCTTCGTGGCCAACATCATCCAGAACAAGATCGGGCACGCGGTGGAGGTGTTCCTGCTCATCATCGTCACCTACATGCTCATGTCGCTGGCGATCTCGACCATCATGAACATCGTCAACGCGCGGCTGACGCTGACGCGGGTGTAGGGGAGAACGGCCATGACGGAACCGGCGGTCGGGGGCGCGCGCAAGGTGGTGCTGCCGCCGCATCGCGTGCGGGCGCAGCGGCCCTGGCGGACGCGGGCGCGCGAGTGGGCGCGGGACAACCTCTTCCCCTCGCCCGCGCAGTCGGCGGCCACGCTGCTCAGCCTCGCCGCCGTGGGGGCGCTGCTGGCGCTCCTCGTCTACCTGCTCTTCGCCGCCGACTGGCGCGTGATCACGGTGAACCGCTGGCTGCTGTTCGCGGGCGGCTTCCCCCAGGAGGAGGAGTGGCGGCTGTGGCTGAGCGTGGCGCTGGTCTTCCCCCTCATCGGCGCGGCCTTCGGCCTCTGGGCCAGCCTCGGACGGCGCGACCTGCTCTTCGTGGCGCTGGCGGCGGCGTTCCTGTTCTTCCTGACCAAGCACGGGGACGCGGGCTGGGCCTCCACCATCTGGTCGGCGGCGGCGCTGACGCTCTTCTTCGCGGGCTACCTGGCCTGCCGCCTCGTCCCGCGGGAGGCGGGACGCGCCCGCACGATCGCCGTCTGGGCCACGGGCGCGGCGCTGGCGCTGGCGCTGCCCGCCGTGCTGATCCTGCTGATGGCGGGCGGGGGCGCGCGCACGAACGAGTTCGGCGGTTTCATGCTGAACCTGATCCTCGCGCCGGTGGGCATCGCCGGGGGGCTGCTGCTGGCCGTCCCGCTGGCGGTGGGGCGGGCCTCCTCGCTGCGCGCCATCTCGTGGACGTGCACGGCCTACATCGAGGTCGTCCGCGGGGCGCCGCTGATCGGCTGGCTGTTCGTGGCCCTGTTCATCCTCGAGGACGTGATCGGGGGCGACCTCATCGTGCGCACGATGGTGGTGCTGGCGGTGTTCACCGCCGCCTACATCGCCGAGTACATCCGCGGCGGGCTGCAGGCGCTGCCGCACGGGCAGACGGAGGCGGCGCGGGCGGTGGGCCTGGGGCGGATGCGCACGCTGCAGCTGGTGGTGCTGCCGCAGGCGCTGCGCATCTCCATCCCGCCCATCGTGGGGCAGGCCATCAGCCTGTGGAAGGACACGGCCCTGATCTCGATCATCCTGCCCCTGCGCGAGCTGGTGGGGAACTCGCGGGCCGCCATCGCGCAGGCGGAGTTCATCGAGAACCGCATCGAGGTCTACGTCTTCGCGGCGGTCGTATTCTGGATCGTGGCCTTCGTCATGTCGCGCGTCTCGCAGCGCATGGAGCGCTCGCTGGGCATCGGCGAGCGGTAGGATTCGGGAAAGGAGCGCGAGCATGGACGGCGAAACGGCGGGGGCGCCCGACATCATCGTCACGGAGGCCGTGGAGAAGTGGTTCGGCGACTTCCAGGCGCTGGACGACGTGACCATGTCCGTGAAGGAGCACGAGATCGTGGTCGTGCTGGGGCCGTCCGGCTCCGGCAAGTCCACCTTCATCCGCTGCCTCAACCGGCTGGAGGAGCACGACGCCGGGCGCATCGTCATCGACGGCATCGAGATGAACGACGACGTGCGCAACCTGAACGCCATCCGCTCCGAGGTGGGCATGGTGTTCCAGCAGTTCAACCTCTTCCCCCACCTGTCCGTGCTCAACAACGTCACGCTGGGGCCGCGCAAGGTGCGCCGCCAGCCCAAGCGCGAGGCGGACGAGCAGGCCATGCAGCTGCTGGAGCGCGTGGGCATCCCCGAACAGGCCGACAAGTTCCCGGCGCAGCTCTCCGGCGGGCAGCAGCAGCGCGTGGCCATCGCCCGCGCGCTCGCCATGCAGCCCAAAATCATGCTCTTCGACGAGCCCACCTCGGCGCTCGACCCGGAGATGATCAAGGAGGTGCTGGACGTGATGCAGGAGCTGGCCGAGTCGGGCATGACGATGGTGGTGGTGACGCACGAAATGGGCTTCGCGCGGGGCGTGGCCGACCGCGTGATGTTCTTCGACGAGGGCGCGCTGGTGGAGCAGGGCACGCCCGACCGCTTCTTCGACGATCCGCGCGAGGAGCGCACGAAACTCTTCCTCTCCCAGATCCTCTAGCGCGGAACCCCCCGAACGGCGTACGGTTGGGCCGTTCCGCCCGTGCCCGGGCGGCAGGAGGAACCGCGATGGCGCTGGCCGACTTCAACCCGCTCGACCCGGAAACGCTGGAGTGCCCCTACCCCTTCTACGAGGCGCTGCACGCCGAGGCGCCGGTGCACCCCATCCCGGAGATGGGGCTGGTGGTGGTGAGCACCTTCGACCTCCTCCGCGAGGTGGTGCACGACCCCGCCACCTACTCCTCGGCCATGCCCACGGGCCCCGCCGACCTGCCCGGCATGGGGACGGAGCCGGAGGACGCGGAGATGGCGGAACTGCGCGCGAAGACGGCGCGTTCGGGCGCGGCCACGCTGCTCGCCGCCGACCCGCCCTGGCACGCGCGCTACCGCTCGCTCGTGAACAAGGCGCTCTCGGCGCGCCGCGTGGCCGGCATGGAAGGCTACGTGCGCGAGATCGTGACCGACCTCATCGACGGCTTCATCGACGACGGCAAGGCCGACTTCACGAGCCAGTTCGCGGACGAGCTGCCCATGGCGGTGATCGCGGACCAGATCGGCGTGCCCCGCGCGGACCTGCGCGATTTCAAGAAGCGCGCGGACCTGGCCATCGGCGGCATCGAGCGCACCATCCCGCCCGAGGAGGAGCGCGACGTGCTGCGCGCGGGGCTGGAGATGCAGGAGTACTTCCTCATGCGCGCGGAGGAGCGCCGCCGCGATCCGAAGGACGACATCCTCACCACGCTGGCCACGGCCGAGCTGGAGACGGACGAGGGATCGCGCCCGCTCAACGACGCCGAGATCCTGAGCATCATCCAGCAGCTGCAGGTGGCGGGGAAGGAGACGACCGCGCACCTCATCGGCAGCGCCATGCTGCTGTTCATCGAGAACCCGGAGCAGCTGGCGAAGGTGCGCGAACGCCCGGAGCTGATCGGGAACATGACGGAGGAGGCGCTGCGCGTGGAGTCGCCCGTGCGGGCGCTCTTCCGCACGACCACGCGCGAGACCACGCTGGGCGGCGTGACGCTGCCCGCGAAGACCACGCTCATGCTCATCTACGGCGCGGCCAACCGCGACGAGTGCGAGTTCGCGGAGGCGGCGCGCTTCGACGTGGAGCGCGAGAACGCGCGCAACCAGCTGGCCTTCAGCGCGGGGCCGCACTACTGCATCGGCGCGGCCCTCGCGCGGCTGGAGATCCGCGTGGCCTTCGAGGAGGTGCTGCGGCGCATGACGAACTTCCGGCTCGATCCGGACCATCCCGCGCCGCGCCACGAGCCCAGCTACATCCTGCGCGGGCTGCAGGAGCTGCACATCCTCTTCGACAAGGCGCCGGAGCCGGTTCCGGCGTAGGGGTCAGGCCCCCGCCTTCCCGCGCTGGTCCGCGCGCAGCTCGTCGGCGAGGCCCGGCGGCAGACGGGGCGCGGCGCGCTCCTCCGCCTCGCGGGCGGCGCGCGCGTGCTCGGCGGCGATGCGCGCCTCGTTCGAGGCGGGCGCGCGGCGGGCCACGGCCCCGGCCATGAGCGCGGTCATGGCGGCGGCGCGCACCACGCGACGGGCCGCCAGGTAGGCGGCGTACCGGTCGCCGACGTGCTCCGCGCGCTCGGCCTGGCTTTCGGCGGCGGCGCGGTGGCGGCGGGCCTCGGCGAGCAGCCAGGTCACGGGGTCGGCGGCGATGCGGGCGACGCGTTCGGCGCTCTCCTCCGCGGCCTTCGCGTGGCCGCCGGACTCCATGAGGAGCCTCATCGGCTCGCCGGAGTCGATGGCGTCGTGGCCCTCGGCGTTGGCGATGCCGCCGAGCCCGACGAGGATGGCCTCGCCGTGCGCCCGCGCCGCTTGCGCGTGGCCCGCGGCCAGTTCCGACAGCCCCGCGAGGCCCCCGGGCGCGATGCCCCCGTGGATGACGCCGTGTTCCGCGTTGCGGAGCGCGTCGGCGGCGTTCCCGGCCTCGCGTTCGGCGGCGGCGAGGTCGCGGCGGGCGGCTTCGAGGCGGTCGGACGCTTCGGACATACCCGATGGTACGGTGAAGGGGAAAGGAAAGGTCAAGGCGGCTTCGGGGTGCGTCTGGCAATCGTTTGACAGGAGCGCCGGATGAACAGATAATCAATCCAACCTTCACAACCAGATTGTGAGAGAAAAGGAGAACGATATGGCAGGCATGGTCCGCTACGACCCCTTCGACTCGCCCCGGGACTTCTTCGACCGCTTCTTCAGCCGCGCCCTCGGCGCGATGGACGGCGGCGGCGCCTTCGACGAGGGCGCGCTGGGCGTGGACATCTCCGAGACGGACAGCGAGCTCATCGTGCGCGCCTCGCTGCCGGGCTTCAGCCGCGACGAGATCGACGTCCAGCTCCACCAGGGCGTGCTCTCCATCAAGGCCGAGCACGGCTCGCCCGAGGCCTCCGGGGACGAGCGCTACCACCGCCGCGAGCGGTGCTGGTCGACGCTCAGCCGGCGGCTGGCCCTCCCCGGCGTGCTGCGCGACGCGGAGGTGAACGGCGAGCTGGCCAACGGCGTGCTCACGCTGCGCATCCCCGTGCCGGCGGCGGCCAAGCCGAAGCAGATCACCATCGCCGGCTAGGTTCCCCTGGCCCCGAACCATCCCTCCCCCGGAAGCGGGCCGCGCGAGCGGCCCGCTTCCTCACGTCCCGCGCTAGACTGCGCGCGTGCCGGTCAACTTCGAGCTGCCGCCGTCGCTGCGCCACGACCACGACGCCGTCTACACCGCCGCCCAGCTGGCGCCGACCATCGCGCGGCTGCGCGCCGCCGTGGCTGACCTCGGCGAGGGCGCGCCCACGCCCGCGGGGCTGGCGGCGGCGTGGACGCGCGCGGCCGAGCTGCGTCTGCCCCGCAAGGCCGTGCCCGCGCAGGTGCTCGACGAGGTGGAGGCGCTCGCGGTGGCGTGGAGCGCGCACGGCATGGGCGGCATCGCGCGCCGCGCCTGGGCGCTCGCGCCGGAGGAGCGGACGCGCGAGGGCGAACGCCTGCGCGCGATGCTGGCGGCGACGGAAGCGGCGGCGGCCGACGCCCCCGCCCACCCCCTCTACCCCAGCGAGTAGCGGCGCCCGCCCTCCATGACCGGCGAGACGATCGCGGCCACCGAGGCGTGGTTCCGCCGCCAGGGCATCCCCCACTTCATCGAGGACTACAACCCGCGCCGCGCCGTGTTCACGCGGGGGCTGCCCTTCCTCACCGTCGTCCTCTTCATCGAGGTGCTGACGGTGATCAACACGGAATGGCCGTGGTGGGCCAACGCCCTGACCATGATCGGCATGATCGCGCTGGTGGCGGGCGCGTGGGGAGGCGCGGTCTCGCTGCGCCGCGGCAACCCCTTCCGCATGCCCGCGCGGGCCGGCGTGGCCCAGCTGGCCGTGTTCGTGCTGGCCCCGTCGCTGCTCACCGGCGTCGTGCAGAACCTGTGGGCCATCGCGGTCTGGCAGGTGCTGATGAACCTGCTCGTGCTGGGGATCGTCTACGTGACCGTGAGCTTCGCCCTGCTGCCGGTGCTGGGCTGGGCCGTGCGGCGCCTCTTCCGCGACATGCGCGACGTGATCGGGCTGTTCGCGCGGGCGCTGCCGCTGCTGCTCCTCTTCCTCACCTTTCTCTTCATCAACTCCGAGGTGTGGAACGTGGCCAGCGGGCTGGAGCGCGGCTCCCGCAACCTCGTGATCGCGGTGTTCGGGCTCATGGGCGGCGCCTTCCTCATCTCCCGCCTGCCCGCCGAGCTGGGCCAGCTGGGGCGCTTCGCCAGCGCGGAGCAGGTGGCGGGGCTCGTGCGCGGGACGCCGGTGGAGGGCGTGCCCGTGACGGACGCCGCCGTCCGCCTGGACGAGCCGCTGGGCCGCCGGCAGTGGCTGAATGCGGGCCTCGTCGTGCTCTTCGCCCTCTCCCTGCGCGTCCTCTTCGTGAGCGTGCTCGTGGCCGTCTTCCTGCTGGTCCTCGGCCTGGCCGCCATCGACGAGAACCTGATCGCCGCGTGGAACGGCGAGCCGCCGGAGACGCTGCTGCGGCTGGGCGGCCCGGAGGGCGCGGCGGTGACGGCGGAGCTGCTGCGCGTGGCGCTCTTCCTCGGCACCTTCTCCGGCTTCTACTTCACGGTCAGCATCCTCGCCAACCGCGAGTACCGCGACGAGTTCTTCGAGGAAGTGGTGGCTGACGTGCGGCAGGCCTTCGCCGTGCGCGCCGTCTACCTGGACGCGCTGGCGCGGCGGGAGGCGGAGGATGCCGCCGCCACTGTCGGGGCGGCGTCCCCCGAATCCGCGTCCTGAGCGCCGCGCGTCAGGCGCCGGTGATGCTCCCCAGCTCCGTCCAGGGGCGGGCGCGGCGCGCGTTCCAGTGCGCCACCCAGCTGTCGGTGATGCCCTGGACGCCGTGGTGGTAGTCGACCTCGAGCGTGACCTTGCCCTCGTCGTTGAATTCGAGGCGGGACATGCCCTCGAAGGTGAACCACTTGCCGTAGTGCTCGTGCTCCTCGTCGGCGATCTGGCCGTAGGCCATCCAGAGCACGGCGACGCCGCGGTGGCCCTCGGCCACGTACAGCTCCTCGACGGGGACGCGCAGGGTGATGCCCACGCGCTTGCTGGCCCAGAACTCGCGGATCTCATCGAGGCCGTTGAGGGCCCCGGCGTGGCCCACGATGTCGCGCATGACAGCGTCCCCGGCGAACCACTGGTCGGGGCCGTAGGCGTCGCCGCTGCTCCAGCCGCCCTCCTCGAAGAGCTTGCGGGCGGTTTCGAGATCGTTCGGTCCGACGGGCACGGGAGCCTCCTCGTCCGCCACGTGGCGGGCGCGCATTCTAGCGCACTGGTAGAGTCGCGGGCGTCAACGACCGGAGGTGGAGCCGTGGCGACGGAAACGCGGGCCGCGCTGGGCGCAGCGGAGATCGAGGACCTCCGCGAACGCACCAGGGCGTTCATGGACGAGCACGTCTACCCGAACGAGGAGGCGCTGGGCGCGGGGGACGAGGGCGCGGCGGCGCTCATGCGCGACCTGCAGGCGCGCGTGAAGGACATGGGCATGTGGGCGCCGCACCTGCCCGCCGAAGCGGGCGGCATGGGCATCGGCTTCATGCCCTACGTGTACATGAACGAGCTGCTGGGGCGGAGTCCCCACGCCCCGCGCGCCTTCGGGGCGCAGGCCCCCGATTCGGGCAACGCCGAGATCCTCTGGCAGTTCGGCACGCCGGAGCAGCGCGAACGCTGGATGAAGCCGCTGGTGGCGGGCGAGATCACCTCCTGCTTCTCCATGACCGAGCCCGAGGTGTCGGGGGCCGACCCCACGAACCTGCAGACGCGCGCCGTGCGCGACGGCGACGAGTGGGTGATCAACGGGCACAAGTGGTTCACGAGCGGGGCCCTCAACGCCTCCTTCGCCATCGTCATGTGCGTGACCGAGCCGGAGCAGCCGCCGCACGGGCGCATGAGCCAGATCATCGTGCCCACGGACACGCCCGGCTTCGACGTCATCCGCCCCGTGCCCGTGATGGGGGACACGGACGGGCACCACTGCGAGATTCGCTACCGCGACGCGCGCGTGCCCCTCACGAACGTGCTGGGCGAGGCGGGCGGCGGCTTCCGCATCGCCCAGAAGCGGCTGGGGCCGGGGCGCATCCACCACTGCATGCGCTGGCTGGGGCAGAGCCAGCGCGCCTTCGAGCTGATGTGCGACTACTCCCTCGGGCGCGAGGTCCGGGGCGGGCCGCTGGCGGAGAAGCAGACGGTGCAGAACTGGATCGCCGATTCGTACGCGGAGATCCAGGCGGCGCGCCTGCTGACGCTGCGGGCGGCGGAGAAGATCGACGCGGGCGACGAGGCGCGCGTGGAGATTTCGGCCATCAAGTTCTTCGGCGCGAAGGTGCTGCACGACGTCATCGACCGCGCCATCCAGACGCACGGGGCGCGCGGCGTGAGCGGGGACACGCCCCTCGAATCGATGTACCGCGCGGCCCGCAGCGCGCGCATCTACGACGGCCCCGACGAGACGCACCGCATGGTCGTTTCGCGCCGCATCCTGCGCAGCTTCCGCGAGGGCGCGGGCTGGGATTTCGCCACGCTCTAGCGCGCGGACGGACGAGGCCATGGCGGACGGCGGCGCGGACGGGCTGATCGACGTTCCCGCGCTGGAGCGCTTCCTCGCCGAGCGCGTGCCCGGGCCGCGCGCGCCCCTCGTCTGCAAGCGGCACGTGGCCGGCTCCTCGAACCTCACCTACTACGTGACGCGCGGGGAGCAGGCGTGGGTGCTGCGCCGCCCGCCCGCCGGTCCCCTGCTGCCCACGGCGCACGACGTGCTGCGCGAGTACCGCTTCCTGGCCGCGCTGCGCGGCCGCGCGCGCACGCCCGCGCCCGTCGTCGCCTGCGAGGACGCATCCGTCATCGGCGCGCCCTTCTACCTGATGGAGCGCCGCTTCGGGGCGATGCTGCGCGACGGCATCCCGGCGGCCTACGACACGCCTGCGGGGCGGCGGCGCATCGCGGAGGAGCTGATCGCGGCGCTGGCCGAGCTGCACGCCGTGGACTGGCGCGCGGCGGGGCTGCGCGGGCGTGAGGGGGGCTACCTCGAACGGCAGCTGCGCCGCTGGACGGGGCAGTGGGAGCTGACGTGCCCGCGCACGCGCGACCTGCCCGGCATCGACGGCGTGGCGGCGTGGTTGCGCGCGCGCCTGCCGGAGGACGCGGGCGCCACCGTGGTGCACGGCGACTACCGGCTCGACAACGTCATGTTCGACGCGCGCGAGCCGCGCGTGATCGCCATCTTCGACTGGGAGATGGCCACCATCGGGGACCCGCTGGCGGACGTGGGCTGGCTGCTCTCCTACTGGGGCGACCCGGGCGATCCGCCCCCGCCGCCGGGCTGGGAGGCGCCCGCGCACCTGAGCGCGCGCGAGGGCTTCCCCACGCACGAGGAGCTGATCGCCCGGTACGAGGAGGCGAGCGGGCGCTCCATGCGGCGCGCCGCCTTCTACCACGTGTTCGCGGTGTTCAAGCTGGCCGTCATCCTCGAGGGGCTGTACATGCAGCATCTCGAGGCGACGGCGGCCAACCCCGACAGCGCGCGCTTCGAGTGGTTCGTGCCGGTGCTGGTGGAGCGGGCGCGACGCCTGATGGCGGCGGCGGGCGGCTAGGGCGCGACGGAGCGCACGAGCGCGCGCAGGTCGTCGTCCCGCCACGGGCCGAGCGCCGCGTACACCGTCTCCCCGGCGGCGTCCATGACCACGAAGCCGGGCTGGTAGTCGATGCCGTGGGAGCGGGCGAAGGCCGAGCCCTCGTCGGTATCGCGGTCCACGGTGACGAATTCGATCCGCCCCGCGTACTCCTCCTGCAGGTCCGCCCACACGGGACGGAGACGATTGCAGTTCGGTCACCATTCGGCGTGGATGAAGTAGACCCTGGGCCGGGCCGCGGCGGCGGGCGGCTCCGTGGCCGCGGACATCGTGGCCGCGGGCTGGGCGGCGACGGCGGTCGCGGACGGCGTGGCGGCGGCGGCGGGAGCCTGCGTGGCGGCGGTCGTTTCGCGCGGCTGCGGCGCGTCGGGCGCGTCGGCGCTCCCGCCACAGGCGAGGAGGGTCGCGGCGGCGGCGAGCGCGATGGCGATGAACGCGGGCGCGCGCATGGCCCCATGTTCCCGCATGTCGCGGGCGGGCGCGAGCGGCGGGGAAAGGAAGCGGAAACGGCGCGGGACGGGCACAATGGCGGCGTGCGCGGCACGCGGCTGGTCGTGATCATGGTGACGGCGGCGGCGGGCTTCGTGATCGTCTTCCAGCTGCTGAACATGCTGGAGTAGCGCGGCCCGCATTGACCGCGGACGGGGCGCGCGCGACACTCCTAGGGAGAGGCCCATGCCCCTGTCCCGCATCCGCTTCCGTCCCGGCGCCCCGCTCGCGGCGCTGGCGCTCCTGCTGCTGGCGGCGACGGGCGGCGCGGCGGCGGTCGCGCTGGGCGGCCCGTCCGCGCCCGACGGCATCGCGCCCCCGCGTCCCCACGTCCTCCCGGCGCTGCTGCCGGACAGCGCGGAGAACACGAGCGTGATCGCGCAGAACGACGGCGACGCGCCCTCCGTGATGGTGATGGACTTCCACACGCCGGGGGGCGTGCTCATCACGGCGGCGAGCCAGGTGTTCACGAACGTGCCGCTGGGGGGATCGCGCACGTTCGCGCACGCGCTCAACGGGGGGCTGGTGCCCGGCTTCCGCGGCGTGGGCACGCTCTCCAGCGACCAGCCCATGAACGCGCTGCTCACGCGCGAGATCACGGGGCCGGACGGCGTGCGCTCCTACTCCATCCACACGGCCACCGCGCGCGGCGGCACGCGCGTCGTCCTGCCCTACGTGGCCAACCGCCTGGAGACCGCGTCGGGGGACGCGATCAACACCCGCCTGGCGATCGCCAACGGGAGCGACCGCGTGGCCTGCATCGGCCTCACCTACGCCTTCCATCCCAACCGCGGCCGGCTGGGCACCGAGGGGCGGCGCACCGTCACGGACCGCAGCGTGTACGACCGCGTCTGCCCCAACGGGGGCCGTCCCATCCAGCCGAACGGCCAGCTGACGCTCGCGCCCACGCGCGTGGACGGGGCCCTGCCCATGCCCGCGGTGGCGCGCAACACGCTCATGGCGGTGACCATCGACGCGACCGCGCCGGTCACCGTGGCCGCCGACGTCTACCGCCGCGACGGCAGGCAGCTGGCGGCCTACGACGGCTTCCTCGCGGGCGCGCGCGATTCCGCCACCGACGACCTTTCGACGCGCATGATCCTGCCCATCGCCCAGAAGACCGAGGACGGCTCCTGGACCGAATACGTCTTCATGAACCCCTGGCGCGAGGCGACCACGGCGCGCATCACCTACACGGGCGCGGCGGACGAAGGGCGCGAGCCGGTGACGGTCACGGTGTCGGTCGAGGTGCCCGCGGGGGCGGGACGCGGCCACGACGTGCGCGACAGCGCGGAGCTGCCCGACGGCTTCCGCGGCTCGGCCGTCATCGAATCCGGCCTGCCGCTGGCTGCCGTGCTGTTGCGCGGCAAGACGGCGGAGGCGGGCGCAGCCGAGGAGGAGGCGCCCTTCGCGGCGGTGAACGGCGTTCCCGCCGAACGCGCCGCGCGCACGCTCAAGCTCCCGCTCATCTTCCGCAACGCCGAGCGCACGGACGAGCGCGACGGCTTCAACAGCAGCGTGAGCATCGCCGTGGCGGACGGCGGCGTGGCGAACCTGCGCATCACGGCGGCGAACGACCCCACCACGGGCATGCGCGGCTGCGCGGGCGCCGCCGTCTACACGGCCACCGTGCGCGTCACGGGGTTGATCGTGCTCGACCAAGCCCTCGACGATCCCGCGCTGAACGGGCTGAACGCCGCGCCCGCCTGCCTGCGCGGTGGCATGACGATCGCGAGCGACCGCGCCATCGTGGCCGTCGCGGGCGTGACCTCGGACCTGTGGGCCGGGGACAACGACGCCCTCTACAACGCCTTCCGCTAGGGGGGCGCATCGGGCGGGGCGGGCGCGCGCGGCAGGGGCACGGGCAGGCCGCTGGCCGGGTCCGCGAGCACGTCCATGGGCACGCCGAAGACGCGCTCGAGCAGGTCGGGGCGAAAGACCTCACGCGGGGGGCCGTCGAAGGCCACGTCGCCGTCGCGCATGCCGATGGCGCGCCGCATGAAGCGCCCGGCCAGCGTCAGGTCGTGGACGACGGCCACGATGGTCATGCCCTCCTCGTTGAGGCGGCGCAGGAGGGCCATCACTTCCACCTGATGGCGCACGTCGAGGAAGGTGGTGGGCTCGTCGAGCAGGAGCGCGCGCGGCTCCTGCGCGAGGGCGAGGGCGATCCAGGCGCGCTGGCGCTCGCCGCCGGAGAGGCTGGCGAGGGGGCGTTCGGCGAGCGCCTCCACGTCGGCGGCGCGCAGGGCCCGCGCCACGGCCTCGCGGTCGGCGGGGCGGGCGCGGTGGAGGATGTCCTGGTAGGGCGCGCGCCCGCGCCAGACGAGCTCGCCCACGGTGAGGTCGAGGCCCTCGTCGTGGAGCTGCGTGAGCACGGCGAGGCGGCGGGCCACGCCGCGCGCGCCGATGGCGCGCAACTCCCGCCCGTCCAGCAGCACCCGTCCGGCGGCGGGCCGCAGCAGGCGCGCCATGCCGCGCAGGAGCGTCGTCTTGCCGCTGCCGTTCGGCCCCACGATGGCCACCAGCTCGCCCCCCGCGAGGTCGAGCGACACGTCGCGCACGGCGGCGCGCCCGTTGTAGCGCAGCGTCAGCCGTTCGGCGGCGAGGCGCACGGCGCTACACCCGGAACCGCACGAGGTAGAGCAGGAAGGGCGCGCCCGCGGCGGCGGTGACGATGCCCATGGGGATTTCGGAGGGGCTGATGACGAGCTTGGCCACGAGGTCGGCGGCGCTCACGAGGATGGCGCCCGTGAGCGCCGCGGCGGGCACGAGGAAGCGGTGGTCGGCCCCGGCGGCGCGCCGCGCCACGTGCGCGCTGAGCAGGCCCACGAAGCCGGCGAGGCCCGCCACCGCCACGGCGCTGGCGGTGAGCACCCCCGCCACGGCGAGCACGGCCAGCCGCGTGCGGTCGGCGAGCACGCCGAGGCCCGTGGCCACGTCGTCGCCGAGGGAGAGCAGGTTGAGGCGTCCGGCGAGCGCCAGCGCCGCCGCCAGCGCGGGCGCCGCCCAGGGCAGGATGGCGCGCAGGTCGCTCCCGTCCGCGCCGTAGAGGCCGCCCGCGAGGAAGCCCAGGTTGGTCTGCAGGAAGGTGCGCGAGCTGGAGAGGAGGGCCACGATGATCGCGCCGAAGAGGGCGGAGAGGGCCACGCCCGCGAGCGCCAGGCGCATGGGCGAGACGCCTTCGCGGGAGGCCACGACGAAGAGCGCGCCCGCCCCGCCGAGCCCGCCCCCGGCGGCGGCCAGGGCGATGCCCCAGCGCGGGATCTGGGGGTTGGCCGCGATGGCGGCGGCGGCGGCCAGCCCGGCGGCGGCGGTGAGCCCGAAGATGGCCGGGTCGCCGAGCGGGTTGCGCGTCACCCCCTGCAGCAGCGCCCCCGCCGCGCCCAGCGCTCCCCCCGCGAGCACGGCGTTGAGGAAGCGCGGATAGCGTATCTCGCTCACCACGCGCCCCACGAGCGAGCCGGAATCCCCCGTGAGGCCGGAGAGCGCCTCGCCGGGGGAGAGCGTGACCGCGCCGAACATCATGGTGAGCAGGCCGATCGCGGCGAGGGCCGCCAGCCCCGCCGCGGCGAACGCGAGCAGGCGGCGGGGACGCCCCCGCGCGACGGCCATGCGCCCGCTCACCGGCGCGCCCCGCGCTACTCGCCGGCGACGGCGGCGGCGATGGCGGCGAAGGCCTCGACGACGCGCGGGCCCGGCGCCTGCACGAACAGCTGCACGTCCAGCTCGACCACGCGCCCCTCCGCGACCGCTTGCAGGCCGGTGAAGCCGGGGAAGAGGCCGAGCAGGCCGCTCAGCCGCGGGGCCGGGGGCGGCGCGGGCGTGACCGTGAAGATCCAGGCGGGATCGAACGCCAGCATGGCCTCGGGGGCGATGCGCGTGAAGCCCGGGAAGGGGCCGGAGTCGGGCTGTTCGTCGGCGGGGTTGGCGATGCCGAGGGCGGCGAGGATGGAGCCCGCGTAGCCGTTCGACTTGGCCCCGTAGAGGTTGCGGTCGCGGTCGCCGATGAGCAGCACGGCGGAGAGGTCGAGCCCGGCCAGCGCCCCGGCGGCGGCGGCGCGCGCCTCCCCGATGGCGGCCACGATGCCGGCCACGGCGTCCGCGCTGTCGAGCGCCTCGCCCACGAGCGTGAGGCCCGTGGTCACCTCGTCCACGCTGGCCGCGCCCGCGAAGAGGACGGGCGGCCCCAGTTCCTCCAGCGCGCCCATGAGGGCGGGCTGCACGTGGATGGTGGAGTCGGCCACGATGAGGTCCGGTTCGAGCGCGAGGATGGCCTCGAAGCTGGGCTGGTAGGCCGTGCCCACGGAGGGGGCGTCCAGCGCCTCGGGCGGATAATTCACGGACTGCGTGCGCCCCACGACGCTCCCGCCCACGGCGTACACCAGCTCGACGGCGGTGGGGCTGATGGCGACGATGGCGGCGGGCTTGTCGGGGATGACGACCGTGCGGCCGAGCAGGTCCACGACCTCGCGCGGGTAGCCCGGCGCGGGCGGCGCCTCCGTGGGCTCCGGCGTCGCGGTGGGCGTGGGCGTGGCGGTGGGCGTCGGCTCGGGCGTGGCGGTCGGCGTGGGCGACGGCGCGGACGTGGCGGTCGCGGTACTCGTGGCCGCGGGCGTATCCGGCGTGGACGCGGGGGCGTCGTCGTCCCCGCCGCAGGCGGCCAGCGCGGCCAGCCCCAACAGGGCGGAGAGGGCGAGGATGAGGGGCAGGCGCAAAACTTTCAAAACGCTCATAACTCCGTTCGGCCCGTGGATGTGGGAGGTTTGCGGCGCAATACTAGGATTCCCCGGCGGGACGCGCAAGCGCCGACGCGGATTCGCCAGCCGCTCCCTTGCTCCGCGAGAGCGGGGAGGGCCGGGGAATTCGCCGTTCGCGAAAAAAGTGCGTGAATTTTGACAAAATGGCTTGACAGCGGAGAAACGGGGCTGCTAGCGTCCCCACGGGCTCCGCTCGCGGAGCCGTGCGCTTTGGTACAGCCGATAGCCTGCAGAGTGCGTCCAGGGGGCGCAGCGGGGGAACCAACACCGGGGTGAATGGGGCGATCTCCGGCCCCTAGGGCAACCTTCCGCCCGAACCCGTCAGCTAACCCCGTATGCATATGGAAGGCCCGGCGGGCGGGACGCCCGTGCGAGGTCACTTTTTTCACGCCTCACGGAACCGAGGAGAACGTTCCCATGCCCGCCTTGCAGGAGGCTCCCCCCCGCACGTGCCCGAAGTGCAGCGGCTCCATCATCGTGGAGCGCGACTGGCACGGCACCTACGGCAGCTGCATCATGTGCGGCTACGTGCACGAGGTGCTCACGCGCCCGCCCATCGATCTGGCCGCGGAGGAAGCGGCGCTGCCCCAGCGCCAGCGCCGCCGCCAGCCGTCGCACGGCAAGCTGCGCCTGTAGTCCCGCGTCGCGCCGACGCAACAGCCAACGATGGCCCCCGTCCCGCGCGGACGGGGGCCGTCGTTCGCGCCCGCGCCGCGCGAACGGGCTACGATGGGCGTCCACCCGAAGGAGGGATCGCCATGCCCTACGTCCGCATCTCCATCGCGAAGCCGCGGCGCGGCGAGGAAGCCCGCCTGCGCGAGATCATTGAGCGCATCAACGCCGACGCCTCCTCCCGCGAGGGCTGCCTGGAGACGTACCTGCTCCAGCCCCACGACGAGAGCGGGGAGCTGGCGCGCCTCGCCATCTACCGCGACGAGGCCTCGGCCGAGGCCGCCGCCTCCAGCCAGTCCATGATGGCGCTGCGCTCGGAGATGCACCTGCTGGTCGAGCCGGGCCACACGGAGCGGGCCTTCTTCACCGAGGACTAGGCGCATGTCCGACGCGGACGGCGCGGGGCTGGCGCGGGCGCGCGCCGAGGCCGAACGGCACGGCGTGGGCCGCTACGGACGCCACGTCTTCCTCTGCACCGGGCCGGATTGCTGTACGCTGGAGGATGGCGCCGCCGCCTGGGCGCGGCTGAAGCGCGGCGTGGGCGAGCTGAACGCGCGCCGCGACGGCCCGCCCGTCTACCGCACGAAGGTCGGCTGCCTGCGCGTCTGCGTGAACGGCCCCGTGGCCGTCGTCTACCCCGAGGGGCGCTGGTACGCGGGGCTGGACGAGGACGCGCTCGACCGCGTCGTCGCCGAGGACCTGGGCCGCGGGCGTCCCGTGGCCGACCGCCTCATCGGCGAGAATCCCCTTTACCAGAACCCCTCCTTGTAGTGCAGGCCGCGATGGAGGTGGCCCGCCGCGCCCGCCTTGCGCAGGCGCAGCAGGTGCTTGCGGCAGAGCGCGATGGTTTCGCGGCGCACGTCGGCGGGGTCGTCGCGCCAGCTGGAGACGGCCGCCTCCCCGAACGGCGGCGCGGGGCAGAAGGCGCAGCGGCGCGGCGGCACGGACTGCCTACGTCTGGCGGTCGAAGGCCACCCACTGGTCGTAGAGGTGGTGGAAGTGGCGCAGCTTCCCCTCCTCGTAGGCGGCCAGGTAGATGGTGGGGTCGGCCTTCGTCTTCAGCCCCTTCTGCACCTTCGGCAGGTTGTAGCTGTCCTGGTTGAGCACGCGCGCGAGGCCGCCCATCTCCGGCGCGTCGGTCCAGGGATCGTCCGGCCCCAGCCAGTGGATGGCGGCGGCGGGCGGCTTCTCCTCGCCCTCCGGCCAGGGCGCGAGGTAGATGACCTCCATGATGCTCATGTCCGGATCGTCGCCGTAGGGGCGGAAGCGGTAGACGATGCGGCTGAAGGAGCCCCAGGGATGGAAGTTGGGGAAGAGGTTGTTGTACTGCCCGTCGATGAGCTCGGCATCGCAGTAGCGGTCCACGCGGTCGCCGATCACCTCGCGCAGGCTCTCGCGCATCATGTCCGCCATGCGGTGGCGCGTGGCGAAGACCTCCTCGCGCGGGGGATGGATGCCGCGGTGGGGGCTGGAGCGCGCGGCGATGGTGACGGCGCGCGACCAGTTGCCGAAGGAGTCGTACTGGTGGTTGGCCCCGTCGCCGCCGTAGATCATGAGCTGCGGGTGCGTGGCGATGATGTGGTAGCCCTCCATGAACGCCTCCTGGTTCGTCTTCCAGTTGGCGCGCACGATCTTGGCCACGTGCATCTGCTTGTACTTCTTCTCGTAGTCGTACTTCTCGTAGTGCCGGGGCAGGTCGCCGAGGAAGTCCGCGAAGGGCTCGCAATCGGGATCCGGGTTGATGAAGACGAAGCCGCCCCAGGTGGCGGTGCGGGCCTCGCGCAGCTGGCCCGCGTCCTCGCGCACCTCGGGGAAGTCCCACTCCGAGGGGATTTCGCGCAGCGAGCCGTCGAGCTCCCAGCACCAGCCGTGGAAGGGGCAGCGGAACTCGGTCGCCTGCCTGCCGTCGAACTCGCGCAGCTGGCGCCCGCGGTGCAGGCAGGCGTTGTTGAAGGCCTTGAACTCGTCCGCGCCCGTGCGCGCGACGATCCAGGAGAGGTGGTCCACGTCGTAGACGACGTAGTCGCCCACCTCGGGGATGTCGTCCACGTGGCAGGCCATCTGCCAGACGCGCTTCCACAGGCGCTCGACCTCGAGGTCGTGCCATTCGCGGCTGAAGTAGCGCTCGGTGGGCACCTTGCGCACGCCGCCCGGCAGGGACGACTCCATGCGCAGCGTGTCGGGGATGCGCTCCGGGTACTGGTCGCCGTCGAGCAGCTCCATGAAGGAGATGCCGGAGGAGCGCGGCCCGGCGGGCGTGGCGCGGCCGGGGTCGCCCGTGTAGCGCGTGAAGGCGTCGTCGAGTTCGTCGCCCGCGAGCGCGGTGCCGCCCGCGTACTGCGCCTCGGCGGCGGCGGCGCTCTGCTGGGCGCTCGTGCGCGCGAGGCGGCGCGGGTCGTTCTCCTCCGCCCCGGCGGGCAGCTCGGGCCCGCCGACCCACTGCAGCAGGTGCGGATCGGCGTGCGTGAGGTCGCCCTCGACGTGGCGGCCGTCCCACCGGAAGACGCCGTAGCGGCGGGCCTTCTCGACGCGCACGAGGCCGTCGCCGAGCTCGGTGTAGGTGGCGCCGCTGAGGGGATGGACTTCGGTCTTCATGGGCGGACTCCGGGAAAGGCTGTGCCCCGCAGGATACGCCCTCGCGCGCCCGCGCTACAGCCGCTCGCCCCAGGCGCTCAGGCCGTTGCCGATGGTTTCATCGAGCCAAGCGACCTCGGCGTGGAAAGGCACCACGGCAGCGTACGGATGATCGCCAGCGCGCAAGCCCCTTTTGCCGCGATGATATCGGCGAGGAACCCGCCATGCATCCTGTGCAAGGTGCATGGTACGCGCGGGCAATTCGTTGGTAGGTGTTTGTTTCACTGCCAGCTGGCGCACCACCGCCTGTCGTTGTTCCAGCACATCCTGCAATTCGGCGAAGAGGGCCGCCTGACGTTCCGCACTCATGCGGAGACCCTTGGCTCGATCACGACGGTTCGGCAAGTCGGCAATCCAGATGATGAACGCCAGGATGCCAAGGGCAAGCGTGAGGCCAGCCAAAACAGTGGCAAGGTCATTCATGAAGATCCCCCCAGACCGCGCAGGGTAGTGTTTTGATCCTTGAGAGCCTCAATCAGCGAGGCCATATGCTGATTCTGGGCATCCATCTGCTCCCTGATAGCACGAAGCTCAGGAGACCCTCCACGCCAGTTGCGAATCACGACAACGATGGCCCGAAAAACGACAAGAATGGCGAGGATATTTCCGGAAACCTGGGCCCACAATTCCTCACTCATGGGGTATCACTCACGGGAGGACTAATCTCCAGAGGTCCGGAAGCACGCAATTGGGCCAATCGTTCAAGAGCGGCGCTAGCCTCATCGCGGAGTTTCTCGACGTCGTCCTCGGCCAGATTGAAGGCGAACGCCTGCGTTTCGCCAGAAGGCCCGTGGTAGGTAACCGTCCAGTGGAATCCTGCGACGAGTTCATAATCGTCTCGTCGGCGAGGGCGAAGCATCACTTCAAACTCAGACCCCTCATACGCGGGTTCCAGATGAAATGCGTACCATGCCTCCAGCTTCCGCTGATATCCAGTGCTTCGTTCAAGGATACGCGAGAGAACGGGCCAGCGCTCGATCCGCTCGGCACTCATCCCCAAGTCTGTGGCGAGCCCGGCAACCTCGGTACCAGGATCGATGCCGACCTCCGCGACAGCGGCCCGTTGCGCGAGGTAGCGCAGCGCGGTAGAAGCGGTTTCGATGTCCTTCGCCTCCACCCCGTGACGTTTCGCGATCCCCTCGATATCAATGTCCTGAGGGTCCGCCCTCGGCGCGCCCGCCAGCGCTTCCACGAGATTGTCCAACGCAGCCACGGGCAGAGACAGCGCGGTTTTGAAGTCATCGCGAAAAGCATCGTTCGTGCGAATGGCCCTCGGAATCATCGTCGGCATCACGAACCCTCCAGCGCGGGACGGGAGTATAGCGCATCAGTGGCGTGATGCGCCCCCCACCTACGCCCCCTCGGCCCGCGCGCCCTCGTCGAGCACGCGCAGGATGGCCTCGGCCAGGGCGCGCGCCGCCTCCGGCTCCAGCTCCACCGCCACGCGCGCCCCCGGCCCCAGCCCCTCGTTCACGAAATCGAGGTTGAGGGCGTGCTCGCGCCGGTAGTGGAAGGGATGGTCGAAGGTGACGTAGGCCTGCGCGAGGTCGAACCAGCGGTCGCGCGACTTGCCCGCGCCCGCCGCCTCGATCTTCTCCGCGATCATCGTGCACATGGCGTCCCCCGCTCAGGCGGCCAGATGGCGGCCGAGGAAGTCCCACACCTTCTCCCAGCCATCGACGGCGGCCTCGGCGGCGTAGGCCTGCGGGTACTGGTAGTAGAAGAAGCCGTGGCCCGCGTCGGGGTACATGTGGAACTCGTACTCCTTGCCCGCGCGCCGCAGGGCGGCCTCGTGTTCGGCCACCTCTTCGGGCGTGGGGCTGCGGTCGTTTTCGCCGAAGAGGCCGAGCAGGGGCGCCTGCAGGTCGGCGGTATGGTCGATGGGGGCGACGGGCTGGCGCCCGGTGAGGCGGTCGGGGGCCATGACCACGTTGCCGCCCCAGCAGTCGACGACGGCGTCCACGCCCTCCGCGGAGCGGCAGCCCACGAGGAAGCTGTGGCGTCCGCCGGAGCAGGTGCCCATGACGCCGACCTTGCCGTTCACGTAGGGGAGCGAGCGCAGGAAGGCGATGCAGCCGTCGGCGTCGCCGACCACGCGGTCGTCGGGCGCGCCGCCCTCCGCGCGCACCTTCGCGGCCACGTCCTCGGCGGTCCCGCGTCCGTCGCGGCAGTAGAGGTCGGGGGCGATGGCGGCGTAGCCGTGGTGGGCGTAGCGGCGGGCCAGTTCCTTGTACCACTCGTCCCAGCCGGGGATGTGGTGGAGCAGGAGCATGGCGGGGAAGGGCCCCACGCCGAGCGGGCGGGCGAAGTAGGCGTTGATGCGGTCGCCCCCGTCGCCCGTAACGGTGATGGTTTCGGCCAGCATGCCTTCGTACGCGCCGGTGTCTTCCATGGAGCGTCCCTCCCGCGTGGTGCGCCAATTCTACGGCACGCGGCCATGCGGTAGGCTGGGCGCACGCGAGGAGGGATCGCATGGGAACGCCGACGGTTGAGGACTACACCGCCCTGCGGCAGCTGGCGGAGCGGTACGCGGACGCGGTCAACCGCTTCGACGCCGCGGCCTGGGGAGCCACGTGGGCGCCGGACGGCGAATGGACCACGCGCGAGACGCGCACGGGGCGCGAGGCCATCGTGGCCGACTGGACGCGCATCATGTCCGGCATCCCCAACGTGTACATGCACGTCTACTCCGGCGTCATCGACGACGTGACGGGGGACGAGGCCACGGGGCGCTGGTACATGGGCGAGTTCCTGAACCGCGCCGAGGGGCGCACCATGAACTCGCTCTGCTACTTCGACACCTACCGGCGCATCGACGGGCGCTGGCACATCCAGACGCGCCGCCTGGAGGCGCTCTACCGCGGCCCCGCGGACCTGAGCGGCGACTGGGGCAAGCTCTCGACGTAATTCGCCGCCCGCGGCCGCGTCGGGCCGACGATTTGGCTTGGGCCGCGCGATGCGCCGCGGCGCGCTACACTGGGGCCATGCCCAGGCTTGGCTTCATCGGGCGCGTGGTGGGCGACTCCAACGACCGCGAGGTGAAACGCCTCGCGGGCGCGGTCGAGGCCGTGGAGGCGCTCGCCGAGGCCTTCGCGGCGCGCACGGACGCGGAGCTGGCCGCGGCCACGGACGAATTCCGCGCGCGCCTGGCGGATGGCGAGACGCTCGACGACCTCATGCCGGACGCCTTCGCCGCCGTGCGCGAGACGGCCTGGCGCAAGGTGGGCCAGCGCCCCTACCCCGTGCAGCTGATGGGCGGGCTGGCGCTGCACCAGGGGAAGATCGCGGAGATGAAGACGGGCGAGGGCAAGACGCTGACCGCCATCGCCCCGCTCTACCTGAACGCGCTGGCCGGGCGCGGCGCGCACCTCGTCACCGTGAACGACTACCTCGCGCGGCGCGACGCGGCTTGGTACGGCCCCGTGTTCGACGCGCTGGGCATGAGCGTGGGCGTCATCCAGAACGACCACGTGCAGTACCGCTACGAGCCGGGCTACCGGCCCGGGGAGGACGGCGAGGGCGGCCTGCCGGACCTGCGCCCCTGCGCGCGCGCCGACGTCTACCGCACCGACGTGACCTACGGCACGAACAACGAGTTCGGCTTCGACTACCTGCGCGACCACATGGTGCGCGAGACCGACGGCAAGACGCAGCGCGCGCTGGCCTACGCCATCGTGGACGAGGTGGACAACATCCTCATCGACGAGTCGCGCACGCCGCTCATCATCAGCGGGCAGGCGGAGGAGGCGAGCGGCACCTACCAGCTGTTCGCGCGCGCGGTGCGCGGGCTGCACGAGGAGCTCGACTACGCCATCGACCACAAGGCGAAGCACGTGGCGCTCACGGAGACGGGCATCGCCAAGATCGAGCGCGCGCTGAAGGTGGAGAACGTGTTCGGGGGCGACCCGCGGCTGGCGCGCCACCTGGAGGCGGCGCTGGACGCGGAGTACCTGAAGCGCCCCGACCGCGACTACGTGGTGCGCGACCGCGAGATCGTGATCGTGGACGAATTCACGGGGCGCATGATGCCCGGACGGCGCTGGAGCCACGGCATCCACCAGGCGGTGGAGGCGAAGGAGAACGCGCCCATCCAGCGCGAGTCGCTCACCTACGCCACCATCACCTTCCAGAACTACTTCCGGCTCTACGAGAAGCTGGCGGGGATGACGGGCACGGCGGAGACGGAGGCCGAGGAGTTCGCCAAGATCTACGGCCTCGACGTGGTGGCCATCCCCACCAACCGGCCCATGGTCCGCGAGGACCACGCGGACGTGGTCTACATCAACGAGAAGGCCAAGTTCGCGGCGGTGGTGGAGGAGATCGGGGAGATGCACGGACAGGGGCGGCCCGTGCTGGTGGGCACCACCTCCATCGAGAAATCGGAGTACCTGGCCTCGCTGCTGCTGCGGCGGGGCATCGCCCACGAGGTGCTCAACGCCAAGCAGCACGAGCGCGAGGCCAACATCGTGGAGGGCGCGGGCGAGCCGGGGGCGGTCGTGATCGCCACGAACATGGCCGGGCGCGGCACCGACATCAAGCTGGGCGAGGGCGTGGCCCGCGCGGGCGGCCTGCACGTGATCGGCACCGAGCGGCACGAGTCGCGGCGCATCGACAACCAGCTGCGGGGCCGCTCCGGGCGGCAGGGCGACCCGGGCTCCAGCCGCTTCTTCGTCTCCTTCGGCGACGACATCATGAAGCGCTTCGCCCCCGACTGGGTGCCCGGCATGATGGAGAAGATGGGCATGACCGAGGACATGCCCCTCGAATCGCGCATGGTCACGCGCGCCATCGAGCAGGCCCAGCAGAAGGTGGAGGGGCACAACTTCGACATCCGCAAGCGGCTGGTCGAGTTCGACGACGTGATCAACGAGCAGCGCGCGGTGCTCTACGCCGAACGCGACAAGGTGCTGGAAGGCGCGGACGTGCGCGAGAACGTGTTCGCCTTCGTCACGCAGGAGGTGGACGGCATCGTCGAGCGCAACCGCGGGGACGGCTTCGACGCCGCCCTCGTGCGCACCGAGCTGGGCGAGATCATGCCGCCGGACATCCTGCCCGAGCTCGAGGAGATCGAGGCCGATCCCGCCGCCGCCGCCGACGTGGCCCTCGACCGCATCGAGGATCGCTACGAGGAGATCGAGGAGACGCTGGGCGAGGAGCTGGCGCGGCGGCTGGAGCAGTGGCTGCTGCTGGAGTCGATCGACTACCACTGGCGCGAGCACCTGACGGCGGTGGAGGACGTGCGCCAGAGCGTGGGCCTGCAGGCCTACGCCCAGGTGGACCCGCTGGTGGCCTTCAAGCGCGAGGGCTACGACATGTTCCAGCAGCTGCAGGAGAACATCCGGCGGCAGGTGGCGCAGACCGTGCTGAAGATGCGCGCGCGGGATCTGCCTCCGCCTCCCCCCGTGCCCGCGGGCGCGCCCGCGAACGGGGCGGGCGGACGCGCGCGGCGGGCGGCGGACGCGCCCGCGAAGGCGGCGCTGGCGGCGGCTGGCGGACGCGCCCGCGGCGGTTCGGCGGGCGCGGGCGCGGCGCGGAGCGGCGGCAAGATCGGGCGCAACGACCCCTGCTATTGCGGCAGCGGGGTGAAGTACAAGAAGTGCCACGGCAGGATCGCGTAGGGCGGACGGCGGCGTCGCCGGCCGTCCTCATCCCCGTGAACCGGCTGGACCGCGCGAAGGGGCGGCTGGCCGCCCTGCTCGAACCGCGCGAGCGCGCGGAGCTGGCGCGCCTCACGCTCGCCACGGCGCTCGACGCGGTCGCGGTCGCGGGCCTGGAGGCGGTCGTGCTGACCGCCGACGCGGCGCTGCGCGCGAGCCTGCCGCCGGGAACGCGCGCCCTCGCGGAGCGGCCCGCCGCCGCGGGCCTGAACGCGCAGCTGGAGCACGCCGTCGCGGCGCTGGACCGCGCGCGGCTGCTGATCCTGCACGCGGACCTGCCGCTGGCCTCGGCGGAGGCGCTGCGCGCGCTCATCGCGCAGGCGCCGCCCGCGCCCTCGGCCACGCTCGCGCGCAGCGCCGACGGGGGCACGAACGCCATGCTGCTGCGCCCGCCGGGGCGCTTCGCGCTGGCCTACGGGCAAGGCAGCGCGGACCTCCACGAGGCCGCCGCGCGCGCCGCCGGATGCGAAGTGCGCCGCGCCGACGTTCCCGCGCTGGCGCTCGACCTGGACGCGCCCGCCGACGCCCGCCGCCTGCTGGCCACGCCGGCGGGACGCGCCTCGGCGGCGGGCCGCCACCTGATCGGCATTGGCGTCGAGGCGCGCGCGGCCTTCCAGTGGAGCGCGCCGTCCTAGGGGAGCGCGCCGTCGTTGGCCAGCTGGGGGGCGCGCAGACGCCAGGAGAGGCGCACGTCGAAGGAGAGGTCGGCGCGCACCGCCTCGTCGCCGCCGAAGCGCGCGCGCTCCGCGGCCATGCGCCCGCCCACGGGCAGGTAGAAGAGCACGGCGTCGCCCGCCGCGCCGCAGCCCGGTATCTGGTAGAGGCCGTCGCCGTCGGAGCGCGCGTCCACGGCGTAGACGGTGCGCCCGGGGCCGGGGTCGGACTCGTCGTCGCGCGCGCTCTCGTCGTCAGGCGTGGGGTCGGACGCGCCTGCGTCGTCGGGCGCGTGGCGCGTGGCGGACCAGCCGCAGGCGCGCCCGTTGACGAAGGCCACGAGCGGCTGTTCGTGCGGGTCGAGGTTCTCCCCGTCGGCCAGCGCGCTCCCGTAGACGGTGGTGAACAGGGGGAAGGCGGGCGGCTGCGCGCGCGAGGGGATGGCCGCGAGGGCGACGGCGGCGACGACGGCCAGCAGCGCGAGGACGGGGAGACGCATGGGCGGAGCCTCCGCGTGAGCGTAGGCGCGCCGTCGCGCGGCGGCAAGCGTCGGGCGGGCTGAGCCGCGCGCGTGACGGCGCGTCGCGGCGTAAGATGCGCGCATGGCCATCGAGGTCTCCCTGCTTTCGCATACGGACGACCCCCTGCGGTCGCTCTATCTGGCCTACCGCACCTGTTACAGCGCCCTCACGCCCCAGCGCATCGTCGAGCGCATCGCGGACGAGCGCATCCCCCGCGAGACGATGCGGGACTTCATCACCGAGCGCCTGAAGACGGGCCACGCCAGCCCGCTGGAGCAGGTCTGGTTCGAGTTCGCCATCTCCGGCGTGTCGCGCGCCTTCAGCCATCAGTTCGTGCGGCACCGCGTGGGCATCTCCTTCGAGCAGCAGAGCCAGCGCTACGTGACCTACAAGGGCGGCGAGTTCCCCTACGCCATCCCGGCGAGCGTGGAGCGGGCGGAGATGGGGGAGGCCATGGCCGCGCACTTCGCGCAGGCGGGGGCGCTCTACGAGGCCATGCTGGAGGCGGGCGTGCCCGCCGAGGACGCGCGCTTCCTGCTCCCCAACGCCACGAGCACGAACTTCAAGGTGACGGTGAACTTCGCCAGCCTGCTCCACATCTGCGACCTGCGCCTGTGCACGCGCGCGCAGTGGGAGTTCCGGCGCGTGGCGGCGCTCATGCGGGCCGAGGTGGTGCGCGCCGCGCCCGAGCTGGGGCGCTACCTGCAGCCCAAGTGCGGCGAGCTGCGCACGGGCTACTGCGACGAGTCCGAGGCGGACTGGGAGGCGTGCCCCATCGGGCGCGTGCGGCCCCACAAGGACGCGCTCTTCCGCCTCTACGACCAGTACCGCAAGGGCGAGCTGCAGCCGCTGCGCGCGGAGGACTGGGCGGCCATCGAGGGCGGCGGCGCGGAGGCGGCGGGCGCCTGAGCCGTGCCGCGCGCATCCGCCCGCCGCCGCGTCGTCGTGCGCGACCTGGGGCTCACCGACTACGGCGAGACGCACGCGCTCCAGCAACGGCTGCAGGCGGAGCGCGTCCGCGGCGAGGGCGCGGACACGCTGCTGCTCACGGAGCACCGGCCCGTGTTCACGCTGGGGCGCAACCATCCCGAGCCGAGCCTGCGCGCCCCCGTCGAGCGCGTGCGGGCGCTGGGCATCGCGCTGGCGCGCACGGAGCGCGGCGGCGACATCACCTACCACGGGCCGGGCCAGCTGGTGGCCTACGGCATCATCGACCTGCGCGCCTGGGGCGTGGGCGTCGTCGACTACGTGGCCGCGCTGGAGGAGACGATGATCGGGGCGCTGGCGGAGTGGGGCGTGGAGGGGGGGCGGCACGAGTGCGCGCGCGGCGTGTGGGTCGGCGGCAGGAAGATCGGCTCCGTGGGGCTGCACGTGCGGCGCTTCGTGTCGATGCACGGGGCCGCCCTGAACGTGGCCCCGGACATGGCGCACATCGCCCTCATGAACCCCTGCGGGCTGGCGGACGCGGAGATGACGAGCCTGTCGGCGGAGGCGGGGCGGCCCGTGACGGTGGCGCGGGCGGCGGACGCCTTCACGCGCCATTTCGCGCGCGCGCTGGCCTGCGAGACGGTGCCCGCTACGGGCGCGGCGGCGGGCTGACCGCCTCAGCAGGCGGGCGCACGCGCAATTTGACCGCTTGGGCTGCCATCGGCCAAGATAGCCTCGACTGTCCAAGGTCAGCATGCGCCAAGCCGTCTCCGGGATTCGAGGAGCGGGCGTCCCCCGCCCCCTCGCGGACCAGAGACGGACCCGGCGGACCTTGGACAGTACGCCTGATTCCTCGACCGCAGGGGGCTTCTGCTTGACGCCGTTTACCACGAAAGCGTGAGCAGAAAGGAGAAAATACTCGTGAACAATTGGATCATTGCTGCGACTATCGGGTTCTTCGCACTCATCGTTATCTATATTGATCGCTACGTTGTGATCTCTTTGCTGGGTGGCGCAGGCGTTGATATCCCCACGTTTTTGGCTTTGCTGGAAGGAGATGGGTGGGAATCCTTTGGGATTGGCCTCAAGGCCTTTTTCATCACCTCGCTTATCCTCATGGGAATCACTGTCTATATCATTCTGATACGATCCGTATTCGACCGAAAAAGACAGGAGAACATACTCGTGAAGAACTGGATCATGGCTGCGGTTATCGGGATCGTCGTGCTCGTTGTCGGGTACATTGATTCCATCGTGTTGATCGGCTTGCTGGAAGGAAGTGAGTGGAAGCACCTGGGGACTAGCTTCCAGGTCTTTTTCATCGCCTCGATTGTTTTCATGGCAATCGCCGCCATTGCCGCTCTGCTGTATGAAAAGCTCCGCAGCTATTGACACATTGGAGCTTCGGGGGTGAGGTCGAAGCAGGCCAGCAGTCGGCACGGTGCCCGCTACGGGCGCGACGGCGGGCTGACGGCCTCCAGCAGGCGGCGCGTCGTCCCGGCCACCTCCTCCACGGCGCGCGCGAAGGCGTCGGCGTTGCGGCGCGAGGGCGCGCGGAAGCCGCTCACCTTGCGCACGTACTGGAGCGAGGCCTCGCGGATGGCGTCGTCCCCGGCCACGCCCTCGGGGCCGCGCAGGCGCTTGATGCTGCGGCACACGGCGTCAGGCGTCCGGCGGGCGCAAGGGACGGCGCGCCTCCACCCAGGCCGCCGCCCCGAGGAAGGCCGCGATGGCGAGCGCGAGGCACACGGCGGCGCCGATGGAGAGGCCGTCGCGCAGCCCGTCGGGGCCGTCCGTGAGCGCCGCGCGCCACAGGTTGAAGCCCGTGAGCGCGACGGCGAGGCCGAGGAAGACGAGGCCCGTCGCCGCCTCCAGCCAGGCGCGGCGCAGGGCGAGAGCGGCGAGCGCGAGGCCGCCGAGCGCGTACAGCGGCACCGTCACGGGCACGACCCAGTCGCGCGCCTCCGTCCAGCTGGCGCGCGTCTGGAAGGCGATGGCGAGCATGGCCGCGCCGAGGACGGCGCCCGCGGCCACCACGAGAAGCAGCCGCGCGAGGGCGCGCCCGTCGATGGGCGCGGACGGGCGCGTCCCGCGCTCGTGCACGTCGTCGCGCTTGACGGGCTCGGCGGGGGCGGCGGCGGCGAGGTCGGGCATGGCGCGATCATGGCGGGCGCGGCGCGCCACGGCAAGCGCGGGCGCGTAGACTGGCGCGCATGGACCTTCCCTGGCGGCTCCAATTCGGCATCTTCATGGCGCCCTACCACCCCGTGCGCGAGAGCATCGGCCTCTCCATCCGCCGCGACGTGCGCACGCTGCAGTGGCTCGACGAGCTGGGCTACGACGAGGCCTTCATCGGCGAACACCACTCCGGCGGCTGGGAGCCGATCGCCAGCCCCGAGCTGTTCATCGCGCACGTGGCGCGGGAGACGGAATCCATCCGCCTGGGCACGGGCGTGGTCTCTCTGCCCTATCACCACCCCTACATGCTGGCGGAGCGCATCCTGCTGCTGGACCACCTCACGCGCGGGCGCGTGATGCTGGGCGTGGGGCCGGGGGCCACGCCGCCGGACACGGCCCAGCTGGGCCTGACGGCGACGCAGCTGCGCCCCATGCTGGACGAGGGCCTGGGCGTGGTGCTGCGCCTGCTGCACGGCGAGGAGGTGACGCACGAGAGTCCGGGCTGGTTCAAACTCGTGAACGCCTCCTGCCAGCTCCAGCCCTGGCGCGAGGAGGGCATCCCCGTGTTCATCGCCACCACCTCCTCGCCCGCGGGCGCCACCATCGCGGGCAAGTACGGCACGGGCGTGCTCAGCGGCGCCAGCTTCCGCCCGCTCGGCCCGGGGCTGAAGAGCACCTGGGACACGGCGCGGGACGCCGCCGCCGCGCGCGGGGGCACGATGGACCGCCGTCAGTGGCGCGTGATGACGCGCATCCACGTGGCCGAGAGCCGCGAGCAAGCCTGCCGCGACGTCAACGACCTCCTGTACGAGTTCGACCGCCACTACTTCGGGGGCACGCTGGGGCGGCCCTTCGCCTACGAGGGCGCGCCGGAGGACTACGCCGGGTGGTGCGTGGAGCACGCGGGGGCGCTCTTCGGATCGCCCGACGAGGTGGCCGCGGGCATCGAGCGGCTGTGGGAACAGAGCGGGGGCGGCTTCGGCGGCATCCTCTTCATGGGCAACGAGTTCGCGCCCCCCGACCGCACGCGCGAGAGCCACGAGCTGCTGGCGCGCTACGTGATGCCGCGCTTCCGCGGCGAGCTGGAGCGCCCGACGCGCTCGCACGAGCGGGCCGTGGCCGCGCGCGTGGCGCTCAACCGCGGCGAGGCGGACGCCATCGCGGAGGCCGTGCGGGCCGTGGGCGGCGAGCCGCCGGAGACGATCCTGGGCGCGCGCGTCGCGCCCCCGCCGGGGTAGCGACAATGCCCGAACCGGTTGCGCTCACCGTGGGCCACGGCGCTTTGGCGCTGGACGAATTCCTCGCTCTTGTCGCTGGCGCGGGCGTGCGGACGCTCGTCGATACGCGCTCGCATCCCTACAGCCGCTGGGTTCCCCACTTCTCGCGGGGAACGCTGCGGGCGGCGACGGCAGACCAGCCGTTCCGGTACCGTTTCATGGGCGACGCGCTCGGCGGCAGGCCGGACCGGCGCGACTTCTACCGCCCGGACGGCGCCGCCGACTACGAGGCGATCGCACGGCAGCCGTTCTATCTCGACGGCATCGGGCGGCTGCTCGATTTCGTGCGGGAAGGGGCGGCGTGCCTGCTGTGCGCGGAGGAAGACCCGCTTCACTGTCACCGGCGGCTGCTCGTGGGGAAGACGCTGCTGGAGCGCGGCATCACGGTGCGCCACCTGCGCAAGGATGGCGCCATTGAGACGGAAGCGCAGGTGCGCGAGCGGTTCGCGCGCGAGCGCCCGCAGAGCCTGCAGGGACGGTTCGCGCTGGCATGACCGCGATCTACACCATCGGCTTCACCAGGAAGCCCGCGGAGGAATTCTTCGCGCTGCTGCGCGGCGTGGGCGTGCGCCATCTGGTCGACATTCGCCTCAACAACCAGTCCCAGCTCGCGGGGTTCGCCAAGCGCAGGGATCTCGCGTTCTTCACCCGCGAGCTGGCGGGCGCGGAGTATCTCCACCTGCCCGAACTCGCCCCCACGCAGGAGTTGCTTGATGCCTTCAGGAAACACGGCGGTCCGTGGGATGAGTACGAGGCCGGGTTCGCGCGACTCATGGAGGAGCGCGCCGCTTACGCGCGCTTCGACCGGCGGCTGCTGGAGGAAGGAACGTGCCTCCTCTGCAGCGAGGCCACGCCCGAACGCTGCCACCGCAGGCTCGTGGCCGAGGGACTGCGGGCCGCGACGCGGAACGGCTTCGGCATCGAGCACCTGTGATGGCGGAGTTTCTCTGTCTCGCAAACTCCCGCAGGGAAGGGGCGCGCTGTGTCGCCGGGCTGGTTCCCGGCCGCGGCTGGGTGCGTCCCGTGCCCGATCAGGCTGGCAGCGCCGTGCCTGTGTCGAGGGTGGGGCATTTCGGCCCCCTCGATCTGGTGGACGTTGATCTGGGCTACCCGGTCCCGATTCCGGGGCAGGAGGAGAACGTGTTCCTTGGCCCCAATGGGTTCTCGAAGGTGCGTGAACACGATCCGGCTCGGCTGCGTGAGGAGATGGAGTCGTTGATCGAGGAACGCCCCTCGTTTCTGGAGACGGGCAGTCCCACCCGGATTCCGTTCGCCGAAGTGCAGTCCGGGGGCATCGGGCAATCCCTCGCACTCGTGGAGCCCGCGTCAGTGGAGTGGAGGGTGGAGACCAACAGACTGGGCCAGCCGAGAGTGCGGTGCCAATTCGATCTGGGTTGGCGGCGTTTCGGGCTCCGCGTCACCGATCCCGAAATCGAGGGCCGGTTCCGGAGCAGGGGGTTGGGCACATATGATCGGAGCGTCGCCGGTATCCCCGACGACCGCCGCCTGCTCCTGACCATCAGTCTGGGCGGGCCGTTTGAGGGGTTCTGCTACAAGTTGGTCGCGGCTGTTCTCGCCCTGCCCCGGTAAGCCCGCTACACCTCGAGGGCGGCGAGGTGGCCGGAGTGGATGGCCATCTCCAGCCAGCGCGGCGCGAGCGCGTCGCCCACCACCCGCACCTCGCCGTCGTAGCCCGACCCGGCGAGCGCGTCCGCGAACGCGGTGTTGGGCACGTTGCCGGACATGAGCACGACCATGTCCGCCGCCACGCGCTCCTCCACGTCCGCGTCGAGGCTGCGGATGAGCGCGTCCGTCTCCGTGACCTCGGCGAGGTGGGCGCGCGGCATGAGGCGGAAGCCGCTGGCGTGGCCGGTGAGCCGCCGCAGCGCGGGCTCCCGCATGAGCGCCCCCTCCACCAGCTCGCCCAGCGAGTGGTGGCGCGTGACGAAGGCGACGGCCACGCCCGCCTCCAGCAGCAGCTCGGCCACGCCGATGGCGGGATAGTGGCCCACGTCGTCGAGCACGACCGCCTTCGTCCCCAGCTCCGCGTTCCCCTCGGCCACGTCGTGGCAGGACCAGACGTGGGGCAGGTGCAGGCCCGCGGGCGGCTCGGCGGGCCGCAGCGCCTGGAAGCCGTCCACGCGCGGCGTCGAGCCCGTGGCCACGATGACGGCGTCGGGGCGCTCGCGTTCGAGCCAGTTGAAGGAGCGATGCCAGTGGTCCCACTGCCCGGCGTCCACGGGCGCGTTGAGGCGCACATCGACCTTGAGGGCGCGGATCTGGCGTTCGAGCCAGTCGACGATGCCGCCGATCTCCTCGCGGTGGGGGAGGCGGCGCGCGGCCTGGATCTGGCCGCCGAGGCGGTCGCTGGCCTCGCAGAGGGTGACGCGGTGCCCGCGCAGGGCCGCCACGCGCGCGGCCTCCATGCCCGCGGGGCCGCCGCCCACCACGAGCACGCGCCCGGGCCTTTCGGCGGGCGCGATGCGGTCGTCGCCGAAGCGCCCCTCTTGCCCCGCGCCCGCGTTGACGGTGCAGCCGAAGCGCATGAGCGGCCCCGTGCGCCCGCCGATGCAGCCCTGGTTGCAGCCGATGCAGGGGCGCGTGTCCGCCTCTCGGCCCTCCGCCGCCTTGCGCACGATGTCGGGGTCCGCGAGCGTGGCCCGCACCATCGAAACCATGTCCGCCTGCCCGCCGGCGATGATGTCCTCGGCCTCGGCGATGGTGACGACGCGGCCCGTGACGATGGTCGGCGTCGAAAGCGCCTTCGTGGCCACGGTGCTGCGCGCCAGCTCGTAGCCGTGGGGCTCGTGCATGCCGCCGATGAACTGGTCGAAGGAGTAGTAGCTGCCGACGGAGACGTCGAAGAAATCGAGCAGGCCGTCGGCCTCGAGGGCGAGGGCGATCTCGCGGTTTTCGTCGGGGCCGATGCCGGCGGCCACGCCCTCCGAGGCGGTGAGGCGGATGCCGAGGGGGTAATCGTCGCCCACCTCCGCGCGCACGGCGGCGATCACCTCGCGCGGGAAGCGCATGCGGTTCTCGAAGGAGCCGCCGTAGTCGTCCTCGCGCAGGTTGGTCACGGGCGACAGGAACTGCGTGAGCAGGTAGCCGTGGGCGCCGTGGATTTCGACGCCGTCGAGGCCGCCCCGCCGGCAGTGGCGGGCGGCGCGGGCGTAGGCCTCGACCACCTCGTCGATCATGCCCTTCGTCATGGGCAGGGGCAGCACGGTGGCCTGCGCGCCGGGCACGCGCGAGGGCGCCCAGGGCGGGCCGCCGGTGAGCGTCGCGGCGTTGTTGCCCGCGTGCCAGAGCTGCTGGAAGAGCTTCATGCCGTGCCGGTGGGAGGCCTCCGCGAGGCGCTCGTAGTCGGCCGTGATTTCGGGGCGGAAGGCGAGCAGCGAGGCCGCGCAGGTGGGATGGACCGAGGCCACCTCGAGGATGGTGAGGCCCACGCCGCCCCTGGCGCGCGCCTCGTGGTAGTCGATGAGCGCCTGCGGCCCGCCCGCGCTCAGGCCCGTGCCGTGGGCCGCGCGCACGATGCGGTTCCGGATCTCCAGCCCGTTGAGGACGATCGGGCGGAACACGTTGGGGTAGGGCGTCACCGTTCGCTCCCCGCGCTACTCCTCGACGAGGCTGATGGCCTGCGAGGGGCACATCTCGATGGCGTCGTTGGCCTGCCCCACCTGCGCGCCCTCGGGGCGCTCGACCGCGACGACGGGCCAGTTCTCCGCGTCGCGCGCGAAGACCTCCGGCTGCAGGTAGGAGCACTGCCCCGACTTGACGCAGGCCCGCCGGTTGATGACCAGTTTCTTCATCGCTCCCCTCCCTTCCGCGTCGCCCTACGCCGGAGGATCCCAGGCCACGGGCAGCGTCTCCACGCCGTGCATGACGGGCGCGCTGATCTCCTCCGGCTCGCCCGTGAGGCGCAGGTTGGGCAGCCGTTCCAGCGTGAGCCGGAGCGCCACCTTCGCCTCCACGCGCGCGAGCGGCGCGCCCATGCAGTAGTGGATGCCCTGCCCGAAGGCGTAGTGCAGCTTCAGCTGCTCGTAGTCGCGCGTCACGTCGAACCGCTCGGGGTCGTCCCACGTCTCCGGGTCGAGGTTGGCGGATCCGAACATGCAGAGCACCTTCGTGTCCTTCGCCACGGGCGTGCCGAGGAACTCGGTGTCCTCCGCGGCGGTGCGGAAGAGGCCGTTCACGGGGGCGTCGTAGCGCAGGCTCTCCTCCACCGCGTTCTCGAGCAGGTCGGGGTTGGCGCGCACCAGCTCCAGCTGCTCCGGGTGCTGCAGCAGGCGGTAGGTCAGGTTGCCGATGAGCTGCGTGGTGGTGGCGCTGCCCGCGATGAAGAGGAAGCCCATGAAGCCCACGATCTCGTCGTCGCGCAGGGTGCGTCCGTCCAGCTCGGCGGTGACGAGCGAGGTGAGCGTGTCCGGCGGCGGCTCCGCGCCGGAGGCGATGAGGGCGCGACGCTCGGCGATCTTGTCCAGGAAGTAGCGCACGGAGGGGTCGTTGGTGCGGCTGGAGCGGCTGGAACGGTCGCCCGCGCGGCCCTCGGCGCGCGCCTGCTCCTGCATCCGGCGGTTCAGCTCCTCCTGCTCCAGCGCGTCGGGGGCGATGACGCCGTCGGCGCGGGGGCGCATCTGCTGCACGAGCTCGGGGTCGAGGCCGAGCAGCCAGGCGATGACGATGAGGGGCACGGGCACGGCCAGCAGCTGCATGTAGTCGCCCTCGCCGCGCGCCGCGAAGCCGTCGATGATGCCGCCGATGAGCTCCGTGATGCGCGGCTCCATGCCCAGCAGGCTGGAGGGCGTGAAGGCGCGGTTCACGAGGCGCCGGTCGAAGGTGTGCTCCGGCGGGTCGACGCTCACGAGCACGCCGCCGCCCGTGCGCGCCAGCCCGGGGCCCAGCTCGCTCGTCCACGTCTTCCAGTCGTGGAGGAGGGCGCGCACGTCCTTCTCGCGCGTGACCGCGTACCACTCGAAGGGCTCCTCGGCGCGGGCCATGGGGCACTCCTCGCGCATGCGCGCGAAGTGCGGGTGCACGTCCCTCTGGAAGGCGGGATCGAAGAAATCGAAATCGGACGCCATGCGTTCCCTCCGCCGGGGATGGTACACCGCGCAGGGCGGCGCGGATCGCCCCCGCCGGCGCCGCGTGGGGGCGTAGCATGGCCGCGCACGGAGGGAGCGACATGGCGCTGGATCACGTCTTCCGCCCCATCACGGTGAACCGCACGGAGTTCCGCAATCGCGTGGTGCGCTCGGCGCACGGCACGGGGCTGGGGCGCGGCGAGGTGAACGACGACCTCATCGCCTACCACGAGGCGCGCGCCAAAGGCGGCGTGGCCATGAGCATCCTCGAGGCCTCGTCGGTGCACCCCTCGTCGGGCGCGGGCGGCGTGGCGGCGTACTCGGACGCCATGATCCCGGGCTACGCGCGCCTGGCGCGGGCGGCGCACCGGCACGGCATGGTCATGATGCAGCAGCTGATCCACACGGGGGCGCACGCCGTGCCCCCGGACGGCGGGCCGCCGTGGGCGCCCTCGGCCATCCCCAGCGTGCGCCACCTGCGCGCCTCCGAGGGGCAGGGCGACGTCCCCGTGGAGATGACGCGGGGGATGATCGACGAGGTGGTCGCGGCCTTCGCCGCCGCCGCCCGCCGCGCCCGCGAGGGCGGCCTCGACGGCGTGGAGATCCACTACGGCCACAGCTTCCTCATCATGCAGTTCCTCTCGCCCGCCACGAACCGGCGCACCGACCGCTACGGCGGCAGCGCGCAGAACCGCCGCCGCTTCGGCAAGGAGGTGGCGGCGGCCATCCGCGAGGCCACGGACCCCGACTTCATCATCGGCGTGAGGCTGAGCGGGCGCGAGGGCGTCCCCGGCGGGCTGGAGCCGGACGACTGCCGCGAGATCGCGCTCGACCTGGAGGCCACGGGGCTGATCGACCTGTTCAGCATCTCCACGGCGGGCTACCTCGATTTCGACCGCCTCATCGGGGGCATGCACGAGGAGCACGGCTACGAGCTGCCCTGGAGCGCCCCCGCCAGCCGCGCCCTCTCCACCCCCAGCTTCGTGGTGGGCCGCATCCTCACGCTGGCCGAGGCGGACGCCATCATCGCGCGCGGCGACGCGGACATGGTCTCCATGGTGCGCGCCACGCTGGCCGACCCCGACATCGTGCGCAAGACGCGCGAGGGCCGCGCCGACGACGCGCGCCCCTGCCTCGGCTGCAACCAGGGCTGCATCGGCGGCAGCACGGGGCCGCTCATGCGCTTCGGCTGCGTCGTGAACGTGGGCGCGGGGCAGGAGCTGCGCTTCGGCGACGACCGCATCGGCGCGGCGGATGAGGGCAGGCGCGTGCTGGTGGCGGGCGGCGGCCCCGCCGGGCTGGAGGCGGCGCGCGTGGCCGCCCTGCGCGGGCACCGCGTCACCCTCTGCGAGGCCGGCGACGCCCTCGGCGGGCAGGTGCGCCTCGCGCGCCGGGCCCCCACGCGCGACGAATTCGGCAAGGACGTGGACTGGTGCGCGGCCCAGCTGCGCAAGCTCGAGGTCGACGTCCGCCTGAACACGCGCGTGGACCGCGCCCTCGTGGACGCCGAACGGCCCGACGCCGTGATCGTGGCCACGGGCTCGGTCCCGCGCCGCGACGGCTTCCAGGCGGCGCGCCCCGCCAGCCCCGTGGAGGGCATCGACCGCGCCAACGTCTTCACCGCGTGGGAGGCGATGAGCGGGGAGGCGGAAACGGGCGCGACCGCGCTCGTGTTCGACGACGTGGGACACTACGAGGCCATCGCCGTGGCCGAGACGCTGCTGGAGCGGGGCGTGGCCGTGCTCTTCGCCACGCCCCACACGGGCATCGGCCCGCAGACGGTCGGAGCGCTCATGCGCGACCCCGCCCTGCGCCGCCTGACCGACCACCGCAGCGGCTTCACGCTCATCCCCCGCGTGCAACTGCTGCGCGTGGGCGACGGCGCGGTGACGCTGCGCAGCCTCGATTCGGGCGTGGACCGCGAGTGGGCGGCGGACAGCGCCGTCGTCGTCTCCGGCAACGTCGCCGAGCGCGCCCTCGCGGAGGCGCTGGACGGCTACGCGGGCGAGGTGTTCGTGGTGGGCGACGCGCTCGCGCCGCGCCCCATCGAGCGCGCCGTCCACGACGGCCACCACGCGGCCCTGCGCGTGGGCAACGGCGGCGCGGACGCGCAGGGCTGGACGGGGCGTCCGCTGTCGCCGCCCGCGAACCCCCTGTCGGGCGGCGGCTAGTGCGCGCCCGGGCCGCGGGGCCGCTCGCCGCCCTCGCGCTGCTGGCGGCGGCCTGCGGCGGCGCGGACGAAACGCCCGTCGCCACGGAGACGCCGACTCCGCTCGCCACGACGACCGCCACGGAGACGGTCGCGCCCGCAACGCCCTCCCCGACGGCAAGTCCAACCGCGATGCCCACGCCAACGCCAACCGTGGTCCCCACGCCGACTCCGACCGCCACGCCCGCCCCCACACCGCTGCCCGTGCCGATGCCCAGCCGGGAGGAGCTGGGGATACGCGAGGTGGAGACGGACTGGGCGTCCCTCGACCTGCTGCACGTGCGCCACGGGCGGGGCGAGCCAATCCCGTGGGAGGCGGGACTCTACCTGCTGGACGTCGAGACGGGGATGGTGGAGGGCTGGGTATTGCCCGGGTTTGACGCGGTCGGGGAAATCGACGGACAGCCGGTCGTCCTCAGGAGCAGGCCCGAGCGCGTTTACACCTACTTCGCGCCTTCTCCCGGCACGCGGTTCGTCCTCTACGGCGACCGCCTCTACGACCGGCGAACGGGACGCAGCTGGCAGGGCGAGGGATTCAGGACCGGCTGGTGGTCCGCAAGGGGCGAGACCATCCGGGGGTGGGAGACGGGCGACGAAGAGCGAATCCTCTACCGGTTGCCGGGACGAGATGCGCGGTACGCGATCCTGGATGCTTCGTTGCGGGCCACGGGGCTGATCGGGATTCCGGGAGCGGAACGCGCGGACTTCTGGCCGCACCCCGAAGGCCGCTACCTCTTCGCCCGCGACGAACGCCAGCGGTTGCACGTCATCAATACGGAGCGGAGAAGCGGCGCCTGGATCGGTCCTTCCTTCACCTGGCGATTGCCTTGGGACAGTCCCTCCGACTACGGAATCGAGCTGGTCCCGGACGGGGCCGTGGCGATTGGGCCCGCCAGCGAGGCGGGCGCCTGCCGCGCAATCCGTTACTCACGGCACGGACCGCCCCCTTCCGTTCACAGGCTCCCGTGCGGATGGCCGCGTTCCCGCGGCGACCATGCCCTCGTTGACCTTTCACCGGATGGGCGGCTCGTCGCGGTGGCGCTCCTGGGCAAGGGGTTGGGGGGCGATCCCATCTACGGCAACGCGCCGATCCTCGGGATTGCCGTCCGCGACCTGGCGACGGGGGCGGATGTCATCCGCATCGCGGGCGCCACCATGGCGAGGGCTGACCACTGGCGGATCGAGAACCTCTGGCTCGCGGACGGCTCCGGCCTGGTCGTGGGCGTCAGCGGGAGCGACCGGCTCGTGACGCTCGACGGGCGCTGGGGGCCGGTCCTGGGGATGCCATCGCCCGACACCCCCACGCTCTTCGCCAGCGGGACGACGGTGACGACCGCGAGCGGTCGGCCGCTTGCATCCGCCTTCGCCAGCGGGACGGCGGTGACGGACGCGAACGGTCGGCCGCTTGCATCCGCGAATTTTGTCGAGGGCAGGACCATTCGCGGCGTCAAATGGACCAGGATCGGGTGGGCATCGGGCAGCGGTGAGCTTCGCATCGAACTCGACGTGGGCCACCAGGGCCTCTCGGTGGACCGCCCGCCGCTCAGCCCCGTGATCGAGCTGCCGCCGTTCGACGACCGGCTGCTGGTCGAGGTCGTGGTCGAGGGCTGCCTGAACCTGCGCGAGGAGCCGCAGCGCGAGGCGCCCGTCGTGGCGTGCCTGCCCGACGGGACGCGCGCGGAGACGGACGACTACAGTTCGTGGCCGGAAGAGGGCTGGATGCATCTGCTCCTTGACGACGGCGCGACGGGGTGGGCGCACGCGGACTACCTGCGCTGGGCCTCGAACGTGGTGCGGCTGGAGGAGTGAGCGGGCCAGCGCTCAGGCGTCCGCTTCGGGGTTGCGGGCATCGAGCAGGCGCGCGAGCGCGGTGTGGTCGGCGTCGCCGCCGAGCTGCGCCTCGGCCTCGCGCCAGAGGTCGCGGACGCGCGCCAGCAGGGGCGTCTCCAGCTCCAGCGCCTCCGCCATCTCCGCCGCCGTGGCCACGTCCTTGGCCATGAGGCCCAGGGCGAAGCCGGAGGCGAAACGGCGCGAGAGCACCTCCTGCGCGGCCTTGCCCTCGGTGACCGCGCTGCGCCCGGAGGATGCGTTGACGACCTCGATCAGGCGCGCCGGGTCGAGGCCGAAGCGGCGGCCCACGAGCATCGCCTCGCAGGCCGCCGCCATGGCCGTGCCCGAGAGGTAGTTGTTGAGCGCCTTGAGGGCATGCCCCGAACCCACGCCGCCGACCTCGTAGACGGCGCGGCCCAGGCGCTCCAGCAGGGGCAGGGCGCGGGCGATGTCCCCGGACTCGCCGCCGACCATGACGGCGAGCGAGCCGTCGGTCGCGCGCGCCACGCCGCCGGAGACGGGCGCGTCCACGAGGGCCACGCCGTACGCGGCCAGTTCGTCGGCCAGCGCGCGCGTGCCCGTCGGGGCGGAGCTGCTCATGTCGATGAGGAGGCCGCCGCGCCCCAGCCCCTCGGCCAGCCCGCCGAGCGCCACCTCGCGCACGATCCCGCCGTTCGGCAGCATGGCGATGGCCACGTCGCAGGCCTCGCCCAGCGCGCGCGGGTCCGCCGCCGCCGTCGCGCCGTGCTCCGCCGCGAAGGCCCGCGCCGCGTCCGCGCGCGCGTCGTGCACGGCGAGCGCGTGATGGGGCGCGAGCAGGCTCGCCATGGGCCAGCCCATGCGCCCCAGCCCGACGAAGCCCACGCGCTGGCGCGCCGCCTCAGCCATTGGCGTCCGCCGCCTCGGGGCGCTGCGTCCAGCTGGCCATGGGGTGGAGCGTGCGTTTGGCGATGCGCCAGCCGTCCGCCGTGCGCACGGCCTCGTCGACGTAGGTGAGCAGCACCACGTACACCTCGCCCGACGGGTTCAGGTGGGAGGCGTGCATGTAGGTGGACATCTCCGCGTGGGCCGCGTCCGCGCCGGGGATCACGTTGACCGTGCCCACGAGGTGCTGCGTGCGCACGTGGCCCGCGCCGCGGAAGGTTCCCTCCACGAAGGCGGCCCACTCCTCCGGCCCCGTGCGGCGCGTCTCCGCGTTCCCGGCGATGGAGACGTCGGCGTCGGGCGTGAAAGTGCGGCGGTAGAGGGCGAGGCCCGCTTCCGCGTCGTCGCGCCCGAAGGCGTCCGTGCCCAGCGCGTAGTTCACGGCCAGCTGGCGCACGGCGCTTTCGACGGCGGGCCAGTCGGGGCGGTCGCTTCCCCCGGCGGTGCGCGGCTGGCGCGGCGTCTCCTCCGGCATGGCCGCGCAGTATACGGCGCGGCGCGGGCGCGGGACGTCCGTTAGGCGTCGGCGCGCGGGGCCGTCAGCGGCAGCTGGTCCTGCACGTCCGTCGGGTAGCGGTTCGTGAAGCAGCCGTTGCAGAGCGCGTCCGCCGGGCGGCGCGTGGCGCGCACCAGCCCGTCCACGCTCAGGTAGCCGAGCGAATCGGCGCCGATGTGGGCGCGGATCTCGGGCACCGTGTTGTTGGCCGCGATCAGCTCCGCGCGCGTGGCCATGTCCACGCCCAGGTGGCAGGGCGCGACGATGGGCGGCGAGGCGATGCGCACGTGCACCTCCTCCGCCCCCGCCCGCCGCAGCAGCTCCATCACGCGCGGCTTCGTCGTGCCCCGCACGATGGAGTCGTCCACCACCACCACGCGCCGCCCCTCCAGCACCTCGCGCATGGCGTTCAGCTTCAGCGCCACGCCCGCGTCGCGGATGCGCTGGTCCGGCTGGATGAAGGTGCGCCCCACGTAGCGGTTTTTCACCAGCCCGTCGCGGTAGGGCAGCCCCGCCGCGCGGGCGAAGCCGATGGCCGCCGGAATGCCCGAATCGGGCACGCCGATGACGAGGTCCGCGCTGGCCGGCGGTGGACGCTCCCGCGCCAGCTCCTCCCCCAGCCGCTCGCGCGCGAGGTAGATCAGCTCCCCCGACAGGCGGCTGTCGGGCCGCGCGAAATACACGTACTCCAGCGTGCAGCCCGCCGTGCGCCCCGACCGCCCCAGCGGGAAGAAGCCGCGCGGCCCGCGCTCGTCGATGCGGAGCACCTCGCCCGGCGCCACCTCGCGCTCCGTGGTCGCGCCCAGGTGCTCCAGCGCGCAGGTCTCCGAGGCCACGATCCAGCTCTCCCCCAGCCGTCCCAGGCAGAGGGGCCGCACGCCCAGCGGGTCGCGCGCGGCGAAGAGCGTGTCCGCCGTCATGATGGCGAGCGAGTAGGCCCCGTGCGCGCGCCGCATCATGTAGGCGAAGCGCGTCTCCCAGTCCTGCGCGGGCGCGAGCGTGAGCAGGTGCGCGATCAGCTCCGTGTCGGCGTCCCCCCGCAGCGTCGCCCCCGCCGCCGTCACGTCCTCGCGCAGCGTGCCCGCGTTCACGAGGTTGCCGTTGTGCGCCACCGCGATCGCCCCCCCGTCCGCGTCGTCGCGCACGACGATGGGCTGCGCGTTGCGCGCGAAGGAGCCGCCCGCCGTGCTGTAGCGCGTGTGGCCGATGGCCAGATGGCCGCGCAGGTGGCCCAGCCGTTCCTCGTCGAACACCTGCGACACGAGCCCCATGCCCGTGCTCAGGCGCACCTCGCGCCCGTCGCCAGCGGCGATGCCCGCGCTCTCCTGGCCGCGGTGCTGCAGGGAGAAGAGGCCGTAGAAGGTGAGGCGCGCGACGTCCTCGCCCGGCCCGTAGACGCCGAACACGCCGCAGGCCTCGCGCGGATGGTCGTCGCCGTCGTTCACGCGCCCTCAGGCCTCGCCGAACGGGTCCGTGGGCGGCTTGTCGTAGTCCACGTAGGGGGGCCAGAGCGATTCCAGCTCGCGCCGGATGGGGTCGCCCTCCGGCAGGTAGCGGTGGAACTGCGGCTCCACGTCCCGCCGCGTCCAGCCGTCCGCGATGCTGTCCTCCTTGATCCGGTCCTGGAGCAGCATGAGGCCCGTGAGCAGCGACTCCGGGCGCGGCGGGCAGCCCGGCACGTACACGTCCACCGGCAGCAGCACGTTCACGCCCGGCGTCACGCTGTAGGCGTAGGCGAAGGGCCCGCCCATGGTGGCGCAGCCGCCCATGGCGATGGCCCACTTCGGCTCCGGCATCTGCAGCCACACGCGGCGGATGGCGGGGGCCATCTTCCAGGTGACCGTGCCGGGCACGATGAGCAGGTCCGCCTGCCGCGGCGAGGCCCGGAAAATCTCCGCCCCGAAGCGCGCGATGTCGTAGCGCGGCATGGCCGTCGCGATCATCTCCATGGCGCAGCAGGCCAGCCCGAACATGGCCGGCCACAGCGACGAGCGCCGCGCCCAGTTCAACACCTGGTCCACGCTCGTCACGAGCACGTTCTGCCGCACCTCCTCCTCCACGCTCGTGAAATCGTGCAGGCGCAGCGGCTCGTAGACCTTCGTCGGGTGCTCCGGCATGGCCCTCCAGCCCGTGGCGGCGGCGCGCTAGCGCCGGGCCGCGTAGTAGGCCCCGTCGTTGATCGGCTCGTCCAGCAACAGGTCCCCGTTCCGGATCTTGATGTTGTAGCCGCACTCCGGATTCGTGCACACCCACGCCTTGTAGTGGATGGGCGCGCCCTGGCTGCCGAAATCCGAAAGCGGCACCAGATCGCCGTCGTCGCAGCGACGGCAAGGGGGGAACGCTTCCATGACCGCCACCCCAGCCCGTGATGGCGCAATCCTACCGCCCGCCCCCGCTCCGGGGCAAACGCCCCCGCGCCTACGGCAGCTCCGGCGACCACGCGCCCGCGTGCCCGCGCACGAGCACGTCGTCGCCGAGCCGCTCGACGGTCACGTCGCGCAGGCGCGGGGCGTCCGCCGCGCGCGTCACGCCCAGCGCGCCCGCCGCCGCCACGCCGTCGCCCCCGATGAGCGCGGGCGCGAGAAAGGCCTGGACCTCGTCCGCGTGCCCGCCCGCGAGCAGCGAGCCGAGCAGCGCCCCGCCGCCCTCCGCCCAGATGGAGAGCACGCCGCGCGCGGCCAGCGCCGACAGCAGCTGGTCGAGGTTCAGCCCCGCGCCATCGCGCTCGCACTCGACCACGCGCGCGCCCGTCGCCGCGATGGCCGCCTTCCAGCCCGCGTCCGCCTCGCGCGCCGTGGCCACGAGCGCCCGTCCGGGCTCGCGCAGGAAGCGCGCCGTGGGCGGGATACGCCCGCGCCCGTCGAGCGCCACGCGCAGCGGCTGGCGTTCCGCGAGGCGCCCGCCGGGCCGCGCCGTCAGCGCCGGATCGTCGGCCAGCACCGTGCCGCTGCCGACCAGCACGGCGTCCGCCAGGGCGCGTTCGCGGTGGGCGCGTTCGCGCGCCGCCTCGCCCGTGATCCAGCGCGAATCGCCGCCCGCCGCCGCGATGCGCCCGTCGAGGCTGGCCGCGAACTTGGCCACGACGTAGGGCCGTCCCGTTGCGCGCTGCTTCAGGTAGGGGCGCAGCAGCTCCGCCGCCTCCGCCGCGCCGTCGCCGACATCCACGGCCACGCCCGCCTCGCGCAGGAGCGCCGCGCCCCGTCCCCGCACGCGCGCCTCCGCGTCGGGCAGGGCCGCGACCACGCGCGCCACGCCCGCCGCCGCCAGCGCCTCCGCGCAGGGCCGCGTGCGCTTGTCCGCGAAGGGCGCGCACGGTTCGAGCGTGACGTAGAGCGTGGCCCCCGCCGCGCCGTCGCCCGCCGCCGCCAGCGCGATCGCCTCCGCGTGGGGGCCGCCGTCGGGCGCCGTCGCCCCCTCGCCCACGATGCGCCCGCCGCGCACGAGCACGGCCCCCACCCAGGGATTGGGGCTCGTGCGTCCGCGCGCCGCCCGCGCCATCGCCAGCGCGCGCTGCATGAAGGGGGACGCCGCCATGCCGCCATCCTACCGGCCCGAACGGCGCGCATTGCCGCCCGCGCCCTTCCGGCGTAGCATCGCTGGCGCCATGAGCGCCGCTATCCCGCTACCCCCCCCCCCCCCGTTATGGTGAACGTATCGCGCTCGCGGCGCTCATCGCCGTCGCGCTGCTGTTCCCCGCGCTGACGCGCTCCGATGACGTTCGGACGCAGATGCCCGCGAACGACCGCGCCGCGCTGGAAGCGCTGTACGACGCCATCGGCGGCAGCGGCTGGACCACTGGGACGAACTGGAAGGCGGCGGCAGCCACCACCGTCCACACCTTCAAGCTGACCGCAACCACGAGCGGCGCCAACACTGGCTACCGAATCCTCACGCTCCCCACGCTCGGCTCCGTGCGTGAATCGTCGGGAAGCGTGACCCGGAACGGCAGAACCTACACGCTCCGCGAGCTCTACCAAGGCGGTACGAGCCTCAGGTTTCTGCTGGCGTCGAACATGGCCACCGCTGGCGATTTCACGGGCCTGTCCCTCCGCATCGGCACGACCACGCTGGCCATCGCCGACGCGATTGAGCAATACACGACTGCCGGGATAATTGCGTTTGCTCGCTGGTCGAGCGTGCCGTCGGGCCTGATCGCCAACGGGAACTTCGACGCCCATCTCCTGCGGGTCGTCGCGCTCGGCGCCTGGCACGGCGTCACGACCAACGGCGCGGGGCGCGTGACGGCGCTGGACCTCTCCGGCAACGGGCTGTCCGGCGCGGTCCCCGCCGCGGTGGGCCGCCTCACCGCGCTCACCAGCCTCGACCTCAGCGGCAACGCCGGGCTGTCGGGGAGCATCCCGTCCGCGTGGACCGACCTCACGGCCCTGACGGCGCTGGACCTGTCCGGTACGGGCGTCTGCGCCGACCCGGACGACGCGGGCGTCACCGCCTGGCTGGCCGGCATCCGCACGGCGGGCGGCGCCGCCACGGTGGACGTGTGCGCGGCGCCGCCGCCGCCTCCATCCCCGCCGCCGCCCGCGCCCGCGCCGGTGGTCGCGATCCCGCTCGCCCGCGTCACGCTGGGCGTGGCCGTGGAGGGCGACGCGCCGGAGGGGGCCGCCTGGGCGCTGCGGCTGGAGTGCGGGAACACGGCCTTCACGCCCACGCTGGCCGCGGGCGAGACGTACGGGGCTTCGGTCATGGCGGGCGCCGTCTGCTCGCTGAGCGTGACGGACCGGCGGGGCGCGACGGAGGCGCGGGGCGAGTTCGCGGAGCGCGCCTTCGACGCGGGCGCGTACGCCGTAACGGTCACGCTGGTCCACGCCGCGCCGGAGCCGGAGCCAGCCGCGCCGGAGCCGAACGGTCAGCTGGAGCGCGAGCTGACGGCGGGCGCTACGTTCGTGCACTGGCGCGGCGCGGAGACGCCCGTGGCCGAGGCCGTGGCGGGGCTGACGCCGCGCGTCGTCGCCGTCCACCGCTGGGACGCCCCCGCGCAGGCGTGGCGCTCGTGGTTCCCCGACGGCGAGGCGCTGGGCGTGAACACGCTCGCCGCGTTCGAGCCGGGCGGCATCTACTTCGTCTCCGCCGAATAGCCGCCGCCCGTCGCGCCCCCGCATGGCCGGGCGCGCGGACACTTGCGGGACAACCCGACGGACAAGATCGGGGACAACCCCGTGGACACTTTTCCTTCACGCTTTCTGAAAAACCCTGTTAGCATAGGTCAGGCGGAAGATTCTTCCGGACAACGATGCGGACAAGCCGCAGGACAACTTTCGGGACAACGGGAGCATCATGCCGACCTGGGACGTCGCCTTCGACCGCCACATCGCCCTCGACGACCTCGCGCTGATCCGCGCCGTCGCGGAGGCCGAGGCGGTGGCGAAGTTCATCCGCGGCGTGCCCCTGCCGCCGCCCGTCCAGGAGCGCCTCGACCGGCTCAACATCATGCGCGCCGTGCGGGGCACGACCGGCATCGAGGGCACGGAGCTGGACGAGGGCGAGGTCGAGCGCATCCTCGAGACGCCCCCGGAGACGCCCGTCCTGCCCGCCTCCCGCGCCCGCGACGAGCGCGAGGCGCGCAACGCCGGGGCGGTCATGGAGTTCGTCGCGCGAACCATCGGCGCGGACCCCGCGCGTCCGCTCACGGAGGAGCTGATCCGCGAACTCCACCGCCTCACGACCGGGGGCATCGACTACCCCCACAACGAGCCCGGCGTCTACCGCTCGCACGCCGTGCGCGTGGGGGACTACGTGCCGCCCCGCGACGGCGCCGACGTGCGGCGGCTGATGGCGGCATTCGGCGACTGGCTGAACACGCCGCCCGCCACGGGCTGGCCCCCCATCGTGCGCGCCGTGGCCGCCCACTTCTACTTCGTCAGCATCCACCCCTTCGGCGACGGCAACGGGCGCACGGCGCGCGCGGTCGAAAGCTACCTGCTCTACCAGACCGGCGTGAACGTGCTCGGCTTCTACTCGCTCGCCAACTTCTACTACCGCAACCGCCCCGAATACATCGCCATGCTCGACCGCTGCCGCTTCAACGCGGACGGCGACCTCACGCCGTTCATTCTTTTCGCCGTGTCGGGGCTGGTCGAGGAGCTGGATGCGGTGCGGGAAGAGGTGATCGCGGAGGTGACGCGCATGGCCTTCCGCGCGTACGCGCTGGAGACCATGCGCGTCGCGCGCGGCATGGGCGGCGCCGTTCGGGGAAGGCTCGCGTCGTTCCTGGAGCGCCTGGCGGCGGAACCCGTGAGGGAGGACGATCTCGCGTCGGGCCGCAGCGCGCTGGCGGGCATATGGAGGGGCATGTCCCGCAAGACGCTGACGCGCGACCTCGCCCGTCTCGAGGGGCTGGGGCTGATCGCGCGCGAGGACGGCCTCGTGCGCCCGCGCCACGAGGCGATGGCGCAGTCCCGGCGCTGAGCGCCCGCTTGCCGCCGGGGCGCGGGGCGCGCAGCATGGGGCCATCCGCGCCCACGGGAGGCCGCCTTGCGCGCCGTCAGCCGTCCCTTCGCCGTCCTCATCGCCACGCTGCTGCTGGCGGTTCCCGCGCTGGCAGCCGCCGGGAGCGCCGCCGCCGATACGCACGCGGACGGCGCGGGCGGCATCGAGGTGCGCGTCTGGCAGGGCGTCGGGAGCGCGGAGCGCCTGAGCGCGCTGTACGTGAGCGCGCGCCAGGCGGGCGGCTCGTGGCGCGCAACCGGCGCCGTGCGCCTCGACATGAGCGGCCTCAGCGCGTTGGGGCGCCACCGCTACGCCGATGCGGCGCTCGCGGGCGCGGAGGTGCGCGTCTGGCAGAGCGTGGACGACGCGCGACGGGTCTACGCGAGCGCGCGCCCGGCGGGCGGCTCGTGGCGCGCGTTCGGTACCGTGCGCCTCGACATGAGCGGCCTCAGCGCGTCGGGACGCCACCGCTACGCGGACGTGACCGTGCCCGCGTCCGCCGCGCCGCGGGCGTGCGCGGACGGCGCGCTCACCTTCGGCTTCTACGCCTACTTCGAGCCGGTGAGCGCCAGCGCGGGCGCGGACCCCGACGATCCCGACTTCGCCACGCACACGGGCTACGAGGCCGACCTGCTCACGGCGCTGGAGGCGATGGAGGGCGCGGGCCTCTCCTTCGAGCGCTCCCCCATCGAGCCCTGGGAGGGCATCTGGCTGCGCTCCGCGGGCGAGTACGACGTGGTCGGCGGCGGCATCACCATCCTCGATTCGCGCACGCGCGACGCCGACGGGAACGAGCGGGTGCGCTTCACCTCCGGCCACGTCGCCTTCCGCCAATCGCTGCTGGTGCGCGCGGAGGACGCGGGGCGCATCCGCACGCACGCCGACCTCACCGGGGCCGACCGCGTGGGCGCGCTGGCCGCCACCACCGGCGAGGCGCGCCTGCTGCAGCTGGCCGGGCTGGCCGACGCCGACGGCGTGCTCCTGGCGGGGACGCGCGTGGTCACGCCCGACGGCGAGTTCACGGCGGACGGCTCCGACCGCTGGTTCATCACCGCCGCCGGGCACACGGACGAGCTGGAGGGGCGCACGAGCCTCGTCCCGCCCTCCGACGACCTGCCGCGGGTGATCTACCTCGGCGAGGAGGAGGGCGAGTCCGAGTTGCTGGATGCGCTGGCGGCGGGCGACGTCGAAGCCGTGGCGCGGGGCGAAATCGGCAACCGCGACGCCGCCCGCGACTCCGGTGGGGCCTTCGCCGTCACGGCCCTCGATCCGGCGGTCGAATGGGGCGGCTTCACCGTCTCCGCCGACCGGCCCGACCTCCTCGCCTGCCTCGACGCCCGCATCGACTTCCTCACGAACGGCCGCGCCATCGGCTACGGGGAGTGGTCGGCGGACCCGACGGTGTTCCTGGAGCGCGCGCGCCAGTGGAACGCGGGGCGCTAGCGTCCGCGCGCGCCGCCGCCCTCGTGGCGCTGCTGGCGGCCGCGCCCGCGCTGGCGGCCTGCTCCGGAGGCGCGGTCGAGCCCTGCGCGGACCGCCCGCTCAGGCTCGGCTTCTACGCGCACTTCCCGCCCGTGAGCGCCAGCGCCGACCCCGATCCCGCCTCGCCCGGCTTCGACGCGCAGACCGGCTACGAGGGCGACCTGATGACGGCGCTGGAGGCCATGGAGGGCGCGGGCATCGCCTTCGAGCGGCGCGGCATCCCCGTGTGGGAGGGCATCTGGCTGCGCGCGGCGGGCGGCGATTTCGACGTCATCGGCGGCGGCATCACCATCCTCGATTCGCGCCGCCGCGACGCATCGGGCGCGGAGGCGATCACCTTCACGCGCGGCCACGTCGCCTTCCCCCAGTCGCTGCTGGCGCGGGCGGAGGACGCCGCTCGCCACGACGGCTACGGCTCCCTCACGAGCGCGGACCGCGTGGGGGCCTTCGCCGGGGCCACGGGCGAGACGCGCCTGTTGCGGCTGGTCGGCCTCACGGACGCCGACGGCGTGCTCGCGGCGGGAGCGCGCGTGGTCACGCCGAACGGCGAGTTCGAGGCGGACGGCTCGGAGCGCTGGTTCATCACGGCGGGCGGCGCCTCGCCCGAATTCGCGGGGCGGACGCGCCTGCTCCCGCCGTCCGGCGACCAGCCCAAGGTGGTCTACGTGACGGACGCTGCCGGGGATGTGCCCGAGGAGCGGCTGGTCGCGCTGCTGCTGGCGGGCGACGTCGACCTCGCCTCCATGAGCGAGGTCAGCGCCATCGGCTATGCGCGCGACTCCGGCGGGGCGCTGGCCGTGGCCGCGGTCGAGGAGGAGCGCCCCCTCGGCGGACTCGCCCTCGCCATCGGCGACGCCGCCCTGGCGCGCTGCCTGAGCGACCGCATCGACGACCTCACCGACGACCGCCGCATCGGCTTCGCGCAGTGGGCGGACGACCCGTCCGTGTTCCTGGAGCGCGCGCGCCAATGGAGCGCGGAGCGCTAGCCGCTGAAGCGCACCGCCCGCGCGGCGATCAGCGCGGGATGACGGGCAGCGTGACGTGCGAGGGGTGGTGCGCGTCGTGCAGCACCGTCTGGGCGGCGGGCACGAGGGTGGCCTCGCTCTCCACGGGCGTCCCCGTGTTCGGGTTGCGGTCGAAGCGCGGGAAGCAGGAGGAGCTGATCTCCAGCCGCACGCGGTGGCCGGGCAGGAAGACGTGGCTGGTGGCCCAGAGGTCGATCTCGTAGCGGTAGGGCTGGCCCGGCGTGAGCAGGCTGGGCGAGCTGGCCGAGTCGCGGTAGCGCGCGCGGATGATGCCGTCCTGCAGGTTCTGCGCGTAGCCGTCGGGGCGCACGTCCACCAGCTTGGCCGTGAAGTCCGTATCGACGGCGGAGGAGACGGCCCAGAGCGTGACGCGCAGGGGGCCGGTGACCTCCAGCGGCTCGCCCAGTGGCTCGCTGGTGTAGACGAGCACGTCGTCGCGCGCCTCGGCGGGGCGCTGGTCGAAGACGCCGCGGGGGATGATGAGGTTGTTTCCGCCGAGGCTGGGCACGGGGTCGCGCGGGTCGTAGACGTAGCGGTCGGGCGGCTCGATGGCGGGGGCCTCGGGGCTGAGCGCGCCGTCGCCATCGAGGCTGTTGGCGGAGCCGCCGCTGTGCAGGTACCAGGGCGTGTAGCGCGTGCGCGCGAGGGGCCACTCGCGCTCGTCCCGCCAGCGGTTCTCGCCCATGACGAAGATGCGCACGGGGGCCTCGTCCATGACGCCGGTGTCCTCGCCCTTCAGCCAGTGGCCGAACCAGCGCTCCTGGATCTCCATGAAGTCGATGGCGGCCTCGGGGCCGAAGTCGAGCTCGCCGCAGCCGCCGGTGGTGGGCACGGAGTAGCCGATGTGGCCCCAAGGGCCGACGAGCAGGCGCTGGGCGCCGCGCGCGTTGGGGCCGCCCAGCGCGTTCACGCCCTCAAAGCCGGCGAGCGTGCCCTCCAGGAAGATGTCGTACCAGGAGCCGAAGTGGAGCATGGGCGCGTCCACGGCGTGGAAGCCGCGGCGCACGTTGATCTCCCACCAGTAGGGGCCGTCGTCGGGATGTTCGAGGTACTCGGCGAAGTAGGGGGCGCTGTCCCGCAGTCGTTCGGACCAGTCCGTGAGGGGCACGTGGGCGTAGCCCTCGGGCGTGAGCGGCTGGGCGAAGAAGCCGTGCTCGTCGGGCGGGTCGAGGTAGCCCTCGAGCGTGTCCATCTCCTCGCCGGTGAGGCCCTTGCGTTCGAGCGTGTTGCGGCCCTTGAGCAGGGAGTAGGGCACCATCCAGCCGTGTTCGAGGGCGCCGCCCGCGTGGCGCGTCCAGCTCTGGCGGTGGTCGCAGGTGCCGGAGACGGGGGCCAGGGCCTTGAGGTGGGGCGGGTTGTGGGGGGCCAGCTGGTACTGGTCGGCGCCCAGGTAGGACTGGCCCACCGTGCCCACGGCGCCGTCGCACCAGGGCTGGGCCGCGATCCATTCGACCGTGTCGTAGCCGTCGGGGCCTTCGTGCAGGTGGGGCGTGTAGTCGCCCTCGGAGCCGAAGCGCCCGCGGCAGTCCTGCGTCACGTAGGCGTAGCCGCGGGGCACCCAGAAGTCCGCGCCCGTGCCGGGCCGTCCGCCGGGGTTGCGCCCGTAGGGCGAGCGGGAGAGGAGCGCGGGCGCGGGCGCGCCGCCGGGGGGGCGGATGACGTCGGCCTGCAGGCGCACGCCGTCGCGCATCGGGATCATGACGTTCTCGTCGACGATGGCGTCGATGCCGGGCAGCTCGCTCACGGGGGCCTCCTTCGCGGTCGCGCGGGCGCAAGGGTACACGAGCGGCGGGCGCACGGCGGCGGGGCGGTATACTGCGCGCCATGCCGCCGATGCGCCGCGCGCTCGCATCCGTCGCGTACTTCCGCCCGAACCGCCGGAACCTGCCCGTGCTGCTGGTCTCGGCCATGGCCCTGCTGGGCACGGCGCACATCCTCGTGCGCACCTGGACGTATGGCGCGGCGATTGGCTTTGACGCGACCCATTACCTGGCCACTGCCGAGAATCTGGCCGCTGGCGCCAGACTGACGAGTTTCGACGGTAGTCACTACGTGTTCTGGCCACCCCTGTTCCCCATGCTGCTCGCATTCTTCGAATTGACTGGAGTTGGAGCGGAAGAAGGTGGACGGTGGATGAATGCCGTCAGTTTTGGGTTGATCATCCTCGTCTCGGGGATATGGTTGCTGAGTACGATCCGTTCACGACTGCTGGCACTCGGAGCCACCTGTGTGATTCTCGTCGCGTTCTCCCTCACTGATCGGTCGTCCTATTTGATGACCGAACCATTGTTCATCCTGCTGACACTCTTGGGGCTGATCCAGATGGAGACGTTCCTGAAGACGGAAAAGAACACGCCATTGGTGTTGGCAGCGGTATGTTTTGGATTGGCGGCAGTGACACGGTATGTTGGAATCGTGGGAATCGCTTTCGGTCTAGTGATGGCGCTACTCGTGCATGAAAGATTCGGAGAGAAACTTAAGTCCATCCTGACGCTCGGAATCATCGCTTCAGCCCCGCTTCTTGCGGCGCTTACCTACAATCGGGTAGCATCAGGAACACTGACAGGAGACAGGAGTTTCGCGTCGGGTCAATCACTCCTTGAATCTGTTCAGCAAGCTGCTTCGGTGTTCGACCAGTGGATTACTCTCGATGGATACCAGGACTATTTTGATTTTTTTTACACTCCTGTTGGTATTATCGTATGCATAACATGTTTCCTTCTGATCTTTCATCGTGATGAACTGCGTAATAGTATTCACACTATCATCCCTGTCGGGTTGTTTCCTGCCATTTATCTGGGAATGATCGTCGTCATCGTTCCCTTGAGTGCCGGAAGCCAAATCGATGATCGCTATCTCCTTCCCGTCTATGTTCCGACTCTTCTGGTGTCTGCGGTTTTCCTTGATAAATTCCTCTCTGCTTTCCAAGTTTCGATGTTCTTTAAATGGATACCAGTCTCTATCGTTGTGATTGGTGTCATGGTGCATATCGGTTTCTCTATCGAAAGGAATGTGTCCAGTACAGCGGAAGCTTTGAAACAGGGATACAAAGAACAACTATGGAATACTGCTTATTGGGATGATTCTGAGGTGATCTCGTGGCTGGAAAATAACAGTAGTTATGGAAAGATTTATAGCAGAGCTTCCGATCTCCTCTGGTATCGCAGCGAGAGGCCAGCGCTTGAGCAAGGATATTACTGGATTGATGAAACATTTCCCTCTTTGTTGCATGCAATCCGAGCGAAGCCATATCCGGTACATTTCGTGCTGGTCAATGCGGGATCTATTCCGCACGCATCCTACGCGGAGACGATGCATCTCCTGCCCGGCGTGGAAGTCGTGGCCGAGCTTTCCGATGGCGGAATCTACCGCTTTCCCGCCGGGTGGCGCTTCGACGAGGAGAGCTATCGCGCCAACGTGGCGCGCCATCTGAACGAACTCACGGAGGAGTCCGGGGAGCGCGTGGCGAGCGGCGAATTCGACGTGTTCGTCAACGGACGCACGCTCGTCTACGCCAGGGAGCCGTGCGTTCCGGCGGATATGGAGGCGTGGTTCTTCGTGCACATCGACCCCGACGATCCCGACGACCTGCCCGAGGAACGCCGGCGATGGGGGTTCGACAACCTCGATTTCGCCTTCACCCTGCACCGGCAGGCCACGTGGTTCGGGGAGAAGTGCCTGGCGATTCTCGACCTGCCCGACTACGGGATCGCCGCCATCCGCACGGGGCAGTACGACGACGCGGGCCAGCTATGGAGCGTGGAATTCGCGCTCCCCGATCAGGGGGAATCGTCGCCGCCACCGAGGTAGGCGCGCCGTGGGCGGGTCTCGGCGGGGCATCCTGGCAGTCAAGCTGTATACTGCGCGCCATGTCGCAGGTGCGCCGCGCGCTCGCATCCGTCGCGCAATTCCGCCCGAATCACCGAAACCTGCCGCTGGCGCTGATCGTCGCGATGGCGGTGCTGGGCACGGCGCACATCCTCGTGCGCACCTCCACGTACGGCGCGGCGATCACCCGCGACTCCGTTACCTATCTGTCTGCAGCGGAGAGCCTTGCCGCGGGCACGGGGCTCACGATCTTCGATGGCGAACCCTTCCTGGACTTTGCGCCGTTCTTTCCCATGCTGCTGGCATTCATCGACACCGCGGGGATCGAGACGCGGGAGTCGGTGCGGTGGGTGAACGCCGTCATCTTCGGTCTGACCATCCTGGCATCGGGATTCTGGCTGCTGCGCACCCTCACGTCGCAAGCGCTGGCGCTGGCGGCCACGGCGTTCGTCCTCGTGTCCCCTTCCCTCAACAGCCTCGCATCGCAAGCCATGAGCGAGCCTCTGTTCGTCCTGCTCGTCATCCTCGCGCTCATGCAGCTGGGCGCGTTCAGGGGGGAGGAGACCGGACGGAAACCCCTGCTGCTGGCGGCGGTTTTTACCGCCCTCGCGGCGCTCACGCGCTATCCGGGGATCGCCCTGATCTTCACCGGAGTCGCAGTGCTGCTGCTTCGTCCGGCGGCGCCGTTCCCCGCCAGATTACGATACGCCGCCGTTTTCGGCGGGATCGCGTCCATGCCCGTGGCGACGGCGCTGCTACGGCGATGGCTGATTGGGGCAACGCTTGAACCGCTCGATGGCGCAAGCGGACAGTCCTTGCCCGCCTTGCTTCGGCAAGTCGCCGTGGTAGTCAGGGAGTGGGTAGTTCCCGATGCCATGCCGTACTGGTCCGCCAATCTTTGGATCGCCGCCATCGCACTGCTGCTCGCAGGAATGGGGGCTATGCTCCTTCGCCTTCTCTTCCGCCACCGGACAGCATTTCCAAGTCCACGAAACATGCCTTTCACCCTGTTTATTCTCATCTACTTGATTTTTATGGTTGTTGCCGTCCCACGTTGGTCCTCGCAGCCTATTGATGATCGGTATCTTTTACCACTTTACATACCGAGTGTTGTAGTGAGTGCATTCCTGATGAATAATTTCTTTTCATCCGATCTATTACAGCGAACATTTTTGCCAAAATCAGTTCCGGTTGTAATTGTGGTGATCATAGTATTCGCCAGTATTGGATTTTCCAGTCACAAGAACATTATCACTACCGTTGATGCGCGAGAATTCGGATACTTTGAGAGGAGCTACAATACGGCATACTGGGAAAATTCTGAAACCATTGGGTATTTAAAAATGATCCCATCAACTAATTTGATAGTCAGTTCGCAAATCCCGGCACTCTGGTGGGCGAAGCCAGAGGGGTGGTATCTTTGGATTGAAGATATTGATCATATCGTGCGTACTGTTGAGAATAGAGAGGGTGACGTCTACATTGTTTCCTTTTTCGCGATCCATACTCACTATACACCATTTATCCATTTTCTCAACAATGTTGACATCATTTTCGATGGAACGGATGGTAATATAATTCGAATTCCACCGGAATGGAACTTTGATGCTCAGCAGTTCTCAGTTAATTTGCGGGAATTTCTGGATACAATCGATGCTACCAGTCTTGTGATTTCATCTGAATTCAGAATCTATATTGTCGAAGGTACTATCATGTATACCAAGCAACCTTGTGACCTACAAGACACATCTGGCTGGTTTTTTCTCCATATAACACCGAAGAATGCAACAGACCTTCCCGCATACCGGCAAGACTATGGATTCGATAATCTTGACTTTCGAGGTGAGCGGAATGACATTTTTATTGCTGATCAGTGCATTGTGTCCGTTCCTGTTCCACGTTATGCGATTGCCAGCATCCGTACCGGGCAGTATATCCCGGCTGGTGGAGGGGAATTGTGGAGTGTGGAGTTTCCATATCCTGATAATTAGACGGATAGATAATCATGATTTTCTGGAGATAGCTACTTTGGAGTGTAGAATTCTCGCCACTGCGGTGAATCAGGCCGTTCCACGTGCATTATCGCGCCCGCACACGGGGTCTAGCGCCAGGGCCGCACCTCGTCGAGCGTGGCGGCGGCGAGCGCGAGGCACTCGTCCACGGTTCCCCAGGCGAGGGCGCGCTCCTTGCCGCGGCGGCTGAAGAAGTGCAGGTCGTACTCCTCGGTGTAGCCGATGCCGCCGTGGAGGATGTGGGCCTGCATGGTGACCTCGGTGGCGGCACGGGAGGCGAGCGCCTTGGCCTTGGCGATCTCGCGGTCGCCGCCGCGCCCGTGGTCGAGGTTCCAGACGGCGCGACGGGCGAGGAAGCGGGCGGCGAGCGTTTGCGTGGCCATGTCGGCGCAATGGTGCTGGACCGCCTGGAAGGAGCCGATGGGCCGCCCGAACTGGACGCGCATGCCCACGTACTCGACGGTCATGTCGAGCGCCTGCCCGGCGGCGGCCACGCACTGCACGGCGCAGAGGGCGCGGCCCGCGCGGCGCAGGAAGCGGAGCGCGTCGCCGCCGCCCGCGCGGCGGGCCGGGGCGGAGGCGTAGCGCACGCGCGCCTGGGGCGTGCGCGCGATCGTGCGGAGCGGCTCGGCGTGGACGCCCGCGCCGCGCGCCTCCACCAGCCAGAGGCCGCTCTCGCCGTCCGCCGCGGCCTCCACGAGGTGGTGCGTGACGTCCGCGCCGTAGTCCACGAAGCGGCACTCGCCCGTGAGCGCTCCGCCCCCCACGCGGGGCGCGCCGTCGCCGCCGGAGGGCAGGGCGGGGGCGAGCGTGACGGCCCCGGCGATGACGCCGCGCACGACCTCATCCGCCAGCGCCTCGTCGCCGTGGCGCTCGATGGCGAGGGCGGCGGCCAAGGTTTCGAGAAAGGGGACGATGGCGGCGCGACGCGTCAGCTCCTCGAGCATGATGGCGGCGTCGATGAGCTCGCCCGCCTCGCCGCCGTGGCGCTCCGCGAAGGGCAGGGCCAGGAATCCGGCGTCGACGAGGTGGGCCCAGAGCGTTTCGTCCACGCCGCCCGCGCGCTCCAGTTCGCGGACGCGGTCGAAGGGCGCTTCCTTGCGCAGGTAGTCGCGCAGGGAATCGCGCAGCAGGCGCTGGGTCTCGCTGAGGGTGGCGTCCACGTCGCTCCTAGCGGGGCAGGCCGAGGCCGCGGCGCGCGATGATGTCGCGCTGCACGTCGTTGGTTCCGCCGCCGAAGCGCTGGACGGGCGAGTTGCGGTAGGTGCGTTCGAGCTCGCCGGCGAGGGGCGCGCCGTCGCCGCACTCCTCGCCGAGGGCGCCCTCCCGCCCGAGCAGGTCCATGGCCACGCTGCTCATGCGATAGCGCAGGTCGGAGGTCCAGACCTTGGACATGGAGGCCTCCATGGTGGGGGTGTCGCCGGCGGCGACGATGGAGGCGTTGGTGAGCACGAGGCCCTCCATCACGTCGAGGTCCATCTCCAGTTCGACGAGGCGGGCGCGCACGGCGGCGTCGGCGAGCAGGTCGGGGCGGCGTTCGCGCAGGTGGGCGAGGAGGCGGTCGAAGGTGTGGCGCAGGCCGCCGCCCGCGCCGATCCAGACGCGCTCGTGGTCGAGGGCGTTGGCGATGATGTACCAGCCGCGGTTGACCTCGCCGATGAGGGCGTCGCCGGGCACGCGCGCGTCCTCGAAGAAGACCTCGTGGGTGGGCGCGCCGCCCATGGTGGGGATGCCGCGCACGGAGATGCCGGGCGTGTCCATGGGCACGATGAAGGTGGAGATGCCGCGGTGTTTGGGGGCGTCGGGATCGGTGCGCGCGGCCAGCCACACGTGGGAGGCGGTGTCGGCGGCGCTCGTCCACAGCTTCTGGCCGTTGATGACCCAGTCGTCGCCGTCGCGCACGGCCAGCGTTTCAAGGGCGGCGAGGTCGGTGCCCGCGTTGGGCTCGGAGTAGCCGAGGCAGATGGTGATCTCGTTGCTCCAGATGCCGGGCAGGTACTTCTCGCGCTGGGCCTCCGTGCCGAAGCGGTGGATGGCCGGGCCGACCATGGTGCCGAAGCCGGCGCCGAAGGGGATTTCGGCCCGCGCGAACTCCTCCGTGAGCACGAACTGGAACCACTGCGAGCGGCCCTCGCCGCCCAGTTCGGGGGGCCAGCACATGCGCGTCCAGCCGCGCGCGTCGAGGGCGTCGCGCACGCGCTGCCGTTCGGGGCCCAGCCGCGCGCTCTCCGTGCGGCTGGCGAGCTCCGCGCGCAGGGCCGGGGTATCGACATCGCGCAGGAAGGCGCGCACCTCGGCGCGGAAGGCCTCCAGCTCCTCGCTCCAGCCGAACTCCATCTAGTTCCGCCAGGCGCCCGTGCCGGGGAAGCCGCGGTCGAGGGCGGCGTGCACCGTCTGCTCGCCGGTGCCGATGATGCGCTTGCGGGTGAAGCGCCAGCGCCCGTCGGCCTCGCGGCGCAGGCGCTCCTGGTAGATGCCGCCGCCGGGGGCCGTGCCGGGCGTCGCGTCCGCGCCCACGGCGAGGTAGCTGATGACGGTGGCCTCGTCGCCGTCGATCTCGATGTGCACGTTGGTGGTGGTGTGCTTGCCCGAGGCCACGCCGCCCGCGTCGAGGCGGCGGTAGAGGTCGCCGATGGCCTGGCGCCCCTCCAGCACGCCCTCCAGCGACTCGCCGTAGCCGCTGATTTCGAGCACGGCGTCCTCGGCGAAGAGCAGGACGAGGTCCTCGACGACGCCGGGGATGTCGTGCAGGAGCAGGTACTCGTACACGGTGCGGCGCACGCCCTCCACGGCCTCCAGGTACGCGACGCGACGCTCCAGCTCCTCAATGGTGGCCATGCGCTCCTCCGATCAGCGGCGAGCCGCCCGGCGTCGCCGTGGGGGAATGCTCGACCGTCGCGCGCGGGCTGTCAACGCCGCGCGCGTTGCCGAACGCCCCGCGAACCTTCATGATGGCGCGCACACTCTCCAGCGGGAGGCGCGATCCGATGGTGCTTGAGAACCGCCCGGCGCCGACGCCCACGGGGCGCGCGGACGAGCCGGACATGGGCACGGGCCTGATCGACACGGAGCGCTACACCTCGCCCGAGTTCGCGCGCCTTGAGTGGGAGCGCATGTGGACGAAGGTGTGGCTCAACGCCGGACCGCTCTCCGACATCCCCGAGGTGGGCGACCACTTCGTGCACGCCGTGGGGCGCGAGTCGTTCATCTTCATGCGCACGGCCCCGGACGAGGTGAAGGGCTTCTACAACATCTGCCCCCACCGCGGCAGCCGCCTGCGCCCCAGCATGGGCCTGGGCCACGCCGAACAGCTGCAGTGCCCCTTCCACCTGTGGACCTTCGACCTGTCCGGCGCGCTCACGGCCGTGCCCGACCGGCAGCACTTCGTGAACGGCATCCCCGACGACAAGCAGCGCCTCTCCGAGGTGCGCGTGGAGACGTGGGCGGGCTGGGTGTGGTTCACCATGGACCCGGACGCGGAGCCGCTGCGCGAGTTCCTCGGCGTCATCCCCTCCCACCTCGACCCCTATGAGCTGGAGCGCTACCACGTGGTGGACGACTACGTGCTGGAGTGGGAGTGCAACTGGAAGTTCGCGGTGGACCAGTTCGCCGAGATCTACCACCTGCCCGCCCTCCATCCCCAACTGCTGGAGTACTTCGACCACCTGGCCACGCCGCTGGACGTGTACGACGGGGGCAGGCACAGCCGCCAGCTGATCCGCATGGGCACGCCCGACCCGAGCTGGACGGACGACCTGGCGCGGCGCTTCGGCTACGACAGCGGCGACGAGCTCACGCGGCAGCAGCGCCAGAACCTGCAGCAGTGCGGCGTGGACCCCGACAGCTTCACGGGCAAGGCGCGCGACCTGCCGCCCTTCCTGGCGCGGGCGCGCCGCGAATGGGGCGAGCGCGTGGGCATGGACTTCAGCCTGCTGGTGGACGAGCAGCTGGTGGACAACTTCCACTACATGATCTTCCCCAACCTCACGCTGAACCTGACCTACGGGTCGTTCCTCTTCTTCCGGCCGCGCCCCCATCCCGTGGACCCGAACAAGTGCTTCTGGGACTACCAGGTGTACGCGCGCGTGCCCGAGGGGGCGCCGCCGCCGCGTCGTCCGGCCACGGTGTACGGCACGGCGCGCAACCATCCGGAGCTGTTCGAGGCGCTGGAGCAGGACATGGCGCAGGCGCAGATCGTGCAGGAGTCCTACCATTCGCGCGGCTTCAGCGGCATCCTGCTGAACAGCGAGGAGCGCCGCATCCGCGCCATGCACCACGCGCTGGACCAGTACCTCCAGGGCCCCGACCGCTAGCGAGGAGGCGGGCAATGGCTCATCCCACCGAGGCCACGGCGCCGGCGGCCGGCGTCGTCAACGTGCTCAGCGTGGTGCGGCGCTACCGCCTGCGCGAGTTCCCCCGGCGCTTCGGCCCCGACGACCTGCACCACGTGGGCATCCCCTTCATCGACGTGGACCGCACCATGCACGCCCTGCGGCTGCTGGACCTGATCGACGCCGCCGACGGCCCCACGCCGCGCTTCCAGCGCATCCAGGACTGCGAGTCGGAGGACGCCTACCGCGGGGCGCTCGTCGATCTCGTGCGCGAGGTCTACGAGCCCGTGTTCGAGAGCTGCGACCCCATGACGGCGAGCGACATGAAGCTGCGCTCGGCCTTCCGCGAGTACGAGCCGGCGGAGGAGCGCGAGCGCATGATCGCGCTGTTCAAGGCGCTCTGCGCGGAGGCGGGCATGATCGACGCCTCCTCGTCGCTCATCCCCCCGGTGCTCGGCGCCTCGTCGCGGAACCTGCAGATGATGCAGCAGTACGAATCGCGCAAGAAGAACGACTGAGGCGGTGGCGGACGACGGGGGCGCGCTCGCCGGGCTGCGCGTGGTCGAATACGCGCAGGGCGTCGCCGGCCCCTTCTGCGGCAAGGCCCTCGCCGACCTGGGCGCGGACGTGCTCAAGGTGGAGCCGCCTGCGGGCGACCGCAGCCGCGCCGACGGCCCCTTCCCCGGCGACGAACCCGACCGCGAACGCGGCGCGCGCTTCCTCTACCTGAACACGAACAAGCGCGGGGCCGTGGCGGACGCGCGCACGGAGGCGGGCCGCGAGCGGCTGCGCGCACTGGCGGCGGGCGCCGACCTCTTCATCGCCGACCTCGCGCCCGCCGCCTACGCCGAGCTGGGGCTGGACCACGGGACGCTGGGCGCGCGCAACGCGGGGCTGATCGCGGTCTGCATCAGCCCGTACGGCCTCGACGGGCCGTACCGCGACTATCGGGGCACGGCCTTCACCGCCTTCCACGCCGGGGGCATGGGGCGGGAGACGCCCTACAACGAGATCACGGACCCCGAGGCCTTCCCGCCGCTCGTGGACGGCGGCTCGCAGGGCGACTACCTGACGGGCTGGACGGCGGCCGCGATGGCGCTCGCCGCCGTCTTCCACCGCGCCGCCACGGGCCGCGGCCAGCTGGTGGACGTGTCGGCCATGGAGGCGGTGGCGGCCATGACGCGCATGCCCGTGGCGGCCATCGCCTACGGGCAGGAGCCGAAGGTCACGCGCGAGAAGGCCAACTTCCCCTGGGTGATGCCCTGCAAGGACGGGCACGTCTCCTTCGCCCCCTTCCTGCTGGACCACTGGTGGCGGGCGGTGGTGGAGATGATGGGCAGCCCCGACTGGGCCGTGAGCGAGGCCTTCGCCACGACCATGGGGCGCGTGGCCAACGCCGACGTGGTGGAGCCGCTCACGGTCGAGTGGCTGATGGAGCGCACGAAGCGGGAGGTCTACGAGATGGCGCTCGCGCGCAAGGTGGCCTGCTTCCCCGTGAACACCATGGCCGAGGTGCTGGACTCGCGGCAGTACACGGCGCGCGGCTTCTTCGTCGACGTCGAACACCCGCGCGCGGGGACGCTGCGCCAGCCGGGCAGCCCCGCGATCTGGTCGGGCACGCCGTGGAAGGTGCGGCGGCCCGCGCCCCTGCTCGGCGAGCACACGGACGAGGCGCTGGCGGAGGCGGAAGCGCCTCCCTCCCCCGCCGCGGCATACGGCGGCGGGAACGGCAAGCGGCTGCCGCTGGAGGGGGTGCGCGTGGCCGATTTCGGCTGGATTCTGGCGGGCCCCTACGCCACCGCCTGGCTGGGGAGCCTGGGCGCGGAGGTGATCCGCGTGGAGTCGCGCGGGCGCCTCGATTTCCACCGCCAGAACCTGGGCGCGGGGGCGGACGGCGTGCCCGGCATCAACCGCGGGGCCGTCTTCAACTCGCTCAACTTCAGCCGCAAGAGCGTGCGCCTCAACCTGGCCACGGAGCGCGGGCTGGAGCTGGCGCGGGAGCTCGTGCGCCGCAGCGACGTCGTCATGGAGAACTACGCGGCGGGCGTGATGGAGCGCATGGGGCTCGGCTACGAGGCCCTGCGCGCGGTCAACCCGCGCGTGGTCATGGTGGCCACCTCGCCGCTGGGCCAGATGGGGCCGGACCGCGCGGCCACGGGCTGGGGGCCGAACGTGCAGGCCTACGCGGGCCTGCCCCACCTCACGGGCTACGAGGGCGGACCGCCGTCGGGGCTGGGCGGCCTCTACCCCGATTTCATGATCGGCACGGTCATGGCCTTCACCGCGCTCGCCGCCCTGCACGCGCGCGAGCGCACGGGCGAGGGCCAGTACGTCGACCTCTCCATGGCCCAGATCGTCTCCGCCATGATCCCGGAGGCGATCATGGATTTCGCCATGAACGGGCGCGAGCCCGCGCGCCCCGGCAACCGCTCGCCCGCGCACGCGCCGCGCGGCGTCTACCGCTGCGCGGGCGACGACCGCTGGGTGGCCGTGGAGGCGCGCGACGGCGACGAGTGGCGGGCGCTGGCGGAGGCCATCGGCGAGCCCGACTGGGCGCGCGACGGGGGCCTCGCCACGCCGGAGGGGCGGCGCGCGCGCCACGACGAGATCGACGCGCGCATCACCGCCTGGACGCGCGAACGCACGCACCTCGACGCCATGCGCGCCCTGCAGGCGGCGGGCGTGCCCGCGGCGGCCTGCCTCAATCCGTACGAGCTGCTGGCCGACCCGGCCATGCGCGCGCGCGATCTCTACGTGGAGATGGACCACCCCGAGGTGGGGCCGCGGCTGGTGGCGGGGCTGCCCGGACGCTACGGCGATCTGGCCTACGCCTACGGCCCCGCGCCCCTCTTCGGCCAGCACGACGAGGAGGTCTGCCGCGGGCTGCTGGGGCTGGACGCGGCGGAGTACGAGCGCCTCGTCGGGGAAGAGGTCATCTGGTAGGCGCGGCGTCTAGCGGCCCGTGAAATCCGGCGGGCGGCGCTCCATGAAGGCGCGGCGCGCCTCGGCGGCGTCCTCCGTCTTCGTGAGGATGGCGGTGCGCGTCTGCTCGAAGCGGTAGCCGTTCTTCACGTCCATGTTCTCGATGAGGTGCAGGCTCTCCTTGGCGAGGCGCACGCCGAGGGGAATCTTGGCGGCGATGAGGCGCGCGTCCGCCAGCGCCGCCTCCATCAGCTGGTCGGGGGGCACGACCCGCACGACCATGCCGAGGCGGTGCGCCTCGTGGGCGTCGAGGCGTTCGGCGGTGTAGTGCAGGCGGCGCACGAGGCCCCAGTTCGTGAGCAGGCGCATGAAGTGGCGCGCCCCGCCGAGCAGGCCCACGTCGATCTCCGGCAGGCCGAAGGTGGCCTTCTCCGAGGCAATGAGGTAGTCGCAGGACGCGGCGATGGCCAGCCCGCCGCCCAGCGCGGGGCCGTTGATGGCCCCGATGACGGGCACGGCGCACTCCTGGATCGAATAGAACATCTCGCGCACGCGGCGGTTGCCCGTGCCCGAGGGGACGCGCGCGGGGGGATCGCCGCCGTCGCCGTCGCGCTCGCGCACGCGCGCCCGCAGGTCGGCCCCCGCGCAGAAGGCGCGCTCGCCCGCGGCGGTGAGCACGGCCACGCGCACGTCGGGGTCGTCGGAGAGGGCGTCGAAGACGGCGGGGATGTCCCAGTCCGCCGCCATCGCGTTCACGGGCGGGTTGTCGAGCGTGACGACGGCGATGTGGTCGGCGATGTCGACGTGGACGGGCATGGCGCGGCTCCGGCGGGCGGGGGCCTCAGGCCCCGGCGAAGGCGTCCCTGATGCGGGCGCAGCGTTCGAGCTGGGGCAGCACGTCGACGGGCGGGCCGAGGCGCAGCCACATGATGATGCGGTCGAAACCGATGTCGATCAGCTCCTCCGCCTCGCGCTCGTTCGAGACCATGACGAGCGCGGAGAGGTCGATGGTGTCCATGGCGCGGCCCCGTTCCTCGGCGATGCGGCGGATGCGCTCCACGCCCTCGCGCAGCAGCGCTGGCGGGCCCGGCGGGGCCAGCCAGCCGTCGCAATACTCGACCACGCGGCGGTGGGCGGGCTTCGAGTTCGCGCCCAGCAGGAAGGGCGGCCCGCCGCGCCGCACGGGCTTCATGTCCATCCAGCACTTGTCGAAATCGACGAACTCGCCGTGGTACTCCGGCTCCTTCTTCGTCCACAGCTCGCGCATGGCCTCGATGCGCTCGCGCGCGATCTGCCAGCGGTGCTCGAAGGGGATGCCGTGGTCGGCGAGCTCGTCGGGGAACCAGCCCCCGCCGAAGCCGACCACGAGGCGCCCCTGCGAGAGGCGGTCGAGCGAGGCCAGCTCGCGCCCGAAGGTGATGACGTCGTGCTCGTTGATGAGGGAGATGGCCGTGCCGAAGGTGAGCCGCTCGGTGACGGCGGCGGCGGTGGCGATGGCGATGAAGGGGTCGTAGAGGCTGAGGTACTCCTCGGCGAAGGTGAAGGTGTCGAGGTCGGAGGGGCGCCCGTAGGGGCGGATGCCCTCGCGCCGCAGCGTGACCGTGCCCTGGCGGTCGGGCGGCTCGCCCGTCCAGCGGCGCATGGGGATGTGGGTGTGTTCGGGAAAGAAGAGCGACTCGAAGTCGAGGTCCTCGGCGGCCACGGCCAGCTCGGCGGGCTGGATGGTGTTCGCCGTCGGGAACATGAACACGCCGAATTGCACCACCGCGATTCCTCCCGGGCCGCCATGCGCGGGCCGCGCCCCCAACCCTACAGGACGGCGGGCGATGGCGGCGTCAGGGGGCCGCGATCTCGATGCCGCCCAGTTTCGCCGCCGTCTCCCGGCAGGCCGTGACGTAGGCGGCGGGATCGACGCCGCCCTCCACCATGGCCTCGCCCAGCGCCCGCGCCAGCGCCGCGAAGAGGCGGAAGCGCAGCCCCTCGCGCGCGCGCCACGCCAGCGAGACCTCCGCGCGCTCGTGCATGGCGCGCAGCTCGGAGGGCAGGTAGAGCCCCGACCGCTGCGCCAGCCGGTGCGTGGCCAGCACGGCGTGCGCGCGCGGGTCCACGTGCGAGCTGTGGGGGAAGGTTTCGGCGTTCATGATGGGGAAGCGCGCGAAGGCGTCCCGCATCCAGTCGATGGAGCGCTCCTCGTCCCGCTCCGCCGCGTCGGCGGCGGCCCCGGCGTCGGCCAGCTCCGCGCCCACGGCCCGCGCGTCGGCCAGCCGCTCGGCGAGGTAGCCGAGCGCGCCCGCCTCGCCGCCCGCCCGCGCCAGCCGCGCCTCCAGGTCGGCCACCAGCGTCACGGCGATCAGCCGGTGGCCTTGTCGACCGTCTCGCGCAGGCGCTCGAGCGTGGGGCGCACCTCCTCGTCCGTGACCTCGGTCAGGGCGAGGCCGCCGAGGCTCAGCATGAGGCGCGTGACGCCCATCTCCTCCAGCTGGCCGAGGGGGATGCGCGACATGACCTGGGCGTTGCACTGGAGCTGGGGGCGCGGGCGTCCGCGCTCCTCGGCCAGCCGCTGCAGCTTCGCCGCCTCGTCCGCGAGCTCCTCGATCGGCGTGAAGCGCCCGCGCAGGTCCTCCGTGAAATTCATGTGCACGGCGGGGAGCCAGCCGTCGCAGTAGGCCACCACGCGGTTGAGCACGTTGGGCCCGGCCCCGCCCATGAGGATGGGCGGATGGGGCTGCTGCACGGGCTTGGGCCACTGCCAGGTGGGGGGCAGGTCGACGTGGCGTCCGTGGTACTCGGCCACCTCCCGCGTCCACAGCGCCTTCATGGTCTCCACCTTCTCGCGCATGAGGCGGAAGCGGGTGGACGGATCGGCGCCGTGGGCCTCCATCTCCTCGGCGTTCCAGCCAGCGCCGATGCCGAGCACCACGCGCCCACCCGAAATCCGTTCGAGCGTGGAGACCTCCTTGGCGCAATGGATGGGGTCGCGCTGGGGGATGAGGGCGATGGAGGTGCCCAGCTTGATGCGCTCCGTGACGGCGGCGGCGGCGGCCAGCGTCACGAAGGGGTCGTACATGCTCTTGTAGACCATGGGCGTTTCGGGGGCGAGCGGGAAATCGGTGGCCAGCGGCATGTGCGAGTGCTCCGGCACGAAGAGCGACTCGAAGCCGAGGCGCTCGGCCTCGCGGGCCACGAGCACGGGGCTCGCGTTGTAGTGCGTGGGCGCGTAGTTCACGCCGAATTCCATACCGGTCCTCCCTCGCGCGGCGACGGCTCGCCGGGCGCGCGCCCCAGCCTACCGCGTCGCGGGAGCGGGCGCGTCCGCAGGAGGCGTCCAGACGGCCGTGGCGGGGTGGAAGGCAGCCCACGCGAACCAGAACTGCGTCGTGTGCGCGACGGGGGGCAGGCGCTCCCCGGCGAGCGGCCCGGAGAGGGCGAGGCCGGTCACGTCCCACACGGAGCCCGTCTGCGCGTCCGTGAAGCGCCCGGGGGCGGCTGGCGCGAAATCGAGCGCGCGTCCCCCGGCCTCGGGGCGGTAGGCGGCGGCGGAGCCCACGTCGCGCGACGCCGCGATCTCCAGCTCGTCGAGCGCGGACGCCGCGCCGGGGGCCCACAGCACGAGCGTCTCCCCGCCAGCCAGCTCGACCCTGGCGACGGGGTTGCGCGCGAGCGCGGAGAAGGGCACGGCCACGCGCTCCCCGTCCTCCGCGAGCGTGAGCACCCGTTCGAGCGCGGGCAGGCGCGGATCGGGCGTCCGTCCGAGGTAGCGCGGAAAGCCCGCCGTGTCGTAGCCGGGGTAGGGGTTGCGCCCGTAGCGGTAGCCGAAGCCCGTGTCCTCGGTCATGACGTCGGCGTCGGGGAAGGCGCGGCGGAAGTCGCCGAAGGCGAGCACGCTCACGGGCAGCGCCCGCAGCCGCGCGCCCGCGTGCCGCCCCACGATGCCCTCGCCCGTGGCCTGCTGCCACCAGGTCCCCGTCTGCCGGTCCCACATGATGAGGTCGGAGTGGCGCAGGTTGCCGGAGACGCCGAAATCGAGCGTCGCGCCATCGACGCGCCGGTCGAAGGCGAGCGCCGTGTGGCAGAGCGGGCAGAAGGTGACGGCCACGGGCGCGCCCCCCGCCACGTCGTTCACGATCTCGTGGAGGGTGAGGACGTGCAGGGGATAGCCGCGCGCCGCGCCTTCGACGCGCAGCACGGCCACGGGCAGGTTGGCGGCGTAGTCCGCGGCGGCGACGGGGGCGAAGCGGGCGACGCCGTAGGGGCCGTCGCTGGAGACCGCGCCGGGCGCGTCCAGCGCGAGGATGCAGTCGCGCCCGCCGCAGCCGCGCACGATCTGGGCGAAGGGCACCGTGCGCCGCGTCCAGTCCTGGTCGGGCCAGTCGCGGCAGAAGTCGGGCGGCGGGTTCACGATGTCCTCGGGCTCGAAGACATGGTGGGCGTAGGGGCAGCCGTTCTCCGCGGGCCACGGGATGAGCGCGCCCGCCTCCCCGTCGCCGCCGCCACCGCAGGCGAGCGCCAGCGGGACGACGATGGCGGCGAGCAGCGGCACGATGCGGCGCACGCCCTCCATGCTACCGCGCGCGAAAAGGCCCGCCCCGGAATGGGGCGGGCCCTCGCGGCTGGACGGAGCGCCGTACGGGCGCCCGAGGGGCGGTAGGGCTAGGCGTCCGCGAGCCACATGGACTCGCGCCTGAGGTCGTAGAAGTTGAGCCAGTCGTTCGGGGCGAAGTCGCGCATGCGCGAGCTGAAGCCGAAGAACGAGACGGTGGAGGGCGGCAGCGACCAGTTGCACCAGTGCCGGTCGAGGATCCAGTGCTGCAGCTCGGAGAGGAGCTGCGCGCGGGCCTCGCGGTCCACTTCCTGCTCCTGGCGCTCCAGCATCCCGATGAGGGAGGTGCCGTCCTCCAGGATCTCGGCGCGGGGCTGCAGGTCCTCGGCCAGGCTGTGGTTGAAGGCGCTGTTGCCGTAGCCGCGCGGGTCGTAGTGGATGAGGTTGGAGTCGTTCGGGAGGCCGGTGGTGCCGCCCGAGGTGCCGATGCCGTAGGCCAGCAGCTCCCAGTCCTTGACCTGCGCCCGCTCCAGCGCGCGCGCCGCCCAGGTGTTGTTGTCGACTGCCTCGACGTCCGTGGGGATGCCGAGCGCCTCGCCCAGCGACTGCGCCATGAACTCGCCGATCTGCTGCTGGAGCGCGTTGCCGGTGGCCATGAAGACCGTGATGTGATCGACGGGGTACTCGAAGTCGGCGGCCTCCCAGAGGGCGCGCGCCTCGGCGGGGTCGTAGTAGTAGTACGACCGGATTTCTTCCTGGCTCAGCGCGAAGTGCGGCAGGCTGTTCGCCACCGGGCCCTGGTAGGTGCCGCCGAAGGGGCGCAGGGCCGCGATGAAGCCCTCGTAGTCGAAGGCCTTCTGCAGCGCCTGGCGCGAGCGCTTGTCGTGGAACTTGCCGCCGTCCATGCCCACGTGGGCGTAGCCGCCCGCGGGGAACTCGAGGATGGACAGGTGGTCCTGCCCCTCGAAGTCGGCAGCTCCAGCGGGTCGACGTCGGCGTAGACGTCGAGATCGCCGGAGAGGAAGGCGGACTTGGCCGCCGCCGTTTCGGGGATGATGCGGGTCTCCCAGGCGTCGATGTAGGGCCCGTCCTCGACGAAGCCGTCGTCCGCCGGCGAATGCTTGTGGTAGTCCGCCCAGCGCTCGACGCGCGTGCCGATGGCGTCGCGGCGCGCGAGCTTGTAGGGGCCGCTGCCGGAGCCATCGGGCAGCTGCTGCAGGCTCCTGACGTCCTTGCTGCCGCCGTCCGCGAGGTCGATCGTGCCCTCCACGTTCCCCATCTCCTCGACGAGGCGCTTGTTGATGAAGGAGTAGTAGTGGCGGGCGCGGTAGATGAGGGCGTCCGCGTTCGGGCTGAGCCAGTTCTCGCGCACCGTCAGCTCGTCGGGGGCCTCGAAGGTGTCCACGTAGGTGAAGCCCGTGTTCGTGACGTGCGTGGCGCCGAGCGCCGTGTAGAGCTCGGGCAGGCGCTGGAAGCTGTACTGCACGTCCTCGGAGGTGACGGGGTCGCCGTTGTGGAACTTCATGCCCGGGCGCATGGTCCACACGAGGGTGGTCGGATCCACCTGCTCCCAGCCGATCATGCCATCGCGGGAGATGAGATCCTTCGAGGGCTGGTAGGTGTAGACCTGCGTCATCGTCGGGAAGATGACGTCCTTGTTGTTCAGGTGGAAGACCGCCGGGTCCATGCCCGCGTCCTCCGCCGGCTTCCACAGCCGCAGCGTGCCGCCGCGGCGCGCCGCGTTCGGATCCTGGGTGGGAGCGGCGGTCGGGGTGGCCGTGGCCGTGGCGGCCGTCGTGGCCGCGGCGGTGGCCGCCGCCGTCTGCGTGGCGGGCGCGGCGGTCGGATCGTCGTCGTCATCGTCGTCGCCGCAGCCCGCGAGGATGGCCGCGCCGCCCGCCGCCGCCACGCCGCTTCCGACGAGGAAGCCGCGACGGCTCACCGGACGCCGCCGGAGCCTCTTCCAGTAGTTCTCGTTGTCGCGCATGAAGCGGGTTCCCTCCCCTGCTTTCAGGTTTGCGATTGGCGCCCCCCTGGCGCTCGGACAAGTCAGGCTACATCAACTCTCCCGTAGGCGGAAACGCGCCGGTGCGTGCTCAGATGCGCCCGCGCAGCCGCGGGTCGAGGGTATCGCGCAGGGAGTCCCCGAAGATGTTGAAGCCGAACACCGTCATGGAGAGCGCCAGACCGGGGAAGACGGCCAGCCACCAGCCCTGGGTGAAGAACTGGCGCGAATCGCCGGAGAGGTCGGCGCCCCAGGATGGCGTGCCGACCTCGACGCCGATGCCGAGGAAGCTGAGGCTGGCCTCGGTGAGGATGGCGGCGGGCAGGGAGATGCTGGTGATGACGATCATGAGGCCGAACATGTTGGGGGCGATGTGCCGCCACATGATGCGGAAGTTGCTCGCGCCCACCACCTGCGCGGACTCGACGTACTGCGACTCGCGCAGCTCCAGCACCATGCCGCGCATGATGCGGTAGGTGCCCGGCATGAAGAAGGCTGAGATGGCGAGGACGAGCGTGAACTCCCCGCTTGACATCCCCGGCAAATCGGGAAGGTCGCTGCCGATGGCCGTGTGCAGCGTGAGCGCGAGGAGAATGCCCGGGATGGCGATCAGCATGTCCGCCAGCCGCCCCACGGCGAAGTCGACGACGCCGCCCGCGTAGGACGCGAGCAGCGCGATGACCGTGCCCACCAGCGTGCCGATGAGCACGGTGGCGACGCCGATCTTGAGCGACACGCGCCCGCCGTAGAGCACGCGCGACCAGAGGTCCCGTCCGCGCGGGGTCGTCCCGAAGAGGCGGTTCTCGCGCCACTCCACGTTCTCGTTCCAGGCGCGGTGCTCCACGTCCGAGGACGAACAGTTGATGCACGGCCCGCTGAGCGGGGCGCCCGTGCCGAACTGCTGCGGATCGATGGTGTTGAGGAGGGGGGCGAAGGCGGCGCCGACGGCGACGATGACGATGAGCAGCAGCCCGAAGGCTCCGAACGGCTCGCGCCGCACCCAGCGCAGCGGGTTGAAGCGCTGCCGCGGCGGGATCGCGTACTCGAGGGCCAGCGCGGCTTCGGAGGGAGGGGCGGTGGCCGCGGCGTCGCTGCTCATGCGGCTAGTACCGGATCCTCGGGTCGACGACCGTGTAGAGGATGTCGACGATCAGCGTCACGATCATGAACACCACCGCGAAGAGCATGATGGCGCCCAGCACCAGGGGGTAATCTTGGGCGATCACGGCGCTGACCGTGAGGCGGCCGAGGCCGGGAATGGCGAAGATCTGCTCGGCGATGACGACGCCCCCCAGCACCGCGCCCGTCTGCAGGCCGATGAGCGTGATCACGGGGATGAGCGAGTTGCGGAAGACGTGGCTCCAGACCACGCTCACCTCGCGCAGCCCCTTGGCGCGCGCCGTGCGCACGTAGTCGGAGTAGAAGACCTCGAGCATCGAGGTGCGCACGAGACGGGCGGTTCCCGCCGCGCTGGCCAGCGCCAGCACCATGGCGGGCCAGACGGCGTAGTAGAGGTTCCTGAACGGATTGTCGGTGAAGCTGGCCCAGTCGGAGGCGATGGGCGTCCACGCCCACCAGGCCGCCGGCAGGGTGACGAGGAGCACCGCGATCCAGAAGTTGGGGATGGAGAGCCCCGCGATGGTCACCCCGCGCGTGAGGTAGTCGAGCACGCTGTTGCGCCTGATCGCCGAGAGCACGCCCACGGAGATGCCGAAGATGGCGGCGATGATGATCGTCATCAGCCCGATCTCGATGGTGTTGGGGAGCGCCTCGATCAGCTGGGCGGTCACGCTGTCGTGCGGCGGCGTGAGCGTATCGCCGAAGCTGCCCCTGCTGAGCGCGTTCCAGAGCCAGTTGCCGTACTGCTCGTACCACGGGTCGTTGAGGCCGAACTTCTCCTCGAAGCGCTCCTGCGCCGCGGGATCGGTCATGACCGAGCCGACGACAGAGAAGGCAGCGCTGCCGGGACGCACGTAGAGCAGCATGAAGAGGATGAAGGAGATGCCCAGCAGCATGAAGGGCACCGCGATGAGCCTGCGGATGATGTAGCCGGTCATGCGCTTCCCTCGCCGGGCGGGGCCTCGGCCCCTTGCCCGCTGCGCCGTCCCTCCGAGCGCGACGCGGCCCGCGGATGGGCCGCCCCGCGCGCGATTCGCGGGATTGTCCGCGATTGCGCGCCAGTCCGCAACCATGCCCCGCGCGCAATCCGCGCATCGTCCGTGAGCGATCACACATCCGCAACCGCGTTCCCGTGCGCGTCGTCCGGCGACTGGCGACGGAATCAGGGCGCGGAGATCGTGAGCAGTCTCAGGCGGCGCGCGCTGGCGTGTTCTCCGGCTCGGGCGTGGATGCGGAGCCGCGGGTTGCGGATGTCGCGGGCCAGCGCGACGAGGACGTACAGCCCCCACGCAGTCATGGCGGCGGCCAGCAACAGCGGGTAGTCCCGCCCCTGCGCGGATGGCGGGGCGAACGGCTCGCCGAAGTTGCCCTGGAGGGCGCTCCACAGCCAGTCGCCGTATCGCTCGTACCAGGGATCGTTGAGTCCGTAACGTTCAACCGTGCGCTCACAGTTGTACGGATCCACCATCCCACACTCGTAGTTGTAACCACCCAGAAGAACACCCTTCATCCGCGACGCGGGCATGGCGATCAGCAGGAAGAGAATGAAGGAGACGCCCAGCAGCACGAGGGGCGTCGTGACGAGACTGCGGGTGAAGTAGCCGTCCATGCCATTCGTCCTCGACGGGAAGGTACGCAATGGGCGCGGGGCCCGGCAACCATGCCCCGCGCGCAATCCGTAGACTCGGCGCGATGGATGGCGACGACGCGGGCGAGCGGCTCGGCGCGATGGTCGCGCGGTGGGCGGAGGCGTGGCGGCGCGAGCATGGCGCGGGCCTGCCGCGCGAGGACGCCCTGCGCGCCTTCGCGGCGGGGGCCGTGGCCGTCATTGAGCACTGGGACGAGGTGCGCCCGCTGGCCCCGCGCAGGCGGCGTCCGACGCGCGACCGGCCCATGCACCACTAGCCGCCGCTATCATGCCGTCCGCGCGACCGCGCGCGGGAGGGGCCATGAGCGAGGCCGGGCTGTTCGACCTGAGCGGGAAGGTGGCGCTGGTGACGGGCGGCAGCCGCGGGCTGGGCGCGGCCATGACGCGCGCCTTCGCGCGGGCGGGGGCGGACGTGATCATCGCCAGCCGCAAACTGGATGCGTGCGAGCGGCTGGCGGCGGAGGTGCGCGCGGAGACGGGACGGCGGGCGCTGGCCGCGGCCTGCCACGTGGGCGAGTGGGGGCAGGTGGAGGCGCTGGCGGAGACGGCGTACGCCGAGTTCGGGCGCGTCGACGTGCTCGTCAACAACGCGGGCATGTCGCCCCTCTACGGGCACGTGCGCGAGGTGGGGGAGGAGCTGTACGACAAGGTGCTGGCGGTGAACCTGAAGGGGCCGTTCCGGCTGACGGCGCTGGTGGGCTCGCGCATGGCGGAGGACGGGGGCGGCTCGATCATCATGGTGTCGAGCACGGCGTCGGTGAACCCGGGCCCCAACGCCATCCCCTACGCGGCGGCGAAGGCGGGGCTGAACGCGCTCGTGCCGGCCTTCGCGCGCACCTTCGCGCCCGCCGTGCGCGTGAACGGCATCGTGCCGGGGCCGTTCCTCACGGACATCTCGAAGGCGTGGGACATGGAGGCGTTCGAGGCGCGCGCGGCCAGCGACATCCTGCTGGCGCGCGGCGGGCGCGCGGAGGAGATCGTGGGCGCGGCCCTCTACTTCGCCTCGGAGGCGTCCAGCTTCACCACGGGCGCGCTGCTCACGGTGTCGGGGGGCGCGGCGCGGTAGGGCGCGAGCGGCTCCGCGCGCCAGGTGAAGCGGTCGTGGAAGCGCAGCATGGCGCGCAGCAGCGGGCGCGCGAGCAGGATCAGCACGACGGCGTTCGCGCCCGCGCGCAGCAGGTCCCAGCCGAGGCTCGTGAACAGGTAGAAGTTCCAGTAGCGGCGGACCGTTTCGGCGAGGCCGAGGCCGGGCTGGTAGGCCACGTCGGGGCCGCTCGCGACGAAGGGCCAGAACCAAAGGTTGACGACGAAGCCGTAGGCGAAGCCCCAGAAGACGCCGCCCGCCACGATGAGGGCGGCGTCGCGGCGCGAGCCGGGACCGCTCCCGCCCGCGAGCAGGCGCACGGCGCCCATGCTCATGCCCACCCAGCCCGCGGCGAACAGCTGGAAGGGCAGCCAGGGGCCGACGCCGCCCGTCACGATCGCGCCCAGGAAGAAGGAGAGCGCGCCCAGCAGGAAGCCGGGGCGCGGGCCGAAGGCGTAGCCGCCGACGATGATGAGGAAGAAGTAGAGGCTCGCGCCCGCAGGCAGCGTGACCGCGCGCAGCACCGCCGCCAGCGCGCAGAGCACGCCCAGCGCCGCCAGCGAGCGGCTGTTGAGCGTCCCGCGGCTGAGCTCGGCGACGATGAGGGCGAGGCAGAGGGCGGCCACGGCGGCGAAGACGATGGGGCCGTCGGTGGCGTGCGTGAACCAGCGCGAATCGGGGTCGGTCGCGCCCGCGAAGACGAAGGGGTGGAAGTAGGCGATCAGGCCGACGGCGTTGAGGGCCGCGAAGACGAGGACGCCCGAGGCGCGTTCGCCGGTGAGCGCCGCTCGCCAGCGCCGCCGCGCCGCGACCGCGACGGCGGCCAGCAGCGCGGCGGCGGCGCCGCCCCCGATGGCGATGGCGCGCCAGTCCGTCCCGCCGCCTCCGTCCCCGTCCCCCGCTCCGGCGGCGGAATCGGGTTCGGGTTCGGCGGCGTCCGTCCGTTCCGGCGCGACGGCATCGGGCGTCGATGCTTCCGCGGCGGCTGGCGTCGGGGCGGCGGCGGAGACGGCGGGCGCGCCGCACACGTCGGCGAACGTGAGCGGCGGCGGCGCCTCCCCCCGGCCGGGGCCGCCCTCGCCCCAGCTCCAGCCGTGCAGGTCGCCGTCCGCCGCGCGCAAGCCATCCATGCCGGTGGGGGCGTAGCGCCAGCGGTCGTCGTCCGGCCCGCGCGAGAAGAGCGCCCAGTAGACGCAGGCGTCGCCGCTGCCCCAATCGCATTCGCAGGTGCAGGAGTCGAACGTGCCTTCGTGCTCGCAGCCCGACCCTTCGATGGAGCAGAGGAGGCCGGAGAGCTGGTTGATCTCCAGCCCGGCCAGCTCCAGCAGCTCGCCGCCGGAGACGCTTTCGGCGTCGCCGAGGGGGACGCAGCGCGTCTCCACGCGCCCGTCGCCGTAGTCGATGACGAGTCCGGCCTCGGGGCCCTCGGCGCGCGCGACGCCGCCCGCGAGCGCGAGCGCCAGGAGCGCGGCGATGGCCGCGGCGAGCGCCTTCACGCGGCCACGTCCTCGGGCAGGACCGCGCCCGCGACGAGGCGGGCGGCGGGCGAGGGCATGGGGCCGTCCCGCCCGAAGGCCGCGCGCACGGGCAGGTCGAAGGCGACGCGGCCCGCGTCGAGGCGCAGGGCGCGGGTGGCCGCGCGCGCCGCGAACTCGGCGTCGTGCGTGGCCACGATGGCGGCACCGCCACGCGCGGCGTGGTCGCGCAGGCGCGCGGCGAGCCAGTCGCGGGCGGCGGGATCGGCTCCGCGCGTGGGCTCGTCCAGCAGCCACACGGGCGGCTCGTGGGCGAGCATGGCGGCGATGGCCACGCGCTGCTGCTGCCCCACGCTGAGTGCGCGCGGATCGCGCGCGGCGAGATGCGCGAAGCCCCAATGCGCCAGCGCCCCGTCCGCGTCCGACGCGCCCGCGCGCGCGTGCGCCGACGCCCCGATCTCGGCGGCCACGGTCTCGTGGTAGAGCGCGAGGGCGGGCTCCTGCGGCGCGAACCCGGCGAAGGCGGAGCGCGCGGCCACGCCGTCGGGCGCGGGGGCGCCGCGGAAGCGGATCGCGCCCGCGCGCGGCTTGGCCAGCCCCACCAGGGCGCGCAGCAGCGAACTCTTGCCGCTGCCGTTGGGGCCGAGCAGCGCCAGCGTCTCGCCCTCGCGCAACGTCAGCTCCACGCCGCGCAGCGCTTCCGTCTCCCCGTAGGCGAGTGCGAGGCCCTCGACGCGCAGCAGCTCGTCGCCCGGCGGCGGGGCGGAGGACGCGGAACGCGCGCGCGCGCGCGCGAGGGCGCCGCCGTGCCAGGCGCGCGCCTCGTCGATGGTGAGGGGGAGCGGGGCGAGGCCGAGGCGGCGGGCGAGGCGGGCGACGGCGGGCGCGCCCTCGTACGCCGCCGCGAAAGAGCGCGCGTCGAGACGGCGCGCCTCGCCCCCTTCCACCAGACAGACGTCGTCGGCCAGCGGCAGGAGGCGGTCGAGGCGGTGCTCGGCGACGAGCGTGGCGAGGCCGCGCTCGCGGTGCAGCCGCGCGATGGCGTCGAGCGCGATGGCCGCGCCGTCCGCGTCCAGCTGCGACGTGGGTTCGTCGAGCAGGAGCAGGCGCGGGCCGGGGGCGATGGCGGCGGCGATGGCCACGCGCTGGCGCTCCCCGCCGGAGAGCGTGGCGAGGCGGCGTTCGCGCAGGTGGGCGATGGCGAGCGCGCGCAGGGCGCCGTCCACGCGGGCGCGCATCTCCGCGCGGGGCACGGCGCGCTGTTCGAGCGCGAAGGCCACCTCGTCCTCCACGCGGTCGGCGATGGCCTGCGCCTCGGGGTCCTGGAAGGCCATGCCCGCGATCAGGGCGAGCGAGCGCGTGGGCGTGCGCGCCGCGTCCAGCCCGCCCACGGTCACGCGGCCCGTGAGGCGTCCGCCCGTGAACTGCGGCACGAGCCCGTTGAAGAGGCGCAGGAAGGTCGATTTGCCCCCGGCGGAGGGACCGGCCACGACCACGAAGCGCCCCTCGCCGATCTCCGCATCGACGCCGCGCAGGGCGGGGCCGTCGCCCGACGGATAGGCGTAGCCGACGCGCTCGACCCTGGCGATGGCGCTCACGGCGGCGCGGGGACGGAGACGGCGGTCCCGCGTCCGGCGCGGGGGCGCGGCGCGGCGGCGAGGAAGGGCAGCGGCCAAAGGGCGGCGATGGCGGGCGTGGCGGCGAGCGCGCTGAACTCCGGCGCGGGGAAGCCCGCGAAGGGGTTGTAGCCGCCGGGCAGCCAGCCGCCGAGGTCGGCGGCCACGACCGCGACCGCGCCCGCGAGCGAGAGCAGCGCGGCCATCCGCAGGGGGAGCGGCTCGCGCTCGACCCCGAGGCGGGTGACGCGGCGTCGGCGGGCCGAGTCCCAGCCCCAGAGGATGAGCCCGCCCGCGCCCGCCAGCGCCGCCGCGCCGCCGATCCAGCGGACCTCCGGGTAGTAGAACCAGATCCAGGCGGCGGCCGCGAGCAGGGGCGCGGCGGCCAGCCCCGCCAGCCGCGTGCGCGCGGGCAGCGGCGTCGGCGCGGCGTAGCCCCGCGCCTCCATGGCCTCGGCGAAGCGCATGGCGCGGTCGAGGCCGCCCATGACGGCGGGCACGACGAGCGCGGGCAGGCCGCGCACGCCCGTCGGGTGCCCGCGCAGGGCACGCATCTCGCGGACGCGGCGCAGGTCGGCGACGGTGGCGGGCAGGAGCGCCAGCCCGATGGCGACCACCAGCCCGGCGTGGAAGAGCGCGGCGGGGGCCAGACGCAGGACGGCGTGCGCGCTCACGGCCCCGCTGAAGACGGCGAAGCCGAGCAGCACGGCCAGCACCACGGCCCCGCGCACGGCCCCCGCCGTCAGCGCCTCCGCGGTCACGTCGCCGCCGAGCGCGAGCCCGCCGAGCCAGTCGGGCGCGCCCGCGCGCGGCAGCGTGAAGAGCGTGCGCTCGCCGAAGCCGGTGTTGAGCATGGCCGCGAGCAGGGAGAAGGCGAAGAGGCCGAGCCCCAGCGCCAGCATCACGCGCAGGCCCAGCCCCGCGCGCTCCGTCCTCGGCGCGGCCACGGCCACCAGCGCGACGGCGGCGAGCAGGATGGCGAGGACGTACGGGTTCGTGGCCGTGAGGGCCGTGGCCGTCACGAGCGCGACCCACGCCGCCCAGGCGACCGTGCTCACCGCCGCGCGCGCCCCCGGCGAAGCAGCGCGGCCCCGGCGCCCAGCGCCAGCAGCGCCGCCGCCAGCGCGAGCGCCTCCGCGGGAAGGCCGCCGCCCTGCGCGCGCAGGCCCGTGCCCGTCGCCGGCGCGGACGCGGGCTCGTCCGGCATGGCGGCGGCGGCGAGCGGCGTGGTCACGGCGTTGGCGAAGGTGCGCCCGGCGAGCGCGGGCAACACCTGGTTGACGGCGTAGGCGGGGTCATGGCCCGCGAAGGAGCCGTTCGCCAGCTGCTGGCCGAGCAGGTAGCGGATGGGCGTCGCGCCGTCCGCGCGGGCGTAGGCATCGCCCTCCGGGTCGAGCCGCGCGGCGATGAGCGCCTGCACGGCGAAGGCGGTCGAGTTGGCGTTGGAAACGCCGTCGAAGCCCCAGCCGCCGTCGTCCAGCTGGTTCGCCCCGAGCCAGGCGATGCCGTCGGCGACGGCGTCATCGCCGCCCGCGCCCGCCGCGATGAGCGCCTGCAGCGCGAGGGCGGTGGCGTCGGGGCTGGCGGTTTCGCCGAAGCCCCAGCCGCCGCCGTCCAGCTGGCCCGCGCGCAGGGCGTCGAGGGCGGCGGCGGGGACGTCCGCGCCCGCCGCCACGAGCGCGATGACGATGAGCGCCTGGCCGAAGGCGTCGCCCGCGTGACGGCCCACCGCGGAGTCGAAGGCGGACTCAATGGCGGCGACGAGGTCGGTCTCCCCCACGGCGCGCGGATCGAGGCCGAGGGCGATGGCGGCCAGCGCGCCCTTCGCCGCGCCCGCCCCCTCCAGCGACGGGGCCCGCGCGGCGAGGAAGTCGGCGGGCGTGTTCCCCGCCGCGCTCACGAGGCCCGCCGGGTCGACGCCCGCCGCGCGCAGGGCGTAGATGGCGTCGAAGGTCTGGCCGGGGCCGAAGGCGAGGTCGACCTGCAGGGCGCCGTCGTCCTGCAGGGTGGTGCGGATGAAGGCGGCGCCACGCGCGACGGCATCGGACTCCGCGGCGGCCAGCGCGGGCATCAGCAGGATGGCGGCCAGCGCCGCCGGGATCGCGAGTTTCACGGGGTTCACGGCATTCCTCTCCCTTGCGTGGGCGGGCGCGCGCGACGCATGGCGCGGCCCGCGACGGACGCGGACGTCGGAGGAATGCCGGGGTCAGGGAATGGTGAAGCGCATCGCCTGCTCCTTTGGAACGAAGGAGTCTCGGCAGTTCCGGGGGGAAGTTCCTGGCTGGGGGCGATGGCTCGCCCGTCACAGTTGCGGCACAGCGCCGGATTCGCACCGGCTTCCCTCGGCTCCGCGCTCGCGCGCGGCCCCGGAACTGAGTCGGGGCAAGCGTGGGGCACGGCGCGCCCCCGGTCAAGCGGCATGGCGCGCGCGGGATCGCTATACTCCGCGCGAGACCTCCCGCCGCGGCGGGGAGCGAGGTGCGACGATGGCCGCCAACCGCGAAGACTTCGAGGCCATGCCCCAGGCCGGGTGCCCCATGAGCGTGGAGGAGGTGGACCTGTTCGCGCCGGGGGCGCAGGAGCACTGGTACGACGCCTACCGCCTGCTGCAGGCGGACGAGCCCGTGCTGCGCCTGCCCGGGGAGGGCCACGGGCCGGGCGAGGACGCCTTCGTGCTGACGAAGTACGAGGACATCCGGCGCGTGGTGCGCGATCCCGACCTCTTCCCCACGCGGCAGGGGCCGGGCTCCTCCGGCACGAGCGAAATCCACGACCGCATCTTCGAGGACGAGGGCTTCGGCGAGGTGGTCACCGCGCGCGAGCGGCTGCGCCCCGACATCGAGTCGCACAAGGCCCACCGCGAGCAGCTCACGGAGCCCTGGGTGGGCGCGTCCGGCGCGCTCCGCCACCGCGACATGATCGCGGAGCACGCCAACCGCCTCATGGACGCCTGGATCGACAAGGGCGAGGTGGAGTTCGTGACGGAGTTCGCCGCGCCCCTGCCGCAGGCCGTCATCTCCACCATCCTCGGCTTCCCCCTCGAGGACATGCCCATGACGAAGCAGTGGGAGGAGGCGCAGGTGCGCCGCTTCGTCTACGGCTTCGGGCCGAAGAGCCGCATGGAGGCCCCGGACGAGGAGGACAACGCCCGCGCGCTGGTGGCCTTCAACCGCTACATCCAGGAGCGCATCGACGAGAAGCGGCGCGAGCCGAAAGAGGACATGATCACCTTCCTCACGCAGGTGGAGTTCCAGGGCAAGCCGCTCAGCGACGGGGACATCATCAGCGTGGTGTCGGGCATGCACATCGGCGGCAACGAGACCACGCAGTACGCGCTCACCTCGGAGGCGATGCTGCTGGCCCGGCATCCGCGGATCGCGGACGAGCTGCGCGCGGACCGCTCGAAGGTGCGCTTCTTCGTGGAGGAGGCGCTGCGGCTCTACGCGCCCACGCAGGGGCTGTCGGGGCGCGTGGCGGCGCGAGACACGGAGATTCGCGGCGTCAGGATTCCGGCGGGATCGCTGCTGCACCTGCGCTGGGCGGCGGCCAACCGCGACCCCGAGCTCTGCCCCGCGCCCGACGAGCTGCGGCTGGACCGCAGGAATCCGGGCAAGCACCTGACCTTCTCCATCCGTCCGCGGGGCTGCCCGGGCGCGGGCCTGTCGCGGCTGGAGCAGAACATCGCCGTGAACGTGATGCTGGACCGCATGGAGGACATCCGCCTGGCGCCCGACCGGAACGACTTCAGGCACCAGCCGGGCATCATGCTGGGCCTCTACGAGCTGCACCTGGAGTTCGCGAAGGCGCGGGAGGCCGTGGCGGTCTAGGAAGGCGCCATGCGCACGCGATGGTTCCCGCTCGTCTCGCTGGAGACGCAGCGCTCGCTCCGGCGCTGGGGCGCGGACGTCGGGCGGCTCATCCTCGAGGAGGCGCCCCCGCCCGCCCCGTCTCCGCCCCGATCCGGCGTGGGCCACCTGGGCCCGCGCATCGCCGGGGCCGTGCGGGGGTTCGCCGACGACCGGCGGCGCGCCGAGCGCGAGCGCGACGAGGCGCTGGCGCGCGTGGGCGAGCTCGAACGGGAGCTGGAGGACGCCCGCGACCGGATGCGGGAGGTCCAGCAGGAGAACGAGGACGTGCGCGAGCAGCTCCGGGTGGTGGCGGCGTCCGCGCCCGGCGCCCCGTCCCCCGCCGCGGACTCCGGGCGGGAGTCGTTCCAGTCGGTGGCCGAGGCCGTGGAGCACGCCAGCCGCCTCGACCGCCTCCGCTTCCTGCCGAGCGCCTTGCAGTCCGCCGACGAGTCGCCCTTCGAGCGGCCGGACGACATCTACCGCTCGTTCTTTCACCTCTCGCAGCTGGCTGGCCAGCGCTTCACGGGCGGCATCGGCATGTCGGTCGAGGACTGGCTCTCGGCGCGGGGCGTGGACTACGCGCGCCGCCTGGGGCGGGAGAAGGACATGTTCAGGTTCCGCGAGAAGTACCTGTTCGACGTCGATGGGGATCGCGTCCTCTTCGAGGAGCACGTCAAGTTCGGCGTGGGGAAGGATCCCCATCACTGCCTCCGCATCTACATGAAGTGGGACGAGGAGCGGGTCGAGTGGATCGTCGGCCACGTCGGGCAGCACCTCAGGAACGCGAAGGCGTAGGGAGAACGATCATGACGGAAGACGACCGCAACCCGATCGAAGACGGCGACGGCCTCGAGGGGCTGGACGACATCGGGCACCTTTCGGGATACGACGAAGCCGATCAGTATCTCGCCACGCGCTTCCGGCAGGGCGGGCGCGATGTGTACTGCATCGACCTCTCCGTGCCGCAGCTGGTGGCTATGCTGCCCAAACCCGACCCCGACCAGACGCTCGACGCCAATCGCAGGATCAACCTGCCCCACGCCAAGAGCTTCGCGACGTACGTGCGCGGGACCGTGAACTGGATCATCCCGCCGCTCCTTCTGCGCGCCCCCAACGACACCTTCACGTTCGAGCCGAGGGGGAACAGGGGAGGCACCGTGTGGGGCGTGCTCACGCTCCCCCGCCTGGCGCAGCACGACCTCAAGATCGTGGATGGGCAGCACCGTGTGCTCGGCTTTCACCTCGCTATGCAGGCGTTGAGCGAAGAGCAGGATGCCGCGCGGGGCAGGTTGCACACGCTGAAACGTCGGGGCGAGAAGGCCGAGAAACGGGAGCAGGGCAAACAGGTTACGCGATCAGCTCCGACCTTCAGCGCCTCGGGGATGAACGGGTGGCCGTGCAGATCGTGATCGTCGATGCCGACGAAGAGTACAAGCAGATGTTCGTCGACATCGCCAACAACGCGAAGGGGATCACGCAAACGGTGCGGGCGCGCTTCGACAGCCGTCAGATCGTCAACCGCTGTCTCGATTCCGTCATGGAGCATCGCCTCCTGAAGCATCGCGTCGATTTTGAGCGCGACAACGTCTCCGGCAGCACGAACCCGAACCTGACGAGCGTGAAGTCCGTGGCCGACATCGTGCGCACGCTGCAGGTGGGCATCGCCGGACGCATCACGCGGCAGCGGGAGGACACGCTCGAGGCCTCGAAGATGATCGACGACGCGATGCTCTTCCTTGACACGCTCGTCGAGGGATTCACCGATTTCATGGCGATCGCGGACAACGTCCTCACGCCGCAGCAGTTGCGTCAGCGGAGCCTGCTGGCGTCCGTTTCGATGCAGCGCGCGCTGGCTGGCGTCTACTACGATCTGCTGACGGCTTCGCAGACCAACCTCGTCTACCCGCCGCGGGATCCCGACGCTCCCGACAAGATCCGTGTGCCGCGTCCGCGGAGCCGGGCGGAGGTCGTGCGCTTCTTCCAAAGCCTCGCGCCGTTCATGGCCGCGCCCCTGCGGGATGACAGCATCTGGGTGAGGGAGGCGTCGCAGCAGTTCGCGCCGGACACCAGCGCTCCCCGTGCGACGTCGCGGGACTTGCGGGAGCTGACGACGACGGTGCGCAACTGGGCCATTGAGACGCCCGAATGGCTGAAGCCCACGGTGCGCGGGATGGCGACCTAGCGCGCGCCCCGCGCCACGATCTCGTCCAGCGCCAGCAGCGCCTCCAGCGTGTCCTGCACGCGCAGGGGCACGGCGAACTCGCGCGGGATGAGGGGCCGGTTGATGGCCGCGAAGAAGAACTCGCGGGCGCGGCGCGGCAACTCCTCCTCGCGCAGCAGCCGCAGCCCCTCGTTCGCCTGCCGCACGAGCCGCTCGGCCACCTGCTCGTGGCTGGGACCGGGCGGGCGCGGGGCGCCGTCGTCCAGCCCCAGGGCGATGGGCCGCGTGCTCTCGTGGAACGGCCCCTCGCCCTCGTAGGAGACGCGCATGTAGGTGATGGCGTGCCCGTCCGCGCTCGTCTCCGTGAGCAGCCCGCCGATCCGCTCGAACCGTCCGCGCATGGCGCCTCCGCGCCCATCCTACGCCGCCGCCTGTGCGCGCGCGCCGCGCCGTGCTAGGCTGGATGGCGGACGCTGGGGACTCGTCTAATGGTAGGACAGCGGATTCTGGATCCGTATGTGGGGGTTCGACTCCTCCGTCCCCAGCCAATCCCTTCCCCGTTCACTCGACGACGATGGCGGCGGGATCGACGCCCAGCCGCACGAGCAGCGCGTCGAGGTCCGGCACGTGCCGCACCTCGCGCATGAGGGCGAGGAAGCGGCCGAGGTCGCCCGTCTCCTCCCACACGCGCTCGACCTTCGGGCCGATGGGGTCGGTGGACTGGGGCAGGTCGGCGTAGGAGCCGTAGAAGGCGAAGTAGGCTTGGTTGATCTTGCGGATGACGATGCCGTGCGCGGCCAGATGGCGGCGGCGCGCCTCCATGAGCGCCTCCGCTTCGGCCACGCGCCCCGCGGCCAGCAGCGCGTCCACCTCCAGCCGCAGGGCGCGCAGCTCCGTGCGGTAGTCGAGCGTGCGCTCGCGCGGGGGCGCGCGCCCGTCCGCGTCCGGCGGCAGCGTCACCGGGTGGAGGGCGCGGGCGATGCGCGCCAGCTCGCGCTCGGCCACGTTCGCCACCGTCTCGTTGAGCGTGACGCCGTCGCCGCGCCCCCAGGCCAGCCCCAGCGGGTAGAAGGCGAGGTAGTGATGGATCCACTCGTGCGCGGTCAGCCGCAGGATGCCGTAGTAGGAGCGGTCCTCGCGCACGATGGCGGGCCAGGCGGCGAGCCCCCCGATGGCCACCACCAGCGAGACGGTGTCCTCGTCGTCGGCGCGGGCCTCGATGGCCTCGATGGCGTCCATCTCCAGGTCGGGCCGCAGGAGCGCGTTCCCCACCCGCTCGATGCGGTCGCGGGGCGAGCGCACGAGCAGTTGCGGGGGGTTGGCGAGCTCGATGCGGACGGGCGGCCAGAGCGTCTCCACGCCCGCGAAGAGGGGCAGGGGGCGCGTCAGCCCCGCCGCCCGCGCCGCGTCCGCCACGTAGCCCTCGACGATGCGCTCCACGTCGTTCTCAATGAGGGCGCGCTCGTTCGCCAGCGCCGCGATCAGGGCCAAGTCCGGCGCGTCCGAGGCGCGTTCGGCGCGGATGGCGCTGGTGAGGCGGAAGTAGGCGGCGAGGCGCTCCGCCCCGGTGTCCGCGTCCGGCCCGCCCGCGCCCGCCAGCGTGAGCATGGCGGACGGGATGCGCCCCGCCTCCCAGCGCCAGAGCGAGTAGCCCTCGTCCGACGCCGCGCGGTTCCAGAGCAGGGCGAGGGCGACGCCGAGGACGACGCCCAGCGTCGTCGCGCCCGCCACGCCCAGCGCCAGCCAGCGGGGACGCCAGGGGCGCGGCGCGGGCGGGGGCGGGTCGATGCCGGCGAGTCGCCTCACGCCGCCAGTCTAGCCGCCGCGCCCAGCGCGCCCCGTGCGATACAATCCCCGCATGGCGTCGGGAGCGGCGGCGGTCACGCGCACGGCGGACGCGCTCCCGCCCCTCGCCTCCTTCGAGGCGCGCGTGGCGGCCACGGCCATCGACGCGCTCGCGGTCCTGCTCCTGGGAGGCGCGCTCGTCGGGGCGGGCGCGCTCGTCCTGCTCCTCTCCTCCGATTTCGCGCGCGTGGACCCGCCCGGCGGGGCCGTCGCCCTCTTCTGGGCGCTGACCGTCGCGACGGCGCCCGCCGCGCTGCTCGCCTGCTTCCTCTGCCTCGCGCGCCGGGGCAGCACCGCGGGCGGCGCGATTATGGGCATCGCCGTGCTGCGGTCGGACGGCGCGCCCCTCGGAGCGATGGGGGCGCTGGCGCGCGTCACGGGGATGCTCGCCTGCGCGCTCCCATTGGTCGCGGGCGCGGCGCTCGCCTGGGCCTTCCGGGGAACGCCCGCCCTGGCCGCGCTCATGCCCGCGCTGGGCCTGCTCGCCTGCGCCGCGGGCCTCCTCTGGTCCCTGGCCGACGCGCAGCGGCGCGCCCTCCACGACGTCCTCGCCGGCGCCGTGGTGGTGCGGCGGACGCCATGACCCTGAAGGCCCGCTACGAGCGCCGTTTCGCCCCCGCCCATGCGCGCGCCGAACGGGGCGGGGCCTCGCTCGCGCCCGGTCTCTTCGCCATCGCCCTCTTCCTGCTGCTGGCCTCCCTCAGCCTGTACGAGATCACGCGCCCCGACCGCGCCGTCACCATCCTCGCCGCGGGCGTGGCCGCGCTCACCGACGTCGACCGCACGCTGGCCGAGAACCTGCCCCTGCTGCGCGAACGGGCCGCCGCCGCCGAGGGCGACGAGGTCGAGCCGCCGGGCTTCCCCCTGCCCGCGGCCATCCCGCGCGAGGCCGCGCTCAGCGCCGACGCGCCCGTGCTGCGCGCGCTCATCCTGCGGAGCGCCGCCGCCGCCCTCTACGAGAACGGGCTGGACAGCCTCGACCGCACGGGCGAGCAGTCCGCCGACCTGTTCTCGCTCACCTCGGTCATGCGCGGGTTCGCCGCCTTCCTCACCGGGGACGCGCACGGGCAGGCGCGCTGGCTGGCGGTGGCCGCGCTGCTGGCGGCGACGCTCCTGGGGGCGGCCACGCTCGCGCTCAACCGCGGCTTCGCGCGCTTCCGCATCTTCGGCGGGGCCGTGCTGCTGGCCGCCGCGCCGGGCTACCTCGCCGCCCGCGGGGCCTCGTGGCTGCTCGACCGCTTCGCCTCCGACGACGCCTTCGTGGCGGACCTGCAGACGGTCGTGCAGGCCATGCTCGCCGTGCCCGCGCGCAACTTCCTGATCGCGGGATCGCTCGGCCTCGCCATCGCCGTCGCGGGATGGGCGCTCGGCTACGCCGCCGGCTACCTCTGGCCCGAGGACGCGCCCCTCGCGGGGGACGAGCACGGCCCCACGGTTCCCTTCGATGCCGTGCCCGGCCCCGTCGTCCAGCCTCCGGGCGTCGCCCCCGACGCCGATCCTCCCTGGCGCGGCCTCCTGCGCCGCGCCCGCCTCCCGCGCGCCGCGCCCCGCCGCTAGCCCTCCGCGCCCGGGCACGCCGCCGCCAGCGGGCATTCGCCGCAGCGGGGCGCGCGCGCCGAACAGGTGCGCCGCCCGTGCTTGATGAGCAGCATGTGGAAGCGGTAGTAGCGCTCCGGCGGCACGAGCGCCTCCAGCCGTTCGTGCGCGCGCTCCGCCGTGGTTCCGGGGGGAACCAGCCCCAGCCGCTTGGCCACGCGCTCCACGTGCGTGTCCACGGGCAGGGCGGGACGGCCCAGCGCGAAGAGGAGCACGCAGGCCGCCGTCTTCGGCCCCACGCCGGGCAGTCCCCGCAGCCACGCGCGCGCCTCCTCCAGCGGCTCCTCCGCCAGGAACGACAGGTCCCAGTCGGGGGCGCGCGCGCGCACGGCCTCGAGGATGCGCTGGATGCGCGGCCCCTTCTGCTGGGCCAGCCCGCCGCCGCGGATCGTCTCGATCAGCTCGTCCGCGGGCGCGTCCGCCACCGCCGCCCAGCCGGGGTAGCGCCGCATGAGCTGGATGAAGGCGCGCCCGCTGTTGCGGTCCGAGGTGTTCTGGGAGAGCACCGTGAGCACCAGCTCCGCCACGGCGTCGCCGTGGGGACGCGCGCGCGGCTCGCCGTAGAGGCCGCCCAGCGCGGCCATGACGGCGTCGGGCCGAGGCGCGGCCACCCGCGCCTTCAGCGCAGCGCGCGACAGAAGGCGCGCACGTCCTCGACGAACAGGTCCGGCTCCTCCGACGGCGCGAAATGGCCGCCGCGCGGATGCTCCGTCCAGTGCGTCACGTTGACCGCCGCCTCCGCCGCCGCGCGCGGCACGAAGATCAGCTCGCGCGGGTAGACCGGCAGGGCGAAGGGCACGCGCCGCGCCGCCTCCGGGTCGGGCGGGGGCGCGGGCGGCGTGCGGAAGGTGTGCCAGTACCAGCGCGCCGTCGTCGCGAAACTCTCCGTGAACCAGTAGATGCTCACCGTGTCCAGCAGGAAGCGCCGCGTGAACGCCTGCTCCACGTCGCCGTTGTTGTCGCTCCAGTTGCGGCGGCGCTCCACCAGCCACGCGGCCAGCCCCGCGGGCGAATCGTGCAGCGCGTAGGCCAGCGTCTGCGGGTCCGTCGTGTGCACCGCGATGTGCGCCAGCGCCGTGGGCCAGCGCCGCTCCATGAGCTCGTGGCGGTGGCGCTCGTCGGGCGCGAAGGCCTCGCGCGGCGTGCGCGCGGCGGGCCCCGCGAGCATGCCCGCCAGCTGCCGCGCGCTCCCCGGCTCCGGCGCGTCCGCGGGCGCGGACATGGCCGGCAGCGACGGCAGCGTCGCGTACACGCCGATCACGCGCTCCGGGTAGCGCACGCCGAGGCCGCCCGACAGCATCGCCCCGAAATCGCCCCCGCCCGCGGCGAAGCGCTCGTAGCCCAGCACGTCCGTCATCAGCCGCGCCCACAGGTCCACCGTCGCGCTCGTCTGCAGGCCGTCCACGCGCAGCGGCGTGGAGAAGCCGAAGCCCGGCAGCGAGGGCGCGACGACGTCGAAGGCGTCGGCGGGATCGCCCCCGTGCGCCGCCGGGTCGGCGAGCGGCCCGATCACCTCGTGGTAGTCCCAGAAGGTCCAGGGCCAGCCGTGCGTGAGCACGATGGGCATGGGGTTCGGCCCCTTGCCGCGCTCGTGGATGAAGTGCACGGGCACGCCCTTGAAGTCGACCTGGTAGTTGGCGAAGGCGTTGATGCGCGCCTCCGCCTCGCGCCAGTCGTACTCGCGCCGCCAGGAATGGAGGAAGGATTCGAGGTACTCGCGGTTCATGCCGTAGCGCCAGTCGTCGTTGGCGAAGTCGGCGGGCAGGCGGGCGCGGTCGAGGCGCGCGTGCAGGTCGGCGATGGCCTCGTCGGGGACGGCGACGGTGAAGGGTTCGGGCCGCATGGCGCACCTCCGCGCGGGGGATGCGCGAACCTTACGGGATCGCGCGCGACGGGGTCCGCAGCCGCTGTGATTTGACTTCTACCCCCCCCCCCCCCCAAGTTAGGGCACGAGTGTTGTCGACCGGTACCGCCCGGGGTGGCGGCATTGGCGCTTGAAGGACTCGCATGCCCTCTCTCCCCCAATCGTGCGGCAGGTGGCTCGCCTGGGCGGCCCTGGTTGGCTGCGTGGCGCTGGCCGTGGCGTCCCCGGCGCTCGCGCAAGGTCCCGTGCAGGAGGGTCCGCGTTTGCGGGAGCTCACGGCGACGGGCGAGGGGCGCGAGATGTACCCGCCGTTCCGCCCCGACATCCATCACTACGCCGTGGGATGCGACACGGGCGCCCTGACGCTCGGCCTCTCCGCCACCCCTGAGACGCGGATGACCGTCAACGGGGTCCGCGTGGCGGGCCCGGACGCCGTGGTCGAACTGACGGAGTTGACCGGGGACAGCGATGTGGTCATCGATCTGCGCGACGGCAAGGGCGGGAGCGCCAGCTGGACGGTCCACTGCCTGCCGGCGAATTTCCCGACCGTCGAGGCCCGGAAGTCGCCGGACGCCTCCGATATCCTGATCGCGGCCAGGGTGGGAAGGCGGTACATCGCGATTTTCGACACCAACGGCGTCCCGCGCTTTCATCGCCGGACCACTCGCGCGACCTGGGCGCTCAGGTACCACGCGGACGGCCTCTGGCCGTACTCGTATTCGCTGATCGCCGACTCGTATTCGCCGATCACCGGAAACTCGGGTAGCGCCACGCACATTGTTCTGGACTGGGATCTCAAGGTGGTGGATGTCGTCCGCGTCGTCCCGCCGCTTACGCACACGAACTTTCGCGCCTTCATCATCAAGCCGAACGGGAACTACGTCCTGACCTCCCATGAACCATCCCGGCGCGACATGAGCGCCGCGCGCGATGCGGACGGCAACCCGTACGGCGCAACGGAACCAACGATGGATTCCGTCATCCAGGAGATCACTCCCGACGGGGAGCAGGTGTTTTTGTGGAACTCATGGGACTGGCTGGCTGTGCTTCGGGACTGCACGCAGCACCGTTTCCCGATGGGCTATGCGCATATTAATTCCGTGCAGGTCGTCGATGGGGATATCGTCGCCTCGTTCCGGGGCTGTTCGCAGGTGCTGCGAATCGACGGGGCTTCGGGGGACGTGGTCTGGATGCTGGGACGGAGCAACCTCGGCGACGCGGACTGGATCGCGCGGGGAGCGCCCGCGCCGCTGAGGATCGTGGGAGACCCGCTGGGCGAATTCTGCGGCCAGCACGCCCCGCGCCTGCAACCGGACGGACGCCTCGTGCTCTTCGACAACGGCACGCACTGCCTCGTCGATCCGGCGACCGGAACCAGCGAACGGGAGAGCGGCGTCTTCAGCAGGGTGGTGGAGTACGCGCTCGATCCCCGCGACGGCCAGGCCGTTTTCCAGCGTCACCATTCGCTGCACGGCGCCTTCAACAGGCTCGGGGACAGGTATGGACACGTCGAACTGCTGGATAACGGCAACTGGCTCATCGGATGGGGCGACGCTCGGGAGGACGGCCCCTGGCTCCTGCCCGATGTTTCGATCACGGAATTGAATCCGGCGACGGGCGAGGAGCTGCTTTCGATCGCGATCACCGATGACGAGGGCCGGATTCAGCCAACCGCCGCCTGGCCCCTGCCCCCGGATGCGCTGGAACGGCGCCCCACCCGTGCGCTCACGAGGCTCGAACCGGGCTGGAACGCCATCGTCTGGCGGGGCCGCGACGGCGTTTCCCTGGAGGAGGTGGTGTCGGATCCGGTGGCGCTGGGCCGGGTGGCGGCCATCGCGTCATGGGATGCGGAGTCCCGTTCCTGGCTCACCTTCTACCCCGACTCGCCATCGCCGCTCGCCACGAACACGCTCTCCCGCTTCCAGGAGGGCCGCACCTATCGGGTTCTCTCGCGCGGGCGGGGGGACTGGGTCGTCCCTACGGGCCCATAGGAGCGCGGACCCGGGATCCGCCCGCGCCCGTCGCGTAGCCCGCTGCCAGCGGCCCCGGTGCACCGTGTCCGCCAAGACGCGCGGGGATAGACGTTCGACGAGGCCCCCGTGGCCTGCCGCAACTTCCTCGTGGCGGGCGTGGTCACGCCCACCATGCGCCAGCGGCTGGGCGAGATGCGCATGGAGCGCGACTTCGACATCCACGCGCTGCTCACGGACCGCGCCGCCTGGGCCGACTTCATGAACGAGCTGTTCCACCACGCCCTGCGCATCGCGCCCGAGGTGGAGACGCCGGAAGAACGCGCCGACCGCTAAGCTCGAACCGTGCTACACTGGCTGGCGTAGACGAAACGCACCACGAACGACGAGAGGATAAACCCTTCCCTTGCCACTGAAACTGTTCCGGCGGAACCGCCCGGCCACGACCGCTCCCGACCCGACCATCTCCGACTCCCCCAGCCCCGCGCCCGACGCGGAGCGTGCGCCGTCGCCGTCCGCGAACGGGGCCGCGCGCGAGGACCAGCCCGCGCCCGCGCGGCGGCGGCGCGGCTCGCGCGGGGGACGGCGCAGGCGCCGCGCCAGCGAGAACGGCGCCCCGCGCACGCACGCCAACGGCGCGGCCCCCGACGCTCCCGCTCCCTCCATCGCCGTCGCGCCCACGCGCAAGCCCGAAGCGGAGTCCGCGGAGCTGCCGCAGGCGTTTCGCGCCATCGGCGTGCGCGGGGCGGGGCTGCGGGCGGTGGCGGCGCTCGGCTTCGAGCAGCCCACGCCCATCCAGGAACGCGCCATGCCGCTGCTCTACGAGGGGCGCGACGTGGTGGGGCTGGCGCAGACGGGCACGGGCAAGACGCTGGCCTTCGGCGAGCCGCTGGCGCGCGCCATCGACCCCGCGCGCACGGTGGTGCAGGGGCTGGTGCTCGTGCCCACGCGCGAGCTGTGCGACCAGGTCACCGAGGTGATCGCGCACCTGGGGCGCTTCCACGGCTTCACCACCATCCGCCTGGTGGGCGGCAAGCCCATCGCCCGCGACCTCGCCGCGCTGGAACGCGGCGGGCACGTGGTGGTGGGCACGCCCGGGCGCGTCATCGACCACCTGCGGCGGCGCACGCTGTCGCTGGCGCGCGCGCGCTTCGTCGTGCTCGACGAGGCGGACGAGATGCTGGACATCGGCTTCGCGCGGGACATCGACCAGATCCTGCGGCAGGTTCCGCTGGAGCGGCAGACGGCGCTGTTCAGCGCGACCATGCCCATGAGCATCAGCCGCCTGGTGTGGCGCTACATGCGCGATTCGGAGCGCGTGGAGGCCACGCCCGCGCAGCTGCAGCCGGTGGAAACGGTGCGGCAGCTCTACTGCGAGGTGGCCTCGCGCGACAAGTTCCACGCGCTGGAGCACCTGCACGACGCCATGGACCTGGGCCGCTCGCTCATCTTCCGGCGCACGAAGATCGGGGTGGACCGGCTCACGGACGGGCTGCGGCGGGACGGCATCCAGGCGCGCGCCATCCACGGCGACCTGCGCCAGAGCGAGCGCGACCGCGTGATGCGCGACTTCCGCAGCGGCGCGCTGGAGTGGCTGGTGGCCACGAACGTGGCCGCGCGCGGGCTGGACATCCCCGACATCGCGCACGTGATCAACTACGACGTGCCCCAGAACGCCGAGGAGTACATCCACCGCGTGGGGCGCACGGCGCGCGCGGGCAAGGACGGCTCCGCCATCACCTTCGTGGGGGAATGGGAGCTGGGCGAGTGGGAGGCGATCATGGATCGCGTGGGCGACGGCGCCCTCGAGCGCCTCGACGTGCCCACGCGCTTCGACTAGGGGCTGTTCACGCTACGCAGTTGTTTATGGTAGGGTGACGGCATGGAACTCACCGAGGCTCAGTACGAACGCATCGCCCCCTTCCTCCCCGTCCAGCGCGGCAACGTCCGCCTCCCCAACCTGCTGGTGCTCAACGCCATCTTGTATGTGGCCGAGCACGGTTGTAAGTGGCGCGGACTCCCCGAACGCTTTGGCAACTGGCACACCGTCTACATGCGCATGAACCGCTGGTCGAAGAACGGTGTCCTCGACCGCGTCTTCACCCAGCTTCAACTGGAGCGCATCCTGCACATCAAGCTGGAAGCGGTGTCGCTGGACAGCACCATCGTGAAGGTCCACCCGGACGGCACGGGCGCGCCCAAAAAAAGGGGCCCCAAGCCATCGGACGCTCCCGCGCTGGCTGGAGCACCAAAATTAGTCTGGGTGCCGCGGATGACCGGACGCTCCTAGGGGCCGCGCTCTCCCCCGGGCAGGCCGGTGACGCGCCCGAAGGACGCAAGCTCCTTCAGCAGCTGGGGCCGCAGCCGGGCGTGTTCCTGCTCATGGATCGCGCCTATGAGGGCGATGCCACACGCCGGTTGGGGCGGAAACTGGGCTATGTGCTGGTGGTGCCGCCTGCGTCCCGGCGGCGGCGTCCCTGGTCGTACGACCGCCAACGCTACCGCCGTCGCAACGAGGTTGAGCGCCTCATCCGGCGGTTGAAGGGCTATCGTCGCGTCGCCACCCGCTACGACAAACTGGACGCCCTCTACCTCAGCTTCATCCTCTTCGCCCACATCCATGACGCCACCCGTAGCGTGAACAGGCCCTAGTCGTCCTCGACGGTGATGGCCCCGCTGGGGCAGATCTCGACGGCGTCCTCCGCCGCCTCCAGCTCGTCGCCCTCGGGGTGCTCGACGACGATCTCCGGCCAGCCCTGCGAATCGGCCCGGAACACGCCCGGCTGCAGGTAGTAGCACTGCCCCGCCTTCAGGCAGATGGCGCGGTCGACCACGACTTTCTTCATTGCGGACACCTCCCCGCGGGCGCGGGCCGAGTATAGCCGTTCGCGGCCCCGCTAGAGGAGCACGAGGTTGTCGCGGTGGATGACCTCGTCGCCGTAGGCGTAGCCGAGCGTTTCGGCGATGAGGTCGCTGCGCAGGCCGCGGATGCGGAGCGCCTCGCCGCTGGCGTAGTTGGTGATGCCGGCGGCCACGCGCGCGCCGGAGGGATCGCGCACCTCGATGGCGTCGCCACGCTCGAATTCGCCCTCCACGTCCTTCACGCCCGCGGGCAGCAGGCTGCGCCCGTGCTCGCGCAGGGCGGAGACGGCGCCGCCATCGACGACGAGCCGTCCGCCGCCGCCCGCCGCGCCGAGGATCCAGCGCTTGCGCCCCTCGAGGCGGTTGGCGGCGGGCGCGAAGCGCGTGCCCACGGGCTCGCCCGCGGCGGCGGCGACGAGGGCGTCGGGGGCGCGCCCGTTGGCGATGACGACGGCGGCCCCGCCCTGCACGGCCACGCGCGCGGCGGCGATCTTGGCGGTCATGCCGCCGCGCCCCGCGCCCTCGCCCGCCGCGCGCTCGTGGCGCTCCCCGATGGTCGCCACCTCTGCGATCAGCTCGGCGTCCGGGTCGCGCGCCGGATCGGCGCTGTAGAGGCCGTCCACGTCCGTGAGGATGACGAGCAGGTCGGCGTCGATGAGGTTGGCCACGAAGGCGGAGAGGCTGTCGTTCTCGCCGATGCGGGAGGCGAGCGCTTCGTCGAGGGCCACGGCGTCGTTCTCGTTGACGATGGGCACGGCGCCGCAATCGAGCAGGTCGCGCAGCGTGTTGCGCGCGTTCAGGTAGCCGAGGCGGTCGCTCAGGTCGCGCCGCGTGAGCAGCACCTGGGCGACGACGGCGTCGTGCCACTGGAAGAGTTCGTCCCAGCTCTGCATGAGGCGGCTCTGGCCCGCGCTGGCGAGCGCCTGGCGGCTGGGCTCGCGCGCGCCCGCGGGGCGGTGGGCGAGGGCGTGGCGTCCGGCGGCGCGCGCCCCGCTGGAGACGACGGCCACCTCGCGGCCCGCCTCGCGCAGGCGCACCACCTGCCCCACGAGTTGGGACATGGCCACCAGATCGAGGCGGTCGGACCCGGCCGTGAGCAGGCTCGTGCCGAACTTGGCGACGACGCGACGGTAGCGCACGGCCCCCATGGTAGCGACGCGCGGGCATGGCGGCACGGGCCGTTGGCGCGGCGAGGCCGTACCATGCCCCCATGAGCGGCTGGCGCGCGCCGGGACGGTGGCGGGAGGCATCCGCCGGGGGGCTCGCCGCGGCCACGGCGATCGTGGCCTTCGGCTTCCTCGGATCGCGCGTGCTGGGGGTAGCGCGAACGGCCGCCATCGCGGACGCCTTCGGCGCGAGCCCCGAACTGGACGCCTACTGGGTCGCCTTCCGCGTGCCCGACCTCATCTTCCAGCTGCTGGCCGGGGCCACGCTGGGCAGCGCCTTCATCCCCGTCTTCGCGCGCACCCGCCGGCGCGACGGACCGGACGCGGCCTGGGCGCTGGCCAGCAACGCCCTCACCATCGTGATGGCGGCCACGGCGGCGCTCTGCCTCGTGGCGCTGGCGCTGGCGCCCCTCATCGTGCCCCTCTTCGCGCCCGGCCTGGGCGAGGACATCGGGCGCGGGGACGAGCTCACGGCGGAGGCCGTGAAGCTCACGCGCATCATGCTGCTCTCGCCCCTGCTGCTGGCCATGAGCGGCATGGTCACGGGCATCCTCAACGCGCGCCAGCGCTTCTTCCTGCCCGCCCTCTCGCCCATGCTCTACAACGTCGGCATCATCGTGGGGGCGCTGGCGCTGGCCGGGCGCTGGGGCATCACGGGGCTGGCGGCGGGCGTGGTGGCGGGGTCGGCGGCGCACCTGCTCGTGCAGCTGCCGGGGCTGGCGCGCGAGGGCATGCGCTACCGCTGGCGCTTCGATTTCGCCGACGGCCCCACGCGCGAGGTGGCGCGCCTCATGGGCCCGCGCGTCATCGGGCTGGCCGCCGCGCAGGTCAACTTCGCCGTGACCACCACCTTCTTCGCCTCGCGCGTGGGGGCCAGCGCCATCTCCAACCTGACCTTCGCCTGGCTCATCGCCAACCTGCCCGTGGCCCTCTTCGGCATGGCGCTGGCCACGGCGGCCTTCCCGCGGCTGGCGGAGCAGGCCGCCGCCTCCGACGCGCGCGCGCTCACGGAGACGGTCTCGCGCGTGTTGCGCACGACGCTCTTCCTGAGCGTGCCCGCAGCCCTGGGGCTGGCCCTGCTGCGCGAACCGGCCACCACCGTGCTGCTGGAGCGCGGGGCCTTCGGCGCGGGCGACAGCGCCGTCACGGCGGCGGCGCTGGGCTTCTTCTGCCTCGGCATCGCGCCCCAGGCGGCGGTGGAGATCCACAGCCGCGGCTTCTACGCGCTCGGCGACACGCGCACGCCCGTGATCCTCACCGTCGGCGCCGTGGTCGTGAACATCGTCCTGAGCGCGCTCCTCTGGGAACGCTTCGGCGTGGAGGGGCTGGCAGCCTCGCTGGCCATCGCCTCCTGGCTCGAATGGATCTTCCTCTACTGGCTCTACGCGCTGCGCACGGGCTCGACGGGCGAGGCCCTGCGCGACCTGCACGCCATCGCGCGCATCGCCCTGGCGGCGGCGGCCATGGCCCTCTTCCTCGGCGTGGCCCTGCCCGCCATCGAGGGACGCGGGGCCGCCGCCTCGTGGGTGACCACGCTGGCGGGCGCCGTCGCGGGCGGCGCCGTCTACCTCGCGGTCTGCATCCTCCTGCGCGTGCGCGAGGTGGAGGACGCGCGCGATCGCCTGCGCGCCGTCCTGCTCAGACGCTGACCAGATCCGTCTCCACGTCCAGCAGCTCGGCGTCGAGCCGCCAGCCCTCCACCGCCCGCGCGATGGCGCGCAGCTGGCGGTCGGCGTGGGCGGCGTCGGGCGCGAGCACGGCGGCCATGAGCGTGGCGAATTCGGGCGCGTCGAGGTCGTCCGCCTCGGCCACGGCGGCGTTGAAGCGATGGCGCAGGCGCTCGACCACCGGCTTCACGATGGCGCGCTTCTCCTTCAGCGAGCGCGCGGGCAGGCGCAGACGCAGGCGCAGCAGCCCCGCGACCATCAGGCGCGGCGGCTCACAGGTCGGCCCGCTCCGGCTCGTCCGCGTCGGGCAGGGGCGGCAGGTCGGCGGGGCCGAGCAGCCCGAAGTGCTCGTAGAAGCGGGCGGCGGGGCGGAAGAGGCGGGGACGGCCGGGCGTGCGCGCGCGTCCCGCCCCCTCGAGCAGCCCGCGCCGTTCGAGCGCGGCCACGATGCGGTCCGAGTTGACGCCGCGCACGGCCTCCACCTCCCCGCGCGAGCAGGGCTGGCGGTAGGCCACCACCGTGAGCGTCTCCAGCGCCGCCCGCGACAGGCGCTGCGCGCCCTCGTCGCCGAGCAGCCGCGCCACGTAGGGGGCGTACTCCGGGGCCGTGACCAGCTGGTGGCGGCCCCCGTCCTCCTGCAGCCGCAGGCCGCGCCCGGCGCACTCCGCCGCGAGGCGTTCGAGGGCGCGCCGCACGGCCCCCTCGCCCACGCCAGCCGCGCGTGCGAGCGCGCCCGCGCCCACCGGCTCCTCCGCCGCCAGCAGCAGCGCCTCCACGACGCGCGGCAGCTCGTCCGGGGAAGGACGCGGCGGGGCCTCGCCATCGTTCACGGCGCGTCTCCGTCCGCACGGCGGGACATGGCGGTATGGTACGCCCCGCCGGCGTCGGCGGCAGGCCGGAGGGAGGGCGATGGCGGGCTCCCGCGTGACCGTGCTGGCGCTCGACCGCTGGGGGCGCGTGCTGCTGGCGAACGGCGCGCCGCCCTCCACGCGCACGCGCGCCGGGGAAAGCCCCGACGCCGCCGCCCTGCGCGCCTTCGAGGAGGCCACGGGGGCCGTGCTCGACGGGCTGCGCCTCTTCCGCGGCGGCGAACGCGGCCACCACGTGTACTACGACGACCCCGATCTGGCCGCGGAGGCGCTGTCGCCGCCGCCCGGGACGGTCCCGCGCTACCTCGCGCCCGACGGGGAGGAGGCGGCGGCGCTGGACGCGGCCACGCGGGCGCTGCTGGCGCGCTTCGCGGCGAGCGGCGCCTACCGCGCCCTCTTCCACTAGCCGCCGCCCGCACGGCCCCTCCGCCGTACCATGAGGGCGAGGGGGAGTTCCCGTGTTCGATTTTTCCATGGCGTTGGGACTCGTGGCGGTGCTCGCGCTGGTGGCGGCGAACGGCCTGTTCGTGGCCACCGAGTTCGCCTACGTGGCCGTGCGGCGCACGCGCGTCGAGCAGCTGGCGAGCGGCGGCCACGCGCGCGCGCGGCTGCTGCTGGGCTCGCTGGGGCGGCTCGACACGTACATCGCCGCCACGCAGCTGGGCGTGACCATGTGCAGCCTCGCCCTCGGCTGGGTGGGCGAGCCCGCGCTCGCGGGCCTGCTGGAGCCGCCCCTCGAACGCCTGCTGGGGGGCGTGGCGGGCACGGCCGCGGCCCACACCATCGCCGTGGCCGTCGCCTTCGCCGCCATCACGACGCTGCTCATCGTCTTCGGCGAGCTGGCGCCCAAGCAGATGGCGCTGGCGCGGGCCGAGCGCACGGCCCTCTGGATGGCCGCCCCCATGGCCGTCTTCGCGCGCGTCTTCCGGCCCTTCATCTGGGCCCTGAACGGCATGGGCCTGGGCGTCGCGCGACTGGCGGGCGTGCGGCCCGCGGCGAACGCCGAGTCCACGCTCGCGCCGGAGGAGCTGGAGATCGTGATGGAGGCGAGCGAACGGGCCGGGCTGCTCTCCACCGCCGAGCTGCTGCTGGCGCGCCGCGGGCTCGAATTCGGCGAAATCCAGGCCAGCCGCATCATGGTGCCGCGCACCGAGGTCGTGGCCATCGACGCCGCGGCCACGCTGGCGGAGGCGCTGGCCACGGTGACCGCCCATCCCCACCGGCGCTACCCCGTCTCCGAGGGCGACCTCGACCACGTGCTCGGCCTGCTCGACGCCATGGACCTGCTGCAACTGGCGCGCGCTGAGGGCGCGGACGCGGACTGGCGCGCGCTGGCGCAACCCGTGGTCGCCATCCCCGAGACCGTGAGCGTGGAGGTGGCGGTCACGGAGATGCGCGACCGCGGGGCCAAGCTGGTCGTGCTCATCGACGAGCACGGCGGCGCGAGCGGCATCCTCAGCGGCGACGACGTGCTCGCGCGCCTGCTCGGACGCTGGCACGACGCCTCCCGCCCGCGCACCGGCGAGCGCGTGCGCCGCCTGCCCAACGGCAACCTGCTGCTGGACGGGCTGGCGCTGGTGGCCGACCTCGAGGCCGCGACGGGGATCGACATCGCCGGCGACGGCGAGGACTTCGATACCGTGGGCGGGCTGGCCATGGCGCGGCTGGGGCGCATCCCCGCCGTGGGCGAGCGCTTCCGCGAGGCGGGCTACGAGTTCCAGGTGACGGCCATGGAGGGGCGGCGCGTGGCGCGCGTGCTGGCCCGTCGCGCGGCGTCGGGCGGCTAGCCCCCCTCGGCGGCGGCTGACGGGGGACGCGGGGCCACGGCCCGCAGGCGGCGCAGCATCCAGGGTTGCGCGCGGCGGATGCCCTCGGCGATGGCCAGCCCCGCGAGCGAGACGACGGCCCCGGCGATGGCGTCCACGATGAAGTGGTTGGCCGTCATCACCACGGAGAAGAGCATGGCCACGGGCCAGAGCAGGCCCGCGACCACGATGGAGAGCCGCCGCCTGCCCACCCAGGCGACCATGAAGCCCAGCAGCATGGCCCAGCCGAAATGGAGGCTGGGCACCGCCGCGTAGGGGTTCACGAAGGCCTGCGCCTCCTGCGCCTGGTAGCCCACGCGGTCGAACACCGCCATCGTGTCCACGTAGCCCGCGAAGGGAACGAGGCGCGGCGGGGCCACGGGATAGAGCGCGTAGATGACGACGCCGATGGCCCCCGAGGCGAGGAAGGCGTTGCGCGCCAGCGTGTAGGTGGAGCGGTGCCGGATCCAGAGGTAGACGGCCAGCAGGATGACCATGGGCAGGTGGCCCCAGAAGTAGATCCAGTTCATGGCGCGGATGGCCCAGTACTCGTCGATGATCCACGCCTGCCAGTCCAGCTCGCGGTAGATGCCGAGGGCGCGTTCGAGGGCGATCAGGTCGAGGGCGTTGGAGAGCGCCTCGCCCGCGCGGTCCACCACGGCCCCGCGGATGAAGAAGTAGACGAGGAAGGCGAGGGCCACGACGATGGCCTCCCACAGCCCCGTGCGCTGCAGGAAGCGCCAGGCGCGGAGCGTCCGTCGCCGGTGTGCGTCCATGTCGCCAGTGGCCATGTGGGAGCCCCGCGGTTGGCCGCGCCCGCCGGGGCGGCTACCCTTTTCGCCAGCGCACGCTACCAACAATTTCCGGGAAGGGCCAACGACATGGACGTGACCGCGATTTCGGGCGACATCAGCGCCACGGAGGCCGACGTCGTCGCCGTCAACCTGTTCGAGGGCGTGACGAGCCCCGGCGGGGCCACCGGCGCGGTGGACCGCGCGCTGGACGGCGACATCAGCCGCCTCATCGAGCTGGGCGACGTCCGCGGCAAGGCGGGCGAGCGCACCATCGTGCACACCTTCGGCAGGATGGCCGCGCCGCGCGTGCTCGTGGCCGGCATGGGCAAGGCCGAGGAGTTCGACCTGCGCGCGGCCCGCGACCTCTCCGCCGAAATCGCGCGCGCCTGCCGCAGGCCGGGCGTGAAGCACGTGGCCACCATCGCCCACGGCGCGGGCGTGGGCGGGCTCGACCCCGAGGCGAGCGCGCAGGCCGTGGCCGAGGGCGCCATCCTCGGCGCCTACCGCTTCCTGCGCTACAAGGCCGGGGCGGACGACGACGAGCGCGCCGAGCTGGAGCGGCTCACCATCGTGGAGCGCGACGGCGCGCGGGTCGCGGGCATGGCGGAGGCGGCGCGGCGCGGGGCCGTGCTGGCGGAGGCCACGAACCTCGCGCGCGACCTCGCCAACGAGCCCGCCAACGCGCTCAACCCCACCGAGCTGGCGGCGCGCGCGGAGGCCGTGGCGCGCGAGGGCGGCCTCGATTTCGCCGTCATCGAGCGCGAGGAGATGGAGCGCCGCGGCATGGGCGCGCTGCTCTCCGTGGCGCGGGGCAGCGCCCAGCCGCCGAAGCTCGTGCGCATGGGCTACAAGGGCCGCGGCGGCGAGGGCTACGACCTCGCGCTCGTGGGCAAGGGCATCACCTTCGACACGGGCGGCATCAGCATCAAGCCCGCCGCCGGCATGGAGGCCATGAAGGCGGACATGACCGGCGCGGCCTCCGTCATCGCCGCCATGCAGGCCATCGCCGCGCTGCGCCCGAAGGCCGACGTCCTCGCCATCGCGCCCTGCACGGAGAACATGCCCGGCGGCAACGCCAGCCGTCCGGGCGACGTGGTGGCGGCCATGAACGGCACCACCATCGAGATCCTGAACACGGACGCGGAGGGCCGCCTCGTGCTCGCCGACGGCCTCTGCCACGCGCGCGAGCTGGGCGCGCGCCACCTCGTCGACGTGGCCACGCTCACGGGGGCCATCGGCATCGCCCTCGGCGAGCAGTGCTACGGCCTCATGACGAACGACGACGCCCTCGCGCGCAAGGTGGAGGCCGCCGCCGAGGCCGCTGGCGAGCGCAGCTGGCGGCTGCCCACCTTCCGCGAGTACGCCGAGCAGCTCAAGAGCGACGTGGCCGACATCAAGAACGTGGGCGGGCGCCCCGCGGGCAGCATCACCGCCGCCAAGTTCCTCGAGCGCTTCGTGGACGAGACGCCGTGGGTGCACCTCGACATCGCGGGCGTGGACATGGCCGCGAAGGACCGGGGCTGGATCACGAAGGGCGCGAGCGGACAGGCCGTGCGCGCGCTCGTGAACCTGGCGCTGGCCTTCGGCGACTAGCGCGCAAGCCGGACGGCGGCGCGACGGCGTAGGATTCGGGCCATGCCTGAGTACCGCGACATCCTGACCGAGAAGCGCGACCGCCACGCCATCATCACGCTCAACCGCCCCGAGAAGATGAACGCCCTCAGCCACAACTTGCGCGCCGAGGTGTTCGACGCGCTGAAGCAGTTCGAGCTCGACGAGGCCGTGAAGGTGATCGTCCTGCGCGGCTCCGGGCGGGCCTTCAGCGCGGGCTACGACCTCTCCGGCACGCCGCCCGACGAGCACAGCTACGTGGACACGCGCAGCGGCCTGCCGGGCGTGGGCCCCATCCATCCGGGGCAGGGGCAGTGGCCCCAGCACCTGCTCAGCGGCTACTGGCAGATCTGGGAGCTGACGAAGCCCGTGATCGCGCAGGTGCACGGCTACTGCCTGGCGGGCGGCACGGAGCTGGCCACCATGTGCGACCTCATGGTCATCGCCGAGGACGCCATCATCGGCTACCCGCCCGTGCGCGCCATGACCAGCGTGGACGTCATCTACCACCCGTGGCACATGCACCAGAAGAAGGCGCGCGAGCTGCTCTACACGGGCGACAGCCTCACGGGGCTGGAGGCGGTGGAGGCGGGCTGGGCCAACCGCGCCGCGCCCATCGGCGAGCTGTGCGCCGTCGCCGAGGCCCTCGCCGAGCGCATCGCCAACGTCGATTCGCCCATGCTGCAGATGACGAAGCGGCAGGTGAACCGCGTCTACGAGATCATGGGCATCCGCACCTCGATGGCGGTGGGCGCGGACATTCAGGCGCTCAGCGCCGTGCGCCCGGGCGGCGGCGAGTTCGGGCGCATCTCGCGCGAGAAGGGGCTGAAGGCCGCGCTCGACTGGCGCGACGGCCCCTTCGCGGACTACGGCAAGGCCCCGCCCGGCGCCGCCCGCCCCAGCGCCGCGACCTGGTGAGCGAACGCCCCGGCGCGGAGGAGGCGTACGCGCGCCAGTTCGCGGCGCATCCGCTCCATCGCGCGCTCGGCCTGCGGCTGGAGGAGCGCCGCCCGGGCTTCGCGCGCGTCTCCATCGAGCCGGGCGCGGCCACGCAAGGGGGCGTGGCGGGCGGCATCCACGGCGGCGCGCTCGCGGCCCTCGTGGACGTGGTCACGCTGGCCGCGCTCTTCACCGAACGGCGCCCCGACCAGCAGCCCGCGGGCACCGCCGACCTGAGCATCACCTACCTGCGGCCCGCCACGGGCGCGCGCGTCGTGGCCGAGGGCGAGGTGGTGAAGCACGGGCGGCAGCTGGCCATGATCGAGGTCGGCATCCGCGACGGCGAGGGGCGGCTCTGCGCGCGCGGGCGCACGCTCTACGCCTTCCGCGACGCGCGCGCGGCGGACGGCTAGCCCCGTGTCCGCGTTCGTCGTCACGGCCCTGCTGCTGCTCGCGGCGGCGGTCGTCGTGGCGGCGGTCGCCTTCCGTTCGCGGCGCGCCCACGAGGCCCTGCGCGTGGCGCGCCGGCTGGGCATCGGCTACGCCATCGCCGTCGTCGTGCTGGCCGCGCTCTACCTGTGGCGCGACGGCGGGTTCTGAGCCGGTGCGCGTCCTCGTCGCGCCGCAGGAGTTCAAGGAGAGCCTGAGCGCGGGGGAGGCGGCGGCGGCCATCGCGCGCGGCATCGCCGCCGTGCGCCCCGGCTGGACGGTCGAGCAGCTGCCCCTGTCGGACGGCGGGCCGGGCTTCCTCGACGCGCTCGAACGGGCCTCCGGGGGGCGCGCCCTGCCCGTGTCCGCGCGCGACGCCCTCGGACGCCCGCGCACGGCGCGCGTGCTGGAGCTGGCGGACGCGCGAACGTGCGCGGTGGAGGCGGCGATGGCGGACGGCCTCGCCCTGATCGCGCCCGCCGAGCGGGACGCGCCGCGCGCGGGCACGGAGGGCGTGGGCGACCTCATCGCCGCCGCGCTCGCGCGGAAGCCGCGCCGCCTCATCGTGGGCGTGGGCGGCAGCGCGACCAGCGACGGCGGCGCGGGCATGGCGCGGGCGCTCGGCGCGCGCTTCCTCGACGCGGCGGGCCGCGACCTCGCGCCGGGCGCCGCGCCGCTGATCACGCTCGACCGCATCGTCTGGACGCCGCCGCCCGCGCTCGACGGCGTGGAGACGCTGGCGGCCACGGACGTCACGAATCCGCTGCTGGGGCCGAGGGGCGCGGCTGCGGTCTTCGGGCCGCAGAAGGGCGCGTCGCCGGAGCAGGTCGCGGCCATCGAGGCGGCCCTGCGCCGCTACGCCGCCGTCCTCCAACGCTCGCTCGGCGCGGACGTGGCCGGGCTGCCCGGCGCGGGCGCGGCGGGCGGACTGGCGGGCGGGCTGGCGGTCTTCCTCGGCGCGCGCATCGTGAGCGGCTTCGAGGTGACGGCGGAGGCGACGGGCCTGCGCGAACGGCTGCGCCGCGCCGACGTCGTGGTCACGGGCGAGGGCTCCTTCGACGCCCAGTCGCTGGGCGGCAAGACGACGGGACGGCTGCGCGCGCTGGCCGGGGCCGCGGGCGTCCCCTGCGTCGTGCTGGCGGGGCGCGCGACGGCGGAGGCGGGCGAGGCGCGCACGCTGGCCGAGGTCGAGCCCGACGCCGCCCGCCACATGCGCGAGGCCGCGCCCCTGCTGGAGCGGCTGGCGGCGCGCTGGGCGGAATCAGCCGTCTTCGGCTGAGGCGCGCTCGATCGTGCGCCGCGCGGCCCGCGCGCGGTGGGCGTCCACGACGGCGCCCGCGCGACGCGCCACCCACGCGCCCTCGGGCCGCGACTCGTAGGCGTCGAGGTCGGCGCGGGCGCGCCTGAGGGCCGAGGACGTGGGCGTGAACACGTCGTTGGCCACGGAGACGAGGCGCAAGTCGTCGAGCACCACGCCCGCGAAGCCGTAGTTCGCCATGTCGCGCAGCTCGAAGGGGCTGCCGTCGATGATGGCGGCGCCCTCGTGCGCGGCGGCGGCGGCCACCACGGCCCCGCGCGCATGGGCGAGGCGCGGACCGCTCTCCTCGAGGCGCGCGCCCACGTCCCGCGCGTAGCCCTCGGAGGCGAGCACGGCGCCGCCCGCGCGCGGCGCGGCGGCGAGGGCGTCGGCGGCGCACAGCAGCCCGCGGGCGCTATCGACGACGGGGAAGAGCGCGATCGCGCCGGGCTCGATGTCGCGCGCGTACTCGAACTCGCGCAGCAGCACGGCGGCGTCTCGCACGTCCTGCGGCGCGATGCAGTGGGGCAGGAAGACGGCGGCCAGCGCGGGAGCCACGAGCGCGTCCAGGTCGCCGCGCGCGAGCTGCGTGCGCGGGTGGTTGATCGCCGCCACGGCGGCCTTGCCCGCCTCCGCCGCGCGCGCGACGTCCGCGGCGGCGGCGCGCCGCAGCGTCTCGATCGGCGCGATCTCGTCCGTGAGCGGGAGCAGGACGGCGTCGGCGTCGGAGGCGAGCGCGGCCTCGATGTCGCCGCCGGGCGCGACGCGCGCGATGCTCCGCAGCCGCATCAGGCGTCCCCCTCGAGCGCGGCCAGGTGCAGGTCGCCGCGCAGGGCCATGACGCCCTGCAGGTGGTCGAGGGCGTGACGGTAGAGCACCTCGGCGATCCACTGGCAGGTGAGCGGCCCCCAGCGTCCCTCGCGCCGCAGCCGCGTCCAGACGGTTTCGTCGATCTCGCGGAACACGTCGAACTCCTCGTCGCGCAGGCGTCCGAGCTGGCCCACGAGGTCCGCCAGCCCGACGCCGGGGTCGTAGCGCTCCTCGCGCCAGGCGCGGCGGCTGTAGTCGGCGGGTTCGAGCATGTCGGGCACGGTGGCCCAGCGCAGCAGGGGCAGGTAGACCTGCTCCTCCATGTCCACGAGGTGGGCGATCTGCTCGTGCACGGACCAGTCGTCGGGGGCGGGGCTCCAGCGGTGCTGGTCGGGGGAGAGGCCGCGCACGGCCCAGGCGAGGTCGTCGGTGGTGGCGCGGAGCCGCGCCAGCAGCTGCGCCCGGTACTCCTCGCTCGCGCTCACGCCCGCCCAGTATACGCCCGCCGCGCGCGACGGCCCTCACCGAACCCGATGGCCCGCGGCCCTCCACTTCTCCACTTCGCGCTTGGGATTCCTGCCATCCGGCCCGTAGCCGTGCTCCAGCAGGAACTCGGGAACCCCGCCGTACTCGACCGAGATCACGGCAGACTCGGCAGTCTTGTCATGCCCGGGCAGGAAGAAGGACTCGGCTGCCGTTTCCTCGCCGCAACCACACCAGCATTCACCCGTGGGATCCACGTGTTTCGGCATGACGTTATCCCCCCGCTACACCAGCTCCAGCGGCTCGCCCTCGAAGGTGCGCGAGCCGCGCCGCAGCTCGATCAGCTCGCCCAGCTTGGCCACGCAGTCCGCCACGGGCGCGTCCTGCACGCCGCAGACGTTGCAGGCGCCATGGTGGCAATCGCCCACGGTGTGCTCGCGGAACACGTCGCGCCACTGGCCGCGCAGGTAGCTCTTGGTCACGCCGCTGGCCACGTGGTCCCAGGGCAGGGGGGCGAAGGAGTCCCACTCCTCGTGCGCGAACCAGTCGGGGTCCACGCCCGCGGCGGCGAAGGCGGCATCCCAGAGGTCGGGGCGAAAGCGCTCGCTCCAGGCGTCGAAGGTCGCGCCCGAGCGCCAGGCGCGCCAGACGGCCTCGGCCACGCGCCGGTCGCCGCGGCTGAGGACGGCCTCGATGCGGCTGTCGGCGGGATCGTTCCAGCTGAATTCGACGCCTGCGGCGCGGCAGCCGTCCTTCAGCAGGCGGTGCTTCGGCGTGAGCTCCGCCGCCGTCTCCTGGCGCGCCCACTGGAAGGGCGTGTGCGCCTTGGGCACGTGGTTGCTGGTGCTCACGCGCACGCGCGCGCGTCCGCCGACCCGTTCGCGCCCGATCTCCTTCACGCGGCGGCCCATCTCCACGATGCCGGCCACGTCGTCCATCGTCTCCGAGGGCAGGCCGACCATGAAGTACATCTTCACGCCGGTCCAGCCGCGGGCGAAGGCGTTGGCGGCGGCGCCGAGCAGGTCGTCCTCGCTCACCAGCTTGTTGACGGCGTTGCGAAGGCGCTGGCTGCCCGCCTCCGGCGCGAGCGTGAGCGTGTGCTTCTTCCCCTTGGCCACGGCGTTGGCCACGTCCACGGAGAAGCTGTCCACGCGCGTGCTGGGCAGCGAGAGTTTGAGGTCGGGGAAGGTCTCCGTGAGCGCCTCCACCATGGGCACGATGCGGCTGTGGTCGGTGGTGCTGAGGGAGAGCAGCGAGAGCTCCTCGTAGCCGGTGGATGCGAGCAGCGCGCGCGCGGCCTCCACCACCTCCTCGGGGGAGCGCTCGCGCGTGGGCCGGTAGATCATGCCCGCCTGGCAGAAGCGGCAGCCCTGCGTGCAGCCCCGCTGGATCTCCACGGCGGCGCGGTCGTGCACCGTCTGCAGGAAGGGCACGATGGGGCGCGTGAGCGCCGGCGGCAGCTGCTCGACGACGCGGCGCTGGATGACCGGCGGCGCGGCCGCGTCGATCGGTTCGAGGGCGGCGAAATGGCCGAGGCCGTCGTACCGCGCCTCGTAGAAGGCGGGCACGTAGGTTCCCGGCAGCGCCAGCAGGTCGCGCAGGCGCGCGGAGCGGGGCGCGCCCTCGCGCTTCCAGCCGCGCGCCAGATCGGCCAGCTCGCCGATGGCCTCCTCGCCCTCGCCCAGCACGAAGGCGTCGATGAAGGGCGCGAGCGGCTCCGGGTTGAAGGCGGCGCTGCCGCCCGCGACCACGATGGGGTCGTCCTCCCCGCGGTCGCGCGAGCGCGGGGGGATGCCCGCCAGGTCGAGCATGTTGAGCACGTTCGTGTAGGTCAGCTCGTACTGCAGGGTGAAGCCGAGGACGTCGAATTCGCGCAGGGCGTGGCGCGTCTCCAGGCTCCAGAGGGGCGCGCCCGCGCGGCGCATCTCCGCCTCCATGTCGGGCCAGGGCGCGAAGGCGCGTTCGCAGAGCGCGTCCTCGCGGGCGTTGAGCAGGTCGTAGAGGATGCCGAGGCCCATGTTGGACATGCCGATGTCGTAGGCGTCGGGGTAGGCCAGGGCCACGCGCACGGCGGCCCCGTCCCAGTCCTTCACCACGGAGTTCCATTCGCCGCCGGTATAGCGCCCGGGCTTGCTCACGCGCCCCAGCAGCCGTTCGATCTCGACCGTCATCGCCGCTCCCCGGCGACGGACGCGCCGCCGCCGCTCACATGGTAGCGGGCGGCGGTGTACCGTGCGGCCATGCGGGTCGACGCCGTGCTGGTCGCGGCCGGGCGCTCCACGCGCTTCGGGGAGGACAAGCTGCTCGCCGACCTCGGCGGGATGCCCGTGGCGGCGCGGGCGCTGGCCGCGCTGGCCGCCGCGCGCTCCGTCCGGCGCATCGTCGTCGTCGCCTCCGGGGAGCGGCTGGAGGCGCTCGCGGCCATCGCGCGGGAGACGCCGGGCGCGGCGCACGCGGCGGTGGTGGCGGGCGGGGAACGGCGGCGCGACAGCGTGGAGGCGGGCCTGCGCGCGACGGCCAGCGAGTACGTCGCCATCCACGACGGCGCGCGCCCGCTCGTCACGCCCGCGCTCATCGACGCCTGCGCGGCGGCGGCGGACGGCGCGGCGGGCGCGATTCCGGCGATCCCCGTGGCCGACTCCATCAAGGAGGTGGCGGACGGCGCCGTCGCGGCCAGCCCCGACCGCTCGCGCCTGCGCGCCGCCCAGACGCCGCAGGTGGTGCTCCGCGCGGCGTGGCTGGAGGCCGCCGCCCGCTCCGACGCGGACGAGACCGACGACGCGGCCATGCTCGCGCGCGCGGGCCTGCGCGTGCGCGTGGTGGAGGGCGACCCCGCCAACATCAAGGTGACGCGCCCCATCGACCTCACGCTCGCGCGCGCGCTGCTGGCCGAGCGGGAGGGCCGCTGATGCGCGCGGGCATCGGCGAGGATCTGCACCGCGTCGATCCCGCGCGCCCGCTCCGGCTCGGCGGCGTGACCATCCCCGACGCGCCCGGGCTGGCCGGGCACAGCGACGCCGACGCCCTCCTGCACGCCATCGCCGACGCCGTGCTGGGAGCCGCCGCCCTCGGCGACCTGGGGACGCATTTCCCCGCCACCGACGCGCGCTGGGCGGGCGCGGACAGCGCCGTGTTCCTGCGCGAGGCCCTGCGGCTGGCGCGCGGGGCGGGCTGGGCGCTGGCGAACGTGGACGCCACCGTGCGCGCCGAGCGCCCGCGGCTGGCCCCGCACCTGCCCGCCATCCGCGACAGCGTCGCGCGCATCGCGGGAACGGACCCCGCGCGCGTGAACGTGAAGGCGAAGAGCGCCGAGGGCCTCGACGCCGTCGGGCGCGGCGAGGCCGTCGCCGCCACCGCCGTCGTGCTGCTGGAGGCCGCGCCCCCGGCGGGCTGAGGCGCTACTCGCCGTCCACGAGGGGCTCGCCCCAGGCGTCGCCGTCGGGCGCGATGGCGGCGGCGGCGCCCACCTCGCGCTCGGCCAGCATCCGCTCCAGCTCGACCTCTTCCTCGAGTTCGAGCGATTCGGGCAGGTCGAGTTCGGGCACGGGCTCGCGGCGGGGCACCTCGATCTCGGCGCGCGCGGGGATGAGCTTGCCGATGATGACGTTCTCCTTGAGCCCCACGAGCTTGTCCACCTTGCCCTCCACGGCGGCGTTCGTGAGCACGCGCGTGGTCTCCTGGAAGGAGGCCGCGGCCAGCCACGAGCGCGTGTTCAGGGAAGCCTTCGTGACGCCGAGCAGGACGGGCTGGGCCGTGGCCGGCTCGCCGCCCTCGGCCACCACGCGCGCCACGATCTCCTCGAACTCGCGCCGGTCGATGAGGTCGCCCGGCAGCAGGCCCGTGTCGCCGGGATGATCGACGCGCACGCGCCGCAGCATCTGCCGCGTGATCACCTCGATGTGCTTGTCGTTGATGTTCACGCCCTGCGAGCGGTAGACCTTCTGCACCTCCTCGACCATGTAGCGGCGCACGGCGTCGCGGCCCTGGATGGAGAGGATGTGCTGCGGGTTCTTCGCGCCCTCCGTGATCTGCGCGCCCGCGTCGATGGCCTCGCCGGAGGCGACGAGCAGGCGCGCGGCGGCGGGGATGGGGTACTCGCGCTCCTCGCGATCCTCGAAGACGACCTGGATCGTCTTGCGCCCCTTCAGGCGCACGACGCCGGGGATGCGGGAGAGGGCCCCGGGCGCGACCTCCGCGCTCGCGGGGGCCTCGTCCTTCTTCGCGTTCGCCTTGCCCTTCGCCTTCCCGTCCTCGGGGGACTCCTTTTCGGGCGGGGCGGCGAGCACGCTGCCCGCGACGACGTGGTCGCCCTCGGCCACCCGCGCCTTCGCGCCCCGCGGGATCTCGTACTCCTCGACGATGGTGTCCACGTTGGAGACGCGCACGAGGCGCTGGCCGCCGGTCTCCAGCACCTCCACCACGCCGTCGATCTCGCTGATGATGGCCTCGCCCTTGGGCACGCGCGCCTCGAACAGCTCCTCCACGCGGGGCAGGCCGCTCGTGATGTCGGTGACGCCGGCGACGCCGCCGGTGTGGAAGGTGCGCATGGTGAGCTGCGTGCCCGGCTCGCCGATGGACTGGGCGGCGATGATGCCCACCGCCGTGCGCGGGCGCACGAGCTCGCCGCGCGCCAGGTCGCGCCCGTAGCAGAGCTGGCAGATGCCGCGCTCGGCCTCGCAGGACATGGGCGTGCGCACGCGCACGCGGGCCACGTCCAGCGCCTCCAGACGCTCCGCCACGGCCTCGTCGATCTCCTCGTTGCGGTCCACCACGACCTCGCCCGAGGCCTCGTCCGCCACCGCGTCGGCGGCGTAGCGGCCCACGATGCGGTCGCGGAAGTCCTCCATCGTCTCGCGCTCCTCGCGCTGCTCGATCCAGAGGCCGGCGGCGGTCTCGCAGTCGCGGTCGCCGATGATGACGTCCTGCGAGACGTCGATGAGGCGGCGCGTGAGGTAGCCGGAGTCGGCGGTGCGCAGGGCGGTGTCGGCCAGCCCCTTGCGCGCGCCGTGGGTGGAGATGAAGTACTCGAGCACGGTCAGGCCCTCGCGGAAGGAGGCGCGGATCGGCTCCTGGATGATCTGGCCGTGCGGGTCGGCCATGAGGCCGCGCATGCCCGCCATCTGCCGGATCTGCGTGATGTTGCCCTTCGTGCCGGAGCTGGCCATGTAGTTGAGCGAGCCGTACTCCGACAGGTTCTCGGCGATGTCGGTCTCGATGCGGCGCGTCGTCTCGCTCCACACGTCCACCGCGCCCTGGTAGCGCTCGTCGTCGGTGATGAGGCCGATCTGGTACTGCTCCTCCAGTTCGGCCACCTGGCGGTCGGCCTCGGCCATCAGCTCCTTCTTCTGGTGGGGCACGGCGATCTCATGGATGGCGATGGTGACGCCGCTGCGGGTGGCGTAGCCGAAGCCCACCTCCTTGATGCGGTCCACCACCCCGGCGGTGGCCTCGCCCCCCAGCTCGCGGTAGACGAGGGCCACGAGGCGGCGCAGCGCGGGCCGGTCCATGGTGTAGTTCTGGAAGGGGATTTCGGCGGGCAGCGCCTCGTTGAAGACGATGCGGCCCACGCTCGTCTCCAGCAGGCGCGGCCCGTCGGGCGTCTCCGCGGCCTCCCCGTCGGCCTCGGCGGCCACGGGGCGGTCGGTGCGCACGCGCACGGGCGCGCGCAGGTCGACCGTGCCCAGGTCGAAGGACAGCTTGGCCTCCTCGAAGGAGGCGTAGACGCCGCGCGCGGGCGCGCCGTTGGCCTCGGCGAAGGCCCCGCGCGCGCCCGCGTCGATCTCCGTCATGTAGTAGGAGCCGAGCACCATGTCGAGCGTGGGCGTGACCGTGGGGTCGCCGCTGGCGGGCGAGAGCAGGTTCTTCGTGGCCAGCAGGATCTGGCGCGCCTCCGCCACGGCCTCGCGGCTGAGGGGCACGTGCACCGCCATCTGGTCCCCGTCGAAGTCGGCGTTGAAGGCCGTGCAGACGAGCGGGTGGAGCTGCACCGCCGAACCCTCGATGAGCACCGGCTGGAAGGCCTGGATGCCGAGCCGGTGGAGCGTGGGCGCGCGGTTCAGCAGCACGGGCCGGTCGCGGATGACCTCGTCCAGCACGTCCCACACCTCGGGGCGCGCCCGCTCCACGATGCGCTTGGCGCTCTTGATGTTGTAGGCCAGCCCCTTGGCCACGAGCGAATGCATGACGAAGGGCTTGAACAGCTCCAGCGCCATCTTCTTGGGCAGGCCGCACTGGTGCAGCTTCAGCTCCGGGCCGACGACGATGACGGAGCGCCCGGAGTAGTCCACGCGCTTGCCCAGCAGGTTCTGGCGGAAGCGCCCCTGCTTGCCCTTCAGCATGTCGCTCAGGCTCTTCAGCTTGTGGTTGCCGCTGCCGTTCACGGCGCGCCCGCGGCGGCCGTTGTCCACGAGGCTGTCCACCGCCTCCTGCAACATGCGCTTCTCGTTGCGGATGATGATCTCGGGCGCGCCCAGGTCGAGCAGCCGCCGCAGGCGGTTGTTGCGGTTGATGACGCGGCGGTAGAGGTCGTTCAGATCGCTCGTGGCGAAGCGCCCGCCGTCGAGCTGCACCATGGGCCGCAGCTCGGGCGGCAGCACGGGCAGCGTCTGGAAGATCATCCACTCCGGCTTGTTGCCGGAATCGAGGAAGGACTCGACCACGTCGAGGCGCTTCGTGGCCTTCTTGCGGCGCTGGCCGCTGGCCGCCGCGAGCTCGCCCTTGAGGCGCGTGCGCAGGGCGTCGAGGTCGAGCCGCGCCAGCACGCCGAGCACGGCCTCCGCGCCCATGGCCGCCTCGAAGACGTGCCCGAACATGTCGGACAGCTCGCGGTAGCGCGTCTCCGTGAGCAGCACGGCGCGGTCCTCGCGCACGGGATCGACGATGAACTCCTCGAGGTCGTTGAGGCGCTCCTCGTACAGCTCTTCCGTCTCGCGGCGGATTTCGGCGGCCTTCTCCTGCAGCGGGTTGAGCTCGTCGTAGACGGCGGCCTTGGCCTCATCCATGGCCGTGTCCACGGCCAGGCGCTCGGCCTCGGCCAGCTTCTTCGTCTCCTTGTCGAAGGCGGTGAGGCGCTTGCGCCCCTCGCGCTCGATGCGGTTGCGGGCGGTCTTCGTCACCTTCACGCCCGCGGCCACGATCGCGTCGCCGCCGAGCTCGAAATCGCGCTCCGCGATTTCGCCGATGACGGCGGTGGCGGCCTCGACGGCGGCGGCGGCCTCGGCCTCCATGGCCGCGCGCGTGACGCCGCGGCTCTCCTCGAGGGCGGCGATGGCGCGGTCGCGCTTCTCCTCCAGCTCGAGCTGGGCCGTTTCGAGGGCGGATTCGAGGCGCTCGCGTTCGGGCGCGATCTCGCCGAGGCGCTCCGCCACGGCGCGCTCCATGTCGGCGCGCACGTTCTCCATCTCGCGCTGGCGGGCGTCCTCGTCCACCTTCGTGACCAGGTACTGGGCGAAGTAGAGGACGCGCTCGAGGTTGCGCGGGGAGATGTCGAGCAGCAGGCCGAGCTTCGAGGGCGTGCCCTTCACGAACCAGATGTGGCTGACGGGGCTGGCGAGGGCGACGTGGCCCATGCGCTCGCGGCGCACCTTCGCGCGCGCCACCTCCACGCCGCACTTGTCGCAGATGATGCCCTTGTAGCGCACCCGCTTGTACTTGCCGCAGTAGCACTCGAAGTCCTTCGTGGGCCCGAAGATCTTCTCGCAGAAGAGGCCGTCCTTCTCCGGCTTCAGCGTGCGGTAGTTGATCGTCTCCGGCTTCGTCACCTCGCCGTAGGACCAGGACTCGATCTGGCCGGGGCTGGCCAGCCCGATGCGGACCTGGTTGAAGTCATTCACCTCGAGCATGGAAGAACTCCTCCTCGGCGGCTTCGAAGCCGGACAGGTTGACGCCCAGACGCGGCATCTCCTCGGCGACGGCGTCCTCGCTGAAGGAGATGGCGCCCTCGTCGCTGGAGACGTCGATGGCGAGCCCCAGACTCTGAAGCTCCTTGACCAGCACCTTGAACGATTCGGGCACGCCCGGCTCGAGCACGTCCTCGCCCTTGACGATGGCCTCGTAGGTCTTCACGCGCCCGACCACGTCGTCGGACTTGACGGTGAGCAGCTCCTGCAGGATGTGGGCGGCGCCGTAGGCCTCCAGCGCCCACACCTCCATTTCGCCGAAGCGCTGGCCGCCGAACTGCGCCTTGCCGCCCAGCGGCTGCTGCGTGATGAGCGAGTAGGGGCCCGTGCTGCGCGCGTGGATCTTGTCCTCCACCAGGTGGCTCAGCTTGAGCATGTAGATGTAGCCCACGGTGACGGGCTGGTCGAAGGTCTCGCCCGTGCGCCCGTCGTACAGCGCGGTCTTGCCGAAGAGGGGCGGCGGCGCGCCCGTCTCCGCGAACACCTCCTGCGTCTGCGCCTCCAGCCGCTCGATGGAGGTGCCCTTGCGCACGCGGCGGCCCGCCTGCTTCAGCCACAGCTCGAGGCAGGCGCGCTTGGCCGCGCCCTTCTCCGGCTCGTCGAAGACGGGGCCGGGATCGTGGCCCTGCTCGCGCAGCCAGTCGGCGGCCACGGCGCGGTCGAACTGGTAGTCGCGGCCCTCGGCGTGGGAGACCGCGCCGGACTCGGCGGCCATCCAGGCGCGCGCGAGGGCGTCCTCGAGGTCGCCGTCGTCGGCGCCGTCGAAGACGGGCGTGCTGGCGCGGAAGCCGAGGGCGCGCGCGGCCCAGCCGAGGTGCGTCTCCAGCACCTGGCCGATGTTCATGCGGCTGGGCACGCCGATGGGGTTGAGGATGATGTCCACGGGCGTGCCGTCCGGCAGGTAGGGCAGGTCCTCGCGGGGCAGGATGCGGCTGATGACGCCCTTGTTGCCGTGCCGCCCGGCCATCTTGTCGCCCTCGGCGATCTTGCGGCGCTGCGCCGTGCTCACGCGCACGAGGCGGCTCACGCCCGCGGGCAGCTCGGGATCGGTCTCGCGGTCGAACACGCGCACGTCGATGACCTTGCCGCGCTCGCCGTGGGGCAGGCGCAGGCTGGTGTCGCGCACCTCGCGCGCCTTTTCGCCGAAGATGGCGCGCAGCAGCTTCTCCTCGGCCGTGAGCTCGGTCTCGCCCTTGGGCGTGATCTTGCCCACGAGGATGTCGCCGTCGCGCACCTCCGCGCCGATGCGCACGATGCCATCCTCGTCGAGGTTGGCGAGCGCCTCCTCGCCCACGTTGGGGATGTCGCGCGTGATCTCCTCCGCGCCCAGCTTCGTGTCGCGCGCCTCGATCTCGTGCTTCTCGATGTGGATGGAGGTGAACTTGTCCTCGCGCACGAGGTTCTCGCTCACGATGATGGCGTCCTCGAAGTTGTAGCCCTCCCAGCTCATGAAGGCGCAGAGCACGTTCTGGCCGAGGGCCAGCTCGCCGCCCTGCGTGCTGGAGCTGTCCACCAGGGGCTGGCCCGCGCGCACGCGCTCGCCGCGGAAGACGAGCGGGCGCTGGTTGAGGCAGGTGCCCTGGTTGGAGCGCTGGAACTTGCGCAGGGGGATGACGCGCTCGCCGCCGCCGCCGTTGAGGCGCGCCTCGTCGTAGCGCACGCGCACGCGCGCGCCGGAGGCCTCCAGCACCTCGCCGTCGCCGAGGGCCACGGCCACGTGCCCGCTGTCCACGGCGGTGCGCGCCTCCATGCCCGTGCCCACGAGCGGCGCCTCGGGGCGCACGAGGGGCACCGCCTGCCGCTGCATGTTGGAGCCCATGAGCGCGCGGTTGGCGTCGTCGTGCTCGAGGAAGGGGATGAGCGCGGCGGCCACCGACACCATCTGCTTGGGCGAGACGTCGAGGTAGTCGATCTCGTGCGGGGGCACGAGCTTGAAGTCCTCGTTCACGCGCGCCTCCACGCGCTCGTCGGCGATGCGCCCGTCGGCGTCCACGCGCGTGTTCGCCTGCCCCACCACGAAGCGCTCCTCCTCGTCGGCGGTGAGGTAGGTGACCTCGTCGCTGACGACGGCGCGCACGGGCACGCTGGCCCCCAGCCGCCGCAGGCGGGCGGCGAGGCGGCGGTCCACCACCTCCCCGGCCTCGGCCACGACGGTCTCGCCGCGGCCCGTGACGCGCTCGCGCAGCTCCTGCCCGACGAGCGCCGGATCGTCCGGCGCCATCTCGCTCACGACGCGGCGGTAGGGCGTCTCGATGAAGCCGAATTCGTTGAGCCGCCCGTAGGTGGCGAGCGAGCCGATGAGGCCGATGTTGGGGCCCTCCGGCGTCTCGATGGGGCAGATGCGGCCGTAGTGGCTGTGGTGCACGTCGCGCACGTCGAAGCCCGCGCGGTCGCGCGAGAGGCCGCCGGGGCCGAGCGCGCTCAGGCGGCGCTTGTGCGTGAGCTCGGCCAGCGGGTTGGTCTGGTCCATGAACTGGGAGAGCTGGCTGCCGCCGAAGAACTCCTTCATGGCCGCCACCACGGGGCGGATGTTGATGAGGGCGCTGGGCGTGGCCTCCGCCGGATCGGTGATGGTCATGCGCTCGCGCACGACGCGCTCCATGCGCACGAGGCCGATGCGGAACTGCTGCTGGATGAGCTCGCCCACGGCGCGCACGCGGCGGTTGCCCAGGTGGTCGATGTCGTCCGTGCCGCTGCGCTCCGCGTTCACGTTGATGAGCTCGCGCGTGAGCTCGATCAGGTCGAGGGGGCGCAGCCAGCGCTGGTCGATGGCGCCGTCGAGGGCGAGGCGCTTGTTCAGCTTGTGCCGCCCCACGCGCCCGAGGTCGTAGCGGCGCGGGTTGAAGAAGAGCTGGTCCACGAGCGCGCGCGCGTTCTCGTGCGTGGGGGGGTCGCCCGGGCGGATCTTGCGGTAGAGCTCGAGCAGGGCGTCGTGCTTGTTCGCGCAGGGGTCGTTCGTGCGCCCGCCCTCGCGGCGGCCCAGCGTGGGCTGCAGGTAGGAGGCGTCCCCGCCCGGGTCCACGTCGGCGAAGAAGGCGAGCACGCGCTCGTCCGTGCCCAGCGCGCGTTCGCATTCGCGGCGGGCGCCGTCGCGCGCCTTGAGGGCGGCGGCGGTGGGGCCGTCGCGCTCCAGCCGCGCCTCGGCCGCGAAATACCTGGCGAAGGCGGGATCGTCGGCGTCGCCGGGCAGCAGGCCGGGCTCGTCGATGACGCGGATGAGCACGGTCACGGGCAGCTTGCGCTTGCGGTCGATCTTCACGCTGAGGATGCGCTTCGCGGAGGTCTCGAACTCGAGCCACGCCCCGCGGCTGGGGATGAGCTTCGCGCTGGCCAGCGGCTGGCCGCTCTGGGCGTCCGTCTCCACCGTGTAGTAGACGCCGGGGGAGCGCACGAGCTGGCTCACGACCACGCGCTCGGCCCCGTTCACGATGAAGGTGCCGCGGTCGGTCATGAGGGGGAAGTCGCCGAAGAAGAGGCGCTGCTCCTTGATCTCGCCCGAATCCTTGATGCGCAGCTCCACGTCCACGAACAGGGGCGCGGCGTAGGTCTTGTCGCGTTCGCGGCACTCGTCCTGCCCGTACTTGGGCTCGCGGAACTCGTACTCGCCGAAGATGAGGTCCATCTTCGAGCTGGTGAAATCCTGGATGGGCGAGATTTCGTCGAGCAGATCCCGCAGCCCCTCGCGCCGGAACCAGTCGAACGAATCGAGCTGGAGCTGGATCAGGCTGGGGATCTCGAGGACGTTCGGGATGGTGCTGAAGGTCTGGACGGCGATCGGCGCGCGATCGTCCGTCCGCGCACCGTTGAGCGTCGCGGTCATGCGCTGGCGGCTCCTGTCAGACACTGGGGGCGGAATGGCACGGCACGGCGAGGTCGGCAAGATGGGGGTTCTGCGCGGGGCACAGCACGCCGCCCATCAGAATAGGCGAGATGAGCGCGTACGGTCAAGCGCGCCCGCGAAAGGCCCCGCTAGCCCGCGGGAACGGGCTCGCGCACGGGCCGGATGGAGAGGCCCTCCCCCTCCTCGCGGCGGTCGATGACGAGCTTGTCGCCCGTGCCGAATTCGCCCGCCAGCAGCATCTCGCTGAGGCGGTCCTCGATGTTGTCCTGGATGACGCGGCGCAGGGGGCGCGCGCCGAAGACCTGGTCGTAGCCCTTCTCGCCCAGCCAGTCCCTCGCGGCGTCCGTCACCTCGAAGGTGATGGCGCGCATGGCCAGCCGCCGCTCCACCTGCGACAGCTCGAGGTCGACGATGGCGCGGATGTGCTCCTGCGTGAGGGCGTGGAAGACGACCGTGCCGTCCACGCGGTTCAGGAACTCGGGGCGGAAGACGTTCTTCAGCTCGTTGAGCACCTTGTCCTTCATGCGCCGGTAGCGGTCCTCGTTCGTCTGCGCCGCGTCGTGGCTGATGGCGAAGCCGAGCGAGGAGTCGCGCTTGATCAGATCGGAGCCCACGTTCGAGGTCATGATGATGATCGTGTTGCGGAAATCGACCTTGCGGCCCTTCGCGTCGGCGAGGCGGCCCTCGTCGAAGATCTGGAGGAGCAGGTTGAAGACCTCGGGATGGGCCTTCTCGATCTCGTCGAGCACGATGAGGCAGTAGGGGCGGCGGCGCACCGTGTCCGTCAGCTGGCCGCCGTCGTCGTAGCCCACGTAGCCGGGGGGCGCGCCGATGAGGCGGGCCACGGTGTGCTTCTCGCTGAACTCGCTCATGTCCAGCTTCATCATGTTGTCCTGCGAATCGAACATGAACTCGGCCAGCTGGCGCGCGAGGTAGGTCTTGCCCACGCCCGTGGGGCCGAGGAAGAGGAACACGCCGATGGGGCGGCGCGGATCCTTGAGGCCCGCGCGCGCGCGCCGCACGGACCTGGCGATGGACTCGATGGCCTCGTCCTGCCCGATGACGCGCGTGCGCAGGGCGCTCTCCATCCGGAGCAGGCGGGCGCTCTCCTCGCTGGCGATCTGGGCGGCGGGAATGCCCGTCCACATGGCCACGACCTCGGCGATGTCGTCCTCGCGCACGACGGGCGTGGCCACGCCCCCGCGGCCCTCGCCCCACTCGCCCATCTCGTCGATCTTGATGCTCAGCTTGCGTTCGCGGTCCGTCAGCTCGGAGGCGTATTCGAGCTGCTGGGCCTCGGCCGCCTGGTCGCGCTCGTGGCGCAGCCGCTCGAGGCCCTTCATCGCCTCCTGCAGGGAGGGGGGCGTGGCCGCGCGGCGGATGCGCACGCGGCTGGAGGCCTCGTCGATCAGGTCGATGGCCTTGTCCGGCAGGAAGCGGTCGGTCACGTAGCGGTCGGACATGCGCGCGGAGGCGGCGAGGGCGTCGTCGCCGATGGTGAGGTTGTGGTGCTCCTCGTAGCGCCCGCGGATGCCGCGCAGGATCTCCACCGTCTCCTCGACCGTGGGCTCGTCCACCACCACGGGCTGGAAGCGCCGTTCGAGGGCGGCGTCGCGCTCGATGTGCTTGCGGTACTCGTCCAGCGTGGTGGCGCCGATGCACTGCAGTTCGCCGCGGGCGAGGGCGGGCTTGAGGATGTTGGCGGCGTCCACCGCGCCTTCCGCCGCGCCTGCGCCCACGAGCATGTGCAGCTCGTCCACGAAGAGGATGCAGTTGCCCGCCTGCTTGATCTCCTCGATCACCTTCTTCAGGCGCTCCTCGAATTCGCCGCGGTACTTCGTGCCCGCCACGAGGGAGCCGATGTCGAGAGTGAGCAGGCGGCGCTCGCGCAGCGTCTCCGGCACGTCGCCGGTGCTGATGCGCTGGGCCAGCAGCTCGGCGATGGCGGTCTTGCCCACGCCCGGCTCGCCGATGAGCACGGGGTTGTTCTTCGTGCGGCGCGAGAGGATCTGGACCACGCGCTCCAGCTCCGTGGAGCGCCCGATGACGGGGTCGAGCCGGCCCGAGCGGGCGGCGGCGGTGAGCTCGATACCGAGCTGGTCGACGGTGGGGGTGCGGCTGGCCTGGCGCGGACCCCCGGCGGCGGTTCCGGCCGCCTGGGGCTGGGACTGGCTGAGGATGCGCGAGGTCTCGGCGCGCACTCGCTCGATGTTGACGCCGAGGCTTTCGAGCACGCCCGCGGCGATGCCCTCGCCCTCGCGCACGAGCCCGAGCAGCAGGTGCTCGGTGCCGATGTAGCTGTGGCCGAGGCGGCGGGCCTCGTCCACGGCCAGCTCGATGACCTTCTTGGCGCGCGGCGTGAGGCCGATCTCGCCGAGCACCGTGCGGTCGCCGCGCCCGATGATGAACTCCACCGCGGAGCGCACCTTGTTCAGCTCGACGCCGAGGTTGGAGAGCACCTTGGCGGCCACGCCGTCGCCCTCGCGCACGAGGCCGAGGAGGATGTGCTCCGTGCCGATGTAGTTGTGGTTGAAGCGGTGCGCTTCCTCCTGGGCGAGCGTGAGCACGCGGCGCGCGCGTTCCGTGAACTTGTCGAACCGGTCGGCCATGCGCTTCCCCCCGAAGCTATTCGGTGGCGGGAGCGGCGGCGGCGCCCTCGCCGGACGCCGTCACTGCTTCCATGCCGGATTCGGCGTCCGCCCCGGCGGACTCGTTCGCAGCCGCGGCGGGTTCCTCCGCGACCGGCGGCGCTTCCGCCCCGGCAACGGACTCATCCGCGACCGGCGGCGCTTCCGCCTCGGCAACGGGCTCATCCGCGACCGGCGGCGCTTCCGCCCCGGCAACGGACTCATCCGCGACCGGCGGCGCTTCCGCCTCGGCAACGGGCTCATCCGCGACCGGCGGCGCTTCCGCCTCGGCGGCGGGTTCTTCCGCGACCGGCGGCGCTTCCGCCTCGGCCACGGGCTCCTCCGCGACCGCGACGGGCTCCGCCTCGGCGGCGGGCTCATCCGCGACCGGCGACGCCTCCGCCTCGGCAACGGGCTCATCCGCGACCGGCGACGCCTCCGCCTCGGCAACGGGTTCCTCCGCGACCAGCGGCGCTTCCGCCCCGGCGACGGGCTCATCCGCAACCGGCGACGCATCCGCCTCGGCGACGGGCTCCTCCGCGACCGGCGACGCTTCCGCCTCGGCAACGGGATCGTCGGCGAGGTCGAGGGGGCGTCCGCCCTCGGCGTTCTCGAGGGCCTGCGCGAAGGCGTGGGCGAAGGCCGAGACGGGCTCCGGGTCGCTGGCCACGGCCTGCTCCACCGTCTCCTGGGCGGTGCGCGGGGCGGTCGGGCGCGGCGTCTCGCGCGCGCCCAGCCCGAACTCCTCGCGCACGTCGTCGGGCCAGTCCACCACCGTCCCGTTGCGGTCGAAGCCGAAGCCCATGGCCTCGGCGTCGTTGCGCGCCTGGCGCAGGCTGAGGCCGAGGCGGTGGCGATCCTTCTCGATGCGCACGAGCTTGACGGGCACGACCACGCCCTCCTCCAGCACCTCGCGCGGGTGCTGGATGCGGCGGTTCGTCACCTCGGAGATGTGGATGAGGCCCTCGATGGGGCCGTCCAGCCGCACGAAGGCCCCGAAGGGCATCAGCTTCGTCACGCGCCCGATGAGCACCTGGCCGATGACGAAGCGGTCCACGGCGTTGTCCCACTCCTCGGGGTGGGCGCGCTTCAGGGAGAGGGAGATCTTGCGCGTCTCGCGGTCCACGCGCAGCACGTAGGCCTTCACCTGATCGCCCACGCTGTAGAGTTCCCTGGCCTTCTTGCCGCGCTCCCACGTGAGCTCCGTGAGGTGGGCGAGGCCGTCGGCCCCGCCGAGGTCGACGAAGACGCCGAAATCGGTGATGGAGGAGACGCGGCCCTCGTGGATCTCGCCCTCGCGCAGCTCGTCGATGATGCGTTCCTTCTGCTCGCGCCGCCATTCCGTCATGGCGGCGCGCTCGGAGAGGATGGCGCGGTTCTTGCGGCGGTTGATCTCGATGACCTTGAGGCGCACCTCGCGGCCCACGAGCGTGGCCAGGGCGGCGGAGGCGTCGGGATCGTCGCGGCGGATGCTGTCCACCTGCGAGAGGGGGATGAAGGCGTTGACGCCCTCCACGTTGGCGAGCACGCCGCCGCGGTTGTGGCCCACGATTTCGGCGGTGAAGGTTTCGCCCGACTCGAGGCGCGCGGCCAGGATGTCCCAGCCCTCCTCGCCGCGGGCGCGGTCCAGCGAGACGACGCCGTGGCCCTCGGCGCTCATGGGCTGGAGCACCATGACGCGCACGCTGTCGCCCGCCTTCAGGCGGCTCTGGCCGTCCACGCCCAGCGACAGCATCTCGCTCTGGGGGATGACGGCCTCGGTCTTCGTGCCCACGTCCACGATGACGCCGTCGGGGGAGGCGCCCATGACGGCGCCGGTGATGATCTCGCCGCGGCGCAGGCTGCCCGGCTGCGCCGCCTCCGTTTCCAGCAGCGCGGCCATGTCCATCTCGGCGGGATCGGACGGCGCGCCGGACGGGGCGGCTTCGGGCGCGTTCGCATCGGGCGCGGGAGGCGCGGGCGGGGGCGCGGCTGCGGCGGGCGCGGCGCCGGCGGGGGGCGATTCGTCGGTGGCGGCCCCGGGGGCCTGTTCGTCGATGGACACTGGTGGGCTCCGTTTGACCGCGTTGCCCGTCTGTCGTGAGGCGAGGAGACGGCCTGGCTGTTTCTCCCCCGATTGTAGCAGCGCCGCGATCAAGGCGCGCGGCGCGACGCATTCCCTCCGTCCGCGCGCGGCGGCGCGAACGGCGAGGGGTCGGGAAGCCCGGCGGCGGCCTATTTTCCCACCCGGTGACCCGGGCAGTATCGTCGGCGCTGAGACGTTTCACTTCCGTGTTCGGGATGGGAACGGGTGGGGCCGCCTCGCTCCAGCCACCAGAGCGCCCAGTATCGGGCCGCGGGCGGGATCGCGCAAGCGCGCCGCCGCTCAGCCTCCCGGCGGGGGCGCGCGGCGGGCGGGCACGACGGGCACGGCCTCGAGACGGCGCAGCCAGGCGGCGGGCAGGCCGTGCTCGCGCGCCCCCTCCAGCAGCAGCGCGAGGTAGGCCGCCGTCGTGGGCCCCTCCGCGACGGGCGCGCGCACGACGTAGGCGAAGGCGTCCACCTCCCCGCCGCCGGGCCGCTCGACGCGCACGGGCGCGCGCCGGTAGCGCCCGCGGGCCACGCCCTCGTGGACGTCGAGCGCCGCCGCGTGCGCCTCCGTGACGCGCCAGAGCACGCCCCACACCTCCGCGCCCGGCGCGGGCGGGATGTCCGCCGCCAGCCCGCCGCGCCGCTCGCTCCAGACGTCGAAGGCGAGGCGGCGTCCGCGCAGGCGGGCCGCGCCCAGCGCCGTCGCTCCGGGGCAGCGCTCCTCCATCTGCGCGGACGACATGTTCGAGCCGTAGGCGAAGCAGGGCGGCAGCGCGCCGGACCGCTCAGACACCGGAGACGGTCATGCCGTCGATGCGCACGGTGGGGGCGGCGGCGGGACCGAACCAGGCGAGGTCGTCGCCCACGGCGTCCACGCCCGCGAGCATGTCCGCGAGGTTGCCGGAGACGTTGACCTCGGCCACGGGCCCGGCCACGGCGCCGTTCTCGATCCAGAAGCCCGCCGCGCCGCGCGAGTAGTCGCCCGTGGCGGGGTTGAAGCCGAAGCCCATGAGCGCGGTCACGAGCAGGCCCTCGCGCGTGTCCGCCACGATCTCCTCCGCGGGCGTGGTTCCCGCCTCGAGCACGAGGTTGGCGGGCCCCGGTTCGGGCGCGGCGGCGGGATCGCGGCGCGCGGCGGCGGTCGTGCGCGCCCCCGCGCGGCGGGCCGTGTAGCAGTCGAAGAGGAACCCCTTGAAGCGCCCCTCGCGGAAGAGAACCGTGCGGCGGGAGGGCACGCCCTCGCCGTCGAAGGGGCGCGACCCCAGGCGCGCGGGCGCGAGCGGGTCGTCCACCAGCGTCACCAGCGGCGAGGCGATCGTCTCGCCCGCGCGCCCGGCCAGGAAGGTGTCGCCGCGGTAGAGCGCCGCGCCGCTCGCGCAGGCGGCCGCGTCGGCGGCCAGACGCGCCGCCATCATGGGCTCGAAGATGACGGACGCGTGCCGCGTGGCCATCTTGCGCGCGCCCAGCTGGTCCACGGCGCGGCGCGCGGCGATGCGCCCCAGCCGCGCGGGGTCCATGAGCGCGCCCAGGCTGCGTTCGGCGCTGTACCAGAAGGCGTTGCGCTTCTTGCCGTCGGCGTCGTCCGCCATCACCTCCGCGGAGAGGGAGACGGAGGCGGCGGGGTAGCTCGCGGCGAACCCCGCCGAGTTGGCCAGCGCCAGCTCGCCCGTGCGCGTGGAGAGGCTCGCGCCGTCGGAGTTGGTGATGCGCGCGTCGTGGTCGAGGGCGGCGGCCTCGCAGGCGCGCGCCATGTCGATGCGCTCGTCCAGCGGCAGGCTCTCGATGCGCTCGTCGTAGAGGCGCAGGGCGGCGGCGGCGCCCGCGCCCAGCAGCCCGGCCTCGGGCAGCCCCGCGTACTCGTCGGGGGCGGAGATGCGCGCCAGTTCGACCGTCTCGGCGGCGAAGCGGTCGAAGGCGGCCGCGCCGAAGTCGGAGGTGGCGCAGACGGCGGTGCGGCCCCCGTCGATGACGCGCAGGCCGAGCGAGCGCGACCCGGCCTCGATCAGCTTCTCGACCTCGCCGAGGCGCACGGCCACGGTGGACTCCGTGTGGGCCACGGCCACGGCGTCGCACTGTTCGGCGCCGTGGCGGCGGGCCAGGGCCACGGCGCGGCTCGCCAGTTCGAGCGGGGACGCCTCAGCCAAGCCGCGTGCCGCCCACCGTCATGGCGGAGACGAGCACGGTGGGCAGGCCCACGCCCACGGGCACCGCCTGCCCCTCCTTGCCGCAGGTCCAGCGCCCGTCGGAGAGGGCGTCGTCGTTCGCCACCATGCTCACCTTCGAGAGCGCGTCGGGGCCGTTGCCGATGAGAGTGACGGGACGCAGGGGGGCCGTCACGCGCCCGCCCTCGATGAGGTAGGCCTCGGTGGTGGAGAAGACGAAATCGCCGTTGGAGATGTTCACCTGCCCGCCGGAGAAGGCGGTGCAGTAGATGCCGCGCTCCACGCTCGCCACGACCTCCTCCGGCGTGGAGGGGCCGGGCAGCATGAACGTGTTCGTCATGCGCGGCATGACCGGGTGCCTGAACGACTGGCGGCGGCCCGAGCCCGTGGGCGCGATTCCGAAGTGGCGCGCGCTGATCTCGTCGTGCAGGTAGCCGCGCAGCACGCCGCCCGCGATGAGCGTGTTGCGCCGCGCGGGGTTGCCCTCGTCGTCCACGTTGATGGAGCCGCGCGAGCGGGCGATGCCGGCGTCGTCCACGACGGTGACGAGTTCGCTGGCCACGGGCTGCCCGATGCGCCCGCTGTAGTTGCTCGTGCCCTTGCGGTTGAAGTCGGCCTCGAGGCCGTGGCCGATGGCCTCGTGCAGGAGGATGCCGCTGTCGCCCGCGGCCAGCACCACGGGCAGCTCGCCCGCGGGCGCCTCCACGGCGTCCTGCAGCAACACCGCCCGGCGCGCCGCCTCGCGGGCCGTCTCCTCCGGGGGCACGCGCTCGAAGTACTCCATGCCGAGGCGTCCGCCGCCGCCCGTGCGGGCCGTGCGGCGGCTCTCGCCGCGCTGCGAGAGGGCCATCACGTTGAAGCGCATGAGCGGCTGCACGTCGCCGTGCACGCGGCCGTCGCCGCGCGCCACCAGCACCGCCTTGCGCTCGTCGGCGACGCTCGCCTCCACGCGCGCGATGCTGGGGTCGAAGGCGCGCGCGGCGCGGTCGGCCCGCTCCAGCAGCGCCACCTTCGCGGCGGCGGGCGCGCCGTCGAGCGGGGCGTCCTCGCCGTAGCGGCTGGCGCCCGCCCCGGCGGGGGTGGCGTCGAGCGCGCGGGGAGCCTCCCCGCCGCCCGCGCCGATGCGCGAGGCCGTCTCCGCCGCCCGCCGCATGGCCCCCGCCTCCAGCGACTCCGTGTAGGCGTAGCCGATGCTTTCGCCCCGCGCCACGCGCACGCCCACGCCCTGCTCCACGCTGCGCGTGGCGGACTTGACGCGCTGGTCGTCGAACGTGATGGCGCCGTTGGCGCGATGCTCGAAGAAGAGTTCGGCGAAATCGCCCCCGCGCGCGAGGGCCGCGGCGAGCAGCTCGGAGATGCGGGCGTCGTCGATGTCGTAGCGGTCGGCGAAGAAGCGCCGCGCCGTTTCGGAGGGATCGGACATGCCGCCATCGTAACGCACGCGGCGCGGGCGCGGGCGCGCGATGCGGTAGGCTGCGGCGCATGGAGGCGCTGGCCGAGTTCCTGCGTCCGGGGCTGCGCGCGCTCACGGAGACGGGCGCGCTGCGCGAGGGCGGCGAGCGCCCCGCCGCCCCGCCCGACGGCCCCCTGCTGGTGGTGGACCTGGAGATGAGCGGGCCCAACCCGCGCGAGCACGAGGTGATCGACGTCGGCGGCGTGCGCGCGTCGCTCGCGCCCGGCTTCCCCGAGGAGGAGGCGTGGGGCGCGCGCGTGCGCCCGCTGCACATCGGCACGGCCAACCCCGCCTCGCTCAAGGTGGCGGGCTACGCGCCGCGGGCGTGGCGCGACGCCATCGGCCTGGAGGAGGCGTTCGCGCGGCTGGCCGAGCTGGGCCGCGGCGCCACCGTCACGGGCTGGGGCATCCCCGGCGACATGGCCTTCCTCGCCGAGACCGCGCGCCGCGCGAACGCGCCCTGGCCCTTCGCGGACGCCGCCATCGACATCCAGCGCATCGCCCGCAAGCGGCTGGGCGCGGACGAGGTGGAGCGCTTCAACCTCGGCCACGTGGCCGACCGCCTCGGCATCGGGCGCATGGGCGAACACGGCGCCCTCGCCGACGCCTGCGCCGCCTACGACGTGCTCGTGGCCCTGGCCGCGCGGGCCGGGCTGGGCGCGCCTTGACAACGCCCGCGCGGGCGCGGACGATCAGGGGGACGTTCTCGGGGCGAGGTGAAAATCCTCACCGGCGGTGAAAGCCCGCGACTCCGCCCAGGCGGATTGATCCGGTGGAATTCCGGGGCCGACGGTCACAGTCCGGATGGGAGAGAACGAACGGGCGACGCCCGGCGCGGGCCGGTCGAGCGCCGTCTCCCGTCATCCCCGACTCTGGCGCGAGGGCGGGATGTTCACCGGCATCATCGAAGAACTGGGCACGGTGCTCGAAAGCGGCGAGGGCCGCCTGCGCGTGCGCGCCCCGCTCGTCACGGGCGACGCCGCCCCCGGCGACTCCATCGCCGTCAACGGCGTGGACCTCACCGTGGCCGCGATGGAGGGCGACGCCTTCGCCGCCAACCTCATGCCGGAGACGTACCGGCGCTCGGCGCTGGGCGACCTGCGCGCGGGCGACCGCGTGAACCTCGAACGGAGCGTGCGCCCCGGCGACCGCCTCAGCGGGCACATCGTGCGCGGCGTGACCGAGGGCGTGGGCGAGGTGCTCTCGCTCACGCCGGAGGGCGACGCCCTGCTCGCGCGCGTGGCCGCGCCGCCCGACCTGCTCCGCTACGTGGTGGTCAAGGGGCCGGTCTGCGTCGATGGCGTGAGCCTCACCGTGACGGCCCTCGACGAGGCGTCCTTCACCGTCTCGCTCGTGCGCTACACGCGCGAGCACACCACGCTGGAGCGCCGCGGCGCGGGGGCGCGCGTGAACCTGGAGACGGACATCATCGCGCGCTACGTCGAGCGCCTCGCGGGCGAGCGGCCGGCGGCGGCGGGGGAACCGGCATGAGCGACGACGGCGTGACCATCGGCGTCGAGGAGGCGATCGCGGAGTACCGCCGCGGCAAGTTCGTCATCATCGCCGACGACGAGGGCCGCGAGAACGAGGGCGACCTCACCATCCCCGCCGAGTGCGTGACGGCGGAGACCATCAACTTCATGGCGCGCTACGCGCGGGGGCTCATCTGCATCCCCCTGACGGCGGAGCGCGTGGACGAGCTGCGGCTGCCGATGATGGTGGACGAGCGCCGCAACGACTCCCAGTTCGGCACGCCCTTCACCGTCTCCGTGGAGGCGCGCACGGGCGTGTCCACGGGCATCAGCGCCGCCGACCGCGCGCGCACGGTGCAGGTGCTGCTGGACCCGGAGACGCGCCCCGACGATCTCGTGCGCCCCGGCCACATGTTCCCCCTGCGCGCGCACGAGGGCGGCGTGCTCGCGCGCGCGGGCCAGACCGAGGCCAGCGTGGACCTCTGCCGCCTGGCGGGGATGCGCCCGGCGGCGGTCATCTGCGAAATCATGAAGGGCGACGGGGAGATGGCGCGCATGCCCGAACTGCGCCGCTTCGCCCGCCGCCACGGCATCAAGATCCTGACCACCAACGACATCATCCGGCACCGCCTGAAGACGGAGCGGCTGGTGAAGCGCGTGGCCGAGACGGCGCTGCCCACGTCCGCGGGCGAGATGACCATCATCGCCTACCAGACGCGCTACGCCCCCGAGGAGGAGGTGGCGGTGGTGAAGGGCGCCATCGACCCCGACCGCCCCGTGCTCGTGCGCGTGCACGACCAGTGCTTCACGGGCGACGTGCTCCACTCCCTGCGCTGCGACTGCGGCGAGCAGAAGGACCTCGCCCTCGACATGATCGGCGAGCACGGCGGCGTCTTCCTCTACCTGCGGCAGGAGGGGCGCGGCATCGGCCTGCACAACAAGCTGCGCGCCTACCGCCTGCAGGACGGCGGCCTCGACACGGTGGACGCCAACCTCGCCCTCGGCTTCCCCGCCGACGGGCGCGACTACGGCATCGCCATGCAGATCCTGCTGGACCTGGGCGTGCGCAAGTTGCGGCTGCTCACGAACAACCCCGACAAGCTCGCGGGGCTGGAGGGCTACGGCCTCGAAATCGTGGAGCGCGTGCCCCTCGAGATCGCGCCCAACGAGTTCAACATCAACTACCTCGAAACGAAGCGCACGCGCATGGGCCACCTGCTCGACCGGCTGGACGCGCCCGCGCCGGAAGCGGCGGACGGGGAGCGCGCGTGAACGAGATCGTCGAGGGGAGCGACGGCGAGGGGCTGCGCGTCTGCATCGTCGTGGCGCGCTGGAACGAATTCGTCACGCGCAAGCTGCTCGACGGCGCGCGGGCGGGATTGCGCGAGCGGGGCGTGCGCGACGACGACATCACCGTGGCCTGGGCCCCGGGCTCCTTCGAGGTTCCGGCGGCGGCGCGCTGGGCGGCGGAATCGGGGCGCTTCGACGCCGTCGTCGCCCTCGGCGCCGTCATCCGCGGCGAAACCGACCACTACGGGCACATCGCCGCGCAGGCGGCGGCGGGGCTGATGCGGGCGGGACAGGAGACGGGCGTGCCCGTCTCCTTCGGCGTGCTCACCTGCGAGAGCGCCGGGCAGGCGCTGGAGCGCGCGGGCGGCATCCACGGGAACAAGGGCGAGGAGGCGGCGGCGGCGGCCATCGCCATGGCGCGCCTGCGCGAGCGTCTCGCCTGACGCCGCCGCGCCTTCCCTGTTAGCATCGGCCCCGCGGAGGGATTCGGCATGGCGGCAGCGGAACAGTCCAGCGATCCCGTTCGGGACTACGGCAGCCCCGCGACCTGGGGCGACGTCGAGGCGCTCCGGAACTCGCTGGGCCTGCAGGTGGCCGGGCTCGAGAGCCGGACCGAGACGCAGTTCGCCGGGGTCAGGGCGGATATCGCCGTGCTCAGGGCGGATGTCGACGAGATCAAGGCGGGGCTTGCCGAGGCCAAGGCGGACATCGCCGATATCAAGGCGGACGTCGCCGGGATCAAGGCGGACATCGTCAGGCTGGAGAGCAAGGTCGATTCGCAGATCGCCGAGGTCAGGGCGGACGTCGCCATGATGGAGAGCCGGTTCAACTCGCAGATCGCGGAGCTCAGGGCGGACGTCGCCACGATGGAGAGCCGGTTCAACTCGCAGATCGCGGAGCTCAGGGCGGACATCGCCACGATGGAGAGCCGGCTCGAAGCGCGGATCGCCCGGCTGCAGGCGGAGGTCGCGCAGGGCAACGAGCGCATGATGCGCTGGACCCTCAGCGCCGTGGCCGCGGGCGTCGCCGTCATCGCCGCCCTGATCGGCATCCTCGAGGCCGTCTGAGTCAGCGCGCCGGAGGCGTCTCCAGGTAGATGCCCGCCGCCCAGCCCTGGCCGCCGGGCGCGGCCACCCGCCACCACGTGAAGTCGTTGGCCTCCACTGGGCCCTCCAGCACCGTGACCTCCGTGCCGTCGTCCACGCACTCGAGGACGGCGGCGTCGATGCGGGCGCTGGCGCGAATGTTGAGGCAGCTGTCCGTGCCCGACACGACCGCGCTTTCGCCCGCGGCGAAGCGTGGCGGCGGAGGCGTGGGCGTGGCCGTCGGCGTGGGAACGGGCGTGGGCGTGGGGGCCCGCGTCGGCGCGGTTGTGGCGACGGGCGGCGGCGTGGGCGCGGGCGTGGCGACGGGCGCGGCATCGCCGCCGCCGAACTGCTCGACGCCCCAGACGATGCCGAGCGCGATGGCGGCGGCCAGCAGCAGGCCCGCGGGCACGTACCAGTAGCGGAGCAGCCGCCCCGGTTCGCGCGGGGCGCTCCCCAGCACGCCGATGTCCGGGGAACGCCGCGCCGCCGCGCGTCCGCCCTGCCGCATGGGCGCGCGCATCACCACCGGGCGGGTGGCGGCGGGCGCGGGCGCCCCTCCGGCGCGGAAGGCGAGCGGGCGCGGTTCGCCCTCGTGCTCGCCCGGCGTGGAGCAGCCGTTCCGCTCGACCCAGCAGGCGGGATGGTGGAGGGCGTGGCAGCCCGTGCACCGCAGCACGGCCTCGTTGGCGCGGAAGGCCACGCCGCAGACCGGACAGAGGCGCTGGGCGGGCTGGCTCACGCGGACATTCCCCCGCGAGTATCGAGCGGCCCGGGGCGCTCGGCAAGACGCGCCGCCCCGCCCGCGCGTAGGCTCGCCCCATGCGGGGGCGGGCGTGAGCGCGAAACGGCGGCCCGCGGCGGGCGTCGCCCTCGTCGTGCGCGACGGGGACGGGCGCGTGCTGCTGGGGCGGCGCGCGGTGGGCTGGGGCGCGGGCGCGTGGTGCATCCCCTGCGGCGCCGTGGAATGGGGCGAGGACGCGCGCGCCGCCGCCGAGCGCGAGCTGCTGGAGGAGACCGGCGTGCGCGCCCGCGCGGGCGAACCCCTCGCCGTCCATTCCAACTTCCACGACCCCGAACGGCTGACCGTGGGCGTCTGGTTCGCCGCCGAGGACGCGCGCGGCGACCCCTTCCCCGCCGACGGCGAGCTGAGCGCGGTCGCCTACTTCGATCCCGCCGACCCGCCGCCGCTGGCCTTCCCCACGGACGCGCTCGTGCTGGCCCGCCTGGCGCGCGAGGGCACGGGACCGAAGCGCGCGCGCGGCCAGTAGCGCCACACCGCGCGCCCCACGATGGACGCGCGCGGCACGGGGCCGAAGGCGCGGCTGTCGGTGCTGACGGCGGGATTGTCGCCCAGCAGCACCACGCCCCCCGCGGCGGCGGGCGCGGCCACTCGCTTCACGATCTCGCGCGAGGCGTCGCGCGGGTCGCGCGCGATCACCACCTCGCCCGGGGCGGGCGCGCGACGCGCGTAGGCGCGACGGTCGACGACGAGGTAGTCGCCCGGCGCGAGCGCGGGCGCCATGCTCGCGCCCTTCACGGCGTAGCGGGCGAAGCGGCGGCTGGCGAGCGCGAGCAGGATGGCCCCGCACGCGCCCGCCAGCGTGAACGGAACGGCGCGCCTACCCGGCGGTGTAGAAGGGGACGTCGGCGCGGTTCTTGGAAGCCCAGAAGACGTCGTGGATGCCGCGGATGGCCTCCACCAGCGCCTCCGCCGCCTCCACGTTCACCTCGACCTTGTTCTGCGAGCAGAGCTTGGCCGCGTTCCAGAAGGTGGCGTGCAGGTCGGGGTTGGCCTCGAGGTGCGGCGGCTTGAAGTAGTCGGTCCAGAGGATGAGCAGCTCCTGCTTGGCGATCTGGGCCTGCTCCTCCTTGATGGCGATGTAGCGCCCGCGCGTGTTCTCGGCGGCGAGGTCGTCGCCCTCGAGCGCGACCAGCTTCCTGGCCATGGAGAGGACCGCCTCGGCGGCGATGCGCGCGGAGGCGGGGTCGTAGACGCCGCAGGGGCCGTCGCAGTGCGCGGCGGCGGTGCGGGAGGGGCGGAGGATGCGTTCAAGCAGGCTCACGGTGAGGCTCCTTCCGGGCAGTGGTTTCGGCGACGCAGTATAGCGGGGCGCACGGCGCTTCGCGCCCCGCGCTTGCGGACGCGCGGCGGCGGGCCTTAGGATCGGGGCGCGCGGACCGCGCGGAGGGGCGATGTCCTACAGCATCATCGAGACGTGCATCGGCTGCACCGCCTGCACGAAGCGCTGCCCCACGAACGCGATCACGGGGTCGCGCAACGAGCTCCACGTCATCGACCCCACGCTCTGCATCGACTGCGGCGCCTGCGGCGTGGTGTGCCCGCCCGAGGCCATCCTCGACGGGCTCGGCGACGTGACGAAGTCGATCAAGAAGAACGAGTGGCCCAAGGCCGTCGTCATCGAGGAGAAGTGCATCGGCTCCGGCTGCGAGCTGTGCATCAACATCTGCCCCTTCGACGCGCTCAGCCTGCAGCACACCGAACGCGCCGACGACTTCTTCGGCGTGAGCACGGTGGACGAGAAGAAGTGCACGGGCTGCCGCCTGTGCGAGGACGTGTGCGGCTGGGACTCCGTGCACATCTTCCCGCTCAAGGACGAGATCCTGAAACCGCTGGAAACGCTCACGGACCAGGAGATCGCCCTCGTGAAGCGGGCGAAGACGGCCCAGGACGCGATCGGCGTCTCCTGAGCGAGGGGCCTCGGACGGGGCTAGGCGTAGTGCTCGATGCGTTCCGCCAGATCGACGTCGAGCTGCGTGACGCCGCCCGCGTCGTGCGTGCTCAGGCGAATGTCCACCGTGGCATAGACGATCGTCAGCTCGGGGTGGTGGTTCATGACCTCGGCGGCCATGGCCACGCGCGTGACGAAGCCCATGGCGGCGACGTGGTCCGCGAGCCGGAAGGTCTTGCTGAGGGACTTCTCGCCGTCCGCGTCCCAGCCGGGCAGGCCCGCCAGGGCCTCGCCGATGCGCTCGGCGCTCAGTCGATCGGGCATGACGCACCTCCCGGAGCGCGGCCCCTTGCGCGCGGCGGCGCTCCCCGCGGGCAAGGATAGTACGTATGGCGCGCGCACGGGAGCGGCGCAAGCGCGGACGGCGGTGGTTCCTCGGCGCGCTGGGCGCGTCGGCGGGGGCCGCCGGGCTGGCCGCGCTCGGCTGCGGCGGCGGGGAAGCGGCCCCGCCCGCGCCCGACGGCGATGGCGGGGACGAGCCGGACGCGACGGCGGGGGCGTTCCCCACCCACGCCAGCACGCCCGCGCCCTGGCCCGAACGCCCCGCGCGCACGGACCGCCGCGGGGGCACGCTGCGCTACGCCGCCGCCCTCGCCAGCGACGGGCGCTTCGATCCCCACCGCTCCGTCTCCGCCACGCTGCTGGGCCAGCAGGCGCTCGTCTACAGCCGCCTGCTCACCTACGAGAGCCAGGTGGACGGGCGGCTCGCGCCGGACCTCGCGCTGGGGATGCCCGAACAGCCGGACGAGCTCACCTACGTGTTCAGCCTCAACCCGGCGGCGCGCTGGCACGGGGGCGCGCCCCTCGACGGGCGGCCCGTGACCGCGGGGGACGCGCTCTTCAGCATCGAGCGGCAGCGGCAGGGGCCCGGCGTCTACCCGCGCGGCGGGCGCTGGGCCCCCATCGAATCCGTGGCGGCGCCCGACGACCTGACGCTCACGGCGACGACGGCGGAGCCCTTCGCGGGGGCGCTGGCGCGCTTCGCCTCCACGGAGGGGTTCGTGCTCGCGCCGGAGACCGTGCGGGAGGACGCCTTCACGCCCCAGCGCCAGCCCGGCAGCGGGCCCTTCCGCTGGGTGGAGTGGGCCGAGGGGCGGTTCGCCAGCGTGGCCCGCAACGACGCCTGGCACGGCCCCGACGACGGCCCCTTCCTCGACGGCGTCTCCATCGTGCAGCCGCGCCCCACGGACGAGCTGGAGGCGGACCTGCGCACGAACCGGCTGGACGCCGTGGTGGCGGGCTTCCGCCAGGCGCGGGAGCTGAAGCGCCGCCTGCCCGCCCTGCGCGAGGCGCGCTCCGCCATCGCCCAGTTCTACGGGATGCGCTTCTTCTCGGCGCTGCCGCCCTACGACGATCCGCGCCTGCGGCTGGCCCTCACGGCGGCCATCGACCGGCGCGAGCTGCTGGACCGCTTCTTCAACGGCGCGGGCACGCTCAACCCCTGGATCAGCGCGGCCGTGCGGCGCTGGTCGCTGCCCCAGACGGAGCTGGCGGAGCGGCCCGGCTACCGCCCCGGCAGCGGCGGGCGCGCCCTCGACCTGGCGGACGCGCGCGCCGCCCTCGACGCCTGGAGCGCGGACGCGGGCGCGCCCGACGGCCTCGAACTGCTGGTCACGGAGAACGTGGAGCGCACGCTGGGCATGGGCGCGCTCATTCGCGACCAGCTGGCCGCCGCCCTCGACGTCGAGGCCGCCGTCACGCCCCTCTCCATCGAGACGCTGGCGCAGCGGCTGGTGACGGGCGACGCCCCCTGGGCGGCGGGCTTCGACAACGGCTGGATCGACCTCGACGACTGGCTCTACCCCTACTTCCACAGCGAGGGCGCGGGCAACACCTTCGCCCTGCGCGACGACGGCCTCGACGCCCTCATCGGCGAGCAGCGCGCGGAGATGGCGCCCGACCGCCGCCAGGCCATCGGCTACGACGTGCAGCGCCGCCTGCTCGACCTGAACGTGGGCGTGAACCTCGTGAGCGAGGACGTGGTGACCCTCTTCATGCCCTACGTGCAGCTCTTCCCCGTGGACGCGGGCGAGACCTATCAGGACCGCTTCGCCCAGACCTGGATCGACCGCGCGCACCCCACCTGGGTCGAGCCCGCCTAGCTCGCGCGGAAATCGGGCTCGCGCTTCTCGCGGAAGGCGGCCACGGCCTCGGCGAACTCCGGCCCGCGCAGCAGCTGGCGCTGCAGGGGCCACTCGAATTCGAGGTGCTGCTCCAGCGTGGCCCACTGCGCGTGCCGCAACATGCGGCGCGTGTAGGCGAGCGCCATCGGGGGCTGGCTGGCCACCCGCGCGGCGAGGGCGAGCGACTCCTCCACCAGCCGCTCGTGGGGCACGACGCGCGAGACGATGCCGAGCGCCAGCGCCTCGTCCGCCTCCACGATGCGCCCGCTGTAGAAGAGCTCGGCGGCGCGCTCCGCCCCCACCATGCGCGGCAGGAACCAGGAGAGGCCGAAATCGGCGGCCAGCGCGCGCTTGATGAAGATCGTGCCGAAGCGCGCCCGCTCGCTGGCGATGCGCAGGTCGAAGGCGCCGCACAGCCCGAAGCCGCCCCCCACCGCCGCGCCGTTCACCGCCGCGATGGTCGGCTTGCCGCAACCGTGGATGGCGAGGATGGAGCGCCCCGGCCCGAGCGTGTCCAGCTCCCCCGCGCGGCGTTCGGGGGCGGTGCCCCGCTCCTGCCGCTGGCCCGCGTCCTCGAGGTCGGCCCCGGCGCACCAGGCGCGGCCCTCGCCCGTGACCACGAAGGCGCCCACGCCGTCGTCGCGCACGCCCTCCTCGATGCCCTCCAGCAGCTCGCGCATGAGCGAGCCGCCCATGGCGTTCATGCGCGCGGGGCGGTTGAAGCGCAGCAGCATGACGCGGTCGTGGCGCTCGACGATGACATCCGGCATGGGCGTTCCTCCGCGCGCGATGATACGCGCCCCGCCCCCCGCGGGAACGCGCGCGCTAAGGTAGGGCGCGATGCGCGCCATCGTGTGCCATGAGCTGGGCGAGCCGGAGGGGCTGCGCGCGGGCGAGCTGCCGGAGCCGTCCGCGGGCGCGGGCGAGGTCGGCATCGCCGTGGAGGCCGCGGGCGTCTCCTTCGCCGACGCGCTCTTCGTGCGCGGGAAGCACCAGACCGCGCACGAGCCGCCCTTCGCGCCGGGCATGGAGGCGGCGGGGCGCGTGACGGCCGTCGGGGCGGGCGTGGAGGGCCTCGCCGCGGGCCAGCGCGTGGCCGCGCTCCTCCACGACGGCGGCTACGCGGAGCGCGCCGTCGCGCGGGCGAGCGAATGCTTCCCCCTGCCCGACGCCGTCGCGCCGGAGGTGGCGGCGGGCGCACTCTCGGCCCACCTCACCGCCCACGTCTGCCTCGTGCACGAGGCGCGCATGGAGGCGGGCGCGCGCGTGCTCGCGCTGGGCGCGGGCAGCGGGCTGGGGCTGGCGGCGGTGGCCGTGGCGGCGGCGCTCGGCGGCGAGGTGACGGCGGCGGCCAGCGGCCCCGCGAAACTCGCCGCCGCCGAAGCCGCGGGCGCGCGCCACCTCGTGAACTACCAAACGGAGGACCTGCGCGAGGCCACGTTCGCGGCCAACGGCGGGCGCGGCGTGGACGTGGTCGTCGACCCCGTGGGCGCGCCCGAGGCGGCCTTCCGCTGCCTCGACTGGGGCGGGCGCTACGTGGTGGCGGGCTTCGCGGGCGGCGCGGTACCGCAGTTCAAGGGAAACCACCTGCTCATCAAGAACCGCAGCGCCCTGGGGATGACGCTCATGCACTACCGCGCCAGCCGCGTGGCGCTCATGCGCGAGTCGGCGGCGGACGTGTTCGCCATGCTCGCGGACGGACGCCTGCCCGCGCCCGCCATCGAGACCGGCGCGCTGGAGGACGGCCCCCGCTTCCTGCGGCGCGTGCTGGACCGCGAGGTGGTGGGCAAGCTCGTGCTGCTGCCGTAGCGGGCGCGTCGCGGACGCGCTACCCTTCCGCGCATGAAGTTCGGCGTCACCATGTTCCCCACCGACTACGCCATCGCGCCGGGCGAGCTGGCGCGCGAGGCGGAGGCGCACGGCTTCGAGTCGCTCTTCTTCCCCGAACACACGCACATCCCCGCCAGCCGCAGGTCGCCCTGGCCGGGCGGCCCCGAGCTGCCGCGCGAGTACTCGCACACGCTCGACCTGTTCGTGGCGCTCACCTCGGCGGCGGCGGCCACGGAGCGCCTGCTCGTGGGCAGCGGCATCTGCCTCGTCATCGAGCGCGACCCCATCACGCTGGCGAAGGAAGTGTCGAGCATCGACTTCATCTCCGGCGGGCGGCTCATCCTCGGCATCGGCGGCGGCTGGAACCTCGAGGAGATGGAGAACCACGGCACCGACCCGAAGCGCCGCTGGCGGCGCATGCGCGAGACGGTCGAGGCCATGCGCGCCATCTGGACCGGGGACGAGGCCGAGTACCACGGCGAGCTGGTCGATTTCGACCCCATCTGGCAGTGGCCCAAGCCCATCCAGCGGCCCGGCCCGCCCGTGCTCATCGGTGGCGACGGGCCGAACACGCTGCGCCGCGTGGCGCGCTACGGCGACGGCTGGATGCCCATCGACGGGCGCGCGCGCGACAGCTTCGCCGAGCCCATCGCCCGCCTGAACGAGCTGGCGGCGGAGGCGGGACGCGGCCCCCTGCCGGTCTCGCTCTTCGGCGTGGGGAGCGACCCGGCGCGCATCGAGGCGCACGCGCGGGCGGGCGTGGAGCGCTGCGTGTTCGCGCTGCCGCCCGCGCCCGCCGGGGAGGTGCTGCCGAAGCTGGAGGCGCGCGCCCGCCTCATGGAGCGGTTCGCGTGAGCGCCATGCCGTCCGCCGCCGAAATCGAGGCGCTCGTCGGGCACGAGTTCCCCGGCGGCACGTACACCATCGCCCACTGGGAGAACTACCTGCTGACGGAGTGCACGGGATCGGAGCCGCTGCCCGACGGGCTGGTTCATCCCGCCGCCCTCTTCCACGCGCCCATCCTCGGCGCGGGCACGTCCATCGCGGGCATGTTCGCGCTGGGCAAGGCGGAGTCCGATTTCTCCATCGGCATCGAGAGCTACGACTGGGAGATCGCGCGACCCCTGCGCGAGGAGGTGGCGTACGACGTGCGCGGGCGCGTGACGGAGGCGGACCGGCGCGAGGGCGCCCTGCGCGGAGCCCCGCGCGGCCTGTACGACCGCATCCGCTTCCGCTTCGAGCTGCGCGAGCCGGACGGCGCGCTGGCCGCCGTCTCCACCATCACCTGGACCTACCGGAGGTCGGCGTGAACGCGCGCCCCGGCGACGCCATCCCGGAGTGGACGATGGAGAGCGTGCGCCCCGAGCGGATGCGCACGATGGCGGCCATCCTGCGCGACCCCAACCCCGTGCACTGGGACCGCGAGGCCGTGGCCGCGCTCCCCTTCAGGCTGGGCGAACGCACCATCAACCAGGGGCCGCTGGGCCTCAGCTACGTCCTCAACATGCTCATGGACTGGGCGGGGCCGGCGAGCGTGCGCCGCGTCGTCATGCGCTTCCCGAAGGTCGTGCTGGACGGCGACCGCGTGACCGCGGGCGGGCGCGTGACCGCCGTGCGCGAGGAGGGCGGCGAGCGGCTGGCCGACTGCGAGGTGTGGCTGGCGCGCGAGGGCGAGACGCCCGCGCTGGAGGGCACGGCCACGGTGGCCCTGCCCGACGGCTGAGGCCGCCGCCCCTGCGCGCCTCCCTCGCGGCCCGCGTGCGGCGCGCGCGCCGCGCCTGGTACGGCTGGCGGCTGCTGGCCGGATCCGTCGTGGCCGTGGCCCTCACCGCGGGAACCTCCTTCTGGTCCTTCGGCCTCTACATCGAGCCGCTCGAGAGCCAATTCGCGTGGTCGCGCTTCGAGGTCTCCAACGGCTTCTCCCTGGGGCTGGCCGCGAGCGGCGTGGCGGCGCCCTTCATCGGGCGCTGGATCGAGCGCTACGGCCCGCGCCGCATCATCTTCGCCGGCGCGCTCCTCACCGCCGCCAGCTATCTGCTGCTGGCCGCCACGAACGAGCTCTGGCAGTGGTACGCATGGCAGTCGGTGAACGCCGTCTTCCGCCAGATGATGTTCTTCATCCCCTTCCAGACGCTGGTCTCCTACTGGTTCACGCGGCGGCGGGGGCTGGCCGTGGGCATCCTCGCCATGGGCTTCTCGCTGGGCGGCTTCGTGGTCGTGCCCCTCATGCGCATCGCCATCGACGTCTTCGGCTGGCAGGGCTCGTTCGTGGCCGTGGGCATCGCCACCGCCGCCCTCTTCACGCCCCTCTGCCTGTTCCTCCTGCGCGACCATCCCGCCGACGTGGGCACGGAGGTGGACGGCGGCGCGGCGGACGGCGGGAGCGCCACGCCCACGCCGCCGGCGGCGCTGACCGGCGTGACCGCGCGGGAGGCGCTGCGCACGCCCCTCTTCTGGGTCATCGCGGTGGCGCTGATGGCCTTCTTCTACGGCATGTTCGGCTGGATGACGCACGGCATCCCCTACTACGAGTCGGTGGGCTATTCGGCGGCGTGGGCGTCCGGCCTGTTCTCGATCGCGGCGGGCGGGGGCATGCTCAGCCGTCTCGCCTTCGGGTGGCTCGCCGACCGCATCCGCAGCATCGAGGCGGCGGCCGTGGTGGTCACGGGCGTGCTCGCCTGCGCCATGCTGGTGCTGCTGGCCACGGGCGGGAGCGTGGCGGGCGTGGCCGTGTTCGTGGCGTTCTGGATCGTCGGCTCCAGCGGCGGCCCCATGATCGAGCCGCTGCTGCTCACGCGCGCCTTCGGCGTGGCCCACTTCGCCTCCATCCTCGGCATCGTGGCGGTGGTGGAGACGAGCGGCCAGATCGTGAGCCCGTCCGCCGCGGGCGCGCTCTACGACGCCACCGGGAACTACGACTGGGCGCTGGCGATGTTCGCGGGATCTCTGGGCCTGTCGGCGCTGCTCTTCGCGCTGGCGGGGCGGCTGCCGCGCCCCGTGGCTGGTGGCTAATGGCTGGTGGCTGGTGGCTGGTGGCTGGTGGTCGGGCTAATGGGTCTCGAAGGTGTTGTACCGCGTCGTCCCCAGAGACAGGACGGCGTATATCTCGAAGATGGTCTGCTCCCGCTGGTCCTCAATCTCGACGGCCCGGATGGTCATCTTGCCAACCCGTTCGCGCTGTCGTTCATATTCATCCGGATCCATTGCCTGGACTTCCTTCCGGGTGCCTTCGGGCTTGCCAATCCCTTCCTTGTAGAGTTTGAAGGCGAACGTGGCCGACTCGTGCCGCGAGCTGTTGGCGCTGTGGGCCCTGATACGCTGCGCGAGGGAGTTGGAACGTCCGACGTAGATCGGCTCCCCATCTTCGTACAGGACATACACGCCCTTCTTCGGCATCCCCCGCAAATCGTCCCGCGTGTACTCCGGGCCGTCGCGCAGCCGCTCGATCAGGCCCTCCATCTTGCCGACGATACGTCGAAAGTCAGCGTTCACAGGCACTCATCCAATCACCAGCCACCAGCCACTAGCCACTAGCCACCAGCCACTCAGCGGCGCGGATGGGCGGCGGGCACGTAGGGATCGTCCAGCCGTTCGCCCCACACGACCGCGCCCGCCTCGTCGAAGTTGAGGATGCTCAGCCGCTCCGCGTCGATGGGGTCGTCCGTGCCCAGCGCCACCGACAGCTTCTGCGTGCTCCACTTCGACATGTCCAGCAGCAGCTCCGCCAGCTGCGCCTCCGTGAAGTGGGCGCGCGCCCGCGTCCGCAGCTCCGCGTCGATGGCCCCGGGCGCGGTCACGAAGGCGTCGGTCAGGCGCAGCGCGACCTTGTGGCGCTCCGGCAGGTCGCTCTCCTCATAGCGGTCGATCTTCGCGGCCATGTCCTCGTCGAGGCCGTTGTCCCGGGCCACGCCCAGGCGCAGGGACATTCAGGTGTGGCACTGGTGCTGGCGGGCGCAGCGCAGCCGCACCAGCTCGGTGGTCACGGGGTCGATCCCGCCGAGGCGCATGACGGCGTCCTGGTACGCGCCGATGGCCTTGCCCAGGGCGGGCGCGACGGGGCGCTCCCCCGCGGCGGGATCGGGCAGGCGGCGTTCGCGGGCGATGGCGGTCATGCGGGTTCCTCCTCCGGCGCGAGGACCGTGCGCAGGCCCAGCGCCAGCCGCTGGTGCTGGTCGAGGGCGAGGAGGGCGCTCACGAAGGCGCGCGCCTCGCCGGGCGTCAGGTGGGCGAGCAGGGCGTCCGCGTCGGCCTGCGTGACGCCCGCCACGTCGGCCACGAACTGCTCGGTGAAGGCGAGGCAGGCGCGCTCGCGCTCGTCGAACAGGGGCGAGGCGGGCCAGTCGCGCACCGCCTCCGCCTTCTCCGGCGGAAGGGCGGCGGAGGGCGCGGGGCGGGCCAGCTCGGCGGCGTCGCCCTGCATCGTGGCGATGCGCAGGCGGCAGAGCTCCAGCAGCTCCGCGTCCAGCTCGCGCCAGAGCGCCCCGTGCATGTCGGCGAGCACGTCGCGCACCTCGGGGGCGAGGCGCGCGAGGCGCTCCTCCAGGTCGGGCGCGATCAGGCCGGACGTCATGCGGCGACGGTACGAAGGCGGCGCGGGCGCGTCAACCGCGTCAGTCGCGCGGGATGCCGAGGGCGTCGTAGGAGTCCATGCCCGCGTCGTAGCGCGCCTGCGCCGCCTTCATGATCTCGATGGCGTCGGCGCGCCGCGCGGTGTTGCCGAAGATGAACTGCTCGTTGCGGCGCGCGTCGTAGATGTCGCGGTCGCGGCCCTCCACGAAGCTCTGCTTGCAGGCGGCGAGGCTGAAGGCGGGCCAGCGCGCGATGTGGGCGGCCCAGGCGATGGCCTCCTCGCGCAGGCGGTCGTCGGGCACCACCTTGTTGACGGCGCCGAGGGCCATCGCCTCGCGCGCCGTGACGGGGCGCCCGTCGAGGATCATCTCGAGGCACTTGGCGGGGCCGATGAGACGCGCCAGACGGGTGCAGCCGCCCGCGCCCGGGGGGATGCCGATGGCCACCTCGGGCTGGCCATAGGTGGCCGATTCGGCGGCGATGCGCAGGTCGCAGCCCCAGGAAAGCTCCGCGCCGCCGCCCCAGGCCTGCCCGTTGTTGGCGGCGATGGAGACGAGGGGGCTGTCGCCCACGCGCTCGAACAACATGCGGTTCGCGCCGTGGGGACGCCGCGAGGGCGGCGTGGCGTTGCCGATGGCGGCCATGCCCTCCATGGCCTGCACGATGCCGCCGAGGTGCCAGTGCGCGATGAAGTAGCCGGGCGTGTCGGAGGCGAGCACGAACACCTTGGCGCCGGAACCCTCCACCTCCTCGATGGCCGCGAGCAGGCGTTCGCCCAGCTCGCCCCCGCCGAAGTTCATGGGCGGGTCGGAGAAAGCGATGAGGCCGACGCCCTCGGCGGGCCAGGTCACGTTCACGGTCACGGGCATGGTGGCGCTCCCGCGGCGGGTGCCGCGCGCCCCAGTGTGCGCTCCCGCGCGCCGCGCCGCCAGCGTGCGGCCAGCGCCCCCCGACGCGCCGCGGGGCGTGCTACCATCGCGTGGCGGGCGCGTGCTACCATGCGCCGCGCACCGCGCACAGGCAGGAGGCGCCCGATGACGGCCACCGAGGAATCCGTGAACATGGAAGAGGCGATTCGGGAGCAGCTGCGGCTCGCCATCGACCCGCGCGAGTTCGACGGCCCCGAATTCCGGCGCGACCCGTTCCCGCTCTACAAGCGGCTGCGCGACCACCACCCCATCTACCAGGATCTGTTCCACAACAACTGGGTGGTGAGCCGCTACGACGACGTGGTGGCGGTGTTCCAGAACAACGACGACTTCGACCGCGGCGTGTACGACCCCAAGGGGGACTACGAGTTCGGCAAGCGCCACGTGTTCGGGCCGAACATCCTCGAGTACGGCAACAGCGACGAGCACCGCTTCCTGCGCAACGTGGTGGCCGACCAGTTCGTGGGCAACCGGCTCCAGACGTTCCTGCCCTTCATCGAGCAGATCGCGCGCGAGCTGCTGGCGCAGTTCGTGCCCGACGTCTACCGCAAGTCGGCGGACGACCTGGCGGAGGCGTTCGCGGGCACGGGCGAGGTGGAGCTGGTGGGGCAGTTCTGCAACCAGTTCCCCATCCGCGTCATCTCCAACATGCTGGGGCTGCCGCGCGAGGACGAGGACACCTTCGTGCGCTGGTACCAGCACCTGATCGAGGGGCTGGGCTTCGGCGGCGAGCACCTGGCGCGCGGGCTGCAGGCGCGCAACGAGATGTGGGCCTACCTCGACCCCATGATCCGCGAGCGCGAGGCCAACCCCACCGAGGACCTCGTCTCCCGCATCGTGCACGCCGAATTCCGCGGCCAGCGCATGAACCCCGACGAGATCAAGGGCTTCATCGCCCTGCTGCTGGCGGCGGGCGGCGACACCACCGAGAAGGCCATCGCCAACATGTGGTACCACATGCTCTACACCCGCCCCGACCAGTTCGAGCACGAGGTCAAGCGCGACCCCTCCCTCTGGACCAACGTGTTCACGGAGATGATGCGCTACGACCCCGTGGTGCACACGCAGGGCCGCCACACCACGCGCGAGATCGCCATCCACGGCGAGGTCATCCCCGAGCGCGCCAACATCGTGCTCTACCTGGCCGCGGGCAACCGCGACGAGCGCGTGTTCAAGGATCCGGACACCTTCGACATCCTGCGCGACGACCTGCACATGGGGCGCGAGCTGCGCTCCGGGCGCTACGCCGACGGCAAGCACGGGCACCTGGGCTTCGGCATGGGCCAGCACTTCTGCATGGGCTACGCCATGGCGCGGCAGGAGGCCATCATCGCCAGCACGCGCCTCTTCGAGGCCATGAAGAACCCGCGGCCCAAGTTCCCCGACCACCCCGGCGTCACCTCCCCCGCCACCGGCTCCGGCGGCTTCCGCACCCCCGAGGAGCTCTGGATCGAGTTCGACGTCAACTAGCAGCCGGGCAACCGGGGGGCGAAGCCATGCGCGTCACCGTCGACCTGAAGAAGTGCACGAAGAGCGGGGAGTGCTACTACAACCACCCCGCGCTCTTCAAGGTGGACGCCGATGGCTTCCCCGTCGTGCAGGTCGATCCGCTCGACGACGAGGATCTGCGCGTGGAGGCGCGGCAGGCCGCCGAGGTCTGCCCCGTCGAGGCCATCGCGGTCGAGGAGTAGCCGCGGCCCGCGCCGCTCAGTAGTGGATGGCGCGGCCCGCGCCCCCGCCCGCGGCGATGGCGTCGCCCTGGATGGCGGCGGATTTCGGCGAGGCCAGGAAGGCCACCACATGCGCGATCTCGCTCGCGTCCACGATGCGGCGGATGGCGTTGCCCTCCGCCATGCGCGCCCGCGCCTCGTCCGCGGAGACGCCCCACTCGGCGGCGCGCCGCTCCAGCAGCTCCGGCATGCGCTCCGTCCAGGTGAGCCCCGGATGGACCACGGTCACGTTGACGCCGTGGGGACCGAGCTCGTCGGCCAGGTTCTTCGTGAGCGCGGCCACGGCCACGTTCCTCATGCTGCCGATGGCCGTGCCCGACTGGCGCGCGGCCAGCCCGCTGACGTTGACGATGCGCCCCCAGCCGTTGGCCTTCAGGATGGGCGCGACGGCGCGCGCGCAGCGCAGGTAGCCCAGCACCTTCGTGTTCATCTCCTCCGCGAAGGCGGCGTCGGCGATCTCCTCGAGCGCGGGCGCGGGGCCGGGGCCGCCGCCCGGGCGCGCCGCGTTGTTCACGAGGATGTCGAGCCGCCCCAGCCGCGCCAGGGACTCCGCCACCATGGCCTCCACCGCGGGCGTGCTCCCCGTGTCGGCGACGACGGGCGCCACGCGCCGCCCAGTCTCGGCGGCGAGCTCGGCGGCGGCGGCCTCCAGCGGCTCGCGCGTGCGCGCCGCGATGGCCACGTCCGCGCCTTCCCGCGCGAGGGCGCGCGCGATGGCCTTGCCGATGCCGCGGCTGCCGCCCGTGACGATGGCCGCGCGGCCCTCCAGCTCGAGGTCCACGGCGCTAGCGCAGCCCGGCCCACCAGGCGGGCGCGAGCACGCGCAGCACCTCGTCGTAGGTGCGGGCGATGTCGGGCGCGTCGGCGGGCAACTCCCGCGGGTTCGTGGGCGGCAGCGGCGAGGCCCCCTGGATGGGGTCCACCCACTCGATGCCCTCCTCCTCGATCACCTCCATCAGGGGCGGCGTGGCCTCCTCGTGGTGGTCGCTGATCTGGTGGTCGATGAGGAAGGTGGCGTAGTCGGGGAAGGAGAGCAGGCAGTAGTAGCTGCGCGGCTCGCGCCCGCGCCACATCTCGTAGCGCAGCACGTTCGGCTCGAGGCGGTGCGTCTTCTCGTAGAGGTCCTTCTGGATCTCCTCGTAGCGGGCTTCCATGCCCTCCCTGATCCTGAGCGTGATGAGCACGGTGGCCATGCGGGGCGCTCCTTCGGCGCGGCTGCGCGGGCGGCACGATACGGCGGCGGCGGGCGCGCCCGCAAGCGCCCGACGCTCAGGCGCGGCGACGGAGTAGAACCAGCGCGCCGCTGCTGAAGCAGATGGCAGCCGCCACTGCCACCAGTACGGACAGCACGCCTCCTGCACCACGGTTCGCGTCCGCGAGCCCGGTCCCAGTATCAGGCGGGGCCCTCTCGGGAATGGCCGTGTCAAGTTCTGCGTCGCAGTCAGGGAGACCAAGACTGTCGAGGTCATGATGAAAGAGAAGATGGATGTGCCCAGCGCCATCCCGGAATGTGCTCGGAATACAGCCCGTCAGTTCATTTCCGGAGACGTAGAGCGTATTCAGCACGCCATTCCCCACTACCCCCAACGCGCCCAGCTCGCTTGGCAATTCACCAGTGAGGAGATTGTTTGCCAGTATCAGAGTGCGGAGCTTGGACAGCTTTCCAATCTCGTTCGGAATTCTTCCAGAGAGATTGTTGTTATGTAGCACCAGAGATTCAATATTCACTCCGATGGTCTTAGGGATTTCCCCCGATAGTTCGTTGTGGCTTAAATCAAGGTGCCTGATGTTAGGGAGATTGATAATACTTATCGGAATCGAGCCAGAGAGGTCATTATTACTGATATATACCTCCCTAGCGTGAGCTAGTTTCCCTATATCTCGCGGGATTACTCCTGATAGATTGTTTTGCGAAAATCCTAATTCACGAATCTCGGATAATTGTCCTACTTCTCGTGGAATAGTCCCCGATAACTTGTTTGTGTGTAGTGCGAGAGCTCTAAGTTGACGTAGTTTTCCTATGGTCTTGGGGATATTTCCCATCAAATTATTTCCTCCCAATCCCAGTTCGACCAGTTGTGAAAGATCACCAATAGTATCAGGGATCACTCCGGTCAGTTCATTATTGCCCAAAGACATGAATTTTAGACTCGATAGGTTCCCAATGCTACGGGGAATATCTCCTCCAATCTTGTTATCATCGAGCCATACCATTTCCAGATTCGCAAGATCCCCGAAATCGGGCGGGATCTCTCCTCCCAGATCATGACCGGGAAATGACAATCGATTCAAACCTGACAACTTCCCTATCCCCGGTGGAATCCTCCCATTGAGAGTTGGCACCCTGCCCACGGAGATACCTTGAGAATTCCAGATATGTTCCCCAGCGAACCCAGCCAATCCCGTCACGCGGTCAAGACCTACAGTAACAGCAGCCCACGCCCGAATCGGCTTGTCCGCGCTCCAGTCGAGCGTGGCATCGCCCGCGAGCGTGTCCCGGATCTCCAGCAGGACCGCGCAGTCGCTGACCAGGCCCGGGTTCTCTTCGGGATCGGGGACGGCGATGCCATTCGAGCACGCCGCGATGGTCTCCTCCGAGGCCCCGACGGGGACCGCCACGAGCGCGACGCTCGTCGCCAGCAGGATCGCCAGCGCAAGGCCGCGTCCGCCCGCCACCATGCCGAAGCCCCGCAAGACCATTTCTTCGCGCAGCGAGGGTAGCACGCTGCCGTGCGCGGCGCGTAGGATGCGCGCCACGCGGCGACGCGCCGCGGGAGGACAGCGATGCAGCGACCGACGGCCGACGCCCCCAACGCCACCGGCCACCGCGTGGAACAGGTGACGGAGTGCCCCGTGGCGCTCGACGACGTCGACCTCTTCTCGCCCGGCGCGCAGGAGTTCTGGTTCGACTCCTACCGCATCCTGCACGAGCAGGCGCCGGTGCACCGCATCCCCGGCGAGGGCGGCCTGCCCGGCACGGACGCCTTCATCCTGACCAAGTACGACGACATCGCCATGGTCGTGCGCGATCCCGACACCTACGAGTTCTACAACGCCGCCGAGGGCGACGAGGCCGCGCGGGCCATCTTCCGCGAGCAGGGCTTCGGCACGCTGGGCGATTCCTTCGACTCCCTGCGCCCCAACATGGAGGAGCACAAGCGCCACCGCATGGAGCTGACCGACCCGTGGGTGGCGCTGCCCGCGGCGGAGCGGCACGCCCCCATGATCGAGCGCGCCGCCAACGACCTCATGGACCGCTGGATCGACGACGGCGCCGTGGAGTTCGTGAAGCAGTTCGCCGCGCCCCTGCCCCAGACCGTGATCACGACCATCCTCGGCTTCCCGCTGGAGGACATGCCCATGACGCGGCGGTGGGAAGAGGAGCAGGTCAGGCGCTTCGTCCACGGCTTCAGCCACAAGAACCTGCTCAGCCCCGAGGACGAGAGGGCGAACGCGGAGGCGCTGGTCGCCTTCCAGCACTACATCGGCGAGCAGATCGAGGACAAGCGGCGCAACCCGAAGGACGACATGATCACCTTCCTGCTCAACGTCGAGTACGGGCCGGAGAAGCGGCGGCTGAACGACGCCGAGATCGTGAGCGTCGTCTACGGCATGCACATCGGCGGGAACGAGACCACGCAGTACGCGCTCACGGCGGAGGCCATGCTGCTGGCGCAGCAGCCGGAGCTGGTGGACGAGCTGCGCGCGGACCGCTCCAAGGTGCGCTTCTTCGTGGAGGAGGCGCTGCGCCTGTTCGCGCCCACGCAGGGCCTCTCCACGCGCATCGTCACGAAGGACGTGGCGATTCGCGGCACGGAGATCCCGAAGGGCTCGATGCTGCACCTGCGCTACGGCGCGGCCAACCGCGACCCCGACCTCTGCCCCGCCACGGACTCCATCGACCTGACGCGCAGGAATCCGGGGCGGCACCTCACCTTCTCCATGGGGCCGCGCGTGTGCCCGGGCGCGGGGCTTTCGCGGCTGGAGCAGAACGTCGCCGTGAACGTGATGCTCGACCGGCTCGACGGCCTGCGGCTGGCGCCCGGACGCAACGACATGAGACACCAGCCGGGCATCATGCTGGGCTTGTGGGAGCTGCACCTCGAATTCGGGAAGCGGGGGGAGTAGGACGATGGGGGAACGTGCGCTGGAAGCCGCCCGCCGCCGCGCCGCCGACCTGCTGGAGCGTGGCGAGACGCCCGACCTGATCGCCATCCTGCGCGAGGAGTGCGCGCTGGAGCCGCGCGACGCCTACGACCGCGTCCTTCGCGCCATCGCGGAGACGGCGGCGCACTCCCCCGCCGGCGCGGACGAACGCGAGGACGCGGTGGCGCGCTGGGCGGCGGGCGTGCGCGCGGGCGCCTCCCTCTACCTGGCGCTGGGCGACGCCGTCGCCTGGCTGCGCGAGCACGCCCCCGAGGGCGGGGAGCGGGAGCAGCCGCCGCTGGCCGTCTAGCGCTCGTCGCGGCTGAGGCTGATGGCGTTGCCGGGGCAGACGCGCACGGCGTCCTCGGCATCCTCCACCTGATCGCCGGACGGCTCCTCCACGACGACCACGGGGAAGCCGTCGTCGCGCGCGCGGAACAGTTCGGCGTGGTAGGTCGAGCACTCCGCCGCCTTGATGCAGCGTTCGAGATTCACGGAGAGTTTCATCGCGTCCTCCCGGGTGCGGCGGGGGATCGGGGCCCCTGTGCCGCGATTATCGGGCACGCGGCCACGCGCGCGCCAGCGCCTTCCGCTTGACGCGCCCGCCCGCGCCGCCCCACGATGCGGCCCACTGGCGGGAACGCCCCGCGCGGGAGGACGGCATGGAGCGCGACTACGACGTCGTCGTCATCGGATCGGGAGCGGCCGGACTGGCGGCGGCGGTGACCGCCGCCGACGCGGGCGCGAGCGTCATCGTGCTCGAGGCCGACGACAAGGTGGGCGGCTCCTCGCGCCTCTCCGGCGGCCACTTCTACGCCGCTGGCACGAGCGTCCAGCGCGAGGCGGGCATCCTCGACGACACGCCCGACGCCATGTTCAGCTACTACATGACGCTCAACCAGTGGAACGTCGAGCCCGCCGTGGCGCGCGCCTACTGCGACAGCGCCGCGCCCGCCTTCGAATGGCTGCGCGGCCTCGGCGTCGTCTACAGGCCCGAGCGCGTCTACGTCTCCGGCATCGACACCGTGCCGCGCGGCCACCCGCCCGAGGGCGAGGGGCTGGCGGTGGTGCGCACGCTCGACGCCGAGCGCGTCCGGCGCGGCGTCGACCTCGCCCTCCGCACCCGCGCCGACCGCCTCATTGAGGAGGACGGCGCCGTGGTCGGCGTGGCCGCGGGCGACCAGGAGGTGCGCTGCGGGGCCGTCGTCATCGCCTCCGGCGGCTTCGGCCACAACAAGGAGTTCATCGAGAAGTACTGGCCCGACGCGCACGAGCAGGGCGACGGCGTGTGGGCCATCTCCGGCCCCAAGGCCATGGGCGACGGCATCACCCTCGGCCAGCAGGTGGGCGCCACGCTCGGCGGCCACAACCGCGGCCTGCTGCTGCTCACGCCCGGCTTCACGCGCGACCTCGAGGTGGCCGTGCCGCCGTGGGTCATCCTCGTCAGCCGCGAGGGGCGGCGCTTCTGCAGCGAGATGGCCCCCTACACCGTCATGGCCGGGCTCTTCAAGCGGAACGGCGGCATGGCCTACGCCGTCTTCGACGAGGCCGCCCGCCTCGACGCCGACGCCACGCCCGCCGGCCCCAGCTGGACGGCGGAGAGCCTCGCGGCGCGCGCCGACAGCGGCGAGGTGCTCCGCGCGGACACGCTCGCGGAGCTGGCGCGGCTGGCGAAAATCAACCCCGAACCGCTGGCGGGGACCGTGCGCAAGTACAACGAGGACTGCGCGCGGGGCGTGGACCGCGCCTACTTCAAGCCGCGGGCCTGCGCCCCATCGAGATGCCGCCCTTCCACGCCGTGGAGGTGCGCCCCGCGATCATCGCCTGGACGGGCTGCGGGCTGCGCGTGGACGCGGAGACGCACGTGATCGGGCGCGACGAGCTGCCCATGGGCAACCTGTTCGCGGCGGGCGAGGCCATGGGCACGCTGCACGGCGACCGCTACATCGGCGGGGGCGGCTCCTACGGTCCGGCGGTCACCTTCGGGCGCATCGCGGGGCGCAACGCCGCCACCGCGGCCGCCCTCGGCGCGGGCCTCATGGAGTAGCGCTAGCGGGCACCGCCCGGCTGGCGCGGGTTCCCGCCTGGCGGTAGAGTGCGCCAGATCGGGATGACGAACGCGCGCATCGGCCACCTCCTGACGGCGGCACGGGAACAGGCGCTTCGGGAGCGGCTGGATCCCATCGTCGAGCGGCTTGTCCAGTGGCGGCCGCTCCCGCCCATCCTGTTGCTGGCGGCGCTTTCGACCGTCTTCATCTTCGGCAACGACCGCGGCAACTTCTACCGGCCCGGACATCACGACTATGTGACGGCGGATCATATCGGGATCGCCAAGAACCTCTCTCTCCAGCACAATTTCCTGATGTTTAAATTCCAAGAGTTCACAAATGGTGAATTGATCTATCATCCCTATAATCGCTTTCCCATCGGAGCACATGCGCTCATAAAACTCACTACTCTTCCGTTCAGACATGGAAGTGCCGAAGAATTATATGCCGCTCGGGTTTTGATGTTGCTCTTCTTTTGCGGATCAGCATTTTTAGCGTACTTATCTCTGGGGAAAATACTATCAAGCAAATGGATAGCTCTCACCGTCACCATGTTTGCATTTAGTTCAGTATACGCTCTCTATTACAACGACATGGTTGCTCCGGATGGAATCACGACTGTATTTGGTGTTTTCTTGACACTTCACGGACTAATTACATTTTTCAAGGAAAGGAAAAGGATGCAATTGTTTATTAAAATAGCAGCATCCATCCTGTTAGGGTGGCCTGTTCTCATATTTCTTATTCTGTTTTCACTTTCAGGAGTCATGAAGTGTGCATTAATTGATCGAGTAAATTTGGTCAAATCCAAGTGGATTTTCAGGAATATTTTTATACAAGTTGGAGCATTTTCACTACTGATCAGTGGAAGTTTGTTGGGATTCAATATTATCAATGAGTCTATTGCGATCAATAAAAATCCTCTCGACACTCCAACACTAGCCTCATTAAAATTTCGAACGCTGGGATTCGACCAAGATGCGGAATGGACAGGTGGGAATCAATTGAGCTGGCCTAATGTCATTTCGAGCAGTTTCTCTCGTATTTCTGCTGCTTCCTCTCCATTCTCAATTCCAACTTATCCAAACAAGATCATCAACGACATCGACGCTTCTCTGAATTCACACAGTTCTATTGCTGGAATGATTATATTTCTGTTAACTTTTGCCATACTAGTCTTTTACAAAATGAGGGCCATCTTGCTTCCGCTCGTTTTATCCGGTCCAATCTGGATACTACTTTTTAGGTACCATTCTGTCATCCATGATTTTACGGCATTACTTCTTATCCCTATTCCACTCATTTTATCCGCATTATCCCTCGATTTTATCGCACGGAAATCCACGACTACACTTTCTATCATACTGGCAAGCGGTTCTATTGCGTTGTTCATTTTCTCCGCTGCACAGATGGGACATATTGGACATGATGCAGAAACTGCTGCAATCAAGGAACAAATCAGGTATGATTTCGAGGATATACGCAACAGAACAACCGGACGAACTGTTTTCCTGAATCTCCCAGAAGATAGAGAGTACTACCTGCACCCTATTCAATGGTACTACCTTTCTGGCAGTATCATCGCACGTATTGATCAGCGAGAAGAAGCTGAGTATTTCGTCACTAATTCTCGAAGTTCTTGTGGTCTCCTGAATCCAGACAATCGCCATGTTTTCCTTTACGATGGCTTCACATCCTTTGCTGAATGCGAGATAGCAATTCTGGATGGCGATCCTGTTTACCGTGATACTCTCTTGACTTCATACTATGTTTATTTGACGGGAGAAGTAATCCAGTACGCGAGCGAGGGAGCCTGTGGGCAACTCACAGGATCTTCTGAAACGTTTTTCCTCCACGTCTACCCTGTCACGTTGAGTGATTTGCCATCGAGGGTTCGGGAATATGGGTTCGCCAACCTTGATTTTCAACCCGCGGATATCTGGCAGGATATCGAGGGCCACTGCATCATTCGAGTCCAGCTGCCCCAGTACAGTATCGCCAGTATTCAGACGGGGCAATACAATGACGAAGGCAAGATATGGAGCGCGGACATCCGCGTCGCGCAGCCGGAGTAGCGCGCTCCGGCGCTAGCGGGCGCCCGCGAAGGCCTCGGCGGCACGCGCCTCCTCCTCGGGGACGCCGTCGACGAGCACGATGGCGCGGCCCGCCTGCGCGGGGACGCGCGGAACGGGAATGACCGAGCCCGTCAGGTTCACGGGGTCGACCGCGCGCACGACCACGCGCTCGCCCGCCCTCGCTTCGGCGCGCGTGCGGCGCAGCTGCTCGACGGCCTCGATGAGGGCGTACTGCTCGCCCACGACGCCCGCCACGAAGCGCCCGCCGCGCACGTCGCCGCGCGCCTCCATCGCGCGCAGGGCCCGCAGCACGGAGCGCCAAGGCACGGTGAAGCGCTCGTGCATGGCGAGGTCACGGAAGACGACGCCGTAGCGTTCGAGCAGGACGCCCGCCACGAGCGCCGCCAGCTCGTCCTCGCGGGCCGCGTCGGCGGGCGGCGCCTCGACCAGCGACCAGCGCCCCGGCGGTCCGCCCAGCACGAGGCCCAGGCGGTAGCTGGCGAAGGGACGGCGCACGGGCGCGCGGCGGCGCGACGGGGTCGCGCGCGCGAAGATGCGGCGCACCCCCTCGAAGCCGTCGGAGGCCACCAGCCCGGCGGCGATGAGCTCGCGCAGCGTGTCCTCGGTCCCGCTGGCGAGCCCGCCCGTCTCCCGCACCAGCTCGTCGAAGAAGAGGGCGCCGCGTTCGCGCAGCAGCGCCACGATGGCGGCGGCGCCGGAGGGCGCGGGCGGCGGCTCGACGCCATAGCGCGCGGCGGCCAGCAGGTCGGGGAAGGCGCGGCGCGCGACGAGCGCGATGGGCGTGGCGCGCGTGGCCGGGGCGGCGCGCGCGGGCGCATCCGCGCCCCCGTTGCGGCGGACGCCGAGCCGCGCCCAGGCGATCTCCCCGCCGAGGCAGAGCTCGTCGAGCCAGCTCGGCTCGTAGTCGCGCACGCGCGGGCGCAGCAGGTCGTCCTCCCACGAACCGGCGGGGGCCTCGAAGCCCTGCAGCCGTTCGAGCGCGCGCCGCAGCCCGGGGCGTCCGCCCAGCACGGCGCCGGGCGCGAGCCCCTGCCAGCGCGTGAGGAAGCGCACGTAGTCCGCGCGGGAGACGGGCGCGACGCCCTTGCGCAGCCCCTCGAGCGTGTGGCGGTGGATGCGCGCGAGCAGGCGGCGGTCGCAGTATTCGTCGCCGGGCGCGCCGGGCGTGAAGCGTCCGCGCAGCAGGTGGCCCGCCGCCTCCGCCGCGCGCAGGCCGAACTCCGCGTCCCGCTCGGCGAGGCCCGTGCGGCGCGCGAGGTCGGCGGGCGCGATCGGACCGAGGCAGTCGGCGTGGCCGCGCACGAGGGCGAGGCGCGCGGCGTCGCGGTCGGCCGCCGCGATCAGCGCCTCCGCGGGCGCGGCGGGCACGACGACTTCGGCGTCGGGCCAGAGCAGCCGCACGGAGGGCGTGTGCTCGACGGCGAAGCGGAATTCGCGCCCGTCGAGGCGCAGGCGCGCGGCGCGTCCCGCCGCCTCCAGCTCGTCCAGCCAGGGACGCCAGTCCGGCGCGTCCTCCGCGGCGAGGACGATGAAGCCGAGGAGGGCGTCGTGCGTCTCCTCGGCGTCGCGCGGATCCGGCCAGGCCTCCTCGCGCACGCGCGCGATGGCGTCGGGGCTGAGGGCGGCGAGGTCGCGGGCGGAATCGGGCAGCGTGCGGCGCAGGGAGACGGCGCGCGTGCGGCGCTCCTCGATGGGGGCGTCGTCGAGGTAGGTGTAGGGACGCCCGCTCACGATCTCGTGGGCCATGGGCGAGGGCTCGACCGTATCCACGGCGTGCAGGCGCACCTCGCCCGCCTCCACGCGCGCCAGCGTCTCCTCGAGGCCGCGCACGTCCATCGCCTCGTAGAGGCAGTCGTCCCGCGTCTGCCGCATGAGGGGGTGGTCGGGCAGCGTGAGGGGCGCGTCGAGGTGCTCCTGGCAGCCCACCTGCGCGGGGAACACGGTGGCCATGAGGTCGTCCGCCTTCATGCGCTGCAGGAAGGGCGGCACGCGCCTGCCGTTGCGCTGGCGGGCGATGGCCAGCGCGCGCGAGGCGTTCCAGCGCCAGCGCGTGGGGAAGAGGGGGATGTAGAAGATCGACTTCTCCACCAGCGTGGCCGCGTTGCGCGGCGTCACCCACGCGAACGCCTCCTCCAGCCGCCACGAATGCCGCGGCCCCGCCGAGAGCAGGATGGCGTCGTCGTTGGCCGCCGCCTGCAGCTCGAAATCGAAGGTCGTGCAGAACTGCTTGCGCAGGGCCAGCCCCCAGGCGCGGTTCACGCGCGCGCCGAAGGGAGCGTGCACCACCAGCTGCATCCCGCCCGTGTCGTCGAAGAAGCGCTCGAACACGACGTCCGCGTCGGAGGGCACGAGGCCGAGGCCGTCGCGCGTGGCGCGCACGTAGGCGGCCAGCTGGCGCGCGCCCGTCTCCGACAGGGCGCACTCCTCGCGCAGGCGGCGGACGAGCGCGTCCTCGTCGTCCAGCCCCTCCGCGACCTCGCGGCGCAGGCGGCCCACCTCCTGCGAGAGCTCGATCGTGCGGCCGGGCGCCTCCCCCAGCCAGAAGGGCACGGTGGGCGGCGCGCCATGGGCATCCACCACGCGCACGGTGCTCTGCTCCACGCGGCGGATGCGCCACGAGGTGGAGCCCAGCAGGAAGATGTCCCCCGCCGCGCTCTCCATGGCGAAGTCCTCGTTCACCGTGCCCACGGGGATGTCCTCCGGCTCGGCCACGACGCGGTAGTCGCCCATCTCGGGGATGACGCCGCCGTTGTTGAGGGCGGCCAGCCGCGCCCCACGCCGTCCGCGCACGACGCCGTTGATGCGGTCGCGGTGGATGAGCGGGGGCGCGCCGCCGGGCCCCTCGCCGATGCCCTCCGCCAGCATGGCCACGATCTCGTCGAAGGCCTCCCGTGCGAGCGACGCGAAGGGCGCGGCGCGGCGCGCGAGCGCGTAGAGGGCATCCTCCGTCCAGGGCTCGCAGGCGCACTCGGCCACGATCTGCTGGGCCAGCACGTCCAGCGGCGCATCCGGCGGCGCGATGCGGTCCAGCCGCCCCGCGCGCACCGCCCGCACGAGCGCCGCGCACTCCACCAGCTCGTCGCGCGTGGTGGGAAAGAGGCGTCCGTGCGGGCGCAGCCCGAGGGCGTGGCCGGAGCGCCCGATGCGCTGCAGCAGCGTGGCGATGCCGCGCGGCGACCCCACCTGGCAGACGAGGTCGATGCTCCCGATGTCGATGCCCAGCTCCAGCGAGGCCGTCGCCACCAGCGCCTTCAGGTCGCCCGCCTTGAGGCGCCGCTCCACCTGCAGGCGGCGCTCTTTGGCGATGCTGCCGTGGTGGCTGGCCACGGCATCCTCGCCCAGCCGCTCGGCCAGGTTCTGGGCGATGCGCTCGGAGAGGGCGCGCGTGTTCACGAACACGAGCGTCGTGCGGCGCTCGCGCACCAGCTCCGCGAGACGGTCGTAAATGTCGGCCCACTGCTCGCGCGCGGGCACGGCCTCGAGGTCGCCCGGCGGCGTCTCCACGTGCAGCTCGAGGTCGCGCTGGTGGCCGAGGTCCACGACGGCGGCGGAGCGCCCCGACCCGGCGAGGAAGCGCGCGATCAGCTCGATCGGGCGCTGCGTGGCGGAGAGGCCGATGCGCGCGGGCGGGCGCTCCGCCACGTGGTCGAGGCGCGCGAGGCTGAGCGCCAGGTGGCTGCCGCGCCGGTCGCGCGCGAGCGCGTGAATCTCGTCCACGATGACCGTGCGCACGCCGCGCAGGGTCTCCCGCGCGCGCTCCGCCGTGAGCATGAGGAAGAGCGATTCGGGCGTGGTCACGAGGATGTGCGGCGGGCGGCGCGTCATCGCCTGGCGCACGGACGCGGGCGTGTCCCCCGTGCGCACGGAGACCGTGATCGGCGGCAGGGCGCGGCCCCGTTCCGCCGCCAGCGTGCGCATCTCCGCCAGCGGCTCCTCGAGGTTGCGCTGGATGTCGTTGCCGAGCGCCTTCAGGGGCGAGACGTAGACGATGCGCGTGACCGCCTCCAGCTCGCCCGCCCCGGCATCGCGCACGAGCCGGTCGATGCCGGCGAGGAAGGCGGCGAGCGTCTTGCCGGAGCCGGTGGGCGCGGCCACGAGCGTCGTCTCGCCCGCGAGGATGCGGGGCCAGCCCTCGGCCTGCGCGTCGGTGGGGCGCTGGAAACGGCGCTCGAACCAGTCGCGCACGACGGGGTGGAAGGCGGCCAGCGGCCCGCCGCCGGAGGGCGCGTCGTCGGGGTCGTCGCGCGCGAACATGCGTACGCGATGATACCGGAACCGCGCCGCTCGCGCGAGCGGCCCGGATGCTGTACCATGCCCGCATGGTCGTCGACGAGCGCCTGCACCTGCCGAGCTTGGTGATCGAGAACTTTCGCGGGATCGAGTCGCTGACGCTTCCGCGTCTGGGGCGCGTCACGCTGCTCACGGGCAAGAACGGCGTGGGTAAATCGACCGTGCTGGAAGCGGTGCAGGTCTACGCTACTCAAGGGCGCCCGGACGTGCTGAATCAGTTGCTGATCAATCGACAGGAGGTGACTGTTCTCGTCAATCGGGAAGGAAACACCATTAACGAAAGAGCCGCAGCGGATATCACCGCCCTCTTTCATGGGTGGTCTGCGTCGCAAGAGACTAGGATCGTGATCGGCCCAGTCGATAGCGAAAAGATGGTGCAGATAGAACCTGCGGAAGTTCCGGACACGGATACGCTTCGGAAGCTGATGGACGTTTTGCACAAATCTGAAGATGATGTCTACGCGCTCAATGTCACATATCAGGGAGCGCCCATTCGCCCAGCGAACGAGGAGCATGAAAATCCTCCGGGGGTGAGGGCAGTTCACTTTGGCCCAGGATTGGTCGATACCGATTTTATAGCAGATCACTGGAAGCACGTTGTTTTGCGCGACGGTGAATCTCAGGCGATTGAAGCCCTGAAAGTGATCGATGATTCTGTGGATCGCGTCACCGTGATCGGTGACTCTCCTTCTTCCAGTCGGGCAATCGTCAAGCTAGCAGATTATGCACATCCAGTTCCTCTAGGCAGCCTTGGGGATGGTGCAGTGCGCTTGTTCGCCATCGCCTTGGCCCTTGCCAACAGTCGCGATAGTTTCCTGCTTATCGACGAGGCCGAGAACGGCATTCACCACTCCATCCAGCGCGACTACTGGCGGATGGTCTTGCAGGCCGCGCACGACAACAACGTGCAGGTCATCGCCACGACGCACAGCTGGGACTGCGTTCGCGGCTTCGCACAGGCGGCAGTGGGGAATGAGGACGTCGAGGGTCTTCTGGTTCGGCTTGAGAAGGATGATGACGGTATCTATCCCGTCGAATATTCCGAAGACGACCTGAAGGTGTGCGCCGAACAAGGCATTGAGGTCAGGTAGCGGGTGGCGCGCGTTGAATCGGGTCAGCATGTGCTGCTCGTCGAGGGAAACGATGATGAGCATGTCGTCCACCATATTACGGACAGGCTTGATGCCACGCTCGAATTCCGCATCCTGCGTAAGGGCGGCATCGATCCTCTCCTCGCCGCCATTGAGCGAGACATCAGGGTTCCCGGACGGGAGGCCGTCGGTATCGTCACCGACGCGAACGATGACCTCAATGCCCGCTGGCAAGCCGTGACCGACAGGGTTCGGCGCGCTGGGCTGGGCATCAGGCCGCCCACACATCCCGATCCTGCTGGAACCATCATCCCCGGAGCAGCGCGCCATCCCCGCGTCGGCATCTGGCTGATGCCGGACAACCAGTCGCCCGGCGAAATCGAGGACTTCGTGGCCAAGATGATTCCGTCTAACGATACGGTCTGGCCTCTGGCGCAGAATTATATCGACGGCATCCCCGCGGCCGACCGCAAATTCGCCGAGGGCAAGATTCCGCGCGCGAAGGTCCATGCCTGGCTCGCCGCCAGAGAGGACCCTCGGCGAATGGGCGCGGCCGTCGGCGCTGGCGACCTCGATACCGAAGTCACGCTCTGCCAGTCCTTCGCCGATTGGCTGCGGCGGCTGTTCGCGCCCTAGCCCGGCTCCTCGAAGAGCTGGAAGAGGACGCCGTTCGCGTCGCGCGGGGAGATGAAGAAGTTGCGCCGCCAGCGCCCCTCGTCCACGCCCCCCGCGGGCGACACGCCCTCCCCCGCCAGCGCCTCCACGGCGGCGTCCACGGACTCGACCTCGCAGGAGACGTGGTGCGGGCCCGCGCCGCGGCGGGCGAGGAAGCGCCGCAGGAAGCCCTCGTCGCCCAGCGGCTCCAGGATCTCCAGCTTCAGCTCCGTGGCGGGGATGCGCAGCAGGCAGCCCTTGTAGCCGCGCTCGGGGACGTCCCAGCGGCGCTCGACCTCCATGCCGAAGACGCGCTCCAGCCAGGCCGCGCGCGCCTCCAGGTCGGGCGAGGCGAGGGCGATGTGGTCGAGGCGGCGGAAACCGAGCGCGCCCGCCTCGCCTCGCGTCCCGTCCGCGGGCTCCTCGCGCTTCGGCTCGTAGAGCTGCCAGAGGACGCCGCCGCTGTCGCGCGGGTGGACGTAGGCCATGCGCCACATGGAGTCCTCGCTGATGCCGCCGAAGGGCGTGACGCCGAGCCGTTCCAGCTCCGCCGCCGCCGCCTCGATGTCCGGCACGCGCACGGTGAGGTGGTGGAGGCCGGGGCCGCGCTCGTCGATGAACTTGCGCACGAAGCCGCCGGTGTCGTCGGGCTGCAGGATCTCCCACTCGACGGCGGTGTTGCGGATGCGGCTCACGCAGCCGCCGAAGGGCGTGCCCGGGCGGGCGGTGAATTCGCGCAGGAAGCGGAAGCCGAAGAGGCGCGCGAGGCGGTCGCACTGGGCGCGCCAGTCGTCGGCGGCCATGCTGATGTGGTCGAAGCGGGTGAGCGTGAGCACGGCGGACGGGCGGTATGGTAGGGAAGCGGAGGGCGCGGGGCAACGATGGCCGTGGGCGCGACGATCGTGGCGAACCCCCACGCGCGCGGGATGCGGCGCTTCCGCGCGGCGCGCGCCCTGCGCCAGCTGGAGCGGCGCGGCCTGACCCCGCGGCTGGAGCTGCCGGACTCGCCGGAGGGGACCGCCGCCGCCGCCCGCGCGGCCGCCGAACGGGGCGACGCCTTCGTGTTCGCGCTGGGGGGCGACGGCACGGCGCGGCTGGCGGCGGGCGCGCTGGCGGGCGCGGACACGGCGCTGGCCGTGCTGGCGGGCGGCACCGCCAACGTGTGGGTCGCCGAGGCGCGCATCCCCCGCTCCTTCCCGCGCGCCATCGCCGCCCACCTCGACGGCCAGCGCGTGGCCATGGACCTCGGGCGCGCCAACGGCGAGCCGTTCCTGCTCATGGCGGGCGTCGGCTGGGACGCGCAAATCGCGGCCAGCGTGCCGCCCGCGCTCAAGCGGCGGCTGGGCGTGCTCGCCTACGTGCTGCGCGGCGCGCCCATGCTGCCGGGGCTGCGCGCGATGCCGCTGGCGTGGTCGGCGGACGGCGCGCGCGGCAAGGCGCCCACGGGCCTGATCGTGGCCAGCAACACGCGCCTCTACGGCGGCATCCTCGTGTTCTCGCCGGAGGCGAACGCCCGCGACGGCGCGCTCGACCTCTGCCTCTTCGAGCCGCGCACCGCGGGCGACGCGCTCCGCCACGCCGCGAAGGTGCTGGCGCGGCGGCACGGGGGCGACGCGCGCGTGCGCCAGCTGCGGACGGCGCGCTTCGCGGTGGAGACGCCCGGCGTGCCCGTGCAGGTGGACGGCGACGCCATCGGGGAGACGCCGCTGACGCTCACGGTGGAGCGCGGGGCCGTGCGCATGAGCGTGCCGCGCGGGCCGCTGCCGCGGGCGCTGGCCGCTACCCGCCCCCGAAGGGACTGACGCCGCCGCCGCTCACGGCGAAGCGCCCCGTCGCGCCCGCCAGCGCGTCGCGCACGCGGTCGGCGTCGGCGGTGGTGACGATGGCCTGCTGGAAGGTCTCGAAGGAATCGAGCACGCCGCGGCGGCGGCGTTCGTCGAGTTCGCTGAGCACGTCGTCGAGGAGCATGACGGGCTCGTCGCCGAGGCAGGTCTGGATGTAGGCGGCCTCGGCGAGGCGCATGGAGAGGGCGGCGGTGCGCAGCTGCGCGCGCGAGGCGAAGGCGCCCGCGGGCAGCCCGTCGATGCGCACCTCCACGTCGTCGCGGTGGGGGCCGAAGAGGGTGGCGCCCGCGCCGATCTCGCGCGCGCGGCCCTCCTCGAGGGCGCGCAACATGCGCTCCGTCCACTCCGTGTCGTCGAGGGGCAGGTCGCGCTCGATGGCCTCGCCGAGGGCGGGCTGGTAGGTGAGGTCCACCGTTTCGGCGGCGTCGCTGAGGGCGGCCATCTGCTGGCTGGCGTGGGCCACGAGCAGGCCGAGGGCGTCGGCGCGGCCCTTCATGATGACGCCGCCCGCGTGGGCCAGCTCCTGGTTCCAGAAGGCCAGCTCGGCGGGGGCGGCCTCGCGCGCCTGGATGCGCTTGAGCAGGCCGTTGCGCTGCTGCAGCACGCGCTGGTAGCGCTGCATGGCGCGCAGGTAGCCGCGGTCCACCTGCGAGATCATCATGTCGAGGTAGCGGCGGCGCAGGATGGGCGGCCCCGCCGCCACCTCGATGTCGAGCGTGGTGAAGAGCACCGCCGCCAGCTCGCCCACGGCGTCGGAGGCGCGCCGCGCGAGGCCGTTCACGCGCACGCGCTTGCCCGCGCGCCGTCCCTCGGCGCCACGGCCCACCACGGCGAGCGCGATCTCGAGGTTGCCCGCCGCGCGCCGCACCTCGGCCTGCAGGCGAGCCACCGGGAACTCGCCGTCGAGCTGCTCGCGCCGCACGAGGTCGGCGTCGCTGCTGGCGCGGCTGGAGCGCAGCGTGGAGAGCAGGTAGATGGCCTCGAGCAGGTTGCTCTTGCCCTGCGCGTTGCCGCCCACCACGAGGTTGAGCCCGCGGTCGAGGCGCAGGTCGGCCTGGGCGTAGTTGCGGAAGCCGGCGAGCTGGAGTCTGGTGATGTACACGGCGCGCCCGCGGCGGCGATGACCGCCGGATCGCCCATTCTACGGCATTTTTCGCACATTCGCCTCTCTTATGTGCGACAGAGGGCGCGGAAACTGATTAGACGCCTTCGCAATAGCCTTGCGGAGCGCCCATCTCCTTCCTAGAATCGCGCCAGCATCGAAACGGCGGGGTGTTGATTCAATGAAGGTTCAGGTCCTCCAGGAGAACCTGCAGCGCGGGCTTGGCATCGTGGGCCGCGCGGTGGCGACGCGCTCCACGCTGCCGATCACCGCGAACGTCCTCATCAAGACCGACGAGGGGCGGCTCAAGCTCTCCGCCACCGACCTCGACATCTCCATCAGCACGTGGATCGGCGCGAAGATCGACGAGGAGGGGGCCACCACCATCCCCGCGCGCCTGATGACCGACTTCGTGGCCCAGCTGCCCCCGGCCACCGTCACCATCGAGAGCGACGAGGAGGCGCGGCGCACGGCCAGGCTGTCCTGCGCGCGCACGGAATCGACCGTGAACACGCTCTCCGCCACCGATTTCCCCCGCATCGCCGCCGTCGACGACGGCTCCGCCATCTCCATCGGCCCGACGGAGCTGCGGCGCGCCATCGACCGCGTGGAGTTCGCCGCCGCCACGGACGACTCGCGCCCCGTGATCACGGGCGTGAGCGTGAAGGGCGAGGAGCACACGCTCACCTTCGCCGCGTCCGACGGCTTCCGGCTGGCCGTGGCCGACATCAAGCTCGGCGAGAAGGAGACGATCCCGGCGGACCTCGACCTGATCGTGCCCGCGCGGGCCCTGCGCGAGGTGGGCCGCCTCATTGGCGACAGCGCCTCCCCCGTGGAGCTGCGCGTGAACGAGCAGAGCACGCAGGTGCAGTTCACGCTCACGGACGTGGAGCTGACGGCGCAGCTCATCCAGGGCTCCTTCCCCAACTACACGCAGCTGATCCCGACGGACTGGAACACGGCCACCGAGGTGCCCGTGGAGCAGTTCATGCGCGGGGCGCGCATCGCCGCCATCTTCGCGCGCGACGGCAGCGGCATCGTGCGCCTGCAGGTCGAGCCCGAGGACACGGACAAGGAGGACGGGCAGCTGCGCATCAGCGCGCGCGCCGACGAGGTGGGGGAGAACGAGGGCAGCATCGACGTGCGCGTGAAGGGCGAGGCCGCCAAGATCGCCTTCAACAGCCGCTACCTGGCCGACGTGCTGGGCGCGCTCGACGCGGATGGCTCGGTGCGCATGGAGACGACGAGCCCCTCCAGCCAGGGCGTCTTCCGCCCGGTGGACGAGGACGGCTACGTGCACGTCGTGATGCCGATGTTCGTGCAGTGGTAGCGCGGGGGCCGCGCGCCCCCGCCGTTGCCCCCGCCATCGCGCGAACCCACCTGATCGGGCGAACCAGCCTTCCGGCTACTGCCCGTCTTCCGGCTGCCCGTCGCCGCTGGCGGGCGTTCCGTCGTCGCTGGCAACGGGAGCGGCCGTCGCGGCGTCATCCGCGCCGTTCGACGTGGCCACGACGCGCGGCAGGTTCTTGAGCGTGGCGAGGATGTCGATGCCGGTCAGGCTTTCGACCAGGTCCGGCAGCTGCGACACGACCTTCGTCACGTCGCCGGTGAGCTTGCTGGCGCCGGTGGAGCCGCCCTCGCCGCTGATCATGACGATGCGGTCGGTCTGGGCGAGCGGCTGGGAGATGGCGGCGGCCACGTCGGGCAGGGAGGTCAGCAGCGAGTCGATGACGGCGGCCTGACCGTACTGCTTCCAGGCCTCCGCCTTCGTGCGCATGGCGTCGGCCTCGGCGAGCCCGCGGGCGCGGATGGCCCCGGCCTCGGCCTCGCCGCGGGCGCGGATGGCGTCGGCCTCGCCGCCGCCGTGCAGGCTGAGCGTCTCCGCCTCCGCCTCGGCTTCGGCCACGGCCCGCATCTTCTCCCCGGCGGCGATCGTCTCCAGGCGGTAGCGCTCGGCCTCGGCGGGGCGCTTCACGCCCGCCTCCAGTTCGCGCTGGCGGCGCTCGATCTCCTGCTGCTCGACCTCGATCTGCTTGGTGCGCTCGACGACCTCGATCTGCAGCTCCTGTTCGCGGATGTCCTGCCGGGTCTTCGCCTCCTGCAGGGCGTAGGCGAGTTCGGCCTCGGCCTGGCGCGCGTTCGTCTCCTGCTCGTAGCGCGCCTTCTGGACGCGGAAGTCCCGCTCGGAGGCGGCGATGCTGGTCTCCGCCTCGAACCGGGCCGCCTCCTGGTCGCGGTTGGCCTGCGCGGCCACGATGGAGGCGTCGCGCTCGGCCTCGGCGCGACGGATGGCGGCGTCGCGCGTCGCCTCCGCCTCGCCGATCTCGGCGTCGCGCGTGACTTCCGCCGTGCGCTTGCGGCCCAGCGCGTCGAGGTAGCCCTGGTCGTCGCGGATGTCGCGGATGGTGAAGCTCACGATTTCGAGGCCCATGTTCGCCATGTGGGGCCCGGCCACCTCGCCGACGCTCTGGGCGAACGATTCGCGGTCCTGATAGATGTCCTCGACGGTCATGGTGCCGAGGATGGCGCGCTGGGCCCCTTCGAGCGTCTGCAGGGCGACCTGCGCGATCTCGCGCTGGGGCTTGCCGATGAACTGCTGCGCCGCCGTGCGGATGGCCTCCTCGGCGCGCGCCACCTTCACCTGCGCCACGCCGTCCACGGTGATGGCCACGCCCTCCTTCGTGTAGACCTTGGCCGTCTCCACGGCGAGGGTCATGACCTCGAGGGAGAGGCGCTGGGCCCTGAAGAAGATGGGCAGCACGATGATGCGGCCGCCGACCGTGACCTTCGGTTCGCGGCCGCCGCCCGACCGGATCAGGGCCTCGTTGGGGCCCGCCACCTTGATAATCGGCGCCATCCGTTCCCTCCTCGTCCGCCAGCGCTCAGCGCCGCAGGATCGCGCGCAGGGCGGCGGCCAGTGAGCGCCGCGCCCGCGGTCCCTCCTCGGGGAGCCTGCCGGACACCTTGAGTACGCCGCCACTATAGACCGCGACCACGCGCACCGCCTGCCCCTCCTCGACCCGTTCCCCCTCCTCCGTGGTGGCGGGCCACTCGCGTTCGCCGACGCGGACCATGCCGCCGGACGCATCGAACGCGGAGAGGGCCACGCCGCGCTCGCCCTCCAGCCCGCCCCCGGAGGCGGAGACGTAGGCGTCCGACGCGCCGCCCTGCCGCACGAGGGCGTACAGGCCCAGCAGCGCCGCCAGCAGCACGACCGCCATCACGCCGATCAGCCAGCGGCTCACCCCCACGGACGGTTCGGGAACGTCGGGGGTCTGGAAGAGGCCGCCGAAGAGCAGGAAGGCGCCCAGCAGGAAGGCGGCCAGCCCGCCCGCGCCGAACACGCCCACGCCCGGAGCCTGCAATTCGAAGTAGAAGAGGGCCATGGCGAAGAGGATGAGGCCCACGCCGACCCAGTTCACGGGGAGCTGGCCGAGCGCGACGAAGGCGAGCACGAGCATGATCACGCCCGCGATGCCGGGGCCGAACGCGCCGGGCGAGAAGAACTCGGCCATGAGGGCGAGGCCGCCGAGGCTGAGCAGCAGGAAGGCGATGTTGGGATCGGCGATGGCCGCGAGGAAGCGCTCCAGCAGCGTCATGCCGATGCGGCGCACGGGCGCGCCCGCGGTCCTGAGCGTCACCGTGCCCTCCGCCGTCTCCACCGTGCGCCCATCGACGCGCGCCAGCAGGTCGTCGAGGTCGTCGGCGATGAGGTCCACGATGCCGAGCGCGAGCGCCTCGCTGGCGGAGTAGGCGCGCGCCAGCGTCACCGTTTCCTCGAGCGCCCCGGCGTTGCGCCCGCGGCGTTCGGCCAGCGCGCGGATGAAGGCGCGCGTGTCCTCGTTCACCTTGCGCGCCAGCGTCTCCGGCAAGTCCTCGCCGGACGAGGTGACGGGCGAGGCCGCGCCGATGTTGGTGGCGGGCGCCATGACGGCCACGTTGGCGGCGGCGGTGATGAAGGTGCCCGCCGAGGCGGCCCGCGCGCCCGACGGCGAGACGTAGACGGCCACCGGCGCGCTCGACTCGAGAATGGCCTCGACCATGTCGCGCGTGGAGTCCAGCCGTCCGCCGGGCGTGTCCAGCTCCACCACCACGAGCGCCGCCCCGCCGCCGGAGGCCTCGTCGAGGCCGCGCGAAAGGTAGCGGGCGCTGACCGCGTCGATGGGGCCATCAATGCCGAGCACGGCGACGTGGGCGCCCTGGGCATCCGCGGGAGCCAGCCAGCGCGCGATCCCCAGCCAGCCGATCCCGATGAGCAGGAGCGTGATTCCGATGCCGCGCAGCCGTCGCCTCGCCATGCCGTGGCGGGAGTATGGCAAACGCGCGCCGTCGCCGTCACCCACGCGGGTGACGGCGGCGTTGCGCGCGGGCACGGCCTAGAAGTTGAAGCCGGCCTCGCGGATGAGCTCGAGGGTGCGCTGCAGGCCGCTGCCCAGCCGGTCGAACTCGCCCAGGTCGATGGGACCCACCGGAACCGCGTTCACCTCGCCGAGGTCGAGGCCCGTGGCGAGGGGATACTCGTGCGTCTGCGTGCCGAAGTAGCGCTGCGCCTCGCGGCCCAGCATGTAGCGGATGAAACGCGCGGCGAGGTCCTGGTCGCCGGTGGCGAGGGCGCCCACGGCGGTGGCGATGGTGACGCCGCCGGGGTCGCCATCCGCGAAGTAGTGGTTCTCGCTGGCGATGGAGGGGTCCTCGGCCTTGAAGCGCAGGTTGTAGTAGTGGTTGACGAGGCCCATCTCGATCTCGCCGCGGGCCACGGCCTGCACGATGCCGCTGTTGTTGCCGAGCACGGGCGCGCCGCCCTCGCGCAGGGCCGTGAGCCAGGCCAGCGCCGCCTCGTCGCCCACCTCCAGCCGGAAGAGCGTGAAGAAGTCCTGGAAGGAGCCGTTCGAGGGGGCGATGGCCACGCGCCCCAGCCACTCCTCCTCCACGAGGTCGTGCACGGACGCGGGCAGGTCCGCCTCGTCGAGCAGCTCGGCGTTGTAGACGAGCACGCGCTGGCGGCCCGTGAGCGCCACCCAGTAGCCGGACGGGCTGGAGGGGGCGCGGTCCAGCAGGTCGTCGTCGAGGGGCGCCAGCATGCCCCGCTCGGCGAGGAAGGCGATGGGGCCCGGGCTGCGCGAGATGAAGACGTCGGCGGGCGTGCGCTCGCCCTCCTCCTGCAGCAGCAGGGCGAGGTCGGCGGCGCCGCCGTAGCGCACCTCGACGTCGATGCCGGTGTCCTCGGCGAACTCGTCCAGCAGCGGCCCGATGAGGTTCTGGCTGCGGCCGGAGTAGACGGTGAGGGTGCCCTCGTCGCCGGAGCAGGCGAGGGCGGCGAGGGCCGCCAGCGCGAGCGCGCCCGCGGTCAGGGCGGCGAGCGACGCGCGGCGGAGGCGCGCGGGGATGGGGGCGAACCTGGGCATAGCCGTTCCTCATTTCCTGAGTTAGGGAACACTAACTCTTTTTCATAGGTTCGGCGCAATGGTGGAGTATGGACGGGCATGGCGCAAGCGGCGGCGCGCGCGCGTCCGCGGGCGAGCGTAGAATGCGGCCCAACCCGAGCGGAGGCCGTCCGTGGCGCAGACCCGCACGATTCCGCGCGCGTTCCTGCTGATCGCCGCCGCGGCCATCGCCGCCTTCACCCTCCTGGTCGGGGACGGCGTCTTCGCGCAGGACGGCGGCGAGGAGGGCGAGGCCTTCTCCGGCGCGCTGCGCTTCGAGGGCGAACCCGTGGCGGGCGTGCGCATCGTGGCCACCGACGCCGCCGGGCGCACCGTGGGCGAGGCCGTCTCCGACGCCGCCGGGCGCTGGCGCATCCCCCTGCCCGGGCCGGGCGTCTGGCGCGCCACGCTCGTGGCCGAAACGCTGCCCGCGGGCGTCACGCTGCGCGACCCCGAACGGGCCACGCTGGAGGTGGAGGTGCAGGCGGGGCGCGCGCGGCCCCTCATCTTCGCGCTGGGCGAGCAGGCGGCGGCGGGGCCGACCATCGCGGAGCGGCTGGCGCAGGCGGCCTTCAACGGCGTCAAGTTCGGCCTCATCATCGCCATGTGCGCCGTCGGCCTCTCGCTCATCTTCGGGCTGACGGGGCTGATCAACTTCGCCCACGGCGAGCTGGTCACGCTGGGCGCGGTGGCCGCCTGGGCCTTCAACGCGGGCACGCCCGCCCTGCCCCTGCTGGCGGCGGGCGCCATCGCCGTCGTCATCGCCGGGGCGGTGGGCGGAGGCGTGGAGTTCGGGCTGCTGCGCCCCCTGCGCGCGCGCCGCCTCGGCCTGTTCCAGTTCATGGTGGTCACCATCGGCCTGTCGCTGGTGGGGCGGCACGTGATGCTGCTCTTCTTCGGCCCCGACCGGCAGCGCTTCACCGATTTCGCCCTGCAGTCGGAGTGGACGCTGGGGCCGTTCGCGGCCACGCCGCGGGACCTCGCCATCATGGCGCTCTCGGCGGCGGCGCTGGCGGGCACGGCGCTCTTCCTGCAGCGGGCGCGCGCGGGCAAGGCCATCCGCGCCGTCTCCGACAACCCGGCGCTGGCGGAGTCGTCCGGCATCGACGTGGACCGCGTGATCCTGCTGGTGTGGATCGCGGGCGCGGCGCTGGCGGCCATCGGCGGCGTCTTCTTCGGCTCCGTGGAGGCCATCGACTACCTGATGGGCTGGCGGCTGCTGCTGCTCATGTTCGCGGCGGTGGTGCTGGGCGGGCTGGGCACGGCCTACGGGGCCATGGCCGGCGGCCTCCTGATCGGCGTGGTCACGGAGGTGAGCACGGTCTGGGCCAGCCCCGAAATCAAGGCCGTGTTCGCGCTGGCCGCGCTCGTGCTGGCGCTGCTCCTGCGGCCCCAGGGGCTGCTGGGCCAGCGCGAACGGGTGGGGTAGATGGAGTTCGACGTCATCCTCGGCAACGCCGCGCGCGCGGGGCTGGGGCCGCAGGCCGCCATCTTCGCCCTCGCCGCCGTGGGCCTCAACCTGCACTTCGGCTACGGCGGGCTGCTCAACTTCGGGCAGGTGGGCTTCATGATGCTCGGGGCCTACGGAACCGCCGTCACCGTGGCCACCTGGGGCGGCGCGCTGTGGCTGGGCATCCCCTTCGGCCTGGGCCTCTGCGTGGCCTTCGCGCTGGCGCTGGGCCTGCCCACCCTGCGCCTGCGCAGCGACTACTTCGCCATCACCACCATCGCCGCCGCCGAAATCCTGCGCCTGCTCATCCGCTCCTCCCCGGCCACGGACGTGACCGGCGGGCCCTTCGGCCTGCAGGCCATCGCCACCGACTTCTTCGCCCTCAACTTCCTCCCCGACGGACGCCACGGCTGGGGCACCTTCAGCTTCTCGTCCAACCAGCTGTGGGTGATGCTCGTGGGCTGGGCGCTGGCGGCGCTCTGCTCGCTGCTCGTGCTGGCGCTCATCCGCAGCCCCTGGGGGCGCGTGCTGCGCGCCATCCGCGAGGACGAGGACGCCGTGCGCGCCCTCGGCAAGAACGTGGTCGCCTGCAAGTTGCAGGCGCTCGTCATCGGCGGCGTCATCGGCGGGCTGGCGGGCATCGTGGACGCCCTCCAGCAGTCGGGCGTGGGCTCCGAGAACTTCGAGCCGCAGGTCACCTTCTACGCCTGGGCGGCGCTCATCCTCGGCGGCATCGCCACCACGCGCGGGCCCATCGTCGGCGCCATCCTCTTCTGGTTCCTGCGCGAGGGCGTGGAATCGTTCATCCGCGAACTCTCCGCCCAGAGCTGGCTCCCCGGCCCGCTCGCCGATTTCCTCGACGGCTCCGAGGGCGCCATCAGCGTCTCCCTCATGGGCGTCGGCCTGATCGCGCTCATGGCCCTGCGCCCGCAGGGCCTCCTCGGCAGACGCCGCGACCTCCATCTGGGAACGTGAAGGCATGAGCGCGGAAACCGCCGGCGACGCCCCCCGCGCGGCCCCCGAAGCGGAGGGGGACGCCATCCTCACCATCCGCGGCGTGCGCCGCGCCTTCGGCGGCATCGTGGCCGTGGACGTGGAGCGGCTCGACATCCGGCGCGGGGCCATCACCGCCATCATCGGCCCCAACGGCGCGGGCAAGACCACGCTGTTCAACCTGCTCACCGGCTTCGACCGCGCCGACGCGGGCGCGTGGGCGCTGGAGGGACGCCCGCTGGAGGGCCTGCCGCCCCACCGCATCGCGCGTCTGGGCATGGTGCGCACCTTCCAGCTGACGCGCTCGCTGGAGCGCCTCACGGTGCTGGAGAACATGGCCGTGGCCGCGCGCACGCAGCCCGGCGAGCGCCTCGAGCGCGCCCTCCTGCGCTGGAGCTGGCGCGCCGAGGAAGCGCGCGTGCTGGAGCGCGCCCGCGGCCTGCTCGAACGCTTCGGCCTCGCCCACATGGCCAGCGAGCAGGCCGGCACCCTCTCCGGCGGACAGCGCAAGCTGCTGGAGATGGCGCGCGCGCTCATGACGGAACCCCGCATCGTCATGCTCGACGAGCCCACGGCGGGCGTGAACCCGGCGCTCACCGAGTCGCTGCTCGAACACGTGCGCGCCCTCAACGAGGGCGGCATGACCATCGTCTTCGTGGAGCACGACATGGACGTGGTGATGGGCATCAGCGACCGCGTGGTGGTGCTGGCCGAGGGCCGCGTGCTCACGGAGGGGCCGCCCGCCGAGGTGGTGGCCGACGAGCGCGTGATCGACGCCTACCTGGGACGCGCGCGCGCGCGCGAGGCCGCGCCCGCCGCGGAGGACGGCGATGCCTGACGCCCCCGCGCCCGCGCCGCTGCTGGAGGTGCGCTCGCTGGTGGCGGGCTACCTGCCGGGCGTGCCCATCCTCAACCACTGCAGCCTGAGCCTGCGCGAGGGCGAGATCGCGGGCATCGTGGGCCCCAACGGCGCGGGCAAGTCCACCGTGCTCAAGGCCGTGTTCGGGCTGGTGGGTACGTGGGAGGGCGAGGTCGTGTTCCGCGGCGAGGCCATCACCGGCGCGAAGCCCCACTCGCTCGTGGCCGCGGGCATCGGCTACGTGCCCCAGACGGACAACGTGTTCCCCCGCCTGAGCGTGCGCGAGAACCTGGAGATGGGCCTCTACCTGAACCCGCGCGCGTGGCGCGAGCGCTTCGAGGCCGTGGCCGCCCTCTTCCCCCTGCTGGCCGAACGCTCCGGCCAGCGCGCGGGCGCCCTCTCCGGCGGCGAGCGCCAGATGCTGGCCATGGGCCGCGCCCTCATGATGAACCCGTCCGTGCTGCTGCTGGACGAGCCCTCGGCGGGGCTGTCCCCGCGCTACCAGGACCTCGTGTTCGAGCAGGTGCGGGCGGTCAACCGCGCGGGCGTGGCCGTCATGATGGTCGAGCAGAACGCGCGCCGCTGCCTGCAGGTCGCGCACCGCGGCTACGTGCTCGATCAGGGCCGCACGGCCTACTCCGGCAAGGGCGAGGACCTGCTGCACGACGAGCGCGTGGTCGAGCTCTACCTCGGCGCGCTGAGCGCGGGCGCGCGGGACTGAGAAGCGGGCGCCGCCTTCCGGCGACGCCCGCTCTTGCGTTCCTTCGCGACAGGGACCAGCTAGCGGGCCAGGTCGAACGCTTGCGTGGACTGCTCCACGAGTTCGCCGCCCTCGAAGCGGCCGATGGTGTAGGTGGCGATGGTCGGATCGCCGCGCACGTCGATGTTGAGCCGTCCAACCTTGCCCACGTAGGCGATGCTGGCGCCCGTCTCAAGGAGCCCGGCGCAGTCGGCGTAGCTGGAGCACTCGGTGTCGCCGCCCGTCACGGTGGAGACCGCCGCCATGATGTCATCGCCGTCGGTGCTGCCAGCGGCCCTGGCGGCGAGGGCGAGGATGACGGTGCAGTCGTAGGACTGCGCGCCGAAGGCGAAGTTGCCCTCGACCTCGGCCGCCAGCCGCTCGTTGAACTCGTCGATGACGGGACTGGCCGGGGCGCTGGCGATGAACACAGTCATGCCGTCGATCACCGCGGGGTTGTCCTCGTTGACCTCGCCTCCCAGATCGGGGCGATAGATGCCGTCGCCGCCGTAGAACGTGGACGGGTCGAGCCCGGCCTCGAGAAGGCCGCGGATGATGCTGATGCCCTCCTCGAAGATGATGAGCACGACGGCGTCGGGCGCGTAGTTCGTGACGGCGGAGACCTCCGCGTCGAAAGTCGCGGCCTGCGGGTCGTAGTTGACGATCTCGGACTCGGCGCCGAGGTCCGTCAGCTGATCGGAGAGCAGGCCGGAGAGGGAGCGTCCGTAGTCGTCGGCGCGGGCCACGATGGAGACGCGCGTGCCGCCGCGGGAAACGACCGTATCCGCGATAACGGGCGCGACGGCCCTGTCGGAAGGAGCCGTGCGGAAGTAGTAGCCCGCGTTCTCCTGCGTGCTGAAGCTGAGCGAGGTGTTCGAGGGCGAGCACTGCGGGATGCGCTCGTCGTAGAGCGTCTGGATGATGGCCTGCGAGATGGCCGATCCCGCCGCCCCCACGATCACGTGGGCGCCCTCGCCGAGCAGGCGGTTCACGGAGGTCTGGGCCACGTCCGGATCGGTGCCGGAGTCCGCGTAGATGGCCTCGACGTCCCCGCCCGCGGTGAAGATGTCGTCGATGGCCAGGCGCACGGATTCGATCATGGGCGGGCCGTAGGCGCTGAGCGCGCCCGTTTCGGGGAGCACCACGCCGATGCGCAGCGCCACCTCGGGCGGCGGCGCCATCTCGCCGAGCGTGGCGATGTCCACTTCCTGCGAGCTCACGGGCACGAGCACGCCGTCCCGGAACTGGGCGATGAGGTAGGTGCCGACGGTGGGGTCGCCCACCGCGTCCAGGTTCAGGGGGCCGCTCACGCCCACGTAGTCGATGTTCGTCCCGGCGTCGATGAGCGCCGCGCATTCGCCGTAGCCGGAGCAGCTGGTCCCGCCGTCGGTGAGCGTGGCCAGCGCCTCGATGATGGAGTCGCCGTCGGTGGCGCCCGCCTGCCGCGCCGCCAGCGCCATGAGCACCATGCAGTCGTAGGCCTGCCCGCCGTAGATGACGTTGCCGTCGGTGATGGCGCCGAGGCGGTCGTTGAAGTCCGCGCCGCCGCCCGCCGCGATCAGCTTCATGCCGTCGAGCACGTTGGGGTCGTCGGGGTTGACCTGCTCCCAGAGCGTGGGCACGAAGAGGCCGTCGGCGCCGTACTGCTTCTCGGGGCCGATGCCGGCCTCGATGAGGCCGCGGATGATGTTGGCGCCCTCGGCGAAGGAGATGTGCACGACGGCGTCGGGGTTGAAGAAGGCGACCTCGGCGACTTCGGCGGCGAAGGTGGTGGCCTGCGGGTCGAAGGGGATGACGAGCGTCTCCGCGCCGCTCGCCAGCAGGGCGTTGCGGAGCAGGTCGGCGAGGGCGTTCCCGTAGTCGTCGGCGCGGGCCACGATGGCCACGCGCGCGCCGCCGTCGCGCACCACCTCGTCGGCGATGATGGGCGAGACCGCCTCGTCGGGCGGCACCGTGCGGAAGTAGTAGGCCGCGTTCTCCTGCGTGCTGAAGGAGGGGGAGGTGTTCGAGGGCGAACACTGCGGGATCTGCTCGTCGAAGAGGATCTGGATGAAGGACTGGGAGATGCCCGAGGCGGCGGCCCCCACGATCACGTGGGCGCCCTCGCCGAGCAGCCGGTTCACGGAGGTGACGGCCACGTCGGGGTTCGTCCCGGAGTCCGCGTAGGTCACGCGGATGGCGCCGCCCTGCTCGAGGATGTCCGCCTCGGCCAGCTTCGCCGCCTCCAGCATGGGCGGGTTGAAGATGCTCAGCGCGCCCGTCTCCGGCAGCACCACGCCGATGTGCAGGACGTCGCCCGAGGGCTCGACGGGAACGTCCGCGGACGTGGCCGTGGCCGTCGGTTCCGGCGCGGGCTCGTCGCCATCGTCGCCGCAGGCGACCGCCAGCGCCGCGCCCGTCAGCGCGAGCGCCGCCACCAGCGCCCAGCGCGCGCCGGTCCTGTGCAGAATTCGCAGCATGATCCATCCCCCTCCGCCAGCTTCGGCGGCTGACGGCGATTCTACCGCGCGGCGCGTTACGCTCCAGACGGGCGCGGCGCGGGAGCGGCGAGGCGCTCGCGCAGCAGGGGCAGGACGCCCCCGGCGAAGCGCGCGACCGCCGCCTCCGTCTCGGCGGGCGGGAGCGCGCCCTGGTCCATCTGCACCAGCAGGCGGTCCACGCCGCCCGCCGCGCGCAGGCGGCGTTCGAGGTCCGCGGCCACGTCCGCCACGCTCCCGCAGACGGCCTGCGCGGCGGGCGTGGCCAACTCGGCGAGGGACGGCGGCAGCGGCCCGTCCGCGCCCGCCGCGTCGGCCAGCACCCAGGCGAGGTAGCCCGTCTGGAAGGGACGCCAGAACGCGACGGCGTCGGCGGTGGAGCCCGCGCCCACGTGGCAGTGGACGTGGAGGGCGGCGCGGGCCGCGGCGGGATCGCGCCCCGCCCGCCGCCAGCCCTCGCGGTAGCGCGCGAGCAGCGCCGGGGGCGCGTCCACGCCCACGGAGACCGTGGGGATGACGATGGGGCAGCCCAGCGCGACGGCGCGGTCCACCGACTCCGGCGAGCTGGCCGAGAGCCAGACGGGCGGATGCGGGCGCTGCACGGGCCGGGGCTGGACCGTGACCCCGCGCAGCGGCGCGCGGAACCGCCCCGACCAGCTGACGCGCTCTTCGGTCCAGAGCAGGCGCAGCAGTTCGACGGCCTCGGCCAGCATCTCGGCCCCGCGTTCGGCGTCCTGCCCGAACTGCGCGTAGTGGGCGCGGTAGACGCCGCGCCCGCCGACCAGCTCGACGCGCCCGCCGGAGAGCGCGTCCACGGTGGCGTAGTCCTCGGCCACGCGCACGGGGTCGTGGTGGGGCAGGAGGGAGACGGCGGTGGAGAGGCGCAGGCGGCGCGTGCGCTCGGCCACGGCGGCGAGCACGGGCGTGGGCGAGGAGAGGATGTAGTCGCTGAAGTGGTGCTCGCCCACGTGGAACGAGTCGAAGCCGAGGCGCTCGGCGAGCGCCCCCAGCTCGACGATCTGGCGGAAGCGCTCGCCCGCGCCGGGCCGCCCGCCGCCCCGGGGATGCGGCGGGTTGTCGCCCAGCGAGACGAGCCCGACCTCCACCTCAGGCCTGGCGGCGGGCCGTCCTCCGCAGGCCGAGGCCCGCCAGCGCCAGCGCCAGCAGGACGAGCAGCGGCGCGAAGACGGGGAAGGACGCGGCCTCGGGGGCCAGCCCCGTGCCCGCCCCGGGCGCCGCCGGCGCGTCCCCGGCGTCCGCCGCCGGCTCGTACCAGCCGGAGCCGAAGATCAGCCCGCCGCTGCGCACGACCCAGGTGTTCTTGCGCTGCAGTTCGCCCGTGTCCGGGTTCTCGAACACGTAGTCCACCCACGCGCCGTCCCCGTCCGCCGCCGCGAGCTCGCGCCCGAAGGCCTTGCCGTTCACGTCCGTGAGCGCGCCCGCGTCCGTCCCCACCAGCTCCGGCTGCGTGGGCTGGGCCACGATGGCGCCGTCGGCGGCGTCGATGACGAAGACGTACCAGGGGCCGTCCACGCTCGCGGGCAGGTTGTAGTAGGCGATGGCGCGCTCGCGCCCGCTGACCTCGGCGAGGTGGATGGCCTGATCCACGAGCGCGCGCGTGTAGGCGGGGGCGTCCTCCTTCGCGGGGCCGGGCTCGTACCAGCCGGAGCCGAAGACCAGCCCGTCGTACCGGACGACCCAGGAGTGCTTCGACTCGACCGCGCCGGTGGCCGGGTTCACGTAGGTGTAGCGCACCCACGCGCCGTCGTCTGCGGCGCCGTCCGCCACCAGCCGCCCGGCGGGGAAGGCGTTGGGCCCGACGATGTCGTCCGCGCCCCGCCCCACGTTCGCGGGCACGGTGGCGTGCGCGATGGACACGTCGTCCGCGTCGGAGATGAAGACGTACCACTGGCCGTGGACGCTTTCGGGCGTGTTGTAGAAGGCCACCGCGGCCTCCCGCCCGATGGCGTCGTAGAGGTCGAGCGCCTGCTGCACGAAGGTCTTGGTGAAGGCGGCGGGATCGTCCACGGTGGTGCCGGGCTCGTACCAGCCGGAGCCGAAGACCAGCCCGTCGCGGCGCACGACCCAGGTGTTCTTGCGCTGCAGTTCGCCCGTGTCCGGGTTCTCGAACACGTAGTCCACCCATGCGCCCTCCGCGGGGGCGGCCACGATCTGCAGGCCGTAGGGCTTGCCGTTCACGTCGCGGCGCACGGACGGGCTGGTGCCGATGAAGTCGGGGCGCGTGGGATGGGCGACCGTGTTCCCCTCCTCGTCGAGGATGAAGACGTACCACTGGCCGTGGATGCTTTCGGGCGTGTTGTAGAAGGCCACCGCGGCCTCCCGCCCGATGGCGTCGTAGAGGTCGAACGCCTGCTGCACGAAGGTTTTGGTGAAGGCCGCGGGATCGTCCACGGTGGTGCCCGGCTCGTACCAGCCGGAGCCGAAGACCAGCCCGTCGCGGCGCACGACCCAGGTGTTCTTGCGCTGCAGTTCGCCCGTCTCCGGGTTCTCGAACACGTAGTCCACCCACGCGCCCTCCGCGGGGGCCGCCACGATCTGCAGGCCGTAGGGCTTGCCGTTCACGTCGCGGCGCACGGACGGGCTGGTGCCGATGAAGTCGGGGCGCGTGGGATGGGCGACGGTGTTCCCCTCCTCGTCGAGGATGAAGACGTACCACTGGCCGTCCACGCTGTCGGGGTCGGTGTAGCGGGCGATGGCGGCCTCGCGCCCGTTCGCGCGGTAGTAGCGCACGGCCTCGTCCACGAAGAACTTCGTGTAGGCGGCGGGATCGGACTGCGGCGGGGCCGCCTGCCCGAGGATGGTGATGCGCCCCTCGCCGCCGGGAGCGTAGCGCGCGTCGTCCGCGGCGACGGTTCCGAGCGACGCCAGGTAGTCGCGCCAGGCGCGCTCGTAGCTGGTGGGCAGCTGCATCCGGTCGGGGTTGGCCGCGAACATGGGGTAGCCATCGCCGCCCGCCGCCACGAAGCTGTTCGTGAGCACGGTGACGGCGGGCGCGCCCTCCGCCAGCGCCCCGTTCACCACCACCGGCGCGCCGCCCGCCAGCGCGAGGCTCACGACGCGCTCGCCCGCGGGCCGCGCCGCGTCGAACACGATCGCCACGCCGCTCACCTGCAGGAAGCCGCCGCCGCCCGTGAGCGCGTGGTTGATGGACGTCTCGAAGGCGGCCTTCAGATCCTCCGGCGAGACGTTGCGGATGACGGTGACGCCGTTGGAGAAGGGCAGCACGTCGAGCGTATCGACGAGGTAGAGGTCGCCGGGGGCGCCGCCCGCGGGCAGCACGTCGCCCGCCGTCTGGCGCATGCCGCCGCCGTTCTGGACGGCCACGACGGGGTTGGCGGGGCCGCGCTCGGGCAGGCCGAATTCGGCGGCGTGGCGGTCGTAGGCGCTCACGAAGGCGTCGGTCACGAGGTTGCCCGCGTTGCTCTCGCGCGTGCGCACGCCCGCGCTGGACACGTCCAGCGGCACCGCGCTGGACGCCACCACGGTCGTGGCGAAGCCGGCGAGGCAGGCGGCCAGCGGCGCATCGATGGCGGCGGCTATCTCCGCGTCCGGCGTCACGGCGCCCGCGAAGCCCGCCGCCGTCGCGGCCTCGCCCGCGGGCACGACCGGACGCGGGTAGCTCGAGGCCGTGAGCACACGGGCGACCTCGCCGTCCGCGTCGAAGACGACGTCGAGCCGCCCCACGTAGCCGTACCTGCCGGCGGTGGTGACGACGTGCACGGTGCGTCCGTCGGCGTCCGCGGCGGGGGAGGGGTAGGCGCCGTCGCTTTCGGCGGCGTCGCCGGGCAGGCGCTGGAGGGCGGCGTCGACGTCGGGGTTGAGCAGCAGTTCGTGGTCGACGTCGCCGCTGCCCGCCACGATCACGTCCACGCCCCGCAGCATCCCCGCGATGGCGGCGTAGTTGGCCCACGCCTCCAGGTGGGCGACGAGGATGATGCGCGTCACGCCGCGTTCGAGCAGGCGGTCGACCTCCCGCTGCACGGCGGCGGCGGTGGCGGGCAGGTCGGCGGTGACGCGCACGTTGCGCGGGCTGGAGATGCTGGTGAGCGCGGGCGTGGTGGCGCCCACGATGCCGAAGCGCGCGCCCGTGGGCCCGTCCGTCGCGATCAGCGCGCGCCCCACGGGCCGTCCGTCCGTCACGGGCGCCTCGATGAGGCCGTCGGCGTCGAGCAGGGGCGCGAAGCCGGGCTCGTCCGAGAAATCGAGGTTGGCGCTGAGGAACGGCTCGTCGCCGAAGGTCTCGATGAAGAGGCGCGTGAAGTCGGGCGTGGAGTCGAACTCGTGGTTGCCGAAGATGTGGGCGTCGTAGGGGATGAGGCGCTGCCCGGCGGCGTCGAAGAGGGGATTGCCCTCGATGCGGCTGCACACGAACGCGGCGCTGGAGAGGGAGGCGTCGCCCGCGTACACGTTGAGCACGGCGTTGCCGGCGGCGCGCGCGTCCGCCGCCTCCCGCTCGACGACGGCCTTGTAGGCGGCGATGCCGCCCACGGGCACCTCGACCGCATCGACGGCGCTGACGCGCGGCAGCAGCGCGGAGTCCCCGTCGTTGTTGTGCAGGAGCGTGAGCGTGACCTCGCCCTCGCCCTGCGCGGCGGCCCCGGGCGGGCCGTCGCCGGGCGGGAACGCGAACGCCGCCGCCAGCGCGAGCAGGACGGCGATCGGGAGGAGGCGGGAGCGGAAGCGGGAGAGCATGACAACCTCGGCCGCGCGCGGGGCGGCGGGGAGAGTGTACGCGGGCGCGCGGCGCGGGGGAATCGCGCCGCGCGGGCGGACGCGGGTATGCTTGCGCGGACGGGACGGGCCCATGGAGACGCTCTCGCAGCCGCTGCATCCGGAGACGCGCGCCCGCGTCCGCCGCGCCGTGTACTCCCACGCCTTCGAATACTTCATCGTCGCCCTGATTCTGGCCAACGCCCTGCTGCTGGGGCTGGAAACGGTCTCCACGCTGAACGAGCGCTACGGGGTCTGGCTGGAGGCCGGCCAGTGGGCCATCCTGGGCGTGTTCATCGCGGAGGCGGCGCTCAAGCTGTTCGCCGTCTCGCCCCGCATCGACCGCTACTTCCGCGATCCCTGGAACGACTTCGATTTCCTCATCATCGTGGCGTCGCTCGTTCCGGCGGTGGGCGCGCTGGCCACGGTGGCGCGCATGGCCCGCCTGCTGCGCGTGCTGCGGCTGGTCTCGGTCGTGCCCGAGCTGCGGCTGCTGGTGGCCACGCTGCTGCGGTCGCTCCCCGGCATGGTGCACATCCTCATCCTCATGAGCGCCCTCATGTACGTCTACGGCGTCATCGGCTACCAGCTGTTCCACGACCACGACCCCACGCACTGGCACAGCCTCGGCATCTCCCTGCTCTCCCTCTTCCGCATCATCACGCTGGAGGACTGGACCGACATCATGTACGCGGCCATGGAGCTGCATCCCACCGCCTGGATCTTCTTCGCGAGCTTCGTGGTGCTGGCCACCTTCGTCGTCATCAACCTGTTCACGGCGCTCATCGTGAACAACCTCGACGTCGTGCGGCAGACGCGGCGGGAGGATGACGAGGGGGAGGACGCGGACCGCACGCGCGAGTCCCTGCTGCACGAGCTGCGCGCGGCGCGCGAGTCCCTGCGACGGCTGGAGGAGCAGGTGGAGCGCTTCGCGGCGGAGCGGGACCGCGACCCGGACCGCTGACGGGCGCGGCGCGCGCCGCCCGCGCTATCCTCATGGCCATCACGGCGCCGCGGCGGAGGGGCCCGTCCGGCGCGTCCGGAGGCCGCATGGAGACGCCGACGCAACCGCATCGCACGGGCGCGCGGGGGCTGGCCCACCGCTTCACCCATTCCCGCCGCTTCGAAATCGGCATCGTCGCGCTCATCCTCTTCAGCGGCGCCCTGCTGGGGCTGGAGACCTCCTCCGCGGTGGTCGAACGCCACGGGGCGTGGCTGGACGCCGGGCAGTGGCTGGTGCTGGGCGTGTTCATCGTGGAGGCGGCGCTCAAGCTGTTCGCCGAGGCACCCCGCCTCGACCGCTACTTCCGCGACCCCTGGAACGTCTTCGACTTCTCCATCATCGTGCTGTCGCTCATCCCGGCGGTGGGCGTGCTCGCGCTGGTGGCGCGCAAGGCGCGGCTGCTGCGCGTGCTGCGGCTGGTCTCGGTCGTGCCCGAGCTGCGCCTGCTGGTGACCACGCTCGTGCGCTCCATCCCCGGCATGGCCCACATCGTGGCCCTCATGAGCGTGCTCACCTACATCTACGCCATCGTCGGCTACCAGCTCTTCAGCGAGCACGACCCCACCCACTGGCACAACCTCGGCGTCTCCCTGCTCTCCCTCTTCCGCGTGGTCACGCTCGAGGACTGGACCGACATCATGTACACGGCCATGGAGCTGCACCCGCTGGCGTGGCTCTACTTCGTGAGCTTCGTGGTGCTGGGCGCCTTCGTCGTCTTCAACCTCTTCACCGCGCTCATCATCAACAACCTGGACGCGGCCAAGGAGGAGCGGCTGCGCGCGGGCGTGACCGCCCAGTCGCGCGAGTCGCTGCTGCTCACCGTGCACGCCGCCTACGAGTCGCTGCGGGAGCTGGAGCGGCAGCTGGAGGCGACCGCGGGGAAGGCGGCGACGGAACCTGACGCGCCTCAGGCGGGGCCGCGCGCCACCGTCTCCGCGGTCACGCGGTCGGGCAGCCAGTAGCGCCGGAAGACCACGTAGCCCGCCAGCGCCAGCGCGCCCGCCACCGGCCCCACGAGGCGGATGCCGAGCGGGTCGTCGGCGGTCGAGCCGGCCAGCAGGAGCAGCACGAGCAGGCCGGGCGCCGCCGCCCCCGCGATCTTCTGCAGCGTCTCGTGCGTGGCGTAGAAGGTGGCCTCGCGCCGCTGCCCCGTGAGCACGGTGTCGTAGTCGGTGATGTCGGCGAGGAGCGCGTTGGGGAAGGTCTGCACGGGCGCGATGGCGACCCCCGCGATGAGCGCGTAGACGATCCCCTGCGCCAGCGGATGGACGCCCGGCAGGAAGCCCGCGAACGCGAAGAGCGGGAACCAGAGGCCCGCGAACACCATCCCCCAGCCGTAGACGGCGCGCTTGGAGCGGCGGCGCGCGAGCACGACCGCGACGGGCAGCACGAGCGCCACGCCGACGAGCGCCGAGCCGGAGAGGACGGCCACCGTGAGCGTGTCGTCCCTGCCCACCACGGCGTCGGCGTAGAAGGGCAGCACGCCGATGATCATGAGGATGCCGGCGTTGTAGAGGATGAACGAGGGCAGGAAGACGAGGAACTGGCCGTTGCGCAGGCAGGTGAGGATGGCCGCGCGCATGGGCACGCGCTCGCCCGGCGCCTCCGCGAGTTCGCGCGAGACCGCGATGGAGCGCTTCCACGCCCCCGCCAGCGCCACGTAGCGCGAGACGAGCGCGATGGCGGCGATGATCATGGCCATGCCCGCGTAGCCCACCCAGTCGATCAGGAGGCTGCTGAACACGAAGCCGATGGCCGTGCCGACGAGGCCGAACGCCACCTGCCAGCCCACGATGGAGAGGCGGTCGTCCTCGCGCCGCGCGATCTCCGGCAGGAGCGACTCGAAGGGCCCGCCGGAGAGCGTGGAGAAGAGGTTGAAGAGCCACAGCATCCCGAAGAGGAAGATGACGTTGGCCCAGGTTTCGCCCGGATCGGGCGGCAGCCAGACGAGCACGAAGAAGATGGCGAGGAAGGGCGTGGCGCTGAGCACGAAGGGGATGCGGCGGCCCAGACGGGAGCGCGTGCGGTCGCTCCAGTAGCCGATGATGGGGTCGTCGAAGGCCTCGATCAGGCGCACCGCGACGATGGCCGCGCCGATGGCGATGGCCGCGCCCCGACGCGCCGGGTCGCCGTCGTCGAGGTCGCCCAGGTAGAAGGCGAGGAGCCAGAGGTCGCGGGCGCGCGAGAGGGCGTTGCCGCCCAGCGAGCCGGAGGCGTAGAGCAGCCGCTCGCGCCGGGACAGGGGTGCTTCCATGCGCGTCCTCCCCCCGGGCGAACGATACGGGAACGGAGCGCGGGCTACGGCAGGGCCAGCATCCGTTCGAGCGCCGCGAGCGACCACTCGCGCGTCTCCGCGTCCACCGCCACGCGGTTCACCACGCGCCCCGCGACCAGCTCCTCCAGCGTCCACGCGAGGTAGGCGGGATGGATGCGGTACATCGTGCTGCAGGGGCAGACGACGGGGTCGAGGCAGAAGACCGTCTTGTCGGGGTGTTCGGCGGCGAGCCGGTTGACGAGGTTGATCTCCGTGCCCACGCCCCAGACGGAGCCCGCGGGCGCCTCGGCGAGGGCCTGGATGATGCGCTCCGTGGAGCCGCTGGCGTCCGCCGCCGCCATCACCTCGCGCGAGCATTCGGGATGGACGATCACGTTGACGCCGGGACGCTCCGCGCGCGCCCGCTCGATCTGCTCGACGGAGAAACGCTGGTGCGTGCTGCAGTGCCCCTTCCAGAGGATGACGCGGGCGCGCGCGAGCGCCTCGGGGTCGTTACCGCCGAGCGGCTTGCGCCAGTCCCACACGACCATCTCGTCGAGGGGGATGCCCATGTCGAAGCCGGTGTTGCGGCCCAGGTGCTGGTCGGGGAAGAAGAGCACCTTGTCGCCGCGCGCGAAGGCGTACTCGAACGTGCGCGGGGCGTTGCTGGAGGTGCAGACGATGCCCTCGCGGCGGCCCACGAAGGCCTTGAGGCTGGCGGCGCTGTTCATGTAGGTGACGGGGATGACGCGCTCGCCGGGGAGCGCCACCGTCATTTCGTCCCAGGCGGCGAACACGTCGGCGGGGTCGGCCATGTCCGCCATGGAGCAGCCCGCCGCCATGTTGGGCAGGATCACGGCCACCCCGGGCGGCGTGAGGATGTCGGCGGACTCGGCCATGAAATGCACGCCGCAGAAGAGGACGTATTCGATGCCCTCCTGCGCGGCGGCGTGGCGCGCGAGCTTGAAGCTGTCGCCCGTGTGGTCGGCGTAGCGGATGACCTCGTCGCGCTGGTAGTGGTGGCCGAGCACGACGAGGCGCGAACCGAGGGCGGCGCGCGCCTCGCGGATGCGGCGGTCCAGCTCCTGCGGGGGCAGGCCGAGGTAGGAGCGCGGGATCTCCTGCTGCCAGCTGACGAAGGCGGGCTCGTCCACGAGGGGCAGCGGCTCCAGCCGGTCGGTCGGGCAGGTCTCGGGGTCGCTGTACCGTTCCAGCAGGGCGGCGCGGTCGGATGCGGCGACGGGCGTGGTCATGGCCGTCCCTCCCCGGACTTCGTGTATTCGCTACACTAAGTCCGTGGGGTAACTGTGCCAGAGGGCGCGGAAGGCGTCAACGCGATGGGCGGCAATCTTCGCGCGCGGGGCGCGGTCCGTGGTATCGTGTGGCCCGCGGGCCATGCCGACATGAACCGAATCCTCTTCGCGGACGACTGCCTCGATGTCCTGCGCGACGAGGTTGCCCTGCCCGGCCAGTCCGTGGACCTCATTTACCTCGACCCCCGTTCAACTCGAACAGCCGCTACAACCTTCCCTTCAGGGGTAAAGTACAAGACCGGAAGTCTCCCCCCATGCATCGAACGCCACCTACGGCTTCGGACATCGTGGCGGTTCGGCGCAGAGAGTCCGTATCACTCGACGCTATCCTGCTGCATCCCACTCTTCCTGATAGCGGGAACGGCCATCGCCCGTTTCGTCCTCGGAGAGCCTATCATCCCGCTCACGGGATAATGTGCGATGAGGCTGAGCGCTGGGGCGGAGCGCCGAGCGGGCATGACCGCGGCCCCGTGAACGCGCGCGCGCTGCTCGCCCTCTGGGCGGCGAAGGGCGCCGCCGCGCTCGTCCCGCGCCTCGGACGCGGAGGCGGCACCGCCCTCCCCGGCCTGCTCGCCGAGCGCATCGCCCCGGACGTGGCGGCGGCGCTCGCGCGGCGCCTCGCGGGGGGCGCGGTGCTGATCACGGGCACGAACGGCAAGACCACCACCGCGCGCCTGCTGGCGGGGATGCTGGCCGCCGCCGGACGGCCCGTCGCGCACAACCGCGCGGGGTCGAACCTCACGCGCGGCATCGCCTCGGCGCTGGCCGCCGCGTCGGACTGGCGCGGACGCCCCCGCGACGCCCGCGCCCTGGCCCTCATGGAGACGGACGAGGCCGCCCTGCCCGACGCCGCGCGCGCCCTGCGCCCCCGCGCCGTGGCCTTCACCAACCTCTTCCGCGACCAGCTCGACCGTTACGGCGAGGTGGAGAGCGTGGCCGCGCGCTGGCGCGAGGCGCTCGCCGCGCTGCCGCCCGACGCCACGCTCGTGCTCAACGCCGACGACCCCGCTGTGGCCGAGCTGGCGCTGGACTGGCGCGGCCCCGTGCACTGGCACTCCCTCGCCGGGGCGCGCGCCGACGCGGGCGATCCCGGCCCCGCCGACGCGCGCTGGTGCCGCGCCTGCGGGGCCGCCTACCGCTACGCCGGGCGCTACGCCGCCCACCTCGGCGACTGGCGCTGCGAGGGCTGCGGGCGCGCCCGCCCCGCGCCGGACACCGCCGCCGCCGCCATCGCGGACGCGCCCGACGGCCTGCGCCTCGAGGCGCCCGGGCTGGGGACGCTGGCGCTGCCCCTGCGCGGGCGCTACAACGCCGGCAACGCGCTCGCCGCCATCGCTCTCGCGCGCGTCCTCGGCCTGCCCGCAGAGGCCATCCGCGCGGGCCTCGCCGCCGCCCGCCCCGCCTTCGGGCGCGGGGAGACGGTCGCCTTCGCGGGCCGCCGCCTGCGCCTGCTGCTGTGCAAGAACCCGGCGGGGGCCACCGAGGCCCTGCGCCAGCTGGAGGAGGAGGGCGCGTCCGAGGTGGCCTTCCTGCTCAACGACCGCTTCGCCGACGGGCGCGACGTGAGCTGGATCTGGGACGCCGGGTTCGAGCGGCTGGCGGGGAGCGTGCGCCGCTGCCGCGCGGGGGGCGACCGCGCCGCCGACGCCGCCCTGCGCCTGCGCTACGCGGGCTGGCCCGCCCCCGCCGCCGTGACGCGCGCGCCCGCGGCCTTCCTCGACGCCGTCGCCGCCGCGCCCGTGCCCGACGGCGGCCCCGCCCTCGACGTGCTCGTCACCTACACGGCCCTTTTGGACCTGCGCGCCGAGCTGTCCCGTCGCGGCGCGCTCGCCGGGGCGGCGGTGAGCGGCTAGCGCGACGCGCTGACGGGCTACGCGCTACCGTGTAACATGGCCGCATGACGCCTTCCGGGAGCGAGCGCGGCGACGGCGGGCGCGTGCGGCGCCTGCGCCGCCGCGCGGGCCTCAGCCAGGCCGCCCTCGCCCGCCGCCTCGGCGTGCGCCAGCAGACGGTGAGCGAGTGGGAGCGGGGGCTGTACGCGCCGCGCGGCGCCAGCCTCACCGTGCTGCGCATGTTCGAGGAGGAGATCGAGCCGTACGACGCCTCGCCGCCGGAGCGGGGGGAGGGGCCGTGAGCGCCGCCGCCGCGCTCGCGCCCGCGTGGCCCTCCCTCGCGGAGACGCCCGCGCCGTGGGACGCCGCGCCCCGCGGCGAGGCCGCGCTCGCCGCGCGCTGGTTCGCGGGCCTGCGCGCCCCCGACCGCGTGGCCGACGGGCGCTCCCTGCGCGTGCGCTTCCCGGGCGTGCCCGCCCCCGGCCACGGCCCCGACGCGCGCGACGCCGTGGTCGAGCTGGACGGCGCGGAGCTGCGGGGCGACGTGGAGTTCCACCTGCGCGCGGGCGGCTGGCGCGCCCACGGTCACCACCGCGACCCCGCCTACGCGCGCGTCGTCCTGCACGTGGTGGAGGAGAACGACGGCGGCGCGCTCGTCACCCTCCACGACGGCGGACGCGCCATCGCCCTCGCCGTGGCGCCCCCGCCGGAGGCCGCGCCGCCCGCCTTCGAGCCGCCCTGCGCGGCGGCGGCCCGCCTCGCCCCGCCCGACGCCGCCCTCGAACGGCTCGGCCTCGAGCGCCTGCGCGCGAAGACCTCGCGGGCGCGCCACTGGGCGGCGGCGCGCGGCCCCGCGTCCGTGCTCCACGCCCTCGCGCTGGAGACGCTGGGGGGACGCCGCAACCGCGAGGCCTTCGCCGAGGCGGCGCGCCGCCTGCCCCTGCCCGCGCTCCTCGAACGCGCCCCCGCCGCGCCGGAGGCGCGCCGCGCGGAGGCGCTCGCCGGGGCCCTGCGCGAGGCCGCGCGGGGGCTGCCCCTGTCCCGCCGCGGCCTGCGCCCCGCGGCCTTCCCCGAACGCCGCCTGGACGCGCTCGCCGCCCTCTGCGCGCGCCTCTGGCCCGACGCCCGCCCGGTCTGGCCGGAAGCGCTGGCCAGGCCCGCCGCCGCGCCCCGCACCCTGCGCGTCCCCGGCATCGGCGCTGGCGCCGCCCTCGAGCTGACCGTGAACGCCGTGCTGCCCGCCGCCCTGGGCGCGGACGTGTGGCCCGCGCGCGAGGCCCTCGACCGCTTCCGCGCCCTGCCCGCGCCCGCCCCCTACGGCCAGCTGCGCCCGCTCGCGCGCTGGCTGGACGCGGGCGGAGGCGCCCCCCTCGCCCGCGCCGCAGCCCTGCAGGGCGGGCTCGACCTGCACGCCCGCCACTGCGCGCGCGGCGGCTGCGGCGCCTGCCCCCTTTCCGCGCCGCCGCCGCGCGCGTGCGGGATCGCGCGCGAGGGGGGAGAATAGGGCGCGGGATCCGCCACCGCCGGAGAGGAGCGCATGACGACCATCGCCGCCAGGATCTGGGAGGAGCACCTCGTGCGCCGCGAGGAGGGGCTCCCCGACCTGCTCTACATCGACCTCCACCTCGTGCACGAGGTCACCTCGGCGCAGGCCTTCGAGGGGTTGCGCCTGGCCGGGCGGCGCGTGCGGCGGCCCGACCGCACGCTCGCCACCGTCGACCACAACGTGCCCACCGAGGGCCGCGAGCGCCCCTGGGACGATCCCCTCTCCGTGCGCCAGACGGAGGCGCTGCGCGACAACTGCGCGGCCTTCGGCGTGCCCTTCTACGACATCGACGACCCCCGCCAGGGCATCGTGCACGTGATCGGCCCCGAACAGGGCCTCAGCCAGCCGGGCATGACCATCGTCTGCGGCGACAGCCACACCTCCACGCACGGCGCGTTCGGGGCCCTCGCCTTCGGCATCGGCACCTCCGAGGTGGAGCACGTGCTGGCCACGCAGACGCTGCCCCAGGCCCCGCCGCGCGCCATGGCCGTGGAGGTGAACGGCGAGCTGGCCCGCGGCGTCACGGCCAAGGACGTGATCCTCGCCGTGATCCGGGCCATCGGCGTGGGCGGCGGCGCGGGCCACGTGGTCGAGTACCGCGGCGACGTGATCCGCGCCCTCTCCATGGAGGGCCGCATGACCGTCTGCAACATGAGCATCGAGGCGGGCGCGCGCGCGGGCCTCGTGGCCCCCGACGACGTCACCTTCGCCTGGCTGGAGGGACGGCCCGCCAGCCCCGCGGGGGCCGACTGGGAGCGCGCCCTCGACCGCTGGCGCGCCCTCGCCGGCGACGGGGACGCCGGGTACGACGCCACCGTCGAGCTGGACGGGGCCGCCATCGAGCCGTGCGTCACGTGGGGCACGACGCCGGCCCAGAGCGCGCCCGTCACGGGGCGCGTGCCCGACCCCGCCGACGCCCCCGGCGAGGCCGCCCGCGAGCAGACCGCGCGCGCCCTGCGCTACATGGACCTCGAACCGGGCACGGCCCTCGCCGACATCCCCCTCGACCGCGTGTTCATCGGCTCCTGCACGAACTCGCGCCTCGAGGACCTGCGCGCCGCCGCCGCCTGCGTGCGCGGGCGGCGCGTGGCCGGCCGCGTGCGCGCCATGGTGGTGCCCGGCTCGGGCCTCGTGAAGGCCGCCGCCGAGGCCGAGGGGCTGGACGAGGTCTTCCGCGCCGCCGGCTTCGAGTGGCGCGACGCGGGCTGCTCCATGTGCCTCGGCATGAACCCCGACATCCTGCTGCCGGGGGAACGCTGCGCCTCCACCTCGAACCGCAACTTCGAGGGCCGCCAGGGGCCCGGCGGGCGCACCCACCTCGTCAGCCCGCAGATGGCCGCCGCCGCCGCCGTGGCCGGCCACTTCGTCGACGTGCGCGAGTGGGAGACGGACTGATGCGCCGCTTCGAGACGGTGCGCGGCCGCGCCCTGCCCCTCAACCGCGCCGACGTGGACACCGACCAGATCATCCCCGCCAAGTACCTGAAGCGCATCGAGCGCAGCGGCTTCGGCGAGTTCCTCTTCGACGACTGGCGCAAGGATCCCGAATTCGTGCTCAACGATCCCGCCTTCGCGGGCGCGCCCGTGCTGCTCGCGGGCGCCAACTTCGGCTGCGGCTCCTCCCGCGAGCACGCCCCCTGGGCGCTGGAGGACCACGGCTTCCGCGCCATCGTCGCCCCCTCCTTCGCCGACATCTTCCGCAACAACTGCGCCAAGATCGGCCTCCTCACCGTCGTCCTCGACGCCGCGGACGTGGACTTCCTCATGGCGCGCGCGGAGGAGCTGCCCGAGGCCGAGCTCGTGGTGGATCTCGAGGCGCGCACCGTGGCCACCGCCGACGGCGCCTTCGCGCGCTCCTTCGCCATCGACGACGCCGTGCGCCGCAACCTGCTGGAGGGGCTCGACGCCATCGGCCTCACGCTCGAACGCGAGGACGACATCGCCGCCTTCGAGGCGCGCCGCCCCGACGGCCACTACCCGTCCACCGCGCCCGCCGCGGAGGCGTCCCCGTGAGCGGCGGCGCGCGCCGCCCCAGCCTCGCCGCGGCGCGCGCCAACTGGCGCCGTTCGCACCTGCCGTTCGGCCCCCGCCTGCGCCTCGCCCTGCGCAACACCTGGCGCAAGGCGCGCACGCGCGCCGGCTGCTGCGGGGACTACGGCCAGCCCGGCTGCTGAACGGGCCCCCCGCCGTCCGGTGCGGACGGACCCGACGGCGCAACCCCCTGACGCCCCCGCGTCCGCGGCGCCCTTCGTGGCCATCGACGCGAGCGCGTACGTCCCGCCCCGCCCCCTGCCGCCGCCCCGCTACGTCTTCCCGGACGCGCGCGAGGCCCCGCCCGACGCCCCCGCCGCGCGCGGCGGCGACCTCGCCCCCGAAACGATCGTGGCGGCGGCGCGGGCCGGGCTCTTCGCCTGGCCCCACGGCGGCGTGGACGCGCTCTGGTGGTCGCCCGACCCGCGCGCCATCCTGCGGCCCGCGCGCCTGCACGCGCCCCGGCGGCTAGCGCGGCGGCTGCGCCGGGGCCGCTTCCGCGTCACCGTCGACGCCGATTTCGCGCGCGTCGTCGCGGGCTGCGCGGACCGCCCCGAGGGCACCTGGATCACGCCCGCCCTGACGCGCGCGTGGCTGCGCCTGCACGCCCTCGGCCACGCCCACAGCTTCGAGACGCGCGACGCGGAGGGCGCGCTCGTCGGCGGCCTCTACGGCCTGCGCGCGGGCGGTCTCTTCCAGGCCGAGTCGATGTTCCACCGCGTGTCCGACGCCTCCAAGATCGCGCTGCTCGCCCTCTGCCGTCACGCCCTCGCGGAGGGCGTGACCCTCATCGACGCGCAGCTGCCCGCGCCCCACCTCGCCGCCCTCGGCGCGGAGACGGTTTCGCGCGAGCGCTACCTGCGCCTGCTGGCGGACGCCCTCGCGGGGCGCGATCCCGCGTTCGCGCCGAACGGGTAGACTGCGCGCCCATGACCGCCTTCTCCATCCTGCTCGCCCCCGGCGACGGCATCGGCCCCGAGGTGCTCGAGGAGGCGCTGGGCGCGCTGGCCGCCGTCGAGCGCCGCTTCGGCCACGAGTTCCGCTACGAGCGCGCCGACGTGGGCGGCGCCGCCATCGACCGGCACGGCGCGGCGCTCCCGGACGGGACGATCGAGGCCGCCCGCCGCGCGCGCGCCGTCCTCTTCGGCGCCGTGGGCGGCCCCAGGTGGGACGACCCCGCCGCCGCCGTGCGCCCTGAACAGGCCATCCTCGGCCTGCGCAAGGGCCTCGGCCTCTACGCCAACCTGCGCCCCGTGCGCGTCAACCCGCTGCTTGCCGACGCCTCCGCCATCAAGCCCGAGGTGCTGCGCGGCGTGGACATGATCGTCGTGCGCGAGCTGACGGGCGGCGTCTACTTCGGCAAGCCGCGCAAGCGCTGGAGCAACAGCCGCGGGCGCCAGGCCGTGGACACCGTGCGCTACAGCGAGCGCGAGATCGAGCGCATCCTGCGCACCGGCTTCGAGCTGGCGCGCGGACGCCGCCGCCGGCTCACGAGCGTGGACAAGGCCAACGTGCTCGACACCAGCCGCCTCTGGCGCGAGGTGGCGACGGAGCTCGCGGGCGAGTACCCCGACGTCGCGCTCGGGCACCTGCTCGTGGACGCCTGCGCCATGCACCTCGTCACCCGTCCCGCCGACTTCGACGTGATCGTCACCGAGAACATGTTCGGCGACATCCTCACGGACGAGGCCTCGGTGCTGGCCGGGTCGATGGGCATGGCGCCGTCCGCCAGCCTCGGCGCGCGCGGGCGGGGGGGCGCGGGCATGGGCATGTACGAGCCCATCCACGGCACCGCCCCCGACATCGCCGGGCAGGGCAGGGCCAACCCCATCGCCATGATCCTGAGCGCGGCCCTCATGCTGCGCCATTCGCTCGGCCTCGAGGCCGAGGCCGCCGCCATCGAGGCCGCCGTGGACGCGGTGCTCGCCGACGGCTACCGCACCCCCGACATCGAGGCGCCGGGCGCGACCGTGGTGGGCACGGCGCGCATGGGCGCGCTCGTGGCCGAGCGCCTTTCCGCGTGACTGGCGCGCCGCCCCGCCCGCGCGCGAGGTTGGTAGGATGGAAGGCACGCACATCGAACCCGACGGGCGCGCCGCGCCCGCGTGAGAAACGAGGTTTCCCCGTGACCACCGAAATCCAGCGCGGCCTCGAGGGCGTCAACGTGGCCGCCACGAAGCTCTGCACCATCGACGGCCAGGCGGGCACGCTCGTCTACGCCGGCTACGACATCTTCGACCTGGCCGAGAACGCCAGCTTCGAGGAGACGGCCTTCCTGCTCTGGAACCTGCGCCTGCCCACCGGGCGCGAGCTGGCCGACGCGAAGGCCTTCCTCATGGCCGAGCGCCCGCTCTCGGACCTGAACCGCACGCTCATTCCCGAGCTGGCGGGCCACACGCGGCCCATGCGCGCGCTCGAGATCTGCATCACCGCGCTGGGCGCGCTCGACCCGAAGTCGAACGACCTCTCGCACGAGCAGCTGAAGCGCACGGCGGCGCGGCTGACGGCGCGCATGCCCACGGTCGTCTCCGCCTTCCACCGCCAGCGCCAGGGCCTCGACATCCTCGAGCCGCGCGAGGATCTCGGCCACGCCGCCAACTTCCTCTGGATGCTGCTCGGCAAGGAGCCGAACGAGCTGGAGACGCGCGTCTTCGACGTGGCCATGACGCTCCACGCCGAGCACGAGATGAACGCCTCCACCTTCTCCGCGCTGGTCACGGCCTCGACCATGAGCGACATGTACTCGGCCATCGCCTCGGCCATCGGCACGCTCAAGGGGCCGCTCCACGGCGGGGCCAACGACCGCGTCTTCCAGATGCTCGAGGAGATCGGCGAGGCCTCCAACATCGAGTCCCACATCGAGGCCATGCTGGCCCGCGGCGAGCGCGTGATGGGCATCGGCCACCGCGTCTACAAGGCCACCGACCCGCGCGCCATCATCCTCGAGCGGCTAGGCGAGCAGTTGGCCGAAACCTCCCCCGACCGCCACTACTTCGACCTCTCCCGCAAGGTGCGCGACTACCTCGCGGAGCGCCTCGCGGGGCGTCCCCTCTACCCCAACGTCGACTTCTTCAGCGCCTCCGTCTACCGCATGCTGGGCATCCCCAACGACCTCTACACGCCCATCTTCGCGGTGGCCCGCATCGCCGGCTGGAGCGCGCACCTGCTGGAGCAGTACGCCGACAACCGCCTCATCCGCCCGGCCGCCGTCTACGCCGGGGAGAAGTCGCGCGTCTACGAGCCCATCGAGGCGCGCGGGCAGGGGGAGGCCTCTAGCCCGCGCTGAGCTCCGCGTCGTCGCCCTCGCGCTCGCGCAGCTCGGCCTCGCGCGCCTCCGTCTCCTCGCGCTCCTCGCGGCTGGCCGCGCTTTCGCCCATGAGCCCGCCCTGCGCGTCCACCTCGAATTCGGCCTCGCGCGCCTCCAGCGCCTGCGCGTACCAGCGCCCGCCGAGGAAGGTGAGCGGGCTGAAGACGCGCTCCTCCAGCAGCCAGCGTTCGGCGTAGGCCTCCTCCAGCGCCTGCACGCTCACGGCCTCGCCGGCGAAGAGCACGTGGTCGCCCAGGGGGATCACGTCGCGCAGGCCGCATTCGATCCAGGCGAGGCAGCCGTCGAGCAGGGGCGCGTCCACGCGCAGCGCCGCGAACGTCGCCAGCCCGCTGCCCTCGACCTTGTTCTCGTCCGCGCCCGTGCGGCTGCCGAAGAAGGCCGTCTCGCGCAGCAGCTCCGGCCCCGGGACGTTGAGCGCGAATTCCTCGCTGAAGCGGATCATGTCCGCCGTGTGCCGCCCCGGGTGCAGGACCACGCCCACCAGCGGCGGCGACATGGAGAGCGGCGCCGTCCACGCCACGGGCGCGGCGTTGGCGCTCCCCCGCCAGCTGGCCGTGACGATGCTCACCGGCCCCGGGTTGAGCAGGCGGCGCGCGTCGGACGGATCGTACAGGCGGCGCGCCACGCCCCGGCCCTCCGCTGCGGTGGGATGCCGGTGACGGTACGAAGCGCCGCGCGCGCCGTCAATGGGCCGCGCTCAGCGCCCGCGCGAAAGCCGCTCCGCCAGCGCCGCGGGCAGGCCCGCCGCCGCCATGCGCCGCTGCGTGGCGGCCACGTCGTAGGGCGTGCGGTGGTGCGCGACCGTGCCCGCGGCCTCGTCCACGAGCGCCCAGGAGGCGCGCGGATCGCCGTCGCGCGGCTGCCCCACGGACCCGGGATTCACGCACAGCGGCCCCTCGCCCAGCGCCGCCGCAACGCCCGCCCCGGGCCGCTCCGCCTCCACGCCCGCCGCGCCCATGCGCACGAGCAGTGGCAAGTGCGTGTGCCCCACGGCGCTCCAGGGCGTCTCCTGCCGCGCGAAGTGCGCCTCCGCCGCCGCCGCCGTGATCAGGTACTCGCGCAGGGGGTCGCGCAGCGTGCCGTGCGCGAGGCTCCAGTCCCCCTCCGTGGCGACCGTCGGCAGGCCCGCGAGGAAGGCCGCCGCTTCCGCGTCCAGCCGCGCGCGCGTCCACGCCGCCGCCTGCGCCGCCAGCGGGTTGAAGCCGTCCGCGCTCATGGCGCCGGTGGCCACGGCGTCGTGGTTGCCGGCCACGCAGCGCGCGCCCGCCTCCCGCAGGCGCGCGACCACATCGTTGGGGTCGGGCCCGTAGCCGACCGTGTCGCCGAGGTTCCAGACGGCGTCCGCGCCGCGCCGTTCGGCGTCCGCCAGCACCGCCTCCAGCGCGGCCAGGTTCGCGTGCGCGTCGGAGACGAGGGCGATGCGCATGGCCCCTCCAGCGTGCCACGGGGAGCGCCGCCGCGCGTCCGCGGGTGGACCGATCGCGGGGGCTGGCCTACCATCGCGGGGCCGGAGGGCAGCCCGCATGGCCGTGATGCTCAGCGTCATCTTCTACACGGTGCTCGCCGTGGCCGCGTTCTACTTCATCCTGCTCCAGCCGGTGCTCAAGCAGCAGCGGCAGCGCAAGCGGGCGGTGCGCGAGCTGCGCATCGGCGACGAGGTGGTGACGACGGGCGGCATCATCGGCGAGGTGAAGGACGTGCTGGCGCCGCCCGACGGCCCCACGGAGCTGCTCATCGAGATCGCGCCGGGCATCCGCGTGCGCGCCCTCACGGAGGCGATCGAGCGGCGCCTGACGACGCTGGAGCCCGCGCCGGGGGAGGCGCCGCCCGCCGTCGTGGCCGCGGGCGCGGGCGAGGCCGCCGATCCCCATGCCTAGGGCCTCCACCGCCGGGGTCTTCCTGGCCATCCTCGCGGTCAGCGTCTTCTGCCTCTTCGTGGTCTGGCCGAGCGCGCCGGGCCGCTACCTGCCGGGCGATTTCTGGCCCTCGGGGCGCGGCATCAGCATCGGCGGCTTCGAGCGCACGACCATGCGCCTGGGGCTGGACCTGCAGGGCGGCGCGCACCTCGTGCTGCAGGCGGAGCCGCCCGCCGACTTCGAGGGCGACCTGACGGAGTCGCTGCTGGTGGCGCGCGAGGTGATCGAGCGCCGCGTGGACGCCTTCGGCGTGGTCGAGCCCCAGATCCAGATCGCCAGCGGCAACCGCCTCGACGTGCAGGTGCCGGGCATGAGCCTGCCCGACGCCGAGCGCCTCATCGGGCGCACCGCCTCGCTCTCCTACTTCGTGATCGACGAGGAGGGCGCGCTCGTGCCCGCCACGGGCGTGATCGACGGGCGCAACGTGCAGATGACGGGCCAGCACCTGCAGAACAACACCTCGCCCGAACGGCGCGGCGTGACCTTCGCCGTGAACTTCGAGACGACCGACGAGGGCGCCGACATCATCGAGCAGATCACGACGCGGGCCCTGCGCTTCGACGTGGCCGACCCGCGGCGGCGCATCCTCATCTACCTCGACGACGAGCAGATTTCGGACGCCGTGGTGCAGGGCGTCATCTCGGACGTGGGCACGATCACGGGGCTGGACAGCTTCTCCGAGGCGGCGGACCTCTCGCGCCAGCTGAACGCGGGCGCGCTGCCCGTGCCCCTGCGCACCATCCAGGCGAACGAGGTGAGCGCCTCCCTCGGCGACGACTCCGTGCGCGCATCCGTGAACGCCGCCGAGATCGGGCTGCTGGCCGTGCTCGCCTTCATGATCCTCTACTACCGCTTCCCCGGACTGCTGGCGGCCTTCGCCCTCGTCGTCTACGCGCTCATCACGCTCAGCGTGTTCAAGCTGTGGCCGGTCACGCTCACGCTCTCCGGCATCGCCGCCTTCATCCTCTCGGTGGGCATGGCGGTGGACGCCAACATCCTCATCTTCGAGCGCATGAAGGAGGAGCTGCGGCGCGGGCGGCCGCTGGCGGCGGCGGCGGAGACGGGCTTCCGGCGCGCGTGGCCGTCCATCCGCGACTCCAACATCGCCACCTTCATCAGCTGCGCCATCCTCTTCTGGTTCGGCGACCAGTTCGGGGCCTCGTTCGTGCGCGGCTTCGCCATCACGCTGGCCATCGGCGTGGCCGTGAGCATGTTCTCGGCCATCGTCGTGACGCGCACCTTCCTGCGCCTCTTCACGGGCACGCGCATCGCGCGCTCGACGTGGCTGTTCAACGCCGCGCCCCTGGCGGCGGCGGACGCCCCCGGCGACGGCGAGGGCGCGGCCCGCCCCAGCTTCATCTCCTTCGCCCGGCGCCGCTGGATCACGCTGGGGCTGTCGCTGGCGGTGTTCGCGGCGGCGGTGGTCACGCTGGCCGTGCCCCCCTCCCTGCGCGCGGGCATCGAGTTCACGGGCGGCTCCACCTTCACGCTCGTCTTCGAGCCCGGCGCCACGGACGCCGAGGGCCTGCGCGGGGCGCTGGGGCGGCTGGGCCACGAGGAGGCGCGCGTGCAGGGCGCGGGCGCGGACACCTTCCTCGTGCGCACCGTCGAGCTGGAGGGCGCGCCCCCCCTGACGGCGGCGGCGGGACCGGCGGCCCCCGGCGAAATCGACGACATCATCGCCGCCCTGGAGGCGGAGTTCGGGGAGGTGCAGCGCCGCGATTTCGCCACCGTGTCGGGCACGGTCTCCTCGGAGATCGCGCGGGACGCGACGCTGGCGGTGGCGGCGGCGGCGGCGGCCATCCTCATCTACGTGGCCTTCGCCTTCCGCCGCCAGGCCAGCCCCTGGCGCTACGGCCTCTGCGCCGTGCTCGCCCTCATCCACGACTCCGTGATCGTGCTCGGCCTCTTCTCGCTTTTGGCCAAGTTCGCGGGCACGGAGGTGGACACCGCCTTCATCGTGGCCATCCTCACGGTCATCGGCTTCTCCGTGCACGACACCATCGTGGTCTTCGACCGCGTGCGCGAGGTGACCTCGCGCGACGCCTACGTGCCCTTCGCCGAGGCCGTCAACGTGAGCCTCACGGAGACGCTCGTGCGCTCCGTCAACACCTCGTTCGTGACGGTGCTCACGATCGTGGCCATGTTCCTCATCGGCGGCGTCACCATCCAGAACTTCCTGCTCGTGCTGCTGGTGGGCGTGATCGCGGGCACCTACAGCAGCATCTTCGTGGCCGCGCAGCTGCTGGTGGCGTGGGAGCGCGGCGACGTGGGGCGCTTCCTGCGGCGGCTGCGGCCCGGCGGCGGCGCCGCCGCTCCCTCCGAGGCCGCGTCCGGCTAGTCCCCCGGAGACGGGCCGAAGAGGTCGCCCGCGGGGCTCCCCGCCTCCGTTTCGGGAAGGCCCAGGCGGCGGCGCAGGGATGCGCGCGTGGCCGCGGCGTCGGCGGCGTCGGGCGTGCGCACGACCACGGGCATGGGCAGCGCGTGGCCGAAGACGAGCGCCTGACGGTTGCTCTCCAGCGCGGCGATGACCTGCCGCAGGCCACTCCGTCCGGCGGCCCCGCCCACGAGCGCCTCCACGTCGGCGTCGCCGTCCAGCTGCAGGCAGAACTTCGTGCCGATCTGCGACAGCACCTCGGGGTCGATCTGGCTGGGGCGCTGGTCGATGACGAGCAGCGTGACGTTGTACTTGCGCAGCTCGCGCGCGATCTGACCGAAGATGCTCTGCCCGGCCACGGAGCGGTCCACGAACTTGTGCGCCTCCTCGATGACGATGACGAGGCGGTTGGGCGCGGCGTCCCGCTCCGTGCTGTCGCGGTAGCGCTCCCAGATGCGGCGCGAGAGCATGTTGGCCACCAGCATGTAGCTGACGAGGTCCGCGCCGTGGCGTCCGAACTGCACGACCACGCTCTTGCCGCCCTGCAGGGAGCGCACGACGTACTCGATGGTGTCGCCGAACTGGGAATCGCCCGTGCGCACGAAATCGGGCCGCGTGAGGCGGCGCAGGCCGCGGCGCAGGTTGTCGAGCGTGCCGGGATAGCCCATGCGCGCGGCGGCCCGCGGCCAGGTGATGTCCTCGTCCGGCGGCGCTCCCTCGCGCCACAGCTTCGCGATCACGGCCCGCGACGGCTCGTCGGCGAGCAGCTCGTCGATCCAGCCGGGGCCGAAGCGCGGGCGGCAGGCGTGGGCGGCGTCGATGGCGAGCTCGGTGAGGTTGAGCGTCTCGCGCAGCACCTCGAGGTCGTCGGGCAGGATGTCGCGCGTGCCGATGAGCACGCGCCCGTCCGCGCGGGAGACGCCCTCGTCGAGCGTGTACAGCTCGACCTCCGTGGGGTGGCGGTCCTTGAGGGAGCGCAGCTGGCTCATGCCCGCGCCCTGGAACTTCATGCCCCAGCCGTAGTCGTTGTGCATGTCGAAGACGAGGGCCACGGTGCGCTCGCGGTTGGCGCGGGCGGCGGCCGAGCGCGTGAGCATGGCGTCGAGCATCTGCAGCACGAGCACGCTCTTGCCCGTGCCGCTCTTGCCGAACACGCCCGCCGAGCGCTCGAAGAGGCGCTCGAAATCGACCGCCACGTCCACGCGCTCCATGCCCAGCGGCGCGCCGAGGGGGATGGCCGCGCGCCCGTCCGTGGAGAAGGCGCGGTCGAGCGCGGGCTGGTCGGCGGGATGGACGGGCGCGAAGTGGCCCGGCAGGCGGCGCGCGCGGGCCGGTTCGCCGCCCCCGTCCGGGAGCTCGAGGTAGGGGTCGACGGCGACGGCGGTGTAGACGGCGGTGTCGCGCAGCACCTCGCCCAGCAGGGAGGAGTCGCCCCGCACCGGCGGCCAGGCGGTCGGCCCCGCGTCCACGGACTTGAGGACGACGTCGGTGACCATGCCGAGCAGGCGCGTGGCGCCGTCGATGCGCGTCATGGCGTACTGGCCCAGCTGCGCCGTGCGGCCCGCGTCGAGGCGCACCTCCAGCCCCTTCGCGAGGGAGCCGCCGACGACCACGCCGAGGGGCCCGTCGCCCGCGCCGTCCGCGCTCACGCGTCCGGCTCCACGGCGCGCAGGATGCTGGTCAGGCGCGAGGGCTCGGCCTTGAGCAGGCGCGCCAGCTCCTTGCCCGCGTCCACCGTGAACGCGCGCGCATCGGGACCGGCGGCGGCGGCCACGTCGCGGATGGCGGCGGCCACCGCGGCGTCGTCGGCGGCGGGGTTGGCGAGCAGCGTGGCGAGGAAGGCCCCGCCGTCGGCCACGCGCAGCTTCTCCTCGTCGGTGGCGGCGTGCGCCTCGGCCAGCAGCGGCGGCGGGCGCGGCGGCGGGAAGGGATGCGCGACCTCGCGCTCGATGTGGCCGCAGACGGCGGCGGCGAGCGTGGTGCGGAGCAGCAGCGGGATCTCGGGGTTCCCGGCCAGCACCTCGGCGGCGCTCTGGCCGGGCTCGCCGCGCGGGGCGATGGGGCGGGCGGGATCCTCGGGGCCGCTCTCGCTGGCCACGACGACGCCGAAGACGGCGCACGGCCCCTCGCGCACGGCCAGCATCCGCCCCAGCGCGAAGGGCTCGCTCGTGTAGCGCGCGTAGGCGCAGTCGAAGGCGCGCACGCCCGCGCGCACGACGCGGCAGGTCCTGCTCACAGCGCGCGCCGCCGCTTGCTGCGCTGCTTGCCGTTGCGGCGGGCGCGCGCGCCATGCTCGTCCGCCAGCCGCTCCAGCAGGCGCTCGAACCACTCGCGGTCCCGCGCCGGGATGACGGCCTGCTCGTGCGCCTCCTGCAGGGCGCGGGGATAGCCGTCGCAGCGGCGGCACTGGTCCACGAGGGCGGCGTGAAGGCGCTCCACGCGCTCCGTCGAGGCGGCCCAGGCGGGCAGCTCCACGCGCGCCACGTCGTCGCCCGCGCGCAGGTAGAAGCAGGCGACCTCGTGGCCGGGCAGGAGCTCCTCCACGCGACCGGGCAGGCTGCTGCGCGAAAGGAAGAGCGCGCCGCGCTGGCCGTCGGCGAGGATGCCGCGGAAGAGGTCGCCGTCGGTCACGGGCGGGGCGTCGGGCGGGGGCGGCGACAGCGCCTCCACGGCGGCCATGACCTCGCGCGCGGCGGACGCCGAGATGTAGGCGCCCACGCTGAGCGCGCCGCCGCAGCCGCGCAGCCGCTCCAGCGCCGCCAGCGTGCGCGCGCGGTACGGCTCGAGGGCGGCGTCCGAGGCCTGCCGCGCGTGCAGGTCCCAGGGAAGGAGCGTGCCGTCGATGAGCAGCACGGCCTCGCCCCGCTCGCAGACGGGCGCGGCCAGCTCCGCGCCGCGCTCCAGCTCGCGCACGTCGCGCAGCAGGCGCACGGCGAGGCCGCGCGGGGCGCGCCGCATCTCGCCGCCGCCGTCCGCCGCGAGCAGGTCGCGGTCGAGCCCCGCCTCGGGGTCGGAGCCGAGCGCCGTCTCCACGGCCCCGTCGTAAGAGAGGCGCGCGTAGCCGGTGTTGACCACGTAGCAGCCCACGGCGGCGAAGCGGTCGGGCGCGATGGAGGAGCCGTCCACGGCCACGACGGTGAGCGGGGCGGGGTCGGGCGCGGGGAAGACGGCGGCGGGATCGCCGTCCTCCTCCAGCGGGAGGGCGTGGGGCGCGGCGCGGCCCCGCAGCGCCGCCTCGATACGGTCGCGCGCCGCGCGGGGGTCGTCGCTCCAGCGACGCAGCGTCGCGCGCGCCCCCGCGATGGCCTCGCCCGCGGCGCGGCGCGTCTCCCCGTGCCGCTCCAGCAGCGCGGGCAGGGCCGCGGCCACGGCGTCCATGCGCAACGTCACCGGCGGGCCTCCGCGGGGGAACGCAGCACGCGCACGTCGCCGGTGCGGCGCGTCACGTGCGTGGCGTCGAGGTGTTCGAGCAGCGCCTGCGCGTACTTGCGGCTCGCGCCGATCAGGTCGCGCGTCTCGGCGAGGCTGATGCTTCCATGCTCGCGGACGTGGGCGCGGATGCGCTCCACCATGGCGGCGTGCGCGCCCGCCTCGAAGACGACGCCCGCGCCCGTGTCCACCACCAGCCCCTCGTCCACGAGCCAGCCGAGCAGGTCGGACGGGGGCAGGTCGTCCGTGGGGGGGCTCGCGCCGCCCGCCTTCAGCGCCGCCACGAAGGCGTCGGCCCGTGCCCGCCGTTCGCCGTCGAGCCGCGCCTCGTGTCCCGGGGGATGGAGGCCGCCGCCCGCGCGTTCGGCCAGCGCGCCGCTCGCCAGCGCCTCGGCCACGGCGATCTCGAAGCGCGACGGCTCCAGCCCGAGGCGGCCGCGCAGGGACTCGCGCGGGGCGGCGCGGCGCAGGGGATGCGCCTCCAGCCAGTCGCGCGCGGCGCCGGCCAGCGCGGCGGCGACGGCGTCGAGCCAGGGGCGTCCAGCCAGCAGCGGCCCGCGCTCCGCGGCGCGTCCGGCGGCGGTCAGCTCGCGCACGGCGGCGGCGGCCCCGGCCTCGTCGAGCGCGAGCGCCGCGCCGACGCCGTCCAGGGGCAGCGGCCCGTCCGCGAGGGCGTCGGCCAGCCGCTCGGCGGGGGGCGCTTCCAGCAGGCGCTCCAGCGCCTCCAGCACGGGGGCGTGGCGGCGGCGGTGGCGGCGCGGGTTGACGGCGGCGATGGGGCCGCCCGCCACCGTCTCGTTGGGCGTGCGCACCACGCAGCTGTCGCGCGGCAGGACGGCCACCGGCGTCTCCAGCACGAGCTGCGCCCAGGCCGTCTCGCCCGCCCCCAGCTCGTCGCGGTCGAGGAAGCGCACGCGGGCCTCGGACTCGGCGGTGGCGGAGAGCACCGTGACGCCCGCGTCGTGGGCCAGCGGATGGCGCAGCAGGTCGGTGGCGCGCAGGCGCGCGTCGAGGGCGCGGACGGGCCGCAGCGTGCCCCGCGCGGCCAGCACCATGCCGCGCCGCAGCTCCCCGGCGCGCACGCCGCTGAGGTTGACGGCGGCGCGCGAGCCAGGCGCGAGGCGCTCCACCCGCTCGCCGTGGCGCTGCAGCCCGCGCACGCGCCCGCGCAGCCCGCCGGGCTGGATCTCCACCTCCTGCCCCGCCTCCAGCGCGCCGTCGAGCAGCGTGCCCGTCACCACCGCGCCGAAGCCGCGCATGGTGAAGGCGCGGTCGATGGGCAGGCGCGGGCGGCCCAGGTCGCGCTTCGGGGGGATGGCGTCGAGCGCGCCGTCGAGCGCGGCCAGCAGGCCGTCCAGCCCCGCGCCGTCGCGGGCCGAGGTGCGCACGACGGGCGCGCCCGCCAGCCGCGACCCGGCCAGCGTCTCCTCGATCTCGGCCTCCACCAGATCGACGTAGTCGTCCTCGGCGAGGTCGCACTTGGCGATGGCCACGACGGCGGCGGGCACGTCGAGCAGGTCGAGGATGGCGAGGTGCTCGCGCGTCTGCGGCATGGGGCCCTCGTCGGCGGCCACCACGAGCAGGGCGAGGTCGACGCCGCCCGCGCCCGCCAGCATGTTCTTGATGAAGCGCTCGTGGCCGGGCACGTCGACGATGCTGATCTCGCGCCCGGAGGGGAGCGTGCGCCAGGCGAAACCGAGGTCGATGGTGAGGCCGCGCTCCTTCTCCTCGCGCAGGCGGTCCGGGTCGATGCCCGTGAGGGCCCGCACGAGCGCGCTCTTGCCGTGGTCGACGTGACCGGCGGTGCCGACGACGTACATCTGCCCGCCCGCGATTATGCCACGCCCGCGCGCCCGCGCAGGTGCTCCAGCGCGCGCACGGCCACCTCGCCGTGCAGCAGGCGTCCGCGCCGCGTGAGGCGCAGCGCCCCCGCGGCCTCCTCCAGCAGCCCGGCCTCGCGGCAGACGTCGAGGGGCGGCCCCGCCGCCTCGGCGAGCGGCACGCCGAAACGCTCGGCGAACTCGGCGGGCGCGAACCCCTCCGCGAGGCGCAGGCGCAGGGCGATCCAGTCGGCCATGGCGGTGGCGGCGTCGGGTCGCTCGACGCCCGCGAGGGCGAGGCCGTCGCGCATCGCGGCCTCCGCGTAGGCGCGCGGGTGGGCGACGTTCTCGTAGCGCTCGCCGTCGAGGAAGCCGTGCGCGCCCGCGCCGAGGCCGAGGTAGTCGCCGTACGTCCAGTAGACGCGGTTGTGGCGGCTTTCGTGGCCGGGGCGCGCCCAGTTGGAGAGCTCGTAGGCGCGGTAGCCCGCCGCCTCCAGCCGCTCGCCCGCGGCCTCGTACAGATCCGCCGCGTGGTCGGGGTCGGCGGGTGCGACCTCGCCCCGCTCCACGCGCGCCGCCAGGGGCGTGCCCGGCTCCACGGTGAGGGCGTAGAGCGAGAGGTGGTCGGGCGCGAGCCGCAGGGCCTGGTCGAGCGTCGCCTCCCACGCCGCGCGCGACTGCCCCGGCAGGCCGTACATGAGGTCGAGGTTGACGCTGGCGATGCCGGCCTCGCGGGCCAGCGCCAGCGCGGCGGCGGTCGCCTCCGGCGTGTGGATGCGGTCGAGGAAGGCCAGCTCGGCGGCGTCGAAGCTCTGCGCGCCGAGGGAGAGGCGGTTCACGCCCGCGCGCGCGAGCTCCCGCAGGGCCGCGCCGGAGGTGGTGCCGGGATTGGCCTCGACGCCGACCTCGGCGTCGGGCGCGAGGGGCAGGACGGCGCGCACGGCCTCGATCATCGAGGCCAGCGCGTCTGGGGGCATCTCGCCCGGCGTGCCCCCGCCAAAGGCGATGGACGCGGCCGTGCGCCCCGCCACGCGCGGCCTCCACGCCTCGACCTCGGCGGCGACGGCGGCGGCGTAGGCGCGCTTCAGCCCGTCCATGCCCGCGTGGGCGTTGAAGTCGCAGTAGCCGCAGACGCGCAGGCAGAAGGGGACGTGGACGTAGACGGCGAGCGGGGCGCTCACGCCGGACCGGCGAGGGCGGCGCGCAGGGCGGCGGCGCGGTTGGTGGTGATGGCGTCCACGCCCCAGCGGGCCAGCGCGCGCGCGCGCGCCGCGCCGTCCACGGTCCACGCCACCACGGCGAGGCCGTCCTCGTGGAAGCGGGCGATGGCGCGTTCGGAGAGCAGCGAATGGCGGCAGGAGACGCCCGCGGGCAGGGGGTCGCGCTCCGCCACCGAGCGGAAGAGGTCGAACTGCGCGGGCGTATCGACCGAGTAGTAGAGGGCGAGGTCGGGGCGCGCGGCCTTCACCGCCCGCAGCAGCGGCCAGTTGGTGGAGGAGGCGGCCACGCGCGCGTCCCGCCCGCCCGCCCCGGCGAGCGCCCGCCGCACGAGCCCCGGCGCCGCGCCGGGCGCGTTCTTGAGGTCGAGGAAGACGCCCGCGCGCCCGTGGCAGGCGAGCAGCAGGTCCTCCAGGCGGTAGATGGGGCGCGGCGCGGGGCGCAGGTACCAGCGCTCGTAGAGGACGGGCAGGGGGCCGGGCAGATGGCGCTCGTGGCGGGCCTCGAAGCGCCCGCGGCGGACCCACAGGTCGACCTCGAGGAAGTCGGCGCCGTCGGCCAGCGCGCGGCGCGCGAGGGCGGGACCGTTGCCGCCGCCGTGGGCGATGAGCGCGGGCGGCGCGCCGGGAGCGCGCGAGGGAAGGGCGTTCAAGGCGCCGCCGCGCTCGGCTCCCGCACGGGATGGCGGGGCGAGACGGCGATGGCCCCGACGGCGATGTCGCGCAGCGTCTCCTCGTCGGCCAGCCGGTAGCCGCCGGGCGCGGGCGCGATGGCCCCCAGCGCGACGAAGCGCCCGAGCAGGGCGGTGACGGTTTCGCGGCTCGTGCCGATGGTCTGGGCCAGCTCCTCGTGCGTGAGGCCGAGGCGGATCTCGCGGCCCGCCACGCGCTCGAGCAGCGCGTCCGCGAGGCGGCCCGACACGGGCTTGGCCACGAGGTTCATGAAGGTGCGCTGCATGCCCGCCAGCCGCCCCGCCATGAGCTCGGCCATGGCGAAGGCCAGCCTCGGCGAATGCTGCGCCACGTGGAAGAAGTCCTCGCGCGAGATGCTGACGGCCACGGTCTCCTCGAGCGCGCGCGCGCAGGTGGCGCGCTCCGCGCCCTCGATGATGGCCATGTCGCCCACGAGCTCGCCCTTGCCCGCGACGTCGAGGATCACCTCCTTGCCGTTGGCCGCCACGTGGTAGAGCTTCACGCGGCCCTTGAGCAGGAGGAAGACGCGCTCCGGCGGCTCGCCCGCCGAGAACAGGAACTGGCGCGGCTCGAAGCGCCGCTCGCTGAGGTGGGGGATGAGGCGCTCCAGCTCCTCGTCCGTGAGCGCGTTCATGACGCGCGAGAGCTGGCGCAGGTACCACGCCACGGGACGCCGCAGGCGCGCGCGCTTGCGCGCCGCGGACGGCTCGCCGGAGGCTGGAGCGGTCACCGCGACTCCCTTTCCCGCCCGCCCCGCGCGCGGAGTTCGTCGAGGATGCGGACGACCCGCGCGTCGGGCGCCGCATCGGCACCGTCAACATACCGTTCGAGGTCGGCCAGGGCAAGCGCGCCCGCGCCCCGCCGGTAGTGGAGCAGCCCCCGCTCCAGGTGGAGGGCGGCGTTCCAGGGTTCGAGCCGCAGGCGCAGGCCGATGGCGGCGATCCAGCGCGCATCGTCCCCCACGCCGCGGTAGGCGACGCAGAGGTTGACCAGCATGCGCTGCAGGATCTGGCGGCGCGTGACGGCGGCGAGCAGCACGTCGGGGCTGGCGCTCTCGCCGGGGCGGGCGCGCAGGCGTTCCAGCAGCCCCGCGCGATCGGGGCGTTCGCCCCCGTTGAAGGGATCGACGTAGAAGCCGTCCGCGCCCCCGCAGCGCACGAGGAAGTGCCCGGGGAAGCCGATGCCGTCGCATTCCAGCCCCACGCGCCCGGCGATTTCGAGGTAGACGAGGGAGAGGCTGATGGGGATGCCGAGGCGGCGCTCGACGACGCGGTCGAGGTAGCTGTTGGCGGGATCGCCGTACTGCTCGCGGTTGCCGCGGAAGCCGCGCTCCGCGAACAGCTCGCCGGCCACGGCGCCCGCCAGCGCGTCCGCGTCCGCGCCCTCCCCGACCCGCGCCCGCGCGGCCTCGGCGATGAGGTCCAGCTCGCGCGCGAGGGCGTGGGCGTCGACGTCGTCGCGCCCGAGGCGGGCGATGGCGACGGCCCCGCCGAAGAGGTCGACCTCGTGGTCGCGCCCGGCGATGGCGCGCGCGAAGGCGGCCCCGGCGGCGTCCGTGCCCATTTCGCCAGCCTAGCCGCGCGGGACGGGCGGGGCCAGCGCGCGGGCATGGCGCGAGACGGGCGCGCCGCTAGCATCGACGGATGCGTTCGTGGCCGGCGCGCGCGCGATGGCTGCGGGGAGCGCCCCACGCGCTGGGGCTGGGCGTGTTCTGCGCGCAGGTGGCGCTGGGCGTCGTGCTCTTCGCCGTCTTCCAGGAGTTCGCGCCCAACGGCCTCGGCGCGGGCGACGCCTTCGGCGGCTACCTGCTGTCCTTCTACGGGGGCGCGCGCTTCCTGTCGGAGACGCCCGCCGGGGCCATCAGCGACCGCATCCCGCGCACGCGCGCGCTGCTGCTGGGCTTCGCGCTCATGCTGCCCGCGCTGGCGCTCATGGCCATCGTGCGCGAGGCGCGCGCCTACCTCGCCTTCGCCGCCCTGCTGGGCGTCTCCACGGCCTTCATCTGGCCCGCCGCCTACGCGCTCGGCGCGGACCGCTACGCGCCGGACGAGCGCGGCAAGGTGGTCGGCTTCCTCAACGTGGGCCAGCTGCTCGGCTTCGGGCTGGGCGCATTGGCGGGCGCGCTGCTGGTGGAAGCGGCGCCGGACGCGCTCTTCGGCCTGGCCCTGGCGGCGGTGGCGGCGGCGCTGCTGACGACGCGGGCGGGCGTGCGCGACGCCGCGCGCGGGGACGCGGAGGCGCGCCCGCGACGCCTCCCGAAATGGCGGGAGGCGTTCCCGGCGCGGCTGCTCTTCCTCGGCGCGCTCATCCTCGCGGCCACGGTGGGCATCAGCTCGCTCCTGCCCGCCATCCGCCCCTACGGCGACGACGTGCTCGGCGTCTCCTTCGCGCGGCTCACGCTCCTGCTGCTGCCCGCGCTGGCGGCGGGGGCGCTGCTCTACGTGCCCGCCGGACACCTCTCCGACCGCATCGGACGCACGCGCCCGCTGCTGCTGGCGCAGCTGCTCATCGTGGCGGGCGCGCTCGCCGTCGCGGCCACGGCCAGCATCCCCCTGGCCATGATCGCGGCGGCGGTGATCTTCGCCGGGCAGGTGCTGCAGGTGCCCGCGCTCAACGCCGCCGTCATGGACCTCGCGCCGCCGTCGCATCGGGGCGCGCTGATCGGCTGGTCGGTGGCGCTGAGCGGGCTGGGGCTGGCCATCGGCCCGGCCATCGGGGGCGTGGTCACGGAGGCGCTGGGCGCGCCCGCCGCGTTCCGCGTGACGGCGGCGCTGGCGGCGGGCGCCGCCCTGCTCACGCTCGCCTACGGGCGCGTCTACGGCCACGCGCCCCCGGCGGAGAGCGGCGTCAGCCCTCGGCGATCGCCACCGTCGTGATGGAGACGGGGGCGGCGGGACGGTCGTTCGCGTCCGTCTCCGCCCCGGCGATGGCGTCCACCACGTCCTCGCCGCCGCTCAGCTTGCCGAAGATGGTGTAGTTGGGCGGCAGGGGATAGTCGGCGTGCATGATGAAGAACTGGCTGCCGTTGGTGTCGGGGCCGGCGTTGGCCATGGCCAGCGTGCCGCGCGCGTAGGGGCGCGTGACGGGCTCGTCGGGGAAGCGGTAGCCGGGCCCGCCGGTTCCCGTGCCCGTGGGGTCGCCGCCCTGGATCATGAAGCCCCGGATCACGCGGTGGAAGATGACGCCGTCGTAGAACCCCTCGCGCGCGAGGAAGACGAAGTTGTTGACCGTGGCGGGGGCCTCGTCGGCGAAGAGGTCGGCCACCATGCTCCCGGCGGAGGTCTCGATGGTGGCGGTGTAGCGTTTGGCGGCGTCGAGGGCGAGGGCGGGCGGCGACTGGTACTGCTTCTTCACGGATGCTCCGATCGCGGGGATGGCCCCAGCATACAGGCCGCGCCGTCCCGCGCCCGCCGTTCACGGATTCTCCGAAATCCAGCGATCCGCGTCGCGCCGCCACGCGATGAGCTCGTCGGGGGCGAAGAAGAGGGCCGTCTCGCGCTCGCCGCTTTCGGGGCCGTCGCTGGCGTGCACGAGGTTGCGGCCCGTCTCCAGCGCGAAATCGCCGCGGATGGTGCCCGCCGCCGCCCGCGCCGGGTTGGTGGCCCCCACGCTCGCGCGCACGGCGGCCACGGCGTCCGCCCCCTCGAAGACGGCGGCCACGACGGGCCCGCTGGTGATGTAGGCGACGAGATCGGCGAAGAAGGGCTTGCCCTCGTGCTCGGCGTAGTGGCGGCGGGCGAGCGCCTCGTCGATGCGCATCAGCTTGAGGCCGGTGAGGCGCAGGCCGCGGCGTTCGAGCCGCCCCAAGACGGTTCCCGCGAGGCCCCGCTGCATGGCGTCGGGCTTGACCAGCACGAGGGTGCGTTCGGCGCTCACGCCCCTATCGTGCGGGCGCGGGCCGCTGCGCGCCAGCGGGGCCGAAGGGGCGGCGCGGCGGCGTGACGGCGGGTTCGCGCGCGTAGATGGCGGCGAGGCCGTCCGCGGGCGCGAGCGTCCCCGCGCGCCAGCGTGCGAGCGCGGCGAGGGCGCGCTCGCGGGGGACGACCTCGCGCCCGCCCAGCGCCTCCGCGCCCTCGCCCGCGAGGGGCGCTTCCCCCGCGAATGCGTCCGGCTCGGCGAGGCGCATGGGGCCGTCCGGCGCGCCGTCGCGGAAGCGCTGGACGGCGAACTGCCCCCGTCCGGCGGGATGGATGGCGGTGAGCGCGGGGGAGGGGCGGGCGGCGGCCACGGCCTCCAGCGTGGAGAGGCCCGCGAGCGCGCAGCCCCGCGCCAGCGCCAGCCCCTGCGCGGCGGCGAGGCCCGCGCGCAGCCCCGAATAGGCGCCCGGCCCGCACACGGCCACGACCGCCTCCAGCCGCTGCCCGCGCAGGCGGTCCCCGATGGCCGCGAGCAGGGAGGCGTGGCTGAACGCCTCTTCCGCGGCGACCGCGAACGGCTCGGATTCGCCGTCGCGGGCCAGCGCCAGCGCGAAGGCGGGCGAGGCCGTGTCGATGGCGAGGACGGCGCTCACGCGGTCTCCAGCGCGGCCACGATGGCGCGCCCCCGCTCGTCCCCGGCGCGCAGGCGCAGCAGGCGCCCGTTCCCGCCCGCGGCGTCGATCCCGATCGTGAGCGTGGCGGCGGGCAGCGCCCCCCCGGCGCGCTCCGGCCATTCCACCACGAGCACGCCGCGTTCCGCCTCCTCGCGCAGGCCCAGCTCGTCCAGCTCGGCGCCGTCGGCGATGCGGTAGAGGTCGGCGTGGTAGAGGCGTTCGCGCCCGAGGTGTTCGTTCACGAGCACGAAGGTGGGGCTGGCGATGGGGCCGGGGCAGCCCAAGCCGCGTCCGATGCCCTGCGCGAGGCGCGTCTTGCCCGCGCCCAGCTCGCCGCGCAGGAGCACCACGTCGCCCGCGCGCAGGAGCGCGCCCAGCCGCTCGCCGAAGGCGCGCGTGGCCTCCTCGCCGTCGCTGGCGACGCTCGTCTCGCCCGCCGCGCTCATGCGCCCAGTATAGGCGCCGGCGCGACGGCCTCCGCGGCGCGCCGCACGACGTGGCCGAGGAAGGCGACGTGGCGCTCGAAGTGCTCGCGGCGGTAGGCCGGGCCGCGCGTGGCCATGCCGTCCGCCAGCTGCAGCAGCATGAGGGGCAGCGTCTGCCCGTCCACGTCGCGCGCGAAGCGGCGCAGGGCGCGGTCGTCGGGCGGCCACGCGCGCGCGAACTCCCCGGGGCGCAGGTGGTGGCGCACCATGGTCGTGGTGAAGGCCGTGGCGGCGGGCCCGAAGCCGAGCGCCGCCAGCCGTCCCGCCAGCAGCTCCGCGCCCGCCGGGCCGTGGCGCGGGAAGCGCAGCCGCCCGTCGCGCTCCACCGCCGTGCGCGGCTTCGCGACGTCGTGCACGAGGCAGGAGAGGCGCAGCAGGTGGAGGATGGGCAGCCCCTCGATCTCGCGCGCCAGCCATTCGCCCACGCGCAGGTCCGGCGCGGGATCGGGCAGACGCAGCCCCTCCACGCCCTCGCCGAGGGCGCGGTCGAGCGCCTCCACCGCCGCCAGGTTGTGGTCGAGCACGGTGTAGTGGTGGAGCGGGGGCTGCACGAAGCCGCGCCCCTCCTCCAGCTCCGGCAGCAGCCGCGTGAGCGTCCCCCCGGCGTCGAGCGCGCGCAACCGCGCCGCCGCGTCCGCCGAGGCCAGCGCCCCGAGCAGCGCCGCCGGGGGCGTCACGCGCGCGGGTGCGCCTTGTCGTACTGCTCGCGCTTCTGCTGGTCCGTGAGCTGCGTGTAGACCTGCGTGGTGGAGATGCTGGCGTGGCCCAGCGCCTCCTGCACGTTGCGCAGGGGCATCCCCCCCGAGAGCATGTGCGTGGCGTAGGTGTGGCGCAGCATGTGCGGCGTCACGTCGCCCAGCCCCGCCTCCCGCGCGTAGCGCTTGAGCACGAGCCAGAAGCCCTGCCGCGTGAGGCGCTTGCCGTGGCGGTTGAGGAAGAGCGCGGTCTCCTCCGCGCTGGCGGCCATCTTCGGGCGCACGTGGAAGATGTAGCGCCGCAGCTCGTCCGCCGCGCGCTGGTCGAGCGGCAGCGCGCGTTCCTGGTCGCCCTTGCCCACGCCGCGCACGGTCACGGGCACGCTTTCGAGGGAGACGTGGGCCGCGTCCAGCGACACCAGCTCCGTCACGCGCATGCCCGTGGCGTAGGCCAGCTCCAGCATGGCCTTGTCCCGCAGGGCCATGGACGAGCTGGAGCGCGCGGGCTGCTCCAGCAGCGCGTCCACCTCCTCGATGGAGAGCGCGCGCGGCAGCGACTTGGCCATGGAGGGCGAGCGCAGCTCCTTCGCGGGGTCGTGCTCCAGCCCCCCCTCGGAGGCGAGGAAGCCGAAGAACGACTTCACCGCCGCCACCTTGCGCGCCACCGTGGCCTCCTTGTAGGAGCGCGCGCGCAGCTCCACGACCCAGTCCACGAGCATCTCGTTCGTGACGGACTCCCACGCGGCGCGGCCCTCCGCGACGACGGGGCGCAGGGCCGCGCTCCGCTCGAGCTGTCCCAGATCGCCCGAGTAGGCCGAGATCGTGTTGCCGGAGGCGTTCTTTTCGACCTGCAGGAAGTCGAGGAACTCCCCGATGCGAGCATCCATCCCCTGGTTCCTCCCCTCGGGAATAACGGCGGCGTCCGCGCTTCGGCGCGGGGCGCGGCCCATCCTAGCCGTCCGCGCGCGGGCGGGCTACGTCGGCGGGCGCGGCCCCGCGTGAAGATTGGGGCGCTCCGCGGCCTCAGCCGTCCGCGTCCGTGAGCCGCAGCCAGCGCCGCCTGCCCACGCGCACGCGCGCGCCCGGGCGGGCGGGAGCGCGTTCGTCGGCCACGGGCTCGCCGTCCACGCTCACGGCGCCCTGCGCGAAGAGCCGCCGCGCCTCCCGCCGCGACGGGGCCGCGCCCGCCGCCACGATCACGTCGATGAGCGGCTGCCCCGCGCGCGCGGGCGCGGAGGGCGCGTCGTCGGGGGCCTGGCCGCGCTGCACGGTGCGCTCGAAGCGCGCCTCGGCGTCCGCCGCCGCGTCCTCGCCGTGCAGTTCCGCCACGATCGTGCGCGCCAGCCGCTTCTTCTCCGCGAGCGGGTCGCGCTCGCCTTTGGCCAGCCCCGCGATGGTGGCCGCCACCTCCGCGCGGTCGAGGTTCGTGGCCAGCTCGAACCAGCCCGCCAGCGCCCCGTCGGGGATGGACATGGCCTTGCCGTACTGCTCGTCCGGGGGGTCGTCCAGCCCGATGGCGTTGCCCGCCGACTTGGACATGCGCGCGCTCCCGTCCGTGCCCACGAGGATGGGCATGGTCACGGGCACGTGCTTGCGCTGCCCCGCCGCCTCCTGCAGCTTGCGCCCGGCCATCAGGTTGAAGAGCTGCTCCGTGCCGCCCACCTGCGCGTCGCAGTCGAGCGCGCGCGCGTCGTAGCCCTGCAGCAGCGCGTAGAGGAATTCGTGCAGGTAGACGGCGTCGCCGCGCTCGCGCCGCTCGCGGAAGTTGTCGCGCGCCAGCATCTCCGCCGCCGTGAAGCCCGACATGAGGCCGATGAGGTCCGTGAGCGACAGTTCCCCCAGCCACTCCGAGTTGCGCCGCACGCGCGTGCGCGCCGGATCCAGGATTTTGGCCGCCTGATCGAGGTAGGTGCGCTCGTTCGCCGCCACCTGCTCGCGCGTCAGCCGCGGGCGCAGCCGGTTCTTGTCCGAGGGGTCGCCGATGAGCGCGGTCGTGTCCCCGATGAGGAAGATCGTCTCGTGCCCGAACTGCTGGAACTGGCGCAGCTTGCGCAGGGGCACGGCGTGGCCCAGCGTGAGCGCCGCGGCGGTGGGGTCCACGCCCAGGTAGACGCGCAGGGGGCGGTCCTCCTCCAGCAGCGCGCGCAGCTCCGCCTCGAAGGCCCGCCGCAGGCCGCCGTCGCCGTACTCGACGCCGCTCATGAGGGCGAAGAGCTGCTCGTCCACGGGGGCCATGACGCGGCTCACGGGAGCAGCTCCCGCACGCGGCGCACGTCCGCCGCGATCTGCTCGCGCAGCGCCTCCGGGCCGGGGAAGGCGCGCTCCGGGCGCACGCGCTCCACGATGGCGATCTCCATGCGTTCATCGTAAAGGTCGCCCTCGAAATCGAGCAGGTGCGTCTCGATGGAGACGTGCCCGGCGTCGAAGGTGGGGCGCCGCCCGATGTTCGTGGCCCCGCGCAGGCGCCGCCCGTCGGCCACCGTGGCCAGCGTCGCGTAGACGCCCAGCGCGGGCAGGGCGCGGTCCGCCGCCACGGAGAGGTTGGCCGTGGCGAAGCCGATGGAGCGCCCCCGCTCGAAGCCGCGCACGACCGGCCCGGCCAGCGTGTAGGGCCGCCCCAGCAGGGCCGCCGCCGCGCGCATGTCGCCCGCCGCCAGCGCCGCCCGCACCAGCGTCGAGCTGCAGCGCTCGCCGCCGTCCGCCAGCAGCGGCTCGACGCGCGCGACCTCGAAGCCCAGCGCCGCGCCCGCGCGTTCCATGCGGTCGGCGGTGTCGGCGGGCGCGCCCCGCCCGAAGGCGGCGTCCGGCCCCAGCGCCAGCAGGCGCATGTCCAGCTCGCGGCGGAAGGCCCCGGCCAGCTCCTCCGCCGTCGTCTCCGAGAGCTCGGAGGTGAAGGTGAGCGGGGCCACCCAGTCCGCGCCCGCCTCGCGCAGCAGCCGCAGGCGGTCCTCCAGCGAGGTCAGGTAGCTGGAGGGCGCGTCGGGGCGCAGCACCGTGAGCGGGTGGGGATGGAGCGTGACCACGCCGGGGGAGAGGCCGCGCGCCAGCGCTTCCTCCCGCAGCCGCGCCAGCAGCGCCTGGTGCCCGCGGTGCACGCCGTCGAGCACGCCCACGGTGAGCGCCGTACCGCCGGCGGGGGCGGCGGCGGCCAGCTGCGCGAGCGTCAGCGATGGCAGGGGCATGGCGCTCAGCGTCCGTCCGCCGCGCGCACGCGGATGTCGCCCCAGGCCTCGGCCTGCTCCGCCTCGCAGACGCCGCGCTTCAGCAGTTCCAGCAGGGCGATGAAGGTGACCACCGCCTCCAGCCGCGTGCGGCACCGCGAGAGGGCGCGGCGGAAGGAGAAGGAGCGCGACTTCCCCGCCAGCAGCGCCTCCAGCGCCCGCACGCGCGCCGCCAGGCTCACCTCGGCGCGCTCCACCACGCCCGGCGGCTCGTCGGGCAGGCGCGCCAGCACCTCGACCATGACGGCGCGCAGCGCGTCCAGCGTGACCCCGTCGAGGGCGTCGCCGGGCGGCGCCGAGGGCGGGGGAGCGCCCCGCGGCCAGCTGCGCAGGCCCGCCGCCGCGCGCTCCCCCAGCAGCTCCGCCGCCTCGCGGAAGCGCTGGTACTCCCGCAGCATCGTCACCAGCTCGTGGGCGGGATCGTCGTCGGGCGGGGCGTCGTCGCCGTCCGCGGGGCGCTCCTCCGGCAGCAGGGCGCGCGACTTCAGCTCCAGCAGCCGCGCCCCGATGGAGACGAACTCGGCCAGCGCGGGCGCGTCCAGCGTGTCGTCGGCGTGCACCGCCGCCAGGTACTGGTCGGCCACGGCCGCGAGCGAGACGGCGGTGATGTCGAGGTCGCGCCGCTGGATCAGCTGGAGCAGCAGGTCGAGCGGCCCCTCGAACACGGGCAGGCGGATGGCGGGCGGGGCCTCGCGCGGCGCCTCCGCCGCGGGCGCCGCGACGCCGCCCGCGCGCGCGCTCACGCGGGGCCGTCCGCCTCGTCGGGCGGGGCCAGGTCGGCGCGCAGGGAACGCGCCTCGCGCAGGTAGACGTGGCGGATGTCGCGCGGGCCCGTCTCGGTGTTCACGTGCAGGAGGATGCGCACGCAGCGGGCGAGGCTGCCGGGCACGTTCATCTCGTGGCCGCAGAGCAGGGGCACGTGCCGCCAGCCGTCCAGCCCCCGCGCGGCCTCCGCCGGAAACTCCGCGTTCAGGTCGGGCGTGGTGGTGAAGTGGGCGGAGGCGATGTCGTCCGCCTCCACGCCGTTCGCCGCCACCATGGCCCGCAGCAGCTCGCGCGTGCCGTCGAGGATGGCCTCGCGCTCGTTCGCGCTCACGGTGATGGCCCCGCGGATGCCGCGAACGGTCATGCCTCCCGCCTCATGCGCGCGCTCCGTCGCGGCCGGTCATGCGCGCCACGCACGCGCGCGCGCGCGCCGCGCAGTCCTCCGCGCTTCCCGCTTCGATGGCGGCGATGATAGCAGAGCCCACGACGACGCCGTCCGCCAGCCGCCCCACGGCCTCCGCCTGCTCGCGCGTGGAAACGCCGAAGCCGACCGCCACGGGCAGGCTGGTGTGCCGTCGGATGGCCGCCACGAGGCTCCCGATCTCCGGCGACAGCTCGGCGCGCTGGCCCGTCGTGCCCGTCACGCTCACGCAGTAGATGAAGGAGTCCGCCGCCGCCGCCACGCGGGCCATGCGCGCCTCCGCCGTGGTGGGCGCGACGAGGGGCACGTAGCTGACGCCGTGGCGCGCGCAGGCGGCGCGGAAGGCGCCCGCCTCCTCCGGGGGCAGGTCGACCACGATGAAGCCGTCCGCGCCCGCCGCCGCCGCGTCCGCCGCCGCGCGCGCCTCGCCGTAGGCCAGCAGGGGGTTGGCGTAGCCCATGAGCGCGAGGGGGGCGGCCAGCCCGCGCGCGCGCGCCTCGCGCGTGAACGCCAGGCAGTCGGCGAAGGTGACGCCCGCGGCCACCGCCGTTTCGTTGGCGCGCTGGATGGTGGCGCCGTCGGCCAGCGGGTCGGTGAAGGGCACGCCCAGCTCGATCACGTCCGCGCCGCCCGCCTCCAGCGCCAGCAGCAGGGGCACGGTGCGCGCGGGGTCGGGGTAGCCGGCCATGAGGTAGGCGGCGAAGGCCGCGCGCCCCCTGGCCCGCGCCTCCGCGAAGCGCGCCCGCAGGCGTTCGCTCACGCCCCGGCCTCCGTGGCCAGCAGGAGCGAGAAGCCGATGGCGTTGAACAGCACGTGAAAGGCCACGCTCTCCCAGAGGTCGCCGCGCCGCCAGAACAGCCACGCCAGCGCCACGCCGATGATAAGGAACGGGATGAGGCTGCCCACGTCGAAGTGGGCGGCGCTGAAGATGGCGCCGGACAGGATGGCCGCGGGCCAGAAGCCCCAGCGCGCCAGCCCGCCGAACACGACGCCGCGGTAGAACACCTCCTCCGTGAGCGGGGCCAGCGCCACCGCGGAGAGGCCCGTGAGCGCGATGGTGAGGGGCGCGCGCGTCACCTCGGCGGGCACGGTGCCGCGCGGCTCCAGCGCGGAGACGCCGAGCGCCTCCACGGCGGCCCCGTAGCCCGCGAGCATGGCGTAGCAGCCCAGCATGACCGCCACGGGACGCCAGAGGGCGCGCGCGCGGAAGCGGTTCAGCCCCAGCGCCGCCGCCAGCCGCCCCGGCCCCCGCGCCACGATCGCCGCCGCCAGCGCGAGCAGCGCCACGTTGAAGCCGATCGTGACCCCCAGGGAGAGGGCGAGGCCCGCCGTCGTTTCGTCGTCGCCCTCCCCGTCGAGGCCCGTGGCCGCGAACAGCGCGACGAGGACGGCGAACGTCACCGCCAGCAGACCCGCCGCCGCCAGCAGCGCGGCGAACGCGCGCCCCGGCCCCCAGGGCAGGCTCCGGACGATGGTTCCGGCGCTCAGAGGGAGACGCCCAGGGCGTCGGCGACGGTGTGCATGTCCTTGTCGCCGCGCCCGCTCAGCCCGACGAGCACGTCGCCGCCCGCGCCGATCTCCCGCGCCAGCCGCAGCGCCACGGGGATGGCGTGGGCGGGCTCCAGCGCGGGGATGATGCCCTCGCCGCGCGTCAGCCGCCGGAAGCCGTCCAGCGCGCCCGCGTCGTCCACGGCCACGTACTCGGCCCGTGCGCTCGCCTTCAGCCAGGCGTGCTCCGGCCCCACGCCGGGGTAGTCGAGCCCGGCGGAGATGCTGTGCGTGTCGAGGATCTGCCCGGCGTCGTCCTGCAGCAGGTAGGTGCGCGAGCCGTGCAGCACGCCTGGGCGGCCCGCGGCCAGCGTGGCGGCGTTGCGCCCGGGGGCGTCCAGCCCCTCGCCCGCGGCCTCCACGCCCACCAGCCGCACGGGGTCGTCGAGCAGGGGGTGGAAGAGGCCGATGGCGTTGCTGCCGCCGCCCACGCAGGCCACGGCGGCGTCGGGCAGCCGTCCCGCCTGCTCCAGCATCTGCGCGCGCGCCTCGCGCCCGATGACCGACTGGAAGTCGCGCACCAGCGTGGGGAACGGGTGCGGCCCGATGGCGGAGCCGATGAGGTAGTGCGTGTCGCGCACGTTCGTCACCCAGTCGCGCATGGCCTCGTTGATGGCGTCCTTGAGCGTGCGCCCGCCCGCGTCCACGGGGACCACCTCCGCGCCCAGCATCTTCATGCGGAACACGTTGAGCGACTGCCGCCGGATGTCCTCGCTTCCCATGTAGACGGCGCAGTCCAGCCCCAGCATGGCGCAGACCGTGGCCGTGGCCACGCCGTGCTGGCCCGCGCCCGTCTCCGCGATGATGCGCGGCTTGCCCAGCCGTTTGGCCAGCAGCGCCTGCCCCAGCGCGTTGTTGATCTTGTGCGCGCCCGTGTGCGCCAGGTCCTCGCGCTTCAGCCAGATGCGCGCGCCGCCCGCCTCCTCCGTCAGCCGCCGCGCGAACCAGAGCGGCGTGGGACGGCCCGTGTAGCGCCGCCCCAGCTCCTCCAGTTCGGCGGCGAAGGCGGGGTCGCGCCGCGCCGCCTCGTACGCCTCCTCCAGCTCCTCGTGCGCCGCCACCAGCACCTCGGGCACGTAGCGCCCGCCGAACTCCCCGAAGCGCGGCGAAAGGCCGCTCATCGCGCCGCCCCCTTCGCGGCGCGCACGAACGCGCGCACCTTGCCGGCGTCCTTCGCGCCGTCCGTCTCCACGCCGCTGGAGACGTCGACCGCCCAGGGGCGCGCGGCGGCGATGGCGTCCGCCACGTTTTCCGGCGTGAGCCCGCCCGCCAGCATGACGGGCAGCGCGCGCCCCGCCTCCGCCGCCACGCTCCAGTCGAAGGGCACGCCCGTGCCGCCGCGCGCCGCGCCGCCGTCCGTGTCGAGGTGGATGCCCGCGCCCGCGCCCGGAACCGCCGCCGCCAGCACGTCCGCCGCCGCCGTGCGCGGGCGCACGTGCACGGTGCGCAGCGCGGGGCGACGCATGAGGCGGGCGAAGGCGTCGTCCTCGCCGCCCGACAGCTGGATCAGGTCGATGCCCGTCTCCTCCGCGATGGCGTTCACCTCGTCCGCCGTCTGGTCGGCGAACACGCCCACGGCCAGCGGCCCCGCGCGCCCGAGCGCGTCCTCGATGGCCTCGTTCCAGGCGGCGAACCAGCCCGCGCCGTTCGCGGGAGCCTTGATGCGCGCCGTCTCCGCACGCCCGCCCGCCGCGCGCACGGCCTCGGCGATGGCGCGGGCCTCGCCGGGCGACACGCGCCGCCGCGACCGCGCGAAGATCACGCCGATGAAGTCGGCCCCGGCCTCCGCCGCCACCCGCGCCGTTTCCGCGTCGCGCACGCCGCAGACCTTGACGCGCGTCACCGTTCCGCGCCCCGCAGTTCCGCGATGAGGGCGGCCGGATCGGGCGCGCGCATGAGCGCCTCGCCGACGAGCACGGCCCCCGCGCCCGCCGCCTCGAAGCGCGCCACGTCGGCGCGCGTGGCGATGCCGCTCAGCGCCGCCAGCAGCGCCCCCGCGGGCGCGCCCCCGGCCAGCCGGTCGGTCGTGGCCAGGTCCACCTCGAAGCTGCGCAGGTCGCGGTTGTTGACGCCGACGAGGCGCGCCCCCGCGTCCGCCGCGCACGCCATTTCGGCGGCGCTGTTCACCTCCACGAGCGCCTCCATGCCCAGTTCGCGCGCGCACGCCAGCAGCCGCCCCAGCGTCCCGCCGTCGAGGCAGGCGACGATGAGCAGGACGGCGTCGGCCCCGTGCGCGCGCGCCTCCAGCAGCTGGTAGTCGTCGATGAGGAAGTCCTTGCGCAGCAGCCCCGGACGCGCCGCGCCGAGCTCCTCCAGCGCCGCGCGCGCCGCGCGCAGGTCGTCGAGCGATCCCTTGAACCACACCGGCTCGGTGAGCACGGAGACGCCCGCCGCGCCGCCACGCGCGTACCGCAGCGCCTGTTCGGCGGCGTCCATGCGCGGCGCGATGTCGCCCTTGCTGGGGGAGGCGCGCTTGATCTCGGCGATGACGGCGGGCGGGTCGGCGGCCAGCCGCGCCGTGAAGTCGATGGGCGCGGGCGCGCGGTTCGCCTCGCGCAGCAGCTCGTTCGCGGGGCGCGCCTCCCTGGCCGCGGCCACGTCGTCGCGGCGCCTGGCCACGATCTCGCCGAGGATGTCCGGCCCGCTCACGCCGCCTCCCGCGTCAACGCCACGAAGCGCTCCATGACCGCCCGCGCGCGCCCGGACGTGATCGATTCCCGCGCCAGCGCCGCGCCCTCCGCGAAGCTTTCCGCCAGTCCCGCCGCCCAGCATCCCGCCGCTGCGTTCAGCGTCGTGAAGGTGGCCGCCGGTCCCTCCGCGCCCGAGAGCACGGCGCGCAGCGTCTCCGCGTTCTCCTCCGGCGAGCCGCCCGCCACGCCGTCGAGCGCGCAGCCCTCCAGCCCGAAGGCCTCGGGCGTCAGCTCTTGTTCGCGCACGGCGCCGCGCTCGAGGATCCAGGCGGCGGTGGGCGCGGCGGGGCTGATCTCGTCGAGGCCGTCCGTCGAATGCACGACCGCCGCGCGCTCCAGCCCGCGCAGCCGGAAGGTCTCGGCGACGAGCGGGCCCAGGTGCGCCGCCCCCACGCCCGTGAGCTGCGCGCGCGGTTTGGCGGGGTTCGAGATGGGCCCCAGCACGTTGAAGATGGTGCGCGCGCCCAGCGCCCGCCGCGCCGCCGCCGCGTGGCGCATGGCGGGATGGAGGCGCTGGGCGAAGAGGAAGCCGAAGCCGCAGGCCCCGATGATGCGCGCCACGGCCTCGCCGCCGAGGTCGATGCGCGCCCCCAGCGCCTCCAGCAGGTCCGCCGAGCCGCAGCGCGAGGAGGCCGCGCGGTTGCCGTGCTTGGCCACGCGCGCCCCCGCTCCCGCCGCCACGAAGGCCGCCGCCGTGGAGACGTTGAAGGTGTCCGCGCCGTCGCCGCCGGTGCCGCAGAGGTCGACCGCGCCCTCCACCGGCACGGGTTCGGCGTGGCGCTCCATCACGGCCCAGCAGGCCGCCACCACGGCGGGCGTCTCGCCGTGCGCGCGCATCCCCGCGAGGAAAGCGCCGATCTGCGCGTCCTCGGCCTCGCCCGCCATGATCGCCTCGAGCGCCGCCGCCGCGACGGCGGGCTCGATGCCGCCGCCGTCCAGCAGCGCCGCGATGGCCGCGCGCATGGCCGTCACCGCCAGGTTCCGCCTTGCAGGCCGAGGAAGTTGCGCAGGAGGCGCTTGCCGTGCTCGGTGGCGATCGATTCGGGGTGGAACTGCACGCCCTCGACCGTGTAGCGCTCGTGCCGCACGCCCATCACCACGCCGCTCCCGGAGCGCGCGGAGACGGCGAGTGCGGCGGGCAGGCTGGGGGCGTGCGCCGCCAGCGAGTGGTAGCGCACCGCCGTGAAGGGGTCGGGCAGGCCCGCGAACACGCCCTTGCCGTCGTGGCTGATGGCCGAGGTCTTGCCGTGCTTGATCTCGCCCGCGCCCGTCACGCGCCCGCCGAAGGCCTCGCAGATGCACTGGTGCCCGAGGCACACGCCGAGCACGGGCGCGCGCCCCGCGAAGCGCCGCGCCAGCTCCGTGGAGAGGCCCGCCCCCGACGGCCTCCCCGGCCCCGGCGAGATGACGACGCGGTCGGGGTTCAGCGCCTCGCACGCATCCACCGTCGTCTGGTCGTTGCGGCGCACGTCCACGTCCTCCCCCAGCTCGGCCAGGTACTGGTAGAGGTTCCAGGTGAAGCTGTCGTAGTTGTCGATGAGCAGCGTCGTCATCCGTCGCGTCCCCGGCGACGCCCGTGGCGGCACGAAGCCGACGGGCGCGCTCGCCGGTCCAGTCTAGCGCGCGCCGCCGCAGCGGCGCAGGCCGGGGTTGCTGTCGGGTACGCCGTACGTCCCGATGTCGTAGAGGCCGGCGGGGATGCAGCCTTCGAGGCGGTTGCCGGAGAGATCCAGCCGGAGGCCGGGGACGGCGGCCAGTTCCGGCGGTATCGCGCCGGTGAGCAGGTTGTGCTCGAGGTGGAGGAAGCGCAGGCCCGGAATGGCGGCGATCTCCGGCGGGATGGCGCCCGTGAGCCGGTTGCCGTTCAGGCCCAGCGCATCCAGCCGCGACAGGCCGCCCAGCGACGGCGGGATCGAACCGGTCAGGCCCGCATTGCGCAAGTCCAGCCAGACGATCCGCACCGTGCGCCGGTTCACGACGATGCCGTCCCAGTCCTCCAGCGGGACGTCGAGGCTCCAGTTGAGGGCGGCGTCTCCCGCGAGCGCCGCCTTCGCCCCCAGCAGGATGGCGCAATCGGGGGCGATGGCGGGCATGTCGCAGGCTGGCGGCGGAACCTTGCGCGTGGACGCGACGATGCGGTCGAAGAGCGCGTCCACGCCGCGCGCCTTCCCCGCCTCGGTGACGTCGCGTCGCCATTCTTCGCCGATCGACGTGTCGTGGGTGGTCGATCCGAACAGAGTCAGTTCCGAGCCGCTGTCCTCGTCGCGGAGGTCCACGAAGATCGTGGCGCTGCCGTTGATTACGATGCCCGTTCGTTCAAGCGTGAGTCGCATACCTTCGGGCACGTCGAAGACGAGGGGGGCGTCGCCGGAACCCACGGGCACGCGCCAGGAGCCCCCGTCTCCCATGATCGGTTCGAGGAAGGGCATGGGGCGGGCGCCGTCGGGGTCCGGCGGGACGGCGAGCGGCTGCGCTCGCGCCGAGGCGACGATGCGGTCGAGCAGGGCGGAAGGGCTAGCCGCGCAGTCCGCCGGGCCATCGACTGCCACGCGGCCGTGCTCCTCGCCGGTGAAGGGGTCGATCACGACGTACGACTGGCTGGCCTCCTCCCAAACGCGGGCGCGGATGTCGCCGTCGTCGGTCCGCCAGCGCCGCCCCAGGCGCCAGGCGCCCCCGTCCGGCAGGTCGACGACCAGCGAATACGAGACGCGGTGGGTTCCCGTGGCGGTGGTGTATTCGTCGTAGCCGTCGGGCAGGAAGGGGATGCCGTCGGCGCCGACCGCGCGCGTGGACGCCTCCCCGTCCCCGGGCAGCAGCGAGGCCGGGCACTGGCAGAAGCGGAGCCCGAGCGCGCCGCGGTCCTGAGCGACCTCGCGCAGGTCGAGCGGCAGGCAGCCCGTGAAGCGGTTGCCGCCGAGCCAGAGCCGGTCGAAGTGCGGCGACGCGCTGAGTTTCGCGGGGATCTGGCCCGTGAGCCGGTTGTCGCGGAGGTCCAGCTCGCGCAGGTTGCCGAAGGATGCGAACTCCGCGGGCACGGCGCCCGTGAGCCGGTTCCCCTGCAGTTCCAGGGTCTGCAGCAGGGGGAGGCGCGCCAGTTCCGGCGGGATCGCGCCCGTGAGCTGGTTGCCATCCAGCTCCAGCGACCACAGCCGCGTGAGCGCGCCAAGCTCCGGCGGGATGCCGCCGGTCAACTGATTCGCATCCAGCCGCAAGTATTCCAGGTTCACGAGCCAGCCGAGTTCCCGGCGAATCGCGCCCGTCAACCGGTTGCCGCCCAACTCGAGCTCCTCCAGCGAGGAGAGTGCGCCAAGCTCCGGCGGAATCGCGCCCGTCAGCCGGTTGCCGCCCAGCTCGAGCCTCTCCAGCGAGGAGAGTGCGCCAAGCTCCGGCGGAATTGCGCCCGTGAGGTCAGCGTACAGCTGCAGATCCCGTAAGTCCCGCAGCTGCCCCAGCTCAGGTGGAATCGGTCCCGTCAGCGCGCCTTTGAGGTAGAGCCTCCGCAACTTCGAGAGGCCCGCGAGCACGGAAGGAATCCGCCCGCGGATGTCGGAGTGGTAGCCCGGCGACACCTCCGTGACGCGGGGCGGCGAGCCCTCGGCTGCGATGCCGCGCCAGTCGCGCATGGGTGTGTCCGCGCTCCAGCCCAGGGGCGCGCCGTCGCCGACGAGGATGTCGTGCGCCTCCAGCAAGAGGGCGCAGTCGCCGACGAGGCCCGGGTTGGCCTCCGGATCGGGGACGGCCACGCCGTTCGCGCAGACCTCCATCAGGCGCGGGTCGGGCCGCGGCGCGATGAACGGCAGCGGCACGCGCACGGCCACGACGGCGCTCCGCCGGAAGCGCCCCGACGGTCCCGCCACGGAGAGGTCCAGCGGCTCGCTCCCCCTGCGCCAGGAGCCGCCCTCCGCGCGCGTGCCCAGATACAGGAGCGACGGGTCGGCCAGGGAGCGCCAGACCGCCACCTCCACCGTCGCGGCGCCGCCGTCGGCCAGCAGGACCGCCACGGCCACGGCGTTGCTGCGCCGGAAGCGCCCCGACGGGTCCGGCGCGGACATGTCCAGCGGCTCGTTCCCGGTGCGCCAGCGTCCGCCCTCCGCGCGCGTGCTCAGGTACAGGAGCGCGGGGTCGGCCACGGAGCGCCAGACCGCCGCCTCGACCGTGGCCTTGTCGCCGTCCCGCGCGCTGGCGGGGGCGAGGGCCGCGCCGAGGGCGATCAGGCCCGCCAGCGCCGCGAGGGAGAGGCTCCGCACCGTCGTCCTCCTCCCGGTGAGGGGGCGCAAGCATAGCGCGCTCGCAAAGGCGTAGGATGGGCGGCGTGGACGCGACGGGGCTGCGCGAGCTGTACGACCACCACGCCTGGGCCACGGGCGTGGTGCTGGCGCGCGCCGCCGAACTGCCGCCCGCGCGCACGGACGGCACCCTGCGCGACGCGCTGGCGCACATCCTCACCGCCGAGCGCTTCTGGCTCGCGCGCTGGCGCGGGGAGGAGCGCCCCGACTGGCGCGACCTCCAGCGCCTGCCCGCGGCCGCCTCGGCGGAGCGCTGGCCGCTGCTGCAGGCGCTCACGCGCGCCTTCCTCGCGGACCTGGACGACGCCTCCATCGCGCGCCCCGAGCTCATGCAAACGCCTGTCGGCCAGCATCCGACCATCCCCCTCTGGCAGATGATCGCGCACGTCATCCTGCACGGCGCGCAGCATCGCGCGGAGGCAGCGGCGCTGCTCACGGCGGAGGGCCATTCGCCCGGCGAGCTCGACTACATCGATTTCCTCGGCGCGCGCGACACGGCCATGGGGAGCCCCCAGTGAGTCTCCATGAGCGTGTGCGCGCCCTGCTGCGTGGCCCCGCGCGCCGCCCCGCCGTGCGCCATTCCGACTACGTGGAGCTGATGCAGCTGCCCATCCGCTACGGGCACGCGCTGGACATGATCGGGCGCGCGCGCAACCGCGGCGACGACGCCCTGTACGCCGAGGGCGAGGCGCTGCTGCGCGACGCCTTCACCGAGGACTTCGTGTTCGAGAACCTGAGCGCCGACCCCGTGAACGTGCGCGGGGCCGAGGGCTGGGCCGCGTTCTGCGCGAACGCGCTGGGGGCCTTCGGGGGCACGCAGCATCTCGTGGGGCCGCCGCTCGTGCTCATCGACGAGCCGCCAGTGGAGCGCGACGGCGCGCGCACGGGCGGACGCGCGCGGCTGCGCAGCTACCTGCAGGCCACGCACACGACGCCGCCCGCGGGCGCGGAGACGCCGCCGGACGAGAGCGACGCCACGCCCACGCTGGCGGCGGGCGTGAACGTGGTCATCCACGGCGCCTACCGCGACGAGTGCGTGCGCACGGAGGCGGGCTGGCGCATCCGCCGCCGCTCGCTCGACTACACGCACATCGAGTCGCGCCCCTTCGGCGAGTCGCCCGCGCCGGACTGAGCGCGCCTAAGGCGCGGGCCGCGCGGAGTTGGCGATGTAGTCAAACAAGGCGTTCGCGTGGGAACCGGCGTCGTTTTCCGGCAGGATTATGCGATAGTTCTCGACGCCGGTTTCGATTTCCAACGCCAGCGACGATTCGCTGTGTTCGTCGTCAATGATGATCAGGGGACCGCACACCACTTCATCCGGACAGTCCTGGACCTCGATCCAGGGGATTGAGATGCGCGCGCCATCCGGAACATCGAAGACAACCCCCTCGATCACGTATATCCCGGGGCCCACCGGCGTTCCGTTTGGCGAGATCGACATCGGGGCAGTCTCCGTACAGGCCGTAGCGCCGAACGTCGCGCCCGCCGCCACCGCCATGACCAGCGCGATGACGCGCGCGCGTTTCATGGCGCGGGCCGCGCGGACGCTGCGATCTTGTCGAACACTGCGTTGAGGCTGGAGTCAGGAGAGGTAGTCTCTTCAGACTCATCGGACGTGGTTTCGGATACTGCCGCAGCCGCCCCGCCGCCCCGGCGATACTTATCGACCATCCCTCGTCCTGCTTCTCTGCCGGTGTATGCATCCAGACACATCTCCTCACGCTCAGAAGAATCAGAGAGACAGTACAGCAGACCAGGACCGGAATCGGCATCGTATCCCTCGATAGCGCTCCACATCACTCGTGGAGACACTTCCGGAATGTCAACGATCACATTGCCGTCGATCTGGTAAGTCCTTGCGCTGAGGGCCGTCCTGGCGGGCATCTCCGCCACCGGGCACCACGAGAGGCCGCGCGCCTGTATGAGCGTGGCGAGGTCGTTCGTCGCCGCCAGCCGCAGCCGCTCGTCGATGCAGCCCGTGAACGGGTTGCCCGCCAGCCGGAGCGTCGCCAGCGTGGGCGGCAACTCCCGCAGCCCCGCGGGCAGCCCCCCGCTCAGCGCGTTGTCCGACAGGTCCAGCGCCGTGAGCGCCGTCAGGCTCCCCAGCTGCGGCGGGATGCGCCCGCTCAGGCCGCGGGCGCGCAGGGCCAGCCCGACCACGCGGGGCGGCGCGCCAGCGACGGTCACGCCGTCCCACTCCGCGAGGGCCGTGCCCGCGCTCCAGTTCAGCGCGCCCTCGCCGCCCGCCAGCGTGTACCGCGCCGCCAGCAGCGCGTCGCAGTCCACTGCCAGCGCCGCGTTCCGGGCGCGCGAGCCGCCCAGCGTGGCCTCCGTACATCGCGTCGCGACGGCGCGCCTGCCACGCTGCGTCACGCCCTCAATGTATGCGGATGCCACCAGCTGATCGAGCAATGGACCATACTTCGCGGCGCGTGCTATCTGATCGGCTTCGTACTCCTCGTCAGTAATACGCACAGGCCGTCCGACGTTATTAACGGGCTCTCCCAGGATGATACTGTATGGATAATCACGCCAGCACTCTTCCGCCGCTTGCAGGTCGATGCAGATTCCGAACCCCACATCGCTGTCGTCGCCTCCACTGAGAAGCGCCGCTGGCGGTACATCGCATGAATCCCCCCAGCATGCACTCGCTCCCCAACTCACGACATCCAACTCGATGCGGATCCCCGCCGGCACGGTGAAGACGAGGGCCCTGCGTTCGCCGTCCGCGTCCTCGAAGGGAATCCGGTACGTGCCCGGCCCGACCTCCCGCTCCACCTCGAGCGTGACGGACGCGGGGGAGGCCGCGCTGGCGGCGATCCCGACGGCGAGCATCAGCGCGCAGGCGCTCGCCAGCAGCACCCCCTGCCGGAGCCAAGCGTCGCGTGCGCGCATGGCCGCCTCCGTCCCCCCACTGTAGCGGGGACGCTCGCGCCGCCGCTACGGGTCGAGCGACTCCACGGTGGCCACCTCCGCGCCGGTGGGGGCGATGCGCGTGACCAGCGTGCGGCCCGCCATGCCCGCCGCCTCCAGCGCGGCCAGCATGGCGGCGGCCACGGCGCGGTCGGCGTCGGGCGGGGCGAAGGCGGCCACGCTGCTGCCCGCGCCGCTCAGCCAGGCGGCGTGCGCGCCCGCGCCCCGCGCCGCGTCGAGGACGTCGAAGAGGGGCGGGAAGAGGGCGGCGCGGTAGGGCTGGTGGAAGCGGTCGCGCGTGGCCTCGTCGAGCAGCTCCGTGCGGCCCGCGGCGAGGGCGGCCACGAGCAGGCCGAGGCGGGCGCTCGTGCCCACGGCGTCCTCGCGGCGGTAGGAGTCGGGCAGCAGGCGGCGGGCCTCGGCGGTGGGCATGGCGTGGTCGGGGATGAGCAGGGCCACGCGCAGGTCGGCGGGATGGCGGCAGGGGACGCGCGCGTGGCCGCCGTCCGTGGCCACGCACACCTGCACGCCGCCGAAGAGGGCCGGGCAGGCGTTGTCGGGATGGCCCTCCAGCGCGCTGGCGAGGGAGAGGCAGGCGTCCGCGTCGAGGGGGCGCCCCTCGCGTTCGTTGGCGGCGAGGATGCCCGCCACGCGCGCCGCCGCGCTCGCGCCCAGCCCCCGCCCGAGGGGGATGGCGACGGTGTAGCGCGCGGCGATGCCCGCGGGCGGCGCGTGCCCGATGCGCTCGTAGACGGCGCGCGCGGCGGCCACCGCCATCGTCTCCCCCGCGCCCCCGCCGGGCGCGCGCTCCATGTCGTCGAAGGTCACCGTCACCGAGGCGAAGAGGTCGAGCGCCAGGCCGAGGCAGTCGAAGCCCGTGCCCACATTGGCGCTGGTGGCGGGGGCGCGAACCGTGATCGCCGTCGCTTCCATGGGGGCCGTCCGCGCGCGGGATGCGCCGGATGGGGATGGTAGCACGCCGGACGCGCCGCCTTCGGCTACGATTCGCGGCATGGAAGGGCGCGAGCGGCCGCGCGGGCCGGACGACCTGGCCGCCATCGAGCGCGCGCTGCTGGGCGTGCTCTGCGTGGGGCTGCCTCCGGCCAGGGCGGCGGGCGACGACGCCTTCCGCGTGGACCGCGTGACGGCGCGCGTGCTGGGGCTGCTGGAGGGCGACGGCGCGCGGCACCTCGACGGCGACCGCGCGACGGCGGCCTTCCGCCAACGGCTGCGCGAGGCCGTGGCGGCGCTGGCGGCGGCGGGCGTGCTCGCCGACCAGCCCGCGGGCGCGCCCCTGGCGGCGGGCGGCGTCGACCCCGCCCTCGCGCTCGACGTGGTGGAGCCGGACGCGCATCCGGCGGTGCTCGACCGCCACCTCGCGCAGGAGTGCATGGAGTCGCTCTTTACCGTGAAGGCGGTCTACCCCTACCTGATGGAGCGCTACGCCGCGAGCGGGACGGTGTGGCGCCGCCTGCGCGCGGACGGCTACGGGGAGTAGCGGCGCGGACGGCGCGAGGGGCGCTAGACTGACGCCGACGTTGGGCCGCGCGACGCCAGCAAGGCCATCAGGGGGAACGGGACGTGACGCCGGTGCTGACCTTCCGCCGCGGGCAGATCGAGGCCATGATCGCGCACGCGCTGGAGGATGCCCCGAACGAGTGCTGCGGCATGATCGCGGCCCGCGAGGGGCGCGTGGCCACGCTCCACCGCGCCGTCAACGCCGAGGCCAGCCCCTACCGCTTCAGCATCGACCACCGCGAGCAGCGGCGCATCGAGGAGGCGATGGACGAGGCGGGCGAGACGCTGGCGGGCTTCTACCATTCGCACACGGGCAGCCCCGCGCGCCCCAGCCCCACCGACATCCGCATGATGCGCGCGTTCTTCGGCCCGCCTTACGTGCACGTGGTCGTGAGCGTCGCCGACCGCGAGCGGCCCGACGTGCGCGCCTTCCACATCGAGGGGGACGGCGCGACCGAACGGGAGTACGCGGTCGAGGGCGAATGAGCGCGCGGCCCCGCGTGCCTCCCGCGCTGCGCCTGCGCGGGCGCGAGTTCGTCTGGGGCGAGCGCACTTTCGTGATGGGCATCGTGAACGCCACGCCCGACTCCTTCAGCGGCGACGGCGTGGGCGCGGACGCCGAAGCGGCGGCGGCATTGGCGCGCGCGTTCGAGGCGGCGGGCGCGGACCTCATCGACGTGGGGGCGGAATCGACGCGCCCCGGGGCCGCGCCCGTGGACCCCGCCGAGGAGCTGGCCCGCGCCGTTCCCGCCGTGGCCGCCGTGCGCGCCGCCACGGCCCTGCCCGTCTCCATCGACACGCGCCGCGCGCAGGTGGCCGCGGCGGCGCTGGACGCGGGCGCGGACCTCGTGAACGACATCGACGGGCTGCGCGGCGACCCCGACATGGCAGCCGCGGTGGCGGCCCGCGGCGCGGCGCTCGTGGCCATGCACAACCAGCGCGGGCGCGCCCCCGGCGACCCCGTCGCCAGCGTGCGCGCGGGCTGGCGCGAAAGCCTGCGGCTGGCGCGCGAGGCGGGCATCGACGCGGGGCGCGTCATCCTCGACCCCGGCTTCGGCTTCGGCTGGACGCCGGAGGAGAGCCTCGCGCTCGTGCGCCGCTTGGGCGAGCTCACGGCGGAGGGGCCGCCCGTGCTGATCGGCCCCTCGCGCAAGTCCGCGCTGGGGCTGGCCCTCGATGGCGCGCCCGCGCGGGAGCGGCTGGAAGGCACCGCCGCCGCCGTGGCCATCGCCATCGCCAACGGCGCGGACGTCGTGCGCGTGCACGATGTGGCGGCCATGCGCCGCGTGGCGCGCGCCGCCGACGCCATCGCGCGCGGGAACTGGCGGGCGCCGTGAGCGAGGTCCTGCTCGGCCTCGGCTCCAACCTCGGCGACCGCGCCGCCAACCTTCAGGCCGCCATCGACCTGCTGGCCGCGCGGGGGGCGCGCGCCGTGCGCCTCTCCGGCGTGTGGGAGACGCCGCCCGTGCCCGCCGACCAGCCGCCCTACCTGAACGCGGCGGCGGCGGTGGAGACGGCGCTCGATCCGGAGGCGCTGCTGGCGGCGGCGAAGGAGGTGGAGCGGCTGCTGGGGCGGCGCGCGGCGGGACGCTGGCGTCCCCGCCCCATCGACGTGGACCTGCTGTTCATGGGCGAGGCCGTGCGGGCGGGCGAGGCGCTCACGCTGCCCCATCCGCGCGTCGCCGAACGCGCCTTCGCGCTCCTGCCGCTGGCCGAGGCGGCGGACGGCCCCCTGCCCGTGCTGGGCCGCTCCGCCGCCGAACTGCTGGCGGGCGTGGACGCGCGCGGCTGCGAGCGCACGGAGACGCGCCTGCGCCTCCCCTGACGCTCACACCCAGGGGTGGTCGTCCATGCGCGCGCCGCCGGAGAGCTGGATGGCCGCGCCCCAGCCCGCCAGCGCGGCCACCGCCAGCGGGAGCAGGGCCAGCGGCGCGAGCGCCCACCCGGCGCGCAGGCAGGCCCGCGCCCCCGCCAGCGCCAGCGCCGCCAGCAGCAGCAGCGAGCCGCCGTTGGCCAGCTGCGTCCAGTGGAAGGCGGACGCCCGCGGCGGCGCTTCGGGGGCGTTCACGCCCCGCGCAGATCGGGCGGCAGCAAGTCGGGGATGCCGTCCGCGATGGGGTAGGCCTCGTCGCAGGCGTCGCAGGCCAGAGTCCCCGCCGCGATCTCGCCGTCCTCCTCGCGCTCGACCGTGAGCGTGAGCGCGCCCTTGCACAGGGGGCAGGCGAGCAGGTCCAGCAGGTCGGGCCGCACGCGTTCATGGTACGGGACGTTCCCGTAGCGGGCGCTCCCGTAGCATGGGGGGAGCGTGGACTGGGTCTCCATCGTCATCGTCGCGGTCGCGGGGCTGCTCACCTGGCGGGCCTTCCGGCGGGGGTTCCTGCGCGAGCTGGTGGGGCTGGGCGCGCTCATCCTGGCCGTGCCCGTGGCGGGCGTCTTCTACGACGACATGGCCCCCAAGGTGGAGCCCATCGTGGACAACGCCACGGGGGCCGCCCTGCTCTCCTTCGTGGCCATCCTGCTGGGCGTGATCGTGGGCGGCCAGCTGCTCGGCTACCTGCTGCGGCGCGGCGTGGACGTCCTCAACCTGGGCGGGGCCGACCGCCTGGCGGGCGCGGCCTTCGGCCTGCTGCAGGGGCTGCTGCTCTGCCAGGTGCTGCTCATCGCGCTCGTCATCTTCCCCTCCCCCGACCTGCGCGTCGCCATCGAGGACTCCGTGCTGGCGGGGCGGCTGCTGGAGATCGCGCCGCTCGCCCTCTCCGTCCTGCCCGACGGCTTCCGCGAGACGATCGACCAGTTCCTGCGCGGCGTCGAATTCATCGAGGAGGGGCTGGAGACGCTGGACGAGCTGAACGAGATCACACGCTAGGGAATAATCGGCAGGGGAGCGCCGCCGTGAGCGCCGCGGGCGGCGGGCGTATACTGCGGCGCGAACGATCCGCCGCGGGGGCGCGGCGCGGGGAGGCGCGGCATGGCCGAAATCGTGCGCGCGAGCGAAATGGGCTTCTGCATGGGCGTGCGCCGCGCCGTGCAGATCATGGAGGACGAGGCCGCGCCCGACCGTCCCATCGCCAGCGCCGGCGAGATCGTGCACAACCCCCACGTGGTGGAGCAGCTGGAGCGCACGGGCGTGCGCCAGCTGCCCGGGCCGGACGAGGTGGATGGCGATTTCGGTGCCGTCACCGCCGGGCGCGTGGGCACGGGGCGCATCGCCATCACCGCCCACGGCGTGGGCGAGCGCGTCATGCGCAGCCTCGAGGACGCGGGCCTGGACATCGTGGACACGACCTGCCCCGTGGTCACGCGCGCGCAGCGCTTCGCCCAGAAGTTCGTGCGCGAGAACTGGCACGTGCTCATCTTCGGCGACCCCGGCCACAAGGAGGTGCGCGGCATCACCGGCTGGACGCTGGACGAGCAGGGGCGCTCGCGCGTGACCGTGGTGGAGCACGCCGACGCGGACCACCTGCGCGCCGTCATCGACGATTTCCCCGGCGGCTTCCCCAACAAGGTGGGGGTCATGGCCCAGACCACCCACCGCATGGAGGACTTCGCCCGCTTCGTGGCCAACCTCATGCTCCTGCAGCGCGAGGCCAACTTCGAGATGCACGTGGTCAACACCCTCTGCCACGCCACCACGGGCCAGCAGGCCGCCGCCGCCGAACTCGCCCACCGCGTGGACGTGATGGTCGTCGTGGGCGGGCGCAAGAGCGCCAACACGCGCCACCTGCGCGAGGTCTGCGAGGGCGAGGGCGCCGCCACCTACCACGTGGAGAGCGCCCACGAGCTGGACGGCGCGTGGTTCGCCGGGGCCGGGCGCATCGGCCTCACGGCGGGCGCATCCACGCCCGACCGCTCCATCGACGAGGTGGAGGCCCGCCTGCTCGCGCTCACGGAGGGGCGATGACGGCGACGGCGGACGCGCCCGCGCGCGCCCCCGCCGGGCTCGACGCCTGCCTCGACCGCGGCGTCGCGCACCTGCTCTCCCTGCAGACCGCGGACGGCTACTGGTGGGCCGAGCTGGAATCGAACGCCACCATGGCCGCCGAGCACCTGCTGCTGGAGCGCTTCCTCGGCACGCACGACGACGAACGCGAACGGGGCATCGTCCGCTACCTGCTCGGCCTCCAGCGGGACGACGGCTCCTGGCCGGTCTACTGGGGCGGCCCCGGCGACGTGAGCGTCACCACCGAGGCCTGGTTCGCCCTGAGGGTGGCGGGCGTGGACCCGCGACGGCCCGAGATGGAGCGCGCGCGGGAGTTCGCGCGGGCGCACGGCGGCGTGGGCGCCGCGCGCGTCTTCACGAAGCTGTGGCTCGCCCTCTTCGGGCAGTTCGACTGGGACGGGCTTCCGGCCATGCCCCCGGAGGCCATCCTGCTGCCGCCGTCCTCGCCCTTCAACATCCATGCCTTCGCCTCGTGGGCGCGCGCCACCATCGTGCCCATCCTCGTCGTCTGGGCGAGCCGCCCCGTCGCGCCCCTGCCCGAGGGCGCGGGCGTGGACGAACTCGTCCTGCACCCCGACGACCGGCGCGCCATCCGTTTCCCCCGCGACCGCGCGCCCCTCAGCTGGCGCAACGCCTTCCTCGCCGCCGACCGCGCCCTGCGGGTCCACGAGCGCCTGCCCTGGAAGCCGCTGCGGCGGCGCGCCCTCGACGCCTGCGAGCGCTGGATCCTCGCGCATCAGGAGGCGGACGGCTCGTGGGGGGGCATCCAGCCCCCGTGGGTCTACTCGCTCATCGCGCTCAAGTGCCGCGGCTACTCCATGGAGCACCCGGCCATGCGCCGCGGGCTGGACGGCTTCCTCGGCGACTTCGCCCTGCGGCGGGGGGACACCTTCGCCGTGCAGCCCTGCCTCTCGCCCGTGTGGGACACGGCGCTGGCCGTGACGGGGCTGCGCGAGGCGGGCGTGCCCGCCGGCGACGAGGCCCTGCGGCGCGCGGGACGCTGGCTGCTGGCCACGGAAGTGCGCTCGCTCGGCGACTGGGCCGTCACCGTCCCGGGCGTCGAGCCCGGCGGCTTCCCCTTCGAGTTCGCCAACGAGCAGTATCCCGACACCGACGACACGGCGGAGGTGCTCATCGCCCTGCGCCTGCTCGACCTGCCCGGCATGGACGCGCCCTTCCACCGCGCGAAGACGTGGCTGCGCGCCATGCAGTCGGCCAACGGCGGCTGGGGCGCCTTCGACCGCGACAACGACCGCGAGTTCGTGACGAAGATCCCCTTCGCCGACTTCGGGGCCACGCTGGACCCGCCCACGGAGGACGTGACGGCGCACATCGCGGAGTGCTTCGCGCTGGAGGGAACGCCGTCGCGCGACCCCATGCTGCGCCGCGCCCTCGACTACCTGTGGCGCACGCAGGAGGGGGACGGCTCGTGGTGGGGGCGCTGGGGCGTGAACTACCTTTACGGCCTGGGCGCGGTCGTTCCCGCGCTGGTCGCGGCGGGCGCCGATCCGGCGGACGCGCGCCTGCGCCGCGCCTCGCGCTGGCTCATCGACCACCAGCGGCCCGACGGCGGCTGGGGCGAAAGCTGCGCCACCTACGACGATCCCTCGCTGCGCGGCGGGGGGCCGAGCACCGCCTCGCAGACGGCCTGGGCGCTGCTCGCGCTGCTGGCGCTGGAGCCGCCCGACCACCCCGCCGTCGCGCGCGGCGTCGAATACCTCGTCGAGACGCAGGCGGGACACGGCGGCTGGGACGAGCCGCAGTTCACGGGCACGGGCTTCCCGCGCGACTTCATGCTCCGCTATCACCTCTACCGCGACTGCTGGCCGCTGTGGGCGCTGGGGCGCTACCGCCGCCTGCGCGAGGGCGCGCCCCTGCACCTGCCCGGCACGGACCCGCTGGCGTGAGCGCGCGGGCGGCGGCGGACCCCCGGCGCTGGCCGCCGGATCGCGCCATCCCGCCGCGCGAGGCCTACCGCTGGTGCGAGCGCTACGCCCGCCGCCACGACGAGAACTTCACCGTCGTCTCCCTCTTCCTGCCGCGCCGCCTGCGCCCCCACTTCTTCGCCGTCTACGCCTTCTGCCGCTACACCGACGACCTCGGCGACGAGGCCGAAGGCGACCGCCTGGCCCTGCTCGACGCCTGGGAGCGCGACCTGCGCGCCGCCGCGGCGGGCGGGGCCGAACGCCCCCTCCTGATCGCGCTGGCCCGCACCATCGCGCGCAAGGAGATCCCGCTCGACCCCTTCCTGCGCCTCATCGAGGCCAACCGCATGGACCAGCGTCTCTCGCGCTTCGAGACGTACGGCGACCTGCTGGAGTACTGCCGCCATTCGGCCACGCCCGTGGGCGAGATGGTGCTGGCCGTGCTCGGCTACCGCGACGCGGAGCGCATCGCCCTCGCCAACGCCACCTGCACCGGCCTGCAGCTGGCCAACTTCTGGCAGGACGTGTCCGTGGACATTGGCAAGGGGCGCATCTACCTGCCGCTCGAGGACCTGCGCCGCTTCGGCTGCGAGGAGGCGCAGATCGTCGAGGGGCGCTTCGACGACCGCTTCCGCGAGCTGATGCGCTTCGAGGTCGGGCGCGCGCGCGATCTCTTCGCCGAGGGGCGCGCGCTGGAGGGGCGCGTGGCCCGCTCCGTGCGCCCCGACGTGCGCCTCTTCCGGCTGGGCGGCGAGGCCATCCTCGACGCCATCGAGGCCGCGGGCTACGACACGCTCGGCGCGCGCCCCCGCGTGACGCGCGCCATGAAGGCGCGGCTGGCGCTGGGCGCGGGCGCGCGCATGGCGCTGGAGCGCCGGGGGGACGCATGACCATCGACGCGCTGGCCGAACTGGAGGCGCGCGCCGATGAGCGCTTCACGACGGACGCCGCCTACGACTGGTGCCGCGCCTACGCGAGGGAGCGCGCCTCCAACTTCTACTACGCCTTCGCCATCCTGCCCCCGGCGAAGCGCAACGCCATCTACGCCGCCTACGCCTTCAGCGGCTACGTGGACGACATCGCGGACGAGCTGACGGAGCGCGCGCGGCAGGAGCGGGAGATCGCGCGCGCGCGGGAGCGGCTCGCCGCCTGCTACGCGGGGGAGCGCGCGGGGCCGCTCTTCACCGCCCTCGGCCACGCCGTGGACCGCTTCCCCGTGCCGCGCGAGCACTTCGAGGAGCTGGTGAACGGCGTGGAGATGGACTTCACCATCGACCGCTACGAAACCTGGGCCGACCTGCGGCGCTACTGCTACCGCGTGGCCTCCATGGTGGGCCACATCTGCGTGGCCGTGTTCGGCGCGCAACCGCACCCCCGCGCCGACGAGTTCGCCACGAGCATGGGCATCGGCCTGCAGATCGTGAACATCATGCGCGACGTGCGCGAGGACGCCGAACGCGGGCGCGTCTACTTCCCCGCCGACGAGCTGGCCGCGCACGGGCTCACGGCGGACGACATCCTCGCCTGCCGCTACGACGCGCGTTTCGCCGCCATGATGGAGGCGCAGGGCGAGCGGGCGCGCCGCCATTTCCGCCGCGGGCGCCACCTGCTGCCCCTGCTCGACGTGCGCTCGCGCATGTGCGTGAACGTGCTGCAGGGCGTCTACTTCGAGCTGCTGCGGCGCATTGAGGGGCGCGGCTACGACGTGCTCGGCGAGCGCGTGCGGCTGAGCGGGCGGGAGAAGGCGGCGGCCATCACGCGCCTCTGGGCCGCCGCCGCCCTGCTCGGCCCCGCGCGTTCGGGCTAGCGCCCGCGGCCATGCGCGTCGGCGTCATCGGCGCGGGCCTCGCCGGGCTGGCCGCCGGGCTGGAGCTGGCCGACCGCGGCCACGACGTCGACCTGCTCGAACGGCGGCCCTGGGCGGGCGGCGCCACCTACTCCTTCCGCGACGGCGAGACGGGCGACGAGGTGGACAACGGCCAGCACGTCTTCATGGCCTGCATGACGGCCTACCGCGGCTTCCTCGAACGGCTGGGCGCGCTGGGGCGGACGCGGCGGCAGCGCCGTCTGCGCGTGCCCGTGCTCGACGCCGCCGGGCGGCGCTCCGACCTGTGGGCGGCGAACCTCCCCTTCGGCCTCCACCTCGCGCCCGCCCTGCTGCGCTACCGCCACCTCGCGCCCGCCCGCAAGCTCCACGTCGCCCGCGCCTTCCTCGCCATCCGCCGCCTCGGGGAGGCGGAGCGCGCGCGCCTGGCGGACGTCACCTTCGAGGCGTGGCTGCGCGGACACGGCCAGACGCCCGCCGACGTCCGCGAATTCTGGGACTTCCTCGTCGTCCCCACGCTCAACTGCCGCTCCGCGCGGGCGAGCGCGGCGGCGGCCCTCTTCGTGCTGGAGGAGGGCTTCCTGCGCGGGCCGCGCTCGGCGGCGCTGGGCCTGCCCGCCACCGGCCTCTCCGACCTGCACGTACGGCCCGCCGTGCGCGCCATCCGCGAGCGCGGCGGCGCCGTCTCCGTACGCTCCGGCGTCGAGCGCATCGAGGCGTCGTACGGGCGCGCGGCGGCGCTCGTGCGGCGCGACGGCGAGCGGCGCGCGTACGACGCCGTCGTGAGCGCCCTGCCGCCCTGGCGGCTCGCGTCCCTGCTGCCCGCCGACCCGCGGCTGGCGGGGCTGGCCGCGATGCTGGCCCGCTTCGAGCCCATGCCCATCCTCAACCTGCACCTCTGGTTCGACCGGCCCGTGGCCCCCTTCGCCTTCGCCGCGCTCACGGGGGAGGACGCGCCGTGGGTGTTCAACCGCGGCCGCGTGGGGCGCGAACGCGGGGCGGGCGAGCGGCTGGCCCTCTCCGTCAGCGCGCCGGACGACGAGCTCTTCGCGCTGGACCGCGAGGCGCTGCGGGAGCGCTTCCTGCCGCGCGTGCGCGCCGCCCTGCCCGCCGCGCGCGAGGCCGCGCTGCTCCGCTTCCTCGCCGTGAAGGAGCCGCGGGCGACGTTCCTGCCCGCGCCCGGGCTGGCGCGCCCCGGCCCGCGCACGGCGCTCCCCGGCTTCTACCTGGCGGGCGCGTGGACGGACACGGGCTGGCCCGCGACCATGGAGTCGGCGGTGCGCGGCGGGCTGGCGGCGGCGGCGGCGGTGGACGCGGACGCCCGTCGCGGCCATCCCGCGGGCGCGCTACACTCGGGCTGACGCCGCCGCGCGCGGCGGGCGAGGAGCAGGCGATGGCGAGCCCCGCGACGCAGGTTTCCGTGGATGCCGAGATCCGCCGCCTCACCGCTTTCGTGCGCCGCATGGAGCGCCGCTACGAGCGCCCCTCCGGGGAGATGCGGGAGGCCATTCGCGACGGCGAGGCCCGGGAGACGCGCGACGTCGCCCGCTGGCTCGGCGCCTGCGAACGCCTGCGCGAGCTGCGGGAGCGCGCGGGCCCCGGGGCGGCCATCCCCGATGACTCCCGCGGGATCGACGCGCTCTCCTGGTGGACGCGCGGGAAGCGGAGGTCCGCGGACGACCGGACGCGACGCATCCCGCACGAGGATGGGATCCGCGAGTTCTCGGCCGTCGTGCGGCGGATGGAGCGCCGCTACGAGTGTTCCTCCGGGGAGATGCTGGAAGCCGTCCGCAGCGGGAAGACGAAGGAAACGTGGGACATCTGCCAATGGCTCGTCGCCTACGACCACCTCAAGGCGCTCCAGAGCAGCGCTGGCCTCGCCGCTGGGTCTCCTACGAACGCTACCGCATCGTCCACGAAAACCGCATCGACGCCCTGATTCGCGAGGGCGTCGTCACCGGCGACGGCACGCGGTTCAGCGAACACCCCGAAACGGGCGCGTTCACGGATGCGTTCCTGCGCGGCGCGATCACGACCGCGAGCGGGGGCGTGCTCCACGTGAACAAGCGGCTCGCCGTGCGGACGCGCCGTGGACGCCCGCAGGCGCTCACCGCCCTCTACAGCTACCACGGGCGCGCCGCGCGGGGCGGACGTCTCGTGAACGTGGTCCGCTACGACAACACGCACGGCGACACGGGAACGCTCCATCGCCACGTCTACGACGACGAGGGACGGGAGCTGGGGACGGAGCCGGTCGCGCTGGAGCGCCTGCCGCCGCTGGACGGCGTCGTACGGGAAGTCGAGCGCCATGCCCGCCGGTTGCGCGGGCGCGGCGCGGGCGGCGCGTAGCCTTCGGGGCGCGCGCTGCGTATGCTGTGCGGCCAACCCGCCGTCGCGTCCGGAGGACCAGATGGGCATTCCCCTTCGCCAGGCGATCGCCGTGAGCGGCTACCTGCTGAAACAGAAGCTGCTGCGCCGGGAGCGCTACCCGCTGGTGCTCATGCTCGAACCGCTCTACCGCTGCAACCTCGAATGCGAGGGCTGCGGCAAGATCCAGCACCCCGAGGAGGTGCTGGACACCTACCTCTCGCCGGAGGAGTGCTGGGAGGCGGCGGAGGAGTGCGGCGCGCCCGTCGTCTCCATCGCCGGGGGCGAGCCCCTCATCCACCCCCACATCGACCGCATCGTGGAGGGGCTGGTGGAGCGCAGGCGCTTCGTCTACCTGTGCACGAACGCCATCCTGCTGGAGCGCTGGCTGCCGAAGCTGACGCCCTCGCCCTACCTCACCATCAGCGTGCACATGGACGGGCTGCGCGAGCAGCACGACAAGGCGGTGGACCGCGCGGGCGTGTTCGACAAGGCCGTGGCCGCCATGCGCGAGGCGAAGGCGCGGGGCTTCCGCCTCAGCACCAACACCACCGTGTTCAACGACAGCGCCCCCGGCGAGATGGGCGCGCTCTTCAACTTCCTCATGGACGACGTGGGCGTGGACGGCATGATGGTGTCGCCGGGCTACGACTACCCGAAGGCCCCGAACCAGAGCGTCTTCCTGAAGCGCCCGGAGATGATCGCCACCTTCCGGCGCATCCTCGATTCGCCCGACCGGCGGCGCTGGCGCTTCTTCCACACGCCCGCCTTCCTCGATTTCCTGCAGGGCGAACGGGCCATGCAGTGCACCGCCTGGGGCAACCCCACGCGCGGCGTGCTCGGCTGGCAGCGCCCCTGCTACCTGATGAACGAGAGCTACGCGAAGACCTTCGTGGAGCTGATCGAGGAGACGGAGTGGGAGCGCTACGGCTACGGGCGGGACGCGCGCTGCACGAACTGCATGGCGCACTGCGGCTACGAGGCCACGGCGGTGGGGGCGACCATGTCGAGCCCGCTGGAAGGCCTGCGCGCGGCGGTGGGGACGCTGGGCGGCCGCGGCGGTTCGTGAGCCTGCTGCTGGCCGCGCCCACGCCGCGCGAGGCGCGCGCCATCGGCCAGGGGTGCCGCGTGACGGGCGCGGGCGAGGCGGCCGCGGAGGCGCTGGCCGCCATGCTGCGCGAGGAACGGCCCGACGCGGTGCTCGTCGCGGGGCTGTGCGGCGGGCTCGACCCCTCCCTGCGCGCGGGAACCCTGATCCTCGCGCGCGAGGCCATCGACGAGGACGGCGACGGCCTGCAGCCGCCCGCCGCCACGCTCGCGGGGGCGCGCCGCGCCCTGCGGAACGCCGGTCCGCGCTTCGTCTGCTCGCGGCTCGTGACGGTGCGCGCGCCCGTGGCCACGCGCGCGGCGCGGCGCGACCTCTGGAACGCGCACGGGGCCGCGGGCGCGGACATGGAGACCGTCGCCCTGGCGCGCGTGGCCGCGGAGCACGGCGTCGGCTGGATGGCCCTGCGCGCCGTCATCGATCCGGCGGACATGGCCCTGCCACGCGCCCTGCGCGGCTGGCGCGGCCCGGCGGACGAACGCGCCCTGCTGCGCGAGCTGGCCCTGAGCCCGCGCGATTGGCCCGCCTGCGCGCGGCTGGCGCTGGCCCTGCGCCCCTCCCTGCGCGCGCTGCGGACGGGCGCGCGCATCGTCGCGCGCGCGGCCCGCGACACCGTGCCGCTCGACGACGGCCTGCTCGCGCCAACCCCGTAGACGTGGACGCGCCCGTGGTCGTCATCACCGGCGCGAGCGCCGGCATTGGGCGCGCGACCGCCGTGCGCTTCGCCCGCGAGGGGGCCGCGCTGGCGCTGGCCGCGCGCTCGCGCGAACCGCTGGAGCGGCTGGCCGCGCGGCTGGCGGAGCGCTTCGGCGTGGAGACGCTCGCCCACCCCTGCGACGTGCGCGAGCGCGAGCAGGTGGAGGCGCTCATCGCGGCGACGCTGGCGCGCTTCGGGCGCATCGACGTGCTCGTGAACAACGCCGGGCGGGGGCTCTACGGGCGCGTGGAGGACACCCCCGCGGACGCCTTCCGCGAGGCGCTGGAGACGAACGCGCTGGGCGCGCACCACGCCATCCGCGCGGCGCTGCCGCACATGCGGCGGCGGGGGTCGGGGCACATCGTGAACGTGGGCTCAGTGGTGGGGAAGCGGGGCTGGCCCTGGCACGGGGCCTACGCCGCCGCCAAGTTCGCGCTCACGGGGCTGACGCAGGCGCTGCGGGGGGAGCTGGCGGGGTCGGGCGTGAGCGTCACGCTCGTCCTGCCCGCGAGCACGGACACGGGCTTCTTCGCGCGGGCGCGCTCCTTCACGCCGGGCTACGAGCCGCGCCCCATCGGCCCCGTGCAGCCGCCCGACCGCGTGGCGCGCGCCATCGTGCGTTCCGTGCGCCGTCCCGCGCCGGAGGTGACGACGCAGCCGGGGCTGCGCCTCGCCTTCGCGCTCGGCGAGGCCTTTCCGGGGCTGGCGGCGAGCGCCGCCGAGCGCTACTACCGCTGGCGCGAGTCGCGCGCGCGGTGAGCCAGCCGGAGCCGGTCGCGATTCCGGGCGCGCGCCTGCTGCTGGAGCAGATGGTGCGCCTGAACGACATCCAGATCGAGGCGGTGAACCAGCTCCGCCAGAAGTCGCGCGCCTATCTGGGCATCGGGGCCTTGGCGGTGACGGCGTCCGCCGCGTTCCTCGCCGTCTCCGACGTCCACGCCGGGCTGACGGCGGGCGTGGCCCTGGCGCTTCTGCTGTTCGCGCTCTCGGCGTGGTTCGCGGTTCGGGCGGAACTGTCGACGTTCCTTGAAGCGGCCCCCGACATCGAAACGTTCGGCGCCTTGGTCGAGGGGAGCGAATCGGGCTGGAGCGACGACCAGCTGGCGCTCTGGGCGGCCCGTGAATTCTCGGGCGCCATCCAGCCACGGGCGAAGCGCCAGGTGGACCGGATCGCGCGGCGCGTGAACTGGCAGCTCTACCTGTTTCTCGCGGAAGTCGTGGCGCTCGGCGGCACGCTCATCGCCGCCACGCTCAGCTAGTCCGATCAGGAGGCGGCGCGCCCAAGGTGACCCGGTACGGCGGCTTCTCCGACGGCGGCGGCAATTCCACGGGCCTCGCCGCCCGGGGCTGCTCGCGCTTCCGCTCCTCGTGCTCGCTCATGGCCCCAGTATGCCGCGTCGCGCGCCGTGCCGCCAGCGCGATGGGGAGGGACGGCGCGCGCCGTCCCTCCCCCGTGCCGTGACGCGGGCGGCTATTCGCGCGCCACCCACTGCTCCAGCAGCTGGTGGAAGTGGCGGATCTTCGTCTCGCCGTAGTTCCCGAACTGCACGCGCTCCTTGCGCGTGGCGTGCAGGCCCAGCTGCACGCGCGGCAGGTTGTAGGTGTCCTGGTTGAAGACGCGCGCGAGCATCCCCAGCTCCGGCGCCTCCGTCCAGTCGTCGTCCACGTCCAGCCAGTGGATGGGCGCGGCGGGCGGACGCTCCCCGTCCTGCGGGTACGGCGCGAGGTAGAGGCACTCCATGATGCACTCGTCCGGGTTGTTCCCGTTCGGGCGGAAGCGGTAGACGATGCGGTTGAACGACCCCCAGGGATGGAAGTTGGGGAACAGCGTGAAGTAGATGCTGTCGTTCAGCTCGGCGTCGGGCACGCCGTCCATGAGGTCGCCGAGCACGGGGCGCAGGCCCTCGCGCACGGCGGCGGCGCCGATCTCGCGCACCGACGCGCCGTTGGACGGCGCCGCCGTCATCTGCTCCATGCGCTGGTCCAGCTCGTCGGCGGCGCTCTGGGCGGACGCGCCGTTGCCGCCGGACTCGCCGGCGCCATTGCCCGAATTCGCGAGGTTGCCGCGGCGGCGGTTCCAGGCCTCGTCGTCGGCCTCCAGCTGGCGTCCGGCGAGCCACTGGCACATGTGCGGGTCGGCCTGCCCGAGGTCGCCCTCCAGCCAGACGCCGCCCTCCGTGAAGCGCCCCGCGCGCCCGTCCCGCGCCGTCACCAGCACGGTGCTGTCCGGCTGGGCGTCGTAGATGGCCCCCGTGAGCGGGTGGCGCATCTTGAAGGGGCTGGCGTCGGGCAGGGGATCGTCCACGGGCACGTTCGAGAGGTGCGGGCTGGGCACGCCGTTGGGCGTGATGGCGCGGGCGTAGTTGCCGAACACGTCGTAGCGGGAGTTGGCGTCGCAGATGCCCGCCAGGATCTGCGGATGCGTGGCCACCACGTGGTAGGCCTCCATGAAGGCCTCCTGCGCCACCTTCCAGTTGCAGCGCAGCACCTTGGCCACGTGCGCCTCCTTGTAGCGCTTCTCGTAGGGCAGCAGCGTGAAGTGGCTCTCCAGGTCGCCCACGAAATCCTCGAAGGGCTCGGCGTCGGGGTCGGGGTTGATGAAGACGAAGCCGCCCCAGCGCGCCACCTTCACCTCGGGCAGGCTCTGCTCGTCCGGGTTCACGTAGGGGAAGTCCCACTGGCAGGGGATCTCCTTGAGCGTGCCGTCGAGGTTCCAGGTCCAGCCGTGGAAGGCGCAGCGCAGGTCGCGCGCGCGCTTGCCGTCCTCCTGCCGCAGCAGCCGCCCGCGGTGCAGGCAGGCGTTGTAGTAGCACTTGAACTCCGCCGCCGCCACGCGCACCACGAGGAAGGACATGCCCGCGATGTCGTAGACGAGGTAGTCGCCCACGTCGGGGATGTCGTCCTCGTGGCAGGCCATCTGCCACACGCGCTTCCAGAGCTTCTCCACCTCGACGTCGTGCCACTCGCGCGAGGTGTAGCGCGCCACGGGCACGAGCGTCGGCTCGCCCTCCGCGATGGGCGAATCGCGCAGCAGGTATTCGGGAACGGGGTGGCTGTCCTCGGCCAGCAGCTGGGCGTAGGCCACGCCGGCGGAACGGTTGGTGCCGGTGAGCGTCTCGGTCATGGGTGCAAGCCTCCGTGCGGCCCCGCGCGGGCCGCGAGCGTTCGCGCCGATGGTAGCAGAGCGCGGCGTCGATGGGGGCGCGGGCGCGCGCGCGAGGGCGTAGGCTGGCGGAAACGCGGGAGGGCGCGGCAATGCTGCTCGAGGGCAAGGTCGGCATCGTCACCGGAGCGGGCATGGGCATGGGCGAGGCCGTGGCCCGGCGCTGGGCGCGCGAGGGCGCCCGCGTCATCGCCACCGACGTCGACGACGAGGCCGGACACGCCGCCGTGGAGGCCATCGCCGCCGCCGGGGGCGACGTCCGCTTCATCCACGCCGACGCCGCCAGCGAGGACGACTGGCGCGCCGTCACCGCCCACGCCGTGCGCGAGCTGGGCGGCCTGCACGTCCTGCACAACAACGCCGCCATCCACTTCTGGTTCGATTCGCTCAACGACCCGCTGGAGCGCTGGGACCAGATGATGGCGGTCAATCTGCGCGGCGTGTACCTGGGCTGCCGCTTCGTCATCCCCCACATGATCGAGGCAGGCGGCGGCGCCATCGTCAACACCTCCTCCGTGTCGGCGCTCCACGGCGTGCCCCTGCAGGGCCTTTACGGGGCCACGAAGGCGGGCGTCATCAACCTCACGCGCTCGCTGGCGCGCGCCTACGGGCCGCAAGGCGTGCGCGTGAACGCCATCTGCCCGGGCACCATCGACACGCCCATGCTGCGCACGGCGGCGGCGGAAGCGGCGGAGCTGAACGCGCGGGACGATCAGCCGCCCGCGAGCGGCGGCGTGGGCCCCACGCTGGACGGCGGGCGCATGGGCACGGCGGACGAGATCGCGAGCGTGGTGACGTTCCTGGTGTCGGACGAGGCGTCGTACGTGAGCGGCGTCCACCTCCCCGTGGACGGCGCCATGATGGCGTGAGCGGGGGCGCTAGCCAATACCGAGCCGTCGCGCCGCCTCCCGAGCCACGGTGTCCGCTTCACCAGCAGGCACGGGATGGACACGCACGTCGCTATCCTCAAAGGCGACGCGGGCGCTCTCGAAGGCACGCTCATCCGCCTCTTGGCCCGGCGCGGGCGGGACGTAGATGACGTAGATGGCGGTCTTTCCCCCTCCCTCGATCTCAATCATTCCGTCGCGATTGGCCACGCTCCCGCCATTCCGGCGCAAGTCCCGGACCGTCCAAGCCCACGAAGTGATTTCCTCCATCAGGCTTTCCTTGTCAGGCAACTGGAAAGACCAGCAATTCGTCAGCTGCGCCACGCGGCCATTGTGGATGGCGAAGTCCATGGAGGCCTGGAAGGCGCCACTACGCACGGTCGTCCGTCGAATCACTCGCTTATCCGGCACCTTATGAGCTTTGAGCGCATGGCTGAACGCGCTGACGGCACGGTGTTTCTTCGTGAACCGGAAGCGTCTCGCCGCGGGGTCGACCACGAGTTCATCCCACAGCAGGTCGATTGCTTCTTCAGCACTCTCGGCCACGACAGGAAGGGGCCTCGTGAACTGAAGGACGTTCGCCGATTCGGAGGCGAGCCGCGCAAGCCACGCTTCGCCCACGGTTTCGGGAGCGTCGCCGGGCAGCAGGGCAGGCTGAGGATCGCTGAAGCGTTCGAGCAGCGCCTCGATTCGCTCAAGGTGGGCGCGCACGCCGGGCAAGAGCTCGCCATCATCGAGGCGGCGGGCGCGGGAGTAGTTGCCGACGGTCCGCAACGCCCATTCCCCGCTATCGTCGGCGCCCGCAATGATACCGATGTTGATCGCCTCGTCGCGCGCGGGATCGGGCACGAAACGCGCAACCGAATACAGATGCCGCATGGCGCCCTCCCTACGCCCAGTGGTGGAGGTAGCGATCCCGTACGCGCGTGGCGACGGCATCACGGCGTCGTTCCAGAAAGAAGCCCAGTATTTCAAGCTGGGTATCGCTGACTGGCCAGGACGAAGGGATTGCGGACAGCACCTCGACCAACTGCTCATGCGTGATCGAGGCAATGCGATCAGCGAGTTCGGCGAACCCCGCCAGCAACGAAGTTGACAGACGCGGGGTGAGAGTACGCGGCTCGTCGACGACGGCCATGATTGCATCGGGCGTCCATCCCTCACGGTTGAGCAGGTACTCGCCGTGATCGTGACTGTAGTACTCGTAATCGGCGTTCGCTCCTGTCTGGTACAACCACTGTGGATCGTCGCCCCAGCACCAGTCATACAGCGCAACGATTCCCAGATACCTCGAACGGTTTTCGTCACGCTCGGCATGTTCGAGACTCCAGGAGAGTTGCGCCGCATCCAGATGGAGGGAGCCGTGGGCGATGCCGGTTGCCAGCGAGTATCCCGGGTAGATCTCAAGGCCAGCCAGGCTCTCGGGGACGGCGACGAGCCCGACCGGCCGCACCGGCGCGCCGATGAGCGCCCCGCAGCGCCCCACAATCTGCTCGACGACCGGGATGATCGGGCGCTGCGGGTTGTTGATCGGCTTCAGCCAGTACTGCCGCCCGTCATCCGCCAAGACCAGGAGAGGCCGGGAGCCTCCGCCAGCCGGGCGCGTCGGCAACGGCGCCGTGGCAGTAACCAGCGCATCGTCCATGCGCCGTCCGGCAAGTTCCCCGCGCCAGTCCGACAGCTCAACCATCACCGGCAGTGTGCGCTTACCCCACGGTTCTGACAAGCATCCGCCCCTCAGCCCGCGCGGTAGATGGCCACGCCCTCGCGCTCGATGTGGTCGCGCAGGGCGGCGGACTCGATGGATTCGTACGCGCGCACGTCGCACCTCTGAAGGATGTCGCTCTCCTCCAGGTCCAGCGCCAGGTGGCTGAAGCGGAGGTGGTCCGTGATGCCGCGCGTGGCCAGGTCGATGTCGGAGCGCGACGTCGATGCGCCCGTGACGCGCGAGCCGTAGAGCACCACCTCCCGCAACTCCGGGTAGGCGGCGAAGATGCGCGTCAGCCGCTCGCGCGCGCCGGGCGGAAGGTCGGGCGCGCTCACGGAGCGGACTCCGCGTGAAGCGCCTCGAAGGCGGCGAGGTAGCGCGCGCGCACGTTGGCGACGACCGCCTCCAGCCGCGTCTCGTCGTAGGTGTGCACGGTGCGGTTGCGGTCGGCGATCATGTCGAACCAGGGCTGGCCGTCGTCGAGCAGCCCGGCGGCGAAGGCCTCGCGCACGGCGCGGCGCGGCGTGGCCGCGTCCAGCGCGATGCCCTCGCGTTCGAGCCGGTCCGCGAGCACCCGCCAAGCCAGCTCGAAGGTGTAGTGGAAGCGCTGGACGAGCCCCTCGCGTTCAAGGTCGCTCACTTCACTCTCGGGGATAGCGAGCGCCTCGCGCAGGCGATCAAGGGCGCGGGCAAATCTTTCGCGGCGCTGGCGCCAGCGCTCTTCCGTCGCCATGCGCCCCTACCGCACCACGCCCCGCTCGTGGAGCGCGTCCACCTCCGGTCCCGACAGGCCCAGCTCCGCCAGCACCTCGCGCGTGTGCTGGCCCAGCATCGGCGCGGGCGTGAGCGGCACGCGCGACCCCGACAGCAGCGCCGGCATCCGCATCACCTTCACCGTCCCCAGCTCCGGGTGCTCCAGCTCCTCCACCAGCCCGCGCTCCGTCAGGTGCGGGTCCGTGAACAGCTCGTGCGTGTCCAGCGTGGCCGAGCAGGGGACGCCCGCCTCGCCCAGCTCGCGCATGGCCTCGTGCTTCGTGCGTTCGCGCGTCCACGCCGCCACCAGTTCGTAGAGCGCCTCGCCGTGCTCGTGGCGCAGGCGGGGCGTGGCGAAGCGCGGGTCGTCCATCAGCTCGGGGTGGCCGATGGCCACGCTGAAGGCGTCCCACTGGGCGCTCGTCACGATCATGGTGAAGAGGTAGTCGTTGGGGCCGCCGGGCTTGCAGGGGTAGACGTCGGTGCCGGGGCCGCGGCGGTTGCCCGTGCGCTCCTGCGGGGCCTCGCCCCAGGCGCGCAGGCCGAGCGTGCGCATGAAGAGCGTGACGGCCTCCTGCATGGAGATTTCGATGAACTGCCCCTCGCCCGTGCGCTGGCGCTGCACCCAGGCGGCGGTGATGGCGAGCGCCAGCTGCGCGCCCGTGCCCGAATCGCCGATGGTGGGGCCGGGGCGCGTGGGCGGGCCGTCGCGCTCCCCCGTCACGGAGAAGGTGCCCGCCGCCGCCTGCGCCACCCAGTCGTAGGAGAGGTAGCCGGAGTAGGGGCCGCTCAGCCCGAAGCCCTTGAGCCGCGCGTAGATGATGGCGGGGCTGGCCTCGCGCATGACCTCGTAGCCGATGTCCAGCTTCTCGATCACGCCCGGCCCGTAGTTCTCCACGAACACGTCGAACGCGGGGGCCATGCGCAGCAGCAGCGCGCGCCCCTCCTCCGCGCGAAGGTCGATGGAGACGCTGCGCTTGTTGCCGTTGTAGTTGAGGAAGTACTGGGGCAGGCCCGCGGGCGTGGCCACGCCGCGTCCGGGGTCGCCCCCCGGCGGCTCCACCTTGACCACGTCGGCGCCCAGCCAGCCCAGCAGCTGCGTGCACGAGGTGCCCGCCTCGTACTGCGTCATGTCGAGCACGCGCATCCCTTCCAGCGCGGACATGGGCCGTCCCTCCCGCGGACGATGATACGCCGTTCGCGCGCGCCTACGGGAGCGTTCCGCCGATCTGGCGTATGCTCGACGCATGGCGGCGCCGGCGGCGGAACGGACGGATGCGGGCGCGGAGGCGCTGCCGGCCCCGGGCCTGCCCGAAATCACGCGCCTGCTGCGGGGCGACCTGAGCGTCCTGCGCACCATCGACTGGCGCATCTTCTGGAGCGCCCTGCCCGTCCTCGCCTTCCTCGTGCTCAACGGGTTCTGGCCGGAGGACCTGTGGCGCACGCAGGTGGCCATCGTGGGCTCCTTCGCCGCCGCCGCCTGGGTGTTCGCCAACAACCGCGACCGCGGCGTCATCCGCGTCATCGCCGTCATGAGCTTCGTGGTGGTGTCCGCCTCGGCGGTCGTGGGGCTGGCGCTCAACAGCGCCAAGGCCTTCGCCGCCCAGAACATCGTGGCCGACTTCCTCATGGCCGCCATCTGCCTGGGCAGCGTGGCCATCCGCAAGCCGCTGGTGGGGGCCGTGGCGCGCGAGAGCGTGCCCGCCCTGCGCACCCTGCTGGCCCCGGACCACCGCCTCTTCGCCGTGCTCACGCTCACCTTCATGGCCATGAACCTCGCCACCGCCGTCTTCCGCATCTTCCTGCTGGACTGGCTGGCGACGGCGAACGAGTACGTGATCGTGACGCAGGTGACGGGGCGTCCGTTGAGCGCGGCCTTCGTGGTGGTGTGCTATTTCGCCATCAAGCGCGCGGCCCGCGCCACCGAGGCGGCGGAGGGGTAGCACGCCCGTGCCTGGACGCAGCCGTTCGACCTCAACCGGAACCAGCTTCCGCGAGCAGGTCGCGGAACTCGCGGAAACGCTCGACCTCGTGGTTAATCGGGAGGTCGAGGTCGGACGCCGGTTGTGGGGTTCGAAGCGCAACATCGACCTGATCCTCACCGAGCCGAACGGCGGCCAGCGACTCGGCATCGAGTGCAAGTTCCAGCAGACGCCGGGGACGGCGCAGGAGAAGATTCCCGCCATCATTGAGGACATCGGCAGCTGGCCCATCGACGGCATCGTCGTCTACGACGGCCCGGGCTTCTCCGGGAACATGCGCGCCTATCTCGACTCGACGGGCAAGGCCATCGCGCTCGCCGACCTGGAAGTCTGGCTCCGTCTCTACTTCGGGCTGGAATTGAGCGGCTGATGCTCCGGCACGGTCCGGCGCATGGCGGGTAGAATGCGGGCGTGGCCAGGCCGTTCCTGAAGTGGGCCGGCGGCAAGGCGAAACTCGCCCCGCTCGTCGCCGAACGCGCCCCCGAACGCATCGGGCGCTACCACGAACCCTTCCTCGGCGGCGGCGCCGTCTTCTTCGCCCTGCGCGAGGCCGGACGCATCGCCGACGCCGCGCTCGCCGACGGCAACGCGGACCTGATCGGCGCCTGGCGGGCCGTGCGCGACGACGTCGAGGGCGTGATCGCCGCGCTCGAACCGCTGGCCGCGCGCTACCTGGAGGCGGAGCCGCTGAAGCGCGCGTTCGTCTACTCCGAGGTCCGCGACCAGCGCCCGCGTCTGCCCGCGCGGAAGGCCGCGCGCCTGCTCTTCCTCAACAAGACCTGCTTCAACGGCCTCTACCGCGTGAACCGCAAGGGGCGCTTCAACGTCCCCCACGGACGGTACGAGCAGCCCGCCATCCTCGACGCCGAGCGACTGCGCGACGCCTCGCTGACGCTGACGGGGGTCGAGCTGCGCGCGGAGGATTTCGAGGCGGCGTGCGCCCGCGCGGAGCCCGGCGACTTCGTCTACCTCGACCCGCCCTATCAGCCGCTGAGCGCGACCTCGGCCTTCACGCAGTACACGAGCGCCGACTTCGGGTTCGCGGATCAGCAGCGCCTGCGCGACGCCTTCGACGGCCTCACGGAGCGGGGCGTGTCCGCGCTCCTCTCCAACTCCGCGCATCCCGACATCGAGGCCCTGTACCGCAGCTACGCCATCGAGCGCGTGCCCATGGGGCGCTCCATCAACTCCAACGGCGCGGGCCGCAAGCCCATCGACGAGCTGCTGATCGGCAACGCCGAGTGCATCGCACGGGCGGGGAGCGCTCAGTCCAGCCGCTGCATCCCGGAGACGAACAGCCGCTCGTCGAGCGCGCCGAGGATGGCGTCGCCGAGCGCGTCCGCGTCGTCCAGCCCCGCGCACCACTCGGAGCGCAGGGGCACGATGGCGGCGCCGTAGGGCGATTCGATGGCGAAAGCGACGACCGGCTCGCCGCCGTCATGGCCCGCATCCACGCGCGCGAGCGTCCAGTCCGTGGGCCGCGCCGCGTAGGTCAGCGGCGTCCCCGCGAAGCGCCCGAGGCGCTCGACGATGTCCTGTTCCATGCTGGTCGTCAGCCCCCGGCGAGGCGCTCGCGCAGGGCCGCGGCGTACGGCTGCGGGTGCTCCACCAGACCGGCGTGGGCCCCCGGCAGCTCGCGGAACTCGCCGTTCGGCAGCGCCTCCGCCAGCGCCGCCGTGCGCGCGGACGGCACGAGCGCGTCCTCCTCGCCCGCCAGCGCCAGCGCGGGCTGCTCGATGGACGCCAGCCGCTCCGTCGCGTCGTAGTCGAGGAAGGCGCGCGCCTGACGGGCGTAAGCGTGGTCCTGCGCAGGATGGGGATCGCGCGCGGCGCTCCCGATGGCCTGGCGGCGGCGCGCGGCGTCGTCCAGCAGCGCGGCGGTGTAGAGCCAGGGCGCGGTGAGCGCGAAGGCCTGCTCGCGGCTGAGGCTGGAGCGGCGCGCGTCGGTCCAGCCCTCCGTGACGAGGCGCTGGCGTCCGTCCGGGCGCGCCGCCGCGCCGATGAGCACGAGGCTCTCGACGAGCGCGGGTCGCGCGGCGGCCAGTTCGAGGGCGATGGACGCGCCCATGCCGTGCCCGGCCACGGCGGCGCGCTCCACGCCGAGGCGGTCGAGCAGCTGGGCGGCGTCGTCGGCCATGCCCGCGATGGAGTAGGGCTTGTCGGGCGCGCCCGTGCGGCCCGCGCCGCGGTTGTCGGGGGCGATGACGCGGCGCCCGCGCGCGAGGGCGGGGACGTGCGGGGACCAGAGGCCGGAGTGGCCGCCGAGCCCGGCGAGCAGGAGGATGGCCGGGCCCTCGCCCGCGTCCTCGTGCCAGGCCACGATGTCGCGCAGCTGGACGTGGGGCATGACGCGCCAGCCTACGCGCGCGCCCGATTGCGGTCCACGAGACCGCGGCGCTCCGCTTCCGCGATGATCTGGAGCACGTTGGTGGCCGCGCCCTTGCGGATGCTGTCGGTCACGGCCCAGAAGGCGATGCCGCCCGGGCGGGAGGCGTCGGCGCGCACGCGGCCCACGAGCACGTCGTCGTTCCCGGCCGCGTCGAGGGGCGTGGGGTAGCGCCCGGCGGCGGGGTCGTCCATCACGCGCACGCCGGGCATGGCGGCCATGGCCGCGCGCGCGTCGTCGGGATGGACGGGGCGCTCGAACTCCGCCCAGACGGCCAGGGCGTGGCCGAACATGACGGGCACGCGCACGCAGGTGGCGCTCACCGCCGCGTCGGGGGCGTCGAGGATGCGGCGCGTCTCGTTCGCCATCTTCGTCTCCTCGCGCGTGGCCCCGTCCGCATCGAACAGGTCGACGTGGGGCACGGCGTTGAAGGCGATCTCGCGGGGCTGCGCGCCCGACGGCTCATGCCGCCCGTCCAGCGCCGCCGCCGTCTCCGCGCGCAGCCCCGCCACCGCCGCCGCGCCCGCGCCCGCCACCGCCTGGTAGGTGCTCACGACGACGCGGCGCAGGGGGTTGGCGCGGTGGATGGGGGCCAGCGCCATGACCAGGGGCGTGGTCGTGCAGTTGGGCTGGCTGACGATGCCGCGGTGCCCCTCCAGCGCGTGCGCGTTCACCTCGGGAATGACCAGCGGCACCTCGGGGTCCATGCGGAAAGCGCTGGAATCGTCGACCACGAAGGCCCCGCGGTCGCGGGCGATGGGGGCGTAGCGGCGGGACGCCTCGCCGGACGCGGAGAGGAACACGATCTCGTCGTCGCCCGCGAAGGAGTCGGGGGAGGTTTCCTCGACCGTGATCTCGCCGCCGCGGAAGGGCACGCGCGTCCCCGCCGAGCGGCTGGTGGCGAGCAGGCGCAGGCGGGCGACGGGGACGTCGCGTTCGTCGAGCAGCTTCAGGAATTCGCGGGCGACGATGCCCGTCCCGCCCACGATGGCGATGGCGCGCGGCTTCATCGGCGGGATGATAGCGCGGGCGCGCGAAACGCGCCGCAGGGTAGACAGCAGCCCGCGAAGCCCTATACTGCCTGCCATGCCCGAAGATGCGGCCACCCGCTACTTCGCCGAGGCCCTGGACGGGAGCCTCGACATCAGCGACCAGTACGAAGTGCTGGGCGACATCCCCGACCTCATCGGCGTGTCGTCGAGCACTGAAGAGGCTATCGTCGCTAACATCCGTAAGCTCATCGAAGCGCAGCGCCCCGGAATCCAGACCATCGTCGACATTGCCGGGCCGTCACGCGAACATGCCCAGTACCTCTACCATTCCAATCTCATCGCCGCTATCGACGGAACTGATGCGGTTTCTCCCCTTCGTTTTGTGGGTGATACCATCTACGCGGTTGGGATGGTGCTCGTGACCCCCCAAACGCACCACAATCCTCGCGCCTACATCACTCGAACGCAGGCGTCGCACTCCACGAGAATTCAACAGGGGATTACCAACGCAAACGACATTCAGACATGGAATGAGTATCTCCGCGGTGCTCGTGAGACGGAACACTCCTGGATCAACACGTTCCGTGAGTACCGTGAACGAGAACTTGCCTGCTACTGGATCGAAAAAAATGATGATCACATCGCCCTGATCGATGGCCCAATACTGACTCAAAACATGCTAACACAAGAAAGGGCGCGCGACTTGCTTGATCGACTGGTGTCGAGCCACCGAGCAATTGGATTCATCAAGAATCTTTCTGCCAATCCGATTCTGGATGCAATCGGATACGCATTGCATGAGGGTGAAGTCTTTGTTATGCGCGAGTGGAAAAATATTCTTGTTGACCGGTTCAGTCATGGGCAGGAAAACATTGGCAGGTGGATTGACGAGCATGGCAGCTCGATTATCAGGGCGATCTATAAGATGCGTACCAAGGCTTTCGGAGTTGAGTGCAATGCCAATAATCTTCCTTGCGCGCTTTCGATTCTTGAACATGATAATGGCGGGACTTTGGATCATGATATTCCGATGCTTTTGCAAATTGCCGATAACCATGTTCGAGCACGATTCAATGGAGATCGTGCTCGTGAAGAAGTTATTGCACGCTTCTCAGTCGATGAACCTCAACGATTCCTTGCTCTCGCTAGTGAAAGAGAACTTCGATGACCCAGCTGATTCAGCTCGCCGATGACCAGAATACGCCGACGGGGATTGTGCGGCTCGTGGCCGAAGGCGAACAGGATCTTATCCCTCGCTTCACCTATCTGATTGCCGATTCTCCTCCGCACAAATTCTTCCTGCAGGTTACCGCGTCCAATCGGAACTTGAGCCGGTTCTCCCCGCATCCGTTCGATACCATCACTCTTGCCCAGATGCTGGCTTTGGTTGGGGATAAAGGTTATGCCAAGGACGCCATCGTCTCCAACGTGACCTACTACGAGGCGACGGTCGAGGCTATCATCAAGGATGGTAACCCTGAAACCCCCTTCATTCGCCCGACGACCGGGGCAATTGCTCGGCTGGCAACGACGGACCAGATCAAGCAGTGCCTTGCCCTGCCGGACCATCCGGAAAGGGCGCGCATCGGGAAGCTGGCGCATAGCGGTGAAATGGATGTTGCTATTCACGTCAATAGGAACGTTTTGGATCATCACATCCTTGTTGCTGGGTCCACTGGATCGGGCAAATCGCATTTGCTTTCCAATATTGCACATGCTTCAACTTCAATGGGGCGTTGCGTGATCCTTTTCGATCATAAACCTGACCACCAAAACCATCATGCGCAGAACGATGATGCTCCGTTCCCCAAGTCCTTCACATTGGATGGACCTAATTATGATGGTGTACGCTACTGGACTCTGGACAGTAACGATCCTAACGAAAATGCTCAAATGATCAGTGCACGGGCATCGGATATGGACGGGGCGATTTTGGCAGGAACCATTTTCTATCGTGGTGGTGAAGAAACCCAAGCCGAAATCTTCGAGCACATTATTTCGGTCTATCGTGATGAAAATCCTGTTTGGAAAATCGGAGATCTGCTTGAATATATCAGAGGAAAGTCTGATGGGGAACTTAGCAAGCGCTTGTATGGCGAGGGAGGTGGCACTCTGCACAGGGGGACCATGCAAGCGATCCGGCGAAAAATCGTGCAACCAACCCGGATCCCGCCATTTCTTGACGCACAGCCGCGAGCTGACGCTTTGGGAAAGAGGAAAGGCACTAGCACTCTTGATGCTCTCTTCCATCCCGGTCTGAATGTCATTCGAATTACTGAAAATAATGCGCGTGCCTATGCATTGTTTCTTGACCTTCTTTTGAGGAAGGCTTCTGATATTCGAAGCGCGTCTCTGCAGGAACCTTCGAGTGAAGCACCGGATGTGAACGTGATTATCGACGAAGCTTCGGATATTTTTCAGGCAGAATCCAAGCATTTGCGTGAAGCAGCAGCCAGTGGCCTCGCCGAACAAATCCGCAAAGGGCGGTCCCTGCACATCGGGTATGTGATTTCTGTTCAAAGCGCCGGTGATGTTCCCGAACGCATTCGAAACAATCTGAACACTACGATCATCGGCAGGCATCGAAACATGGCTGTGCTTCGGGATGCCTTTCCTATTGCCAAACCGGAGATGCTGGAACAAGCCGACAAGCTGAATCCGGGGGAGATGTACATCTCCCTCTTTCAGGTGCGCTCGCTTCTGGTGTGCCATATGGACCTTTCGCCTTCGAAACTCACTGTCTCTGAGTGAGCCACTATGGCCCATCGTTGGACTCGCTACCTTCGGCAGCGCAATGGGGATGCGGGGCGCGCCCTCGTCGCCCAGGGCCGCAGGATCGCGCAAGCGAGACGGGAGTTGTCCCCTCGGCGCTACAGCGAATTGCTGGAGCGTACCGGGCTGAACGCCCGCGATGCCAGCGTGCTCGCCACGTGCGGCGACATCCTGGGGCCCTTGCTGGATGTTTCGCCGGATGTGCGCCTGCCGTTCCGCGCCCGTACGTTGACGGCGCTCACCGAATTGCCTTTCGACGTTCTCCGCCAAGCAGCAAACGAGGGCATCATCAGGCCCTCCATGACCGAAGCCGAGGTCAAGTCGCTCACTCCGTCCGCCCGCCAGCCCGTTACTGCCATCATCAGACCCAGCGACAACTGGAGCTTTGGACGCCTGCAGTGGCCCCGCATCGATGGTGAGGACAGCCACGGATACATTCCGGGCGACCTCTACGCCAACTGCCTCTGGTATTACGCCCGTGACGGCGACACCGTCGTCGACCCAACGGCTGGCTCCGGCATGTTGCAGCAGGTTTGGGAGGACCGTGGGCTCTGGCTCGCAGAGCCGACCACACTGCGTCTGGACATCGTGCTCTCCGACTTGACGCCACGCGGCCTCTACCGAGACCGTATCCACCGGTGCGATCTGTTGAGCGGGTTCCCCGTGGCGCAGGCGGATTACATCATCATCGATCCGCCGTACTGCGGAATCGCCACCGGCCAGTACTCCGATCTGGAGTCCGACTTGGCGAACATGGAACCGGACCGCTGGCAGCAGGCGATGGTTGCGGTTGCCGAGCGCCTGAGAACGGCTCAAGCCGAGGGTGGACGCTGTACCGTGATCGTGCCGAACAAGCGAGAGCTCACGGATGGGGCGCGCCTGCTCTTTCCCGACATCGTGCGCCAAATCTGGGCCAAGAGCGGCTATCGTCTCCATGATGTCGTTTACGCCTCGCGACGCATCCAGCAGCGCCAAGCGCGCAAGATGGCGATTCTGAACAACCTCGCTCGCCGTCGTCGCGTGCCGCTCTCCGATATTTCGGAGGTACTGACCTTCACCGCCTGCTGACGGCGGGAGCGGGCTACTCGACGGCGGCGGGCTCGGCCTGCTCCCCGGCCCCGGCCTCCGCTTCGGCCTCGGGCGCCTCCAGCGCCTTCGGCTGCGGCTCCATGTGCTCCAGCCCGGCGATGCTGAAGCCGAGGTCGCCGAGCTCGCAGAGGAAGCTGCAGTAGGTGAGGCGCAGGGCGCTGGTGGACTTGGAGGGCTGGTAGCGCAGCTCGCAGCGGGCGCAGCGCAGCATCTCCTCGTTCTCCGCGCCGAAGGCCGGGGGCGGAAGGGGATTGGAGGCGGTCGCGTCGGGACTTTCAACCATCGCCCCGCCATGCTAACGCCTTCGGCGGGCGGTGGCCAACCCGCCGCGGCGAACCTTGCGGGGCCGCGCGCGGGGCTGCTAGCCTCATGCGCCCGTGCCCGAACGCGACCGCGACGCCTGGACCCCGGCCCGCGACGCCGACGGCCCCGCGGACGCGCCCGCCGCCCTGCTGCTGCACGACCTCACCGGCGACCGGCGCGTGTGGCGGGCGCTGGCGGACGCCATGAGCGGCGAGTTCCGCGTGATCGCGCCCGACCTGCGCGGCTTCGGCGAGAGCGGATGGCCCCCGCGCGGCGACGCGCCCTCCATGCGCGACTACGCCGCCGACCTGACCGCCCTGCTCGACGGCGAGGGCGTCGCGCGCTGCGCCCTCATCGGCGCGGGCTTCGGCGCGGAGGTGGCGCTCGAGTTCGCGCTGGCCGAGCCGGAGCGGACGCGCCTGCTCGTGCTCAGCGGGGCCGCGCCCGCCCCCGGCCACCCCGCCCTGGACGAGGCCGCGCGGGCGCACGAGCGGCGCCGCGCCCAGGAGGGACGGCTGGCGGCCCGCTTCGGCATGGACCGCGCCGCCGCGCTGGCCGCCTCGTCGCTGCGCGGCGCGGAGGCGCGGGCGGCGCTGCGCGCGCGCTACCGCGCCATCGACGCGGACGCCTTCGCCGCCGCCCATCGCGCCCGCGCCGCATGGGGGGACGCGGCGCCGCAGCTGGCCCTGCTGGACGCGCCCGCGCTGGTGCTGGCGGGCGCGGACGACCCGCTGCTGGCAGCGGCGCGGCTGCTGGCGGAGACGCTGCCGCGGGGACGCTTGGAGACGCTGCCCGGCTGCGGCGCGGGCGCGCCCTTCACCGCGCCGCGCGCCTTCGAGGCCGCGCTCGGCGCCTTCCTCGGCGACATGCGCGCGGGCGCGGACGGCTGGTGAGGGCGCGGAACGGCGCGATCCTGTATCCTTCGCTCCCCTTCCGGAGGTGCCACGCATGAAGCGAATCCTTGCCCTTCTCGTGCTGCTCGCCGTCGCGGGCGCGGTCACCGTCGTCATGCGCCGCCACGGCGACGACGACGATTTCCTCGACGAGGACCTCGACTAGCTGGGCGCCGAGCCGCAACCGTCCCCGCCGGACGCGGCCAGCGAGCCGGTCGTGACCGGCTACGGGGCCGTGTGCGCGCACGGCGCCGGCCCCGACGCCCTGTGGGAGGCGCTGGCCGCGGGGCGCTCGCCCGCGCGCGACTGGCGCCCCGACGGGGACGCGCCATCCTTCCGCGCGGGGCCCCTGCCCGACGGCTACGGCGCGCACGCGCGCATCCCGCGCAACCTCGCGCACTTCCTCGACCGCGGGGCCCTGATGGCGCTCGACGCCGCCCTGCAGGCCGTGGAGGCGGCGGGGCTGGAGGCGGGCGCGGGCGACGCGCGGCGCTTCGCCGTCGCCGACGGGCTCGCCTTCCGCGCGCCCGGCCAGCCCACGCTCTTCGTCCCCCACGGGCAGCAGACGGCGCGCGCGCTGGGCGTGCGCGGCCCCGTGGCCGAGCTGGCCGGGGCGGAGGCGAGCGGGCTCATCGCCGTGGCCGAGGCCGCCGCCATCGTGGCCCGCGGCGAGGCCGACGTGGTCGTCGCCGGCGCGGCCCAGGCGCTGCAGCCGCCCGTGCTCGCGCACTTCGCCGAACGCGGGCTGATCGCGCCCGACGAGGCCCACCCGCTGGACGCCCGCCCCGACGGCTGCATCCCCGCCGAGGGGGCCGCCTGCGTGGTGGTGGAGGCGGCGGCGCACGCCCGCGCGCGGGGCGCGACCGCGCACGCCCGCATCGCCGGGGCCGCGCGCGTCTTCGACCCCGCCGCCGAACCGCTCGACCCCAGCGGCGGGGCGGAGGCGGGACGCTCCGTGCAGGCCGCGCTGGGGGCCGCGGGCTACCTGCAGAACCAGGTCGATCACGTCGTCTCCTGCGCCGACGGGCGCGTGGACCGCGACGCCGCCGAGGCCTCGGGGCTGGCGCGCACCTTCGGGCGGCACGTCCACTACGCCAGCGTGAGCGCCCCCGCCGGAGCGCTGGGGCAGACGCTGGCGGCGAGCGGGCCGCTGGCGCTGGTCTGCGCGCTGGAATCGATGCGGCGCGGGCGGGCGGCCCCCGTGGCGGGCTTCCGCGAGGCCCCGGAGCGCTCCGAGCTGGGCGTCGTGCGCGAGGCGCGCGCGGAGCGCCTCGATTGCGTGCTCGTGACGGCGCTGGGCATGGGCGGCGCGAACGCGAGCCTGCTGCTGCGGCGCTAGCGCCGTGCGCCTTGCCCGCGCGGGCGCTAGCATGGCGGGGCGGTGGAAATCAGCTGGATCGGGCGCACCTGTTTCCGCCTGCGCGGGCGCGAGGGGGCCGTTCTCACCGATCCCGTGAGCGCCGCCACTGGCCACGCGCTGGGCCGCGTCAACGCCGAAATCGTCACCCTCAGCCAGCGCGACGACCCCGACGCCAGCAACGTGGCGGGCGTGCGCGGCGAGCCCCGCGTGTTCGACGCCCCCGGCGAGTACGAGGTGCGCGGCATCCTCGTCACGGGCATCCCCCTGCCGCGCGCCGAGGGCGGCCGCACCATGGCCTTCCTCTGCGAGATCGACGGCGTCACGGTGGCGCACCTGGGCCTGCCCGACGCGCCCCCCGCCGCCGATGCGCTGGCCCGCTTCGAGGGCGTGGACGTGCTGCTGCTGCCCGTGGGCGGGGGCGCGTCCCTGGGCGCGTCCGAGGCCGCCGAGCTGATGCGCACGATCGACCCCCGCATCGTGGCCCCCATGCACTACCGCACGGAGCGGGAGCGGGCCGACCTCGCGCCCCTGGACCGCTTCCTGAGCGAGGCCGGGGCCAGCCCCGAGCCGCTGCCGCGCCTGAACGTGACGCGCGCGAACGTGCCCGGCGAGCTCACCGTCGAGGTGCTGAAGCCGCGCGGGGCCTGACGCCCCCGCCCTCCTCCGTCAGCGCGCCGTAGGCGTGGGGCGTGCGGTCGCGCAGGGCGTGCGTGCCGGGGGCCATGTCCTTCCAGCGGGCCAGGGCGCGGTTCACCTGCGCCCCCATGGCCGCGCCCGTGCCGCGCGGCACGGCGGTGAGCAGCGCGCCCGCGGGCGAGGCCACGGCACCGCCATCGGGCCAGGCGGCGGCCACGTACACGCGATTCTCGTCGGCGCGCGTCCGCAGCACGCGCTCGTTCATGGGATGCGGCTCGAAACAGACCCAGGCGAGCAGGTCGGCCCCCTCCAGCGCGAGGCAGCGCGCCACCTCCGGTGCGAGGCCCTCGTCGCCGCAGAGCACGGCCACGTTGCCGGCGGCGGTGGGCGTGACGGGCGCGTTCGCCTCGCCCGTGTCGATGCCCCGCCCGTGCGTGGCGCGGTGCTCCGCGGTCCCCTCCGGCGTGACCAGCGCGGCGGCGCGTTCGGCGGTGCAGCCCTCGCTGGCGACGGCCAGGGCGACGGCCCCGCCGCGCGCGCGCACGGCCTCCTCGATGCGGGGCAGCGACGCCTGCCAGCCCTCGCCCGCGCTCATGCCCGCGAACACCGCGAGGTCGCAGTCCTGCGCGCGCAGGGCCGCGTGGCGGGCCACGATGGCGCCGGCGTCGAAGGCCCCGTCCCCCATGCCGGGGACGACGGCCACGCGCCGGTTTTCGGCGGCGGGCACGAGCGGCTCCTCCAGCAGGGCGCGCGCGGGCGCCTCCTCCCAGGGCCGCGCGAGGCGTCCGTAGAGCGCGGGGCGGCGCGGCGTGGGCGGGGCGAAGGTCTCCGCCGGGTCGATCTCCCACGCGACCACGGCGTCGCCCGCGGAAGGGGCGGAGGCGCGCGTCTCCCCGCTTGGGTCGATCACGCGCGAGCGGCCCGCGTAGACGAGCGTGCCGTCCTCCGCGCCCCACTTGTCCGCCGCCGCCACCCAGACGCCGTTCTCGAAGGCGCGCGCGGGCATGAGGTACTCGCACTGCGTCGTGCTCAGCTGCTCCACGCTGTTCGCCCAGGAGACCCACGCCGTGAGGTCGAGGATGACCTCGGCCCCGTTCACGGCAAGGGAGCGCGCCACCTCGGGCTGGCGTCCGTCGGCGCAGATGAGCGCACCGAAGCGGGCGAACCCGGCGTCGAACACGGGGAAGGCGTCGCCGCGCCGGAACCAGTCGTTGTCGAAGTGCCAGAGGAAGCTCTTGTCGTAGCGCCCCGCGACCTCGCCGTCGGGCGTGAAAACGACGGCGCTGTTGGTGAGCGCGCCGTCCGCGTGGGGCACGGCCATGCCCGCGGCCAGCCAGTAGCCGTGGCGGCGCGCCTTTTCGGCGAAGAGGGCGGCCACCTCGTCGTAGGGGCGCACGCCGGGGCGCGCGTAGGGGGCGGCGTCGCGCAGGTGGTAGGCGGGCCAGGCGCATTCGGGCAGGACCGCGAGGTCGGCGCCCGCCGCCCCCGCCTCGTCGAGCGCGCGCAGCAGGCCCGCGAGGTTCTCCTCCGCGTCCTCCAGGTCGAAGGCGCGCACCTGGCAGCAGGCGACGGTGAAGCGTTCCACGAGCGGCCTCCGGGGGCGCGGCGTGCGCGGTCGCGGGGCGGGTTGCTACACTCGCCCGCGGAGAGGTGTCCGAGTGGCTTATGGTACCGCTCTCGAAAAGCGGTGTGCAGCGATGCACCGGGAGTTCGAATCTCCCCCTCTCCGCCAACCCGCCGCCGCGAGGGAACAGTCTCCTGAAGCAGGCTGGCCTGACGCAACGGAGGGGATCGTGAAGTACGTCGCGATCTACGAGCGGGCGTTGACAACTACCGCGCCTGCGCGCCCGACCGGCCCGGCTGCATCGCCACGGGCGCGACGCTGGCCGAGACGGAGGCGCGGATGCGCGAGGCCATGGCCTTCCATGTCCAGGGCTGCGCGAGGCGGGCGCTCCGGTGCCCGAACCCTCGACCCGCGCAGGCGCCATTGAGGCCGAGCCGGTCGTGGCATTGGGGCCGGCGGCGCGCGCGTTGCGGGGGCGCGGGAGGCGGGCGTACGCTCGCGCGCGTGGACGACGACGCCCTGCGCCGCGAACTGGGCCTCAGCGAGGGGACCGACCACCCCGGCGTGGAGGCCCTGCGCCACGCCCACCGCCTGCTCGCCGAGGGCAAGCCCGGGCTCGCCATGCACGCGCTGGAGACGGAGCTGGCGGAGCCGGACGAGCCGCAGCCGATGGAGATCGGGGCCGCCGCCTTCGCCCTGCGCGGGCGCGCGCACGAGGCCCAGGGACGCCTCTACCACGCGCGCATCGACTACGACCTCGCGCTCAAGATGAACCCCCGCCACGCCTTCGCCGCGGAGGCCATGCGGCGCATCGACCGGTCCGGGTAGAATCGCCGCGCCATGGTGCGAGCCGTGATCGTCGAGCGCAGCGAGCGGCTGGCCGCCGAGGGGCCGCCGCTGGAACGGCTGCGGGCCATGCGCGAGGCGCTGACGGCGGCGGGCGACGAGGCGCAGCGGCTGCGCCGCCTGCCCGCGTGGGCCTCCGACGAGATCGCCGACCGCGGCCTCTACCGCTTCGCCCTGCCGCGCGAGCTGGGGGGCGAGGACCTGCGCGCGGCGGGCCAGATCGAGGTGGTGGAGGCGGCATCCGCCATCGACGGCTCGGTGGGCTGGTGCGTGCACATCAACTCCGAGATCAACAGCCTCATCCTGCGGCGCATGGCGCTCGAGTTCGCGCACGAGTACTACGACGACTGGCGCGTGCTCACCTGCGCGGGCGTGGGGCCGGGGCTGCAGGACGCGCGCGCGCGGCCCGTGGAGGGCGGCTGGCGGCTCTGGTGCCAGGGCTCCTTCGGCAGCGGCTGCCACAACGCCACCTGGACGCTCGTGCACACGCACCACGTGGGCGTGCCCGCCGAGGGGGGCGGCTCCTCCGAACGCGCCTTCCTCTTGCCGCGCGGCGATTTCGAGATCGTGGACACGTGGGACGCGGCCGGGCTGCGCGGCAGCGGCAGCCACGACGTGAAGGTGGACGGCGCCTTCATCCCCGAACGGGCGACGCTGCCCATGGAGCTGTTCGGGCCGTGCGAGACGTTCGCCAACCCCACCTTCCGCAACCCCCTGCAGGCGCACTACAACAAGTCCGCCGTGGCGCTGGGCATCTGCCGCGGGGCCGTCGACGACCTGACGGAGCTGGCGCGCGTGAAGACGCCGTGGACGTCGGGGTCGCTGCTGGCGGACCAGCCGGAGCTGCAGTACCGCCTGGGCGAGGCGGAGGCCACGCTGCGCGCCGCGCGCGCCTTCCTGCTGGAGGCGCTGGCGGATCTGGAGGCGCACCTCGGCCCGCTGCCCGCGGACGGGGGCCGCGCGCGCCCCGAATGGCCCGTGCTGCGCCGCGCCTTCCTCGCCTGCGTGCACGCCGCGCAGACCGCCCGCCACGTGGTGGACACGGCGCACAACACGGCGGGCACGACCGCCAGCCGCATGGACCACCCGCTGGAGCGGCGGCTGCGGGACGCGCATCAGGCGGCGGCGCACGCGGCCATCAGCTGGCGGCACTACCGCAACCTGGGGAGCACCTGGCTGGGCCATGAGCCGGGGGCGCTGGCCCGCCTCTCGCGCGCCTAGTTCGCCCCGCCCGGCGCGGACGGCTCATCGCCATCGCCCGGCGCGGACGGCTCATCGCCGTCTTCCGGCGCGGACGGCTCATCGCCATCGCCCGGCGCGGACGGCTCATCGCCGTCTTCCGGCGCGGATGGCTCGTCCCCCTCCTCCGGCGCCGCTGGCTCGCGCTCCTCGGCGAAGACGAAGTAGAAGCCGCGCGGCTCGAAGGCGGTGAAGGCGTTGACGCCGAAGTCGTCGCCGTCGGGGAACCACGAGCGCCAGCGCTGCGCCCCGGGATCCCACTGGTGGATGGCGGTGACGCGCAGCGTGAGCCCCGAGACGGCGTCCGCCACGGGCGTCGTCCCGCCACGCCACTGCACGATGACGCCGCCCACCGCCGTCTCGCCGTCCAGCCGCGCGACGGGGTCCCCCGTGTCCTCCGCGGGGGTCTCCTCCGGGTCGTCCTCATCCGCCATCTCCGCGTGGACCAGCGTGACGGCGACGGGGGTGACGCCCTCGCCGAAGAGCTGGTTCGCGAACAGGCCCCGCACCTCGATCGCGCCCGCCGCGTCGGTCACGGTCAGCGCGCAGAGGGCGCCCGCGACGATGGGAGCCTCGACTCTCTCGCCCGCGGCCAGCACGGCCCGCCACGATTGGTTGTCGCAGTCCAGGCGGAAGGCGTAGGCGGCGTCCTCGGGCGCGGGCCCCTCCACGGCCACGGAGATGGCGAGGCGTCCGTACCTCGCCGGGGCGCCGCCCTGGACGGCGGGCGCCGGGGCCTGCGGGCACACGGCCACGTCGGCGATGCCGTCGGGCTTCGCGCGCACGTCCGCGAGCCAGCCGCGCAGGCTGAAGTGGTCCGCGCAGGACAGCTGGTTGCCGCGCAGCCTCACCTGCACCATCGCCTCCAGCGCGTGCAGCGTGAGGGGGACGTTCCCCGACAGCCCGTTGGCGCCGAGGTCCAGGTGCGTCAGGGCGGCGAGGTCGCCCAGCCAGGCGGGAACCCCGCCCGACAGCTGGTTTGACCGGAGCGTGAGGCGCTCCAGGCCGGTCAGCGCGCTCAGGTCCGGAATGACGCCCGTCAGCCGGTTCCCGTGGAGGTCGATGCGCTTCAGGCCGGTCAGCTGGCTCAGCGTGGCGGGAATGCTCCCCGTGAAGCGGTTCCCGTGGAGGTCGAGGCGCTCCAGGTTGGTCAGCGCGCTCAGGTCCGGGATGGAGCCCGAGAGGCGGTTCCCGTCGAGGATCAGGTACTGCGGGTTCCCCAGCTGGCTCGCCGCGGCCGGGAGCCCGGTGATGCGGTTGTCGCTCAGGATCAGGCGCCACATGCGCGTCCCGCTCAGGTCCGGGATGGTCCCCGTCAGGCGGTTGCCGGCGAGCGAGAGGATGGCCAGGTTGGCCATGTTGTTCAGGAACGCCGGCATGTCGCCCGTGAACTCGTTGTCGTCGAGGAACGCGTCCGTCAGCTGGCTCATGCCCGCCAGCGTGGCCGGGAGCGTCCCCGACAGGCGGTTGTCCGCCAGCCACAGCTCGCGAATGCTGGTTCCGCTCAGGTCCGGGATCGAGCCCGTCAGCCCCGTCGCGCCCGTGTCGTCCGCGTTGCCGTCGAGGCGCAGCCTCCGCAGGCTGGCGAGGTCGTTCATCCAGGCCGGAATCGCGCCCGACAGGCGGTTGTTCTGCAGATGGAGGGTCTCCAGGCTGGTCATGGCGCGCAGGTCGGGGAAGCCCGTCAGATCGTTGTCCTGCAGGTAGAGGTCCCAGAGGCTGGAGGGCCAGGCCGAGGGGAAGCCCGTCAGCCCGTTGCCGTCCAGCCACAGGAACACGAGTCTGGTCAGGCTGCTCAGGTCCGGCACCGCCCGCCCCGTGAATGCGTTGGAGGAGAGGCGCAGGTCGCGCACGCCCGTCGGCCAGGCGAGGGGAAAATCGGACAGCCGGTTGTCGCGGGCGTACAGGTACCGCAGGCTGGTCAGCGCGCCCAGCTCGGGAATCGCCCCGGAGAGATCGTTGCCGTCGAGGTACAGCCGCCGCAGCCGGGTGAGGGCGCCGAACTCCGGCGGGATGGGGCCGGACACGGCCGGGTTCCCCTCGATCTCCAGCCACGTGAGACGGGAGAGGCGCCCGATCTCCGGCGGGATGGGGCCCGACAGGTCCGTGTGCGCGATCTCCAGCCGCGTGAGGTTGCGGAGGGCGCCGATCTCCGGCGGGATGGCCCCCGTCACCGCCTGCCGCGGCCCGTGCCCGGCGATGGGCCCCTCGATCCGCAGGCTGGTCAGCTGCGAGAGGTGGCCCAGCTCGGGGGGCAGGACGCCCGTCAGGCGGTTGGTCACGTTCGAATGGCAGTACGCCGGGCAGATGCCCGTCACGCGCCCGTCGCCGTCGGCGGTGACGCCCGCCCACGAGCCCAGCCCCCGGGTGGTTCCCAGGGCCGCCTCGAAGTCCCCGGTCGCGATCAGCCCCGTCGTCTGGCCCGTCCACGCCCAGCTCGTCGGGTTCGTCGCCGAGCCCGGCGACGGGCCGTCCGTGAGCGTGGCGTCGCCGAAGGGCAGCTGCGTCGACCCGAGGGCGAGGTGGTAGCGCCCGAACTCGCCGCTCGCGTAGCGGCCGGTCACGGTGAAGGTGATCGTGCCCGCCTCCTGCGTGAGCCTCGTGAGCGTGTAGTTCGACCCGCCCAGGTTCACGACCCCCGACGACTCGCGGATGGCCCCGGTGCTCGAGGAGGCGTCGTAGCCGACGATCCCCGTGCCCACCATCGCCGCCGTCAGCCTGAAGGTGTGGTGCACGGGGTAGGAGACGGGCGTCTTCCAGTTGTCCCGGTTGGCCCAGCCGTCGCCCCCGGTGGCGTCGTAAAACGCTTCCAGCGCCGCCCGGTCGGTGTCCGCGTTCACGATCATGACGGTCACCTTGATGGTGTCGTCCACGCTCGCGTCCGCGTTCCCGCCGGCGTCCACGCCGTCGCTCACGTCGACGGTGAGGGAGTACGCCTCCAGCGCGCCCGCCGCGCGCGTCGCCCCGGAACCGGTGTAGGTGATGGCGCAGTCGGCGGCGACGCCGAGCACGCTGCTGGCCGTGGCGGTCCCGTCCCCGGCCTCGATGAAGCTGGCGGGATCGGCGCTGGGGTTCTGGAACTCCCCCGACGCCCGCTCCGCGCAGGCGTCCGTGCCGCCCGGAATGGCGCCCGCGACGAGCACGGGCCTGCCGACGGCGATGGCGGTCCCGGAGCCGTCCTCGCCCTCGTCGAGCGTGTAGGTGAAGGCCTCGCGCGGGAAGGAGGGGGCGTTCTCGACCTGCGCCCCCGCGGGGCCGGAGCGCCCGAGCGCGGGAGCAAGCAGCGCCGCGGCGGCGAGCAGGACGATGGCGGCCAGTCGGGCGGGAGCGTTCATGGCGTGGCGGCGGGCCGTCCCCGCGCCCATGTCTCCATAAATCGGGGGGGGGGGGGGGGAATTGGCGTGGCGCATGGCGGGGGCGCACGCTACGCGCCCGCGACGTTCCCTGTCAACGGCGGCGTCCGCTACGCGCGCCAGCGCCGCCACAGGCGCGGCAATCCGCCCGCGAACAGGCCCGCGAGGGGGCGCAGCGGCCCCGGCAGGAAGCGCCAGACGACCGCCTGTCCGGCCAGCTCGCCCGCGCGGCGCAGCTCCGGCTCGTGCTCGCGCGCGAAGCGACCCGCGCGCGTGGTGGCGGGGCGCGCCATGACGGCGGCGCGCTGCGCGAGGCGTTCGGCGTCGGGGCGGGCGTCGAGCGCGGCCAGGTGCGCGCGCCGCGCGAGGCGGCCCAGCGCGCGTCCCGCCGGGGATGCGTCGCGCTGCGGCACGGGCGTCAGTCCCCGCCGCCGCGGATGGCGCGCGCGATGCGGCGCAGCAGTCCGAAGCGCGGACGCCGCGGCGGGCGGTGGCGGCGGTGCGCGCGGCGCGCCCGCGCCTCGTCCAGCTGCGCCCGCGCCAGCATCTCCAGCTCGGGGCCGGGGGGAGGGACGAAACCGCCGCCGCCGAAATCGGCCATGCCCCCACTGTAGCGCACTTTGGCGTAGCATCGGCGGGACGAACGGAGGGACGGCCATGGTTCAGGAACGCATCGCCCATCGCACGCCCACGGAGAAGGCCCCGGAGCCCGCGCTGGGCACGGAGCTCATTCCGAAGGAGCGCTACACCTCCGCCGAGTTCATGCGCCTCGAGTGGGAGCGCCTGTGGACGAAGGTCTGGAACATCGCCGGGCGCGAGTCCGACATCCCCAACGTGGGCGACTACTTCACCACCGAGCTGGGGCCGGAGTCGTTCCTCGTCGTGCGCGAGACGCCGGACAAGGTGCGCGCCTTCTACAACGTCTGCCCTCACCGCGGGAACCAGATCCGCAATCCGGGCATGGGCCACGCCGAGTCCTTCCAGTGCGCCTACCACTTCTTCGAGTTCAACCTCGACGGCTCCAAGAAGTTCGTGCCGGACGAGGACACCTTCACGCAGGGGGTGCCGCAGGAGACGGCGCTGGTGGAGGTGCCCTGCGACACGTGGGGCGGGTTCGTGTGGTTCAACATGAACCCCGACGCCGAGCCCCTGCTGGAGTTCCTCGACCCCGTGGCGCGCCATCTCGATCCGTACCGCTTCGAGGAGTTCTCGATCGTGGCGGACAAGACGATCGAGTGGGACTGCAACTGGAAGGCCTCGGTGGACGCCTTCAACGAGGTCTACCACGTGCAGGGCATCCATCCGCAGCTGCTGGAGGGGCTGGACGACATCCACGTGCAGATCGACCTGTACGAGCGGCACAACCGCTACCTCGTGCCCATGGGCATCGTGAGCCCGCGCTACCCGAACCAGGAGGAGGTGACGGACGGGCTGCGGGGGCGGCTGCGGAACGCGGGCGTGGACCCCGCCGAGTTCGAGGGGCGAAGCGCCGAGGTGCGCCCCTTCCTGCAGCGTCGCGCGCGCGAGATCGCGGAGGAGCAGGGGATGGACGTCTCCGCCCTCAACGACGACCAGCTGTCGGACGACTACCACTACTACCTGTTCCCCAACATCACGCTGAACACGCACCACTTCAGCTTCGGCTTCTTCCGCCAGCGCCCGCACGCGACGGACCCGAACAAGATGTACTTCGACATCCAGAGCTACGCGCGCCTGCCCGCGGGGACGGAGCCGCCGCGGCCCGCGCACACGCACCACAAGCACGGCGACATCTCGCTGGGGCTGGTCATGGACCAGGACTCCTACAACCTGCCGCGCGTGCAGAAGGGCATGAACTCGCGCGCCTACCGGGGGCTGCTGATCAACTACCGCGAGCGGCGCATCCGGCACATGAACAAGACGATCGACGACTACCTCTTCGGTCCCGACCGCTAGCGGGCGGGGGCGGCGATCACGCGGAAGACGGCGCCGTCGGCGAAGGCGCCCAGCGGCTCCAGCGCGGGCATGGCGCGCAGGTCGGCGGGGCCGTAGGGCAGCGGCGGGTCGCGCCAGGGCTTGTCGATCCAGACGACGAGCGTGCCGGGGGCGGCGCGCGCGATGGCCCCCTCCAGCTCGCCCGCGTCGTCGGGGAGGAAGGCGTTGGCGTCCTTGCCGATGCCCGCGTGCAGGTAGAGCAGGGCCGCGTCGGTGCTGAGCACGGGGCCGCCGTCCGCGGCTTCGCGCGCGAGGCGCAGCGTGGGCGAGTTCACCCAGCGCGCGTCCGCCGCGCCGAGGTAGAAGTCGCCGTTGTTGGCCTGGACGATGCCGCGCACGGTGAGGGGGAGCATGAGCGCGACCCAGAGGCAGAGCGCCGCCCCCGCGGCCACGGCGGGAACGCGCCAGCGTTCGGGGACGGCGACGCGGGGGAGCGGGAGCGCGTTCAGGAAGGCGGGCGCGGGACGGCTGCGCCCGCTGTCCCGCAGCCCGTCCAGCGCCAGCAGCAGGAGCAGGAGCAGGGGCACGTAGAGGGGGGAGAGGTAGCGATCGTTCGGCGGCTCGGGCGTCAGCGGGCCAGCCGAGCCAGCGACGACGATGGCGGCGTAGACGAACGCGAACGCGCCGCAGAGGGCGACCGCGCTCCCGCCGGGCGCGCGGCCGCGCCATCGCGCGAGCGCGAGCGCGACGGCGACGGCGATGAGCAGGAGCAGCGTGGCGGCGCTCAGGATCCAGCCCAGCGGGTCGGCGAAGTCCAGCCGCGCGACGGGAGCGATCCAGCCCCGCGGCACGGCGAGCATCTGCCCGAGGACGTCCGGCAGCGCGAGCGTGCGCAGGGCGCGTTCGCCGGTGAGTTCGCCCGTGAGCAGGAGGTTCCGCAGCATCCAGAGGCCGACGGGGAGGGCGGAGATGGCGCCGAAGAGGGCGAGCCGTCGCATGCGCTCCGCCGGGGCCGCGCCGCGCTGGAGGAGCAGGAGCGCCGCGACGACCAGGATGAGCGCCCCCCCGATGTAGCGCGTGAGGCAGGCGAGCGCGGTGAAGATCGCGGCCCGCGCCAGCATCGCGCGCCGCCCCTCCTCGAGGAAGCGGTCGGTCTGGCTGAGGGCGAGCGTGGCGAAGAGGATGAAGGCGGGTTCGGAGAGGCCGGACGAGCCCACCTCGATGAGGGGGACGGAGAGGGCCAGCGCCAGCCAGCCCCAAACCAGGAGGAAGGCGGAGCGCAGGCGGCGGCGCAGCCAGCTTCCGGCGGCGAACACGGCGAGTGCGAGGAAGGCGGCGTTGAGCGGCCCGGCGACGTCCAACGGATCGGCGAGGGAGAGGCTGGTTCCGGCCAGCAGCAGGGGCCAGAGCGGGGCCCAGCCCGCGAAGGGGCCGCCCGCGTAGCCCGTGAAGCCCTCCCCTTCCAGCAGGTGGCGGGCCACGGCCACGTAGTTGACGGGGTCGCCGTGGAGAGCGGGGCCCCACGTGGCCTCCCGCGCGAGCGCGATGCCCGCCGCCAGCAGGGAGAGCGCCGCCAGCAGCAGCGTGAGCCGGTCGGGCCGCGCGGGCGGCGGCGGCATCCGCGCGTGGCCCGCGTTCAGGCGGGGGGCTGGTCGACCGTGCGCTGCGCGCCGCGGCGCACCAGCTCGTGGCGGCGGATGCGCCACTCGCCGTCCGCGCCGCGAACCATCTCGTCCACGTAGGTGGCCCAGAGCGTCATGATCGCGTCCGGCTCGTCCCGCAGGAAGTGGGTGGCCTGCACCTCCGTGCGCGCCGTGGCCTCGTCGCCGCGCAGGTCCACCACCTGGTTGCCCATGAGGTGCTGCGTGCCCGCGAAGTTCCGGAGCGCGTCGGTCACGTAGGCGAGGTAGGCGTCCGCGCCCTCCATCGCGCCCGGGCCGTAGCCGACCACGGTCACGTCGTCGGTGAAGCAGGAGCGGTAGCGGTCCATCTCGCGCGCGTCCACGGACGTGCCGTAGCGGATCATCACGTCCATGATGGCGGCGCGGTCGGCGAGTTCCCCGATATCGGCGGGCATGGGCGGGCTCCCTTCGGTGCTAGCGGCCGTAGGCCATGCGGCGCAGGCGCGCCACGCGCTCCTCCAGCGGCGGATGCGTGCTGAACAGGTTGGCCATGCCGCCGCCGCGGAAGGGGTGGACGATGTAGAGGGCGGCCACGGCCTCCTGCTGGGGCGTCGGCTCCATGGGGCGCATGGCCACGCCGCGGTGGAGCTTCTCCAGCGCGGCGGCCAGCGCCTCCGGGTCGTGCACGATGCGCGCGCCCGCCTCGTCCGCCGCGAACTCGCGCGTGCGGCTGATGGCGAAGCGGATGACGGAGGCGGCGATGGGCGCGAGGATCATGATGGCGAGGGCGGCGAACATGTTGCGCTGCCCCCCGAAGAAGATGAGCATGAAGGAGATCATCGAGATCGCCCCCGCCACGGTGGCCACGATCGAGCTCGTGAGCGTGTCGCGGTTCTTCACGTGCGCGATCTCGTGGCCGATGACGGCGCGCAGCTCGCGCTCGCTCAGCAGGCGGCGGATGCCGGTGGTGACGGCCACCGCGGCGCGCTGCGGGCTGCGCCCCGTGGCGAAGGCGTTGGGCGCGTCGTTCTCGATCACGTAGAGCCGCGGCATGGGCATGCCCGCCAGGTTCGCCACCTCGTTCACCATGGCGAAGAGGCGCGGATCGGCCTCCGGCGTGATCTCCCGCGCGCCCGCCATGCCCAGCGCGAAGCGGTCGCTGAACCAGAAGGCCGAGAAGTTCATCACGCCCGCGATGACGATGAAGATCGCGAGCCCGCCCACGCCCCCAATGACGTAGCCGATGAGCAGGAGCAGGCCCGTGAGGAGGGCGAGCAGGAAGCCCGTCTTGATGCCGTTCATGAAGGGAGCCTTTCCGTGTCGATGCGTCCGTCCAGTATAGGAGAGCGGGCGGGCGGCGGGGGCGTCCGGCCTTTACCCGGCGACGGCGGCGGCCACCAGGCGGCGCGCGCGCTCCTGCATTCCCGCCAGCGCCTCCCCGCCGTCCAGCGCCACCCAGCGGTACTCGAAGCGCAGGCCTTGCGCGCGTTCGGGGCCCAGCGGCTCGCAGCGCCAGGAGTCGGGCAGGGGCATGGCGGGCGCGACCGTGAAGCAGTGCCAGCGCTGGTCCCCGCACTCGAGGGAGGCGGCTTCGCGCCAGCCCTCCAGCGGCAGGCCGCTCTCCTCCAGCACCTCGCGCGCCACGGCCTCGAGCGGCGTCTCGCCCGCCTCCACCGTGCCGCCGGGCGCCTGCAGGCCCGCGTCCGGCTGGCCGGCGTGCGCGAACACGAGCAGCTCGCGCGCCGCGCCCTCGCCGCGCAGCACGAAGCCGTACGCTTTCTCGATCACGGCGGCGTGAGCGTGGCGTGGCCGAAGAGCACGGCGAAGCGGCGGCACCAGACGACGGCGCTGCGGAACTCGTCCAGGTCCAGCTCCGCCGGGATGGCGTAGTTGAAGGCCCCGTCCGTGGCCTTCAGGTCGCCCAGGTTCACGGCATCCTCCTCCCAGCCGTCGGGGTTGCGCGAGAGGTAGACGAACAGGTCGGGGCCGTTGCGCACGGAGAACTCCTCCACGCGCAGGATGTGGACGCCGGGCTCGGTCTCGACGATGTAGGCCCACCCGCGGGCGAAGTGGAAATCGTCCGCGCCCTGCCATTCGCCGGACGCCACCAACCGCGCCGCCGGTTCCTCCGCGGCGGCGGGCGCGGATGGTTCGGGCGAGGCGGGCGCCGCAGACGCTGTCGCCGTGGCCGCGTCGGGCGGGGGCGTGGCGGCGGACGCGGGCGGGGGCGTGACGGTCGCCGTCGCCGTCGCGGCCGCCACGGCGGGCGGGCGCTCGAACTCGGGCGCGGCCTCCTCGAGGAAGCTGCGCTCCCACAGGGGCGAGAGCAGGTACCAGCCCACGGGCAGGGCCACGGCCAGCAGGGGCACGGCCACCGCCGCCGTCACGTAGCGATGCCGCCAGAGCGGCTCGTGCAGGCGGAAGCGCCAGGCCGCCGCCGCCGCCGCCGCGATGGCCGCGAGCGCGATGGCGAGGACGAGCCAGCGCCACGGGTAGATGACCTCGGAGCCGAAGCGCTCCAGTTCGCCGAAGAAGGCATCCATGCGGCCAGTGTAGCCCCCGCTCCGCCGCGGCGCCCTACAATGGCCGGGAAGGCGCGCGCGTGCGCGCGGGGGCTGGATTGCCGCGGTTCGCCGAGTTCTTCGCGGGCATCGGGCTCGTTCGGGAGGCCATTGAGCCGCTCGGCTGGGAATGCGTCTTCGCCAACGACATCGCGCCCGCCAAGGCGGAGATGTACGCCGCCCGCTTCGGGCGCGGGCACCTGCGCGTCGGCGACGTGGCCGACGTGACGGCGGCGGACCTGCCCGCCGGGGTGGACCTGCTGACCGCCTCGTTCCCGTGCATCGACCTCTCGCTGGCGGGCAACCGCAACGGCCTCGCCGGGCCTCACTCGGGCGCCATCTGGCCGTTCCTCGACCTCGTGGGGGAACTGGAGCGCGCCCGCGCGGCGCCCGCCGCCCTGCTGCTGGAGAACGTGACCGGCCTGCTCACGTCGGGCGGGGGCCGCGACCTGCGCGCCATCTGCGAGCGGGCGGGCGCGCTCGGCTACCTGCTCGACCTCGTGGTGGTGGACGCGCGCTGGTTCGCGCCCCAGAGCCGCCCGCGCCTCTTCGCCGTCGCCGTTCGGCGCGACGCGCTGGAGCGGGCGGGGCGGGCGTTCCCGCCGACGGGCGAGGTCACGCCCCTGCGCCCGGCGAGCGTGCGCCGCTTCCAGCGCGAACACGCGGACCTGCCGCTGGCCGAGGCGCCCCTGCCGCCGCCGCCGCGCGGCTGCCGCGCCACGCTCGCCTCGATTCTGGAGGACGCGCCCGCGGACGACGCCTCGTGGTGGCCGCGCGAGCGCGTGGAGGCGCTGATCGCGGGCATGGCGCCGCGCCACCGCGAGCGCGTGGACGCCCTGCTCGCGGGCGAGCGCGACGGCGTGGCCACCATGTTCCGGCGCGTGCGCGCGGGCCGCACCGTGGGCGAGGTGCGCGGCGACCGGCTGGCGGGCTGCCTGCGAACCCCCCACGGCGGCAGCAGCGTGCAGTTCCTCGTGGACTGCCGCGCCGGCGCGGCGCGCATCCGGCCCCTGAGCGCGCGCGAGTACGCCCGCCTGCAGGGCGCGCCCGCCTTCCCCATCGAAACGGGCGCCCGCCAGGCGTGGCTGGGCTTCGGCGACGCCGTGTGCGTGCCCGCCGTGCGCTGGCTGGCGGAGCACGCGCTGGGCTTCCTCATCTCCGGGTCCGCCCGCGCCAACGGCGCCCAGACGCGCATGCACGACCGGGAGGCCGCCTATGCCGGCGGCGGCTGAGGCGCCCACGCGGCGCGACCCCCTCACGCGCGAGCGGCGCTCGGAGGTGATGCGCCGCATCCGGCGCGTGGACACGGGCCCCGAGCTGGCCCTGCGGCGGGAGCTGACGCGCCGCGGGCTGCGCTACCGCGTGGACTACGCGCGCGCGCCCGGACGCCCCGACCTCGCCCTCGTGGGACGGGCGCTGGCCATCTTCGTGGACGGCGAGTTCTGGCACGGCCGGAAACTGGGCGCGGAGCGGCTGGCGGAGATGTCCGCCTACTGGCGCGGCAAGATCGAGCGCAACGCGGCGCGCGACGTGCGCGTCAACATGGAGCTGCTGGCCGCGGGCTGGACCGTCGTGCGCGTCACCGACCGCGCCATCCGCGACGACCTCGCGCGCATCGGCGATTTCGTGGAGCGCGCCGCCGCCGGGCGCTTCCGCGGCTTCCGCCCGCCGGGCGTCGAACTGCACTGGCCCTGACGCCATGTCGCTCCCGCTCGACCTCGACATCGAGAAGGCGCTGCTCTTCTTCCACGCCTACATGTACGGGCCGCTGCGCGGAAAGACGCGCCTCTTCGAGGCCCGCGGCGTCTCGCCCCGCGTGGCCATGTCCGAGGACTGGGAACTGTTCGCCTCGATCCTCGTGCGCGACCGCGGCGTTCCCTCGCAGGGCGGGCTCGACCTCGAACGGTACGAGGTGAAGTCGGCCCTCCACGGGAGCGCGTTCGAGTACCAGTACCACCGCAACTCGTGGCGCGAGAAGCTGGCCGCCGACCGCGCGGCGGGCCACCTCTTCATCTCCCACCGGGACGGGCTGCGGCTCGTGGAGGTGCGGTACTGCGCCGGTTCGGCGCTGGCCGCGTTCTTCGACGACTGGGAAGCGGAGCGCCCCTACGCGGACGATTCGCAGCAGCGCTTCCGCCGCTCCGTGCCGTTCGGCTGGGCGCGCGACCACACCGCCCTGATCCTGCGGCTCGTGGACGGCGAGCAGGAGGGCTAGCGCGCGAGGGCCGGTTCGAGGGGCAGGCCCGTGGCGCGCGGGACACGCGCCGTGGCCATGCCGGAGGCGCGTGAGCGGGCAAGGGGCTAGACTGATCGTATGGACGGCGTGTTCGTCTACTGGGACACCTCCAACATCTTCCACGAGGCGCAGCGGCTCGCGGTGGAGCGTGAGGGCACGCCCGGCGCGCGCAACCTCGTGCGCATCAACTTCGAGGCCATCCTGCGCCTCGCCCACGCCGGACGCGACGTGCGCCACGCGGTGGCCGCCGGATCCGTGCCGCCGGAGCTGCGCCAGCTCTGGAACCGCCTGGAGAACAGCGGCGTCGAGGTCAAGCTGTTCGACCGTGGCGATCCGGGACGCGGCGAACAAGAGGTGCCCGATCAGATTCTTCAGAAGCGGATGCTGGAGGACGCCCTCGACTACAACGGCGATCCCGGCATCGCCGTGCTGCTCACCGGCGACGGCGCGGGCTACACCGAGGGGGAGGGCTTCCACCGCACGCTGGAGCGGATGCACCGCAAGGGCTGGCGCATCGAAATCCTGTCGTGGGAGCACTCCTGCAACCAGCGCATGAGGCGCTGGACCGAGGAGAACGGTGTGTTCGTGGCGCTCGACGACTTCTACGAGGCCGTCACCTTCCGCGAGCCGTCGCGCCCCGGGCACGAGCTCGCGCTCGCGCGCGACTCCGCGCCGCTCGACTTGGCGCGGCGGGAGAGGGCGTAGGGCTCAGGCGGCGCGCTCGTTCACGCGCGCCTCGATGGCGCGGAAGAACTGGCCGATGCGCGTGGCGGCGTCGGGGGCGCTCACGCGCGCACGGGCGGGGCGAGCGCGAAGCAGGACTGGAAGGCGCGGGCGAGCGTCTCGGAGCCTTGCAGCTCGCCGCAGTCGCGGGGGTCGGCCCCGCGGAAGAAGCGGAAGAAGCCGTCCACGGTGGTGCGCAGGCGCAGGTCGGCGTCGCCGGCGGCCTCGCGGCTGGGGCGCAGGCGTCCGTCGGCGATGGCGTAGGTCCAGACGCTGCAGCCCTCGCAGTCGTCCAGTTCGAGCACGAGCGTGGCGCGCACGCCCGCGGCGGCATCGGGGCGGAAGGCGAAGGTGGGGATCACGCGCACGGCGAAATCGGTGGGGACGGTGTCGCCGACGGAGTGGCGGGTGAAGCGCGTGGCGTAGGTCATGCCCCATTCCACGAGGGAGAGGAGCACGGGGCGCACGGCCCAGCCCTTCTCCGTGAGGGAGTAGTCCACGCGCGGGGGCAGGGCGCGCTCGTAGCGGCGGCGCACGAGGCCCTCGCGCTCCAGCAGGCGGAGGCGGTCGGCGAGCACGTTGGGGGACATGCCGCCGCAGTTCCGCAGGATGTCGCTGTAGCGCCGCAGCCCCGCCATGAGGTCGCGCAGCACGAGCAGCGTCCAGCGGTCGCCGAGCACGTCGAGCGATTGCGCGATGAGGCAGGGATGCCCGTAGGACTTGCGGGAGGAGGCGGGCGGGGCGGCGGTTCGTGGCATGGGACTCCGCGTCCGATGGTAAAGGGCCGGGAAATCGCGGGCGACGGCGGTTTGACCCGATCCGGCGCTCGTGCCAGACTATCTCCAGCGCTACGGATTTCGTAGCGACGGAGGTACTCCTTCGGAATCGTAGGGCCCCGCCCCCGGCGGGTCAACCCGCGGAAAGGTGGAAATCATGAGCAAGCGCACGACCGTCCAGCCGCGGGGCCGGCACTTCCACCGCTGGCGCATCGCCGAGCCGAACGGCCCGGTGAGCGAGGGCCGCTGCCGCGAATGCGGGGCCACGCGCGAGTTCCGCAACTGGCTCCCCGAGAGCGACTTCATCACGAACGAGGAGCACCGCATGACGCGGGCCGCCTGACCATCCGCCGCAACCGCCCCCCGGCGTCGCCTCCTTCGCCGGGGGGACAAGCCGCCCGCCAACCCGCGGGCGGCTTTTTCGCGCCTAGCGCCGCATCTGCAGCTCGCGCAGGTGGTCGTCGCGCCCGGCCACGATCCAGAAGTCGCCGTCCCGCACCGTCTCGTCGAGGGCCGGGTTGAAGCTCACCGAGTCCTCGCGCAGGCGCGCCAGCAGGAAGACGTTGTAGCGCCCGGCGATGTCGATGTCCCCGATGGCGCGGCCCGAGGCCGAAGGGGGGGCGTTCACGCGGGCGATGCCCTGCGCCCCCTGGAGCGCCATGTAGTCGCTGATCTCCTTGCTGCCCAGCGTGTGCGCGAGGCGGCGGGCCGACTCCAGTTCGGGGTTCACGACCACGTCCGCGCCCGCCAGCACGAGGGCGCGCGTGTGCTCGTTGGTGCTGGCCTTGGCCACCACGTGGTCCAGCTTCAGACGCTGCTTGAGCGTGAGCGCGACGAGCACGCTGGTGGCCACGTCGCTGCCGATGGCCACCACCACGGAGTCGTAGTTCTTGAGGGAGAGCGACTCCAGGAATTCGACGTCCTCGACGTTGCCCTCGGCGGCCAGCGCGGCCGTCTCCACCACGTCGTTCACGCGCGCGCTCTCGCGGTCCACGGCGAGCACCTCGACGCCGAGGCGGGCGAGCTCGCGCGTGAGCTGCGAGCCGAAGCGTCCGAGGCCGAGGATGGCGACGTTCACGCGCGGATGCTAGCCGCGCGCGGGACGGCGCGCCAGACGCCCGTCGCTCCCTAGTCGTCGAGGCGGGCGAGCCCGGCGCGGATTTTGGCGAGGGCGCCGAGGGGCGCGGGGGACAGCCTGCCGGGCGCGCCCGCGGACACGGACACGGCGCGGGCCGCGCGGGCGGCGGCGTAGCGCTCCCGCACCTCGTCGGCGGCGCCGCCCGCCAGCTCGTCCGCGCGCAGGTCGGGGTCGGCGGCGAGCAGCGCCTCGCGCAGGCGCTCCGCCAGTTCGCCCTCGGGATCGGCGGTTTGCGCGCGCCCTTCCGTCTCGTCCGTTTCGCCGCCGCCGTCCGTCTCGTCCGTTTCGCCGCCGATGACCGGCTCGTCGCTCATGGCCTCTCCTCCGCGGATGCGTGTGCGGGGGCAGGCTGGGGGCGGGCGGATGCGAGCGCCAAGCCCCCGCCGTCGCCGTTGCGGCTGGGGCGCGGGCGCGCGATACTGGGCGGGTCGCGGGCCCGATGGGCTGGCGATTCGCCTCGCGAGGCGGGGTCGAGCCTTGGCCCGGGTGGCGCAGTTGGCAGCGCGGCTGATTTGTAATCAGCAGGGCAGGGGTTCGATTCCCCTCCCGGGCTCCGCAAGCCGGAGGGGTGGCCGAGTGGTTAAAGGCAGCAGACTGTAAATCTGCCCCGCGAAGCGGTACGCAGGTTCGAATCCTGCCCCCTCCACCAACATTCCCGCTTCCACTCAGGGCTCGCACGCGGGCAGCTCGAACCAGTCGAGGTCGTGCTCGGGGAGCGCGAACAGGGCGGACGGCAGGCAACCCTCGAGTGGATTGCCCGCCAGCCGCAAAACCTCCAGGTCGGGCAGCTCCGCCAGCTCCGGCGGGACCGCGCCGGTGAGCAGGTTGCCCGCCAGCCGCAGGTCTCGCAGCGCCGTCAGCCCGCCCAGCTCCGGCGGGATGGGGCCGCCCAGCTCGTGGTTCCAGTCCAGGTACAGGGTTCGCAGCGCCGTCAGCCCGCCCAGCTGCGGCGGGATGACCCCGGCGAGGCCGATCCCGCCCAGCCTGAGCCCGGAGACGCGCGCGGGCGCTCCCGTGATCACGACTTCATCCCAGCGCCGCATGTCGATCCCCGCCTCCCAGGCGAGGAGGTCCGCGCCGCCCGTGAGGACGTCGCGCGCCGCCAGCAGGATCTCGCAGTCGTCCACGAGGCCCGCGTTGAGGGCGGGGTCCGGCACGGTCACGCCGTCCTCGCAGGGGGACGGGGGCGCGACCGCGCAGGCGGGCGGCGCGTCCGCCTCTCCGTCCGCGAGCGCGGCCAAGGCGGGCGGCAGGCAGCCCTCCAGCGCGTTCCCCCCGAGGCGCAGCGTCTCTAGCGCGGCCAGCGCCTCCAGCTCCGGGGGAAGCGGGCCGCGCAGGCGGTTGCCGTCCAGCCGCAGCTCCCGCAGGTTGGGCAGCCGGGAGAGTTCGGGGGGGATGGCGCCCTGCAGGCGGTTGCCGCCGAGGTCGAGGACGCGCAGCTCCGTGAGCAGGCCCAGCGCGGCGGGCACGGTCCCCTCCAGCCCCCGCCCGCGCAGGCGCAGGGCGGCCACGCGCGGCGGCGACCCCGCCAGCGTGACGCCCTCCCACTCGCGCAGGGGCCGGTCGAAAGCCCAGTCGAGGACGACCACGCCGCCCATCACGGCGCGCGCCTCCATCAGGCCGCGGCAGTCCTCCACGAGGCCGGGGTTGCGGCGCGGGTTGGCCGCCACCTCGTTGTCGCAGGAGCGTGGCGGCGCGCCCGCGTGCGGGTCGATCTGGAAGGGGCCGAGCAGGCGGCGGCGTTCCATGAGGCGCTCGCGCTCGGCGGGCGTGATGCGCTGGTACCAGCCGTCGGACGGATAGCGGTCGGCGGCGTTTTCCCAGTTCCAGTCGTTCCAGCGGCGCACGAGGCGGGTCACCGTCTCCGGCTCCGTGGCGGAGAGGTCGCGCGTCTCGCCCGGATCGGCGCGCAGGTCGTAGAGGCCGCCCTCGCCGGAGGCGGCGTCGCGCACGAGCTTCCAGCGGCCCTCGCGCACGGCCCAGGCGTAGCCGTCCGCGTCCGCGCTCCATTGCCGCCAGAAGAGCGCCCCGTGGGGCTCGCCCGCGGCCTCCCCGCGCAGGAAGGGGTCGAGGTCCACGCCGTCGGGGGGGCGGTCGGGATCGGGCGCGACGCCCGCCCGCGCGAGCGCGGTGGCCGCGACGTCGAGGCTGATCACGGGCGCGTCGTAGCGCAGCCCCCGGGGCCAGCGCGCGGGCCAGGACGCGACGAAGGGCACGCGCAGGCCGCCCTCGTAGAGGCTCGTCTTGCCGTGGCGCAGCGCGCCGTTGTCGGCCCAGTCCCGCCCCCCCAGCAGCGGGGCCACGCCGCCGTTGTCGGAGAGGAAGAAGACGATCGTGTCGTCGCGCGCGCCCGTCTCCTCCAGCGCCGCCAGCACGCGCCCCACGTTCTCGTCGAGCGACTCCACCATGGCCAGGTAGGCGCGGCGCTCCTCGTCCTCGACGTGCCGGTACTCGCGGATGAGGGCGGCGGGCGCCTGCAGCGGTTCGTGCGGGGCGTTGTAGGCGAGGTAGAGGAAGAAGGGCGCGTCGTCCCGTTCGCGGATGAAGGCCGCGGCGCGCGCCGTGAGGGCGTCCGTGAGGTAGCCGTCGAACTCGACCTCCTCGCCGTTCTCCTCGAGCGGCAGGAGGTAGGGGTCGCCGTCCGCGCCGCCGCCGCTCTCGTAGTAGTCGTGGCCGCCCCCGAGGAAGCCGTAGAAGGAGTCGAAGCCGCGGTTGCGGGGGTGGAAGGGCTCGGCCGCCCCCAGCTGCCACTTGCCCACGAGTCCCGTGCGGTAGCCCGCGCGCTGGAGACGGCTGGCGAAGGTCGTCTCCCCGGCGGGCAGCCCGTGGTCGGGGTCGTCGGGCGCGAAGGCGAAGTTCTGGTCGTTGCCGAAGCGCGCGGGATAGCGCCCCGTGAGCAGGCCCGCGCGCGAGGGGCCGCAGAAGGGGTGGGTCACGTAGCCGTTGGCGAAGACGACGCCCTCCGCCGCCAGCCGGTCGAGGTTGGGCGTCCGCGCCTCGCTCCCGCCCGTGAACCCGGCGTCGCCGTAGCCCAGGTCGTCGACGAAGATGAGGACGACGTTGGGCCGCCGGTCGGTGCGCAGTTCGGGCGCGGCGCGCTCCGCCGGGGCGCCGCAGGCCGCCGCCAGCAGGCCCGCGAGGCAGACGAGCGCGAGCGCGGCCGGGATGCGCGTCACGGCGTGGCGCAGGGGGGCAGCCCCAGCCGATCGACGTCGTTGTCGGCGATCCCGGCGAGGCCGGGGACGCAGCCGGTGAAGCCGTTCTCCCGCAGCCGCAGGAACTCCAGCTTCGGCAGGGCGCCCAGGGACGGCGGAATCCGCCCTCCCAGCCGGTTCCCGTCCAGGAGCAGATCCCGCAGCCCCGCGAGCTGGCCCAGGGCGGACGGAATCGGGCCGCTGAGCAGGTTGGACCTGAGGTTGAGGACGGCCAGCCGTTCGAGCCGCCCCAGCGCCGGCGGGATCGGGCCGTGCAGATTGTTCCACTGGAGCTGCAGGCTCTCCAGTTCGGCGAGCTGGCCCAGATCGGGCGGAATCGGTCCCGTCAGCAGGTTGGACCTGAGGTTCAGGTAGCGAAGGCGTTCGACCATCCCCAGCTCCGCGGGCACGACCCCATCGAGCCGCTGCGAGGTCAGGCGCAGGCCCACGACGCGGAGCGGCTCGCCCTGCACGAGAACCCCCCTCCATTGCAGGATGGAGCGGTCGAACGCCCAGTCGAGGTCGCGGCTGCCCCGCAGCGAGTCCCGCGCCGCCATGAGCGCCTCGCAGTCGGCCACGAGCCCGGGGTTGGCGTCGGGATCGGGCACGGCCAGGCCGTTGTCGCACTCGGCCGCGCGGTCCAGCCGCCGCTCCACGGCGTACACGCTCCCCGCCGTGATGGCGCAGACGACGGCGATCATGACGGCGTACCGCATGGGCGCCCATGCTACCGCGCGCGCGGCTCGGGGACGCGCCGGGCCGCGACGGCTGTGGGGCGTCCGTCGCGGCCGGCGCGGCGCGGACTAGCGGCTGTAGCCGGACGCCCGCGGGGAGGCCAGCGCCCCGGCGCTCTCCGCCAGCGACCCCAGCAGGAAGGCGAGGTCGCGCCAGGCGTCCAGCCCGCCGAGCGCCGGTTCCAGCGCGGCCAGCTCGGCGCGCAGGCGGGCGAGGCCGTCTCGCACGGCGGCGGGGTCGAGGCCCGTGCCCGCGTCCCCCGCGAGCCCGGCGTAGCGGTCGGCGGCGAGCGCGGCGATGGCGCCCAGGCGCAGGCGCGCGTCCGCCTCCGCGAAGGCGGCGCCGGCGCGGCCCGTCACGTCCGCGCGCTGGCTCCGCTCGCCGCCACGGGGGTCCACCCAGCGCAGCTCCACCTCGCCCAGCCGCGTCTCCGCTGCCGCGCCCTCATGCAGCTCCAGTTCGTAGAAGACGGTGGTGGCCGTGCCCGACGGAATCTCGGCGAACTCCGCGCGGTTCTGCTCGAAGGCGTGGTCCGGCGCGACGCGGTTCTCGTAGCCGAGGATGCGCCACGCCTTCACCGCGGCCGGGTCCCAGCGCACCTGCGCCCGCGTCTGGTCGGCGAAGGGCGTGGAGAGCGCGAGCCAGTTCGCGCGGCTGAACGTGCGCCGTGCCTGCTCCTCGCCGTTCAGGTAGCGGTACCAGCCGTTCCCGTGCTGGGCGAGCTGCTCCAGCAGGTAGTCGTTGTAGTTGTGGATGCCGACGCCCACGGCGATCAGGCGCAGGGGGTTCCCGTCCCCGTCGCCGTCGCCCGCGCGTTCGAGGATGGCGAAGGGATCGGTGGCGTCCACGTTGGCCACGCCGTCGGACATGAGGATGACGTAGTTGTGGGCGTCGGGGCGCTCGCGGCGGGCGCGGTCCGCCAGCCGCACGCCGAGGTCGAGCCCGGCCTGCACGTTGGTGGAATCGTGCGGCTCCAGCCGCGCGATGGAGCGCCGCACGGCCCCGTCCGAGGGCGCGCTGTGCCCGACCGTGAGGTCATGGAGGACGTCGGTGGTGAAGTGGACGACGGCGATGCGGTCGCGCGCGCCCAGGCTGCCGCGGATGGCCTCGGCGGCGGCGCGCGCGATGGCCACGCGGTTCTCCCACTGCATCGAGCCGGAGGCGTCCAGCACGAGCGTCACGTTCAGGGGCGCGTCGTCGCGCGCGTCGGGGGCCTGGAAGGCGATGCGCGCCAGCCGCCCGCCCGCGTCCAGCGGGTGCGCCGCGAGCGCGCTCGTGATGGCGAACGCCGTCTCCGCAGCGGGCCGCGCATAGCCGTAGTCGAAGGCGTTGACCCACTCCTCCGCGCGCACGGAGTCGGGCTCCACCCCGTACCCGGCGCGCGCCCAGGTGAGCGCCAGCTCGTAGGAGGTGCGGTCCACGTCGAGGCTGAAGGTGGAGACGGGGTCGATGGCGGCCTCGACGAACGGCTGCCGCCCGTAGTCGCGGAAGGTGGTGTCCTCCGGCGCGCCGGGGCGCTCGCGGTCGAAGGAGATGTCGCCCTCGCCCTTGCTGGCCGCGCCGACCCCGGCGGAGGAGTCGGCATCCCCCGAGGCCCCGACCGGGTCCGCATCCCCGACGGACATGGCGGCATCGGCGTCCACTTCGCAGCTGGCGCAGTCGCGGGCGGACGAACCGGACGCTTCCGGCATGGCGTCGTCGGCATCGCCCGCGTATGCGGGAGCGGTCGGCGCCGCGGTGGCGGCAGCCGTGGCCGCAGCCGCGGCGCCGTCGGTCATGCTCGCGGCGGGCGCGGCGGGCACGCTGGCGTCGCCGTCCTCGCCCCCGTCGCCGCCCGGGGAGCCGGAGGCCGTCCAGAAGGCGACGGCCACGCCGATGCCGAGCGCGGCGATGACGGCGGCGGCGGCCAGGGGCGTCCGCGTCCGCGCCCACGCCCCCGCGCCCCCGCGCAGCGCGGCCAGCCGCGACGGCGGATCCTGTTCGCCCAGGCGGCCCTCCAGCCGCTCCCACAGGCCGTCGGGGGCGCGAAGGTCCGCGGCCTCGGCGGCGAAGTGCTCCCGCAGGATGCGCTCCACGTCCGTATCGAAGGAGTCGTTACGCGCCATGTCCGGCGACCTCCCGCGCGCGGGATTCCTCCAGCAGCTCCCGCAGCTGGCGCAGCGCCCGATGGAGCCGCGACTTGACCGTGCCCTCCCGCACGCGGACGGAACGGGCGATCTGGGGGACCGTCAGCCCGGCGAAATAGCGCAGCACGACGACCTGACGGTGTTCGGCGGTGAGGGCGGCGAGGGCGCGGCGCACGTCCGCGCGCTCCTCGCGCGCCTCGATCGTTTCCAGCTGGGACGGTTCGTCCGCGGCGACCTCGCGCTCGCCGCCCGGCTCGTCGAGGGGCACGGTGGCGAGGGCGCGACGGCGGCGACGGGCGAGCACGGCGTTGACGAGGATGCGCATCAGCCAGGGCTTCACGGGGCGGCCCCGCTCGAAGCCGCGGATGCCGCGCCAGGCGAGCAGCAGCGCCTCCTGCACCTGCTCCTCGGCGGCGCCGCGGTCGCCCGTCATGAGGAAGGCCGTGCCGTACAGCGGATCGCGGTAGCGCTCCACGAGGTGGCGGAAGGCGTCGCGGTCGCCGCCCTGGCAGCGCCGGACGGCCTCGTCGTCGGTCATGCGCGCCTCCTCCGTCGCGGGCGCGAGGGACCGCAACCGCCGCCACGCTCGCGGACGCGCCACTCCCGCCATGTCGAGTATCTATGCGCCCGCGCGCCCGATCGTTCCCCGGAAGCGGCTCAGTGATGGCGGCGGAGGTGGCGGACCAGCTCCATCATGACCTTGCAATCGACCTTGTTGTAACTGCGGATGTCCTGCATCAGCTCGCGGTCGATGAGCCTGCCGCCCTCGCGCGCGGCCTCGCGTTCGCACCACCACGCCCCCACCATCGCGCCGCGGCCGTCGCCGGGACCATCGTCCCAGCGCGTCTCCGTCAGCCCGAGGTCATGCAAGGCATTGGCGATCGCCTTCAGCCCGAAGCCGTGCGCGCCCCGCACCACCAACGGCTCCTCGCGCACGACACGCTTGAAGAAGTCGAACCAGGCCCAGTCGGGGTGGCTCCAGTCCTTCTTCTTCTCCGGATGGCGCTTCACGGCGGCGGCGAGGGCCGTCTCCAGCGTGCGACGCTCGTGCGGCGACCAATGGATGACCTTCACGTTCAGGCCCGGCGCAAGCCGCGTGCGCACGGCGGCCATATGCGCGAACCAGGCGTCGATGGCGCGGGCCTCGGACGGCTCGTCGAGGCGGTCGGCGATGAAGCACTCGAAGCGCCATTCCCCCGCCTCCACGTGGCCGCAGCCGACCATGAAGATGAGGGGCTGGCCGCCGCGTTCGGGGAAGCGCGCGAAGTCGTCGTCGAGGTCGCCGACGGTCTCAAAATCGACGTAGAACTCGAGCGGGGGTTCGTCGATCCACTCCGCGCGCGCGGCGGCGATGCGGGCGGGGCGCACGGGCGGGCCCGTATGGTCGCGGTTCACCTCGAGCTGGGCGCGCAGTTTCGGTGCCGCTTTCGATCCCGCGACGCCAACCACATCGGGAGTCACGCGCGGGTCGGTCCAGCGCGTGATGCCGAGGGCGTGCGCCTTCCGCCGCCCCTGCACACCCACGTTCCACAGCTGCGTCAGATCCTCGCCCTCCGCCAGGATCTGGCGCACGGCGCTCTTCCAGTGGTCAGTGTCGGCGTTGGGCCGCAGCTCCTCGACGGACGGTTCCGGCAGCACCTGCCACCCGTGACCCTCTCGGCGCATGCGTCGCAGCCAGGCCACGGCCTCGTCCGCGCTAGCGGCGAGGTTGTCGTTCATGACTACGGGACCGAGGCGGTCGAGCGCGCCGTTGCCGCGCGAGGTCTCGCCCCGCCGCGTCTGCGTCCAGCCGCGGCCCAGCAGGAAGGCCTCGGACGGGCGGTAGCCCTGCAGCCGCCCCAGCGCGCGATTGTAGAGGAACGTCTGCACCTTGTAGGCGGGCGCGGAGCCGGAGTTGCCGAGTTCGCCGCCCGCCAGCATCTCCAGTGTGGTGAACTTCACGTCGACGACGCGGTAGTGGCGCGCGCCGATGCCGAGGTCGGGGGCGGGGATGGCGGCATCGCTCGGGGACACGGAACTGGGGAACAGCTCCGCGAGCACGTCGCTCCGCACGAGCAGGTCGGGCGCGCCCCAGGTGCGCGTTTCGGCGTCGCGCAGCACGCCCTGGCAGACGATGGGGACGCCCTCGGCGAGGGCCGCGAAGGTGGCCTCGGCGGCGGCGGGATCGCGGCGTTCCGCGCGGCTCGCGCCCTCCGGCAGGATGGTCCGCACCTCCGTCAGCCCGCGCAGGTGCCCGATCACGGCGCGCTCGAACTCCAGCCCCTTGTCCATGATGAAGCGGCCGAAGTCGGTGCGTTCGTCCACGGCGTCGCGCGTGAAGCCGTGCGCCTCGCCGTGGCGCTCGAGCCAGTCGATCAGGGGATGGCCGAGCGCGTGGTTGCGCGTCTGCGAGGCCGACACCCACTCGTCCCACTGCGCGTCCGTTTCGGGGACGGCGCGGACGCCGCGGTCGTCGCGGAAGAGCGCCTCGATGGGCATGGGGCGCGGCTAGCCCGCGGGCACGGCGGGCTGTTCCACCTCGACGCGGTCGCCGAAACCGAACGCATCGGCCAGATGCCGCGCCACCTTCGCGGGGCGCTCGTTTGCCCCCCGCACGCACACGCGCTCGCAGCCGCGCTCCTCGACCAGCGCGACGAGGAGTTCGCCGATGAAGGACGGGCTCATGTAAACGTCGGTGGCGTCCACGACGAAGGAAGCGCCGTCCGTCGCGCCCTTCTCCCCGTCAAGCAGATCGCGCGCCTGCGAGCGCGTCGCGAACATGCGGCCGTGGCTGGAGAGCGTGAGCGTCATGGGGCATCCTCCCGATCCGTGTGGCGATTATAGCGGGCGCGGCTGGCCTTGTCGGATGTAGGCGGACACGAGCGTCCCCTGGAAGAGCGGGGCCTCATGCTCGCGGACCTCGAACCGACCTGCCGACCGCGTGGCGTATCCCGACCGCGAGACGATGTGCAGGGCGTTCCCGGGAGCCGCATCGAACACATCCACGATCTGGCTCAGGCCGAAGCCCCGGTAGGGGTGTCCGGTTCCGCTCACCTGTTCCCCGAACGCGCGGACGATGGCCTCGCTGTCGGTCATCGGGCCGTAGCGCCTCCGCAGCGTGCGCGCGAAGCCCGCGCCGAAATCAGCCACCGCGAGGTGAACCCCGGGCGCGTCGCTTCTCGCTCCGCCGTCAATCTCCGCAGCGATGTAGCACTCCGAACCATGCTCACACGCATTGCCAGCCAGCTCAACCGTGACGTCGATCAGGCCATATCCGGCAAGGCCCGCGTCCCGGAGCACCTCGTACAGCCTCTCCGACGTCTCGATCACCTCGTTCTCGGTCGTGAGGCGCGTGACGGGCAGGTGCGGCCCGATGGCGGCGTCCGGCTCGACTTCGGGATCGCCGTCCCCGACCCAGCCGTTCCGCTCCAGTTCCGCGAGGAAGCCGATTTGCCCCAGGTAGGCCCGCACCATGCGGCTCTCCGGAAGGTGAACGGTGGCTTCAAGGGCGGGGCGAACACTGGCCCCGAGGCAAGCCGCGAGCAGCGCCGCCACGCCCGCCGGGGAGACCCACTCGACCTCGGCGAGATCGATCTCCAGCCGTTTCCGCGCGCGGGCGGCGCGACCCAGGAAGAACAGGTCGCGCGGCTCGCGGATGCGCGCGGGCGCGGTGATTTTCACCGAACCAGCATAGCGCCAGCCGCCCCCCACTCCCCCACAACGCCAAACCCGCTACTATCTGGGGGAGACACGCGGGCCCCCGCCCTCATAGCTCAGTTGGCAGAGCGCGTTCTTGGTAAGAACGAGGTCTCCAGTTCAAATCTGGATGAGGGCTCCAGGGCATCCGCCCGCGCGGAGGCGAACCATGGCGAAGGAGCGATTCGAGCGGACGAAGCCGCACGTGAACGTGGGCACGATCGGGCACGTGGACCACGGCAAGACGACGCTGACGGCGGCCATCACGAAGGTGCTGGGGCTGCGCGGGGAGGCGGAGTACCGCGAGTTCGACTCCATCGACAACGCGCCCGAGGAGCGCGCGCGGGGCATCACGATCGCCATCGCGCACGTGGAGTACGAGACGGAGGCGCGGCACTACGCGCACGTGGACTGCCCGGGGCACGCGGACTACATCAAGAACATGATCACGGGGGCGGCGCAGATGGACGGGGCCATCCTCGTGGTGGCGGCGCCGGACGGCCCCATGCCGCAGACGCGGGAGCACATCCTGCTGGCGCGGCAGGTGGAGGTGCCCGCCATCGTGGTGTACCTGAACAAGGTGGACATGATGGAGGACGAGGAGCTGCTGGAGCTGGTGGAGCTGGAGCTGCGGGAGCTGCTCACGGGGTACGAGTTCCCGGGGGACGACATCCCCATCGTGCGGGGGTCGGCGCTGGCGGCGCTGGAATCGGAGTCGGAGGATCCGGAGGCGGACGAGTACGGCTCGATCCGGGAGCTGATGGACGCGGTGGACGGGTACATCCCGCAGCCGCAGCGGGCGCTGGAGCGGCCCTTCCTGATGCCGATCGAGGACGTGTTCGGGATCAAGGGTCGGGGGACGGTGGTGACGGGGCGCATCGAGCGGGGGAAGGTGCAGGTTGGGCAGGAGGTGGAGATCGTGGGGCTGGAGGAGACGCGCAAGACGGTGGTGACGGGGGTGGAGATGTTCAAGAAGCTGCTGGACGAGGGGGAGGCTGGGGACAACGTGGGCTGCCTGCTGCGGGGCATGGAGCGGGACGACGTGCAGCGGGGGCAGGTGCTGGCCTTGCCGGGGTCGATCAGCCCGCACACGACGTTCGAGGCGCAGGTGTACGTGCTGAGCAAGGAGGAGGGGGGGCGTCACACGCCGTTCTTCCAGGGGTACCGCCCGCAGTTCTACGTGCGCACGACGGACGTGACGGGGGCGATCGAGCTGGAGGAGGGGACGGAGATGGTGATGCCCGGGGACAACGTGCAGATGAAGGTGGCGCTGATTCAGCCGGTGGCGGTGGAGGAGGGGCTGCGCTTCGCCATCCGCGAGGGCGGTCGCACGGTGGGCGCGGGCGTCGTCACGAAGGTCATCGGGTAGGGGGGCGCGATGCCGAAGGCGAAGGGCGACCGGCTGGTGATCACGCTCGGCTGCACGGAGTGCCGCGAGCGCTCCTACACGAGCCAGAAGAACCGGCGCAACGATCCGGAGCGGCTGGAGCTGCGCAAGTTCTGCCGCCGCTGCCGCGCCCACCGGCTGCATCGGGAGACGAGGTAGCGCATGGCGCGCGCCCAGCGCCGGCGGGGATCGCGGGGACGCCGCGGCGGACGCGAGCAGCGCCGCCAGGAAGGCGCGCCCACGCCCGCGACCGCGACCGACGCCGGGGGCGCCGTGCCGGCCGCGCGGGCGCCGACCGCCGTGGCCGCGCCCCGCGCCCCGCGCGAACGCCGCGGCTGGCGCCCCTTCGGCTTCCTGCGCCGCCTGCAGCCGCGCGCCGTCGCCGACGTCGTCTCCGAGCTGCGCAAGGTGACCTGGCCCACCTTCGCGGAGACGCGCTACCTCACCATCGTCGTGGCCGTCGTGGCCGTCGCCGTGGGCGTCGTGCTGGGCCTCTTCGACCTGCTGTTCGGCTGGATCGTCGAACAGCTCTTCTTCTAGCGAGGGGGAATCCCGTGGAACTCGAGGAACGCGCCGTCCACGAATCGCTGCCCGAGGCGGGCCCCGGCGAGGTGGGCGTGGCTCCTCCCCGCCGCCGCTCGCGCCGCGAGGAGCAGGAGGAGCAGGACCAGATCAGCGACGGCGAGATCGGCGCCGAGGGCCGCTCCTGGTACTTCGTGAACACCTACAGCGGCCACGAGTACAAGGTGCGCCACGCCATCCGCGCCACGGTCGAGCGCATGGACGCCGGCGACCGCGTCTTCCACGTGATCGTGCCCACCGAGGACGAGATCGAGATCCGCGAGGGCCAGCGCCGCACCGTCAAGCGCAAGCTCTACCCGGGCTACGTGCTCATCCAGACCATCTCCCTGAAGGAGGGGGACCCCGAGTCGGACGACCTCTGGCACCTGATCCGCAACACCAGCGGCGTCACCGGCTTCGTCAGCGCCGCCACGGAGGAGAGCGAAACGCCGCGCCCCGTGCCCCTCACGCTGGACGAGGTGAACAACATCCTGCGCGCCATGCGCATGGAGCAGCCGCGCGTGCGCGTCGGCTTCCAGGTGGGCGAAAGCGTGCGCATCGCCTCCGGCCCCTTCGAGGATCTCGTCGGCTCCGTGGACGAGATCAACACGGAGAAGGGCAAGGTGCGCGTGCTCGTGAGCATGTTGGGCCGCGAGACGCCCGTCGAGCTGGACTTCCTGCAGGTGGAGAAGCTCTAGCCGCGCGCTTTACCGGCGCCGAACGCCCGCCCGCCGCGTCTGCCAGAATGAAGGCCATGCCCAGCCGCCTCTTCCTCCTCGCGCCGCTGTGCGGCCTCATCGCGCTCCTCGCGTTCGCCTGCGGCGGCGGCGGCGCGTCCGCCGACGAGGCCTACCTGCGCGACCTCTGCACCGCCAACCGCGAGCTCGAAAGCGCCGTGCTGCGCGGGCTGATCGGCGACCGCCTGACCGGCGGCGACGCCCCCGCCGACGACCCCGCGGAGACGCTGGCCATGATCCTGGAGCCCGTGGGGGACTGGATCGAGGCCGTGCGCGCGGCCACGCCCCCCGACGACGTGGCCGCCTTCCACAAGGCCGCGCTCGACGCCCTGGACGGCCTGCTCGCGCTCTTCGCGGACGCCGGCGAGGCGGGCGCGGAGGGCGCGGACGCGGAGGGCGCGGGCATGGACGCCTTCTTCGGCCTGTTCGCGGGCTTCGCCGCCCTGACCGAAATCCCCGACCCGCCGCGGGAGGCGCTGGACCGCCTCGACGAGGCCTCCGACGAGGTGTCCGAGTGCGGCGGGGGGCTGCTGGCGGGCCAGCTGCTCGACCAGTTCCTCAACGGCTTCGAGGACGGCTTCGGCATCGCCACGGACGAGGGGGACGGCGGCGGCATGGACGACCGCGGCTAGCTGCAGACGCCCCCGCCCGTGCAGGGCTCTTCCTCGATGCCCCCCTCCGGCACGCGGTCCATGCACTGCAGGGAGACGATGCAGGCCTCGTCCGTCACCTGCTCGTACTGCCGCCACAGCTCCGCCTCGCTTTCGCCGCCGAAGGAGATGAGCGCGCGGTCGATGTCCGTGATGTCCTGAAAGGCGAGGGAGTCCAGCCGCACGCCGTTGAGGATGAAGGAGAGGCGCTCCGTCTCCGAGGCGCAGAGGCGCTCGCCGTCCGGCGGCGCGATGCAGTCGTCGGTCAGCTCGAAGCCGAGGGTGGCGAGGAACTCGCGCCACGTCGTGCTCTCGCGGTGCACGTGCACGACGTGCGCGCGCGGGCGGTGGAGGTGGGCGTTCACGCCGCGCTCGACGTCCTCGTCGGAGTAGAAGCGGTCGTCGTCGAAGTCGTAGCGCTCGCCGCGGATGAAGAGGGCGAAGTCGGCGTGCCAGTGCACCTCCTGCCGCAGCTCGCAGCCGGGGGTTCCCGGCTCGCAGACGACCGTGGCGGGCGCGTTCCCGCCGTCGCGGGCCACGAGCAGGACGGCGAGCGCGACGACGGCGGCGGCGAGGGCCGCCAGCGCGGGCGCCCAGACGCGCGGACCGGGCGCGCCCCGCGGCGCTGGCGCGGGATCAGCCGCCGTCATCGCCCGCCGCGTCGGCGATGGCGGCGTCGATAAGGGTGCGCCAGGCGTCCTCCGCACCCGGACTCGGACTGGACTGCAGGGGCGCGCCGTTGAGCACGAAGGAGGGGGTGCCCTGGAAGCCGCTCTCCCGGGCCGCCGCGTGGTCGGCCTCAACCGCGCCGAGCGTGTCCGGATCGGCCAGGCAGGCGGCGAAGGCCCCATCGTCCAGCCCCAGCTCCCCAGCTAGGTCGGTGAGCGCCGGTTCGCCGAAGGCCCCGCCGTCGCGTCGAAAGCCCTCGCCCGCCTGGATGGCGAAGAGGCGGTTGGCGTACTCCCAGAAGCGGTCCTGCGCGGCGGCGCAGACGGCCCCGCGCGCGGCGGTCGTGGATTCCACTCCCACCACCGGCAGATGGCGGAACTCGATGCGCAGGAGGCCGGGCTTCACGTACTCCTCCACGAGGAAGGGCTCGCGCTCGACCGCGTGGCGCAGGCAATGGGGGCACTGGAAGTCCGCGTACTGGACGAGCGTGACCGGGGCGTCCGCCGCGCCCAGCGCGTTCCCCGCCTGGGGGATGCCAGCCAGATCGGCGCGCGCGGCGTCGAGGGCGGCCACGTTGGCGCGGGCCTCTTCGCGGCGGACCCGCTCCGCCTCGCGCTCATCGGCGGCCTCGGCTTCCTCGTCCCCGGCATCGTCCGCTTCATCCACGGTCGGGTCCGTGGCGTCGCCCGCATTGCCACCCCCGTCCCCGCCATTCGCTTCGTCCGCGGACTCGCCGCCGTTGCCGCCTGCCGCTTCGGCGTCGGTCATGGCGGAGGCGGCGCTGGCATCGTCGGCGTCCACTTCCGCGCCCGTGGCCTGGGCGATGGCGTCGTCGATGTGCGCGCGCCAGGTGTCCTCCGAGCCCGGCGCGGCTTGCAGGGGTACGCCGTTGAGGATGAAGCTGGGCGTGCCGCGGAAGCCGATGGCGCGCGCCGCGGCGAGGTTGGCGGAGACGGCGCTGAGCGTGTCGGGATCGGCCAGACAGGCGGCGAAGGCGTCCTCGTCCAGCCCCAGGTCCCCGGCCAGGTCGGTGAGCGCCGGTTCGTCGAAGGCCCCGCGGTCGGGGCGGAAACCGTCGTCCGCCTGAATGACGAAGAGGCGGTTGGCGTACTCCCAGAAGCGGTCCTGCTCGGCGGCGCAGACGGACCCGCGCGCGGCCGTCGTCGATTCCGTGCCCACCACCGGCAGGTGGCGGAACTCGATGCGCAGGAGGCCGGGCCTCACGTACTCATCCACGAGGAACGGCTCGTGCTCGACCGTGTAGCGCAGGCAGTGGGAGCACTGGAAATCCTCATACTGGACGAGCGTCACGGGGGCGTCCGCCGCGCCCAGCACGTTGCCGTCGCGGGGAATGCCGGCGAGGTCGTCGCGCGCGTCGTTGAGGGCGGCCACGTTGTCGTTGGCGGCCCCGTTGCCGCCGTCCCCCCCGCCGCCGCCGCGCACGGCGAGGAAGATGACGACGCCGAAGAGGGCGGCGGCGAACAGGGCCACGCCGATGAGGTAGGGGCGGCTGAGGAAGTTCGAGCCGCGCCCGCCGCCCCCGCCGGACTGCCGCGGCGCGCCCGACGAGCGCCCGCGCTGGCCGGTGGCCTGCCTGCGCGCCTGGCGGCTTTGCTGTCGTCGCGCCTGCCGGTTGGACATCGTACGAAGGGCGTTTCCGGTTCGAGTCTGGGGGCCGCGAGGCCCATCCCCCAGCCTACACCGGCGGCGCGATTCGCCATAGCGCGCGCCTTTACCAGCGGGCGCGGACGCGCGCGTCGGACTCCAGGCAGAGGCGGCCTCGTTCGTCCATGCGCCCGCCCTCCACGGTCAGGCTGTCGGGCGGCTCGCCCTCGCGCGTGACGGCGAGTTCGAGGCAGATGCCCGCCGCGCCCGCCTGCTTCTGCAGGTAGAGGTCGTAGGCGCGCCCGTCCCCGTCGGCGGCGTCGGGCACGGCCCAGCGGAACGCCACCGTGCGCCGTTCGCCCGCCTCCACGGGCAGGAAGGCGCCGAACCAGTCCTTGCCGTGCGCCTCGCCGCGATCCTCGATGGCCGCGGCCTCGCCGTCGATGGCCACGGACGGCGTGACCAGCCCGCGCGGCCCGAACACGCGCAGGTAGGCCCCGTGGCGCCCGCCGGGCATCATCTCCCCCACCAGCACGGGGTTCTTGCCCGCGCTCCATTCGGGCAGCGTGTTGCGGTAGACGAGGGCGAGCTCGTGGTGCGCCGCGCCGAAGCGGTCGAGCGCCACCGAGAGCGTCCCCTCCGGCCTGATGACGAAGTTCAGCTTGGTGCCGCGCACGTTGGCCTCGTTGAAGTGGAGGTAGTCCCCGGCGGGCGCTTCGAGGCGTCCGTCCCAGCGCGCGGCGCGCAGCAGCGTCTGCTCGCGGGCGTCGAGGGAGAAGGCCTGCACGTGCCGTTCCGCGCCGAGGCGGCGGATGGCGGCGAGCGCCTCCTCCCAGCGCTCCGGGGGCAGGGAGAGGAGGCGCTCCACGAGCACCGGGCCGATCTCGCCGAGGAACGACTTGCGGCCCACGATGGTCGCGCCTCCGAGGGGGCGCGCCAGCCGCGAAATCTCGAGGATGGCGTTCTCCGCCGTGAACGTGACCTCCTCCGTGCGCTCCACCGGGGGCCGCGCCCAGTCCTCCACGAAGAGGCGCGACACCTCCACGGTGACGGGGCCGGAGAGCGCGAGCACGTCCACCAGCGCGCGGAAGTCGACGGCGAGGACGCCGTGCACCTCCCGCGCGCCGTAGCCGATCTCCTCGAATTCGCGGGCCTGCTGCGCCCAGGCGGGGAAGTGCGGATCCCAGCCGGAGAGGGCCAGGTGCCAGGGGAAGCCGCGCAGCAGGTGGCGCGCGAGCGGCGGCGGCGGCTCGATGTGGGCGCCGTCGCGCTCGTCGCGGTTGACGCTCCACCAGCCGGCGTCGGTGATGCCCTCGAAGGAGACGGCGCCGTCGCGCAGCGCGAGCGCGCCCGTGGCCGTGACCAGCCCGCCGCCCGGCATCAGCTCGCCCTCGTTCAGCAGCAGCAGCAGGTAGCGCCGTTCGCCCTCCAGCCCGAGCAGGCCGGGGATGAGCGGGCGCCACCGGTTGAGCGTCTCCACGCGGTCCGCGATCCGGGGCAGGTTCTCGTCCAGGCGGCGGCGCAGGGTATCGAGCGGCGGCAGCAGGGGGTCGTCGCCGATGGCGAGGCGCAGGTCCGTCAGCTCGCCCGCCAGCGTGGCCAGCCGCTCGCTCTCCGGCTTGACCGAGGCGAGCAGGGCGGCGATGGCGGCGGGCAGGCGGTCGCCGTCGGGCGGGTCGTCGCGCAGGGGCAGCGCCTTCTCCGCCGCGGGCAGCGCGGTCAGGCCCGCCTCCAGCAGCGCGTCGCCGATGTCGAGGAAGCGGTAGGCGGCGCGCGCCTGGTCGCCCGGAGCGCCGGGCAGGAGCGCGGCCAGCCGTCCCGCGGGGTCGAGGCGCAGATGCCCGCGCGTCCGCCCCAGCCCCTCGCGCGCGCCCCGCAGCCGTTCGCGCGTGAAAGCGAGGTCGTCGGCCGTCACCGTGCGCCAGTCGGCGTCCTCCAGCCGCTCCTGCAGCGCGAGCAGCTCGTCGCGCGCCTCCAGCAGGCCTGACGCGGCGCTGCGGTAGTGCCAGGCGGCGAGCAGGAGCAGGAGAACGATGGCGACGGGGATCGCGCCCCGGCGCCAGTGGCGGAGCATCCGGCGGAACACGCGCGGGCAGTATCGCGCGGGCGGCGGCGAAGCGCGATACTGGCCCGCGTGAGCCCGCGCCTCCGCGTCCGCCGTCCGCGCCGCGGCGCCGTGGGGCGCGCCGCGCTCGTCCTGCTGGCCGCGGCGGCGGTGGCGGCCTGGGCGCTGATGGGGGAGTACCTGCCGCTGCGCCAAACCGAGCCCGTCGCCGAAACGTACGCCGACCTGCTGGACGCGCGCGAGCTGCGCGCCGACGTGCGCGGCGAGCCCGCCCCGCCCTCCGTGCTGGAGCAGTACGCGGAGTAGCGGGCGGCGCCGGAATGGCGCGGATTCGCGCTGCGCGGACGCCGTCGCGGGCGCTAGAATGGCGCGATGCCGGAGATCGAGCGGCCCGACGGGGCCATCATCCACTACGAGACGTTCGGGGCGGGCCATCCGCTCCTCTGCCTCGCGCCGGGCGGCGTGAACAGCGAGATCGCCTTCTGGGACGTGAGCGCCATCAACCCGCTGCGCGCGTTCGCCGACGAGTTCCTCGTGATCGGCATGGACCAGCGGCACGCGGGCCGCAGCCCCGCCCCGGCGGCGCCGTTCTCCTATGAGCAGACGGCGGGGGACCAGCTGGCGGTGCTCGACGACCTCGGCGTGGAGCGCGCGCACGCCTACGGGGGCTGCATCGGCGTGGCCTACATCCTGCGGCTGGCGCGCGAGGCGCCGGGGCGCATCACGGCGGGCGTGGGGCAGGACCCGGTGGGGCTGGACGAGACGAATTCGACGGCCACCTTCATGGAGATGTTCCGGCCCACGCTGGCGCTGGCGCGCGCGGAGGGCGTGGACGCGGTGGTCGAGGCGGCGCTGGCCAACCCCGTGTTCATGGCCAACAACGCGGCGGGGCCGTTCGCGCGCCGCCTGCACGACGACGCGGCCTTCCGCGCGGAGGTCGCGGCGCTGGGCGCGGACGGGTACGCGGCGCTGATCGAGGCCTACGCGGACGGCCTCTGGCCCGACCGTCCGCCCTACTTCAGCGTGGACGAGGCGGACGTGCGGGCCTGCGGGACGCCGCTGCTCATCCTGCCCGGCAGCGACCCGTTCCATCCCACGGGCGTGGCCGAGCGCATCTGCCGCGACGCGCCGGACGCGCGCTGCCTGCCGGTGGATTGCCGCGACGAGGCGAACCTGGCGGACACGGTCGCGGAGATCCGCCGCTTCCTGCGGGAGCGCACGCCGTGACCGACCCGGGCTTCGGGGCCGAGCCGACGGTGGCCGCGCAGCAGGCGCGGCTGGTGGAGCGCGTGCTGGCCTACTGCGAGCGCGTGGTGGACGGGCTGACGGTGGAGCAGCTGTGCGACACGCAGGGGCGGCGCACGAGCTCTATCGGCTTCGACGTGTGGCACGTGGCGCGCACGGCGGACAACATCATCCACTTCGCCTTCGAGCGGGAGCGCCCGGTGTGGCTGACGGGCGGCTACGACGAGGCGTGGGGGCTGCCGCGCGTGGAGCAGGGCACGAACCTGACGGCGGACGAGGCGTACGACCTGCGCTTCCCCGCGGCGGAGGAGCTGGCCCGCTACGCGCGCGCGGTGCGGGAGGCGATCGCGCCGCGCATCGCGGGCATGAGCGGGGAGTACCTGGCGGGGATCGTGTTCATCCGCCCGTGGGGGGAGGTGCCGCGCATGGAGGCGATCGGGCACGGGCTCATCGGGCACGGCAACGGGCACCTGGGGCGGGCGTCGTACGCGCGCGCGCTGCTGGGCAAGGACGGCCTGCCCTACTGAGGCGCGAGGCCGAGGCGTTCGGCGAGCCCGATGCGCTGGAGCTTGCCCGTGGGGCCGACGGGGATTTCATCGACGAAGACGACGGCGCGCGGAACCTTGAAGGGCGCGAGCCGCTCGGCGCAGAGGCCGCGCACGGCGGCCTCGTCGAGGGCGTCGGCGCCATCCGCGCCCTCGGCGAGCACGACGGCGGCGGCCACCTCCTCGCCGAGCGTGGCGTGGGACAGGGCGAAGCAGACGGCCTGGCGCACGGCGGGATGGCGCAGGATGACCTCCTCCACCTCGCGCGGGGCGATCTTCTCGCCGCCACGGTTGATGAGCTCCTTCAGCCGCCCCGTGAGGAAGAGGTAGCCGTCGCCGTCGAGGTAGCCCTCGTCGCCGGTGCGGAACCAGCCGTCGGCGGTGAAGGCGGCGGCGTTGGCCTCGGGATTGGCCTCGTAGCCGGCGGTGACGCCGGGGCCGCGCACGGCGATTTCGCCGTGCCCGCCGGGGGGCAGCTTCGCGCCGTCGGGGGCGAGGACGGCCAGCTCGACGCCCGCAGGACGGCCCACGGAGCCGGGCTTGCGCGCGCCCGGCGGCAGAGGCTGGGCGGCCATCTGATGGGACGCCTCGGTCATGCCGTAGGCCTCGATCATGGGCGCATGGAAGGCGGCCTCGACGCGCTCCAGCACGACCGGCGGCAGGGGCGCGGACGAGGAGCGCACGAAGCGCAGCCGCGCGCGCGCGATGGCCCCGGCGTGGCGATGCGCGCGCGCCAGAATGAGCTGGTGCATGGTGGGCACGGCGGTGTACCAGGTGGGGCGGTACTCGTCGAGCCAGTCGAAGAAGCGGAAGGCGTTGAAGTCGCCCGGGCAGGCGACGGCGCCGCCCACCGCCAGAGGGGCCAGCAGCCCCGCGACGATGCCGTGGATGTGGAAGAGGGGCATCGCCACGAGGCCGCAATCGGCGGGCGCGAGGGCGAGGGAGCGGGCCACGGACGCGGCGGAGACGGCAAGGTTCGCGTGCGTGAGGGGCACCGTCTTGGGGCGCGCGGTGGTGCCGGAGGTCTGCAGCACGAGGGCCGTGGCGTCGGGCGCGGGCGGGGCGACGGGGGCGGGCGCGATGGGAGCGCCGCCGTCCGTGAGCGTGACGTCGAGGCCCTCGCCCGCGACGGCGAGACGGCGCACGCCGGGCGCGTCGGGAACCTCCCCCCCGTCGGGGGCGGCCGCCACGGCGCGCACGCCCAGCTCCGCGAAGGCGCGACGCACCTCCTCCGCGCGGGAGCGGGGGTTGAGCGGCGCGGCCACGGCGGCGCTGGCGGCGGCGAGGAGGACGGCGGCCATGATGGGGCCGTTGGGCAGCGTCAGCGCCACGCGGTCGCCGGGGCCGACGCCGACGGCGCGAAGCTGTCCGGCCAGCCGCGCGACGGTCGCGCGCAGCTCGGCGAAGGAGCCGACGCCGTGCGCGCCCTTCAGCGCGGGCGCATCGTCCGCGCCCGCGGCCAGCAGCTCGGGGATGGTCGTCGGGGAGGTCGGCATGGGCAGGGACTCCGGATGCGTCCCCATGGTACACGCCGAGAACGCCTGCATGGTCGTTACTTGAAAAGTTTTCAAGTAGCGACCATGCCATACGAGCTCAAAAATGCCGGGCGCGGCATGGCCATAGCTTGAAAAGTTTTCATGCACTGTCCATGCTTGTGTCATGCTTGAAACCGCCAGCGGCGAACGAGGTCACGAGATGTCCGCCGAGGAGATCGCGGCGGCGTTCGTGCGCCCCACCGAGGGACAGTCCCTGGAGCGCAAGGGCCCGCGGATCGATGGGCGCGAGCTCGGGAACGCCATCATCGGGTTCGCCAACGCGGACGGCGGCCAGCTGGTGATCGGCATCCAGGACGGCCGGGTGCTCGGCATTAACCGCGAGACCGGGCAACGGCTGAACGAGTGGCGGCAGGCGTCCACCCGCTTCGTCCAGCCCCCCGCGAACCTGCGCTTCGAGTTGATCGAGTGCCGGAACGCGAGCGGGGAGCCGGACAGGATCGCCGTCCTCGACATCGAGTCGAGCGCGCGCGTCCACCGCAACGTGAAGGGGGACGTGTACCTGCGCGTGGGCGATGCGAACCGCAGGCTCTCGGCCACGGAAGCCCAGGAGCTGCTCTACGACAAGGGCGAGTCGGCCTTCGACGGATCGCCCGTTCCCGAGGCGGGCAACTGGCCGTTCGACGAACGGGCCGCCTCGCGCTTCCTCCGCCAGGTCCGCGCCCGCAGCGCCCCCGCCGAGATCCTCGTGGCGCGGGGGCTCGCGGTGGAGCGCGACGGGGAGACGCAGGCGACGATCGCCGGCCTGCTCGTCCTCGGAACGACGCCCCAGCGCTTCCTTCCCGAGGCGTCGGTGCGCCTCCTGCGCTACCGCGGAGCCTCGCGGGAGACGGGGGCCCGCGCGAACGTGATCGCGGATCGCCGCATCGATGGGCCGCTCGTGCAGCAGGTGCGGGGCGCGGCGCGGCTCCTGCGGCGATGGCTCCCGCGGGCGGTGCGGCTGGGAGCGGACGCGCGCTTCGCGCCGGAGGCGATCATCCCCGAACCAGTCTGGCTGGAGGCGGTGGTGAACGCCATCGTGCACCGCTCGTACTCCGTGGGGGGCGATCACATTCGCGTCGAGCTCTTCGACGACCGCCTCGAAGTGCACAGCCCCGGCAGGCTGCCCGGGATCGTGCGGCCGGAGAACATCCGCGAGACGCGCTTCGCCCGCAATCCGCGCATCGCGCGGGCGCTCGGCGATCTGGGCTACGGACGCGAGCTCGGCGAGGGCGTGAACCGCATGTTCGAGGAGATGGCGCGCGTGGGGCTCCCCGACCCCGTCTACGCGCAGACGTCCTCTTCCGTGCGCGTGACCCTGCTCGCCGATCCGCTCGCACGGCGGATCCTCGAGCGGCTGCCCCGGGGGTCCGAGCGATTCGTCGAGTTCGCCAGCCGCAGGGGGCAGTTCACCACGGCCGAGGCCGCCGACCTGCTCGGCGTCTCCCGCCCCACCGCGCGACGGTACCTCTACGAACTGGAGGGGGCCGGGCTGATCGCGCACGCGGGCAGCGGCCCCAAGGATCCGCGCGGCTACTGGCGGCTCGCCCGCTGAATCGATCAGGCGGGCTTCATGGCCATCGCCTGGTTCACGTCCACGGCGACGGCCGGACCCATCGTGCTGGTGAGGGTGACGGAGCGCACGAAGGCGCCCTTCACGTCGGGGCGCGCCTCGTTCACGGCCTCCATGAAGGCCGCCATGTTCTCGCGCAGCTGCTCCGTGGCGAAGGACGCCTTGCCCAGCGGCGCGTGGATGTTGGCGAGGCGGTCGAGGCGGAACTCGACGCGCCCGCGCCGCGCCTCGCGCACCGTGCGGCCCACGTCCTCGGGCGCGACCACCGTGCCCGCGCGCGGGTTGGGCATGAGCCCGCGCGGGCCGAGGATGCGCCCCAGCCGCCCCACCTTGCCCATCATCTCGCGCGTGGCGATGGCCATGTCGAAGTCCGTGAAGCCCTCTTCCACGCGCTTCACGAGGTCGTCGCCGCCCACGACCTCGGCGCCCGCGTCGCGCGCCTCGCGCGCGGGCTCGCCCTCCGTGAAGACGGCCACGCGCAGCTCCCGGCCGAGCCCGTGGGGGAGCACCGTGCTGCCGCGGATCTGCTGCTCCGCGTGGCGCGGGTCGAGGCCCGTGAGCAGGTGCAGCTCCACCGTCTCGTCGAACTTCGCGGTGGCCGTCTCGCGCACCAGGTCGAGCGCCTCGTCGGGCGCGTAGACGCGCGCGCCGTCGACCTTGCCGCTGGCCTCGTGGTAGCGCTTGCCCCGCTTCACGCCCGCTCTCCCCGGTCCTCGATGCCGATGCCCATGCTGCGGGCGGTGCCGGCGATGATCTTCATGGCTCCCTCGATGTCGTTGGCGTTCAGGTCGGGCAGCTTCGTCTCGGCGATGCGCCGGATGTCGGCGGTGGTGACGGCGCCCGCCATCTCCAGCTTGGACGCGCCCGCGCCCTTCTCCACGCCCGCCGCCCGGCGCAGGAGGTCGGCGGCGGGGGGAGTCTTCAGCACGAAGCTGAAGGAGCGATCCTCGTAGATGGTGAGCTGCGCGGGGATCACGTTGCCCGCCTGCGCCTGCGTGCGGGCGTTGTACTCCTTGCAGAACTCCATGATGTTGGCCCCGTGCTGGCCCAGCGCGGGGCCGATGGGCGGGGCCGGGTTGGCCTTCCCCGCCTCGATCTGGAGCGTGAGCACCGCGCGCACTTTCTTCGCCATTGGCCCGTCCGCTTCCGCCCGCCGGCGCGGGCGCGTGCGCCCAGTATCGGGCCGCGCGCGCGCACGGGCAACGGGGCGCTAGTAGCGCGAGACGTTGATCTCCTCCATGCGCCCCGTGACGAGGTAGATGACGCGCTCGCAGATGTTCGTGCAGCGGTCGGCGATGCGCTCGAGGTTGTGCGCCGTCCACAGGTAGTAGGTGTTGCGCTCCACGGCGTCCGGATCCTCGATCATGCCGCGCAGCGTCTCGTCGTAGACGGCGTCCTGCAGGCGGTCCACCTCGTCGTCGGCGTCGCAGACGCGGCGCGCCTCGTCCACGTTGCGCTCCACGTAGGCCTTCAGGCTGTCGCGCAGCATGGCGAGGGCGCGGTCGGCCATGGCCGGGATGTAGCCCATGCGGCGGGGCACGGCGTCGGCCTCGCCGAGGCGCTGGTTGATGCGGGCGATGCCCTCCGCGTGGTCCGCGATGCGCTCCAGCTCGGTGATGATCATGAGGGCGCTCATGATGGCGCGCAGGTCGCCCGCCAGCGGCTGCTGCGAGGCGATGACGAAGAGGGCGCGCTCCTCGATGTCGAAGCGCTTCGTGTTGATGGCCACGTCGTCGTCGGCGATGCGCTGGGACCACTCCAGATCGGCGGCGCGCAGCGCCTCCACGCTCTCGGCCACGGCCTTCTCGGCCATGGAGCCGAGAATGAGCACGTCGTCCTGGAGCTGGGTGAGCTCCTTCTGGAACAGCTCGCGCGTCACGACGCCCGTCCCTTCCTAGCCGAAGCGCCCGCTGATGTAGTCCTCCGTGCGCTCGTCGGCGGGCTGCGTGAACATCGTCTCCGTGGGAGCATACTCGATCAGCTGCCCCGTGATGTCCTCGTCCGTGAGCATGAAGGCGGTGTAGTCGGAGACGCGCGCGGCCTGCTGCATGTTGTGCGTGACCACGACGATGGTGTAGTCGTCGGCCAGCTCCCGCATGAGGTCCTCGATCTTCAGCGTGGCGATGGGGTCGAGCGCGGAGCAGGGCTCGTCCATCAGGATCACGTCGGGGTTGTTGGCCAGCGCGCGCGCGATGCAGAGGCGCTGCTGCTGGCCGCCGGAGAGCGCCAGCCCCGACTTCCGCAGGTCGTCCCGCACCTCGTCCCAGAGGGCGGCGCGGCGCAGCGAGCGCTCCACGAGGTCGTCGAGGTTGCCGCGGAAGCCGTTCACGCGCGCCCCGAAGGCCACGTTCTCGTAGATCGACTTGGGGAAGGGGTTGGGCTTCTGGAAGACCATGCCCACGCGGCGGCGCACCTCCACGGGGTCCACCTCGGAGCCGTAGATGTCCACGCCGTGGTAGCTGACGCGGCCCGCGATGGAGACGCCGGGGATGAGGTCGTTCATGCGGTTGAGGCAGCGCAGCAGCGTGCTCTTGCCGCAGCCGGAGGGGCCGATGAGGGCCGTCACGCGGCGGCGCGCGATCTCCAGCCCCACGTCCGTGAGCGCCTGCTTCGCCCCGTACCAGAGGTTGAGCGCCTCGAGGGCGAAGGCGATCTCGCCGTCGGGGCGGGCGATGGCGGCGGGCGCGGCCTCCGCGCGCTCCCCGGCGGGGCGGCTGCGCAGGGCGCGGCGGGCTGCGTCGTCCTGGTCGGCGTCCCGACGGGGCTGGGGCGTCCGCACGCGAATGGACATGGGCCGGAACCTCGTTTTCCCCGCGCTACGGTATCAGTTTCGGCGCAGACGGTCGCGCACGACGAGCGCCAGCGCATTGAGGCCGATGACGGCGATCATGAGCACGATGATGCCCGCGGCGGCGTTGGCGCGGAACTCCGGCTGCGGGCGGATGGTCCAGTTGTAGATCTGGATGGGCAGCGTGGTGAAGGAATCGAGCAGGCCCCCGAAGCTGAGGGCGGGGTCGAAGGCGATGAAGGTGAAGGCGCCGATCATGATGAGCGCGGCGGTCTCCCCGGCGGCGCGCGCCACGGCCAGGATGACGCCCGTCATGATGCCCGGCAGGGCGCCCGGCAGGACGTGCCGCCAGACCGTTTGCCAGCGCGTGGCGCCGAGCGCCAGCGATCCCTCGCGGATGCTGGGCGGCACCTGGTTGATGGCCTCCACGGAGGTGATCACGGTCATGGGCAGGATCATGAGGGCCAGCGTGAGCGCCCCCGCGAGGATGCTCGGCCCCAGCTCCAGCAGGCGCACGAACACCGCCAGCCCGAGGATGCCGTAGATGATGCTGGGCACGCCCGCGAGGTTGGCGATGTTGAGACGCACGGTGGCGAGCACGGCGTTGCGGGGCGCGAACTCCTCCATCCACACCGCCGCCCCCACCGCCAGCCCGATGGCGAAGAGCACCGTGAACACGAGCACCCAGACGGAGCCGAGGATGGAGGAGCGGATGCCCGCGCGCTCGGCGAAGCGCGAGGGGTAGCTGGTGAGGAAATCCCAGTCGAGCGCGGGCAGGCCCGTGATGGCGTTGTCGATGCCGAGGATGAGGAGCACCACGAGGCCGAGCAGCGTGGCCCCCAGCAGCGCCCAGCGGGAGGCCCGCGAGCGCGCCTGCCGCCGCGCCACGCGGCCCCGCGCGCGCAGGCTGAAGGCGGATTCGCGCGGCGGCGCGGCGCTCATTCGTAGGCCTCGCGGAAGCGGCGCACGATCAGCTGCGCGCCCACGTTGAGCGTGAAGGTGAGCAGGAAGAGGAGCGCGCCCACGGCGAAGAGCGAGGTGTAGTCGGTGGTGCCGCGGGCGGCGTCGCCGAGCGCCACCTGCAGCATGTAGCCCGTCATGGTCTGGATGCTTTCGAGGGGCGAGAGCGTGAGGTTGGGCGTGGAGCCCGCCGCCACGGCCACGATCATGGTCTCGCCCACGACGCGCGCGATGGCCAGCAGGATGGCCGCCATGATGCCGGAGATGGCCGCCGGGAAGACGACGCGGAAGGCCACCTCGAGGCGCGTGGCCCCCAGCCCGTAGGCCGCCTCGCGCAGGTCGCGCGGCACGCTCGCCATGGCGTCCTCGGAAACCGAGGCGATGATCGGCAGGATCATCACCGCCAGCATGATGCTGGCCGACAGCGAGTTGAAGAAGGACACGTTCTGCCCGAAGAGCGGCAGCAGCACGTCGTCGGAGATGAAGGTGAGGGCGAAATAGGCGTAGACCACCGTGGGCACGCCCGCCAGCAGCTCCAGCAGCGGCTTCAGGAAGCGCCGCGTGCGCGCGTGCGCGTACTCGCTCAGGTAGACGGCGGCGGCCAGCCCCAGGGGCAGGGCGATGACCATCGACCAGAGCGTCACGTTGACGGTGCCCGCCACCAGCTCCCACACGCCGAAGCTGCGCGGCTCGAACAGCGTCTGCCACTCCGCGCCCCAGCTGAAGAAGCGCCCCACCGGAACCTCGCGGAAGAAGTCGATGGCGTCCGCGAAGAGCACGTAGATGATGGCGAAGGTGGTGGCGATGGAGACCGCCGCGCAGAGCGCGAGCAGGGCGACGATGAGGTTCTCGCCGGGGCGCCGGAAGGGGCGCTTGCGCAGCGCGAGCGCGAGGTCCGCGCCCTCGCGGGGGGCGCCCGCCAGCGCCACCGCTCAGCCTCCCGCCCGCGCGCGGGCGCGCCCGTCCAGCGCGGGACGAACACGCGGCGCGGGCGTGAACGGACGGCGGGGGGAGGGGGACACGCACGGGGACGGTAGGGACGGCGCGATTAACGGCCGGTTAACGGGGCGGCGGCGCGCGTTCGACCTCGCCCAGCGCGCGCTCCAGCAGCTCCGCCAGCAGGGCGCGCGAGTACCAGGGTTCGTCGTCGTTGAACGCCGTCCAGCCGCGGTGGATGACGCCCAGCTCGAAGAGCCAGCGGGCGCGGAACCACTCCAGCCCGCGCGTCTCGCCCGCGCCCCGCGCCCGTTCCCACAGGCGCACGGACGGCTGGTCGCGGACCGGCCCGAAGGGCGCGCCCTTGAGGTGGGCCAGGGCGGGCAGCTGGGCCGCGTCGGCGCGCGGGTCGCCGATGCGCGCCTGCTCCCAGTCCACCACGGCGACGATCCCGCCGTCGCGGACGAGGTAGTTGAAGACGTTGACGTCGCCGTGGCAGAGGGCCAGTTCGGCGGCGGCGGGAGCGCGTTCGCGCAGGACGGCGAGGGCGCGCCGCAGCAGGGGATCGTCCGCGCCGGGGAAGCGCTCCATGCGCGCCGCCGTGCGCTCCAGCCAGCGGCGCTCGGCGTCGGCGGGATCGGGGACGTCGAGCGCGCGGTCGAGGCCGAAGGCGCGCCAGTCGAGGGCGTGGATGCGCGCCATCATGGCGGCGTGGGCGTCGAGGCCGACGCGGGCGTCCGCGGCCTCGCCCATGTGGGGGGCGTCGACCCATTCGAGCACGGCGAAGGGCGCGCCGAGCACGGCGGCGTCGGCCTCCACGCCGAGCACGCGGGGCACGGGCACGGGGGAGGGGGCCAGCCGCCGCAGCACCGCGGCCTCGCGCGCCACGTCGTAGGGCTCGAAGATGCCGCGTTCGCGCTGCAGGCGCAGGGCCACGGCGGGCAGGGGCGCGTGCGCGAGGGGGACGCGGAAGGTGAGGTTGGAGGCGCCGCCCGCCACGGGCCGCATGGCCAGCGCCTCCGCGCGTTCGCAGCCCGCGAGGCGGCGCAGCCAGGCCGTGAAGGCGTCGCGCGGGGGCGCGTCGGGCGTCATCGGGCCTATAGTGCGGGCATGACCGGATACGATGCACCCGAGCCGCCCGAGGAGGCGCGGGCCGCCCCCGCCATGAGCAGGCTGTGGTGGATTCCGGGCATGGGCGCCGCGGGGCTGGCGCTCGCGGCCGTGTTCTCGCCCGTCATCGTGATCGACGGCGGCGACGCGGAGCGCTACTTCGATTTCCGCGAGGGCGGCGTCATGCTCTACAACGCCGTGGTGACGGCGTTCGCCGTCGTGGCGCAGACGGTGGCGGCCTTCACGCCCCGCCGGATGCCCCTCACCACCGTCGGCGGGATGCTCGTCTCCGTCAACGCCCTGCTCCTGGCCATCATGGGCTGGCGCGTCATGGAGGACGAAATCGCGCGGCGCGGCGTGGAGGCGATCACGGCGGGCATCGACGCCGGGAACCCGCGCATCGGCATCGGCGTGTGGCTGGCCATGGCCGCCGGCGGGATCCTCTCCGTGGTGCATGCGCGCGCCGTGGCCTTCTGCTTTCGGGAGGACGGGCGCAGAAGCATCTGGGCGCGGTGAGGGCCGCGTCAGACGTCGTCGGCGGCGAGCAGGGCCACGAGCGGCGGATTGACGTAGTAGTTGGCGCGTCCGGCGCGGCGCTTCTCCACGAAGCCCGCCCCGGCCAGCAGGTCGAGGTAGCGCGCCGCCGTCTGGCGGCTGACGAGGAGGTCGCGCTGGACGAACTCGATCTTCGTGTAGGGATGGCGGAAGAGGTTGTTGAGCAGGTCCTGCGAGTAGACGCGGGGCAGGCGCTCGCGCATCTCGCGCTTGGCGCGCAGCATGAGCTCGCCGATGCCCTCCACGAGGCGCAGCGTCTCCCGCGCCGTCCACGCCACGGCGCGCAGCAGGTAGAGCGTCCACTCCACCCAGGCGCCCTCCTCGCGCACCGCCTGCAGGAGGCGGTAGTAGTCGGCGCGGGAGCGGTTGATGGCGCGGCTGAGGTAGAGGATGGGCAGGTCGAGCAGGCCGCTGCGCACGAGGTAGAGCACGTTCAGGATGCGGCCCACGCGCCCGTTGCCGTCGGAGAAGGGATGGACGCTCTCGAACTGATGGTGGATGACGGCCATCTTCACGAGCGGGTCGAGGCCGCTGAGGGCGTCGTCGTTGACGAAGCGCTCGAGGTCGGTCATGTGGCGCACGATTGCGGCGGCCTCCTGCGGGGGCACGTAGACGACGGCGCCGCTGGCCTCGTTGTAGAGGGCGGTGCCCGCGATCGTGCGGAAGCCGTCCGTGCGCAGCATGAGCGCGCGGTAGATTTCGACGAGCACGTTGTTGGTGATGAGCCCCTCGCGCGCCTCCATCACGTCGAAGCCGCGCAGCAGGGCCTCGCCGTAGCGGGCCACCTCCTTCGCCGCCGGGGCGCGCGTCTCCGGGAAGAGGGACGCCTGGAACAGCTCGTCGCGCGTGGTGACGATGTTCTCGATCCCCGAGCTGTCCAGCGCCTCCTGCAGGGAGAGCGTGCTGATCAGGACCGACGGGTTGGGGACGGTGGCGGCGCGGCCCTTCAGCTCCCCCAGATGCCGGTGGGCGTCGACCAGCGCGCGCAGCACCGGCTCCGTCTCGAAATCGACGGGCGGCGGCAGGGGCGGCAAGCGGTAGGTCTGGCGCAGCTCCATGCGGGACATGTTAGCAGAATCCCGTTTTCTGGACAGGTCGGGTGGAACATGTTCGCGAAACCGCCATATCGCGAACATGTCGGCGGGAATCCGTCCACGAATGGCGGTTTCGCGAACACGTCCCCGCCAGTGTTTCACTCTTAGTTTCATATGGATGATCACATGTTAGCGAAACCCCGTTTTTTGAGCACGTCGCGGGCGATATGTTCGCGTTTTCGCCATGTCGCGAACAGGTCGCGCGCGGCGGCGGCGTGGCCGGGGGGCGCGGCTGCGGTAGGATGGGCCTCCCGCCAGGCATCGCGCCCGGCCGGAAGCGAGGCCGAGCGTGACCATCGACCGCATCATCCGCGTGGACATGAGCACGGGCGCCGTCACCGAGGAGCGCGCCCCCGAACGGTACGCCCTGCTGGGCGGGCGCGCCCTCACCGCGCGCATGCTGCTGGAGGAGACGGACGCCCGCATCCACCCCCTGAGCGCGGACGCCAGGCTGTTCATCGCGCCGGGGCTGCTGGCGGGCACCGCCGCCACCACCAGCGGGCGCACGAGCTTCGGCTTCAAGAGCCCGCTCACGGGCGGCACCAAGGAGGCGAACGCGGGCGGCCAGCTGGGCCACCGCCTCGCCCGCCTCGGCGTCAAGGCCATCGTCGTCTCCGGCGCCGCCCGCAGGGGCTGGCGGCGGCTCGACGTCGACGCGGACGGCGCGCGCCTGTCGGCGGCGGACGGCCTCGCCGGGCGCGGCAACTACGACCTGCACCGCGAGCTGGTGGGCGAGGCCCGCCGCACGCGCGCCGCCGCCACCATCGGCCCCGCGGGCGAGCGCCGCCTCTCCGCCGCCTCCATCGCCGTCACCGACCCGGAGGGCCGCCCCACGCGCCACGCCGCCCGCGGCGGGCCCGGCGCCGTCATGGGCGCGAAGGGGCTGAAGGCCATCGTCGTGGACGACGCCGGCGGCGCGCGCACCGTGCCCGGCGAGAACGCGGACGTCTTCAAGCGCGAGGTCGTGAAGTTCAGCAAAACGGTGCTGGACGACCCGCGCGTCCACAACACGAGCCGCTACGGCACGGCGGGCGTGGTCAAGTTCGTGAACCGCGAGAACGTGCTCTCCATGCCCACGCGCAACCACCGCCAGGGCAGCTGGGAGCGGGCGGACACCATCGGCGGCCAGCTGATCGAGGAGCTGGGGAAGGAGCGCGGAGGCGCGATGCTCCCCTGCATGGCGGGCTGCATCATCAAATGCGCCATCCTCTACAACGACGCCGCGGGCGAGCACGTGACCACGGCGCTCGAATTCGAGACGCTGGCGCTGCTCGGCTCCAACCTCGAGATCGGCCCCGCCGACGCCGTGGCCGAGCTGGACCGCCTCTGCGACGACATCGGGCTGGACACCATCGAGATCGGCAACGCCGCGGGCGTGGCCATGGAGGCGGGCGCGCTGGACTGGGGCGACTGGGAGGGCGTCAGGCGCCTGCTCGACGAGGACATCCGCGGGGGCGCCCCGCTGGGCCGCATCGTGGGCAACGGCACGGCCTTCGCCGCCGCCGCCTGGGGCATCGACCGCGTGCCCGCCGTGAAGGGGCAGGGGCTGCCCGCGTGGGAGCCGCGCACGCTCAAGGGCATGGGCATCACCTACGGCAGCAGCCCCCAGGGGGCCGACCACACCGCCGGCATGGTGACCGCGCGCGGGGTCACGCCGGAGACGCTCATGAAGCAGAGCCGCCTCGAGCAGCTGACCATGATGGCGCTCGACTCCACCGGCCTCTGCCAGTTCACCAACGCCACGCCCGCCGACATGGCCGCCCTCGCGCGCGAGCGCTTCGGCGTGGACGTGGACGAGGCGCGCCTGTTGGCGGAGGCCCGCGAGGCCATCGAGACGGAGCGCGAATTCAACCGCCGCGCGGGCTTCGGCCGCGAGGACGACCGCCTGCCGCGCTGGCTGCTCGAGGAACCCCTGCCCCTGCCCGACGGCCCCGCCGTGTTCGACATCGACGAGGCGCTCATCGACGCGGTCTGGGCCTAGCCGCCGCGCGGGGCGCGCAGCTGGGCCGCGTGCTCCTCCGCGTGCGCGGCGGCGCGCGAGGCCAGCCCGCCGACCGTGATCGCGCCCAGCCGCGGGTGGCGGGCCGCGCGCTCCCAGGCGTCGGGGGCGCACTCGCGCAGCAGCTCGGCATTGCCGTGGCGCACCAGCCGGAAGCACTCCAGCGCCGCCTCGGGGTCGCGGAAGACGTACAGCAGGCGGCGGCGCCAGCCTTCCCCGTCCCACGCGGGCAGGACGGGTTCGCCGCCCGCCAGCGTCAGGCGCAGGCGCACGGCCAGCACCAGTTCGGCGTCGGCGAGGTGGACGACGACGTCGCGCATGGACCAGCCGTCGCCGGGCGGGCGGCGGTTGAAGGCGGCGGGATCGGTCCCGTCGATGGCCGCGCGCACGAGCGACGGTCCGCGCGCGAAGCGAGCGAAGGCGTCGGCGTGCTCGTCGGGGATGCGCGGCACGAACGCAGTGTAGGAGAGCGCCGCGCTCGCGCGCGGCTGAGGGAAGAGTGGCGGGGCCTCGCGGGTTCGAATCCCGCCCTCTCCGCCACGCCAGAACCATTGGGGTAGACTCCGCCAACAACTGGGTGCAGACGCTCGGCGACCGCCTGGCGGATGTGCTGGACGGCTACGCCTCGCCCCTGCGCGGCATGGGCCACGAGCAGTACCGGGCCGCGATCCGCGACGGCGTCGGGGGCGCGCCGCTCGACGCCGTGCTGTCCTGACGCCCCGCCCCTAGTGGCGGAAGTGGCGGACGCCCGTGAAGACCAGCGCCACGCCGTAGCGGTCGCAGCAGTCGATGCAGTCCTGGTCGCGGCGCGCGCCGCCCGGCTGCGCGATGGCCGCCACGCCCGCGCGGCAGGCGCGCTCCACGGCGTCGCCCCACGCGAAGGGGAAGAAGGCGTCGCTCGCCAGCGCCGCCCCGCGCAGGCCGTCCCCCGCCTTCTCCAGCGCCAGCTCCACGCTCTTCACGCGGTTGGGCTGGCCCGCGCCCATGCCCAGCAGGCGGCCCTCTTTGGCGACGACGATGGCGTTGCTCTTCACGTGCTTCACGCAGCGCCAGGCGAAGCGCAGGTCGGCCAGCTCGGCGGGCGTGGGCGCGCGCTTCGAGACGACGCGCAGGTCGATGGCGCCGGCGTCGAGCGCGTCCGCGTCCTGCAGGAGCCAGCCGCCGCCGACCTGGCGCAGGGCGCGTCCCCCGCGCGCGGGCGGCTGCGCCTCGAGGATGCGCAGATCCTTCGATTTGCCCCGCAGCACGCGCAGCCCGTCCTCCGTGTAGGCGGGCGCGACGACGATCTCGTAGAACATGCGCGACTCGCCGTCGGCGGGGTTGCGGAACTCGCGCAGCTCCCGCGCGAGCGCCTCGTCGAGCGGGCGGTTGAAGGCCACGATGCCCCCGAAGGCGCTCACGGGGTCGCCCGCCACGGCCAGCCGGTAGGCCTCGCGCACGTCGTCGCGCATGGCCGCGCCGCAGGGGTTCGTGTGCTTGACGATGACGCAGGCGGGACCGGGGAAGTCGTTGACCGCGTTCCAGGCGGCGTCCGCGTCGAGGTAGTTGTTGTAGGAGAGCTCCCGGCCGTGATGCTGGACGGCGGTGGCGATGCCGCCCGCGCCCCCGGCGGCGAGCGTGGCGTCGCGGTAGAAGGCGGCGGACTGGTGCGGGTTCTCGCCGTAGCGCAGCCCCGCCAGGCGCTCCAGCGGCACGCTCAGCGCGGGCGGCGCCCCGTCCCCGTCCCAGAGCCACTCGGCCACCACCGCGTCGTAGGCGGCCACGTGCTGGAAGGCCTTCCAGGCGAGGCGGCGGCGGGCGTCGTCGTCGGGGCCGCCCGCGCGCAGGGCCGCGAGCGCGTCCGCGTAGTCGGCGGGGTCGCAGAGGGCGACGACGTGCGCGTGGTTCTTGGCGGCGGCGCGCAGCATGGCCGGCCCGCCGATGTCGATGTTCTCGACGCCCTCCGCGAAGGTCGCGCCCGCGCGCGTGACGGCGGCGCGGAAGGGATACAGGTTGCAGGCCACGAGGTCGATGGCGGCGAACCCGTGGCGGTCGAGCGCCTCGCCGTGGGCGGGCAGGTCGCGGCGCGCGAGGATGCCCGCGTGCACGGCGGGATGGAGCGTCTTCACGCGCCCGTCGAGCATCTCCGGCAGCCCCGTGACCGCCTCCACGGGGACGACGGGGACGCCCGCGGCCTCGACGGCGCGGCGCGTGCCGCCCGTGGAGACGATCTCCCAGCCGAGCCCGTGGAGCCCGCGGGCGAGGTCGTCGATGCCGGTCTTGTCGTGGACGCCGAGCAGGGCGCGCATGGCGGGCCTCCATGCTTCCGCGCGGGAAGCGGACGGCCCAGGCGAGCGGCCATGCGTTGGATTCGTCCGGGCTCCCCCGCGGTGCTCCGCGTGCGCCAGTCGCCCGAACGCGGGCAGCGTAGCACGGGCGCGCGGCGCGCGGGAATGTGCGATGATCGGGGCGCGCGCCGTTCACGCAGCGTTCACACGCGCGCGGAAGAGTGGACGGAGATGACCACGGCCCCCGCCGGCGCCGCGACGGTCCTCGTCATTGAGGACGAGGAGGCGCTGCTCCTTGCCATGGCGCACCACCTGCGCCGCGAGGGGTACGCCGTGCTCACGGCGGCGCGCGGCGACGACGGCCTGCGCCTCGCGCGCGAACGCGAACCGGACGCCATCGTGCTCGACCTCATGCTGCCGGGCGTGGACGGCATGGGCGTCTGCCGCGCCCTGCGGCGCGATTCGCGCGTGCCCATCATCATGGTCACGGCGCTGGGCGGCGAGGGCGACCGCATCGCCGGGCTGGACACCGGCGCCGACGACTACCTGCCCAAGCCCTTCGGCATGCGCGAGCTGCTGGCCCGCGTGCGCGCCCTCCTGCGGCGCGCCCCCGCTGGCGTCCCCCCGCCCGCGCCCGGGGACCTGCTGCGCTCCGGCGATCTGGAGGTGAACGCCGCGCGACGCGAGGTGCGGCGCGGCGGCGAACTGCTGCGCCTGAAGCCGCGCGAGTTCGAACTGCTGCTATTCTTGCTGCGGAATCCCGGCCAGGTGCTCTCCCGCGAGCACATCCTGGAGTCCGTCTGGGAGCATGATTTCCACGGTGACGCGCGAACGGTCGACGTGCACGTGCGCTGGCTGCGCCAGAAAATCGAGGCTGACGCGGCCAGCCCCGAACGCATCCGCACGGTGCGCGGAAGCGGCTACCTCTTCGAGGGGTAGGCGCGCGCCGTGAGCGGGCTCGACCGGCGCGCGGCGATCGGCGGCGCTGGCGGGGCGCTGGCCGGCGCGGCGCTGGCCGCCATCGTGGCGGCGGCGGGCGGCGGCCCCCTCTGGATCGCGCTGGCCGTGCTGGCGGCGGGCGGCGCGGGCGCGCTGGCGGCCTTCCTGCCCCTGCGCGGGACCGCGGCATCCGTGCGCGAAACGGCGGCGGCCGCGCGCGCCCTGCGCGGCCCCAACCTCTCCGTGCGCGCCGTGCGCACCACCGGCCCCACGGCGGAGCTGACCCACGAATTCAACGTCATGGCCGCGGCCATCGAGGAGTCGTCGGACCTCATCGCCGCCGAGCACGCCCGCCTCGAGGCCGCCATGGCGGCGGCGGCGGACGCCATCATGGCCGTGGACGCCGAAACCACCGTGCAGTACGCCAACCCCGCGGCGCTGGCCCTGCTGGACATGGACGCCGCCGAGGTGACGGGCCGCACGCTCATCGAGAGCGTGCGCGACTACGAGCTGGACGCGCTCGCGCGGCTGGCGCTGGCGGGGGAGGCGCCGTCCGCGCGCGTCATCCCCTTCGGGCGCGAGCGCACGCCCCTGCGCGCGCTGGCCACGCCCGTGCCCGAGGGGGGCGCGTGGGCCGCCCTGCTCGTGCTCGTCGACCTCGCGCCCGTGCACCGCGTGGACCACGTGCGGCGCGACTTCATCAGCAACGTCTCGCACGAGCTGCGCACGCCCATCGCCGCCATCGGGGCGCTGGTGGAGACGCTGGAGCTGGGCGACCTGGAGGGGCCGGAGCAGGCCGCCTTCCTGCAGCGCATCCGCGAACAGACGGAGCGCATGGGGGCGCTCACGGTCGAGCTGCTCGACCTTTCGCGCATTGAGTCCGGGGCCATCCACCTGTCGCCCGGGGCGGTGGACCTGCGCGAGGCGGTGGCGGAGGCGCGGGCGGGGCTGGCCCCGCAGCTGGAGGAGTGCGGCGTGCGCGTCGAGGGCCCCGGCGACGACGTGCCCGCGCTGGAGGCGGACCGCTCGGCCACGGTGCGCATCGTCACCAACCTGCTCGACAACGCGCTCAAGTTCAGCCCCCCGGGGAGCGCCATCACGGTGGCCGTGCGGGACGAGGACGCGCTCGTCGCGGTGGAGGTGTGCGACGACGGCCCGGGCATCGCCGAGCAGGACCTGGAGCGCGTGTTCGAGCGCTTCTACAAGGGCGGGCAATCGCGCGCGGGCGGCGGCGCGGGGCTGGGGCTGGCCATCGTCAAGCACCTCGTGCGGGCGCACGGGGGCACCGTGGCGGCGCGCAACGAGCCGGGACGCGGCGCGGCCATCACCGTGCGCCTGCCCCGCCGCTTCGTGGGCCGCGAGCCGCGCGCCCCCGCGTGATCGAGACCCTGCTCGTCACCTTCGCCGGCGGCATCCTCGCCGGCGTCGCGCTGGCCGCCTGGTCGCGCTGGCGGAAGCGCTAGCCGCCCCGCTCCGTCACGGCGCACAGAGCGGGACGTTCGTCCGCTCGTCCCCGTCCAGCACGGTGATGCTGTTGAGCAGGACCAGCAGCTCCCGCTGGTCGAGCCCCACGCAGAGGATGCCCTCGTCCAGGCGCAGGGTGAGGAGCCGCAGGCCAGTCAGCGCGCCCAGCGCATCCGGCAGCCTGCCCGACGCCCCGGCGCCCGACAGGTCGAGCTCGACCACGCGCCCGCTGGCGTCGGTCCCGACCCCGTGCCAGTCGCCCAGCGGAGCGTCGCTGTTCCAGTTCGCGTTGACGCGCCAGCCGTCGCCGTCCGTGGCGTCGTAGAGGGCCGTCAGCGCGGCGCGGTCGTCGGCCACGCTCCCGGCGGGCGGGCAGTCGCTCACGCAGGCGGTGGGCGCGCCCCCGCCGCCGCCATCGGGAGCGCCGCCGCCATCGCCCGGCCCCCCGACGGACGGCGCGGGAGTCGGCGTCGGCGTTGCGGTCGCGGTGGCGGTAGGCGTCGCGGTAGCCGTGGGAGTCGCGGTCGGTGTGGCCGTGGGTGTCGGAGTGGGCGTCGGCGTGCGGGTGGCGGACGGCTCCGGCGCGCCCGCGGGAACGGGAAGGTCGATGTCGCCGTAGCGGTAGCGGCCCGATGCGCTCAGGCCGCTCATGTCGAGCGGCGCCGTGCCCAGGTCGCGCCACGAGCCGCCAGCCGCGCGGGCGCTGATGTACAGGCGCTCCGCGTCCGCGACGGCCTGCCAGACGCGCACCTGCACGGTCACCGCCCCGCCCGCGCCGGAGCGGGGCACGTCCAGCGCGATGTCGCCATGGCGGTAGCGGCCCGACGCGCTCAGGCCGCTCATGTCGAGCGGAACGGTGCCCAGGTCGCGCCACGAGCCGCCAGCCGCGCGGGCGCTGACGTACAGCCGCTCCGCGTCCGCGACGGCCTGCCAGACGCGCACCTCGACGTTCGCCGTGGAGCCCGGTTCCGGGCCCGACTGCGCGGCCACGGCGACGACCCCCGCGAGCGCGAGGACGAGCGCCCCGCCCAGCCAGGCGGCGATCCGGCGCCGGTCGCGCTTCACGGGGCCCATCCGCTAGGAAGCGCCGCCCGCGGCCTCCGGCTCCGACGCCCCCTCCTTTCCGTGCGTGACGAGGTGGCGCATGTCCTCCGGCACGTCGGGCAGGCCCACGATGAAGAGCCCCTCCGAGACGGGCGGGGGCACGTCGAAGACGTTGTTGAACTTGTGCACCGAGTCCCAGATGCCGATGCCGATGGTGAGCTCGACGATCTGCTCCTCGGTGAAATGCTCCTTGAGCCGGTCCATGAAGGCGTCGTCCACGTTGTTGGCGTGGTTGAGGATGAAATCCTCGGTCAGCTCGAGGGCGACCTTCGTGCGCTCGGGGAGATCGGAGTTCCGGAAATCGAGCGCCCGCTCGATCATCTCCTCGTCCATGCCTTCCTGCTGCGCCGCAGCAGAGCGCGCCGGGATTCAGTAGCGGCAGCCGTTGGTGTTGGAGGAATAGAGCCGGATGAGCTCCTTGAGCACGGGATCGAGGGTGCTGTGCGACCACAGCAGGCCGTAGTTGAACATGAAGCCCTTGAAGAGGTCGGGCCGGTGCATGTACACCCCGCCGAACCCCTCCATGCCCCCCACTTCGCTGACGCGCGGCATCGCCTGCTCCTTCGGCCCGCGCCCCTGGCCGGGCCTTCGCGTATCCTTGCCGCAGTATAGCGCCATCCGCCGCGCGCGGGGCGCATGAGGGAGGCGCCATGAAGCTGCTCGAAGGGAAGAAGGCGGTCGTGCTGGGCGCGTCCAGCGGCATCGGCTGGGCCATCAGCGAACGGTTCGCCGAACACGGCGCGGACGTGATCGTGGCCGCCCGCCGCCTCGACAACCTGGAGCGGCTGGCGGCCTCCATCGGCGGCACGGCCATCCGCTGCGACGGGCGCGACCACGACGACCTGAAGGCGCTGGCGGACGCCGCCCTCGAGAAGTGGGGAACGCTCGACGTGGCCGTCAACTCGGCCGGCGTCGTGCGCGGCGCCCTCATCCGCGACATCACGCCCGACGACCTGCGCGGCGTGGCCGACATCCAGTACTTCGGCTTCATCTACTTCATGAAGCACTTCGGCAACGCGCTGGCGGCCAGCGGGGGCGGCTCGCTCATCAACATCACCTCCACCACGGCCATCACCGTGCCCACGGGCCTGACGCCCTATTCGGCGGCCAAGGCGGCCATCAACTTCGCCACCAAGATCGCCGCGCGCGAATACGGCCCCGAGCAGGTGCGCGTGAACGCCGTCGCCCCCACCTTCGTGCCCACGGCCATGAACAACTACGGCGGGGGCACGCCCATCGACGACGCGCGCGTCGAGCTCGCGCCCGACAACCCCACGGCCCTGGGCTTCATCGAGCAGACGCCGCTGGGCCGCATCACCACCGTGGACGACTGCGCCGACGTGACGCTGGCCGTGGCCAGCGACCTCTTCGGCGACATCACGGGGCAGGTCATCCCCGTGGACGGCGGCAACCACCTGCTGCGCCTGCCGGAGACGCGCCGCGCCTAGCTCCCGAAGGTCTCCTCGCGCGGCAGGCGCGCATCCCGCGGCTGGTCGAAGATGATGCGGCGGAAGGCCTCGGCGTACTCGAAGGGCTGCCCCTCGGCCTGCCCCCGCGCCATCTGCAGGGCGAACCCCGCCACCTCCTCGCCCAGCTGGCTGGGATGCGCGAGCAGCGCCCGCTTCTTCAGCTCCACCGTCTCGCCGATGTCCACCCACACGTTGGCGTTGACGCCCGCCGCCGCCCCCATCCACAGCTGCTTCACCTTGTGCGGCGCCAGCCCGTCGCTCAGCAGCTCGGGGAAGGTGAGGCGGTCGCGCGCGCTGGGGAAGATGGCGTCCACGGTCGCGTCCCCCGCGGCGCGGTGGTCGGGATGGTTGGCGTAGGCGTCGTACATGAAGCGCGCCGTGGGGTCGAAGGTGACGACGACGTCGGGGCGGTGGCGGCGGATGAGGCGCGTGATGTCGCGGCGCAGGCCCAGCGTGTGCACGAGGTAGCCGTCCTCGTAGCCCAGGAACTCGAAGTGCCGCACGCCCAGGATGCGCCCGGCGGCGCGCTGCTCGGCCTCGCGGATTTCCGCCAGCCGCGCGGGCGTCATCTCCGGATCCTCGCTGCCCTTGTTGCCGTTCGTGATGACGGCGTAGGTCACCTCCGCCCCGCGCGCGGCCCACTTCGCCACCGTGCCCGCCACCATGAACTCGGCGTCGTCGGGGTGGGCCACGACGACCATCGCCCGCTCCGGCAGGAACTCGTTGCCGTTCGCGTCGTCCGTCACGCTCATCCCTCCTCGCAGCCGAGGGCGAGGGCGAACCCGGCCTCCCCCGCGGCCCCCTCGAGCGCGGCGCAGGCGGCCGTGAACGCCGGGGGCCGCCCGAACGTCTCGGGCAGGGATTCGAGGATGGCGTTCACCTCGTCGAGGCCGCCCCCCGCGTTGGCGACGCGCCAGGCGATCTCGCCGAACTCGCTGGCCAGCCGCCGCAGCTCGAACATGAAGGCGTCGTGGACGGCGCGCACGGCCTCGGGCGGCGCGAGCTCCTCGCCCGCCTCCGCGGCGGCGTCCAGGGCGAGCGCGTTCTCGCGGAAGAAGGTGTCGATGGCCGCGATCAGCTCCGCCTCCGAGGCGGCCTCATCCGTCGTCGCCGCGGTGTAGGCGATCGCCACGATGGCGAGGGTCTCGTCCGTGGCGTCGGCGACGGCCTGCACCGCCTCGAAGTAGGCGGCGGCGGGATTCGCCGCCGTGAAGGCGTCCTCGGGGATCAGGTCGAGCGCGCAGAGGAGGTCGAGCCGCTGCCCGGCCTCGTCCGCCGCCCGCTCCAGCCCCTCGCAGGCGGCGAGGAAGTCCGCGTCGAGGCCGAACGACGTGTCGAGCGGCTCCAGCACGGCGTTCACGTCGTCGAAGCTGGCGGCGTCGGCGAGCGCGTCGGAGACCTCGCGGAAGGCGTCGGCGAGCCCGGCGGCCTCCGCCGCGAAGGCCGCGTGGGCGTCCTCCGCGGAGCCCGGCTCCGACCCCGTGAGGTCGGAGAGGGCCGCGCTGGCGTCGGCGAGCGCGGCGGCGAGCGCGGCGAAGAGCGCCCGCACCGCCCCGACGAGGGACGCCTCGCCGGCGGCGGGGTCCGCGCCCGCCTCGTCGAGCTGGCCCACGCCCGCATCGACGGCCTCGCCGAGGTCGTCGGCGATGGTCTGCACGCGGGGGAAGTACTCCTCCGGCGAGAGCCGCCCGTCGCCGCAGGCGAGGAGCAGCAGGGCGGCCAGCGCTCCCCCCATCGTGAGCATCGCGCGCTTGGGCATGGTCCGCGTCCTCCGGTCCGGCTGCGCCCATCGTAGGCGCGCGGGCGGCTGGGGGCGAACGGGCGGGGAGGGCAACCTTCGCGCCCCGCCCCATGCGCGTCGCTGCGTTGCGCGCTGATCGCGCCATCGTTTAGCATCTTCCCGCTGCCGAGCCGATACGAGGGGAGTCCCCGATGCGCGCCTGGATTCCGCGTCTCCGCCCGTCGATTCCGTCGACCGTGGCGTGCGGTCGCCGCCTGATGGGCAAGCCGGGACGCTGGATCGCCGCGGGGCTGGCCGGGACGCTCGTGCTGGCGCTCGCGGGCGTCGTCGTCGCGCAGTCGGGCCCGGGCGCGGGCTCGACCGCCAACGTCGAGGTGCGCGTCTGGCAGAGCGTCAGCGACCCCGGGAGCCTGTACGTCAGCGCCCGCGCGGCGGGCGGCTCGTGGCGCGAACTCGGCACCGTGCCCCTCGACACGAGCGGCATGAGCGCGTCCGGGCGCTACCGCTACGGCGACATCTCGCTGGACGTGCCCCGCTCCGGCTCGGACGAGACGGTGACCGTGCAGGTGCGCGTCTGGCAGGGCGTGAGCAGTGCGGAGAACCTGTACATCAGCGCCCGCCGCGCGGGCGGCTCGTGGCGCGACCTGGGCACGGTGCCCCTCGACCTCGACGGCGAGAGCTCGTCGGGACGCTACCGCTACGCGGACACGGACCTCCCCGTGCCCGCCGGGGCGCCGGATGAACCGGCCGCCACGTCGACTCCAACGCCCACGCCGACCGCCACGCCCACGCCCGGCCCCGTCGCGTGCGTCACCGACTGCCCCACGGCCACACCGACCGCGACTCCGACGCCCACACCCACCCCGACGCCTACCCCGACTCCGACGGCAACCCCCACGCCGACGCCGACGCCTACCCCCACGCCTTCCGGCGGCGGTGGCGGTGGTGGTGGCGGCGCTCCCGGCGGCGGCGGTGGCGGATCTGGTCCCGGCGGAGGCGGGGGCGGGACCGGCCCCGTGGCCTGCGTAAACGACTGCCCGTCGGCAATCGACGAGAAGGGCGTGGCCATCGACCGCGCCGCGCTGGTGGCCCTCTACGACGCCACGGGCGGCGATAGCTGGGTCACCAACACGAACTGGAAGACCAGTGCGCCCCTGCGCCAGTGGCATGGGGTCCATACCAATGCCAGCGGACGGGTGAACGCTCTCGAACTGGATGGACTCCAACTGACGGGACCGACGGGCTCGATTCCGGCGGAACTCGGCAGCCTCACGCACTTGACGTCCCTCAAGCTGGGTTACAACCGGCTGTCGGGCGCGATTCCGGCGGAACTCGGCAAGCTGACGAACCTGCAAACCCTCGTCCTGCAGGGCAACCAGCTGACGGGGGCGATCCCGGCGACGCTGGGCAAGCTGACGAACCTGCAAATCCTCGATCTGTCCGGCAACCGGCTGACGGGCGCGATCCCGACAGAACTGGGCAAGCTCGCCAACCTGAAGCAGCTCGTCCTGAATGGGAACCGGTTGACGGGCGCGATTCCGTCGGAGCTGGGGAACCTCACGAACCTGGAGTGGCTCTACCTGTACGGCAACCAGCTGTCGGGGGCGGTCCCGGCGGCGCTGGGCAATCTGACGAACCTGCGATACTTCAACCTTGACCAAAACCGGTTGACGGGCCAGATTCCGCCCGCACTCGGCAACCTGAGGAAACTGACGGCGCTCGGCCTGCGGAACAATCAGCTGTCGGGAGCGATCCCGTCGGAGCTGGGCAAGCTGACGGCACTTGAATCACTCCTGCTCTTGAACAATCAATTGACGGGAACGGTACCGGCGGCGCTCGGCAAGCTCGTCAATCTGGAGGCGCTCGAACTCCGCAACAACAGGCTGACCGGCGCGATCCCGCCGGAACTGGGCAACCTGACGAACTTGCAGTACCTCTACCTGCGCTTGAACGACGTGTGCGTGGAGCGCGATCAGAGCGCCCTGCGGAGCTGGCTCCGGTCATTGAGCCGCACCGTCACGCTCTGCCCGACGCCCACCCCCACGCCGACAGCTACGCCAACGGTCACGACGACGGCAACACCATCGGCCACCCCGACGCCAACCGCCACCCCCGCGCCCACCGCAACGCCGACGCCCGCGCCCACCGGCCCCGTCACCCAGACCGGGTAGGCGCGCGGGCGACTGGCCGCGAATTTCAGAAGAGGGCGATGGGGTTGACGGGGGAGCCGGTGCCCCCGCGCACGTGCAAGGGCGCGACCGTGAGCATGAACTCCCAGCGCCCCTCCGCGGCGCAGGCCCCGGCCAGCGGATCGAGGAAGGCGTTGTCCAGCAGCGGCAGGCCCAGGCGCACGATGGCGAGCACGTGCACGGGGCCGCCCGGCGCGGGCGGATCCTCGAACATCGCGTAGGGCGTGGGGCGCGCGTCCAGCATGTCCCAGCCGAGGATGGCGGCGTCCCACCGCCGCAGCACGGGCACGCAGTCGGCGTGCAGGCCCGGCACGGGGGGCACGCCGGGCTCGGCCCCGGGGTTGGCGGCCAGCCAGGCGGGCCGTCCCCCGCGCACGAGCACGGCGTCGCCGGGGCGCGGCACCAGGCCCTCGGCCTCGGCGGCGGCCTCCAGCTCGTGGCCGCGCACGGGGGCGTCCACCGTCACGTGGTCCGCGCCGCGCAGGCGGGGGATGTCGAGCAGCAGGCCGCGCGTGACGATGCCTTCCTTCCACGCGGCCACGTCGCCGGAGCGCGCGCCCGCCGGGGTGACGGCCTCGGCGGCGGGCCTGCCGTTCCAGCTCTTGCCCTCCCAGAAGATGTGGCAGAGGGCGTCCACGTGCGTCGTGGCGTAGCCGTGAAAGACGAGGCCGATGTAGTCGGCGGAGGCGCGATGGTCGAAGCGCAGGAAGTGCTGGGCGGGGTTGCGGTTGCCCGGCCCGCCCACCGTGTTGAGCGGGTAGGCGAGGGAGACGGCGCGCCCGCTGCGCACGAGCGCGGCCCCCTCGCGCCGCTTCTCTGGCGTGATCAGGTTGACCGTGCCCGCGTCGTCGTCGGGCCCCCAGCGGCCCCAGTTGCTACAGCTCTCGAAGTAGCCGCGGACCTCGTCCTCGGTCGGTTCGGGGCGCGGTTCGACGGGCATGGGACTCCTCCTCGCGGGCGGCCATCGTACACAGCGCCGCGGGGCCGCGCGTCTATACTGCGGGCATGGCGATACGGCGCGGCGCGGCGTTCGCGGCGGCGCTGGCCCTCCTGCTCGCGGCCTGTGGCGATGACGACGGCGGCGGGCTACGCATCCGCTTCCACGGCGCGGTCGCGGAGAAGCGGGCGGACGAACTGCGCGCCGAAGCCCGTCGCGTCGCCGCCTTCTACGCCGAACGCTTCGGAGTCGCCAGCCTCGACGTCGTCATCCACGCCAGCGCCGACCTCGAAAGCCACACCGATGCGGTCCACGGGATGGGGGCGGTGGGGTCCGGGCGGTACCCATGCCTCGCCATGCCGGGCGCCGTCTTCCTGCAGCTGGATGAGGACTGCGCCTCGCCCGAGCGGCTGGGCGGGATGCTGGCCCACGAGTACTTCCATGCCCTGCAGTTCTCCCTCGCCCGCGGGGAGGAAGCCTCCGACCTCGGCCCCATCTGGCTGACGGAAGGGCACGGCGATCTACGTGCTGGAGACGTACGGCGGGGGATCGGGACCGACCACGTTCGACGGGCCGACAGCGCTCTACGAATCGGAGATCACGCTCGCGAACGCGGAGTTCCAGCTCCACCCGCTCGGTCGGCTCGGCGTGGAAACCTACATGCTCGGCTGGCTCGCCGCCCTCGAGCTGGCGGAACGCGCTGGCGAGGAGTCCCTGCTCGACTACTACCGCCTGCTGCCCGAACGGGACGACTGGCGGGACGCCTTCCGCGACGCCTTCGGCTTGAGCGTCGGGGAACTGACCGTCGCGGTCGGCGAACGGCGCGCGGAGCTGGTGGCGGAGGCCATCGCCGCCTTCGACGCCATCCGCGGGACCGTTTCGGGCCCCGACGGCGAGGGCGTGAGCGGCGTCGTGCTGCGCGCCTGGCGCGGGGAGCCCGGTGCCTCCGTCTACGCCCACGCGCGGCTCTCCGGCCATGCCGCGCCGGAGGCCGGCGGCGCCTTTCGCCTGCCCGTGGCCGAGCCCGCCAGCTACCTCGTCACGGTCCACCGTGTGGCGGCGGATGGCTGCCGCCTGCTGGGTTGGTACGCGCGCGACACGGGATTCACCACCGACCATCGGGACGCCTCGCCCGTCGTGGTCGCCAGCGGCGACGCCGCCACGGTCGCCATCCGCCTGCCCGGCCTCCCCGACGCCATCCCGCACGTCGGCGAGGGGCCTCCGCGTTGCGCCCGCTGAGCGACGAGCCCGTACGGCGCGACGGTGGTCGGCCCGCGCCTACGGCTGGGGGCGCGGGGCGCGCAGGGGGAAGGTGGCCAGCACGTCGTGGCGCGGACCCGTGGGCCGCAGGCGGCTGCGCACGAGCGCGATGGCGTCCGTCGTCCACTCGCAGGGGGGCACCTCCACCTTGCCCGCGGCCACCTCGATCTCGGCGCGGCGGCGCGTGGGCACGTGGTCGCGCACGCGCCCCAGCGTGAGGTGCGGGCGGAAGGGCCGCGTCTCCGCCGGGAAGCCGACCACCGACAGGGCGCGGTTCACGTCGCGCGCGAGCGCCTCCAGCCGCAGCACGTCCCCGGCCACGGCGGCCCACAGCACGCGCAGCCCCTCGCGCCCCCCGAACATGCCGATGCCGTCCAGCTCGAGGTCGAAGGGGGAGTGCCGCACGACCGCCTCCTGCAGCGCCACCTTGATGGCGGGAATGCGGCGTTCCGGCGCCTCGCCGAGGAACTTGAGCGTGACGTGCAGGCTGCGCGAATCCACCCAGCGCACGGCCCCCTCGCTCTCCTCCCGCAGCTTCCCCACGAGGTCGCCGACGACGGCGAGCACGTCCTCGGAGAGTTCGCAGGCCACGAACAGGCGGTGGCTCTTCTCCGGCGCCTCGCTCACGGCGGCGTCCCGCACAGGCGCGCGCGCGCGTTCGCCCCGGCGACGGCGGCGGCGTCCCCCGCGTCCAGCCCGTCGAGCGCGCGCCGCAGCTCCGCGCCGGGCCGCCGCAGGGGGAAGTCGGAGCCGAAGAGGACGCGCCCGCGCCCCGCCGTCTCCACCAGACGGGCGACGGCGGCGGGTTCGTAGAGCAGGCTGGCGGCGGCGGTGTCGAAGAGCAGGTTGGGCGTGGCCGTGCGCACCTCCGGCATGGCCAGGTAGAAGGACGCGCCCGCGCCCAGGTGCGCGCCCACCATGGTCACGGCGGGGGCGGCGGCGGCGGCCTCGAGCAGGCCCGCGGGGGAGATGCCCCCCGCCTTGCCGGGGTAGGCGTGGCCGACGGGCTCGCTCGCGTGCCAGAAGAGGGCGGCCCCGGCGTCCCCCGCGAGCGCGGCCAGACGGCGCCCCTCCGCGCCGAGCGGATCCCAGCCCTGGTCGCCCGGACGCAGCTCGCCGAAGCCGCGCGCCCCGGCCGCGAGCGCGCGCCGCGCCTCCCGCTCCCAGCCGCGCAGGGCGGGGTTGACCGTGGCGAAGGGCGCGATGGCGGCGGGCGCCTCCGCGGCGGCGGCCAGCAGGTACTCGTTCTGGGCGGCGACGTCGCGCGCGCCCGCGAAGGCGAAGCCGAGGGCCAGGGACGCGTCCACGCCGTCCGCGCGCATGGCGGCCAGCAGATCGGGCGCGCCCGCCATGGCCGCGCGGGGGTCGGCGTAGATGCCGGCGAAGCCCGCGTCGCGCTCGGCGATGGCCGCGCGGTCCCGCGCCTGCGCGGGCGGGAAGAGATGGACGTGGGCGTCCACGATCACCATTTGCGCGATGGTAGCAGACGGGAGCGGGCGCGCCCGCTACGCCGAACCCGGGTCGCGCTCCGCGAGGCGGCGCAGCCAAGCCACGTGCGCGCTCTCCTCGAGGGCCGTGATCCAGTGCAGGGCGTCCCACAGGGATGCACCGCGGGCGTAGGCCCCGTGGCCGCGCAGGATGGCCACGCGGGCCTCGCGCAGGGCCTCCGCGATCTGCTGCTCCTGCAGCGGGCCGGGCGCCACCACGGGCACCTCGCGCAGGTGGATGCGCCCCTCCGCGTCCTCCGGCGTGAAGCGGTCGCGCCCGAAGGAGAGCGCCACCGCGTGGCGGGGATGGGCGTGGGCCACGGCCCCCGCGTCCGTCGTCGCGTAGATGGTCCAGTGGAGCAGCGTGTCGCTGGAGGGCGGCGGCGGGTCGTGCGCGCCGTCGGGCAGCGCGCGGCTGATGTCGCGCGCCCCCAGGTGGCCGAGCATGGCGCCCGTGCCCGTGATGCGGATGGCGTGCCCGTCGCGCACGCTGAGGTTGCCCCCGCGGCTGCTCACGAGGCCGAGGCGGTAGAGGTCGCGCCCGACCTCGCGCAGGTCGCGCAGGATGGCGTCGGGAACGTCCACGGGAGGCGCGTCAGACCTCGCGGAACTCGCCCTCGACGGTGCCCTCGCCCGCGCCCGCGCCGGGGTCGCCGCCGGGCGGGGGCGGGGCGTCGTCGGGGCCGGGAGCCCCCCGCGCGCCCGCCTGCCCGTAGACGGACTCGCCCACGCGCTGGAGCACCTGCGTGAGGGCGTCGAGCGCGGCCTGGATGCGCCCCACGTCCGCGTCGGGGGCGTCCAGCGCCTCGCGCACGGCCCGCACCTTCTCCCCCGCCTCGGCCTTGAGGGCGTCGTCGATGGCGTCCGCGTTGTCCGCGAGCGTCTTCTCCGCCTGCCAGGCGGCGCCGTCGGCGGCGTTGCGCAGCTCGGCCAGCTCGCGGCGCCCGCGGTCCTCCTCGGCGTGCAGCTCGGCCTCGCGCTGCATGCGCTGGATCTCATCCTCGCCCAGCCCGCTGGAGGCCTGGATGGTGATCGTCTGCTCGCGCCCGGTGCCCTTGTCCACGGCCCCCACGTTCACGATGCCGTTGGCGTCGATGTCGAAGGTGACCTCGATCTGGGGCATGCCGCGCGGCGCGGGCAGGATGCCGTCGAGGTTGAACTTGCCCAGCGACTTGTTGTCCGGGGCCATGGGCCGCTCGCCCTGCAGCACGTGGATCTCCACGCTGGGCTGGTTGTCGGCGGCGGTGCTGAACACCTGGCTCTTGGCCGTGGGGATGGTGGTGTTGCGCGGGATGATGGTGGTCATCACGCCCCCCAGCGTCTCGATGCCCAGCGTCAGCGGCGTCACGTCCAGCAGCAGCACGTCCCGCACGTCGCCCTTGAGCACGCCCGCCTGGATGGCCGCGCCCACGGCCACCACCTCGTCCGGATTGACGCCCTTGTGCGGCTCCTTGCCGAAGAATTCGCCCACCAGCTGCTGCACGGAGGGCATGCGCGTCTGCCCGCCCACCAGCACCACCTCGTCGATGTCCGCGGCGGCCTTGCCCGCGTCGTCCAGCGCCTTCTTCACCGGCTCCAGCGTGCCCCGCAGCAGCTCGCCCACCAGCTGCTCGAGACGCGCCCGCGTGAGCGTCAGGTTGAGGTGCTTCGGGCCGCTCGCGTCGGCCGTGATGAAGGGCAGGTTGATCTCCGTCTGCTGCGCGCTGGAGAGCTCGATCTTGGCCTTCTCCGCCTCCGCCTTCAGGCGCTGCAGGGCCTGCCGGTCCTGGCGCAGGTCGATGCCCTCCGCCTGCCGGAACTCGTCGATGAGCCAAGCGATCACGCGGTCGTCGAAATCGTCGCCGCCGAGGTGCGTGTTGCCGTTCGTGCTCAGCACCTGGAAGGCGCCGTCGCCGATTTCGAGGATGGAGATGTCGAAGGTGCCGCCGCCGAGGTCGTAGACGGCGATGACCTCGTCCGCCTTCTTGTCCAGCCCGTAGGCGAGCGAGGCGGCGGTGGGCTCGTTGATGATGCGCAGCACCTCCAGCCCGGCGATGCGGCCCGCGTCCTTCGTGGCCTGCCGCTGCGCGTCGTTGAAGTAGGCGGGCGCCGTGATCACCGCCTCCGTCACCGCCTCGCCCAGGTACGCCTCCGCGTCGGCCTTCAGCTTCTGCAGGATCATGGCGCTGATCTCGGGCGGGCTGTGGCGGGCCTCGCCCATGGTCACGCGCACGTCGCCGTTGTCCGCCGCGCCCGTGGCGTAGGGCATGGACGAGGCCGCGCGCCGCACCTCCTCGTCCGCGTGCTTGCGCCCCATGAAGCGCTTGATGCTGTAGACGGTGTTCTCCGGGTTGGTGATGGCCTGGCGCTTGGCCACCTGCCCCACCAGCCGCTCCCCGCCCTTCGTGATGGCCACCACCGAGGGCGTCGTGCGCGCCCCCTCCGCGTTGGGCACGACGACCGGCTCGCCGCCCTCCATCACGGCCATGGCGCTGTTCGTGGTTCCGAGGTCGATTCCGATCACCCTGGGCATGGTTCGCGTTCTCCTTGCGGGAATGTGGCGGGCTACGCGCCGCCGGGGTCGTCGGGCGCCGCGCTGCCGTCGCCGACGACGACGAGCGCGGGGCGGAGCACGCCGCCATCGAGGCTGTAGCCCCGCTGTGCGACGTCGAGGCACACGTTCTCGGGGCCGGGGGCGGCGCCCACGGCCTCGTGAAGGGAAGGGTCGAAGGGCTGGCCCGCGGCGGGAATCTCCTCCACGCCCATGCCCTCCAGCAGCGCCGCCAGCTTGCGCTGGATGGCGAGCACGCCTTGCACCCAGCCGTCGGCGGCGAGCGCGCCGTCGAGCGTCTCCGCGGCGCGCCCGAAGTCGTCGTGCACGGGCAGGATGGAGAGGACGAGGGCGGCGCGGGCGAGACGCCGCTGCTCGGCGCGCTCCTGTTCGACGCGGCGCTTGTAGTTGGCGAGGTCGGCGGCGGCGCGCTTCCAGCTGGCCTCGAAGCGCTCGGCCCGCTCCAGCGCCCCGGCCAGCTCGCCGGGCGCGGACGCCGACGCCTCCGAGCCAGCGGCATTGGGCGCAGGCGTCGCTTCAGGCGCGTCGGCGTCCATGCGCGAGGCCGCGCGGCGGTCGACGGGCCGCGCGCGTTCGTCGTCGCTCATCGGTCCTCCCCGGGCGCGGGCGCGCCCGTCTCGCCGTAGAAGCGGCGCGTCAGTTCGGTGAGCACGTCGCGCACGTAGCGCACGTGGGCGATGGCCTCGGGGTAGCGCAGGCGCGTGGGGCCGAGCAGGCCCACCACGCCCCCCGCGCCGTCCGGCTGGCCGTAGCGCGCGAGCACGAAGCTCATGTCGCGGTAGGGGCCGTCCGCGTTCTCGTCGCCGATGACGACGGCCACGTCGTCCGCGCCGAGGGGGCGGTCGGGGATGGCGCGGCGCAGGCGCGAGCGCTCCACCGCCTCGAGGGCGTCGAGCAGGCGGTCGCTGTGCCCCTCGTATTCGGGCTGGCGCAGCAGTTCGCGCACGCCCTCCACCACGGGCGGCTCGCCCGCCACGTCCCCCCCGGCGCGCGTCAGCTCCGCCGCCATCTCCAGCACCAGCGCCTCGAGCGCGGCCTGCGGCCCCGCGTCCGCCTCGAGCGCGGCGATCTCATCCGCCGTGCGCCCCGACAGCCGTTCGTTCAGGCGGCCCGCCAGCTGCGTGAGCCGCTCCTGCGCGACGCCATCGGCGTACTCGAAGGCCTGCTGGCGCACGGCGGCGTCGTTCATGACGGCGATGAGCAGGACGCGCTCCCCGCCGATCTCGACCAGCTGAATCTGGCGCAGGCGCGCCTCGGCGGGGCGCGGCAGCGTGGCGATGGCGGCGTTGCGCAGGGAGTTGGCGAGCACGCTGGCCGAGAGCGCCACCCAGCGCTCGAGGTCGGCCACGCTCTGGTGGAACTGGTGGAGGATGGTCAGCTCCTCCTCGCTCGTCAGGGGGCGCTCGTTCATGAGCGACCCCACGTAGGTGCGGTAGCCGCGGTCGCTGGGCACGCGCCCGGCGGAGGTGTGCGGATGGGTGATGAGGCCGTCGTCCTCAAGCGCCGCCATCTCGCTGCGCACGGTGGCGCTGGAGAGGTCCAGGTCGTGGCGCGCCACCAGCGTGGCCGAGCCGACCGGCTGGGCGCTGTCCACGTAGTCTTCGACGATCAGGGCGAGGATCCTGGCTCGCCGCTCTGATAATGCCATTGTGAGCCTCTCGGACCATGTTAGCACTCTCCGCGCGCGAGTGCTAATCCCCCTCCCGCCGCCGCCCGATGGCCTCGCGCACCGACGGATAGCGCATGTACTCCAGCAGCTTCGCCTGCCGCAGGCTCTGGCTCACGCCGTCGAGCACGAGGCCCGCGAGGAAGGCCCCGCAGGCGATCAGCCCCAGCCCCACGCACAGGATGGCCGTGGGGAAGCGCGGCACGAGGCCGCTCTCCAGCCAGGTGAGGAAGAGGGGTATCCCCAGGCCCAGCGCCGCCAGCGCGAAGACCGCGCCGATGGCCGAGAAGAAGCGGACGGGATGGAGGTCGCGCACCAGCAGCGCGAGCGCGAGGAGCGCGCGCCTGCCGTCGCGCATCGTGCTCAGCTTGCTCGCGCTCCCCGGCGGGCGCTCGACGTAGCGCGTGGGCGTCTCCGCGCAGGGCAGCCGCAGGTGCGCGCAGTGCGCCGTCAGCTCGGGCTCGATCTCGAACCGCCGCGAGGTGATGGGCACGGACTTGACCAGGCGGCGCGAGAGGACGCGGTAGCCCGAGCTGACGTCCGTGAACGCGCCCCCGAACTGCGCGCGGACGATCCAGCCCAGCAGGGCGTTGCCGGGGCCGTGCCCGCGGCGGCGCGCGCGCTGGCCCTCGGCGTCCGCCCGCGCGCCCACCACCATGTCGAGGTTCCCGGCCACGAGCCGCTCCACCATGTGCGGGGCCGCCGCCGCCTCGTAGGTGCCGTCGCCGTCGGCGAGCACGTACACGTCCGCCTCCACGTCCATGAACATGCGCCGCACCACGTTGCCCTTGCCCGGCAGCGGCTCGGAGCGCACCTCCGCGCCCGCGGCGGCGGCCGCTTCGGCGGTGCCGTCGGCGGACCCGTTGTCGTAGACGTAGCAGCGCGCGCCGGGCAGCGCCTCGCGGAACGCCCGCACCACCTCGCCGATCGTCTCCTCCTCGTCGCGGCAGGGCAGGAGCACGGCCACGTCGAGGGCGTCGGGGGAAGGGAGCGTCATCGCGTCGCCGTCCCGCGCGCGGGGGAACGCGGCCATGCCCATCCCCGCGCCTGGCTCAGCGCCCAGCTGATCATCAGCGCGATGCACAGCGCCATCAGCGGCCACACGGCCTCGGCGTAGCGCGGCGTGGCCACGCCCACGAGCCCGATCAGCAGGAAGTGCCCGTGCACCGCCAGCCCGGCGAGCGCGGCCACCACCAGCCGTCCGTCGAGGTCGCGCGATCCCCAGCGGATGCGCCGCCACGAGGCCAGCGCGATCCCCAGCGCCGACGCCACCAGCCCCGCCCCCAGCTTCCAGCGCGTGCCGTTCACGGTGGGCAGCCAGTCGAGGCTCTCCACCCCCGGCAGGATGCCCGCGAGGCGTTCCCGCGGCGGCCACGACGCCGCCTCGACCGGGAGCTCGAACACGCGCGCGTCCTCGAAGAGGGGGCCGTCCTCCAGCCCCTCCGTGTAGGCCTCGTAGCGCGCCACGAACGTCCCGCTGGAGAGCCAGTAGCCGCTCCAGAGTCCCCACCAGTGGGTCAGCGCGTTCCCCAGCCAGTCGCCCGGCGCGGCGAGCATGGCGTCCCAGCCGATGGCGCCCTGCAGCTCGCTCTCGGTGACGCCGCGCCGCCGCGCGAGCGCCCCCATCTCCTCGGCGAGGACGCGGGCGTAGGTCTGGTGCTGGGCCGCGACCTCGAAGTTCCGCAGCAGCAGCGTCCGCGCCTGCAGGTCGGGAGCGTCCGCGATGAGCGCCCGCCCGGGCGCGAGCTCCGCCCGCCCCCGCTCCACCACCGCCGCCAGGTCGGGCTCGTCCACCGCCGGCTCCGACTCCAGCACGAGCGCCTTGGCGAACACGTGCCGGTTGGCGAGGACGGGGCGCTCGCCGATCCCGGCGTCGTGCTTCACGTCCCAGACCGCGTTCTCGGCGATGAGGCAGATCAGCAGGGGGAAGACGACCGCCGCCAGCAGCCGCGCCCGCTGCCCGGCGCACTTCTCCCAGAGGAACCAGAGCGCGATGGGCCAGAGCGGGAGCAGGCTGATGGCGGCGGGCCGCACCATGATGGCCAGCCCGCACGCGGTCGCGGAGAGGGCGGCCCACTGCCAGCGCGGACGCCTCGCCAGCAGCGCCAGCCCGCCCGCCATCACGCAGAGCAGCGTCGCGAACGTCGATTCCGTCATGACGAGGGCGTGAAGCCCGCCGAGGGTGTCGTGGTCGATGAGGAGCAGGAGCAGCAGCAGCGCCGGGAACGCGAACCCGAAGGCGCGGTGGACGCTCCACCCCAGAAAGGCGAAGGCCGCCGCGGCCAGCACGAGCTGCGTCTTCGCCACCGCCTCGTTCCCGTCGAACAGGGCGAGGACGGCGTCGAGGAACAGCGGGTATCCCGCCGATCGGTCCGCGAAGAAGTTCAGGTACCCCGCGCTGTCCGCCGCCAGCGCGACCGGATTGGACCAGTGGGCGACGGCGTAGGCGGCGGCCAGCACCGGCGTCAGCCAGACGACCGGATGCACGCGCCGCCGTTCGGGCGCTGGCGCCGCGCGCGCCCGTGCGTTCCCCGCGGAGGACATCGCGGGCCAGTATCCCGGCTAGACTGCGGCCATGCCACTGGGGCTGTTGGGCGGCGCCTTCGACCCGCCCCATCTGGGGCACCTCGCGCTGGGCGAGCGCGCCCGCCGCCAGTTGGGGCTGGCGCGCGTCCGCCTGCTGCCCGCGGGCGACCCCTGGCGCAAGGCCGCGCGCGGCGTGACCCCGGCGGCGGAGCGGCTGGCCATGACGCGGCTGGCCGCACGAGGCGACCCCGCCTTCGAGGTGGACGCCCGCGAGGTCGAGCGCCCCGGCCCCAGCTACACGGTGGACACGCTGCGCGAGCTGCGCGACGAGGGCGAGCGGGACGTCGTGCTCATCCTGGGGAGCGACGCGCTGGCCGACCTGCCCCGCTGGCGCGAGCCGGACGCCATCGTGGCGCTGGCGCGGCTGGCCGTGGCCCCGCGCGCGGGCCAGCCCGTGAAGGCTCCGGCGGGCGCGCGCCTGCTCGTCATCGACCTGCCGCCGCTGGCCATCAGCTCCACGCTCGTGCGCGAGCGCGTGCGCGCGGGCGAGCCGCTGGACGGCCTGCTGCCCGACGCCGTGGCGGCGCACGTCCGCGCGCGCGGGCTCTACCGCTGAGCGGCGCGCTCCCGCAGCCGCGCCTCCAGCGCGGCGGCGGCGATGGGCGCGCGCGCGATCTCCTCGCCGTCCAGCGCCACCACGGGCACGGCCTCGCCGTAGCGCTCGCGCAGGGCCGCGTCGGCGTCCACGTCGGCCAGATCGAGCGTGAAGCCGATGGGCGCGCGCAGCCGCTCCAGCAGCGCGCGCGCCTCCTCGCACAGCCCGCAGCCCGCGCGCGTGTGGAGCGTGACGTTCACGGGCGCGCGGGCTCCGGCTCGTCGCCGCCCGCGTCCGGCGGCGGGCCGAGCACGCGGTCCTCCCACTCCGGCGTGACGGGGCCGGGCCAGCGCCGCAGCACGCCCAGCAGGATGAAGGAAAGCCCCAGCACGACCGCCGCCACCAGCTGGGGCACGGGCGCCCCGCCAAGCGTCTGCTCGTCCACGCGCAGCTCGGAGAGGCCGAAGCGCATGATCGAGTAGAGCGCCATGTAGAGGCAGAAGGTCCAGCCGGGAACCTTGATGAAGCGCCGCCCAACGAGCAGCAGGATGGCGAGGATGAGGAAGTCGCCGAGCAGCTCGTAGCCGCCCGCCGTGGGGTGCACGGACTTGCCGATCTCGCCGAGCGAGTCCGGGTGCGCGTAGACGAAGGCCCAGGGCAGGTCGCTGGGCGTGGCCAGGTGCTCGCCGTTGATGAGGTCGCCGATGCGCCCCACGCCCTGCCCGAGGATCATGCCCGGCGCGGCGGCGTCGAGCGTGATGGCGATGGGCAGCCGCCGGATGAGGCCGTAGACGAGCCCGCCCAGCACCCCCCCGATGAGGCCCCCGTAGAGCGTGATGCCGCCCTCCGTGATGTCCACCACGATGCCCGCGAGGTCGTCCCCGAACATGTCCCAGTGCTCGAACACGTAGAACAGGCGCGCCCCCACGATGGCGGAGACGACGGACACCAGCGCCACCTCCTGCGCCGCCTCCGAGGGCACGCCGTCGGCGCGCGCCAGCCGCACCGCGAGGAGCACGCCCGCCACGATGCCCAGCGCCGTGAAGAGGCCGTGCCACGTGAGCGTGATGCCGAAGATCTCGCCGATGTCCGGATGGATGTCGATGGTGATGGCGAGCACGGCGAGGGCGGGCGAGAGGTCCATGCGCCGCCCATCCTAGCGCGCGCCCCCCTTAGCCGCGTTGCCGCCGCCGCCGCCCGCCCGTAGGCTTGCGCGCATGGCGGCGGCCACGGCTTCGCTGGCGGGCAGGACGGCCCTCGTCTGCGGCGTCTCCAACGAACGCTCCATCTCGTGGGGCATCGCCCGGGCGATGCACGAGGCGGGCGCGCGCGTGGCCCTCTCCTACGGCCCCGGCATGGAGAAGCGCGTGCGGCCCCTCGCCGAGCGCATCGGCTGCGACTTCGTGGAGCCCTGCGACGCCACCAGCGACGCCGACGTCGAGGCCCTCTTCGCGAAGGCGGCGGACCGCCTCGGGGGCATCGACGCGCTCGCCCACGGCGTGGTGGGCGCGAAGCGCGAGGACCTCGCCCGCCCCTTCGTCGAAACGAGCCGCGACGGCTTCCTGCTGGCCCTCGAAATCTCCGTCTACTCGCTCGTGGCCATGACGCGCGCGGCGGCCCCCCTCATGGCGGACGGCGGCAGCGTGACCACGCTCACCTACCACGGCTCGCAAAAGATGATGCCCAGCTACAACGTGATGGGCGTGGCCAAGGCCGCGCTGGAATCGGCGGTGCGCTACCTCGCCTCCGACGTGGGCCCCCGCGGCGTGCGCGTGAACGCCATCAGCGCGGGGCCGGTGCGCACGCTCTCGGCGGCGGGCGTGGGCGAATTCCGCAACCTCTACAAGGTCTTCCCCCAGGTCACGCCCCTGCGCCGCCACATTTCCATCGACGACGTCGGCGCCGCCGCCGCCTTCCTCGCCAGCGACGCCGCCGCCAACGTGAGCGGCCAGGTGCTCTACGTGGACGGCGGCTTCCACACGCTGGGCATGGCCATGCCCGACGCCGACGCCCCCGACGCCTGAGGCGAACGCGCCATGAAGGCCATCGTCATCAAGGACGGCGAACTCGTCTGGCGCGAGGTGCCGGAGCCGCTCGCGGGTCCCGACGACCTGCTCGTGGCCGTGCGCGCCCGCGCCCTCAACCGCGCCGACCTGCTCCAGCGCCGCGGCGCCTATCCCCAGCCCGGCCCGAAGCCCGAACACGAGATCCCCGGGCTGGAGTTCGCCGGCGAGGTGCTGGAGGCGGGCGCGCGCACCCAGGGCTTCGCCCCCGGCGACCGCGTCATGGGGCTGCTCGCGGGCGGCGGCTACGCCGAGCGCGTGAGCGTGAACTGGCGGCTGGCCGTGCGCGTGCCCGACGCCCTCGGCTGGCCCGAGGCGGGCGCCGTGCCCGAGGTGTTCATCACCGCCCACGACGCCCTCCGCCAGTGCGGCCTGCGCGCGGGCGAGCGCGTGCTCGTCCACGCCGCCGGATCGGGCGTGGGCGTGGCCGCCATCCAGATCGCGAAGGTCATGGGCGCCTCGTTCGTGATGGGGACCGCCGGTTCGGCGGAGAAGCTGGAGCGCGCCGCCGCCCTCGGCCTCGACCTCGGCGTGAACCGCCACGAGGCCGACTTCGCCGCCGCCGCGCTGGAGGCCACGGACGGCGCGGGCGTGGACGTGATCCTCGACGTGGTCGGCGCGGCCGCCTGGGAGCGCAACCTGCGCGCCCTCGCGCGGCGCGGGCGCATGGTCCTCGTGGGGCTGATGGGCGGGGCCGCGGCGGAGCGCGCCAGCCTCGGCCCGCTGCTGACGAAGCGCCTGCGCGTCTACGGCACCACCCTGCGCGCGCGCCCGCCGGAGGAGAAGGCGCTGGCCACGCGCGCCTTCGAGACGAGCGTGCTGCCGCACCTCGCGTCGGGGCGCATCGTCGTGCCCGTGGACGGCGTGTGGCCGCTGCGCGAGGCGGCGGCGGCGCAGGCGCGCATGGAGGCGGACGCCAACTTCGGCAAGATCGTGCTCGCGCCCTAGGCGCGGTCAGGGCGCGCGGCCCGCGCCGAAGATCAGGTCGCCCCGACGCACGATCCAGGTGCGCCGCGGCGCGCCCTCTCCGTCGAGGTGGCTCACCCAGCGGCCCGCCTTCGTCGCCGCGCGGAAGGCAGCCGCGTCGTCGTCGGCCACGGGCTCGGCGCGCCCGGCGTTGGCGACGGTGCGCAGGCCCGCCGCGCCGCCGTCCTCCAGCACGAAGGCGCTCCACGCGCCGTCCACGCCCTCGGGGGCGTCGTACCACGCGAGCGCGGCCTCGCGCCCCTCGTCGTCGTACCGCGTGAGGGCGCGGGCCACGAGCAGGCGGGCGTACCCGTCGGGGTCCGACGCCGCGTCGGGCGCGGCCTCGTACCAGCCCGTGACGAAGACGACGTCGCCGTGGCGCATGGCGAAGTAGTGCTTCACTTCCTCGGCGCGGTGGAAGGGGTTGAGCTCGTCGCGCGTGGGAACGCTGATGACGCCGCGCGCGAAGACGCCCTCGGGCGTGGCCGCCAGCAGCGGGGGCGCGTAGTGGAAGCCGCTGTCGTCGTAGCTCTCGTCGCCCCCGGCGAAGTCGTAGCCGATGAAGCCCGCGGCGGGATGGGCGAGCACCGTTCCCGCGACGGCGTCCACGAGGAAGACGTACCAGCGCCCGTCGTTGTGGTCCGGGTCGCCGTGGAAGGCGATGGCGGCCTCGCGCCCCTCCGCGTCGTGGCGCGCGATGGCCCGCTCCAGCGTGGCGCGCGCGTAGGCCTCCGGCTCGCACTTGCCCGGCAGCAGGGGATGGACGGGCGGGCCGTCCTCGTACCAGCCGGAGACGTAGACGATGCCCGCGCGGGCGACCGCCCAGGCGTGCTTCACCCCCCAGTGGCAGGTGCGCGGGTTGCGATGCACGTAGTCCACCCAGGCGCCCCCCTCGCCGGCGGCGAGCAGGCGCGGGCCGAAGCGGTCGCCCGTGGAATCGACGCCCAGCGGGCCGAGCAGGCTGCGGCCCACGTGGCCGGGGCTGGCGGCGTGCGCGAGGATGACGCCGTCGCCGGCCTGCGCCATGAAGAGGTACCAGTCGCCGTCGATGCTCTCCGGGCTGTTGTAGAAATCGAGGGCGTGGGAGAAGCCGCGCGTCTCCACCCGCTCCAGCGCCGCCGCCACGAACGCCCGCGTGAAGGCCGCGGGCGTCCCCTTGCCGGGCGCGTCCGGCGCGACGGCGGGCGCCGCCTCCACCGTGGCCGCGGTGAAGGCGGCGTGCTCGTACCAGCCGGAGACGAAGACGAGGCCATCGCGGTTCACCGCCCAGGCGCGCTTGCGCTGCAGCTCCCCGCCGGAGGGGCGCGCGTCGACGTAGGAGACCCAGCGGCCCCGTTCGTCCGCCGCCAGCAGTGCCTTGCCGAAGTCGTGGCCCTCGGCGTCGATGCCGAAGGGGCCGTCGAGGGAGCGGCCCACGACGTCGGGGTCGTAGTGGGCGAGGATGGCCCCGCTGGCGGCGTCGGCGATGAACACGAACCAGTCGCCGTCCACGGCGGACGGGGAGCGGTAGCGCGCGATGGCGGCCTCGCGGCCCTCGCGCTCGCGGTAGTTCGCGGCCTCGTTCACGAGCGCGACCGTGTAGGCGTCGGGATCGGAGGGGGCGGGCGGGGGCAGGCGTCCGTCCTCGCGCGCGAGGGCGAGCACGACCACGGCGGCGGCCAGCCCGATGGCGGTGAGGGCGAGCGCGGCCTGCGCGATGACGCTCGGGCGGCGGAGCATGGCGCGAGTGTAGCGGGCGCGCGGCTGCGGGCCAGACTCAGGGCGCGGGCGCGGCCTCGAGCGCGGCGCGCAGCTCCGCCAGGTGGCCGATGCGGCGCTCCGGCCAGGCGGGCGGGTCGTCCGGAAACGCGAGCCGCTCGCGGTGAATCCAGACGGCGTGAACGCCCGCCGCCTGCGCGCCGCCGATGTCGGCGTAGAGGTTGTCGCCCACCATCCACGCCTCGTCCGGCGCGGCCCCCGCGCCCGCCAGCGCGTGCGCGAAGACGGCGGGATCGGGCTTGCCGCGCCCGAACTCGCCCTCCACCACGATGGCCTCGAAGCGCTCCTCCAGCCCCCAGCGCTCGATCTTCGCGCGCTGCGTGTCGGCGGAGCCGTTCGTCACGAGCGCCAGCCGGTAGCCCCCGGCGCGCAGCGCGTCGAGCGTGCCGAGCGCGTCGGGGAAGGGCGCGATGCGTTCGCGCAGCTCGCCCAGCGAGCGGCGCGCCAGCTCCCCCGCGGGGGCGTCGTCGAGCCCCTCGGAGAGGAGGGCGAGGCGCACGATCTCGCGGCGCGAGGCGAGGGGCCGCACGCGGTACTCCGCGACCGCCGCCTCGTCGGCCCAGAAGATGGTGCCCTCGCGCTGGATGGCGCGGCGCAGGCTGGCGGCGTCCGCGCCGAGACGGGGCGCGGCCTCGGCGCACACCGCCTCCCAGGAGGCGTGCACGGCGGCGTACCAGTCCAGCAGCGTGTCGTCCAGGTCGAAGAGGACGGCGCGCGGGCGCGGCGTCCCGCTCACGGCCCCGCCCTCCGCACGCCCGCCACGACCGTCTCGCCGTCGAGCGTGAACTCGGCGCGCGCGGCGTCGTCCGGCGGCGCTTCCGCGACCAGCTCCGCGGCCAGCGTCTCCTCGCGCACGTAGGCGCCGTGGGCGGCGAGCGCGCGCGCCACCGCCTCGCCGCCCGCGCACCAGGCGGTGATGCGGTCGGCGAGGTCGAGCCCGGCCTCGCGGCGCAGGTCCTGCAGGCGGCGCACGATCTCGCGCACGCGCCCCTCGTCCACGAGCGCGGGCGTGAGCGCGGTGGCCACGGCCACGGTCTGGCCGCCCTCGCTCGCGGCGGCGTAGCCCTCGCGCCCCCGCGTCTCCACGAGCAGGTCGGCGGGGGCCAGCTCGTGCCCGGCCACGGTCACGGAGCGCCCCGCGCGCACGGCGGCGGCCAGTTCGCCCGCGTCCATGCCCGCGAGGGCGTCGCGCACGGCCCCCAGCTCGCGCCCCAGCCGCGGGCCGAGCGCGGGCAGGTTGGGCTTCACCGCGAACTCGGCCACGGCGGACTCGTCCTCCAGCAGCGTGAGCGCCTTCACGTTCAGCTCGTCCAGCAGCAGGGCCTCGTTGCGCGCGAGGGCCCCGGCGTCGGCGGGCGCGCGCGGCCTCACCAGCACCTCGCCGAGGGGCTGGCGCACGCGCAGGCCCGCCTTCGCACGCGCCGCGCGCCCCAGCGAGGCGATGCGCTTGACCAGCTGCGTCTCCGCGTTCAGCGCCTCGTCCACGAAGACGGCGCCGCCGGATTCGAGGGGCACGGGATCGGGCCAGTCCGCCAGGTGCACGCTCTCCGGCGCGCCGCCGTCGAGCGACCGCGCGAGGTTGCGCCACAGCTCCTCGGCGAGGAAGGGCGTGAAGGGCGCGAGCAGCCTCGCCAGCGCCACGAGCGTCGCGTGCAGCGTGAAATAGGCGTGGCGCTTGTCCGCGTCGTCGCCGGAGCGCCCGCGCCAGAAGCGGCGGCGCGAGCGGCGCACGTACCAGTTGGAGAGGTCGTCCGCGAAGGCCTCGATGGCGCGCGCGGCGGCGGTCGGGTCGTAGCGGTCGAGGGCCTCGGTGACGCGCGCGATGAGGGCGTTGAGCTCGCTCAACAGCCAGCGGTCCAGCGCCGGCGGCGCGCCGTCGGGCCGCTGGCGCGGGTCGATGCCGTCCGCGTTGGCGTAGCCCACGAGGAAGCGGTAGACGTTCCAGAGCGTGAGCTGGAAGCGGCGCAGGCCCTCGTTCACGAGGCGCGCGCTGAAGCGGCGCGAGGCCCCCACCGGCGCGGAGGCGTAGATGTACCAGCGCACGGCGTCCGCCCCCAGCTCGTCGAGCAGGTCGAAGGGCTCGACCACGTTGCCGCGGCTCTTCGACATCTTGTCCCCGCGCTCGTCGAGGATGTGGCCGTGGCAGACCACGTTGCGGTAGGCGATGGTCTCCGGCACGGCCCCGGCGGCCCCCAGCAGGGAGGCCTCGGCGTGGAGCGTGTAGAACCAGCCGCGCGTCTGGTCGATGGCCTCGCAGATGAAGTCGGCGGGAAACTGGCGCTGGAACTCGTCCCCGTGCTCGAAGGGATAGTGCCACTGGGCGTAGGGCATGGCCCCGCTGTCGAACCAGGCGTCGGCCACCTCGGGCACGCGGCGCATCTCGCCGCCGCACCCTTCGGCGTCGCAGCGCAGGGCGATGGCGTCGATGAAGGGGCGGTGCAGGTCGTCCAGCGCCTCGGCGGCGGCGCGGTCCATCGCGCGTTCGGCCAGCTCCGCGCGCGAGCCCACGACGGTCACGGTGTTGCAGTCCGCGCACTCCCAGAAGGGCAGGGGCGTGCCCCAGTAGCGCTCGCGGCTGACGGCCCAGTCGATGTTCTGCTCCAGCCAGTTGCCGAATCGCCCGCGCTGGATGTGGGCGGGCTGCCAGTTGACGCGCGCGTTGCCCGCCAGCAGGCCCTCGCGCTCCCGCGTGGTGCGGATGTACCAGCTGGGCTTGGCGTAGTAGAGCAGGGGCGATTCGCAGCGCCAGCAGAAGGGGTAGGTGTGGCGCACCTCCTCCGCGCGCAGCAGCAGCCCGCGCCCGTCGAGGTCGCGGATGATGTCGGCGTCCGCGTCCTTGGCGAAGCGCCCCGCGCCCGGCAGCCCCGCCGCCACTTCGCCGCGCTCGTTCACGGTGCGCGCGAAGAGCAGCAGCGTGCGCACGCCGTCCGCGAAGTCCTCGCCGCCGAAGGCCGGGGCGATGTGCACGATGCCGGTGCCGTCGTCGAGCGAGACGTGGTCGGCGGTGATGATGCGGCGCAGCCGCTCGGCCTCGTCCGCTGACGAGAGAAGGCGCAACCCCCAAGGGTGGAAGCGCCAAACGGGCAGCCCCACCGCCTCAGGGCGGTAGAGCGGCTCGTAGGCCAGCCGGACGTTGTAGACCAGCCTGTGCAGTTTCTCACCCGTGAACGTCTCCGGGGTCTTGACACCCTCGCCAAGCACCGCCTCTGCCAGCGCCTCCGCCACGACCAGCAGCTCGCCTTCGTGCTCGTACAGGCCGTAGTCGGCGTCACCCTTCACCGCGAGGGCGGTGTTGCCGGGCAGCGTCCAGGGCGTGGTCGTCCAGGCCACGATGCTCACGGGCCGCTCGTCGTCCAGATCGAGGATCGCGCACGCTTCCGACGTCAGGCTGGACTTGAGTATCGCGCGCGCCTCCGCCGTCAGGCGGAACTTCACGAAGACGCTGGGGTCGGGCACGTCCTCGCGGTAGCCCTGCGACAGTTCGTGGTCGCTCAGGCTGGTCTCGCAGCGGGGGCAGTGGGGCGCGACGCGATAGTCGCGGTAGATGAGGTCGTGTGCGGCGAGCTCCTTGAAGATCCACCAGCAGCTCTCGATGTAGTCGTCGTGGTACGTGACGTAGGGGTCGTCCATGTCGGCCCAGAAGGCGATGCGCTCGGTCAGCTCCTCGAAGTCGCGCACGTGGCGCCCCACGCTCTCGCGGCATTTGGCGTTGAAGGCGGCGATGCCGTAGGTCTCGATGTCGGGCTTGGAGCGCAAGCCGAGCTCCTTCTCGACCTCGATCTCGACGGGCAGGCCGTGCGTGTCCCAGCCGGCCTTGCGGGGCACGCGGTAGCCGCGCATGGACTTGTAGCGGGCGAAGAGGTCCTTGAGCACGCGCGGCATGACGTGGTGCACGCCCGGGCGTCCGTTGGCCGTGGGCGGCCCCTCATAGAAGACGAAGAGGTTGTCCGCGGGGCGCTGTTCGACGCTGCGGCGGAAGACGTCGCGCTCGCGCCAGAAGCGCAGGACGCCAGCCTCGAGGGCGGGGAAATCGACGGCGGGATCGACGGGGTCGAAGAGATGGGGCACGGCGGCCTCCCGGGCGAGGATGCGGGGATGGCCGCGCCACGGCCCGCCCCCCGCAGGGACGGGCGCGGGCCCGCGGTACCACCCTGCTTCCCGCCACGAGGCGGGCGCTCGCGGAGCGCCATCACGCTCCCGCCCACGGTAACGGGGGGCGGCCCGCGCGCGCGGGCACGTTCCGTCCGGGTCTACTGACCGGCCAGGCCGGCGTTCGGCCGGAAGCTCGGGAGGGATGGCGGCGTCCCGCCGCAGCGCCCCCTTCCACCGCACGGGGCTCGCTGGGCGCGGTCCGGAACGCTCCGTGTCTCCGTCGCGGCCTCTGGCGCCAGTGAACCAGCGCGCCCCGTACGGGTCAAATCGCGCCGCGCGAGCGCTCAGGGCCGCAGCGAGTACTCGGAGCCGAGGCTCGCGCCCAGGCCCATGATGACGAGCGTGAGCAGGAGGCCCGTGCCGCTGAGCGACATGGACGCGATGCGCAGACGGCGGATGCGCAGGTCGGGCACGTCCCCGCCGCCCGCGCGCTCCTCCAGCGCGTCGATCTGGGCCGGGCCGATGACGAACATGTGCAGCCCCGTGAGCACGAGCATGACGACGAGGATGGTCATCTTGACGATGAAGATGGGACCGTAGGCGATATCGAGGAAACCGATGGCGTCGGGCACGTCGTAGTAGGTGCGCCAGGTGGCGATGAGATAGGACCCGCCCACGAAGATGAAGGCCAGCCCGACGCCCCCGATGTAGCCGAAGCGCGTGGTAATGGTGCGCATGGCGGCCACGCGCGCGGACTCGTCGGCGATGGCGCGGGAGGCGGGCAGCCAGGCGAGGACGAGGAAGAACTGCGGCCCCACGAAGAGGGCGATGCCGAGCACGTGGAGCCACAGGGCGGCGACATGCAGGGCGTTTTCCACGGGAGCGCCTCCTCCGTTCGGGCCGTTGGAGCGGGCGCGCTACCGCGCCAGCAAGTCCTTGATCTCGGCGAGCGTCTGCTGGATGCCGCCCAGCTGCGCTTCCATGCCGTCCATGCGCGCTTCCATGCCGTCCATGCGCGCCTCGATCCGATCCATGCGCGCCTCCAGGCCGTCCATGCGCGCCTCCAGGCGATCCATGCGCTCGGTCAGCCGCCCCTCGACGGCGTGCATCTCCACCATGATGGCCTCGGCCATCGCGTTCAGGTCGCCGAGCGTCGCCGGCGTGTCGGGCGTGATCGGCGCGTTCGCTTCCGTCGTCATCGCATCTCCAGTCCGCGAGTCTGCCGCCTCACTATAGCACCGCCCGCGCGCACGGGCCGCTCACGGCGCGAGCAGGCGTTCGCGCGCCCAGCGGGCCACGCCGCGCGGATGCGTGAAGATGAGCTCGTGCGTGGCGCCGCGGGCCACGCGCAGGGGCCAGCCATGCTCGCGCGCTAGCGCCGCCGCCGCGTCCGGCGGGGCCACGCCGTCGGATGCGCCGTGGAGCAGGGCCGCGGGCGCGTCCGTCGCCGCCGCCAGCGCGGGCACGCGCCCGGCGAAGACGATGGCCTCGATGCCCCCGCGAATGGGCGGCGGCACTGTGGTCGAAGGCGGCGCGCAGCACGGACAGGAAGCGCGGTTCGAGGAAGAGGCTGGCGGGCCGCGCCCACAGGCCGCGCGTGCGGCGCAGCCACTCGCAGCGGGCGTGGCCGGTGGCGAGGTCGCGCAGGTAGCGGTCGCGGACGCGGCTGTTCCCGCCCACGTAGCGCAGGCCCGCCGCGAAGTCCGCGAAGACGGGCAGCCCCGCGAGGCCCACGCGCCGGAAACGCCCCGGATGGCGGCGCGCCAGCTCCAGCGCGAGGATGGCCCCCAGCGAGTGCCCCAGCAGATGGTCGGGACGCGCCTCGTCCAGCGTCCCGTCGAGGGCCTCGGCGAGGGCCTCGAGCGTGTAGGCCGCGGGATCGGGCGCGCCGCCGTAGCCCGGCAGGGCGGGCGCGAAGGTCTCGGCGTCGTCCCCCAGCTCGCGCCGCAGCGGATCCCAGGCGGCGGGGCCGGAGAGGTAGCCGTGCAGGAGCAGCAGCCGCGGGCGCGGGCGCGTCATCGGGGGGCGCCGCCGAAGCGCGCCAGCGCCTCCGCGCGGGGGATGAGGACGAACTCCCCGCGGCTGGCCGCGCAGCGGCGATCGGAGGCGTCGCGCAGCTCGGCCACGGCCACCGCGCGTCCCTCCGCGCGCTCCTCGACGCGGGCGGTCACGGCGTGGCGCACGCCCGCGCGCACGGCGCGCTCGAACTCGATTTCGGCGCGCCGCGTGAGGCCGACCGCGTCCGTGAGCGCGTTCACGGCCCAGGCCATGGCGTCGTCGAGCACGGCCCCCACGGCGCCGCCGTGCACGATGCCGGGCGCGCCCTCGTGCGCCGCCGCGGGCGTCCAGTCGGCGGTCACGCGGCCCGCCCCCTCGTCGAGGAAAAAGGCCACGCCCAAACCGCGCTCGTTGGCCGGATCGCAGACGAAGCAGCACGTCTCGAAATCGAGGTCGGCGCGGCCCAGGCGGCGGGGCGGCATGGCGCGGCGCAGTCTACCCGCAGCGCCCGTCGCGCGGGCGCGGCGCGCGGGGGTAGCATGGGCGCGATGGACGGGAACGGGCGGGAGCATCTGGCGCGCAAGTCGCGGGCCGACCGCGCCCTCGAGGCGGCGGCGGCGGAGCTGGAGCTGCTGCTGAAGGAGGCCTGCGCCGCCCTGCGCCCCTTCCCCTCCTTCCCCAACGCCTTCTTCACCAACGCCATCGAATGCGACCCCGGCGCGGCGGGCGACCCCGACCGCGGCTGCGTGGTGGTCACCGAGGACGGCGAACTGCGCGAGCTCGAATTCGGCGTGGACCACGACGCCGTGGAGCTGACCGGCTCGTGGGATCCGGTGACCGCGCGGCGGGAGGAGACGCGCCCGCTCGCGCTCCATCCCCGCGACTACGTGGTCTACGCCTACGGCGGGCTCGTGGCCGTCACGGAGGCGCTGCTGGAGCGCGCCGCCGCGGACGGGAACGGGGAAGCGCCGTGAGCGGCTTCGCGCGCACGCTGGCCGCGATGGCGGCGCTCTCGGCCCTCGCGTGGGCGTGGCGCGCGCTCGTCCTGCCCGCCGTGCGCGAACGGAGCGCCCCCGCCCCGGAGATGCCGGAGCGCTCCCCGCGCGGCGCCCAGTCGTGGCTGGAGGAGGGCAACGTCTACTACGACATGGGGCAGTACGCGCTGGCCGCGGAGCGCTACACGCGCGCCCTCGCGGAGAACCCGCGGCTGGCCCCGGCGCGCTACAACCGCGCCAACGCGCACACGCGCCTGGGCGACTACGCGGCGGCGCTGGCCGACTACGACCGCGCCCTCGAACTCGCCCCCGACGACGCCGACGCCCTCAACAACCGCGGCATGGTGCGCCTCTACCGCTCCGAACCCGCCGAGGCGCTGGCCGATTTCGAGCGCGCGCTGGCGCTGACGCCCGGCGACGCGCTGGTGCTCGCGAACCGCGGCCAGGCGCAGCTCGACGGGGGCGACGCGGCGGCGGCGCTGGCCAGCTTCACGGAGGCCGCCCGCCTCGCGCCCGATGACGCCGACGCCCGCCTCGGCGCGGCGCGCGCTGTGGCGGCGCTCGGCGACCGCGATGCCGCCTTCGACCACCTGCGCGAGGCGCTGCGCCTCGATCCCGCCCTCGCCGGCGATGCCGCCGCCGACCCGCAGCTGGCCGCGCTGGATGGAGACGAGACGTTCCGCGCGCTGCCGCGCGAAGGGGGCGGGACGGCGTGACGCACTACGTCCTCTTCTACGACTACGTCGCGGGGATCGTGGAGAAGCGCGCGCCCTTCCGCGCGGATCACCTCGCCCACGCCGGGGCCGCGCGCGACCGCGGCGAACTGCTGCTGGCGGGCGCGTGGGCCGCTCCCGTGGACGGCGCGGCCTTCGTCTTCCGCGTGGACGACGTCGCGCGCGTGGATGCGTTCGCGCGCGCCGACCCCTACGTGGCCAATGGCCTCGTGCGCGGCTGGCGCGTGCGCGAGTGGACCGTCGTCATCGGCGGCGACTAGCGCTGGCCGCAGCCGCGCGCTCACTCCCCGCCGGGGAGGGCGAACTCCGCCGTCCACAGCGCGCCCGCGTCGTCGTACTGGCCCGTGCGCACGGTGGCGATGGGGTAGTCGGGCAGGCGCGCCACGGCGATGCAGTTCCCGTCGAGGCGCGCCCCGCGCGTCTCCAGCGTGAAATCGAGGTTGTCGAAGCCGTACTCACCCCGATGCCGGGGCAGGTCGCCCTCGTCCGCGGGGACCACGTGCAGGAAGAAGCGCGCGTTCGCCTCCTCGTCCGTGCACCCGTCGCGCACGTACGTCAGCGCGCGCCCGGCGAGGTGGACGTCATAAACGGAGCGCGCAATCGGATCGCCCGCCAGCGCCTCCCGTCGCGCGACGGCGTAGTCCGGCGCTTCCTCCCCGAAGACGATGTCAACCTCCCAGAGGACGCCGTCGTCGGTGATCTGGCCGGTGCGGATGCCGGCGATGGGGTAGGGCAGGACGATGGAGGCCACGCAGTTGCCGTCGAGGCGCGCCAGGCCGATCCGCAGGACGTGGTCGAAGTTGTCGAAGGGGTTTCCACTCCGCCAGCCGAGCAGGTCGTCGGGGTCGAGGGGAACGGCGTGGAGGAAGAAGCGCGGCCCGCCTTCCGCGACGTCGGCGGCGGGGCATCCGTCGCGCACGTACGTCAGCCGGCGTCCATCGCGCCAGACGTCGTAGGTGGAGCGGACCAGGGGCTCCGCGGCCAGCGCCTCCCGACGCAGGTCGCCGAACCAGTCGACGGGCTCGACCACGCAGTGGATCGTGACGGCGTAGAGGCGGGCGGTGTAGGCGACGGCCGGACGGGAAACGGGGCAGGGTTGACGGGCGTCGATTTCGAGGAAGTTGCGCTCGCCGGAGCGAAAGTCCCTCGTCAGGGTGACCCGTTCCCGTCCCTCCCTCGGGATGAATCTTCGCTCCCGTCTCTCGGAGGAGAAGGCGGGCGACAGGGAGAGAGGCCCGGACGGGTGATCCTCAATGATGGCGGCGAGCATGGGTTGTACGGACTGGTCCCAGATGGTCATGTGGTGCCGGAATTTCAGTCGTTCCGGCGTGGTCCGGTCCGTCAGGGCGTTGAAGTAGTTGGGTTGGTACGGGTGGATGCGAACCATGGAGACGAGCACGACGGCGATGGCCCCTCCCGTCAGCGCGTACGCTCCCGCCCGCCGCCACCGCCCCCTGCTGAGCGCCATGATTCCGCGGAGCCCGAAGGCTGCCAGCAGAACCAGCGGCGCGTACAGGAAGTATAGCTGCCGCCAGTGATCGTACACGTTGTTCTCGAGGACGACGATGGCGACGTTCGCGCCGACGGGCAGGGCCGCCAGCAGGAGACCGAAACGCAGCGGGCCGTTGCGGAGGACGTCGCGCGGGCGGCGCAGCCCCTTCCATGCCAGCGCCACGATCCCGATCAGGGCGAGCAGAAGCGTGGCGGGCGGCGTCGTGATCCCCACCCACACGGGCACGTAGTCCCATGGCGGCCCGTTCGCGGAATACAGCCATTCGCCCCGGAACAGGTTGATATCCGAGCGCGGGTGAGCACCGAGCAGCTGGACCAGCTCCGCGAAGCGTCCGAACGGATCGGCCCAGAGCGCGGGGAGCGAGGCGTAGTACGTGAGCATGGCGGCCAGCGCGAAGGCCCCTCCCGCCAGCAGCGCGCGCCCGCGCTCCGTCGCGCCTCCCGCGAAGGCAAGGTCCAGCGCGCGCAGGGCGAGCACGGCGGCGAAGAGGATGACGCCCATGACGCGGAGGTTGACGAGCAGGCCCACGCCCACGCCGCACAGCAGGAAGGCGCCCAGCGTGTCGCGCCGGAACGCGCGATGCGCGAGGGAGAGCGCGATCATGAACATGGCCAGGAAGGGGATGTCCTTGGAGTTGAAGAAGGAGTGCGCGTAGATGCGCGGATGCAGCAGGAACAGCACCATGGCGGCGACGGCGAGCGCTCTGCTGCCGAATACCCGGTGGACGAGCAGGTAGCACGCCGCTCCCCCCGCCAGGAAGAAGAGATGCATGAGAGCGCGCCTGCCGAAGTGGTCGCCCCAGTCGTTCTCCAGCCCGCTCAGCCGTCCGACGAGCGTGAGCGGCGCCTCCGCAGCCATGCCGTAATAGCGAATGTGGGGAGTCAGGCGGCCGAAGGCGTCTCCGTCTCCCGCGAGGTAGTCCAGCGTCGCGTTCGCTATCTGCATCTGGTGCGGTGTATCGATCCAGGCGCCGTAGTCGTCGAGCGTGAACGCGCCGGCGAGCAGGAAGAGCGCGCACACGGCCCACAGTGGCCAGTGGGCGACGGCCAGCCGTCTGACGGGAAGTGCAAGATTCACGCGGCCACCTGCATGGTCCGCGAGTGTAGCAGCCCGCGCGCTCACTCCCCGTCGGGGAGCGCGAACTCCGCCGTCCACAGCGCGCCCGCGTCGTCGTACTGGCCCGTGCGCACGGTGGCGATGGGGTAGGCGGGCAGGGGGACGACGGCGATGCAGCGGTCGCCGTCGCGTCCGCCGCGCTCCCAGAGCCGGAAGTCGAGGTTGTCGAAGCCGTATCGCCAGCGGTCGTCGGGCAGGTCGCGGGCATCGACGGGGACGACGTGGAGGAAGAACATGGTCCCGGCGTCTGCGTCGGTACACCCGTCGCGCGCGTAGATGAGCGCGCCGCCGTGGCGGTGGACGTCGAAGGCGGAGCGGGCGAGGGGCTCGCCCGCCAGCGCCGCCGGTTCGACCTCCGGGGGCGTGAAGGCGACATCGGCTTCCCAGAGGACACCCTCGCGGCTGAGCTGGCCCGTGCGGACGCCGGCGATGGGGTAGGCGGGCAGGACGACGGACGCCACGCAGTTCCCGTCGATGCGGGCGAAGGGGAAATCCCGATGGTCGAATACGTGCACGAGCGGTTCGCTGGCATCGACGGGCGTGACGTGCAGGAAGAATTGCCTGCCGGTGTCATCCACGGGGCATCCGTCGCGCGCGTACGTCAGCCTGCGCCCGTCGCGGTGGATGTCGTAGGTGGAACGGACCAGCGGCTCGCCGCTGGCCAGCGCCTCCCGCCGGAGACGTTCGAACAGGGGCGCCGGATCGATCACGCAGTGGAGCATGGAGGCGTAGATGCGTCTGGCCCAGAAGCGGCGCGCCGGGGGAGGGGAGGAGGGCTGACATTCCCGAGCGTGGATCTCGAAGAAGTTGCGCTCGCCGGACCGGAAGTCCCGCGTCACGACGATACGTTCCCGGTCATCCGCGGGGAGCATCGTCCGATGAAACCCCAGGTGGCCAATCGAGAGGTGGAGCTCGCCGGACGGGTAGTCCCGGATGATGTCGTTGAGAAGGTGCAAGCCGGACATCCGCCAGTAGTTCACGGTATAGAGGGAACTCAGGCGTTGCGGCGTGGTGCGGTCCACGAGGGAGTTGAAGTAGTCGTCCTGGAACGGATGGATGCGGATCATGGAGACGATCGTCACGGCCACGCCCGCCCCCATGAGCGCGTACGCCCCCGCCCGCAGCCAGCACCCGCGCGCGACGGTCGTGAGCCAGCGCAGCCCGACGGCCGCCAGCAGGAGCAGCGGCGCGTACAGGAAATAGAGGTGCTGCCAGGCGTTGTGCAAGTTGCTCTCCAGGACGATGACGGCCGCCACCGTGGCGATGGGCAGGGCCGCCAGCAGGAGCCCGAAGCGCAGCGGGCCATCGCGAAGGACGTCGCGCGGGCGGCGCAGCCCTCCCCACGCCAGCGCCACGGCGCCCGCGAAGGCGAGCAGGAGCGTGGCGGGCGGCGTCGTGATCCCCACCCACACGGGCACGTAGTCGAACGGGGCCCCGTCCGCGGACGACAACAGCTCGCCCCGAAAGAAGCTCTGGCGGTGAACCGGGTGGGATCGGAGCACCTCGACCATCTCCGCGAAGCGCCCGACCGGGTCGGTCCAGAGCGCCGGCAACGAGGCGTAAAACGTGAGCACGGCGGCCAGCGCGAAGGCCGCTCCGGTCAGCAGGATGCGCTTGCGCCCGTCCGCGCTTCCGGCGAACGCCAGGTCCAGCGCGCGCAGCATGAGCACGGCGGCGAAGAGCATGATGCCCATGATGCGGAGGTTCGCGAGCAGGCCCACGCCCACGCCGCAGAGGACGAAAGCGCCCAGCGTGTCCCGCCGGAACGCGCGGTGGACGAGCCAGAGCGCGACCATGAACGCGGCGAGAAAGGGGACGTCCTTCGAGTTGTAGAAGGAGTGCGCGTAGATGCGCGGATGCAGCAGGAACAGCACCAGTGCGACGAGCGCCAGCCACCTGTTGTTGAACAGGCGCAGGACGAGCAGGTAGCAGAAGACGCCGCTGGCGAGGAAGAACAGGTGCGTGAGGAGATGCCTGCCGAGCAGGACGTCCCGGCTGTCCTCCAAGCCCATGATGCGTTCGAGGATGAGAACCAGTGGCGCCTCGAAGACGGCGCCGTAGTAGCGATCATGGAAATAGCCCAGCTGCCCGAAGGCGCGTTCCCCGTCTCCCGCGAGGTAGTCCAGCGCCGCGTTCCCGATGGCGCGCTGGTACGTTGTATCCAGATCGATGCCGTGGGCGTCGAGCGTGAGCGCGCCGACGACCAGGAAGAGCGCGCACACGAGCGCCACCGGCCAGTGGGTGGCTGCCAGTCGACTTGTCGGAGCCGCGACGCTCATGCGGGGATACTCATGGATGGGCCGCCGGGGCCGAGTATACTGGCCAAGCGCTCACTCCCCGTCGGGGAGGGCGAACTCCGCCGTCCACAGCGCACCCGTGTCGTCGTACTGGCCAGTGCGGACGGTGGCGATGGGGTAGTCGGGCAGACGCGCCACGGCCACGCAGTTCCCGTCGAGGCGCGCCCCGTGCGTCGCCAGCGTAAAATCGAGGTTGTCGAAGCCGTACTCCTTCCGGTGCGGGGGCAGGTCGCCCGCGTCCATGGGGACGACGTGCAGGAAGAAGCGCGCGTCCGCCTCCGCGTCCGTGCAGCCGTCGCGCAGGTACGTCAGCGTGCGGCCATTCAGGTGGAGGTCGTAGACGGAGCGGGCCAGCGGCTCGCCCGCCAGCGCCTCCCGGCGGGCGGCGGCGTAGTCCGGCGGCGGCGGGGGAAGGACGACCCGTCCGTCGGGCGTGAACTCCATCTCCCAGAGGGGACCGTCGTCGGTGAACTGGCCCGTGCGGATGCTGGCGATGGGGTAGTCGGGCAGGACGACGGCGGCCACGCAGTTCCCATCGATGCGCGCCGCGCCGCCCCGCAGGGCGTGATCGAGGTTGTCGAAGCCGTGGCCCAGTTTCCGGCGCCAGGAGGGAAGATCCGCGGGATCGCGGGGAACGACGTGGAGGAAGAGACGCGGCGTACCGCTTGCCACGATCACGTCCTCCACGGGGCATCCGTCGCGCACGTACGTCAGCAGGCGGCCGTCGCGACGGATGTCGTAGGCGGCGCGGATCAGCGGCTCCGTGGCCAGCGCCTCCCGCCGGACGTCGCCGAGCCAGGCCACCGGATCGAGCACGCAATGGAGCGTGACGGCGTAGATGCGGGCGACGTAGGCGACGGCCGGGAGGGAAGCGGGGCACGGCTGGCTGGCGTGCAGCTCGAGGAAGTTGCGCTCGCCGGAGCGGAAGTCCTTCGTCACGGTGATCCACTCCCGCTCGTCCGGCGGGAGGCCCCGGAGCTGGTGCTCGGCGAAGGGGGAAGAGAGCGACAGGTACAGCATCCCCGACGGGTGGTCCCCGATGATGTCGGCGAGCGGGTTCCGCAGGGACTGCTCCCAGGAATTCATGTCGTACCGGACCTTCAGGCGTTCCGGCGTGGTCCGGTCCGTGAGGGCGTTGAAGTAGTTGGGTTCGAACGGGTGGATGCGGATCATGGAGACGAGCGCGACGGCGACGGCCATCCCCGCCAGCGCGTACGTCCCCGCCCGCGGCCACCGCCCCCGGACGAACGCCAGGATTCCGTGGAGCCCGAGGGCGGCGAGCAGGAGCAGGGGGGCGTACAGGAAGTAGAGGTGCCGCCAGTCGAAGTAGACGTTGCCGTTGAGGACGACGGCGGCGGCCGTCGCGGCCACGGGCAGGGCGGCCAGCAGGAGGCCGAAGCGCAGCGGGCCGTTGCGGAGGACGTCGCGCGGACGGCGCAAGGCGCGCCATGCCAGCGCGAGGGCCCCGAAGGCGGCGAGCAGGAGCGTGGCGGGCGGCGTCGTGATCCCCACCCACACGGGCGCGTAGTCCCATGGCGGGCCGTCCCGGGAGTACAGCCATTCGCCCCGGAACAGGTTGAACGCCTCGTTCGGATGGGCGCCGAGCGTCCGGACCAGCTCCGCGAAGCGCCCGAACGGATCGGTCCAGAGCACGGGCAGCGAGGCGTAGTACGTGAGCGCGGCGGCCAATGCGAAGGCCCCTCCGGTCCACAGCACGCGCCTGCGCTCCTCCGCGCTTCCCGCGAACGCAAGGTCCAGCGCGCGCAGCGCCAGCACGGCGACGAAGAGAATGACGCCCATGACGCGGAGATTGACGAGCAGGCCCACGCCCGCGCCGCAGAGCAGGAAGGCGCCCAGCGTGTCCCGCCGGAAGGCGCGGTGCACGAGGGAGAGCGCGACCATGAAGGCGACGAGGAAAGCGATGTCCTTGGAGTTGAAGAAGGAGTGCGCGTAGATGCGCGGATGCAGCAGGAACAGGACCGTGGCGGCGAGCGCCAGCGGCCTGCTCCCGAACATGCGCAGGACGAGCAGGTAGCAGAAGACGCCGCCGCCGAGGAAGAGCAGGTGCGTGAGCGCGCGCCTGCTGAGGTGGAGATCCCGGGGGGCCTCCAGGCCGAGCAGTCGCTCGACGAGCGTGAGCGGCGCCTCCGCCACCGCGCCGTAGTAGCGGTCGTGGGGGATGAGCAGCTGGTCGAAGGCGCGCTCGCCGTCCCCCGCGAGGGAGTCCAGCGCGGCGTTCCCGATCGCGCGCTGGGACGGGTCGTCCACCCAGGCACCGTAGTCTTCGAGCGCGAGCGCCCCGACGAGCGCGAAGAGCGCGCACGCGGCCAGCAGCGGCCAGTGGGCGGTGATCAGCCGCGGATGGGGAATCCTCCGCATACGCGTACCGGCGGGACCATGCCCGCGAGTGTAGCAGCCGCGCGCTCACTCCCCGTCGGGGAGCGCGAACTCCGCCGTCCACAGCCTGCCCGTGCCGTCGTACTGGCCCGTGCGCACCGTGGCGATGGGGTAGGCGGGCAGGATGGCGATGGCGACGCAGTTCCCGTCGATGCGCGCCCCGCTCCGTGCGAGGGTGAAATCGAGGTTGTCGAAGCCGTACTCCCGACGGTGTTCGGGCAGGTCGCCTGCGTCCGCGGGGACGACGTGCAGGAAGAAGCGCGCCTCCGCCTCTTCGTCCGTGCAGCCGTCCCGCACGTACGTCAGCTCGCGCCCGGCGAGGTGGACGTCATAGACGGAGCGGGCCAGCGGCTCCCCCGCCAGCGCATCCCGACGGGTGACGGCGTAGTCCGGCGGCGCGACGGGGGCGCTCCCGCTGTCGAAGACGACCTCCGCTTCCCAGAGGACGCCGGCGTCGGTGAACTGGCCCGTGCGGATGGCGGCGATGGGGTAGTCGGGCAGGTCGACGACGCCCACGCAGTCCCCGTCGATGCGCGCCGTGCCGCCACGCAGGGCGTGATCGAGGTTGTCGAAGCCGCGCTTCCGGCTCCAGGGCGGGAGGTCGCCAGCGTCGCGGGGAACCACGTGGAGGAAGAGGCGCGTGCCGCCGACGTCTTCGCGGGGGCATCCGTCCCGCAGGTAGGTCAACCGGCGGCCGTCGCGGTGGATGTCGTAGGCGGCGCGGAGCAGGATCTCCCTGGCCAGCGCCTCCCGCCGCCGCTCGCCGAACCAGTCCACCGGGTCGACCATGCAATGGTGCGTGCTCGCGTAGAGGCGCACCACGTAAACCCCGTCCGCGGGACACGGCCAGCCGTCGCGGAGCTGCAGGAAGTTGCGCTCCCCGGAACGAAAATCCCTGGCGCCGATGAACCGCTTCCGGTCGTCCGGATGGAAATAGTGGCGCTCGTGGTTGACATCGTTGAGGACGAGCGAGAGATAGAGGGGGCCGGACGGGTGGTCCCCGGCGATGCCGGCGAGGGCGGCCCTGCCGAAGAATTTGAAGTAGTCCACCTCATACCGGGCTACCAACCGTTCCGGCGTGGTCCGGTCCGTGAGGAGGGTGAAGTAGGCGTGCTGGAACGGATGGACGCGGACCATGGAGACGACCGTCACTGCCATGGCCGCCCCCAGCAGCGCGTACGCCCCCACGCCCGCCCATCGCCCGCGGAGGGACGAGGCCAGCCGGTGAACTCCCCACACCGCCAGCAGGAGCAGAGGCGCGTACAGGAAGTACAGATGGTGCCAGCCGCCGAAGGTGTTGCTCTCCAGAACGACGACGGCCGCCACCGTGGCCACGGGCAGGATCAGCAGCAGGAGGCCGAAGCGCAACGGGCCGTCGCGGAGCGCGCGGCGCGGGCGGCGCAGGGCGCGCCATGCCAGCGCCACGCCCCCGGCGAGGGCGAACAGGAGCGTGGCGGGCGGCGTCGTGATCCCCACCCACACGGGAACGTAGTCGAACGGCGGCCCGTCGCGAGGGTAGATCCACTCCCCCCGGAACAGGCTGTAATCATCCCAGGGATGGGCGCTCAACACCCTGAGCAGCTCGACGAAACGCCCCACGGGGTCGATGTAGAGCACGGGCATTGAGGCGTAATACGTGAGCATGGCGGCCAGCGCGAACCCGGCCCCCGTCAGAAGCACGCGCATTCGCTCCTCGCGGCTGGATGCGAACGCCAGGTCCAGCGCGCGCAGGACGAGCACGGCGGCGAAGAGCAGGACGCCCATGATGCGGAGGTTGACGATCAGGCCCACGCCCGCGCCGCAGAGCAAAAAGGCGGCGAGCGTGTCGCGCTGGAAAGCGCGGTGGGTGAGATATAGCGCGATCGTGAACGCGGCCAGGAAGGGAATGTCCTTGGGGCTGGAGAAGGAGTGCGCGTAGATGCGGGGATGCAGCAGGTACAGCACCAAGGCGACGAGCGCCAGCCACCTGCTGTGGAACATGCGCAGGGCGAACAGGTAGCAGAAAACGCCGCCAATGAGGAAGAACAGGTGCGTGAGGATGTTTCTGCTGAGATAGATACTCCGGCCATCCAACCCCAAAATGCGTTCGATGAGCATGAGCGGCGCCTCGAAAGCCGCGCCGTAGTACAGGCTGGGGGGGTCGGTCACCTGATCGAAGGCGCGCTCGCCGTCGCCCGCGAGGTAGTCGAGCGCCGCCTTCCCGATCGGACGCTGGTGCGGCGCGTCATACGACCCGTGGTAGTCGTCGAGCACGAGCGCGCCCACGAGCAGGGCGAGCGCGCCCACGAGCGCCAGCGGCCAGTGGGCGGCGATCAGCCGCGGATGGGGACTCCTCCGCATACGGGTACCGGCGGGACCATGCCCGCGAGTGTAGCAGCCCCGCGCTCATTCCCAGACGGGGAGCTCGAAATCCACCGTCCACAACTTGCCCGTCTCGTCGTACTGGCCCGTGTGCACCGTGGCGATGGGGTAGTCGGGCAACGTGACGACAGCCGCGCAGCGCTCGCCGAAGCGCGCCCCGCGCGACTTCAGCGTGAAATCGAGGTTGTCGAAGCCGTGCCGCCGGCGATGTCCGGGCAGGTCGCCCTCGTCCACGGGGAAGACGTGCAGGAAGAACCACGGACCCGCATCCTCGTCCGCGCACCCGTCGCGCACGTACGACAACAGACGCCCGTCGAGGTAGAGGTCGTAGAAGGAGCGGACGAACGGCTCGTCCGCCGCCCGGGGAACTTCGAGCCGCCCGTCGGGCGTGAACCTCACCTCCCAGAGGACGCCGTCGTCGGTGAACTGGCCCGTGCGGATGCCGGCGATGGGGTAGTCGGGCAGGACGGCGACGGCCACGCAGTTCCCGTCGATGCGCGCCGAGCCGCCCCGCAGCGCGAGATCGAGGTTGTCGAAGTCCAGCCCCCGCTTCCGCCGCCAGCGGGGCAGGTCGTCGGGATCGCGGGGAGCGACGTGGAGGAAGAGGCGCGGCCCGCCGCCCGTGACCGCGTCTCCGGGGGGGCATCCGTCGCGCACGTAGGTCAGGAGGCGGCCGTCGCGCCGGATGTCGTAGACGGAACGCACCAGCGGCTCCCCGGCCAGCGCCTCCCGCCGGACGTCGCCGAACCACGCCACCGGATCGACCACGCAGTGGAGCGTGGCGGCGTAGATGCGGGCGGCGTGGACGACGGCGGACGGGGAGACTGGCGCGAGCGCGCAGACGCCCGGGTCGGGAAACTCGAGGAAGTTGGGATCGCCGGAGCGGAAGTCCCGCGTCACGGTGAAGCGCTCCCGCTCGCCCGGCGCGAGAAGCAAGGCGCTGTCGAGGGAGACGTCCGCGACGAGCGGGCCGGAGGGATGCTCGTCCACGATGGCGGCGAGCGCGGGCAGGACGGACTGCTCCCAGTAGTCCAGCCCGTATCGCGAGCCCGGGCGCTCCGGGGTGGTGCGGTCCGCGGCCAGGTTGAAGTAGCTGTTCTGGTGCGGGTGGATGCGGACCATGGAGACGACGGCGACGGCGATGGCCGCCCCCGCCAGCGCGTACGCCCCCGCGCGCATCCACCGCCCGCGAAACTCCCCCAGCCACCGCATTCCCAGGACGGCGAGCAGGAGCAGGGGCGCATACAGGAAGAACAGGTGGCGCCAGTCGTCGTAGATGTTGTTGCGGAGGACGACGACCGTGAGCATCGTGGCCACGGGCAGGGCCAGCAGCAGGAAGCCGAAGCGCAGCGGGCCGTTGCGGAGGACGTCGCGCGGGCGGCGCAGGCCGCGCCACGCCAGCGCCAGGGTTCCGGCCAGCGCCAGCAGGAGCGTGGCGGGCGGCGTCGTGATCCCGATCCAGACGGGGACGTAGTCCCACGGCGGCCCGTCCGGGGAGTACAGCAGCTCGCCCCGGAACAGGCTGAAGACCTCGAGCGGATGGGACCTGAGCACCCGCGCCATCTCCGCGAACCGCCCGAAAGGGTCGGTCCAGAGGATGGGCGAAAGGGCGTACAGGGCGAGGATGGCGGCGAGCGCGAACGCTCCTCCGCTCAACCAGACGCGCCCGCGCTCCGTCGCGCTTCCGGCGAACGCCAGGTCCAGCGCGCGCAGCGCGAGCACGGCGGCGAAGAGGACGACGCCCATGACGCGGAGGTTGACGAGCAGGCCCACGCCCGCGCCGCAGAGCAGGAAGGCGCCCAGCGTGTCGCGGCGGAAGGCGCGGTGGACGAGCCAGAGCGCGATCATGAACGCGGCGAGGAAGGGGGCGTCCTTCGAGTTGAAGAAGGAGTGCGCGTAGATGCGGGGATGGAGCAGGAACAGGACCGTGGCGATGAGCGCCAGCGCCCTGCTGCCGAACATGCGCAGGACCAACAGGTAGCAGAAGACGCCGCCGGCGAGGAAGAACAGGTGCGTGAGGACGTGCCTGCCCAGGTAGACGCTCCGGCTGCTTTCGAGGCCGGAGACGCGCTCGAGGAGCGCGAGCGGCGCCTCGAAGGCCGCGCCGAAGTAGCGGTCGTGGGGGCTGGACGTTTGCTCGAAGGCGCGCTCCCCGTCCCCCGCGAGGTAGTCGAGCGCCGCCATCCCGACCGCGCGCTGCTCCGGCGAGTCCCCCGACAGGCCGTAGTCGTCGAACGCGAAAGCGCCGACGAGCAGGAAGAGCGCGACCACGGCCGGCAAGGCCCAGTGGGCCGCGAGCAGCCGCCCGATCGGGGACGCGGAAATCACGCGGGCACCTTCATGGCGGGCGTCCGCGAGTGTAGCAGTCCGCGCGCTCACTCCCCGCCGGGGAGGGCGAACTCCGCCGTCCACAGCGCGCCCGTGCCGTCGTACTGGCCCGTGCGGACGGTGGCGATGGGGTAGGCGGGCAGGGGAACGACGGCGATGCATTCGTCGATGCGCGCCAGGCGTTCATGGCGCGGCGCGCGGCGCCAGCGCGAAGGCCTCCGCCAGCAGCTCGTAGGAGCGCAGCCGCGCGGCGAAGTCGTGCGTGATGGTCACGATCACGAAGTCGTCCACGCCGTGGCGCGCGCCCAGCGCCAGCAGGCGTTCGCGCACGCGCGCGGCGGTCCCGTGGATGGAGCGCCGCTTGAGCGTCTCCAGGTACTCGCGTTCGGGCTCGCTGTAGGCGAAGGCCAGCGCCTCCTCGGGCGAGGGGATGCCGCCCCCGTGCGCGCCGCCCATGATGCGCCAGCCCCAGCGGCTCCAGGAGAGGCGCTCGGCCTCTTCGTCGCTGTCGGCGGCGAGCGCGTGCACGGCGATGGAGGGGCGCGGCGCGGCGGCCACGGGCGAGGGCCTGAAGAGCGTGCGGTAGGCATCGAGCGACGGGTCCGTGCGGCTGGCGTTGATGAAGTGGGCGTGGCAGTAGGGCCAGCCCAGATCGGCGGCGTACCCCGCGCTCACGTCGCTCGACCCCAGCAGCCACAGCCCGGGCATGGCCCGCGGGCGCGGCATGGCGGTCACGCCGTGGAACTCGTGGTCGGGCGGGAAGTCGTCGGCGAGGAAGCCGTAGAGGTCGAGCAGCTGCTCGGGGAAGGCGCCCAGGTCCATGGGCTGGCGCGAGGGGGCGAGCGCGCGCGCCGTGCGCGAGTCGCTGCCGGGCGCGCGCCCCACGCCGAGGTCGATGCGCCCCGGATGGAGCGTCTCCAGCAGGCGGAAGGTCTCCGCCACCTTGAGCGCGCTGTAGTGGGGCAGCATGACGCCGCCGGAGCCCACGCGGATGGCGCTGGTGGCGGCGGCGATGCGGTCGATCAGCACCTCCGGCGCGGTGGAGGCGAGGGCGGGCGCGTTGTGATGCTCGGCCACCCAGTAGCGGGCGTAGCCGAGGCGCTCGGCGGCGCGCGCCAGCGCCATCGTCTCCGCCAGCGCCGCCGCCGCCGTGCCCCCGCGGCGCACGGGCGACTGGTCGAGCACGCCGAGGACGGTCACGGCGGCGGCGCGGGCGCGGCCTCGCCGGGCGGGGCCGCGCGTTCGGCGGGGGCGTCCGCCGCGCGGCGCATGCCCGTGCCCTCGGGCAGGGGCGTGCGGCGCGCGCGCCCCATGAGGCGGTCGGCCTCGTCGCGCGTGAGCTCGCCCGCCGCCACCAGCGTGGCCGCGCGCACCGCCGAGATGGCCGCGTCCTCGGCCACGTCGAGGCGCAGGTTGCGGAAGCGCGGCGCGAGGGCGAAGGCGAGGACGAGGATGAGGAGCATGGCGATCATGGAGGCCACGACCACGGCGGGCGCGCCGAAGCTGTTGGCCGCGAAGGTGAGCGGCACCGTGCCCAGGGGCATGACGCCGAAGGACATGAGCATGATGGCCATCACGCGCCCGCGCAGGTCCTCCGGCGTAATCGCCTGCACGGCGGTGTTGTTGGACGACATGAAGAGCATCTGGCCCACGTTGCTGGCGGCCATGAAGAGCAGCCCCAGCGCGAACGAGCCCGTGGAGCCGAAGGCGATGAGGAAGCCGCCCATGACGATCGCGCCCGCGAACATGATGCGGCCCTTGCGCGGCTCGCGGTCGAGGTTGGCCGAGATGATGGTGCCGATGAGGCCGCCCACGCCGCCCGCGCCCATGAGCAGCCCGAAGCCGGCCCCGCCGCCCGCGCCGAACACCTCGTCGGCGAACACGGGCAACATGACCTGCACGGGGAAGGCGAAGAAGGGCATGAGCATGCCCGCCGCGAGCAGCATGGCGATGACGGGCGTGCGCGCCACGAAGCGGAAGCCGGAGGTGAGGCCCTCGCGGAAGCCCTCGGCCTCCTCCGGCTCCGTCTTCATGCCGTGCACGGGCAGGCGGAACTCGGACGCCACGGCGACCGCGAAGAGCACGAACGTGAGCGCGTAGACCCAGCCCAGGCCGCCGCCCTCGCCCACGCCGACGGCCCCCAGCGGGGCGATCAGGAGGCCGCCCAGCGCGGGCGCCAGGATGCGCGTCAGGTTCATGCCGCTCATCTGCAGGGAGATGGCGTTCGTGAGCATGTGCTGCGGCACCAGCAGGGGCACGAGCGCCTGCCGCGCGGGCATGTTCAGGGAGAAGATGGCCCCCGCCGAAAAGGAGAGCAGGAACAGGTGCCAGTAGGCGATGAACCCCGTGAGGATGAGCAGCGTGGTCGACAGGCTCACCAGCGCCGCCGCCGTCTGCGTGACGATGAGGAGCGTGCGCTTGTTCACGCGGTCGGCGATGAGCCCGCCCACCGGCGCGATGAAGATCATCGGTATCGAGGCCCCCGCCGTCACGATGCCCAGCGCGGAGGCCTGCCCGGTGAGGTCGTAGGCCAGCTGCGCGCGCAGCACGAACTGCATCTGCATGGCCATGAAGAAGGCGGCGTTGCCCGCGAAGTACCAGGCGAATTCGCGCTCGCGCAGGGACGCGAAGGTCGACCCCGCCGGGTTGGGGGCGCGCGACGGGCGGGGGCGGAGGTTCACCGGGCGGCGTTGCCGCGGAACGGGGGCGAGGGCATGGGAGGCCCAGTGTACACGCGCCCCCCGCTGGGGCCATGCGCCCAGGCCGTGACGGTGGCGCTCACTCCCCGTCGGGGAGCGCGAACTCCGCCGTCCACAGCGCGCCCGCGTCGTCGTACTGGCCCGTGCGCACGGTGGCGACGGGGTAGGCGGGCAGGCGCGCGACGGCCACGCAGTTCCCGTCGAGGCGCGCCCCGCGCGTCGCCAGCGTGAAATCGAGGTTGTCGAAGCCGTGCTCGCGACGGTGTTCGGGCAGGTCGCCTTCGTCCGCGGGGACGACGTGCAGGAAGAAGCGCGCCTCCGCTTCCGCTTCAGTGCAGCCGTCGCGCACGTACGTCAGCGTGCGCCCGACGAGATGGACGTCGTAGACGGAGCGGGCCAGCGGCTCGCCCGCCAGCGCATCCCGCCGCGCGGCGGCGTAGTCCGGCGCGCCGTCCCCGAAGGCGATGTCGGCCTCCCAGAGGACGCCGTCGTCGATGAACTGGCCCGTGCGCACGGCGGCGATGGGGTAGTCGGGCAGGACGACGACGCCCACGCAGTTCCCGTCGATGCGCGCCATGCTGGTCCGCAGGACGCGGTCGAGATTCTCGAAGCCGTGCTCCCGTCTGAGGGGCGGCAGGTCGTCGGCATCGCGGGGAACGGCGTGGAGGAAGAAGCGCGCCTCGACGTCGTCGCGGGGGCACCCGTCGCGTACGTAGGTCAGGATGCGACCGTTGCGGTGGATGTCGTAGACGGAGCGGACCGCGGCTTCGGCGACCAGCGCCGTCTGCCGGGCATGGCCGAGCCAGGCCGCTGGGTCGACCACGCAATACAGCGTGTTGGCGTAGACGCGGGCGGCAGCGACGACCGCCCGCGGGGAAGCGGGACAGGGCTGGCTGACGTGGGGTTCGAGGAAGTTGCGTTCGCCGGAACGGAAGTCGCGCGTCGCGACGAAGCGCTCCCAGGCGCCCGGCGGGAACGGCCAGCTCTCGAAGTACCCGGAGTTGAGCGCGACGAAGAGATTCCCGGAAGGATGGTCCTCGAGAATGCCGAGGAGGGCGCGCCCGCGGACGTGGTCCCAGCGGTGGGACATGTCGTAGCGGGAAATCAGGCGCTCCGGCGTGGTCCGGTCCGCCAGCGCGTTGAAGTGGTTGTCCCCGTACGGATGGATGCGGACCATGGAGACGAGCGCGACGGCGATGGCCGCCCCCGTCAGCGCGTACGCCCCCGCCTGTGGCCACCGCCCCCGGACGAGCGCCGTGATCCCCTGGATCCCGAAGACGGCCAGCAGAAGCAGGGGCGCGTACAGGAAGTACAGCTGCCGCCAGTCGTGGTAGACGTTGCCTTCCAGGACGACGGCGGCGCCGACCGCGACCACGGGCAGGATGAGCAGCAGGAGCCCGAAGCGCAGCGGGCCGTCGCGGAGAACGTCGCGCGGGCGGCGCAGCGCTCGCGACGCCAGCGCGACGGCTCCCGCCAGCGCCAGCAGGAGCGTGGCGGGCGGCGTCGTGATCCCGACCCACACCGGTACGTAGTCGAGCGGTGGCCCGTCCGGGGCGTACAGCCATTCGCCCCGGAACAGGTTGTACGGCACGACCAGATGCGTGCCGAGCGTTCGCGCCATCTCCGCGAAGCGCCCCACGGGATCGGTCCAGAGCGCGGGCAGCGAGCCGTAGTACGTCAACAGGGCGGCCAGCGCGAAGGCCCCTCCCGTCAGCAGCGCGCGCTTCCGCGCTTCCGCGCTTCCGGCGAGGGCCAGGTCCAGCGCGCGCAGCGCGAGCACGGCGGCGAAGAGCAGGACGCCCATGATGCGGAGGTTGGCGAGCAGGCCCACGCCCACGCCGCAGAGCAGGAAGGCGGCGAGCGTGTCGCGACGAAAGGCGCGGTGGGCGAGCCAGAGCGCGATCATGAACGTGGCGAGGAAGGGGACGTCCTTCGAGTTGAAGAACGAGTGCGCGTAGATGCGGGGATGCAGCAGGAACAGGAGCATGGCGACGATGGCGAGCGGTCTGCTGCCGAACAGACGCAGGGCGAGCAGGTAGCAGAAGACGCCGCCCGCGAGGAAGAACAGATGCGTGAGCAGATGCCTGACGAGGTAGAGGTTCCAGCCGTCATCCAGACCGGGGATGCGTTCGAGGAGCGCGAGCGGCGCCTCGAACGCGACGCCGTAGTAGCGGTTGGTGGGGTGACGCAGCTGCCCGAAGGCGCGCTCGCCGTCCCCCGCGAGGTAGTCGAGCGCGGCGTTCCCGATCGCGCGTTGGTACGGCTCGTCCGTCCAGACGCCGTGGTCGTCCAGCGTGAGCGCGGCCGCCAGCGCGAAGAACGCGCACACGAGCGCCAGCGCCCAATGGGCGGCGATCAGCCGCCGGAGTGGAGACGCGACGCTCACGCGGACACTTTCATGGCAGGCTGCGGATGAGTGTAACCGCCCCCGCCCTTACTCCCCGTCGGGGAGCGCGAACTCCGCCGTCCACAGCGCGCCCGTGCCGTCGTACTGGCCCGTGCGCACCGTGGCGATGGGGTAGTCGGGCAGGCGCGCCACGGCCACGCAGTTCCCGCCGATGCGCGCCCCGCGCACGGCCAGCGTGAAATCGAGGTTGTCGAAGCCGTGCTCCCGACGATGTTCGGGCAGGTCGCCCGCGTCCGCGGGGACGACGTGCAGGAAGAAGCGCGCGTCCGCTTCCGCCTCTGTGCAGCCGTCGCGCAGGTACGTCAGCGTGCGGCCATCCAAGTGGATGGCGTAGACGGAGCGGGCCAGCGGCTCCCCCGCCAGCGCCTCCCGCCGCGCGGCGGCGTAGTCCGGCGCGCCGTCTCCGAAGGCGATGTTGGCTTCCCAGAGGATGCCATCGTCGGTGAGCTGGCCCGTGCGGATGGCGGCGATGGGGTAGTCGGGCAGGAGGACGACGGCCACGCAGTTCCCGTCGATGCGGGCCAGGCCGCGTTGCAGGAAGAAATCGAGATTCCCGAACCCGTACTCCCGCCGCCAGGAGGGGAGGTCCCCGGCATCGACGGGAATGACATGGAGGAAGAAGCGCGGTCCGCCTCCCTCGACGTCGTTGCGGGGGCAGCCGTCGCGCAGATACGTCAGGATGCGGCCGTCGCGGTGGACGGCGTAGACGGAGCGGACCAGCGCCTCGCCGCTGGCCAGCGCCTCCCGCCGAAAATGGTCGAACCAGGCCACCGGGTCGACGAAGCAGTCGAGCGTGGCGGCGTAGATGCGGCTGACAGGGGGAATGGGCGCGACGGGAGCGGAGGGCGAACAATCCCCTTCGTGGACTCCATAAAAGTTGCGATCGCCGGAGCGGAAGTCCCGCGTCTCGACGATCCGTTCCCGATCATCCGCGGGGAGAAAGGCCCGGACCCCCGGCGTGTGGCCAAACGAGAAGAAGAGAGCGCCGGACGGGTGGTCCCGAAGGATGTCCCCGAGGATGGACCGGGCGGAGTTTCTCCAGTAGTTCATGGTATACGAGGCATTCAGTCGCTCCGGCGTCGTCCGGTCCGCGAGCAGGCTGAAATAGTCGTTCTGGAGCGGATGGATGCGGACCATGGAGACGACCGTCACGGCCAGGGCCGCCCCCGCCAGCGCGTACGTCCCCGCGCGCGCCCATCGTCCGGGGAGCGCCCCCCCGGCCGCCGCGAGGCCAACCACGGCCAGCAGAAGCAGGGGGGCGTACAGGAAGTACAGGTGCCGCCAGTCGCCGTGGACGTTGCTCTCCAGGATGACGACGGCCGCTGCCGTGGCGATGGGCAGGGCCGCCAGCAGGAGCCCGAAACGCAGCGGGCCGTTGCGGAAGACGTCGCGCGGACGGCGCAAGGCGCGCCATGCCAGCGCGAGGGCCCCGAAGGCGGCCAGCAGGAGCGTGGCGGGCGGCGTCGTGATCCCCACCCACACGGGCACGTAGTCGAACGGCGGCCCGTCGCGGGAGTACAGCCACTCGCCCCGGAGCAGGTTGAAGCCCTCGGTCGGATGCTCGTCGAGCGTTCGCACCAGATCCGGAAAGCGCCCAACCGGATCGGTCCAGAGCACCGGCAGCGAGGCGTGGTACGTCAGCATGGCGGCCAGCGCGAAGACGCCTCCCGTCAGCAGCACGCGCTTGCGCTCCGTCGCGCTTCCCGCGAACGCCAGATCCAGCGCGTGCAGGACGAGCACGGCGGCGAAGAGGACGGCGCCCATGATGCGGAGGTTGACGAGCAGGCCCACGCCCGCGCCGCAGAGCAGGAAAGAACCCAGCGTGTCGCGCCGGAAAGCGCGATGGACGAGGTACAGCGAGACCATGAACATCACGAGGAAGGGGACGTCCTTCGAGTTGAAGAAGGAGTGCGCATAGATGCGGGGATGCAGCAGGAACAGGACCGTGGCGATGAGCGCCAGCGGCCTGCTCCCGAACATGCGCAGGACGAGCAGGTAGCAGAACACCCCGCCCACCAGGAAGAGCAGATGCGTGAGGAGATGTCTGCCGAGCAGGATGTCCCGGCTGTCCTCCAGGCCGATGATGCGTTCGAGCAGGAGGACGAGCGGCGCCTCGAAGGCCGCGCCAAAGTAGCGGTCCGAGGGACGGTGCATCCGATCGAAGGCGCGCTCGCCGTCTCCCGCGAGGTAGTCGAGCGCCGCGTTCCCGATCACGCGCTGCTCCCCCGTGTCCAGCGGGGAGCCATAGTCCTCGAGCACGAGCGCGCCGACGACCAGGAAGAGCGCGCACACGGCCGGCAACGCCCAATGGGCGGCGATCAGCCGCCCGACGGGGGACGCGAGCTTCACCGGGACATCCTCATGGGACCGCCCGCGAAGTGTAGCAATCCCCGCGCTCACTCCCCAACGGGGAGGGCGAACTCCGCCGTCCACAGCCTGCCCGTGTCGTCGTACTGGCCCGTGCGGATGGTGGCGATGGGGTAGGCGGGCAGGCGCGCCACGGCCACGCAGTTCCCGTCGAGGCGCGCCCCGCGCGCGGCCAGCGTAAAATCGAGGTTGTCGAAGCCGTACTCCCGACGGTGTTCGGGCAGGTCGTCCTCGTCCGCGGGGACCACGTGCAGGAAGAAGCGCGCGTCCGCTTCCGCCTCCGTGCACCCGTCGCGCAGGTACGTCAGCGCGCGCCCGGCGAGATGCACGTCGTAGACGGAGCGCGCAAGCGGCTCGCCCGCCAGCGCCTCCCGGCGGGCGGCGGCGTAGTCCGGCGCGTTGTCCGCGAAGGCGATTTCGGCTTCCCAGAGGACGCCGTCGTCGGTGAACTGGCCCGTGCGGATGCTGGCGATGGGGTAGTCGGGCAGGACGACGACGGCCACGCAGTTCCCGTCGATGCGGGCCAGGCCGCTTCGCAGGGCGTTGTCGAGGCTGTCGAAGCCGTGGCCCAGCTCCCGGCGCCAGGAGGGGAGGTCCACGGCATCGACGGGAACGACGTGGAGGAAGAAGCGCGGCCCGTCCCCCTCGACGTCGTTGCGGGGGCATCCGTCGCGCGCGTAGATCAGTCGGCGGCCGTCGCGGTGGATGTCGTAGGCGGAACGGACCAGCGGCTCGCCACTGGCCAGCGCCTCCCGCCGAAAACGGCCGAACCAGACCACCGGGTCGACCAGGCAGTCGAGCGTGGTGGCGTAGATGCGGCTGGTCCAGGAAACGGGCGCGATGGGAGCGGGAGACGAACATTCCCCGCCGATGTGGTGGACATCGTAAAAGTTGTGATTGCCGGAGCGGAAGTCCCGCGTCTCGACGATCCGTTCCCGATCGTCCGCGGGGAGCATTGCCCGGTACCGCCGCAAGCCGGCAAGCGAGAAAGAGAGATCGCCGGAAGGATGGTCCCGAATGATGTCCTTGAGGGGATACAGGGTGGACATCCGCCAGTAGTTCACGGTGTACAGGGAATTCAGACGTTCCGGCGTGGTTCGGTCCACGAGGAAGTTGAAAGCACTGTCCTGGAGTGGATGGACGTGGGCCATGGAGACGATCGTCACGGCCATGCCCGCCCCCGCGAGCGCGTACGCCCCCGCCCGCGGCCACCGCCCGCGCGGGACGGTCGTGAGCCAGCGCAGCCCGACGACCGCCAGCAGGAGCAGGGGCGCGTACAGGAAGAACAGCTGGCGCCAGCCGGTGTGGGCGTTGGCTTCGAGCACGACGGCCGCGACCGCCGTGACCACGGGCAGGGCCGCCAGCAGGAGCCCGAAACGCAGCGGGCCGTTGCGAAGGACGTCGCGCGGGCGGCGCAGCGCGCCCCACGCCAGCGTCACGGCCCCGACGAAGGCCAGCAGGAGCGTGGCGGGCGGCGTCGTGATCCCCACCCACACGGGCACGTAGTCCCACGGCGGCCCTTCCCGGGAATACAGCCATTCGCCCCGGAAGAGGTTGTGGCCGATCAGGGTGTTCGTTCCGGGCACGCCGACCATCTCCGCGAAGCGCCCGACGGGGTCGGTCCAGAGCGCGGGCAGCGAAGCGTGGAACGTCAGCACGGCGGCCAGCGCGAACCCGGCTCCCGTCAGCAGCACGCGCCCGCGCCCGCCCGTTTCCTTGCCAAACAACAGGTCCAGCGCGCGCAGCGCCAGCACGGCGGCGAACAGGACGATGCCCATGACGCGAAGGTTGACGAGCAGGCCCACGCCCACCCCGCAGAGCAGGAACGCGCCCAGCGTGTCGCGGCGGAAGGCGCGGTGGACGAGATACAACGAGATCATGAACATGGCCAGGAAGGGGATGTCCTTCGAGTTGAAGAACGAGTGCGCGTAGAGACGCGGATGCAGCAGGAACAGCGCCAGGGCGATGAGCGCCAGCCACCTGTTGTTGAACAGGCGCAGGACGAGCAGGTAGCAGAAGACGCCGCCGGCGAGGAAGAACAGGTGCGTGAGGAGGTGTCTGCCGAGCAGGATGTCCCGGCGGTCCTCCAGGCCGAGGATGCGTTCGGGCAGGAGCACGAGCGGCGCCTCGAAGGCCGCGCCGTAGTAGCGATCCCAGGAGCTGATCAGCTGGTCGAAGGCGCGTTCCCCGTCTCCCGCGAGGTAGTCCAGCGCCGTGATCCCGACCCGACGTTGGGGCAGCGTATCTTCCCCCATGCCGTAGTCGTCGAGCAGAAACGCGGCCACGAGCAGGAAGAGCGCGCACACGGCCCACAGTGGCCAGTGGGCGGCGATCAGCCGTCTGACGGGGAGTGCGAAGAAACTCACGCGGACACCTGCATGGCGGGTCGCCCGCGAGTGTAGCAGCCGCGCCCTCACTCTCCGTCGGGGAGCGCGAACTCCGCCGTCCACAGCGCGCCGGTGTCGTCGTACTGGCCCGTGCGCACGCTGGCGATGGGGTAGTCGGGCAGGCGCGCCACGGCCACGCAGTTCCCGTCGAGGCGCGCCCCGCGCGCGGCCAGCATGAAATCGAGGTTGTCGAAGCCGTGCTCCGTCCGGTGCGAGGGCAGGTCGCCCTCGTCCGCCGGGACGACGTGCAGGAAGAAGCGCGCGTCCGCCTCCTCATCCGTGCAGCCGTCGCGCAGGTACGTCAGCGTGCGGCCATCCAGGTGGATGGCGTAGACGAAGCGCGCCAGCGGCTCCCTCGCCAGCGCCTCCCGTCGGGCGGCGGCGTAGTCCGGCGCGCCGTCCCCGATGGCGATGCCGGCTTCCCAGAGGATGCCGTCGTCGGTGAACTGGCCCGTGCGAATGCTGACGATGGGGTAGTCGGGCAGGAGGACGGCGGCCACGCAGTTCCCATCGATGCGCGCCGAACCGTCCCGCAGGTCGCGGTCGAGGTTGTCGAAGCCGTGCTCCCATCGCCAGGACGGGAGGTCGCTGGCGTCACGGGGAACGACATGGAGGAAGAAGCGCGCCCCGCCTCCCTCGACGTCTTCACGGGGGCATCCGTCGCGCACGTACGTCAGCTGGCGTCCGTCGCGCCAGACGTCGTAGACGGAGCGCACCAGCGGCTCAGTGGCCAGCGCCTCCCGCCGGATGCCGCCGAACCAGGCCACCGGGTCGACCGCGCAATGGAGCGTGTTCGCGTAGACGCGGTCGGCGTGGAGGATGGCGGACGGGGGCGCGGATGCGAGCGAACACGCCTCGGGATCGGGAAGGATGAGGGCGTTGCGCTCGCCGGAGCGGAAGTCCCGCGTCAGGCGAAACCGCTCCAGCTTCTCCGGGAAAAGCCGAAGCTGGAGTCTGGTACTGGTATAGTGGGGCAGCGCCAGGGATGCGGGCCCGGACGGATGGGCATCAAGGAAGGCGGTGAGCGTCTCCAGAACGGGCCCGTGTTGCCATCGGGGCGCCTCGTAGCGGAACTGGAGCCGCTCCGGCGTGGTGCGATCCGTGAGGGCGTTGAAATAGTTGTCCTGGTGCGGGTGGATGCGGACCATGGGGATGATGACGGCGGCCACGGCCACCCCCATCAGGGCGTATGCCCCCGCGCCCGCCCAGCGCCCGTGCGTGGCGGAGATGAGCCAGTGGAACCCGAAAACCGCCAGCGGCGCCAGGGGCGCGTACAGGAAGAACAGCTGGCGCCAGGTGTCGTAGACGTTGGTTTCGAGGACGACGACCGCGACGACCGCGGCCACGGGCAGGAGCGCCAGCAGGAAACCGAAGCGCAACGGCCCGTTGCGGAGGACGTCGCGGGGGCGGCGCAGCCCGCGCCATGCCAGCGCGACGGTCCCAACGAAGGCGGGCAGGAGCGTGGCCGGAGGCGTCGCGATCCCCAGCCACACGGGCGCGTAGTCCCACGGCGGCCCGTCGCGGGAGTATAGCCGATCGCCCCGGAACAGGTTGAACGACTCATGCGGATGGTCGCCGAGCATCCGCGTCAACTCCGCGAACCGCCCGAACGGATCGGTCCAGAGCACGGGCAGCGAGGCGTAGTACGCGAGCAGGGCGGCCAGCGCGAAGGCTCCGCCCGTCAGCAGGATGCGCTTCCGCTCTTGCCCCCTCATCCCCAGGTCCAGCGCGCGCGGGATGAGCACGGCGGCGAAGAGCAGGGCGCCCACGATGCGAAGGTTGACGAGCAGGCCCACGCCCACGCCGCACAGCAGGAAAGCGCCCAGCGTGTCGCGCCGGAAGGCGCGGTGGACGAGGTACAGGGAGATCATGAACATGGCGACGAAGGGAGCGTCTTTCGAATTGAAGAAGGAGTGCGCGTAGATGCGCGGATGCAGCAGGAACAGCGCCAGGGCGAGGAGCGCCAGCGGCCTGCTGCCGAACATGCGCAGGACGAGCAGGTAGCAGAAGGCGCCGCCGGCGAGGAAGAACAGATGCGTGAGGAAGTTCCTGCTTCGGGAGATGCTCCCGGGGTCTTCCAGACCGAGCATGCGCTCAATGAGCGCGAGGGGCGTCTCGAAGGCCGCGCCGTAGTAGCGGTTGTGGCGATGGCCCAGCTGATCGAGGGCGCGCTCCCCGTCTCCCGCGAGGTAGTCCAGCGGGGCGTTCCCGATCAGACGCTGGTCCCAGGTGTCCGCCCAGATGCCGTAGTCGTCGAGCACGAGCACGCCGATGAGCAGGAAGAGCGCGCACACGGCCCAGAGTGGCCAGTGGGCGGCGATCGGGCGCCGGAAGGTCATGGCGGGCAGTGTACACGCGCCCCCCGCCGGGGCCGCGCCATCAGGCCGTGACGGCGGTGAGGACGCCCTCCGCGGGGTCGCCCTCGTCGCCCGTGTCCACGAGCACGGCGCGCCCCGCGAGCAGCTCCGCGGGCGGGATGGCGCGGCTCACGGCCACGCCCGCCAGCTCCATGGAGGCGGAGCCGTCCAGCCGCACGACGGCGCGCCAGGCGGTCCCGTTGAAGCGCACGAGCCTGCCGCGCAGCACCGCCATCAGGGCGCCTCCCCGAGGCCGAGGACGCTGTCGTAGCGCGGGCGGCGTCCGGGGCGGCGCGCGTACTCCATGCCCGCCTCCACCACGCGGAAGGGGCGCGCGCGCAGGCCGAGGCGCTCGTCCGTGACGCTCACGACGTCGAACAGCTCCTGCCCGGCGTGGAAGGGGGCGACCAGCAGGCCCGCGCGCTCCTCGCGGCGCGCCCGCGCGAGGGCCGCCGCGGCGCGGGCGCGGGCCGCGGCGCCGCTGGAGGCGTCGTCGCGCACGAGGCGCAGGCGCGCGCCGTCGCGGGCGATGCCGGCGAAGTCGTGCGCGTCGGCCTCGCGCCCGGGGCCGCGCAGGCGCACCCAGTTGGCGGCGGGCGCGCCCTCGCGCAGGGCCAGGCTGGCGACGGGATGGCCGTCCGCGCCGTAGGCCTCTGCGGGCGCGCTGACGGGCGCGGAGACGGCCAGCCCGTCGCCGTCGGAGAGGACGGCCTCGTCGGTCGCGGCCAGCAGACGGCGCGCGGCGGAGAGGCCCGATTCGCCGGGCGCGAGCGCGAAGGCGGGGCGGTCGCCGGACCAGCGCGCGCCGCCGCTCCCGCCGACGCGCACGCCCGCGCGCCCGCAGAGCCGCCGGAAGAGGGCCTCGCGCGTGGCCCCGCCCGCGGGCGACTGCCAGACCTGGGGGGCGCGCCACGCGGCGAGGCGCTCCCAGTGGCCGGAGCATTCGAGCGTGAGGCGCGCGCCCGCGCCGTCCGTCTCGCGCAGCACGCGGTCGATGGCGGCGTGCACGGCCACGCCGTATTCGGGCGCGCCGTCCGCGCCGGAGCGGTAGCCGGGCGCGATCTCCACGGTGCCGCCGGGCGCGAGGCCGTCGAGCCCGCCGCCGCCGGCGTCGAGCGCGAGCCGCGCGCGGGCCCCGAAGGCGTCCAGCCGCCAGGACGCCTCGACGACGCGCGCGCTCACGTCGAGCGCGCCGCCCAGCCGCGCGTGCCAGACGCCGTCGGGCGTGGCCGCCCACACGTTGGCGGCGTCGGGCGCGCACGCGGCGAGCCCGTGGTCGGAGGCGGCCTCGTGCGGCTCCGGCTCCGACCAGCCCGCGGGGTTGCCGCCCGTGAGCGCGGGCGGATGGCTCGTGAAGACGCGGGCGCGCCCTTCCGCGCCGGCATCGCGGGCGGCGAACGCGGCGCGCTGGTCCACGCCGCCGGGACGGAACAGGCACGGCCCCGCGAACTCGCGCGCGGATGCGGCGTCCGATTCGGCCACGACGTTGAGGCCGGACCAGCGGTCGACGGGGAAGCCGCCGTCGCCCATGAGGCAGGACCACACGCGCCTGGCCGCGGGGGAGCGGGCGCGTCCGCACACGATCAGGCGGTAGTCGGCGCCGTCGTGGAGCGCGGCCACGCCGCTGATGGCGGAGACGTCCGCGCCGCGCGTCCAGGCCGCGCCCGCCGTCTCCCAGCGCCCGCCCGTGCGGCGCAGCCGTCGGAGCGCGCCCCCGGCCAGCGCGTAGAAGGCGCAGGCGTCGCCGTTGGAGGCGCGCACGGCGATGGCCGTCCAGGAGATGGCGGCGGTTTCGCGCGCGAGCGTGAGCGCCGCCGCCCAGCTGGTCCCGCCGTCGGCGCTGCGGCGCAGCTGGAGCGCGCGCCCGTCGGGGGCCACGGAGAGGAGCAGGACTTCCGCGCCGCGCGCCGCCAGCGCCACGCCCGTTCCCGCCGCCGCCGCGCCCAAGGCGCTCCACGCGCTCCAGTCGGAGGCCGGGCCCGGGTCGGCCACGCGCGAGACGGCCAGCGCGCCGCCGTCGTTGCGCGCGCGCACGACCGCCCCGCCGGACACCGCCAGCGCGTGGGGACAGTCGCGCCCGCCGCCGCGATGGAGCCGCCGCCAAGGCAGCAGGGGAACGCCCCAGCGTTCGGCGCGCGCGACGGCGCGCACGTACGGACGGCGGTCGGGGCCGCGCTGGTGCGCGCGCAGCGTGGCGGAGACGGCCTTCATGGCGCGCGAGCCTGCGCCGCCCCCGCGCGCAGCGCCAAGCCGCCCCTGTCGCGCCGCGGCTACGGGACGGGGGGAACGGGTCGCGCCGACGCCGTCAGCGCGTCGAACACGGACTGTAGCCCCGCAGGCGGCGTCAGCGATTCGGATGCGCCAGCGACGGGCTCGTTCAACTCACGCAGTCCCGGTTCAACGATTCCCCGGCTCCATTCGTCTCCCGTACGCCCATCAAGACAGACGAACTCCAGGGCATTAAGATCGGAGAAGCAATAGGCCGTTCCTCCTGTCTGGTATGATTCCCAAGCGACCAGGAAGAAGAGTTGAATTCGAGGCCCCGTCGCTGGAACGTCGACGACGATGGTATCGGAAGACACTTGGTAGGTCGCTCCCGGAGTGAGCACCCCGTCGTTGGGCGCCGCGGTCACGGGGCACCACGAGAGGCCGCGCGCCTTCATGAGCGTGGCGAGGTCGTTCGTCGCCGCCAGCCGCAGCCGCTCGTCGATGCAGCCCGTGAACGGGTTGCCCGCCAGCCGGAGCGTCGCCAGCGTGGGCGGCAAAGCCCGCAGCCCCGCTGGCAGCCTCCCGCCGAGCCGGTTGTTCGAGAGGTCGAGCGTCCGCAGCCGCGCGAGTCTCCCCAGTTGCGTCGGCACGCTCCCCGTCAGCTCGCTCCCGCCCAGGTCCAGCGTCTCCAGCGCCGTCAGGCGCTCCAGCTGCGTCGGGATTACCCCGCGCAACGTCCACTCCCGCGTGAACGGCTGCCCCGGCGCCCACCGCCGCGTGCGCGCGTCGAACACCCTCACGCGCTCCCGCGTAGCGCTGAAGTCCAGCCCGATCACGCGCAGGGGCGCGCCGCCGAGCGTGACCGCGCGCCAGTGCCGGAGCAGGCCGTGCGCCGACCAGTTCAGCGCGTACGGGTGGTCCCGCCACCGCGGCGTGTCGTAGTCGATCCAGCCGGAGACGCGCAGCGTGGACCGGATGGCCAGCAGCGTGTCGCAGTCCGCCGCCAACGCGGGGTTGGACGCGCGCGACACGCCCAGCGTCTTCGCCGTGCAGGTGGGCGGGTTGGCGGGCAGCGCCGTCGCGGGCGTCTCCGCCATGGCGGGCACGGCGACGCCCAGCGCCAGCGCCGCCGCCAGCGCCATCAGCCCAGCCCGGACGCGCGCCATCCGCATCGCGATCCCCCGCGCACAGCGTGCGCCCTTGCCGTGGGGATTACAACGCGGCGTTCGCGGTTGGGCGCGGCGTTCGGTACGATCAGGGCCGCGCGGTGGGCGTAGCGTAGTGGTTAACGCGTCAGGTTGTGGCCCTGAAGATCGAGGGTTCGAATCCCTCCGTCCACCCCAGCGCCCCCCTCGGGCGATGCGCTCGATGAGGAGGGCGGCCAGCCCCGGGCCGGGATGGGGCGCGGCGCGCGAAAGAGCATCTGCGGCTGGTTGCACCTGCGTCCCGTTGGCGGTACGCTCGCGTCCCGCCGGAGGCCCGCCGCCATGAACCGCCTCGCCCTGCCCGCCGTGCTCGCCCTGGCGCTCGCCGTGCTCGCCTGCGCGGGCGGGGACGGGAGCGGCGGGGACGCGGACGGGCGCGTGCGCGTGGTCGTCACCATCGCGCCCATCCGCAGCATCGTGGAGAGCGTGGGCGGGGAGCGGGTGCGCGTGACGGCGCTCGTGCCGGAGGGGACGAATTCGCACACGTTCGAGCCGCCGCCGTCCGCCGTGCGCGCCATCGCGGGGGCCGACCTGATCATCGTCAACGGGCTCAACCTCGAGCAGCCCGTCATCGAGCTGGCGGAGGCGAACCGGCGCGAGGGCGTCGAGATCGCGCGCCTCGGCGAGGCGGCCATCGGCCCGGACGAGTACGTCTACGATTTTTCCTACCCGCGCGAGGGGGGCGACCCGAACCCGCACCTGTGGACCGACCCCATCCTCGCCATCGCCTACGCCAACATCGCGCGCGACGCGCTGGGGCGGGCCGATCCGGAGGGGGCGGCGGCGTACGCGGCCAACGCCGCCGCCTTCGCCGCGCGCATGGAGGAGCTGGACGCGGCCATCCGCGCGGCGGCGGCGACGGTGCCGCCGGAGCGCCGCCTGCTGCTCACCTACCACGACTCCTTTCCCTATTTCGCGCCGCGCTACGGCTTCACCGTCATCGGGGCGGTGCAGCCGTCCGATTTCTCCGAGCCGTCGCCGCGCGAGGTGGCGGCGCTCGTGCGCCAGATCCGCGAGGCGGGCGTGCCCGCGGTCTTCGGCTCGGAGGTCTTTCCCTCGGAGACGCTGGAGACGATCGCGCGGGAGGCGGGGGCGGTGCAGGTGGCGACGCTGCGCGACGACGACCTGCCGGGCGAGCCGGGCGACGCGGAGAACACCTACCTCGCGATGATGACGGCCAACGCGCGCGCCATCGTGACGGCCCTCGGGGGCGACGCCTCCGCGCTCGACGCCCTGCGATGAGCGAGCCGCCGCCGGAGGAGCACCGCCATCCGCCGCCGCCGCCCGCGGGCGCGCCGCTGGTGGAGCTGCGCGGGCTGACCGCGGGCTACGAACGCGCGCCCGTGCTGCGCGGCGTGACGCTGACGCTGCGGCGGGGCGAATTCGCGGGCGTGGTGGGGCCCAGCGGCTCGGGCAAGACGACGCTGCTGCGCGCGGTCACGGGGCAGGCGCGGCGCTTCGCGGGGAGCGTGGACACGCATCCGCGCGCGGGCGAGCGCGCCCTCCGCATCGGCTACGTGCCGCAGGTGGAGACGATCGACTGGAACTTCCCGCTGACGGTGGAGCAGGCGGTGCTGCTGGGGCGCTGGCGGGAGTCGGGGTGGCGTCCCTGGCCGCGGCGGGAGGACCGCGAGCGCGCCGCGCGCCTGCTGGAGCGGCTCGGCATCGGCCACCTCGCGGGGCGGCAGATCCGCGCCCTCTCCGGAGGGCAGCAGCAGCGCACCTTCCTCGCGCGGGCGCTCGTGGGCGACCCCGACCTGCTGCTGCTGGACGAGCCGGCGAGCGGCGTGGACATCCGCACGCGCCACGAGATCATGCACCTGCTGGGCGAGCTCAACCGCGGCGGGGCCACCATCCTGCTCACCACGCACGACCTGAACGCCGTGGCCTCGCACCTTTCGCGCCTGGTGTGCGTGGGCGAGGGCGGCATCGTGGCGGACGGCCCCACCGAGGCCGTGCTCACGCCGGAGACGCTGCGCCGCGCCTGGGGGGCGGAGATGCTGGTCGTGCGGCGCGGGCGCGCCCTGTACGTGGTGGAGCGCGTGGACGAGCCCGCCGACCCGGAGGCGGCCTCGTGAGCGTCCTCGCCGAGCCCTTCGCCTACGACTTCTTCCTGCGGGGCATGGCCGCCGCCGCGCTGGCGGGGGCGCTGTGCGCGGCGGTGGGCGTGTACGTGGTGCTGCGCGGCCTTTCGTACATCGGCCACGGCCTCGCCCACGGCATCTTCGGGGGGGCGGTCGTCTCCTTCGTGGCGGGCATCAGCTTCTACGCGGGGGCGACCGTGTGGGGGGCGCTCTCCGTGCTGCTCATCAACGGGGCGGCGCGGCGGCGGCAGATCGGGGGGGACGCCGCCGTGGGCATCGTGACCACCTCGGCCTTCGCCCTGGGCGTGGCCCTGATCAGCCGCCAGGGGCGCTTCTCGCGCGATTTCGACGCCGCCCTCTTCGGCGAAATCCTGGGCATCAGCGACGCCGACCTGTTCGTCATCGCGGGCGTCCTCGCGCTCACCGCCGCCGTGCTCTTCGTCTGGTGGAAGGCGATCCTCTTCACCGTGTTCGACGCGGAGGTGGCGGGGACCAGCGGCGTGCCCGTGGGCTGGGTGGAGGCGCTCTTCTCGCTCGTGCTGGCGGCCACCGTCATCGCCTCACTGCGCGTGCTGGGCGTGACGCTCATCGCCGCCGCGCTCGTCATCCCCCCCGTGACGGCGCGCCTGCTGGCCGATTCCTTCGGGCGGCTGTTCGCGCTGTCGGCGCTGCTGGGCGGGCTGGGCGGGCTGGGCGGCGTCTACCTCTCGTGGCACGCCGACGTCTCGTCAGGGGCCGCCATCGTGCTGCTGCAAGCGGCGCTCTTCCTGCTGGCGCTGGGCTGGACGGCGGCGCGCTCGCGCTGGGCGGGTGCGTCCGGGCGGGAGGGGGCGGAGCGACTGGCCGCGCTCGGCCGCCCGCCGCTGGAGTGAGCGGGGAAGCGTTACGGGCCGGGAGGGGCGGGAACCACTCCCACGATGCTCCTCTCTCGTGCGCCGGGCGGCGCGGTCAGGCCTCGCGGGCGAGGGCGCCCAGCAGCTCCACCGTGCGCGCTCCGGCGGCGGGATCGCCATCCAGCCGCAGCACCCCGGCCAGCATCTCGTTCACGCCGGAGGACGGCAGGGCGCGGATGCGCTCCGCCACCTCGTTCTCGTTCCCCCGCACGACGAGCGCGTCGGCCATGGCGCGGGAGAAGGTTCCGTCGGCGGCCTCGGGGAAGCCCGCGTCCACCCACATGGCGGAGTAGAAGGGCAGACGCGGGTAGAAGCCGAGCTGCTCGCAGGCGGCCTCGCGCACGGCGTCGGCGTCGTCGGAGACGACGACGGGCACGTGGGCGACGAGCGGGGGGCGGGGGCGGGCGGCGGCGCGGGCGCCCTCCTCCAGGGCGGGCACGGCGGCGCGGCGCAGGTAGGGCGGGGGGCTCACCCAGGAGATGGCGCCGTCGGCCAGCTCGCCACAGAGGCGGAAGGCGTTGGGGCGCAGGGCGGAGGCCATCACTTGCACGTCCACGGGGGCCTGCAGGCGGGCCTCGGCGTGGAGGCGCTCGCCGTGGAATTCGACCGCGCCCTCCTTGAGGATGGCGTTGAGGATGGTGAGGTATTCGCGCAGGTGCTGGAGGGGGCGCACGAATTCGAAGCGGTAGGTGTTCTCCACGGCGGGCTTGTGGCTGGGGCCCACGCCCAGCTTGAGCCGTCCGGGGGCGAGCTGGTCGACCACCACGGCGCCCTGCACGACGGCCAGCGGGTGGCGCGGGAAGGTGGGGATGATGGAGGTGCCGAAGCCGATGCGCTCCGTCTCCCCGGCGGCGGCGGCGTAGACGGCGAGGGGGTCGGGGGAGGGGCCGCCGCTGATCATCCAGGCGGTCTCCAGCCCGGCGCGCTCGGCCGCGATCACACCGTCGATGAGCGCGCCCGCGTCGCGCGCCTGGATGTGCATGCCGATGGTGAGGTTCTCCACCGTTCGCCCTCCGCGCGCCGAACGCGCCCGCGCACGATAGCACGCCGCGCGCGCCATCTCCCCCTTCGCGCTCGCGGCCCGCGGCGGCAGGGTTGGCCCATTCCACGCAAGGGAGGAATTGCGACATGCGAACGCATCTGCGGGTGCACGGGATGGCGCTGGCGGTGCTGCTGCGGGCGGCGGCGGGGCTGGCGCTGCACGGCCTGCTGCGCCCGCGCACGGACTGCGCCATCGAGGCCGCCACGGGGCGGGTGGCGCGGGCGTGAGCGGGGACGGCGAGCGCATCCCCGTTCCCCTCGGGCGGGGCATCGGCAACGTGCTCACGGTGCTGGGGCTGGTGCTGCTGCTCTCGCTCGCGGGGCTCATCGCCCTGGGCGCGGTGGGCGGCGACGCGGGCGTGCGCGGCACCCTCACGCACATCGCGGAGACGGTGCTGGGCATGTTCGTGGGTCTCGCCGCGGGCCGCCTCGCCGGCACGGGCCGCGCCGCGGCCTGACCGGTCCCACGCCCGCTCCGGCGCGTTCCCCCGTACGTCCGGGAGCGCGCCGGAGCGCCCGCGCGGCGCGCGTGCAGGCGGTAGGCTGTGCCCCACACGCGCGCGGAGGGACGCCATGGAGAAGCTGGTTGACGGGGCCTTCGGGCTGGTGCGCGCCGGTCCCGCGGGCTTCGGCAACAACATCTACGTGGTCATCGACGAGGCGTCCGGGGAGGCGGCCTTCATCGACGCGCCGGACGAGACGGAGAAGAGCGTGGCCGCGGCGGAGTTCGCGGGCGTGTCGCCCTCCGCCATCCTGCTCACGCATTCCCACGCCGACCACACGGCGAGCATCGCGGCGCTGCGGGAGCGCTACGGCTGCCGCCTGTACGCCGATCCGGCGGAGCCCTGGATTCCGGAGGGGACGCTGGACGAGCCCGTGGCGGACGGCGACACGGTGCGCGTGGGGGGGCTGTCCTTCGCGGTCATCGCCATCCCCGGGCACACGCCCGCCAGCACGGCCTTCCTCCACGGCGGGCACCTCTTCGCGGGCGACACGCTCTTCCCCGGCGGGCCGGGCCATTCGCGCTCGAACGAGGCGTTCCGGCAGGAGATCGCGTCCATCGTCACGCGCCTGCACACGCTGCCGGACGACACCATCGTGTGGCCGGGGCACGGGGGGCGCACGACCATCGGCGAGAGCAAGGCGGAGTACGCCGTCTTCGCGGCGCGCGACCACGCGCCCGACCTGCACGGCGACGTGCTCTGGCTCGAAAGCTGACGGCGCGCGCCCAAGTACGGACGCTGGCATACTGGAGCAGCGGGGGGAGACACCTATGGGGAACGATGGCCAGCGCGATCCGCTGCCCGAACCCTGGCGGCGGCGCCTCTACCTGCCCGCCTACCGCATCGCTGCGGCGGCCAAATACGCGGAGATTTCGCCGCAGACGGTCTCCAGCTGGCACCGCGGACCTAGGGGCGCGGCAGGGTTGCCGGAACGGACGCCGCGCGAGGCGCTCTCCTACCTGCAGCTCATCGAGGTCGCGGTGGTGGCAGCCTTCCGCCGCAAGGGCGTGTCGCTGAATAAAATCCGCAAGGCGCGCAAGTATGCCGCCCAGATGTTTGAAAAGGAGTTTCCCTTCGCCGAGCTGGAGTTCCGGCGCGCGGGCCGGGAACTGCTGCTGGAGCTGGGCGACGTGCTGCCCGGCAGGGAAAAGGGGGCCGTCGTCGCCAGCCAGTGGGGCCAGCGCGCGTGGGAAGAGATCCTGCCCGAATTCGATTACGAGAACGATGATCTGGCCACGCGCTGGTTCGTGCGCGGCAGGAACCACCCTGTCCTGATCGACCCCCGCATCTCCTTCGGCGCGCCCACGGTGCAGGGCGTGCCCACCTGGGCCATCAAGGGCCGCAGGGATGCGGGCGAAACGATCGACGAAATCGTGGACGACTTCGGTCTCGCGCCCGACGAGGTGCGCGCGGCGCTGGCGTTCGAGGGAGTGGCCGCGTGATCTTGTTCCTCGACCGCAGCATGGGGAAGGGGATCGGCCGTGCGCTGGAGTGCCTCAAGGGGTTTCCCGCCACTATCCAACTCCATGATGATCACTTCGCGCAGAACACACCGGACGATGTGTGGCTCGCCGAGGTTGGTCAACGGGGCTGGATTGCGATGGGACAGGACTACCGCTACCACCTCAGGGACATGGAGCGCGACGCCATCCGCACGCACCGCGTGGGCGTGTTTTACCTGTGGGGCGCGGAAGCCCCGCAGTGGGAGCAGCTGCGCGTCCTGGCGAAGGCGTGGGACCGCATTGAGGCAGCCAGTCGCGAGCCCGCGCCCTTCATCTACCGCATCATGAAGGACGGGCAGCTAAAGGCTATCGCCGTGCGGGGGCGCTAGGCGCCGGGGGCGGAGCCGTGCACGAGCGCCAAGAACTCGGAGCGCGTCACGCTCGAGCGCTTGAACTGGCCGCGCATGGCGCTCGTGACCATGCGGCTGCCGGGCTTGCGCACGCCGCGCATGGTCATGCACAGGTGCTCGGCCTCGACCACCACGGCCACGCCGTCCGCGTCCAGCGCGCCCATGATCGTCTCCGCCACCTGGCTGGTGAGGCGCTCCTGCAGCTGGGGGCGGCGGGCGTAGGCCTCGACCACGCGCGCGAGCTTGCTGATGCCGACCACGCGCCCCTGCGGCAGGTAGCCCACGTGGGCCTCGCCGTGGAAGGGCAGCAGATGGTGCTCGCACATGCTGTAGAAGGGGATGTTGCGCAGGATGACCATCTCGTCGTGCGCGACCTCGAAGCCCACTTGCAGGTATTCGGCGGGGTCGATGGCGAGGCCGCCGAAGACCTCGGCGTACATGCCGGCGATGCGGCGCGGCGTTTCGGCCAGCCCCTCGCGCGCGGGGTCGTCGCCCACGGCCTCCAGCAGTTCGACGACGGCGGCGCGGATGCGCTCCCCGTCCACGCCGTCGCCGTTCACGGTCGCCATGGCCCGCGATGGTACGGGACGGGCCCCGTGCGGTCCCGCGGGGTCACGTGAGCAGGCCGTCGCGGCGCAGGCTGGCGAATGCGTCGTCCGCGATGATGACGTGGTCGTTGAGGGCGATGCCCAGCTGCTTGCCCGTGTCCGCCAGCCTGCGCGTCATGTCGATGTCGCGGCGGCTGGGGGCGGCGCGCCCGGAGGGGTGGTTGTGCGCGATGACGACGGACGAGGCTTCCAGCACGATGGCGTCGCGGAAGATGTCGGCCTGGCGGAAGTCGACGGAGTGGACGCTGCCGCGCAGCACGGTGGGGACGCCCAGCAGGCGCGCGCCGGAATCGAGGGAGAACACGTGCAGCTCCTCGCGCGGGCGGCTCTGGAAGTGCCAGCGCAGGTGGGCGAAGACGTCCTCGGGGCCGAGGAAGCGGGGGCGGGCGTCGGCGTCGCGGCCCGCGCGGGGCAGGCGGCGGGCGATCTCCACGGCGGCGAGCAGGCGCGCGGCCTTGGCCGGCCCCAGGCCGCGCGTGCGCCCGAGGGCCTTGGCGTCGGCGCGCAGCAGGCCGACCAGCCCGCCGTGGCGCTCCAGCAGGCCGCGCGCGAGGTCGACCACGTTCTCGCCGCGCGTGCCGGAGCCGGCGATGATGGCGATCAGCTCGGCGTCGGCGAGCGCCCCCGGGCCGTGCCGCAGGAGGCGCTCGCGGGGGCGCTCGTCGCCCGCGAGGTCGTGCATGGTGCGGTAGCCGCCGGGGCCGTCCTCCTCCGGCGTGGCGTACTCCGCGGGCCCGTCGGGCACGGCGCCGCTCAGTCCTCGCGCTCGATGAGGAGCGGATCGGGGCGCGGCTCCGGCGGCGGCGGCTCGCGCGGCTCGTCGGGGCCGTCGTCGCCGCCGCCGGGGCGCTCCCGCTTCTCCACGGAGACGGCGAGCATGGAGGCGGGGAAGTATTCGAGCTCGACGTAGTCGCCCTGCTTCACGAGCTGGTGCTGGACCTTGTCCACGCGCACGATCTGGCGGCGGTCGATGCGCAGGTAGTGGCTGCGGGCGACGAACAGGTCGCCGCGCGACCAGCGCCGCGTGATCCAGCCGCTGAGGAGGCGGGGTTCGCTCCGCAGGTCGCGCAGGGCCTGGAACGCTTGGAAGCCGCAGAGGGCGGCGAGGGCGAGCAGGATGACGGGCAGCACCCAGCCGCCGTCGCCCGCCGCGAGGTACCAGAGCGCGCCGCCCGCGGCGACGAGGAAGAGCGGCGTCCAGAGCATGGCCGTGCGGCGCAGGGAGGCGCGCGCCGCCGCCAGCCTGCGCGCGCGCTCGTCGCGGAGGTCGGGCGCGCTCACTGGACCTCCCCCGCGGGGATGAAGACGACCTGGCCGATCTGCAGGAGGCTCGCGTCGAGGTCGGGGTTGAGGGCCTCGATGTCGGCGATGGTCACGCCGTACAGCTGGGAGATGCTCCAGAGCGTCTCCCCGTCCGCGACGCGGTGCTCGACGACGGCGCCGGGTTCGGGCGCGGGCGTCGGTTCGGGCGTGGCCGCGGGCGTCGGCGACGACGCGGGTTCGGGCGTGGCGATGGGCGTGGCGACGGGGGTGGACGCGGGCCTCGGCGTGGGCGCGGGCGTGGCGGTAGGGGCTGCGGGCGACGGCGACGGCGCGGGCGCGACGGTGGGGACGGGCGTGGCGGCGGGCGCGGAACGCACGGGCTCCGCGACGCTTTCGCTGGCGGGCGGGCGCAGCACGAGGAAGAGGGCCACGAAGGAGCCGAGCACGAGCGCCACCAGCGACCCGCGGTAGGCCATGGCCGAGGGCGCGATCAGTTCGGGCGGCGGCGGGCCCGGTTCGTCGTTCATGGGGCGAGCGTACCATCCCGCGCGGGCTCAGGCGGGCGGGACCAGCCTGCCCTGCCCCAGCGGGCGCGCGCGGCGGCGTTCGCGCAGGGTCTCGCGGAAGGCGCGCAGGCGTCCCTCGCCCCAGACGCGGAAGCGCGCGGCCTCGTCCTCGCCCGTGCCGAGGCGGTCGATGGCGTGGGCGGCGCGGGCGATGGCGGCGTGGCCCGCGGCCCCGCCCGCCAGCGCCGCCTCCAGCCCGGCGGGCACGGTCGAGCCGCTGGCGTCGAGCGTGTGCGCGGCCAGGTAGCGCAGGCGCGCACGCCCGCCGCGCGGCGGCGACGGCGTCTCCAGCGCGATCGTCCCCGCCCACGCGCGGAAGGGCACGGCCACGCCCGCGGGCAGCTCCACGGCCTCCAGCGCGAGGAAGCCGGGCAGCGCCGGGATGGCGAGTTCGCGCGAGCCGGGGGCGGCGGCGACCGTGGCGACGGCCTCGCGGGGGAGGGCGCGGCTCAGTTCGGCGAGCGCCCGCGCGATGTGGCGGTCCAGCTCCGCGTCGCTCCAGCGGGAGTCGGCGGCGGCGGGATCGCGCAGGTCGGTGCGGACGAGCTGGCGGACGTCGGCAAGCGTGGTCATACCGCCACGCTGGCGCGGCGCGGCGCCAGCGCGAAGCCCGCGCCGTCACCCGCTATCCGGCGGCGTCTCCCGCGTCTCCGTCGGTGTCGGGGAGGGGGCCGCAGTTGGCGGGGGTGCGGCGTTCGGCGGTGAACACGTAGATGGCGTCCTCGGCGAGGGCGTCGAGCGTGTTGACGCCCAGGCCCTCGGCGCCGGGGAACCACGACTCCCAGCGCTGGTTGCGGGGGTCCCACCAGTAGACGGCGACGACGCAGAGCGTGAGCTCCCCGACGGCGTCGGCCACGGGCGTCTCCGCGGCCCGCCAGAGCGCGTAGGTGGTGCCCGCGACCAGCGCGCGCTCCAGCTCCGCCACCGCCTCCCTGTCGACCTCCATCTCGTCCTCCTCGTCCTCCTCGGCCTCGCGCACGAAGGTGACGACGACGTCGCCGCCGGCGAGGGAGCGCCCGCTGAACTCGCCGCGCACCGCCAGGGCGCCCTGGCGGTCGGTGGCGGTGAGCGAGCAGGCGGCGTCGGAGGCGACGGAGGCGGCGTAGCGCTCGCCCGCGGCCAGCGAGATGGCGAAGCTGGAGGCGCCGCAGACCAGCTGCAGGCTGTAGCGCAGGCCGGAGGCGCGCCCTTCCTCGACCACGACGATGCCCGCGGTCCCGCCGGGCGGCGCCGCCGCCGGGCAGGAGCCCAGGCGCACCGAGCCGCCCGGCTTCGCGCGAATGCCGTTCAGCCAGGCGTTGGCCGCGGCGCCGAGGTTGCGCGCGCAGACGCGCGTGCCGCGCAGGTCGACGTTCGTGACGTTGCGCAGGCGCGCGAATTCGGCGGGGATGCCCCCCGTGAGTCCGCTGTTGCCGGAAAGGTCGAGCGTGGTGAGACGCGACAGGTCGCCCATGAGCGCGGGCAGCCGGCCGCTCAGCCCGTTGTCCGGCAGCGCCAGCCCCGTCAGGCGCCCCGACGTGAGCGTGACGCCGTGCCACGAACCCGTGAGCGTGGACGTCTTCCAGTCGTCGTTCGCGGTCCAGCCGGCCCCGTTCGCGTCGTCGTAGAGCGCCTCGATGGCCAGCTTGTCCGAGGCCAGGTCCACGAGCCGCACGGTCACCTGCATGGTGTCGTCCACGGTCGTGTCCACGCCGCCGGTGGCGTTCACGCCGTCCGTCACCTCGAGGCCGATGGAGACGGCCACGCGGGTACCCACGACGCGCGTGGGCGCGCTGCTCCCCGTCCAGGTGATGGCGCAGTTGGACGAGTCGACCGTGAAGCCGGTGACGCTCGTGCCCGTGCCGAGGAAGCTGGCCGGATCGCCGCTGGGGTTCTGCACGGCGCTGAAGACGCAGCTGTCCGAGCCGCCGCTGTAGGTGCCGCCCGTGAAGGCGGGCGTACCCACGGCCACGGCCGTGGAGGAGCCGTCCGCGCCCGCGTCGAGCAGGTACGTGGCGGCGTCGGCGGCGAGCGCGGGCGCGTTGGGGCTGCCGCAGGTGTGCACGCCCACCGAGGCGCCGTTCCCCCGCAGCGCGTTCAGCCACGACTCCACCGCCGTGTCCGCGGCCGGGTTCACGCAGAGGCCCGTGCCCGTGAGGTCCAGCGTCGTCAGCGACGTCAGGGGCGTGAGGTCGGCGAGATCTCCGCCGAGGGCGGCGTTCCCGCTCAGGTCGAGCGTCGTGAGCGCCGTGAGCAGGCCCAGCTGCGAGGGGATCGCGCCCGTGAGCGCGTTCCCGCTCAGGTCGAGCGTCGTGAGCGCCGTGAGCGAGCCCAGCGCGACGGGGACGCTCCCCGTCCAGCCGCTCCCGGAAAGGTCGAGGCTGGTGAGCGCCACGAGCGAGCCCAGCGTGGCGGGGATGCTCCCCGTGAGGCCCGCGTTGCCGGAGAGGTCCAGGCTGGCGAGCGCCGACAGGTCGGTGAGCAGGGCCGGCAGCGTCCCCGACAGGTTGTTGTTCGGCAGCGCCAGCGCGGTGAGGCGCGTGGGCGTGCCCGACGCCGTGGCCCCGTGCCACGCACTCGAGAGCGTCGCGCCCACGGTCGTCCAGCCCCCCGTGGACGTGGTCCAGCCGCTCCCGCCCGCGCTCCCGTACAGGGCCAGCAGCGCCACCCGGTCCGTGGCCAGCCCCACCAGCTTCACCGTCACCTGGATGGTGTCGTCCGCGCTCGCGTCGAGCGTCCCCGCCGACGGGTCCACGCCGTCGCTAATGCCGATGGAGAGGGACACCGCGAGCCGCGCGGCCGTGCTCGCCAGTCCCGTGCCCGTGTAGGTGATCGCGCACGTGGGCCCGTCGATGGTGAAGCCGGTCACGTCCGTGCCCGTCGTCGTGAAGTCCGCCGGGTCGTAGCTGGCGTTCTGCTTCGCCGTGACGATCGTGCAGGTGGCCGCGGTCCCGCCGCTGTAGCCGCCCTGCGTGAAGGTGGGCGTGCCCACGGCGATGGGCGTGCTGGAGCCGTTCGCCCCCGCCTCCAGGCTGCCGCGCAGGCTCTCCGCCGTGAAGGACGGCGCCGCGGGACTGCCGCAGGTGGCCACCTTCGCCACGCCCGCGCCCGCGTTGCGCGCGCGGATGGCCCCCAGCCACGTCTCCGTCGCCGTCTCCGTGGCCGGGTTCACGCACACGCCCGTGCCGCTCAGGTCCAGCGACTCCAGCGCCCCCAGCGTGAGCAGCGCCGCGGGGATGCTCCCGCTCAGGTTCGCGTTCCCCGACAGGTCCAGCGTGGTCAGCGCCGTCATGGACGAAATGGCCGTGGCGATGTCGCCGAACTCGCCGCCGTCGAGGCTGTTGTCCGAAAGGTCCAGCGTCGTCAGCGCCGTCAGGGCGCTCAGGTCGTCGTGGACGTCCGTGAAGCGGTTGCCGGAAAGATCGAGGCTGGTGAGGCTCGTGAGCAGCCCCAGCGCCGCGGGGGCCGCGCCCGTGAGCGCGTTGCCCCCCAGGTCCAGGCTCGTGAGCGCCGTGAGCGACCCCAGCTCCGCGGGAACCTCGCCCGTGAGCGCGTTGCCCCCCAGGTCGAGCGTCGTGAGGCTCGTGAGCGACCCCAGCTCGACGGGGATGGCGCCCGACCAGCCGCCGTCGGAAAGGTCCAGGCTGGTGAGCGCGGCGAGCGAGCCCAGCGTCGCGGGGATGGTCCCCGTGAGGCCCGTGTTGCCGGAGAGGTCGAGGCTGGTGAGCGCCGACAGGTCCGCGAGCAGGTCGGGCAGCGTCCCCGACAGGTTGTTGTTCGGCAGCGCCAGCGCGGTGAGGCGCGTGGGCGTGCCCGACACCGTGGCCCCGTGCCACGTGCTGGCGAGCGCGGGGTCGGCCCGCATGATCAGCGCGTCGAAGTCCCCCGAGGAGGGGATGAGGCCCGCCGCCTGCCCCGCCCACGTCCAGTGCCGGTAGGAATCGGTGGTGGTCGTGGCGTCGGTGAAGGCCAGCGTGGTCGTTCCCAGGCGGAGACGCAGGTTGGCCCACCGGGAGGCGGGCTGGCCCCCCTGGTTCTCGGTGAAGACGACGTCGCCGTTCGCGAGCTGGACGACCCGGTTGACCTGGTAGGGGCCGACGCCGCCCACCGTGACGTCCTGCCCGCCGCGCAGGGAGCCGATGGCGCCGGAGCCGGTGCCCACGCGCTGATAGCCATTGCCCGTGCCCAGGGTGCTGGTCACCGTGCCGCTCCCCGCCGTCAGCTGGATGGTGTGGTGGAGGACCTCGCCCGTCCAGCCGCCCGTGGACGTGGTCCAGCCGCTCCCGCCCGCGCTCCCGTAGAGGGCGAGCAGGGCCTCGCGGTCCGTGGCCAGCCCCACCAGCTTCACCGTCACCTGGAAGGTGTCGTCCGCGCTCGCGTCGCGCGTCCCCGCCGACGGGTCCACGCCGTCGCTGATGCCCACGGAGATGGAGACGGCCAGCTGCGCGGCCGAGCTCGAAAGCCCCGCGCCCGTGTAGGTGAGCGCGCAGGTGGCCCCGTCGATGACGAAGCCCGCGACGTCCGTGCCCGTGGTCGTGAAGTCGGCGGGGTCGTAGCTGGCGTTCTGCTTCGCCGTGACGATGGAGCACGTGGCCGTGCGCCCGCCGACGTAGGTGCCCTGCGCGAAGGTGGGCGTGGCGATGGCGATGGGCGTGCCCGTGCCGGACGCCCCCGCCTCCAGCCCCGCGCGCGCGCTTTCGGCGCTGAAGGACGGCGCCGCGGGCGTCCCGCAGGTGGCCACCTTGGCCACGCCCGTGCCCGAGCCCGTGCCGCGGATGGTCGTGATCCAGCCCTCCACGGACGCCTGATCCGCGTCCGTGGGGTCGGCGCAGATGCCCGTGCCCGACAGGTCGAGGCTGGTGAGGCCGGTGATGCCCGCGGCCAGCGCCTCCAGCACGGCGGGCGTGGCCGTGAGGCCCGCGTTGCCGGACAGGTCGAGGCTCGTGAGCGCCGACAGGTCCGCGAACGACTCCGCCAGCGCCCCCGACAGCCCGTTGCCGCCCAGGTCCAGCGCCGTGAGGCGCGAGGGCGTGCCCGACACGGTGACGCCGTGCCAGCTGCTGCTGATCGGGGGGTTGGAGCGGAGGAGCACCGCGTCGAAGTTCCCCGAGGAGGGGATGAGGCCCGTCGCCTGCCCTGTCCACGTCCAGTGCCGGTTCAGCCCGCCGCTGGTCGCGGCGCCGCTGAAGGCCAGCGTGGTCGTGCCCAGGCGGAGGCTCAGGCCGCTCAGGAAGGAGGTCGACCGCAGCCCCTGGTTCTCGGTGAAGACGACGTTGCCGTTCGCGAGCTGGACGACCCGGTTGACCCGGTAGGTGGCGCCGCTCAGCACGAAGTCGCGCCCCCCGCGCACGGAGCCGAGGGCGCCGGAGCCGGTGCCCGGATCCTGGTAGCCATTGCCGGCGCCGAGGGCGCCGCTCACCGTGCCGCTCCCCGCCGTCAGCTGGTGGGTGTGGAAGACGCCCTCGCGCCAGCCCGTGCGGTCCGTCCAGCTCGCGCCGTCCGTCCCCGCGTAGAGGACGTCGAGCGCGTCGCGGTCCGTGGGCTCCCCCTCGATGAACTTCACCGTCACGTTGATGGTGTCGTCGGCGGCGGCGCTGATCGTGCCCGCCTCCGGGTCCACGCCGTCGCTCACCGTCACCGCCAGCGAGACCGCCTCCAGCGTCTGGTCCCGCGCCGCGCTCACGCTGGCCGCGCCCGTGTAGGTGATGGCGCACGTGCTCCCCGTCAGCGTCACGGCGAAGGAGGCCGAGAGGTCCGTGCCCCCGCTCGTGGCGAAGTCCGCCGGGTCGTTGCTGCCCACGCCCCGCGCCGAGGCGATGGCGCACACCGTGGCGCCGCCGATGAACGGATCGCCCGCCGTGAAGGTCGGCGCGCCGATGGCGATGGCCGTGCTGGAGCCGTCCGCGCCCGAGGCCAGCTCGTAGGTGACGGCGGCGTCGGCGATGGCGGGGGCGACGGGGGCGCCGCAGGTGGGCACTTTGGCCACGCCCGTGTTCGTGTTCTTCGCGCGGATGTTCCCGATCCACGTGACGACGGGCGCGTGCTGCGCGTTCCCCGGGTCCACGCAGATGCCCGTGCCGGAGAGGTCGAGGCTCGTCAGGTTCGTGAGGCCCGCGGCCAGCGCGCGCAGCACGGTGGTCGTGGCCGTGAGGCCGCTGTTATCGGAAAGGTCGAGGCTGGTGAGCTCGACCATATTGCCCAGCGCGGCGGGGACCGCGCCGGAGAGGTTGTTGTTGGAGAGGTTCAGCGCCGAGACGCGCTCGTTCGTGATGGTGACGCCGTGCCACGTGCTGCTCGTCTCGAGTTCGGCCAGCTGCAGGCTCCCCAGCAGCTCCGCGTCGAAGTTGCCGGAGCTGGCGATCGTGTTGGCGGGGAAGGCCACCTGGAAGAGGCGCGTGCCCGACAGCGTGAGCCCGGCGGGCAGACTTCGCTGCTCCGTCCCGATCCTGAACATCCCGCTCCTGAAATCGGAGTCCACGATGGTTGAGCCCCTGATGCCCAGCACGACGGTGCCGGCGGTGACCTGGTAGAGACGGTCGGTGGTGTAGCTCCTGCCGTTCAGCGTGAAGGCGGACGAGCTGTTGCGGACGGAGCCGTACGGGCTGGCGCCGCTCCCGCTCGCGCGCCAGCCGCGGGCGTTGCCGCTGGGGTTGGCGCCCGCCGTGAGCTCCCAGGTGTGGAGCACGGGAACTTCGCGCCAGCTGCCCGTGCCCGACGCCCCCGCCGTCCAGCTGCTCCCGCCCGCGCCGTTGAAGAGGGCGTGCAGGGCGGCCTCGTCGGTGCCCAGGCCGCTCACCTCCACCGTCAGCCGCACGGTGGCGTCGGCGGTGGCGTCGGCGCCGCCCTCGGCGTTCACGCCGTCGCCCAGGCCGACGACGATGGAGATGGCGCGGAGCGTGGCGGACCTCGCGATGCCCGTGCCCGTGTAGGTGATGTCGCAGGAGCGCTGCGTGCGCGTCGTGGGCGGCGTGCCCGCCACCGTCACGGTGCGCGAGCCGATGGCGGCGGTGAAGCCCGTGCGCGCCGTGCCCGTGGTGAGGAAGCTGCCGGGGGCGGCGCTGGCGTTGTCGATGGCGCTCACGATGGAGCAGGCCTCGGCGGCGCCGCTGTAATCGCTTTCGCTGAAATCGAAGCGGCCGACCCGGATGGGCGTGACGGCGCCGGACGCGCCGCTCCCGAGCTCGCCCGTGGTGTCGGTGGCGGTGACGGCGAAGGCGGGCGCGACGGGGCTGCCGCAGGTGGCGATCAGCGCCTGCCCGCCGCTGCGCGCGCGGATGGCGTTCAGCCACGCCTCCTCCGCGGGCTGCGCGCCGGGGTTGATGCACATGCCCGTCTCGCGCAGGTCGAGGAAGGTGAGCGCGGGGATGCCCGTGAGGCCCGATGGGATCTGCTGGCCTCCCGGGAGGCCGATCCCGACGCTGGCGGCGAGGGACTCGTCGTGGCCGCTGAGGTCGAGCGAGGTGAGCGCCGTGAAGGAGCCCAGCCTGGCGAGAAAGGACCCGTCGCCGTTGAGCTGGTTGCCCCCGGCGTCGGCTTCCTTCGTCGTGCTCAGGTCGAGCGTTCTGAGGGTGCCGGCCAGGGGGGCCAGGGCGGGGCCGAGGCCGCTGAGCAGACCTATCACCCCCCGATCCGGCAGCGAGATGGCGGTGACGCGGCCGCCCGTGAACGTGACGCCGGTCCACGCGCCGCTCCCCGAGGTGACGATGGCGCCGTGGGTGACGGTGACGCTGGCCGTGCCGAATTCCACGTCCCAGTTCCCCGACGAGGGCACGATGCTGGCCGGCGCGCCGCTCCAGGCGAAGCCGCGCCCGGAGAATTCACTGTTGGTCGCCGAGCTGGCCGCGTCGAACACGAAGACGGTTCCCGTGGCTCCTCCGAAGCGCAGGCCGTGGCCGTTGTAGTCGCTCCTGGGGCGGACGGCCTCCGTGTCCCACGTCTGGAGCACGCCGGCGGTGGTTCGCCAGAGCCCGCGCAGAGGCTTGTTGAAGCCGCCCGCTACGACTATGTTAGTGCCGCTTCGCAGGGAGCCGATGGCGGTGAAATCCGGGGCGAGTTCGTTGGCGCTGTAGCCCGTGCGCCCGCCCTGCGACCCGACCGTGAGCCGGAGGGTCTTCGAGGTGGTGCCCCAGGTGTTGGAGATGCTGTCGCCACTCCGCCAGTTCACGCCGGGGGCCCAGGCGCCGCCGCCGAAGTTGTCGTAGAGGGCGTCGAGGGCCTCGTGGTCGGTGGTGGGCCCGTTGATGAGCTTCACGGTCACGTTGACGGTGTCGTCGGCGCTGGTGTCGGCGGCGTTGCCGGCGTTGTTGCGCCCGTCGCTGACGGTGACGGCGATGGAGACGGCCTCGAGCGAGTTGTCGACGTTGGTGACGCCCGTGCCCTGGTAGTAGACCCCGCATTGGTTGGCGGCGGTGATGCCGACCGTGAAGCCGGAGACGTTCGTGCCCGTGGTCTTGAAGTCGGCGGGGTCGTTGGAGGCGTTGGCCTTGGCGGTGGAGAGGGCGCAGGAGTGGCTGGCGCCGCTGACGGTGCTCGCGGTGTAGGCGGGGAAGCCGAGGATGGTGAAGGGGGTGGCGGCGGCGGCGCCGGAGACGAGCGTGTAGGTGACGGCGTCGTCGGCGAAGGCGGGGGGCGAGCCGGTCTGGGCGCTGGCGCGCTGGCCGTCGGGGGCGGGCGCGAGCATGGCGACGACGACGAGCGCGGCGGCGGGCAGGGCGAGCAGCAGGCGTTTCACGGCGCACTCCGCTTGATGGTGGCGTCGCGCTTACGGGGGGGGGGGGGGGTAATTCGGCATGGCCTCCCCTGTTCGGCCCGCGCGCGGACGCGAATGGCGCGCGCCCAGCGTAGCACGCGCGCCGTCGCGCGCAAGCGCGGGGCTACCGTGTCAGGAAGGCGCCAACCGCGCCCACGATGGCGGCGATGGCGACCAGCGCCCCGGTGGTCAGTCCGATGACGCCGAGCATGCGCAACAGCGTCCAGGTCTTGACGGCCTCGATCTTCGTTTCGAGGCGCGCGATCTCGGTGCGGAGCCGCTCGATGTCGGCGTCGCTGGCGGCGTGGCGCAGGCCGATCTCGGCGCGCACGAGGCGGACGAGGATGGCCCCGGAGTCCTCCGGTGAGTCCGTCACGCCGTCGCCAGCTGCCGGTCCGCGGCGCGGTCGAACCAGTCCCAGATGGTCTTGTGGGCGCGGCCTCCGTAGGTGCCGCTCATCTGCAGGGCGAAGCCCGTGGCCCCCTCGACGGGGGAGGCGCCGATGAGGCCCGCCTTCTCGAGCACCGTGTCGATGGGCATGTCGCCCGCCACCAGATAGACGGTTTCGCCGATGGCGATGTGCTCCGGTTCGGGCCAGGCCGCGCGGATGCGCCCGGCGACGGCGTCGTTCGGCTCGTTCAGGACGACGGCGAACATGGGCATCGCCCACCTCCTCTCCCCGTGCGTGCGCCGATCCTACCGCACTGGCGCGAAATCGCGCACGGCGGGCGTCCTGGCGAGTGCGCGCGCGTCCATGCGCCCCATCGTACACCCGACGGGGACGCGCGGGGGCTACGGCGCATCGGGGAGCGTGGCGAGGCGCCGCGGGAAGGCGTCGCCGAAGCCCGCCTCCGCCACGGCCGCGACGGTCGGGGGCTGCTGCGCGACGGCCATGCCGCCAAGCCTACAGGCGCTCCAGTTCGCGCTGGCGGCGCTCCTCGTATTCGGCTTCGGACAGGAGGCCTCGGTCGCGCATCTCGGCGAGCGTGCGCAGGTTCTCGGCGGCCTCGGACGACTCCGTGCGGACGGCGGGCGCGACGCCGGGAGCGCCCACGCCCGCCGGGTCGTAGACGACGAGCGTGGTGAGGGCCTTGTCCCAGAGGCACTGGCGGTTCGCGTCCCACACGCACCAGAGGGCGCAGGCGGCGAAGATCGCGACGTGGGCCCAGGCGCCAACGTCGCCGATGAGCGCCACCAGAACGAGGTTGAGCACGATGAAGGCGAGCCACTTGACCCCGATTTCGCGCAGGAGCATCCAGCCGTACGACGCGGGCTGGCCGTCCTCGCGCACGACGCGCAGTTTGAGGATCTGCTTGGCGGGCGTCTGGCCCTGCCCGGCGATGACGAGGAACCAGATGAGCCAGCCGATGCCGAGCGTGAAGGCGAAGAGCAGGACGTCGAGGACGAAGCCGGCGAAGCGACGTCCCTGCGTGGCGAGCTCGGCCTCGGCGGGGCTGGCGGCGTAGGCCATGGCGTTCCTACTTCATGCTGAAGGGCGGGTAGTCGTCCACCAGCAGGAGGAAGTAGGCGGACGCGCGCGCGCCCCAGACGTTGTAGCCCGCGATGAGGGCGTGGAGGCCGTCGGGGACGCGGCCGATGGCGATCGCGACCAGCCACGCCACGATCTCGACGAGCGTGACGAGGATGCCGACGACGGCGAGGGCGATGACGTGCGGGAGCACGAGGATGATGCGCACGAGGGCGGTGAGGCGGTTGCGGCCCGTGGTCTGTTCGGCCACGGAGAGGCGCACGGGGTAGCGGGGTTCCTCGCCGATGGAGAAGGGCGGATAGACGCCGGTGAGGAGGCTGGCGTAGGCGTTGAGGCGCGCGCTCCAGCGGAGCAGGCCGGTGGCGAAGCGGTGCAGCCCGGCGGGGAGGCGGCCCGTGATCACGATCACGATCCAGGAGAGCAGGCCCACGATTTCCTGCACGATGCCGAGGAAGTACCAGATGATGATGTGGGGGATCATGAGGATGAGCCGCAGGAGGACGGCGAGGCGGTTCTGGGGGACCGCCGGATCGACCTCCAGCTGGACGGGGTAGCTCGCGTTCATGGCCGTCATACGGCGCCTCCCTGGGCCGGGCGTCTGTGCGCGCCCCGCGCCCTAGGCCGCGACCCCCGCCGCGGCGTCGATCACGGATTGCCAGATGCGGTTGCCGTCGGCGCCGCCGAGGAGCTGCTCGGCGGCGCGTTCGGGATGGGGCATGAGGCCGACGACGTTGCCGGCCTCGTCGCGGACGCCCGCGACGTTGCGGGCGCTGCCGTTGGGGTTGGCGGCGGGCGCGGGCTCGCCGCGCTCGTCGCAGTAGCGGAAGAGGACGCGCCCGTCGCGTTCGAGGGCGTCGAGCGTGGCGGGGTCGGCCTGGTAGGAGCCCTCGCCGTGGCTGATGGGGATGCGCAGGACCTCGCCCGGGGCGATGCCGGCGGTCCAGGGGGAGCCGCCGCCCTCCACGCGCAGGTGGGTCCATTCGCAGCGGAAGCGCAGGCCGCGGTTGCGCATGAGCGCGCCGGGCAGGAGGCCGCTTTCGCAGAGGATCTGGAAGCCGTTGCAGATGCCGATGACGGGGACGCCGGCGGCGGCGGCGCGGCCCACGGCCTCCATGACGGGGGAGAAGCGGGCGATGGCGCCGCAGCGCAGGTAGTCCCCGTAGGAGAAGCCGCCGGGCAGGACGATGGCGTCGTAGCCGGCGAGGGAGGTTTCGCGGTGCCAGACGATGTCGGCGCGCTGGCCGAGCACGTCGACGAGCGCGCGGCGGCAGTCGCGGTCGCTCCAGGTGCCGGGGAAGCGCACGACGGCGAAGCGCATGGCGGGCATTCTAGCAGGCTCAGGCGGGGGCGTCCGCGTCGGGCGGGGGAAGGGGGTCCGGGGCGGGTTCGCCGCCGGGTTCCGGGGCGTCCATCGCGGGCGCGTCGGGGTACTCGATGCGGGGGTGGTAGACGGCGCGCAGGGTGCCGCGGAAGCTGGCGGCCACCTCCTGCAGGTCGCGCATGGTGATGTCGCAGTCGTCCATCTGGCCCTCGGCGAGGCGCTCGGCGAAGACGCCGTTGACCAGTTCGTCGATCTCCTCGTGGGTGCGGGGCTGGCTGGCGCGCACGAGGGCCTCGCAGGAGTCGGCGAGCATGACGATGGCGTGCTCCTTGGCGCGGGGGCGGGGGCCCGGGTAGCGGAAGGCGTCGGGGTCGGCGGCGCCCTCCTCGAGGGCCTTGCGGTAGAAGTAGGCGACGAGGCGCGTGCCGTGGTGCTGGGGGATGAAGTCGCGCACGATGGCGGGCAGGCGGTGGCGGCGGGCCAGTTCGAGGCCGCCGGTGACGTGGCCGTGGATGATGGCGGCGCTCTGGGCGGGGGCGAGGGCGTCGTGCGGGCTGGCGCCGCCGGCGATGTTGTTCTCGATGAAGTAGTCGGGCTGCCGCAGCTTGCCGATGTCGTGGTAGAGGGCGCCCGCGCGCACGAGCAGGCCGTCGGCGCCGATGCGGTTGGCGGCGCGCTCGGCCAGCGCGCCCACCAGCATGCTGTGGTGGTAGGTGCCGGGGGCCCGCTCCTGCAGTTCGCGCAGGAGGGGGTGACCGGCCTGCGCCAGCTCCATGATCTGCATGCGCGTGGTGACGCGCAGGGCGAGGGAGAGGAGCACGTGCAGGGCGAGGCCGAGGACGGCGGCGCCCGCGCCCGCGGCCCCCGCGGCCAGCGCGATCCAGCCGAGGCTGGCGGCGGCGCGCTGCTCCGTGAGCAGCCAGAAGGCGACGAGCACGACGCCCGTGGCGGCGGCGGCGGCCAGCCCGGCCATGGCGAAGCGACCGAGGCGCTCGGTGCGCTGCATGGCGGCGGCGCCCGCCAGCCCGCCCGCGGCGTAGGCGATGACCAGTTCGAGCGGTTCGAGCACGCTCGTGAAGGCGGCCCCCGCGAGGTCGGGGGCGGTGGCGGCGATGAAGCCGGCGTAGAGCGCCACGGCCACGGCCACCATGGCGCCGAAGCGGGGCGCGGAGACGGAGGAGACGACGACGGCGGCGGCGGCCACGGGCAGGGCGTAGGGGAAGAAGCGCGCGTCCGTGTCGGGCAGCAGCGCGGGCAGGGCGAGGCGCACCGCCGCGAGCGTGCCCAGCACGGCGATGAGGACCATGAGCGCGCGGCGTTCGGCGGGGCGTCCGAAGGGCTGCAGGCGGTAGAGGTAGACGCCGAGGACGGCGCCGAGGGCCGCGCCCATGAGCATGGCAGCGCCCAGGTCGGAGACGTCGAAGCCCTGGCGGATGGCGCCGGTGGCGCGCAGGGCCTCGATGAGGGCGGCGTCGAGGGGGCGGCCCTCCGCCGCGATCAGCTCGCCCGCGGCATGGGCGACGGCGACGGGCTCGACGGCCTCGCGGGCGGCCTCGCGGCGCGCCGCCGTCTCCGCCTCGTCGATGCCGACGGTGGGCACGACGAAGGCGTCGAGCAGCTCGCGCAGGGCGCCCTCGCCGTTGCGGAAGGAGGGCACCTCGCCCACGAGCAGGTAGGCCTCGATGCGGTTGCGCGCGTCCTCCGCGCGCAGGGGCGAGCCGAGCAGCACGTCCACGCCCTCGCGGGCGGCGGCGCGCAGGGACTCCAGGTCGGCGGGGGCGAGGGAGAGGAGGGTGGAGCGGATGGCGCGTCCGAGGTCCGCGCCGACGGGCAGCTCGCCCAGCGCGCGCAGGCGCTCCCCGGCGGAGAGACCCTCGCGCTGGCGCAGGCGCTCGACCTCCTCGAACAGGAGGGCGAGGCGTTCGAGCTGGCGCGCGGGGGCGTCCTCGAGCGCGACCTCGACGGGCTCGACGGCCCCGGCGGCCTCGGCGCGCGCCGCCGCCGTGCGCGCTTCGGAGACGAATTCGCCGTCGCGCGCGGCGAAGAAGTCGCGGGGCGCGAGCGAGCCCTCGTCCGGCTGGCTCTCGCCGGGCAGGAGGGGCGCGGCCAGCACGATGGCGCCGATGGCGACGAGCGCGCCGAAGGTGGCCGCGCCCCTGCGCGTGACGACGGGATCGGGACGGCGGCGCAGCATGGGGGCGTTCGCGTCGATGATAGCAGAGCGGCCCGCCGTTCCCGCGCGGGCGTATCGTGCGGGCGCGGGCGTTCCCGCGGAGGCGCGGCCATGACGGACCTCAACGCGCGCGTGACGGCGGCGCTGGAGGCGCTCATCGCGAGCGGCGCGGAGAGCGGCCTGCAGGTGGCCGCCTGGCATCGCGGCGAGCAGGTGGTGGACGCCTGGGCGGGGCTGGCGGACGCGGAGACGGGCCGCCCCGTGGACGGCGACACGCTCTTCACCTCCTTCTCCTGCACGAAGGGGGTGACGTCGACGGCCATCCACCTGCTGGTCGAGCGGGGCGTGCTCGCCTACGACGAGCCGGTGGCGGCGCACTGGCCGGAGTTCGCGCAGCGGGGGAAGCAGGGCGTCACCATCCGCCACGCGCTCACGCACCGCGCGGGGACGCCGCAGATGCCGGAGGGCGTGACGCCCGCGCTCATGGCGGACTGGGAGTACATGTGCGGGGCCATCGCGGCGCTGGAGCCGCTGTGGGAGCCGGGCGCGCGCACGGGCTACCACGCCTACACCTTCGGCTGGATCCTGGGCGAGGCGGCGCGGCGCGCCGACGGGCGGCCCATCGAGCGCATCGTGCGGGAGGAGATCTGCGCGCCGCTGGGGCTGGACGGCATCCACCTGGGCGTGTCGGGGGCGGACGAGGCGCGCGTGGCGCGGCTGGCGGACGGCCCGCGCGGGGACGCCCCTCCCCCGCCGCCGGACGCGCTCATCCTGCGCGCCATCCCGCCCGCCGTGGGCATCCTCGCGGCGCCCTACAACGATCCCGTCGTGCGGCGCGCGGTCCTGCCCGGCCACGGCGGGCTGATGAACGCGCGCTCGCTGGCGCGCCTCTACGCGGCGCTGGGGAACGGGGGCGCGCTGGACGGCGCGCGCATCCTGCCGGAGGAGCGCGTGCGCACGGCCACGCGCACGCAGACGGACGACGTGGACCTCGTCATCGGGCAGCCGGTGCGGAAGGCGCTGGGCTACCTGCAGAGCGGCCCCATCTCGGCCATGGGCCCGCGCGCGAGCGCCTTCGGGCATCCGGGCGCGGGCGGCGCGCTGGGCTTCGCCGATCCGGAGCGCGAGTTCGCCTTCGCCCTCATGAAGAGCTCGCTGGTGGCGGGGGAGAGCGCGGCGGGGACGATCGGCGCGCTCGTGCGGCGCGAGCTGGGCTTCCCCGACGAGGAGGCGGACGCGGGCGGCTAGCCGAGCAGCTCGCGCACGACGGCGCTGATCTCGCGGCCGTCGGCGCGCCCGCGGAAGCGCTCCACGAGCGCTGGCATGACCTTGCCGAGGTCGCGCGGGCCGGAGGCCCCGGCGGCGGCGATGGCCTCGCGCGCGGCCTCGACCAGTTCCTCGCGCGCGGCGGGTTCGGGCAGGTAGCCCGCGAGCGCGCGCAGCTCCAGCTCCTCGCGCTCGACGAGGTCGTCGCGCCCGCCACGGCGGAATTCGTCGATGCTCTCGCGGCGCTGTTTCGCCTGGCGCTGGACGACGGCGAGGATGCCGCCCTCGTCGAGTTCGCCGCGGGCCTCGATTTCGGCGTTGCGGATGGCGGCGCTGAGCAGGCGCAGGGCGCTCTTGCGGGGCTCGTCGCGGGCGCGCACGGCCTCGCGCAGGTCGCCCGCGATGCGGTCGCGCAGGGGCGTCATGGGGCTAGCGCCCCGAACGCGCGCGCGCCTCGGCGCGGAGCTGCTTCTTGCGCAGCTTGCGCAGGCGCGCGGCCTCCTTCTTCTTGCGCTTCACGCTGGGCTTCTCGTAGTGCTGACGCTTGCGCGTCTCGGAGAGGATGCCGTCCTGCTGCACGCGCTTGTTGAAGCGCTTGAGCGCGGACTCGAAGGCCTCGTCCTCGCCAACAATGATTTCAGCCACGCCGCCGGTTCACCGCCCTTCGGCTCGGAATCGCCCGCCGTTCGCGGGGAGCGGCGCTCACGGTACCACCGACGGCGCGCGCGGGGAAGCGGCGTCGCGCACGCGCGCGTCCAGCCGCCGCAGCCGCTCCTCCACCCACACGCCCGGGCGCTCGGCGAGGATGCCCGGGGCCTCGAGGTTGTAGCGGTCCTGTTTGGCGCGCAGGTCGCGCGCGGCTTCGGCGAACCGGCGGCGGCGTTCGGCGATGCGCGGGGCCAGCGCGCGCCAGGCGCCCGTGGCGGCGGCGCGGCGCGCGAGTTCGGCGTGGGCGCGTTCGATGGCGTCCAGCCGCGCCGACTCGCGCTCGATGTCGCGGGCCAGTTCGAGCCACTCCGGCAGGACGTTGGCGTTGGCGAGCACGTGGTGGGCGAGGCGCAGGTCTCCGGCCAGGCGATCCCCGTCGCGCGCGGGCAGGGGCCGTCCCTCGCCCGCGAGGCCCTCGAAGGCGCCCTCCTCCATCGCCCCGAGGATGCGCCGTTCGACGAGCCGCGCGAACCTCACGCGGGGGCGACGGCGGCGAGCGCGGCGAGCATGTCGGCGTCGCGGCGCGCGCGCAGCGTCTCGCGCACGGCGCCGGGCTCGACGCGCAGGGCGGCGGCGAGCGCCTCCAGGGGGCGGTCCCCCGGATCCTCGCCGAGGGAGAGGCGCAGGCGTTCCGCGCCCGCGGCCCCGGCGGGCACGCGCGTGGCGGCGACGGCGCGGCGGGAGAGGTCGAAATCGAGGGCGAGGCGGTCGCCGATGCGCGAGCCGGTCGCCTCGGCCAGCGACTTGACGCTGCCGATGTTGGGGCCGCTGGGGGAGGCCATGAGCCAGCTGATGCGGACACGCACGCCCGTGGCGGACTCGTAGATCGCGTCCTTGCCGGGGCCCACGCCGAGCGCGTTGGCCACGGGGGAGGGCACCATGCGCCCGGAGCCGCGCATGGTGTCGCGGATGACGGCGAGCAGGTAGCGCAGGCGGTCGGGGGCGGGGCGGTAGACGCCGGCGACGGTGAGGGGGTCGGGGAAGGCGATGTTCACGGGCTCGTCGGTGCGGAGGCGCACGCGCCCGTTCTCGGAGACGAAGCGGGGGGCGTTGGCGTAGGCGCGCACGGAGCTCTCGGCCACGGTGAAGCGGTCCGTGACGGCGATGACGATGTCGTTCATGCGGGCCTCGCCGCCGTTTTGCGCGATGATGGCCACGATCTCGTCGGAGATGCCGCGGTACTTCTCGAGGCCCCAGTCGCGCAGGGCGAAGGTGGAGCGGTCGGTGCGCATGAAGCGCCGGTCCTCGGTGAGGCGGTTGCGGAAGCCGCGGCGGGAGCGGGACTCCTCGATGAGGTCGAAGAGCTCGACGTCGGTGGCGGGGCGGCTCAGCCAGCGCAGGATGACCTCGGCCTTGTCGGTGAGGCTCGGGGGCCAGGGGAGGAAGGTCTCGCCGAAGCGCTTCATGCCGTTGGGCGTCTCGTCGAGGAGGGCGGTGACGACGGCGGGGGAGACGGAGGCGGCGGCGAGGGCGGCGCGGGCGTCGCGCAGGGCGAGCCTGCCCGTGGCCTCGGCGCGCTCGCGCAGGCCCGCCAGCAGGTCGTCGGGCGTGACGCCCTCGCGCAGGGCCCAGCCCCCCTCCGCCGGCTCGAAGCGCCTGAGGGCGATGGCGAAGCCCGCGTACCAGATGGAGGCGCGCCAGAGTTCGGCGCGCTCGTCGGCGTCCATGTCCGCGCCCGACGGGGCCATGGCCGCCAGCTCCGGGGCCTCGCCCAGCGCGTCGAGGGGGTAGGCCACGCCGAGGCCGGCGCGCAGCGCGCGGGCCAGCTCGCTGGCGGCGGGGGAGTCGTCGAGTTCGCGCCGCAGCCTGCGCTCGGTGCGGCGCTGCAGCTGGCGCACGCGCTCGCGGGTGACGCCGTAGACGCGCCCGAGGGCTTCGAGCGTGAAGGGCCCGCCGGGCGCGGTCGAGGGGCGTCCGGCGGCGTCGCGGCGCAGGTGGAGGGTGCGCGCGGCGAACACGTGGCGGTCGCGCCGTTCCAGCTGGTCCAGCGCGCCGCGGATGGCGCGTGCGGCCGGGGTGCTCACGGCTGCACAGCGTTGCACAGAACGCGCGTATGGTCAACGGGCGCGCGGGCCCGCGCGCGGGGGGACGCGCGTCAGTCGGCGGAGGGGAGCACCTTGGGCTGCATGAGCTCCATGTCGCGCTCGTCGACCCGCAGGTCGCAGTCGCCCGCCTTGAGCACCAGCACCTCGATGCCGGTCTCCTCGTCCTTGTACCGCTTGCCCATCTGCACGGCCATGCGAAGGCTCCTTCCCGCGCTATTTCCGCTTCAGTTCGAGGGGCGTGTCGCCGCAGCGGAGTTCGCCCTCGCCGCCCCTCGTGACGATGAACTCGGCGCCGCATTTCGGGCAGAGGTAGCGCTTTCCCGTCTGTGCCGCCATGTGGCGTTCCCTCCTGCTGCCGGGCCGTCGTCCGGCCCGCTGATCGTAGGCGCGCCCCGGCGGGAGCGTCAACGAAGCGCGCCGCTACTCTTCCCCGACGACGAAGACGACGGCGATCATGTCGGCGTGGTAGTCGCAGGTGATGCGGTACTCGCCGGGGGCGTCGAAGACGATGGCGCGCACGGTCCCGGCCTGTTCGAGGTCGTCGCCGCGCTTCTCGCCGTCGATGGTGATGGTGTGCAGGCCCTCGACGTTCTCGAACGCGACGGCGGTTCCGGCGAGCACCTTGACGCCCGCGCGGTTGGGCGTGCGGGCCTCGCCGTCGGCCACGACGGTCCAGTCGTTGGCGTTGGCGAGGATGAGGGCGTCGGCGGTGACGTCGTCGGGCTCGTCGATTTCGATGGGGCCGGAGCCGATGCCCGGGAGCGTCTGGAAGGAGCTGTCGGAGAGGGCGTGCTCGATGCAGGCGGTGCCGGGGTTGATCTGGTCGGCGGGGGCCGCGCCCCAGGCGTCGTCGGGGAAGCGCAGCACCTTGCCCGCGGGCAGGACGGCCTCGGCGTCCACGCCGTTGGCCTCGCCGAGGGTGGCGGCGGTCACGTTGCCGAAGCCGGAGGCGACCTCGGCGAGCGTGGAGGCGCGCACCACGTAGCGCTCGACGGGGGGCAGGGCGATCCAGACCTCGGTGGAGATCTGCTCGCCGGGGGCGATGCCGTTGGCGGCGCGCAGGGCGGCCTCGGTCACGCCGTGGGCGGCGGCGATGGAGGCGAGCGTGTCGCCGAACTGGACGGCGTAGCGCGCGCCCGGGCGCAGGGCCAGCGCCTGGCCCTCGGCGAGGGCGGCGTCCTCCTCGAGGCCGTTGTCGGCGGCGAGCACGGCGGCGGGCAGGTCGCTCAGGCCGATCACGGCGCCGCCGCCGTCCTCGGCCAGCACGGGCAGGAAGTGGCTCTCGGCCACGTCGGCGAGGGTGTCGCTGGCGCTGGCGAAGTAGAGCGCGCCGTCGGGCAGCAGGAGGCGGCGCGCGCCGCCGATCTCGCGGTCGCCGGGGACGTCGCCGACGATGGCGAGCAGGCCGGGGTTGCGGGCGCGGATGGCGTCGGCGTCGAGGCCGTGGCGCTCGGCGATGGCGTCGAGCGTGTCGCCCGCGCGCACGAGCAGGGTGGCGTCGGGGGGCAGGCGCAGCGTCTGGCCCGGCAGCAGGCCGGTGGCGCGGGGGTCGGCGTCGGGGTTGAGGGCGAGGCGGTCGTCGTCGCCGTCGTAGGGCAGGTAGAAGGCGCCGTCGCCGTCGAAGGCGTGGGGGATGCCGTTCAGTTCGGCGAGGATGACGGCGCCGGCGGAGAGGCGGGAGGCGAGCTTGCGGGGGGTGTCGTTGGCCTCGGCCTTCGTCGCGCGTCCGTCGGGCAGGCGCACGACGCGCCCCTTGGGGATGACCTCGTCGGGGGAGGCGAAGCCGTTGAGGGCGGCCACCTCGCGCCCGCCCACGCCGTGGGCATCGGCCACGAGGCCGAGGGTGTCGCCGGTGACGGAGGCGTTGGATTCGTGGTTGAGGTTGTGGGCGAACTCGACGGCGGCCAGCCAGCCGTGGTTGGTGGGGTTGCCGTTGGCGTCGTAGACGTCCTCCTCGAGGGGGGCGGTGAGGAGACGCACGAGGTGCTCGATCTGGTTGGCGGTGAGGCTGCCGCCGTTGCCGTCGAGCCAGGCGGGCATGAGCGTGCCCGCGCGCCCGCATTCGAGCGTGCGGCGGATGAGGTCCTGGTTGCGGGTGAGGGCGAGGGGCTCCTGGTCGCGGAAGGAGGGCTTGTTGATGGTGAGGCCGACGCCGCCCTCGCCGCGGATGCCGTGGCAGGTGCGGCAGTTGTTGGCGTAGAGGAGGGCGCCGCGCTCGATGGACTCGTTCACGAAGAAGTCGGCCTGGCGCTGGGCGCGGAGGGGCAGGTCGATGGCGGTGTAGGCGGCGCAGCCCGCGACCGTGACGAACATGAGGACGACGACGAGGAAGATCTGCCGCTGGGTGTTCACCGCGTCCTCCGCGCGCTAGCCGTCATAGGGGATGGCCCGCAGGGGGTTGGGCGGGTTGCCGCCGAGGGTGATGGCGCGCGTGTTGACGGTGACGGAGCCGTCGGCGTTCTCGGTCACGAGGAAGGTGTCCATGGGGCGGGGGGCGGGGCCGAAGACGCGCACGCCCGCGCGGGAGTAGGTGGAGCCGTGGCAGGGGCAGCGGAACCAGCCGACGATGCCGGGGAAGGCCACGGCGGCGCCGTCGAAATCGCCGCGCCAGGGGACGGTGCAGCCGAGGTGGGGGCATTTCCAGTAGAGGGCGACGAGGCCGCCCGCGCCGCCCTGGCCGAGCACGTCGCCCTCGGCGCCGTCGAGGTTGACCAGCCAGAACTTGCCCTCGGTGACGCGCACGGGCTCGGCGCCGGGTTCGGGGACCTGGATCTTGGGGACGGTGACGGGGCGGCCGAAGCCGGTGGGGCTGCGCAGGTTGAAGAAGCCGAGGAAGGCGGCGCTGAGGGCGCCCGTGAAGAGGGTGAGGCCGGCGAAGGCGCTCACGCGCATGAAGGAGCGGCGCGACACCTTGCGCGCCTCCACCTGCCGGGCCTGCTCTATTCGCCGCGCTTGCGCCATGCGCTTGTCACTCCTGTCCGGGGATGCCCTCGAGCGTGCGCAGGTCCCAGGGCCAGATGAGGTCCTGGCCGGGGCCGCGGAAGGCGGTGCCGATGATGGTGAGCATGAGGAACACGCCCACGAAGCCGCTCATGAGGGTGATGAGGGCGTCGCGGCGCGTGAGCACCCAGCCGATGCGCCAGAAGGCGTAGATGAGCAGGCAGGAGAGGCCGACCATGAAGCCCGCGGGGATGCCGATGTCCACCAGCAGCGTGGGCAGGTCGATCTTCTGGAAGGTGGTGACGCCCGCGCCCGGCCCCTCGTCCAGGATCTTGAGGTTGAACCAGAGGTAGGGGATGGAGGAGGCCCAGTCGGGCCAGGGCACGATGGACGGGTCCTTGAGCGCGGCGGAGCGTTCGAGGAAGGCCAGCTGGCCGCCGCCGGAGATGCCGAACCATTCCTTCAGCCAGAGGGCCACCTTGCCGGAGTTCCAGAGGATGAGGGCGAGCGTGCCGAGGAAGCCGACGAAGTAGGAGACGACGGTGTTGCGGATGGAGTTGGCGTCGGCGAACCAGCGGCCCTGGCCCTCGGTGGCCTGGTCGAAGTAGGGGAAGGCGCCGAGCAGGATGAGCCACACGGTGGGCACGATGATGCCCGCCAGCGCGGGGTTCATGTGCAGCAGCAGCTCCTGCAGGTTGAGGAGGTACCAGGGGGCCTTGGCCGGGTCGTTGGTGACGTTGGCGTTGGCCTCGTCGAGCAGGGGGGCGTTCATGGCGAAGGAGAGGAAGAAGAGGGCGACGGTGAAGAGGAGGGCGGAGATGAATTCGACGAAGACGAGGTCGGGCCAGACGAGCACCTCCTCGTCGCGGGCGCGCGGCGTGGGGCGCGCGGCGGGACGGGCGACGACGACGGCGGCCATGGGGTCAGCTCACCGCCGCGCCTACAGGGGGCGCGCCAGGCCGCCGTCGCGCCGGATGCGCCAGAAGTGGACGGCCATGAAGATGGCGGCCAGCAGGGGCAGGCCGATGACGTGCAGGGTGTAGAAGCGGATGAGGGCATCGGGGCCGACCTCGAAGCCGCCCAGCAGCCAGAACTTCGTCTTGGGGCCGAGCACGGGGGCGGAGCCGGCGATGTTGGTGCCCACGGTGATGGCCCAGAAGGCGAGCTGGTCCCACGGCAGCAGGTAGCCCGTGAAGCTGAGCAGGAAGGTGAGCACGAGCAGCACGACGCCCACCACCCAGTTGAATTCGCGCGGGGGCTTGTAGGCCCCGGTGTAGAAGACGCGCAGCATGTGCAGGAAGACGAGGATGACCATGGCGTGGGCCATCCAGCGGTGCATGTTGCGCATGAGCTGGCCGAACTGGACGTTCGTCTGGATGTTCTGGATGTCGAGGTAGGCGCGGTCCACGCTGGGCACGTAGTAGAACATGAGCAGGATGCCGGTGACGGTGAGGCCGAGGAACATGAAGAAGGTGAGGCCGCCGAGGCAGTAGGTGTGCGTGATCTTCACGTGCGTGCGGTGGATGCGCGTGGGGTGCAGGTGGAGGAAGACGTTGGTGGCCACGGCCAGCATCTGGTTGCGGGGCGTGTTGGGGTAGCCCGTGCGGAAGATGGAGCGCCACACGTAGTTGTGGAAGAGCTTGTCGTAGACGCGGTCGCCGAGGGTGGGGCGGGCGGGCTGCTCGAGGGCCATGGCGCTAGCGCTCCCACCACTTGCCGAAGAGCGCCATGACGCCCAGGCCCACGAAGATGGTGATGAAGACGAAAACCAGCTCGAGGAACTCGCCGACTTCCACTGCGCGCGCACGCTCCGTTCCGGTCTGCCGGGCGGCGTTCGGGCCCCCGGCGCGGTCGTGAATCCGCCGCACGCGGGTTATACCGCTCCCGATGCGGGCGGTCAAACGCGCGCCGCGCGGGGCCGCCCGAAGCGCATCCGCAAGAGCCCGCGCACGTCCTCGATGGCGGTGGAGACGATGCGCACCTTCGTGTCCGGGTCCTCCACCCAGCGCACGGGCAGCTCGCGGATGCGGAGGCCGCGGCGGTGGGCGAGCACGAGCAGCTCCGTGTCGAAGAACCACATGCCGTTCTCGATGGCGGGGACCAGGGACTCGACGGCGTGGCGGCTGAGCGCCTTGAAGCCGCACTGCGCGTCCGTGATGCGCAGGCGCGGGAAGAAGGCGCGGATGAGCAGCACGTAGCCGCGCGAGGTGATCTCGCGCTTGAGCGAGCGCTCCGTGCGCGCGCGACGGTGGAGGCGCGAGCCGATGGCCACGTCGCAGGTTCCGTCCGCCACCATGGCGATCAGGTCGGGCAGGTGGGCGAGGTCGGTGCTGAGGTCGACGTCCATGTAGGAGACGACGTCGGCGTCGCTGGCGAGCCAGGCCTCGCGCAGGGCGAGCCCGCGGCCCTTCACGGGCAGGACGAGGGCGTGCACGGGGCCGTGCTCGGCGTCGAGGGCGCGGGCGAGGTCGGCGGAGCCGTCGGTGGAGCCGTTGTCGGCGATGACGAGCCGCCAGTCGAAGCGGGGGTGTTCGGCGAAGCAGGCGAGGGCGCGCTCGACGCTGGCGCGCAGGACGGGAACCTCGTTGTAGCAGGGGAGGACGACGTCGACGCGCGCGGGGGCGGGGGGCGGCTCCGTCACGGGCGGGCCACCGGCGGGGCCGCTAGCGCGGGCGCAGGGCGGCGAGCCGGCGCTTGGCGCGATCCGCCCGCCCGGCGGGGATGGCGCCCTTGCGGGCGGCGCGGTCGAGCGTGGAGGAGGCGCGGGAGAAGGCCTCGCCGTAGCGGTCGGCGTCGCCGGCGGCGGCCTCGCGCACGGCGCGCACAGCGGTGCGCGACTCGGAGCGCACGGAGCGGTTGCGGGCGCGCCGCCGCAGCGACTGCCGCCAGCGCTTCATCGCCGAGCGGGTGTTGGCCATCTAGGTGCGATGCCTCACGCGGGGCATGGTAGGGGGGCGGGCGGTTGCGCGCAAAGCGGGGCGCTTGCGCTTGCGTTTGCGCGTTGCGCGCGGGGGACGTATTCTTGCCGCTCGCTGGACACCGGAGCCCGGCCATCGCCGCAGCGCTCGCCAGCCACACCGACGGGGTTCGAGGTCTCCCACGCATCAGTCCCGCATCGAGCGAGCGCCGCTCGCAGCGGGCGTCAGGATCGCCGCCATCACACGCGCACCGGAATCCCCCGCCGCCGAGAAGGCCCCCATCGCCCGCGAGGACGGGACGGCCGCGCCGACGCTCAACATCAGCGAGCTGGAGGGCGCCACGCGCGGCGACCTGATCCGGCTGGCGCGGGAGCTGGGCGTGGACAACGCGGCCACGCTGCGCAAGCGCGACCTCATCTTCCGGCTGCTGCAGACGCAGGCGGAGCGGCGCGGGAACCTGTTCTCGGGGGGCTTCCTGGAGGTGTCGGACGACGGCAACTACGGCTTCCTGCGGGGGGAGTCGATGCTGCCGGGGCCGCACGACATCTACGTGTCGCAGTCGCAGCTGCGGCGCTTCGCGCTGCGTCCGGGCGACTACGTGACGGGGCAGATCCGCACGCCGCGGGACAACGAGAAGTACTACGGGCTGCAGAAGGCGGAGGCGGTGAACGGGCTGGACCCGGAGGCGGCGAAGCGGCGGCCCTTCTTCGAGAACCTGACGGCGGTGTTCCCCAACGAGCAGCTGCGGCTGGAGACGACGCCGGAGAACCTGACGCACCGGCTGATCGACCTGATCGCGCCCATCGGGCGGGGGCAGCGGGCGCTGATCGTGTCGCCGCCGAAGGCGGGCAAGACGATGCTGCTGCAGAACATCGCCAACGGCATCACCAGCAACCACCCGGACGTGCACCTCATGGTGGTGCTCATCGGGGAGCGGCCGGAGGAGGTGACGGACATGCGCCGCAGCGTGCGCGGCGAGGTGGCCAGCAGCACGTTCGACGAGCCGGTGGAGGACCACACGCGCGTGGCGGAGATGGCCTTCGAGCGGGCGCGACGGCTGGTGGAGGGGGGGCAGGACGTGGTGGTGCTCATGGATTCCATCACGCGGGCCACGCGCGCCTACAACCTGGCCCTGCCGCCGAGCGGGCGCACGCTCACGGGGGGCGTGGACCCGATCGCGCTCTACCCGCCGAAGCGGCTCTTCGGGGCGGCGCGCAAGTGCGAGGAGGGGGGCTCGCTGACGGTCATCGCCACCTGCCTGATCGACACGGGCAGCCGCATGGACGAGGTGATCTTCGAGGAGTTCAAGGGCACGGGGAACATGGAGCTGCGGCTGGACCGCAAGCTGGCGGAGCGGCGCTTCTACCCGGCCATCGACATCCAGGCGAGTTCGACGCGGCGGGAGGAGCTGCTGCTGGACGAGGCCACGCTCAAGGGCGTGTGGCTGGTGCGGCGCATGACGGCCATGATCGCGCAGAACGCGCCGAACCCGAACGAGGCGGCGGAGCGCCTGCTGGAGCGGCTGGGGCGCACGGAGACGAACGCCGAATTCCTCGCCGGGCTGCGGACCGAGGTCTGAGGACGGACCGCATGGGCGCCCCCTTGCGCGATCTGCACGCTTCCGGCAAGGTTATGTGCCCTCGCGAAGCGGGGGGTGCGGACGAACTCATGCGCATGAAGGCCAACAAGGCGGCCACGGCCCTCGCCATCGCCGACTTCGCGCCCGCGATCGACGACGACGCGGACGGCGCGACGGGCGGCGGCTACGGCGCGCCGAGGCTCGCGCCCGCGCTCGACGACGGCGTGGACGGCGCGACGGACGCCGGCGACGAACCCGCGCTCGCGTCCGCGGGCGAGGCGCCGTTGATCGGCGGCCCCCCGCGCCCGGCGGCGCGCTCGCACGCGCACGGGCACTGGGGGATGCGCGCGGGACTGCACCTGCTGCTGGTGGCGCTGGTGGGCATGGGGGCGCTGCTGGCGGCGCGCCTGACGAGCGTGGAGGAGTCGCCCTTCGTGGCGGCGGTGCCGCCCGTGCCCCTCACCGGCGTGCGCGCCATTGAGCGCGCGGACGACGCCTTCCTGCGTCCGGGCGGGAGCCTGCGCACGGCGCCGTCGCCGCTGCGCACGGAGCCGCGGGCCGTGGGCGGGGGCGGCGGAGCCATCCTGCGCCTGGCGGAGAACATCGGCACGGAGTCGTCGCTGAGCGAGGGCACGGTGTTCGCGGCCAGCGGCGGCGGCGCGCTGGCGGACGTGATCGACCCGCTGCTGCCGCACACGTATCACCGGACGCAGCCGGGCGACACCATCGCCGGGCTGGCGGCCGCCTACGGGGTCACCGAGGCGACGATCCTCGACAACAACCTCGAGGCGCACGACGACCACCTGGACGAGGGGCAGACGCTCCTCATCCCGCTCCAGGACGGCATCCTGCACGCGGTCGCGGAGGGGGAGACGCTCAGCTCGGTGGTGGGGCTGTACGACAACATCGACGCGGAGACGGTCGTGGCCTTCCGCCCGAACAACCTGTTCGACGGGCGCGCGCTGACGGCGGGGAGCTACGTGCTGCTGCCGGGGGCGGAGCGCAAGCCGCCGCCCCCGCCGCCGGTGGTGGAGGAGGGGGGCAACTGGTACGGCCCGCCGCCGCCGTCGGACGGCAAGTTCGCGCTGCCGCTGGCGGGCTGGAACGCGATCACGGACACCTTCGGCACCTACCGCGGCGAGGGGCGCATCCACGAGGGCATCGACCTCGGCCTCTGGGGCTACTGGAAGTCGCCCATCTTCGCCAGCTGCTCGGGCACGGTCACGCGCGTGGCGTGGTGGGACTACAGCTACGGCTACCACGTGATCATCAACTGCGGCGACGGCTGGGAGACGCTCTACGCGCACTTCAGCTCCATCTCCGTGGAGTGGGGGCAGGTGATGGAGCAGGGCGACGTGCTCGGCTACTCCGGCTCGACGGGCTTCAGCACGGGCGAGCACCTGCACTTCGAGATCCGCCACGGCGGCATCCCGCTCGACCCCGAGCAGTACCTCGACTTCCGCGGCTAGCCTAGCCCGCCCAGCGGCGCGCGCCCGCTCAGGGGACGTTGGCGGCCAGGGCGAAGGCCCCATCCACGCGCCGCGCGATGACGACGTCGCGGTGCAGGTAGATGCCGGAGCCGCGTTCGGCCGTGACCACGAACTCGCCGCCGCAGGTGATGAGCGTGATCCACTCCTCGCCGGCGGGGCGGCGCAGGTCGGGGTCGTCGGCGTCTTCCGGCTTGATGAGGTCGTTCATGGGGATGTCTTCCACGGTGTAGCGGCGCTGCAGGAAGACCTCGTAGACGTACTCGCGCCCGTCGTCCATGACCACGATGATCTCGTCGCCGTCGCCGAGGTCGGTGAGCGAATGGAATGGCCCCTTGATGTCGGGCCAGTAGTCCTTGTGGGCGGAGTAGAGGGAGCTCGTGCCGAAGCCGGGCTTGTCGTAGATGTGGTACCAGCCGACGGTGTGGGGGCCGGGCGCGGCCAGCTGCCTGCGCCCCGGGATGGTCCCGACGTACTCAATGGCGGCGTCCACGCCGAGGGCGGGGATGCGCATGGCCGCGAGCTCGCCGTCGTAGGGCTCGGGCGTCGGCTCGGGGGTGGCGGCGGGCGTGGCCGCGACGGCGGTCGCGGGCGCCTGAGTGGGCGCGACGGTGGCGGAGGGCGTGGCCGTGGCCGTGGCCGTGACGGCCGGCTCCACCGACACCTCGGTCCCGGTGCTGCACGCGGCGGCGAGCAGCGCCAGCGCCGCCAGAAGAAACGACAGGGGGGTGAAGTGCAATCCGCGCACGATCCTGCTCCGTGCCCGCCGCTGGCCAGTATCGGGAACGGCGGCGCTAGCGTCCAGCGGGCGGGTACGGGCGTCTTAACGTCCGCCGATCACGGGCTCGTCGTCGGGCGGGCGCGGCGGAGGCGGCGGGGAGCGGAACGAGGGCGGCGCTCCGCCGAGCGGCCCGCCGGGCGGCGGGCGTTCCCCGGAGCGCGCGAGCCAGGAGAAGACGGCGATGCCGACGGCGGCGAGGCCCGCGATGACGGCCAGCACGATGATGACGACGGGCGCGCCGCCGCCGCCATCGTCCGTGGCGGGCGGGACCGGCGTGGCCGTGGGCGTCGGCGTCGGAGTTGGTTCGGGCGTGGGCGTCGGCGTCGGTTCCGGCGTCGGCGTGGGCGTGGGCTCAGGAGTTGGCGTGGGCGTGGCCGTGGGCGTCGGTGTAGCCGTTGGCGTGGGCGTCGGTTCCGGCGTGGCCGCAGGCGCCGGAACGGGCGTGGCCGTGGGCTCGGGCGTCGGTTCCGGCGTGGCCGTGGCCGTGGGCGTCGGTTCGGGCGTTGGCGTCGGCGTGGCCGTGGGCGTGGGCTCCGGCGTGGGCGTGGGCGTCGGCGTGGGGTTGATGAGCGTGAGGTTGAGCGTGGTGGGGACGCCAGTGGGCTGCCAGGTTCCCGTCTCGGCGGCGTGGCGGTCGCCGATGACGAAGCGCACCTCGTCGCCCCGGTCGCCACAGCCCTCGCGCAGGCCCGAGGAGTCGACCTTGACGGCATAGCGGGTGACGCCGTTCTGGCGCACGGTGCGATTGGCTTCCGAGCAGAGCACGCCGTCGACGTAGGCGTAGATCTCGAGGCCCGCGGGCACGACCTCGCCGTCCGGCGCGGAGACCGTGCCGATGAAGGTGGACGGCAGCTCGGGCTGCGCCTCGGCGGCGGGGGCGGCGAGCAGCAGGGCGAGGCCCGCCGCGCAGGCCAGCGCGAGCGCCAGCGGCGGAAACGCCCGCCGCCGCCTCCGTTCGCGCATGGGGGAAGCGTACACCAGCGCGCGCGTGCGCGCCCGCCGCGGCATCAGTTCGGGGAGAGGGCGAGCGTGGGGGCGGTGAGCGCGAACTGCATCTCCACGGAGAACTCCTCGAGGCGGTCGGTCCAGCGGGCCCACATGGCGCGGGCGTGGGCGGCCTCGGCGCTGCCGAAGGACTGCTGCATGGCGTCCACGTCGCGGAAGCGGTAGACGCCGAGGAGGGTTCCGCCGCGGGTCATGCCCCAGTGCACGGAGGCCATGCCGGGGATGCGGGCCACCTCGGGCAGGTGCTCGCGGCGGAACCATGCGACGAAGGGGTCGGGGTCGCCGCGCACGCGGGCGCGCAGCAGGATGAAGGGCTCCTCGCCTCTCACGCGAGGGCTCCGGCCAGGGCCAGGCTCGGTTCGAAGGGCCAGCGGGAATCCACGTGGATGCAAGGATACGGGAAGGGCTCCTCGCGCCCGCGCATGCGCTCGTAGACGGCCACGCCGGCCTCGGAGAAGCCCTCGCGGGGGCGGGCGAGGCGCTCACGCAGGACGGCGTCGGGGGCGGTGAGGCGCACGGCCACGAGGCGCGCGCCGGAGCGCCGCGCGATTGCGACGAAGCCCTCGCGGTCGCGCTCGCGCAGGTTGGTGGCGTCCACGATGACGTGGCGGCCGGCGGCGAGGGTTTCGGCGGCGCGCTCGCGCACGGCGGCGAAGACGCGGGCGTGCTCGGCGCGCGTGTAGCGGCGTTCGCGGGGGAAGAGTTCGCGGCGCACGCGGTCGCTTTCCAGCACGCGGGCGCGCAGGCGCGGGGCGAGTTGGGCGGCGAAGGCGGTCTTGCCGGACGCGGGCAGGCCGCTGAGCAGGACGAGGGCGGTCAATTGCGGCTATCCTCCGGTCGTGCTACCTTCGCGCACGAAGACAGGTAAAGGAAGTCGAACGAAGCAAGCTTGGCCCAGGAAACGAAAGAGGCCCTGATCGGGGAGTACGCCCGGCACGAGGGCGATACGGGATCCCCGGAAGTGCAGGTGGCGCTCCTGACGGAGCGCATCGCGCATCTGACCGGGCACCTGCAGACGCACCGGCACGATTATCACACGCGCCGCGGGCTGCTGAAGCTCGTGGGGCGCCGCCGGCGGCTGCTGCGCTATCTGAACAAGCGGGACGTGAACCGCTACCGCGCGCTCATCGGGCGCCTGGGGCTGCGCCGCTAGTTTCGTTTCCCCGGCGCGGGCGCGGGCCGCGGAGGCCCGTCTCCCACGGCCTGCCGGGCGCTCCCGAACCCGCCGAATCCCGCGGTCCGACCGCGAAAGAGAGTGTGCACAAGATGCAGGCAACCGAATCCGAACGCGCCGTCCGCACCTGGGAAGTGGAGGTGGGGGACAAGCCCCTGCTCATCCAGCAGGGGGCGCTGGCGGGGCTGGCCAACGGGGCCGTCACCGTGCGGCAGGGCGACACCGTCGTGCTGGTGACGGCGTGCATGGCGGACCCGCGCGAGGGCATCGATTTCTTCCCCCTGACGGTGGACTACGAGGAGCGGCTCTACGCCGTGGGCAAGATTCCGGGGGGGTTCCCGCGGCGCGAGGGGCGGCCCTCCTCGGACGGCATCCTGGCCATGCGGCTGACGGACCGCTCGCTCCGCCCGCTCTTCCCGAAGGGCTTCCGCAACGACGTGCAGATCGTGGCCACGACGCTGTCGTCGGACCGCGAGCACCAGCCGGACACGCTCATCACGGTGGGGGCGAGCGCGGCCCTGAGCATCAGCGACATTCCCTTCCAGGGGCCGGTGAGCAGCGTGCGCGTGGGGCGCGTGAACGGCGAGCTGGTGGTGAACCCCACCTTCGAGGAGACGGACGCGGGCGACCTCGACCTGATCGTGGCGGGCACGAAGGACGCCGTCATGATGGTGGAGGCGGGCGCGGCCGAGGCCCCCGAGGCGGCGGTCATCGAGGCCATGGAGCTGGCCATGGAGGCCAACGCCGCCATCAACGGCCTGATCGAGGAGATGGCGGCGGAGATCGCGCCGGAGAAGAAGGCGTACGCGCCCGCGACGGGCAACGAGGAAGCGGAGGAGGCGGTGCGCGAGGCGCTGGCCGGGCGCATCGACGAGGTGGTGGAGAACGCGGCCAGCGAACGCAGCGAGGCCAACCGCCAGCTGCGCCGCGAGCTGACGGAGCAGTTCGAGGGGCGCTTCGAGGGGCGCGCGGTGGGCGACGCGCTGTACGCGGTCATCAAGGGGGCCATGCGGGAGCGCATCCTGAACGAGGGGCGGCGGGCGGACGGGCGCGAGCCGGGGGAGATCCGGGCGCTCGACATCCACGCGGGCACGCTGCCGCGCACGCACGGGTCGGGGCTGTTCAAGCGGGGCGAGACGCAGGTGCTGACGATCGCCACGCTGGGGGGGCTGAACATGGCGCAGCGGCTGGACACGCTGTCGCCGGACGATTCGAAGCGCTACATGCACCACTACAACTTCCCGCCCTATTCGGTGGGCGAGGTGCGGCCCATGCGCGGCGCGGGGCGGCGCGAGATCGGGCACGGGGCGCTGGCCGAGCGCGCGCTGCTGCCGGTGATTCCGCCGGAGACGGAGTTCCCCTACGCCCTGCGCCTGGTGAGCGAGGTGCTCTCCTCCAACGGCTCCACGTCGATGGCCAGCGTGTGCGGCAGCACGCTGGCGCTGATGGACGCGGGCGTGCCCATCACGGCCCCCGTGGCGGGCATCGCCATGGGCCTGATCATGGGCGAGGACGGCGAGTACGCGGTGCTCACGGACATCGCCGGGCAGGAAGACTTCATGGGCGACATGGACTTCAAGGTGGCGGGCACGGCGGAGGGCGTGACCGCGCTGCAGATGGACATCAAGATCGGCGGCGTCTCGCGCGAGCTGCTGGAATCGGCGCTGGAGCGGGCGCGGGAGGCGCGCCTCTTCCTGCTGGAGCGCATGGGCGAGGTCATCGGGGCGCCGCGCGCGGCCGTCTCCGAGCACGCGCCCAAGGTCTCCATCATCAAGATCGATCAGGAGCAGATCGGCACGGTGATCGGGCCGGGCGGGCGCGTCATCCGCAAGATCCAGGAGGATTCGGGCGGGGCCAACGTGGACATTCAGGAGGACGGCACCATCTTCGTCTCCGCCGTGGAGGCGTCGGCGGCGGACGCGGCCATCCGCATGATCGAGGGGCTGACGAAGGAGATCCGCGTGGGCGAAACCTACACGGGGCCCGTCACGCGCATCCTCAACTTCGGGGCCTTCGTCGAAATCCTGCCCGGCAAGGACGGCCTCGTGCACATCTCCGAGCTGAGCGAGGACCGCCTCGACCGCGTGGAGGACGCCGTCTCCGTGGGCGACGAGCTGACGGTGACGGTGACGGAGATCGACTCGCTCGGGCGGGTCAACCTGACGGCCCGCGAGGGGCGCGTGGGCGCGTCCCCCGACGGCGGCGACGGGGAGCGCCCCCGCGAGCGCGAGCGTCCGCGCGAGCGGGGCCGCGACCGGGATCGCCCGCGCGATCGGGATCGCGAGCGTCCGCGCGACCGGGATCGGGACAGGGATCGCGACCGTGACCGGGATCGCGGTCCGGCGCGCTCCGAGCGTCCGCGCCGCCCCATGCGCGAGCGGGACGAGGACGCGGAGGAGGACGCCATCGGGGCCAGCGCGGACGGCGCGTACGAGGACGCGGCGGACGACGGGTTCGACGGCGACGACGGGCCGCGCGGGGACGGCGCGCCGCGGCGGCGCAGGCGGCGGCGTCCGCGCGGCGGCGAGGATGCTCCCCCGCGCCAGTCGGCGCAGCCGCAGCGCGAGATCGGCGGGCGGCGCGGCGGCGCGAGCCGCGGCTGGACGCGCCGCGCGGCCCCGCGCGACGGCCAGCCCCCCGCTCCCCCGCCGCCGCCCCGCCGCGGGCTCGGCGGCGGCGGCGAGTACGAGGACTAGCGCCACGCGCCGCCGTCCTCCCGCGCGGGAGGACGGCGGCGGCGCATCCGGCGCGCGCCCCGGCATCGAACGGCGCGGAGCGCCCGGTCGGGGGATGAAAATCCGCCGGTGCGCCTCCTAGCATGGGGCGCATGGAGCGCAGAGGGCGCGGACGCCCCCGCCATCCCGGCATCCTCACGCCCGCCGAACGGCGCGTGCTCGACGCACTTCGCGCGGGCGGTACGAACGCCGAAATCGCGGAGCGCCTCGGCATCGGCGCGGAGACGGTCAAGACGCACATCTCGACCATGCTCTCGAAGCTGGACCTCCCCGACCGCCAGCGACTGGCGGCCTGGCGCGAGCCTCCGCGCGAGCGGCGTCGGCGCTGGCTGTTCGCGCCGCTGGCCCTGCCCCTGCCCCTGCCGCTGAAGGTGGCGGGGGGAGTGGCGGGCGGGGCCGTGGCGGTGGCCGCCATCGTCGTCGCCGTCGTCCTCACGCTCCCGCGCGACCCCGAGCCCGCGGACGATGCGCCCGTCGCAACCGTGCCCGCCGCGGCCACGGTGACGGCCACGCCCGCGCCGGTCGCAACGCCCACGGCGACCGTCACGCCCACGCCCACCGCGACGCCGACCGCCGTGGGGACGCCCGCGCCGGTGGCGACGCCGGACCTGGCAGGTTCCGCGGCTGTGAGCGTGGGCTTCACGCATACCTGCGCCATCGGCGAGTCCGGCGAGGCGGTCTGCTGGGGCGAGAACGGCGCGGGGCAGTCGGACGCGCCCGCCGGAACCTTCCGCTCCATCAGCGCGGGCCTCGAGCACACCTGCGCCATCGGCGTGTCCGGCGAGGCGGTCTGCTGGGGGAACAACGTCGCGGGGCAGTCGGATGCGCCCGCCGGAGCCTTCCGCTCCATCAGCGCGGGCTTCGATCACACCTGCGCCATCGGCGTGTCCGGCGAGGCGGTCTGCTGGGGCGGGAACAACGCGGGGCAGTCGGACGCGCCCGCCGGAACCTTCTCCTCCGTCAGTGCGGGCCGCGGCTATGCCTGCGCCGTGCGCGAGTCGGGTGAGGCGGTCTGCTGGGGCGCGGACGTCGCCTACCGGGTGGCGCTGGAGCGTTGCGGAGCACGGGAGTGTGCCGAAGGGATGCGCGAGCAGATCATGCCCGCCGGAGCATTTCGCGGCGTGAGCGCGGGACCCGACCATGCCTGCGCCATTCGCGAATCCGGCGAGATCGTCTGCTGGGGATACGGCACATTCAGGCAAACGGATGCGCCCGCCGGGACGTTTCGCTCCGTCAGCGCGGGCCTGTATCACACCTGCGCCATTCGCGAGACGGGCGGGATCGTCTGTTGGGGAAGGAACGCCTACGGTCTGTGGGATGCACCGGCGGGCGCCTTCCGCTCCGTCAGCGCGGGCGTGCTCCACACGTGCGCGGTGCGGGAATCGGGAGGGATTGCGTGCTGGGGAGACGCGGACACGCTCGCCGAGGCGCCGCCGGACCTGCGTCCAGCCGCGACGCCCGCGGCCACGGCGGCGACCTCGACGCCCGCGGCCACGCCGCAGCCGCCCGGCCCCATCGCGTTAAGCGCAGGCCAAGGCCAGACCTGCGCCATCCACGAGGCGGGCGAAATCAGCTGCTGGGGAGGGCTAGCCTCTGACCGCCGTGGGCCGCCGCCCGGGGAATACCGCTGGGTGGGCGTGGCGGATCGAGGCGGCGCGTGTGCGATCCGCCAGTCGGGGGAGGTGGTCTGCTGGGGAGCAAGGGCTACCCCGTGGGAGCCCGGGGAGGGGCCATCAGCCGCCTACCGCTCGCTGGTCTTTTTCCCGGACTTCTTCTGCGCCCTGCGGGAGACGGGCGAAGTGGACTGCTGGAGCGCGCTGGGCGGTCCCTTTGCGCCGGGCGGGAACTACCGGCCGCCCTACCGTTCACTGATCGGCTTTTGCGGCCTGCGGGAAACCGGGGCGGTGGACTGCTGGGGCTACAATAACCCGGATGGTGCGTTGGACACGCCTCCGGGCGTCTGGCGCTCCGTGAGCGTCGGCGGCGCGCACGGCTGCGGCTTGCGCGAGACGGGCGAGATGCAGTGCTGGGGCCGAAACGACGAGGGCCAGCTGGACGCGCCGACGGAACGCTTTCGGTCGGTGGCCGCTGGCGTACTCCACACCTGCGCGCTGCGCGAATCGGGCGAAATCGCCTGCTGGGGCTGGAATGAGCACGGGCAGACGGACGCGCCAGCGGGAACCTTCCGTTCCGTGACCGCTGGTCTCCGTCACGTCTGCGCGCAGCGCGAATCCGGCGAAATCGTCTGCTGGGGCCAGAACGATCAGGGGCAGGCGGACGCGCCCGCCGGAAGGTTCCGTTCCATGATCGCGATGGGAGGGGATCACACCTGCGCGGTGCGCGAATCGGGCGAAATCGCGTGTTGGGGGCGCGCCAGCGAAACAGCCGTCCCCGATCCTCCGCCGTCGCCCACGTCCGTCGCCACGCCCACGCCCGGAGACATCGTCGCGGTGAGCGCGGGCGGCCGAGGTACCTGCGCGCTCCATGAGTCGGGCGAGATCACGTGCTGGGGGTACAGGGGCAATCCCGATAGTGAGGGTGTGTTGGAGGCCGTCTTTGCGGGGGCGTACCGCGAGGTCCGTACCACTGGCGGAAGAGACGAGCAGGTCTGTGCGGTGAGACTGTCGGGGGAACTGCGCTGCATATCCGCTTCGGCCACCTACGCAATGTCGTCGTTTTGGGATCCCGGAGACGAACCGTCCGACGGCTACCGCTCCGTGGATGGGGGGGACTTCTTCGTGTGCGCGCTGCGGGAAACCGGAGAAGTGGACTGCTGGGACAGGGCTGGCGTCGTCGCCGTCACCGGGAGCGATGAGGCGGTCTACCGTTCCCTGAGCGCGGGCTACCGGCACGTGTGCGCCTTGCGGGAATCCGGCCAGCTCGAGTGCTGGGGCGACAACGAGTTCGGCCAGACGGATACGCCGTCGGGGACGTATCGCTCGGTGAGCGCGGGCGTGGCGCACACCTGCGCCCTGCGGGAATCCGGCCAGATCGAGTGCTGGGGCGACAACGAGTTCGGCCAGACGGATACGCCATCAGGGACATATCGCTCGGTGAGCGCGGGCGCGTTTTACGCCTGCGCCCTGCGGGAGGACGGCGAAATCGCCTGCTGGGGCGACAATCGCTACGGGCAGACGGACGCGCCAGCGGGAACGTACCGCTCGGTGAGCGCGGGTGGAGGGCATACCTGCGCCGTGCGGGCGGACGCGACCGAGCGGCGGGAGCTGGGCGAGGTGGTCTGCTGGGGCTACAACGATTTCGGCCAGGCGGATGCGCCCACGCCCCTGCTCGCACCGGAGACCGAGCGCGTAGAAACGCCCACCCCCACGCCTACGCCCGCGCTCGCGACCGCTGTCGCGGAGACTGCCACTGCCGTGCCGGAGGAGGTTGCCACGCCGTAGGAGGCGCCCGGCTCCGGCGCCCTGACGGCGTCGCGCTAGAGGCGGGGGAGGTACTCCGCCAGCTCGAAGTCGGAGACGTGGCGCTGGTAGCGCTCCCACTCGTCGCGCCTGGACCGCAGCAGCGTGCCGAAGACGTGGTCGCCGAGGGCCTCGCGCACCAAGCCGGAGGCGGACGCGGCCTCGATGGCCTCGCCCAGCGTGCCCGGCAGGGCGGCGATGCCGCGGTCGGCGCGCTCGGCGTCCGTGAGCTCGAACACGTTCTCCTCGACGGGCGGGGGCAGGGGGCGCTCGCGCTCGATGCCGTCGAGCCCGGCGGCGAGCATGACGGCGAAGGCGAGGTAGGGGTTGCAGGCGGGGTCGGGCGAGCGGTACTCGACGCGCGTGTGCGTCTCGTCGCCGGGGGAGTACTGGGGGATGCGCACGAGGTTGCTGCGGTTGCGCCGCCCCCAGCTGAGGTAGACGGGGGCGTCGAAGCCGGGGCGCAGGCGCTTGTAGCTGTTGACCCACTGGTTGGTGACGAGCGTCATGGCGCGGGCGTGTTCGAGCAGCCCGGCCACGTAGCCCCGCGCGAGGGCGCTGAGGTGGTACTCGCCGTCGGCGGCGTCGAAGAAGACGTTGCGCTCGCCCTCGAAGAGGGACTGGTGCACGTGCATGCCGCTGCCGTCCTCGTCGGGCAGGGGCTTGGGCATGAAGGAGGCGTAGACGCCGTTGGCGGCGGCGATCTCCTTGACGGCGGCGCGGTAGGTCATGGCGTTGTCGGCCATGGTGAGGGCGTCGGTGTAGCGCAGGGCGATTTCGTGCTGGCCGGGGGCGATTTCGTGGTGGCTCGATTCCACCTCGATGCCCATGGCGCTGAGCGTGAGCACGGTGTCGCGGCGCAGGTCGGAGCCCTCGTCCGCGATCTGGTCGAAGTAGCCGCCGCGGTCGATGGGCTCGGGGGCGCGGTCGTCGTGGAAGTAGAAGTATTCGAGTTCGGGGCTGACGTAGAAGGTGTAGCCGAGGGCGCGGGCGCGCTCCAGCTGGCGGCGGAGGACGGCGCGGGGGTCGCCCGCGAAGGGCTGGCCGTCGGGCAGGTGGATGTCGCAGAACATGCGCGCCACGCCCTGTTCGCGGGGGCGCCAGGGGACGAGCTGGAAGGTGGCGGGATCGGGGCGCGCGAGCATGTCGGACTCGTCGATGCGGGCGAAGCCCTCAATGCTGGAGCCGTCGAAGCCCATGCCCTGGTCGAGCGCGCGCTCCAGTTCGCCCACGGTGATCTGGAGGCTCTTGAGGGCGCCGGCGACGTCGGTGAACCAGAGGCGCACGAATTTGACGTCGTGTTCGCGGCACGCGGAGATGACGTAGCTGGCCGGTTCGCTCATGGTTTCGCCCCGCGGCCTGCCGCCGCTCGCCCCAGCGTACGGGGCCGATGTTACGGGGAGTTTACGGGCCTTCCCCGGCGGCCTCGCGGCGGCGGCGCAGCCAGTCGCGCACGAAGGGGTTGTGGTCGCGCTCGAAGGCGATGGTGGTCTCCTCCATGTGGCCGGGGAGGACGACGGTGTCGTCGGGCAGGGAGAGGAGTTCGCCGGTGATGCTTCGCATCTCGCGGTCGAAGTCGCCGCCGGGCAGGTCGGTGCGGCCGATGGAGCCGCGGAAGAGGGTGTCGCCGCTGAAGAGGATGCCGTCGGCGTAGTAGCTGACGCTGCCGGGGGTGTGGCCGGGGGTGGCGATGGCGCGCAGCTTGAGGCCCGCCACCTCCACGTCGTCGCCGTCGGCCACGAAGGCGTCGGGGTCGGGCGGGCCGCCGCCCGCGTCGATGCCGAAGCGCGCGGCGACGTCGCGCCAGCCCGTGCGGAGCAGGTCGAGGTCGCGGGCGTGGAGGAGGAAGCGCGCGCCGGTGGCGTCGCGCACGCCGCGCACGCCCAGGATATGGTCCACGTGCGCGTGGGAGTTGGCGATGGCCTTGATGGCGACGCCCATGTCGCGGGCGAGGGCGAGCACCTCGTCGGGCTGGTCGCCGGGGTCGATGCAGACGGCCTCGCCGGTGCGGCGGTTGCCGACGACCCAGCAGTTCTCGGCGAAGACGCCGACGACGATGCCGCGCACCATGATCTCGTTGGCCACGTCCACGGGGCTACCTTCGGGGCGGCTGCGCGCCCCGTCAACCGGCGCGGCGCGGGAGTCAGTCGCTGCTGAAGGGGAGCTCGGCGGATTCGACGCGACGGCCCTGGCTCTGGTGCACGCGTGCGATGGCCTCCGGCTCGGACTCGTGCACGGTGGTCGTCTTCTGGCCGCGCGTCATGGCGATGACGCCCGTGCGCGAGAGCTCGCGGATGCCGTAGGGCTCGCACATGCGCACGAGGCCGTTGATCTTGTCCGCGTCGCCCACGGCCTGCAGCACGAGCGAGCCCGTGGCCATGTCCACCACGTCGGCGCGGAAGACGCCCGCGATCTCCAGCAGCTCGTGGCGGTTGACGTTGTTGCAGCGCACCTTGATGAGGGCCAGCTCGCGCTCCACGGCGTCGTCGCCGGTGAGGTCGTTCACCTTGACCACGTCGACGAGCTTGTAGAGCTGCTTCTGCACCTGCTCCACGGGGGCGCCCGCGCCGTCCACGATGATGGTCATGCGGCTGAGGCCCGCGAATTCGCTGTGGCCGACGGCGAGCGATTCGATGTTGAAGCCGCGGCGGCGGAAGAGGCCCGCCACGCGCTGCAGGACGCCGGGCTTGTCCTCGACGATGGCGACGACGGTGTGGCGGCGGGGGCGCGTGCCGTTGGCGCCGGGGATCATCGGGCCAGCTCCTTCGCGGGCGCCTCGATGGTCTCCGCGAGGGAGGCCCCGGCGGGCACCATGGGCCACACGTTCTCGTCCTGGTCGACGTGGAAGTCGATGAGCACGGGGCCGTCCGTAGCGCGCGCCTCGCGGATGGCGGGGAGCATCCCGGCGCGCGTTTCGACGCGCAGGGCGGGGATGCCGTAGGCGGCGGCGAGGGCGCTGAAGTCGGGCTGCGTGACGGCGACGGAGACGAAGTTCTCCTCGTAGAAGAGCTCCTGCCACTGGCGCACCATGCCGAGGTAGCCGTTGTTCATGATGGCGATGCGCAGGGGCAGGCGCTCGTCCACGCAGACGGCCAGCTCCTGCATGGTCATCTGGAAGCCGGCGTCGCCGCAGATGGCCCAGACCTCGGCGTCGGGCACGGCGATCTGGGCGCCGATGGCGGCGGGCAGCTCGAAGCCCATGGTGCCGAGGCCGCCGGAGGAGATGAGCTTGCGCGGGCTGTCGTAGAAGTAGTGCTGCCCGGCCCACATCTGATGCTGGCCGACGCCGGTGGCGAGCACGGCGCGGCCCTCCGTCTCCTCGTAGAGGGCGCGGATGATCTGCTGCGGGATGAGGCGGCGCGTCTCGCGGATTTCGAGGCTGGGGTGCTCCTCGCGCACGCCGTCGATCCAGCGCAGCCAGGGGGCGCGGTCGCGCGCCTCGAGGCGGTCGGCGAGGTCGGGCAGCACGCGCTTCACGTCGCCCACGACGGGCACGGCGGTGGGCAGGTTCTTGCCGATCTCGGCGGGGTCGATGTCGATGTGCACGATGGCGGCGCCCGGGTTGAAGTCGTTGAAGCGGCCCATGGCGCGGTCGTCGAAGCGCATGCCCACGCCGATGACCACGTCGGCCTCGTCGGCGGCCATGTTGGCGTGGTACATGCCGTGCATGCCGAGGAAGCCGTAGCTCAGGGGGTGGGTTTCGGGGAAGCCGCCGATGCCGAGGAAGGTGGTGATGACGGGGATGTCGGCCTTCTCGGCCAGGGCCACGAGCTCGTCCGTGGCCTCGCCCCAGACGACGCCGTGCCCGGCGATGACGATGGGGCGCTCGGCGGCGTTGATGGCCTCGGCGGCGCGCCGGATCATGCCCGCGTGGCCCCTCGTGGTGGGGCGGTAGCCGCGCAGGCTGAGCTCCTCGGGCCACTCGAACTCGGCCTCCTCCTGGAAGACGTCCTTGGGGATGTCGACGTGCACGGGGCCGGGGCGTCCGGTGCGGGCGATGTGGAAGGCCTCGCGCACGGCCATGGCGATGTTCTCCGCGCGCATGACGAGGTAGTTGTGCTTGGTGATGGGCTGCGTGATGCCGGTGATGTCCGCCTCCTGGAAGCCGTCCTTGCCGAGCAGCGTGCGGGCCACGTTGCCGGTGATGGCGACCATGGGCGTGGAATCGAGGAAGGAGGTGGCGATGCCGGTGACGAGGTTGGTGGCCCCCGGCCCGCTGGTGGCGAGGCACACGCCCGTGCGCCCGGAGGCGCGGGCGTAGCCGTCGGCCATGTGGGCGGCGCCCTGCTCGTGGCGCACGAGCACGTGGCGGATGGCGGGGAACTGGGGGAGCGTGTCGTAGAGGGGCAGCACCACGCCGCCGGGGTAGCCGAAGAGGGTGTCGGCGCCCTCCCGCTGGAGACACTCCAGCAGGATCTGCGATCCCGTCATGCGAACCATGGGGGCGAGTCCTTCCAGCGGCTCCAGTGTGACCGGCCGGGCCCCGGTGGGGGCTGGCCGGCGCCTGTCGCGCCATGCGGTCGCGACGGCCCGGGGAGCGGCGGGGGCACCGCGCGGCGGGCGTTCCGGCGGGCGGAGGCGCGACCGGTAAGCCGCGGTCCCTCCAGTGAGCCGCCTCCAGCGTAGGCGCGCGCGCCCTTAGGGGGAAGGGGTGGGGGTGGCGGCCGGGGGCGGAACGCCGTCGCAATAGAACAATCCCAGATTCCGCGCGCTTGCATCCGCGAGCGGACGCAGGGCGGTGGGCATGCAGCCGGTGAGGTCGTTGTCGGCCAGGCTGAAATCGAACAGGTTGACGAGGCTCCCCAGTTCGCGGGGGATCGGCCTTGAAAGCTGGTTCCTGTTCAGCCGCAGGCCCTCCAGGTTGACGAGTCTCCCCAGTTCGCGGGGGATCGGCCCTGAGAGCTGGTTCCTGCTCAGCCGCAGGGACTCCAGGTTGACAAGGTTTCCCAATGCGGTGGGAATCGAACCTGAAAGCTGGTTCTCGCTGATGTCGAGTTCGACAAGACGCACGAGGGTTCCCAACTCGGGAGGGATCGGCCCCGAGAGATCGTTGGTGCCCAAATAGAGCTCCATGAGGTTCCCGAGGTCTCCCAGCTCCGGGGGAATTGGCCCGGTCAGGGCATTCACGGGCAGGTCCAGCACCCGCAGACTGGCGAGCCGTCCCAGTTCGGGGGGAATGCTCCCGGTCAGTCCGTTGCCCCGCAATGCCAGGTTCTCGAGGAAGCGCAGCTGCCCCAGCTCGGGCGGGATGCTTCCCGACAGCTGGTTCTCCCGAAGGTCGATGTACTCCAGAGTGAAGAGGTTCCCCAGCTCGGGCGGGATCCGCCCCGTGAGGACGTTGTCGTTCAGCGCCAGGCCCGTCAGGCCCGTGAGGTCCCCCAGCTCGCGCGGGAGTTCGTCGCCGAGGCCGCGGTCGGGCAGTTCAAGGGCGGTCACGCGCGCGGGATCGCCCGATACCGTGACTCCGTCCCAGTCGGCGAGGGAGACGGTCGGGCCCCAGTTCAGGGAAGCGCCCCCGGCGAGCGCGTCCCGCAAGGCCGTGAGCGTCGCGCAGTCCGACGCGAGCGGGGGCGTGGGGATGCCCTCGGCGGGCATGGGCAGGCGTGGCGCGCAGAAGCCGGACGGCGCGTCCCCGACGGTCAGGCTTTCGAGAGCGCCCAGACTCCGCACCTCCGGCGGCGCGTCCCCGTCCAGCCCGCTCGCGTGCAGATGGAGGAAGCGGAGGTTGGCGAGGTTCCCCAGTTCCGGCGGGATGGCGCCCGCGAGTTCGTTCACGGAGAGGTCCAGCGTCTCCAGGTTCGTCAGGCTCGTCAGCTCCGGCGGGACGGCGTCCGTGAGCCCGTTCGCGGAGAGGTCCAGCGTGCGCAGGTTCGCCAGCCGCGCCAGCGCCGCCGGGATCTCCCCGTCCAGGGCGTTGCCGGAAAGGTCCAGCGTCTCCAGATTCGCCAGCTCCGCCAGTTCCGGCGGGATGGCGCCCGTGAGTTCGTTGCCGGAGAGGTCCAGCGCCCGCAGGTTCGCCAGACGCGCCAGCTCCGGCGGGATTCCCCCATCCAGGCGGTTGTGGGAGAGGTCCAGCGTGCGCAGGTTCGCCAGCCGCGCCAGTTCGCGCGGGACGGAGCCCCTCAGGCGGTTGCCGGAGAGGTCCAGCGTGCGCAGGTTCGCCAGCCGCGCCAGCTCGGTCGGGACGGCACCCGTCAGGCGGTTGCCGGAGAGGTCCAGCGTCTGCAGGTTCGCCAGCCGGGCCAGCTCGACGGGGACCGCTTCCTCAAGGCGGTTGCCGGCGAGGTTGAGGGACGTGAGGCCGGCGGCGTTCGCCAGTTCCGGCGGGATCGGCCCCTTCAGGTGGTTGCCGGAGAGGTCCACGGACGCAAGGGACTCCAGCCGCCAGAGCACGGGCGGGGTGGTTCCCGACAGCGAGCGGTCCGGCAGCTCCAGCGCGACCACGCGCCCGGACGCGCCGTCGAGCGCGATCCCGTCCCATTCGTCGAGGGGGAGATCGGCGTCCCAGTTCAGCGTCCCGATGCCCGCGAGCGCGTCCCGCGCCGCCAGCAGCGCCTCCGGGTCGCTGGCGGGGGCTTCGTCCGGGGGAGGCGTGGCGGCGGGAGCGGGCGGCGCGAGCTCGGGGAATGACTCGGCGGGCGACTCCAGGTTGACGAGCACGAGGATCAGGACCACGGAGGCCGTGACCGCGCTGGCGGCGAGCGGCCCCCGCGTGGACGGGGGAATGCGGGAGAGCGCGCGGCGCAGCCTCCCGCCGACGCCGCTGGCGCGGACGGCGCGCCGCAGCCGCGTCGGCGCGCGTCTCACGGTTGCGCGTCCCCGGCGGGGGCGGGCGCGAGGGCGTCGGCGACGAGGGCGCGCGCGGCATCGACGACGGGGCCGATAGCCGCCTCGTCGCGCAGCTCGGCGTAGATGCGCAGCAGGGGCTCGGTGCCGGAGAGGCGGAAGAGCAGCCAGCCGTCGGCGAAGAGGAAGCGCCAGCCGTCGGTCGTATCAACGCCGGTGACGGGCAGGCCCGCGAACTCGCGCGGGGAGGCGGCGTCGAGGGCGGCTCCGGCGGCGGCGTTCGCGCCCGGCGCGAGGGCGAGGTCGAGGCGGCGGTAGAAGTGCGGCCCGGTGAGGGCGAAGACGTCGTCCAGCAGCTCGCGCGGGCCCTTGCCGGCGAGGGCCAGGGCGTCGAGCAGGAAGAGGGCGGCGAGGATGCCGTCGCGTTCGGGCAGGTGGCCGCGGAAGCCGTAGCCGCCGCTCTCCTCGCCGCCCACGAGGGCGTCGGCGCGCAGCATGGCGGGGCCGATGTGCTTGAAGCCCACGGGCGTCTCGATGCAGGGCTGGCCGTGGCGCTCGGCGAGGAGGCGCGCCATGGCCGTGGCCGTGACCGACTTGACCACCGCCCCGCGCAGCCCGCGCGCGCCCAGCAGGTAGTGCACGAGCATGGCGAAGACGCGCATCTGGTCCACGTAGGCGCCGTCGCCATCGACGAGGCCCACGCGGTCGGCGTCGCCGTCGTTGGCGATGCCCGCGTCGAAGCCGCCTTCCGCCGCGAGCGCGCGCAGGGCGTCGAGGTTGGCGGCGATCGGTTCGGGGGCGCGCAGGCCGGGGAAGAGGGGGTTGCGCTCGGCGTGAATCTCCTCCACGCGCGTGGCGCCGCCGTCGAGCAGGGCGGGGAGCAGGCCCGCGCCCGCGCCGTACATGGGATCGACGGCCACGTGCAGCCCCGCCGCGCGGATGCGCGCGAGGTCGACCTGCCGCGCGAGGGCGTCGAGGTAGCCCGCCACGGGGTCGAAGCGCGCGATGGCGTCGGAGTCGGCGGGGGCGAGGCGCACGCGCGCGGGGTCGGCGAGGATGGCGGGGGCGCGCGCCTCGATGTCGGCCACGATTTCGGGGCTGGCGCTGCCGCCGTAGTGGGGCTTCACCTTAATGCCGTTCCAGCGGAAGGGGTTGTGGCTGCTGGTCACGATCAGGCCGCCCGCCGCGCCCGTCGCCACGATGCGGTGGCTGAGCGCGGGCGTGGGCGCGGGGCGGTCGGCCAGCTGCACGGCGAAGCCCGCCCCCGCCAGCACGCGCGCCGCCGCGAGGGCGAATTCGTCGGAAAGGAAGCGCGTGTCGTAGCCCACGACGAGGTGGCGGTCGCGCCCGACCGTCTCCGCGAAGTGCTCAGCGGCGGCGCGGGCGCAGGCGCGCACGTTGGCGAAGGTGAACTCCTCGCCCATGACCGCGCGCCAGCCGTCGGTGCCGAAGCGGATGGGGTTCGCGGACGCCATCGTTCAGGCCCGCCCGCCGGGCTGGAGGGCGGTCCCGGGGTCGATGCGCGCGCCCTCCGCCGCGGTCGCGCCGCGTCCCAGCACGGCGCCGCGCACGACCGCGCCCGCGCCCACCGTGACGCCGTCGGCGAGGATGGAGTCGCTCACGCTCGCGCCGTGCTCCACGCGCACATCCTCCCACAGTATCGAGCGTGAGACGCAGGCGCGCCCGACCGCGGCGCCCGCGCCCACGGCGGATTCATCCAGCGTGGCGCCCGCGTCGATGGACGCGCCTTCGGCCACGAGCGCGCCGCCCGCGCGCCGCGCGAGCTCGCGGGAGAGGGCGAGGTAGCGGGCGGGCGTGCCGAGGTCGGCCCAGGGGCCCTCGAAGCGGTGGCCGAGCACGTTCGCGCCCTTGCCCACGAGCGAGGGGAAGAGCGTCTCCTCCACGCGCACGGGGCCGGGCGGGATCTCGGCCACGAGGTCCGGCTCGAACACCCACACGCCCGCGTTCACGAGGTCGCCGGGGGCCTCGCCGGGGGGCGGCTTCTCCACGAACCCGGTGACGCGCGAGGCGGCGTCCACCACGGCCACGCCGAAGGCAGAGGGGTCGGGCACGGCGCGCAGGGCGAGCGTGAGGCGGGCCCCGGCGCGCGCGTGCGCGTCGAGCGCGGCGGCGAGGTCGAACTCGGCGTGGACGTCGCCGTTGAGCACGAGGAAGCGCCCCTCCACGCCCGCCGCGCGCACGGCGTGGCGGATGGCGCCGCCCGACTCCAGGCGCTCGCGCTCGACCACGTGCGCGAGCGCGAGCGGGCCGCGCATCCCCTCCGGGCAGGCCGCCGCCAGGTCCTCCTGATGCTGGCCGAGGGCGAGCACGGCGCGCTCCACGCCGGAGCGGGCGAGCCAGTCGAGCAGGTGGTCGATGGCGGGGCGGTTGGCGACGGGGATGAGGCTCTTGTGGCGGGTGAGCGTGAGGGGGCGCAGGCGGGTGCCCCGGCCTCCCACGAGGATGATGGCGTCCATGGGGAGGCGGCGTCAGCCCCCGCGGCGCGCGCTGGCGGCCAGGTCGGCGGCGCGGCCCGTGTCTTCCCAGGGCACGTCGATGCCGCTGCGCCCGAAATGGCCGTAGGCGGCCACGGCGCGGAAGATGGGGCGGCGCAGGTCGAGGTCGCGGATGATGGCGCCCGGGCGCAGGTCGAAGTGGGCGCGCACGGCGGCGAGGATGGCGTCGTCGGGAACCTCGCCCGTGCCGAAGGTCTCCACGTTCACGGACGTGGGGCGGGCCACGCCGATGGCGTAGGAGAGCGTCACCTCGCAGCGGCGGGCCAGCCCCGCGGCCACGATCGTCTTGGCCACCCAGCGCGCGGCGTAGGCGGCGGAGCGGTCCACCTTCGTGGGATCCTTGCCGCTGAAGGCGCCGCCGCCGTGGCGGGCCACGCCGCCGTAGGTATCGACGATGATCTTGCGCCCCGTGAGCCCGGCGTCGCCGCGCGGCCCCCCCACCGCGAAGCGCCCCGACGGGTTGACGAAGACGCGCGTGTCGCCGTCGATGAGGGCGCCGTCCACGACGGTGTCGACGATGTGGCGGCGCACCTCGGTCTCGATGGCCTCGCGGTCCACGTCGGGCGCGTGCTGCGTGGAGACGACGATGGCCTCGGCGCGGCGGGGCCGCCAGTCGTCGCCGTACTCGATGGTCACCTGGGACTTGCCGTCGGGGCGCAGCCAGGGCAGTTCGCCGCTCTTGCGCGCTTCCGCCAGCCGCCGCGCGAGGCGGTGGGCGAGGGAGATGGTGAGGGGCATGAGCTCCGGCGTCTCGTCGCAGGCGAAGCCGATCATCATGCCCTGGTCGCCCGCGCCCGTATCCAGCTCGGGGCTCCCGGCCTCGCCGTGGCGCGCCTCCCAGGAGCGGTTCACGCCGGCGGCGATGTCGCGCGACTGCTCGTTGATGGCGGTGACGACGCCGCAGGTCTCCCAGTCGAAGCCGATGGCGGAGGACACGTAGCCGATGTCGCGGATGGTCTCGCGCGCGATGCGGGGGATGTCCACGTAGGCGCTGGTGCTGATTTCGCCCGTGACGAGCACGAAGCCCGTGGTGATGGCGGTCTCGCAGGCCACGCGGGCCTCCGGGTCGCGCGCGATGATCTCGTCGAGGATGGCGTCCGAGATCTGGTCGCACATCTTGTCCGGGTGGCCCTCGGTGACCGACTCGGAGGTGACGAGGCGGGGGCTCACGTGCCCGTCTCCCAGCCCGCCAGGTAGGCGCGCTGCTCGTCCGTGAGCGCGTCGATGGCGACGCCCATGGCGCGCAGCTTGAGGCGCGCGATCTCCCCGTCGATCTCCGGCGGCAGCTCGTGCACCTCCGGCGTCAGATCGCCGTCCCGGGCGACGAGCCATTCGGCGGCGAGCGCCTGGTTGGCGAAGGACATGTCCATGACGGAGGCGGGATGGCCCTCGGCGGCGGCGAGGTTGACGAGCCTGCCCTCGGCCAGCAGGCAGAGCCGCCGCCCGTCCCCGAGGCGGTACTCGTCCACGCAGTCGCGCAGGCGGCGCTTGCCCTCGCTCATGGCCTCCAGCGCGGGCAGGTCGATCTCGTTGTCGAAGTGGCCGCTGTTGGCGAGGATGGCGCCGTCCTTCATGACGGCGAGCGCCTCCGCGCCGATGACGCGGCAATCGCCGGTGACGGTCACGAACACGTCGCCGTCGCGGGCGGCCTCGGCCATGGGGCGCACGGCGAAGCCCTCCATGACGGCCTCGAGGGCGCGCACGGGGTCGACCTCGGTGACGGTCACGCGCGCGCCGAGGCCGCGCGCGCGGCTGGCCAAGCCGCGCCCGCACCAACCGTAGCCCGCCACCACCACGCTCTTGCCCGCGAGCAGCACGTTGGTGGCGCGCACGATGCCGTCGATGGTGGACTGGCCCGTGCCGAAGCGGTTGTCGAAGAGGTGCTTGGTGGCGGATTCGTTCACGGCCACGATGGGGTAGCGCAGCTCGCCCGCGCGGGCCATGGCGCGCAGGCGGATGACGCCCGTGGTGGTCTCCTCGGCGCCGCCGCTCACGCCCGCCAGCAGGTCGCGGCGCTCGCGGTGGATGGTGGCCACGAGGTCCGCGCCGTCGTCCATGGTGAGGCGCGGGCCGTGGTCGAGCGCCTGGTGGATGTGGCGGTAGTAGGCGTCGCCGTCCTCGCCGCGGCGGGCGAACACGGGCACGCCCTCCTCGCGGGCGAGGGCGGCGGCCACGTCGTCCTGCGTGGAGAGGGGGTTGCTGGCGCAGAGGCGCAGCTCGGCGCCGCCGTCGCGCAGGGCGAGGGCGAGGTTGGCGGTTTCGGCGGTGACGTGCAGGCAGCCCGCCATGCGCACGCCCGCGAGGGGGCGCTCGCGGGCGAAGCGCTCGCGCACGCGGGCGAGCACGGGCATCTCCCGCGCCGCCCAGGCGACGCGGTCGAGCCCTTCGCGGGCGCGCGCCGGATCGGTGATGTCGGAAGGAACGCTCATTCCCGTGCCCGCGAGTGTAGCAGCCGCGCTCACTCCCCGTCGGGGAGCGCGAACTCCGCCGTCCACAGCTTGCCCGTGTCGTCGTACTGGCCCGTGCGGACGGTGGCGACGGGGTAGTCCGGCAGGGGGACGACGGCGATGCAGTTCCCGTCGATGCGCCCCCCGCGCGTAGACAGCGTGAAATCGAGGTTGTCGAAGCCGTACTCCCGACGGTGTTCAGGCAGGTCGCCCGCGTCCGCGGGGACGACGTGCAGGAAGAAGCGCGCCTTCGCTTCCGCCTCCGTGCACCCGTCGCGCAGGTACGTCAGCGCGCGCCCGGCGAGATGGACGTCGTAGACGGAGCGGGCCAGCGGTTCGCCCGCCAGCGCATCCCGTCGAGCGGCGGCGTAGTCCGGCGCCGCGGGGGGAACGACGCCCCGCCCGTCGGGCGTGAACTCCACCTCCCAGAACACGCCGTCGTCGGTGAACTGGCCCGTGCGAATGCTGGCGACGGGATAGTCGGGCAGGACGACGACGGCCACGCAGTTCCCGTCGATGCGGGCCAGACCGCGTTGCAGGAAGAAATCGAGATTCTCGAACCCGTACCCCCGATACCAGAGGGGAACGTCCCCGGCATCGACGGGAACGACGTGCAGAAAGAAGCGCGGCGCGTCTCTCGCGACGTCGTCGCGCGGACATCCGTCGCGCACGTACGTCAGGATGCGCCCGTCGCGGTGGATGTCGTAGGCGGAGCGGACCAGCGGTTCGCCGCTGGCCAGCGCCTCCCGCCGCAAACGGCCGAACCAGTCCACCGGGTCGACAAAGCAGTCGAGCGTGCTGGCGTAGATGCGCCTGGTCCTGGAAACGGGCGCGACGGAAGCGGAGGGCGAACACGCGCCGCGGATGTGGTGGGCCTCGTAGAAGTTGCGTTCGCCGGAGCGGAAGTCCCGCGTCCCGACAATCCGCGCCCGATCATCCGCGGGGAGAATCGCCCGGTGCTCATCCGCGCGGCCAGGCGAGAAGAAGAGCGTCCCGGACGGGTGGTCCCGAACGATGTCCCTGAGGAGATACAGGACGGACATCTGCGAGTAGTTCATGGCGTATGAGTCATTCAGTCGTTCCGGCGTGGTCCGGTCCACGAGGAAGCTGAAGTAGTCGTTCTGGAGCGGATGGATGCGGACCATGGAGACGATCGTCACCGCCACGCCCGCCCCCGCCAGCGCGTACGCCCCCGCCCGCGGCCATCGCCCGCGCGGGACGGTCGTCAGCCAGCCCATCCCGACGGCGGCCAGCGGGGGCAAGGGCGCGTACAGGAAGTACAGGTGGCGCCAGTCGTCGTGGATGTTGGTTTCGAGGACGACGACCCCCGCCATGATGGCGATGGGCAGGGCCGCCAGCAGGAGGCCGAAGCGCAACGGGCCGTTGCGGAGTACGTCGCGCGGGCGGCGCAATCCGCGCCCCGCCAGCGCCAGGGTTCCGGCGAGGGCGAGCAGGAGCGTCGCGGGCGGCGTCGTGATCCCCACCCAGACCGGCACGTAGTCCCACGGCGGTCCGGCCAGGGAGGGCAGTTGTTCGCCCTGAAAGAGGTTCGCGAGCGGATGCGGGCGGGAGCGGAGCACGTCGGCCAGATCCGCGAACCGTCCGATCGGGTCGGTCCAGAGCGCCGGCAGCGAGGCATGGTACGTGAGCATGGCGGCCAGCGCGAAGGCCCCGCCCGTCAGCAGCACGCGCCTGCGCCCGTCCGCGCTTCCCGCGAACGCCAGGTCCAGCGCGCGCAGCGCCAGCACGGCGGCGAAGAGGATGATGCCCATGATGCGGAGATTGACGAGCAGGCCCACGCCCACCCCGCAGAGCAGGAAGGCGGCCAGCGTGTCGCGCCGGAAGGCGCGGTGGGTGAAGTAGAGAGCAATCATGAACATCACGACGAAGGGGACGTCCTTCGAATTGAAGAAGGAGTGCGCGTAGAGGCGCGGATGCAGCAGGAACAGCGCCAGGGCGACGAGCGCCAGCCACCTGTTGTTGCACAGGCGCAGGACGAGCAGGTAGCAGAAGACGCCCCCCGTGAGGAAGAACAGGTGCGTGAGGAGATGTCTGCGGAGCAGGAGGTCACGGCTGTCCTCCACGCCGATGATGCGTTCGAGCAGGAGCACGAGCGGCGCCTCGAAGGCCGCGCCGAAGTACCGGTCCCAGGAAACGCGCAGCCGGTCGAAGGCGCGCTCCCCGTCCCCCGCGAGGTAGTTCAGCGCCGCGTTCCCGATCACGCGCTGGGGCCGCGTATCCCCCCCCACGCTGTAGTCGTCGAACGCGAGCGCGCCGACGAGCAGGAAGAGCGCGACCACGGCCAGAAGCGCCCAGTGGGCTGCGATCAGCCGCCTGATCGGGGACGCGGAAATCACGCGGACACCTTCATGGCGAGCCGCCCGCGAGTGTAGCAGCCGCGCCCTCACTCCCCGCCGGGGAGGGCGAACTCCGCCGTCCACAGCCTGCCCGTGCCGTCGTACTGGCCCGTGTGGATGGCGGCGATGGGGTAGTCGGGGAGGCGCGCCAGGGCCACGCAGTTCCCGTCGAGGCGCGCCCCGCGCGCGGCCAGCGTGAAATCGAGGTTGTCGAAGCCGTACTCCCGACGGTGTTCGGGCAGGTCGCCATCCTCCGCGGGGACGACGTGCAGGAAGAAGCGCGCGTTCGCCTCGGCCTCCGTACAGCCGTCGCGCAGGTACGTCAGCGCGCGGCCAGCGAGGTGGACGTCGTAGACGGAGCGGGCCAGCGGCTCGCCCGCCAGCGCATCCCGCCGGGCGATGGCGTAGTCCGGCGCGCCGTCCCCGATGGAGATGCTGGCTTCCCAGAGGATGCCGGCGTCGGTGAGCTGGCCCGTGCGGATGGCGGCGATGGGGTAGTCGGGCAGGTCGACGACGCCCACGCAGTCCCCGTCGATGCGCGCCGTGCCGCCACGCAGGAAGCGGTCGAGGTTGTCGAAGCCGTGCTTCCGGCTCCAGGGCGGGAGGTCGCCAGCGTCGCGGGGAACCACGTGGAGGAAGAGGCGCGTGCCGCCGACGTCTTCGCGGGGGCATCCGTCCCGCAGGTAGGTCAACCGGCGGCCGTCGCGGTGGATGTCGTAGGCGGCGCGGAGCAGGATCTCCCTGGCCAGCGCCTCCCGCCGCCGCTCGCCCAACCAGGCCACCGGGTCGACCATGCAATGGTGCGTGCTCGCGTAGAAGCGCACCACGTAAACCCCGTCCGCGGGACACGGTCGGCCGGCGCGAAGCTGCAGGAAGTTGCGCTCCCCGGAACGAAAATCCCTGGCGCCGATGAACCGCTTCCGCTCATCGGGATTGAAGAATTTGGGCTCGTGGATGAGATCGTTGAGGACGAGCGAGAGATAGACGGGACCGGACGGATGGGCCTCGGCGATGCCGGCGAGGGCGGCCCTGCCGAAGAATTTGAAGTAGTCCACCTCATACCGGGCTACCAACCGTTCCGGCGTGGTCCGGTCCGTGAGGAGGGAGAAGTAGGCGTGCTGGAACGGGTGTATGCGGACCATGGAGACGACCGTCACGGCCATGGCCGCCCCCAGCAGGGCGTACGCCCCCACGCCCGCCCATCGCCCGCGGGGGGATGACGCCAGCCGGTGAACCCCCCACACCGCCAGCAGGAGCAGCGGCGCGTACAGGAAGTACAGATGGTGCCAGCCGCCGAAGATGTTGCTCTCCAGAACGACGACGGCCGCCATCGTGGCCACGGGCAGGGCCAGCAGCAGGAGCCCGAAGCGCAACGGGCCGTCGCGGAGCGCGTGGACCGGGCGGCGCAGGGCGCGCCATGCCAGCGCCACGCCCCCGGCCAGCGCCAGCAGGAGCGTGGCGGGCGGCGTCGTGATCCCCACCCACACGGGAACGTAGTCCCACGGCGGCCCGTCCAGGGAGTACAGCCATTCCCCCCGGAACAGGCTGAACGCCTCGTGCGGATGCTTGCCGAGCGTTCGGGCCAGATCCATGAAGCGCCCGACCGGATCGGTCCAGAGCACCGGCAGCGAGGCGTGATACGTGAGCATGGCGGCCAGCGCGAACCCGGCCCCCGTCAGAAGCACGCGCATTCGCTCCTCGCGGCTGGATGCGAACGCCAGGTCCAGCGCGCGCAGGACGAGCACGGCGACGAAGAGCAGGACGCCCATGATGCGGAGGTTGACGATCAGGCCCACGCTCGCGCCGCAGAGCAGGAAAGCGCCCAGCGTGTCGCGGCGAAAGGCGCGGTGGATGAGATACAGTGCGATCATGAACGCGGCCAGGAAGGGGATGTCCTTGGGGCTGGAGAAGGAGTGCGCGTAGATGCGGGGATGCAGCAGGTACAGGACCAGGGCGACGAGCGCCAGCCACCTGCTGTGGAACATGCGCAGGGCGAGCAGGTAGCAGAAGACGCCGCCTGCGAGGAAGAACAGGTGCGTGAGGATGTTTCTGCTGAGATAGATACTCCGGCCCTCCAGCCCGAAAAAGCGTTCGACGAGCATGAGCGGCGCCTCGAAAGCCGCGCCGTAGTACAGGCTGGGGGGGTCGGTCACCTGATCGAAGGCGCGCTCGCCGTCCCCCGCGAGGTAGTCGAGCGCCGCCTTCGCGATCGGGCGCTGGTGTGGCGCGTCGTAGGATCCGTGGTAGTCGTCGAACACGAGCGCGCCCACGAGCAGGGCGAACGCGCACACCGCCCACAGCGCCCAGTGGCCGCGAAGGCCCGCGAGGCGGACGACGGCGGCCATGCCGCGCATCGCGCTAGCGCTGGCCCAGGAAGCCGGTCCAGCGCGGGGGCGCGCCCGCGCGCGGCCCGCCGGGCGGCGTCAGCGAGCGCCAGAAGCGCGCCATGAGCGGCTCGTAGCCGCGCCACAGCGCCACCGTCGCCGCCCAGAACACGGCCCCGCCCGCCCACACCGCCAGCAGCAGCCGCCAGCTGGCCGCCGTGGCCGTGGGCGGCTCCAGGTCGCCCGGGCCCCCGCCCGTCGCCACCTCCACGCGGAGCCAGAGCCCATCGATGTCGTGGAGCTCGAACTGCGAGAGCGCCACCGTCGCCAGGGGCACGACGAGCGTGCGCGCCAGCGCCAGCGTCAGCGCCAGCGCCGCCGCCACGCGCACGTACCCGTTCCGCCGCAGCAGCCACAGCCCCGCGAGCAGGCTGGGCGCGCCCGCCGCCGCCAGCAGCAGCCCCGTGCGCCAGACGTCGAAGTAGTAGAAGCAGGCCTGCGCGAGCGTGCCCCGGAAGCGGCAGAGTTCGCCCTCCGGCAGACCCAGCGCCGCCGCCTCGTGCTCCCCGCCGAACGCGAACAGGAAGAGGATGCCCAGCGGGGCCGTGACCAGCGGCGAGACCGTGATCCAGAAGAAGGGCAGCCGCCGCCTCAGCCAGCGCCACGCCCCGCCCGCGTCCGCGCTTGCGTCAGTCCCCGTCATGCCGCCGGTCGCGCCCAGGCCCGCCCCCTTTCGCCACTAGTCGACGAGCGCCGCGATCACGTCGTCCACGATGGCGTCCGCCTTCGCCCGCATCTCCTCGTCCGTCGCGTCCTGGATGGGGTGGGGCACGAAGAGGCGGCGCACCTCCGGCAGCCCCAGCGTCTCCGCCTGCGCCGCCGCCGCGTCCACGAACCCGTCGGATGCGATGAACACCGAGGGCGTGCCGTTGCTTTCGAACCAGGTCGCGTCGTGCACACTGCACGTGGTGCACGACCCTCAGTCGGCCAGCCCCTCCACCACGAAATCGGCCTCCATCGCCACCTCGCGCCGCAGCGCGTCCGGCGCGGGCTTCGTGAAGGTGGGCTTGGCGAAGCGCCGCACCTCCACCTCCGGCAGGCGCTCGCGCAGGCGCGTCTCCAGCCGGTCGAGCAGCACGTCCCCGCGCGGCTTCGAGATGTCCAGCAGCGCCACCGTGCCCCGCAGCGCCTCGGGGCGGCGCGCCAGCGAGCGGCGCACGGGCGCGCGCTCGTCCGTCGGGTCCAGAATCGTCGTCATGGGGGACGCCTCCCGCGGCAAATCGCGCCGCCCGCCCAGTATACCGCCCGCCGCGGGCGCGCTACCGATCCGGCGCGAACTCCGCGCGCCAGATTTGCCCCCCGGCGGCGTACTGCCCCGTGCGGACGTCGGCGATGGCGTAGTCGGGGAGCCGCACGGACGCGACGCACCGCCCATCGAAGCGCGCGCCCCGCGTTCCGAAGCGGAAATCCAGGTTGTCGAAACCGTGCTCCCGGCGCTCGCCAGGCAAAGCGTCCGCGTCGACCGGCGTCAGGTGCAGGAAAAACCACGCATCCGTATCTTCCGGAGCGCACTGCTCCCGCACGTAGACCAGATCATCGTCCAGCAGGTACACGTCGAAAGTCGAGCGGGCGACGGGAGTGCTGGTAATGGCCCGCTCCCGGGAGGCGCGCAGGGAGTCCAAAAAGATGCCAGTCCTGAACTCCGCGGCCCAGACCGTACCTTCGTCCGCGTACTGCCCTGTGCGGACGCTGGCGATGGCGTAGCCGGGAAGTCGCACGGAGGCCACGCATCTTCCGTCGAAGCTGGCCCCTCGCGTTGCGAAGTGAAAATCCAGGTTGTCGAATCCGTACTCCCGACGCTCAGCAGGAAGGTCGTCCGGGGAGAACGGAATCACGTGCAGAAAGAAGATACCCCTCGCACCGGCAGGATCGCACTGCTCCCGCGCGTAGATCAAATCCTCTTCCCAAAGGTACAGGTCGAAGGTCGAGCGGGCGACGGGGGTACTGGTGATGACCTGCTCCCAGGCTTCACGCAAAGATTCGATAAGGCCGGGTGTGAAGTCAACGCTCCATGACTCGCCTTCGTCCGTATACTGACCCGTGCGGATGTTCGCGATAGCATAGTCGGGGATCTGGACGGCCGCCACGCATCTCCCCTCAAAACTCACGCCCTTCGCTCCAAAGTAAAAATCCAGGTTCTGAAATCCATATTTTTGGTAGTCATCAGGTAAATTTTCCATGTTCATTGGAGTCAGATGAAGGAAAACTACTTCATCTTTATCCTCGGGATCGCATCGTTCTCGTACGTAGACCAGAAGATCATCGACAAGATAGATGTCAAAAAATGACCGAATTTCCGGATCATTGGACGTGGAATCTGTATAAATTTCGCGAAAAATATCGATGACGCGATCTTTGTAATGCCCGAATGGTATCCGGTAAATCGTCGGATGATAGTCGAGAAGCGGAGAACCAGCATCAACTTCGACAAACGGTGTCCCGGCTTGGAAGACTTGGGCAATCCTGCGAGCCCAGGAAAGAATTTCATAATTATTTTGCCCCCGGAAAGTCTGGTAAACATCTAGAAACTCAAGGAGATTACTCTCCAGTTCAGGATCATGGTAGTCCACAAGGTAAGAAGGATAAGGGAAATCACGAGGAGGGTGATCGGAAATCATGCGCTGTTCTGAGGAAAAAGAGGCGACATCTGGCCATCCCCTCCAGGATATGGTGGAATACTCTCCCCGGAAAAAAGGAAGGTAGTGATCAAAATAATTGCGCTGACTATAATCATACTCGTTATTTCCGAAGAACAGACTATAGACATATTCCCCTTGGGATAGTAGTCGAGAAACCTCATGCAGCGTGGAATCTTCAAGAGTTCTTCCACGATGCTGCGATAGAGTATGGAATGAGAAATGATAGTAATTGACGGCGATGAAAAAGGCAATGAAGACTAACATCAATGAACAAAATGATGCATATAGCCGCAGTGAAATCCTCTGGGCACTGAATTCAATATATTTTACGGAAAACGCCATCATCAATATGAATCCAGGTAGTATAATGAACCAGTACCTTAGTGCATAGATAGGCGAGAATAAAGCGGTAGACAGAAACAGCGATCCTACCTGTCCAAACAGGAACAACGTGAAAAGATGCTCATTCCAGTGCTGTCGTTTTATGGTATAGATCAATATGCGCGCCAGTACTATGATAAACAAGAGTGAAAAAACGGCAGTTATAATAAGGGAAGTTTCGAATTGGAACAATCCACTGAGATTTCTACTGAGAATTTTCTCTGCACGATCAAGTGGTGAATCAAACAGATCGTAGGTTCCGGAAGAGATGGTCAGGCGGTAGGTAGTGAAGGCGAAGAGCAGGACGAGAGGTATCGCTCCTGTAAGCTTGCGCCGCTTACCAGTTCCCATACTTGCCCAAGCGACGTACGCGATCAATAACCAGAGCGCGACGCCAATATTGACTTCCTTGGATGAAAGGACGCCAGTATATCCCAGAACGAACAAGCCATACCTCCAGTTCACTGAACGGATCCAGCGTCCGTCTCTGGCATCCGTCAGTGTCAACGCAACGGCCAAGGTACATATGCCAAGAAAAAAAGCCGTGTAAACTTCCTGTGGAGACAACCGAGAGGCAGGAGAGTTGGGGAAAAACAGCAGGAGGTAGACTAGAAATGCCACTGGAACGAGCGAGGTTTTCCAATCCTTCTCTTCCTGCTTTGTGAAGCAGAGGAGCGATAGAGCGAATAATGCGATCATGGTGAATTGGAATATCCATCTTGCCAGATGATGCAGCCACGGATTGGTTCCGAATACGCTCCAAGCGGTCGCGTTATACAATTCCCAGAATGGCCGATATCTGAGGTTTTCCGTACCGATGAAAGTATGCTCGAGCCAGTCCCGGAACAGCGAAGGGCTGGTGAAGATGACGCTGTACTTCCAGTCCGAATAATCGTCGATCAACCCAAAGGGAGTATCCAGCGAATAGCGGAGAATGGGGATGAAGAGCAGCACGGCGGGCGTGAACACCGCGATGGTCCGAAGCCACGAGGCGTGGCGCTGGCTCCACCGGACGACGGCGCCGGGCATGGCCCGCCATGCTACCGCAGCCTCGCCCCGCTCGCCACGCCGCCGCCCGTGCGCTACCATGCCCCCATGACCGCATCCCCCGAACGCTTCCGCGCCGACGAGGAACTCCCCATGGCCCAGCAGCGGCTCGCCATCTCCATCATCTACTGCGTCCCCTGAAACTACACCGCGCGGGCCGCGTGGACGGCCCACGAACTGCTGGACGCCTTCGCCGACCAGACCGCATCCCTCGCCCTCGTGCCCGGCGCGGGCGGCGCCTTCGAGGTGGAGGTCGACGGCGACCTCGTCTTCTCCAAGCACGCCGAGGGGCGCTTCCCCGACCTGCAGGAGCTGAAGGAGGCCATCGCCGCCCGCCTCTCCTGATCCCCGCGCTTGCCACGCGCGGCCCGCCTCCCCACAATCCGCCCACCATCGCGGAGGAGGCCCGCCCGTGCCCTACGTGCTCGTCCGCCTGCAGTGCAGGTACGGCAAGACCGAGCGGTTCCAGGAGATCATGTCCCACCTCGTGCCCATCCTCGAGGACCGGGGCTGGCGGCTCCACGGGGCCTACCAGAACCGCATCGGGCGCCTCAACAAGTGCTACGACCTCTGGGAGATGCCCGACGCCAACCACGTCAGCTCCGTCCTCGCCCTCGCCCACGACGACCCCGAATTCCGCGAGTGGGCCGCCGAACTCCCCGAGTGCCTGGAGGAGGAGGAGCTGGAGTACATGAACGAGCTCCCCTACTCCATCGCGGCCCGCGAGCGCCGCGCCGCCCGCGAGGCGGGGTGAACGCCGTCGCGGAGCAGGCCGCCGCCCCTTGGCGTCCGCCGCCCGCCGCCGCCCCCGTCTGGCCGGAGCGCTGGAACGTTCCGCCGGGCGTCCTGCCCAGCCAGCGCCTGCGCGAGGCCGAGCGCTTGGGCGTCGTCGCCACCACCGCCTCCGAGCTTCCCGGGGAGAGCTTCCAGCCCGCCAGCCTCGACCTGCTCCTCGGCCCCGTCGCCCACCGCATCGCCAGCAGCTTCCTGCCCGGCGATTTCACCGTGCGCGAACGCCTCGACGAGCTGGGGCTGGACCGCGGCATCGACATCCGCTCCGGCGGCATCCTCGAACCGGGACGCCCCTACCTCATCCCCCTCATGGAGCGCCTGCGCCTGCCGCGGAACGTGCGCGCCTTCGCCAACCCCAAGAGCTCCACGGGCCGCGTGGACATCTTCACGCGCGTCGTCACCGACCGCTCCCACCGCTTCGACGACATCGCCGCCGGCTACGAGGGCGGGCTCTGGCTCGAGGTCTTCTCCCGCTCCTTCCTCGTGAAGGTGCACGCGGGCCTCGCGCTCAACCAGCTGCGCCTCATCGCCGACGGCCCCGGGGCCCCGTCCGCGGGCGGGAACGCCGCGGGCCCCGCGCCCGGCGCGCCCGAAACGGTGCGCATCCAGCTGCGGCCCGCGTCGCGCGAGCCCGCCCTGGCGGACGCGGACGGCCCCGCGCCCGTCGGCTTCAAGGCGCGGCGCACCAGCAGCGCCCTGCTCGACCTCGCCCGCGCCGACCACGCCCCGCGCGACTTCTGGGAGCCCGTCTGGCCCGCCCGCCAGCTCGTGCTCGAACCCGAGGAGTTCTACCTGCTGCGCTCCCGCGAACGCATCGCCATCCCCCCCGGCCTGGCCGCCGAGATGGTCGCCTTCGAACCCACCAGCGGCGAACTGCGCACCCACTACGCCGGCTTCTTCGACCCCGGTTTCGGCGGCGCGCCCGGCGACGGCCTGCCCGCCGTGCTCGAGGTGCGCGCCCACGACGTGCCCTTCATGCTGGAGGACGGGCAGGAGGTGGCCCGCCTGCGCTACCAGCGTCTGGCCGAGCCGCCCGACCGCCTCTACGGGCGCGAGGCGGGCTCGCACTACGCGGGCGACCGCCAGTGGCGCTTCCTCGGCAAGCACTTCCGCCCCTGGGGCCAGCTCCCCCTCCGCTTCTGACTCAGCGCTCCGGGAAGGGGAACGACGCGCTCCAGCTCTCGCCGCCGTGGCGCGACCACTGCCCCGTGCGGATGGCGGCGATGGCGTAGTCCGGCAGCGGCACGATGGCCAGACACGCGCCGTCGAACCGCACGCCCCAGCGCGCGAACGGGAAATCGAGGTTTGTCGAAGCCGTGCTCTCCGCGCCCCCGCGACCGCCAGCCGCGAGCGCAGGATGCTCCGGAACCAGAACCCCGCCAGCAGCACGACGAGACCGAAGGCCGCGGCGTTGAGCAGCCGCCCGGCCTCGACCGGCTCGACGCCGAGGAAGCCGATGAAGGCCAACAGCATGGGGAAGAACGGCGGCCAGAGCAGGAACGCGCCGCCCCGATGCGTGATCAGGCCCTCGCCCGCCAGCAGGCTCTCCGCCGCCGACAGGTAGTTCGCCGCATCGTTGCTGATCGCCGCGCCGTGGCTGGCCGTGCGCACGAGCGCGTGCGCCACGGCCAGCGCCGCCAGCGCGACGATCAGCAGCGTGAACCCATCCGGCCGGTGGCGGGCGAGGCGGCGCGCGGGGCCATGCCGGGGCACGGGGCCATGCTATGCCAGGGCGCGGCCATTCTCACCGCGCGCTCGCCGCGCTAGACTGGGCGCTCGCCTCGGGAGCGCCTTCATGTCCGACATCGGCCGCCTGCTCACCGCCATGGTCACCCCCTACGACGCCGACGGGGAGGTCGAGTACGCCCTCGCCCGCCGCCTCGCCGCCGCCCTCGTGCGCGCCGGCAACGACGGCGTCGTCGTCACCGGCACCACCGGCGAGGCCCCCCTCCTGAGCGACGACGAGAAGGCCCGCCTCTGGGAGGAGACGAAGCAGGAGCTGGGCGCGGACGCCACCGTCGTCGCGGGCGCGGGCACCAACGACACACGCCACTCCGTCGCCCTCGCCAGGCGCGCCGAGGCCGCCGGGGCCGACGCCATCCTCGCCGTCGTCCCCTACTACCTGCGCCCCCCGCCGGACGGCATCGTCGAGCACTTCCGCCGCATCGCCGAAAGCGTGGGCCTGCCCGTCATCGTCTACAACGTGCCCGGCCGCACGGGCGTCAACCTCTCCGCGGACACGATCCTGCGCATCGCCGAAATCCCCAACGTGGCGGGCGACAAGGAGGCGAACGGCGACCTCCACGCCGCCGCCCGCGTGCTCGACGCCGCGCCGCCCTCCTTCCGCCTCTGGAGCGGCAACGACAACGACAACTTCCACCTCTGGAACATGGGGGCCTGGGGGGCCATCAGCGTCACCTCCCACATCGTCGCGGGGCGGCAGCGCGCCATGCTCGACCACGTGCTCGCGGGCGAAACGGAGGCCGCCGCCGCCATCCACCGCTCGCTCGTGCCCCTCACCGACGCCTGCTTCCGCAACGGCAGCCCCAGCACCATCCGCTACGTCCTGCGCCAGCTGGGCGTCGACATCGGCGAGCCGCGCCTGCCCGTCGTCGAGCCCGACGCCGCCACCGGCGCCACAGTCATGGCCGAGGTGCGCCGCCACCGGCTCGACGCGCTCGCGCTGGCCTGATCGCCCGCGCGATGAGCGATCCGGACATCGGCGGGGAGCTGACCCGCGCGCGCGAGGGGCGCGGGCTCACCCTCGAGGACGCCGAGCGCGACACCCGCATCTCCCAACGCTACCTGCAGGCGCTGGAGGACGAGCGCTTCGACGTCATCCCCGCCCCCGTCTACGCGCGCGGCTTCCTGCGCTCCTACGCCCAGTACCTCGGCCTCGATCCCGGCCCCCTGCTCGCGCGCTTCCCCCGCGAGGATGGGGCCGCCGGTTCCGCGGAGGGCACCGGCGCTTCGACGGGCGGGGGCGCGCCCGCCCGCTTCTTCCCCCCGCGCGAACCCACCATCGGCGTGGACATCGGCATGTCCGGCGGGAGGGGGCGCATGCGCGGCGGGCCGCTCCCCGGCGCGCGCGCCGTCACCGTCGCCCTCGTCGCCGTCTTCGTCACCGCCGTCGTCATCCTCCTCGCCTTCGTCGTGGCCAACCTCGGCGGCGGGGAGAGCGCCCCCGCCCCCGCCACGCCCTCCCCCACCGCGACCGCCCCCGGCGCGGCGCCCGACGCGAGCGGCGTGGAAACCGAGATCGGCGTCGTCCCCGACGTCATCGGCCAGACCGAGGCCGTCGCCCGCCAGGCCGTGCGCGAGGCGGGCTTCGAGGTCAACGTCGTGACCGAGCGCAACGAGCAGTACCCGCGCGGCACGGTCTTCGAGCAGGCCCCGGCGGCGGGCGTGCGGCGCGAGCCCGGACGCGGCGTCTTCATCGTCGTCAGCGCCGGTCCCTAGCCCCGCCAGCCGGTAGCATGGCGGCCATGACGCGCCGCGCCTCCCTCGCGCTGGTTCCGCTCCTCGCCGCCGTCGCGTTCGCCGTCAATTGTGGGGGGGGGGGGGGAAGGACCGCCAGCCGCCTGCGTTCGGTACACGGGCGCGCCGGTCGATGGGGCGGCCATGCCCGTCGTCACGGCGACGCCTCCCATCGCCCTCGTGCCCGCCTTTCCCGACCTGCCGGCGCTCGAGCAGCCCATCGCCCTCGCGGAGGCGCCCGGGCGCGGCCTGTTCCTGATTGCGCTCCGCGACGGGAGGGTGCTGGCCATCCCGAGGGACGGCCCGTGGGAGCGTCCCTGCACGGTCCACGACCAGCGCCCGGTCACCGCCTGCTGCGAGGGTGAGCAGGGCCTCCTTTCACTGGCGCTCGACCCCGGGTTCAGCCGAAACGGTTACCTCTACGTCTACTACAGCGTCCGCGTCTCCCCCGGGGAACCCTGGCGCGCCCGCATCGCCCGCTTCCAGACCGGCGGCGAGGGCGACTCGTTCGCGTTCAACCCCGCCAGCAAGCTCACGATCCTCGTGATCGAGTTGCCGGGAGCATCCCATATCGGAGGCGCCCTGGCGTTCGGCGCGGACGGCATGCTCTACCTCGGCATTGGCGACGGGTACGCCGGCAACACCCGAGACGGCCAGGATGCGGGCACGCTCCCGGGGACGGTGATCCGCATTGACGTACGCGACGCCACGGAGGAAGTCCCCTACCGCATTCCGCCCGACAACCCCTTTGCGGGCCGCGACGACGCCCGCCCGGAGGTCTGGGCCCATGGCCTGCGCAACCCCTGGCGCATGAGCTTCGACCGCGAGACGGGCGCCCTCTGGGCGGGCGACGTGGGCGGCCGCCGCAGGGAAGAGGTCAACGTCATCCGGGCGGGCGGCAACTACGGCTGGAGTATCTTCGAGGGCACGAGGTGCATCGCCGGGCGCCAGTCCCTCTGCGCGCGCCCGGACCTCATCCCCCCCGTCTGGGAGTACGACCACGCGGACGGATGCGCCGCCGTCATCGGCGGCTACGTCTATCGGGGCGACGCCATCCCCGCGCTGCGGGGCTGGTACCTGTTCGGCGACTTCTGCAACGGATCGGGCTGGGCGCTGCCCGCCGGGCGCGCCGCTGCCGGAGCGCCCGTGGAAGCCATGCGCCTCTGGAGTCTCTCGCTCGGCGACGCGCCCCTGAAGGTCACGTCCCTCGCCGAGGACGCGAGCGGCGAGATCTACATCCTCAGCCTCAACGGCCTCATCTACCGCGTTGTCTCCGCTGGAACGTCCAGCCCCGCCCAGCGGTAGCATGACGCCCGCGTCCACGTCCCATGCCTCCTAGCCCCGCCAGCCGGTAGCATGGCGGTCATGTTCCAGGCTTCGCTCCCATTGCACGGTGCGGCGCGCGCCGTCCTCACGTTCACGCTTGCGCTCGTGATCGGCGCGCTTGCGCTCAATTGCGGGGGGCGGGGAGGGGATGAGGCTCCATCCGCATCCATCGCCTCCATCCGCCTCGTTCCCGCCTTTCCCGGGCTTCCCGCCCTGAAACAGCCCGTCGGGCTCGTGGAGGCGCCCGGCCACGATCTGTGGCTCATTGTCCTGCTGGATGGGCTGGTACTCTCCATTCCCCGCGACGGCCCGTGGGATCAGCCGCGCACGGTGCACGACCAGCTCGAAAAGACGGTCACGGGATGGGAACGCGGCCTCTTCGCCATCGCGCTCGATCCCGATTTCGCCCGCAACGGCTACGTCTATGCCTACTACAGCTCCGCCGGCAGGCGGAACCGGCTCGTGCGTTTCGCAACCACCGGGCACGGGGATTCGCTCGCCTTCGACTCCGCCAGCGAACTCCTCATTCTCGAAGTGCACAAACGACAGGGGAACCATAACGGCGGCGCCCTCGCTTTCGGCGACGACGGTACGCTCTGGCTCTCCATTGGCGACGGCGGCGACGAGTGGGCCGCGCAGGATCGGGCGACGCTGCCGGGAAGCATCATCCGCATCGACGTACGCGGCGCCACGACGGAGTCGCCCTACCGCGTTCCCCCCGACAACCCCTTCGTCGAAGAGGAGGGCGTACGTCCCGAGCTATGGGCCTGGGGACTGCGAAACCCCTGGCGCTTCAGCATCGATCACGAGACGGGCCTCGTCTGGACGGGGGATCCCGGCTATCGAAGGTGGGAGGAGGTCAACATCGTGCGCGCGGGAGGGAACTACGGGTCGCCGGCCTTCGAAGGGTCGTTCTGCGCGCAGGATTGCGGTCTCGACCGCTTCGTCCCGCCCGTCTGGGAGTACGGCCACTCCCCCAACGCCTGCGCCATCATCGGCGGCCATGTCTACCGCGGCGATGCGATCCCCGCGTTGCGCGGCTGGTACCTGTTCACCGATTACTGCGGCGGCCCCATCCGGGCCCTGAACGCCGGGGATGCGGCCGCCGGACGGGCCGTGGATGCGATGCCCCTCGACGCCGGCGGTTTCGATCCGCCCCCCTCCATCGTCTCCTTCGCGGAGGACGGCGGCGGCGAGCTCTACGTCATCAGCTTCGGCGGGAGCCGCATCCACCGCATCGTGGCGCCCTGAGGCCCGCCGCCGGTCCCTGGCCCCGCCAGCCGGTAGTATGGCGGCCATGTCTGACATTCCCGCGCTCGATCCGCCCCGCCGCACGCTCATGGGCCCCGGCCCCAGCGGCGCCGACCCCAGCGTGCTGGCCGCCATGGGCCTCCCCATCCTCGGCCACCTCGACCCCGAATTCATGCGCATCATGGACGAGTGCCAGACGATGATGCGGCGCGTCTTCCGCACCGCCAACGACGTCACCCTCGCCACCCCCGGCACCGGCACCAGCGGCATGGAAGCCGCCGTCATGAACCTGCTCCAGCCCGGCGACCGCGCCATCGTCGGCATCTGCGGCTACTTCGGCGAGCGCATCGCGCAGATGGCCGCGCGCACGGGCGCGGAAGTGACGCGCGTGACCGCCCCCTGGGGCTCCCCCATCGCCCCCGACGACGTGGAGCGCGCCCTGCGCGACGGCCCCGCGCGGCTCGTCGCCGTCGTCCACGCCGAAACCTCCACGGGCGTGCGCCAGCCCGTCGAACCCATCGCGCGGCTGGCGAAAGAGGCGGGCGCGCTGCTCCTGCTCGATTGCGTCACCTCCCTCGGCGGCGAGCCCGTGGACATCGACGCCTGGGGCGTGGACGCGGCGTACTCGGGCACGCAGAAGTGCCTCTCCGCGCCCCCCGGCGCCTCGCCCCTCACGCTCTCGCCCGCCGCCTGGAGCGTGGTGCAGTCGCGCGAAACGCCCGCCAACAGCTGGTACCTCGACCTCGGCCTGCTGGAGGCCTACTGGGACAGCCGCCGCGCCTACCACCACACCTCGCCCATCTCCATGACCTACGCCCTCCACCGCGCCCTCGCGCTCGTGCTGGAGGAGGGGCTGGAAGCGCGCTGGGCGCGCCACGAGCGTCACGGGCGCGCCCTCCAGCGGGGGCTGGAGGCCATGGGCCTCGCCCTCCACGCCGACGCCGCCCACCGCCTCTCCGTGCTCACCACCGTGCGCATCCCCGAGGGCGTGGAGGACGCGCCCGTGCGCCGCGCCCTGCTCGACCGCTTCGGCATCGAGATCGGCGGCGGCCTCGGCGACCTGCGCGGGCGCGTCTGGCGCGTCGGGCTCATGGGCGAATCCTCCACGCCCGGCAACGTGCTCTACTTCCTCGCCTCGCTGGGGGCCCTGCTGCGCGAGCACGGCTTCGCCGCCGACACCGGGGCCGCCCTCGACGTGGCCGCGGGCGGCCTCAATCCGTGAACGCGCGCCGCTGGCGTCCCCTCGCGCTCGCCAGCCTCCTCGCCGCCATGCTCGCGCTCGCCTGCGGCGGCTCGCCGCCCCCGGACGACGAGCCGCCCACGCCGCCGGACCCCATGCCCGCCACGGTCACGCCCTCGCGCACTGCCACGCCCGTGCCCACGACGCCCACACCCGCGGCCACCGCCACCACCGCGGCCAGCGCGGAGCCGCCCGCCATCGCCCTCGTGCCCGCCTTCCCCGGCCTGCCCGAACTGGAGCGGCCCGTGGCGCTGCTGGAGGCGCCGGAGCGCGCCCTCTTCCTCATCGCGCTGCAGGATGGCCGCGTGCTCGCCGTGCCCCGCGATGGCCCCTGGGAGAACCCGCGCACGGCGCACGACCAGCGCGAACGAACCCTCGACGACGGCAGCGAGCGGGGGCTCCTCTCCATCGCGCTCGACCCCGATTTCGCCCGCAACGGCTACGTCTACGCCTGGTACAGCGTGCGGGACGGGCCGGACGCCACCCGCCTCGCGCGCTTCGCCACTGGCGGGCAGGGCGCGTCGTTCGCCTTCGACGCCGCCAGCGAACTGACCATCCTCGAAATCGCGCAGCCCTTCCCGAACCACAACGGCGGCGCGATCCTCTTCGGCCCCGACGGGATGCTCTACCTCGGCGTGGGCGACGGCGGGGCCAGCGGCGATCCGTACGGCCACAGCCAGAATCCCGCAACGCTGCTCGGAACCGTCGTCCGCATCGACGTGCGCGGGGCCACGGCGGACGCGCCCTACGCCATCCCGCCCGACAACCCCTTCCGCGACGACGCGGACGCGCGCCCCGAGGTCTGGGCGTACGGCCTGCGCAACCCCTGGCGCATGAGCTTCGACCGCGAGACCGGCCTCCTCTGGGCGGGCGACGTGGGGCAGGACGCCGTGGAGGAGATCGACGTCGTGGACGCGCGGGGCAACTACGGCTGGAACGTGGCCGAGGGCACGCGCTGCTTCTCGCCGCGCGAGGGCTGCGATCGCGCGGGGCTCGCCCCGCCCGCGTACGAGTACCTTCACCCGGACGGCTGCTCCGTCACCGGCGGCTACGTCTACCGCGGCGCGGCCATCCCCGCCCTGCGCGGCTGGTACCTGTTCAGCGACTTCTGCGCCGGGGGCATCCAGGCGATTCCCGCCGGGCGCGCCGCCGACGGCGAGGCCGTGCGTGCCGTCATGCTGCGGGAGGACGACCCCCGCTGGGTCGCGTCCTTCGCCGAGGACGCCGCGGGCGAGCTCTACGTCGTCAGCTTCCGGGACCAGCGCATCTACCGCATCGTGGCGGCGTCCGCGCGGGAGGGGTCGTGAACGCGCGCCATGGGCGGCTGGCCATGATCGTCGGCGGCATCCTCGCCGCCATGCTCGCGCTCGCCTGCGGCGGTTCGCCGCCCCCGGGCGACGAGCCGCCCACGCCGCCGGACCCCGCGCCCGCCGCCACGCCCACGCCCACGGCGGTCGCGGCCACGCCCGCCCCTCCGGTCGAAACGGTGGCCGCGGAGCCGCCCGCCATCGCCCTCGTGCCCGCCTTCCCGGGGCTGCCGCGGGTGGAGGATCCGGTGGCGCTGGTGGAGGTTCCCGCACACGACCTCTTCCTCATCGCGCTGCAGGAGGGCCGCGTGCTCGCCATCCCGCGCGACGGCCCCTGGAGCGCCCCGCGCACGGTGCACGACCAGCGCGAGCGCACCAGCACCGTCTACTACGAGGAGGGGCTGCTCGCCCTCGCGCTCGACCCCGGCTTCGCCCGCAACGGCTACGTCTACGCCTGGTACAGCGCCAATCCCGCCCCCGACATCTATACCTCCCGCCTCGTGCGCTTCGGCACCACTGGACAGGGCGCGACCTTCGCCTTCGACGACGCCAGCGAGCTGCTCATCCTCGAGGTGGAGCAGGTGAACGGCTACCACAACGGCGGCGCGCTGCTCTTCGGCCCCGACGGGATGCTCTACCTCGGCATCGGCGACGGCGGCACCATCGCCGCGCCGGGGTCGCGCACCGCCATCCAGGGCGATCCCCTCGGCCACGGCCAGAACTCCGGAACGCTCCTCGGCACCGTCGTCCGCATCGACGTGCGCGGCGCCACGGCGGACGCGCCCTACGCCATCCCGCCCGACAACCCCTTCCGCGACCGCGAGGACGCGCGCGCCGAAATCTGGGCGTACGGCCTGCGCAACCCCTGGCGCATGAGCTTCGACCGCGCCACCGGTATCCTCTGGGCGGGCGACGCCGGCGAGCGGCGCCGCGAGGAGATCGACGTCGTGCGCGCGGGCGCGAACTACGGCTGGAACGCGATGGAGGGCGCGCTCTGCTTCTCGCCGCGCGAGGGCTGCGACCGCACGGGTCTCGTCCTCCCCGTACACGAGTACGATCACGACAACGGCTGCGCTATCGTGGGCGGCTACGTCTACCGTGGCGAGGCCATTCCCGCCCTGCGAGGCTGGTACGTGTTCACCGATTACTGCCACAGCCGCATCCGCGCCATCCCCGCCGGGCGCGCCGCCGCCGGCGAGGAGCCGGAGCCGCTGTTCCTCTGGGAGCGCGGCCCCAACGCCGTCGTCTCCTTCACGGAGGACGCCGCCGGGGAACTCTACGTCGTCAGCCATCAGACCGCGCGCATCTACCGCGTCATCGCGGAGCCCGGGGCGGCCCCGTGAACGCCGAGGCGCTCCCCTACACGCTGCTCGTCATCCTCGTCGAGCTGGCCGTCGGGGCGCTCTGGGTGACGCTCGCCTCCGACCTGCGCGGGGGCGTGACGCGCGGCTTCGTGCTCACCATGGCGCTCGCCGCCGCCATCGTGGCCGCCCTCGCCTGGTGGGCCGCCGCCACCCTCGACGTCGGCGCCGACGTGGACGGCTATCCGCTCGACGCCGCCTGGTTCGCGCCCATGCGTCGCGCCCTGCTCGCCGTGCTGGCCGCTTCCGCCGCCTACGCCCTCATGGCGTTCATGGGCTGGGATCCCGCGGGGCGCATCATCGCCATCGGCGGGTCCGTGGCGGGCGCGCTCTGCGTGGCCTTCCTGGCGGCCATGCTCGCGCCGCCCGTGTGGGGCTACGCGGGCGTGCTCCTGGCGCTGTTCGCGGGCACGCTGGCCATGGGCGCGGTCTCCACCTCCATGACCTGGGGCCACTGGTACCTCACGGAGGGATCGCTGCCGGGCCGCCCCCTGCGCGAGCTGGCCTGGATCCTGATCGTCGCCATCCTGCTGCAGGCGCTGCTGCTGGCGATCAACGCCGCCGTGCCGGAGCGCGTCACGCCCGCGCCCGCCAACCCCGTCGAGGGCGGCCTGCTCGGCAACCCCCTCTTCTGGTTCCGCGTGGGCGTGGGCATCGCCTTCGCCCTCGCGCTCGCCGTCCTCGCCCTGCTCACGGCCCGCATCCGCTCCATGCAGAGCGCCACCGGCCTCCTCTACATCTGCATGGGAGCCGTCTTCACCGGCGAGGTGCTCGCCCGCGGCGTCCAGTTCCTCACCGCCCATCCCGTCTGAGGCCGCCGCCGCCCGCGCCGCGGTGGTAGGATGCGCCGCGGGAGGCAGCGCCATGCAGCGGGACCGCGCCTGGGAGATTCTCCGCGAATTCGCGCAAGAGGAGCGCACCCGCAAGCACGGCATCGCCGTCGAGGCCGTCATGCGGGCCTATGCGCGCCGCTACGGCGGGGACGAGGAGAAGTGGGGCATCGTCGGCCTGCTCCACGACTTCGACTGGGAGATCCACCCCACCGAGGAGCTTCACCCGAAGGAGGGCTCGAAGCTGCTCGCGGCGCGCGGCGTGCCCGAGGACGTCCGCTACGCCATCCTCTGCCACGCCCCCTTCCTCGGCCTCGATTACACCGGGGACATGGACCGCGCCATCTACGCCGCCGACGAGATGGCGGGTTTCGTCATCGCCTGCACGCTCGTGCGCCCCGACCGCTCGCTCGCCTCGCTCAAGCCCTCCTCCGTGAAGAAGAAGATGAAGGACAAGGCCTTCGCCCGCAGCGTCAGCCGCGACGACCTGCGCAACGGGGCGGCGGACCTCGGCGTGGACCTGGACGAGCACATCCTCTTCGTGGCCGGGGCGCTCGCGCCCGTGGCGGACCAGCTGGGGGTCAACCCGTGAACGCCGCCATCGAGCGCAACATCTCCATGGAGCTGGCCCGCGCCACCGAGGCCGCCGCCCTCGGGGCCGTGCCTTGGACCGGGCGCGGCGACAAGAACGGGGCCGACGGCGGGGCCGTGGACGCCATGCGCGCCATGCTCAACACCATCGACATCGACGGCGAGGTCGTCATCGGCGAGGGCGAGAAGGACGAGGCCCCCATGCTCTTCAACGGCGAGCGCGTGGGCACGGGCGCGGGCCCCGTGGTGGACATCGCCGTGGACCCCATCGACGGCACCACGCTGCTCTCCCTGGGCCGCGCCAACGCCGTGAGCGTCATCGCCGCCGCCCCGCGCGGGGCCATGTACAACCCGCGCGACATCTTCTACATGGAGAAGATCGCCGTCGGCCCCGAGGCGCGGGGCGTGATCGACCTCACCGCGCCCGTGCGCTGGAACCTCGAACAGGTGGCGCGCGCGCGCGGCATCCCCGTGAGCGAGGTCACCGTCACCCTGCTCGACCGCCCCCGCAACGACGCCCTCGTGGACGAGATCCGGGCCGTCGGGGCGCGCATCATCTCCATCACCGACGGCGACGTGGCCGGGGCCGTGATGGCGGGCATGGACGGCGCGGGCGTGGACGTGCTGCTCGGCATCGGCGGCTCCCCCGAGGGCGTCTCCGCGGCTTGCGCCATGAAGGCCCTGGGCGGCGACATGCAGTGCCGCCTCTGGCCGCGCCACGACGAGGACCGCGCCCTCGCCGCCGAACGCGGCCTCGACCTGTCGCAAGTGCTCACGCTCGACGACCTCGTGGCGGGGGACGACTGCTTCTTCGCGCTCACCGGCATCACCACGGGCTACCTGCTGCGGGGCGTGGAGGTCACGCGGTCGGGGGCGCGCACGCACTCCCTCGTCATGCGCAGCAGCACGCGCACCATCCGCACCATCGAGGCGGAGCACCACACCCACAAGGTCGAGCAGTTCCTCTCCCCCGAATAGCGAGTATGGAACCACCGTTCTATCCTGTATCAGCGTCATGAGTGTGCGGGCAAACGGAATCGTCTCGTCCGGCAGGAGCCCGGGGCCGGGCGCGTGCGCCGGGCAGGTGCGCGACGAGGCGATGCTGGCCGCGCTGGCCGAGGCGCTGGGAGCCTCGACTGTTCCGTGTCCGTCGCCCGACGGGGCGTTGCCGCCGGGTGCGGGCGGGGATGTCTCTTCGAGCCTCGTGGCCGCCGTCCGCGAGGAGATTCGTGGCGGGGCCGATCCGCTCGGCGAGGCCTTCTGCGCCATCCGTCCGCCCGCGCGACGCCGTGAGGACGGCGCGGTGTATACGCCTCCGGCCATCGTCGAGGCGATGCTCTCCTGGGCGGAATCCGCTGGCCATCCCGACCGCGTGATTGATCCCGGTTCCGGCTCCGGACGCTTTCTCGTGGAGGCGGGACGCAGGTTCCCCAAGACGCGGCTGGTGGCCATCGAACGGGATCCGCTGGCCGCGCTCACCGCCCGCGCCAACCTGGCCGTCTCGGGCATGGCGGATCGCGCCGTGGTGCGCGTCGAGAACTTCCTCTCGTCCGATCTGGGCGGCTTCGGAGGGCGGACGCTCTTCGCGGGCAACCCGCCATACGTGCGGCATCACCAGATCCCCGCGAAGTGGAAGGCGTGGCTGAAGACGCGGGCGCGGGAAACGGGCCTCGACGCGAGCGCGCTCGCGGGGCTGCACGTGTACTTCTTCCTGGCAATCGCCAGCCGTGCGCGGGAAGGCGACCATGGCGCCCTCGTCACCGCATCCGAATGGCTCGACGTGAACTACGGACAGCTGGTGCGGGATCTGTTCCTGAATCGACTGGGAGGAAGGGCCATTCACCTGATCGCGCCCGAGGCGGAGCCTTTCCCCGGCGCCGCCACGACGGGCGCCATCACGACGTTCACGATCGGCGGGACGCCATCGTCGGCGCGCTTTGCCCGGGTCGGCGAACTCTCCCGTCTCGGGAAATTGGACGGTGGCCGCCCCGTCGGACGCGAGCGGCTGCGGGTCGCGCGAAGGTGGTCGCACTTCAGCCGAACGCCCGTCGACGTTCCCCGTGGCTACATCGAATTGGGCGAACTGTGCAGGGTGCATCGCGGGCAATCCACCGGCGCGAACCGCATCTGGATCGCGGGGGAGCACAGCGCGGGGCTGCCCGACGACATGCTGGTTCCCACCGTGACGCGCGCGCGTGAGCTGATACGGGCCGGTCCCGTGCTCGACGACGACGCCCCCCTGCGCCGGGTCATCGATCTGCCGGAAGACCTGTCCGGCCTGGACGAAAAAACCCGGGCGGAAGTCGAGCGGTTTCTGGCGCTGGCCGAGCGGATGGGCGGCAAGAACTGCTACACCGCGCGGCAGCGGGGCGCCTGGTGGTCCGTTCGGCTGCGCGCGCCCGCGCCGGTTTTGGCGACCTACATGGCCCGACGGCCCCCCGCTTTTGTCCTCAACAAGGTTGGCGCGCGTCATCTGAACATCGCCCATGGCCTCTACCCCCGGGGAGAACTGGCGAACGGCGTGCTTCCCGCCCTGGTGGCGTACCTGCGGCGCTCGGCGTCGACGGAGGGCGGGCGCGTCTACGCGGGCGGCCTGACGAAATTCGAGCCCCGGGAGATGGAGCGCATCCCCGTGCCCGAACCGGCGCTGCTGCTGGAGATGGCTTCGTGATCGCCCCGCCGGTCTGGTCCCGCGAGCAACTCGCCGAAGCCAGCACGCGCGCCCGGGAGCACTTCCGGCAGGGACGGCATACGGAACCGTTGGACATCTACCTCGACCTGTTCGATGAGTATCAGGGGATCGTGGAAGAGGTGCTTGAGCGGACCGTCGATCTCACCCGCCTTCGCGACGCGCTCCCCGACCTGCTGGACGATCCCCGCCAGCTGGAAGCGCTCCGCTACCTCTCCGGTCCGCCCATCTCCCTCGCCGATCTCAAAGTGCTGGCGCAACTGGAGTCGCTGGCGGCGAGGCGCGTTGCGGCTGACCCCGGCGCGCTTGAGCGCCTGCTGGGCTTCGTCCGGGACTGGCACGACCGGCGGCGGTTTCCCTGGGTGCTGGAGAATCGGGCGCCCGACGAGGCCGAACGAGCCGCCGCCGTGCTCGCGACGGCCACCCTGCTGGCGATGCGCCGCACCGAGACGCTGCGGCGCACCCGCAGTTCGGCCATGCAGGAGCAGCTGGTCGCGGGGCAACTTCGGCGATCGGGATTCCGGCAGGTGGCGACGCGAAAGGTGGCCACGCTTCGGGACGCCCCCGAGCCCGGCCGCTTCTGCCGTGAATCCATGCTGGGCTCGCGCAAGGCGGACTTCATCATCGGGCTCCCGGATGGGAGAACGATGGCGATGGAGTGCAAGGTCTCCAACTCCTCGACCAACTCCATCAAGCGGCTCAACAACGACGCCGCCGTGAAGGCGGAGGTGTGGAGACGCGAATTCGGAACGGAGCAGGTCGTCACCGCCGCGGTGCTCGACGGCGTCTACGCCCTGAGGAACCTCGATGCGGCGCAGGCCAAGGGGCTGACCATCTTCTGGGCCCACGATCTCCAGTCCATGTTCCGGTGGATGCGCGATACTGGCGCGGACGCGAACGAAGGGGCCGAACCATGACCGGTACCACGCAGGGCCGCGCGCCCGCGTGCGGCTCAGCCCGCGCGGCGGTCCAGCGCGTTCGCGATCTCGTCCTCGTCCAGCGCCGGGCCCACGGCGGCGCAGTGCAGCCGCTCGTTCACGAACACGTCCCCCGCGACCGCGCGCATCGCGCCCGCGTCCACCGCCTCCAGTTGCGCCGCGAACTCGTCGATGGACTCGATGGCGCCCTTCGTCAGCAGCTGCTCGCCGTGCCGCTGGCCCAGCGAGAAGGCCGTCTCCAGCGAGAGGCGGAAGCGCCCGATGGCGTGGTCCTTCGCGCGCCGCAGCTCGTCCTCCGGCACGGGCTCGTCCACCAGCCGCGCCAGCTCGTCGAGGCACACGCCGATGGTCTCGCCCAGGCTGGCGCGCTCCACGCCGGCGGAGATGGTGAAGACGCCCGCGTCGGCCAGGTAGCCGTAGCCGGAGTGCACGGAGTAGGCGAGGCCGCGGCGCTCGCGCACCTCGTTGAAGAGCCGCGAGGACATGCCCGACCCCAGCACGTCGTTGAGCAGCCGCAGGGCGAAGCGGCGCGGGTCGCCGCGCCCGAAGATGGGCATCCCCAGCATCAGGCTGCACTGGTCGATGTCGCGCGAGTCGACGCTCACGCGCGGCCCCGCGACGGATGCGTCGTAGGGGGTCACGTCGGGCACGGCGCCGCCCGCCACCTCCGCGAAGCGCGGCTCCGCCAGCTCCAGCACGCGCTCGTGCGTGCAGTTGCCCGCCACGGACAGGACCATGTTCGGCCCCAGGTACCAGTCGTCCATGTGGCGCACGAAGTCGGGGCGCTCCATGGCCTCCACCAGCTCCACGCTGCCGCCCACGTCCCAGCCGCAGGGCTGCTCGCCGTAGACGGCCACGCCCAGCAGGCGGCTGGCCCAGCTGGCCGGATTGTCGTGGTTCCGCTTCAGCTCCTGCTGCACCACCGTGCGCTCGCGCTCGATCTCCTCCCGCGCCAGCGTGGAGTTGAGCAGCATGTCGGCGGTGATGTCGATGGCCGTCTCCAGGCGGTCGAAGGGCACCACGTTCCAGTAGCAGGTGAACTCCTTGTTCGTGTAGGCGTTCAGGGAGCCGCCCGCGCCCTCGATCTCCTCGGCGATCATGTTGGCGCGCGGACGCCGCTCCGTGCCCTTGAAGATCATGTGCTCGAGGAAGTGCGTGATGCCGTTCAGCTGCCGCGGCTCCGAACGCGAGCCCGCGCCCACGAACAGGCTCACGGCGGCGGCCTGCGTGGTGGGCACGGGCGTGGTCGTCACGCGCAGGCCGTGCGGAAGGACGCTCGTCTGCCAGGTCACCGCCATGGTGGGGCCGCCTTTCCGGGATGGCGCTATTCTACGGGGCGCCCGCGCGCCGTCCCGCCGGAACCCGCGCGCGGGCGGAGCGACGCCCGTGGACCGTCCCGCGCTGCGCCCGAACTGGACCACCGCCGCGGGCGCGCTCGAGGGCGTGCTCGCCGCCGCCGGCCTGCCCCTGCCGCGGCACGCCGTCATGGGCCTCACGGGCCACGCCTGGCACCTCTGCCTCGCCCGCGAGGAGGGCGTGGCCGCGCTGCCCAACGGCCCGCACGAGCTCGACTGGGCCGCCATGATCGAGCGCTACGCCCGCACCGGCCTCGCCTGGGAGCGCTTCGGGCGGCGCGCGCGCGGCGCGGAGCTGGATGCCGTGCGCGCCGAGGCCCTGGACTGGGCGCGCGAGCGGCTCGACGCCGGACGCCCGCTCATCGCCTTCGGCCCGCAGGTGCGCGAATTCGCCATCGTCCACGCCTGCGACCCCGACCGCGGCGGCTTCCTCGTGGACTCCGTCGTCTCCGGCGAACTGGGGCCGTTCGCGCCCTGGAGCGACTGGCCCCCGCTCGGCGTGATCGAGCTGTTCGCGCCCCTCGGCCCGAGCGATCCCGACCCCGACGAGGCGGTCGCGGGGGCCCTGCGCACGGCGCTGGAGCTGCTGGACGGCGGCGACGGCCCGCCCGTGCGCGGGACCGCCGCCCTCGAGGCCTGGGCGGACGCCTTCGCGGGCACGGACGAGGTGGACCGCGCGGGCAACGCCTACACGCTGGCCGTGCTGCAGGCCGCCCGCCTCGACGGCGCCGCCTTCCTGCGCGACCTCGCGGCGTCCCTGCCCGGCCTCGCGGCCCCCCTCGGCGAGGCGGAGCGCGCCGTGCGCGACCTCACGCAAACGCTCGCGCCGCTGCTCACGCTCTTCCCCTTCCCCGCGGGCGGCCACGGCAACGTCGCCAATCCGGGGCTGCGCGAGGCCGCCGCCGCGGCCCTGCGCCGCGCCGCCGCCCACGAGCGCCGCGCCGCCGCGTCCATCGCCGCCGCCCTCGCCATGCTGGCGTGAGCGCCGCCCGCGGTCGGGGGATGAAAATCCGCCGTCTCGCCTCCTAGCATGGGGCGCATGGAACGCAGAGGGCGCGGACGCCCCCGCCATCCCGACATCCTCACGCCCGCCGAACGGCGCGTGCTCGACGCCCTCCGCGCGGGCGGCACCAACGCCGAAATCGCGGAGCGCCTCGGCATCGGCGCGGAGACGGTCAAGACGCACATCTCGACCATGCTCTCGAAGCTGGACCTCTCCGATCGCCAGCAACTGGCTGCCTGGCGCGAGCCTCCGCGCGAGCGGCGTCGGCGCTGGCTGTTCGCGCCGCTGGCCGTGCCCTTCCCGCTGAAGGTGGCGGGGGGCGTGGCGGGCGGGGCCGTGGCGGTGGCCGCCATCGTCGTCGCCGTCGTCCTGACGCTCCCGCGCGACCCCGAGCCCGCAGACGACGCGCCCGTCGCCGCCCCGCCCGCCGCGGCCACGGTGGCCGTCACCGCGACGCCGACCGCCGTGGGGACGCCCGCGCCGGTGGCGACGCCGGACATGGATCCCGATGTCGCGGTGAGCGTGGGCATGGGTCACGCCTGCCTGCTCCGCGAATCGGGCGAGGTGGTCTGCTGGGGCGACAACCAGTACGGCGACCCCGAAGCCGGAACAAGAGGATTAACGGAAGCGCCAGCCGGGCGCTTTCGCTCCATGAGCTCGGGGGCGGCGCATGTCTGCGCGTTGCGTGAATCCGGCGAGATCGTCTGTTGGGGAATAAACCGCTTCGGTCGGACGGACGCGCCGCCGGGAAGCTATCGCGCCCTCAGCGCGGGTCCGGGCCACAATTGCGCCTTGGGCGACGCTGGCGAAGCGGTCTGCTGGGGTCGCAACGGGGCTGGCCAGGCGGATGCGCCAGCCGGGAGTTTCCGCGCCGTGAGCGCGGGCGGAGAAGCCAGCTGCGCCCTGAGCGACGCCGGCGAGGTGGTCTGCTGGGGAGCCGCCGGCACGGACGCCCCCAATCCGGACCCGCGAGCCGCGGACTGGTTGTCGGGACGCTACCGCGCGGTGAGCGTGGGCCAATCCCACGTCTGCGCGCTGCGCGAGACGGGCGAGGTTGCCTGCTGGGAACGTCGCTGCTCGCGCGAAGCCGGGACCGCTCCCGTCTGCTGGCGGAGCCCCATGGACGGCGCGCCAGAGGGAACGTTCCGCGCCGTGGCCGTGGACCGCCTGTCCGACACCCCCTCCGGGCGCAGCTGCGCGTTGCGCGAGACGGGCGAGGTTGTCTGCTGGCAGCGGTCCGGCATCGCGCCGGACGTCCCCGCGGGCGCCTTCCGCTCCGTGCGGGTGGGGCCGTTCTTCGCCTGTGCGGTCCGCGAGACCGGCGGGGTCGAATGCTGGGGCTGGCCGCCCGGCTTCAGGGATCTCAACGACCTCCTCATCCTGGTGAACGCGCCGCCGGGGCGCTACCGCGCGGTGAGCGCGGGCTGGTACCACACCTGCGCTGTGCGCGAGACGGGCGAGCTTGATTGCTGGGGCCGCAACGATTTCGGGGAAACGGATGCGCCAGCGGGGCGCTACCGTGCCGTGAGCGCGGGATTCAACCTCAGCTGCGCCCTGCCCGAACCGGGCGGAGTCGAATGCTGGGGCCGGAGCGACGCGGGTACGGCAGGCGCGCCCGTGATCGCCTACCGCGCGGTAAGCGCGAGGAGAGACCGGGCCTGCGTCATCCGCGACTCCGGCGAGCTGGTCTGCCCGGGCAGGGGCGGTGAACCGTCCGGACGCTTCCGCGCCGTGAGCGCGAGGTCCCACGCCTGCGCGATTCGCGAGTCGGGTCAACTCGCGTGCTGGGGCGGCAACGAGGACGGCCAGACGGACGCGCCGCCGGGGTTGTACCGCGCGGTGAGCGTGGGGTGGGCCCACACCTGCGCGATCCGCGAATCGGGCGAGGCCGCGTGCTGGGGCGGCAACGACGTGGGGCAGGCGGACGCGCCGCCGGGGAGCTACCGCGCGGTGAGCGCGGGCAGCTACCACACCTGCGCGATCCGCGAATCGGGAGAAGCCGCCTGCTGGGGCGGCAACGACGCGGGGCAGGCGGACGCGCCGCCGGGAAGCTATCGCGCGGTGAGCGCGGGCTGGTACCACACCTGCGCGATTCGGGAGTCGGGCGAGCTCGCTTGCTGGGGAGCGGTCCCCATCGGCGCCGTCGTGCCGCCCGACCTGCGCTAGCCCCAGCCGTTCACCGTCGCGATGCCGCGGGCAGCGTGGCGCCGCGCTAGTTCCGCAGGCGCTCCCACTCCCACTGGCGGTCGAACAGCAGGTCGTGCATCTCCCAGAACTTGCCCTGCTCGCCCGCGCACTCCGCCGCCACGTGCGCCGCCTCCGCGTTCGCGTGAATCTGCGACAGGGGGAAGTGCGCGAAGGCCAGCGCGATCTCCGCGCCGATGCGCCCCTCCAGCTCCGGCAGCACGTCGGTGTACCAGCGCCGGCAGAAGGGACACTGGAAATCGCTGTACTCCACGATGACGACGGGCGCGTCGGGGTCCCCCTTGATGGCCGCGCCGCCGACGTCGGGGCGCTCGGCCTCGATCACGAGACGCGGGGGAATCACCGTCGCCAGCTGCCGGATCTCCTCCGGATACGCGCCGATGTCCGTGGGCGGATCCCCGTCCAGCTCGGCGTCGATGATGGCGATGAAGACGTCGGCGGGCAGCGCCCCCACGATGCGCTTGTTGTTCACGAAGAAGGTGGGCGTGCCGTTCACGCCGAGCGTCAGCCCCTGCCGCAGCTGGTCGCTCACGGCCTTGCGCGGCACGGGATGGAGGGAGCACTCGCGGAACTGGCCGAGGTCGAGCGACAGCGAGTCCGCGTACCGGTCGAAGGCCGCGAGCAGCGCCGACGCCTCCTCCGCGGGCGCCGCGGCTTCGGGCGTGGGCGCGGCTGGCTCGGGCGTGGCCGTATCGGGCTCGCGCGCGGGCGCGGTGGTGGGCGCGGGCGTGGCGGCCTGCGTCGCGGGAGCGGGCGGCGGAACCGGATCGGCGTCGCCGCCGTCCGTCAGCACGATGGCGAGCGCGACCGCGGCGGCCCCCAGCAGCACCGCCACGGGCGTCAGGAAGTAGGGCCACACCGGCGGGCGCGCGCGTCCGCTCGCGGGCGACGGCGGCGGCGTGGCGGGAGGCATCGGCGGAGCCGCGGGCGGTTCCGTGGCGACGGGCGGAGGCGGCGGCGCGGCGGGCGGAGCCGTGGACGATTCCGTGGCGATGGGAGGCGGCGGAATCGCGGCGGTGGTCGGCGACGACGGCCACACGGGCGGAGTCGTCGCGGGCGCGTCCTCCGTCTCGGACGCGACGGGCATGTCCGTCGGTTCGGACGCGATAGGCCCGGGCATGTCCGGTTCGGGCACAACGGGCGTGTCGGGCATGTCCGGTTCGGGCACAACGGGCGCGTCGGGCATGTCCGGTTCGGGCGGACGGACGGGTTCGGGTTCGCCGGGAGGATGCGTCACCGCCCGATCCTCCCGGACCGGGGACCATCCGCGCAACCGGCCCGGGCGCGCGCCTTAACCGCCGCGCGCGCGCAGCACCGCCAGCGTCAGCTCCTCCACCGTCTCCAGGCCCGGCTCGGAGGCCAGCGCCTCGTCCACCCAGCGCCTCGCCTCCGACCGCGCGTAGCCCAGCGCCGCGATCGCCTCGGCGGCGTCGAGCGCCACGCGGTCGCGCTCCAGTTCGGCCAGATCGACGGGGCGCTCGATGGCCCCGTCCCGCAGCGCCGCCTCCGCCACCACCTTGCCCCGCAGCGTGGCGATGATCTTGTCCGCGATGCGCGGCCCGATGCCCGGCAGCTGCGTCAGCGCCGCGCGGTCCTCCTGCTCGATGGCGCGCGCCACCGTGCTCACGGAGAGCGTCATGGCGCGCGCGGCCCTCGCCGGCCCCATCCCCTCCACGCTCGTGAACTTGCGGAAGAAGTCCCGCTCCGGACGCCGCAGGAAGCCCACCAGCAGCGGCACGGGCGCGTTCGCGGTGACGTGGTAGAGCACGTGCAGGCCGATCTCCGGCGGCGGCCCGCCCTCCGGCGCGGCGTCCAGCGCCGCCTGCACGTCCGGCCAGAGGAAGGCGGGCACGAGCACCTCGTAGCGCACGCCGCCCACGTCCACCTCGACGCTGAGGCCGCCCACGTCCGCGTGCGCCAGCCGTCCCGCCAGATGCGTGATCACGCCCCGCATCGTACGCTACCGCGACGCCGCGCCGGAGCGCGCGCAGGCTGGTCCCGTGCCCGAACTGCCCGAAGTCGAGACCATCAGGCGCGACCTCGAACCGCTCCTCGCGGGCCGCGCCATCGCCGCCGTCGAGGTCGCCCCCGACACCATCGACCTGCTCGCGGGGATGCCCGTCGAGGCCCTGCGCGCGGCCCTCGTCGGACGGCGCATCCTCTCCCTCGGACGGCGCGGCAAGTACCTCCTCTTCGGCCTCGACGACGGGCGCGCCTTCGTCGCCCACCTGCGCATGACGGGACGCCTCGTGTGGCGCGCCGCCGACGCGCCCCCCATCGCGCACGAGCGCGCCCGCCTCGCGCTCGACGATGGCCACGACCTGCGCTGGAGCGACATGCGCAAGTTCGGCACCTGGGCCGTCGTGGACGACCCCGCGGAGGTCGTGGGCGCGCTCGGCCCGGAGCCGCTCGACGACGCCTTCACGCCCGCCTTCCTGCGCGCCCTGCTGGCCGGGCGCACGGCACCCGTGAAGGCCGTGCTGCTCGACCAGCGCCGCGTGGCCGGGCTCGGCAACATCTACGTGGACGAGGCCCTCTTCGCCGCCCGCATCCGCCCGGACACGCCCGCGGGCGAGGTTTCGCGCGCCGCCGCCGCGCGCCTCCGCGACGCCTGCCGCGAGGTGCTGGAGCACGGCATCGCCAACCGCGGCGCCAGCTTCAGCGACTACGTGGACGGCCAGGGCGACCCCGGGAGCCAGCACAAGTACGTGCGGGTCTTCCGCCGCCACGGGAAACCCTGCTACGCCTGCGGAACGGAGATCGCGCGCGCCGTCGTGGGCGGGCGGGGCACGCACTACTGCCCCCGCTGCCAGCCCAGGCCCCGCCGCCGCGCCCGCGCGTAGGATGGCGGCGTGCCCGCGACGCCCTTTCCCGCCGGACTGAGCGAGTCCGCCTTCCTCGAGGCGTACGAGCGCGACGTGCTGCGCAAGCCGCAGGTGGCGGCGGACACCGCCCTGCGCGCGCTCGCCTTCTGCCCCCCGCGCGAACGCCCCGCGCTCGTGGCCGTGCTGGCCGCGCAGCTCGTGGAGGCGAGCCTGCGCCTCACCGCCGTGGTCGAGGCGCTCGACGACCGCCGCCTGCCCGTCGCCGAGCGGCTGCGCGGCCCCCTGCCCGGCGCGGACGGCTGGCTCGCGCTGGCCCAGCTCGCCGCCACCGCCGAGCCCGACGGGATGCTGCGGCGGCTGGCCCTCGACGAATCCGCGCGGGACGGCGCCGTGCTCCTGCGCGGGCTGCCCGCGCCCGACTGGCTGCCCGACCTGATCGCCGTCCACGCCGCGCCCGACGCCATCGTCCTGCCCGTGCCGGGCGACGCCGTGCTCGCGTCGGGCACGGACGCGGCGGGGGAGCGCGTGACCGTGCGGCTGGCCGCGGGCGAGGAGGCCGCCGTCGCCATCGCCGACCTGATCGCCGACCTCTGCTCCGTGGCGCGCGGCTTCCTCGCCGCCTACCTGCGCGCCCGCCGCGCGCCGGAGCGGGCCGGGTGAGCGCGGCCCCGACGCTCGTCCCCGGCCCCCGCGACGCCATCACCGACGTGCGCGGCGTGCGCGTCGGCCACTGGACCTCCCGCCGCGCCGCCACGGGCTGCACCGTCGTCCTCTGCGAAAGCTGCGAGGCGGCGGCGGCGGACGTGCGCGGGGGCGCGCCCGCCACGCACGAAACCGACGCGCTCGCGTCCGGCAACCTCGTGCGCCGCTGCCACGCGGTCGTGCTCACGGGCGGCTCCGCCTTCGGGCTGGCGGCGACGGCGGGCGTGGCGCGCTGGCTCGCGGCCCGCGGCGTGGGCGTCGAAACCAGCTCCGGCCCCGTGCCCGTGGTCGCGGGCGCGGCCATCCTCGACCTCGCCACCGGGCGTCGCGCCTTCCCCGGCCCCGACGAGGGCGAGCGCGCCGCCGCCCGCGCCAGCGGCGGGGCCGTCGCGCGCGGCTCCGCGGGCGCGGGCGCGGGCGCGACCGTGGCCAAGCTGACGGGCATGGAGCGCGCCCTCAAGGGCGGCCTCGGCGCGGCCAGCCTCGCCGAGCCGGGCGGATTCGTCGTCGGCGCCATCGCCGCCGTCAACGCCGTCGGCGCCGTGCTCGACCCCGACACGGGCGCGCTGCTGGCGGGGCCGCGCGGCGACCGCCCCGGCGAGATGCGCGCGCCCGATGCCGCCGCCATCGAACGCGACGCCGCGGAGATCGCGCTCGACGGGCGATCCGGCACCACGCTCGTCTGCGTCGCCGCCAACGCCGCCATCGGCCACGAGGGCGCGCGGCGGCTCGCCGTCCACGCCCACGACGGCCTCGCCCGCGCCATCCTGCCCGCGCACACCATCGGGGACGGCGACGTGGCCTTCGCCATCGCCACCGGGGAGCGGCCCGCCGGGGACCGCGACCTCGCCCTGCTGGGCCTCATGGCCACGCTCGCCGTGGGGCGCGCCGTGGCCGACGGCGTGGAGCGCGCGGACGGCCTCGGCGGCGTCCCCTCGGCCCGCGACTGGCGCGCGCGGGCGCGCTAGCGCTGACGGAGCGGGTCGACGATCCAGCCTTCCAGCGCGTCGTGGTCGTCCGGCACGCCGTAACGCTCCTGTTTCGACGCCCACGCCGCCTGTACGGCGCAGAGGATGGCGTCAAGCGGGTCTCCCGTGGGATCGTATATGAGTTGCAGGCGGTGTTCTCTGTCCATTTGTACGGTCAGATCATACCGTTCGCGGCAGAGCGGTTCCGACAGACACTTCACGATCTGCTGTCGTGCGCTCCTGGAATCGGGCATCGGCCCCTTGTAACTGACTTTCCCCTCAAAGAGCGCCTTCACGACCATCGCGGCATAGGCCTCGACGATCACGCGGTCGCTCCCGTTTGGCGCGCAGGGCACGATGCTCGCCCCCGACGCCGCGATGCGAGGCGCGCCCGCGAAGAACATCTTCCCGGCGGGCGGGAACCCGAGCTTCATCGGGCTGGTTGCCCACGAGGGATCGGTAGCGCGCCTGAGTTCCTTGCCTCCAGGAGATTGGGTGTAGTCCTTGATGGCACGCTCAAACTCTTCCTTACCCATATCACAAACGTGAGCGATCAAGTCCGTCCACGATCCCCGGGGCCAGTCCCGCGCCTCGACCAACTTGCGCGGCTGGCCAAAGGGGAAATCAATGCCCGCGACCCACGGCCCGGGCTCGCCGAGCGCGTCGTCGAAATCGCGGGGAGACGCGAGGTAGCGCAGATCCCGGATGCGGAGCACATCACCGTCCATCTCGCCCTCGGCGAGGACGATGGGCTTCATGCGGCCGGGACGGCTGGTGAAGTCGATGCCGCGGATGCGCGTCACGCCCCCATTCTGCCCGAAAACGCGGCATTTCGCCCGAGGCGCTTGACAGGGCCGCGCGCGGCACGGACGATCCCGCGTGCCGCCGATCCGCGCGCGGACGGCGAGCCTGGGAGAAACGGAACTCACGCACGCTCCAGTCCGCCCGGACCCCGCGCGGCCGGTACGGACGGCGAGCCGCGTTCGGCGCCCGCGCCCCGCACGGTTCGCCCGCTCCGCGCCCGCCCGCGCCCGCGGCGGATGGCCGTTCCGGAGGAGCCGCCGTGCGCACGATGCTCGCCGCCAAGATTCACGGGGCCACCGTGACCGAGGCCAACCTCGAATACGAGGGCTCGATCACGCTCGACCCCGCGCTCATGGAGGCCACCGGCCTCATCCCCTACGAGCAGGTGCACGTGCTGGACATCACGAACGGCGCGCGCCTCGAGACCTACGCCATCCTCGGGCGCGAGGGCTCCGGCGAGGTCTGCATCAACGGCGCCGCCGCCCACCTCGTGGACGAGGGCGACCGCGTCATCGTGCTCGCCTACCGCCAGCTGGACGAGGCGGACGCGCGCGACTTCGCGCCCCGCATCGTCTACCTCGACGAGCGCAACGACATCGCGCGGCGCGCGCGCGGCGAGGGCGTCCGCCACCGCCGCGGCGAAGCGGCGCGCGCGGGCTGAGGAGGCCGTCATGGGACGCCTGTCCATCCATCGCCTGGCCGAATGGAAGCGCGAGGGCCGCCGCTTCGCCATGCTCACCGCCTACGACCACGCGATGGCCCGCCTCGTGGAGCAGGCGGGCGTGCCCGTCGTGCTCGTGGGCGATTCCCTCGGCCCCGTCATGCTCGGCTACGACTCCACCGTGCCCGTCACCATGGACGAGATGCTCCACCACACGCGCGCGGTGGCGCGGGCCACGGAGCGCTGCATCGTGGTGGCCGACATGCCCTTCATGAGCTATCAGGCGGGCGACGACGAGGCCATGGCCAACGCCGGGCGCCTGCTGCGCGCGGGGGCCTCGGCGGTGAAGCTGGAGGGCGGCGGCGCCATCGTCCCGCTGGTGCGGCGCATGGTCGCCGCGGGCGTGCCCGTCATGGGCCACCTCGGCCTCACGCCCCAGTCCGTCAACCAGTTCGGGGGGCACAAGGTGCAGGGGCGCACGCCCGCCGCCGCCGCCCGCATCATCGGCGACGCGCGCGCGCTGGAGGAGGCGGGGGCCTTCGCCGTGGTGCTGGAGACGGTGCCCGCGCCCCTCGCGCGCATGGTGGCCGAACGCATCGCCGCGCCCGTCATCGGCATCGGCGCGGGGCCCGACTGCGACGGGCAGGTGCAGGTGCTGCACGACCTGCTCGGCCTCTACGACGACCGCCGCCAGCTGCGCCACGCCAAGCGCTACGCCGTGCTCGGCGAGGCCGTGCGCGAGGCCGTGCGCGCCTACGCGGCGGAGGTGGGCGCGGGCGCCTTCCCCACGGAGGCCGAGAGCTTCCCCATGACGGAGGAGACGCTGGGCGAGCTGCGCCAGGCCGCCCGCGCCTGAGCCGCCCGTGGACGTGCTGGCCGCGCCCGCGGAGATGCGCGCCTGGCGCGCGGCCCGCCCCGCCGCCGCCTCCCTCGGCCTCGTGCCCACCATGGGCGCCCTGCACGAGGGCCACCTCTCCCTCGCGCGCCGCTCCCTCGCCGAAAACGACGCCACCGTGGCCAGCATCTTCGTCAACCCGGCGCAGTTCGGCCCCGGCGAGGATCTCGCGCGCTACCCCCGCGACGAGGCGCGCGACCTGCGCCTCCTGCGCGAACTGGGCGTGGACGCCGCCTACCTGCCCGCCGCCGACGCCATGTACCCCGACGGCTACGAGACGTACGTGACCGTGGAGGGGCTGGCGCGGCGGCTGGAGGGCGCGTCCCGCCCCGCCCACTTCCGCGGCGTGGCCACCGTCGTGGCGAAGTTGTTCATCGCCGTGCGCCCCGAGCGCGCCTACTTCGGGCGCAAGGACGCGCAGCAGCTGCTCGTCGTGCGGCGGCTCGCGCGCGACCTCGACCTGCCCGTCGAGGTGGTCGCCTGCGACACCGTGCGCGAGGCGGACGGGCTGGCCATGAGCAGCCGCAACGCCAACCTCGCGCCCGCCGACCGCGCCGTCGCGCCCGTCCTCGCGCGCGCGCTGCGGGCGGCGGAGGCGCGCTTCGCCGCGGGCGAGCGCTCCGCGGACGCGCTGCGGGCCGCCGCGCGCGAGACGCTGGCGGAGGAGCCGCGCGCCGCCGTCGACTACGTCTCCCTCGCCGACGCCGATTCGCTCGCCGAGATCGAGGGCGAGGCGCGCGGCCCCGCGCTGCTCTCCCTGGCCGCGCGCTTCGGTGCCGTGCGCCTCATCGACAACGTCGAGCTGGGCTGACCGCGGCGCGGGCGCTGCTACACTGGCCGCCATGTCCGCCGCCGCCGTCTCCCCCGCGCCGGGCGCGTTCGCGCTGCGGGCCGATTTCCGGCCCACCGGCGACCAGCCCCGCGCCATCGAGACGCTGGCGGAGGGGCTGGCGCGCGGCGACCGCTACCAGACGCTGCTCGGCGCCACCGGCTCCGGCAAGACCTTCACCATCGCCAACGTGCTGGCGCGCGCCAACCGTCCCGCGCTGGTGCTGGCCCACAACAAGACGCTGGCCGCCCAGCTCTGCGCCGAGCTCAAGGAGTTCTTCCCCGAAAACGCCGTCGAGTACTTCGTCAGCTACTACGACTACTACCAGCCCGAGGCCTACATCCCGCGCAGCGACACCTACATCGCCAAGGACGCCGACATCAACGACGAGATCGACAAGCTGCGCCACGCCGCCACGCGCTCCCTCTTCACCCGCCGCGACGTCATCATCGTGGCCAGCGTGAGCTGCATCTACGGCCTCGGCGAACCCGCCGACTACCAGCAGTTCATCCTCGGCGTGCGCGTGGGCGCGCGCCTCGACCGGCGCGACGTGCTGCGGCGCATGATCGAGATGCAGTACGAGCGCAACGACCAGAACGTGGTGCGCGGGCGCTTCCGCATGAGGGGCGACTCGCTCACCATCCTGCCCAGCTACGAGGAGCTCGCCGTCCGCATCGATTTCTGGGACGACGAGGTGGAGCGCATCAGCGAGCTGGACCCCCTCACGGGCGAGATCGTGGCCGAGCGCGAGGCCATCGACATCTTCCCGGCCAAGCACTTCGTCACCAGCCGCGACAACCTCGACGCCGCCCTCGCCGCCATCGAGCGCGAACTGGGCGAGCAGCTGCGCTTCCTGCGCGAGCAGGGCCGCATCCTCGAGGCCGCGCGCCTCGAGGAGCGCACCCACTACGACCTCGAAACGCTGCGCGAGACCGGCTACTGCGCGGGCATCGAGAACTACTCGCGCCACCTGCAGACGCGCCCCGCGGGCTCCACGCCCTGGTGCCTGCTCGACTACTTCCCCGACGACTGGATCCTCGTCGTGGACGAGTCGCACATCACGCTGCCCCAGGTGCGCGGCCAGTTCTTCGGCGACCGCTCGCGCAAGGAGACGCTCGTCGAATTCGGCTTCCGCCTGCCCAGCGCCCTCGACAACCGCCCCCTCACCTTCGAGGAGTTCGACCGCCACGTCCGCCAGGCCATCTTCGTGAGCGCCACCCCCGCCGAGTACGAGCTGGAGCAATCCGCGCAAGTAGCGGAGCAGGTGATCCGCCCCACGGGCGTGCTCGACCCCGTCGTCGAGGTGCGCCCCACCGACGGCCAGATCGACGACCTGCTCGCCGAAATCCGCGCCGTCACGGCCAAAGGCCAGCGCGTGCTCGTCACCACGCTCACGAAGAAGATGGCGGAGGACCTCGCCGACTACCTCGTCGAGATGGGCGTGCGCACGCACTACCTGCACTCCGAGGTGGAGACGCTGGACCGCGTGGAGATCCTGCGCGACCTGCGCCTCGGCGTGTACGACGTGGTCGTCGGCATCAACCTGCTGCGGGAGGGGCTGGACCTGCCCGAGGTGTCGCTCGTGGCCATCCTCGACGCGGACAAGGAGGGCTACCTGCGCTCCAACCGCTCGCTCATCCAGACCATCGGGCGCGCCGCCCGCCACGTGGAGGGCCGCGTGGTCATGTACGCCGACCGCGTGACCGCCAGCATGAGGACGGCCATCGAGGAGACGGAGCGCCGCCGCGGCATCCAGGACGCCTGGAACCGCGAGCGCGGGCTCGAGGCCGCCACCATCACGAAGGCCATCCGCGACATCACCGACCACGTGCGCGAGGTGGCCGAGGACGTCGAGCCCTACGACGCCGCGCCGCCGCCGGACGCGCCCCCCGACGAGCTGCTGCGCATGGTGCGCGAGCTGGAGCGGGAGATGAAGGCCGCGGCGAAGAACCTCGAATTCGAGAAGGCGGCGGCCATGCGCGACCGCATCGTGGAGCTGCGCCGCGAGCTGGCCGGCTCCGGCGAGGACGAGCTGCGCGCCTTCGCCGAGGTGGCGGGCCGCAGCGGCCCCGTGCGCTACGGCCGCAGCCAGGCGGGCGGGCGCGACCGCCGCCGCCGCTTCCGCCAGCGCTGAGCCGCGCGCGCCCCGCCGTCGCGGCGTAGGCTGGGCCACGCGAAAGGAGCCGCCCCATGCCCAGCCGCCGAGCCGCGATCGCGATGACCGACGGGGAGCGCGAGCGCTTCCTCGAGGAGGGCTGGACGCTACAGGTGGCCACCAACGGCCCCGGCGGCTTCCCCCACCTCGCCGCCATGTGGTACGTGCTGCGGGACGGCCTCATCCACTTCACCACCTTCGCCAAGAGCCAGAAGATCGTGAACGTGCGCCGCGATCCGCGCATCACGGCCATGCTGGAGACGGGCCGCGCCTACGAGGAGCTGCGCGGGCTCGTCGTGCGCGGGGCCGCCGAGCTGGACGAGGACGTGCGGGCCACCGCCGCCGTCATGTCGCTCGTGGCCCAAAAGTACCGGGGGATGCCCATCCCCGCGGAGACGCCGGAGGCGGCGCTGCCCGCCGCCGCCAAGCGCGTGGTCGTGCGCATCCGCCCCGAGCGCGTCTACAGCTGGGACCACACGAAGCTGGGCGGACGCTACTAGGGCCGCAGGCGCGCGTGCGCCCAGTGCGTGATGGCCACGGCCAGCGCGTCCGCGGCGTCGGCGGGGCTTGGCGTGGCGCGCATGCCCAGCTGCAGCCGCACCATCTCCGCGATCTGCGCCTTTTCCCCGCGCCCGTAGCCCGCCACCGTCTGCTTGATGAGCGTGGGCGCGTACTCGTGCACCTCCAGCCCGGCCGCCGCCAGCGCGAGGATGGCGGCGGCGCGCGCGTGCCCCAGCGCCAGCGCCGAGCGCGCGTTCGAGCCCACGAAGGACGCCTCCACCGCCGCCGCGTCGGGCGACCACGGGGCCAGCGCCTCGCGCACGCCGTCGCGGATCAGCACCAGCCGCCGCGCCAGCCCGTCGGCGGCGCGCGTGCGCACCACCCCGTGCGCCACGTGGCGGCACTCGCCGCCCGCGACCTCGACCACGCCGTAGCCGGTCGCGTTGAGCCCCGGATCGATGCCCGCGATGCGCATGGGTGCGCACGCTACGGCGGCGCGGGCGCGAGCGCGAAGCCCCCGCCGTCGCTAGCCCGCGTAGCGCGCCAGCAGCTCCTCGTCGAAATCGGCGTTGGAGTAGACGCGCTGCACGTCCTCCAGCTCCTCCAGCCCGTCGAGCAGGCGCAGCGTCTGCGCGGCGGCGTCCCGCTCCAGCGCGACGGTGGCCGTGGGCGCCATCACGAGGTCGGCGTGCTCGATGGCGTAGCCCGCGTCCGCCAGCGCCCGCCGCACGTCCTCCAGCTCGCCCGGGGCGGTCTGCACCTCCACGGCGTCGTCCGCCGTCTCCACGTCCTCGGCCCCGGCCTCGATGGCGGCCAGCGCGATCTCGTCGGCGTCGCGCCCGTCGGCGGCCACGGCGATGGCCCCGCGCGGCTCGAACTGCCAGGCCACGGAGCCGTGTTCGCCGAGGCTGCCGCCCGCCTTCGTGAATTCGTGGCGCACGGCGGCCACGGTGCGGTTGCGGTTGTCCGTGACGGCGGTCACGAGGATGGCCGCGCCGCCCGGCCCGTAGCCCTCGTAGCTCACCTCCAGCAGCTGCTCGCCCTCGCCCCCGCCCGCGGCCCGGGCGATGGCGCGCGCGATGTTGTCGTTCGGCATGTTCGCCGCCTTCGCCCGCTGCACGGCCAGCCGCAGCTTCACGTTCATGTCCGGATCGGCGCCGCCCGCGCGCACGGCCAGCTGCAGCTCGCGCGCCAGCTTCGTGAAGAGCGCCCCCCGCTTCGAATCGGCGGCGGCCTTCTTCCGCTTGATGGTCGACCATTTCGAGTGGCCCGACATGGGCGCCCCCGTCGCCTCGTTTCGCTCCAGTGTAGCGCGGCCCGCCGCCGCGCCGCGCCTATTCGCCCCAGGCCGCGTTCAACTGCGCGCCCAGGTCGTCGATCACGTGGTGGTCGGTGAAGTTCGCCTGTAGCGGGCTCACGCTCACGTACTTGTGCAGCAGCGCCCAGATGTCCGTGCCCGGCGGCGGGTCGAGGGCCGTGGGCTCGAAGTCGCGCCGCCGCAGCTCCCCGCTCGTCTCCCCCTGCCGCTCCAGCTGGAAGTAGCCGCGCCGCGCCACGCGCGTCACCAGCATCCCCCGGATCTCGTCGAACGGGACCAGGGGCACGTTCACGTTGAGGAAGACGGAGGGCGGCAGGCGGCCCTCGATCTCCTCGCGACAGACGATGGCGGCCACGCGCTCCGCCGCGTCCCAGTCCACCTCCGTGCGCGGCGTCATGCCGTAGGAAATGGCGAGGGAGGTGATGCCGCGGAAATGCCCCTGCAGGGCGGCCCCCACGGTGCCGCTGGCGGTCAGGTCGTTGCCCATGTTGGCGCCCTGGTTGATGCCCGAGATGAGCAGGTCGGGCGGCTCGTCCAGCACGCCGTGCAGCCCCACGATGACCGCCGAGGCGGGCGAGCCGTTCACGTGCCAGGCGTCCACCCCGGCCACCGGCGGCGACGCGATGCGCGTCCACGTCAGCTCCCGCCGCAGCGTGAGACTGCCGCCCACGGCGCTCTGGTTCTCGCTCGGCGCCACCACCGTGACCTCGCAGTCGAGGGGCGCGCAGGCCCGCGCCAGCGCCCACAGGCCGGGCGAGTCGCGTCCGTCGTCGTTGCTGATGAGGATGCGCTTCGGCATCGCCCGCGATGCTACGCGCCCGCCGCCCTACCGGCTCCCCAGGCGCATGACCGCGAGCGCCGCCGCGCCCCCGCTCGCGACGGCCAGCGCCAGCATCGCCATCATGGTCCCGCCCAGCGCGTCCACCCAATCGCGCGCCTCGGCGACGTCCGCCGCGGCCTCCGCCTCCACCGACGCGAGCAGCCGCTCGATGGGCCGCATGATGCGCGCCTTGGCGAGGTGGTACTCCTCCCCGTGCAGCAGCTCGATGGCGAGGGCGCGGTCCGGGTCGCCCCGTACGGCGTAGTCGCCCGCGCCGTCCTCGAACAGCCCCCGCACGGCGTTCATGGCCCGCGTCTCCAGGATCGTGAGGTCGTCCGATTCCGTCTCCGCCTCCGTGAAGAGGGCGATCTGCGCGGCGCTGAACCCCGCCTCCCGCATGAGCGCGAGCAGGGGCACGGGCCCGCCGCTCGCGCGCGGGGCCTCGCCCGTCGCCGTCACCAGGTCCCAGTACACGTTGGCGGCGTCGAGCGGGCGCGGGGCCTCGCCGTCGCGGATGGCGAGGATGTCCGCGAACCAGCCCGCGAAGCGCTCGTCCCCCGTGGCCGCGTAGGTGCGCGCCATGCGCGTCAGGTCGTCCGAACTCTGGCGCAGCTCGTCCGCCAGCCGCCAGCTGGCGAAGCGCCGCGCCTCCGCCGCGCGCAGGTCGCCCTCGCCCGCCCCCCGCGCGACGAAGAGGACGAGCGCGGCGGTGGCGAAGGCGAACGCGGCGACGCTGCCGATGACGGCGATGCGGGGCGCCATGCGGGTACGCTAGCACGGGCCTCAGACGGCGCGCACGCCGTCCACCACGAGGCCCGCCGCCAGCGCCACGGCCAGCGCCCCCGTGAGCCGCGCCAGCGCGTCCGCCGCGGTTCGGCTTCGTCCCGCCGCGATCACGGTCGCGCACGCCGCGATAGCGACCGCGATCAGCGCCGCCGCCAGCGCGCCCGCCACGCCCTCGTCGCTCGCGCGGGAGACGGTCGCCGCCAGCGCCGCGGGGCCGGCCAGCAGGGGGAAGGCCAGCGGGAAGAGCGCCCCCCTCCAGCCCTCCCCCGCGGGCCACGCGAACGGCCCGAAGACGAGCGCGGCCACGCCCGTCGCCGCCAGCACGATGCCGGCGGAGACGCGGAACGTCTCCGGCTCCAGCTCCAGCGCGTCGAGGATCGCGTCCGCGCCCAGCGCCGCCGCCGCCAGCGCCGCCGCCGCGGCGACGAACCCGATCAGGGCCGCCGTGGCCCGCGCGCGGAGCGCGCCCGTCATCGCCGTCGCCGCGGCGAAGGCCGTGGCCGGGTTGACCGCCGCGATCAGCAGCAGGAGCGTCAGCCAGAATCCGCTCACGGTTCCCCCTCGCCGCCGCTGGCGGACAGCGCATGGTAGCGGCGCGCGCGCGTGTTGCCCGCGGCGCGAACGAGCCCGGCACGGGCAAGCTCGTTCAGGAGCGCGCGGATGGCCGTCCGGTCCTCGCCGAGCAATTGCGCGCCCTCAACGGTCGAGAGGCTTCCGCGCCGGTCGATTTCGTTGAGGAGCGTTTGCGTCCGCCGCCGTCGCGCCTCCATGCCCTCGCTGCCGGCACGGAGCACGACCTCCTGGGACAGCTCATAGCGTGTTCCGCCCCTGCGGCCCGTTCGCACGAGCAGCCCCTTCGCCACGGCCCCCGCGAGGATGTCGCCGGGGTCGGATTCGGGCAGCAGCTCCCGCAGCCGCCGCCGCGTAATCGTCCCCCGCCGCCGCGTTTCCACGAGCGCGAGGCGTTCGTCCCTCGTCATCGGGAAATCGGCGAGCAGGGCCATCCACGCCTGATCGTCGATGCTGACAAGGATGCGGTTGTAGAGGGTCACGGTCACCGAGCCGGATGTGGCGTTGATGTCCGGCGGGGTCATGAGGCGCGCGTCCATTTCGCTGAACATGCGGTCCATGCCCTCGCCGAACTCCTCCACCAGCCCCAGCCTTTGGAGCACGCCCATCAGCCTGCGGTTGCGGCTGTAGTGCTCCTCGCGCATGTTCTCCACCGTGATGTGGCCCGGCAGCGGTCCCGGGCTGCGAATCTCCAGACGGTCGTCCCGGATCGTGATGTCCGTGGTCGCGCCCGTCAGCCCGTAGTCGCGGTGGGCGAGCGCGTTGAGCACGGCCTCCCGGATCACGACGTCCGGGTATTCCGGCAGCGCCTCGCGCCGTACGCCGACGACGACCTCATACCGTCTCGTGTGTTGTTCGATAAACCGCAGGCAGCACTCGAAAACGTCCAGCAGCGGACCGGCGCACTCCTCGCGGGCAAGGGACGGCCCCGGGCCCGGGCCGATGCCCTCCCTCCTCACGAGGCGAACGGCCGCGCCGGGGATCGATCGCCGCGGGTCCGCGGCGAAGAGCAGTATCGCCGCCCTCAGCGCGCGCGGGGGAGGGTCGGCGGTGAGCGCGACGCCGAGGTCGACCAGCGCGCGCGGAATGCGGGCGCGGCGCACCGCCGCCCTGTCGCTGGCGGCAAGCGCCTCGTTCACGCGCGACAGATCGAGGGATTCGAGATCGTACGCGACCTGCTCATCCTCGCCGGAGCGCTCCTCCCGCTCGCGCACGAACCGCGCGAGCATGTCGCCGCGCAGCGGCTGACAGTCGCCGCCCACGCGCCGCAGGAGCCTGCCGTCGGGAGTCGTCACAATCCGCTCGCGCACTTCGGGCACCGCGGTCACGGTCAGCTCGGCGCCGCCCACGCGGAGCGCGCGAACCTGCACCTCAATGTTGCATTCGTTGGCGAAGCGCGTGATCCGGTCGAGCGTGGTCTGCGAGAGCGGGCAGCCGACGACGTTGAGATCCCGATCAACCCCGTGGACGATCGTCCCTCCGTCGGTCATGGCCATGGCCGGGATCGTATCGAGGATCTCCCCGGAGACCCCGCGTTTGAAGTCGAGCGCCTCGTGCTCGATCCGGCCGAACGTCGCCCAGAACTCACCGACCGTGAGGCGCTCCGGGAGCCCGTCGATGTCGAGGTGAGCGGGAACCATGCGGCGAATGATAAGGCAAACTTGCCCGTGAATCCAACCCTTTAAGTCATTCGCGGGAATGTTCGTCGAAAAATCACCGCGAGGAAAGATAAGACAAACTTGGATTCAAAATCCCCGAAAATCTGTTTACGGATTCATCTTTGTCAAAAGAAACATATCCCCGCTCACGGCGCGGATCCCGCGCTCGCCAGGATGGCGCGCGCCAGCTCCAGCCCCGAAAGCGCGTGCTGCTGGTCGTCCATGCGCGTGACGCCGTCGCGGAACCACGCGCCCCGCGCCAATGCGGGCCGCGCCGTCTCCCCCGCCGCGGCGTCCGTCGTCTGGCGCGCCGCCAGCAGCGCCGCCCCGCAGATGGCGCGCTCGGCGATCTTCGGCTCGAGGTCGGCCAGCCGTGCGTCGGCGCGCGCCAGCCGCCAGAGCGAGGTCAGCCCCTCCACCCACGTGCCCAGCCCCGCCGCGCGCGAGCGCACGCCGTGGAAGCGCGCGTTCACCGCCCCGCCCGTGCGCTGCGACTCCACCCGCACGAGGAAGCCGAAGCGCTCCGCCAGCGCCCGCGCGTAGACCGCGTGATGCTCCGCCAGCGGCCAGTCCGCCATCTCCGCCAGCCCGTAGGCCGCCCACTGGTCCGCCCACGGCGGGAAGTGCAGCCCCTCCGCCTCGTCCCGCTCCAGCGCCAGGTAGTCCGCGATGCGCCGCGCGGGCGCGTCCCAGCCCTCGCCCGGGAAGTGGCGGTGCATCTGCGCCAGCGCCCAGAAGGCCTCGCCCGTGGCGTAGCGCGAGGTCACGGACGGGTCGGGCGCGCCCGTGGACTCCAGCCAGTAGTTGAGCATGGCCCCGTCGGGGCGCTGCATGACGACGAGGAAGCGCGCCAGCTCGCGCATGAGCCCGTCGCGCGCGGTCTCCCCCGTGGCCAGCCGCCGCTGCGTCAGCCCCGCCAGCATGAGCGAGCTCGACCCCAGCTTCACGCGCCCCGTGCGGGGCGTGCGCAGCGCCGCCCAGTCCCCGCGCCGGATGAGGTTCGCCTCCATCCACGCCATGCCGCGGTCGGCGACGGGCAGCGCCTCGAGGCGCCCCAGCGCCGCCGCCTGGTAGAGCGACATGGTCACGCCCGCGTGGCGCACGGCGTTGTAGGCGTCCGCGAAGGCGTCCGCCTCCGCGTCGTACTCGTAGACGTAGGAGCCGTCGGGGCGCTGGGCGGTCTCGATCCAGCCCGCCGCCCCCGCCGCCGCCGCCTCCAGCCCCGCCGGGGAGAGGTCGGGGCAGCGCTGCGGCGCCGCCGTGGTCAGCCGCAGCAGCGTCAGCCCGGCGAGGCAGACGCCCAGCGTGACGCCCGCCGCCGCCAGCACGCTAGCCGTCCCCGGCCTGGAAGTTGAGGCGCAGCCCCGCTGTGGGCCAGCCGTCGAAGGCCACCAGCTTGCCCAGGCTCCCCAGCGTCACGTAGAGCGTGCGCAGGCCGGGGCCCGCGAAGCAGGCATTCGTGGTGATGCGGTCCGGCAGGGGATGGTGCTCCACGCGCGCGCCGTCCGGCGAAACCGAGGTGACGCCCCCGTTGATGAGGGTGGCCGCGATCACGTTCCCCTCCGCGTCCACGCAGAGCGAGTCCCACATGGCGAACTGGTGCGGCGGGGCGGCGGGCGCATTGGCCACCACGCGCCGCGCGCCCACCTGGCCGGGGGCATCGAGGTCGAACGCCCACAGCCGCCCCGTCGGCGTCTCCGCCACGTACAGCGTGCGCTCGTCCGGGCTCAACCCGATGCCGTTGGGGCGCTCCAGCGGGAAGATGATCTCGCGGATGAAGTCGCCCGCCGGCGAGGCGTAGAACACGCCCGTGATGTCCTGCGTGCGCCCGCGCCGCTTGCCGTGGTCGGTGAAATAGAAGTTGCCCTCGCGGTCGAAGACGAGGTCGTTCGGCCCCTTCAGCGGCTCGCCCTCGCATTCGCGGTAGACGGTCGTCACCTCCGCGCCGTCCGCGCTCACGCGCTGGATCTGGCCGCCGACGTAATCGTCCGGGCGGGGGCCGGGCAGGATCGTGCGCTCGCCTGCGGAGGTGCGCCCCTCGGACCACTCGAAGCCGCCGTTCTGCGTGACGTAGATGGCGCCGTCGGGGCCGATGGCCGCCCCGTTCGGCCCTCCCCCCGTCGTCGCGAACGTCTCGCGCCGCGACCCGTCGGGCGAGACGCGCGTGAGCACGCCCGCGCGAATCTCCGTGAAGAGGATGTCGCCGCCGGGCAGCTCCAGCGGCCCCTCCGCGAACTCGATGCCCTCCGCCACCACGCGGTACTCCATGCCCCTACGCCTCCGTTTCGGGATGCTGGTAGACCGCGCCCGAGGCCCGCAGCGCGGCGATGCGCTCCGCGTCGCAGCCGATGGACGCCAGCACCTCCGCCGTGTGCTCGCCCGTGAGGGGCGCGCCCCCGCGCACGCGCCCGGGCGTGGCCCCCAGCTTCGGCGCGATGCCCACCTGCCGCACGGGCCCGACGGGCGTCTCCACCTCCACGATCATGCCGCGCGCGCGGTTGTGCGGGTCCGCCGCCACGTTCTCCTGCTCCAGCACGGGCGCGGCGCAGACGTCGCGGCGCGACAGCTCCTCCATCCACTCGTCCGCCGTGCGCGTGGCGAACGCGGCCTCGAAGCGCGCGCGCATGGCGGGCCAGGCGTCGGCGTCGTGCTGCCGCTCCAGGAACTCCTCCGCGCCCAGCGCGCGGCAGAGCGCCTCGTAGAAGTGCGGCTCGATGCTGCCGATGGAGAACCAGCGCCCGTCGGCGCAGCGGTAGGCGTCGTACCAGGGGCGCGCGCCCGTGAGGAAGCCCTCGCCCGGGCGCAGCGGCGGCCCGCCCGCGAAGAAGCCGCTCATGGCGCTCGTCATGAGCGAGAGCACGCCGTCGCTCATGGCCACGTCCACCTCCTGCCCGCGCCCCGTGCGCTCCCGCGCGAGGAGGGCGGCGCAGATGGCGAAGGCCGCCATCAGCCCGCCGCCCGCGAAATCCGCCAGCAGGTTCACGGGAATGGCCGGCGCCGCGCCCGGACGCCCGATCACGCCCAGCGCCCCGCCGATGGCGATGTAGTTGATGTCGTGCCCCACGAGGCCGCTGTACGGCCCCGTCTGCCCGAAGCCCGACAGCGAGCAGTAGACGGCGCGCGGGTTGATGGCCGCCACCGTTTCGTAGTCCACGCCCAGCCGCTTCACCACGCCCGGGCGGAACCCCTCCAGCACCACGTCCGCGTCCCTCGCCAGCTCGCGGAAGACGGCGCGCCCGTCCTCGTGCTTCAGGTTGAGCGCGATCGAGCGCTTGCCCCGTCCGAGGGCGTTGTGGGCGGCGGCGCGTCTGGCCGCCGCGGCGTCGGCGGGGCCCGACGCCAGCTTGCCGGAGACGCCCGGCGCGGGCTCCACCAGCAGCACGTCGGCCCCGAAATCGGCCAGCAGCATCGAGCAGTAGGGCCCCGGCGCGAGGCGGGAGAGGTCGAGGACGGCGATGCCGTCGAGGGCCATGGACATGGGCGGCTCCTCCGTGGCGCGCGGCCGCCGCCATTCTAGCCGCCCCACGCGCCTCGCTGGCGCCAGCCCGCCGCGCGGCTAGAATGGCGCGCGGCCATCTCAACGGCGCGGCGCGCGCGGGAGCATCGATGAGCGTCCTTCTCGACGGGAACACCCGCCTCATGGTCCAGGGCATCGGCGCCGAGGGCGCCAACCACATGCGCCGCTCCATCGACTACGGCACGAACGTGGTCGCCGCCGTGCACCCGCGCCGCGGCGGCGAACGGCAGGACGGCGTGCCCGTCTTCCCCACCGTGGACGCCGCCGTGCGCGAGACGGGCGCCAACGTGAGCATCATCTTCGTGCCCGCGCCCTTCGCCGCCGACGCCGTGCTGGAGGCCGCCGCCTCCGCCGTGCCCCTCGCCGTCTGCATCACCGAGGGCATCCCCGTCATGGACATGGCGCGCGTGAAGGGGGCGCTCGCGGGCGGCCCCACCGCGCTCATCGGCCCCAACTGCCCGGGCGTCATCACCCCCGGCGCCAAAGCCCGCGCGGGCATCATGCCCGGCGACGTCTTCCGCCCCGGGCGCGTGGGCGTCGTCAGCCGCTCCGGCACGCTCGTCTACGAGGTGGTGGCCCAGCTCACCGCCGAGGGCCTCGGCCAGAGCACCTGCATCGGCGTGGGCGGCGACCCCATCATCGGCACGCCCCAGCGCGAGGCCGTGCGCCTCCTCAACGAGGACCCCGACACCGACGCCATCGTCATGGTGGGCGAGATCGGCGGGAGCGCCGAGCAGGACGCCGCCGCCTACATCCGCGAGCATGTGCGCAAGCCCGTCGTCGCCTTCATCGCGGGCGCCACGGCCCCGCCCGGACGCCGCATGGGCCATGCCGGGGCCATCATCTCCGGCGAGGACGGCAAGGCCGAGAACAAGAAGGCGGCCCTGCGCGAGGCGGGGGCCGTCGTCTCCGACTCCCCCGCCGACATCGGCGCGACCATGAAGCGCCTGCTGGGGTAGGGCGCTTGGCCGTTGGCCGTTGGTTGCGGGCGAACGGCCCACCGCCCTAGACTCAGCGCCAGGCGCTCTTCCGGAGGGGTTTGTGACCGACAGCGAGACTTCGGCGATTTACTCGGTGCTCCGTGGGCTGGACGGTGTTGACGAGAAGACGCTGAAGCGCCCCGAGGTCGCTTACCTGTCTTCCGTCCTCGAAGATGGCGAACTGCCCGAATGCGTGCTGGGCGGCCAGCTTCCCCAATTCGTGGTTGCGACGGACAGGAGGATCATCTACATGAGCACGCCGATCTTCGGGAAGATCAAACATGCGTCTTATCCTTACCGCGATATGCTCGATGTCGAGCATTCTATGGGCATGTGCGTCATTAGCACAACAGGAAAAAAGAGAGTCGGGGTCAAAGCATCCAAGGATCAAGTGGAGTCCTTTATCGCTTTCGTGAATTCGAAGATTGCAGAACATCGAGATCCCAAGAGTGTTGATACTCTAAGCTCAGGGCCAACCTCTCTCCCGGATGATTCTGTGACCGCCAGTGGGGCTTTGCCGATTTACTCGGTGCTCCGAGGGCTAAACGGTGTCGATGAGAAGACGCTGGAACGCCCTGCAGTCGCTTACCTGTCTTCCGTCCTCGAAGATGGCGAACTGCTTGAATGCGTGCTGGATAGTTCGCAATTCGAATTAGCAGTCGCGACGGACAGGAGGATTATCCATGTGAATACGAGAATGAACAAAGTCAAGAGCCATGCATCTTACCCCTATCATGAGGTTGCTTGGGTCGAATATACAAACATCATGAACATGCGCTCCTTATCTATTCACACAATAGACAAGGAAATTCTGCTCAGTGCACCCAAGGATAAAATCGAGGCTTTTATTTCTTTTGTCTCCTTCGTGAATCTGAAGACTGTAGAACATCGAGATCCTAGGGTTGTTGATTTGTACCATATAATAAAGGATGTCCATCCTGATTTAATTGATAACCCAACAACTTATCGTCTACTTTCCCTGCTCGATGATGACCCTTCGATCCTAAAAGAAGGCGAGGTTCCGCTTCAAGTGACCACCGGTACGTATAATCGCGGTTCTGCGCTCTTTGAGAAAAACGTTTCTGGTCTCTTGGTTGCGACTGACAGGAGGATTATTCTTGTGAACGAAAGCTTTGCTAAGGATTTTGACTATGCTATAATCACGTCTATCAAAGCTAATCGGGGCGTGCGTTTCGGCAGGATAACCATTTACATTGCTGGTAGCAAAGAGGAGATTAGGTATGTTCCCAATGAACAGGCACCGCTGTTCGCCGGAGCTGTCTGGAGTAAAGTGGAGGAACTGAAGAAGCAGTCTCAGGCCCCCAGCCCTCCCGCACCTGCCCCGGCGTCGGTCGCCGACGAACTGCTGAAGTTCTCCGAACTCCTGGAGAAGGGACTCATCTCCCAGCAGGAGTTCGACGCCCAGAAGGCCAAGCTGCTTGGCTCCTAGGAGCGGCGCGACCATGAAGCGCCTGCTGGGGTAGGCTCGATCCATGCCGCCCCTTCACTCCGACGCCGCCATTCCCCCCGGGGAGTTCCTGCGCGAGCACCTCGACGACCTCGGCATCAGCCAGGCCGAGCTCGCGCGCCGCATCGGGCGGCCCCGCCAGGTCGTCAACGAGATCGCGTGCGGCAAGAAGGCCATCACCGCCGAAACCGCGCTCCAGCTGGAGCGCGCGCTCGAGACGCCCGCGCACGTCTGGCTGGGGCTGGAGCAGGAATACCGGCTCGCCCTCGCGCGCCAGCGCGCCTGAGCCTGACTCGGCGCAGTGTCAGTCCCAGTCGAGATACGGGCTGGCCACCCAACCCTTGATGCCGGACTCGGCGCGAACGTAGACCCACCGCGGGGAGCCGCCAGCGCCGAGGAAGGAGCCCACCTTGATGGAGGGGTGCTCGAGCCAGCCATCCTCGTCCTCGCGTTCCCCGGGCGGATCGGTCCGCTCGGCGAAGGTCAGGCGTGCGCCATCGGGAAGGCACTCCAGCGCCGTGGCCTCCGCATCGGGGTCCGCGCGCAGGACGAGGCAGCTTTCGGTGCGCGCCACGCGGAAGGCGACCGTGTCGTCGAAAGGCGGGAACTCTATCCTCGGCGGCAGGAGCAGCCACTCCACCGAGCCTTCCCCCCAATACCCGCCGACGATGTACCGCATCTCGTGGTGCGTCTCGCCCCACGTGGCGTTGCCAATGCCGTAGGAAAAGCCGGTGGGTATCCAGCGGTCCTCGCAGGCGTCATAGACGCCGGACAGCTCCGCCGCGAAGTAGCAGCCGTCGCCCGTGGGCGCGGGCACGCCGACGTAAGGCAGCAGGACGAGCTCCGGGCGAGGCTCCACGCGCAGCAGATTGGCATCGACCATGGCCACGACGATTCCCTCGCTGTTCGAGAGCCACCATTGGTCGGCAACCCAGAGGAGATGGGCGGAACGCACACGGAAGAGCGGCTCGCAGGTCTCGGCGTCGCTGATGACGACCGATGGCCACGGCTGCTCGGGAATGTAGTCGTGATACAAGATGAAGACTGGCTGCCCGTCCTGCCACGCGACGTACCGGCCGTCGGGAGAGAGCCTCCTGATCTGGTCGGGCCAGGACGGCCCCTGCTCGAAGTCTCCCCAGCACGTCTCCGGCGACGGCGTTGGCGGAAGCGGCTTCGGTTCGGGCCAGATGCTGCCGAAGTACCTGGACGCGCTGCTCTCTTCTTCAAAGCGGTAGCCTTCCACGCGCCCCGTTTCGGTATCCAGGGCAAACACGCCATGCTCCCAGTCGATGCGCTCGCCCGGCTCGAAGACGCGGTATTCCAACATGCCTTCCGGCATGCGTTCGACGCACTCCGCGCCTCGACAGGGCGTGGGCGTGGCGGTTGGCGTGGGCGACGGTGTAACGGCGGCAGTCGGCGCGACGGTCGGCGCTGGCGTGGCGGTTGGCGCTGGCGGCGTGGGCGAGGGCGTGGCGGTGGCGGTCGGCGTGGCGGTCGGCGCGAGCGTGGCCGTCGGCGTCGAGGGCGGCGCGGGGGGTTCGCCGCCGCACGCGAGCGCCGCCGCCAGCACGAGGAGCGCGGACCCCGCATTCACCCGGAAGCCAGCGAGGCGCGCGATGCCCATGGCGCATTCTAGGCGCGCGAGGGAGCGCCTGACGCGCTGGCCCGTGGCCGCGCCGCCCGTAGAATCGCGCCATGCCCCGACGCTCCCGCGCCGCCGCGCGCACGGCCGTCTTCTCCGAATCCGTCATCCGCGAGATGACGCGCCTCGCCGTCCAGCACGGCGCCATCAACCTCGCCCAGGGCTTCCCCGACTTCCCCGCCCCCGACTTCGTCAAACGCGCCGCCGTCGAGGCCATTGAGGGCGACGTGAACCAGTACGCCATCACCTGGGGCGACCCCCGCCTGCGCGCCGCCATCGCGGACAAGGCGCGCCGCCACCACGGCCTCGAGCTCGACCCCGAACGCGAGGTGACCGTCACCTGCGGCGCCACCGAGGCCATGATGGCCGCCATGCTCGCCTTCATCGAGCCCGGCGACGAGGTGGTCGTGTTCGAGCCCTTCTACGAGAACTACGTGCCCGACGCGGCCATGAGCGGGGCCGTCCCGCGCTTCGTCACGCTGCGCGGCCCCGATTTCGCCTTCGACCCCGACGAGCTGCGCGCCGCCTTCGGCCCGCGCACGAAGGCGATCATCGTCAACTCCCCCAACAACCCCAGCGGCAAGGTGTTCGACCGCGACGAGCTGCGGCTGGTGGCCGCCCTCTGCCAGGAGTTCGACTGCCTCTGCTTCACCGACGAGATCTACGAGCACATCCTCTTCGACGGGCGCGCGCACGTGCCCATGGCCACGCTGCCGGGCATGGCGGAGCGCACGGTGGCCATCGGCGGCCTCTCCAAGACGTTCAGCGTGACGGGCTGGCGCATCGGCTACGTGGTCGCGCCGCCGCCCCTGAGCGAGGCCGTGCGCAAGGTGCACGACTTCCTCACCGTGGGCGCGCCCGCCCCCCTGCAGCGCGCCGCCGCCGTCGCCATCGAACGGGGCGACGGCTACTACCCGGAGCTGCGCGCCATGTACGAGGGCAAGCGCGACCGCCTGCTCGTGGCCCTGCGCGAGGCGGGGTTCGCCTGCCACACGCCTGCGGGGGCCTACTACGTGATGGCCGCCTTCGACGGCCTCGGCTTCGCGGGCGACGACACCGCCTTCGCCCTCCACCTGATCGAGCGCGCGGGCGTGGCCCCCGTGCCCGGCTCCAGCTTCTACCGCGACGCGGAGGCGGGGGCGCGCTTCGTGCGCTTCACCTTCTCCAAGTCGGACGCCACGCTGGCCGAGGCCGCGCGCCGCCTCGCCGCCCTGTGAGGGGATGGGGCCTAGAGCCCCCAGTCCTCTTTAGCCACGCCCAGCCCGGCATAGACCTCCGGCGGGATCGGAATCTCGCCGTTCGCCTGCTCGTAGGTCTTCAGGTGCTTGCGCAGGAGCATGGCCATGATCTTCGCGTGCTCCAGGCTCGTTCGCACGATCACCAGCGGCTCCGCGGCGGTCTGGCTGGGCACGGGGTGCGGCGGGTTCCGGCCAAGCGTCATGGTCACGCTGTACGCGCTCACCGTCAGCTGGGCCGAGTCGACGTAGAGATCCTGCACTTCGTCCGGCATCTGCGCCCTCTCCCTCGGGGATGGGCGCACTGTACCGCATCCGCGCCCTCACGCCGTGAAATAGCGCGCCTGCGGGTGGTGGACCACGATGGCGCTCGTCGTCTGCTCCGGATGCCACTGGTACGTCTCGCCCAGCTCCACGCCGATGCGCTCCGGGCGCAGCAGCGCCGCGATGCCCGTCTGCTGCTCCAGGTCGGGACAGGCGGGATAGCCGAAGGAGTAGCGCGACCCCTGGTAGCCCTGTTTGAACAGCTCGCGCTTCTCCGCCGCGTCGCGGCCCGCGATGCCCAGCTCCTCGCGCACGCGCGCGTGCCACAGCTCGGCCAGCGCCTCCGCGCTCTCCACGCCGAAGCCGTGGAAGTGCAGGTAGTCGCGGTACTCGTCGGCCTCGAACAGCTCCGCCGCCAGCTCGCTCGCGCGCGGTCCCACCGTGACCACCGTGAAGGCCGCGGTGTCGTACTCGCCGCTGGCCGCGTCGCGGAAGAAATCGGCGATGCAGAGCCGCCGCCCCCCGGCCTGGCGCGGGAAGGCGAAGCGCACGGGATCGCCCGCGGGCCGCTCGTCCGCGCCCTCCACCTCCGGCCAGACGAGCAGGTCGTTCCCCTCGGCGCGGCAGCGGAAGTAGCCGTAGACCACGCCCGGCGCGAGCAGGCCCTCGGCGATGGCGCGCTCCTGCCAGCGCCGGAAGACGGGGCGCGCCTCCGCGTCCAGGAAGGCCTCGTACTCGTCCGCGCCGCGGTCGCCGCGCTGGTAGCCCCACTGCGCGCGGAAGAGCGCCGTCTCGTTCACGAAGGCGAAGACATCGGGCAGGGGCACGCCGCGCACGACGCGGGATCCCCAGAAGGGCGGGCGCGGCACGGGCGCGTCGCGCGCCACCGCCGAGCGCTCCCCGCCGCCGGACGCCGCGGGCGTGGCGGGCGGCGCCTCCGGGGCGGGCGCGCCCCGTTCGCGCGGCGCGGGGGCCGGAGCCTCGCCCGCGACCACGCGCTCCAGCGTGGCCAGCCCCTCGAAGGCATCGCGGCAGTAGTGCACCTCGCCCTCGTAGACGGCGCGCAGGTCCTCCTCCACGTAGCGGCGGTTGAGGGCCGCGCCGCCGAGCAGCACGGGGAAGCGCGAGAGGCCGCGCGCGTTCAGCTCCTCCAGATCCTCGCGCATGACCACGGTGCTCTTCACCAGCAGCCCGCTCAGGCCGATGGCGTCCGCGTCCACCTCCAGCGCCTTCGCGATGATGGCCGCGATGGGCTGCTTGATGCCGAGGTTGTGCACCGCGTAGCCGTTGTTGGAGAGGATGATGTCGACCAGGTTCTTGCCGATGTCGTGCACGTCGCCGCGCACCGTGGCCAGCACGATGCGGCCCTTGTCCGTCCCCTCCGCGCGCTCCAGGTGCGGCTCCAGGTGGCGCACCGCCGCCTTCATCGTCTCCGCGCTCCGCAGCACGAAGGGCAGCTGCATGCGCCCCGCGCCGAACAGCTCGCCCACCTCCTTCATCCCCTCCAGCAGGTGCCCGTTGATGATGGCGAGGGCGTCCAGCCCCCCCAGCGCCTCGTCGAGGTCGTCCTCCAGCCCGCGCCGGTCGCCGTCCACGATGCGCCGCCGCAGGCGCTCCTCCACGGGCGCGTCCTCGCGCTCCCGCGCCGCGCGCGCCGGGTCGGGGTCCGCGTCCTCGAAGAGGGAGAGGAAGTGCGTGAGCGGGTCGCGCCCGTCGCGCCAGCGGTCGTGGATGAGGTCGCGGGCGGCGGCGAGCTGGTCGTCGGGGATGCGGTTCAGGGGCAGGATCTGGCGCGCGTTCACGATGGCCGCGTCCAGCCCCGCCTCCGTGGCCTCCGCCAGGAAGGCGGAGTTGAGCACGCGCCGCGCCGCCGGCTTCAGCCCGAAGGAGACGTTGGAGACGCCGAGGATGGCGTGCGCGCCCGGCAGCTCCGCCTTCACGCGGCGGATGGCCTCCAGCGTCTCCCTCGCGTCCCCGCGCAGGTCGTCCTGCCCCCCGCCCAGGGGGAAGGTGAGCATGTCGAAGAGCAGGTCGCCCGGCTCCATGCCGTGGCGCCCCACGGCGATGTCGTGGATGCGGTGGGCCACGCGCAGCTTCCAGTCCGCCGTGCGCGCCTGCCCCTCCTCGTCGATGACGAGCGCCACCGCCGCCGCGCCGAAGCGCTTGATGAGCGGCAGCAGGCGGGCGATGCGGCGCTCGCCGTCCTCGAGGTTGATGGAATTCACGATGGCCTTGCCGCCGTAGAGCTTGAGCGCCGTCTCCACCACCGCCGTTTCGGTGGAGTCGAACACGAGCGGGGCCGTGGCCTGCGTGCGCAGCGCGTCCGCGAAGCGCTCCATGTCGGGCGCGCCGTCGCGGCCCACGTAGTCCACCATGAGGTCGAGCGCGTGCGCCCCCTCCGCCGTCTGCTCGCGCGCCAGCGCCACCGCCCCCTCCGCGTCCCCGGCCAGCAGCAGCTCGCGGAAGGCGCGCGAGCCCGTGGCGTTCATGCGCTCCCCCACCAGCAGCACGGAGGCGTCCTGCTCGAAGGGCACGCTCGTGTAGAGCGAGCTGCAGGCCGCCTCCGTCCCGCGCGGGCGCGGCGGCGGCTGCGGACGCCCCACGAGCGCGATGGCCCGCGCGAAATGCTCCGGCGTGGTCCCGCAGCAGCCCGCCGCGATGCTCGCCCCCATCTCCCCCACGAAGACGCGGTGGTGGCGCGCGAACTCGTCCGGCGAAAGCGGGTAGACCGTCTCGCCGCCGCGCAGTTCGGGGATGCCCGCGTTCGGCCCGATGAAGACGGGGCGGCGCGAATGGCGCGTGAGGTGGCGCGCGTGCTCCACCATCTGCTCCGGCCCGGTGGCGCAGTTGACGCCGATCACGTCCACCGCGTCCAGCGCCTCCAGCGTGGTCAGCGCGCAGGCGATGTCGGAGCCGAGCAGCATCGCGCCCGTCGTCTCGATGGTGACGCTGGCGATGACGGGCAGGCGCGCGCCCGTCTCCGCGAAGGCGTCCTCGATGGCCCCCAGCGCGGCCTTCGCCTGCAGCAGGTCCTGGCAGGTCTCCACCTTGAGCGCGTCGATGCCGCCCTCGATCAGCCCCAGCGCCTGCTCGCGGTAGCTCGCCACCAGCTCGTCGTAGGAGACGTGGCCGAGCGAGGGCAGCTTCGTGCCCGGCCCCATCGTGCCCAGGGCGTAGCGCGGCCAGTCGGGCGTGGCGAACTCGTCGCGCACGCGCCCGACGCGCTCCGCCGCCAGCCGGTTGATCTCACGCACGCGGTCGGCGATGCCGTACTCCGCGAAGACCACGCGGTTGGCCCCGAAGGTGGCCGCGTCCACGGCGTCGCAGCCCGCCGCGTAGAAGCCGCGCTGGATGTCGTCGATGAGCTCCGGCCGGGAGACGGTGAGGTACTCGTTGCAGCCGTCGAGCCCGCCGTAGTCGTCGGGCGTGGGGCGGCGCGCCAGGATGGACGAGCCGATCGGGCCCGCCGCGAACAGCGTCTGCTCGCGCAGCCGGTTGAGGAACGGAAGGTCGCGCGCGACGTAGGCGAACGGTCCAACCCCGCGAAAGTCTCGCCCACAGGGTAGCAGCCCGCCCGCCGGGCGGCCCGCCCTATGGCCCCGGGACGCGGGCGCGGTAGACTGGGCGGCATGGACTTCCGCCTTCCCGACGAAACCGAACGCTGGCGCGACGAGCTGCGCGCCTTCCTGCGCGACGAGCTGCCCGACGATTTCGAGGGCGACGACGACTTCTTCGACGACGAGGAGCAGGCCCCCTTCGCCCGCGCCTTCATGCGCAAGCTGGGCGAGCGCGCCTGGCTCGCGCCCCCCTGGCCGCGCCGCTACGGCGGCATGGGCGCGACCGCGCTGGAGCAGATGATCCTGAACGAGGAGCTGGCCTGGCATCGCGCGCCCAGCGGCGGGCGCCTCTTCACCATCGGCATCACCGGCCCCACCGTGCTGGCCCACGGCACCGACGAGCAGAAGGCCCGCCTGCTGCCGGAGATGGCCTCCGGCGAGGCGTGGTACTGCCAGGGCTTCAGCGAGCCGGAGACCGGCAGCGACCTCGCCTCGCTGGCCACGCGCGCCGTGCGCGACGGCGACGACTACGTGCTCAACGGCCAGAAGATCTGGACCTCGAACGCGCACCTGGCGGACCGCATGATCGCGCTCGCGCGCACGGACCCGGAGGCGCGCAAGCACCGCGGCATCAGCGCCTTCATCCTCGACATGCGCGCCCCCGGCGTGACCGTGCAGCCCGTGCCCAACATCGCCTACCGCAACGACTTCAACCAGGTCTTCCTCGAGGACGTGCGCGTGCCCGCGCGCGACCTGCTGGGCGGGGAGAACAACGGCTGGCGCGTGGCCATGACGGTGCTCGACTACGAGCGCTCCAACATCGCCGCCATCAGCGGGGCGCGGCGCACCGTGGCCGACCTCGTGGGCTGGGCGCGGGAGGAGCATGGCGGGCGCCGTCCCTGGGACGACGCCAAGGTGCGCCACACGCTGGCGGGCCTCCACGCCGAGGGCGAGATCGGGCGGCTGGTGGCCTGGCGCACGGCCTGGCTGCAGGCGCGCGGCGCGGTGCCCAACCACGAGGCCAGCATGGGCAAGGTGTGGATGGCCATGTACGGCATCAAGGTGGCGAACGCGGGCGTGAACCTGCTGGGGGCCTACGGCCAGCTCGCGCCGGGCTCGAAGTGGGCGCAGCTGCGGGGGCGCGTGGAGACGGCCTACCTGCTGGCCGTGTCGGGGCCCATCGCGGGGGGCGCGGCGGAGATTCAGCGCGACATCATCGCGCAGCGCGGCCTCGGCCTGCCGCGCGCGTAGGGGCGGGCGCTTCGGGGGCGGGGGCTGGCTGGCGTCTAGCGCCGCGACTCGCAGGCGAGGCAGTCGCAGGCGCGGTGATCGCGCACGAGATGGACCAGCCCGTGAAGGACGCCCTCTTCCTGATCGAACCCGCTCACCAGTCGCGCGAGCACGGAGTCGTCACCCGCCTCGTACGCGCGGTAGACCCAGTGCGCGACGAAGTCGGCGAGCTGGACCAGACGGCTGGCCTTGCTGTCGACGAAGAGCGGCACCTCGGCGTAGGCGGAGAGCGGGCCGATGGCCGCGCCAGTGGACGCTCCCCGCTCCCGCCAGCCCAGCATGGCCGACTGAATGGCGGACTCGAGCTTGAAGCGACTCTGGTCGGCGATCACGACGCAGCGATGGCGGTCGCCCTGCGAGGCGAGCCTTCCGAGCATCCCGTTGCACCGCGCGAAGAACTCCTCGTAGGCGCGTTCGTACGGGTTGTGGCGCGGGAAGGAACTCTTGTGCAGGGCAACCGCGAAGAGCGCGGGAGGACGCCGTGCCCCGGGCAGCCCGGCGAGCAACAGGCGCGCGATGTCGTCGATCAACCGTTCCCGACGCGCCTTCGCAATGCCCTGCCAGCGCCCCGACCCCTGCCGGATCTGCTGCGCGTGAAGCTCTTCGAACCGGCAAGCGGCGGGCAGCTGCGCGAAGAGCGAATCCACCGCCCGCGCCAGGGGATAGGCATCCTGCTCGTGGACGGCGATCCCGCCAAGCACGAAGCAGCGCGAATTGGGCGAGCCGGATTCGTCCGCGTAGAGCAGATACATGCATGCACCGGCGGGAGGAAGAGGTCGGACGGCGGGCGAGTCGCCTGGCCACCGCAAAAAGGTCGGAAGCACTCGCCGCCCGCATGGCCATGTTCGGGCAACCCCGCGCCCGCTGTCAAGCGCGGCGCGCGGGCGGCGGGCGGCGGATCGACCAGCGCCGGAAGCGCTCCTCCATGCGCGCGTGCCCCTCCCGCGCCATCCGCTCCTCCCGCATCCGCAGGAAATCCTCGCGCGTGCGCCCGCCGATCTGGCTGGCGTGGCACAGCACCGCGTCCAGCCACCGCTCCCGGTGCTCCGTCACGTCCACCGTGTAGTCCGGTTCGTCGCTCCCCGCCAGCAGGATCTCGTTCACCTGGTGCGAGGCCAGCCCGTCCTCCTCGTCCCCCGGCCAGGCGAGGCGGTCGCGCACGAGCGGGTAGATGGCGTCTGCCACGACCGTGCCCACGACACGGTGGTCGCGGTGGTTGAAGCCGCGGCGGAAGGCGTCCCAGGTGATCACCACGTCGGGCCGGTGGATGCGGATGAGGCGCACGATCAGGCCGCGCAGCTCGTCCCCGTCCACCGTGTGCCCGTCGGGGTGGCCGAGGAAGACGCACTCCTTCACGCCCAGCACGCGGCAGGCGGCGCGCTGTTCCGCCTCGCGCACGGCGGCCAGCTTCTCCGGATGCATGGACTCGTCGTGCGTGCCCTTGTCGCCGCCGGTGACGACCACGTAGACGACCTCGCAGCCCTCCGCGCACCACTTCGCCACGGTGCCCCCGCAGACGAACTCGGCGTCGTCGGGGTGGGCCATGACGACCAGGGCGCGCGCGGGCGTGCCCAGCGGCGGGAGGTCGGGCGCGGCGTTCGCGCCGCCGCCGCCGCCCAGCCAGCGCGGGCGCCTCACGCCACCGCTCCCCGCGCGCGCGCCGCGGCCACGCGCTCGTAGAGGGCGGCCACGCGCCGCGCGATGCCGTCCCAGCGGAAGCGTTCCGCCGAGCGGCGGGCGGCGCGCGCGAAGTTGGCGCGCAGCTCGGGGTTGCGGATGAGCACCTCCAGCTTCTCCGCGAAGGGCTCGGGGCAGCGCCAGGGGATGAGGTAGCCGTTCACGCCGTCGGTCACGGTGGAGACGAGCCCGCCCACGCGCGAGGCCACCACGGGCGTGCCGCAGGCCATGGCCTCCACCGCCACCAGCCCGAAGCTCTCGTAGTAGCTGGGGGCCACGCACACGTCGGCGGCGGCGTACCAGGCGGGCAGCTCCTCGTGCGCGACGGCACCCGTGAAGCGCACGTTCGCGGCGAGGCCCGCCGCCCGCGCGCGCGCCTCCAGCTCCGCGCGCAGCTCCCCCGCGCCCCCGTCCCCACCCACCGCCAGCAGCAGCGCGTCCGCCTCCTCCAGCTGCGCCAGCGCGTCGATGAGGATGTCCACCCCCTTCAGCTTCTCCAGACGCCCCACCCAGAGCAGCACGGGGCGGTCCGCCTCGATGCCGAGGGCGCGGCGGCATTCGGCGCGGTCGCGCGGGCGGAAGCGGTCCGCGTCCACGCCGCAGGGGATGCTGGCCATGCGCGCGCGGTCGGCCCCGTAGTAGCGCTCCAGCAGGGCGTGCTCGTGCGCGCTGGCCGTGAGGATGGCGTCCGCCGAGGCCGCCAGCGCGCGCTCCCGCCGGATGCGCTCCACCGGCTCCCGCTCGGAGACGCGGGCGCGGTTCTTCACCTCGCCCAGCGTGTGGAACATGACCACGTGGGGCGCGCCCACGGCCCGCGCGAAGGCCTCGCCCGCGGCCGCGCCCTGCCAGTAGTGCCCGTGCACCACATCGTGGCGCGCCCCCTCGGCGGCGGCGAAGCGCGCCATGCCGTCGGCGAACGCGGGGATGAAGGGCGGGAGCGCCTCCTTGGGCAGGGGCGCGGGCGGCCCCGCGTCGATGCGCACGAGCCGCAGCCCCGGCGCGAGCGTCTCCGTCGGCGGCGCGTCGGGGGCCTCGCGGCGCGTGAACACGTCCACCTCGTGGCCGACGCGGGCCAGCTCGCGCGAGAGTTCGCGCACGTAGACGTTCATGCCGCCGGTCTGGCGTCCGCCGAGCGGGGCCAGGGGGCTGGTGTGGTAGCACGCCTGCGCGATCCGCATCAGCGCCCAGCCTAACGCGGATCGGCGCGCCGCTCACGCGGGCGCGGCGCGCTCCTCGTCCGCCGGTTCGATGAGCCACGCGACGGGCATGCCGTAGAGGCGCGCGAAATCGATCAGCTCCAGCACGTCCACGCGCCGGTCGCCCGCCTCGCAGCGGTTGATGAACTGCTGCGTCGTCCCCAGCGCGCGCCCGGCTTCCACCTGCGTCAGGCCAGCGCCCAGCCGCGCCTCCCGCAGCCGCCGTCGCAGGGGTGGGTAGCGTGGATCGTAGGGCGAACTCACGCCGCCAGCGTCTACTCGGTTTGCGGATACTCCAAAAATGTGTATTCTCCTCGCCGCCATGCCCGACGCTCCCGCGAATTTCACCAACCGCACGCTGTGGACGGGCGACAACCTCGACATCCTGCGCCGCATGAACAGCGGCTGCGTGGACCTCATCTACCTCGACCCGCCCTTCAACTCCAACAAGACCTATGCCGCCCCCATCGGCAGCGAGGCCGCCGGGGCCGCCTTCAGGGACAGCTGGGATCTAAACGACCTCGACATCGCCTGGCATAACCAGATCGCCGAGCCGCGCCCCTCGCTCTACGGCGTGATCGACGCGGCGGGATACGCGCACGGCGACGGCATGAAGTCGTACCTGATCATGATGGCCGTGCGCCTGATCGAGATGGAGCGCATCCTCAAGGACACGGGCAGCATCTACCTGCACTGCGATCCCACGGCCAGCCACTACCTGCGGATGCTGATGGACGCCATCTTCGGCACGCAGAATTTCCGAAACGAGATCATCTGGTGCTACAAGGCAAGCAACTCTCCCATCAAGGGAAAATTCCCCCGAAAGCATGACACCTTGCTCTTCTACGGCAAGACTGAAAATGTGATATTCAATCACCAATTCACTCCCTACGACAAAGATTATGTCGAAAAGACGTACACCCGCGTTGACGAAGGAGGGCGACGCTACCGCCTGCACTCGCGGCGCGGCGATGGCAGTGAGCGGCGGCTCTACCTCGATCAGGGCAAGGGGACTCCTGTCCTCTCGTGGTGGGCCGACATCCTGGGGTTCGGCACCGCCACGAACTCGAAGGAGCGCACGGGCTACCCCACGCAGAAGCCGCTGGCCCTGCTGGAGCGCATCATCGCGGCGTCCTCGAACCCGGGCGACCTCGTGCTGGACCCGTTCTGCGGCTGCGCCACGGCCTGCGTCGCCGCCGAGAAGCTGGAGCGCCAATGGGCGGGCATCGACATCTCCCCGAAGGCCGCCGATCTGGTCACGGTTCGCATGGAACAGCTCTACAAGCGCCCGCTGCTGCCCTTCGAGATCGCACGCCGCACGGACTTCCCCGCGCGCACGGACCTCGCGCCGCCACCGCCGCTGAGCGCGTCGAAGCAGATCCTGTACGGCAGGCAGGCGGGGCATTGCGCGGGCTGCGGGGAGCACTTCCAGCTTCGCAACCTGACCATCGACCACATCATCCCCGAGTCGAAGGGCGGGACGGACCACATCGAGAACCTGCAGTTGCTCTGCGCGCACTGCAACTCGACGAAGGGCGACCGCCCGATGGAGTACCTGCGGGCGCGGCTGGCGCGCCTCCAGGTGGCCTGACGCGCGCGCCGCTCACGCGGCCAGCGGGTGGCGCCAGCGCAGGCCGGGGAAGCGGCTGTAGTCGCGGTCCGTCGTGAACCACTCCGCGCCGCACTCGATGGCCAGCGCCGCCAGCCAGGCGTCGGGCACGAGGTTGCCCCGCGCGTTCGCGCCCTCGCACAGCCGCGTGAAGATGCCCCAGTGGCGCTCGCCGGGCGCGACCGGCACGGCGTTGGGGAAGCTCCGCACGGCCCCGGCGAAGGCCAGCGCCGCGCCCAGCGGGCTCGGACGCGCGAACGCGCGCGGGTGCGTCACGACGCGGATGAAGCCGCTGAGCACGTGGTCGCTCACGCCGAAGGCGTCCGCCGCGCGCGCCCGGTCGGCGAGCCAGCGGGCGTAGTCGGCGTGGCGGTCCGCGTCCTCGCGGTGCGCGTAGACGAGGACGTTCACGTCCGTGAGGATCACCGGCCCTCCATGAGGTCCAGCAGGGCGGCGGAGTCGTCGAGATCGACGCCCGGCAGGAGCCCGCCGCCGCCGAAGGTGGGCAGCGCGGGGATGGGGCGTTCGGGGCGGCGCGCGGCATCGGCGAGGGCGCGACGCAGGGCGTCCTCGAAGAAGGCGGTGAGCGTGCGGCCCTCGCGCGCGGCGTGCGCCTTCGCTTCCCCCAGCAGGGTGTCGTCGAGACTGACGGTCGTCCTCATGCATCAAAGCATCGCGCATTGATGCGAATGTGTCAAAGCGCCCCCGCCGGGTTCGCGCGGCACGCCCGCTTCGGGCGCGTCACTCCCGGTCGGCGCGCCATTCGCCGCTGGCGCCGCCGCGCTTCTCCAGCAGGCGCACGCCCTCCACGCGCATCCCGCGATCCACCGCCTTGCACATGTCGTAGACGGCGAGGGCGGCCACGGAGACCGCCGCCAGCGCCTCCATCTCCACGCCCGTGCGGCCGTCCGTGCGCACGCGCGCCTCGATGCGCAGGCGCGAGCCTTCGGCGGGGGCGAGGTCGACGGCGGCGGCGGCGATGGGCAGGGGATGGCAGAGGGGCACCAGCTCGCTCGCTCGCTTGGCCGCCTGGATGCCCGCCACGCGCGCCACCGCCAGCACGTCGCCCTTCGGCAGGCCGCCCTCCTGGATGAGCGCCAGCGTCTCCGCGCGCATGGCCACGAAGCCCTCGGCCACGGCCTCGCGCGCGCTCACGGCCTTGCCGGAGACGTCGACCATGCGCGCCGCGCCGCGCTCGTCGAGGTGGGAGAGGCCGCCCGCGCCGTCCGCCATGCGCGCAGTATAGGGCGCGGGTTGGGCGCAAGCGGCCGCGCCCCCATACTCTCCCGCGTGAACCCGCTCGACGCCCTGCCCCAGCGCCACGTGCTGCCCCGCACCGCCGCCCTCTCCCCCGCCGGACGGCTGTCCGTGGGCGGCCGCGACCTGCGCGAGCTGGCCGGGGAGCACGGCACGCCCCTGTACGTGTTCGACGAGGCCGATTTCCGCGAGACGGCGCGCGGGTTCCGCCGCGAATTCGGCGCGCGCTGGCCCGACGTGTCCGTGCTCTACGCGGCCAAGGCCTGGCTCAGCCTGCCCCTCGCCGCCATCGTGGACGAGGAGGGGCTGGGCATGGACGTGGTGAGCGGCGGCGAGCTGGCCGTGGCCCGCGCCGCTGGCTTCCCCGCCGACCGCCTCGCCTTCCACGGCAACAACAAGAGCGCCGCCGAACTGGCCGCCGCGCTCGACGAGGGCGTGGGCCGCGTGGCCGTGGACAACTTCCACGAGCTGGCCCTGCTCGACCGGCTGGCGCGGGAACGCGGCGCGCGCCAGCCCGTGCTCCTGCGCCTTTCGCCCAGCGTCGATCCGCACACCCACGCCAAGACGACGACGGGCGTGCTCGATTCCAAGTTCGGCTTCGCCATCGCCACGGGCGACGCCGAGCGGGCGGTGGCGGCGGCGCTGGCAGCGGACGGCCTCGACGCGCGCGGCCTGCACGTCCACCTGGGCTCGCCCATCTTCGAGATCGAGCCGTACGAGACGGCCTGCGAGGTGGTCTGCGCCTTCGCGGCGGAGATGCGCGACCGCCACGGTTTCGCCTTCCGCGAATTCAGCCCGGGGGGCGGCTTCGCCCTCGCCTACACGCGCGACCAGCATCCGCCCGCCATCGCGGAGTACGCCGAACGGCTGGCGCGCGCGCTCGACGCCGCCCTCGACCGGCACGGCCTTGAGCGCCCCGCGCTCCACGTCGAGCCGGGCCGCTCGCTCATCGGGCGCGCCATGGTGGCCGTCTACGAGGTCGGCGCGCGCAAGGAGATCCCGGGCGTGCGCACCTACGTCTCGCTGGACGGCGGCATGGCCGACAACATCCGCCCGGCCATGTACGGCTCGGCCTACGAGGCCCTCTCCGCCGACCGCCCGCTGGCCGCGCCGGAGGAGACGGTGACGCTGGCGGGCAAGTATTGCGAGAGCGGGGACGTCCTCGTGCGCGACGCCGCCGTGCCGCGGCTGGAGGCGGGCGAGCTGGCGGCCATCCCCGCGAGCGGCGCCTACAACCTGGCCATGGCCAGCGTCTACAACATGGCCCCGCGCCCGCCCGTGGTGGCCGTGCGCGACGGCCAGGCGCGCCTGCTCCAGCGCCGCGAAACCGTCGCCGACCTGATCGCGCGGGACGTGGTCTAGCCGCCCCCCAGCGTCCCGAAGCGCGCCTCCAGCGCCGCGCGGCGGAAGGCGAAGATGGCGCGCACGCGCGGACGCACCGTCAGCCGCGCCGCCACGTCCCCCAGCGGCCCGCACGGCAGCGCGTAGTGGACCGTGTCGCGCACCTCCGTGCCGCCCTCCACCACGCGGAAGTCGTGCTGGTGGTGCCAGAGGGCGTAGGGGCCGAGGCGCTGGTCGTCCACGAAGCGCACGCCCTCCTCGACGTGCGTGATCTCCGTGGCCCAGGGCAGGGGCAGGCCGAGGAAGGGGCGCACGGTGTAGGTGATGAGCAGCCCCTCCACCATCCGCGCGGGCGGCTCCGAGGTCAGCTCCAGCCCCAGCCACGGGGGCGTGAGGAGGGGCAGGTTGCGCGGGTTCGAGAAGAACGCCCACGCCTCGTCGAGCGGCGCGGGCACCGTCTGCCGCGCGGCCAGGCGGTGGACCGCCACGGCGCTACTCCGCGGCCAGGATGGACGCCAGCGCGGCGTCGATGTCGGGGTGCGCGAAGGCGAAGCCGTCCGCCGCCAGCCGCTCGGGCGCGACGCGCTGGCTGGCGAAGAGCAGGGCGTCGGCCAGCTCGCCCAGCGCCAGCCGCAGGGCCAGGCGCGGCGCGGGCAGGAAAGCCGGACGGCGCAGCGCGCGACCCAGCGCTTTCGCCACCTCGCCGTTGCGCGCGGCCACGGGCGCGGCCACGTTCACCGGCCCCGTGACGTCGCTCCCCAGCAGGTGTTCGACGGCGGCCACCGCGTCCGCGAGCGTCACCCACGGCATCCACTGCCGCCCGTTGCCGAGCGGGCCGCCCGCGCCCAGGCGGAAGGGCAGCGCCAGCCGCCGGAAGGCGGGCGCGTCCTTGTCCAGCACGACGCCGAAGCGCGCCTGCGCGGCGGGGATGCCGGCCTCGGTCGCGCGCGCCGATTCCGCCTCCCAGTCCGCCGTGAGGTCGGCGAGGAAGCCCTCGCCGCGCGCCGATTCCTCCGTCAGGCGCTCCTCGCCGCGGTCGCCGTAGACGCCCACGGCGGAGGCCGCCACCAGCCGCCGCGGCTTCGGGTCGAGCGCGGCCAGCGCGTCCACCAGCGCGCGCGTGGCGGCGATGCGGCTCGCGCGCAGCACGGCCTTGCGCGCGGGCGTCCAGCGCCCCGCGCCGATGGAGGCGCCGCCGAGATGGACGACGGCCTCGCAGCCCGCGAAGGCGCCCTCCCGCACCCAGCCCGCGCGCGGATCCCAGTCCGTCCCCTCCGCGCGCGCGGGCCCGCGGCGGACGCGCACGACCTCGTCGCCGCGCGCCTCCAGCGAACGCGCCAGCGCGCCGCCGATCAGCCCCGTGCTCCCGGTGACGGCGACGCGCATGGCTTCCTCCCGGCGGGCGCGGCTCGCTAGAGGCCGCAGCTGGCGAGGTTCGGCTGCGCGGGCGTCGCGAGGATGCCCGTCACGTCGAAGGCGTACTCGTTCACGCCGCCGTCCGGCGCCTCCACGCGCATGGTCAGCCGCGAGGCCCCGTCCAGCAGGGCCGTGATGGCGCCCGGCGCGGGGGACACGACCGTCCGGTGCTCGTTGATCACCAGCCACGTCTGTTCCACCGCCTCGCCGCCGTCCGCCGCGATGGAGACGGTCGCGGTGTCGCCCGCGAAGCCGGCCAGGTCCTCGCCGTGGCCCAGCGCGAAGACCGCCAGTTCCCCGCCGCGGCAGCGCACGAAGAGCTCGCCGGAGACCTCGTCCGTGGCGTCCAGCGAGGTCACGTCGAGGATGGTGGAGAGCGAGCCGTCCGCCGCCTCGCGCGTGGCGTAGCGGATGCCGTTGTCCGTGCGCGCGTCGCCCCGGAAGAGGCCGTCGTCGGGCATGGCCGCGGCCTCCGGCAGCGGCACCGTGAGGGAGACGGGGGCGCTCACGTCGTAGCGCCCGCTGGCGCTGCGCGACAGCTCGAGGGGCGCGTCGTTCGTGCGCCAGCCGCCGCCGTCCACGCGCGCGCTCACGTACAGCGCGCCGTCGTCCGCGCCGCGCCACACGACCACGTCGACCGAGGCCGTGCGCATGGACTGGGCCACGACGGCCACGGCCCCGGCGGCGAGCAGCGCGCCCACGACGCCCAGCACGGCGAGCCTGACGGTTTTGACGGACATGTCGTTCCTCCGGGCGCGCGGGCGGCGCGCGGCGCGATGCTACAGGACGCGCGCCCCCGCCGCCACGCGCGCGCGGCGCGTATCGTGGGCGCGAGCACGAAGGGACGGGCACGGATGAACGCATACGACGCGGCGCACCAGGTTCTCCGCGAGGCGAATGGGCCGCTCCACTACCGCGAACTCACCGCTCGCATGATCGCGAGCGGGCTGTGGACGGAGCGCGGGCAGGGCGCGACGCCCTGGGCCACGGTGAACGCGACCCTCAACCGCGACATCCAGAACAACGGCGCGGCCTCTCGCTTCCGGCGCACCGCGCCCGGCGTGTTCGCCATCAACGAGAACGCGCTCCGAATCACGCTGCTGCCGCCCGAACTGACCGCCGAGATCGAGAAGCACAACCGTGAGGTGCGCGCCAGCCTGCTGCGCCGGGCGCGCGAGGGATCGCCCGAGGAATTCGAGGAGCTCGTCGCCAAGCTGCTGCGACGCATGGGCTTCGTGGACGTGACGCTGACGCCGCGCGTCGGGGACGGCGGCATCGACGTGCGCGGCGCCCTCCAGGTTTCGACGATCCACCTGCGCATGGCCATCCAGGTGAAGCGCTGGGCGGAGAACGTGGGCAGGCCCGTGGTCCAGCAGTTGCGCGGCAGCCTCGGCGCGCACGAGCAGGGACTCATCATCACGACCAGCGACTTCACGCCGACGGCGCGCGAAGAGGCGGAGCGCCCCGACGCCTCGCCCGTGGCCCTCATCAACGGCGAGGAACTGGCCGAGCAGCTCGCCAAACACCGGATGGGCGTGGAGCGGGATCCTTCCTACCTGCTCCGGCTCAAGAACCCGGATGAGGAGGAGAACGGCGACGCCGCCTAGCCCTCGCGCAGGTTGACGATCACGGACAGGGCCGTGGTCGCGCCTTCCAGCCAGTGGTGGCAGTCCAGATCGTCCTTCTCGTCGCGGACCGCTTCCCGCGCCAGCACCGCGGCGACCGCCTCCGGCGTCCGCGGCGTCCCCGAATACTCCGGCAAGGCGTTCACCTTGTCCACGAGGAGCCGGTACTCCGTCTCGTGAAAGAACTCCGACGCCAGTTCCTCCGTCCGCAGGATGGCGGCCACCGACACCGTGCCAGTCTCGTCGCGTTCCATCGTTCACACTCCTTCGCTGTTCCAGAGTATGCAACGAAGGAGAACTATCGCGCAAGGGTCCGTTCGTGCCCTACTCCTCCCCGCGCAGGAGGCGCGTGGCCACCGCGTCCAGCTCCTCCGCGCTGTAGGTCTCGATGGCGATGCGCGCCCCTCCGCCCCGCCCCGCCGTCACGGTCACGCGCGTGCCCAGGGCGCGGCGCAGGTCCGTCTCCAGCTCGCGCAGGGGCGCGGCGGGCGCGGGCGCGGCCGACTGCGGGCGTCCGGCGAGGATGCGGCGCACGGCCGCCTCGGTCTCGCGCACGCTCAGGCGTCGGCGCGCCGCCTCGCGCGCGAGGCCGAGCCGCGCGGGGCCCTCGGGCAGGCCGAGGAGGGCGCGCGCGTGCCCCTCGCGGATGTCGCCCGCCACCAGCGCGCGGCGGATGTCGGGCTCCAGCTGGAGCAGGCGCACGGCGTTGGCCACGGCGGCGCGGCTGCGGCCCACGCGGCGCGCCGCCTCCTCCTGCGTGAGGCCGTACTCGTCGAGCAGGCGGCGGTAGGCCAGCGCCTCCTCGACGGGGTTGAGGTCGGCGCGCTGGATGTTCTCGACGAGGGCCAGCTCCAGCAGCTCCGCGCCGTCGGCCTCGCGCACGACCACCGGCACGGTGGCGAGGCCGGCGAGGCGCGCGGCCTGGAGGCGGCGTTCGCCCGCGATGAGGCGGTAGCCGCCCTCCGGCTCGGCGCTGGCCACGAGGGGCTGGATGACGCCGTGCTCGCGGATGGAGGCGGCCAGTTCGCGCAGCTGGTCGGGGGGGAAGTTGGTGCGCGGCTGCTCGGGGTTGGGCGCGATCAGGTCGATGTCCACCTCGCGCGGGCCCGGGGGAGCGCCCGCCGCGCCCGCGCCCGGCAGCAGCGCCTCCAGCCCGCGCCCCAGCCCCGGGCCCGGCTGCGTCACGCGGGCGCTCCCGCGCGCGCGGCCAGCTCGCCCGCCAGCTTGCGGTAGGCGGCGGCGGCGCGGCTGTCGGGGCGGTGGCGGAAGATGGTGCGCCCGTGGCTGGGGGCCTCGGCGAGGCTCACCGCGCGCGGGATGATGGCCCCGAAGGTCTCGGCGGGGAAGTGGCGGCGCACGTCGGCGGCCACCTCGCGCGCCAGGCGCGTGCGCGGGTCGAGCATGGTGAGCACGAGGCCGAGCACGCGCAGGTCCGGGTTGAGGCTGCCGCGCACGAGGTCCAGCGTGCCCATCAGCTGCGACAGCCCCTCCAGCGGCAGGTACTCGCACTGGACGGGCACGATCACGCCGCTGGCGGCGGCGAGCGCGTTGACGGTGAGGATGCCGAGCGAGGGGGGGCAGTCGATGAAGAGCCAGTCGTAGCCCCCGGCGAGGGGTTCGCAGACGGCGGCGAGGCGGCGTTCGCGGGCGATGACGGGGGCCAGCTCCACCTCCGCGCCCGCCAGCGCGGCGGCGGCGGGCAGCAGGTCGAAGCCCTCGTCGGGCAGGGGGCGCACGCACTCCGCCGGCGGGGCCGCGCCCATGAGCGCCTCGTAGACGGAGGGCGGGGGCGCGCCGCGCAGGCCCGCGGCGCTGGTGGCGCTGGCCTGCGGGTCGAGGTCCACGAGCAGCACGCGCTGGCCGTCGCGGGCCAGCGCCGCCGCCAGCGAGAGCGCCGTGGTGGTCTTGCCCACGCCGCCCTTCTGGTTGACGACCGCGACGGTCTCGCGCGCCATCAGCGCTCCCGCGGGCTGATCACGACCTTGCGGCTGTCGCCCTCGCCCGCGCTGGCCGTCTCCACGTCGGGGTCGTCGGCGAGGGCGAGGTGGACGAGGCGGCGCTCGGCGGGGGGCATCGGCTCGAGCGTGATGGGGTCGCCGTGCTCGCGCACGAGCCCGGCCATGCGCTCGGCCAGCGCCACCAGCTGCTCCTCGCGCCGCCGCCGGTAGCCCTCCACGTCGAGCGTGACGGCGCCGCGCCCCGGATGCCGCCGCGTGACCACGAGGTTGACCACGTACTGGAAGGCCATGAGGCTCTCGCCGCGCCGCCCGATGAGCATGCCCAGGTCGTCGCCGGAGATGTCGATGACGGCGAGCGAGCTGCCCAGCCCGTCGCCAGCCGTCTCCGGCTCGCGGATGTCGATGCCCGCGTCGATGTCGAGGATGCCCAGGATGGCGTCCGTCACCTCCGCCGCCAGCTCCACCTGCTCGGCGTGGATGTCCGGATCGACCGGCTCCTCGTCGCGGCGGCGGCGGGGACGCTCGCGGTCGCGGTCGCGCTCACGCGCGGGTTCGCGCTCACGGTCGCGCGGAGGCTCGCGGCGCGGGCGCGACGGCTGCGACGGCCCCCGGCGCGGCGCGGGCGCGCGGGCGGGCGGCTTCGGGGCCTCCCCGCCGAAGAAGTCCTCCTCGCGCAGCTCGGGCGCGCGCTCCCCCGTGCGGCCGGAGCGCTGCGGGCGCTCCCCGGAACGGCCCGCGCCGGGACCGCGCGCGCGTCCCCCGCGGCGGGAGCGTCCCCCGCGGGCGGCCCCGGCGGCGGTCCCCCGCGCGCGGGGGATGGAGGTGTCGGGCGGCGGTTCGGGAGCGGGCTCGCGGGGGCCCCCGGCGCGGCGCTCCACGCGCACGACGGCGTCGCGCGCGCCGCGCCCGAAGAGGCCGCCGCGACGGCCCTCGTCGAGCACGATGAGGTCGACTTCCTCGATGGCGGCCCCGAGTTTCCCGAGGGCGGCCCTAAGCGCGTCGTCGACGGTTTTTCCGTTTGCTTCGGCGTGTTCCATGGGCGGATGTCCTCAATTCGCGGGCGGGCCGGGGGCGTTCGGCTCCCGGACCGTCCGAAGCTACCGTGATCGCGGCCGCCGGTCGCGGCGCGGGGGGCGCCACCATGGGCGGAATGCGGAGCAGGGGAAAGCCGTAGGTGACGACGTTGAAGGCCACGCCCACGAACGACGTCACCACCCAATAGAGGCTCACCCCGCTGGGGAAACCGAAGGAGAAGAACATGAACATGACGGGCAGCAGCCATTGCATCATCTGCTGCTGCGCGCGCGCGCGGTCGTCCGCCGCCACCGACACCGTGGTCTTCGTCTGCGCCCACGTGGAGACGCCCACGAGCGCCACCATGAGGAAGCTCGTGCCAGCCAGGTTGAGGCCGAGGAAGCTCTCCTCGAGGGGGATGGCGTCCTGGATGTAGCTCCACGAGTAGAGGTGGCTGGAGAGGTCGTCGAGCGCCTCCGGGGAGATCGCGAGCGTGCGGCGCACGGCGTAGAAGATGCCGATGAGGAAGGGCATCTGCAGCACGAGCGGCCCCAGGCAGCCGAGCGGATTGACCCCCGCCTCGCGGTAGGCCTTCATCATCTCTTCCTGCCGCCGCTTGGGGTCCGTGTACTTCTTCTGCAGCTCCTGCACGACGGGCTGCAGCGCCTGCATGGCGCGCGTCTGCCGCAGCTGGCGCAGCGTGAGCGGGAAGGTGAGCAGGCGCACGAGGATGGTGAAGGCGATGACCGCCAGCCCGAAGCTGCCCCAGAGCACGTTGTTGAGGATGACCAGCAGGTTGGTCATCGGGTCGACGAGCGCGACGTTGACGATCTCGCCGATCACGGCAGCCCCCGCAGGCCGACCTCGTTCACGCTCAGCGCCTCCGCGTCGGCGCGGTAGAGGCGCCCGTTCGTGCTCAGCATCCAGGCGAAGCCGTCGCGCTCCACGAACGAGGCGCGGAACTTGCCCAGCCCGCCGCCCGACTGCGGATTGCGGTTGCGAAGCGCGCCCGTGGCGGCGTCCAGGAAATGCACGTAGCCCTTCTCGTCGCCCACGATAAGGGTATCGCCGATGCGCACGGGCCGCGCCTTCACCTTCGACTCCGTGTCGTAGGTCCAGAGCACGCGCCCGTCGGACAGCCGGAGGGCGCGCACGACGCCCCCGAAATCGCCGAACCAGGCGACGCCGCCGTCCACCGCGGGCGTGGTCCACACCCAGGCCCCGGCGGCGAGGGGCTGGTGCACGGCGCGCCCGCTGGCGGGATCGACGAGCCACACGCGGCTGCCCAGCGTGGGCACGAACAGAAGTTCGGGAAACTCCGTGCCGCTCCCGTCGATGAGCGCCATCTCGGCGATCGCGCCCCCGGCGTCGAAGGGCTCGGCCCAGCGCCGCTCGCCGCTCGCCGCGTCGAAGGCGTGCACCGCGCCGTCCATGGTGGCCACGAAGACCGTGCCCCCGGAGACGACGGGACGGGCCCAGATCTCGCCCTCGAGGCGCAGGCCGTCCAGCGGCCAGCTCCCGACCGGCCCGCCGTTGGCGAGGGAGCGCGCGTAGAGGCGCCGCTCGGTGGTGCCGAAGACGAGGCGGTCGCCCGCGAGCGCGGCCCCGCCCACGATGGCGCCCTCCACGTCGTCGCGCAGCCAGCCCTCGCCCGGCTGGAAGCGGCCCTCGCGGGAGAGCGCGATCAGCTCGCCGTCGAAGGTGGCCAGGATGATGCGGTCGGCGGTGATGATCGGCGGGCCGTAGACGGCGCCGAGGTCGATGTCCTCCTCGAAGGAGAGGTTGTCGTCGGGGAAGCTCCAGTCGGCGTCGCCGAAGAGGCCGCCGGGCTGGTCGAGGCGCACGGCGGCGAGCAGGCCGGTTTCGGGGAAGAGGTGGAGGGCGCCGTCCTCGAAGACGGGCTCGGCCCAGCCGCGCGGCTGGGTGAAGCCGTCCCCGACGCAGGCGGCGGCGAGGAGCGCCGTCGCGGCGGCGGCCAGCAGGAGGCTTCGCGCCCGGAACATCGCGCGCATCGTGGCAGACGCCCCGCTTACGGTCAGCCCGCGCCGCTGTTTCACGTGAAACAGCCCGCCGCGGGCCCGTTCGCCGGAGATTGTTTCACGTGAAACACGGCTCACCGCTCCGGCACGGGGTCGTGGCCCAGGCCGCCGCCGGGACGGCAACGCGCCAGCCGCCGCAGCGCCAGCCAGCTCCCGCGCAGCGCCCCGTGACGGCGCAGCGCTTCCTCGGCGTAGCGCGAACAGCTCGGCTCGAAGCGGCAACTGTTGGGGAAGAGGCCCGCCAGCGTCACCCGATAGAGGCGCACGCAGCCGATCAGCACATGCCTCACGCCAGCAGCCCCGCCCGCGCGAACGCGCTCCGCACGTCCCGCGCCAGCGCCGCGAAGGCGAGCGTGAGCGCCGGGGCCCGCGCCACCGCCACCGCGTCGTAGCCCCCGGCCAGTTCCAGGGGCCGCACGGCGTCGCGCAGCCGCCGCCGCGCGCGGTTGCGCCGCACCGCGCGCTTGTCCAGCCGCTTGCCCGCCGTCACGCCCACGCGCGTCGCGCCCTCTCCCCGCGCGCGGTAGCGCAGAACCACCGCGCGTCCGTGGACCACGTCCCCCGTTGCGAACACCCGTTCGAAGTCGCGCCGCAGCCGCAGCCGTTCCACCGCGCGGGCCTAGCCGACCGCCAGCCGCCTCCGGCCCTTCAGCCGCCGCGCCTTCAGCACCGCGCGGCCGGCGCGCGAGGCCATGCGGCGGCGGAAGCCGTGGCGGCGCAGGCGCGGGCGGCGGTGCGGCTGGTAGGTGCGCTTGGGCGACATCGCGCCTCAGCCTACGCCGCCAGCGCGCTAGCCGCCAGCGCCGCCGTAGAGGGCGCGGTACCAGGCGTAGTGCTCCATCACCAGCTGCACGTAGGCGCGCGTCTCCGAGAAGGCCACGGCCTCCACGAAATCGGCGGGCGGCCAGCCCGCCGCCTCCGCCCAGCGGGCCGCGTTGCCGGGACCGCCGTTGTAGGCCGCGAGGGCGTGGTGCACGTCGCCGAAGCGCTCCAGCTGCGCGCCCAGGTAGAAGGCCCCGAAGCGGATGGCCACGGCGGGGCGGAAGAGGTCGTCCACCGCGAAGCCCGCGGCCCCCAGCTCCGCCGCGATGGCGTCCGCCGTGGGCGGGATCACCTGCGTCAGCCCCATGGCCCCGGCGATGGAGACGGCGTCGGCGTCCCAGCGGCTCTCCTGCTGGATGAGCGCGGCCAGCAGCAGCGGGTCGAGGCCGCCCGCCCGCGCGTGCGCCTCCAGCAGGGCCGCGTACGGGAGCGGGTAGAGCAGCCGCGCGAGCGCGTCCGGCAGCTCGCGCGGGGCCAGCCCCAGACGCGCCCGCAGGGCCTCGGCGATGATGGAGGCGCGCCCCGGCAGGCCCGCGTCCGAGGCCGCGCGCGCCAGCGCCAGCAGCTCGCGCGGCGACGATGCGCGCGCCGCCGCCAGCGCCAGCGCCTCGTCCGCCAGCGCGGGCAGGCCCGCCAGCGCCAGCTCCGCCGCCTCCTCCGGGACGGCGGGCTCGGGCCCGCCGGGGGCGACCGCCGCCAGCCAGGCGTCCAGCGCGTCCCCGTCGGCGGGCGGGGCGGGCAGGGGCCGCGCGCGCCCGTCGAGGTCCACGCGCTCGCCCAGCGCGCGCCGCGCCTCGATGCCGTGGAAGGAGCGCGGGAACTCCGCCGCCGCCAGCCGCCAGACCGCGCGCGCCGCCTCCACGTCGCCCAGCGCCTCGTGGGCGCGGCCCGTCCAGTAGCGCGCGCGGGCGCCGTGCGCCGACAGCGTCTCCCAGACCGCGATGGCCACCGCCGCGTCGCCCGCGCGCAGCCGCGCGAATCCGGCGCGGAAGGCGCTCTCCGCCGAGAACTGGCCGCCGTCGCCCGCCACCGCCTCGTGACGGCGCGCCGCCTCCTCGTGCTCGCCCAGCGCCTCCATCGCGCGCGCCGCCCAGTAGCGCGCGCGATGGGCCAGGACGCCCGCATCGGGGTTCGCCGCCACCTCGTCGTAGAGCGGCACCGACTCCGCGGGGAAGCCCCCGTCGTCGTAGGCGGCGGCCAGGAAGTAGGCGCGGAAGGCGCGCTCGCCGTCCGGCAGGCCGGGCTCCGCCAGGCCCGCCGCCAGCGCCGCCCGCGCCTCCGCGTAGGCGCGGTGGCGGTAGTACACGTAGCCCTCCGCGCCCGCGTCCACGTCGAACCCGGCGTCGCGCAGGTCGGCGATGGCCTGCAGCGCCTCCTCGCTGCCGGGCCAGCGTTCCATGACGGCCCGCAGCTGCTCCCCGAAGAGGGCGAGGTCGCCCAGCAGGAAGGCGGCGGAGGCCAGCTCGTGGAGCGCCGCCGCCTCGCCCGTGAGCGCCGCCAGCTGGCCCAGCCAGCGCGCCCACCCCTCGAGGTCGCCCGTCTCGCGGGCCAGCTCGGCGCGCTGGCGAAGGATGGCGAGGCGCAGCGCCTCGCCCAGGTCGGGCAGGGCCAGCAGCGCGTCCCAAGCGCGGGCCGCGCCAGCCGCGTCGCCGCTTCCGGCCAGCGCGCGCGCGTATTCGGCGGCGGCGTGGAGCGCCAGCGCGTGGCCGCCGCCGAGCACGGCGTGGGGGCGAAGCGCGTCCGCCGCCTCCGCGAACCGGCCCGCCTCGTTCAGGCGCAGGCCGAGCAGATAGGCGGCGCGCGTCTCCTCGTTCGAGCCCGCCGGGGCCGCCGCCAGCGCCAGCCGCGCCAGCGCCAGCGCGCGTTCGGCGTCGCCCGCCTCGCGCGCTGCCGCCGACTCGCCCAGCCGCGCCGCCGACAGCAGGGCCGCGTCGCTCGCCGTCGCGGCCACCGACGCGAAGGCGTCCGCCGCCTCCGCGAAGAGGCCCGCCCGCAGCAGCGCGCGCGCGTCGTCCAGCGTGACGGCGGGCGCGGGCGTCGCCACGGGCGTGGGCGTGGGCGTGGCGGACCGCACGGCGGCAGGCGTCGCCGCGGCCGTCGCCGGCTCGGCGGGCGCGGGCGTCGGGGAGGGGAGCGCGTCGGGGGCGGAGCCGCCGCAGGAGGCCAGCGCCGCCGCCAGCGGAAGCGCGCCCGCCAGCGCCCGCAGCCATCCGCCGCTCGCGCCCATCGGGACGGATGCTACGCTGGGCGCGACGGCGGGCAACCCCGCCGGGGGAGGAACGGCGTGCCCCGGCAGACGCTCGCCGACGCCACCGCCGCCCGCAACGCCTGGATCGAGATCGACCTCGACGCGCTCGACCACAACGCGCGCGTCCTGCGCGCGGCCCTCGGCGGCGTGGACCTCATCGCCGTGGTCAAGGCCAACGCCTACGGGCACGGCGCGGCCCTCGTCGCGCCCGCCCTCGAGGCCGCGGGCGTGACGCGCTTCGCCGTCGCCTCCGTGGCCGAGGGCGCGGCCCTGCGCGCGGCCGGCGTGACGGGCTCCGCGCTCGTGCTCGGCCACGCCTTCCCCGAGGACGCGCCCACCGCCGTGGCCAACCGCCTCGCCCTCACCGTCACCGACGACCGTCTCGCGGACGCCCTCGCGCGGGCCGCGCTGGCCTCCGGGAGCGGGCCCGCGCCCGTGCACGTGAAGGTGGACAGCGGCATGCGCCGCTTCGGCCTGCCCCCGCGCGAGGCCGCCGCCCTGGCCGCCCGCGTGCGCGACCGCGAGGGGCTGCGGCTGGAGGCCCTGTGGACGCACATGGCCAACGCCGACGAGGCCGACGACGGCTTCTCCGCGGAACAGGGCGCCGTCTTCGCCGGGGCGCTCGCGCTGGCCGGGCCCGCGCCCCTGCGCCACGCCGCCAACACCGCCACCGCCCTGCGCCGCCCGGAGCTGCGCCACGACGCCGCGCGCATCGGGCTCGGCCTCTACGGCGCCCTGCCCGACAACACGCCCGACCCCGGCCTGCGGCCCGTGCTCGCGCTCCGGGCGCGGCTCGCGCGCGTGCTCGACCTCGCCCCCGGCGAGGGCGTCAGCTACGGCCTCACCTGGCGCGCCGCGCGCCCCTCCCGCGCCGCCCTCGTGCCCGTGGGCTACGCCGACGGCTGGAAGCGCGCCCTCGGCAACCGCGGCCACGTCCTCGTCGGCGGACGGCGGAGCCCCATCGTCGGGCGCGTCTGCATGGACCAGTTCCTCGTCGACGTCACGGACGTCCCCGACGCCGCGCCCGGCGACGCGGCCACGCTCATCGGCGCGCAGGGCGACGAGGCCATCGCCGCGCGCGAGGTGGCCGACGCCGCCGGAACCATCAGCTGGGACGTGTTCGCCTCGCTGGGCGCGCGCCTGCCGCGGCTGGCCCACCGCCGCGGCCTCGTCACGGCCACGGCGTAGGGCGCGCTTCGGCGGAGCCCTTAGCCGTCCCCGTCCAGGTGGGCCTGCAGCGCGGTCTGCGCCTGCCGCAGGTTCGCGCGCGCCGTCTCCACGGCCTCTCCGGCGGCCATCCACGCCGCCTGCGCGTCGCGCATGGGCCTCACCCACTCCGCGTTGTAGGCGCGCAGGGCGACGTGGTAAGCGGCCTCCGTGCGCTCGTAGTCCGCCTCGGCGCTGGCGAGGGCGCTTTCCGCGAGGCGCACCGCCGCGCGCAGGGCCCCCAGCGGCTGACGGCAGTATAGCCCCGGAGTCCATCGCCTGCGCGCGAAGGGCGTCGGCCCCCTGCGCTAGCCCCGCCGCTACACTGGCCGCATGACGCGGGCGGGCGCGGTGGCGCCGGGACTGGCCGTGGCGGCGGCGATGCTGGCGGGCGTGCTCGCCCTCGGCGTGGCGGAGGGCAGCACGCCCGGCTTCTACACGACGGTGGAGGTGACGGTCTGGCGCGACCTCGACGGCGGCGCCCTGTACGTGGGCGCGCGCGAGGCGCGCGGCCCGTGGCGGCGGCATCCGGCGGCGCTGGAGCTGTCGGCCACGAGCGCGTCCGGGCGCTTCCAGCGCAGCGGGATCGTGCGCCTGACGGTCCCGCTGACGGGCCGTGGCGAGGCCGCGGTCGAGGCCGTCGTCTGGCGCTCCGTGGCGGACCCCGTGCGCCTCCACCTGAGCGTGCGCCCCGGGGGCGGGCGCTGGCGCACCGTGAACGAGCCGCTGGCCATGCGGACGTACGAACCGCATGAAGAGGAGCGCTACGAGCGTGCGGACGCGGTGCGCGTGGCTATCCGGTTCCGCGATCCCCCGCCAAGCGCGAGCGTCGCGGGGCCGCTGGCCGTCTTCACCGCCGATTCGGGCGAGACCTGGACGGACGCGGGAGGCTGGGGGCAGGCGCGCGACGTATACGTCCTCGACATCGCCGCGGATCGGTACTGGCGCGCCCTCACCTGGCAGGGCGAGGTGGCGACGGCGGGCGAGCGCCTCATCGTCTGGGACGAATGGCAGGTGCGCCGAGTCGCGCTGAACGGGCGCGTCGAGGCGATGCTGCACGAGGCCGAGGGCATCGGCGAGGTCGCCGTCTCGCCCGACGGCGCGAAGGTGGCGGTCATGGAGGAGGACGGCGCGCTCACGGTCCTCGATACGGCCACGGGCGAGACGCTCCTGCGCGTGGATGGCCGGACGGAGCTGACGGCGCTGCTGCCGGACGCATCCGCGCGCGCGTTCTCGCTGGAGGGCTGGAACGCCGCCAGCGACTGGCTCGCCGTCGCCGCCAACGCGCTGACGGGGGAAGTCCGGACCGGCATCTTCACGCTGGACGGCGCACTCCGCCTGCTCCCGCCCAACGCGGGCAACCTCTCGCCCGACTTCCGCCATGCCATTCGGCCCCACGGGGAGGTATGCGGATACGACTGGGCCAGATGGAGCGGGTTCGACGTGATCGAGACGGAGAGCGCGCGGACCGTGCGGACCGTGCTGGCCACGGAGGGGAAGTCCATCGCGCTTCGCGGCAACCTGCATGCCTGGGAGCGGGATGGCTGGCGATGGCGGGGCTGGTGGGCCGCCCCCGGCCGGTACGCCTGGTACGAGGTGCACAGCCGCTGTCCGGCGGCTCAGACTAAACGCGCACCGGAGGACGGCACCGTGGCCGCGTCCACGACGTACTTCCTCATCCTCGACATTCCCGTCGGCCTGATCCCGCTGTGGGAGGAGGACGCGGGGGATGTGTTCGTGGAGGGGACTCCCGCCATCATCGATGTCGCATCGGGGGCAACGGAGCGGCCCGCCCCGGCCGAGTGGTACCGGTTACGCATGGATGCGGCGCGACTGCTCGCGCGGGGATGCACCGGCCATTCGGCGCAGTCCTGCAGCCTCGTCTACGAGGGACGCCCCGTCTGGAAGAACGGCGCGGTCGAGGCCGTCGGCGTCATCGAACCCGCCGAAGAGCTGGCGCTGTTCGGCGTCGGGCTCCTCGACTCGCCGCGGCCTTCCCCCGACCCTCCGGTTTCGCCCCCGCGCTCGGAGTGGGCGGGACCGCTCCTGGCCTGGTCCGGGGATGGCGGGTACGAGATCGTGGCGGACGCGGACGGCGGTGAGCGCTACCTGCCGGTCCGGCGCGTGATGGTGTACGACGAGGGAACGGGACGCAGCTGGCGCGCCTTCGACTACCGCTACCGCGACGAAGAACCCGCGGTATGGCCCGCGCGCGACGGCTTCATCGTCCGCGTCGGCGGGACGGTCCGCTACGTCACGCCCGACGGGCTGTCCCGGCTGTTGCTCGCCGAAGACCGGGACATCCGCGCCGTCCACGTCTCCCCCAGCGGCGGGAACGTCATCGTTACGTTCAGAACCGCCCCGTCGATCGTCAGGCCGGTGATCGCCCCTCCCATCGACGTCACGCTGGCGCTGTTCACACTTCCGTCGGGCGAGGAGATCCTGCGCGTCGACAGCGGCGAGCCCCGGTTCGATCGCTACCTTCAGGACTTGCGGCAACACTGGAGCGTGGACGGATACCACCAGGCCTTCGAACCGCCGGATGGGTTCTCCCTGCTGGGCTGGAGTGCGGACGAGACCGCCTTCAGCGTCGCCATGGGCTATCGCTACCATCCCTGGGGAACGTTCGACCGCGACGGCGAGTTCACCCCCGCCCATCCCGACGCGGAGTACGTCGCGCCGTCCGAAGCGCCCGCGCCTGCCCGCGCCAGCGTCAGCTGCCCCGACGACGCCGACCTCGTCCAGCGGTGCTCCGTGCTGCTCGACGGCGTGGCCGTGGGCGAGGGGCGCTGGGCCGAGCCCATCGGCTTCGTCGCCCTCGACTGACGCGGGCGCATAGCCCACGCATAGCGCCGCGCCCTGACAGCGGCGTTGTGAGGGTTCCTTCCCCTCGCGCTTGCAGGGACGCGCCCGCTCCCGCATACTGGACGGGACATGGCGGCCAGCTTCTACGAAACCCTCGGCGTTCCACGGGGCGCGTCCGCGAAGGATATCCGCGCCGCCTACCGCCGCCTCGCGCGCAAGCACCATCCCGACGTGAACCCCGACGACGCGGGCGCGGAGGCGCGCTTCAAGGAGGTCCAGGCCGCCTACGACGTGCTCGGCGACGAGGAGACGCGCAAGCGCTACGACAGGTACGGCGAGCGCTGGGAGCAGGCGGAGCACATCGAGGAGATGGAGCGCCAGCGCGCCCGCTCCGGCGGCGGCCACGGCGGCTTCTCCTTTGAGGGGAACCTCGGCGACCTCGACCTGGGCGGGCTCTTCGGCGGCATCTTCGGCGGCGCGCCGCGCGGACCCCGCCGCGGGCAGGACGTGGAGCTGCCCATCGAGATCACGCTGGAGGAGGCCGCCGCCGGGGCCGCGCGCATGGTCGAGCTGCCGGGCGCCGCGCCCTGCGCCGCGTGCGGTGGCGAGGGGGCCGTCGGCGGCGCGCGCTGCCACGCCTGCGCGGGCGAGGGCCGCACCGCCGTCCCCCGCAGGCTGGAGGTGAAGGCCCCGCCGGGCGTGCGCACGGGATCGCGCGTGCGCATCGCGGGCGAGGGCCGCCCGGGACGCGGCGGCGGTCCGCCGGGCGACCTCTACCTGCTCGTGGCCGTGCGCCCCCACGCCCGCTTCGAGCGGCACGGCGACGACCTCGCCGCGGAGGTGGCCGTGCACTGGCTCGACGCCGTGCTCGGCGGCGAGGTGGAGGCGCCCACGCTCGACGGGCGCGTGCTGCTCACCATCCCCCCGCTCACGCAGAACGGGCGGCGCTTCCGCCTCGGCGGCAAGGGCATGCCCGTGCTGGGGCGGGCCGACCGCCGCGGCGACCTCGTGGCCCGCGTGAGCGTGCGCCTGCCGGAGCGGCTGAGCGAGCGCGAGCGCGAGCTGTTCGAGGAGCTGCGCCGCCAGCGCGCGGAGACGCCCGCCGCGCGCGCCGCCGGCTAGCCGCCGGGAAAGGAGCCCGACCATGCCCCGACGCCGTCCCCTCGCGGGCCCGCCGCCCGACGACGAGCCCTGCTACGTGATCTCCATCGCCGCGCGTCTGGTGGGCCTGCACCAGCAGACGCTGCGCTACTACGAGCGCGCGGGCTTCATCCGCCCGCACCGCACGACGGGCAACATCCGCATGTACTCGAACGCCGACATCCGCCGCATCCGCCAGGCGCAGCGGCTCATCGACGAGCTGGGCGTGAACCTGGCGGGCGTGGAGGTGGTGCTGCGCATGAGCGACCAGATTCGGGAGCTGCGCGCCGATCTGGACGAGGCGCGCGCCGAACTGGAGCGCCTGCGCCGCACGCGCCTGCCCGCGCCCGCCGTGGACAGCGAGGGGCGGCCCGCGCGCTAGCCCCGCCCATCCGTTAAGCCCACCGCAAGTCCCCGCGCCCGCGGGGCGGGAGGAAATCCCCATGGCCATGATGCGACAGGACCGTTTCACCGAGCAGGCCCGGCAGGTGCTGGCCGCCTCCCAGGAGGCCGTGCGCGAACGCCGCCACGGCCAGTGGACGGTGGCGCACGTGCTGCTGGCGCTGGCCGAGCTGGAGGGCGGCCTCGCGCAGCAGGTGCTGGAGCGGCTGGACGTGGCCAGCGCCGCCCTGCGCGACCTCGCCGCCGCCGAGCTGGACCGCCAGCCGCGCCTGGGCCACGAAGTGGTCCAGATCTACACCACGCCCGAGGCGGTGCGGATGCTGGAGACGGCGAACGCCGAGGCCGCCCGCCTCACGGACGAGTACGTGGGCGTGGAGCACCTGCTCATCGCCATCGCCGACAACGAGGAGAGCGGGGCCGCCAGCCTGCTGGCCGGGCTGGGCGTGAACAAGGAGGCGGTCTACCGCGCCCTGCGCGAGATTCGCGGCAGCGCCCGCGTCACCAGCCCCACCGCCGAGAGCAGCTACCAGAGCCTGGAGCGCTACGGCGTGGACCTCACGCGGCTGGCGCGCGAGGGCGGGCTGGACCCGGTCATCGGGCGCGAGACCGAGGTGCGCCGCCTCATGCAGATCCTCAACCGCCGTTCCAAGAACAACCCCGTCGTCATCGGCGAGGCGGGCGTGGGCAAGACCGCCATCGTGGAGGGCCTCGCCCAGCGCATCGCCGACGGCGACGCGCCCGACCGCCTGCGGGACAAGTCGCTGCGCGCACTCGACATGGGGGCGCTGCTCGCGGGGGCCAAATTCCGCGGCGAATTCGAGGAGCGCCTGAAGGCCGTCATGGAGGAGGTGCGCGCCAGCGACGGCGCCGTCATCCTCTTCATCGACGAGCTGCACACGGTCATCGGCGCGGGCGGCGCGGAGGGGGCCATCGACGCCGGCAACCTCATGAAGCCCGCCCTCGCGCGGGGCGAGCTGCGCGCCATCGGGGCCACCACGCTGGACGAGTACCGCCGCATCGAGAAGGACCCGGCGCTCGAGCGGCGCTTCGCCCCCGTCTACGTGGATGAGCCGTCGGCGGAGGACGCGCTGGCCATCCTGCGCGGCCTGCGCCCGCGCTACGAGGAGCACCACGGCGTGACCATCGGCGACGACGCCCTCGATGCCGCCGTGCGCCTCTCCGCGCGCTACCTGACCGAGCGCCACCTGCCGGACAAGGCCATCGACCTCATCGACGAGGCCGCCAGCAAGCGCGTCATCGACGGGCAGGAGGCGGGCGAGGCGGAGGGCGGGCGCGTGGGCGAGGCGGACATCGCCGCGCTCGTGGGCCAGATGACGGGCATCCCCGTGGCCCGCCTCGAGGAGAGCGAGGGCGAGAAGCTGCTGCGCCTCGAGGACCTGCTGCACGAGCGCGTGGTCGGGCAGGACCGCGCCATCGCCGCCCTCGCCGGGGCCGTGCGCCGCGCCCGCGCGGGCCTCAAGGATCCGGGCCGCCCCATCGGCTCCTTCATCTTTCTCGGCCCCACGGGCGTGGGCAAGACGGAGCTGGCGAAGGCGCTCGCGCAGTGCCTCTTCGACGACGAGGACGCCATGATCCGGCTGGACATGTCGGAGTACCAGGAGCGCCATACGGTGAGCCGCCTGACGGGCGCGCCGCCGGGCTACGTGGGCTACGACGAGGGCGGCGGGCTGACCGAGCGCGTGCGCCGCCGCCCCTACCGCGTCATCCTGCTGGACGAGATCGAGAAGGCGCATCCCGACGTCTTCAACACGCTGCTGCAGATCCTGGACGACGGACGGCTCACGGACGGCCACGGGCGCACGGTGGACTTCCGCAACACCGTCGTCGTCATGACCAGCAACCTGGGGACGAGCGCGCAGGAGCGCCTCACGCTCGGCTTCACGCGGCGCAGCGGGGACGGCGGCGAGCGCGCGGAGCTGCGGGCGTCGGTGGAGCGCGCCCTGCGCGAGCGCTTCCGCCCGGAGTTCCTGAACCGCATCGACGAGACGATCGTGTTCGAGCCGCTCACGCGGCCGGAGCTGGCGCGCATCGTGGAGATGCTGGCGGCGGAGACGGGGCGGCGGCTGGCCGAACGCGGCATCGCCGTCACGCTCACGCGGGCGGCGCGCGAGGCGCTCGTGGACGAGGGCCACGATCCGGCCTTCGGCGCGCGGCCCCTGCGCCGCACGGTCGAGCGGCGCATCGAGGACGAGCTGGCGCGCCGCCTGCTGGAGGGCGAGTTCGGCGAGGGCCAGCGCATCACCGTGGACCACGCCGACGGCGCCTACGTCTTCACCGCCGCCGCGTGCGGGGAGGAGGCGCCGGCGGCGGGCTAGCGGCGCGCGGCTGTCGGCGTCAGGATGGAGCGCACGGCAGCGCCCCCGGCGCATGAGCGTGGCGGGCAGCGGCGTCAGCTCCGTTCCGCGCGCGGGAGGCTATGCGTCAGCCAGCAGGTCGGACCAGTCCCGACGGTGGGGATACTCCGCGCCCCGCTCGTCCAGCTCGGCGCCGACCGCCTTCACGAACCTCACGCGCCAGCCCTCCTCCAGGAGAACGAACGCGCCGCGAACCAGCTCCGGGATGGAGATGCGGTACACGTTCGTTCCCCGCGCCCACTCGTCGGCCAGCCGGGACCGGACCGCGTCCCGGTCCTGCTGGCGAACGCCCGGCGCGGCGAGCACGATGTTCGCGAGACCGCTGTTTCTCGCCTTGGTGAGCGTGGCCTCGATGTCCACCAGCGTCAGGTTGCGGTCCTTCACCTCGACCGCGAGCCGCAGCTGTCCATCCGGCCCGTAACACATGATGTCGGCGGGCATGCCTCTCGCCGCATCCGGCTCGTTCAGCCCCTGACTCTCGACGCGGGGGAACAGCGCGAACGCCTCGCCGAGGGTACGCATGAGGGCCGCCGCCACGATCAGGGGACGCAGCCCGTGGCTCGAAACGGCCAGGAACTCATCGAGCAGATCGCACATCGCATCCAGCCCGATCCGCATGGGCGAGGGGTACTCGATCGTGAGCCTGTTCAGCCGCCGGGCCGCGCTGGCGAGGCAGCGGCGCGCCGCGTCCTCCACCGCCCGCGGGTCGTCCGCGCGCTCCAGCGCACCGAGGAAGGCCACCAGCGCGTCCCACTCTCCCCGCCGCTGCAACGCCTCGTCGCCGTCGAGCCGGGGACGGCGCAGCGGATTGCTGACGTACGGATCGCCGCTGGCGCCCAGCACGTCGCGGTTCCGCTGCACCCACGGGACCACGACGCCAGTGCAGAAACTTCGCGGATCCCACCGCCCGGATTCCTCCGCGTCCGCCGCGTCTCCCCGTTGCAGGCACAGCAGGTCGCGGGATGCGTCCGCGACCTTGCCAAGCAACTGCGTCAGGACCGCGTAGCGGATGCTGAGAACCCCGGAATCCACGAGACGGTCGACCTCGGGGTCGGATGCGCTCATGTCGCCATCGAGAGCCGCCCGCCACTGCTCGTCCAGCCAGGCGCCCGCCTGCTCGCCGGTCATGGCCGCGCGGCGGGCGCTCATGGATGGAAGTTCAGCCAGAGCGATTCCTGGCGGGGCTGGCGCACGGAGTGCGCGATTCGCGTGGGCGCGTCGATCCGCCGCCAGCTGGCGTACAGGCGGTCGTACAGCGGCGTGCGGTAGCCGGACAGCACGGCGCGTCCGCGGATGGAGGAAAGCGCGCCGGCCAATTCGACGTGATCGGCGTCGCTCATCTCGTATCCGTAGGCGGCGGCGTCGCCGCGCGCCGAGTGGACGTACGGGGGATCGAGATAAAAGACGGTCTCCGCCGTGTCGTACCTGGCGATCACCTCGAGGGCGGGCGCGTTCTCGATTTGCACCCGCTGCAGACGCTGCGCGATCTCGGCGAGGCCGTCCACCGACCCCAGCCATCGCGAAACGGCTCCCGCCATGCCGGCGCGGGAGGTGAGCACGCAGTGCGCCCACCGTCCCTCGCTGCTGGCCTGCGCCAGCCCCGTGCGCGTCTGCCGCGCCCGCACAAAGAAACGGCGCGCGCGTTCGACGCTCGACAGACCCTGCTCCCAAGTGCACGCCCGAACGAGTTCCTCGCGCGAAAAGGGGGTGAGGCCGATGACCCGCAGCAGCTCCTCGCGCTCGTTGCGCAGGGCCTCGAAGAAGTTGGTGATCTCGGAGTCGATGTCGTTGAAGGTCTCCACGGGAGACGGCGCCCGGTTGATGAGCACGGCGGCCGATCCCCCGAACACGTCGCAAAAGTGCGTCGCGTCCAGCGGGATGTTCGGAAGGATGAAATCCAGATGGCTGTACTTCCCACCGTACCAGCCGAACGCGATCATGCGCTTGCGGCGATGCTTCGCGCGGGAGACGAGGCGCCTGCCCGTGCCCGTCGCGTTCGCCGCTGGCGCGGGCGTCATGGTCCGGCCCTCGGCCTCCGGGAGCAGCTGCCGCCGGGGCATCAGGCGCTGGCGGCCTCGGCGGTGATGTCCGCGACCTCGATCTGGTTGCCCGCCCCCACCGTGATGCGCACGATCGTGCCGTCCTCCAGCAGCGCCTCCACGTTCTGCTGGTGCGAGCGCCAGCCCTTGGGGAAGGCGTACCCGTTCTTCTCGAGCGCCTCGAGGAAGAAGTAGCTCATCGTCATCGGAGTCAGGTAGAAGTCGGTGCTGTCCATGGCCTGCGCCCCCTCGGTGCGTGCTCGCGCGGGCGGACGGGCCCGCCGCGACGCCCATTATGGCGATCCCGCGCGCGGATCGCCACAGCCCCGCACGCGCGCGCAAGGCGGCGGACGGGTACGCTCGCGGGCGGTGCGCGCCCTCAACCTCGCGTTCGCCGCCGCCTCGCTCGCGCTGGGCGCGGCCCTCGTCGCCTTCCTGCTGCTGCAGGGCGCGGGCTGGGGCGCGGGCGCGTGGCTGGGAACGGCGCTGGCCTTCAACGGCGTCGTGCGGCTCTGGTTCGCGCGCCGCCGCTAGCGCGATTGTGCGCGATCCCGCGCGGCGGTATTCTCCCCGCGCCTGATTGGGGGGCGCAGCGCATGGCGGGCTTCCGCTCCATCCTCGCGCCGGTGGCGCCCGGCGACGCCAGCCTCGACGCCGTGGGCCTCGGCGCCGCCCTCGCCCGCCAGACCGGGGGCGCGCTCACGCTCCTGCACGTCATCGAGGTCGAGCGCAGCCTGCCCGTGACCGCCGACATGGAGCTGGAGAGCCGCCGCGGCGAGGAGCTGCTGCGCCGCGCCCGCGCCCGCGCCGAGGCGGACGGCGGCGGCCTCGCCATCGCCGACGGCCTGCTGCAGGCGCGCGCCGCCGGCCCGGCCATCGTGGAGGAGGCGGGAACGCTGGGCGCCGACGCCATCGTGCTGGGCGTGGCGGGCGCCTCCCCCACGGGCCAGTTCCGCGTGGGCCGCACCGCCGCGCACGTGCTCGGCCACGCCCCCTGCGCCGTCTGCGTCGTGCGCGAGCCGCCCGGGCGCGAGGACGCCCCCGACGCCGAGGACGCCCGCCCGTGAACGTGCTCGTCATGGGCTGCGGGCGCACGGGCGCGGCCATCGCCGAACGGCTCGACCGCGAGGGCCACCGCGTGACCGTGATCGACCGCGACGCGGGCCAGTTCCAGCGCCTCGGCGACGGCTTCGGCGGGCGTCTGGCCGAGGGCAACGGCATGGACCGCGAGGCGCTGGAGCGCGCGGGCGTGGCCGAGGCCGACGCCTTCGTGGCCGTCACCCAGGGCGACAACCGCAACTTCTTCGCCAGCCAGCTGGCGCGCGAGGTCTACGGCGTGGCGCGCGTCGTCTGCCGCGTGAAGGACCCCCAGCGGGGCGCCATCTTCGCCCAGCTCGGCATCGACGCCTACAGCCCCACGAGCGCGGGCGCGGAGGCCATGATCGCCATGCTCGACGGCGCGGGCGCGGACGCGGGCTGAGCGGTGTACATCATCATCGCGGGCGGCGGCAAGGTGGGCTACTCCCTCGCGCGGGAGCTGCTCGGCGGCGACAACGAGCTGCTCGTGATCGAGCGCCGCGCCGACCGCGCCGCCGAACTGGGCGAGCGGCTGGAGGGCGCGGCCCAGCTCGGCGACGCCTGCGAGGCCTCCGTGCTGGACGGCGCGGGCGTGGCGCGCGCCGACCTCGTGGCCGCCGTCACCGGCGACGACGAGGACAACCTCGTGGTCTGCGAAATCGCCCGCCACCGCGGCGTGGCCCGCGTGCTGGCGCGCGTGAACGACCCCCGCAACGCCCTCCTCTTCGAAAAGCGCGGCATCGAGACCACCGTCTCCGCCACCGACGCCATCCTCGCCCAGATCGAGCAGGAGCTGCCCGTGGCGGCGGTGGTGCCCGTCATGCACCTGCACGAGGGCCTGGAACTGGTGGAGGTGCGCCTGCCGGAGACGTCGCCGGCGGTGGGGCGCACGCCGCGCGAGCTGCTGCTGCCGCCCGAATCGCTCGTCGCCCTGATCGTCGATTCCGGCGGCGTGCCCCGCGTGCCCGCCCCCGACACCACGATCACGGCGGGGGACGCGCTGGTGGTGGTGACGCGCGCGGAGAGCCGCGCCATGCTCGGCGAGGCCCTGTTGGGGGGCGCCCATGGCTTCGACACCTGAGGCCGCGGTGGCCTATCTGGGGCCGCCCGGCACCTTCGGCGAGGAGGCCGCCCGCCGCCACGCGCCGCGCGCCCCCCTCCTGCCCCGCCCCTCCCACGCCGAGGTGGCCCGCGCCGTGGAGGCGGGCGAGGCGGCGGCGGGCGCGCTCGCCATCGAGAACTCGCTCAACGGCTCCGTGGCCGAGACGCTCGACATCCTCATCCACGAAACCGACCTGCCCATCCAGGCCGAGGTGCTCGTGCCCGTGGTTCACCACCTCGTGGCCGCGCCGCGCGTGGAGGCCGGCGCCATCGAGGTCATCTACTCGCACACGCAGGCGCTGGGGCAGTGCCGCGCCTTCCTGCGCGAGCGCCACCCGCGCGCGCGGCTGGAGGCCGCCCTCTCCACGGCGCACGCGGCGGAGCTGGCCGTGGAGCGCGCGAGCGAGGGCGCCGCCGCCATCGCCACCGCGCGCGCCGCCGAACGCTGCGGCGCGCGCGTGCTCGCCGAGGGCATCCAGGACCGCCGCGACAACGCCACGCGCTTCGTCGTCGTGGGCGCGCCCGCCCCCGCGCCCACGGGCCGCGACCGCACCTCCATCGCCTTCCGCTTCGCCGACGACCGCGCGGGGCTGCTGGCGGCGGCGCTGGCCGTGTTCGCCGACCGCGGCATCAACTGCTCGAAGATGGAGAGCCGCCCCACGCGCGCGGGCATGGGCGAATACGTCTTCCTCATCGATTTCGAGGGGCACGCGCGCGACCCCCGCTGCGCCGGGGCGCTGGCCGCGCTGGAGGCCATGACGGCGCACCTCAAGGTGCTGGGCAGCTACCCCCGCGCGGAAGGCGCCTGAGCGTGGCCCGCGCGGCGCTCGCGGCGGCGGCGCTCGCGGCGGCGGCGCTGGCCGCGCTGCTGGCCGTCGCCTGCGGCGGCGCGGACGGACCGGAGTCCACGCCCGCCGCGCCCGATCCCGCCACGGCCACGGCAACGCCCGACGCAAGCGCCGCGACGGCAACGGCCACGCCGAACGCAACAACTCCCGTCACGGCTACGACCACGCCCACGCCTTCCCCCACGCAAACGCCCGCGCCCGATCCCGACGCCGGCCTCGAAATCGTCACGCTGCTGCCGCCCGACGCCATCCCCGCCATCGACGACCCCGCCATCGTCCCCGCCGCCGCCGCGGACGAGCAGTTGCGCGCGAACGACCTCGTCATCGGCGTCTCCATCGGCGGCGAACACCGCGCCTACGGGGCCGCCTTCCTCAGCGGCCACGAGATCGTGAACGACATGCTCGGCGGGCGCGCCATCGCCGTCACCTGGTGACCGCTCTGCTTCACGGGCATCGTGTATGCCCGCGACGTCGGGGGACAACGGCTCGACTTCGGCGTCTCCGGCAAGCTCGTCATGAACGCGCTCGTCATGTTCGACCGCCAGACGGAGACGCTCTGGAGCCAGTTCCTCGGGCGCGCCCTCGAAGGCCCCCTCGCGGGCGCGGAGCTGACGCCGCTGCCCGCCACGCTCATGCGCTGGGGACGCTGGCGCGCGCTCCATCCCGACACCACCGCGCTCGACCAGGGCCGCGTCGTCATCGACGCCTACTCGAACTACTACCTGCGGCCCGACGCGGGCGTCATCGGCGAGCGCAACCGCGACGATCGCCTCTTCCCCAAGACGCTGGTGCTGGGGCTGACGCTGCCCGAGGGGCGCAAGGCCTACGCCCACCACCATCTCGCCGACGCGCCCGCGCTCAACGACCGCGTGGGCGGCCAGCCCGTGCTCGTCGCGTGGGACGGCGGGGCGCGCGCGGCGGCGGCCTTCGACCCCGCCGTCGACGGCCGCGTCCTCGCCTTCGACGCCGCCGAACCCGGCCCCGACGGCGAGGCGCGGCTGCGCGACCGCGAGACGGGCACGCTCTGGCGCGCGCTCACGGGCGAGGCGCTGGAGGGCGAGCTGGCCGGGCGGCGGCTGGAGCGCCTGCCCGCCTTCGCCGTCTTCTGGTTCGCCTGGTCCGACTACTTCCCCGACACGCTCCTCCACGAGCCGTAGCAGCGCGCCGCTTGCGCGCAAGGCGGGCGCGGGCGCAAGGTAGCGGCGTGCCCCCCGCCGTGCAGGTCTCCGCGCTGTCGCGACGCTTCGGCGACATCACCGCCGTGGACGGCGTCTCCTTCGACGTCGGCGAGGCCGAGATCTTCGGCTTCCTCGGCCCCAACGGCGCTGGCAAGACCACCACCATCTCCATGCTCTGCACGCTCCTGCGCCCCAGCGGCGGCGGCGCCCGCATCGGCGGCTGCGACGTCGTGGCCGACCCCGCCGGCGTGCGCCGCGAAATCGGCATCGTCTTCCAGGACTCCACCGTGGACGAACGCCTCACCGCCCGCGAGAACCTCGTCTTCCACGGCGAACTCTTCGGCATGGCGCGCGCCGACATCCGCCCCCGCGCCGACCAGCTGCTCGAGCGCGTGGGGCTGGCCGAGCGCGCGGGCGACGCCGTCATCACCTTCTCCGGCGGCATGAGACGGCGCCTCGAGGTGGCCCGCGGCCTCATGCACTGGCCCTCCGTGCTCTTCCTCGACGAGCCCACCGTGGGCCTCGACCCGCAGACGCGCCGCGGCCTCTGGGCCTACGCCCGCTCCATGCGCGAGACCGAGGGCGTCACCATCTTCCTCACCACCCACTACATGGACGAGGCCGAGGCCTGCGACCGCGTGGCCATCATGGACCACGGGCGCATCATCGCCCTCGATTCCCCCGACCGCCTCAAGGCCCGCCTCGGCGGCGACGTCGTCTCCATCGCCGGCCCCGACAACGACGCCCTCGCGCGCGAGGTGCGCGAATCCTTCGAAATCGAGACGCGCATGGAGAACGACGCCGTCGAATTCAACATCGAGAACGGCGGCGACTTCGTGCCCGTGCTCCTCTCCCGTCTCAACGGCGAGGTGCGCTCCGTGGGCATCCGCGCGCCCACGCTCGAGGACGTGTTCGTCTCCCTCACCGGCCACCAGATCCGCGAACAGGCCTCCAGCGAGGAGGACAAGATGCGCTCCATGCAGCGCATGGGCTTCCGGAGGATGCGATGACGCTCTCGGCGGAACCGGCGGCGGCGGGAACGCGCCCCGCAGCGGGCGCCCCGCGGCGCGCCACCGGACGCGCGGGCTTCCTGCAGGTCGTGCGCGTCATCTGGACGCGAGAGGTGCTCATCTACTTCCGCGACCGCCCGCGCATGATCTCCTCCTTCACCATGCCCGTCATCATGCTCGTCATGTTCGGCGAGGGGCTGGGCAACAGCATCGCCCAGCTGCCCGGCGACATCGGCTACCGCCAGTTCATCTTCCCCGGCATGGTGGCCATGATCGTGCTCATGAACTCCGTCTTCTCCGGCGTCTCCATCGTCACCGACCGCCAGTTCGGCTTCCTGCGCGAAATCCTCGTCGCCCCCGTCAGCCGCACCGCCATCTGCATCGGCAAGATCAGCGGCGGGGCCACCGTGGCCCTCGTCAACGGCGCCGTCATGTTCGCCATCGCCCCCCTCCTCGGCATCGACATCAGCGTCGCGGTGGTGGCCAAGCTGCTGCCCCTCATGGCCCTCGTGTCCTTCATGCTCACCGGCCTGGGCGTGGCCCTCGGCAGCCGCCTGCGCTCCGTGGAGAGCTTCCAGATGCTCTCGCAGGTGGCCATCTTCCCGGCCATGTTCCTCTCCGGCATCTTCTTCCCCATCAACAACGTGCCCGCCTGGATGGACGTGCTGGTGAAGATCAACCCCGTCACCTACGCCGTCGCGCCCATCCGCGAGATCGCGCTGTCGGAGCAGCTGGCGGCGATTCCGGCGGACGCCCCCTTCCAGATCACGCACGTGGAGTGGTTCGGCTACACGCTGAGCACGTGGGAGGAGTTGGGCGTGGTGGTGGTCTTCGGCGCGCTCATGCTCACCATCGCCATCCGCGCCATCCGCGCCACGGAATAGCGCGCGACGCGCCATCGACCTGGTGGAGCTGGGCCCGCACGCCATCCCGCCCATCCCGCGCGTCTCCGTGCTCGCGCGCAGGCGCCCCGCCGGCGCGGTGGCGGACGGCCGCGCCATCCCTTAGAGTGCGCGCATCCGTTCGCGCGGGAGGCGGGCCGTGCCCACGCTGGACTTCGAGGGCAAGTCCCACATCTACGCCCACCACTACACGGTGCCCTGCGCGCCGCTCGTGCCCGACCCCGCCAAATCCGTCGGCGAACCCTCCGTCGATGGCAACCTCGTCATCCACGGCGACAACCTGTACGGCCTCAAGGCGCTCCTCCCCCGCTACCACGGGCGCGTCAAGTGCGTCTACATCGACCCGCCCTACAACACCGGCAACGAGGGCTGGAGCTACAACGACAACGCCCGCGGCCCCGTGCTCCAGCGCTGGTACCGGGACAACGGCCCCGTGGACGGCGACGATCCGGAGCGCCACGAAAAGTGGCTCTGCATGATGTGGCCGCGCCTCCAGCTGCTGAAGGAGCTGCTTCGGGACGACGGCGTCATCCTCGTCTCCATCGACGATAACGAGCTGCATCATCTGCGGATGCTGATGGACGAAATCTTCGGAGAAGAGAATTTCATCGTCAAGATTATCTGGAAAAAGAGGAGCACGCCTCCAAACGATAAGATCATCGGGGCCAACCATGAGTATATCCTCGCGTACAGCAAGGACTTGGCCTCGGTGAATTTGAACTTGCGGGAGCGAACCGAAGAGCAGAATGCGCGCTACCGAAATCCCGACAACCACCCGCGAGGACCGTGGGTTGCTGGCGATCTCATGGCTAATGTGAAAGGCGGGCGCTACGTCGAGTCTCTGCGATTCTCCATTACCAATCCTCATACTGGAGAAGAGCACTGGCCGGGAACGAGCGGGAACTGGCGATTCTCTCAAGAGAAAATCGAGGATCTGCTCGCGAAAGATGAAGTATGGTTCGGCGCGAATCAACGCGGTCGACCGAAGCTCAAGCGCTTTCTGGAAGACGTGAAAGCAGGCATCACGTATCCGTCGATCTGGGACTTTGTCCCGATGAACATTGAAGGATCGTCGGAGATGGAGCGAATTTTCGGAGACCCAACGGCCTTCGAGAGCCCCAAGCCGAGCGGATTTATTCGAGAGTGTCTTCGTCTCGCCACGAATTCGGGCGATCTCGTCCTCGATTCGTTCGCGGGCAGCGGCACGACCGCGCAGGCCGTGCTCGAACTCAACAGGGAGGACGACGGCGACCGCAAGTTCATCCTCGTCGAGTGCGAGGACTCCGCCGATACGGTCACCGCCGAGCGCGTGCGCCGCGTCATCGCGGGCGTGCCCGACGCCAAAGACGCGGCCCTGCGCGAGGGGCTCGGCGGCTCCTTCACCTACTGCACGCTGGGCGCGCCCATCGGCGTCGAGGGGATGCTCTCGGGCGAGGCGCTGCCGCCCTACGAGTCGCTCGCGGCGTGGCTGCTGCACACGGCCACGGGCGCCCCCACGGAGACGGCCCAGCTGCGCGCCATGAACGAGGACGGCCACTTCTACAGCGACGGCGAGAAGGACTACTACCTGCTCTACGAGCCGGACGTGGACTGGCTGCGGAGCGATGACGCGGTGCTGACCGAGCTGCGGGCCATGCGCATCCGCGACGCCGCCCGCGCGGACGGCAAGCGGCCCATCGTGTTCGCGGCGGCCAAGTACATGAGCCAGCGCGACCTCACGGGCGATTTCGGCATCACCTTCTGCCAGCTGCCCTGGGAGATTCACCGGCGGCCGGACGGCGACCGATGGAGCTGAAGGAGTACCAGCGCAGCGCGCTCGACGCCTTCAGCCGCTGGCGCGAGGCGCTCGACGAGGCCAGCAAGGAGTCGGCGGCGCGCGTGGCCGCGCTGGAAGCGGCCGGGCAGCCCGTCTCCGACGGCGACCGCGATTTCCCGCGCATGGCGTGGGAGCGGCTCGCGGACTGGCTCGTGGAGCAGAGGCTGGTGACCAACCGGCGGCCCCACGTCGATCGGCGGGACGACGCCGGCCGCCCCATCCCCCACGCCTGCTTCAGGATTCCCACGGGCGGGGGCAAGACGCTGCTGGGCGCGGCGGCGCTGGAACGGCTGGACTGGCAGACGGGCCTCGTGCTCTGGATCGTCCCCAACAAGGCGATCTACGCGCAGACGCGCAAGGCCCTCCGCACCCGCGAACACCCCTGCCGCCAGTGGCTGGAGCGGGCCAGCGGCGGGCGCGTGAAGATGCTGGAGAAGGAGGACCGCTTCACGCGGGACGACGCCGACAACCACCTCTGCGTGATGCTGCTCATGCTGCCCGCCGCCAACCGCAACCGCGACCGCGAATTCCTGCGCATGTTCCGCGATTCGGGGCGCTACCCGGGGTTCTTCCCCGACCCCGACGACGCGAGCGCCAACGCCGCGCTGGCGGAGCGCCATCCCGATCTGGAGCGCTCCGGCGACGGCCTCGTGAAGCGCAGCCTCGGCAACGTGATCCGGCTGCTGCGCCCCGTCGTCGTGCTGGACGAGGCGCACCGCGCCTACGGCGGCAAGGGGGCCGTCGAATTCGTGCGGGCCGTGAACCGGCTCAGCCCGCGGCTGGTGCTGGAGCTGTCGGCCACGCCCAACGCCCGCATCAGCAACCTGCTCGTCGAAATCTCCGGCGTCCATTTGAAGGCGGCGGAGATGATCAAGCTGCCGGTCGAGGTGGCGGCGCTGGAGAACGCCGAATGGGGGGACGCGCTCGCCTGGGCGCGCGACCGGCTGGACGAACTGGACGCCGCCGCCCGCTCGCTGGAGGCATCCGAGGGGCGCTACGTGCGCCCCATCGCCGTCGTGCGCGTCGAGCGCACCGGCAAGGGGCAGCAGGACGCCGGGCGCATCCACGCCGAGGACGTGCGCCGGCACCTGGTCGAGCAGCTGGGCGTCGGCCCCGAGGCGGTGCGCGTGAAGTCGGCGGAGCGCGACGAGATCGGGGACCACGACCTGCTCTCCGCCTTCTCGCCCGTGCGCTGGATCATCACGAAGGACGCCCTGCGCGAGGGCTGGGACTGCCCCTTCGCCTACGTGCTCGTGGTGCTCGACAACACGCGCAGCGAGACGGCGCTCACGCAGCTCATGGGGCGCGTCATGCGCCAGCCCGACGCCCGCCGCACGGGCCGCGACGCGCTCGACCGCTGCTACGTCGTCTGCAGGCAGACGGGGGTCCGCACGGCCATCAAGCAGGTGACGAACGGGCTGGAGCACGAAGGGCTCAGCGGCCTCGCCGCCGACGTGACCCCCGCGAACGCGACGCCCCTCGACACGCGCACGGTGCGCCGCCGCGATCCCCATCGCAACCGCAAAATCCTGCTCCCCAAGGTGCTGCACCGCGACGCGGAGGGCGAGTGGCGCGAGCTCGACTACCAGCGCCACATCCTGCCCGCCATTCCCTGGGGATCGCTCGCCGCGCCCGCGCAGTCGGAGATCCCGGACGCCAGCGACGTCGCCGCCGTGGAGACGATCGGCCTCGACGTCGGGAGCGCCGGTCCCGGGAACACCGGACAGTCCCCCGCGGAGGTGATCGCCGGCCCGTCCTCCAGGGAGACGATCGAGGTGGATGCCACGGCGGCGCTGTCGTGGTTCACGCATCACCTGAAGGACCTCGTCCCCAACCCGTGGCAGGCGGCGCGCATCGTGGAGGAACTGCTCGACCAGCTGCGCGGGAACGGCATCGACGAGGACCGCATCCACGCCCAGCGCCGCACGCTCGCGCACTCGTTGAAGCAGAGCATCGCCAAACAGATCGAGAACCTGGCCGAGCGCGTGTTCCAGAAGAAGCTGAACGACGACGAGCTGCGCTTCGACCTCGAGGCGGGCGACCTCAACCACCTCGTGCCGGATGAATACGCCCTCTCCGTGGCGGCGAACGATCGCCCGCTCGCCTCGCACGGGCAGCCGGTGCAGCGCAGCCTCTTCGATACGGTCCTGCATGAGCAGTTCGACTCGGACCTCGAGCGGGGGTTCGCCATCTACCTCGACCAGCACGCGGCCATCCAGTGGTGGCACCGCGTGGCCATGCGCCAGCCGCGCGAGTACTACCTGCGCGGCTGGAGGCCGGACCTGATCTGGCCCGACTTCGTCGCCATGACCGGGGCCGACGGCGCTCCGCCGAAGATGCTGGTGGTCGAGACGAAGGGGAAGCATCTCGATAATCCGGACACCGAGTACAAGCGCGGGGTGTACGAGACGCTCGAACGCGCGCTGAACAACGGCACGGCGCACGGCGTGGGCTGGCTGCAGGTCGATACCGGCCCGGCGCGGGGCAAGTTCACCATCGTGTTCAACGAAGAGGAATTCGCGGGGGCGCTGGCCTAAGGGGGCTGGTCGGGGTGCCCGGATTTGAACCGGGGACCTCTTCGTCCCGAACGAAGCACTCTGCCAGGCTGAGCTACACCCCGACCCGAACCCCCAGCATAGCGCCCCCGCCCCTCCCCGTCGCCCCCGCCCTACACTACCCGCGCGCCGCCGCGCCGGAGGGCACCCCGTGAACCAGCGCTTCGAGGGCAAGGTCGCCGTCGTCACCGGCGCCGCCGGGGGCATCGGACGCGCCGCCGCCGCCCGCCTCGCCGCCGAGGGCGCCCGCGTCGTCGCCGTGGACCTCCACGACAGCGACCTCGACGCCGCCCTGCGCGCCGTCGCCGAAGCGGGCGGCGAGGCCATCGCCGTGCCCGCCGACGTCACGCGCCCCGCCGACCACGAGCGCTACGCCGCCGCGGCCGTCGCGCGCTTCGGCGGCATCGACGCCTTCTTCAACAACGCCGGCATCGAGGGCGCCATCGCGCCCCTCGCGGACTACCCCGAGGACGTGTTCGACCGCGTCATGGCCGTCAACGTGAAGGGCGTGTGGCTGGGGCTGCGCGCCGTCTTCCCGGCCATGCGCGCGCGCGGCGGCGGGGCCATCGTCAACACCGCCTCCACCGCCGGGCTGGGGGGCACGCCCCACCTCGTGGCCTACGGCGCCAGCAAGCACGCCGTCATCGGCATCACGCGCACGGCGGCGCTGGAGTTCGCGCGCGACGGCGTGCGCGTGAACGCCATCTGCCCGGCCCCCATCGAGACGCGCATGATGCGCTCCATCGAGCGCGGCGGCGACCCCGACGACCCCGAATCGCGCCGCGCCGCCATCGCCGCGGGCCTGCCCCTGCGGCGCTACGGCGAGCCGGAGGAGGTGGCGGCGCTGGCGGCCTTCCTGCTGAGCGACGAGGCATCCTTCACGACGGGCGCGGCCTACCCCATCGACGGCGGCGCGAAGGCCCGCTGAGCGCGTCACTCGCCGTCGAAGGTGATCTTCCAGATGGCATTGCTCCCGGCGTCGGACACGAGCAGGGCGCCATCGTCCGTGCGAACGATTCCGGCAAGTTCGTAGGCCCCATCGACATCGATAGCCGACAGCGTGGAGCCATCCCGGGCGACCCGGAAGAGCTGAAGGTCATCGGATGTATCGGAGGTGTGCCGAGGCCGGGCTACAACGTAAAGGGCTCCGTCGGGCCCAACCGTGATGCCGCCAGACGGTCCGCCCTGGATATTCTGCAGTACCGTTGAGACGTTGCCGCGACCATCGATCCTGCCAACGGAGCCCCCCGCGAAGAAGATGGTTCCGTCAGCAGCAACGGCGATCCCGCTTGGGCCGTTATCGTCGACGATCCCCGCCAGGCCCGCGATCGTCGAGACCCGGCCAGCGGGCGAGAGCGCCCGAATGCGCCTGTGGCTCCGGTCGACGATGAGCAGATTCCCGTCATGGTCGAACGTGATCGCGAAGGGCTCGGTGAAGCGCGCTTCGGCGGCGGGCCCATCGCGGAATTCAGCATTCTCCCGCCCGATGGGCCCGCCGCCGGCAACCGTCGTCACCATCCCGTCCATCCCGATGCGGCGGATGCGGTTCCCCCGCGAATCGGCGACGTAGATGGAGCCATCCGCGTGCACGGCGACATCGCTGGGGCCCGCGAACTGTGCAACCGCAGCAGGCCCGTCGCGCACCCCCTGCCCGTTGCCCCCAGCGACCGTCGTGACCATCCCGTCCGGGGCGATACGGCGGATGGCGTGATTCCAGAAGTCCGCGACGATCACGTCTCCAGACGCGGTCAGCGCCATCCCCATGGGTCTGTTGAACAGCGCCGACTCGGCCGGGCCATCGGCGAGTCTCTGCCTGCCCGCAGACGCTCCCGGCAGTCCGGCCAGGAAAGCGACACTGACGCCCGACAGCAGCTCCGGTTCCTCCACGTCCACAGGGAGCTCCCACCCGGAGCCAGAGTGCGCGCAGAGCTGCGCGGGATCAGCCGGAAGGTCGACAACGATTCCGGTCACGTTCGAGCTGCCAATCTCGAAGATTCGGGCGTCTTCCCGCGAACGTGTGAGCAAGCCAGCATCATCAAGGAACCCCGCAGGCCCGCAATTCGAATGGCGAACCTCAAGCACGTACCTTCCGCTTCTGACCGCTATCGTGAACCGTCCATACATGCCAGTGATGTCGCCAAGACTGGCATCGAGCATCAGTGGGTATGCGGAAATCCAAACATTTGGTACGGGTTCACCATCAGGGTCGAGAACAATTCCACGGATTTGCGGAAGTGAGGGCGCAGATTCCGCACGATAGGCAGCGAATTTATCATAGAACTCATCCACCGCTATCCCGAAGGACTCCTCAAATTCTTCTTGCCAGGAAGCGCTGTTCTTGAGTGCGGAATAGAAGTCAAAAATCGATTCTTCTCCTGCGAATAACACCAGTTGATGAATAGCCAGCGAAGCAACCGGATAATTGAAGCCTTTATAGCTCCTTATTTCCATGTCACGCAGCGAATCCTGTGACCACCTAGCCACCTCAAGTGTTGAAACAATTCGTCCTTCGTACACTTCGTCAAAATTCTCCTCAAAATATGCCGCCATCCCCTCAGCCATCCACTCCGGACCGAAATTGCCCGCAGAAATTTGATCCTGAAGTGCATGAACATATTCATGTGCGATAACTTCCCTATCCACACCCAGCGTTGGCATGACTATTGTTTTGTCGATATACGAGGGATTAACATCCTGCGGACCCTCCATGATAATCGTCAAACCCGGGACCGCGAGGCCGTAACGCTGGGCGAAGAATGCCGCCGCATCGTTGAAATACCTTTCCATCTCTTGGGTCAACGCTCGCTCCGCGCCCAGGAATTCCCCCTCGAACTCGATAGTCACCGAGGGGATCTCCGAACGGGAGGCTGTGGGCTCGCGCGCTGCGGCCTCCTCCGGTGGAACCGCGAGACTGACGTCGCCGTAGCGGTAGCGCCCGTTGGAGGCGAAGCCATCATCCAGCGGCAGCGCGGCGGTGCCGGGGACGCTCCATGAAGCGCCCGCGAATCGTACGCTGACGAAGATGCCCCGAAGCGACGAAGCCTCCTGCCAGACGCGCACATCCACATCCGCTTCCCCGTCCCCCTGTGGTACCGCGAGCGCGACGTCGCCGTAGCGGTAGACCCCCGAGGCGGTGAGGCCGTCCAGCGCCAGCGGCACCGTGCCCAGCGCGCGCCACGAGCCGCCCGCCGGGCGCGCGCTCACGTACAGGTCGCGGTCGTCGTCCACGTTCTGCCAGACGCGCACCTCGACCGTCGCCGCGCCGCCGCCGCCCTGCGCCATCGCCGGGCCCGCGACGGCGACGCCGACCAGCAGGGCCAGCCCCGTGACGACCAGCATCCCCGCGCGCGCCATGCCGATACCATACGCCCAGCCGCCCGCGCGCCCTATCATGCGCGCCATGGCCGTCGGCGAGCCGCTCGCGCCCATGCCCCGCTGGCGGCGGGCCGCGCCCCTCGCCCTCGCCGCCGCCCTGCTCGCGCTCATCCTCGGCGGGGGCGTCGCCGCCTTCACCCTCTCGCGCCCGGCCACCAGCGACGCGCCGTCGTCGCCGGGGGCCTTCGCCGTCCCGCCGCCCGCCAGCCCCGTCGCGCGCTTCGACGTGCGCGAGGCCTCCGGCGGCGCGCTCACGCTCGCGCCAGCCAGCCACGAGGGCGCGCCCCTGACCGCCACGCTGCGCGCCGACGCCGCCGTCGAGGCGCTCCTGCCGCTCGCCCCCGACGCCGTCGCCCCCGGCCACTGGATCACCGTCATCGGCGAGCCCGACCCCGTGCGCAACTTCGTCATCCGCCGCATCGTCGTCCTGCCCGAACCGTCCGCGCCCGCGGCGGACGGCCTGGCGCGCTCCCCCGCGGGCTTCACCGGCGCGGAGCTGGCCGCCGACCCCGCCTGGCGTCCGCTCCTGTGGGGGCCGGTCGTCTCCGTCGCGCCCGCCCCCGACGCCGGCGAGGGCGCGGTCGAGGCGGCGCTGGCCGGCCCCGACGGCCCCGTCACGCTCCTGCTGGCGCCGCGCGCGCCCCTGTACGCCGTCGAACCCTGGCCCGCGCCCGTGGCCGAGGGCGACCAGCTGGCCATCCGCGCCCCCGCGGACGCGGACCCGGCGGACGCGCGCGCCATCCTCGTCGCGCCCAGCGCCGCCAACCCCGCCGCGCGGTAGGACCCTAGGTGGTCAGGCCGCCGGACGCCTCACGCAGAGCGTCAATGTGATCCTGCGCCTGCCACTTGCTCCGAATCGCGCGTTCAACCTCAGCGCCCACCGAACGGGCCTCCGTCTGGTCCTCATGGATGGGGAGAATCAATTCGCGCCACCGGTCGTCCAGATTCGGGAGCGTGGTATCGATGAAGACCCTGCACGGAATCTGCTCCTGCACATACTGCGAGGAAAGCAGAAAGAGCAGGTAGAACGGGGTGATGCCATACGGATTCTCGCCAACCACCCGAAGCGACAGGATCTCCCGCGTCAACAGCACTTCCGAATCACGGGGCGAAGCCATCGCCACAGTCCCGATGCGGTAACTCCCGCGACGCACGAACACGACATCCCCTGCTTCAGGGCGACGCTTCTTGCCGAGAAGGCGCTGGTAGGTTTCCTCGGGGATGCCAGAGACCGGATTGCGGTACATCTCCCAATTGACAATATCGGAGACGCGAATATAGGGGATCGGACCGTTTCCCTTCGCGGTCGCTGGCGGAGAGCCATGCCCATCCCAAGCCTCGATGAACCCGCTGTCGACAAGTTCTCCCAACGTCACCCCGGTCCTGCCCTCGGGCAAAGCCGGGGCGTTCATCAGACCTTCATAGTAAGAGGGAACCAGAATGTCCGGATTGATGGCGTCCGCATCGACGGTAAACAGGAAACCACGCTCACTGTCCGATTCGGCATTGATCTCGTCAAAGATTTCTTGCAGATCGTCCCAGACTTCTTCCGTTCCGGTCTTGTAGATAGTTTTGCCTTGATGATCGTGGCCCATCTCGTCGGGATTGGCCATGATGATCTGTTCTTGTTGGGGCTGGTCCTTGCGAAGAACGACAAGACACGTCTTCGCATTGCAGTGAGGGCGGAAGGTATTATGCGGGAGGCTGATGATCGCGGAAATGCTGTTTCCCTGCCGAAGGAACTGGCGAAGGTACCCCAAGCTGCGAGCATGGAAGACAGTCTCGGGAAGCACGATGGCCAGCGTCCCTCCGGGCCGGAGCATATCGAGGCATCGTTCGACGAAGAGAACGTAGGGATCCCTTCCCGTATCCGGGACCTTGGCGGTTTGTTCCCAGCGCCCGGAATCGCCTTTGCTCCACACATGACCAAGAGAAAAATGCTTGCAGTCCACAGGCAGCACTTTCGTCTTCGTTCCAAACGGAGGGTTCGTCAGCACGAAGTCGAACGTGCGGAAATAGTGTCCATCCACGAAGTGCTGCTTCCCCGCGGGAGTAAGCTCCGCGGCATTGTGCAGCGAATTGTCGTGGACGATATTGCTTCGGCCGTCACCGGATATGGCCATGTACGCTTTGGCAATCCGCACGAGGTCGGTCTCCTTGTCGATCCCGTAGATGGTCTGGGTCGCCATCTCCCGTTTCCTGACGTCGACGTCGGGGCTTCCCCGCCAGCGGGGGTGGCGTTCCATCGCGTCCCAGATGTGCTTCATCGCGTGAATCAGGAATCCGCCGGATCCGCAGGCGGGATCGCAGATCGTCGCGAGCGGCTGGGGGTCGGCAAGGCGCACGGCGATTTTGACCACGCCACGCGGGGTGAAGAACTCGCCCTTCTCGCCCACGAGCTTGGGTTCCGCGAAGACCTCGAAGGCATCCCCGACGACGTCGCTGTCGGTTGCGAGCAGGCTCCCCCGCTCCATCTGCCCCACGACCCAGCGGACCGAGGCGGCGTCGAGGGTGATCGTCTCGTGTTCGGCGAAGACGCCGTCGTGCGTGAGCTGCTCGCGGACGCGCTCAAACAGTTCGTCGATACGCGCCTTGACCGCCTCCGGCTCCTCGCCAGCCTCTGCCCGGAACGCTGGCGTGCGTTCACGGTAGGCCCGTTCATCCTCGATTTTGCAGAAGATGAGCTTGATCATCTCGTTGCCGAGCTTCTCGCGACGGCTGATGGTGGTGTTGGCGTACAGGGTATTGAGAATCCGCCAGAACGCGGACTTCAGTTCCTGCCGGCCGAACGGCCGAAGATCGTCTTTCGACAACCGCCCGACATCCGACACGGACTGCCCGCGCTCCGGAATATTGGTGAGGTAGTCATCCAGGATCTGGTTGTCCCGCCGGCAGAGGTGGGCGATGTCCTCCCCGTTCGTCCAAACGCCCCAGTCCGCGGAGGTGGCCGTCATGTACGACTTGATCTGCGCGATGCCGTCGGAGCGCTGGGGGCGTTTGGTCTCGACGATGCCGAGGATGTCACGCGCGGGATCGCGTCCCGCGGCGGAGCGGTAGATGACGATGTCGGCTTCGTCGTCGAAATAGCCCGTCCCGCGGGGGATGCGCACGCGGATATCGAGTTCGTCCTTGGGGTAGCCGTAACTCTCGACGAGGATGCGCTCGAAATCCTGGCGCACCTGCTCCTCGGGCTGGGACAGGGTGACCGACTTGCCAGTGGCAAAATCGCGTCCGCGCTTGGCCGGGCCGGGAACCATGGTCGCCCTCAAGTCGCTTTGCCGCTAACCGCGCACATGGGGCCCGCTTTACGAACGCCCGTGCGCTGAGCAGTATCATAACCCTCAACCCGCGGGCGCGCACGCCGCCCTCCCCACCGCCGCCCTCACTCCATGCGCAGGGCCGCGGCCTCGGAGCCGCGCGTGAGCGCCCGCGACGCCGCCGCCAGCGCCAGCGCCAGCACCGCCGCCACCGCGCCCGCCCCCACCGCCACGAAGCCCCAGTCCGTCTGCAGCGCGAAGCCCGGCTCCACCGGCAGGCCCCGCTCCGTCACGTCGAGGAAGGCCATCATGCGGCGGCCCACGACCAGCCCCGCGACGGCGCCCGCGCCAGCGCCCGCCACGCCCACGGCGGCGTACTCCAGCGCCAGCGCGCCCAGCGCCTGCCCGCGCGTGAGGCCGATGGCGGCGAGCACCGCGAACTCCACGCGCCGCCGCCGCACGACCGTCCACAGGGAGACGAGCAGGGCCGCGGCCACGAGCGCCAGCGCGGCGGCGAAGGAGACGGCCAGCACGCCCGCGCCGCTGGCCGCCACGAGCGGGTTCGCCTCCGCCGCCGCCAGCGCCGCCGCGCGGTCCGTGACGCGGCGCAGGCCCCAGCCGTCGAGCGCCGCCAGCAGCGGCTCGCGGGGCGCGTCGGGGGCCGCGTCCAGCCACAGCTCGTTGGCCCGCGCGAGGTCGCCCGGCGCGCTCTCCGCGAAGGCCGCCCAGCGCAGCAGCTGGTCGCGGTCGAGCAGCAGCGAGGGTCCCTCCAGCGCGGGCAGCGTGGGAAAGCGCTCGTAGCGCCCGCGCACCACGGCGGCCACCACGATGCCGTCCAGCTCCACGCGCGCCTCGTCCCCCACCTCGAGGCCGTTCGCCTCGAGGAAGGCGTCGCTGGCGAGCGCGGGCAGGAGCGCCTCGCGGCCCGCGGGGAAGAGGCCGCGGCGCTCGCCCGTGGTGCCGCGGCGGAAGGCCAGGCGCGCGCCGCGCTCGCCCGACCGCGCCGCCTCCGCGTCCAGCCGCAGCTCGTCGGGGAAGGGCTCCGCGCCGGGCAGCGCGCGCCAGCGGGCCACGCCCTCGAACGCCTCCAGGGGCGTGCGCGCGCCGTCCCCGTCCAGCGCCGCCAGGTCGTCCAGGAAGAGGGGCGCGTCGTCCGCGTTGAACTGGTTGGGCGGCTCCGTGAGGATGAGCCCCACGAGCGTGAGCGGCTCCTCCAGCGCGTGGAAGCCGCGGCTCTCCACGACGGCGCGCAGCTCGCGCCAGCCGCTGAAATCGAGCTTGCCGAAATCGACCAGCTCGTGCCGCCCGGAGGCGTCGCGCAGGCGCGCCCAGAGCGTCATGGTGGCGCGCTCGCGCGTCGGGTTGGCCCACACGGAGAGCTCGCGCGAGCCGTCGGGCAGGGGCAGGCCGGGCAGCGTCTCGCCCGTGTCGAGGCGCGCCAGCAGGGCGTCCAGCGGCTCGTCCGCGAAGTCGTCGCGCCACCAGAGCAGGGCGTCCGCGCCCGGCGGCAGGGCCAGCACGGAGACCGCCGGGCCGCGTCCGGCGGGCGTGGCCGTCTCGCCCGCGAGGCGCAGCACGGCGGCGGCCCCCTCGACGCCCGCCAGCTCCCCCGCGCGCGCCTCCAGCCCGGCCGGATCGGTCGGCAGGTCGAAGGCCCCGCCGGCGTCGCCCGCGCGCAGCTCCACGCCCGCCGCGAAACGCGCGCGGTCCGCGTAGGAGCGCTCCGCCGTGGCCGCGTAGCTGGCCGCGAAGACGCCCGTGGCCACCGTCATCATGAGCAGCAGGCCCAGCTGCGTGGACGGCCCCGGGCGGCGCGCCAGCTGCCACAGGCCGAGCGCCAGGGGAGCGCCCGCCAGCCGCCCCGCGGCGCGCGCCGCCAGCCTCGGCGCGAGGGGCAGGACGCGCGCCAGCAGCGCCGCCGCCGCCGCGATCACGATGGCGGGCGTGGCCAGCAGCAGGGGATCGCTGGAGACGCCCCCCGTGGCCGAGGGCGTGAACACGGAGTCGCGCTCGTTCAGCTCCCAGAGGGCGAGCAGCGCCAGCCCCCCGAGGGCCGCGTCGAGGTAGTAGCGCTGGAAGAGGCCGGGCGCGGGACGGGCCGCGCGCCGTCCGCCGCCGCCGGCCGGTTCGCGCCGCGCCGCCAGCCACGCGGGCACGGCCAGCGCCAGCGCCGCCAGCACCGCCCCCAGCGCCGCCAGGGGGAAGGCCAGCGGCTCGAACGCGACGGGCAGCGGCTGCCCCCCGGAGACGTCGCGGAAGAGGGGCGTGAGGCCCAGCAGGGCGGTGACGCCGCCCGCCAGGAAGGGCGCGGCCAGCACCGCGGGCGCGGCCAGCGCCAGCCCCTCCAGCGCGTGCAGCGCCGTCACCTGCGCCACGCTCGCGCCGCGCCCGCGCAACAGCGCGATCTCCTCCGCGCGCCGCTCCACCGCCGCCGCCGAGACGATGGCCACGTAGAAGAGCGCGATGGCCGCGATCTGCGCGAGCAGGATGACCAGCGGCGCGCGTTGGAACCCCGCGCTCCGTCCGAAGGCGTCCAGCGTCACCGTGAGGGGGCTCACGGCGTAACCGTCCAGCGCCCGCAGCTCGCGGTTGAGGGCGAGGATGTCGTCGCGCGCCCGCTCGTAGTTGCCCTGGTCCAGCCGGTCCACGTCCGCGAACACGCTCCAGCGCGGCTCCAGCCGCTGGCCCGGCCAGCGCGCCGCCAGCCCGCCGAGCACGGCCTCCGGATGCGCCAGCAGGGGAACCACCAGCCCCGAATCGGCCAGCGGCGGCGCGGGCGACAGGTAGCGCGCGCTCGCGCCCCCCCAGAAGGGGTCGTCGGCGTCCTCCGCCGCGAAGAGGCCCGTCAGGCGCGCGGGGATGGCGTGGCGCGCCACCGCCAGCGCCGTCGCGTCGCAGGGCGGCTGCGCCTGCAGGCCCTGCGGGATGATGCGGTCGCAGGTGTCGATCTCCTCGATGAGCGGGAACTCGTCGCCCGGGGCGAGGCGCGCCACTGCCGCCGCGCGCGCCCCCATGGCCACCTCCAGCCGCCCGTCGGGCCAGTCGGGGGAGGGCGCGCGGCCCTCGACGACGCGCACGCGGCGCTCCACGCCCTCGATGGCGAAGAGCCGTCCGAGGGGGGAGCCCTCGCGCCGTTCCGCGCCCGTGCGCCCGATGGTGAGGCGCGCCGATTCGAGCGCCAGCGAGCGCTCCCGCGCGAACCAGCCGAGGCGCTCGTCGATGCGCGCCGCCACGGCCTCGCGCAGGGCCGCGGCGTCGGGCGTGCCCAGCTGCGCGGCCCCCACGCCCACGCGCACGACGGGCGCGGCGCGCAGCTCCTCGCGCACCGTGAACTTGAGGCCGAGGTCGGCCATGGCGCGCGCGTAGATGGGGGCCGCGGCCAGCAGCGTGGAGGCCGCCAGCACGCCCAGCATGAGCACCGCCGGCATCCGCCAGCCGGACGCGCCCAGCCGCCACAGGCCCGCCAGTCCGCCCATGGGGCCGGAGCGTACGCGCCGCGCGCCCGCTCCGCTCGCGCCGCCCGCACGCGGGGGCGTACCGTACGCGCGGCATGGAGCGCGTCCTTCCCGTCCTGCGCCTCGCCGCCCGCCGCGGCCGCGCCGACTGGCGGCTGCTGGCCGCCGTGGCCTTCGGCGCGATCCTCGCCGCCGCCCTCATGTCCAGCGTCATCCTCTACGCCGACGCCGTGCGCGACCTCGGCCTCTCCTTCACCCTGCGCCAGCGCGACGCGCCCGACCTCGACCTCGCGGTGACCGCCAACAGCCAGCCGGGCGAGCCCACGCTCCACGTCCAGCGGCGCGAAACCACCGTCTCCCTCCTGCGCCGCCACGCGGGCTCGCTCATCGAGGGCCTCGGCTTCCACGGGCGCTCCTCCACCTTCTTCCTCACGCAGCCGGGACAGCCCGTGCGCGACGACGACGAGCTGCGCCCGCGCGCCCACTTCCTCTTCTTCTCCGACCTCGCCGACCGCGTGACCCTCGTGGAGGGCGCGCCCCCCGCGCTCCCGCCGCCCCATCGCGCGGGCGGCGGCGCGCCCCGCCTCGAGGCGTGGATGAGCGCCGAGGCCGCCCGCGGGCTGGGCGCCGCGCCCGGCGACGTCTTCGAGCTGCACCCCTTCTGGCGCGACGACGCGGCCCCCCTCACGGTCGAGATCACGGGCCTCTTCGAGCCGCGCGACGCCGACGCCCGCGCCTGGTTCGGCAACGCCGGGCGGCTGGTCGTGGCGAACACGCGCTGGCCCACCTGGCCCCTCGTGATCGAGGAGCGCGCCCTCGTGGAGACCATCGCGCCCTACCTGCCCTCCATCGACGGCTCCTTCCGCACCGTCGCCTTCATCGACCGCGAGCGCGTCACCAGCCGCAACGCCGGGGCCGTGGAGGGGCGGCTGCGCGGGCTCGAACGCGCCGTGGGCGCGCAACTGGAGCTAAGCGTGCTGGAGTCCGACCTCGCGGACGCCATCGCGCAGTACCGCGAGCGGCTGTTCTTCACGCGCCTGCCCCTGTTCGCGCTCATGCTCCTCATCGTGGGCATCGCCCTGTACTACCTCGTGCTGGTGGGCACGATGCTGGCGGAGCGGCGGGCGGGCGAGATCGCGCTGCTCAAGAGCCGCGGCGCGAGCTCCCGCCAGGTGCTCGCCGTCTCCCTCGTCGAGGGGCTGGCGCTGGCCGCGCTGGCCACGGGCCTCGGTCCCCCGCTGGCGGCGGGCGCCATCCGCCTGCTCGGCCCCACGCCCCCCTTCAGCGCCCTCAGCCAGGGCGAGCTGCTGCGCGTCGCCCTCACGGCGGAGGCCTTCGGCATGGCCCTGCTGGGGGCGATGCTGGCGCTGGCGGCGCTGCTCTGGCCCGCCTGGCGCGCCGCCCGCGCCACCGTCGTGAGCCACCGGCAGGCGCTGGCCCGTCCCCCCCGCCAGCCCCTCTTCCTGCGCTACTACCTCGACCTCGCGCTCGTGGGCGCGGGGGCCTTCCTCTTCTACCAGCTGCGCCAGCGCGGCTCGCTCGTCACCGAGCGCCTCTTCGGCGACCTCAGCGCCGACCCCCTGCTGCTCGTCTCGCCCGCCCTCTTCATGCTCATGATCGCGCTCCTCTTCCTGCGCCTCTTCCCGCTCGTCCTGCGCGCGGCCTCGTGGGCGCTGCGGGGGCTGGGCGGAGCCACCGTCGCGCTCGGCCTCTGGCGCATGGCGCGCAGCCCGCTGCACCACAGCCGCCTCATCCTGCTCCTGCTGCTGGCCACCTCCGTGGGCATGTTCGCGGCGGGCTTCCGCGCCACCCTCGACCGCAGCTTCGCCGACCGCGCCGCCCACGAGGCCGGGGCCGCCGGGCGCATCGTGGGCGTGCGCGAACCCGCGGGCCTCTCGCCAGAGGGGCTGACGGCGGCCATCGAGGCCATCGACGGGCTGGACGGGGCCGTGGCCGCGGCCCGCCTCGACGCCGCCTTCGTGCCCGAGACGGGACGCTCCGTGCCCGCCGAGCTGCTGGGCGCGGGCGAGGGCCTCGCCGCCGTCGCCTTCTGGCGCGACGACTTCGGCGGCGACCTGCCGCGGCTGCTGGAACGCCTGCGCCCCGATGCGGCGGAACCCCCGCCCGCCCCCGCCATGCTGCCCGCGGGTACGCGCGCCATCGGCGTCTGGACGCGCGTCTCCCTGCCCCCCGAGGCCGCCCGCCCGGGCCTGCGCCTGCGCGACGATCGGGGCCTGCTGTACGAGTACGTCTTCGCGCGCGAGGCCGTGGAGGAGGACGCCGACGGCTGGCGCCTCTACGTGACCGACCTCGCCCGCCCCGAGCTCCCGCGCGACCGCGCCCCCGACCTCGCCCGCGCCCTCGAGCTGGAGTCGATCTTCCTCGTCGTGCGCCGCTTCGCCGCCGCCCCCGGGCGCGCCACGGCCCTGCTCGACGACGTGCTCGCGTGGCCCGCGGGCGCGGCGCGCGCGGACGCCGTGCTCGTCGAGCCCTTCGACTCGCTCGACCGCTACGAGTCCATCACGGGCGCGTCGGGGGCCGCCGAAACGACCGTCGCGCGCGCCCGCGTGGAGCGCGGCGGCGGCGGCGAGGCGGCGCGCATCGCTTTCACCTACGACGGCTTCACGGCGGGCGCGGTGGGCCTGCGCGCGAGCCGCCCGGCCGCGCCCCTGCCCGTGCTCGCCAGCCGCTCCTTCCTCGACGCCACGGGCCTCTCCGCGGGCGACGCCTTCGCCCTGCGCGTGAACCGCCAGACCATCGGGGCGCGCGTGGCGGGCGCGTTCTCCCTCTTCCCCGGCTTCCGCCCAAGCGACCGCGACCACCTGCTCGTGGCCGACCTCGCCGCTCTGCGCGAGGCCGCCCGCGGCGCGCCCCGCCTGGCCGGGGGCGTCACCCCCAACGAGGTCTGGCTGGCGCGCGTGGAGGGCGAGCCGCTGACCGTCGCGGGGCTGGCCGGGAACGGCGTGCGCGCCGTCGCCGCCTACGACCGCGCCGCCATCCTCGCGCGCGAATCGAGCGACCCGCTGGTGGCCGCCAGCTGGGAGGGCATCCTCTTCCTCTCCTTCGGCGCGGTGCTGCTGCTCACGGCGCTGGGCTTCGCCGTCTTCTCCTGGCTGGCGGCGCGCGCCCGCTCGCTGGAGTTCGCCATCCTGCGCACGATGGGCTTCTCCGGACGGCAGGTGGCGGGCCTCGTGGCCTTCGAGCAGCTCTTCGTCATCGTGGCCGGCATGGCCGCCGGGGCCGCGCTCGGCTTCCCCCTCGGACGCCTCATGATCGGCGCCCTCGCGCTCACCGAGGACGGGGGCGACGTGGTTCCCCCCCTGCTCTCGCAGGTAAGCTGGGAAGCCGTGCTCACCGTCTACGGCCTGCTCGCCCTCGCCTTCGCCGCCACCGCCGTCGCCCTCGCGCGCCTCTACGCGCGCCTGGCCCTGCACCGCGCCCTGCGCATCGGCGAGGCCTGACCGTGAGCGCCATGCCCGACGCCGACCGCGCGGAGGCCCCCTACATCCTCTGCGAGGACCTCTTCAAGATTCACAAGAGCGACGAGCTGGAGGTGGTGGCCCTGCGCGGCCTCGACCTGCGCGTGCGCCCGGGCGAGCTCATGGCCATCGTGGGCGCCTCCGGCTCCGGCAAGAGCACGCTCCTCAACATCCTCGCCGGGCTGGACCAGCCCAGCGCGGGCCGCGCCTTCGTGGGCGGGCGCGACCTGCTCGCCATGACCGAGGCCGAGCTGGTGCGCTACCGCCGCTCCGCCGTGGGCTTCATCTGGCAGCAGACGGGCCGCAACCTCATCCCCTACCTGAGCGCCGCCCGCAACGTGGAGCTGCCCCTCATGCTGGAGGGCGCGGACGCCGCCGCCGCCCGCGAGCGCTCCCGCGAACTGCTCGACGCCGTCAACCTCTCCCACCGCCGCGACCACCGCCCCGAACAGCTCTCCGGCGGCGAACAGCAGCGCGTCTCCATCGCCGTGGCCCTCGCCAACGACCCGCCCCTGCTGCTCGCCGACGAGCCCACCGGCGAACTCGACGCCATCGCCGCCGACGCCGTCTACGAAACGCTGGGCGACCTCAACGCGCGCCGCGGCGTGACCGTCGTCATCGTCACGCACGACCCCGAAATCGCCTCCCGCGTGGACCGCGTGGTGGCCATCCGCGACGGGCGCACGAGCATGGAGATCTTCCGCCGCGCCGAACGCAGCGGCGGCGTCACGCGCGTCGTGCACGACGAATACGTGCTCGTCGATTCGGCGGGACGGCTGCAGGTGCCGCGCGAATTCCTCGACCGCCTCAGCATCGGCGAGCGCGCCCGCCTCTTCCTCGGCGAGGGCCGCCTCGAGGTGCTGCCCGACTCCGTGCGCCGCGCCCCCCCGGACGCGCGCCCGTGAACGGGGCCGCCGTCGAGCTGCGCGGCGTCTCCCGCCGCTTCCGCCTCGGCGCCGAGGACGTGTGGGCCGTGCGCGACGTGAGCCTGTCGCTCGCGCCCGGCGAATTCCTGGCCCTCATCGGGCGCTCCGGCTCCGGCAAGACCACGCTGCTCAACCTCGTCGCCGGGCTGGATCGCCCCACCGACGGCGAGGTGAGCATCGACGGCGAGCGCGTGGACGCCATGGACGAGGGCGCGCTCGTGCGCCTGCGCCGCCGCAAGCTGGGCTTCGTCTTCCAGTCCTTCGGGCTGCTGCCCCTGCTCTCCGCGCAGGAGAACGTGGAGCTGCCCCTGCGCATCGCGGGCGAACGCCGGGGACGCGCCGCCCGCGCCCGCGAGGCGCTCGCCCTCGTGGGCCTCGAACGGCGCGCCCGCCACCGCCCCTCCGAGCTCTCCGGCGGCGAACAGCAGCGCGTGGCCATCGCCCGCGCCCTCGTCACCGACCCCGCCCTGCTGCTGGCCGACGAGCCCACCGGCGAACTCGACTCCGCCACCGCCACCACCGTCTTCACCCTCATCCGCGACGTCTGCCGCGAGCGCGGCGTCTCCATCATCGCCTGCACGCACGACCGCCTCGTCATGGAGCTGGCCGGGCGCGTGGAGGAGCTGGAGGACGGGCGCCTGGCGACGGGGCGCGCGGGCAGCGTCTGGGGGCGCGTGCAGTCGCGCGAGCGCAGCCCCTTCGCGGCCCCCGAGGGCGCGGACCCGGACAGCCGCTCGCTGCCCTCGCTCATCGGCGCGGACCCGACCGCCTTCGGCCCGCGCCCGCCGCGCGAGGACGCCCCCGCCGCGCCCGCACCCGCCCCCGACCTCCCCGACGAGCGCTGGGCCCGCCCGGACTAGCGCGCTACTCCGCCATCGCCGGGTGCACGCGCAGCAGGCGGTAGTACGCCGGGACGCCGGGCTGCCGGTAGTCGGAGACATAGCCATTCGCGACCGGCAGGCCCGAGAGCAGGTGATAACGCCGCGTCGCGAGGTCGATCAGGACGATCACGCCGTCCGCATTCGAGATGATCAGCGACTCGCCGCGCGCCGTGGAGATGGTGCGGGCGGAGTTCCACCAGCCCGTTCGGGGCGGAGCGGGCGCGGGCACGCGGTCGCCGCCAGCGGCCAGGTGGACGTCGCCGAAGCGCCAGACCGGGCGGTCGTCCTCGCTCCATCCCGCGAAGACGCCCCTCCGGTGATGGTCCGCGACTCCCGCCGGGGCGGCGGGCGGCGCCAGCTCCTTCCCCGACGTGAACCACCGCACCAGTTCCAGATCGAGAGCCGTCCACTCCCGGAGAGCGACGTCGTCCGCCGTCACCCGCAGCAGTTGGGAGCCCGGCGTCACCTCCCCGGCGTTCGTCCACGTGCCGCCGCCGTCGTCCGAAGTCCAGAGGCGCTGCACCGCATCCTCGCTCGGCCAGCCATCGCCCTGCCCGCAGTACCCCGCAGCGCACGCCAGTGCCGCCATCTCGCGCCCGCCCTCGCTCACGACGAAAGCGAAAACGTCGTCATCGCGCTCGTCGAAGAAGGTCAGCAAGCGCTCCTCGCGCAGCGCCCCGGTCTCCTCGTCGAGGACGGCGCGGCGAACGTCCCCGACGCTGTAGAAGCCGCAGCCGGAACAGGGAACCGCCGCATAGATGAGCGCATACCCCGCCGGGAGGCGGCGCGGCCAGCCGCGCTCCAGCCGCGTGAAATCCGAGTCCCATTCGGGCTCCGGCGCGGCGACCGAAGGCGCGGGTGCGGACGGCTCGCCAGCCGCGCGTTCCGTCGCCGGGCGCGCGAACAGGAAGTGGTAGCGCGGACCCAGCGAGGCCGGCCCTTCGTCCATGGGCAGGGAAAGCCCCGCGACCGGATGCGCGCGCAGCGTCGCCAGATCGAGCAGCTCGACTTCCGTGGCGGGCGGCTCGTCGCCGGCTTCATCCACCGGTGGCCGATCAACCCCGCGCACGAGCAGGTTCTCCGTCACGAAACGCATAGCCTGGCCGGAAGAGGGCAGCCCGTAGACGCCCCGGAGCGCCCCCCGTGTATCGGCGATGGCGAGCAGCGAGGTCTCCCCGTCCCAGCCTCCCCAGGCGACCGCGCCATCGGGATGAACGTCAACGCCGTGCCACCGCAGACCGCCGAGCGCCGGTGGCTGCGCCAGGTCCGGCGCTCCGTCTTGCCAACCCAGATACGACCACGACCAGACGGTGTCGTCCTTCTCGCTGGTGAACTCCTCTCCCGAACCAAGCCACCGCAGACGGTACAGCCACGAAGTCGAGGGCGTGACGCCCAGCGGCGCGAGCGGCGCCAGGAAGTCCGCCCACTCCCCATCGTCCAGATGGTTCCACTCGCCTCGGTCTTGCCACTCGTTCAGTTCCCAGACGAGCACGTCCGCCGCCGTCACCGCCAGGATGAAAGAGGCGGGGAGGGCCATGCCCGCCTCCTCCCATGATCCCCCGCCATCGCGCGAGAACCAGACATGCATCGCGACATCCGGCTCCGATGTGCCCCAAGCCCATGCACAGGCGCCGTCGCCACAGACGGCGACCGCCATCTCCCGCCCGCTCCGGCTCACCGCGAAGCTTTCGGGCAGCCCCACCTCGTCGAAGAAGGCCAGCGGGCGATCCACGCGAAACGCGCGCGCCTCCGCATCGAACACGACCCGCAGAAAGTCCACGTACGCGCCGCCGCACTGCCAGCAGGAGTAGCGCCCGAAGAACAGCGCCAGCCCGGCGGGCAGTTCGCGCGGCTCCCCCACCGTCAGCGGCAGGTACTCGACGGGGACGGGCGACGCGGTGGGCGTGGGCGTCGCGGATGGCGAGGGGACTGGTGTTGGCGCCACCGTCGGCGTGGCTGTGGGCGACGGCGTTGGCGCGACCGTCGGCGTGGCCGTGGGCGGCTGCGCGGTAGCCGTGGCGGACGCGGGCGCGGACGGCTGCGCAGCGGCCGTTGGCGCGGTCCCGGACGGCTCGTCCCCGCCGCACGCCGCCAGCAGCGCCGCGAGCAGCGCGACCATCCCGCTCCGCCACGAAATCACGCCCACCCGACCAGCCTACTCCCCGGCGAGCCTGCTCCGACGCCCACTCTCCCCTCAGGCGGGCGCCGCCCGCCGCTCTCCTCTCCCCTCAGCCGCGCGCCAGCGCGGCGCTCTCCTCAGGTACACTGCCCCCATGCCCGTCTTCCCCTCCGTCGAATGGTTCCGCGAGGCCGCCGACCGCCTCAACCGCTCCGACAGCTTCGCGCGCCTCGGCAGCTGCGACGCCGTCATGGGCGTGCGCGTGGGCGAACGCCGCTTCACCGTCGCCTTCGAGGCCTTCGCCGTCACCGCCGTGGCCGAGCCGCCCCCCGGCGCGGGCGACCCCGACTTCACGCTCGTGCAGCCCCCCGAGGCCTGGCGCGCCATGCTCGAGAACATCCGCGCCAACGGCCGCGCCGAGGCCCTGTACACGCTCAACTCGCTCGACCTGCGCGGCGACGAGGAGTTCGCCACGGGCGAGGACTACACGCGCCGCGACCTCTTCTACCGCTTCAACCAGACCTTCCAGGACTACTTCGACGTGAGCGCCGACATGGAGACCACGTTCGCATGACCGCCGCGCCGCCCTTCCTCACGCGCGTGCGCATCCGCAACTACCGGAGCATCGCGGCGTGCGACGTGGAGTTGGGGAGCCTGGCCTTCCTCGTGGGCCCCAACGGCTCGGGCAAGAGCAATTTCCTGGACGCCATCCGCTTCGTCGCCGACGCGCTGGACACCAGCCTCGATCACGCGATCAGGGACCGGGGGGGAATTGAAGAGGTGCGCCGCCGTCCCCGGTCCCCGCGCGGGCGGCGGAACCACTTTGCAATGCAGTTCGGCCTGAGGATGCCGAACGGCCTCAGCGGGCACTACAGCTTCGAGATCGGCACGCGGCAGGGCCGCGTCTCCATCATTGGGGAAGAATGTTCGGTCATGGAAGCGCCGGAGCCCGGTTCCCAAGCCGAGTCGCTTTCGGGAGTCGGAACGTTCACGATGGTGAAGGAGAGCTGGTTCCGAACGCGCAACGCCAAACTCAGCGGCACCTCCCTCGACGCATCCATGCCCGCGGTGGCGCACGACCGCCTGTACCTGGTCTCGCTGAGCGGCATCGAGCCTTTCCGGAGCATTTACGACGCGCTCACGCATATGCGTTTCTACAGCCTCAGCCCGGAAGCGATTCGCACGCCACAGCCGCCCGATCCCGGCACGCTCCTGCGACGCGACGGCAGCAATCTCGCGAGCGTGATCGCGAACCTGCGGGAAAACAGTCCCGACACGATGGAGCGCATTACGCAATACCTCGGCCACATCGTCCCCGGCGTGCAATCGGCAGAGAGAAAAGACCTCGGTACGTACGAAACGATCGAGTTCCACCAAACGGTCGAGGGACGAAAGCGTCCTTGGACGTTCCCGGCGACGAGCATGTCGGATGGCACGCTGAGGGCACTCGGCATTCTGGTGGCCTTGCTCCAGGACTACGCCACCCACCCGTCTCTCGTCGCCATTGAGGAGCCGGAACTGGGGCTTCACCCCGCGGCGGCGAACCTGCTTCTGGGCGTCCTCCACAGCGCGAAGGAGCACACGCAGGTGCTCGTCACCAGCCACTCCTCCGACATCCTCCACTCCGACGAATTGCCCGCGAGCGCGTTGCTGGCCGTGGAGGCGGAGAGCGGCGCCACCGTGATCGGCGCAATTGATGAGGGATCCCGCCAGACGCTGAGTGACCGCCTCTTCACTCCCGGGGAACTCCTGCGTCTCAACATGCTCGACCTGGACGACGCCGTACGAGAGGTGGATGGCCGCCGGCTCTCGTTCTTTCGCCACCCCTGACATGCCGCAGATATTCCCCATCGTCGAAGGGAAGGGAGATGCCCTCGCACTCCCGATCCTCGTTCGCCGCGTCCTTCAGGCGCAGGGCGTCGCCGATCGGGTTCGTGTGCGGAAAGCGGCACGGGAGAACAAGAGCACGCTCCTCAAGTCGGGGGAGATGGAGCGCATCGCGCGCGGCGCGCTGCAGAAGGCGAACGATGCCCGCGTGCTGGTGCTCATCGACGCCGACGACGGTTGCGCGGCCACGCTCGGCCCCGAACTCCAGCGGCGGCTGGACCGCGAGTTCGACGCGGGAGTCTGCGCCGCCGTCGTGGCCGTGCGCGAGTACGAGAACTGGCTCATCGCCGGGGCGTCCGCCTTCTCGGGGAACAACACCTTCCGCAGCTCTATCCGAGCGCCCCGGAACCCTGAGTCCGAGACTGACGCCAAGCACTGGCTCAACGCGCGGCGTACGGTCAAGCACTCCTACGATCCCGTCGTCGACCAGGCGCCCCTCACCGAACTCGTCGACGTCGGTACCATCCACGCGCGCTGCCCCTCGTTCCGCAAGCTCTGGCGCGAGGTCGAGCGGCTGGCGCGCTAGCGCCGCGCGGGCGCCGGGACGCCCCCCTCCAGCAGCGGGTGCAGCGCCGCCATGGCCCGCGTCAGCTCCGCCGACACCTCGCCCGCCAGCTCCGGCGTGAGCCGCGCGAAGGGGAAGGTGCGGTGCAGCCGCCGCCACGAGGCCGTCCACTCCTCCAGCTCCCAGGCCGGGCCCAGCTCGCCCAGCAGGTCGGCGGCGTGCGCCGCCAGCAGCTCCGCCCAGGCCTCGTTCGCATCCGGCGGCCCCTCGAAATGCAGCCCCGCCTCCACCACCCCGCGCCGCATCTGCGGCTGCAGCTCGAAGTGCGTGCGCGCGTCGCCGAAATGGAGCTGCAGCATCGTCCAGCGCACGCGGTGCTCCGGCGGGGGCAGCCCCGGCGGCAGCGCGGACAGGATGCGGTCCTCGCAGAGGTGCGTGAATTCGCGCGCCTTCAGGCTCCCGTCGCGGTGCGGCACGGGCACATCGTAGCGGAGCGCCGCGCGGGAGCGGGACCGCCTATTCGCCGAGGATGCGGGAGAGGATGGCCGCGCGCGCGCCCCGCGGCACGGTCAGCGTGAGGCGGTCGCCGCGACGCAGCACGGTGTCGCCCGCGGGCGCGAAGGCGCGGCCCCGGCGCTCCACCGTGAGCACGCGCACGCCCGGGGGCAGCTCCGCCTCGGCCAGCGTGCGCCCGCGCACCGGCGCATCCGCCGCCACCGTCAGCTCGAGCGTGCCCACCTCCTCGTCCACGGGCGAGAGGGGGCGCACCTGCTGGCGCACGGCCTCGCGCCAGGCGCGCACCACCGAGCGCGGGTCGATCGCGCCCAGCAGCGGCCCGTCGGGACCGTCCGTCACGGGCAGCCAGCGGCGTTCGTGGCCGAGCCGGTCGAGCGCCTCGTCGAGCGGCGTGTCCGCGGGCATCGTCGGGGGCGGCGCCCCCGCCAGCCCCGCGGCGGGCGCGCCCGCGTCCGGCGCCGCGCGCAACGCCTCCGCGCCCAGGTCGCCCGCGATGCGCCCCCCGGCGTCGAGCAGCACGCCGCGCTCGCTGCCGGCCCCGTCGAGCGCGGCCAGCGCCTCCGCCGCGGTCGCGCCCGCGGGCACGGCGGGCAGGGGCGTGAGCGCGCGCTGGGCGGGGAGCGCGTCCAGCAGGGGGAAGGCGAAGCGGTGGCGGTGGGCGGCGGACTCCGCGCGCGTGCCCACCTGGCTGTGGTAGATGGTGGCGTTGCCCGTGAGCAGCGTGGCCACCGCCACCGTGACCATGGCCGGGGCCAGCAGGGAGAGGTTCCCCGTCATCTCGCCCACCATCAGCATCATGGCCAGGGGCGCGTGGGCGATGCTGCCGAAGACCGCGATCATGCCGATCACCACGAGCGGGCCGGGCTCCTCGGGAAAGCCGGGCAGATCCTGGAAGAGCCGCCAGAAGAGCGCCCCCAGCATTCCCCCCGCCACCATCCCCGGCGCGAACACGCCGCCCGCCGCCCCCGACCCCACCGTCAGCGCCGCCGTGGCGATGCGCAGCACGGGCAGCGCCGCCAGCAGCCAGAAGGAGAAGTCCGTCACCTGCTCCGGCGTGAGCAGGCGCTGCACCCAGCCGTAGCCCACGTGGATGGCCTCCGGCGCGGCCATGCCCGCGGCCCCCACCAGCAGGCCGCCGATGGCGGGCTTCGCCCAGGGCGGGAGCGCGAGGCGGCGGAAGAAGGCGTGCACGCCGTCCAGTCCGCGCGCGTAGAGGATGCCGAGCAGGCCGCAGGCCACGCCCAGGGCGAGGTAGTAGGGCAGCTCGCCCGCGTCCGTGAAGGAGAAGCCCGCCGTGCCCCCGAAGATGGGGTCGTAGCCCGCGTAGGCGCCGAAGACGGCGAAGGCCACGATCGAGGAGATGAGGGAGAGCATCACCGCGTCGGCCTCGAAGTCGTGGCGGTAGAGCGACTCCACGGCCATCATGGCCCCGCCCAGGGGGGCGCGGAAGACGGCCCCCATGCCCGCGCCCATGCCCGCCACGAGCGCCCGCCGCCGCTCCGCCGCGCCCAGCCCCAGCCGCCCCGCGATGGCCGAGCCGAGGCCGCTGCCGATGCCCGCCGCGGGCCCCTCCGCGCCCGCCGCCCCGCCGCTGCCGATGGTGAGCACGGAGCCGATCAGCGCCGCCGGGATGGCGCGCCAGGGCAGGCGCCCGCCGTGGCGGTGGAAGGCGTCGATGGCCTCGTCCATGCCGTGCGTGCGGGCGTTGGGCGTGAGCAGGAAGAGGACGGCGCCGGAGGCCAGCCCGCCCAGCCCCACCACCAGCGGCAGCGCCCAGCGGCGCGTGGGGCCCTCGGCCTCGGCCCCGCCCTCGCCGAAGGCCTCCGGGGGCGCGTAGCCCGTGAGGCCCGTGAGCAGGAAGCGCGTGGCCAGCTCCAGCAGCTCGAAGAAGAGGATGGCCACCGCGCCCGCCGCCAGCCCCACGACCGTGCCCAGCCAGAGCGCGCGCATGAGGTCGAGCGTGGTGAAGCCGGCGAGGCGGCGGCGCAGGCCGCCCGTCCGCCGCCGCCAGCGTCGCGCGCGCCCCCGCATCGTGCCCACACCCGCATCGTACGCCCGCGCCCCCCATCGCTCGCGCGCACGCGAAACGGCGCGCCCCCCGCGCCGGGGGACGCGCCGTCAGGCTCGGCGCCGCGGGCGTTCGCCCGGCGGCTAGTACTCCTCGGGCATGGGCGGGGCCGCGGCGGCGGGCTGCGGCAACTCCGCCACCAGCGACTCCGTGGTGAGCACCATGGCGCTCACGCTGGCGGCGTTCTCCAGCGCCGAGCGCACCACCTTCACCGGGTCCACGATGCCCAGCGCGAACATGTCGCCCCACTTGTCGTTGGCGGCGTCCCAGCCCTCGTTTTCGTTCTCGCGGCGGCGGATGCGCTCGACGATGACGGAGCCTTCGAGGCCCGCGTTGTCGGCGATCAGCCAGGCGGGCTCCTCCATGGCCTCGGCCAGCAGCAGCGCGCCCGTGCGCTCGTCGCCCTCCAGCGCCTCGGCGTAGTCGCGCACGGCCCGCTGGGCGCGGATGAGGGCCACGCCCCCGCCCACGACCACGCCCTCCTCGACGGCCGCGCGGGTGGCGCTGAGGGCGTCCTCCACGCGCGCCTTCTTCTCCTTGAGCTCGACCTCGGTGGCGGCGCCCACCTTGATCACGGCCACGCCCCCGGCCAGCTTGGCCAGCCGCTCCTGCAGCTTCTCGCGGTCGAAGTCGCTGGTGGCGTCCTCGATCTGCGCCTTCAGCTGCTTGATGCGCGCCTGGATGGCCTCGTCGCTGGCCTGCCCTTCGATGATGGTGGCCGCGTCCTTGCTCGCCACCACGCGCCGCGCGCGGCCCAGGTCGGCCAGCGTGGCGTTCTGCAGTTGGCGGCCCGTCTTCTCCGTGATCAGCTCGCCCCCCGTGAGGATGGCGATGTCCTCGAGGATGGCGAGGCGGCGGTCGCCGAAGCTGGGCGCGCGCAGGGCCAGCAGGTTCATCGTGCCCCGCAGCTTGTTCACCACCAGCGTGGCCAGCGCCTCGCCCTCGATGTCGTCCGCGATGATCACGAAATCCTTCGTCATCTGCATGGCCTGCTCGAGAATGGGGAGCAGGTCCTGCATGGCCGCGATCTTCTTGTCCGTGATGAGGATGTAGGGGTTCTCGACCACCGCCTCCATGCGGTCCGCGTTGGTCACGAACTGGGGCGACTGGTAGCCGCGGTCCAGCTGCAGCCCGTCCACGAACTCCGTCTCGAACTTGATGCCGCGCGACTCCTCCACGGTGATGACGCCGTCCTTGCCCACCATCTCCATCACGTCGGCGATGATGCCGCCGATCTCCCCGTCGTTGCCGGAGATGGAGGCCACGTGCTGGATCTGCTGCTTGTCCAGCACCGGCTCGGCGTGGTCGCGCAGGTGCTCGATGGCGGTGGCGAGGCCGCCCTCGATGCCGCGGCGGATGGACATCTGGTGGGAGCCGGAGGCCACCACCTTGATGCCCCCGCGCACGAGCGCCTGGGCCAGCACCGTGGCCGTGGTGGTGCCGTCCCCGGCGACGTCGTTGGTCTTGGTGGCCACCTGCTTCACCAGCTGCGTGCCCATGTTCTCGAAGGCGTTCGCCAGCTCGATCTCGCGGGCCACGGTGACGCCGTCCTTCGTGATCACGGGCGGGCCGTAGTTCTTCTCGATGACCACGTTGCGGCCGCGCGGCCCCAGCGTCACCTTCACGGCGTCGGCGAGCGCGTCCACGCCCTCCTTCAGCTGGCGGCGCGCGGCCTCGTCGAAGAGCAGATGCTTGGGCGCCATGGCGCTCCTCCCTTCCCTTCCCCGCGTCCCTAGGAGACGAGCCTGGCGAGGATGTCCTTCTCGTTGAGGACGATGTAGTCGGTGCCGTCGAGCTTGATCTCCGTGCCCGCGTACTTGGCGTAGAGGATGCGGTCCCCGCGCGACACGTCCACGGGCACGCGGTTGCCCCCGTCGTCCACCTTGCCGGGCCCCACCGACACCACCTCGCCCTGCTGCGGCTTCTCCTTCACCGTGTCGGGGATGATGATGCCGCTGGCCGTCTCCTCCTCCTGCTTCAGGGCCGTCACCACGATGCGGTCGCCCAGGGGCTGAATCTCGGTCTTGCTCGCCGTCTTCGCGGGCATGGTCGTACCTCCGGTCATTCCGTGTGTGTTCGCGAATGCGTGGCGGGCATGTTAGCACTCTCCCGCGGAGAGTGCCAATCGCCCCCCGCCCGAGGCCTCAGCCGCCCGCCCGGGGCCGCACCTCGCGCTCCAGCCGGTCGCCCAGCCGGTCGGTCGCGCGGTCGAGGTCGTGGCGCATCTGCAGGCCGAGCCAGAAGGCCGCCGTGGTCCCGAAATAGCGCCCCAGCCGCAGCGCCGTGTCCGCCGAAACGGCGCGCGCGCCGTGCACGATCTCGTTCACGCGGCGGGGCGGCACGCCGATCTCCCGCGCCAGCCGGTACTGGCTCAGCGCCAGCGGCGTCAGGAACTCCTCCAGCAGCACCTCGCCCGGGTGGACGGGGGCCAGCGTCCCGCCCGCGCTCCCTGTTTCCGGCATCGCGTCCGCCTCCGCGAGGCATCGTACGCGACGGCGAGGCTACGGGCCGAATTTCACCTTCGCGTTCGGGTATGCTAGTCTGGAGCGCTCGAATACCGGGCCCGGAGAATCGCGTCTTGCGCGTCCTGCTGCGCATCGGCGGCTACGCCGTCCCCTACTGGAAAATGCTCACCATCGGCATGCTCTCCATGGCGGGAGCCGCCGGGTTCGGCATCGTCTGGCCGCGCTTCGTGGAATTCGCCATCGACTCCGGCCTGCGCCCCGTGCGCGAGAGCGACCGCATCGTCGGCTTCGACGGCAGCGAGACGACCGTCATCCTCTTCGCCCTCGCCATCGTGGCCTTCGCCGTGGGCCGCGGCCTCAGCGCCTTCGCCCAGACCTACATCTCCGAGAGCCTCGGCCAGCGCGTGGCCTACGACCTGCGCAACCGCATCTACGACACCGTGCAGCGCCTCAGCTACGCCTACCACGACAAGGTGCAGACGGGCCAGATCATGTCCCGCGCCACGCAGGACGTGGAGGCCGTGCGCCTCTTCCTCTCCATGGTCTCCCTGCGCCTGCTCATGATCGCCGTCATGATCGTGGTGGGCGTGGCCATGATGTTCAGCAGCCACTGGCAGCTGGCGCTCGTGAGCTGCGCCACGCTGCCGGTCATCGCCTGGCGCTCGTGGGCCGTGCACCGCGTCATGCGCCCCCTGTGGGTGGACATCCAGGCCAGCGAGGCGCGCCTCACGGAGGTGGCCGACGAGGGCCTCGGCGGCATCCGCGTGGTCAAGGCCTTCAGCCGCGAACCGGTGGAGGCCGCCAAGTTCGCCGCCGCCGCCGGCGAGCAGCGCGACCTGCAGCTGCGCCAGGCCACCATGATGGCCCGCCACGCCCCCCTCCTGCAGGGCCTCTCGGGCATCCAGCTGGCCGCCACCGTGGGCTTCGGCGCCTACGCCATCGTGGACGGCACCCTCACGGAGGGAACGCTCCTCTTCTTCGTGCTCGTCCTCGCCCTGCTGCAGATGCCCGTGCGCATGCTGGGCTTCATGATCACCGGCTTCGCGCGCGCCATCGCCGCCGGCCAGCGCGTGTTCGAGCTGCTGGACGCGCGCTCCGCCGTGCGCGAACGCCCCGACGCCGTGCCCGTGGAGAACGCCCGCGGCCACGTGCGCTTCCGCGACGTCTCCTTCGGCTACGACAACGTGAGCGCCGTGCTGCGCGACATCGACATCGACGCGCCCCCCGGCAAGGTCATCGCCCTGCTCGGCCCCACCGGCAGCGGCAAGTCCACCATCGTCAACCTCCTGCCCCGCTTCTACGACGTGACCGAGGGCTCCATCTCCATCGACGGCGTGGACATCCGCAACTACCGGCTCGACTCCCTGCGCGCCGCCATCGGGGCCGTGCAGCAGGACGTCTTCCTCTTCCTCGGCACCATCCGCGACAACATCGCCTACGGACGCCCCGCCGCCACGCAGGAGGAGATCGAGGAGGCCGCCAGGGCCGCCCGCATCCACGACTTCATCATGAGCCTGCCCTACGGCTACGACGAATGGGTGGGCGAGCGCGGCGTCACCCTCTCCGGCGGGCAGCGCCAGCGCGTGGCCATCGCGCGCACGCTCCTGCTCGACCCGCGCGTGCTCGTGTTCGACGACTCCACCGCCAGCGTGGACACGCAGACGGAGTTCCTCATCCAGCAGGCGCTGGCCACGCTCATGGAGGGGCGCACCACCTTCGTCATCGCCCAGCGCCTGCGCACGGTCATGCGCGCCGACGAGATCCTCGTGCTGGAGGACGGGCGCATCGCCCAGCGCGGCCGCCACGAGGAGCTGCTGGCCGAGGACGGCCTCTACCGCTCCATCTACGACCTCGAGCTGCGCGACCAGGAGGAGGCGCTGGGGCAGGCCCAGGCCGCGCCCGCTCCCGCTCCCGAGGCGGAGGCGGCCACCGCCGCCGGAGGGGGCGCCTGATGGGCATGTGGGGCGGCGGCGGGGCCGGGGGCTACAGCTCCGGCATCGGCGGCCAGCGCGGCATGATGCGCGGCGGCGCGGGCGGGCGCGGCTCCGACGGCTGGGACGAGGAGTACCTCGGCAAGCCCTACGACGCCGAGGTCGTGCGCAAGATGATCCCCTACCTGCGCCACCGGCGGCGCGCCCTCGCCCTCGCCTTCGCCTGCATGCTGCTCGTCTCCCTCTCCGTCTACCTGCCCGCCGTCTTCATCGGGCGCGCCGTGGCCGACGCCGCCGGCGGCGTGACCGCGAACCTGCCCCTCTGGATCGGCCTGCTCGCGGGCATGGGCGCGCTGGCCTGGCTGGCGGGCATGGCGCAGCAGCTGATCATGGCCCGCGTGGGCACGCAGATGCTCTACGAACTGCGCTCGAAGATGTACGAGCACATGCAGGGCCTCTCCCTCTCCTTCTACGACGACATGGAGGTGGGGCGCATGATCAGCCGCCTCACCAGCGACGTGACCGTCATGCAGGAGCTGCTCAGCACCGGCTCGCTCACCTTCGCCGCCGACATCGTGGGCATCGCCATCGCCGTCATCGTGCTCATGGAGGCGGACTGGACGCTGGCCCTCTACACGCTCGCCGTGGTGCCCCCGCTGGTGCTCGTGCTCACCTTCTGGGCGCGCCACGCGCGCGAGGCCTTCATCAACGTGCGCATCCGCATCAGCGAGCTCTACGGCAACCTCGGCGAAAGCCTCGCGGGCGTGCGCACCGTGCAGTCCCTCAACCGCGAGGACGAGAACGCGCGCCGCTTCGACGTGATGAACCAGGAGAACCGCAACGCCAACATCTGGGCGGGCACGCTCCAGGCCGTGGTCGTGCCCCTCATCGAGCTGTGCATCGCCGTCTCCACCGCCGCCGTGCTCATCGTCGTGGGCCTGCGCGCCCTCAACGCCGACGGCATCGACCCCGCCGCCATCGGCGCCACCTTCGGCCTCATCGCCGTCTTCATCTCCCTCGTGCTGCGCTTCTTCGAGCCCATCCGCGACCTCGTCATGCAGTACACCATGCTGCAGCGGGCCATGGCCGGCGGCCAGCGCATCTTCGAGGTGCTGGAGACCGTGCCCCGCATCCGCGACCGCGACGACGCCGTCGAGCTGACCGAGGTGGAGGGCCGCGTCGACTTCGACGCCGTCGACTTCCACTACGTCGAGGGCGTGCCCGTGCTCGAGAACTTCGACCTGCACGTGGAGCCCGGCGAGACCATCGCGCTGGTGGGGCACACGGGCTCGGGCAAGACCACCATCACCACGCTCGTGAGCCGCGGCTACGACGTCTCCGGCGGGGCCATCCGCATCGACGGCCACGACGTGCGCGACATCAGGCGGCGCTCGCTCACGCGCTTCATGGGCGTGGTGCTGCAGACGCCCTACCTCTTCAGCGGAACCATCCGCGCGAACATCGAGTACGGGAAGCCGGGGGCCACGGACGAGGAGATCGAGGCGGCCTCGCGCGCGGTGGGCGCGCACGACTTCATCTCGCGCCTGCCCGGCGGCTACGGCCACGAGCTGCACCAGCGCGGCCAGAACATCTCCGTGGGCCAGCGCCAGCTGCTCAGCTTCGCGCGCGCCGTGCTGGCCGCGCCCCGCATCCTCATCCTCGACGAGGCCACCGCCTACGTGGACACGCAGACCGAGGTCATCATCCAGCGCGCCCTGCGCAACCTGCTCAAGGACCGCACCTCCTTCGTCATCGCCCACCGCCTCTCCACCATCCGCGAGGCCAGCCGCATCGTGGTGCTGGAGAACGGGCGCATGGTCGAGATCGGCGCGCACGACGAGCTGCTGGCCGCCGACGGCGTCTACGCGCGCCTCTACCGCATGACCTACGAGCAGGAGCAGGACGCCTCCCTGGGCGAGGACGAGGCCGTCATCCGCCGCCGCCGCGGCGACCTCGGCGAGCCCGCCGCCCACCCCGCGGGCGGCGAGTAAGCCATGCCCCCCGTCCGGCGCGCCGCGCGCGCGCTGCGGCGGCTCACCCCGCGCGCGGCGGCCAACCGGCTGGTCAACGGCGTCGAAACGCGGCGCGCCGCCACCCGCCTGCGCTCCCTGCCGCCCACGGTCGACGTGGTGCTCACGAAGGCCTGCAACCTCGCCTGCGCCTTCTGCGTGGACTACGAGTCCGAGGGGACGGCGCGGCACGTGTCGCGGGAGAACTTCGAGCGCGCCGCCGCCCAGCTCTTCCCCACCGCCAGCCTGCTGCAGATCTGCTCGGGCGGGGAACCCTGGCTGCACCGGGGGCTGGAGGACATGCTGCGCGTCGCGCGCCGCTACCGGCTGGCCACCAAGGTGCTCTCCAACGGCATGCTGCTCACGGAGGAGCGCCTGCGCCCCGTCATCCGCGAGGGCCTGATCACGACGCACGGCTTCTCCGTGGACGGCATCGCGCCCGCCACCGTGGAGCGCATCCGCGTGAACGCCGACCTCGCGCGCATCCTCGCCAACGTCGACCTGCTCCTCCGCATCCGCGCGGAGGAGGGCAAACGCGAGCCGCGCACCCTCATCCGCTACGCGCTCATGCGCTCCAACGTCGAGGAGCTGCCCGCGGCGGTGGCGTACTGGGGCGCGCGCGGCATCGACCGCATCGACTGCGGCTACCTCTCCCTCGCCAACGGCATCGACCGCGCGGAGAGCCTCTTCTTCCACGAGGAGCTGCTGGAGCGCGTCTTGCGCGAGGCCCGCGCGGCGGCGGCGCATTTCCCGCGTACGGAGCTGCGCCTGCCCCCCACGCCCGCGGAGGAGCGCCAGCGCCCCGGCCCGCGCCCCTGCGACGCCCCCTGGCGCATGGTCATGATCGACGCCGACGGCGCCGTCCTGCCCTGCTACCGCGCCTTCGAGGCCCTGCGCATGGGCAACATCTACGACGGCGACGGCGAGGCCTTCGGCGACGTCTGGAACAACGCGGACTACCAAGCCCTGCGGCGCACGGTCAACGACGACGGCGGCGCGAAGTTCTACCCCCACTGCGCGCGCTGCGACGCGCGCCTCGGCTGGGGCGAGCTGGACTCCCACCGCGGCGACGAGACCTGGCTGGAGACGGCGGCCCTGTTCGCCCCGGACAAGCTGGAGGTCATCGACCACCGCCGCCCCGGCTCCCACCGCCCGCACGACGGCTAGCCGTTCGGCTTCCGTACGGAACCCCGCCGGTATCGCGCCGGACCGCGCGCGCCCGACGCGGCCATCCCCGATCCCGAACGCACTCCCGACGCCAACCCGCGCGCTCTCCCGTACGCCTGAACCAGCGTGTCCTCCGTACGGGCACGGCGCTTTCCGCGAACCCGCACAGCTCCGTACGCCTTAACATCATCATCCGCTCAACCTCCATCCCATAGACTAAATAGAGAAAGAACGATGTTCGACAGCGTCGGAATCACGGTCGAGGGCGGGACTGGCGGAGACGGCGCGGCCACCTTTCACCGCGAGAAGTTCGTGCCGCTGGGCGGGCCGGACGGCGGCGACGGAGGGCGCGGCGGCGGCGTCTACCTGCGCGCCGTGGACGACGCCTACACGCTCGAACGCTATCGCGGCAGGCGCAGGTTCCGCGCGGAGGACGGCGGCGCGGGCGGGCCGAGGCTGCGCGCCGGGCCCCGGGGCGCGGACCTGACGCTGGACGTGCCCGCGGGCACCGTGGCCTTCGAGGCCGAATCGGGCGAGGTCGTGGCGGACCTCGCGGAAGCGGGCGCGACCGCGCTGGTGGCGTGGGGCGGGCGCGGCGGCTGGGGCAACAAGCGCTTCGCCACCAGCGTCAACCAGGCCCCGCGCTACGCCCAGCGCGGCCACGCGGGCGAGACCGCGGCCCTGCGCCTCGAGCTGCGGCTGCTCGCGGACGTGGGGCTGCTGGGGCTGCCCAACGCGGGCAAGTCCACGCTCCTCGCCGCCGTCTCCCGCGCCAAACCGCGCATCGCGGCCTACCCCTTCACCACGCTCGAACCGATGCTGGGCGTGGTCGAATCGGGCTACGAGCGTTTCACGCTGGCCGACCTGCCCGGCCTCGTGGAGGGCGCGAGCGAGGGCCACGGGCTCGGCTTCGAGTTCCTGAAGCACGTGCGCCGCTGCCGCGCGCTCCTGCACGTGGTGGACGGCGCCTCCCCCGACCCCGTGGCGGACTACGAGCTGATCGAGTCGGAGCTGCGCGCCTACGACCCCGCGCTGGAGGGCGTGGCGCGCGTCGCCGCCGTGACCAAGTCCGACCTCGGCGCGGAGCGGGCGGCGGACGCGGCGGCGGCGCTGGCCGCGCGCACGGGGACGTCCGCCGCCGTCGTCTCGGCGCTGGAGGGCGAGGGGCTGCGGGAGCTGGCGGCGCGGCTCATGGCGCTCGTGCGGGAGGAGCGCGACCGCGCCGCCGCCGCGCCCGTGCCCCCGCCGGTCGTGCGCCCGCCGCCGGAGGAGCGCTTCCGCGTGGCGCGGCGCGGTCCCGGCCTCTTCGCCGTGGAGGGGCGGCGCGTGGTCGACTTCGTGGAGATGATGGACCTGGAGCAGGAGGGCGCGCGCGACGAGGTGGACCGCCGCCTCGAACGCTGGGGCGTGGCCCGCGCGCTGCGCCGCGAGGGCGCGGCGGACGGCGATACCGTGCGCTTCGGCGCGGTGGACCTGGACTGGCGGGCCTGACCGCGCCGCGCGAGAATGCGCCCCCGCCATCGCGGGAGGAGCCGCGCCCATGTCCGACACCGTGCGCTACGAGACCGACGGCGCCGTCGCCACCGTCACCCTCAACCGCCCCGACGCGCTCAACGCCATGAGCGGCGAGCTGCTGGACGCGCTGCTGGCGCGGCTGGAGCAGGCCGCGGGCGACGACGCCGTGCGCTGCGTGGCGCTGACGGGCGCGGGGCGCGCCTTCTGCTCCGGCGGCGACCTGCGCGGCATCGGCGCGGGCGATCCGCTCGATCCGCTCGCCGACGCGGCCCAGCTGCGGCGCTTCGAGGAGAGCTCGCGCCTGCTGGCGGAGATGCCGAAGCCCACCATCGCGGCGGTGAACGGGGCCGCCGCCGGGGCGGGCTTCTCCCTGGCGCTGGCCGCCGACCTGCGCCTCGCCGCCGCGGGCGCGCGCTTCGTCACGGCTTTCGCGCGCGTGGGCCTGACGGGCGATTTCGGCGGCAGCTGGCAGCTGGCGCGCATCGTGGGGCTGGCGCGCGCGAAGGAGCTCTACCTGCTGGGGAATCAGCTCGACGCCGCCACCGCCGCGCGCCTCGGCGTCGTGACGCGCGTCGTGCCCGACGAGGCGCTGGCGGAGGAGACGGCGGCGCTGGCGCGGCGGCTGGCGGACGGCCCCACGGCGGCCTACGCGCGCATGAAGCGCAACTTCGCGCGCGGGGCCGAGACGGGCTTCGCGGACGCCCTCACGCTGGAGGCGGAGGGCATGATCGCGGCCTCGCGCACGGACGACTTCCGTAACGCCGCCGCGGCCTTCCTGGAGCGCCGCGAGCCGCGCTTCGCCGGGCGCTAGGCGTCCTCGCGGGGCAGCTCCCGCAGGAGCGCGGCCAGCTGGCGCGCCCGTTCCGCCGTCGCGGGGGAGACGCCGGGGGCCTCGCTTGCATCCTCCAGCCACAGCGTGCGCGCGCGCAGCCAGCGTGCCGCCGTGCTCCACTCCATCCGCGTGGCCGCCAGCTCCGTGGTGAAGGCGACCATCTCGTCGGTGGGCGCGATCAGCACGCGCCCGTTGAGGGCGAGGAAGGCGAACGTCGTCGCCAGCCCCAGGCGCTTGTTGCCATCGACGAACGGGTGGTTCTTCACCATCGAGCGGAAGAGCGCGCCCGCCTTCGCGAAGACGCCGTGGTAGTACGGCTGCCGCGTGAGCGCGAGGGCGGCCTCCAGCGCCTCCGGGCGCGCGAGGTTCGCGCGAAAGGACGGCAACTCGTCGGCGGACGCGCTGAAGTAGCGCAGCGCGAGCGGCTGGACGACCACCTCGATGTCGAGAGGCGAGAGGTGGGAGAGGAAGCGGGGCAGTGGTCAGGCCCGCTCGAGTTCCTTGAGCGCGGGACCGTGCAGATCCTTGAGGAGGCGCCCGATCTCCTCGAGGGCCCGCTGGCGAGCGGGATCCATCGCCCGCTCGTCGCGGCGCTGCTCAGCGGGGGGCGCGGCCTGCGTCATGTCTCTTTCGCCTCTCGCCCATGAGGGTAGGCCATCGGCGGCGCGGCGGCAAGCGGGCCCTAGAGCGCGTCGAAGGCGGCGAGGATGGGGGCGAAGCGCCCCTCCACCATGGCCCGCTGCTCCTTGTGCGTGACGACGTAGGGGGCGTCCGCGCGGATGGCCGCGAGCACGCGCGCCCCCACCTCCATGGGGTCGATGGGGTCCGGCGCCTGCGTGCCCGCGCGCTCCGCGAATTCGCCCGGCCCGCCCAGCGCCGCCGGCCGGTTGCGGTCCGACTCCATGATGCGCGTGCGCACGCCGCCCGGGCAGAGCGCGCTGGCGCTCACCTGCGTGTCCGCCAGGTCCAGCCGCAGCGACTCCGTGAGCGCCACCACGCCGAACTTGGAGACGTTGTAGGAGGCGATGCCCGGATGGGAGACCAGCCCCGCGATGGAGGCCGTGTTCACGATGTGGCAGGGCTCGTCCTGCGCCACCATGCGCTTCAGGAACGCCTGCACGCCGTATAGCGCGCCCAGCAGGTTGACGCCGATCACCCAGTCCCAGTCGGCCTCGTCCAGATCGTGGATGGGGGAGAAGGTGACCACGCCCGCGTTATTGCAGAGGACGTGCACGCCGCCGAACTCGTCGAAGGCGCGGTCGGCGAGGCGGGCCACGGAGGCGCGGTCGGCCACGTCCGTCTCCACGGCGATGGCGCGCACGCCGAGGGCCTCGGCCTCGCCCACGGTGCCCGCCGCCGTCTCCCGCTCCACGTCGGCGACGACGACGTTCATGCCCTCGCCGGCGAAGGTGAGGGCGAGGGCGCGCCCGATGCCGCCCGCGCCGCCCGTGACCACGGCCGTCCTGCCCCGAAACTCGTTCACGCTCCCGCCTCCGATTCGTGCTGGCGCGCAGTCTAGCGGATTGCGACGCCGCCCACGCGCCACGCGGGACCCTGCGCCCCACGGCCCGCTTGCCGGCATCGGCGCGGGGGCTAGCGGTCCTTGCGGATGCCCTCGATGCGGAGCTCGGCGACGAGCAGCTCCATCGGGCGGTCGCCCTTCTTGGAGTTGCAGAAGTTGCAGAGCAGCTGGAGATTGTCGATGTGGTCCGTGCCGCCCTTGCTGCGCGGCAGGATATGGTCGATGGTCATGTTCCTGAAGGAGATTTCGTCCCGGCAACCCTCGCACTTGCCTTCCTGCTTGCCGAACAGGAGGTGCTTGTTGTCGGGATCGTTGTAGCGCTTGATGTCGCCGAGGTCCGTGCGGAGCGGGATGTCCTCGCGCTGGATGATCTCGCCGTTGAACCCATCGAGTTCGTGGGCGGTGCGATGCCTGATGAGCGTGAAGGCATGGGCGGACGTATCGATGCCCGCCCAACGGCGGGACTCGCCCTCGGCGGCAACGCAGGCCGTGGCGCAGCCAGCGAACGGGTCCAGAACGAGATCGCCGGGGTTGGACGCCGCCCTGATGAGACGCTGGAGCAGGCGGATGGGCTTCTGCGTCGGGTAGTTGACGTTCTCCCGCGATTTGGCCTCGATCTTCCCGATGTCCACGATCATGTCGTCGGAAGCATTGCCCTTCGTGGACGCGAGGTAGCGCTTGAGGCTGGGCATGGAGCCGCGCTCTGGCCAGTGGACGAGGCCGGCAGCATCAAGCGCGTCGAGGCGGGCGTGGACGGACGGGTAGGCGTCGGGCCAGCCCGGGATGACGTCGTTCCGGACGATCCAGTCGTTCATGCCGCCCACGCTGGGCGTTGCCCAATGACGCCCGATCTCATTGGGATCGACGCCACGCCAGGGTTCCCCGGATTCTCCGGTACGGAGGCCGCTGGCGGTCAGCTGATCTGACCGCCAGCGGCCTCGCCGGTCCGTTTTGTTGTACTGGCTCTTCACGTACTCCGGATCGTGCTCCACGTACTGCGCGTTCCACGTGAACTCATCGCCCATGCGGTAGTAGAGGATGGTGTCGTGGACGCGCCCGAACTTCTTCGCGTCGGAGCGGCCTCGCGTACGCCGCCACTGAATCTCATTGACGCAACTGTCCTTCCCGAAGATCACATCCATCGTCAGCTTGAGATACGCCCCCGCCGTGTCGTCGCAGTGGAGGTAGATGCTGCCCGTGGGCTTGAGGATGCGCTTCATCTCCAGAAGACGAATGGCCATCCAGATCAGATAGCCCTTCATCTTGCGGTCCTGCGCCTTCTCCGCGACGCGGATGACGTCGTAGAGCGCCTCGCCGTCGATGTGGTAGGGCGCGTCCTTCACGGTGAGAGAGGCGATCTCGCCGTGCCAGACTTCCTTCACGTCGTTCATGGACCAGCGGTCGTTGAACTCCGCGCCAGCGGCGATGCCGCCAATGGGCGCTTCGTAGTCGCGGTCGGAGTTGAAAGGCGGGTCGAGGTAGATGAGGTCAACGCAGCCGTCGTTCATGCCGCGCATGATGTCGAGGTTGTCCCCCGTCCACAGCGTGCGGTTGGCGAAGTTCGGTTCGGGCACGGGATCCTTCCTTCGTCGGGAACCTGGCGATGGCCGCACTCCGCTGCCGTCATGTGCGGAACGCTTATTCTCCCGCGTGGGTCGGCGGCGCGTCAAACCCGCTGGCGCGCAGTCCGGCGGGCCGCGAGAATGGCGGCCATGCGGAAAGCGTGGCGGACCGGGCTCGCGCTCGCGGCGGCGGCGCTCCTGTGCGCGATGGCGCTGGCGGCGTGCGGCGACGATGACGGCGCTGGCGGCGACGCGCCCGCGGCTACCGTCGCGGATGCGCCCGCGGACGGCGCGCCCGCGCTGCACGTCGGCGCGGTGCTGCCGGAGACGGGATCGCTGGCCTTCCTGGGCGTGCCCATGATCGCCGCCGTGAAGCTGGCGGTGGAGGACGTGAACGCGGGCGGCGGGAACCTGCGCGTGACGATGGCCGATTCCGCCACCGACCCCGCCACCGGGCTGGAGTCCGTGCGGCGGCTGCTGGGCGAGGGCGCGCACGCCATCGTGGGCGCGGGCGCGTCCTCCGTGTCGCAGGCCTTCGTGCAGACGCTCTCGGACGAGCGCACGCCGCAGTGCGCGGCCTCCAACACCTCGCCCGTGTTCAGCACGCAGGCGAACGCGGACTACTACTTCCGCACGATCGCGCCGGACACGGCCATGGCCCCCGTCATCGCCGACGCCGTGGTGGGGCGCGGGGCGGCGCGCATCGCCGTCATCGGGCGCGCGGACGCCTGGGGGAGCGCGCTGGCGGCGCTGCTGGAGGAGGAGTTCGCGCGGCTGGGCGCGGACAGCCGCGTCGTGCTCTACGACCCGGAGGAGCCGTCGCGCAGCGCCGAGGTGGGCGTCGTCGTGGCCTACGCCCCCGACATGGTCGTCAACCTGGGGTTCAGCAGCGACGGGGCCGACACCGTGCGCCAGCTGCTGGAGGCGGGCGTGGGCCCGGAGCGGCAGTTCGCGGCCACCGGCCTCTACAGCCCCGACCTGCACGAGGCCATCGACCCGAACGATCCGTCCGTGCTGGACGGGATGCTGGGCATCCAGCAGGGGGGCGACTCGGCCCCCGCCTTCCTCGAACGGCTGGCCGAGGCCACTGGCGGGGAGTACCTGGCCTACGGCGCGGAGGCCTACGACTGCGTGGTGCTGCTCGCCCTCGCCGCGCTCGTCGCGGGCGATCCGTCCGACGGCGCGGCCATGCTGGCGGCGGTCGCGGGGCTCACGCGCGGCGGCGCGGAGTGCGCGGGCTACGAGGAATGCGCTGCCCTCCTGCGCGAGGGGCGCGACGTCGACTACGTGGGCGTGAGCGGGCCCATCAACCTCGACGCGGCGGGCGACCCCACGGTCGCGGCCTACACGCTGCGGAGCTGGGCGGACGGCGGCCAGCCGGTCGATCTGGGCGCGCAGGTGGTGGACCTCGAGGCGCGGCCCTAGCGCTTCGCTTCCCGCCGTCTTTACCTTCCGCGGGCGCGGGGCGCGGGACGCCGCCATACTGCGCGCATGGCTTCGGGACCGACCGTCGCGCTTCCCTCGCGCCTGCGGCCCGGGCGCGCGGGCGCGCTCTACGCCGCCTTCGCGCTGCTGGTGGCGGCGCCGGTGGCGGTGTTCGCGGTGGCGGGCGTGGCCGGGGACGCCTTCAGCCTGAAGGGCGCGGGCGGGCCGTTCGTGGCCTTCTCGGCGGGCGTGCTCTCCTTCGTGTCGCCCTGCGTGCTGCCGCTCGTGCCCATCTACCTGACGAACCTGGCGGGCGCGTCGGTGGAGAACGGGCAGGTGGTGGCGGAGCGGCGCAAGACGTTCTCGCACGCGCTGGCCTTCGTGCTGGGGCTGAGCGCGGTGTTCGTGGCGCTGGGCGCGGGCGCGGGGCTCACGGGCGTGGCCCTGCAGGACTACCTGCCCGAGCTGGAGACGGCGGCGGGCGCGCTCCTCATCCTGCTCGGCTCGCTGCTCATCCCCTCCTTCGGGCGCAGGCCGCCGCTCATGGCGGCGCTGGGGCTGGCGGTGGCGGGGGCGCTCTTCCTGGGCGTGGTGGAGCTGGCCGAGCTGCGCGACGACCGCGCGCGCATGGCGCTGCTGGGGCTGGCCTCGCTGGCGGCCTGGGCGAAGTTCGCGGGCTACCTGCAATTCAACCTGCTGCAGCGCACCTTCAAGGCCGATTTCGGGGGCGCGCGCAAGGTGGGCTACGCGCGCTCGGCCATGGTGGGCGGGGCCTTCGGCATCGGCTGGACGCCGTGCGTGGGGCCCATCCTGGGGGCCATCCTCGCGCTCGCGGCCACCTCGGGCAGCGCCGCCACGGGCACCTACCTGCTGGCCTTCTACGCCGCCGGGCTGGGCGTGCCCTTCCTTTTGGCGGGCCTCGCCGTGGGCGACGTCACGCGCGCGACGCGGCGCATGGGGCGCTTCCTGCCCGCCTTCGAGGTGGCGGGCGCGGTCATGATGATCGCGCTCGGCGCGCTGCTGCTGGCGGGCGCGCTCACCAACCTGAACGAGTACTTCGGCTTCGCCGAATTCAACCAGGGCCTCTAGCGCCGACGCGCATCCCCGCGCCTCCCGCCTCCCACCCACTCCCCCCTCAGCGCGGCGCCGCCGCGCGCTCTCCTCGCCCCTCAGCCGCGCGCGAGCGCGGCGCTCTCCTCTCAGACGGGCTGGCGGGCGCGCACGAGGCGGGCCGTGCCCTTGCTCGCCGCCAGCACCTTCTCGATGCTCCGCGCCAGCTCCTCGCTGGCGGACGCGCGCATGAAGTCGAACTCCTGGTCGAGCCCGTCCGTGTCGTGGACGACGAGGCGCACCTCGTCCTCGCCGGCGTGGTCGCGCAGGAGCGCGGCCACGCACTCCAGCAGGGCCTTGTCGGTGGTCGCGTCCTCGGTCTCGTAGACGGTGATGAGGAGGCGCGCGCCCTCGCCGCCCACGGGGGAGCGCACGCCCGGGCGCTCGGCCTCGGTGGTGGCGGCGGGCGGCGCGGGCGGCGGCGCGGAGGCTGCCCCGTTGGTCCCGCCGGTTCCGTTGGCCGCGCCCGCGGGCGGGGCGGACGTGCGGGGCGCGCCGCCGTTCGCGGGCCGCGCGGGCGCGCCGTTGTCGGGGCGGCGGCGGTTGGCGGCGTTCCCCCCGCGGCGCTCCTCCACCTGCCACAGCTCCGGCGTGAAGCCGACGAGGCGGCCCTCCTCGGCGTCCCAGGGCGCGGCGCGGCGGGCGCTCAGGTTGAGGCGGTCGCCGCGCTCGCGGCACTCCACGGAGACGAGCGCGATCTGCCCCTCCGCCCACGTCTCCTCCGCCGAGGCCTCGATCACGTCGCTCCACACGGCCAGCTCGGCGCGGCCCGACAAGTCCTCGAGGACGGCGAGGTAGTAGCGGCGGTTGTCGCGCGTGTGGCGCGCGTTGACCTCGGTGATGAGGCCGGCCACGGTGACGGTCTCGCCCGCCAGTTCGAGGGAGAGGTCGGCCAGCTGGTGGGAGACGTGGGGGGCGAGGTCGCGGGCGGCCTGGCGGAAGGGGTGCTCGCTCAGGTAGACGCCGAGCAGCTCCTTCTCCCAGCGCAGGCGCTCCTCGCGGGGGAGGGGGGCGTCGGGCAGCTCGAGGCCGGGCAGGGGCGTGTCCACCTCGCTGCCGAAGAGGTCGAACATGGTGGACTGGCCGCTGTCGCGCAGCTCCCGCTCGCGGCGCGCGAAGGCGGCGAGGCGGTCGGCCCCGGCGCGGATGGCGCCGCGCTCGCCGATGGCGTCGAGCGCCCCCGCCAGCGCCAGGTGCTCGATCGTGCGGCTGGTGGCGGCGGACAGGTCGGCGCGCTTGCAGAAGTCCTCCGCGCCCGTGTAGGGGCCGCCCTTGTCGCGCTCGACGATGACGCCCTCGACGGCGGCCTCGCCCACGTTCTTGACGTCGCCGAGGCCGAAGCGGATGGCGGGCCCGTCGGGGTCGTCCGCGCGGCGCTCCACGCGGAAGCGCGCGCCGCTGTGGTTGATGTCGGGCGGCAGCACCTCGATGCCCAGGCGCGCGCATTCCGCCGCCGCCTGGGCGATGCGCGCGTGGGGGTCGGGCGCGGCCCCGGCCTGCTGCAGCACGGCGGTCAGGTATTCGACCGGGTGGTTGCTCTTCAGCCAGGCGGTCTGGTAGGCGATGTGGCCGTAGCACCAGGCGTGGGCCTTGTTGAAGGCGTAGCCGGCGAAGGGCTCGATCAGCTCCCACACGGCGCGGGCGTCGCGCTCGGCGTAGCCGTTGGCCACGGCGCCCTCGATGAAGCGCGTGCTCTCGGCGGCCATGACCTCGGGCTGCTTCTTGCCCATGGCCTTGCGCATCACGTCGGCCTGGCCGAGCGTGTAGCCCGCGAAGCGCTGGGCGATCTGCATCACCTGGTCCTGGTAGACGATGACGCCGTAGGTGTCGGCGAGGATGCCGGCGAGGTCGGGGTGGGGGTGCTGGATGGCCTCCTCGCCGTGGCGCGCGCGGATGTAGGTGGGGATGTGCGCCATCGGCCCCGGACGGTAGAGCGCCACCATGGCGCAGATCTCGGCGATGCCGCGCGGCTTCAGCTCGCGCACGTAGCGCCTCATGCCCGCCGATTCCAGCTGGAAGACGCCGAAGGTCTCCCCCCGCCCCAGCGTCTCCATGGTGGCGGCGTCGCCGTCGGGCAGCGCGGCCAGGTCGATCCCGACGCCGCTCGTCTCACGCACGAGGTCCACGGCGCGGCCGAGGATGGTGAGGTTGGAGAGGCCGAGGAAGTCGACCTTGAGCAGGCCGATGGCGTCCACCTGTTCCATGGCGAACTGGGTGGTGGGGATGGCGGGTTCGTCGCCGCGGCCGGTGCGCTGCAGGGGCACGTAGCCGGCGAGGGGTTCGCGCGAGATGACGACGCCGGCGGCGTGCGTGCTGGCGTGGCGGGCCACGCCCTCCAGCTGGCGCGCGGTGTCCACGAGGCGGCGCACGCGCGTGTCCTCCTCGTAGGCCTGCTTCATTTCGAGCGACTGGGCGAGGGCCTCGTCGAGCGTGATGTGGAGGGCGTTGGGCACGTAGCGGGCCACGCGGTCGGTGTCGGCGTAGGTCATGCCGAGGGCGCGGCCCACGTCGCGGATGGCGGCCTTCGCGCCCAGCGTGCCGAAGGTGATGATCTGCGCCACCTTGTCCGCGCCGAAGCGCTCGTGGGCGAAGCGGATGACCTCGTCGCGGCGGTCGTCGGCGAAGTCGAAGTCGACGTCCGGCATCTGCCGCCGCTCCACGTTGAGGAAGCGCTCGAAGACGAGGTTGCCGGCCACCGGGTCGATGTCCGTGACGCCGAGGGAGTAGAGCGCGAGGGAGGCGGCGGCGGAGCCGCGCATGCCCATGGGGATGCGTTCGCGGCGGGCGAAGTCGGCGATCTCCCGGACCACGAAGAAGTAGTCCGTGAAGCCCGTCTCGCGCAGCACGTCCAGCTCGTAGTCGAGGCGCTCGCCCAGTTCGGGCGTGATCGCGCCGAGGCGGCGCTCCAGCCCCTCGCGGCAGAGGCGGGCGAGGTGCTCGTGGCTGGTGACGCCCTCCGGCAGGTCCGGTTCGGGCAGGAGGGCGCGGTCGAAGTTGAGTTCGAGGTCGCAGGCGTCGGCGATGGCCTGCGTGGCGTCGATCACCTCGGGCGTCTCCGGGAAGAGGGCGCGCATCTCGTCCTCGCCGCGCAGGTGGTAGCCGTCGCCCTCGATGCGGAAGCGGTTCTCCTGGTCGACGGTGGCGTTGGTGCCGATGCAGAGGAGCACGTCGTGGGCGTCGGCCTCGCCGGCGTCGGTGAAGTGGCCGTCGTTGGTGGCCACGACGGGGATGCCGAGTTCGCGGCCCACGTCGAGGATGGGGCGGTTCTGGCGGCTGAAGCGCTCCACGCCGTGCTCCTGGATTTCGAGCGCGTAGTGGCCGTCGAAGACCTCGCGGTACCAGCGCGCCACGTCCAGCGCGCCCTCGCGGTCGCCCGCCTCCAGCCGCTCGAAGAACTCGCCCGAGGGGCAGCCGCTGAGGGCGGTGAGCCCTTCGGCGTGGGCCTCCAGCAGCTCGCGGTCGATGCGCGGCTTGTAGTAGAAGCCCTCGAGGTTGGAGCGCGTGACGAGCTGCAGCAGGTTGCGGTAGCCGGTGAGGTCGCGGGCCAAGAGGGTGAGGTGCCAGGGGGAGGCCTCGCGCGTGCGCTCGTGGCGGGAGCCGCGGGCCACGTAGGCCTCCAGCCCGATGATGGGCTTGATGCCGCGCTCCCTGGCCTCGCGGTAGAAATCGAGCGCGCCGTAGAGCGCCCCGTGGTCCGTCATGGCGATGGCTTCCATGCCCAGCTCGCGGGCGCGGTCGAGCAGGCGGGGGATGCGCGACATGCCGTCCAGCAGGGAGTATTCGGTGTGCGTATGCAGGTGGGTGAACATGCGGCGCGTGCGGGCCTCATCCTACGCGCCCCGCGCGCGAAGGGCAGGGATGGCGCGGATCTTCACGCAGCGGCGGGCGGCGGGCCTGTATCCTTGCGTCATCCCCGCGTCGCGGAAGGAGCCGCCGCCTGAGCGCCCCCCTCCAGACCGCCCAGTTCGCCATCGTCAACCACGAGCCCGTGGAGCGCGGCGCCGCCGTCGGCGTCGTGGAGGGGCGGGGGACGGGGGCGGAGCGCGGCGACCTCTTTCTGGTGGCGGAGGGCACGACGCCCGCGGGCAACGAGTTCGCGGGGCACCTCGTCTCGCGCGCGGGGCGCAGCTGGAAGGCGCTCGACCTGAGCCTCACGGGGTCGCTCCTGCGCCTCTTCGAGGAGGCGCAGCGCTCGCTGCGGGAGTGGAACGAGCGCAGCGTGGCGCAGCACCGCGTGGGCATGGGCATGAGCTGCCTGGCCCTGCGCGGGGGGCGCGCCGTGCTCGCCCTGCGCGGCCCCGCGCGCGTGCTGCACGTCTCCGGCGCGACGGTGACGAGCCACGAGCCGGAGGAGGCGGAGGCCGCGCCCATGAACGGGACGGGGCCCGCGCCGCCGCGGCTCGTCTCCCTGCCGGTGGCGCCGGGCGACCGCCTGCTGCTGGCCACGACGAACGTGAGCGAGGCGCTGGACGAGGAGCTGATGGGCTCCATCCTCGCGCTCTCCCTGTCCGAGATCCTGCCCGACCTCTACCGCCGCCTCACGCACCTGCGCGACGCCGCCGTGCTGCTCGTGGCGCTGCCCGGCGAGGACGAGCTGGGGCTCATGCCGCCCGCGCCCGAACCCGCCCCCGCTCCGGGCGACGAGGCCGCGCCGGCGGAGGGGCCCGTCATCGGCGCGCGCGCGGAGGCCCCCGCGGCGGAGGCGGGCGGCTTCCAGTCGAGCCTCTTCGTGGAGGGCGGCGCGGGCGCGGCCTCGGTGGCGCTGGCGAAGCGGCGGCTGGAGGCGGTGGACGCCCGTTCGCGCGTGGCCCCGCCCGAGCCCGAAGCCAAAGACGAGGCCGAGGCCGCGCCCCTGCGGCGGGCCGTGGGCGACGAGGGCGCGCTGCCGCCCGCGCCCCGCGCGCGCCGCGACGGCGACGCCTTCTTCCCCGCCATCGCGCCGCCGCGCCCGCCCCCCGCGGCGGAGTCGCACCGCACGGACGCGGCCCCCGTGAGCGAGCTGGCGGCGGGGCGGCGCGGCCAGCTGGCGGCCTCCACCGGCTGGCGTCCCCCGGCGTCCGTCCCCGCCCCGCGCGGGGCCGGGAACGCGCCCTTCGTGCGCGTGCGCTCGTCCATGGGCGGCGGCGGGCGGCGCGGCGGGGGAACGCTGGCGGCGTCCGGCGGGCGCGGTTTCCCCACGCTCTCGCGGCTGGCGCTGCTGGTCGGGCTGGCGCTGCTGGCGGGCGTCGTCGCCTGGCTCGCCATCCCGCGCGTGGCCGACCGCGACGCGGATGCGGCGAACCTGGCCGCGCTGCTCGACGAGGCGCGCTCGTCCGCCGCCGCCGCCGCGGCCATCGACGATCCCGACGCGCGCCGCCAGGCGCTCACGCGCGCGCGCGCCCTGCTGCTGGAGGCGTCGGCGCTGGAGGGCGGCGGCGAGGCGGCGGCGGCGCTCCTGCCGCGCGTGGAGCGCGGCATCGCGGAGCTGGACGCCGTGACCGCGCCCGCCGCCATCGAGACCATCGCCGACCTGCGCGGCTTCGGCGACGCGCCCCTCGCCGTCTCGCGCATGGCGGCGGGGGACACGCACGTGTGGCTGCTGGACGAGGCGGGGGCGCGCGTCATCGCCGTGGCGCTGGCCACGGGCGCGAAGGAGGTGGTCTTCGCCGCGGGCGAGGACGGGGCGGGCGCGCCCGCGGCCATCGCCTTCGCCGACGGCACGCGCCCGGGCGGCCCCGCGCTGCTCATCGCCGACGCGAACGGGGCGCTCTGGGCGCGCACGGCGGAGACGCTGGAGCGGCTCGCCTTCGCGCGCCCCGACGGCCTCGCCATCACCGACCTGTGGTTCGCCGACGGCGCGCTCCACGCACTCGACGCGCCCGCCGCCACGATCCACCGCTTCGCCGCCGGGCCCGACGGCTTCGGGACCGCCCCGGCGACGGCGCTCCGCTCCCCGGAGCTGGCGGACGCGCGCCGCCTGACGGTGGACGGGGGCGCCATCTTCACCGCCTCGGGGGACGGCGCGGTGCGGCGCTTCAGCGGGGAGCTGACGCTGGAGCTGTCGCAGGCGGGCATCGACCGTCCGCTGCGGGCGGCGTCGCGCCCCTGGACGGACGGCCCCGAAGGGGAGCTGGCCTTCCTCGACGCGAGCGCGGACCGCATCGTGGCGCTGGGGCGGGACGGGGCCTTCCTGCGCCAGTACCGGCACGAGGAGCTGCGCGACCTGACGGCCTTCGCGGCGCGCGCGGGCTACGGCTACGCCTTCAGCGGGGAGCGCCTGCGCCGCCTCACGTTCCAGCGGTAGCGGCGGGCCAGCGGGCGCGCCAGAGGTAGGCGAGGACGCCGCAGGCCACGCCCACGTTGAGCGACTCCACGCGCGCGTCCATGGGCAGGGCCACGCGGAAGTCGCCGGCCTCGCGCAGCAGGCGGCTCACGCCGCGCTCCTCGCCGCCCAGCACGAGCGCCGTGCGGTCGGGCCAGTCGAAGGCGAGGGCGTCCGCCGCGTCCGCGCCCGGCGCGGCGGTCACGACCCAGTAGCCCGCCTGCTTCAGCTGCTCCAGGGCGCGGGCGAGGTTGCGGGGCGCGGCCACGGGCGCGACGAGGCTGAGCCCGGCGCTGGCGCGGTGCACGCCGGGCGTGAGCGCCGCGCCCCGCCGCGGCGGCAGCACGGTCACGGTCGCGCCCACCGCCGCCGCCACGCGCAGGCAGGCGCCCGTGTTCTGCGGGTCGGTGACGCCGTCGAGCACGAGCGCGAGGGAGGGCGCGGGGGCCACGCGGGGGATGGGCGCGGGCGGCGGCGGACGCAGCCGCGCGAGCACGCCCTGGTGCACGCCGCCGCCGGTGAGCTCGTCGAGGCGCGCGGTCGCCACGGCCTCCACGGGCAGCCCGCGCGCGCGCGCCTCCTCGGCGAGGGCGAGCACGCGCCGGTTGCCGCCGTCTTCCTGATGGAGGAGGCGCGTGGCCAGCCCCTCGCGCAGGGCGGCGGCGCAGGCCCGCACGCCGAAGGCGAGGTCGACGGGAACGGCGCGCGGCTTGGGCCTCGGTCGTGCCATGCGCCTTCACCTTGCCATTCCCGCCGCGCCGCGTCTCCCCGCCGCTTCGCTGCTATCATGCGGGGGACGCGCGACGCGCGCGCCGCGGAGGAGCCCCGCCATGCCCACGCCCCGGTCCGGAGCCTGAACGGGGCGATGCGAACGCGGGGGACGCTCGCGCTGGCGCTGGCGGCGGCGCTGCTGGCGGCGGCGGGGCTGGCCGTCGCGCGATCCGGCGGCGCGGCGGCGGCCGACGGCGCCTCCCTGCCCGACGACTGGGTCTCCGTGCGCGTGTGGACGGGGCTGCCCGCGCCCGGGGCGGACGGCGGCAGGGGGCGCTCGCTGGAGGCGCGCGGCTACCGCCAGCTGCCGGTGCCCGCGGGCGTGACGCCGGAGGCCTACAGCGCGTGGCTGCGCGGACGGCCCGGCATCCTCAGCGCGCATCCCGCCGCGCCCGTGCGCGCCGCCGCCGTGCCCGACGACGCCTTCTACGCGAGCCAGCGGGCCTACCTGGAGGCCATCGGCGCGCCCGCGGGCTGGGACGTGATGACGGACGCGGGCGACATCGTGGTGGCCGTCATCGACACGGGCATCGACGTCGAGCACGAGGATCTGCGCGACAACCTGTGGGTGAACGAGGCGGATCCGATCGGGAACGGCGTGGACGACGACGGCAACGGCTGCATCGACGACCGCCACGGCTGCCGCTTCATCAACCTCACGCGCGAGCGCTTCCGCGGCTGCGGCTACCGCACGGGCGACCCCGTGGGGGACGTGCGCGACGACCACGGGGACCGCAACGACGCGGGTTCGCACGGCACGTCCGTGGCGGGCATCATCGGGGCGCGCGGGAACAACGGCGCGGGCGTGACGGGCGTGGCCTGGAACGTGCGCATCATGGCGCTGAAGACGCTGGACTGCGGGCCGCGCGGGAGCCCCACGGGGAACCTGCCGAACGTGGCGCGCGCCATCGACTACGCCCGCCGCATGGGCGCGCACGTGATCAACCTGAGCCTGGCGAGCGAGCCGGGCAATCCCGCCGACGACCTGCCCGTCGTGCGCGCGGCCATCGAGGCGGCGCAGCGCGACGGCGTGGTGATCGTGGCGGCGGCGGGCAACTACGGCGACCGCGGCGCGGGCTATCCCGCCGCCTACGCGCGCTACCCGAACGTCATCGGCGTGGGCGCGAGCGACAGCGCGGCGGGCAACGGCTGGATGCGGGGCTCCAGCTGGGGCGCGGGCGTGGACCTGGCCGCGCCGGGCGTGGGCATCGTCAGCACCATCCGCTCCGACCTGGGGCTGGCCGCGCCCATCGGGCGGCAGCCCGCGGGCACCAGCCTGGCCGCGCCCTTCGTCTCCGGCCTCTTCGCGCTGCTGATGGCGCGCAATCCGGAGCTGGAGCTGGACGAGTACCTGGCCATCGCGCGGGAGTCCGCCGCGCCGCCGCCGCCCGCGCCCCACGGGGGCAACTGGGCGGGCGCGGGCGTCATCGACGTAGCCGCGGCGCTGGCGCGCGTGCCCATGACCGTGCGCGGGGAGGCGCTGCGCGACTGGCTCGACCCGCCGCCGGGGGCGCGCGTGCTGGCGCGGGTGGACGGCGCGGACTGCGGCGCGGGCGAGATCGGGGCCGGGCCGGGCGGCGGCGCCGTCTACGCCGTGCGCGTGGCCGCGGAGGGCGAGGCGGCGGGCTGCGGGGCCATCGGGCGGAGCGTGGAGCTCTCCGTGGACGGGGCCGCCGCGCGTCCCTTCGCCTGGGGCGGGCCCAACGAGTCCCTCGCGCTGGAGGGGCACGCGCTGGAGGGGCGTTCGCCGCCGCCGGGGCCGGAGGTGGCGCAGGAGCTGGGCGCGGGCTGGAGCCTGGCCGCCTACCTGGGCCCCGACGCGCCCCTGCCGGAGGCCGCCGCAGGCCTGCCCGACGACTGGACCGCCATCGCCGTCTGGGACGCGGAGGCGGAGGGCGGCGGCGCGGTGCGCCACTTCCTGCGCGAGGCCCCTGTCTGGGCGCGCACGCTGGAGGGGCTGGAGCGCTTCGACGTCTTCTGGGTGCGGAGCGCGGGGGGCGTCTACACGTCGCCATCGCCGTCGTCCACGCCGCCCCGCCAGCTCGAGCTGACGCCGGGCTGGAACCCCTTCGTCTACACGGGTCCGGCGCGGCCCGTGGCCGACGCCCTGGCGAGCATCCGCGGGGCCTACGACCAGGTGCTGAGCTACGACAATGCGGCGGGGGCGTGGCGTTCGTGGCTGCCGGACGCGCCGCGCCGCTTCAACGGCTTCGGCGGCCTCTTCCCCTACGGCGTCTACTGGGTGCACCTGACGCGCCCCGCCGTGCTGCTGCTGGACTGAGCGGCGCGCGTAGACTGGCGGGCATGACGAGCGGGGAGCGCGCGGGCGAGACGGACGTGATCGACGGCGAGGAGCGTGAGGTCGGGGCGGACGCCCTCGACGGCGGGGAGATTGAGGCCGAGGCGGACGTGATCGACGGCGAGGAGCGCGTGGCGGAGCGCACGCTGCGCCCGCGGCGGCTGGCCGATTTCCCCGGACAGGAGCGCGTGAAGGAGGTGCTGGGCATCGCCATCGAGGCGGCGGCGGCGCGCGGCGAACCCCTCGACCACCACCTCTTCTACGGCCCGCCGGGGCTGGGCAAGACGACGCTCGCGCACATCCTCGCGAGCGAGCTGGAGACGCCCATCCGCACGACCAGCGGCCCCGCCGTGGAGCGTCCGGGCGACCTCGCCGCCATCCTCACGAACCTGAAGGAGGGCGAGGTGCTGTTCGTGGACGAGGTGCACCGCCTGTCGCGCGCGGTGGAGGAGATCCTCTATCCGGCGATGGAGGATTTCGCCATCGACCTGGTCATCGGCAAGGGGCCGGGGGCGCGCTCCATCCGCCTGGCGCTGCCGCCCTTCACGCTCGTGGGGGCGACCACGCGCTACGCCATGATCAGCGCGCCCCTGCGCGACCGCTTCGGCTCCATCTACCGGCTCGATTTCTACGAGGAGGACGCGCTCACGGCCATCGTGCGGCGTTCGGCGGCGCTTTTGGGCATGGAGCTGGCGGCGGAGGCGGCGCTGGAGATCGCGCGGCGCTCGCGGGGCACGCCGCGCGTGGCCAACCGCATCCTGCGGCGCGTGCGCGACTACGCGGAGGTGCGCGCGGGCGGGCCCGCCACGCTGGCGGCCACGCGCGCGGCCATCGACCTGCTGGAGGTGGACGCGCTGGGGCTGGACGAGATCGACCGCCGCCTGCTGCGCGCGCTCGCGGGGCAGTTCGGGGGCGGTCCCGCCGGGCTGGAGACGCTCGCCGCCGCCATCAGCGAGGAGCCGGACACGGTGGTCGACGTGTACGAGCCGTTCCTGCTCAAGTGCGGGCTGCTGCGGCGCACGCCGCGGGGGCGCGTGGCCACGCCCGCGGCGTGGCGGCACCTGGGGCTGGAGCCGCCCCCCGGCGCGCAGGGCGACCTCTGGCGGGAGGCGGGCGCGGCCCCGGCGGGGGCGTCCGATGGCTGAGGGGGCGCCCGCGGGGGCCTTCGCGCGCACGGTGCTGCCCAACGGCCTGCGCGTGCTCACGAGCGCCATGCCGCGCACGCGCTCGGCCACGGTGAGCGTCTACGTGGACGCGGGCAGCCGCCACGAGACGGACGCCGAGGCGGGCCTCTCCCATTTCCTCGAGCACATGCTCTTCAAGGGGGCCGCGCGCCGGCCCACGGCGCGCGCCATCGCCGAGGCCATCGAGTCGACGGGCGGCCTGCACAACGCCGTCACCGACCGCGAGCTCACGGTTTTCTACGCGAAGACGCCGGACTGGGCGGCGGCGGAGGCCATCGACGTGCTCGCGGACATGGTGAGCGCGCCCCTGCTGGACGCGGGCGAGCTGGAGAAGGAGCGCGCCGTCATCCTCGAGGAGCTGGCGGGCGTGGAGGACAGCCCGGGCGAGCTGGCCGTCATCCTCGCCGACGAGACGCTCTGGCCCGGGCAGCCCCTGGGGCGCAACATCGGGGGCACGGCGGAGACGGCGCGCCGCCTGCCGCTGGAGGCCGTGGAGCGCCACTTCCGCGCGCGCTACCGCCCCGCCGGCATGGTGCTGGCGGTGGCCGGGAACGTGGAGCACGAGGCCGTGGCGGAGGCCGCCGAACGCTGGCTCGGCCGCCTGCCCGCGGGCCGCGCGGACGCGGGCGAACCGGCGCGGCCCCGCGGCGACCACGCGCGCGTGGCCGTGCGCGCGCGGGACACGGAGCAGGCCCACCTCTGCCTGAGCTGGCCCGCGCCGTCCGCCGGGCACCCCGACCGCGAGGCCGCGGCCCTGCTCAGCGCGCTGCTGGGGGAGGGCATGGCCAGCCGCCTCTTCCTCGAACTGCGCGAGGAGCGCGCCCTCGTCTACGACGCGCACTCGTGGGTGAGCGAGTACCGCGACGCGGGTTCGTTCACGGTCTACGCGGGCTGCGATCCGTCGCGCGCGCGGCTCACGCTGGAGGCCGCGCTGGAGGCGGTGGCGCGCTTCCCCCGCGACGTGACGGAGGCGGAGCTGGCGCGGGGCAAGCGGCTCACGGCGGGCCGCCTGCAGCTGCGCATGGAGGACACGCGCGCGGTCTCCGCCTGGATCGGCGGGCAGGAGCTGCTGCTGGACGAGGTGCTGGACGCGGACGAGGCGGCGGCGCGCATCGATGCCGTCACGCTCGACGACCTGCGCCGCCTGGGCGAGGAGCTGCCGCGCCCCGACGCGGCCACGCTGGCGGCGGTCGGCCCCTTCGACGGCCCCGCGCCCTTCGACGGCCTGTTCTGAAAGGGGCCGCGGCTCTGGCGGGCTGGCGCGCTTGCTCCGCCATGTCTAGGCCGCTCACGCGGGGCGCGTTCCCTTGCCGCCGTGGACGGTGGGCTCGGCGCACCACTGCCCGCGCAGGACGGCCAGCGGCTCGAGCACCGTCTCCGGCAGGCCGAGCAGGTCGATGAGGACGGCGCGGTCGAGCGCCTGTCGCGTCTCGTCGCGGTAGGCCTCGTTCGCGGGCAGGAACTCGCGCTCCGCGAAGTCGTCGAAGATGGCCTTCGCGCGGGCGAGCCGCGCGGGGCCAAGCTGGCGCACGTCGAGCGTGAGCAGCGAGGGCAGGCGGGAGATCGTGAGGCGCGCGCGCCCCGGCTGGGTGCGGTCGCCTTCCCACCAGAACGAGAGCAGCCCCAGCGTCGTATTGGCCCAGAGCGCGAGCGCTTCTTCGCGGCGAGGATCGCCGTCGACCCGAAAATTGGGCCATCCCTGACCGCCCAGCGAGCGCTCGCGGGTCAAACAGGCCGCCAGACTTTGGGATCGCAGCGTGAAGAGGCGGGTGAAGTGCAGCCGTGTCGCCGTATCCCACACGTCAAACGCCTGCTCATCCCGTTGCGGGCGCACCTGCCCCTCACGGTCCGGCGAAACCAGCAGGTGCCGTTCGCGTTCGGCATAGTGGTTGCACAGCATCGGGTAGGTGGGCGTGGCGGCGCGAAGTCGGATCGCGTCGAACGGCCCGCGCGGCGCCCCGTCGGGATTCACGCCATAGATGTCGCGGTCCAGGAGCCCGCGCTGGCCCAACTCCCCGAGCGGAACCACCGGAACGGGCAGCTCGCCGCGGAGACGGGGGAGGCGCAGCGTTCCCCGCGTGAGCGCGAGCGCGGCGGTGGCCAGGCTATCCTCGCGCAGCTGCCCCGTGCCCCCATTCCCCACGGCGGAGTGGATATAGCGCGCCACGACGTCCTCGCCGACGGTGAGGAGACCGGACTCGCGCTCATCCGACAGGCCGTCCACGACACGCGCGATCTCCGCCGCCTCCGCGATGCTTCGCGGCCGCTCATCGAGATTGACGTACAGGGCGGGAGTGAGCGTGACGCCGGTCTCGGGACGGCTCTCCCGTTTCGTGGCGATGATGAGCGTTTCCGCTATCTTGGTATCGGCGGAGAAAGCGGCTCTCCCGGGGCCCGTTGCCGTTATCGTGATGATGGTCACGTCGCGGTATTCGCGTTCCAGCAGGGCCCGCGCCGGTTCCCATGCTCCTCCCGAAAGCGCCGTGGCGGGCAGAACCAGGGCGAGAATGCCCCCGCTTTTCAGCTTTACGTGCGTGAGGTCGATGAAATTGGAGGCCAGCCCGGCGTTGCCATGGCCAGCGCGCGGGCTCAGGCCGCTGTTGATCCCGCGGAGGGAATCCGACATTTTGCGCTGCTCCCCGGGGCTGTTGCCGAATCCGGCGAACGACGGGATTGGCGCGTTTTCGGTTCGGACTTCCGGATTCGTGGGCCGCTGGAAGGGGGGATTCATGATCATCAGGTCCACGCTGTTGTGCGGGAGCCGGAGAACGTCCCCGATGTCTTGCGCGGATATGGCGTTCACCGCCACCTCGCCACGTCCATGCAGGACATGCTCGCCCGTGCCGAAGAGGGACGGCTGTTCATCGCTGGCGATGAGGTCGAGCGAGCCGATGTACACGCCCTTTGTCTCGTCGTTTTCGTCGCGCTGGTCTCCGTACGGCATGGTGTGAATGCGGGTGCGGGCGAACGTCATGGTCGGGTGGGCGCTGGAGAGCATGGACGCGGTGAGATGGGTGGCGGCGGGCATGATGTCCGCGCCGATGAGCGCCCGCTCGAGCATCTCGCGGTGGATGGCCTCGTCGTCGCCGCCCGCCCGCCGGTGGCGGGACGCGACGGCGCGATAGGCCGCGCTGAGGAGCGCGCCCGTGCCGCAGGCCAGGTCGGCGATGCGGAGCGCCTTCACCGCGTCCGGGTTCCCCCAGTCGACGTCGAGCCGCGCCACGGCGAGCTCGGCGAGGAGCGCGGCGGACGCGGGGCGGGTGTAGAAGGTGGCCAGGAACTTCCGGTCGGCGATCAGCTCGCCGAACATCTGCCCCGCGAGGTCGTGCACCGTGGTCACGCCGAGGCCGTCGAGGTCGCGCGCGACGCGGGCGAGGCGTTCCAGCGCGGCCCGGGCCGTGCGGTCCGGCAGCGGCAGCAGGATTTTCGCGGCGGTGCTGAAGATGGGCCAGTAGTTGACCTCGCGCATGATGTGGTCCCACGCATCGAGCACGCGGCCCTTGTCGGGCGCGCCGTCCAGGGCGAGCAGCTCGTCGATGGGGGGAACGCCACAGGCGCTGGCGATGGCGGTGTGGAAGGTGAGCGCGTTGGCGACGATGGCCATGGCCATGCGCGAGGTCTGCTTGCCGTCCTCCTGATGCAGGGCGGCGGCGATCGCCTCGAGCGCGTCGGGATAATCGCGCCCCAGCTCCGCGCGCAGGCGTCCGGCGGCCTGGCGGACGCCCTCCTCGAGGGTGCGGACGCCTTCCCGAATGCGCCGTTCCGAAACCGCGTTCTGCTCGATGAATCCGGCAAGCTCGTCGATGCCGCCGCTGAGCCAGCCCCGTTCCGGCCAGCGCGCGGCCGTCTCCGGCGTCTCCCCCGACAGCCGGCAGTAGCGGAACTCCGCCTCCGCGATCAGGCCGGCGAGCCGCCCCTGCGGGGCCCGCGCCAGGTCCGGGGGCACGACCACGGCGATGGTCTGCTCGACCGGCTCGCCCGTCGCTCCCAGCACCGCGCCCACGCGGCGGCGGGCGTCCCGCTCGACGGTGGCGGCGGGCGCGTATTCGGTCTCGACGATGATGGGGATGCCGCCCGGATGCGGGATCACGATGTCGGGGCGCTTGCCCGCTTCGCGCCACAGGACGCCCGTCTGCTCGCCGCCGATGGCCTCGCCCCAGCGGGGATGCTTCCCCCGCAACGCTTCCGCGAGCGCGTAGTTGAACGCGGGCTCAACGGTGCCGGGCATCGCCGCCAGTATAGCGCCGCCGCGCCCCGCCCGCGGCGCTCTCCGCGGGTACACTGGCGCCATGGCGGACGGCCCCCTCGTCACGGTGCACGCGCTGCCCGTGCACGCGGGCCGCGTGGTGGCCTTCGCGGTGGACGCGCCCGACGTTCCCGGCGTGAGCGGGCGCTGGCTACCCTGGACGCCGCTGCCGCCCGGCGGCGAACCCTGGGAGACGGCCTCCGCGCTCGTGGACGAGTGGTGCGGCGAGGCGCTGGCGGCGGAGCTGCGGCTGGTGGACGCGCTGGCGGCGGAGGGCGGGCTGGCGCTCGTCTTCCGCGCCGCGCTGACGGCCATGCCGGAGGCGCGGCGCGGCGCTCCCCACGCCTGCGACGCCGCCGACCTCGACGCGGTGCGGGGCTTCGCGCGCGCCGACCTCGAACGCTGGCTGGGGGAGTCCGCGCCGGCCGCGCGCCCGCTCGTCTTCTAGCGCCGCGCCTGCGGGAGCGCCCCGGCGCGGCGTCCCGCGCGCAGCACGCGGAAGATGGTGCGACGGGAGAGGCCGAAGCGCCGCGCCAGCTCGTCGGGGCCCAGCGACTGTTCGCGCGCGAGGCGCAGGATGGCGGCGTCGCGGCCCTCGCGCAGCATGGCGCGCGCGCCGCCGGGGTCGTCGTAACGGCAGCGCGGCAGCCCGCAGCGCAGGCACGACGGGTAGAGGTCGCAGCCCTTGTCGCGATAGCGCGTGTGCTCCGGCAGGGCGTCGATGCGCGGCTTGCGCGGCTGCGGCTGCTCCTCCACGAACGGCCTCCTCGTTCCCCGATGGGGGCGCGCATCGTAGAACGGAAGTTCCGAAAACGCGCAGGCCGCGCTGGCGCTTTCGCGCGATACTTCACGGCATGGAACCGGCGGAGCGGCGGCTGCGCGCGAACGGCGTGGATCTGGCGGTGTTCGAGCGCGGCGGGCGCGAGCCGCCCGTGCTGCTGGCCCACGCCACGGGCTTCCACGCGCGCTGCTGGGACGCCGTGGCCGAGGCGCTGGACGAGCGCACGCTGGCCGTGGACCTGCGCGGCCACGGGCGCAGCGCCAAACCGCCCCCGCCGTATCCGTGGGGCGACGCGGCGGAGGACCTGGCGGCGCTGGCGGACGCGCTGGGGCTGCGCGGGGCCGTGGGCGCGGGCCACTCCATGGGCGGGGCCTGCATCGCCGCCGCCGCGGCCCTGCGCCCGGAGGCGTTCGGGGCGCTCCTGCTCGTCGATCCCGTGCTCTTCGCGCCGGAGCGCTACGGGCGTCCGCCCGCCTTCGAGGCCGAGCATTTCGCGGCGCGGCGGCGCAACCGCTGGGCCTCGCCCGCGGAGATGGAGGCGCGCTTCCGCGACCGCGATCCCTTCCGCCGCTGGCGTCCGCGCGTGCTGCGCGACTACTGCGAACACGGCCTGCTGCCCGCGCCCGACGGGGACGGCTGGGAGCTGGCCTGCCCGCCCGCCGTGGAGGCCGCCGCCTACCTCGGCAACCGCGCCTGGAACCCGTGGCCGCTGCTGCGGGAGCTGCGCCTGCCCGTGCGCGTGCTGCGCGCCGCGCCGCCGGACGGGAAGGAGCCCTGGAGCATGTCGGCCTCGCCCACCTGGCCGGGGCTGGCGGCGGCGCTGCCGAACGCGGAGGACGTGTTCCTGCCGGAGCGCAGCCACTTCATCCCCATGGAGGCGCCGGAGCTGGTGGCGTCGCACCTGCGCGAGCTGGCCGCCGTCGCGCGCGCGGGGTGAGCGGTCGTTGCCCCAGGCCGCCGCGCCGCTACGCTTGCCGCATGATGGAGCACCGCGGCTACCGCGCGACCGTCGCCTTCGACGACGATGCCGGCCTCTTCCACGGAGAGGTCGCGGGCACGCGCGACGTGATCACTTTCGAGGGCGAGTCCGCCCCCGATCTGGAGCGGGAGTTCGCGGCCTCCGTGGATAGCTACCTCGCCTTCTGCGAGGAGCGGGGCCGCGCTCCCGACAAGCCCCCCGCGCCGCCGCTAGCGGTCGGGGCCCTCGAGGTAGTCGTCCAGCACCTTGTGCATGTGGCGGATGCGCCGCTCGCGGTAGTTGATGAGCAGCCCCTTGAAGGAGCGCGAGTTCATCCCCTTCTGCACGCGCGGCAGGTTGTAGGAGTCCTGGTCCAGCCCCAGCCCCAGCGAGATTTCGCCGTGTTTGTGCGTGGTGTGCACGGGGCGCGGCGGCGGCTCCGACCCCTCGGGCACGCGCACGAGGTTCTGCAGGTCGTAGTACATGCGGTTGGGGTCGGTGGCGTGCGGGCGCTGGCGGAAGAGCATGACGCCCGAATGGTGCGTGTTGAGCGTGATGTTGGGGAAGAGGTAGTAGTGGTAGTCGTCGGTGAGCTGGTCGTCGTTGAGGGCGGAGAGGTCGATGCCGTGGGCGGCGGCGTGCGCCTTGACGGCGGCCTGGATGGCGGGGCGCACCTCGGCGGGGCCGCCCGCGAAGGTCTCCGGGTCGATGCCCGCGGCGCGCAGCATCTCCCGCAGCGCGCGCGTCAGCTCGCCCTGGTTGGGGTAGCGCGGGCTGAGCAGCCCGAAGGGCACGAGGTAGCGGTTGTGCCGCTCGTACAGGTCGATCTGCACGTGGATGTCGTCGATCGATTCGAGGATCTGCGGATGGATGCCCTGCACGTGGTAGACCTCGTTGAAGGCGTCCACGGAGGTCTTCCAGTTGCAGTCCCACTCGATGGTGCGGTCCTGCACGAGGTACTGGTCCTCGAAGCGGTAGGGGTCGAGGTGGTCGGGAATCTCGCCGAGGAATTCGCGCAGGGGCTCGGCGTGCGGGTTCATGTTGAACCACACCCAGCCGCCCCACGTGTCGCACGGCACCTCCACGAGCGCCGTCTCCTGGGGCACGCCCTGCGTGAAGGTGTCCTCGTCGGGCACGAACTTCTTGGAGCCGTCGAGGTTGAACTCGAAGAAGTGGTAGGCGCACTGGAAGGATTCGGCGTGGCCCATGCCCGGGTTGCGGATCTGGTTCCCGCGGTGGGGGCAGACGTTGTAGAAGGCGCGGATGCGGTCCGGCGTCTCGCGCACGACGAGGAACGACTCCGGGCCCAGCTCGGTGGTGAAGTAGTCGCCGGGGTTGGGGATGTCGGAGACGCGCCCGGCGATGTTCCAGACCTTCGTCCACATGCGCTCCCACTCGAGGCGCATGAACTCGGCGGAGGTGTAGCGCTCCTTGGGGATGAGGTCGGTGCCCAGCGTGGGTTCGGGGGCCTTCACCGTGGGCGTCTGGCGGATGGCGGACTCGATGACCATGATGCGCTCCTCGCCGCCGCGATCTCCGGCGTTCCCGCCATCCTACGCCGTTCGCGCGCGCCCGTGTGCTACGGTGGGGACATGGCTCCCTTTAACCCCGGGCCTCCGCCCGATCTTCAGGGCGACCATGCCCGCGCCCGGCTGGATGAGGAAACGCGGTACCGGAAAGTCGCGCCCCCGGACGGCGAACGCACCCGCGCCCAGCTGGACGCGGCAACGGCCCGTCGCGCGGCCCGCCGCTCCCGCCCGCCGAAGCGTCCGTGGTTCGCGCCGCTGCGCCGCCTCGCGCGGGCCATCCGCGGCGGGGGCTAGCCGCACCGCCGACGCTCCGTTCAGGGGGCGAGGGCGGCGATCTCCTCGAGGCTGCGTTCGCGCGGCGTGCCCGAGGCCCCGAAGAGCCAGGACTGGCCGGTGGGGCCGTCCTTGCCGTGGGCGAGCACGTTGAGGACGGCGCGGCCCACGTCGGCGGGGCGCATGCCGGCCTCGGCGGCGGGCACGGAGACGGCGCGCAGCATGGGCGTGTCGGTGGCGCCCATGCAGAGGCCGTTCACGCGGATGCCGTGGGGGGCCAGCTCCACGGCCCAGCTCTCCACCTGCCGCCACTGCACCCACTTGGCCCCGTCGTAGCCGCTGGCGCCGCCGCCGGTCATGAGGTGGCCTTCCTTGATGTGCTCGGTGATGACGTTGAGGATGTCGCCGCCGCCCGCGGCCAGCATGGCGGGCACGGCGGCGCGGGCGCAGTAATAGGAGCCCAGCGCGCAGATGGCCATGGAGCGCTCGTAGGCGCGCGTCTGCGACTCGTAGTCGCCGGTGGTGAGGCTGGTGTCGGCGTAGATGGCGGCGTTGTTGACGAGCACGTCGAGGCGCCCGAGCCGCTGCACGGCCCCGTTCATGGCGCGGCGCACCTGCACGCGGTCGGCCACGTCGCAATCGACGGCGAGGCCGCGGCGGCCGGTCTCGCGCACGAGGCGGGCGGTTTCGGCGTTGCCGGCGGCGTCGACGTCGAGGCCCGCGACGTCGGCCCCCGCCTCGGCGAGCGCGACGGCGACGGCGCGCCCGATGCCGGCGGCGCTCCCGGTGACGACGGCGGCCTTTCCCTCAAGCATGGCGGTTCCCTCCGTTCGCGCCGATTGTGGCGCATCGCGCGCCGCCCCGCCACGGGCCGCGCGGGCGTGCCATACTGGGAAGAGGAGACGGGCATGACGAAGATCGAACTCGATCCGCTGGGGGACATCACGGGAAGCAGGCCGTGGGACGGCGAGCGCTTCCGGCGGCTGGCGCGCCGCCTGCTGGACCGCGACGGCGATGGCCGCGCCCCCGACGCGACGCTGCTGGCGCGGCGCTTCTTCTACTGCGACTTCCTCGCGTATCTGGAGTTGGGAACGTCCATCACGGGCGCGACCTACCTGAACGATCCCCGCGGCCCCTGGCCCGAGCGGCTCGAGGGGGAGTTGGCGCGCATCGCGGCGGCGGACGGCGACGACGAGGGCGGCGCGCCCCTCGGCGAGGCGGAGCAGGCCATCGTCGAGCGGGTGCTGGCGGGGCTGCCCGAGGCGGACGGGAGCGGCGAATCGGGCCTGCGTTACCTCGATCCCGTCTGCCGCATCGTCCCCGAGGGCACGCCCGTCGCCTACGAGCTGGCGTTCGTCTCCACCGATCCGCCGAGCGAGGAGGCCATTCGCGCGGGCCAGGAAGTGGCCCAGCGTCTGGGCCTGCTTGCCCGTGCTCAGTGAGGTCCGCTGGCGGCCCCTTGCCGATGAGCAGTACCGCGTCATCTGCGCGAACTACCCTCCCGCCAGGGGGACCATCGACGGCCTGCTTCGCACGATCGGATACGCGGGAGCGACCCGTCCCTTTCTCCCCAACTCCGGCGGGCTCCGCAACGTTGAGACGCCGGGCGCCGGGCACGGCGTTCCCAAACTGATCCTCGTGTACAGCCAGGACGCGGACGGCGTGTTCTGGGTTGAAGAGGTGCGCGTCCGCTGAGCGCGCCTCACTCGCAGAAGATGGCGTACTCCGAGATGACGGCGCGCTCGCCCTCGACGAGGCCCCAGACCGTCAGCGAGTAGACGCCCGCGCCGTGCTCCGCCAGCACGCCCGACAGGTCCGCCGCGACGGCGAAGGACTGGCCGTCCGCCGTCCACTCGTCCGCCGTGATCCAGGGCGCGGTGACGGAGCGCTCCGCGCGCGTCTGGCTGGCGTCGTAGGCGGCCTGCCAGGAGGCGTGCGCCTCGTCCACCGAGCCCGGCGCGGGCGCGTCCGCGGGGACGTCGTACGGGCTCGGGCAGGGGCGGTGGGAGGCCGTGTAGGCGTCGTCCGGGTAGAAGGAGCGCGGCCCCGGCGGCGGGCGCAGCGCGGCCACGGGCAGGCCCGCGCCGTAGCAGTAGGTGCGCGCCAGCTGCCCGCGCGTAAGCGGACGCGGGGGCGGGTCGTGGTAGAGCTGCACGCTCAGGTCCAGCGGCTCGCCGAAGGCGTCGCCGTCGGGCGTCGCGCCGGAGAACGCGAGGACGCCGTCGGCGTCGATGGCGGGCGGGCGCTCGTAGGTCACGCGGACGCCCTCGAACTGCTGGACGGCGATGAAGTTGTAGCGGTCCCACGCGAGCCCGACGTTCACCGCCCGATGTCGTGGGTCGAGGATGGCGGCGCGGTGGCCCGGACTCTCCATGAGGCCCTCCATGGCCTCGCGCACTTCGTCCCCGGGGCTGGCGATGGCGCGGTAGCCGTCGGCCTCCGTGACGCAGTAGTCGAGGCCGCTCACGTTCTCGGCGTTGGCGCGAAGGCCCCCGGCGATGGCGTAGCGCATGGCGGGCGTGAGGCCGTCGAGGCCCCAGTGGGAGGAGAAGCAGCCCGCCAGCGAGGCCTCCGCGTGCAGCTGAGCGGCGACGTTCGAGCCGAGGGCGACGGGCCGCAGTCCGGCGGCGGCGCGCGCGTCGTTGATCAGGGCGAGCATGAGGCGCTTCGCTTCGAGGTGGCGTTCGGCGGGGCGCGCGCCCTCGGGGAGGGCGTCCAGCGCCGTCGTGGGCGCGTGCGCCAGCCCGCACGACAGCGCGCCGTCGGGCAGGGCGACGGTTGCGGTGGCGGTTGGCGGAGTAGCGGTTGGCGTGGAACTTGGCGTAGGCGAGGGCGATGGATGCGGCGTGGCGCTCGGCGAGGGCGAGGGCGATGGAGTGGGCGTGGCGTCTGGCGTAGGTGATGGCGTGGCGGTTGGCGTGGGCGTCGGGGCCACGCGGACCGCCGTGACCGACGGGCGCGCGTCGTTGGGCGCGAGGCTGCCGTCGCACACGCGCCCCGCCCAGCCGCCGCCGTGGCGCGCGGACATGGAGGCCGGGGCGCCGTCGGGGGCGTCGCGGGCCGCGAAGGCGCGGATGCGCCCGAACTCGGCCGGGCAGGCGGCGAGCAGGCGGTAGTCGTCGGCCATCATGCGCAGGGCGTCGGCGAGGGAGGCGCCGCGCGCCCAGTGCCAGCCGACGAGGGCCAGCGTGAGGATGGCCGCCGCCGCCAGCAGCCGCGCGGCCAGCCGTCGGAGCCAGCGCATGGCGCGCCGATTGTGGCGCATGGCGCGCCGCCCCGCCACGGGCTGGGGTGTCAGCGGTCGGCGCGGCGCTCCGTGCGCTCGCCCGTGTCCGTGAAGACGACGCGTGTGCGCTTGCCGCCGTGGATTTGCGGCTCGGCGGCGAGCTTGCGGCGCAGGAAGCGCTCGCCGCTCACTCGGCGTCGATGGTGATCTTCCAGATGGCGTTGTCCCCCGACGCCAGGAGCGTTCGGTCGTCGAGGGGGAGCACGGCGGTGAACCCATACCGGTTGGTTCCGCGCCCACCGGCGACGAACGTGAACGAGCCGTCCCGCTCGACTCTGACGATCAGGTCATAGTGAGGGTCCGCGATGTAGATGGCACCGTCGGGGGCCACGGCGATCCCTTCGACGATGAACAGGAGTTCTCCGCCCCGCGACTCATACGGCGTCCGTAACAGCGGCGTGATCGCGCCGTTCGCGACCTTGCCGACTGAGGTGAGGCCGTAGCTGACGAAGACGTTTCCGTTATCGTCCACGGCAATCCCTTTGGGACCGCTGGCGTTCACGAACGATGAGGCATTCCCGGTCGGTGAGAGTTTGCGGATGAGGCTATTGCCCCTGTCCGCGATAAGCAGGTTCCCGTCGCGGTCGAAGGCAATCGCCTTGGGCACCCGGAACCGTGCGAGTGCGGCGGGTCCATCACGGAATTCGCCGCGGTCGTGGTCCCAGCCGCTCCGCGCGACCGGCCCGCCGCCAGCGACTGTTGTCACCGTTCCGTCCGGCGTGATGCGACGGATGCGGTTCCCCCACGAATCGGCCACGTAGATGGAGCCGTCCGCGTGCACGGCAACATCCCTCGGTCCCGCGAACTGCGCGTGTTCCCTTGCTCCATCGCGCACGCCTGCCCCGTTGCCCCCGGCGATCGTGGTCACCGTCCCGTCGGGCGCGATGCGACGGATGGCGTGGTACCCGAAGTCGGCGACGATGACGTTGCCAGCGGCATCCAGCGCCATTCCCTGGGCGCCGTTGAACGACACCTCTCGCCCTGTGAAGCGTTCAACCTGCGCGGACAGCCACTCCGCCCGCGCCACCGCCGGAATCCTCGCGTCGCGTTCGTCCGCTACCGGGACGACCCGGCGGATGAGCCGGTTGCCTTCATCCGCGACCACGAGCGCGCCTTCGCCCGCTATCGTGATCGCGCCGGGCAGGCTGAACGCCGCCGCGTCGCGGTCGCCGTCGGCGTATCCCTCGACGCCGGTCCCGGCCACCCCGCGCAGCTCGCCGTCGCGCAATTCGAGGATCTGGTGACGGCCCGTGTTGGCGACGTAGATGGCGCCGTCGTCCGTCACCGCCAGGCCCGACGGAAAGGAGAGCACTCCGCCCGCGCCCGCGGGAGCGCCGCTGAAGATCGTTGATACGAAGCCTCGAGTGTCGATCTTCTGAATTAAGATGGCAGCGCCGGGGATGCCAGTGTGGCTATCGATGACATAGACATTACCCTCAGCATCGGTATCAAGCGCCCGCAGGGTACTAAAAACCGCACCAACAAAGAAAATCGGGTCAAAAAAGGGCCCGTCTTGTTGATGGTACAGGTCACCCCCGGCAAAAGTGGAGACCCAGCCAATCGACGAAAGGTGTCTGATGTGCTGCCGTCCTTCGATGATAAACAGCCCGCCGTCCGGCGCGAACGCAATCCCGTAGGGGAAGTTGAGCAGCGCCCTCCTCGCCGGACCATCGCGATAGCCTCCCCCTGATTGGTCGTCGGGGTTGGGGCTGTACCAATCGAAGATGGGGCCGCTGCCGGCAACGGTCGTCACCATCCCGTCCGCGATGCGGCGGATGCGATGGTTGTAGGCGTCCGCGACGTAGATCGAGCCGTCCGCGGCGATGGCGACGTCCATCGGTCCCGCGAATTGCGCGGCGCCAGCGGGACCGTCGCGCAGGCCCCATCCGTTGCCGCCCGCGACCGTGGTCACCGTCCCGTCCGGCGCGATGCGGCGGATGGCGTGGTTCCCGGCGTCCGCGACGATCACGTGGCCCTTGCCGTCGGTTGCCAGGCCCAGCCCCCGGCTCTGCGCGAATCCCAGCGCGGGATCCTCTCCGAGCAGCGCCTCGTCGGCGAGGCCGTCGGCGTAGCCGTGCCTGCCCGCGCGCCCGGCCAGCGTCGTCACCTGCGGGCGGAGCGCGAGCGTGACGTCGCCGTAGCGGTAGCGCCCGCTCGCGCTGAGCCCGTCGTCCGGCAGCAGCGAGCGCGTCCCCGGCCATGGGCCACCCGCGGGGCGCGCGCTGAGGAAGAAGCGCCAGCCCTCGTCCACGTTCTGCCAGACGCGCAGTTGCACGTTCATCGACTCGCCGCCCGGCAAGGGAAGCGCGAGCGCGATGTCGCCGTAGCGGTAGGCCCCTTCGTCGCTGACTCCGCCGTCCAGCGCCAGCGGCACCGTGCCCAGCGCGCGCCACGAGCCGCCCGCGAGACGCGCGCTCACGTACAGGTCGCGGTCGTCGTCCACGTTCTGCCAGACGCGCACCTCGACCGTCGCCACGCCGCCGCCACCCTGCGCCATCGCCGGGCCCGCAACGGCGACGCCCACCAGCAGGGCCAGCGCCGCGATCAGCGGCATCCGCGCCCGCGCCCGCGTCGCGCTCTTCATGGGGAGATTCTATGCGTCCGCGCGCCCGATCGTTCCGCCGGCGGGGCGCCTGCGCGCGAGCACGGAGACGCGCGGGATGGGCGGGATGGCGTGCGGACCCAGCTCCACCAGGTCGATGGCGTCGAAGCCGCACTCCGTGAGCAGGGCCGCCAGCCGCCCCCAGCCGCGCAGGTCGGCGGGCGCGCCCAGCAGCCGCCGGTGGAGGGCGTCCAGCGGGGCCCAGCGCACGGGCGCGAATTCGACGAGCAGGGCCGCGCCGCCGGGGGCCAGCACGCGCGCGATCTCGGCGGCGAAGGCGCGCACGGCGTCGTCGTCGAGGGCGCGGAGCACGTGCAGGGCGGTGACGGCGTCGAAGGCGGCGTCGCGGAAGGGCAGGCGTTCGGGCCAGGCGACGAGGTCGGGGGGGAGCGCGCCGCCCGCCGCCGCGTCCAGCCGCACGGGCACGGCATTGGCGCGCGCGCGGGCGGCCAGCAGCGGGGCGAAGGCGCTCCCGCCGAGGCTCACGTCGAGCCAGCGTCGGGCGCGGTCGAGGGCGAGGAGCGCGGCCATGCGCCCGGGGCGGGGGAAGAGGGCGGCGCGGGCGGCCTGCGAGTCGAGGGCGCGGGCGGGCCAGCCGGGGCGTCGGCGGCGCGCGCGGATGGCCTCGCGTCGGCGGCGGATCACAGCTCGTAGGTGAGGCGCACGCGGCGGTTGGCGCTGGCGGCGCGTTCGGCGACGGCGCGCAGGGCGTCGGCTTCGGCGGGGAGGGCGTCGGCTTCGGCGCGTCGGAGCAGCGTGCGCGCCAGCTCGTCCGCGCGCAGGGCGCCGGCGAGGGCGGCGAGGCTGGCGGCGAGCGGGGCGGCGTCCTGCCAGACGCGCTCCAGCAGGGCCTCGTCCTCGGCGTCGGCCGCTCCGCGCTCGCAGAAGGCGGCGAGCGGCGAGAGGCGCACGCCCAGGGCGGCGGCGCGCTCGGCGAGGGCGACGAGCGGGTGGCGCGCGCCGAAGCCGCGGGCCTCGGCGAAGGACATGAAGGCCACGAGCACGGCGCCGTCGCCGGGCAGCGCGTCCGCCTCGCCCATGCCCTCCACCTCGACCGCCAGCCGCACCGCTAGAAGCCGTTGCGCCCGTCGGTGAAGCGCAGGGGGTCGACGAGCACGCCGTGCACGGAGATCTCCCAGTGCAGGTGGGGGGCGGTGGAGAGTCCGGTGGAGCCGACGTGGGCGATGACCTGGCCCTTCTGCACCAGCTGGCCCTCGGCCACGGCGAAGGCGGCGAGGTGGGCGTAGCTGGAGAGGACGCCGCCGCCGTGGTCGATGACGACCGTGCCGCCGCGCACGGCCAGCTGGCGCGCGAGGGCGACGCGCCCGGCGTTGGCGGCGAGCACGGGCGCGCCCTCGGCGGCGCCGAAGTCGGTGCCGCCGTGGCGGACGCCGGTGGCGCCGTCGCTGTAGGAGCGCACCTCGCCGAATTGGCTGGTGAGGGCGCCGCCGGAGGGCAGCCGCCAGCCGCCGTTCCAGAGCTTGCCGGGCGTCTCCAGGGCGTAGGTTTCGGCGAGCAGGGCCTCCTCGCGGGCGCGCTCGGCCTCGTCCAGGGGGATTTCGCCGGGCGCGCCTTCGTAGACGATGTGCGCGGTCTCCCAGTCGGTGGCGCGCACGGCGATGCGGCGCTCGAAGAGGCCCGCGGAGCCGTTGGCGCTGGTGAAACGCACGAGCAGGTCGTGGCCGCCGGGGGGCGTCTCCATGCCCACGCCCACCATGGCGTACATGCTGTACTGGCCCTGTCCGAGGGGATGGACGCGGCCGAGGAATTCGACCTCGCCGCCGCGCACGTCGCCGGTGACGGAGACGAGGATGGCGCTGCCCTGCGCGACGGCGTCGGCGGAGACGATCAGTTCGGGGGGCTCGCCGGAGGCGGCGCGGGCGGCGGGAGCGGGGGGCTGCGTCGCCGTCGCCACGGGCGTGACCGCGCGCACCTCCACGCCGGGCGCGTCACCGCCGCCGCCGCCGCCGCAGGCGATGGCCAGCAGGGCCAGCGGCAGGAGCAGGAGCAGGGCCAGTCCGCCGCGCGCGCGCGTTCGCATGTCCCCAAGCGTGCGCCACGGGCGCGCCGCCGTCGAGTGGGGCGGGGCGGGGACGCTCAGTCCGCCCACTCCAGCCGCATCTTGAGGCCCTGCAGGCGGTTGAAGTGGACATGCTTCTCGTGCTGGAGGCGTCCGGCCACGATGCCGGGGTGGGTCAGGCGAAGAGGCCGTCGCCGAGGAAGCGCCCGCGCTCCGGCGCGCCGGGCAGGGCGAAGAAGAAGCCGCCGCCCTCGGGCAGGATGTACTCCTCGAGGGGTTCACCCGTGAGCCGCTCCTGCACGGCGAGGAAGCCGCGCGCCATGCCGCGCTGGTAGGAGACGAAGGCCAGCCCCATGTCCAGCCGCCCGGCGCGGTCGTAGCCGCGCGTGTAGGAGAAGCCGCGGCGCAGGATGAGGTTCTCCTCCGTGGCGGGCGTGCGCGGGTTGGCGAGGCGGATGTGCGCGTCCAGCGGCGTGCGCTCCCCGCGCGGGTCGTCGTCGAAGCGGGGCGTGTCGCTCTCGCGCTCCATGCCGAGGGGCGCGCCGGAGAGCTTGCGCCGCCCCATGATGGCCTCCTGCTCGGCGAGGGGCGTGCGGTCCCAGAATTCGACGAACATGCGGATGACGCGCACGGCCTGGTAGGAGCCGCCCACGGCCCACTCCGGCTGGCCGTCGTCGGGGCCCACCCACACGTGGCGCTCCATGGCCGCGGCGTCGCCGGGGTCGAGGTTGGCGGTGCCGTCCTTGAAGCCCATGAGGTTGCGGGGCGCGCCCGCCGCGCCGCCGCTGGGGGCCGCGCCGCGCGTGTAGCCGTCGATGATCCAGTGCAGCACGAGGTCGCGCCTGCGCCGCCGCACGAGCTGGCGGATGGCGAACTGGATGGTGTCGGGATGGCGGGCGTCGATGGCGAGGAGCACGTCCCCGTGCGTGCGCGCCGGGTCGAGCCGGTCGTTGGCGAGGAAGGGCATGCGCTCCAGTTCCGTGGGGCGCTTGTCCGCCAGCCCGTAGCGCTCGTCGAAGAGGGACGCGCCCACGCTCACGGTCACGCTCAGGTCGTCGGGCGCGGGCTCCGCGCCGAGCAGCCCCGAATCGACGGGCGGGTAGGCGTCGTCGCGCGTGGCCGGGGGCCGCCCCGACATGAGCCCCTCGATCTCGTCGGTGAGGTCGACGAACGTCTCGCGCAGGGCCTCGCGGTCGGGCGCGAGCGCCTTGAAGGAGGCCATCAGCCCGAGGGTGGGCACGGGCTGCGCGGTGATGCCCGTCTGGTGCTCCCCGTGGAAGGGCACGTAGCGTGGCGGGGGCGGCGATGCCGCGCCGCCGTCCCCGCCGTCCCCATCGTCGTCGGGGGCGCAGGCGGCGAGCAGCGCGGGACCGAGTGCCGCCGCGCCGCCCGCGAGCGCGCCCGCTTTCAGGAAGGAGCGCCGCGAGACCCGCCGTTCGCCCACGCCGCCGCCTCCGGGCCTAGCTGAGGCCGAGCGCGCCGGCGGTCAGCGAGATGTTCTCGGAGAGGCCGGCCAGCTGGGCCTTGAGCAGGTCGATGGTGTCCCGCGTCACCGTCACGCCCGGGCAGAGGGGCGAGGGGTAGGGGTCGTTCTCCTGGCAGAAGGGCGCCCAGCCGTCGCCGCGGCGCAGGGGCGCGAGCGTGGCGTCCAGCTCGGCGAAGCCGTCCACGATGCGCGTGAGCAGGCCGGCGTCGGCCTCCCGCAGGGCGGGCGCGAGCAGGTCGATGAGGGCGCGGGAGCCTTCGAGGTTGGCGTTGAAGTCCCACAGGTCGGTCTTGGAGTAGCGGTCCTCCTCGCCCGTGATCTTGCCCTCGGAGACTTCCTCGATGAGCTCGGCGGCGCCCACGGCCAGCACGGCGGGGGGCAGTTCGAGGCCGGGCAGGTCGCGGCGCAGGATGCGCAGGTCGGCGTCGAGCTTGTCGGCGAAGGGCGCGGCGCCGTCGGTGGTGCCCAGCTGGAAGAGGATGTATTCGAGGCGGTGCCAGCCGGTGAATTCGGGGTCGTCGGCGCCCTCGAAGTCGTCCACGCGGGCGTCCACGGCGCCGTCGATGGCCTCCACCAGCCCGGCGATGGGCTCGATGCGCTCCCAGGCCACGCGCGAGGGGGCGTAGGCGGCGCGGGCGGCGTCCAGGTCGCCCGCGCGGATGGCGTCGGTGAAGGCGCGCGTGGCCGCGATCATCTCGTCGGCCTGTTCCAGCAGGTAGGCGCGGTAGCCGTCCACGGCCTCGCGCACGAGGGGGTTGTCGGTCTCGCGCGCCATGCCCTCGGTCTCGATGCCGACCGTGGCGGAGGCGGACGCCGAGGCGGAGGCGCTGGCGGACGCGCCCCCGCCGATGGTCCGCACCTGGCCGTCGTCGCTCCCGCACGCCGCCAGCAGCAGCGCCAGCGCCGCGCCCGCGGCCAGCGCCGCCATGCCCCTCGTCACACGCATGAATCAGTCCCCGCTTTCGCGATGGATTAGGCTGGACGATCATCGATGATCGTCGTGCCTAATCTTTGAAGTTAGGGAAGACTAATGCGGCTCCCGTGCACGGTCAAGCGGCGGCGGCGGGGCTAGGGCAGGGGGCCGACGCCCTTCGCGCGCAGGGCCGCGCGTCGCGCCAGCCGCAGCAGGGGGTACCAGCGCCGCGCCGCGCCCGGCGGGCCGAAGAGCAGGCGGTTGGCCGCGGCGACGGGGCCGCGCCGCCGCGAACGCCGCGCCAGCGCGCGCAGGGCGTCGGGACCGAGGCGCCAGCGTCCGTCCAGCTTCAGCGCCATGCCCGCGTCCGGGTCGTGGCCGAGGCGGCGCAGCTCGGCCACGAGGGGGCCGCGCGCGCGCGCGTCCACCAGCTTCAGCTCGCCCGCGGCCCGGCGCGCGTCGAGCAGGCGCGCGTAGTTCGAGCAGAAGGGGCACTCGCCGTCGTAGACCAGCCAGGCTGTTCCCCTGCGGGAGGGGCGCGGCGAACCCACGGCGGACGGCCTAGTCCGCGGCGGTGAAGAAGTCGGCGCGGGGGACGCCCGCGTCGTCGTAGACGGGCTCCTCGAGGTCCGCGCGGAACTTGCTGATGCTGGAGCCGCGGATGCCGTGGCGTCCGATGTTGGCGCCCATGTCGGCGTAGTGGCGGTCGCGGAAGTGGGCGGCGAGCGCCTCCTCGTCGTCCCACAGTTCGTAGACCCAGATGCGGCCCGCGTCGAAGGGGTCGGGCGTCCAGGTGTAGTGGCGGCAGCCGCGCTGCGTGAGCGCGCCATCGATGAAGGGCTTGCCCGCGGCCAGCACGGCGTCGCGCTGGTCGGGGTCGAGGTCGATGCTGCCCGCGATCACGATCATGGCGTTTCCTCCCGGGGCGCTCAGTTGACGCGACGGCCGCCCGCCGCCGCCCCGCTCCTCCCGGCGGGCCGCAGCGCGGCGGCCTCCAGATCGGCGTCGACCATGATGGCGGCCAGCTCCGCGAAGCGCACGTTCGCCTCCCAGCCGAGCCGCTCGCGGGCATCGGCGGGGTCGGCCCGCAGGCAGGCGATGTCGGTGGGGCGGAACTGGAGCGGATCGACCTCGACGTGGTCGCGCCAGTCCAGCCCCGCGCGGGCGAAGGCGCGCTCGACGAACTCCTCCACGGAGTGCGCTTCCCCCGTGCCGATGGTGTAGTCGGCGGGTTGGTCCTGCTGCAGCATCAGCCACATGGCCTCGCAGTACTCGGGGGCGTAGCCCCAGTCCCGTTTGGGGGCGAGGTTGCCGAGGCGCAGCGTGCGCTGGCGGCCCGCCAAGATGGCGGCGATCCCCTGCGTGACCTTGCGCGTGACGAAGGCCTCGCCGCGACGCGGGCTTTCGTGGTTGAAGAGGACGCCGCTGCACACGAACAGGCCATACGCCTCGCGGTAGGCCGCCGCCATCCAGTAGGCGTAGAGCTTGGCCACGGCGTAGGGACTCCTGGGGCGAAAGGGCGTGGCGAGCGTCTGCGGCGCGGGGGCGTCCCCGTACTCTCCGAACTCGACGTCTGGTAGACGCGCGTGGCGATGCCGCTGGCGCGCACGGCCTCGAGCACGCGCGTGGTGGAGAGGCCGGTCACGTCCCCGGTCAGTTCGGGCATGTCGAAGCTGAAGCCCACGTGGCTCTGGGCGGCGAGGTGGTAGATCTCGTGCGGCTCGATCTTCCGCAGCAGCGCGACGAGCCCCTCCGTGTAGGAGAGGTCCGCGTAGTGGAGCAGCAGACGGGCGCCGGACGCGCCCCCGTTGATGTGTTCGATGCGCGCCGTGCTGGGCGAGCTGGAGCGGCGCAGGACGCCGTGCACCTCGTAGCCCTTGTCCAGCAGCAGGTCGGCGAGGTACGACCCGTCCTGGCCGGTGACGCCGGTGATCAGGGCCCGCTTCACGGGGCCGCCGTGCGGGCGCGCGCGCCGGGGCCGTCCATGCCGCGAGTGTACACGGCGCGGCGCGGAACCGCGCGCTCAGTTGACGCGGCGGCCGCCCGCCGCCGCCCAGTAGGGCTCGCGCAGCTCGAACTTCTTCAGCTTGCCCGTGGCCGTGCGCGGCAGGGCGTCGGCGAACTCCACGCGGCGCGGGGCCTTGAAGTGGGCGAGGTTGTCGCGGCAGAAGGCGATGATCTCCTCCGCCGTGGCCTCCGCGCCCTGCTGCAGCACGACCACGGCCAGGGGCGTCTCCCCCCACCGTTCGTCGGGGATGCCCACGACCGCGGCCTCCAGCACCTTGGGGTGGCGGTAGAGCGCGTCCTCCACCTCGATGGAGGAGACGTTTTCGCCGCCGGAGATGATGACGTCCTTGGCGCGGTCGACGATGTTGATGGAGCCGTGCTCGTCCACGGTGGCGAGGTCGCCGGTGAAGAAGTAGCCGTCGCGGATGACGTTGGCGGTCTCCTCGGGCTGGTTCCAGTAGCCCTTGAAGACCATGTTGCCGCGCGCGGCCACCTCGCCGATGGAGGCGTCGTCGCGGGGCACGTCGCGCCCGCCCTCGCCCACCACGCGCAGGCGCACGCCGAGGCCGGGGTGCCCGGCGCGGGCCTTGATGCGGTAGCGGGCGCGGCCCTCGGCGTCGATGTGGGGGCGCGGCTCGGCCACGGTGAGGATGGGGGCCGTCTCGGTGAGGCCGTAGAGCTGCATGAAGGTCCAGCCGCGCTCCTCCTCCAGCCGCTCCACGTAGGTGAGGGGCGGGGGCGCGCCCGCCACGGCGAAGCGCGGTTTGGTGGCGATGGCGTATTCGTCGGCGCGCTCGAAATCGAGGATGCGCGCCAGCACGGCGGGGGCCATGCAGGCGAAGGTGACGCCCTCGTCCCGCATGAGGCGGTAGAGCGTCTCCGGTTCGGGCGCGCGCACGATCACGTGCCTGGCCCCCACCGCCGTGAGGGCGTAGACGCCGCCCCAGCCGTTGCAGTGGAACATGGGCAGCGTCCACAGGTTCACGTCGTCGTGGCTGGCGCCCATGTGGATGACGTAGTGGTAGGCGTTGGCGTAGAAGTTGCGGTGCGTGAGCATGACGCCCTTGGGGCGCGCGGTGGTGCCGGAGGTGTAGTTGATGCTGACGAGGTCGTTCTCGTCCAGCTCCGGGTCGGGCGGGGGCGTCTCCGGCTGGTCCGCGATCAGCTCCTCCCAGTCGCGCCAGCCGTCGGGGACGGGGGCGTCGCCGTGGCGCGCCACGATCCAGTGCGCGACCTCCGGCAGCCCGTCGCGGATGGCGTCGAGCGCGCCCGTGAGGTCGGAATCGGCCAGCAGCGCCTTCGCCCCCGAATGGGCGAAGGCGTAGCGGAAGTCGTCGGAGACGAGGCGGTAGTTGAGGGGCACGAGCACGGCCCCGATGAGCGAGGTTCCGTAGAAGGATTCGAGGAAGTGGTGGCTGTTGGGGCTGAGGATGCCGACGCGGTCGCCCTTGCCCACGCCCAGCCCCGCGAGCGCGTGGGCGAGGCGGCGGCAGCGGCGCGCGAACTGGTCGTAGGTGAAGCGCCGTTCGCCGTCCACCACCGCCTCCCTGGGGCCGTAGAGGGCCTCCGCGCGGTGGAGGAAGTCGTTGACCGTCATCGGAACTTCCATGGCGCCGCTCCCGCGCCCCGATGCGGGCGCGCGCGCATCCTACCCAACCGGCGCGTGGGCGCGAAAGGCCCCCGCCGCGAACGGAATCCCGCTTAAAGGGACGCTAAAATCGGCCGTTGGCGCGGGGGAATGGCGGGGGCCATACTGGGGCGGTGCCCCTCATCGAGACGGACGGGCTGACGAAGCGCTATCCGGGCGTGACGGCGCTGGACGCGCTGGACGTGCGCGTGGAGCCGGGCGTGGTGGGGCTGGTGGGGGCGAACGGCGCGGGCAAGAGCACGCTCATCAAGATCCTGCTGGGGCTGGCGCCGGCCACCGCCGGACGGGCGCGCGTGCTGGACCGCGACGTGGCCGCGGAGGGGGCCGCCATCCGCCAGTTCACGGGCTACATGCCGGAGCACGACTGCCTGCCGCCCGACCTCTCGGCCACGGAGTTCGTGGCCCACCTGGCGCGCGTGAGCGGGCTGCCCCGCGCCGCCGCCCGCGAACGCACGGCGGAGACGCTGCGGCACGTGGGCCTCTTCGAGGAGCGCTACCGCGAGATGGGCGGCTACTCCACGGGCATGAAGCAGCGCGTGAAGCTGGCGCAGGCGCTCGTGCACGACCCGCGCCTCATCTTCCTCGACGAGCCCACGAACGGGCTCGACCCCGCCGGGCGCGAGGAGATGCTGGACCTCGTGCGGCGCACGGGCCGCGAGTTCGGCATCGCCATCCTCATGGCCTCCCACCTGCTCGGCGAAATCGAGCGCGTGTGCGATTCCCTCGTCGTGATCGACGGGGGCAGGCTGGTGCGCGCCGGGGCCATCGCCGAGTTCACGACCGGGCTGGGCTCGCTCGAGGTGGAGGTGGACGGCGACGCCGCGGCCCTCGCCGAGCGGCTGCGCGGGCTCGGCTTCGAGGCGCGCGGCGAGGGCGAGCTCGCGCGCGTGGCGCTCAACGGCGCGGAGCCGTACGACGCCATCCGCGACGCCATCGTGGAGCTGGACATGGGCCTCGTGCGCCTGCAGCAGCGCCGCCAGTCGCTGGAGGATCTCTTCCGCGCCGACGCGGAGGCGGAGCGGGCGGAGGCGGCGACGGCGTGACGGAGCCGCGCGCGGGGGCCATCCACGATCTGGGCTACCGGCGCTACGAGGGCGCGCGGCTGGGGCGGCGGCACGCCATCGTCTCGCTGTACGTGCACGGGCTGCGCTCGGCCTTCGGGCTGGGGCGGCGCGCGCGCAGCAAGCTGTTCCCCATGGGGTTGGCGCTGCTGGCCGCGCTGCCCGCGCTGGGCTACCTCATGGCCGCCGCCTTCCTCGACCTGAACGTGAGCGACATCTTCCGCGCGGAAGAGTACTTCAGCACGGTGGCCTTCCTGCCCCAGGCCGCGCTCATGCTGTTCGTGGCGGCGGTGGCGCCGGAGCTGCTGGGCCGCGATCAGCGCCACCAGCTGCTGCCCCTCTACTTCTCGCGCGCCTTCAGCCGCCACGACTACGCGCTGGCGCGGCTGGCGGCCATGGCCACCGCCCTGCTGGCCCTCACCTTCCTGCCGCAGGCGCTGCTGTTCGTGGGCAACGCGCTGGTGGTGGACGATTTCGGCGGCTACTTCCGCGACGAGTGGCGGCAGATCGCGCCCATCGTGGGGAGCGGCCTGCTCATCTCCCTCTTCCTCACCGGCATCGGCATGGCCATCGCCGCGCAGACCGGGCGGCGCGCCTTCGCCACCATCGGCATCGTCGCCCTCTTCCTGCTGCTGCCCGTCATCTCGGGGGTGCTCCTGGAACAGCTGGACAACCTCGTCGGGCGGCTGGCCGTCTTCCTCAACCCGTTCCTCGTGACGGACGGCTTCACCTTCTGGCTCTTCGGCGCGTCCGTGGCCGACGAGGTGGGCGGCGCCTCGGAGAACATCGACGCCCAGCTGCGGACGGCGAACTTCGCGGGCGGCGTCTACCTGCTCTACAGCCTCGCCCTCGCCGCCCTCGGCGGGGCCTTCGTGGTCTGGCGCTACGGGCGGAAGAGCCTGTGAGCGCGAACGGCCCCGCCCCCACCGTGGAGGTGCGCGACGTCTCGCGCTGGTACGGCGACGTGGTGGCCGTGAACGGCGTGAGCTTCGCGCTGGCGCCGGGCGTGACCAGCCTGCTGGGGCCGAACGGCGCGGGCAAGAGCACGCTGCTGCACCTGATGGCGGGCTTCCTGCGCCCCAGCGCGGGCGAGGTGCGCGTGCTCGGCGAGCCCGCCTTCGGCACGCCCGACGTCTACCGCCGCATCGGCCTCGTGCCCGAACGCGAGGCCGTCTACCCCTTCCTCACGGGGCGCGAGTTCACGCTCCTCAGCGCACGCCTGCACGGCCTGCCGGACCCGGAGGCCGCCGCCGCCCGCGCCCTGCGCGAGGTGGAGATGACGGACGCCGCGGACCGCGCCACGGGCGGCTATTCGAAAGGCATGAAGCAGCGCGTCAAGATCGCCGCCGCGCTCGTGCACGAGCCGGACGTGCTGCTGCTGGACGAGCCCTTCAACGGGGCCGACCCGCGCCAGCGGCTGCAGATGACGGAGATGCTGCGGCGCATGGCCGACGAGGGCCGCACGGTGCTCTTCTCCAGCCACATCCTCGAGGAGGTGGAGCGGCTGGGGGAGAACGTGCTGGTGGTGGTGGCGGGCAGGCTGGCGGCCTCCGGCGACTACCGCGCCATCCGCCAGCTGATGACGGACCGGCCCCACTCCTTCACCATCCGCTCCAGCGACGACCGCGCCCTCGCGCGCGCGCTCGTGGCCGAGGCCAGCGTCACGGGCGTGGACCTGGCGGACGGGGCGCTGCGCGTGCGCGCCACCGAGCTGGCGGCCTTCACGGCGCTCGCGCCGCGCGCCGCGCGGACGGCGGGGGCCACGCTCTTCGAGCTGCGCCCCGACGACGAGTCGCTGGAGAGCGTGTTCCAGTACCTGGTGCGGCGGTGAACGCGATCCTGCTCGTGGCCGCCATGACCGCGCGCCAGCTGCTGGGCCAGCGGCGCGTCATCCTGCCCGCGCTGGTTGCGCTCGCGCCCGTGCTGATCGCCGTCGTCGTCCGCGCCGTGGCCGACGACGATACGTCCGCCGCCGAAGTCGCCGCCAACACGCTCACGGGCCTGGTCGCGCTGATCGTGCTGCCGGTGACCGCGCTCTTCCTCGCCACCGCCGCGCTGGGGAGCGAGGTCGAGGACGGCACCGCCGTCTACCTGCTGGCCAAGCCGGTCGCGCGCTGGCGCATCCTCGCGGGCAAGCTGCTGGCCGCCTGGGGCGCGGCCGCCGCCATCGTGCTCGCCTCGGCCGCCGTCAGCGGGGCCGTGCTCCTGGCGGGCGAAAGCGGCTGGAACGTGCTCGGCGGCTTCGTCGTGGCCCTGCTCGCCGGTTCGTTCGCCTACTGCGCCCTCTTCCTCATGTTCAGCCTGCTCACCGGGCGCGCCCTGCTGGCGGGCCTCGCCTACGCGTTCATCTGGGAAGGGGTCATCACCAGCTTCGCGCCGGGCGTGCAGCGCGCCAGCGTGCGCGAGTACACGCTGGGCGTCGCCGACCTCGTCTCGGGCGCGCCCGCCGACGTCATCGACGCCGACCTGGGCGGCGTGCTCTCGCTCATCCTCATGGCGGCGGTGTCGGTCATCGCCGTGGCCGTGGCGGCGCGGCGGCTGGCGCGCTTCGAGCTGTCGGGCGAGGCCTAGGGGGTCTGGCCGCCGCCGCGCAGCAGGTCCTCCACGTCGCGCAGCACGTCGCCGGCGTCGAGGTCGGTCGGGGGCGCGGGCATGGGGGCGTCGCCCTCGCGGTACTGCTCCTCGAGGGCGTGGATGTAGCGCGCGATCTGCTCGTCGCCGCTGGAGGCTTCCTCCACGCGGCGCAGAAAGGCCTCGCTCTCGCGCTCGAGGTCGCCGGGCGGGGGCGCGAAGCCGAGCATCGGTTCGAGCGCGCGCAGGAGGGCCAGCGTGGCGGGGGGGTTCTCGTCCACGCTGAGGTAGTGGGGCACGGAGGCGACGAGGCTGACGAGGGGCAGGCCGTGGCGCCGCATGGCGTCGTGGAGCACGCCCACGATGCCGGTGGGGCCCTGGTAGCGCGAGGGGCCGAGGCCGTAGCGCCGCGCGAGGGCGGCGTCCGCGGCGGAGCCGCTCACGGGCACGGGGCGCGTGTGGGGGGTGGCCGCGGGGCGCGCCACGAGCGTGCACACGAGCGAGGGCGCGATCCCGGCCAGCACGCCCGCCAGCCGCTCGCTGAAGGGCCCCCAGCGCAGGTTCGGCTCGGTGCCCGCCACCACCACGAGGTCGGAGCGGCGTCCCTCGCCCCGCGCGGCGAAGGCCTCGTTCGGGGGCCAGGTGATCTCGCGCACGCCGCCCTCGACGAGGCGCACCTCGGGGCGCGTCTCCGTGAACACGAAGTACTCCTCGGGGTCGACGGTGAGGAAGCGTTCGCCGCCGCAGACGGCGACGAGGTGGCGGGCGGCGTCGGTGGTGACGGTGCCGGTATCGCTCCAGCCGGTGAAGGCGAGCACCGCCACGGGGTCGCGCAGCCCCTCGACGGGCGAGACCTCGAAGCCGTCCACGCCTCCATCCTAGCGCCTCGCGCCCCTAGGGGCGGAGGGCGGCCTCGCTCACGCGCGACGGCGGCGTTCCGCCTCGGCGGCTCCGGCGAACCGGCGGTGCGCGAAGGCGAGCGCGTCGAGCAGGTCGCGAAAGCGGGCGCTCCCCTCCGCGATGATGATCGCCTCCCGCTCGCGGGCGAAGATGGCGTCCGCGCTCTCCGCGGGGCGCGCCACGTCGGCGGCCAGCGCGCTCAGGACCGCCGCGAATCCGCGCTCCAGCGGGGCGGCGTTCGCGGCCAGCTGGCGCGCGGCGAGCCCGTGGTCGGCGGCCATCGCCCCGAGACAGTCGTCGCAGAGGGCGCGGCAGTAGGCGGCGATGGCTTCCGTGTCGATCCCGTCGTGGTAGTCGAGCGCGCGCCCTTCGCAGCGCGGGCAGCCACCCTCGCTCACGCGGGCGCGCAGGCAGCGGCGATGCCGTCGCGGAAGGCGAGGGCGAGGCGCACGGCGTGGACGGCGGCGGCGCCCTCGGCGGCGAGGAGCAAGGCCAGCCCGCACGAGCAGGGCTCGCCCTCGCAGACGCACACGCGCAATCCCCGCGCGGCCAGCCGCTCCGCCCTCGGCGAGCCGGCGCGGCAGCGGGCGCAGGGGGCGCGGTGACGCGGGCAGCGGTCCTGCCCCGCGAGCACGGCGGGCGCGAGCGCGGCCTCGGCGGCGCGCGCCTCGGCGGCGTCGGCGGCGCGGGCGCGGGCGGCGAAAGCGTCGGCGGCGGGGCTGGCGGTGGTCACGGGCGGCTCCCACGCGGGATGCCGCTCAGTGTAGCGCGCTCGGGCGCGTCGGGGGCGGCTTCCGCGCCCCAGGCGTCCCAGCCCGGGGCCGCGCTCCGCGCGAACAGCTCGATGCGCGCCTGCTCCGGGAACATGGCCTCGATGCGCCGCCGCACCTCCTCCGGCTTGGCCGAATGGGGGCCGCGCTCCTCGCGCACCAGCTGGCGCACGTTGCGCGCCCCGCGCGGCCGCGGGATGCGCCCGCGCTTGAAAACGAGGCACAACTCGCACTGGCTGAGCGTGTAGAAGCCCGGATTGACGCGCGCCTTGTCCCACACGAAGGCCACCGTGGCCCAGGCGAAGCCCCACGCCTTGCCCAGCTCGATGGCCTGATCGAGGTGCGGGCTGGTGGACCACAGGAAGAGGAGGCTGTCGTCCGCCGCGATGGAGGGCACGGGCAGGCGCTTGAGCTGCGCCAGCGTGAGCGTCCCGTAGTGGCGCACGGCCCCGCCCGTGTCGTCCGAGCCGGGCCCCGCGTGCTGCAGCTGGCCGCGGTAGTCCCAGGGCGGATCGGCGTAGACGACCGCGTAGCGCCGCGGGGGCAGCGCCGCGTAGAGGCGCCCGGCGGCGGGCGCGCTCATTCCGCGCGCGGGAACCCGCGCCGCCGCCGCAGGGGCGCGCCCGAGCCGCCCCGCCGCAGCATCACCACCTCGGCCATGATGCTGATGGCGATCTCCTCCGGCGTCTCCGCGCCGATGTCGAGGCCGATGGGCGTGCGCACGCGCGCCAGCTCGTCCGCCGCGAACCCCTCCGCGCGCAGGTGGTCGAGCACGGCGGCGGTGCGCCGCTTCGAGCCGATCATGCCGAGGTAGCCCGCGCCCCGCCCGAGGCAGCGCCGCAGCGACAGCTCGTCCTGTTTGTGCCCGCGCGTGACCATGACCACGGCGGTGTTGGGGCCGATGGGGAAGCGGTCCAGCGCCCTCTCGAAATCCTCGCAGATGACCTCGTCGGCGTCGGGCAGGAGGGCCGGGTCGGCGAACTCCTCGCGGTCGTCGAGCACGGCCACGCGGTAGCCGAGGAAGCTGGCCAGCCGCGCCAGCGCGCGCCCGATGTGGCCCGCGCCCACCACGAGGAAGGCGGGTTTCGCCTCCACCACTTCGAGGTAGAGGGCGGCGGCCCCGGCGATGGCGCGGTCGGAGAGGCCGTCGGGGACGGGGTAGACGGTTTCGGCGGCGTGGCGGGCGAAGGCGTCGGGGGCGCGCGCGGCCACCAGCGCGTCGAGGCGGGCGTCGCCGAGCGATCCGGTTCGCGCGCCGTCGCGCGCCACGAGCAGCTTCGCGCCCCGCGCCAGCCCGTCGGGGCCGGGGTCGAGCACCGTGGCCAGCAGCACGGGCTCGCCGCCGCGGGCGGCCTCGAGCAGGCGCCTCAGATGCTCGCGCACGGCGGCAGTGTACGGCGCGCGGGCGCGGCGCGCGCTACGATGGGGGCCATGCCCGACGACGCGGGGAGCGCGCTCGAACGGAGCGATCCGGAGGTGGCGGCCATCGTCGCCGCCGAGCGCGCGCGCCAGACGGAGACGCTGGAGATCATCGCCAGCGAGAACTACGCCTCCGCCGCCGTGCTGGAGGCCACGGGCTCGGTCTTCACGAACAAGTACGCCGAGGGCTACCCGGGCAAGCGCTACTACGCGGGCAACGCGCACGCCGACGAGGTGGAGTCGCTGGCCATCGCGCGGGCGAAAGCGCTCTTCGGGGCGGAGCACGCCAACGTGCAGCCCACGTCGGGCGCGGAGGCGAACATGGCCGCCTACCTCGCCTTCGCCGAGCCCGGCGACGCCATCCTCGGCCTCGAACTGACGCAGGGGGGGCACCTCACGCACGGCTCGCCCGTCAACTTCAGCGGGCGCCTCTACCGCTTCATCCCCTACTCCGTGGACCGCGAGACGGAGGTGGTGGACATGGCGCGCGTGGCCGAGCTGGCGGCGGAGGCGAGGCCGCGCGTGATCGTGACGGGGGCGACGGCCTATCCGCGGCGCTTCGATTTCGCGGCCTTCGCCGAGATCGCGCGCGACGCGGGGGCGCTGCTGCTGGTGGACATGTCGCATTTCGCGGGGCTGGTGGCGGGCGGCGCGCATCCCTCGCCCGTGCCCCACGCGCACGTGGTCACGAGCACCACGCACAAGACGCTGCGCGGCCCGCGCGGGGCGCTCGCGCTGACCACGGCGGAGCACGCGGCGGCGCTGGACAAGGCCGTCTTCCCGGGCACGCAGGGCGGTCCCCACCTGCACAGCATCGCGGCCAAGGCGGTGGCCTTCGGCGAGGCCCTGCGCCCCGAATTCCGCGACTACGCCGCCCGCGTGGTGGCCAACGCCGCCGCCCTCGCCGAGGCGCTCATGGAGCGCGGCCTGCGCCTCGTCTCCGGCGGCACCGACACGCACCTCGCGCTCATCGACTGCGGGGCGCTGGGCATCAGCGGGCTGAAGGCGCAGAACGCCCTGCAGGGCGCGGGCATCGTCGCCAACAAGAACACCATCCCCTACGACGAGCGCTCCCCCTTCGTCACGAGCGGCCTGCGCATCGGCACGCCCGCGCTCACCTCGCGCGGCATGGGCGAGGCGGAGATGGGGCGGCTGGCGCACTGGATCGCGCGCGTGCTGCGCGACCCCGACGGCGAGGGCGTGCGCGAGGGCGTGCGCCGCGAGGTGGGCGAGTTCGCGCGCCAGTGGCCCGTGCCCGGCCTCTCCGACGCCTGAGGCGGGCGCGACGGCGCGCGCTGTGCTACCCTTCGCGGCGCAGCCGGGCGCCCCGACCGCGGGTCGGGGGAAACCCACCGTTCGGCCTCGCGGAGCGCCATGCGCGAATACGAGATCATGGCCGTCTACGACCTCGCCTTCGTCGAGGAGCACGGCCAGAACGCCAGCGTCGAACACCTCACCGGCCTCGTGGAGCGGAACGGCGGCGCGGTGACCGAAGTGGACCACTGGGGCCGCCGCCGCCTCGCCTATCCCGTGAACGGCCAGCTGGACGCCGATTTCTTGGTCACGCGCGTCCAGATGGATCCGGCATCGGTGGCCCCGCTGAACGCCGATTTCGGCATCGCGGAGCGCGTCTACCGCCACCTCGTGGTGCGGGCGGACGAGCTGCCGCCGCCGCGTCCGCCCCTGCCGCCGCCGGGTCCGCGCGGCCCGCGTCCGCCCGAGGCGCAGGCCCCCGCGCCCGCCGCTCCCGCTGCTCCGGTGGCGGAAGCGCCCGCTGCGCCCGTCGCGGAAGCCCCCGCTGCCCCCGCTGCCCCCGCTGCGCCCGTCGCGGAGGTCCCCGCTGCCCCCGCTGCGCCCGAAGCGCCCACGGCTGAGCCGCCCGCGCCCGTCGCGGATGCTGCCGATGCGCCCGCGCCTGAAGCGCCCGCTCCCGAAGCGCCCGTGCCGGAGCAGCCCGCTCCCGTCGCGGAGGCCCCCGCGCCCGCCGCGCCGGTGGCTGAGCAGCCCGCCGATGCGCCCACGCCGGTGGCGTCCGTCGAATCCGAATCCGCGCCCGCCGAACCGCCGCCCGCTCCCCCGACGGAGCAGGCCGGCGAGTCCCCGCAGGAGTAGCCGCGATGGCCGGTCTCAACAAGGTCATGATCATCGGATACACGGGGCGCGACGCGGAGCTGCGCTACACCGCCAACGGCACCGCGCTCTCCGACTTCAGCGTGGCGGTCAGCCGCCGCTGGCGCTCCCGCCAGACCGGGGAGATGGAGGACGAAACCGAGTGGTTCAACGTCACGCTCTTCGGGGACCAGGCCGAGCGCATCAGCCAGTACATCACGAAGGGCAAGATGCTCTACGTGGAGGGCCGTCTCCGCACCCGCAACTGGGACGACGACCAGGGCGTGCGCCACTACCGCACCGACCTGATCGCCAACAGCGTCGAGTTCCTCGACCGCCGCGGCCAGGACGGCGGCGACGGCGACTGGGGCGGTGGACGCGGCGGCGGGCGCGCGCGCGGCGGCGACGACTGGGACGGCGGCGGCGGCGGCGGTGGACGCGCCCGCGGCTCCGGCGTCTCCGACGTCGACGACCTGCCCTTCGAATAGCCCGAGACGCCCCCGGAGGAATCGCCATGACCCAGCCCCAGCCCCCCGCCCCTCCCCCCGCTCCCGTCGCGCCGCCCGCTGGCGACGCGGCCCCGCGCCCCGGCCCGCCCCCGGGCGGCGAGCGCCGTTCCGGCCCGCCGGGCGACCGTCGCGGCGGTCCCGGCGGCGACCGCCGTCGCGGCGGCGGGGGCAGGCGCTTCGGCGGCAGGCGGCGCGTGTGCCGCCTCTGCAACAAGGTGCGCTGCTCGCCGGGGGACGAGTACAAGGTGGACTACAAGGACGTGGACCGGCTGCGCCAGTTCATCAACGACCGCGGCAAGATCGAGCCGCGGCGCAAGCTGGCCACCTGCGCGCTGGCGCAGCGGGCGCTGGCCCGCGCCGTGAAGCGCGCGCGCCACGTGGGGCTGCTGCCCTACACGCTGCAGCACGTGCGCGAGACGCGCATCTTCCCCCTGCGGGGCTAGGCGCGCGCCGACCGCGAGGCCATGACGCGCCGCGACCGCACCACGGGCCTGCCCCTGCCGCGCCGGGGATGGCGCCGCCGCGCGCGCGCCGACCGCGGCGGCCTGCTCGCCGGGCGCCGCGCCCAGTTCGCCGTGGCGGGCGTGGCCCTGGCCGCCCTGCTGCTGGTGGCGGGCCTGCTCGCCTTCAACTGGTTCGACCAGTCCGTGGCGCGCCCGCGCAAGGCCGTGCTGCAGGTGGGGGAGGAGTCGTTCAGCCTCTCCTACTACGCCGCGCGCCTGCCCGGCTTCTCCCGCGAGGGGGAGGGCGCGGGCGGGCTGCTGGTCACGCAGGAGCTGCTGGGCCAGCTGGAGCGCGAGGGCCTCGCCAACGCCCTCGCCGCCGAACGCGGCCTCGCCCCCTCGGAGGCGGAGACGCTGGACGCCATCGCCGCCTCCCTCGGCGTCGCATGGAGCGCCGACCGCGGGAGCCCCTTCGACGAGCGCTACCGCCAGGAGCTGCGCGACAGCGGGCTGGGCGACGCCGACTACCGCCGCCGCGCCGCCGCCCGCGAGGCTGGCCGCCGCCTGCTCGAGGCCCTGCGCGCCGAGGTTCCCGCGCGCGGCGAGCTGCTCGCCCTGCGCGTGGTCGCGCTCGCCGACGCGGACGCCGCCGGAGCCGTGCGCGAGCGCGTCGCCGGGGGCGAGGACATCGGCGCCATCGCGCAGACCGAATCGCTCGACGAGGACTCGCGCCAGCAGGACGGCGTCCTGCGCTCGCCGCCCGCGCTGCTGCCCGCGCCCCTGCGCGAGGCGCTGGCCGGGGCCGCCGAGGGCGACCTCGTGGGGCCGGTCGAGGACGGCGGGCGCTTCTGGGTGGCGCGCCTCGACGGGCGCGAGGCGGACGCGGTCCATACGGAGGCGCACCTCGACGGGCTGGCCGGGTTGCGGCTGGAGGAGGCGCTGGCGGAGGCGCGCGGGCGCATCGCCATCGAGCGCGACTTCAGCACGGACGACGCCCGCTGGGCCATCGACGAGGCGGCGGGATCGTGAGCGACGCGATCGGCGTGGCCCTGCTCGGGCTGGGCAACGTGGGCGGCGCCGTGGCCGCGGCCCTGCTGGAGCGCGCGGACGAGCTGGCGGAACGCGCGGGCGCGCCCCTCGCGCTGCGCCGCGTGGCCGTGCGCGACCCCGGCAAGGCGCGCGACGCGGCGCTCCCGCCGGGCCTGCTCACGGGGGACGCGCTGGCGGCGGCGTCCGACCCCGCCGCGGACCTCGTGATCGAGGTGATCGGGGGCGAGGGCGCGGCGGGCGGGGCCGTGCGCGCCGCCCTCGCGCGCGGCGCGCACGTGGTCACCGCCAACAAGGAGCTGATCGCGAAGGCCGGGCCGGAGCTGTTCGCGCTGGCGCGGGAGCATGGCGCGGCGCTGCGCTTCGAGGCCAGCGTGGGCGGCGGCATCCCCGTGATCGCGCCCCTGCTGCGCGACCTGCCCGCCAACCGCCTCACCGCCATCCGCGCCATCATCAACGGCACCACCAACTACATCCTCACGGCCATGGCCCAGCGCGGCGCGGCCTTCGACGAGGCGCTCGCCGAGGCGCAGGCGCTGGGCTACGCCGAGTCCGACCCCACGAACGACGTGGACGGCCACGACGCCGCCTACAAGATCGCCATCCTCGCCAGCCTCGCCTTCGGCGCGCGCGTGCCCCCCGAGGCCGTGGCGGCGGAGGGCATCCGCCGCCTCGCGCCGCAGGACTTCCGCTACGCGCGCGAACTGGGCTACGCCATCAAGCTGCTGGCCGCCGCCGAGCGCCACGGCGAGGCCGTGCTGGCGCGCGTGCATCCCGCCCTCTTGCCCGAAAGCCAGCCCCTCGCGCGCGTGGACGGCGTGAGCAACGCCGTGCAGGTGAGCGGCGACCTGGCGGGCACGCTCACCTTCCAGGGCGCGGGCGCGGGGCCGGGGCCCACGGCCAGCGCCGTGCTCGCGGACGTCGTCGCCATCGCGCGGGCGCTCGCGGCGGGCGCGCCCCCGGCGTGGGATCCGGGCCCCTGGCGGGAGGCCGCGCCGCCCGGCCCCGGGGCCATCGAGACGCGCTATTATCTGCGCATGACCGTGCCCGACCGCCCCGGCGTGCTCGCCGCCATCGCCCGCGAACTGGGCGCGGCGGACGTCAGCATCGCCGCCGTGGAGCAGCGCGAGACGCACGCCGAGCGCGGGGCCGCCGAGCTGGCGCTCATGACCCACCGCGCCCGCGAAACCGCCGTGGACGCCGCCCTCGCCGCCCTCCGCCGCCTGCCCGAGGTGCACGAGGTGAACGCCGTCCTGCGCGTGGAGGACGCGCCGTGAGCGCCGAACCCGCCATCCGCTCCGCGGACGAGGCGCTGGTCGAGCTGGAGACGCAGCTGCGCGCGCAGCGGGACGCGGGCGAGGAGCTGCGCCTCGACCTGCTGCAGCTCGGCCGCCGCGTGCAGGCGCTGGCCGAGCAGGTGCTGGAGGCGGAGAGCGCGGCGCGCGCCGTGGGCCCCGAACTGGCGGCCTTCCGCGGCCTGCCCGCGCGCACCGCCGAACTGGCGCGCGACGCCGAGCAGCTGCGCACGCAGGCGGTGGACACGCGCGACGCCCTCGCCGTCGCCGAGCGCACGCGCGACGCGGAGGCGCTCACGCTCGGGCGCGAGCTGGCCGAGGCCGTGCGCGGCATGGAGCGGCTGTCCGCGCGCCTCGACGAGCTGGCCGCCGCCGCGTCCGCGCGCGAGTCCCGCATGGAGCAGCTGGCCCGCGACCTCGCCGCCTTCGCCGAATGGCGGCGCGAGACGGAGGCGCGCGACGAGCAGGCGGGCCTGCGCCTGCAGCGGCTCACGGAGCTGGTGGAGGAGATCGAGGAGCGCGTGCTGGCCGCCGCCGTGCGCCATCAGGAGCGCCCCCTCGAAACCGTGCACGAGCGCCTCCAGATCCTCGCGGGCATGGCCCAGCGCGCCGAGGAGCGCATTGAGGAGCTGCGCGCCGAGCGCCACCTCGCCGCCGACGTGGAGGAGGAGCTGGGCCGCCGCCGCGACGAGTACGAGCGCATCGAGGCCCGCCTCAGCCGCGCCGAGGGCGAGGTGGAGACGCTCGCGCGCCAGCTCGACGAGGCCCGCGCCGCCACGCTGCTGGTGGATGGCCGCCACACCGGCCTCACCGAGCGCGTGAACCTCATCCGCCGCGACATCGCGGAGATGGTCGACCACGTGCGCGAGGAGTTCGAGCGCTTCGCCCGCATGCAGGAGCAGTCGCGCCGCAAGCAGATCGAGACGCTCGAGCAGGAGCTGCGCGAGATGAAGTTCCACGGCCCGCGCCCGCCGCGGGAGCCGTGAACGCCCCCCCGCCGCGGGGCGTGCTGGCGCGCTGGGAGGCCGTGCTGCCGCTCACGCCGCGCACGCCGCGCATCACCCTCGGCGAGGGCGACACGCCCCTCGTGCGCTCCGCCGCCATCGAGCGCGAGCTGGGGCTGGACGAGCTCTGGTTCAAGCTGGAGAGCTCCAACCCCACGGGCTCCTTCAAGGACCGCGGCATGGTGGTGGCCGCCGCGCGCGCCATTGAGCGCGGCGCCCGCGCCCTGCTCTGCGCGAGCACGGGCAACACCAGCGCCAGCGCCGCCGCCTACGCCGCGCGCTGCGGCCTGCGCGCCGGCATCCTCGTGCCGCGCGGGCGCGTGGCCGCGGGCAAGCTCGCCCAGGCCGCCGCCTTCGGCGCCCGCATCGTCGAGGTCGAGGGCAACTTCGACGACGCCCTGCGCCTCGCCCGCGAACTGGCCGAGGACCGCCCCGTGGCCCTCGTCAACTCCGTCAACCCCGACCGCATCGAGGGCCAGAAGACCGCCGCCTTCGAAATCTGCGAGCAGCTGGGCGACGCCCCCGACGCGCTCGCCATCCCCGTCGGCAACGCCGGCAACGTCACCGCCTGCTGGAAGGGCTTCCGCGAGTGCGCCGAGCTGGACCGCGCCTCCCGCCATCCGCGCATGCTGGGCTTCCAGGCGGCGGGCGCGGCCCCCATCGTGGACGGCGCGCCCGTGGCCGAGCCGCGCACCGTGGCCACCGCCATCCGCATCGGCAACCCCGCCAGCTGGGACGGGGCCGTGGCCGCGCGCGACGAAAGCGGCGGGACCATCGGGGCCGTGAGCGACGAGGAGATCCTCGACGCCTGGCGGCTGCTGGGTCGCGCCGAGGGCCTCTTCGTGGAACCGGCCAGCGCCGCCGGCGTGGCGGGCCTGCGCAAGCTCGACCGCGAGGGCGGCCTGCGCGGCGGGCGCGTGGTGGCCATCCTCACCGGCTCCGGCCTGAAGGACCCCGAAACCGCGCGCGAACACGCCGCCCCCGACCTCGCCGCCGCCCCCGCCACGCTCGACGGCGTCGAACGCGCGCTGGGCCTCTGGTAGACTCGCGCCATGAGCCGCCCCGCGCGCACGCTGCCGCCGCTCCTGCTCGCGGGGGCGCTCGCGCTGGCCCTGATCGCGCCCCTGGCCGCGCTCGACGCGCCCCCCGCGGAGCCGCCCGCCGCCGTCATCGCCGAGCAGGCCGATGCGGGGTCGGGCGTGGACGTGACGCCCGTGGTCATCTGGGGGCTGGTGGGCGCGGCCATCCTCTGCGCCGTGCTCGGCGTGCTCTACCTGCTCAAGCGCGAGCTGGGCGGCTTCGACCCCCGCCCGGGCGCGTGGACCGCCCCCATCAGCGTCATGCCCAGCGGCGAACTCCCCGCCGAGGAGTCCGACTTCCCCGACCCGCCCGAGGACGACGGCCACGGCCACTGACGCGCGCCTGCTGCTGGCCACGAACAACGCGGGCAAGGTGCGCGAACTGCGCCGCCTGCTCGCTGGCGCCCCCGTCGAGGCGGTCGCGCCCGCGGACCTCGGCCTCGCGCTCGACGTGGCCGAGACGGGCGCGACCTACGCCGAGAACGCGGCGCTGAAGGCGCGCGCCTTCGCCGCGGCCTCGGGCCTGCCCGCCCTCGCCGACGACTCCGGCATCGAGGTGGACGCGCTCGGCGGCGGGCCCGGCCCGCGCTCCGCCCGCTACGGCGGCCCCGGCCTCGACGACGCCGGGCGCGCGGCGCTCATGCTGCGCGAGCTGGCGGGCGTCCCCGACGGCCAGCGCGGCGCGCGCTACCGCGCCGTCGTCGCCATCGCCCGCCCCGACGGACGCCTCGACTCGTTCGATGGCGTGTGGGAGGGGAGCATTGGCCGCGAGCCGCGCGGCGCCGGCGGCTTCGGCTACGACCCCATCTTCCGCCTGCCGGACGGGCGCGCGGCGGCGGAGCTGTCGGCGGCGGAGAAGGACGCGCTCAGCCATCGGGGACAGGCCGTGCGCGCGGCGATGGAGGTGTTGCGCGGCTAGCTATTGCCGCAAAGAGCGAGCATGCTCGCGGAAATTGTGCTCCACGCGCTGAATTGCACCTGAACTATCCATATTACCCGTATATAGAAGGTAAGACCTGTACCCAAGAAGGAAGGACTGAAAGGCTATCCAAAGGACTTCATTAACAATATTCGGCCTGATAACATGCACACCAATGGCCATGCCACGTTCTGCATCATTCATTTCCATAGACAACTGGCGAATGGCTGAGGAGTCGCTATGCACAGGTCCACACAGAACACTGTATATTTTGCCAAAATCCTTGCTCAAATTTTGATCAACACCACTTCCAATCTCTTCAACTAATTGAGAAAGTGAGGGGGTGTTTTGGATTGAAGCACCAAGAAAATGGGCTCGCTCTTTAATCTTGGAAGACGCTTCATCCCAAGCAGTGGAGTTTTCGTCCAGCCGATGGTTTTCTTTCATCTCGCGATGATGGATGCTGAAGTGTCGGGTTAGTCGCTCCTCGACGCTGATTTGATTCGTCGATATATATGCTATCTTAGCTGCTGCCTCCATAACGATCCTAGCCAAAGAATAGGTCGGGAGATCCAGGAAATTATAGCTTCCATTCGGCATGGATCCAATCGCGGAAATATGCATCGCCGCATTGATATTAATTGCTTCCATGATGGAAACCAAATCAGAGACATGGTGCCCTTGGCCAAGATCATCCAACTGAGACCAGTCAGCAAAGGCGGGAGAGCCTTCGGTGAAGCCAGAGATGCTGAGCATAGCCTGCCCAAGATCCCTAAAGTCTCGAGCGAACTCGTACCAAATCGAGAATTGGGGATAATCAGGATGATCAGGGTGCACCTGCATCAGCCGCTCCTTACCTCCCGCCATCCTATCACGCTCCACGTTCTCACGCCGCAAGCCTGACAGCCATCCATCTCGAAGCACTGCGGTGCCAGGCGGGCGGCGCGCTCACGGCGCATCGTCGCGGGGAGCACCAGCAGGCCGTCCGCGCTGGTGGGCTGCTCGCATATCCACTAGCTCTCCGCCTCCGCTGGCTCTTCCTGCTCCGCCACGATGGGGGCGTCGGTCGCGTCCTCCGCGGTGGCGGGGGCGTCCGCGGCTTCCGCTTCGGCGGCGGCGGCCTCGCGGGCGGCGCTCTCCTCGCGGCTGAGGCGGTCCCACCAGCTGGCCGCGACCCCGGCCACGATCATGCCGAACACGAGCGTGGGCAGGCCCGGCTGCGGAATCTCCTGCATGAGCAGGACGATGCCGGTGATGATGAACGCGAACCCGACGAGCACCGCGATCAGGAAGGTGCGGTTCGAGGGGCGCCGTCGCTTCTTCGCCATTGGCCAGCCTCCGCGCCGTGGTGCGCGCGCCCCCAGTCTACCGCACCGGCCCGCCGCACGCGGAACGGCGCGCTCGGCGGCGGCGGCCCAGGGCCACGCGCGGCGGGCCCGCCGTCTCGGCGGCGCGCAGGCAGAGGGCGAGGCTGGCCACGTGGTCGTCGTGGCCGCGCTCGTTGCCCCAGACGAGGCGTCCGCCGGGCGCGAGGGAGGCCTCGCAGGCGGCCAGCTCGGCGCGGCGGCGGGCGGATTCGGCGGTGGCGTCCGCGCGCGGCAGGAGCAGGCGTCCCGTGCGCGCCGCCGCCAGCAGGGCGTGGCCGAGGGCGCTCTTGGAGGCGGCGGTGAAGACCACCTCGTCGAGGCGGTGGCCGAGCGCGGGGCGCAGCTGCGCGGCGAGGGGCGCGCCCATGCCCGTGGCGTCGGCGCAGAGGCGGGCGAAGCGCCAGCGTTCGTCGAGCGCGCGCACCTCGTCCAGCATGGCGGCGTAGGGCGCGCCGCGCCAGGCGCGTTCGGCCACGACGCGGCAGACGGGCACGCCGTCCGCGCCCGCGTCCACGCGCGCGATGGTGAGCACGGTGGCGTCGGCGTCCGCGCTCTCGCCGCCGAAGTCGAGCCCGGCCACGTGGCGCGCGCCCGCCTCGGGCCCTTCGCGGGGCGCGTGATCGCCGTGCAGCGCGGCCAGCAGGGCGGGTGGCAGCAGGCGTCCGGCGGCCTCGCCGGGCGTGAGCTCGTACTGGCTGAGGAAGAGGGGATGGTCCGCGCCCAGGCGCTCGCGCTCGGCCTCCACGTAGGCGCCGTAGGCGGGGACGGCGGCGGCGGCCTCGCGCCAGTCCACCCGCCAGTGGCGTCCGCGGGCGCGGGCGTCCGTCGCCGCGCGTTCGAGCAGCGTGCGCCCGTTCCAGGCGGTGCCGAAGAGGGCGGCGGGCGCGCCCGTGCTGGCGGCCATGGGGCGGAACTGGCGGTTGAACCAGTCCTCGTCGATGTCCTGCGCCTCGTCGGCGATGAGGCCGATGGAGGCGGTGTGCCCGGCCACGCCGGCCTGGGGACTGGCGCTGAGAAAGACGGCGCGGGCGCGGCCCACCTCCACGGTTTCGCCGCGCGCGCGGCTGCGTCCGGCGGCGGGCACGAGCGCGTCGGTGGCGGCGAGGGCGGCGCGGATGCGCTCGGCGCCGATGCGGCCCTGCGGGTCGAGCGTGGGCGCGCAGACGACGAGCGATCCGCCCGTGCCCGCGTGGGCGCGCAGCAGGCAGGCGGCCAGCGCCGCCGCGATCTCGTTCTTGCCCGACTGGCGCGGCATCATGACGGTGAGCGTGGGACCGCGCCCGGGCGTCCACGCCGCCAGCAGGCCGCGCAGCACGCGCGTCTGGTAGCGGCGCAGGGCGAGGGCGCGGGGACGGGACGGGACGGGGGCGGCTCGCGCACGGTCCGCAGGATGGCGCGGCGCGGGCGCGAGGATGGAGGCGGGCGCGTCAGCGGCGCCGGTGACGGGGCGCGCTTGGAAGTGGGGCGCAAGGCGGCGACGGTGGCGGCCACATCACCACGCGGAGGCGCTCCCCCATGGCCCTGACGCTGGCCGAGGCGGCCAAGCTCAGCAACGACACCCTGCTCGCCGGCATCATCGAGACGATGGCCGAGGAGAGCCCCATCCTGCAGCGCCTGCCCTTCATCGAGATCACGGGCAACGGCCTCACCTACAACCGCGAGAACGCGGCCCCCACGGCGGGCTTCTGGGGCGTGGGCGACGAGTGGGACGAGGACACGCCCACGTTCACGCAGCAGACCGCCTCGCTCAGGATCCTCGGCGGCGACGCCGACATCGACAACTTCCTCAAGGAGACGCGCTCCAACATCCAGGACCTGGAGGCCGCCGTGCTCCAGCTGAAGGCGCGCGCCGTGCAGGCCCTCTTCGACAAGACGTTCGCCACGGGCAGCGCCGCCAGCGACGCGGACAGCTTCGACGGCATCGACCGGCTCTGCGCCAGCGGCCAGACGGTGAGCATGGGGACGAACGGCGCGAAGCTGACGCTGGTCAAGCTGGACGAGCTGATCGACAAGGTGCGCCCGGGCAAGCCGCAGATGCTGCTCATGAGCCGCCGCACGCGGCGCACGCTGAACGCGCTGGCGCGGGACGCGGGCACCTTCCTGGAGGCCGGGCGGGACGAGTTCGGGGGGATGCTGCAGCACTACGACGGCATCCCCATCGGCGTCAACGACTACATTTCGGACGCGGCCACGCAGGGCACGAGCACGGATGCCTCGACGGTGTACGCGCTGCGCTTCGGGGAGGGGGCGCTGGCGGGGCTGACGGCGCCCAGCGGGCTGACGGTGGAGCGCGTGGGGGCGCTGGAGTCGAAGGACGCCACGCGCCTGCGGGTGAAGTGGTACGCGGGGCTGGCGCTGTTCAACACGCTGGCGCTGGCGAAGCTGACGGGCGTGCGCGCCTGACGTCCGCCCGCGCCGCGCGCGCCTCCCGGAGGACGCCCCGTGCGGGGCGTCCTCTTTCGCGTCGCGGCGGGCGCGGGGCGCGGGCTACTGGTACGCCCACCCCACCCAGCAGGCGGCGCTGTAGGCGGCGGTCGCGGGGGCGACGGCGGCCTGGTAGACCCTCCAGGCCGCGCGCTCCTCGGCAAGGAAAATCCGGTAGGAGGCCTGCGCGGCTTCGTAGCCCGGGCCGGAGCGGATGTCGCCGTGCTCGTAGACCAGCGCCGTCGAGCGAGCCGTGTGGGCGGCCATGCCGTCGCGCAGCGCCGCGTTGTAGGCGGGCTGCGCTGCGGCGCGCGCGGCCTGGAGGGCATTCCATGCGGCCTGGCAGACCGCATAGGCGCTGGCCTCCGGCGTGGCCGTGGCCGTCGGTTCGGGCGTGGGCGTGGCGGAAGGCTCGGGCGTGGCGCTGGCCTCCGGCGAGGCCGTGGCGGACGGTTCCGGCGTGGCGCTGGCATCGGGTGTGGGCGTGGCGGATGGCTCAGGCGTGGCGCTGGCCTCCGGCGTGGGCGTGGCGGACGGTTCGGGCGTCGCGCTCGGCTCCGGCGTGGCGCTGGCCTCCGGCGTAGCCGTGGCGGACGGTTCGGGCGTGGCGCTGGCCTCCGGCGTGGGCGTAGCGGACGGCTCCGGCGTGGCGCTGGCATCCGGCGTGGGCGTGGCGGACGGTTCGGGCGTGGGCGTGGCGGACGGCTCCGGCGTGGACTCGATCGCGAGCGTGCGCGTGGGCGTAGCCTCGCCGCCGCCCGGTCCGCCAGCGCCGCCCGGTCCACTGCCGCCCGGCGCCGCCGCCGGAGCGGTGGTCGGGGAAGGCGTGGGCGTGGGCGTGGCCGTCGGCGCGGGCGCGGAGAGCGTCACGGAGAGGTCGCCGTAGCGGTGGCTGCCGGACCCGGAGAGGCCGCCCAGCGTCAGGGGGATGGTGCCCGCCTCGCTCCAGGAGCCGCCGCCGGAGCGGATGCTGAAGTAGTACTGGCCGGGGCTGGCCACGCTCTGCCAGACGCGCACGTCGACGCTGGTCGAGAGCGTCACGGAGAGGTCGCCGTAGCGGTAGCCGCCGGACCCGGAGAGGTCGCCCAGCGTCAGGGGGATGGTGCCCGCCTCGCTCCAGGAGCCGTCGCCGGAGCGGATGCTGAGGTAGTACTGGTCGGGGTCGGCCACGCTCTGCCAGACGCGCGCGTCGACGGTGGCCGGGCGCTGCTGCTGCTGCGCGAGCGCGCCGCCCAGCACCGCCAGCGGCAGCGCGGCGAGCAGGGCGACGACGATCCAGAGCCTCGGTTTCCCCATGGCGATCCTCCAGCCGACGGGCAGTGTACCCCGCGCGGGCGGTTCGCGTGCGGAGCGGCGCGCTCAGGAGGGGCGGTCGAGGCCGAAGGCGGCGTGCAGGGCGTTCACGGCGTCGCCCACGCGGTCGTCGCGCACGATGCAGGTGATGCGGATCTCGCTGGTGGTGATGAGCTCGATGTTGACGCCCGCGTCGGCGAGGGCGCGGAACATGCGCGCGGCGTAGCCCGGCGCGGACTGGATGCCGGCGCCCACGATGCTCACCTTGCCGAGGTCGGTGTCGGCGGTGTAGCCGGAGGCCCCCACGCTGGCGCGGATGCGCTCCATGAGGGCCTCGGCGCGGCGCAGGTCGGCGCGGGCCAGCGTGAAGGTGAGGTCCGTGCGTTCGCGCGCGCTGGCGTTCTGCACGATGGTGTCGACGCTCACGCCCGCCTCGGCGAGGGGCTCGAAGATGCGCGCGGCCACGCCCCGTTCGTCGGGCACGCCGCGCAGCGTCACCTTGGCGATGTCGTGGTCGTCCACCACGCCGCGCACGCGGTTGCGTTCTTCCATGCGGGGGCCTCCGTGGATGAGGGTGCCGGGCGCCTCGACCATGCTCGAGGCGACGAGGATGGGCAGGCCGTGGTGGGCCGCCAGCTCGACCGCGCGGTTGTGCATCACGCGCGATCCCTGCGTGGCCATCTCCAGCATCTCGTCGTAGTGCAGGTCGGCCAGGCGGCGGGCGTCGGGGGCGACGCGCGGATCGGCGGTGTGCACGCCCTCCACGTCCTTGTAGGTTTCGCAGCGGTCAGCGCCGAGGGCCACGCCGAGGGCCACGGCGGTGAGGTCGCTGGCGCCGCGTCCGAGGGTGACGAAGTCGCGGGCCTCGGTGACGCCCTGGAAGCCGGCCACGATGGGGATGCGGCCCGCGGCCAGCTCGGCCTCCACGCGCTCGGCCTCGACGCGCTCGATGCGGCCCGCGCCGTGGATGGCGCGCGCGTGGATGCCCGCCTGCGAGCCCGTGAGGCCCACGGCCTCGCGCCCCGCCGCCTTGAGGGCCATGGCCAGCAGCGCCGCCGACATGTGCTCGCCCGTGGCCAGCAGCTGGTCCAGCTCGCGCGCGTCGGGGTCGGGCGCCACGGAGAGGGCGAGGTCGATGAGCTCGTCCGTGCGGTTGCCCATGGCGGAGACGACGACCACCACCTCGTCGCCGGCGTCGGCGCGCCGCGCCACGCGCCCGGCCACGTGGCGGATGCGCCCGGCGTCGGCCACCGAGGCGCCGCCGTATTTCTGCACGGTGCGCACGGGCAAAGAATACGGGAGCGGGGGCTTGTGGGCCGCGCGCGTACGGGTGTAAGGTGGTCGGGAGCACACCGGAAGGGAGGTCGCACGTGTACCACGTCAAGACTCACCTCCTGCATGGAGTCCTCATCGTGCAGCTGCGGGGCCCGCGTTAGCGGGCCGTGCACGAGACCAGCGGGCCCCGGGCGACCGGGGCCCGTTTTCATGCGCGCCGCCCGCCGCGTTGGGCGTGGGGGCGCGCGCCGGTAGACTCCGCGCCACGATGCGCATCGCCCTCGCCTCCGACCACGCGGGCTACCGCCACAAGGAAGCGCTCAAGGCGTTCCTCGCGGAGCGCGGCCACGAGCCGGTCGATTTCGGCGCGCATTCGGAGGAGCCCGCCGACTACCCGCTGTTCGTGCGCCCCGCCGCCGAGGCCGTGGCCGCGGGCGACTGCGAGCGCGCCATCGTGCTGGGCGGCTCCGGCAACGGCGAGGCCATGGCCGCCAACCGCGTGCGCGGCGTGCGCTGCGCCCTCTGCTGGAACCGCGAGACGGCGGAGCTGGCGCGACGCCACAACGACGCCAACGCCATCGCCATCGGCCAGCGCCTGGTGGACGCGGAGACGGCGCGGGAGATCGTGGCGGCGTGGCTCGACGCGCCCTTCGACGGCGGCCGTCACGCCCGCCGCGTGGCCCAGCTGGACGGCTGAGATGACGCGCGACATCGTGAGGGCGGAGCTGAGGCGCGCGCTGCTGGCGTGCGCCGCCGGCATCGTGGGCGCGAACCTCGCCATCGCGGCCCTGACGCTGGCCGCCATGTGGCTGCTCTTCTTCTAGGGAGCGCTGGGGACGCTGGCGAGCGCGAGGTCGATGGAGAGGTCGGGGTCGATGCGACGGGAGGCGTCGAGCAGCTCGATGGCCACGATCTCGCCGTCCGCGTCGAAGTCGAGGATGAGCCCGGCGGCGCGTTCGTCGCTCTCGGCGACGGGCGCCTGGCGGAAGACGATGCTGAGGGCGTCGGTCTCGCGGTCGTAGGCGACCTTCATTCCGTGCTCCAGTATTTCGCGACGCGCGTCGTGCGGTAGGCTGTCACGATAGCAGGCTGCGGCCAGCGCTATACTGCGGGGCATGGCGGACGAACCGGGGAGCGGCCCTGACGACGGGATGCGGGACTGGGAGCGGACCCTGCACGCCCTGCGAGAGTCCGAGCAGTCCACGGCTTCGGGCGCAACACCAACGGAGCGGCTTCAGGCCGTGCTCGCTTCGTTTGAGGCCAACCAACCGCGTCGGACGAAGCGGACGCGGCGCAAGCGGCGCAACTGGTCGCGTGCGACGGAACGGGCACAGCGAGCGGAACGCCGGCTGGCTGAAAGCGAATGGCGCGAAGCTGGACTGTGCTGGGATTGTGGCGAGCGCCCCCGCTGGGGGAGCCACTTCTGTCGGAAGCACGAGGCTGCTGGCCGAGCGCGCATCAAGGAGCAGGAACGCGCCGACCGGGTGCGGAGGAGGACCAGAAAAGACAGGCCCGCAGTGTACTCCCGTGACGGAGGATACTGCCGCTATTGCGGCGACGAGCTTGACGAATTCGGGCAGTGGCATGTTGACCACATCGAACCAGTGTTTGCGGGCGGTGGGAGCGAAATGAAAAACCTGGCGCTCGCCTGTGTGGACTGCAATCTTCGCAAGGGTACACGGCCGCCTGCTGATTTCCTCGCCGAGTTGGAGCGCGGCTCGCTCGCCGCGTTTCTCGACGAGCCCCGTCGGCGGCGCGCACGGGACGGTCGTAACGCCATGATCGCTCTCGGGTGTGCGTTCACCGCGGGGATCGTCATGTTTGTCGCTGTGGCGCTCCCGACCAGCCGCGTTGGCGGTTTCTTCGCTGCCCTTGCTGCTTTTGTTCTCACTGTCATCGTGGTTGCAGTGGTTGTTCGGGGCCCTCGTTGCGAGACATGCAGCGCTCCGCCCATTGAAGGCGCTTCTTTGTGTGGCGCGCATCTGGCGGCGCAACGGCGCGCCGTGCATGGTCGCAGACGGCGGTCACGGCGACGGAACTACTGGGCCCGGTGATTGTGGCGTGTTCGCTCCATGCCATGCCGCTCGCGTCGGCGGCGGCGCTATACTGCGGGGCATGGCGGGGCGCGCGCGGGACGACGAGCTGGCGGCGGCGGTCGAGGCGCTGCGGGCGCGCGTCGAGGCGCTGGAGGCGGACGACGGGGGCGAGGTGGAGTGGCTGACGCCGTGGCGGGGGTTCCTGCTGGGCGCGGGCCTCGGCTTCCTCTTCGGGTAGGGGCGCGATGCGGGACCGCTACCCCGCGGGCGCGCGCAGGCTGCCCTTCACCGGCGCGGCCATCGCCGGCGCGATCATGATGATCGTCGGCATCGCGCTGCCCGCCCAGAGGTACGATGACTTCGACCCTTTCACCCCTGGACTGGACTATTTCGTCGAGGAGGGTTCCGCGTCCTTCGCCCAGACCTGTTCGGCACCGATTCCTGGTATCGCATCGAGGGCGGCGCGGCGGTTTGCGGGTTCGCCATCGCGGCGCTGGCGGTCGCGGCGATCTACGCGGTCTGGTATCACCGCGCCCTCGCGTTCGCGGTTGTCGTGTTCGGCCTTGCCGCTTCCATCACGGTTCTGGGAACGGGAACCATCGCTGTGTACAGTCCGGACTCGAGTTTCACCGCCTACCCCGCGGAGGGCGCGTACCTGAGCATCGCGGGCGCGGGCCTCCTGTTCCTCGCGCCGTTCGCGGAGTTCCTGAAAGACCCGGCGAATCGCCGCCCGCCGTCGGGGAGGGCATCCGGGAGCGCGGGCCGCTAGCGCCGTGGCGAGGATTCGCGCCGGGCGCGGGAATCCGGTACCCTCTGCGGGTAGGGCGCGATGCAGGATCGTTTCGTCGGCGACATCGGGGATTTCGGCAAGTACGGCCTCCTGCGCGCGCTCACGGGACTCTGGGATTGGGAGCGCGGGGGACCGCTGCCCGAATGTAAGCGCCTGTCGCTGGGTGTCGTGTGGTGCGTGCCGGACACGGAGATTGCCGGGACTTCTGATGGCCATGGGCAAAATGTCAGCTACCTTTTCAATGAAATGGTTAAATCCCGATTTCAAAGGTGCGATCCTGCCCTGTTCAATGCTATGAAGAACACGGTTTGTAATATTCGCAATCTTCAGGAAATCGAAAGGAGTCAAATTCTCGGGCTGGATACTATTTTCTATAATGCTCCAATTCCTCTCGGTACTCGAAAGCAATGGATTGATGATGCTGTCAGTCATACGAGTAAGGCGAAAATCGTCTTCTTGGATCCTGACGTTGGAGTGGCTGATCCTGAAAAGGATAGGGCACCGAAGCAGACTTCATATCGTCGTAAGGATGCGTCCCAATATGTTTTCCTCTCCGAGATTAGTAAGTTCATGCAAGGGAAAACAGTGATTATTTACCAGAGTTTCGGACGAAAAATCAGCCATCTTAATCAAATGAAGAAGTGGGAAATTCAGCTGAGAAAAGAGTTCCCCCAAGTGTCTCCCTGCATTCTAAAATTCAATTCTCAGTCCCCGCGCGCCTTCATCATCCTCCCCGCAGCCCAACACGCCGATCTAATCGACGAGCGCTTGGCGAAGATGCTGGCTGGGCCGTGGAAACAACACTTCGAGCGCTACGCGGGAGGCTAGCCGCCGTCGAGGATGGCCTTCAGGGCCGCGTAGTCCACGACGCCGCGCTCGTCCGCGGCAGCGCGGACCGCCGGACGGGCAAGCACCTCGGCCTTCTCCAGACCGCGCTCGCGGAGCAGCCGGGCGGCGGGCGCGCTCAGCCTCACGGCCAGCGTGCCCGGCGGAGGAAACGACGGCGGGGCCGCGTGCTCCCGCGTGGGCGGCGCGGGCGGACGGGAGGAGCCCGGCGACGCGCCGCCACGCTTCGGACGCAGCTTGCCGAAGGTGTCGCGGATATCCCTCTTGAAGCGATCGTTCTGGTCGAGCGGGTCCACTCGTCGTCGGCGGCGCGGCACGCTGTCCCTCCCGCCCGCGCCCCGCGAGGGGGCGCGGGCACGGCGCGGGCGTCAGTCGAGGCGCTCGAAGATGGTGGCGATGCCCTGGCCGCCGCCGATGCACAGGCTCACGAGGCCGTAGCGGCCGCCCGTGCGCTCCAGCTCGTGCATCAGCTTCACCGTCAGGATCGCGCCCGTCGCCCCCACGGGATGGCCCAGCGCGATGGCGCCCCCGTTCGGGTTCGTCTTCTCCGGGTCCAGCGAAAGCTCGTTGGAGCAGGCGCAGGCCACGCTGGCGAAGGCCTCGTTCAGCTCGATCACATCCATCTGGTCGAGGGACATGTCGGCCTTGTCGAGCACCTTGCGGACGGCGGGGATGGGGCCGCTGCCCATGAGGGAGGGGTCGACGCCAGCCTCGGCGCGGGCCACGAGGCGCAGGCGCGGCTTCACGCCGAGGGCGTCCGCTTTGGCCGCGCTCATGACCACGGTGGCGGCGGCGCCGTCGTTGATGCCGCTGGCGTTGCCGGGCGTGACCATGCCGTCCTTCGCGAAGGCGGGGCGCAGTTTGGCCAGCTGGTCGGGCGTGCTGGCGCGGGGGAATTCGTCGGTGTCGAAGACGCGCTCCTCGCGCCGCTCGCGCACGGTGAGGGGGATGATCTGCTCCCTGAAGCGGCCCTCCTCGATGGCGTGAAGGGCGCGGCGCTGGCTTTCGGCGGCGAATTCGTCCTGCGCGGCGCGGGTGATTTCGTACTCCTCGGCCAGCTTCTCGGCGGTGACGCCCATGTGGTAGTCCTCGAAGGGGTCGCTGAGGAGTTTGACGATGCCATCCTCGATTTCGTCGTGGCCGAGGCGGTAGCCGGAGCGGGCCTTGCGCAGGTAGAAGGGCAGGCGCGTCATGTTTTCGGCGCCGCCGGCGACGACGACGTCGGCGTCGCCGGTTTCGACGTAGCGGGCGGCGGTGTTGATGGCCTCGAGGCCGCTGCCGCAGAGGCGGTTGATGTTGACGGCGGGGATTTCGACGGGCAGGCCCGCGCGGATGGCGGAGACGCGGGAGAGGTAGGCGTCCTCGGCCACCTGTCCGACGACGCCCATGACCACCTGGTCGACGTCGCCGGGCTCGAGTCCGGCGCGCCCGACGGCCTCGCCGATGACGGTGGAGCCGAGTTCGGAGGCGGGCGTGTTGGCGAGCGAGCCGTTGAACGTGCCGATGGCGGTGCGAACGCCACTGGCGAGGACGACGTCTTCCATGGCGGAACCTTCCTTCGCGGGCGGCGCGGGGCCGCCGGGGTGTGCGCCCGCCATTGTAGCCGTTCGCCGCGGGCGCGGGGCGCGCCGTAGAATCGCCGCGACGCCATGCCATCCGAGCCGGACGCGAGACGCTTCGCCGTGCGCGAGGCGGGCGGCGACGACGCCCCCGCCCTGGCCGCGCTGCTGGCGGACGCCTTCGCGCGCTCCCGCTGGCCGGAGCCGCCGCCCGACGCGGCGGCGCTGGCCCTGCGCCTGCAGACGGGCGAGGCGTTCCTGCTGGCCGAGCGCGAGGGACGCCCCGCGGGATGCGTGCGGCGGCTGGAGCCGGAGGAGGGCGTGGGCGGCTTCGAGCTGCTCGCCTCCGCGCGGGCGGGCGCGGGGCGGGCGCTCGTGCGCGCCGTGGAGGCGCGGGCGCAGGACGGCGGGCTGCGGCTCGTGCGCGCGCGCATCCCCGACGAGCCGCGCCTGGCGGACTACTTCGCGGCGCTCGGCTACCTGCCCGTGGGGCGCGCGCGCGAGGGCGCGCTGGACGTGCTCACGGTCGAGCGCCGCCTGCCCCTGCTCACCGTGCGCGGGCAGCGGCGCGGCGACGCGGATGCCATCGCCACGCTCACGGGCGAGGATCCCTGGCCCTTCACGCAGGGGACGCGCCCGGGCTGGTTCGTGGCCGCAGACGGGGAGCGCGTGGCGGGGGCCGTGCACGCGCTCGTGGGGCGCGACGGGCTGGCGGCCATCCGCGCGCCCGCGCTGGCCCCGGGCTACGAGGGCCGCGGGCTCGATGCCTGGATGGTGGAGCGCGCCGCCCGCGACGCGGGGATGCGCGGGGCGCATACGGCCGAGCTGCCGCTCACGGATGGCACGCGCCATCTGCGCGCGCGGCTGGAGGCGGGCGGCTGGGACACGGACCGCGAGCGCGGGCGCTACGTGCGTCGGCTCGGCGACCTGCTGGACGACGCCTTCGCGGACTGACGCGCGCCGCTAGAGGCGCGTGAGCGCGGCCACGCCCGCCAGAATCACCGCCATCGTGGCCGCCGAGAGCGCGCCCATGCGGAGCGTGAGGCGCAGTTCGAGCGCCCGCACCTTCGCGCTCACCCGCGCCTCGACCGCATCCAGGTCGGCCTTCGTCGCGAGGTCGCGGGAAGCGGAGGCGGCGCTCACGTGGCGAGCCAGTCGGGGGTTTCGTCCCAGGCATCGAGGGCGGCCACCTCGGCGAGGGGCTTGCGGGCGAGCGGCCCGAAGCGTCCGCGCGGATAGCCCAGCGGCACGCAGTAGACCACCTGCGCGCCGTCGGGGATGCCGAAGAGGGCGCGCACGCGCTCATCGACGACGGCGTGGAGCGTGGTGATGGTGCCGCCGATGCCGAGGGCGCGCGCCGCCAGCAGCAGGTTCTGCGCGGCGGGGATGACGGACTGGGCCGCGCCCGCGCCTGGCGCCGTGGCGCAGACGAGCACGATGGCGGGGGCGCTCCCGATCTCGTCGGCCAGGCGCATGGCCGAGCGGCGCACGCTCTTGCCGGGCGGGATGTCCTCCGGCCCGGCGATGCCCTCGTCGCGGCGCTTGGCCCACCACGCCTCGCGGTAGAGCTCGCCCAGCCGCGCGCGCTTGGCGGCGTCGGTCACGAGCAGGAAGCGCCAGGGCTGGGCGTTGCCGCCGTTGGGGGCCTGACGGGCGGCGTCGAGGACGTCGCGCAGGTCGGCGGGCGCGAGGGGGTCGGGGCGGAAGCGGCGGATGGCGCGCATGGAGTAGAGCGCGCGCCCCAGCGTCATGGCGAGGCGATCCGCCGCTTCCACGCCGCGCCCCTAGGCGTCGAAGTAGAGCGAGAACTCGTGCGGATGGGGGCGGATGCCCACTTCCGCGACCTCGTTCACGCGCTTGTAGTCGATCCAGGTGCGGATGAGGTCCTCGTCGAACACCTCGCCCCGCAGCAGGAACTCGTGGTCCTGCTCGAGCGCGTCCAGCACCTCGCCGAGGGAGCCGGGGATGACGGGGTAGCCGTGCTCGCGCGGGTCGATTTCGAAGAGGTCGACGTTGTCCACGGGGTCGCCCGGGTCGATGCGGTTGGCGATGCCGTCGAGCCCGGCCATGAGCAGGGCGGCGAAGCCGAGGTAGGGGTTGCAGGTGGGGTCGGGCGAGCGGAATTCGATGCGCTTCGTCCTGGGGTTGCTGGAGAGCATGGGGATGCGCACGCCGGCGCTGCGGTTGCGCGCGCTGTAGACCAGCACGTTGGGCGCCTCGTAGCCGGGCACGAGGCGCTTGTAGGAGTTGGTGGTGGGCGCGCAGAAGGCCATGAGCGCGGGGCCGTGCTTGATCAGCCCGCCGATGTAGTGGCGCGCCATCTCCGAGATCATGCCGTAGCCGCCGGCGTCGAAGAACAGGTTGGTCCCGTCCTTCCAGAGCGACTGGTGGACGTGCATGCCGTTGCCGTTGTCCTCGAACACGGGCTTGGGCATGAAGGTGGCGGCCTTGCCCGCGTTGCGCGCCACGTTGCGCACCACGTGCTTGTACCACTGCACGTTGTCGGCCATCTTCACGAGCGGGCTGAAGCGCATGTCGATCTCGGACTGGCCGGCGGTGGCCACCTCGTGGTGGTGGATCTCCACCTCGATGCCGACCTGCTGCATGACCAGCACCATCTCCGTGCGCAGGTCCTGCAGCGTGTCGCGCGGGGGCACGGGGAAGTAGCCTTCCTTGTGCTCCGTCTTGTAGCCCAGGTTGGGCTTGCCGGGGTCGTCCCTGCCCGTGTTCCAGGCCGCCTCCTCGGAGTCGATGTAGTAGAAGGCGGAGTCGCGCTCGGAGTCGTAGCGCACGCTGTCGAGGATGAAGAATTCGGGCTCGGGCCCCCAGAAGGACTCGTCGGCCACGCCCGTGAGCTTGAGGTACTCCTCGGCGCGACGGGCCACGGAGCGCGCGTCCTTGTGGTAGCCGTCGCCCGTGAGGGGGTCGTTGACCTCGGCCGTGATGCTGAGCGTGGGGTGCTTCGTGAAGGGGTCCATCACCGCCGTGGCGGGGTCGGGGATGAGGATCATGTCCGAGCGCTCGATGCTCTGGAAGCCGCTGATGCTGGAGCCGTCGAAGCCCAGCCCCTCGGTGTACACGTCGTCGCTCCACTCGCGCCTCGTCACCGAGAAGTGCTGCCAGGCGCCGAGCAGGTCCGTGAACTTCACGTCGACCACGACGACGTCGTTGTCCTCGATCATGCGCTGAACGTCTTCGGGGGTGGTCATGCCTTTCGCTTTCCTCCGCGGGGGTTGGGCGCGGGCTCCGGTGAGCGCGCCCGAGCGCGCATCCTATCATCCCCGGCGCGTGCGCGAACGGGCAACGCCGGGCGCGCCGGGCGCCGTGAAATTCGTGTTACGCCCCGTCGTCGTCGTCGCCGTCGTCCGGCTCCTTCGGCTGGAGCGGCGGAGGCGGCAGAGCGGGGGGCGACGCGTCGGGAGGCTGGAGCGGAGGCGGGGCGAGGTCCGGCGGCTGCGCGGCGGGGGGCTGGAGCGTGGGCGGGGCGAGGTCCGGCGGCTGCGCGGCGGGCGGGGCAAGGTCGGGCGGCTGCGTGGCGGGGGGCTGGAGCGTGGGCGGGGCGAGGTCGGGCGGCTGCGCGGCGGGGGGCTGGAGCGTGGGCGGGGCGAGGTCGGGCGGCTGCGCGGCGGGCGGCTGGAGCGGAGGCGGGGCGAGGTCGGGGGGCTGCGCGGCGGGAGGCTCGAGCGGCGGCGGGGCGAGGTCGGGCGGCTGCGCGGTGGGCGGCTGGAGCGTGGGCGGGGCGAGGTCGGGCGGCGACGCGGCAGGGGGCTGGAGCGGAGGCGGGGCGAGGTCCGGCGGCTGCGCATCGGGAGGCTGGAGCGGAGGCGGGGCGAGGTCGGGCGGCTGCGCGGCGGGAGGCTGGAGCGTGGGCGGGGCGAGGTCGGGCGGCGACGCGGCGGGAGGCTGGAGCGTGGGCGGCGGCCCAATGTCGGGGGGCGGCCCAATGTCCGGCGGCGGGCCCGTCGGCTCGGCGGCCTGGGTGGACCCCAGCGGCGGCTGCGGCGGCAGCCCCGAGAAGGAGGGAATGCCCGCCAGCGGCGCGATGGGCTGCGCCATGATGCCCCCGGGGAAGAGGCCCTGCGGAATGTCCTGGACCTGCGAGAGCGGCGCGATGGGCTGCGCCATGATGCCCCCCGGGAAGAGGCCCCGCGGAATGTCCTGGATCTGCGAGAGCGGCGCGATGGGCTGCGCCATGATGCCCCCCGGGAAGAGGCCCTCGGGGATCTCCCGCGCATCCTCGTGGCGCACGTAGGCGCGCTCGCCGTGCTGGCTCACGTCCAGCCCCGTCTCCTCCTCGTTCGCGGAGGCGCGCACCCCCACCGTCAGGTCCAGCCCCTTGAGGATGAGGAAGGTCCAGCCGAAGGACCAGCCGCCCACGGCGACGATGCCGATGAACTGGTCCCAGAGCAGGCGCCATTCGCCGTAGAGGAGGCCCTCGCGGAATTCGGGCGCGCCCACGGCGGCGGAGGCGAAGATGCCCGTGGCCAGCGCCCCCCAGATGCCGCCCACGCCGTGCACGCCCATCACGTCGAGCGAGTCGTCGAGGCCCGTGCGCGGGCGCCAGCGCACGGCGTAGTAGCAGATGACGCCCGATGCGATGCCGATGGCGATGGCCTCCATGGGCTGCACGTAGCCGGAGGCGGGCGTCACTCCCACGAGCCCGGCGGTGACGCCGGAGGAGGCGCCGATGACGCCCGGCTTGCGCCCGTTCAGCCAGCTGGCGACGACCCAGGCGACGGAGCCCGATCCCGCCGCCGCCACCGTGCCCACGAAGGCGTAGACCGCCTGGCTGTCGGCGGCCACGGCGCTGCCCGCGCTGAAGCCGAAGCAGGCGAACCACATCATGGAGGAGCCGAGCACGATCTTGGTGACGTTGTGGGGCTCCATGGGCGCGACGCCGTAGCCGCGGCGCTTGCCGAAGACGAGCACCGCGGCCAGCGCGGCGAAGCCCGCGTTCACGTGCACCGCCAGCCCTCCCGCGAAATCGAGGCCGTTCAGGCCGATGTGCACGGGCAGGCCCTCGCCGGAGAAGATGTTGAGCCAGCCGTTCACGCCGAACACCCAGTGGAGCACGGGCGCGAAGACGATGACCGTCCAGAGCGCGATGAAGACGAGGAAGGGGCCGAATTTGGCGCGTTCGGCGAAGGCCCCCGTGATGAGCGCGGGCGTGATGATGGCGTAGGTCATGTAGAAGGCCATGAAGAGCAGGTCGGGCACGCCGTGGGCGAGGGCGTGGCCTTGGTCGCCCACGCCGAAGCGGTCGATGCCGATGCCCACGCCGCGCAGGCCGGCCAGCTCGAGGCCGCCGATGAGGCCGAGGCCCTGGTCTTCGCCGAAGGAGAGGGAGTAGCCCACGAGCACCCAGAGCACGGCCACCACGGCCATGACCATGAGCGACTGCATGATGGTGGCGGCGACGTTCTTTTCGCGCGTCATGCCGCCGTAGTAGAGGGCCAGCCCCGGCGTCATGAAGAACACCAGGGCCGTGGAGAAGAGCATCCAGGCGGTGTTGCCGGTATCGAGTTCGGACACGCGCCCCCTCCGCGCGACGGCCCCCGCGCGGCCTCAGCCGCCGCCCGCGCGAACGGGGATGGCGCGCGCTCGCGGTGGCAGCCCCCGGCGGCGGGGGCGGACCTCAGAGGGCCACGTCGCCGCGCTCCCCCGTGCGGATGCGGATGGCGTCGGCCACGTTCAGCACGAACACGCGCCCGTCGCCCACCTCGCCCGTGAAGCCGCTGGCGGCGATGGCGCGCAGCACCAGCTCGGTGGCGCTGTCGGTGACGACGAGCTCCACCTTGAGGCGGGGGAGGATGTCGACCACGACCTCCTCGCCGCCGCGCCCCTGGTGCACCACGCCGCGCTGCGCGCCGCTGCCGCTCACGGGGACCACGTTGAGGCCGCGCAGGCCCAGCTCGTCGAGCGCCGCGCGCACATGGCTCAGGCGCTCGGGACGGATGATCGCCTCGATCTTCTTCATCGTGCTACTCCTGCTGCCCGCCCTCCCGCGGCGGCTGAATGTCCGGCGGCGGCGCCGCCGGCGGCGGCTGAATGTCGGGGGGCCGCGGCGGCGGGGACGCCGCCGGCGGCGGTTGAAGGTCGGGCGGCCGCGGCGGCGGGGACGCCACCGGCGGCGGCTGCAGGTCGGGCGGCTGCGGCGGCGCGGCGCGCGCGGGCGAGGGCGCGAGCTCGGGCGGGGCCGCCGTGGGATGGGGGAAGGACCCCGGCACCGTGCCCGGCTCGCGCGAGGCCATGACGCCGCCGGGGAAGGCGATGCCCCCCTCGTCGTGCGCGTAGGCGCGCTCGCCGTGCTGGCTCAGGTCCAGCCCCGCCTCCTCGTCCTCCTCGGAGACGCGCACGCCGAAGAGGCGGTCCAGCGCCTTGAGGATGGCGAAGGTGAGGACGAAGGACCACGCGCCCACGGCCACGATGCCGATCACCTGATCGCGCAGCAGCTCCCACTGGCCGTGGATGAGGCCCTCGCGGAACTCGGGCGCGCCCACGGCGGCGGTGGCGAAGATGCCCGTGGCGATGGCCCCCCAGAGGCCGCCCACGCCGTGCACGGCCACCACGTCGAGCGAGTCGTCGAAATGCACGCGCTGGCGGAAGAGCACGGCGAAGTAGCAGATGACGCCCGCGCAGATGCCGATGATCCCCGCCTCCACGGGCTGCACGAAGCCGGAGGCGGGCGTGATCGCCACCAGCCCGGCGACCGCGCCGGAAGCGCCGCCCACCACGCTGGGCTTGCCCCCGCGGCGGTCGAACCAGGCCAGCCAGCGGAGCGCGGGTGGGGCGTCGTCGTCCACCGCGCGGGGCTTGCCGCCGAACCACCAGCTCACGAGCGTCCACGCGAGGGCGCCCGCGCCCGCGGCCACGGCGGTGGCCACGAAGGCGTAGACGGCGACGCCGTCGGCGGCGAGGGCGCTGCCCGCGTTGAAGCCGAACCAGCCGAACCAGAGCATGGCCGCGCCCAGCACCACCATGGTGATGTCGTGCGGCTCCATGGGCTCCACGCCGTAGCCCTTGCGCCGCCCGAAGACGAGCACCGCCGCCAGCGCGGCCACGCCCGCGTTGATGTGGATGGCCAGCCCGCCCGCGAAGTCGAGCCCGTTGAGGCCGATGTCCTCGGGCACGCCGTCGCCGGAGAAGTGGTTGAGCCAGCCGTTGGTGCCGAACACCCAGTGGGCCACGGGCGCGTAGACGATGACGGACCAGAGGGCGGTGAAGAGCAGGAAGGGGCCGAACTTGGCGCGTTCGGCGAAGCCGCCCGTGATGAGCGCGGGCGTGATGATGGCGAACATCATCTGGAAGGCCATGAAGAGCAGGTCGGGCACGCCGTTGGAGCCGGAGTCCACGCCCACGCCCTTGAGGCCCACGTGGTCGAGGTTGCCGATGAGGCCCAGCCCCTGGTCCTCGCCGAAGGCGAGGGAGTAGCCCACCACCACCCAGAGCACGGCCACCACGCCGATGGTGATGAAGGAGTGCATGATCGTGCCGACCACGTTCTTGTCGCGCGTGAGGCCGCCGTAGAAGAAGGCCAGCCCGGGCGTCATGAACAGGACCAGTCCGGCGGCGGCCAGCATCCAGGCCGTGTTGCCGGTGTCGATCTGGAATTCGGACACGCGCATCCCCCCGCCGTCGCGGATTCCCGCGCATCCTACGCGCAGCCCCGCGCACGCGCAGCCCCCCGCCGGTTCGCGTAGCATGGGGGCATGGCGCGGGCCCCGCATCCGGCAGCAGCCCGCGAACCGCGGCTCTCCTACCGGAGCGTCGGCGTCGCCTCCTCCGAGGAGATGCGCTCGTTCGGGCGCGCCATCGACCTCTTCCGCTCCACGCACGCCTTCGCGCGCCGCGGCAAGCCGCTGGACTTCCCCGGCGTGGCCGAGCCCTACGCCGCCGTGCTCGACCTCGGCGCGAACCTCGGCCTCGCCATCGCCACCGACGGCGTGGGCACCAAGCTGCTCGTGGCCGGGGAGCTGGGGAAGTACGACACCGTCGGCATCGACTGCGTGGCCATGAACGCCAACGACATCCTCTGCGTGGGCGCGGAGCCCGTGGCGATGGTGGACTACGTGGCCGTGACGTCCACGGACTCCGACCAGCTGCTCGAGCTGGCGAGGGGGCTGGTCGAGGGCGCGCGACGGGCGCACGTCTCCATCCCCGGCGGCGAAACCGCGCAGGTGGCGGAGATGCTGGCGGGCGGCGACGAGGCGTTCGACCTGGTGGGGACCTGCGTGGGCACGGTGGCGCTCGACGCGGTGATCACGGGGCGGCGGGCCGCGCCCGGCGACGCGCTCGTCGGCTACGCCTCCACGGGCATCCACAGCAACGGCCTCACGCTGGCGCGGCGCGTGTTCGAGCGCGCGGGCCTGCGCCTCGACCGCCACGTGCCGGAGTTCGGGCGCACGCTCGGCGAGGAGCTGCTGGAGCCCACGGCCATCTACGCGGACCTGGCGCTGGCCCTGCGCGAGGCGCTCGACGTGCGCGCTTTCGCCCACGTCACGGGCGACGGCTTCCTCAACCTCGCGCGCGTGTCCGCCGACGCGGGGTTCGCCGTCACGCGCCTGCCGCCCGAACCCGCCGTGTTCGGCCTCATCCGCGAGCTGGGCGGCATCCCCGACGCGGAGCTGTACCGCGTGTTCAACATGGGCGCGGGCTTCTGCGCGGTCGTGCCGGAGGGGGAGGCGGAGCGGGCGCTGGCCATCGGCGCGGAGCATGGCGTCGCGGGCTGGCGGCTGGGGAGCGTGACGGCGGAGCATCCCGGCGAGGTGCGCATCGACGCCGGGGGCGTGCGCCTCCGCGGCGCCGGCAAGCGCTTCGCGCCGCTCGCCTGAGCCGAGCGACGCGCCCGCGAATGGCCTACAATCGGCGCATGACGGCGGAGGCGAGCACGCTGGAACTCATCGGCGACCTGCGGGCGGCGGCCCGCGAGGCGCGCGCCTTCGACCGCGCCATCGACGGCTTCCTCGCGCGCCACCCGAACGTCCACGAGGATTACCCGGACCAGTGGATCGCGGTGCATGGGGACGTCGTGCTGGCGAACGGCGACCTGGACGAGCTGCTGGGCGAGCTGGACCGGCGCGGCATTCCCCGCGCGCGTACGCACGTCAGGTTCGTCGAGCGGGAACCGCGGGCGCTCATCCTGTAGGGATGCCCATCGAGGGACGGTTCGATTCCGCCGGACGCCCGTTCATCACCGGCGAACTCCTGCTCCCCGATCAGGGCGTTCGCGCGAGCTTGTCCTTCCTGGTCGACACCGGGGCCGACCGAACGCTGCTGCTGCCCGCCGCCACCGCCAGGCTCGCCATCGATTTCGCGCGGCTCGCAATCGCGCCGCACCGCATGGGCGGCATCGGCGGCAGCGTGCGCTACGCCCACGCGGCCGCCCGACTGGTGTTCTACGGCTCCCGCATGTATGCGTACCGGCTCACGATCGCCGTCGCCGAACCGGGCTCGCAGCCTTCACCGGTCGAGGCGCTTCTCGGCAGGGACATCCTCGACCGCTGGTACCTGCGCTACGAGAGCCGCTCGCGTCTGCTCCGCGCCGAGAACGTCTCCGCCGACGAGGTCTTCCCGCTGCCCGCCGACGAATAGCACTCGCCTACCGCGCGGCGGCGGAGACGCGGATGGCCACGCCCTCGTCGTCGGGGCGCGACGCGTCCGGCAGGCGGTGGATGAAGAGCGTGGCGAAGCCGGAGTCGTCGTAGTTGAACCGCCCGATGGCCCGCGGGTTCTGGTCCGGCGGACAGAAGAGGCCCGCGGCCAGCCCGTCGAGCACGGGCTTGACGAAGTTCTCCACGTCGAAGTCCGAGCGGTTGCCGTGGAGCGCCGGGCAGAAGCGCATGGCGAGGCTGATGGCGTAGCGCTGGTGCGCGTCCCACGGCCCGCCGCCGCGCGCGCCCTTGACCTCCGCCGCGATCGTCCGCTTCCACGCCAGCTGCTCGTCCTTCGCCCTCTCGGAGTTCGGGATGGAGTTGACGATCTCGCCGGAGAGGCGCAGCTCCAGCCCGCGCGCCTCGTCCGCGAACCGGACGGTCGGGACGCTCCAGCCGTCCACCGCGCGCTGCTCCAGCGTGAGCGTCACGCCGCCAACTCTACCATGCCCGCCAGCGACGATCCCCCCGTCCCCGTAGCCGCGCACTAGAACAGGCTGAGGATCGGCTCGCCCATTGCGAAGCGGATGATGCCCATCGCCATCCGTCACGGAATAGCGCGGACGCGCGCTGGGGGACGCCGCGCACTGGCATGGCGGGCGGTAGACTGCGCGCGTGACCAGCCTCAGCACGCACGAGCAGACCGTGAACGTGGCTCTCGGCGAGGTGCTGCGCGAGATGCGCCGCAGCTGGAACGTCATCGCCGACCGTCGCGGGAAGGTGCTGAAGGAGGGCGGCTACCCGGACGTGCTCGTGCTGGACGCGGCGGGCTGGCCGGTGGTCATCGAGGCCAAGCACCATCCGCACTACGCTTGGGCCGAGGACGCCGCCACCGACCGTCTGGGCAGCACCCCGGTGGGCGGCGAGCACGCCATCGAAACGGCCATCGCGCTCGTCTACCCGCCGGAGTTCCAGCAGCTGGACGGTGAGGCCCTGCGCGACGCCATCCGCACGACGGACGCGCTTGAGTACGCGCTCCACACGGACGTGCGCGACGACGAGCGCGGGCGCGAGCGGCTGCCCGAGTCGGGCTGGCTGCGCGGGAGCGTCATCGACCTCGCCATGCTGGTGCATCGCGCGGCCACGCCCGCCCGGCGCGTGGAGGAGCTGGCCGACGCGCTCGCCGAGGGCGTGGACCGCGCCGCCGAGCTGTTCGCCTTCCCCTTCGGCGGCGAGCACGGCATCGCACTCGCGGGCGTGCTTAATCCCGGCGATGAGGAGGAAGACCCGGAAGAGCGGAGACGGGCGCTCGCCAGGGCCGATACCGAACAGACCCGGCGCATGGCCATGACCATCCTCCTCAACGCGCTCGTCTTTCACGAGTCGCTGGCGGGAGCGGAGTTCCGCGTCCCCGACGATGACGGGCGCGTCGTGCGGTCCGTCGAGACGTTCTGGGACGGCCCCACCTTCCTGCGCCAGGATCTGCTGGCCGCATGGGACGCCATCCTCGAACGCAACTACTGGCCCATCTTCGACTCCGCGAGGGAGATGCTCGCACCCGACGTCATGCCCGTCGCGACGGCGGCGAAGATCGCGCACCGGCTCTGGCGCACGGCCAACAAGCTCGTGCAGGGCGGCATGGCGCGCTCGCACGACCTCACCGGCACCGTCTTCCAGCGCCTCATCGCCGACCGCAAGTTCCTCGCCACCTACTACACGCGCCCCGAAGCGGCCGCCCTGCTGGCCGGGCTGGCGCTGCCGCTCGACCGCCCGCCCGGCGGCGCGGACTGGAGCGACGCGAAGGCGCTGGCGGACGTCCAGATCGGCGACTTCGCCTGCGGCACGGGCACGCTCCTCTCCGCCGCCTACTCGCGCCTCTCCCTGCTCCATGAACTCCACGGCGGCGATCCGAAAGCGCTCCACGGGCCGATGATGGAGAACGGACTCTTCGGGCTCGACGTGCTCGACATCGCCGTCCACCTGACGGCGACGATGCTGGCGGGCACCCACCCCGACGCGCCGTTCGACGGTGAACGGCTGATGACCATGCCCTATGGCGCGCAAGAGAACGGCGGCGTGGCCATCGGTTCTCTCGAATTGCTGCCCGACGAGGTGCAGGCCGCGTTCATCGGCAAGCGGGCGCGCACGTCCGGCGCGCGCGGCGAGCAGTACGTGGCCGATTTCGTGAACCATGTGGGCCACGGCAGGTTCGGCCTCGTGATCATGAACCCGCCCTTCGTGCGGAACACCAACCACGAATCGTCCCACGCCGACGTGCCCGCGCCCGCCTACGCCGCCTTCGAGACCAGCGCCGAGACGCAGGCCCTGATGGCCGCGCGCGAGAAGCAGCTCGCCAGCGGATCGCCCGCCGACGGGAACGCGGGCCTTGCGTCCTTCTTCACCGAACTGGCGTACCGGAAGGTCCACGCCGAGGGGATGATCGCCGAGGTGTTGCCCCTGTCCGCGCTCAGCGGCTCGTCGTGGAGCGCCACGCGGAGCCAGTGGCGTTCGCACGCCGGCAGCGTCATCGCCGTCACCATCGCCGCGGGGAAGTCCGAGGCGGCGTCGTTCTCGAACGATACCGGCATCGCCGAGTGCCTCGTTGCGGCTCTCGGGGCGCGCGGGGTTCAGGACTGCCCGCGCGGCGTGTTCGCCGTTCTGACCAAACAGCCCGGGTCAACCATGCGGGGAGAGTTGATCGCCCACGCCATCCAGACCGCCATCGGCAACGGCGTTCGCCGCCTCGACGACGGGCCGCTGGGGACCACGCCCCTCATGCTCGGCGACGAGTACCTCGGACACCTGCTCGACTGCCCGCTCCCCGATGATGGTCCCTGGCCCCTCGTCGGCGTCGCGGACGTCGAGCTGGCGCAGGTCGCGTACCGGCTCGCGCATGGGCGTCTGGCCAGCCCGGGGCAAGCGGCCGCCCCGCACACGGGGGCGCCCGTCGCCACGATTGGCGAAATCGCGGAGCGCGGACCGGTTCACCGCGACATCGACAGCGACGAGCGCGATGGAACCGTTCGCGGACCCTTCGAGCGGCGCGCCATCACCAGTGGCGCTCCGTCCTATCCCATGCTCTGGGCGCACGACGCGAAGAAGGAGCGCCGGCTCGTCGTCGAGCCCGACGCGGAGGGCCAGATCAAGTCCGTCGGTGCCCGCCTGGACCAGCAGACCGTGAACGAGAGGGCGGCGCGTATCCAGGCCACGGCCACCCGCGCGCACTACAATTGCGAACTTCGCTTCAACTCGCAGTCCCTGATCGTGGCCATGACGGAGCGGCCCTGCATCGGCGGAACCGCGTGGCCGTCCGTCATCTTCGAGAACCCCGACCACGAATACGCCTTCGCCCTCTGGTCCAACTCCACCCTCGGCCTGCTGCTCCATTGGTGGACCGCGAACAAGACGCAGTCCGGGCGCGGGCGCACGACCGTGACGGGCATCCCGCGCATCCCCACGCTCGACGTGCGCGCGCTCTCCGACGAACAGCACGCGCGGGCGCGGGCGGCGTTCGAGGCGCTGCGGAACGAGCGCTTCCTGCCTTTCGACCAAATCTTCGACGAGGACGGGAACGGCAGCGACCCGGCGCGCGCCGCGCTGGACCGCGCGCTGCTCGTGGACGTGCTGGAGCTGCCGGAGTCGCTGTGCGCGGACGGCGGGCCGCTGGAGACGCTGCGCCGCAAGCTTGCCGCCGAGCCGCAAATCCACGGCGGCAAGCGCACGCGCGTCGTCTTCACGGACGCGGGCGAGCGCACGGAGCGCCGCGCCGACCGCTGACGCCGCGCGGCCCCCGGCACGGCGTCCCCCTTACACCACCGGCAGGAGCTCGTCCCCGGCGCCGGCGGGCGGGCGCAGGATGGGCGCCGCCTGCTCCTCGGCGTGGTAGGAGCTGCGCACGAGCGGGCCCGATTCGACGTGCGCGAAGCCCATCGCCCGCGCCGCCTCGCCCAGCTCCGCGAACTCGTCCGGGTGGTAGTAGCGCGCGACGGGCAGGTGCTTCGGTGTGGGACGCAGGTACTGGCCCAGCGTGAGCACGTCCACGCCCCGGGCGCGCAGGTCGGCGAAGACGGCCAGCAGCTCGTCGGGCGTCTCGCCGAGGCCCGCCATGAGGCCGCTCTTGACGAGGCGCTCGGGGGCCGCTTCCTTCGCCCGCCGCAGCAGTTCGAGCGAGCGCTCGTAGCGCGCCCTGGGGCGCACGCGCGCCTGCAGGCGGGGCACGGTTTCGGTGTTGTGGTTGAGGATGTCGGGGGCGGCGTCGAGCACCGCGGCGAGCGCGTCCCGGTCGCCGAGAAAGTCGGGGATGAGCGTTTCGACGGTGGTGCCGGGGGAGAGGCGGCGGATCCAGCGCACGGTGTCGGCGAAGAGGGAGGCGCCGCCGTCGGGCTCGTCGTCGCGGTTGACGCTGGTGACGACGGCGTGGCGCAGGCCCATGCGGCGCACGGCGAGGGCCACGCGCCGGGGCTCGCCGCGGTCGAGGGCCCGGGGGCGGCCGCTGGCGACGGCGCAGAAGCCGCAGGCGCGGGTGCAGACGTCGCCGAGGATCATGAAGGTGGCGGTGCCGCGGCTCCAGCAGTCGCCGATGTTGGGGCAGCGGGCCTCCTCGCAGACGGTGTGCAGATCCTTCTCGCGCATGAGGGCGCGCAGGCGGGCGTGGCCCTCCCCGGCGGGGAAGCGCACGCGCAGCCAGTCGGGCTTGCGGTCGGGGGGGGCGGCGGCGGGCACGCGCCCAGCGTAGCGGGTTTGGCGGGCGGGGGCGCGGCGGCGCGGGCTAGAATCGCGGGCGTGCCGCCAGCCGCCAGTCTCGACCGGCTCTTCTCGCCGCGCTCCGTGGCCGTGGTGGGGGCCTCGGCGAACGTGGATTCGGCGGGACACGACTACGTGCGCGCCCTGCGCGAGTTCGGTTTCGCGGGGGCGGTCCACCCCGTCCATCCGACGGCGGAGGAGGTGGCGGGCTACCGCGCCAGCCCCACGCTGGAGGCCATCGGCGCGCCCGTGGACCTCGTGATCTGCTGCATTCCGGCGAGCGGCGCGCCCGCCGTGGCGGACGCCTGCGGGGCCATCGGCGCGCCCTTCCTGCACCTGTTCACGGGGCGGCTGAGCGAGACGGGGGGCGCGGAGGAGGCGGCGCTGGAGGCGGAGATCGCGCGGCGGGCGCGGGCGAACGGCGTGCGCCTGCTCGGCCCCAACGGGCTCGGCGTCTACCATCCCGCCGCGCGCGTGGCCTTCCGCCCCGACCTGCCGCGCGCGGCGGGCGGAACGGCCCTGCTCAGCCAGAGCGGCAACAACGCCGTGGAGGCGGTGCTGCGGGGGGCGGCGCGCGGCCTGCGCTTCGGCAAGGCGGCCAGCTACGGCAACGGCCTCGACCTCACGCCCGCCGAGCTGCTCGCCTACCTCGCCGACGATCCCGCAACGGACGCGGTGGGGGCGTACGTGGAGGGCGTGGCCGACGGGCGCGCGCTCTTCGCGAGCCTGCGGCGGGCGTGCGCGCGCAAGCCGGTGGTCGTGTACAAGGCGGGGCGCTCGGCTGCGGGGGCGCGGGCGGCGGCCAGCCACACCGCCGCGCTCGCGGGCGAGGCCGCCGTCTGGTCGGGGATGCTGCGGCAGGCGGGCGCGCTGGAGGCGCGCACGCAGGAGCAGCTGCTGGACCTGCTCGCGGCGGCGTCCCTGCTGGCGCGGCCCCGGGGACGGCGCGCCGCCGTGGCGGGCGGGGGCGGGGGACGGGGCGTGCAGTCCGCCGACGCCTGCGCGACGGCGGGGCTGACGCTGCCGCCGCCGCCCGCGTCCGTGCGTGCGCGCGTGGCCGAACGCGCCCCCGCGCTGGCGGACTGGGTGGGCAACCCCGTGGACCAGTCCATCCTCGCGGGCAGCGGCCTCTCCGCCAACGGCCTGCTCGCGCACATGGCCGCGTCGGGGGCGTACGACCTGGCCATCGCCAACGTGGGCGAGGAGTGGTTCCTGGGGCGTCCGAACGCGGAGGAGCGGCTGCGCCATGCCTGCGCGCGCCTGCGCGAGGTCGTCGTCGCCGCGCCCGTGCCCGTGGCCGTCGTGCTGGGCGCGACGGAGGCGCCGGAGGCGTGGCAGCGCGCGCTCATCGACTCCGTGCGCGACGGGTTCGTGGGGGCCGGGCTGGCCGTCTTCCCCACGGTCGAGCGGGCGGCGTTCGCGCTGGGGGCGCTGGCCCCGCGGGAGCGCGCGCCGTGAGCGAGGCGCCCGCCGCGCCGCGCACGGACCTCGACGAGGAGGCGCTGCTGGCGCTCGTCCCGCCCTGGCGCGTGGTGCTCCACAACGACGACCGCAACACGATGGCGCACGTGGTGGAGTCGCTCGTGCGCTGCGTGCCGTCGCTCACGGTGGAGGATGCGGCGGCGATCATGCTGGAGGCGCACACGGAGGGCCGCGCGACGGTGGTGGAGTGCCCGAAGGAGGCCGCCGAGCACTACCGCGACGGGCTCGAGTCGCGCGGCCTCACGGCCACCATTGAGCGCGCCTAGTCAGAGCTCCGCCAGAAGTTGACGGATCTGCTCATCTTCCCACTCCTGCACTCCCTGCTGTAGGGCATCCATCTCTGCGGGCGAAACTTCGCGGGCCCCCACTTCACTCACAACGAACACAGTAAATGGCTCGCTGATGCCCGTCATGTCCACATCCACAGCAGTACGCATGATGCGCAGGGCCACGTGAAGTGCCCTTTCCTCGGGAAGGTCAGACAATCGCTTTCCACCCAGTGTTCGCCACACTGCGTGGGCCGTCGCAGCGCCACTCCCCACTGCATGGAAATACTCGAAAAAGTCGGAGTCACCGTCCTGACCAAATTCAATAATTTGCGGTTTATCTTCTGCAAAGCAAGCGAGTAGAGCTATCATCCTAGGGGAACCAATCACTTGGTCGAAGGGTGTCCCGGGCTTCATTCGTTCCGCAATCCAGACATAGTGCTCCTTCAGTGCCGAGTCAATCATTTTCCGCACTCGCTCGCGTTTCTGAAAAGTACTCACCCGAAAATTCAGCTCCTCGATACTTTCACGAGCACGACTGGAAACACCGGTGTTACCGCTGAATGCCACCACAAGCGGATGATGCCCGACCTGCTGTGCTTTCGTGGTCTCCCAACGGACATTATGGGCAGGATCACTCGTTTGAGAGTCCGATGCGAAGACAACTCCTGTCGCGAACCTAAGAGCAACGATAACCGTCGCCGAAGTGGCCACTACGTCGCCTGCCGAAAGAGGCTGCGCGAGGCCATATCGGGATACTCTTCATAGAGATCCCGAAGCAGCTTGCTAAAGGAACGCTCATCGATCCAGGTAGAAATGCGGGCAAGTGCCTCCGCCGCTTTGGCATCTGCCTTCTCGCGGGCCTTCACGGCAGACCGCTTGCCCAGCGCCGTCAGGCGATAGCTTGCCCAGGAAACATTCGGCATCCGCACCCGCTCGACGGTCCCGTCCTGAAGCAGGCTGTCGAGGTCATCGTAGATCGCCGGACTGAACGGCCCCCAGTTGTACGGGCGAAAGTCGTAGGTCTCCTCCACAGGCAGCTCCGCCTCCCGCGACAGCTTGAACAGCGCCTTCTGGATGCGGATGGGTTCGCTCTGCGAGGCGAGCGTGAGCACGAGCCAGTCCCTCGGTTCCATCGGGTGCCCCTCCGCCCTCACCTTACTCGATCCCTCATAACCGCGCCAGCCACGCTGGCGGCCGTCGCGATCCTCGTCGTCGCGCTTCTCGTCAACAGCTTCATCGGGGTCTGGTGGTAGGACGCGCTCAGCCCCGGGGGATGGACGGCGGGGGAGCGTCGTCGTCCTCTTCGTCGTCGGGCGGGAGCGGCGGGCCGGAATCGCCGGGACCGCGCAGGTCTCGCAGATCGCCGAGGTTGCGCAGGTCGGGCGGACCATCCTCGCCGAACTCGCGGATGATGCGGCGCGCCACCTCGTCCAGCTGCTCCGGGCCCATGCCCATGCGCTCCATGGTCTGGCGCAGGAGGCGCTGCACCTCCGTGAGGTCGCCGCGGATGAGCGCCTCGGCCAGCTCCAGCTGCGTCTCGATGGCCACGAACTGCTCGCGCCGGTCGCTCTCGCTCTCGTTGGAGAGGATGGTGGCGAGCAGGCGCGTGAAGAGCGTGCAGGTGCGCGCGATGCGGATGCGGTCGTCGTGGTGGGGCGGGAACTCGCCCGTGACCGCCACCTCGAGGCCGGTGCGCTTGTCCGTGGCCACGTACTGTTCGGGCACGGGGCCAGCATAGGGGAAACGGCGGCGGCGCGCGCTGTCAGTCGCGGTCGCGCGCGGGACGCCAGCCCACGCCCTCCGCGAGGATGGCCGTCACCAGCTGGTTGAGCGACACCCGCTGCGCCTTCGCCTCGCGCGCGAGGCGCTCGTGCAGGCCTGCGGGCACGCGCACGCGAAAGGCGCCGTCGTACTCCGGGAAGTGCTCCTTCGGGGGCGGGATGGCGTCGCCGTACTTGACGGCCACGGCGAGCCAGCCCTCCATCGCCTCGCGGATCATGGCCGTCGCTTCCTCGGGCGTGTCGCCGTGGCTCATGCAGCCGTCGAGCTCGTCGACGTAGGCCATCCACACGGGATCGCCTTCCGAGTCGTCGTAGTAGAGGCAGACCGTGTAGGGCAGCTTCGCGTACTCCGCGACTTTCGCGGCGATTTCCGGGTCGTCCAGCAGGTTGGGGGCGGGCGGCGGTTCGGTCGCCCGTTCAGCGGTCGTCATCGCGCGGCGCGCGCTGTCAGGCGCGGTCGCGGGCGGGACGCCAGCCCACGCCCTCCGCGAGGATGGCCGTCACCAGCTGGTTGAGCGACACCCGCTGCGCCTTCGCCTCGCGCGCGAGGCGCTCGTGCAGGCCCGCGGGCACGCGCACGCGGAAGGCGCCGTCGTACTCAGGGAAGTGCTCCTTCGGGGGCGGGATGGGGTCGCCGTGCTCGATGGCGCCGCCGATCCAGAGCTCCATCGCCTCGCGGATCATGGCCGTCGCTTCCTCGGCCGTGTCCCCCTGGCTGACGCAGCCGCGAAGCTCCTCGACCCACACCACCCAGGCGGGGGGGCCGCCGGGCGAGTCGTCGCGCACCATCGTGATGGTGTAGGGCTTCTCCAGGTATTCGGCGACCTTCGCCGCGATTTCGGGGTCGTCGAGCGGATCGTGCGGCTGCGTCGTCGCGGGCGCCGCCCGTTCAGCCGTCGTCATGGCGCATCACCTCGCCGCTCCCGTCTCGCCATCCGTCACGATGCTACCGCGTCCGGTGGCGCGGCGCACCCGATCGGGCGCGCCGCGCGAACGGCTCAGTCGGCGTTCAGCATCATCCTCGCTTCCTCGACGTTCCGGCGCGTCTCGTCGTCCGCGCTCACGGCGGGGGCGCGCCGCCGGGCGGGATCACGTCCTCGCTGCGCCAGAGGTACCAGCAGGCCACCGTGGCCCAGGGCCGCCAGGGCGCGCCCGTGCGCTCCACCTCGGCGGGCGAGGGCGGCATGGGCAGGCCGTAGAGGCGCGACATGGCGCGGTTCAGGCCGAGGTCGGCCACGGGCAGCACGTCGGGGCGCCGCAACTGGAACATGAGGAACATCTGCGCCGTCCAGCGCCCCACGCCGCGCACGCGCGTGAGGTGGGCGATGATGGCCTCGTCGTCCCACTCGTCGAAGCGCTCGGGGCTGAGGTCGCCGCTGGCGAAGCGCGCCGCGAGGTCGTGGATGGCGGCGGCCTTCGCGCGCGAGACGCCCGCCGAACGCAGGCGCTCCTCCGTGGCCGCGAGCACCCGCTCCGGTTCGGGGAAGGCGTCCGCGCCCTCCTCGGCGAAGAGGGCGACGAAGCGCGCGAGGATGGCGCTGGCGGCCTTGCCGCCCAGCTGCTGGAAGAGGATGGAGCGGGCCAGCGCGAGGAAGGGCGAGGCCTCGGGCGGGCGCAGGCGCGGCGGCCCCACGGCCTCGATGACGCCCGCCATGACGGGGTCCGCGCCGCGCAGGTGCGCCACCGCGCGTTCGGGGTCGATGACGGCGGGCACGCGCGCATGGTACCGCCCGCCCGCCTTCAGCGCGGGGCGCGGGCCCTTGGCGCGCGCAGCGCCCAGGCCTCCCGCAGCAGCTCGCCCAGCTCCGCGCGGTCGATGGCGGCGAGGCGCACCAGCACCCAGTCGTGGCGCTCGTAGTGCGGTGTCCAGAAGAACTTGCGCGGCTCGGCTTGCGCGAGCAGTGCGCGCTCGTCGCGCTCCATGCGCAGCACGAGGGACTCGCCGTCCTGGTGCAGGCGCGCGAAGAGGCGGTCGCGCACGCGGAAGCCAGGCGTCCCGTACGAGGGGCGCTCGCTCGTCCCCGGCAGGGCGAGGGCCAGTTCGCGGACGTCGTCGGGCTCGGCCACGCGCGCATCGTACGCGCGCGGTAGACTCGCGGGCGTGTGCGCGCAGGGGCCCTCGTTCTCGCTGGATGGGAAGACGGCGATCATCACGGGCGGCTCGCGCGGCATCGGCTACGCCATCGCGGAGGCGTTCGTGGCGGCGGGCGCGCGCGTGGTGGTGAGCGCGCGCGGCGCGGAGGCGCTGGAGGCGGCGGCGCGGGCGCTGGGCCCGAACGCCATCGCCATCCCCTGCGACGTCTCCGACCCTGAGGCGGTGGGCGCGCTCGTGGAGCGGGCCAGCGCCCTCGGCCCCGTGGACGTGCTGGTCAACAACGCGGGCGTGAGCCCCTTCTACAAGCGCATCGAGCAGACCACGGCGGAGGAGTTCGACCTGCTCACGGGGGTGAACCTGCGGGGGGCGTGGCGCTGCGGCATCGAGGTGGCCACGCGCCTCTTCGCGGCGGGGCTGCCCGGCGCCATCGTGAACGTGGCCTCCATGCTCGGCCTCCACCCCGACGAGCGGCAGGGGGCCTACGCCGTGACGAAGGCGGGGCTGCTGCAGATGACGCGGGCCTGCGCGCTGGAATGGGCCGGGCGCGGCGTGCGCGTGAACGCCATCGCGCCGGGCTGGACGGAGAGCGAGCTCACGGACCGCCTCTTCGCCAGCCGCCACGGCGAGCGGCTGCTGGCCGACATCCCCATGGGGCGCTTCGCCGCGCCCGCCGACGTGGCCGGCGCCGCCGTCTACCTGGCCAGCGACGCCAGCGCCTACGTAACGGGCGCGGTCATCGCCATCGACGGCGGGCGCGCCCTGCGCTAGGGGCGGCGTGAAGCGGCTCACGGCGGAGGGACGGGACCGCGCGCGGGCCTTCGCGCTGGCGCACGCGCAGCCGCTCGACCGCGCGCTGCTGGACGGCGACCGCGAGGCCGTGCTCGCCGCGCTGGCGGAGCGGCGGACGGCGGACGGCGGCTTCTGCGGCATGGAGGCCGACTTCGACGACGGCGGCGCCTCGTCGGTCGTGAACACGCTGCGGGCGCTGGAGATTCTGGCCGGTCTGCGGGTTCCCGCGAGCCATCCGCTGGTCGCGGGGGCCGTCGCCAGCCTCGTGGCCGCGTACGCGCCCGACTGGCGCTCGTGGCCGCTCATTCCCCGGCACGACAACGGCGGGCCGCACGCGCCCTGGTGGCGCTGGGGCGAGGATTTCGCCGAGTCGTGGGGCTTCTTCGCCGACAACCCCCGCCCGGCGGTCGCCGCCGTCCTGCACGCCTGCGCCGGCGCGGTGGATGCGGCCCTCCTCGCGGAGGTCACGGACGCGGTCGTGGGCCGCGCCGCCGAACTCGATCCCGCCGCCACGGGCAAGGACGCGGCGGAGTGCTACGCGCGCTTCGCGTGCGCGCCCGCCGTGCCCGCGGCGGCGCGCGAGGCGGTGTTCGCGCGCGTCGTCGCCATCGTGGAGGCGACGCTGGCGACCGACCCCGCGCAGTGGGGCGGCTACGTCCTGCAGCCGCTGGACGTCGTGGACGCGCCCGACTCGCCCCTCTACCCGCGTTTCCGCGAGCACGTGGAGCGGCACCTGGACTACCTCATCGAGACGCAGGGCGCGGACGGCGCGTGGTCGCCGCACTGGAGCTGGATGGGCGCGTTCCCGGATGCGTGGGAGCGGGCGCGGGTGGCGTGGCAAGGCCAGCTGACGGTCCTGCGCCTGCGCCAGCTGGCGGCCTTCGGCCGCGTCCCCTGAGCGGCGCTACAGCGCCCTTCGCATCGTCCCGGCCGAGTCCACGACGTAGATGAATGGGCGGCTGGTCTCCGCGAAGAGCCGTTCCATCTCATCCAGCAGGGGAGGGATGAAGCCCAGTACGCTTCGCGCGTCAGGTTCTTGCGGTGGCCGAGGACGAAGCAGCCGACGCCGTGCTCCCGGATCGCCTCCATCTCCGCCGGTCGATGGCGGATTCGCTTGTCGCGCGTGATCACCAGCCAGCCCTCGCGGCCCGCCTCAGCCAGCCATTCGCTGTCCGGGGCGGCGGGCGCGAAGCGGTCCTCGAGCCAGATCACGTCGTCGCGAACGCGCTTGAGTCCATCCGCGACGCTTCGCGGAATGGAGCGGTCGATGAAGATCACGCGGCCAGGGAGCGCTCGAATTCCAGCGCGTCCTTGATCGCGCGGCGGGGCACTCCGAAGTCGCGCTCGATCTGCTCCGGGGAATCGCCCGCCTCAACGCGCTCGCGGATGATCTCCGTGCGCACGCCGGTCCCCGCGACCACCGGCAGGCCGTAGGCGAGGCGGGGGTCGATGACGACCGTCCGCTCGCGCCCTCCGGGCCACCAGCGGTGAACCCACTCGTCCTCGTATTCGACCGTGCTGAGGAAGGGGCCCAGCACCTCGTCCCAGGCGGTATCGCCCTTTCCCTGCAGAACGCTGACGAGCTCGCCCCCCATACCGTCGAGCTGCACGAAGGCGTCGCGCCCGTCCGTACGGAAGCGGTGGGAGAGCAGGGGGCGCTCGGACTGGAAGAGGTCGCGGCAGTTCTCGACGATCCCGCGAATGCGGGGGAGCGAGAGGCCGAGGCCGAGGAGGCCGCGGATGGCCGCCACCTCGACGAGGTCGGCGAAGGAGGCGGAGCCTTGCGCGGGCGGCGCGCCCTTCGCCACGGGCGGTTTGCGAACGCGCTCGCCGCCTTCGCCAGGGTAGGAGTACCCGGCGATCCAGCGCCGCGACGTGACGGGCCGGACGCGGGCGAGCCGCGCGGCTTCCGCGAAGCTGTAGCGGGGCGCGGCCAGCGCCTCGGGGATGCTGGCCGCGCGGGCGAGCTCCGTCGTCATGCCGCGCCCCCTAGCCGCGCGGCAGGCCGAGGCCGCGCGTGGCCATGATGTTGCGCTGGATCTCGCTCGAGCCCGCCTCCACCGTGTTCGCCGCCGAGCGCAGGAAGAACTGCGCCTGGTCGTGGCCCACGCGCGAGGACTCGCCGCGCAGCTGCCCGGCCATGCCCAGCAGGCGCATGCCGGTCAGCTGCAGGCGCTGGTTGAGCTCGCTGCCGAAGAGCTTGCTCGCGCTGGCCTCGTGGTTGGGCACGAGGCCCCGCGCCTGCATCGTGGCCACGCGGTAGGCGAGGAAGGTGCCCACGTTCACCTCGATGGCGCGCTCGGCCAGCTCGTGGCGGATGGTGCGGCGATGCCTCCACAGCGCGGGGTGCTCGTTCGCCAGCCTGGCGAGGCGTTCGACCGTGCGCCGTCCCGCCGAGTAGGCGCCGATGCCGCTGCGTTCGAAGTCGAGCGCCACGGCGAGGTGGTACCAGCCGCGGTTCTCCTCGCCCACGCGCTGGCTGACGGGCACGCGCACGTTCTCGAAGAAGACCTCGTTGAAGCTGTGCTGGTCGCCGAGGTTGATGAGCGGGCGCACGGTGACGCCGGGCGATTTCATGTCGAGCATGAGCAGGGAGATGCCCTTGTGCTTGGGGGCGTCGGGGTCGGTGCGCACGGCCAGCCAGCCCCAGTCGGCGAGGTGGCCGCCGGAGGTCCAGATCTTCTGGCCGTTGACGACGTAGTCGTCGCCGTCCCGCACGGCGCTGGTCTGCAGGGAGGCGAGGTCGCTGCCCGCGCCGGGCTCGCTGTAGAGCGTGCACCACCACTGTTCGGCGGCGGCGATGGGGGGGATGTATTGGCGCTTCTGCTCCTCCGTGCCGTAGAGCATGAGCGAGGGGCCGACCCAGGCCACGCCCATGTTGCCCACGGGCGCGCCCGCGTAGGCCATCTCCTCGTTGTAGACGAGCTGGCGCATGTGGGAGGCGCCGCCGCCGCCGTACTCCGCGGGCCAGGCCATGGCCAGCCAGCCGCGCGCGGCGAGCTTGCGCTGGAAGCCCATGGTGTACGCGTACTCTTCCTCGTTGGCGCGGAAGCCGCCCCCGCGGGCGCGCTCCAGCCGCTCCTCCTCGGGGGGCAGTTCGTCGGCGATGAACTGGCGCACTTCCTCGCGGAAGGCCTCGACGTCGCTTTCGTGGGTGAAGCGCATGGCGACGGCTCCTGGGGAATTGGCCGCGAGTGTAGCACTCCCGCGCGCGGGGGTGGGGGCCAGTGTGGAATCCGTATCGCATGGTTATGGTCCGAACGGTGCTTCCTTATGAAACCAGACGCACGCTTGGCCGCTCCTTTCACTCCATGCTAAACTAATGATTGAACATGGCAGCCGATTCACGGCTGCATCGCATCGGGGGCGAACATGGCGGGCGAGACGCGAACGGGACGGTCGGGGCGCTACGAGCTGCAGCCCCAGGGCTACCGCGCCTTCATCCCCGCGCCCCTGCCGCCGTCGCCGCCGTTCGACCTGACGCCGGACCTGGCGGGCCTGCTGGCGCGCGCCGAGCAGGCGCTGGGGCGGCTCGACGGCTCGACGCAGATCCTGCCCAGCCAGGATCTGTTCGTGGCCATGTACGTGCGCAAGGAGGCCGTGCTCTCCAGCCAGATCGAGGGCACGCAGAGTTCGCTGGACGACCTGCTCGCGGCCGAGGCGCGCGTGCTGCGCGCGCGCCAGCCGCAGGACGTGGGCGAGGTCCTGAACTACGTGGCGGCCATGGACCACGGGCTGGCGCGGCTGGCGTCGCTGCCCGTCTCCGTGCGCCTCATCCGCGAGGTGCACGAGCGCCTGCTCACGGGGACGCGCGGCGGCGAGCGCCAGCCCGGCCATCTGCGGGAGAGCCAGAACTGGATCGGGCCGCCGGGGGCCCTGCTCGGCGACGCCCTCTACGTGCCGCCGCCGCATCGGGTCGTGCCCGCCGCCCTCGGCGACCTCGAACGCTTCATCCACGAGGAGCGCGGGCTGCCCCTGCTCATCCGCATCGGGCTGGTGCACGCCCAGTTCGAGACGATCCATCCCTTCCTCGACGGCAACGGGCGCGTGGGCCGCCTGCTGATCACGCTCCTCCTCTGCGAGCAGGAGGCGCTGCGGCGGCCCGTCCTCTACCTCTCGCACTTTCTCAAGCAGCACCGCGCGAGCTACTACGATGCGCTTCAGGCGGTGCGCGAGGAGGGGGCGTGGGAGGAGTGGATCGCGTTCTTCCTGCGCGCCGTGGCGGCGGCGGCGGCGGACGCCACGGAGACGGCCCGCCGCATCGTCGACCTGCGCGAGCGCCACCGCGGCCTCATCGTCGCGCATCTTGGCCGCGGCGCGGGCACGGGGCTGCGCCTGCTCGAGGCGCTCTACCGGCGCCCCCTCATCGACGTGCCCGAGGCGCGGGCGATCCTCGGCCTCACCTTCCAGGGGGCGAACCGCCTGGTGGGCCGCCTCGTGGAGCTGGGGGTGCTGGAGGAGGTGACCGGCCAGCAGCGCCACCGCGTCTTCCGCTGCTCCGAGTACGCCAACCTGTTCGCCTAGCTCCATAGTCTCCTCATGGCCGATTATGGTCCGTTGGGTGTCCGCTTATTCATCCAAGCGTGCGTGTGGCCGCTTCCATCCGCCCATGTGAAACCATCAGTTCAATATGGAACGGAGGCGGGAGGTCAGCGGAAGGACCAGTCCGTGCCCTCGGGGCCGTCGCGCAGCTCCACGCCCAGCGCGGCCAGCCCGTCGCGCACGCGGTCGGCCAGCTCCCACTGCCGCGCCTCGCGCAGCTCCGCCCGCAGCCCCACGAGCAGGTCCACGAACGCATCGGGCGCGCGCTCGCGCCGCGGGGGCTCGCGCAGCGTGAAGCCGAGCACGCCCGCCAGCTCGCGCAGCTCCGCCTTCGCGCGGCCCGCGTCGCCGCCTTCGTCGTGGGCGCGGTTGACGGCGCGGGCCAGGTCGAAGAGCGCGGCCAGCGCGCGCGGCGTGTTCAGGTCGTCGTCCATGGCCTCCACGAAGCGCTCGCGGAAGGGGGACGGATCGAGCGCCGCGCCCGCGCCCGTCCCCGCGGCGAAGGCCGCCTGCCGCAGCCGTTCGGCCCCCGCGCGCGCGGCCTCCAGCGCGTCCTCGCCGTAGGTGAGGGGGCTGCGGTAGTGGCTCGTGAGGATGAACATGCGCAGCGCGTCCGCGCCGTGGCGGTCGAGCGCCTCGTCGATGCCCACGAGGTGGCCGCTGGATTTCGACATCTTCTCGTCCTCCAGCCGCAGGAGGGCGTTGTGCAGCCAGAAGCGGGCGAAGGGGGCCTTGCCCGTGCCCGATTCGCTCTGCGCGATCTCGTTCTCGTGGTGGGGGAAGATGAGGTCCGCGCCGCCGCCGTGGATGTCGATCTGCTCGCCCAGCGCGCCCACGGCCATGGCCGAGCATTCGATGTGCCAGCCCGGGCGCCCCGGCCCCCAGGGGCTCTCCCAGCTCGGCTCGCCCGGCTTCGCCCCCTTCCAGAGGGCGAAATCGAGGGGGTCGTCCTTCAGCTCGCCCGGGTCCACGCGCGCGCCGCTGCGCAGGTCGTCGATGGCGCGCCCGGAGAGCTTGCCGTAGTCGGGGCGCGAGCGCACGCGGAAGTAGACGTCGCCGCCGGACGGGTAGGCCGCGCCCCTGGCCACCAGCCCCTCGATGAAGGCGACGATGCGCGGCATCTCCTCCGTGGCGCGCGGGTAGGCGGTGGCGGGCAGCACGTTCAGGCGCGCGAGCTGGGCCAGGTACGCCTCCGAATGGCGCTCGGCCAGCTCGGCCACGCTCGCGCCCGTCGCGTTCGCGCGCTCGATGAGCTTGTCGTCGATGTCCGTGAAATTCTGGATGTGGCGCACGCGGTGGCCCCGCCATTCGAGGTAGCGGCGCAGCACGTCGAAGACGACGGAGAAAAGGGCGTGGCCGAGGTGGGCCTCGCTGTAGGGCGTGATGCCGCAGACGTAGAGGCGCACCTCGTCGCCGATGGGGGCGAAGGGGCGCTTCCCGCCGCCGAGGGTGTCGCGCAGGCGCAGCATCAGGCGCGCGGCGTCTCGCGCTCGGCGTCGTGGCGGTCCTCGTGCAGGCTCCCCACGTGCTCCTCCAGGTGGGCGATCAGGTCGCGCAGCTCGTCCACGCGCTCGTCCAGCTGGTTGAGGCGCTCCCACTCCGGGTCGGGCAGGCGCTGCATGACGCCGTTGGAGTCGTCGTGGAAGGCCACGATGTGTCCGGGCACGCCCACCACGGTGGCGTTGGGGGGCACGTTCGTGATGACGACGGAGCCCGCGCCGATGCGCGCGCCCTCGCCCACCTCGACCGCGCCGATCACCTTCGCGCCCGCGCCCACCACGTTGCCGCCGCGCAGCGTGGGGTGGCGCTTCGTGCGGCGCGTGCTCGTGCCCCCCAGCGTGACGCCCTGGTAGAGCGTCACGTCGGGGCCGATCTCGGCGGTCTCGCCGACGACCACGCCCATGCCGTGGTCGATGACGAAGCGCGGCCCGATGACGGCGCCGGGATGGATTTCGATGCCCGTGAGGAAGCGCGTGAGGTGCATGACGCCGCGCGGGGCGAGGGGCAGGCCGCGCCGGTGGAGGGCGTGCGCGAGGCGGTGGGCGAGGCGCGCGTGGAAGCCCGGGTAGAGGAGCGCCACCTCGATCGCGCTGGTGGCGGCGGGGTCGCGCGCCATGGTGGCGCGGATGTCGTCGCGGATGTCGCTGAGCAGGGACATTGGGGTACCGCCGGGCCTCTTCGGGGCTACGCGGGCGCGCCACCGCGCTCCAGCGTACCGCACGCGCGCCGTGCGGGGAACGCGGCAGACGGCGGCGCGCGTCACGGGACGGCGGCGGCGGCGCGGCGCGCGGCGAACAGGCGCACGGCCACGGTGAGCGCGCCCGCCGCCGCCAGCGCCGCCAGCGTCCAGCCGCACTGGCCCAGGGCCGTGCCGATGGCGGCGGCGAGCAGGCGCGCGTCGCGTCCCGCCAGGCGGGAGAGGGCGAGTGGGCCGCGCATGGCGGCCAGGGCGGGCCAGAGGCCGGCGGCCTCGGCGCGGGCGCGGCTGTAGCTCACGGCGAGGGCGGCGGCGAGGGCCAGCGCGCCCGCGACCTCGGGCCGCGGAAAGGACTCGAAGCGCGCGGCGTGGATGGTCATGCCGCCGAGGATGGCGGCGTCGGCGTAGCGATCGGCGATGGCGTCGAGCGCGGCCCCGAAGCGGGAGACGCGGCCCGTGAGGCGCGCGAGGTCGCCGTCCACACCGTCCGCCACGCTGGCCAGTTGGATGGCCACGCCGCCCGCCACGGACCAGCCCAGGGCCGTGACGGCGGCGGCTCCGAGGGAGAGGGCGAGGCTGGCGAGCGTGAGGGCGTCGGGGCTGGCGTTCGTGCGCGCGAGGGCGGCGGCGAGGGGGCGGCTGAGGCGCCGGTTGAGGTGGCGGGAGACGAAGCCCTCGGCGGGCGCGCGCGCGTTCCCGGCGCTCACGCCCCGCCGAGGGAGAGGCCGATGAGCAGGCCGATGAAGGCGAGGCAGAGGGCGCTGAGCAGGCCGATGGTCTTCCACATGGGGGGAGAGTATAGGGCCAGGGGCGCGCTTGCGCGTCGGCGCGCCATGCCGTAACCTGCTCAGCACTGTACTCCCGTCGGTTGCACGCCAACCGCCGGTTCAGGGGGGCCGCCATCGCGGCCCCTCCTTGTTTAATCCCGTCCCCCACTCCAGAGATTCTCGAAGTACGTTGGCGTGAGCGCGATCACGTCGTCCGCGACGTCCCTGAGCGCCCGGGACGAACCCACACCGAACAGAGCGATCTCGACGTTGCGTCCGAGTTCCTTGACCGCCTGCACCGCATCGGCGAAATCGGTGTCCCCGCTCACGAGAATGGCCGTGTCGTAGTTGCCGCGGAGGGCGTACACGAGCATGTCGGTCGCCAGACGGACATCGACGCCCTTCTGAATGGGGCGGGGCTCGGGGAAACCCCGGTACACGAGGTTGCCGAGCCTGACCTCCAATTTCGGCACGCGGCGGAGGTAGTCGAAAAACTGCTGCTGGCTCACATACCGTTCGGGCTCGCGCGACTGATCCCGCCTCGCGTTGTAGTAGTAGGCGCGCCGAAGCTCCCTGCCATCGCTGAGCGCGAGACACAGTTTCTCGTAGTCAAGGTCCGTGCGCCCGCACGTATCCTTGAGGGAGCGGTACAGGTTGCTCCCGTCGATGAAGATCATGACGCGCGTCACGGCGCAATTCCCCACATGGGGGATGGAGTATAGGCCAGCGGCGCGCTACGGCCCCTTGCGGGCGCTCGGCGCTGCTCGGCGACGCCGCGGACGGCGCTTCGACACGGCCATCCTCATCTCCGCGGACAGCGATCTGGTCGGCCCCGTCGAGATGGTGCGCCGCCGCTGGGGCAAGGAGGTGGCCGTCGCCTTCCCGCCCGCCCGACGGTCGTACGACCTGCGCCGCGCGGCGACGGCGGCCATCCCCATCGGTCGCGGGATTCTTCGGAAGAGCCAGCTGCCGGAGCGCGTTCGCGGGGCCGATGGAGCCACGCTGGAGCGGCCCGCTTCCTGGAAACGATAAACGCCCTCCGCCTGGCGGAGGGCGTCGGCCCGTCGATTCGCATCGACGGGGGGGTGCGGCCAGTATCGCATATCGCCAGCGGCGGCGCCACTCTTTCCTCAGCCGCGCGCCAGCGCGGCGCTCTCCTCCGCCCTCAGCCCGCGCGCCCCGCGCGGGCGCTCTCCTCTCAACGCGCGCGTCGCGTACGCTGGGCGCGTGACGAGCGCGACGGCGGACGCGGGTGCCATCCCCGGGCCCGGGCTGGACGAGGCCGAGGCGGCGCTGCGGCTGGCCGCGGGCGAGGGCAACGCCGACGATACGCGCCAGCGCCGCGACCGCGACGTGATCCGCGCCAACGCCGTCACCTTCTTCAACGTCACGCTCTTCATCATGATCGCGGCCCTGCTGGCGGCGGGCGAGGTGCGCGACGGGCTGTTCGTGGGGGCCGTGGTGTTCGCCAACGTGGCCGTCTCCACCTGGCAGGAGCTGCGGGCCACGCGCACGCTGCGCTCGCTGGTGGCGCTCACGGCCCCGCGGGCGCGCGTGGTGCGCGGCGGCGGCGAGCGCGAAATCCCCGCCGAGGCGGTGGTGCGCGGCGACCTGCTGCACCTGCTGCCGGGGGACCAGGTGGTGGCCGACGGCCCCGTGGCCGGGCGCGCCGCCGAGCTGGACGAATCGCTGCTCACGGGCGAATCGGCGTCCGTGCGCAAGGCGCGGGGCGACCGCCTGCTCTCCGGCTCCTTCTGCGTGGCGGGCGACCTCTACTACACGGCCGAGCGCGTGGGCGCGGAGGCCTACGCCCTGCGGCTGACGGCGGACGCGCGCCGGCTGGTGAGCCGCGCCACGCCCCTGCAGCTGCAGCTGAAGCGCATCCTGCGCGTGCTCGTGGGCGCCACCGTGGTGCTCACGGCGGCCCTGCTCATCTCCTACAGCGTGGACGACCGCGGCCTCACGGAGTCGCTGCGCGCGACCACGGCCACGGTCACCACGGTGGTGCCCGTGGGGCTGCTGCTGGGCATGACCGTGGCCTTCGCCGTGGGGGCCGTGCGCGTCTCCCGTTCGGGGGCCATCGTGCAGGACATCCAGGCCGTGGAGGCGCTCAACTACGCCGACGTGGTGTGCCTCGACAAGACGGGCACGCTCACGGCCAACCGCCTCAGCGTGCGCGATGCGCGCTGGGCGGCGGGCGCGGACGCGGCGGCGCTGGAGGGCTGGCTGGGGGCCTTCGCCGCCGCCGCCGCGGGCGAAAGCAAGACCGCCGCCGCGCTGGCCGAGCGCTTCGCCCCCGCCGCCCGCCACGCCCGCCCCGACGGCAACGTGCCCTTCAGTTCGGCGCGGCGCTGGAGCGCCATGCGGCTGGAGTCCGGCGGCGAGCGGCGCGTGTTCGCGTTGGGCGCGCCGGAGACGCTGGCGCGCCCCGACGGCCCCGGCGCGGAGCTGCTGAGGGCCGCGCGCGAGGCCAGCGAGTCGGGCCTGCGCGGCGTCGTCTTCGCCGAGGCCGAGACCCTGCCCGAGCGCGACGCGCCCCTCGAGGGCCTGCGCCCGCTGGCCCTGATCACGCTCGCCGACGTGCTGCGCCCGGAGGTGAAGGAGGCCTTCACGCTCATGGACGAGCTGGGCATGGAGCCCAAGATCATCAGCGGCGACGACCCGCGCACGGTGGCCGCGCTGCTGCGCCAGCTGGGCATCGAGACGCGCGGGGGCGTGATCGCGGGCGCGCGCCTGGAGACGCTGGAGGGCGAGGCCTTCGCCGACGCCGTGGAAGCGCACAGCGTCTTCGGGCGCATCTCCCCGGAGCGCAAGCGCGCCATCGTGGAGGCGCTGCGCGAGCGCGGGCGCTTCGTGGCCATGGTGGGCGACGGGGCCAACGACGTGCACGCCCTGCGCGCCGCCGACATCGCCGTGGCCATGGAATCGGGCGCCTCCACGGCGCGCGGCGTGGCCGGCATCGTGCTGCTGCGCGATTCCTTCGCGGCGCTCATCCGCGGCGCGCGCGAGGCCACCTTCGTGCTGGGCAACTCCGCGCGCCTGAGCAAGCTCTTCCTGGCCAAGAGCATCTACGCCTACCTGCTCATCTTCGCCACCAACCTGCTGGGGCTGGATTTCCCCTTCCTGCCGCGCCACGGCTCGCTCACGGCCATGCTGGCGCTGGGCATCCCCGCCATCTTCATCAGCATCAGCATCCCCCCGCCGGGCGCGGGGCGGGACTACCTGCACGGCGTGCTGCGCTTCGCCCTGCCCGCGGGCGTGGCCCTGGGGGTCGTGGCCATGATCGTGCAGTTCGCCGTGGAGTGGCTCTTCGGGCAGGGCGTGGAGGAATCGCGCACGCTGGTGTCGCTGGTCATCGGCTTCACCAGCATCGGCTTCGTGATCGAGGTGCTGGGCTTCGAGGGAGCCTCCTTCCGCAGCCTCACGCGGCCCGTGCTCACGCTGCTGCTGGCGGCGGCGCTGGGCGCGGCGCTCGTGCTCACGGTGTACACGCCCTGGCTGCGCGACTTCTTCAACTTCTCCACGATCAACGCGGGCGAGTGGGCGGTGGTGGGCGCGGGCACGGCGGCGGCGCTGGCGGGGCAGTACTACGTGAGCCGTCACTGGCGCGAGATCGTGGCCTTCCTGCTGGCCACGCCGGGGGATGGGGAGCGGCTGCGGGGCCGCCCGGCCTGAGGCGGCGTCCGCGCGTTGACGCGCTCCGGGGCGGCCCGGAGAATGCGGCGCTGCCCGGAGGGGACGCCATGACCAATCCGCGCTGGCGATTCGCGCGCATGACGCCCGCGGAGATCAACCAGGATCCGGTGCAGGGCGAGTTCTTCAGCCGCGAGGCGGATCTGCCCGGTCGCCTCGTGCGCGAGGCCATCCAGAACTCGCTCGACGCCGGGATCGACGGCCGCACCGTGCGCGTGCGCTTCGTCTTCAGTGGCCAGCGCCACGCGCTTCCCCCGCATCGGGCCGCGCGCTATCTCGACGGCCTCGAGGAGCACGTCGAGGCGGTGGTGGAGGCGGGCGGCATGAGCGCGGGCGCGTCCGACGGGGACGAGAGCGAGGAGGAGAGCGCTGCCTACGACGCGCTCGCCTGCTTCGACAGGCCGATGGACTACCTCGTGGTCGAGGACTTCGGCACGACGGGGCTGCGCGGCGACGTCCGCGCCAACACCGAGCGCGAACGGGGCAACGACTTCTGGGGCTTCTTCCGCAGCATCGGCATCTCCCCCAAGGGCGAGAACGACGCGGGCTCGTGGGGACTGGGGAAATGGGTGTTCCCCGACGCCTCCATCGTCAACGCCTACCTGGGCATGACGCAGCGCGTGGGCGAGGAGCACTGGCTGCTGATGGGCATGGCGCTGCTCAAGACGCACCACCTGGGCGAGACCAAGTACCGCTACTACGGCTCCTTCGCCGCCCACGACGACGCCGTCGACGAGCAGTGGTTCCCGCTGCCCGTCGATTCCGACGACTTCATTCAGGAGACGCTGCGCGACTTCGACCTGGAGCGGCTGGAGAACCCCGGCCTCTCCGTGATCGTGCCCTACCCGAAGGCCGAGCTGGCGCCCGCGGCCATCGCGCGGGCGGTGCTCACGCAGTACTTCCTGCCCGTCGTGCGCGGCGACCTCACGGTCGAGATCGTCCACCCGAACGAGGCGACGCGCACCATCGACGCCGACACCATCGAGGACGAGATCGGGCGCATCGCGAAGTCCGAGCGCGACGACGAGTCGCCGGAGTCGCTGCGCGGGGCCATCGAGCTCGCGCGCTGGGCGCTTGATAGGAACGCGCGCGCGCACACCGAGCTTCCGGCGCGGAACCTCGCGGACGCGCTCGCCGGGCGCGCCGACCTCGACGCCATCCGCGAGCGGTACGAGCGCGGGGAACGGCTCGCCTTCCGGCTGACGACGGACGCCCGCTCGCGCAAGGACGACCGCATCATCGGGACCGGCTTCCACCTGTACCTGGAGCGCGACGACCGCATGGACAAGGGGCACGACTACTTCATGCGCGGGCCGCTCCGCATTCCCCACATGGACCACATCGAGCGGCAGAAGGCGCGGGCGCTCGTGTTCGTCGATGGCGATTCTCCGCTGGGCCACATGCTGCGCGACGCCGAGGGCCCGGCGCACGAGTCGTGGGATCCGCACGCGCAGCGGCTGAAGGACAACTGGGTCGGGGGCTACCAGCGCGTGCAGGACGTGCGACGCGCCGCCGTGCACCTGCTCCAGCGCCTCGTCGAGCGGCCCCGCGAGCGGCAGATGGACGCGCTCGCCGACCTCTTCCCCGGCGATCCCTCGCGCATCGGCAGGGGGCAGAGCCGGAAGCAGGGCGACCGCACGGAACCGCCCCCGCCGCCCCCGTCTCGCCCCAGCCCGCTGCAGGTCGATTCGCCCGTGGGTGCGTTCGTGGTGCGGAAGCCGGCGGGCAGCGAGAAGCCGGTCGCGGGCACGGTCTGGAGCGTGCGCTTCGCCTACGACACCGTGCGCGGCAACCCCTTCACCGTGTTCGAGGCGGGCGTGCGACAGGGATCGCCCGATTTCTCGCTCGACGAGGGGCTGAAGATGGACGGGACTGAGGGCTGCGAGCCCGAAATCACTGGTCCGAACGCCCTGCGCTTCGAGGTGACGGACGAGGCCTTCCGGCTGCGCGTCTCCGGCTTCGACGAGCGCGACGTGAAGGTGGAGGTGCGCGAGGAGCGGGCCGTTGAGGAAGAGAACGAGGAGGACGCCGCGTGATCAGCCGCATCAACCGCACGGGGCGCAAGCGCATCCACCGGCGCGACATCGGCCTCGATCTGCGCTCGGCGGAGCGGGGCGAGGCGCCCATCTTCGACCTCACGCTGCGGCTGGCGGACTACCGCTTCCCGGCGGAGGCGCGCGTGCGCGTGGAGGCGGCGCGCGGCAACGCCTCCCAGCGCTGGGACTACGGCACGGTCGGGTACCGCACGCCCCCGCCCGACGAGGAGCGCCGCCTGACGGAGGTTCCCGCGGGCGCGAGCTTCCGCGTGTTCGTGGTGGCGGCGGACGGTTCGGGCAAGCTGCTGGGCCACGCGCCCAACCTGAAGCCGGTGCTGCCGCTCGATTCGCGCCTGCCGCTGGAGGAGAGCGACGAGCTCGGCGAGGAGGTCTGGCGCGTCGAGTTCGACGGCGACAACGGCAACCCCGTGCTGAAGGTCAACTCCGCCATCCCGGGCATCAGCGAGTCCGTGCGCCGCGACCCGGCCTTCCGTTCGCTCGTCATGCCGGAGGTGTTCCGCACGATCCTCACGCGCATGGTCCTGATCGACCGCGCGCCGCCGGACGACCCGGATGAGCGGTGGGCGGACTGGTTCGGGATCGCGCGCGCCTACCTGCCCGACCGCGCGCCGCCGTACCTGGGCGGGCCGCGCGACGCCGACCGGGACGACGACGAGGCCCGCGAGTGGATCGACGCAGTCGTGGGCGCGATGGCGAAGAGGCCGCTGGACGCGGCCAACGCCTACCGCGAGGCGCTGGCGTGAGCGACGGGATGCCGCTGCACTACCTCACGCCGACCGGCATCGCGGAGGCGCAGGCGTTCCTCGCGCGTCTGCGCGATGCGCCCGACGGGGACCGCACGCCGCCCGACGACCTGCTCTTCGGTGACCGCTACAGCCGCCCGTTCGAGGCGGGCGCGGGCATCGCGGTGGAGCCGCGTGCCTTCCGCACGCGGCGCGAGGCGGGCGCGTACCTGTCGCCGTTGCTCGCGCCCGTGCGCCGACAGGTTCTGGGCGATGCGGGCGTGTGGTCGTGGCTGGGCATGTACTACTTCGCGGACACCGTGCGCGTGAAGGATGGCCAGGTGCAGTTGCACACCGCTGAGGCGAGCCTGTTCCTGGGGGAACGAGCGGCACAGCGGCGTTACCGGCACTACCTTTGGATGGCGTGGCGTATCTTTGAACAGTACGGCGAGCGGGCGTCGTTCCTTCTTGATCAGCCTCTGACCGCACGAGGGGATCTGTTGGAGGCCATTGGCGGGTATGCACGCATTTTTAACTCTGCGGGCATCGTTCCTTTGGCCCTGCGTCTGTATACCCGCGAGAACAAACTGAAGCGGGGCTTCAGCGCCAAACGGGGACATCCCGGCAATATCCGGCGTCTCCCAGCCGTACTGGAGCAACTGGCGCTGACCTACGACGTGTACGGCATGGGGCCGGAAGCGCTGCTGGACGTGCTGCCGGACGATTTCCGCGCGTGGGCGGCGCTGACGCCGTGAGCGAGGCGCTCGAACAGCTGCGCGAGGCGCGCGCCAGTCTCATGCGGCCCGGCGCGCCCATGATGGTCAACCTGCGCGACTACGTGCCGGAGGGGTCGGCGGCGTGGACGGCGTTCGTGCGGGAATGGCCAGCCGACACGGGCTCCGATCCGCCGGAGGGGTCGGCGGCATGGCAGGCGTTCGTGCGGGCGTGGCGCGTGCCCGGAGACGATGTGCGGCGCGCGACGGTGGTCGGCTGGATCGAGGACGTGATCGCGCGGCTGGAGGCGGAGACCGATGCCCGGGAGAAGCCCGTGGATGAACCCGCGGGCAAGGTCGAGGCGCCGTCCCCGCGCGATCTCCCCCGGGCGGGCGAGCGCTCGTCGACGATGGAGGGGGCCGTGTTCGGCCTCGAGACGGACGCCGTCGCGCGGGCGCTGGCGGAGCGCTCGGCGGCGGGCGAGGACGCGGGCCCCGCGACGGACTGGCCCGTCGCCGCGACGGTGCCCGCGCGGGGGATGGACGACTGGTACTACGGGCCGGAGGACGACGAGGCGGCGCGGGCGGAGCGCGCCAGCCTCTCGGCGGCGCAGTGGGAGGAGCGGTTGCGCTGGCAGGCGGAGCAGCAGACCGGTCGGCCCGCGCCGGACGCCCCGGAGCCGTCCGCGGGCGCGCCGACGCCGTCGGGGACGCCGTTGCGGCAGCTAACGGCGGAGGGCATCGCGGAGGCGCAGGCGTTCCTGCTGGCGCTGCGCGAGGAGCCCGACGGGGAGCGCGAGCCGCCACGCGAGCTGCTCTTCGGCCCGCGCTACAGCCGTCCCTTCAGCGACGCCGTGCGCGTGGAGCGGCGCGCCTTCCGCACGCGGCGCGAGGCGGGGGCGTACCTGTCGAAGCAGCTCAAGGACGTGAGCCACCTCGTCATGGACCACGCGGGCGTGTGGTCGTGGCTCGGCATGTTCTACTTCCCCGAAATCGTGCGCGTGAGGGATGGAAGCGTGCGGCTGCATGCCGACACGACGTCGCTGTTTCTGGGCGAACGGTCGGCGCAGCGGCGCTACCGCCACTACCTCTGGTCGGCATGGCGGTTGTACGAACAACACGGTGAGAGCGTGGCCTACGTCCTCGACCAGCCGCTGACGGACTCCGGCGACATCGCCAAGGCGGTGCTCGACTACCCGCGCGTGTTCACCTCGACGGGCGTGATCCAGCTCATTCTGCAGCTGTACACGGACGGCCAGCGGACGAAGCGCGGCTTCAGCGTGCGGGCGCGGGCGAACGCTTCCGCCAGGCCCAGGCCGGGCAACGTGTGGCACCTGATCGAGCGCGCCTTGCCGCAGCTGGAGCTGACGTACGACGTGTACGGCATGGCGTCGGAGGCGCTGCTGGAAGTGCTGCCGGACGACTTCCACTCGTGGCGATAGGCGCGTAGCCGCTACCAGCCCCTTCCGGCGAGCGCCTCCTCCGGCGGCAGGCTGGCGACGGACTGGCCGCGCATGGCCGCGCCCAGCCCCCGGCTCACGCGCGCCAGCAGGGCCGCGTCCTCGTAGTGCGTGACGGCCTCGACGATGGCGGCGGCCACGGCGGGCGGGTCGTCCGCCTTGAAGACGCCGGAGCCGACGAACACGCCGTCGGCGCCGAGGCGCATCATGAGGGCGGCGTCGGCGGGCGTGGCCACGCCCCCGGCGGCGAAGTTGACGACGGGCAGGCGGCCCTCCTCGCGCACGCGCGCGACCAGCTCGACGGGGGCGCCGAGCTGTTTGGCCACGGCGTAGACCTCGTCGGGGGCGAGCGTCTGGAGGCGGCGGATTTCGTCCCGCACGGCGCGCATGTGGCGCACGGCCTCCACGATGTCGCCGGTGCCGGCCTCGCCCTTGGTGCGGATCATGGCGGCGCCCTCGGCGATGCGGCGCAGGGCCTCGCCGAGGTCGCGGCAGCCGCAGACGAAGGGCACGGTGAAGGCGCGCTTGTCGATGTGGTGGGTTTCGTCGGCGGGGGTGAGCACCTCGGACTCGTCGATGTAGTCCACGCCGAGGGCCTGCAGGATGTCGGCTTCCACGAAGTGGCCGATGCGGGCCTTGGCCATGACGGGGATGGTGACGGCCTCGGTGATGCGGGCGATGATTTCGGGGTCGCTCATGCGGGCCACGCCGCCGTCCTCGCGGATGTCGGCGGGCACGCGCTCGAGGGCCATGACGGCGCAGGCCCCGGCCTCCTCGGCGATGCGGGCGTGTTCGGGGGAGACGACGTCCATGATGACGCCGCCCTTGAGCATTTGGGCGAGGCCGGCCTTCACCGTCCAGGTGCCGCGTTCGGTGGCTCCGTTTTCGCTCATGGCGCGTTCCTCCGCGAAGTCGTCGCGTCCAGCGTAGGGGATTTCGGCGCGGCGCGGCGCACGAGCGTGAGGCCGTCGCGCACGGTGAGGAGCACGCACTCGACGCGGGCGTCGGCGGCGAGGCGCGCGTTGAGGGCGCGGATGGCGGCGGTGTCGTCCGTCCCGTCGCCATCGTCGAGCACGCGCCCGCCCCAGAGCATGTTGTCGAAGGCGATGACGCCGTCGTCGGCCAGCTTGGGGAGGACGGCGTCGTAGTAGGCGGGGTAGTTCGCCTTGTCGGCGTCCACGAAGACGAAGCCGAAGGGGCCGTCGAGGGCGGCGACGGTGTCGAGGGCGGGGCCGCGGCGCAGCTCGATGCGGTCGCCGATGGGGCTGCGGTCGAAGTTGCGCTGGGCGATGGCGGCGTGCTCCTCGCTGATCTCGCAGGTGACGAGGCGTCCGCCGGGGGGCAGGGCCTCGGCCATGGAGAGGGCGGAGTAGCCGGTGAAGCAGCCGATTTCGAGCACCTGGCGGGGGCGCAGGATGGCGACGAGCAGCTTGAGCAGGCGGCCCTCGAGGCGCCCCGTGAGCATCCCCGCGCGCGCGCCCAGCTGTTGCGTCTCCTCGGCGATGGTCTGGAGCAGCTCCGGTTCGGGCGTGGTGGAGGCGCGCGCGAAGGCCTCGATGTCGGCGCGCACGAGCGGGTCCACGGGCGCTAGTCCCCCGCGAACCAGAACGGCGTGAGCAGGCCGATGGCGCCGGCCGTCGCGATGATGCCGATCGGCTCTCCCGCGACGACGACGCCGGCCATGGCGGCGACGGCGAGCAGAAAGACGGCGGGGTGGTTGATGGCGCGGACGACGCGGGCGGCCACGCTAGGCGTCCTGCCGCCAGACGCGCGGCTCCTGCCCGGTCATCATGTCGCCGATAGCGGAGAGCTCGATGCGCCAGGGGGTGAGCCTAAGCATCCCGAATTCGGGGTTCTCCACGGTCTGGAAGAAGAGGGCGGGGTCGTAGCCGACGGGCGGGGGCGCGTTCTTGATGAAGTCCCAGAGGCGGCGCTTCTCGGCGGGGTCGTCCTCCCAGTCGGCGCGGCACTCGGCGTACACCTGCTGTTGGCCGAGGGGGTTGTCGGGGGGCAGGTGGAAGTAGGTGAGGGAGACCCAGGGCGTGGCCGCGAGGTGCTTCTCCTTGTGGGAATGGCGGCCGGTGGCGATCCAGCCGGTGGCGCCTTCCCAGACGGGGTGGATGATGCGGGAGCGGGGGCGTCCCTTGCGGTCGACGGTGGCGAGGGAGCACCAGACGACGCGGTTGACGCGGTCGGCGAAGTCGTCGGCGATGTCGTCGAAGCTGTTCACGTCCATGTACGGAGCCTCCGGAGGGCGCGGTCGCGCCGCCACAGGATACGGGATGGGGGGGGCGTTGGGGGGGGGGGGGGCGGCTAGTCATCGCACGGGACGAGACCTCATGTCCATACCATCGCGCAGCTGCCGGATCGCCTCTTCGGCGCGAGGCTGCCCGGGCTGGCGGGGGATGGCCCCACGCGCCTTCCGCCACGCGCCGGGCACGGCTTCCGGCACGGGCTCGATCCGCGTCACCTGCCGCACGGCGAGCGGCCAGCCATGCTCCGCGTCGCGCGAAACGAGGCCCTGGACGATGACGCGCCTGCCCCAGACGTCGCGCATCAGATCGGCGTGCTCCCCGCTCACGTAGCAGGACACCGGACGGTCGTGCAGCGCGTCGTACAGGATGAAGTGGAGGCCGCGCCTGCGGCTGAGCACCTCGACGGTTCCCTCGATGGCCCCCAGCGCGGGACGGAGCGGAACGACGACGGGCCCGTCGTGGAGCGGGCCGCCGGCGCGGAGCACGACGTCGTCCTCGCTCGTCTCGAGGCGGATTTCGCGCACGCCGTTCCGGAGCATGGCGGCCAGTCCCTCCGCCGGAACGCGGACGCGCTTCCCGTGCGGCATGTCGCCGTGCCCGTCCAGCGCCCGCCCGACCTTCAGGCACTCCCGCGCCACGTCGGCGGCCTTCCCGTGGTCCGCGGCGGCGGTCACGGCCGCGCTGCCCGCCGCGACGTCCCCGAACCACCACTCAATGGGCTCGCTCCGGCCCGCCACCGCCTCCGAAAGGGCCTTCAGGAGCTTGTCGAAGTGCGCGACCGCCGCGGCGAATTCGCCGAAGCCGATAGCCGTCCCGCTGTTGAGGGCGAGGGTCACCGTCTCGCGCGGCATCGGGCGATCCTCCGTTCGGCGGCGCATCGGTCGCCCCGCCGCTAGGATACGGGAACACGCGGGAAATTGGCGCATACGAACGGAAGTTCCCATACTGGAGACGGCGGGACCGGAGGCCGTGCATGAGCGCCACGACGGGCATTGAGTGGACGCAGTCGACCTGGAACCCGGTGACGGGCTGCACGAAGGTCAGCCCCGGCTGCGCCCACTGCTACGCCGAGACGTTCGCCAACCGCTTCCGCGGCGTGCCCGGCCATCCCTACGAACGGGGCTTCGAGCTCCAGCAGCGCCCCGAACGGCTGGAGCTGCCGCTGGGCTGGAAGAAGCCGCGCACGATCTTCGTGAACAGCATGAGCGACCTCTTCCACGAGGGCGTGGAGGACTGGTTCGTGGGGCGCGTGTTCGACACCATGAAGCGGGCGCACTGGCACACCTTCCAGGTGCTCACGAAGCGCCCCGAACGGGCGCGGGCGCTGGCCGCGGCGCTCCCCTGGCCCGACAACGTGTGGCTGGGCGTCTCCGTGGAGAACCGCCGCTTTCTGCACCGGCTGGACGCGCTGCGGGGGATTCCCGCGGCCCTGCGCTTCGCCTCCTGCGAGCCGCTGCTGGGGCCGCTGGACGGCATCGACCTGTCGGACATCGGCTGGGTCATCTGCGGGGGCGAGTCGGGGCCGCGGGCGCGGCGCATGAGGCCGGAGTGGGCGCGCGCGCTGCGGGAGGCGTGCGCGGCGGCGGGCGTGCCGTTCTTCTTCAAGCAGTGGGGGGCGCACGACGCGGAGGGGCGTCGCGTGGGGAAGGGGCGCGCGGGCCGCGAGCTCGACGGGGAGCTGTGGGACGGGATGCCAGCACTCGCCGCCTGCGCTACCTGAACGTGACCCGCGCCCCAGTAAGCCCCCTTCCCCCCTCGACTGTCACAAGCCGGTTCTTCCGAGCCGCGCGTAGCACAGTCCTACCGTGCGTCTCGCGGAACGCGGTCTCGACCAGCACAAATTCGTCAATCTCGCTGACGGGAACACCGGCACGCTTGGCGAAGCGGTCCATTATCAGCCATTGCAGTTGGGCGTAGTTCGGCTCGTCCTCAAACAGCTTCGCCTGCTCCTGGCTAGGCGCGGTGAAGTCCGAGAACATACCACCGGTCGCTTGATCGACTTTCCACATAGCCTCTTTCATGACGCGTAGCCCCTCTGTGTGGTGGGTCGCGAAAGCGAGGAAGTATTCCGTCCGGTTCCCCGCGTCCTTCATCTCGAACAGGCGGACATACTCCATGCCGATGCTTCCGAGTTGGCGAGCGTAGAGATCGCTCAGGAACTCTTTTCTCCGGTCTCCGTGCAGGTTCATGGCTTGTCGCCATTCGGACGTGCCGAAGAGATTGTCGAGGTGCGGCTCGAAGTCGTCCGAGCCGAGGAACCTGCTCATCGATTCGTAAATGAAGGTGACGAGCAGTTCAGTCTTGGGGAAGGACAGGCGGCTCAGCAGGTTCAGCGGCAGTCCCTTCACGCCGAAGGGATCGACCATCACAAAGGCGGGCGCCATCTGCTTCTCGCCGAGGCTGTCGAGCACCCGGCCCATATGCTCTTCGAAGGTTCCATGCTTAACGATCATCTTCACATTGGGGTGGCGCTGCCGCTCAGCGAGCTTGTCCCGCAGCATCTCACAACAGGCACGGTCCGCCTCAATGAACAGAAAGATGAACTCACAGCCAGACATCCGAGGGAAGTGGCGATGCTTGATCAGGGACTCGAGCGCGATGACCGGCGATCCCGGCTTCCCGCCCTCGTACTCGCCCGGCCCGGCGAACCCATCGACGAAGACAATGCGCCCCTGCGTGCTCGCCAGCTTCGGGTAGTACGCCTGAAGGTAGCGGCGCAGGATTTCATGCTTGGCGACGGTATGCGGCGCGATCTTCCAGGGAGGCTGCATGGGCGAACGATTGTGCCAGCGCGGCCCCGAACGCGCAATCTCCCCGCGCGCGCTTGCCGCCCTCCCCCCTCCGGTGTAGCGTGGGGGCGCGCCACGTTCCCGCGCGCGAAAGTCAGGGGCATGAGCTTCTACGACGTCTGGGCCGCCGTCCTCATCGCCGCCATCGCGGGCTTCGCGCTCGTCTTCACGGCGCTCGTGGGCGCGCGCCTGCTCGGGCCCTTCGCGCGCGAGCGCGGCAAGGGCGTGTCCTACGAATGCGGGATGCTGCCCACGGGGCGCAACTGGTCGCAGGTGCATGTGCGCTACTACCTGTTCGCCATCATGTTCCTCATCTTCGACGTGGAGACGATCTTCATCTTCCCCTGGGCCGTGACCTTCCTCGACCTGCCCGGCTTCGTGTTCTGGTACATGTTCGCGTTCATCGCGGTGCTGGGCGCGGGGCTGGTCTACGCCTGGCGGCGGGGCGTGCTGGAGTGGCGATGAGCGACGGCGAGAACGCGACGACCGCCGCCCCGGCCTACGCGCCGGACTACGGGAACGAGGCCGAGCGCCTCACGCCCGTGGCCCTGCCCGACGACCGCGCGGCCTACCGCATCGTCCTGCCGGGCGTGATGCAGACGGGCGTGGACACGGTGCTCGCCCTGAGCCGCAAGAGTTCGCTCTGGCCCATGACCTTCGGGCTGGCCTGCTGCGCGATCGAGATGATCGGCACGTTCATGAGCAACCACGACCTCGACCGCTTCGGCATCGTGCCCTGGCCCAGCCCGCGGCAGAGCGACGTGATGATCGTCTCCGGCACGGTGACGAAGAAGATGGCCCCCGCCATCAAGCTGCTCTACGAGCAGATGCCGAACCCCAAGTACGTGATCTCGATGGGGGCCTGCGCCACCAACGGCGGCCCCTACACGGAGTACGACCGCGTGCTGCAGGGCGTGGACAAGATCATCCCCGTGGACGTGTACGTGCCCGGCTGCCCGCCGCGCCCGGAATCGCTGCTCGACGGCTTCATCGCCCTGCAGGAGAAGATCATGGAGGAGAAGGGGGCGGCGGGATGAGCGCGGAGGCGGAGGCGCGCGCGGACGAACCGGCCATCGCGGCGCTCGTGCGGGAGCGGCTGCCGGACGTGCCCTTCACGGCCTCGCGCACGAAGACGTACGCCGACCTGCGCGTGGCGCCCGCGCGCCTGCTGGAGCTGATGACGGGGCTGCGCGACGACCCCGAGCTGGCCTTCGACCTGCTGCGCAACGTGGTGGCGCTGGACATGGAGGAGGAGGGGCTGGCGGCGCGCTACCAGCTCTGCTCCCTGCGCCACGGCCACGCCCTGCAGGTGAGCGTGGCCACGCCCCCGCACGATCCCGCGCTGCCCACGCTCACGGGGCTGTGGCCGGCGGCGGACTGGCACGAGCGCGAGGCCGCGGAGATGGTGGGGCTGGCCTTCGCCGGGCACCCCGACCCGCGCAACCTGCTGCTGGAGGAGGATCTGCGCATCCATCCGCTGCGCAAGGCCCACCCCCTGCAGGAGGCCGAGATCCTGCAGGGCATCGAGGACGGCCCGCCGGGCGTGGACCGCTAGCATGGCGATCTGGCCGGAGGAGCGCACCGCCGCCCCCGCGGGCGACCTCGACACGGTGGACATGACCGTGAACGTGGGGCCGCAGCACCCGGCCACGCACGGCGTCTTCCGCATGGTGCTCACCGTGGACGGGGAGCGCGTGGTCGGCTGCGAGCCCTACATCGGCTACCTGCACCGCGGGCTGGAGAAGCTGACGGAGAACGCCGACTACCGCCAGGCCATGGGCTGGTGGGACCGCACGGACTACCTCGCGGGCATGTGCTGCGAGGGAGCCTACGTGATGGCCGTGGAGCGCCTCGCGGGCATCGAGGCCCCGGAACGCGCGGAGTACATCCGCGCGCTCATGATGGAACTCTCCCGCATCAACTCGCACCTCATGTTCCTCGGGGCCTTCGGCGCCGACGTGGGCTCCTTCGGCACGAGCTTCACCTACGCCTGGCGCGAGCGCGAGCGCATCTACGACCTCTTCGAGGAGGTGGCGGGGGACCGCATGTTCCCCACCTACTTCCGCATCGGCGGCGTGACCATGGACCTGCCCGCCAACTTCGAGCGGCGCTGCCGCGAGGTGCTGGCCTCCGTCCGGCAGGGGCTGGAGGACCTGGACGGGCTGCTCACGGGCAACGAGGTGTTCGTGGAGCGCTGCCGCGGCCTCACGCCGGTGACGCCGGAGCAGGCCATCGCGTGGGGCTTCACGGGCCCCATGCTGCGCGCCACGGGCCTCGCCTGGGACATCCGCAAGGCCGAGCCCTACGGCGTCTACCCGAAGCTGGACTTCGACGTTCCCGTGGGCCGGCAAGGGGACGTGTTCGACCGCTTCCACGTGCGCCTGGCGGAGTGCCACCAGAGCGCGCGCATGGTGGAGCAGTGCCTGGACGCCATGCCCGGCGGGCGCGTGCTCGCGCCGAAGCTGCCCAAGACGCTGCGCATCGACGAGGGCGAGCTGTACTTCCCCACGGAGGGCACGAAGGGCGAGTACGGCGTCTACCTGATGGCGCGCGGCGGCGCGCGGCCCTACCGCGCCAAGCTGCGCTCCCCCTCCTTCTGCAACCTCTCCGCCCTGCGGGAGCTGGTGACGGGCACCTACGTGGCCGACGCCATCGTCATCCTGGGGTCGCTCGACATCGTGCTGGGCGAGGTGGACAAGTGAGCTTCGGCGAGGCCTTCTTCGGCGTGGGCTGGCTGGACGCCATCATCCGCATCGTGATCGTGGTGCTGCTGATGACGGTGGTGGTGGTCTACCTCACCTACGGCGAGCGCAAGGTGATCGCGCGCTTCCAGATGCGGCTGGGCCCCACGCGCACGGGCCCGCGCGGCCTGCTGCAGGGCGTGGCAGACGCGCTCAAGCTGCTGTGCAAGGAGGACGTGCGCCCGCGCAACGCCGACCGCTGGGTGTTCGAGTTCGCGCCCTACCTCACCTTCATCCCCGTCTTCCTCGTGCTCGTGGCGCTACCCTTCGCGCGCGACTGGGGCGTGCGCAACCTGGCGCTGGGCATGTTCTTCGTGTTCGCCGTGCTGGGGCTGAACATCGTGGGCGTGCTCATGGCCGGGCTGGGGTCGGGGAACAAGTACGCCCTGCTCGGCGGCGTGCGCGCGGCGGCGCAGATGATCAGCTACGAAATCCCGCTCGTGGTGGCGCTTTTGGCGGTGGCCATGCTGGCGGGCACGCTCGACCTGAACGCCATCGCGGCCATGCAGGAGTCGCGCCCCTTCATCCTCGTGCAGCCGCTCGCCTTCGTCATCTTCACCACGGCCATGCTCTCCGAGCTGCACCGCGCGCCCTTCGACATTCCCGTGGCCGAATCGGAGATCGTGGGCGGCTATTTCGTGGAGTATTCGGGCATCCGCTGGAGCATGTTCCAGCTGGCCGAGTACGCCGCCCTGTGGGCCTTCAGCATCTTCGGGGCGGCGGTCTTCCTGGGCGGCTGGCAGTTCCCCTTCGGCGACGACTGGGGCTGGTGGTGGCAGCTGATCCTGACCTTCGTGAAGAGCCTGCTCATGATCCTGCTCGTCTTCTGGGTGCGGGCCACGCTGCCGCGCCTGCGCATGGACCAGCTCATGGGCTTCTGCTGGAAGGCGCTCATCGAGGTGAGCTTCGCGCTGCTGCTGGTGAACGGCCTCTTCCTCTACTTCGGCTGGTCCGAGATCATCCTGGCGGCGGTGAACTGGGCGGGGGCCGCGGCCTTCCTCGGCGCCGTCTACCTGCGCGCCGTGCGCAAGCCCGCCGTGGACCATCTCGTCGGCGCCTACAAACAGGCGGGGGTTCCGTCGCCATGATCGGCATTCTCAAGGGGCTCGCCACCACCCTCTCCACCTTCACGCGGCGGCCCGTCACCGTGCAGTATCCCGACGAGAAGCGCGAACTGCCGGAGCGGCAGCGCAGCTTCCCCGTGCTCACGTGGGACTTCGACCACGACGAGCCCTTCTGCACGGGCTGCAACATCTGCGTGCGCAACTGCCCCGTGGACTGCATGACGGCGGTCATGCACGACAACCCGAAGTACGGCGAGGGCACGAGCGACCGGCGCAAGATCGTGGAGAAGTTCTGGATCGACTACGCGCGCTGCATGCGCTGCAACATCTGCATCGAGGTCTGCCCCTTCGAGGCCATCGCCATGGACAACACGTGGGCCGGGCACGAGCATTCGGCCTACGACCGGCGCGACCTGCACAAGGACATCGAGGATCTGCTGGCGGCGAGCAAGAGCGGGGAACTGGCCAACCCCTTCCGCCCGCTGGACGACATCGAGGCGAACGCGGCCCTGGCGGATGGCGAGGCGGCGCCCGCGCCGGGCTTCGCCGGGGCCCGCCCGGAGGCGCGCGCGGCGCAGGCCGAACGCATCGCGCAGGGGCTGGGCGCGGCCATCCGCGAGCGTGAGCCGGAGGCCCCGCCCGAGGCCGCCGGACCCGCCGCCGCCGTCAGCGCCGAGGACGAGGAGGCGGCCGCACTGTCGCCGCGCAAGCTGCGCGCGCGCCGCATGAAGGCCGAGCGCGAGGCGCGCGCCGAGCGGGACGCGGGCGAGGTGAGCGCGGAGACGATCACCGCCCTGCGCCGCTACGGCAGCGATCTGTACACCGAGATCACGGGCGAGCCGGTTCCCCCCGTGGGCGCCCCGCCTCCCGCGCCCGCCGCCGCGAGCGCTCCCGCCGCCGCCGCGCCCGCGGGCGACGTGGGCGACCCCAACTCGCCGCGCAAGGTGCGCGCGCGCCGCATGAAGGCCGAGCGCGCCGCGCGCGGGCATCTCGACAAGGGCGAGGCCGTGCCCGACGAGCTGCTGCGCGCGCTGAACGACACGGAGAGCGCCCTCTACCGGGAGATCACGGGGAACGATCCCGCGCCCGCGGGGGCGGCGGACGCCGCCGCTCCGGCCGCGGCGCCGGCGGCGGGCGGGCAGGGCGACCCCAACTCGCCGCGCAAGCTGCGGGCGCGCCGCATGAAGGCCGAGCGCGCCGCGCGCGAGCACCTGGCGCGGGGCGAGGCCGTGCCCGCGGAGGTCGCGGCGATGATCGCCGAGCTGGGCGGCACGATGCCGGAGGGCGGCGCGTGATCACCGAGGTGCTCTGGTGGATCGTGGCCGCTGGCGTGGTGGGGGCCTCGGCGGGCGTGGTGTTCTCGCGCTCGGTGGTGCACGCCGCCATCTTCCTCATCCTCAGCCTGGCGGGCGTGGGCGCCATCTACCTGTTCCTCACGATCGAGTTCATCGCGCTCGTGCAGTTCCTCATCTACGGGGGCGCGGTGACGGTGCTGATCCTGCTGGCGCTGATGCTCACGCGCATGGGCGCGTCGGGGCGCCCGGAGCCGCTGACGGGGACGCAGGCGCCCTTCGGCGCGCTGGTGGCGGCGGCGCTCATGGCCACGCTCATCGGCGTGGCCGTGTCCACGGCCTGGCCGGGGAACCTCGGCGGCTCGCCCGTGGCGGTCTCCATCGAGCGCATCGGGGAGGCCCTCTTCCAGGACTACGGCGCGCCCTTCATCATCATGGCGGCGCTGCTGCTGGTGGCCTTCGTGGGCGCGATCGCCATCGCGCGGCAGGAGGACGGCGACTAGTGGTCCCGCTGGAGAACTACCTCGTCCTCAGCGCCATCCTCTTCTCGCTCGGCGTCTACGGCGTGCTCTCGCGGCGCAACGCGGTGCTGGTGCTGATGAGCGTGGAGCTGATGCTGAACGCGGTGAGCCTCAATTTCGTGGCCTTCGCCGCGCACCTGGACCCGGGGCGGGCGTCGGGCATCGTCTTCGCCGTGTTCGTGATCGCGGTGGCGGCGGCGGAGGTGGGGCTGGCGCTGGCCATCGTCATCCGCCTCTTCCGCAACCGCTCCACCGCCAACGTGGACGAGGCGGCCACGCTGCGATGGTGAGGGGAGGGGCGCGTGGCTGAGCACGCCTGGATCCTGGCCGCCGTTCCCGCCGCCGCCTTCCTGGCGCTGGCCGCCCTCGGACGCCGCCTGCCGCGGCAGGGCGACTGGCTGGCGGTGCTGGGCGCGGCCTCCGGCTTCGGCCTCTTCTTCGCCGTGCTGGCTAGCTTCCTGGGCCGCGGCGAGGGCGCCTGGCCCGTGCTCAACGCCATCGAGTGGACCGCCATCGGCGACTTCCGCCTCTCCATGGGCATCGCCGTGGACCAGATCACGATCGTGATGCTGGCCGTCGTCACCAGCGTGGCCTTCATGGTCAACGTGTTCTCCGTGGGCTACATGAAGGGCGAGCCGCGCTACTGGTGGTACTTCGCCGTGCTGCAACTGTTCGTGGCCTCCATGCTGCTGCTGGTGCTGGCGGACAACCTGCTCCTGCTCTACGTGGCCTGGGAGCTGGTGGGGCTGAGCTCCTTCCTGCTCATCGGGCACTACTGGGAGCGGCGCTCGGCGGCGGAGGCGGCCAAGAAGGCCTTCATCACCACGCGCGTGGGCGACGTGGGCCTGCTCATCGGCATCATCCTGCTCTGGAAGGCCACGGGCACCTTCAACATCCTCGACATCATCGCCGCCGTGGAGGGGGGCGAGGTGGGCGGCGCCTACCTCTTCGCGAGCGTCATGTTCATCTTCCTCGGGGCCATGGGGAAGAGCGCGCAGGTGCCCTTCCACGTGTGGCTGCCGGACGCCATGGAGGGCCCCACGCCCGTCTCCGCGCTCATCCACGCGGCCACCATGGTGGTGGCCGGCGTCTACCTCGTGGCGCGCCTGCTGCCCGTGTTCGAGCTGGCCGGGGACGCGCTCGCCGTGGTCACCGCCGTGGGCCTGACCACCGCCCTCTTCAGCGGCGCCGCGGCCTTCGCGCAAACGGACATCAAGAAGGTGCTGGCCTACTCCACCGTGAGCCAGCTGGGCTTCATGTTCGTGGCGCTGGGCGCGGGCGTGCTGAGCGCGGGCATGTTCCACCTGTTCACGCACGCCTTCTTCAAGGCCCTGCTCTTCCTCGGCGCGGGCTCCGTCATCATCGGCGCGCACCACCGTCAGGAGATGGCCCAGCTGGGCGGCCTCTGGCGGCGCATGCCCGTGACCGCCGCGACCTTCCTCGTCGGTTCGCTGGCGCTGGCCGGGCTCTTCCCCCTCGCCGGATTCTGGAGCAAGGACGAGATACTCCACGCCGTGGAGGGCCACAGCGGGGCGCTCGTCTTCGCGCTCATCTCGCTGGCCTCGATCATGACGGCCTTCTACACGACGCGCCTCTTCATCCGCACCTTCCTCGGCAAGCCGCGCGACGCGGAGGCGGCGAGCCACGTGCGCGAGACGGGCGCGAGCATGACGGGGCCGCTCGTCGTCCTCGCCGCGCTCTCCGTCTTCGCGGGCTTCGTGGTCTACGGCGGCGTGGGCGAGGCCCTCGGCTTCCCCGGCGGCTTCGGCGAGTTCGTCTACCTGCATCACCCCGAGACGTTCCACCTCGACTGGGGGCTGGCGGGCGTCTCCACGGCGCTCTTCGCCATCGGGGCCCTCGGCGCGGGCTGGATCTACTGGGGCGGGCGGCTGGACCGCGCCACGGCGGTGGCCGAATGGCAGCCGAAGCTGTACGAGATGACGCGCCGCGCGTTCCACTTCGACGCCCTCTACCAGGCCTTCGTCGACCGCGCGGTGCTCGGCCTCAGCTACGTGGTGAGCTGGTTCGACCGCTTCGCCGTGAACGACACGGGCGTGGACGGCTCGGCCACGCTCACGGGCTACGCGGGCTTCGTGCTGAAGCACCTGCAGACGGGGCGCGTGCCGAACTACGCGCTGGCCATCGCGGCGGGCGTGGCCCTGCTCGTGCTCGTGGCGCTGGCGGCGGGGGGCTAGGGCGTGGCGGAGACGGACGCGCAGGGCTACGTGCTGCTCACGACGCTGGCGCTGCCGCTGCTGGCGGCGGCGGCGCTCCTCTTCGTGCCGGGCGAGCGGCGCATGGCCGCGCGGCGCCTCTCGGCGGTCACGGGGGCCGTGCTGCTGGGCCTCTCCATCTACGTGTTCCTGGCCTACCGCGCGGGCGGCGAGGTGCTGCAGATGCCGCTGCGCTGGCCCTGGATCGAGCACGTGGGCTTCCTCGGCGAAAACGGCATCGCCCTGCGCCTGGGCGTGGACGGCATCTCCGCGCTGCTCACGCTGCTCACGGGCGTGGTGGCCTTCGCGGGCACGCTCGTCGCCTGGAAGCTGGAGTACCGCGCGAAGGACTTCTTCATCCTCTTCTGGGTGCTCATCGCGGGCGTCTACGGCACCTTCTTCTCGCTCGACCTGTTCTTCTTCTTCTTCTTCTACGAGCTGGCGGTGGTGCCGCTCTACCTGCTCATCGGCATCTGGGGCTCGACGCGCAAGGAGTACGGCGCGATGAAGCTGACGCTGATGCTGGTGGGCGGCTCGGTGGGCATCTGGATCGGCGTGTTCGCGGTGGTGAACGAGGCCGGGCTGGGCACCTTCGACCTGCCCGCGCTGTGGGAGGCGGGCCGCAACGGGGCCCTGAGCCCCGACTTCCAGAAGGTGATCTTCCCCTTCTTCGCGGTGGGCTGCGGCGTGCTGGCGGGCCTCTGGCCGCTGCACACGTGGTCGCCCGACGGCCACATGTCGGCGCCCACCTCGGTGTCCATGGTGCACGCCGGCGTGCTCATGAAGCTGGGGGCCTTCGGCATCATCCGCCTGGGCATCCAGATCCTGCCGGAGGGCGCGGCCTTCTGGATGCCGGCGCTCATGGTGCTGGGCGTGATCGGCGCGCTCTACGGGGCCATCGCCGCGCTCACGCAGCGCGACTTCAAGCTGATCAGCGGCTACAGCTCCGTGAGCCACATGGGCTACGTGCTCATCGGGCTGGCCACGCTGAACGAGATCGGCGTGAGCGGCGCGGCCCTGCAGATGTTCAGCCACGGCGTCATGACGGCGCTCGTCTTCCTGCTCATCGGGGCGCTCTACGACCAGGCGCACACGCGCGACCTGCGCGACTTCGGGGGCGTGGCCCGCGTGATGCCCCTGTGGGTGGTCGCCTACGTGGTGGCGGGGCTGGCCAACGTGGGCCTGCCCGGCCTCTCCGGCTTCACCGCCGAGTTCCACATCTTCGTGGGCACCTTCCGCACCTACCCCATCTTCGGCGGGCTGGCCATCCTCGCCGCCGCCATCGCCGCCGCCTACATGCTGCGCCTCTTCGCCGCCGTCTTCTTCGGGCCGCTCAACCCGCGCTGGCGTGAGCTGCGCGACCTCTCGCCCATCGAAATCGCGGCGGCGGCGCTGCTCATCGCCTCCATGCTGGTCATGGGGCTCTGGTGGGCGCCCTTCACGGACCGCCTCGCCGAGACCGTGCTGAGCCTGCCGGGGGTGACGGGGTGATGCGCGACTTCACGCTCTTCATCCCCGAGTACATCGCCCTCGGCTCGGCGGTGGCCGTGCTGGCGCTGGAGCTGGCGATGCCCCGCCTGCGCAAGGACGCGCTGGCGTGGGCCACGGCGGCGGGCGCGCTCGCCTGGCTGATCGCGGCCATCCCCTTCATCGGCGATTCCCCCGCGGACTTCGAGGGGCTGCTGCGCGCGGACGCCTTCACCGCCTACTTCCGCATCCTCGCCGCGGGCGTGACGCTGGCCATCGCCCTCCTCTCCGCGCGCTACCTGCGCGACCGCACGCGCGCCGCCGGGGAGTACTACGGCCTGCTGCTCACGGCGGGCGCGGGCATGACGCTGCTGGCCGCCTCGCGCGAGCTGCTCACGGCCTACGTGTCGCTCGAGCTGCTGAGCTTCTCGCTCTACGTGCTCGTGGGCTACCTGAAGCGGGACGCGCGCTCGAACGAGGCCAGCCTCAAGTACATCCTGCTGGGGGCCTTCTCCAGCGCCATGCTGCTCTACGGCATCAGCCTGCTCTACGGCCTCACGGGGAGCACCACCTACGAGGGCGTGGCCGAGGGGCTGGCGGCGCGCGGGGACGGCACCGACCTGGCGGCGCTGGCCGCCATCATGCTGGTCGTGGCGGGCGTGGGCTTCAAGGTGTCGGCGGCGCCCTTCCACATGTGGGCCCCCGACGCCTACCAGGGCGCGCCCCTGCCGGTCACGGCCTTCCTCGCCACCGCCTCGAAGGCGGCGGGCTTCGCCCTCATCCTGCGCCTCTTCACGGAAGCGCTGGCGGTGGACGCGGCCGAGTGGCGCGGGGCCATCGCCGCCCTGGCCGCCATCACCATGACGGCGGGCAACCTCCTCGCCATCCAGCAGACGAACCTCAAACGGCTGGTGGCCTACAGCTCCATCGGGCAGGCGGGCTACATGCTGGTGGCCGTCGCCGCCATCGGCCACGGCGACGCGGCCACGGCGGAGCAGGCCTCCAGCGCCCTCCTGCTGCACATCGCGGGCTACACCGTCTCCACGCTCGCGCTCTTCGCGGCCCTCGTCGCACACTACAACCGCACCGGCGACGAAAGCATCGACGGCCTGCGCGGGCTGTCGGCCACGCAGCCCTTCCTCGCGCTCGTGATCACGGCCTCGCTCTTCTCCTTCGCGGGGCTGCCCTTCTTCGCGGGCTTCGCCACCAAGCTGCTGCTCTTCCAGTCGAGCGCGGGCGACGGGCTGCTGTGGCTCGCGGGGCTGGGCGCGGCCAACAGCTTCGTGAGCCTCTACTACTACCTGATGGTGATGCGGCGCATGTACCTGTTCGACCCGCCGGAGGGGCACGCGCGGGCGCGTCCCCCGGCGCTGCTGGGGGCGATGGCGGGGCTGCTGCTGCTGGGCGTGCTCTTCATCGGCGTCTATCCGGGGCCGGTGTTCGAGGCGGCGGACGGCGCGGCCTCGGCGCTCTTCGAGGCGAGCGCCGCCTCCTTCGCGCGCCTGCCCTGAGCGGAGCGCGCGCGTCAGTCGAGCGTCACGAAGCCGATGGCCTCGGCCCAGCGCCCCTCGCCCACGGCCACGCCGTCGAGCAGCACGGTGCACCACTGGATGAGGTCGGCGCCGCCGGGGCAGCTGACGCCGAAGTCGGGGTAGCGGGGCGCGGCGCCCGCCGACGGGGCGCGTCGCGCGGCCCAGGCGCGCGCGCTCATGCGCTCCGTCGCGCCCGTCTCGACGTCGAGCAGCCAGACCTCGCCGTCGCCGCCCGCGCCGCTGCGGCCACGCTCGAAGTCGAAGCCGTTCGCGGGCGACCACGCGAAGCGCCCGTCGGCGGTCCAGCCCCAGCCGGAGGGACCGACGGCGTCGCCGGACAGCTCGCGCACGGGCACGGTGCGCGCGACGCGCCCGCTCGCCACCTCCACGACGTCGATGGCGCCCCACCAGCGGGATTGATCGGACGGTTCCTTTCCCACCGCGACGTAGCGGAAGTCGGGCGAAAGGGCGTCATCGTCTCCTTTCACAAAAGCAAGCGCCAGGATGGTGAAACCGCGGCTCAGCGTATCGGGCGGAAGGGGGGTGAATTCGTTATCCAGAGCGAGCGTCCCGGAAGGGCTGTTACAGTCGCCGCAGGCGATGGCGAACGCGGTCTCATCCGCATTCCAGCCCAGCGGCACGATGGCGTGCGGCGCAGCGATCCAGGGGACGTCGATTTCGTGGAAACCATCCAGGATTCCCCTGAAGCGCGGCTCCGCGCTCTCCGCCGTCCAGCGTGAAGATGGCCGTGCGCCTGTGCCCCGTCCCCATGGTGGCGGCGACGGCGAGCCGGTCGCTGGCGGTGCTCCATCCTCCCAGCGAGAGGGAGCGCGCGGTCGTCTCCGGCAGCAATGCGGTGAGTTCGTTGCGCGCCTCGACGCGCAGCAGCGTCTCGCCCGTGGCCGCGTCGAGGACGGTGAGCGCGCCGTCCCTCTCCATGACCGCCACCTTCGCGCCGTCGGGCGAGACGGCGACCTCGCTGATGCCCTCGGCCTCGTACAGCACCGCCTCCTCCCATCCGGTCAGCCCGACGAGGCGCACCCGTTGCCCGCCCCACACGATGAGCCGCTCGCCCGCGGGCTGTATCGTCGGCCAGCCCCGGTACTCGAAGGCGCGCCAGTACCTGTCCGTGGCGGTGTCGAGGACGTACACCGCGCCCGCCCGCCCGAAGCCGTCTGCATCCGTCCAGGCCTCGCCTGCGGCGGCGGTGAAGACGGCCAGCGGCCCCGCGACGCTCGCCGGCGGCCCCGCGATGCTCCGCGGCGGGAACACCGGGAACCCGAACTCCACCGTCACCGCGTCCGCGCGCTCGTAGCGCTCGTACGCGCGCATGGCCAGCGGCGCGTTCACGGTGCGCCAGCGCCCGCCCTCGGGGCGCACGCTCAGGTGGAGACGCGCGGGGTCCGCCACGGAGCGCCAGACGACAGCCTCGACCGCGGCCTCGCCGCCGCCAGTCAGCGGCGCCGTCAGACGCACGGCCCCGCTGTGCCGGAAGCGCCCCGACGCGCTCGTGGCCGACAGGTCCAGCGCCGCCGGATGCCGCCGCCAGAGGCCGCCCGCCTCGCGCGCGCCCACGTACAGGTCGCCGTCGCCGTCGAGGTCGCGCCAGACCGTCACCTCCACCAGCGCGAGGAAGGCGGGGATGCTGCCCGTGGCCGCGCCGGGCGCGAACACGCCCGCCAGCATCACGGCCAGTCCCAGCGCCATCGTCCCCGCCCGCGTCATGCGGCCAGTGTAGCGGCGGGCGGAGGACGCCAGTGCGCGTCAGGCCAGGCGCGCGGCCACGCGGTTCGACCCGCCGGAGGGGCGGACGCGGGAGGCGAGCGCCGCCTCCTTCGCGCGCCTGCCCTGAGCGGGGCGCGCGCGCGCCGCGTCATGGGGTATCCTCTTGCTAGACCTATTGTCAGGGGCACGCCGTGACTGGAACGACTAATACCACTAGCCGAAGCCTCCGCTCCATCATTGAGGATCGCCTCGCGAAAGATGACGCGCTCCCGTCCGAGGCTGCCCGGCTCGTGCGCGCGGCGTTCGCGGGCCAGCTCGACGAAGCGCTGGCGGACGAAGCTGTCGGGGCGTCCTTCGACGCGCCCGCACCGGAAGACGCCGAACCCGCCGGAGCTTGGCTCACGGGCGTCGCCATTCAGGGCTTCCGCGGCATCGGCCCGCGCGCCGAACTGGCACTGCCGCCTGGGCCGGGCCTCACGCTGGCCGTGGGGCGCAATGGCACGGGCAAGTCCAGCTTCGCCGAGGGCCTCGAACTCGCCCTGACGGGCCGCAACTCGCGCTGGGAGGACATGTCCAGCACTTGGACGGAAGGCTGGCGCAACCTCCACCACGAGGGGCCAGTTTCGGTCGAGGCGCGCTTTGCCGTCGATGGCGTCGCGGGCGAGGCGCTGGTCTCCCTGCGGTGGCCGAATGCAGACTTCGACGACCGTGTGCGCGAAGGTCTTGACACACTGGGCTGGGAGGACGCGATCACAGACCACCGCCCTCTCCTTTCCCACAGCCAGCTAAGCAGGAGGCTGGAGGGAAAGCCCTCGGATCTCTTCAGCGCCATGGCCGTTGGTCTCGGCATGGAGGAGATCAGTGAAACGCGCGAGCGGCTCCGCCAAAGGCGTCTCCAAGCCGAGCGCCTGCGACGGGACGCGGGGAAGGCCGCAGACGCACTCCGTTCAGACTTGGTGGCGCTGGAAGATGATCGTGCCAGCCGCTGCGCGAATGCGCTGGAGCGGGATCCTTGGGATATCGAAGCCATTGAGGGCGTCCTCACGGACGCAACCAGCGGGGAAGGCGGTCAGTCTCTCAACATCCTGCGCGCACTGGCCACCGGCGATGCCCCCGCTTCCCAGGCGATCCAGGACGTGAGCGCGCAGATCGTCAAGGCGCACGAACGCCTGACAGCCATCGCCAGCAGCGATACGGCGCGGGCCGACCGCCTGCTAAAGATGCTCACGGAGGCGCTGGCCCTTCACAAGCACGATGGCGACCAGCCCTGTCCCGTCTGCGGCGAGGGGACCATTGACGCCGCTTGGGCAAACAAGGTGCAGGAGCGTCAGGCGCGGCTTGGGCGGGAGGCGCGCGAAGCCCGTGCAGCCCAGAAAGCGCGGTCGGACGCGCACGCCGCCGCGCGGCAACTCTGCACGGCCGCGCCCGCCGCACTTGGCCAAGCCGAGCGCGTCGGCATTGATGCATCCGCTGCCATCAACGCATGGCGCGACTGGACGGAAGCGCCTGATGGCGAGCCGGACTTGCCCGAACTGGCGAACCGACTGGCCGAACGCGGAGCGGCGCTCCAGGAGGCGGTTGCGAACCTGCGCGCCAGCGCTTGCGACGAACTCGACCGCCTGCAGGCTCTCTGGCAGCCCCTTCGGCAGCGGCTCGCGGATTGGCTCCCGCAGGGCCGCGAGGCGCGGAGAGCAGTGGAGAGCCTCCCTGTCATCCACGCCGCGGAGAACTGGGTGAAGGCTGTGGAAGAGGATGTGCGCGCCGAGCGCTTCCGGCCCGTCGCTGAACGGACCCGGTGCTTCTGGGAAATGATGCGCCAGAGCAGCAGCGTCTCCCTCGAGAAAATAACTTTGATGGGCACGGCGAAGCAACGGCACCTCGACATTGCCGTTACCATTGATGGCGAAGGGAGCGCCGCTCTCGGCGTGATGAGTCAAGGCGAGTTGAATACGCTCTCGCTCAGCCTCTTCCTCGCCCGCGCCACGCTGCCCGAAAGTCCCTTCCGCTTTCTCGTCATCGACGATCCTGTGCAGGCCATGGACCCGGCTAGGGTGGACGGCCTCGCCAATGTTCTTAAAGAAGTCGCGGTCGAGCGGCAGGTCATCGTCTTCACCCATGACACGCGCCTGCGAAACGCCGTTCGCCAATTGCAGATCGACGCGCAGATCATCGAAGTGGCGCGCAGCCTCAACTCCTTGGTCGCCGCCCAGCAGGTGGACGGCCCTGTGTGGCGCAATCTTGAAGATGCGCGCGCCATCCTCAGAGCCGAGCAAGTCCATGAGTCGACCAAAGCGCGCATAATCCCTGTGTTCTGCCGGCAGGCGCTGGAGGCCGCCTGCATCGAAGCGCTCTGGCGAACGCGCGCGACGAGTGATATTGACCGCGAGCAGACGGAGGAAGACATCCGTAAGGCGCAGATGCTGACCGACAAGCTGGAGTTGCTTCTCTTGGGCGCGACGGAGCGCGGCGGCGATCTTCTGGAGACCGTGAAGCAAAAGTTCGGCGAGGCGGCGGCCGATGTGGTGATGGACTGCAATCGTGGCGCGCACGGTGGCGAGCTGTCCATGCCCCTGAATACCCTGCTCAACCGCACCGGGAGCCTCGCCGACAAACTGAGGAAGATGCGATGACCTCGAGTGCGTTCGACGATGCCCGGCATCTGCTGGAACGTCCACCCACGCCCGACTCCGGACTGTGGGGGCGCGCCGCTGTGCTGCTCACCCGACAGTCTCTCGAACTCTCGGTGGAGCGTTTCTGGGAGCGACAATCTCCGGACCTGCAGCGGGCGAACATGCGCGCCAAGATGCTGTGCCTTAGCGAATTCATGGGAGGCGATACCGTTACCGCAGGGGACGCGATGCATCTCTGGAACGCACTCTCCCGCGTCTGCCATTACGACGACGACTACCTCGCCCCGAACGCCGCCGAGGTCGCGGGCTGGCTCGAACGCACGGAGCGCCTCTGCGCCGCCATCGACGCATACTAGGGGCGCGTCAGGCCAGGCGCGCGGCCACGCGGTCGAGGATGGCGTGGGCCACGGCGTACTTGCCCAGCAGGGGCAGCCGCTCCGCCTTGCCCTCGCGGTGGAAGATGGAGACCTCGTTCGTCTCCGTGCCGAAGCCGCTGCCCGCCGCCGTCACGTCGTTGGCCACGATCAGGTCGGCGCGCTTGGCCGCCAGCTTGGCCGTGGCGTTGGCGCGCAGGTTCTCGGTTTCGGCGGCGAAGGCCACGCGCACGCCCCCGCCGGGCAGCGTGGCGATGATGTCGGGCGTGGGCTCCAGCGCGAGCGCCAGCCCCTCGCCGCCGAGGCCGGCCTTCCGGATCTTGCGGTCCGCCGCGCGGGCGGGGCGGAAGTCGGCGGGGGCGGCGGCCATGAGCAGGGCGTCGCAGCGCTCGGTGAGCGGTTCGAGGGCGGCCAGCATCTCGGCCACGGTGGCGGCCTCGACGCGCTCCACGGCCCAGGGCGTGGGCAGCGCGGAGGGGCCGGTGACGAGGGAGACGCGCGCGCCGCGGTCGCGGGCGGCCTCGGCGATGGCGAAGCCCATGCGCCCGCTGGAGCGGTTGCCCACGTAGCGCACGGGGTCGAGCGGCTCGCGCGTGCCCCCGGCGGTGACGACGACGCGGCGCCCGCGCAGGTCGCCGTCGCGCTCGCCGATGGCGGCGCACGCGGCCCCGACGATGGCGCGCGCCTCGGCGAGACGGCCCGTGCCGCGGCGTCCGCTGGCGAGGCGGCCCTCGTCCGGCCCCGCGAAGGCGGCGCCGCGCGCGCGCAGCGTCTCCACGTTGGCGGCCACGGCGGGGTGGGCCCACATCCGCGCGTCCATGGCGGGGGCGAGCACGAGGGGGGCCGTCGTGGCCAGCGCCGTGAGCGTGACCATGTCGCCCGCGCCGCCGTGGGCGAGGCGCGCGAGGCAGTCGGCCCCGGCGGGGGCGACGACGAGCGCGTCGATGCGGCGCGCCACCTCCACGTGCGCCTCGGCCTCGGATGCGGCGAACATGTCCACGAGGGGTTCGACGCCGGTGAGCGCGTGGAAGGTGAGGGGCGCGACGAAGCGCGTGGCCGCCTCCGTCATGAGCGTCTCCACGACGGCCCCGGCCTGGCGCAGCGCGCTGGCGAGCTCGGCGGCCTTGTAGGCGGCGACGCCGCCGGTGACGCCGAGGGCCAGCCGCCGCCCCTCGAGGGGCAGCTCGCGGAAGGGGCCGGCGACGACGGGGTCAGGCAAGGTTGCGCTCGTGGATGAAGCGCAGGCCGCGGAGCGTGAGGTCGCGGTCGACCACGTCGATCACGTCCGTTTCGGCGGCGATTTCGCTGGCCCAGCCGCCCGTGCCGATGACGGTGGCGCCGCCGCCGAGCTCCTCCTGGAAGCGGGCCACCATGCCCTCCACCAGCCCCACGTAGCCGAGCAGGATGCCGGACTGGAGGGCGTGCGTGGTGTTGCGCCCGATGGCCGCGGGGGGGCGTTCGAGCTGCACGCGGGAGAGCATGGCGGCGCGGCTGAAGAGGGTTTCGCTGGCGATGCCGATGCCGGGGGCGATGGCCCCGCCGAGGTAGTCGCCGTCGGCGTTCACGGCGTCGAACACCGTGGCCGTGCCAAAATCGACGACGATGGCGGGCGGGCCGTGGAGCTCGACGGCGGCCACGGCGTCGATGATGCGGTCGGCCCCCACCTGGCGCGGGTTGTCGTAGAGGATGCGGATGCCGGAGCGCACCCCCTGCCCCACCACCATCGGCTCCACGCCGAAGTAGCGCTCGGCCACGCGCTGGAAGGCGGGCAGCAGGGGGGGCACGCCGCAGCCGATGATGCAGGCCCCCACCGCGTCCGCCGTGAGGTCGCTGGTGGCGAGCAGGTTGAGCATGAGCACGCCGTACTCGTCGGCGGAGCGCTCCGCCTCCACGCCCACGCGCCAGGTGGCGGCCAGCTCGTCCCCCGCGAAGAGGCCCATGTGGATGGAGGTGTTGCCGATGTCGAGCGCGAGCAGCATGGCGCGGCGGCTCCCGGCCCCAGCGTAGACGCGCGGGCGCTCGCGCGTCCAGCGGGCGGGGGCGTAGACTGGGCGCATGACCGTGGCCACCTCGCCCGCGCGCGCCGAGGCGGAGGCCGCCCGCGCCGCCGCTCGCGGCCTCGCGCTGGCCTCCGCGGCGGAGAAGAACGCGGCCCTCGAGCGCGTGGCCGCGCTGCTGGAGGAGCGCGAGGGCGCGATTCTGGCCGCCAACGGCGCCGACCTCGCCGCCGGGCGCGAGGCGGGCCTGCCCGACTTCTTCCTCGAGCGGCTCACGCTCACGCCCGCGCGCATCCGCGGCATGGCCGCCGACACGCGCCGCGTGGCCGCGCTCCCCGACCCCGTGGGCGCCACCTTCGACGAGCGCACGCTGGCCAACGGGCTGCGGCTGGCGCGGCGGCGCGTGCCCCTCGGCGTCATCGCCTGCGTCTACGAGTCGCGCCCCAACGTGACCGTCGACGTGGCCGCCCTCTGCCTGAAGAGCGGCAACGCCGCCATCCTGCGCGGGGGACGCGAGGCGCTCCACAGCAACGCCGCCCTCGCCGACCTGCTGGCGGAGGCGCTGGCCGGGTCGGCGCTGCCCGACGGCGCCGTGCGCTGCCTGCGCGACCCCGACCGCGCCCACGTGGACGAGCTGCTGCGCATGCACGACCTCGTGGACCTCATGATTCCGCGCGGCGGCACTGGCCTCATCGCGCACGTGCGGGCCGCGGCCACCATGCCCGTGGTGGCGCACGGGGCCGCCGTCTCGCACACCTACGTGGACGCCGCCGCCGACCCGGCCATGGCCCTCGCCGTGGTGGACAACGCCAAGACGCGGCGCTACAGCATCTGCAACGCGCTGGACACGCTGCTCGTGCACGAGGCCGTCGCGCCGGAGTTCCTGCGCGCGCTGGCGGAGCGCTGGGCGGGCACGGTGACGCTGCTGGGCGACGGCCCCGCGCTCGACCTGCTGGCGCGGCTGGGCACGCCGCCCGCGCTGGCCCTGGAGCCCGCGCGCGCGGACGACTGGGACGCCGAGCACCTGGCCTTGCGCGCGGGCCTGCGCGTGGTGGACTCGCTGGACGCGGCGCTGGCGCACATCGAGGCGCACGGCAGCGGCCACAGCGAGGCCATCGTCACCGGCGACGAGGCCGCCGCCGCCCGCTTCACCGCCGAGGTGGACGCCGCCTGCGTCTACGTGAACGCCAGCACGCAGTTCACCGACGGCGCGCAGTTCGGGCTGGGCGCGGAGATCGGCATCTCCACGCAGAAGATGCACGCGCGCGGGCCCATGGGGCTGGAGGAGCTGACCAGCTACAAGTGGACCATCCACGGAAACGGACAGGTGCGCCCCGCATGATCCATTTCGAGCGCGAGACGCGCACGCCCCATTCGGAGAGCCACACGGTGCTGGAGGACGGCCAGATCGTGGGGCGCGTGGACCTGCATCTGCGCGCCCCCAACGTCTACGCCACGCTGTGCACGACGCCGGACGCGGACGACGACCGCATCCGCGAGCTGATCGACGCCATCGACGAGCAGCTGGCGATGACGGCGGACCCGTACCGCGAGGATTTCGTGGTGACGGTGTGGAAGGGCGTGCCCGCGGGCGTCTACGGCGACGCCGACGCGGAGGACGACGCCATCAGCCTGGGCGAGATCGCCGGGGAGTAGGCCCGTCCCCCCGCGAACGGCGTGGAGCAGGGGGCGAACGGAGGGCGATTGCGGGATTCTGGGGGGCGTTTGCACATTAAATAGCAGTCGATGGCCCCATGCTGGCACTTGTCGGGGGGCGAACGGCGGGCGAATGTGGGATCGATGGGGGCGTTTGCGCCTAAACTGGCAGTCGATGGACCCATGCTGGCACTTGTCGGGGGGCGAATGGCAGGCGAATGCGGGATCGGCGGGGGCGTTTGCGCTTGCGCTGACAGTCGATGGCCCTATACTGGCACTTGCCGATGGGCGAACAGTGGGCGAACGATGTGCTGGCGCAGGCGGATGCGGCGCGCGCGCGGGTCGATCTCGCGCGCATCTTCAACCCGTCGGGGCCCGTGCGCGACCGCGAGCTCCTGCAGGGCAGGGTGGACGAGATCGCCCGCGTCCTCTCGGCCGTGAGCCAGCCGGGGCAGCACGTGATCCTCTTCGGCGAGCGCGGCGTGGGGAAGACCTCGCTCGCCAGCCTCACGCATGAGTTCTGGCTGGATTTCGCGCGAGACGCCACCGTCGGAATCGTCCCGCTCCGCTACAACTGCGAGCCCGCGGATACCTTCGGGACGATCTGGGCGCACGTCGCCGAGCTGCTCACGGACGAGTACGCCAAGCGCGGGCAGCCCCTGCCGGCCGGGGATGCGTGGCTCGATCTCCATGCGGAGATCATCCACGAGGCGGCCTCCGCCCACTCGGTGCGCCGCTTCCTGGACCTCACGAACGAGACGAGCATCATCGTGATCGACGAATTCGATCAGGTCGGCGACGCGCACACGGTCCAGCAGTTCGCCAGCCTCATCAAGGCGCTCTCCGACCACCTCGCGCCCTCGACGCTGATTCTCGTGGGCGTGGCCGATACGGTGGACGACCTCATCGAGGACCACGCTTCCATCGATCACGCCACGACGCAGGTGGCCCTGCCGAGGATGTCGAGGGCGGAGTTGCGGAGCATCGTCGAGAACGCCTACGGCCAGATCGGCCTTTCCGCCGCTCCCGACCTCTACGACCTGATGGCCGGGCTCGCCCAGGGCCTGCCGCACTACGCGCACCGCATGGGGCAGGAGGCGGGGTTCGCGGCGGTCGAGCGCGAAAGCCTCCTCGTCGACCGGCGGGACGTGGACCGCGCGGTGGCCATGGCCATCGAGCACACGCAGGAGAGCATCCGCATGGCGTATCGCTTGGCCACGGCGAGCCCGCGCCCGGACGCGCTCTTCGACCGGGTGTTGCTGGCGTGCGCCCTCGCGCGGAGCGACGAGCTGGGGTACTTCGCCCCCTCCGGCGTCCGCGAGCCGCTGGAGCGCGTCACCGGCAAGGCCTACGACTACCCGCAGTTCGCCAGGCACCTCAAGCAGTTCGCCGCCCCCCGCCGGGGCGAGGTGCTCCAGGTGTCGGGGGGAAGCCGGCAGCGGCGCTACCGCTTCGCCAATCCCCTGCTCCGGCCCTACGTCGTCCTGCGCGGGATCAACGACGGCGTCATCAGCGCGGACGCGGTCGGCGAGTTCGATCCGCGGGCGGACGCGCCCCCGGACGGCGGATAGCCCGCCGCCGCCGCCGCCCGCCCGTGACGCGCGCCGCCGTCTACGTCGACGGCCTCAACCTCTACCACGGCCTCAGGGACAAGGGCTGGCGGCGCTACTACTGGCTCGACGTGCGCCGCCTGGCCGAGCGCCTGCTGACGGACGGCCAGACGCTCGCGCGCGTGCGCTACTTCACCGCGCGCGTCTCCGCCGAGCCCGGCGATCCCGACAAGCCGCGCCGCCAGAACGCCTGGCTCGAGGCGCTGGCCGCGCTCCCCGACCTGTCCATCCACTACGGCTATTTCATGCCGAGGGAGCGGCGTTGTCCCGAGTGCGGGACCGTGCGGCGGAGCTATGAGGAGAAGATGACGGACGTCAACATCGCCGTCGAGATGCTCGGCGATGCCGCGGACGACGCCTTCGACACGGCCATCCTCGTCTCCGCGGACGGCGATCTGGTCGGTCCCGTGCGCGCCGTGCGCGAGCGCCACGGCAAGCGCGTCGTCGTTGCCTTCCCGCCCGGAAGGGAGTCGCGGCATCTTCGGCGCGAGGCGGACGCCGCTCTCACGATTGGCCGCGCGATTACTCGACGGAGCCAACTGCCTGATCGGGTTCGCGTGGCGGATGGCCGCACGGTGGAGCGTCCGGAGCGCTGGCGTTAACGGGAAACGCCCCCCGCTCGTGGCGGGAGGCGTCGGTCCGGCGATGCGCTCGCCGGGGTGGTGTGGGCAGTGTCGGGGATGCGGACGCTCCCGTCAACCGCTTGCGAAGCGAGTGACCGCCCGCTTTAAAGGAAGACGCCCTCCTGCGCTGTTCGGCGGGAGGGCGGGTCCGGCGATGCGCTCGCCGGGGTGGTGAGGGCAGTGTCGGGGATGCGGGCGCCCCCGTCAACCATAGCCCCGTCGCGCCCCCGCCCGTGCTACACTGCCCCGCGCCAGCGCGAGGAGGGCGCCCATGTCCACGTTCGCCGTCATCCTCAACGAGCCCAGCGCCCAGGTCGAACGCCGCATCCGCGACGCCTACCCCCCGCCCAACCACTACGCCTTCAGCGCCACCGTCTACCTCGTCGCGGGCGACCTGCTCGTGGACGACATCATCGAGACCGTGGGCATCGGCGAGGACAGCGGGGCCGCCGGGTTCGTCGTGCGCCTCAACCACGGCTACGGCGGCTGGACCAACCGCGGCATCTGGGACTGGTTCGCCCGGGCCGAGGAACTGAAGCGCGCGGGATGACCGAGCCGCGGGAGACGCCCGCCGACTACGCCCGCTACTACCCCGACGAGCGCCGTCTCCACGACGCCGAGGAGAAACTGGCCGAGGCGCGTGAGCGGCTGGCCCGTCTCGAAACCGAGGTACGGCATCGCGCCACGAAGGCGTGGGTGCTCGGTCTGGCCTTCTTCACGTTCGTCAACCTCGCGGGCGTGGCCGTCAGTCTCGCCATCGCGCTGCGCTAAGCCCCTCCCCCTCCCCCGCCCCCCGCCCCCGTAACCTTTGCGCGCGCGCGGCGTTGTCCCGCTTGTACCGGCGCGCCCGTGCGCCCCTTCGCGGGGTGGGCGCGCGCGCTGGCGGCGAGGTTGACCGTTCGCGGGGCGGGCGGTAGCGTTGCCGCCGATTATCCCGCGCTCCGTGCGCGACGCATGGAGAAAGGAGGCCGCCTTCCCACCGCCGCGGCGAGGCGCGCGCCCCCCACGCACGGGGGCGGGGACGCACGGGCGGAGGGCGCACGACCAGCATCGGCAGGCACGGGGAACGGCCCGGATCCGCCCTTCGCCAGCGCCAGGCGGCGGCGGCAGACGCGCGGGCGGCCCCCCACCACACGCGGCCACATGCGCCGCCACCGCCCGCACGTTCCGGGCGAGTCCGGAATCCGCACCGGCCCTCGGGCCCCACGTCCTCACCGAACCACTTCCACTACAGGAGTACCACACCACATGAACGAGCTGATTAGCTCCTTCGCGGGGAAGAGGCTGGCCGCGTTCGGCGCCCTCGTCGCCGCGATCGCGCTCCTCGCCGGCGGCGGGGCGTTCTCCATCGGGACCGCCGATGCCCAGACGCTCCTGCCCACGACGGGGCGCGGCCTCGACCACATGAACGACGATGGCTCCGTCAACAGCCTGAGCATCGTGCTGACCACGGGCTTCCGGCACACGGTCTGCCTCGTGGACGACATCTCCCAGCAGCTGTACCGGGCCGACACCGACGGCGTCGCCGCCGGCCTCCCCACCGATGCCGACGACCTCGACTGGGATACGACCACCGCCGAGGCCGACGGGATCACCATCGCCGCGGGCTTCGCCGGCGCCAGCGCCAGCGATGTCGGCGACATCCCCACGGGCACGACCGGCCAGGTGCGCGGTCCGCGGGGGGTGCTCACGGCCCCGCCCAGCGGCACGCCGCCCACGCTCGGCTGGAACTGGGTGATCATGAAGAAGGCGGGCTCCGAGGGTTCGCCCACCGTGACGAACCCGGCGCGCCGCTTCCAGAACAACGCCGACGACTTTAACCAGGGCGAAACCGCCATGCCCGACGACGTCGAGGCCTGCGTCTACTGGACCTCGACCGCGCCCGGCACGCAGATCGTCCGGCTCTACCAGGGCAACACCCTGCGGGTCGCCGGCAGCTACGTCGAGGAGCATCCCAACCGCTCGCCCATGGACCTCGCCGCCGCGGACCAGCAGCTCGAGGTGACGTGGGTCGACGCCGATCCGACCATCAGCGTGACGCGTCCGCCCGCCGCCGCTCCGGTGACGGCGCCGATCGCCCAGCGCATGGTCCTCAACGCGGGCGGCACGGCCTTCGTGCCCGCCGACGGCGCCGACACGGGGGACGATCCCGACACGGTCAACCTCACCGTCAGCGCCCTCCAGGACGCCGCGCGGAGCACCGCGCAGCTGACGGGCACGAGCGTCACCTTCGCGGCGACGGGCACCTGCGGCCAGGTGGTCGTGCCGGGCGCCGTGGGCACGGGCGTCACGGGCGGCGTGCTCAGGCCGGGCCTGACGGGCACCATCGCCCAGTGGGGCAGCGCGGCGCTCACGGACGTCGTGTTCAGCAACACGGGCGCGGCCCCGGCGGACTGCAAGCGGGCCAGCTCGAGCACCACGCTCACGATCACGGCGGGCGCCGCCAGCCAGGCCGTGACCGTCAACTGGGAGTGGGACGGCTACGGCGAGTACACGGTGGAGGACGTGGACGACACCACGAAGAAGGTGACGTTCCACACCGCCGTTCCGCGCTCCTACCTGCTCACCGGCGCCCCCACGGGCTGGAGCTGCGACGCCGCGTCGATGGCCCGCAGCGTGACCTTCGACCTCGACGGGCGCGCCAGCGTGACCGGTTTCGCGCGGCGCAACACCGTCGGCACCGACGGCCCCGACTTCGTCTCCGTGACGTCGGCCAACGCCGCGGCCAACACCACGCCGAAGCGCACGCTGGCGGCGGGCGACTCCGAGTGCCAGGTTTCCTGGACGGTGAAGTCGCCGTCGCGGGCGGAGGACGTCTACCTCGACATCTCGTCGCTGGGCGTGGATTCGTTCTCCCGGCAGCTGAGCTTCGCGCCCGAGGCTCCGGCGGTGATGACGCTCGACGACCTCGAGCGGCCGCTGTATCCGGGGCGCGATCAGATCGTGTGGCCGGGCGACGACACGCCGGTGGGCGACGCCCTCGGCGACAGCGGCGCGATCGCGATCCACCAGTGGATCGGGATTTCGCAGAGCTGGGTGTCGTACTTCCCCGGTTCGGAGGGTCTGGGCGTGAACACGCTCACGATGCTCAGCACGAACGGCATCTACTTCATCGTGACGCCGGCCAACTAGCCCGCGTCCGCCCTGGCCTCCGTCCCCGTTTCGCGGGGGCGGGGGCGGGGCGGTCGGGGATTCCGACCGCATCGCGCGAACCAATCCAATCCAGAGGAGCGGACACGAATGACCAGGCTTTACAAGCGGCTCGGCGTGGGGCTGGCGGCGGCGGCGCTGCTGCTCGGCCTCGCCGGGCTCCAGGGGGCGGGCGAGGCCCGCGCCCAGACCGACCCGCCCGCCGTCTACGCGGGCACCGTCACCATCGACGGCGAGGCGGCGGCGGACGGCACCGCCATCATCGCCATGGAGGGCGAGACCACCTGCGCCACGGGGCAGGTGGGCCGCGGCCTCAACAACGCCCGCGTGGAGATGCCCGGCGGCTACGCCCTGCAGGTGCTGAAGAGCGACTGCGACGGCGCCCTCACCTTCATGGTGGGCGACGCCATGGCCGCCGAGACCGCGGAGTTCGACAACTCCGGCGGGCTCAACCGCCTCAACCTGACCGTCACGTCGGCCATGGCCACGGAAGAGCCGACGGAGCCGGACGACGAGACGACGGAGACGGAGACGCCGGAGCCCCCGGAGGAGACGGCGACGCCGGAGCCGGGCGATGGCGGGTCCATGGCGCCGCCCGCCACGGGCAGCGGCCTGGCCTCGGGTTCGTCCGCGACGACGACGCTGGCGGCGGCGCTTGGCGCGCTGGCGCTGGCGACGATGCTGGGCGGCTACGCCCTTGCCCGCCGCCGCGGCTAATCCGAAACGTCCCACCAGCCACAGGGGGGTCCTTCGGGACCCCTTTGTTGTATCCGTGCGCGGGCCCTGTATGATACGGGGCATCGTTGCCGCAAGGGGGCATCCGATGACGAACATCAAGGCGGGCCCGTTCACGGGGTGGACGGCGCTGGCGCTGCTGCTGGCCGCGGTGGCGCTGGCCGCGATGACGGCGGGGAGCCGCGCGGGCGCGCAGACCCCGGCCCCGGCCTATCCGTCGGCGGGCGGGCTGGACCATTTCGAGGCCAACGACCAGACCATCTTCGCGGGCGCGTCCGTGACGTTGCCGGTGGGCTACCGCCACCAGGTCTGCCTCGTCTCGGACGCGAGCGTGCGCCCCGCGGGCACGGCGTCGTCGGCGGCGGGGGCTTCCGGCCCCACGTGGGTGATCGCCGTGGCGGAGGGCGCGCCCACGGTGGAGGGGGCGGCGCTCGTCCATCCCAACGAGGCCACGGCCACGCGGCTGGCGCGCGAGACGTGCGTGTACTGGACGTCGAGCGCGCCGGGCACGCAGACGGTGCTGCTGCAGGACGGGGCGCGCGTGCTGGCCGACGATTCGCGCTACACGGCCACCTCCAGCGGCACGATCGCGGCGCCGGTGGCGCTGCGCGTGCGCTGGGTGAACGTGGGCGCCATCGGCGTCACGCGCGCCGGGCGCGCGGTCACGGCCCCCATCGCGCAGCGGCTCGATTTCTTCGGGGCGGACGCGCGCGGCGACCACTACCGCACCAACGCCACGGTGCGCGTGGCCGTGAGCGTCACGCCCGGCGGGCTGGACACGGCCAACATCGCGGGCGTGCCCGTGACCTTCGCGGTGACGGGCGCCTGCGGCACGGTGACCGTGCCCGGGGCCATCGGCGTGGGCGTGGAGCGCGGCGTCATCGGGGCGGGCGAGACGGGCTCGGTGCAGTGGGGCGACGCCCCCGTGGCCGTCACCTTCGCCAACCGCTTCTGCACGGCGCCCGAGACCTTCACCGCGGTCGCCATCACGGCGGGCGGGGCCAGCGCCGGCGTGCGCGTGAACTGGGCGTGGGAGGGCTACGCGGCCGTCTCCGTGACGGACGTGGGCGACGAGGGCACGGCCAAACTCGTGACCTTCCACGCCGCTGCGCCCGTCTATCGCGGCGGGCGCGTGGACGGCTACGTGTGCGACTCCCAGCTACAGGCGCGCAACGTGAGCTTCGCCGTCAGCGGCGGCTCCACCTTCGTGAACGGCGGGCGGCGGCAGACGCGCACCACGCTCTCGCCCGTCACGGGCGCGCGCATCGCGGATGACGAGGGCGGGCCGGCCGCGCAGGCCCCCGGCGCCTTCGGCCGCGCCGACAGCGAATGCCGCCAGTCGTGGGAGGTGCGCTCGCCGGCGCGCTCCAGCGACGTCAGCGTCACCGTCGCCTCCGCCGGCTTCACGATCACGCGCGGGCTCGACTTCACGGAGCCCGAGGCGCTCACGGGGACGCTGGGGCAGCTCGACCAGGACATCTTCCCCGGCGGCCGCACCATCGTGGCCTGGACGTTCGACGACACGCCCGTGGCGGACTCCGTGGGCGACCTGCGCGTCGTCGCCCTCTACTACTGGGACGCGCGCGCGCAGCGCTGGCTCTCCTGGTTCCCGAACGCGGAGGGCCTGGGCGTGAACACGCTCGCGCAGCTCGTGAAGGACGGCATCTACACGGTCGTCACCGCCCCCTAGCCGCGCCCCCGCGGCGCCGAAGCCCCGAGGGGGCGTCCGTTCGCGGACGCCCCCTCGTCGCGCGTGCGGGCGCGGCGCGCGGGGGCTATGCTGGCCCCGAGGCATGAGCGGCGCGTACGGGCGGATCGTCGCGGCGCTGGCGGGGCTGGCGCTGCCGGGGGCGCTGGCGGCGGCGGCGGCGCTGGCGCAGTCCCCGCCCGCCGCGCATTTCGCGGGCACGGCCTCCCTGGAGGGGCGTCCGGCCCCCGCGGGCGCGCGGGTGGCGGCGCTCATGGGCGGCGCGGAGTGCGCCAGCGCGGCGCTCACGGGGCTCGGCTCGCCCGGCGCCTACTCCATCCGCGTGCCCCGCTGCGGCGCGGGCGCGGTCGTGGCCTTCGCCATCGACGGCAGGCCCGCGGCGCAGACGGGCGTCTGGACGAGCGGCGCGCTCGTGCGGCTGGACCTGAGCGCGGACGGTCCGCCCGCCGCCGTCACGCCCACGCCCGCGCCCGACCCCGCGGTCACGCCGACGCCCGCGCCCACGCGCACGGCCATCGTGGCGCACCGCATCGTGGCTGGGGACACGCTGCTGGCGCTGGCGCTGGCCTACGGCGTGACCGTGGCCGCCATCGTGGAGCTGAATCCGGGCATCGACCCCACGGGCCTGCAGATCGGGGACGTGGTGCGCATCCCGCCGAACGCACCGGGCGCCGTCGCGCCCGCGCCCACGCCGACGCCCGAACCCACGCCCACGCCGGAGCCGACGCGCACGCCCGAACCCACCGCCACGCCGGAGCCGACGGCCACGCCCGAACCGACGCCGACGCGCACGGCCATCGTGGCGCACCGCATCGCGGCGGGGGACACGCTGCTGGCGCTGGCGCTGGCCTACGGCGTGACCGTGGCCGCCATCGTGGAGCTGAACCCTGGCATCGACCCCACGGGCCTGCAGATCGGGGACACCGTGCGCATCCCGCCCAACGCCTCCCCCACGCCCACGCCGACGCCCGAACCGACGCCCGCGCCCGCGCCCGCGACGGTCGTCGTCCACCGCATCGAGGCGGACGACACGCTCTGGGGGCTGGCGCTGCGCTACGGCACGTCGGTGGCCGCCATCATGGAGCTGAACCCGGGGCTGGACCCCGCGGGCCTGCAGATCGGGGACGTGGTGCGCGTCCCCGCCGGCGCGTCCGCGGCCACGCCGACGCCCGCGCCGGGCGCGACGGCCACGCTGGCGGACGTGCTCACGCGCGCGACGGGCGAGGAGTACGTGGTCTGGCGCGGCCCGCCCGCGGCGGTGGCGGAGGCGGTGGGCCGGACGCGCGTGAACGCCATCCACCAGTGGGTGGCGCGGGAGCAGCGCTGGCGCGCGTGGTTCCCGGGCGCGGAGGGGCTCGGCGTGAACGAGATCGCCACGCTCGCGCCGGGCGTCATCTACCTCGTGCAGCTGGCGGGGCCGTAGTGGACCCGGACCTCATCCTCGCCAACCGCCCCGCCAGCGCGGGCGGCGGCGAACGCGCGGCGGGCGGGCTGGTGGAGGCGGTGCGCCCCGTGGCCGTGCCCTGGGACGGGGCGCGCGGCACCACCTGGATCGGCGGCGCGCCCCTCGCGATGGGGGCCTCCGCGGAGTCGCCCTTCGAGCTGGTGGAGACGGACGCGGGGCCGCTGCGCCAGCGCCGCCTGCGCTTCGACGCGGCCACCTGGCGCGGGCACTACGCGGAAACGGCCAACGCCTTCCTCTGGCCGCTGCTCCACCTCTCGCACGACCCGCTGCCCGACCGCCTGCCCTGGTTCCCCGCGCCCGCGCCGCCCGCGGAGACGGCCTGGCGGGCGTGGCGCGCCGTGAACGCGGCCTTCGCCGACGCCGCCCTCGCCATCGGCGGGCGCTGCTGCTGGGTGCAGGACTACCAGCTGGGGCTGGTTCCGGCGCTGCTGCGGGCGGGCGGCTTCGCGGGGCGCACGGGCTTCTTCCTGCACACGCCCTTCCCCGACCTCGCCACCGCCGACCCCTTCCTGCCGCCGCGCGCGCGCACGCGCTTCGCCGAGTGGCTGGCGGGCCTGCTGGGCGCGGACCTCGCGGGCGTGCAGACGGAGGGCGACGCCGCCCGCCTGCGCGAGGCCGCGGAACGCCTGCTGGGGGCGCGCGCCGACCGCGAGGGCCTGCGCCTCGACGGGCGCCTCGTGCGCGTGGCCGCCTTCCCCGCGGGCATCGACGCCGCCGCGCTGGCCGCGGAGGCGGCGGACGCCCCCGCGCCTCCCGCGGAGTGGCGCGGCGACGGCTCGCTCCCGCTCGTGGCCGCGCTGGAGCGCGCCGACTACACGAAGGGCGTGCCCGAACGGCTGGCGGCGCTGCGGCGGGCGCTCATGGACGGCGCGCGTTTCGCCTACGCGGGCTTCTCCGCGCCCACGCGCGAGTCCGTGCCCGCCTACGCCGTCCTGCGCGCCGAATGCGAACGGCTGGCGGCGGACTGCGAACGGCTGGCGCGGGCGCGGGGCCTGCCCTTCCGGCAGGAGACGCGCGCCCTGCCCCGCGCCGCCATGGCCGGCCTGCTGCGCGACGCCGACGCGGTCTTCACCTCCTCGCTGGCGGACGGCATGAACCTCGTGCCCCTGCAGGCGGTCATCGCCCAGTCCGCGCGGCCCGCCGCCGAACGGGGCGTCATCCTCGCGGGGCGGCGCGCGGGCGTCTGCGCGGCCTGGGCGGAGTTCGCCGCGGACGGCATCGCGCCCGTCGACCCGCTCGACGAGCGCGCGTCGGCGGCGGCCCTGCGCGAGGCGCTGGCGGGACGGCCCGGGCGCGTCGGCGACCGCCTCGCCGCCGCCGTGCGCGAGCGCGACGCCCACGCCTGGGGCCGCGCCTTCCTCGCCGCCCTGGACGAGGCGTGACGCCGGACCCGGCGCTGGCCGCGCGCCTGCGTGCGCTCGCGCGTCCGCCCGGACCGCTGCTGGCGGCCATCGACCTCGACGGCACGCTCGCGCCCATCGCGCCCACGCCGGAGGAAGCGCGCGTGCCGCCGGAGACGCTGACGCAACTGGCGCGTCTCGCCGCGCGCGCCCGCGTCGCCATCGTCACGGGCCGCGACCTGGCCGCGGCGCGCGCCCTCGTGCCCGTCGCGGGGCTGGAGTTCGCCGCCAGCCACGGGCTGGAGACCTCGTGGCCGTCCGCGCCCGCGCCGGACCGCACGGCGGAGCTGGACGCGCTGGCGGAGGCGGTCGCCGCGCGCATCGCGTCCCCCGCCCTGCGCGTCGAACGCAAGGCCCGCTCCGCGGCCTTCCACCATCGCGCCGACCCATCGCTGGCGGAGCCGCTGCGCGCCGCGCTCGCCGAGCTGCTCCCCGCGGGCCTGCGCGTCCAGCCCGGACGCCTCGTGCTGGAGGCGCTGCCCGACGGCGGGGGCAAGGACGCGGCCCTGCTGGCGCTGGCCGGCCGCGTGCGCCCCCGCGCCGCGCTCGCGATCGGCGACGACCGCACCGACGCGCCCATGTTCCGCGCCCTCGGCGAGCTGCGGGCGAAGGGCGCGCGCACGCTCGCGCTGGGCGTGGCGGGCGGCGCGGAGACGCCCCCGGAGGTGGTCGCCGCCTGCGACGCGCTCGTGGAGCAGCCGGACGTGACGGCGCTCCTCGCGCTCCTCGCCGACGCCCTCGCCTGACGCGCTATACTCCGCGGCATGGAGATCCCGCCCGCTTCCGGCCCGTCGCCCGACCAGGACGCCTTCGACTTCGGGCAGGGCCCGCTCGACGGGGGCCGCGCGATGCTGTCGCGGCTGATGGAGAACGCGCAGGGGCTGGGCGCGCTGGACGCGGAGCGGCGGCGGCATCTGGCCGTTGCCGCGGGGGCCATCGGCGCGACCTGGATCGCGCCCGTGCTCGCGCGCCGCCGCCTGCGCCGTCGCCGCGCCCGCCGCCGCGCGCGGCCCTGACGCCGAACGGTCGCGGGGCGCCTGATGGTCCAACTGCTGAGTGGCGGCTGGCGGAGCGATCTGGCGGCGCTCGCATCGACCGCCAGCCGCTCCATCCTCGTTGTCGCGCCCTTCATCAAGGAGGACGAGGCGGCGTGGTTCTGCGGGCAGCTGGGCGCGGGCGTCGAGGTCACGACGCTCGCGAACGTCGATGCCGAGGCCATCAGCACGGCGGCTCTGGACCTGGCTGCGCTGCGGCGCCTTGCCGAGGCGTCCTCTTCGGCGAAGCTGATTGCGCTGTCGAACCTCCACGCGAAAGTGTTCGTGGCCGATGAGGCCGCCGCGATCATCACGTCGGGCAACCTGACGCGCTCCGGGCTCGACCGCAATCTCGAATACGGCGTCCTGCTTCAGGAACCCGACACGGTTCGGACGGTCCGCGGGGACATGCTCGCGTTCGCGCGACTCGGAAGCGAGGTCGATGCCGCCACCATCGCCGAGCTCGCTCCTTTGGAGGAGGAGCTTCGTCAGGCGCGGGCCGGCATCACCCGAGACGCGCCCCGGGCGACGAAGCGCCAGTTCACCGAGGTGTTGCGCCGGGCCCGCCCCGCACTGGCATCCATGCAGGTGGGCGGACGCAGCGCGCACTCCGTCTTCGGCGACGCGATTCAGTTCGTACTGGCGCGCGGGCCGCAATCCACCAAAGCTATCGAACGGGAGGTGAGCCAGCTTCTGCCCGCCCTGTGCGATGACAGCGACTACTTCTTCATCGGCGGAGTACGCTACGGAAGAACCTGGAAGCGTCGCTTGCGCCATGCCCAGCAGCATCTGAAGCGCAGGGGCGTCGTCACGTATGACGCCAGTGAACGCACCTGGGCGCTTCGAAGCGAGGAGCGTGCATCATGAGTGGCGGCGTTCAGGCGGGGGCGCCCAGTCATCGTTATGGTATCGCCGAGTGGTACGGGCAGCCGTTCATCGATCTCTCGCCTGCCCGGCGCTCCGAATTCGCCAGTCTGGCGCTGGGCGATACCCGCTCGCAGCCGCCCTGCCCGTTTCAGGAGGGCCATCCTCCCTGCTCCAAGCCCGGCGGGGTCTGCTCGATCCAGCGTTATGCCGATGACGATGGGCGCATCGGGAGCCCCGATGGCCCGCCCGTGAGCACCTGCCCCCGCCGCTTCGAGGAATCGCAGTTGCTCGTTCATTGGCTGGCCGAAATCGCCGGTTTCGATGGAGGCGAGGCGATGGTCGCCCGTGAGGTTCCGTTCATGCGATTCGCCGAACCGACGCTCAACCTGGTGCTGGCGAGGACCGCGAACGGATGGCTCAACTGGCATGCGCTCGACGTGCAGTCCGCAAGCCTCTCCGGCGCCGGAATGTATTCGCAGTTCGAAGCGCTACGCGATGACCGCCACGCACGCGCTCCGTTCCCGGACGCGGATCGGCAACCCGACTGGGCGTCGGTGCGGGCCACGCTGCTGCTCAAGACTGGCGTGAAGACTCGATTGCTGCGATGGAGCCAGCAGATCGCCGTGGCGGTGGACCGCCCCTTCTTCGACGCCATCGGCGGGCCCAGCCCGTCGTTCAGCCGCGACCTCGGCGACGGCGACATCGTGTGGCTCGTCCCCGAGATCGCGCGCACGGAAGAGGGATTCGCGCTGGCCCGCGGGCACTGGGAGGTGCTCACGCTGGAGGCGTCGGGCGAGAAGCTGCTGGCCGCCGAGACGGTCAAGCGCGAGGCCTTCGAGGAGGCGCTTCGGGCCAGGCTGAAGCCGCTCGCGGGGGGCGCGGGGGCGTGAGCGCGGCGGCGCTGGATGCGCTCAACCGCGAGATCGCGGACTGCCGCGCCTGCCCGCGGCTGGTCGAATGGCGCGAGCGCGTGGCGCGGGAGAAGCGCGCCGCCTTCCGCGACTGGACCTACTGGGGACGCCCCGTGCCCGGCTTCGGCGACCCCGACGCCGAGCTGTACGTGGTCGGCCTCGCGCCCGCCGCCCACGGCGGCAACCGCACGGGCCGCGCCTTCACCGGCGACCGCTCCGGCGACTGGGTCTACGGCGCGCTCCACCGCGCGGGCTACGCCAACCGCGCGGAGAGCGTGGCGCGCGACGACGGCCTGCGCCTCGCGGGCGCGTGGATCGGCGCGGTCGTGCGTTGCGCGCCGCCGGACAACCGCCCGTCGCGTGGGGAGCGCGCCGCCTGCCTGCCCTTCCTGCGCCGCGAGCTGGCCCTGCTGCCGCGCGTGCGCGTGGTGGTGGCTCTCGGCGCCTACGCCCACGACGCCCTCTGCGACCTCGCCGGGCTGCGTCCGCGCCCCCGCTTCGGGCACCTCGCCGAGGCCGGCCTCGGCGGCGGGCGCACGCTGCTCGATTCCTACCATCCCAGCCAGCGCAACACCTTCACGGGCAAGCTCACGCAGCCGATGTTCGACGCCGTGTTCGCGCGCGCCCGCGAGCTCGCCGCCGCCGCCACCAGCTAGCCCCGCGCGAGGAAGGCCGTGGCCGCCACCGCCGCCGTTTCCGTGCGCAGCGTGTGCGGGCCGAGCGAGACGGCGATGGCGCCATCCGCGCGCGCCCGCGCCTCCTCGTCCGCGCTGAAGCCGCCCTCCGGCCCGACGGCCACGGCCACGACGCCGCGTTCGGGCGCCGCCGCCGCGGCCTCCGTCCAGGGCGCGCCCCGCGGGCTGGCCAGCAGGAGCGTCCCGCGCCGCGCCGCCAGCGCCTCCGCGAGGGAGGCGAGCGGCGCGATGGCGGGCAGGTGGAGCCGTCCGCACTGCTCCGACGCCTCCACGGCGATGCGCCGCCAGCGCTCCAGCCGTCCCCGCGCGAGGGCCGTTCCCCGCGCGCCGCGCTCCGTGACGATGGGGCGGAAGAGGTCCGCGCCCGCCTCCACGCACTTCTCGACCGCCCAGTCCATGCGGGGCGCGCGCACGATGGCGCACCACACCTCGACGGCGCGCGCGGGCGGCGGCGCCTGCCGCGCCAGCTCCCCCACGGTGGCCGTCACGCGCGTGCGCGAGGCCCCCTCGATGCGCGCGCGGTACTCGCGCCCGTCGCCCGCGAAGACGAGGAAGCCGTCGCCCGCGCGCAGGCGCAGCGCCCCGGTCAGGTGGCGCGCCCGCGCCCCTTCCAGCGTGAGCGGCCCCGGGCGCACGCCCTCCGGCAGGCAGACGCGGGGCCATGCGGGCGGCGGCTCGGCGTTCACGCGCTCAGCCCGCCATCAGCTCCAGCAGCGTCCAGCCGTCCTCCTCGCGCTCGCTCGCGGGCGTCAGGCCGTGCGCCGCGAAGGCCGCCGCCACCGCCGCGCGGTCGTCGGTGGGGAAGCCGCTCGCGATCAGCCGCGCGCCGGGCCGCAGCGCCGCGGCCAGCGCCTCCGCGAAGGCGACGTCGGCGCGCGCGCTCACGTTGACCACGGCCACGTCGACGGGGGCCGCGACGTCGGCGGGGAAGGCCCCGCGCACGGTCACGCGCCCGTCCACGCCGTTGGCCGCGCAGGCCGCGCGCGCCGCATCCGCCGCCACGGGGTCGATCTCGAAGGCCTCCACCGAGGCCGCGCCCAGCTTCGCGGCGGCGATGGAGAGGATGCCGGAGCCCGCGCCCACGTCCAGCGCGCGCGTTCCCGGGCGCACGCTCGTCTGCAGCGCCGCCAGGCAGAGGCGCGTCGTCGCGTGGTGGCCCGTGCCGAAGGCCTGCCCCGGGTCGAGCCGCACCGTCACCTGCCCCGCCGCGGGCGCGTACTCGACCCACGTAGGCACGATGGCGACGCGCCCCACCGTGACGGGGCCGAAGAACTCGCGCCAGCTCACGGCCCAGTCCCGTGCGCGCCGCGGGCGCGCACTCAGCTCGATGTCGGGGAAGGCCGCCAGCGCCTCGCGCAGCCGTTGCGCCAGCACGCCGCCGAGGTCCGTGGCGGGCAGCCACGCGCGCAGGGCCACGGGCTCGCCCGCGCGCACGGCGTACCCTTCCTCCGGCCCGCGCGCCGTGATGGGCTCCTCCACGGCGATGCCCGCCGGGGCCGCCGCGCGCATGATCGCCGCCGCCGTCTCCACCAGCGCGGGCGGCGTCAGCGCCGTGATTTCGCACCAGAGGGCTCCCGCGTCCGCGTCCCGGGCCATCGGCGGCGTCAGCCGGCCACGGCGTCGCGCAGGCGCTCCAGGAAGCTCTTGCGCCGCCGCGGCAGCGAGGGCGCGCCCAGCGTCGCCGCCAGCTGCTCCAGCAGCCCGCGCTGCTCGTCCGTCAGCGTCTCCGGCACGACCACGGCGGCGCGCACGATGAGGTCGCCGCGGCGGTTGGCGTTGAGCACGGGCACGCCCTGCCCGCGCACCACGAACTCGTCGCCGCTCTGCGTGCCCGCCGGAACCTCGAACTCCGTCTCCCCCTCCAGCGTGGGGATGGAGAGGCGCGCGCCCAGCGCCGCCTGCGCCACGTTCAGGGGCAGGTCGTAGAGCAGGTGGTCCTCGATGCGCTCGAACAACTCGTGCGGCTCCACCGTCAGCTGCACGTAGAGGTTGCCGGGCTGGCCCCCGCGGTCGCCCGCCTCGCCCTCGCCCGTGAGCCGGATCTGCAGGCCGTCGTCCGCGCCCGCGGGGATGGCGACGCTGATCTGGCGGCGGCGACGCACGGCCCCGCGTCCGCGGCAGGCCGCGCAGGGGCTGGAGACGACGCGCCCCTCGCCGTTGCAGCGCGGGCAGGCGGACACGTTCACGAACTGCCCGAACACGCTCTGCTGCGCGCGCCGGATCTCGCCCGCGCCGTTGCACTCCGCGCACGTCTCCGGCGCGCTGCCCGGGGCCGCGCCCGAACCGCCGCACTCCCCGCAATGCTCGCGGCGCTCGTACTCCAGCTGCTTCTCCGCGCCGAAGGCCGCCTCCTCGAAGGTGAGGCGCACGCGCGCGCGCAGGTCGGCTCCGCGCGCCGGGCCGCGCCGCCGCCGTCCGCCGCGCGCGCCGCCGAAGAAGGCGTCGAAGATGTCGCCGAAGCCCTCGAAGGCGAAGCCGTCGAAGCCCGCGGGCCCGCCCGTCGCGTCCACGCCCGCGTGCCCGAAGCGGTCGTAGGCCGCGCGCTTCTCCCCGTCCGACAGCACCTCGTAGGCGCGGTTGATCTCCTTGAAGCGCTCGGCCGCGTCCGCGCCGCGGTTGCGGTCGGGGTGGTACTCCATGGCCAGGCGGCGGTAGGCGCGCTTCAGCTCGTCGGCGGAGGCGGAGCGCCCGACGCCGAGCACGTCGTAGTAGTCGCGTTGCGAAGCGGGCATGAGCCCCGAAAGCATAGCACCGCCGCCCCTTGCGCCCGATCCCTTGTTAGCGGAGGTCGGCCGGAACGTTGACGGCGGGGTGTCGCGCGCCCAGGCAGACCACCTCGCCCGATGCGCGCACCGCGCACGTATGCCGCTCGCCCGCGCTCACCGCGAGGTAGCGCCCCGGCAGCGCGTCCATCTGGCCGTGGTCGTCGCTCGTCCAGCAAGCCGCTTCGCCCGACTCGTCCAGAACGCAAGTGTGCCACTCCCCCGCGCTCACTGAGCGGTACGGACCCGGCAGCTCCACCGTCCGGGGCGGGTCGGTCCATCCCCAGCAGACCACCTCCCCGGACTCGCGCACGCCGCAGGTGTGAACAAAAGCGGCGCTTATCGTGCGAAAGCGCCCCGCGGGCGTGTCCGCCTGTCCTTGCCCGTTGTACCCCCAGCACGCCGCCTTGCCCGACTCGCGTACGCCACAGGAGTGCCACAAGCCCGCGCTGACCGAGCGGAACTCCCCCACGGGCGGATCCATGGAGTCGTCGTGGGTCCATCCCCAGCAGTCGATCTCGCCCGTTTGCCGCACCGCGCAGACATGGTAGAAACCGCCCACGCTCACGGAGCGATAGCTTCCGGGCGGCGGTGGCGGCCAGCCGTATTGATCGCCCCAGCAGTCGATCTGGCCTGTTTCCCGTATGGCGCAGGTTCGCTCATCGTTCGCGCTCACGGCACGGTAGTTTCCGGATGGCGCCGTCGCCTTGCCCGATCCGTTGTTCCCCCAGCAGTCGATCTCGCCCGTTGCCCGGACCGCGCAGGCATGATCCTCGCCCGTGCTTACCGAGCGATGGCGTCGGGGCGGGCGGTCGCCCCGGTCGATGGCGATGGTGGAACGCGACAGCCCCCAGCAGGCCACCCGGCCCGACTCCCGCACACCGCAGGTGTGAGAGTCCCCCGCATCGACCGTGCGGAACTTCCCCATGGGCGCATCCGACTGTCCCGATGCGTTGTCCCCCCAGCAGTCGATCTCGCCCGACTCGCGCACGCCGCAGGTGTGGAACCCCCCCGCGCTCACGGAGCGGAACTTGCCCGGCGGCGCAATGGACTGCCCCTGGCCGGGAGGGACGAAGATCACCGAGGCGAACAAGTTTCCCGGAGATGGCGCGTGCGTCTGGTCGTCGTCGGCTCCCCAGCACTCGACCTCACTCGACTCCCGCACGCCGCACGTGTGCCATGGTCCCGCGCTCACCGAACGGAACTTGCCCGGCGGGGCCTCTGTTTGTCCCGAGACGTTGGCTCCCCAGCAGTCAATCTCTCCCGAGTAACGAACCCCACAGCTATGGAAGGTCCCCGCGCTCACGGAGTGGAATTGACCCGGTGGTGGAACCTCCGCGCTCCACCAGGTCCATCCCCAGCATTCGGTCCCGCCTGTTTCGCGCACGCCGCAGGCGTACCCCGCGCCCGCGCTCACCGAACGGAACCTCCCCTGTGGCACGTCCATCCCCAAGCCCGTGTACGGCCGTCCCCAGCAGGCGATCTCGCCCGTTTCGCGCACCGCGCAGGTCTGATTCGAGCCCGCGCTCACCGAGTGAAACGCTCCGGGCGGAGGTACCGTCTGGTTGTCGCCGCTCTCTCCCCAGCAGATCACGGCGCCCGATTCGCGCACCGCACAGGTGTGCCTGTCCCCGGCGCTCACGGCGACAACGCCGTCGCTGCCGACGTCGGATGGACGACCGCACGCAAGCGTGATCGTGAGAATCCCCGCGAACAGGATGGCCGTCGCCAAGCCGCGATGCCTTGCCATGCGCGTACTCTAGCGCCACTCTCCCCTCAGCCGCGCGCCAGCGCGGCGCTCTCCTACACTGCGTCCGTGCCGCGCATCCCCGATGAGCACGCCGACGCCTTCGCACGCTTCGCGCGCGGACCGTCGACGGCGCCGATCCCGCCGCCTTCAACCGCCGCCCGCCCGGCGACGGCTGGTCCATGCGCGACGTCGTCGTCCACCTCGCCGACGCCGAGCTGGTGCTGGCCGTGCGCCTGCGCCTGACGCTGGCGGGCGGCGAGCCCGTCCTGCCCGACGCGCTCGTTCGCGGGGCCGTTCACGAGCGGCACGCGCCAGATGTGATAGCGGTCGTCGACTTCGGGGAGGCCGAAGCGGATCAGCGCGCTGTCGACGCCGACTCCGGCCAGGTAGTTCCGGGCCACCTGTTTGGCCTGCGCCACGGTCGTCACCGCGTAGCTGCGTTTCTCGTAGACGGTGGTCCGCGCGGGTCCATCGCCAGCGGCGTCCTTCCGCCGGTCGGCAGCGGGCAGACGGCTGAACGGGAGCTGGTTCGTATCGGGCGGCGCCATCGCGCCCATCCTACCGCAGGCGGGATTGGCGGCGTGGCGGAGAGGGCGGGATTCGAACCCGCGAGGGACGATTGCCCCTACACGCTTTCCAGGCGTGCCTGTTCAGCCACTCCAGCACCTCTCCGCGTGGGGGGCCGCCTCCAGCGTAGCAGCGCTGGCGCGACGGGCTAGCGGGAGCGCCGCCGCTCCTTCGTGAGGGAGCGGTAGCGGGCCCACAGCTCGGCTTCCTTCTCGCGCGCGCCCTCGCGTCCGCGTTCCAGCGCCTCGCGGGCGGCCTCGCGCGCCTCGTTCATGGTCCCCGCGGCCTCGCCGTCCCCAAGTTCGCCATCCGGCGCGCTGGCGTCGTCGCCGATGGGCTTGGCCGCGGACGGTTCGCCGCCGCCCGCGAGCGCGCCGCGGACGGAGGCCCATGCCCGCGAGAGGGTCGCGGTGAAGCGGTCGGCGGCGTTGGGGCGCGTTCCGCCGATTTCGGGATCGCCGCTCACCGTCGGCCCCGGAAGCGCTTGCCCGCCGCGCCCATGGCCCCCATGCCGCGCCGCACGCCGCTGGCGATGGAGTAGACGCGGATGACGGGGCTGACGGCGGATTCGCCCATGAACTCGGCGGTGCCGCGAATCTCGTCCACCAGCTCGCGCGTGGAGTCGATGGCGCCGGCCACGTTGCGGCGCAGGAGCCGCCGCGCAGTGAGCGCCAGCCCCGTGAGGGCGGCCAGCAGGACGCAGGCGGCGATGGCGGCCATGCTCAGGAAGGCGGCGGCGGCGATGACGACGATGGCCTGCCACTCGTCCCAGCTGTCGGGGGCGTCCCAGCTGTCGGGCGCGGCGCCGTCGGGATAGATGTCCCCGCCGAGGTAGCCGTCCACCAGCGCGCTCAGCGCCAGGTAGAGGATGGCCAGCAGCAGCGCCGCCAGCAGGACGGTGAAAACGAAGCGGCCGGTTCCCTGCATGGCGGCCATGATAGGCGATCGCGCCCCGTCGCGCGCGCCGCCGCCCTCGGCCATGATGGGCGCATGGGCGCGGACGCGGCGGTCTGGCTCGAGCGCAAGCGCAAGCCGGACGGGAGCGAGCGGCGCTACCGCTGCCTCCTCGCGCACGCCTCGCCCGCGCTGGTGGTGCTGCGCTTCGACATGCCGGAGGGGGGGGGCGCGTTCGCCACGCCCGTGGACGTCCCGCCGGGGACGGTCTCGCACGGCTACTTCTGGCGCGCGCGCCCCTACACGGTCTACCGCATGAGCGCGGGCGGGCGCATCGCGGCCCACCGTTTCGACGCGGTGGCGGGGGTGCGTTTCCGCGCGGGCGAGGTGGCCTACCGCGACCTCGCCCTCGACTGGTGGCTGACGCCCGCGGGCGAGCTGATCGAGGAGGACCGCGCGGAGTTTGAGGCGCTGCGCGCGGCGGGCGTCTTCGGCCCCGCCGACCTGCGCGCCGCGGCCCGCGCCGGGCGCGTCGTGGCGCGCGCATCCGACCGCCTGCTGCCGGAGCTCGCGCGCCTTGAGCGCCGTCTCGGCATCGCGTGCTAGAATGGCGGCATGTTCGGGGGCATCGTTCGGCTCTGGCGGCGCGTCACGCCCTTCGTGGTGGGCTTCGCGGTGGGCGCGATCAGCGCCTGGTACATGCTCATCGAGGCGTTCCTCGCGAACATGCGGGACGTGGAGGACTGGCTGATCACGGGGGCCTCGGCGGTGTTCGGCGGCATCGTCTTCCAGGTGGCGGACCACCTGTACGAGACCTACTGGGTGCCGTTCCAGGCGTGGCGGGAGTCCGAGGCCGCGAAGGCCGCCGACGGCGGCGCTGGCGCCAGCGCCGAGGATGCCGAGGCCGCGCCCGCCGGGGACGCCGCGCCCGCTCCCGAAGAGGGATAGCCGGGCGCTCACCCGGAATCGCAGCCCGTGGCGATGGCGAGCGCGCGGCAGACTTCACGCATCTTCGCAGCGCTGAGCGAGCCGAGGTACTGCCGCAGCTGGCGCTGGTCGACAGTCTGGATGTTGTCCAGATTGATCGCGGACATATGTCGCAGCCCTTCGTCAGGCCCCACGATGACTTCGCTGGGAAGACCGCGAATCGTGGACATGACCGGAGCCACCGTTGCCGTTCGCAGAAGGGGCAGCGCCCCGGATCGCGTGAGGATGACGACCGGACGGCGCTTGTCTGGCGGCTCGAAGCGGAAGTTCCAGATCTCTCCCCGCTGTGGGGCCATGCCCTATTCCTCCGGCCACGCGCCCTGGCTGCTCCAGCCCGCGAGCTCGTCCTCAATGGGGGGAAACGCATCGCCGTACCCTTCGCGGTAGCGATGCGCGATGTCGTCCGCCCGTTTCCGGTCCAGGTATGCGGCCGCGGCATCGCGCAGCACCGCCGACCTCCCCCGTTCCCGCACCTCCGGCAGATGGTCGATGCGCTCCAGCAGCGCCTCGTCGAACGTCACCCGGATTGCTTTCATGGATACAGGCTACCACGGTAGTGATGGACGCATCCGATGACGCAACCGCCGCACGCCCTGCCCGACGTCGTGGACGCGCTGGAGCGCATGCACGGCGGCGAGCGCTGGCACTGGGACGCGCGCAGCGACCCCTTCGAGGTGGCCGTCGGCGCGGTGCTCGTGCAGCACGCCGCCTGGACCAACGCCGAACGCGCCCTCGACCGCCTGCGCGCGGCCCGCGCCCTCACGCCCGCACCGATGGCGGCGCTCGCTGACGCGGACCTCGAGGCGCTCATCCGCCCCGCCGGGGCGTACCGCGCGAAGACGCGCACGCTGCGCGCCCTGCTCGACCTCATCGCCCGCGAGGGGTCGCTGGCGGCGCTGCTCGCGCTGCCGCCCGCGACGCTGCGCGAGCGCCTGCTCGCCGTGCGCGGCATCGGCGAGGAGACCGCCGACGCCATCGTCCTCTACGCCGCGCACCAGCCCGCCGTCGTGGTGGACGCCTACGCGCGCCGCCTCTGCGGGCGTCTCGGGCTGGGGCCCGCGCCCGACGCCCCCGCCGGGGTCTGGCGCGACTGGCTCGCGGGCGAGCTGCCGCCCGACGCCCCCGCGCTCGCGCGCTTCCACGCCCTCGTCGTGCTCCACGGCAAGCGCCTCTGCCGCGCGCGCCGCCCGCGCTGCGGGCAGTGCGAGCTGGCTCCGGACTGCCGCGCGGCGCTCGCGCCCGGGGACGCGGGCGCGTAGGTTTCGGGGCCATGCGCGCGGGCATCATCGGCCTGCCCCGATCGGGCAAGACGACCGTGTTCAACGCCGTCTCCCGCGGCGACGCCCCCGTGGGCGGCTTCGGTGGCGGCGAGGTCAAGCCCGCCATCCGCTCCGTGGCCGTGCCCGACGCCCGCGTGGACCGTCTGGCCGAGCTCTACCGCCCGAAGCGCACGACGCACGCCGCCATCGAGTACGTCGATTTCCCCGTGGCGGGCGAGCGCTTCGGGTCCGGCGAGGGCATCGGCGGGCGCTTCCTCAACGAACTCTCCGCCGTGGATGCCCTCATCCACGTGGCGCGCGGCTTCGAGGACGGGGCCGTGCCCCATCCCGACGGCTCGGTGGACCCCTCCCGCGACATCGCCGCCATGGACCTCGAGCTGGCCTTCGCCGACCTCGCCCTCATCGAGCGGCGCATCGAGCGGCTGGACGTCGAGCTGCGCTCCCTGAAGGCGGCGGAGCGCGCGCGCCCGCGGGCCGTGCGCGACCTGCTGGAGCGCATGCGGGGCGGCCTCGAGGCGGAGACGCCCATCCGCGCGCAGGGCCTCACCGCCGAGGATCGCCGCCTGCTCGACGGCGCCCGCTTCCTCACGGAGAAGCCGCTGCTCGACCTCGTGAACGTGGGCGAGGACGACCTGCCGCGGCGGGAGGCCATCGAGGAGGGGCTGCGCGCCGCCCACGCCGGTCCCGCGCGCGACCTGGCCGTCATGGCCGGGCGCTTCGAGATGGAGCTGAACGAGCTCGACGAGGCCGAGGCCGAGGAGTTCCGGCGCGAGGCGGGCGGCGGGCGCAGCGGCATGGCCGAGGCCGTGCGTCGCAGCTACGCCCTGCTCGGCCTCATCAGCTTCCTCACCGTGGGGCCCGACGAGTGCCGCGCCTGGACCGTGGCCGAGGGCGCCGCCGCCCCCGAAGCCGCGGGCCGCATCCACTCCGACCTGCAGCGCGGCTTCATCCGCGCCGAGGTCATCCGCTACGAGGACCTGATCGCGTGCGGCGGCGAGGCGGAGGCGCGCAAGCGCGGCCTGCTGCGGACGGAGGGCAAGGAGTACGTCGTGCGCGACGGCGACGTCCTCAACATCCTGTTCAACGTGTGAGCGGCTCAGTCCACAACGGGGTACGGCGGCGAACCCCAGTCGATTGTCGGGTTGGCCTCCATGAGATCGACGAACAGGGGCACGAGGAAGGCCATGATGCGCGCTCCGTCCTCGACCTGTCGCCGGTTCACCGAGCCGTTCCAGGTGGCACCGCCATGCATCAACTGATTCCGCAGGACGTAGAGACGCCTGAACAGGTGGTCGAGAATGAAACCCGTATCCCGCTCTCCAAGCGCCCGGTACACAAGATTGCGGTCCCGTTCAAAGCGGCGCTCCCAGTCGGCGAATCCATCCACGCCGTTGAAGTGGTTCCAGAAAGGTTCATAGACGTAGCGGTTGTCGAGGATGATTCTGACGGGGCCGGAGAACTCCTGCCAGATGGCGTCGTAGATCGCGCGCCGGGAGTCGAGATCGAGAATCTGCTCGAAGTACCTGCGGAAGCGGGTCCGCTCGCCACTCAGGTCGTCGATGGTCGACCTGCGCTCCGCATAGGCCGCGTTGAAGGCGATCCACGCGAAGATGAACGCGGCGTCGGCGTCGGCCTCCTCCCGCCGGGCCCTTTCGATCCAGCTGCGCGCGCGATGGAGCCGAAGCCCCAGGTCGCCCTCGACCCAGCTATCCGGCATGGTCGTCTCCCGCTCCGTCCGCGCCCGCGTCCGCGTTGCCGTCGGGTTCGGGGCGCGCGCGGCGTCCGCGCCCGACGAGGCGCGCGGCCAGCGCGTTGCGCAGGACGCGGTAGGCGTCGGCGGTGTCGTCCGCGCCCGCGCGTTCGAGGTCGGGCGGGCCGTAGCGCGCTTCCTCGAAGGCGGCGCCGAGGGCCGCGGCCTCGTCGGGGCGGCCCAGCGCCTCGCCCAGCCGCTCGCTCCAGCGGCGCGCGCTCTCGGATTCGCGCGCGCGCAGCCCGGCCCAGCCCGCCAGCCGCTCCACGCCGCCCCACTGCCGCGGCATTCCGCGCAGGCCGCGCAGGCTCCAGAGCCAAGCGAGCCGTCCGCCCATCAGCGCCGCCGCCATGGCCGCCAGCGCGCCGCCGATGCCCCAGAACAGCGCGCGCGGCGGGCCGCCGTCGCTGGGCGGGGCGGGCGTGAGGAGGGCGTCGAGGATGGCCGCGGCGTCCTCCCCGGTGAGCGTCTCCAGCGGCAGTTCGTCGAGGGGCAGTTCGGGCAGGAGTTCGCCCGTCCCGCCCGCCAGCAGGCCGGGCCCCTCGCCCAGCAGAACGGGAACCTCCCCGGGCAGGAATTCGACCCAGCCATAGGTGGGGAAGAACACCTCCACCCACGAGTAGGCGTCGTTCTTGCGCACGGCGAAGGTTCCGTCGGGGGAGAGGTCCGCCGGGTCCAGCAGGTAGCCCACGGCGATGCGGGCGGGCACGCCCTGCGTGCGCAGCATGACGGCCATGGCCGTGGCGAAGTAGTCGAAGTAGCCGCGCTGCAGGTCGAACAGCAGGTAGTCCACGGCGTCGCGGCGGGAGGGGGCGGAGGGCACGCCGAAGTCGGTTTCGAACCCGCGCAGGCGCTCCTGGATGGCGAGCGCGAGGTCGTGGGGGTTGGCCGCGCCCGCCTCCTCGCCGATGGCCGCCGCCTCCGTGGCCACGCGCTCGGGCAGGTCGTCGGGGAGCTGCAGGTAGCGGTCGCGCACCCACGCGGGGTAGGGGGCGGCGTCGGCGCGCAGCTGCTCGGGGGCGGCCAGGCTCACGGAGCCGAGCATGCGGTAGCGGTCGCCGTTCCGGAAGCCGTGGCGGGCGCGCAGGCGCTCGATGTCGCCCGCGAAGGAGCGTGGCAGGTCGGCGCGCGCGTCGATGTTCGCGCCCAGCGGCGTGCCCGTGGAGAAGAGCGCGTCCTCGTCGTCGAACACGGTCACGTCCAGTTCGGTGACGGCGCGTTCGCGGTAGGCGCGCGCCTCCACGCTGGCGGTGACGGCCTCGCCCGCGCTCGTCTCCGTTTCGGCGCGGTCCGTGGCCTTCCAGCCCGCGCCCGTGTAGCGGTCGTAGCTGGTTCCGCGCACGAGGCCCGTGAGGTAGTTGCCGCGCGCCTCGAAGAGCACGCGCGAGCCGAGGGCCACGTCGCCGCGGATGGCGAGCGTGGTCCCGAATTTGTGGAAGTTGCCGCCGCCGCCCGCGAGGTTGGCGAAGAGGCCCTCGACGGGGTCGGCCAGCCGCTGGAAGGGGGAGGCGACGGCCGACAGGGCGCGCTCCGTGGCGGCCGCCTGCCGCCCGATGGGCAACTGCCAGGCGACGAGCACCATGACCGCCGTGAGGGCCACGGCCAGCTGCGCGGCCTGCGCGCTGAGCCACTCCGGGCGGTCCACGCGCTCGCGGTCCCAGCCCGCCAGCGAGCGCTGCAGGTGGAGGCGCGCGACGAGCAGCAGGGCGCCGATGGAGAACATGAGGAAGGCGCCGCTGGGGCGTCCCTCGGTGGTGGCGATGATGGCCAGCAGGCCCGACCCGGCGGGGGCCACGGCCAGCCAGGGGTTGCGCCAGCGGAAGATGGCCCAGGCGCCCGCGTAGGCGCCGATGGCGCCCATCCCGTGCACGAGCAGCACGAAGGGGAAGTTGTCGGTGCTCACGTCGCCCGCGCGCACGACGGCCACCCACTCGCGCATGCGCGCCACGAGGTCGGCCACGCGGTCGGTGAAGGCGTCGCCCGCGGCGTAGGGCTGGGCGGCGGTCATGACGAGGGCGAGGCCGAGCAGCAGGGCGGCGGGCTGCACGAGCCACTGGGGGGCGCGGGCGCGCGCCGCCGCCAGCCCCACCACCATGCCCCCGATGACGGTGGGGGCGAGCGAGGGGAAGTCGCGCACCCACTGCGCCTGCTGGATGGCCACGGCGAGGGCGGTGTAGGTGATCAGCGCGGGGACCAGCGTGAACCAGTCCTCCCAGCTCATGATGAGGCGGGGGGCGCGCAGCGCGAGGCGCCGCAGGCGCGTGCCCCGGCCCTCCGCCGCCGCGTCCGCCGTCAGCCCTGCCATGCGTCCGCCCCCACGGCGCTCGCGCTCAGCGCCAGCGACAGGTCGTCGCCCCTGGCCACGGTGTAGGTGAGGATGTCGCTCGCCGTGAGCTCGCCGTAGAGCGCGAGGGGCGATTCCCCCTTGCCGAAGGTGGCGGCGTCGATGAGCACCACGGCCACGCGCACGCCGCGCTGCGCCAGCGACTGCACCATGGGCCGCCAGCTCCCCTCGGCGGAGGGCGTGACCAGCACGAGCGTGGTGTGGCGTCCGAAGCGGCGCTGCTCCTGCGCGAGCAGGTTCTCGAGGGGGGCCTCGCCGGCGGCGCTGGCCACGGCCAGGGCCTCGAGGATGCGCGAGAGCTGCTGCTGGCCGCGCTCGGCCTCGGCCACGCGGTACTCGCGCCCGAAGGCGATCAGGCCCACGGAGCGGTTGGCGGCGATGTAGCGCTGGGCCACGCTGGCGGCGATGGTGACGGCGTACTCCTCGGTGCTCTCGTCCCCCTCGCCCGCGTGCAGCCGCGCCTCCAGGTCGACGATCACCCAGATGTCGCTCGTGGGGTCCAGCTCGAACGTCTTCACCATGAGGCTGCCGGTGTGCGCGGTGGAGCGCCAGTGGATGCGGCTCAGGGGGTCGCCGGGGGCGTAGTCGCGCGTGCCGCTGGCGTTGGGCGTGATGTAGTGGGTGCGGCGGCGGAAGCGGCCCTCGCCGGGCAGGCTGGCGGGGGGCGTCTGGAAGCGGGGCAGGTCCACCACGCGGGGGTAGACGAGGATCTGCTGCGCGCGCCCGTAGTCGCGCGTGGACTGGAAGATGCCGAAGGGGTCGCCCCCGCGCACGCGCAGCGGCCCCCAGTCGTAGAGGCCGCGGCGGCGCAGGGGCGTCTCCACCACCCAGCCGTGGCGTCCCCGCGCGGGGATGGCGAGCGCGCGGCGGGAGCGGTGGCCGGGCAGGTCGCTGGGGTCCTCCACCTCCACCCAGAGCTTGGGCAGGACGCCGCGGTTGCGCACCTCGATCAGCTCCTCGGCCTCCTGCCCCACCTGCGCGCGCAGGGTGCGGCGCTCGGCGCGCGCCTCCAGCCCGCGCGTGTTCAGCCACGCCAGCAGCAGCGCGAGGGGCGCGCCCAGGGCCAGCAGGTAGGCCATGCGGTAGAGCAGCCAGAAGCCCGTGCCCGTGGCGATGAAGAAGGCCGCGGCGAGCAGCGCGACGAGCGCCGTGAGCGTGCGCCGCCGCGGCGCGAGGGGCCAGGCCAGCGCGCGCCGCACGGCGGTCCGCCTCAGACCCGGGCGCGCGCCCCGGGCACGGGCACGCGCGCCAGGCAGTCGGCCACCACGTCCGCCTCCGTGGCGCCCTTCACGCGCGCCCCCGGGTTCACGATCACGCGGTGCCCCAGCGTCACGAAGGCCAGCTCCTTCACGTCGTCGGGCACCACGTAGTCGCGCCCCTCCAGCAGGGCGCGCGCCTGCGCCGTGCGGAAGAGCGCGATGGAGCCGCGCGGGCTGGCGCCGAGGTAGACGTCCTCGTGCTGCCGCGTGGCCCCCGCCAGCCCCACGATGTACTGCTTGATGAGCGGGTCGATGTAGATCTCGCGCACGGCGCGCTGCAGCTGGCGGATCTCGCCCGCGTCGGTCACCGCCGCCAGCTGGTCGATGGGGTGGGCCGTCTGCTGCTCGTCCAGCACCGTCACCTCGTCCCGCGCGCTGGGGTAGCCCAGGTTCACGCGGATGAGGAAGCGGTCGAGCTGCGCCTCCGGCAGGGGGAAGGTGCCCTCGTACTCGATGGGGTTCTGCGTGGCCATGACCATGAAGGGGGAGGGCATGGCGTGCGTGGCCCCGTCCACCGTCATCTGCCGCTCCTCCATCGCCTCCAGCAGCGACGACTGCGTCTTGGGGGTGGCGCGGTTGATTTCGTCGGCGAGCACGATCTGGGCCATGATCGGTCCCGCGCGGAACTCGAAATCGCCCGTCTTCTGGTTGTAGATGGAGACGCCCGTCACGTCGCTGGGCAGGAGGTCGGGCGTGAACTGGATGCGGCGGAAGGTGCAGCCCGTGGAGACGGCCAGCGCGCGCGCCAGCATGGTCTTGCCCACGCCGGGCACGTCCTCCACCAGCAGGTGGCCGCCGCAGAGCAGCGCGGTGATGGCCAGCCGCAGCTCGCGATCCTTGCCGATGATGACCTTCTCGACGTTCTCGATGATGCGCCGGGAAACGATCTGCGGCTCTTCCACGGGCTGCGCTCCTTCCATGCCGCCGCCGCGGGGGGCGCGGGCGCGGCGCAGTATACAAGCGCCCGCCCGCCGCCGCCGACGGGAGCCGCTAGACTGCCCGCCATGGCCGAACCGGACTGGCTCGCGCGCGCCGCCGACCTGGCCGCGCGCTTCGCCGAACGCGCCCCCGCCCACGACCGCGCGGGCGATTTCCCCCACGAGAACTTCGCCGACCTGCGCGAGGCGGGCTTCCTCGCGCTCACGGCGCCGCGCGCGCACGGCGGCGCGGAGCTGCCGCTCTCCCGCTTCCTGCGCGTGCAGGAGACGCTGGCCGCGGGCGACGGGTCCACCGCGCTGGCCCTCAACATGCACCTCATCCGCATCGGCGCGGAGCGCGAATCGCCCGGCTGGCCCCGCGCCTGGTTCGACGAGGTGTGCCGCGGCGCCGTGGCGGAGGGCCGCCTCGTCAACACCGCCGCCACGGAGGAGGGCCTGGGCAGCCCCGCGGGCGGCGGCATGCCCGAAACCGCCGCCGTGGCCGTGGAGGGCGGCTGGCTGCTGAACGGGCGCAAGACGTTCGTCACGCTCGCGCCCGCCCTCTGGTACGTCGTCGTGCTCGCGCGCCTCGAGCCGCCCGGCGGCGGCCCGCCCGAGGCCGTCGACTTCATGGTGCTGCGCGACGACCCCGGCCTGCGCGTGGACGAGACGTGGGACGCCCTCGGCATGCGCGCCAGCGGCAGCCACGACGTGGTGCTGGAGGACGTGCGCCTGCCCGCCGACCGCCTGCTGGCGCGCCGGAGCGAGCGCAAGGCGGGGCGCGCGGGGAGCGTGTGGTTCGCCCTCGGCGTGGCCGCCACCACCATCGGCGTGGCCGCCGCCGCGCGCGATCACGCCGTCGCCTTCGCGCGCGAGCGCAGCCCCGGCGGCGCGGGGGCCATCGCCGCCATCCCCGGCGTGCGCCGCCGCATCGCCCGCATCGACCTGCTGCTGCAGCGCAGCCGCGCCCTCGTGGCCGATGCCGCCCGCGCTTGGGAGGGCCGCGGGCGGGCGGACGCGGATGCGGGCATGGCCCCCGCCGACCGCGCCGCCGCGGCCAAGCTCGACGCCCTCGACAACGGCATCGAGGCCGTGGACCTGGCCATGCGCGTGGTGGGTGGCGTGAGCCTGCAGCGGCGCCGCCCGCTGGAGCGCTACTACCGCGACGTGCGCGCGGGGCTGCACAACCCGCCGCTGGAGGACCGCGCCCTCGAGCAGCTCGCGGCCAGCGCCCTCGACGGCCCCTGAGCGGCGGCGGGCCTCCGGTGGCCACGGACTCACGCACCGCGGCCTCAGCCCATGCCGAGTTCGTGCAGGCGCTCGTCGTCGATGCCGAAGTAGTGGCCGAGCTCGTGCAGCACGGTCGTGCGCACCTGCTCGCGCACCTCGGCGTCGTCGGCGCAGATGGACTCGATGGGCTCCTGGTAGATGCTGATCTTGTCCGGCGGCACGAGGTTGTAGTTCTCGCCGCGATCGGGCAGGGGCACGCCGTGGTAGAGGCCCAGCAGCGTGCCGCCCCCCTCCAGCCCGGCCTGCTTGCGGTCGTGGGCGGTGGGCCGCCACTCGATCACGATCTCCACGTTCTGCACGCGCGCGAGCAGCGCCGGGGGCAGCTCGCCCAGCGCCTCGCGCACCAGTTCGCGGAAGTGTTCCCGCTCCATCGCCGCCGAGTCTAACGGCCCGCGCTCGCCCGGCACGGTAAAGGTTGCATGGCATCCTCCCCCAGCGCCCTTCAACCGTATCGTGTATCCTGTCCGGACCGTTCTCCCCGCTGGGCGGGGAGCAGGAGGGCCGCCATGCCGAATCTGGGGCCGCTGGAAATCGCCATCATCGCCGGCATCGTCGTGCTGCTCTTCGGAGTGGGGCGCATCAGCGGGCTCGGGCGCGAGCTCGGCTCGTCCATCCGGGAGTTCCGCCGCGGCGTGCGCGAGGAGAAGGAAGAGGATGGGGAGGATGCGTCCGCGTCCGCGCCCGCCGCCGCGCCCGCGCAGGCCCAGGTGCAGACGCCGCCGCCGCCGCCCGTCGCGCCCCAGCAGCAGGCGCCGCCTCCGCCGACGCAGGCCGCGCCCCCGGCATCCCCGCCGACCTCGACCGAGCAGCCCGCCAGCGGCGACGGCTCGCGCAACGTCTTCTAGGGCGCCCCGCGAGCGCCCGCGCGCCCTCCGTACGAGATGTTCGGCTGTCTGAGGCGCTTCGCACTCCGGCTCAGGGGCCAGCGGGCGCCGGAGCGCGATGTCCTGAGAGCGGGTGAGTACTCCGTTCTGGCCGCGATCTGGGACAACGAAGAGGACGCCGTTTACGACGACCTTTAGCCCCCCGCGACGGCGGGCACGATGCTCACCTCGTCGCCCTCCCCCACCGCCGTGGCCAGCCCCTCGGCGAAACGCACGTCCTCGCCGTTGATGTAGACGTTGACGAAGCGCCGCAGCTCGCCCTCGTCGTCCAGCAGGCGCTCCCCCATGCCGGGGAAGCGCGCCTCCAGGTCGGCGAGGCAGGCGGCGAGCGGGCCGGCCGCGCCCTCCACCTCGGCCTGGCCGTCGGTGAGGGCGCGCAGGGGCTGCGGAATGAGGACGGTCACGGACACGGGGCGCTTCTCCGTTCGCGGTGATGGGGCGGCGGGCGCTCAGCCCTCGACGACGTCGCCGGTGACGGGATCGACGCGCACGCCGCGGCTCTCGGCCCAGGCGACGCCCCGCTCGATCTCGTCCGGCTCGCCCTCGAGCTCGAGCACGACCCAGCCGGTGCGGTCGTCGACGTCCGCCATGCGGATGTTGGTGACGATCCCGAAGTTCTTCCCGAGGAGGTAGACGACGGGCTCCTTGATCAGGTCCTGGGGGAAGGTGAAACGCAGCCTGCGGACGGCCATCAGGCGGGAACCTCCTCCGCGCGCGCGCCGTAGGCCGCCTCGAAGCTGGCCACGGTCGCGTCGATGTCGAGCGCGGGCGCGAGCCCCCCGGCGACGGCCTCGGCGGTCTTGAAGCCGGCGCCGGTGATGAACGCCACCACCAGCTCGTCCGGGTCGATTCTACCGCGCTCGGCCAGCTGTTTGACGCCCGCCACGGTGACGCCCCCCGCCGTCTCCGCGAAGACGCCCTCCGTCTCCGCCAGCAGCCTCATGCCCGCCACGATCTCATCGTCGCTCACGGAGGCGCAGGCCCCGTCCGTGTCGCGCAGTTGCACGAGGCTGTAGTAGCCGTCGGCGGGGTTGCCGATGGCGAGCGACTTGGCGATGGTGTCCGGCTTCTGCGGGCGGAAGTTCATGGCCCCCTCCGCCCAGGCCGTGGCCACGGGCGAGCAGCCCGCCGCCTGCGCGGCGCTCATGCGCGTGCGCGGCGGCTCGATCAGCCCCGCCCGCGCGAACTCGTCCAGCCCCTTGCGGATTTTCACGAACAGCGAGCCGCTGGCGATGGGCGCCACGCAGTGGTCCGGCGCGCGCCAGCCCAGCTGCTCCGCCACCTCGAAGCCGAGCGTCTTCGACCCCTCCGCGTAGTAGGGGCGCACGTTCACGTTCACGAAGGCCCAGTTGCGCGACCCCGCCAGCTCCGCGCAGAGGCGGTTCACGGCGTCGTAGTTGCCGCGCACCTTCACCAGCGTGGGCGCGTAGATGCTGGAGCCCAGCACCTTGCCCGCCTCCAGGTCGTGGGGGATGACGACCACGGCCTCCATGCCCGCCGCCGCCGCGTGCGCGCTCACGCTGTTGGCGAGGTTGCCCGTGCTGGCGCAGGCCAGCTTCTCGAAGCCCAGCTCCCGCGCCCGCGAACTGGCCACCGCCACCACGCGGTCCTTGAACGACCACGTGGGGTTGGCCGTGTCGTTCTTCAGGTACAGCCTGGGCAGGCCCAGCGCCTTGCCCAGGTTCTTGGCGTGGAGCAGCGGCGTGAAGCCCGCCCCGATGTCCACCGCCTCGTCCGCCTCGCAGGGCAGGAACTCGCGGTAGCGCCAGAGCGTGGCCGGGCGCGCGGCGATGCCCTCGCGCGAAACCGCCGCGCGGATCGCCTCGTCGTCGTACGCCACCTCCAGCGGCCCGAAACAGTACTCGCACACGTGGATGGCGGCGAGGGGATACTCGCGGCCGCACTCGCGGCAGCGCAGGTTGCGTGCGTGGCTCATGCCTCTCTCTTCTCTCGTTCGTGGGCGGTTCGCGCGACGGGAGCGGCTCGCATGGCGCTCCGGCGCGACGGACGCGGGAAACGGCCCTTCTCAGAGGGCCGGGGGCATGAACATTCGGCCCAGCGGCGGCGGCATCGGCTCTCCTCGGGCACGCAGGCGCGAATCCGCCCTCCACGGTACAGCCGAACGCGCCCTGGGGGAAGCGCGCCCCTACGCGAGCAACCGCGCGGCCCCTTATTGTAGCGCCCCCCGCGCTCGCACAGCTTGGCCCGCCGAACGGCTCAGCGCGGCTTTGACATCCGGCCTCGCCCAAGACTAAGATTCCCGAATCCGACCCAAAGGAGGAACAGCTCCGTGGCCAGGTTTCCACGAGACATCCAGCAGAAAGAGGCCGTCGCGGCATTCGTCAAACTGGGCGGGCGCGAGCGAACGGGGAAAGGGAGTCACCGCGTGGTCACGATGGCCAACGGCCGTAACGTCTCCATCCCCGCTGGCGATGTGAAGGTCGGGCTGTTAAAACGGGCGATCCAGACCGCCGACCTGACGGACGATGCGTTCCTGAGGGCTGCGGGACGCTGAAGGGGGAGAGCGCGATGCATTCCTTCACCGTGCTGGTGCACGAGGCCGAAGAGGGCGGCTACTGGGCCGAGGTTCCCGAACTGCCCGGCTGCCTCTCGCAGGGCGAGACGCTCGACGAGCTCCGGCGCAACGTGGCCGAGGCCATCGAAGCCTGTCTGGCCATTCACCTGGAGGACGAAGGCCCGCATATCCCGCAGAAGGTGGACAGGTGGGAAATCCCCGTGTCCATTGAGGGGCGCGAGCTCGCGCCCGCCTGACCGGAGGGCGCGGCTAGGAAAGGCGCTCGACGAGCACGTCCATCACGCCGCCGCAGATCTTGTCCTCGCCGTCCACCGGCTCCGTGAGGTCCACGGTGACCACGCGCGCGACGCCGTCCTCCAGCGTCTCCATGGCCTCCTGCCAGACCTCGGCCTCGCCGCAGCCGCCGCCGATGGTGCCGGAGAAGGAGCCGTCGCGGCGCACGACCATCTTGGCGCCCGTCTTGCGCGGCGTGGAGCCGCGCGTGCGCGCCACCGTGGCCAGCGCCACCGGCTCGTCGCGCTCGAAGGCGCGCTCGATCTCGCGGTAGATCTCCTCGCTCATGCTTCGATCCTGCCGTCCGCGGGCGTTCGCCGCAAGCCTCAGCCCGCCGCCGCCAGCCGCTCGCCGAGGAAGGCGCGGACGCGCGCCGCGGCCTCGCGCGCGATGGCGATGGGGGCGGCGTCGAAGCCGTGCGGCCCGCCCGCGTACACGGCCAGCTCCGACTCGTTGCCCGCCGCCAGCCAGCGCATGTGCATGAAGAGCGAGTCGTCCAGCAGCGGGTCGAGCGTGCCCACGGTGAAGAGCGCGGGGGGCAGATCGCGCAGGTCGGCGTTGAGCGGCGACACGTCCGGGTGGGCGGCGTCCACGCCGGCGGGCAGGAACATGGCCCCGAAGGTTTCGATGTCGGCGCGCGTGAGCCCGCCCTCCGGGCCCGAGGCCATCCGCTGGCTGGGCGTCATCGTCATGTCGTACGGCCCGTAGATCAGGTTCGCCCCGGCGAAGCCGGTGAAGCCGTGGCGGTCGCGCAGGCGCAGCAGCGTCACGACGGCCAGGTGCGCGCCCGCCGAGCCCCCGCCGGTGAGCAGCCGCTCGGTGCCGAATTCGGCGGCGGCGTTGCGGGCCAGCCAGAGCGCCGCCGTCTCGCAGTCGTCCGGCCCCGCCGGGTAGGGGTGCTCCGGCGCGAGGCGGTAGTCCACGCTGACCGTGGCCACGCCCAGCGTTTCGACCAGCGCGAGGTTGGCCTGGTCGCTCATGCGCGCCGCGCCCGCGGCCCAGCCGCCGCCGTGGATGTCGAGGTAGACGCCCGTCGGCTCGCGCCCCTCGGGGCGGATGACGCGCACGCGCGCCTCGCCGTGCGGGCCCGCCACGGCGCGATCCTCGGCGCGCTCCACGGGCGGGGGCGGCGCGAACGGCCCGCCGCCCTCCTCCATGAGGCCGCGCAGCATGGGGATGGTGGACTCGGAGAGGGGCGGCATGGCCGCACGCGCGGCCGCCGCGCTCTCCACGAAGGCGCGCGTCTCCGCGCTCACGGCGTCCGCGCGGAAGGCGTCGGCGTTCACGGCTTCAGCCCGAACGAATGGATCAGCCGCCCGAAGCCCAGGTAGCTCACGATGGCCCAGCCCAGCTCCACGATCTGCTCCTCCGTGTAGAAGCGGCGCAGCTCGTCGAAGAGCGCCGCGTCGATGTTGGCATGGTCGACGACCAGCCGCTCGGCGTAGTGGAAGGCGGCCTTCTCGGCCTCGCTGAAGTCCGCGTCGCCCCAGCGCGCGATTTTGGCGACGGTCGCTTCCTCCAGCGTCTCCCCTTCCCCTGACAGGGGAAGCCGCGCGGCCTGTCAGAATTCGCAGGCGTTGAGCTGCGCCACGCGCAGGCGCACCTGCTCCTTCAGGCGCGCGGACACGGCGCCGTCGCGAACGAGCGGGCGGTACCACTCGTTCCACGCCTCGAGCAGGCGCGCGTTGTGGCCGAACACGCGCGTCACCGCGTCGCTGCGCCCGCGCAGCGGTTCGGGCAGCTCGTCGTCGCGGGCGAGGCGCAGGCGGGGGGCGTCGTCGTTCATGCGGGACATTCTAGCGCTCCGGCGGGGGTTCGTCCGCGCGCCGTTCGGCCCGCAGGTCGGCCAGCTGCTCCTGGATGCGCTCCAGCTGGTCGCGCATCTCCGCGAGCGTCGAGCGCTGGCGCTCCTGCGTGAGCGCGGCCACGGCCATGGCCCCGATGACGGCGAAGTTGATGATGCCGTAGACGGTGATGATGCTGGCGATGAGGCGTCCCCCCGAGGTGGCGGGGGAATGGTCGCCGTAGCCCACGGTGGTCATCGTGATGAAGGCCCACCAGAAGGCGTCCGTGGGCGTCTCGATGAGGGCGTCGTGGCCGCTCACGCCGCGCTCCAGCAGCCACACGAGGATGCCGCCCGTGAACATGACGGCGAGGAGCATGGCGGCGAGGAAGGTGATGCCGCGCTGGCGGAAGAAGCGCGAGAAGAGGGAGACGTTGACGCCCATGGCCACGGCCACGCGCAGCAGCGGCAAGGCGCGCAGCAGCCCCAGCGGGCGCAGCAGGGGCAGCGCCACGAACAGCACTTCCACGGGGTGGGAGCGCGCGTAGGCCCAGCGGTCGGGCGCGACCGCCAGCTTCGCCAGCAGCACCGCCGCGAACACGCCCCAGATGACCCAGTTGCCGACGTCGAACCAGCCGGCCACGCCCTCCGACACGTCCGTGAATTGGGGGAGCAGCAGGAGCGGCAGCATGGCCAGCGCCAGCAGCAGGAGCGGGACGTCGGTGTGGCGCTCCAGCCAGCGCAGGCGCTCCTCGCTGCGGACGCGGATCATGCCGCGGGGGGCGCGGCGGGAAATCGTGGCTCCGGAACGGCTCATCGACATTCCCGATGCACGGGACGGCGGCCCCGGCGCGTTCGAGGATAGCAACGTTCCCCACCCGCGCGCGCCCCACTCCCCCCTCAGCGAGGCATCGCCGCGCGCTCTCCTCACGAAGCGCGGCTGAGGGATGAGTGACGGGTCTCCCGTGCGGGCGCGGCGCGGTAGACTGGCGCGCGTGACCAGCCCGGGCACGAACGAGCAGTCCATCAACGTGGCCCTCGGCGAGGTGCTGGCGGGCATGCGCCGCGGCTGGAACGTGCTCGACGAGCGCAACGGCGCGCTGGACGGCGGCGGGCGCGCCGACGTGCTCGTGCTGGACGAGTCCGGCTGGCCCGTCGTCGTCGAGGCCGAGCGCGAGGATCACGCCAGCGCCGAGGACGACGCCATCGCGCGGCTGGGGCGCAGGCCCGCGGGCGGCGAGCACGCCATCGAGACGGCCGTCGCGCTGGTCTACCCGCCGGAGTTCCAGCAGCTGAGCGGCGCGGCCCTGCGCGACGCCATCCGCACGACGGACGCGCTCGAATACGCGCTCTACACGCACGTGCGCGACGACGAGCGCGGGCGCGAGCGGCTGCCCGAATCGGGCTGGCTGCGCGGGGGAGTCATCGAATTCGCCATGCTGGTCCATCGCGCGGCCACGCCCGCCCCGCGCGTGGAGGCGCTGGCCGACGCGCTCGCGGGCGGGATCGGCGACGCCGCCGACCGTTTCTCGCACCACCATCCGCGCTTCGGCGAGGGCAGGGGCGCCCAGCTCGCCGCGATTCTGGAGCAGACCGACGACGCGAAGGGCCAGACGCGGCGCATGGCCATGACGGTGCTCCTCAACGCGCTCATCTTTCACGAGGCCCTCGCGCAAGCCGACTTCGAGGTCTGGACGGGGACACAGCAGCGTCCGGTTCTGTCGATCGACGTGTTCTGCGGGCTGATGCTCAAGCGCGCGGAGCTGCTGGAGGAGTGGCGGGCGATTCTCCACCACAACTACCTGCCGATCTTCAGCACCGCGCGAAGGCTGCTCGCCCCCTCGCTCATGCCCATCATGACGGTCTCCGACGTCCTCCAGCCCCTCTGCTTCACGGCGCAATCGCTGGTGCGGAGCGGCGTCACGCGCTCGCACGACCTCATGGGCACGGTCGTCCAGCGCCTCATCGCCGACCGCAAGTTCCTCGCCGCCAACTACACGCGCCCCGAGGCCGCCGCCCTGCTGGCCGGGCTGGCCCTGCCCATCGGCGATCCGCCGCGCGGCAGCTGGGGCGACGGCGAGACGCTGGCGAGCGTCCAGATCGGGGATTTCGCCTGCGGCACGGGCACGCTCCTCTCCGCCGCCTACCAGCGCCTCTCGCTCCTGCACGAATTGCGGGGCGGCGACGCGAAAGCGCTTCACGGCCCCCTGATGGAGCGCGGGCTGTACGGCCTCGACGTGCTCAACATCGCCGTCCACCTGACGGCGGCCATGCTGGCGAGCTCCCATCCCGACACGTCCTTCGACGGCGAGTGCCTGCTGGTCATGCCCTACGGGATACCGAAGGGAAGCGCATCCGACGACGCGAACGAACCGTCCGCCAGCCGGGAGACGGTGCGGGTCGGCTCGAACGAACTGCTGGCGGCGGAGGTACAGCCCGGTCTGGTGGCGCAGGCGGCGGCGACCACGGTGGGCGGGCGGCGGCGGAAGGACGTGCGCGACCTCATCGGCCGCGTGGGCCACGGCGAATTCGACCTCGTGATCATGAATCCGCCTTTCGTGCGCAACACCAACCACGAGGGAGTCCTCCAGGACGTTCCCCTTCCCGCCTATGCGGCCTTCGAGACCCCGAACGCGGTGCAGACGGCCATGGCCGAGCGCGAAAAGGCCCTCGCCGGACAGTCCGCCGCCAACGGCAACGCCGGCATGGCTTCCTTCTTCACGGAACTCGGCCACCGCAAGGTCCGGGCGGGCGGGCGGATCGCGGAGGTGTTGCCCCTCAGCGCGTTGAGCGGCAAGTCGTGGGAGGGCACGCGGAGGCAATGGAGGGAGCACTACCGCGATCTGATCGCGGTGACCATCTCCGCGGGGAAGTCCAGGGATGCATCGTTCTCGAGCGATACGGGAATCGCCGAGTGCCTGATCGTCGCCACTCGCGACGGCGCGCCCACGCCGCGGGATCGGGGCGTGTTCGTCATCCTCGCCCGCCGCCCCGCATCCACGCACTACGGCGAAATGATTGCCGCCATCGTCCAGGCCAACATCGGGAACGGCATCCGGCGGCTCGACGACGGGCCGCTCGGAACCACGCCCATCATGCTCGGCGACGAGTATCTCGGACACCTGCTGAACTGCCCGCTTCCGGACGAAGGTCCCTGGCCGCTGGTCGGCATCGCGGACGTCGAGCTGGCGCAGGTCGCGTACCGCCTGGCGCACGGTCAGCTGGCCGCCATCGGCCAGCCAGCCGCCTCGCACACGCCCATCCCGATCGCGCCGATCGGCGACGTGGCGGAGCGCGGACCGGTCCATCGGGACATCGACCGGGACGAGCGCGACGGAACCATCCGCGGGCCCTTCGAACGGCGCAGAATCACCAGCGGCGCACCCACCTACCCCATGCTCTGGGCGCACGACGCGAAGAAGGAGCGCCAGCTCATCGTCGAGCCCGACTCGGAGGGACAGGTCAAGTCCGTCGGCGCCCGCTCCGGGCAGCAGGCCATCAACGAGAAGGCCGAGCGCATCCGGTCCACGGCCACACGCGCGCACTACAACTGCGACCTCCAGTTCAACTCGCAGTCCCTCGTCGCGGCCATGACCGAGCGTCCCTGCATCGGCGGAGTGGCGTGGCCGTCCGTCATCTTCGCCAACCCCGACCACGAGTACGCCTTCGCCCTCTGGTCCAACTCCACGCTGGGCCTGCTGCTCCACTGGTGGACCGCCAACAAGACGCAGTCCGGGCGTGGGCGCACGACCGTGACGGGCATCCCGCGCATCCCCACGCTGGACATGCGCGAGCTCTCCGCCGAGCAGCACGAGCGGGCGCGGGAGGCGTTCGAGGCGCTGCGTGGCGAGCGCTTCTTGCCCTTCGACCAGATCGACGAGGACGAGGCGCGGGGGCGGCTGGACCGCGCGCTGCTGGTGGACGTGCTGGGGCTGCCGGAGTCGCTGTGCGCGGACGGCGGGCCGCTGGAGACGCTGCGCCGCAAGCTCGCCGCCGAGCCGCAGATTCACGGCGGCAAGCGCACGCGCGTCGTCTTCACGGACACGGGCGAGCGCACAGAGCGCCGCGCCGACCGCTGACTCCCGCAAGGGGCGGCGGTGCTACACCTTCGGGGCTCATGGCCGATTCGGAAGCGGTGGCGCGCAAGCGCGAGGCGGCGCGTCTCTGGTGACGCCGCCGCGGCATGACCTACGAGATCGCCGTCGCCTGGCACTCCCCCACTCCCCCTCAGCGCGGCGGCGCCGCGCGCTCTCCTCCCCCCTCAGCCGCGCGCGAGCGCGGCGCTCTCCTCAGAGCCGCGGCAGCGGCGGGAACGGGCGCGCCCGTTCGTAGGCCCGCGACGCGCGCAGCACCAGCGCGTCGCCGTGCCGCGGCCCCACGATCTGCAGCCCGCAGGGCAACCCCGCGTCCGTCAGCCCCGCTGGCACCGAGGCCGCCGGGTGCCCCGTGAAGTTGAACGGGTAGGTGAAGGCGATGCCGTTCGCGCGCTCCCCCTCGACCTCGTTGGGGATGGGCCCCGAGGCCGCGAAGGCGTCCGTGGGCAGCGTGGGCGTGAGCAGCAGGTCGTACTCCCCGAAGAGGCGCGCCGTCCACGCCACCAGCTGGCCGCGCCGCGTCAGGAACTCGTGGAAATCCTCCGGCCCCGCGTCGAGCGCGCGGTCCAGCTGGCGCGCGTACCGCTCCGTGAATTCGTCGTGGCGGGCGAGGTAGTTGGCCCACTCCAGCCCCAGCGTCTGGAAGGCGGAGACGCGCGCCCACCAGCCGCCCATTTCGGGGATGGCGTCCGTGTTCTCCTCCACCTCGTGGCCCATGTCCGCGAAGGCCGCCGCCGCCGCGCGCACCTCGCGCAGCACGTCGCCCCGCACGCGCGTCACGCCCAGCGTCTCGTTGAAGGCGATGCGCAGCCGCGGCGGCGGCTCGTCCAGCGTCCCGGCGAAGGAGAGGCCCGGCGGGGGCAGCGATTCGGGGTCGCCCGCGTGCGGCCCCGCCGTCGCGTCCAGGTAGAGCGCGGCGTCGCGCACGCAGCGTGTGAGGGGGCCGTGGCAGCTGATGGCCATCCAGGGCGGCAGGGGCCGCGGCGCGATGGGCACGCGCCCGTGCGACGGCTTCAGGCCATAGAGGCCCGTGTAGCAGGCGGGGATGCGGATGGAGCCGCCCCCGTCCGTGGCCGTCGCCAGCGGCGCCATGCCCGCCGCCAGCGCCGCCGCCGAGCCGCCGCTCGACCCGCCCGGCGTGCGCTCGCGGTCCCAGGGGTTGCGCGTCGGCCCGAAGAGGTCGTTGTCGGTGAAGGGGATGTGGCCGAACTCCGGCGTGTTCGTCTTGCCCGCGACGATGGCGCCCGCCGCCTTCAGCCGCGCCACCGCCGCGTCGTCGAAGTCCGCGCGGTTGTCGTGGTACAGCCGCGACCCCTTCGTGGTGACGAAGCCCGCCGCGTTCTCCAGATCCTTCACGCCCAGCGGCAGGCCCGCCAGCGGTCCCGCCGGTTCGCCGCGCGCCAACCGCGTCTCCAGCGCGCGCGCCTCACGCAGGGCCGCGTCCGCGTCGATGGCCACGAAGGCGTTGAGCGCGGGGTTGAGCGCCGCGATGCGGGCCAGCGAGCGCTCCATGAGCGTCACGGGCGAGAGCTCGCGGGCGCGCACGAGCGCCGCCAGCTCGTGCGCGGGCGCGTAATCGAGGCCGTCCGTCACCGCGCCAGTCTAGCGCGCCCGCCCTACCGCAGATCCTCCGGGATCCGCTCGGCCATGGAGTTCTCCGTTCCCCAGCAGACGATGTCGCCCGCCGCGCGGATGGCGCAGGTGTGGGCGCTGCCCGCGCTCACCGTGTGGAACGACCCCGACGGCGCGTTGGTCTGCCCGTCGCTGTTCCTTCCCCAACAGTCGACCGTTCCGCTCCTTCGCACGGCGCAGTTGTGCCCCGGCCCCACGCTTATCGTGTAGTACAGCCTCGACGGCGCGTCGGTCTGGCCGCTGGCGTTGTCGCCCCAGCAGGCGATTTGGCCGGACTCGCGCAGGGCGCAGGTGTGGGCGCTGCCCGCGCCCACGGCGCGGAACGTTCCCGCTGGCGCGTCGCTCTGGCCGCTGGCGTTGTCGCCCCAGCAGTCGACCTCGCCCGATTCGCGGATGGCGCAGGCATGGGCCCGGCCCGCGCTCACGGCGCGGAACGTACCCGCTGGCGCATCCGTCTGGCCGGATTCGTTCTCCCCCCAGCAGACGAGTTCGCCCGTCTCCCGTATGGCGCAGGCGTACTGGTCGCCCGCGCTCACGGCGCGGTGACCGCCTGGCGGCGCGTCCGTTCCGCCGGACCCCGCGTTCCCCCAGCAGTCGATTGCGCCGGTCGTCTCGCGCAGCGCGCAGACATGCGTGTAGCGCACGCTCACGGAGCTGTAGTTTTCGGCGGGCGTCTCCCAGATAGCGTTCAGGCCCCAGCAGTGAATCGCCCCCGCTACGCTCAGCGCGCAGTTGTAGGACGACCCCGCGCTCACCATGCGGTACTCCCCGGCGGGCGCGGCCAACTCGCGCCCCGGAGGCCAGCAGACGACCCGACCCGTCTCCCGCACGGCGCAGGCATGGACCCTTCCCACGCTCACCGAGCGATATGTCCCCGGCGGCGCATCCACCTGCTCGAACTGATTCTCCACCTGCTCGAACCGATACAGATTCCAGCAGGCGACCTCTCCCGTCTCCCGTATGGCGCAAAGATATGAGGCATTCCCCATGCTGATCTCGCGATAATTTCCCGCCAGTGTGCGCGGCGTGGTGTACCTGCCGAAGCCCCAGCACTCAATGCCCGCTTCCGACTCCGGCACAGCGCATGTACGAATCGCGCCCGCGCTGATTGCCCGATACGTTCCCTGCGGTGCGTCGGTCTGGCCGAAGTCGTTCGCCCCCCAACAGGCGATTTCGCCCGTCTCCTGAATGGCGCAGGTGTGATGCTCGCCCACGTCGACCGCCCGATACGTTCCCGGCGGCGCATCGGTCTGACCATCCACATTGCTCCCCCAGCAGGCGACCTCGCCCGACTCGCCCACGGCGCAGGAGTGGTACGTATTCGCGCTTATCGTGCGGAAACTTCCCGATGGCGAATCCGTCTGGCCAGCCCAATTGCTCCCCCAGCAGACGATTTCGCCCGTTTCCCGGATGGCGCAGGTATGGAAGGCGCCAGCCCCCACTTGGGTGTATGCCCCCTGCGGCTTTGAGGTATCCGTGCCCCAGCAGTCGATCACGCCCGATTCCCGCAATGCGCAGGCGTGGAAAAACCCCGCGCTCACCGCGACGGCGCGGTCCGGTTCGGGCGTCGGTGACGGCGTGGCGGTCGGCGTGGGCGCGACGGTCGGCGCGACCGTGGCCGCGGGCGGCGGGACGGCGACGACGGGCGTGTCGTCCACAAGCACGGGGTCGCGGGGGAGCGTGAGCACGACGGCGACGACGATGCCCGCCACCGCCACGGCTCCGCCCGCGATGCCGCCCGCCACCTTCAGCGGCAGGGGCACGGCCAGCGGCGCGAACAGCCAGCGCCGCCGACGCTCGCGCGGAGGCTCCCGCCAGGCCGCCAGCTGCTGGCGGTCGGGGAGGTCCAGCTTCGAGAGCATGGTCGAGATGTGCGTCTTGACCGTCTCCGCGCCGATGCCCAGGCGCTCCGCGATTTCGGCGTTGGTGCCGCCCTCGCGGAGTGCGTCGAGCACGCGCCGTTCGGCGGGCGTGAGGATGTCGGGATGGCGGGGGCGTCCCCCGCGGCTACGCTCCATGCGGCCATGCTAGGGGGCGCACCGGGGAGGTTTCATCCCCCGACCGCGACGGGGATGGGGCGGCTAGCGCAGCTCATCCGGCACGCTGGCGGCGGGCGTCAGCGCGCCCCAGCAGGCCAGCTCGCCCGACTCGCGGATGGCGCAGCTGTGGTACGAGCCCGCGCTCACGGACTGGAAGCGCCCCGACGGCGCGTCCGTCTGGCTGTAGAAGTTGTTGTCGCCCCAGCACAGCAGCTCGCCCGACTCCCGCAGCCCGCAGGCGTGCGCGCCCCCGACGCTCACGGCGGCGAAACGACCCGGGGGCGCGTCCGCCTGTCCGTAGTCGTTGTTGCCCCAGCAGGCCGCTTCGCCCGACTCCCGCAGCGCGCAGGCGGTACCGCTGCCTGGCATCGGGAACGGGACTACAGGGGCGTACAACTGGGTGCGTCCCAGGCCGGTGCCGACGCTGACGGCGGTGAAGCGTCCGGCGGGTTGCGGGCTGCTATCATCGAAAAAGCCCTCGTACCAGCAGGCGAGTTCGCCGCTCTCGCGCACCGCGCACCTCCCGTCGATCGCCTGGAAGCGGCCAGCCAGCGGTTCGCCGCTCAAGCAGGCGAGTTCGCCGTCCTCGCGCAGGGCGCATCCCGCGCCGATGTCGTGGTAGAGGCCATCAGGCATGTCCGTCGGCACCTCTCCGTCGTTCCCCCAGCAGACGATTTCGCCGGAGTCGCGGATGGCGCAGGCCACGTCGAACCCCGTCCTGACGGAGCGGAAGGCGCCGTTCGGGGCGAACAGCAGGCCCGCCGCCAAAGGCGCTTCCGTGCCCCACCCGCCCACGCCCCAGCAAACGAGTTCGCCGCTCCCGCGTATCGCGCAGGTGTGGTACAGGCCCGCGCTCACCATGCGGAAGCGTCCCGCTGGCGCGTCCAGCATCTCCGTGTCCACGGGATGCGTTCCCCAGCAGACGACCTCGCCCGAATCGCGCGCGGCGCAGGCATGGGAGATAGCGCCGCTCACCGCGCGGAACGTCCCCTCCGGCGTGTCCAGCGGGGCGGCGGACGGCCCGGCGGACGGATCCCAGCACGCCAGCGCGCCGGACTCGCGCAACGCGCAGGACGCCCGGGTCCAGTCGACCGTGGTCCGCTGTCCGCGCGCCTTCATGGCAATGCGGCTGGTCAGCGCGCGGAAGGTTCCCGCGGGAGCGGCCAGCGGGCCGTCCGCGTTCCAGCACGCGACCTCGCCGCTCTCGCGCAGCGCGCAGGGCCACTGCACCGCGCGGAAACGCCCATCCGGGGCGGCCCGCGCGAACGCCTCGCCGTCCTCGCCCCAGCACGCGATCCCGCCCGATTCGCTCACGGCGCAAGCGTGGGCGCCAGCGCCGCTCACGGACCGGAAGCGCCCCTCCGGCGCGTCCGTCTGGCCCTGGTTGTCGATGCCCAGCAGGCGATCTCGCCCGACTCGCGCAAGGCGCAGGTATGCCAGTCGCCCGTGCCCAGCGCGCGGAAGCTTCCGGCGGGGGCGTCCGTCTGGCCGTCAGTGTTGTCCCCCCAGCAGACCACCTCGCCCGATTCGCGGATGGCGCAGGTGTGCCAGCCGCCCGCGCTCAGCGCGCGAAAGCGCCCTTCCGGCGCGTCCGTCTGGCCCGCGCTGTTGAAGCCCCAGCAGACGATCGCGCCCGACTCCAGCAAGGCGCAGCTGTGCTCCCGGCCCGTACTCACCGACACGGCGCCGTCCGCGTCCACAGGCACGGGGTCGCGGGGGAGCGTCAGGATGATGGCGACGACGATGGCCGCCACCGCCACGGCTCCGCCCGTGACGCCCGCCGCCACCTTCAGCGGGAAGGGCACGGCCAGCGGCGCGAACAGCCAGCGCCGCCGCTCGCGCGGAGGCTCCCGCCAGGCCGCCAGCTGCTGGCGGTTCTCCAGCCCCAGCTTCCCCAGCATGTTGGAGACGTGGTACTTGACGCCGTCGGCGCTGATGCCGAGGCGCTCCGCGATTTCGGCGTTGGTGCCGCCCGCGCGCAGCTCGTCGAGCACGCGGCGTTCGGCGGGCGTGAGGATGTCGGGATGGCGCGGACGCCCGCGCCCTCTGCGCTCCATGCCGCCAGTCTAGGCCCGCGCCCCCGCGATTTACCCTACCCGCTCCGTATCCCCCACTCATCCCTCAGCGCGGCGCAGCCGCGCGCTCTTCTCCCAGCCGCGCGCCAGCGCGGCGCTCTCCTCACAACGCGCGCGCACTGGCGTAGGATGCGCGCGCGGCCCCGCCCCACGGGGACGCCAGGAGGCCCGCCCATGCGCATCATCACCAGGCCGCCGGGAGGCGCGCGCGACGCCTCCGTCGAGGCGCTCGTCGCCCCCTTCCGCCAGCTCGAGGCCGACGGCTTCCCGTCCGGCTGGATCGGCAACCACCTCAACCACGACGCCATGACCGTCTGCGCGCTCGCCGGACAGGCCACCGGCACGCTCGAACTGGGCACCGCCGTCGTGCCCACCTACCCGCGCCACCCCATGGTCATGGCGCAGCAGGCGCTCACCACCAACATGGCCTGCGGCGGGCGCTTCACGCTGGGCCTGGGCCTCAGCCACAAGTTCATCGTGGAGGGCTGGCAGGGGCTGCGCTGGGCCACGCCCGTGCGCCACCTGCGCGAATACCTGCGGGTGCTCAACGCCCTGCTCGACGGCGAGCTCGTGAACCACGACGGCGAGGAGTACCGCGTCCACCTCAACAACGCGCCCTTCACGCAGCTGGACGTGCCCGGCGGCGGGCGCCCGCAAGTGCTCATCGCCGCCCTCGGCCCCGGCATGTTGAAGGTGGCGGGCGAGCTCTCCGACGGCACCAGCATGTTCTGGTGCGGGCCCAACTACATCGAGCGCACCGCCGTGCCCGCCATCACGAAGGCGGCGGACGCGGCGGGGCGGCCCGCGCCGCGCATCGTGGCAGGCATCCCCCTCTCCGTGACCGCCGACGAGGAGGCCGCGCGCGCCTCCTGCGCCAGGGTCTGGGAGGTCTACGGGCGCATCTACTCCTACCGCAAGGTGATCGAGGCGGAGGGCGCCAGCGGCGTGGCCGACATGGCCATCGTGGGCGACGAGGCCTCCGTGCGCGCCCAGCTGAAGCGGCTCGAAGCCATCGGCGTGACCGACTACAACGGCGCCATCCTGCCCGTGCCCGAGGACCCCGACGCGCCGGGCCGCACCTACGAATTCCTCAAGGACGTGAACGCCAACGGGCTGTAGCGCGCATGAAGATCGAGGGCGAGCACGAATTCGCGGGCCCGCGGGAGCTCGTCTGGGAGCTGCTGCTCGACCCCGCCGTGCTGGCCGCCACGCTGCCCGGCGCGGAGCGCTTTGAGGAGGTCGCGCCCGACGCGTACGACGTGACCATGCGCGCGGGCATCGCCGCCGTGCGCGGCCTCTACACGGGGCGCGTCGAGGTCTCCGAACGCGCGCCCGTCGACTCCTACCGCCTGCGCATCGACGGGGCGGGCAAGCCGGGCGGGGCGCGCGCCGACGCGCGCGTCACGCTGGAGGAAGCGGGCGCGGGGACGCTCGTGCGCTACGCCGCCGACGTGCGTGCGCGGGGCGCCATCGCGCGTCTGGGCGGACGGCTGCTGGGGGGCGTCGCGCGCCTGCTCATCGGCCAGTTCTTCCGCGCCATCGAGGCGCGCGTGAACGAGCGCGCCGCCTGAGCCCTACGCCCTCTCCCGCCGCTCCAGGTCGAGCGGCGCGGAGTCGCGCGCGAGCGCGAGCTCGTGCCCGGGGCGCGACGGCTCGCGGAAGGTGACGGCCTCGTAGAAGTCATCGAGCGCCACGAACACGCCGTTCTCCTCGGCCCAGCGCCTCATGCGCTGGTTGCAGGAATGCGCCCACGACAGGATTTCGATGCGCCAGCCCTTGCGGTGCATCCGCTCCAGCGTGCGGTGGAAGCCCTCCCCCTCGGTGTAGCCCGCGCCGTCGCCGGTGAGCAGCACGGCGATGCCCGGATCGCCGTTGTAGTCGAGGGCGTCCTCCAGCATCCGCTTCTGAAGAATCTGATCGGGCACCTCTTGTTCGCCACGCCCCGGACCGCCGCGGTCGAACAGCTTGACCTCGACGCCGCTGTTCTCCAAGCGGTTCCAGAGCTGGCGCAGCTCCGGCGGCACGGAACCGGCGGCCACCGCGTGGCGCACGTCGCGTCCGGCATGGGCGAGGCGCAGGATGGCCTCGAAGTTGATGCGCACGAGGTTGCGCGCGCCGGGCGTGCCCTCACGCTCCTCCGCGAGCCGCTGCGCCTCGTGGAAGATGTTGGAGGTGTCCCAGTAGACGAACACGCTGTCCATACATTCAGTCTAGCCCCTTGCCCGCTCACACGCCCCGCGCCGCCTGAGGCCTGTGGCTACGGCAACTCCAGCGGCGCGGCGCTGGCGGCGTGGAAGTGGGCGTCCGCTTCCCGCGCGAGTCCCTGAAGCGCCACGATGCGGCGGGCCATGTTCGTGACCCGCCGCCGGTCGGTGAACGTCAGCCGCTCGCCCACGAGGTAGGAGAGGTGCTTGCGGATGGGGTTGTAGCCGCCGAGCGTGAAATCGCTGGCGGCGCCCCCCATGTTCCGCCAGCCCCCGGTCGGGCCCCAGAGCAGGTCATCTCCGGCGGGCCTGCCGCCGAGCGTGCTCGCGGAGCCGTATTCCAGCACGGGATCGGCGTCGCACACATCGGCTTCGGCGATGCCGCGCAGGTCGTCGCGGAGCGTACCCCGCGTCACGCCCTCGACCTCGATGAGCGGATCAATGAGCATGGCGTAGCGCCGTCCCGTTTCGGCGGCGGCGGCGAGCGCGTCGGCGTCGGCGGGAAGCGGCACGGTGGGGAAGTCGTCGTACTCGACCGGCTGGCTCGCGAGCCAGCCGTCCGACGCCGCCACGCCGCAGATCGCGTGGAACACCGCATCCGCGACCGCATCGTCGTCGCCGGGGACTCCCGCGTCCCGCGCGGCGCGAATCCAGTCGTCGGCGACGTTCGGCTCTTCCGGCGACCGCAGCGGCAGGATCCGGGCGTCGGGACTTATCGCGTGAAGGAGCGGCACCGTCGTGGAGACGAGCGGGCGGGCGGCGCCTTCCCGGGAGCGCGCCTCCGTGGAGACGAGGGCGACCTGCCCGGGGGCGTTCCAGTACGGGATGAGCTGAGGCCGGGCCCTGTTCAGCAGCCCATGCTCCGGTTCCCAGTAGAGCCAGCGGGCGTCGAGCGGACGCCACAGGCACCGCACGAGCTGATCGGAGTCATGGGCGCGCAGGCCGCGCTCCCCGTACCGCTCCAGCAGCTTCCGCCGGACGCTCCGGCCGTCGTAGCCGCTCTGCCTGACCCCGAACGGCGGATGTTCCACGACCAGCTCGTCCCACGGGACGTCGGGGTTGAAGTAGTCGTCCATGCGCCGCCGCAGGGCGTCCTCGTCGTAGTCCGTCACGGCGGGATCGCGGCCGGGATGGACGCCCGAAATCCGCCAGCGGAAGTACTCGTCGATCCCCGGCCAGTCGTCGGTTCCGAGCTCCCCGCCCAGTTTCCAGCGGTGGCGCCTGCTCGTCTCCCACGGGGCCATGCCATCGTCGATGCGGTCATCCCTGAAGCCGCTGAGCCGGGCGCGCTTCTCCGTCGCGCTTCCCGCCACGGCGCGGCGCGCGATCGCCGTGCGCGCGGGGTCGCCGTCGTGCCCCGCTCCCTCGGGAAGGCGCACCGCCGTGACGATGGCCACGCCGACCTGCACGCCGGGGGCGGTCGCGGTGCGGAAGATCGATTCGTCGCCCGAGCCGCCGCCGGCGCCCCGGGTGTCGCCGCCGAGGTCGTCCACGGCGATGCGGTCGAAGCCCGCGAGCAGGTCGCCGCGCATCGCCGGGTAGCTGCGGCCCGCCAGCCACTTGCGGTTGCTGATGAAGGAGACGACGCCGGTGCCCGTGAACTGCGTGATGCGCCGCGCGGCGGCGGCCCAGAAGCGGACGTACAGGTCGTTGAGGCGATGCTTTCGCACTCCCCACTCGCGCCAGAGGGGATCGATCCACGGGCGCACGAGCTGCTCCTCGTCCGTCGAGGGCGGCGCGGAGGAGTAGCCCTGCCAGGGCGGATTGCCGAGCACGACCAGCACGCGCTCGTCGCGCTTGTAGCGGTTGGCGGTCTCCACCTCCTTCCGGGCGGCGTCCCACGGCAGCGCCATCTGGTCGGGATCGTCCGCGTCGAACCATCCGCCGAGGCTGTTCGTCAGGTAGACGGCGGGGCGCTCCCCCGATGCCAGCGGCACGCCGTGGCGGCGCAGGATGCGGCGCAGGTGGAGGACGCCGATGAGCAGGGCGGCGGGCAGGATTTCGAACCCCACCAGCCGCGTTTTCGCCGCCTCGCGCAGCAGCTGCGCCGCCTCCGACGGCGAATTTCCCTGCGCCTCGTAAGCCCCGTACAGGTAGTCGAAGACGGCGGCGAGGTAGGTTCCCGTGCCCGCCGCCGGGTCGAGCACGACGACCGAGTCGTCGGCCAGCCCGGCGCCGATGCCGAGGTCCGCCTTGAGGTGGTGGTCGGCGCGGGCCACCTGGTAGGCCGCGATCTCCGGCGGCGTGTACCAGACGCCGAGCGTGTCCCGCAGGGCCGGGTCGAATTCGGCGAGGAACGGCTCGTAGAAGTACTCGATGGCGCGGTCGTCGAACGCCTCCGCGAGGGCGTTGCGGTCGACGCGCCGCAGGACGCCCGCGATGCCTTCCAGCAGGATCTTGACGCTCCGCTCGTTGACCACGGCGGGCGGCAGGGCGGCGTAGACGATCTCCGCGATCACGTCCACGGAGAGCTCGTCGCGCGTGTGCCGCCACTGGAACTCCCCGGGCGCGTCGCTCTCCAGCCACGTCGTGAACATGCCGTAGACGATGGCCTGCACCGTGGTGGGGATGAGGAATTCGTCGTCGAGGTCCGCCTTCAGCCAGTCCTCGAATCCCCGCTTGATCGATGCCAGACCGCCCCGCGGCAGGGCGTCCACGAGCGCGCGGGCGTGGGCGGCCAGCAGCCGCGCCACCTCGGACGGTTCGCGGATGGCGCGTCGCTCCGCGCATCCGGCGGTCAGCAGGTCGCGCAGCCGCCGCTCGGCACCGGGGGCCGGGCGCGGGGGCCGTTCCGCGAACGGGTCGCCGTCGCAGAGCCGCACGCGGTCGACTTCGGCCAGCTCGCCGTCCTTGACGCGGCCCAGCGCGAAATCGTTGAGGTTGGTGGCCAGCACCCAGCCGCCCAGCGCATCGGCGTAGCGGCGCGCCTGTTCCAGCCGCAGGAGCGCGTCGGCGGAGACGCCCGGCAGCTTCACCTCGACGAGCAGCACCGGCGCGCCGGACTCGTAGATGCCCAGGTCGGGCCGGTCGCCGCCAGCGAGGGACAGCTCGCTGTGCGCGCTGATCGCCTCGTCGGAGCAGGCGTCGAACAACGCCTCCAGCGCGGAGTAGTAGGAGCGCTCCGTGGTGTGCGGGTTGGCGTGGGTTCGGCGGCAGGCGTCCAGGTAGTCGGAGAGCGCGGTCACGGGCGCAGTCTAGCCCCTTGCCCGCTCACGCGCCTCCGGCATGGCCACGGCGCGTGTCCCGCGCGCCACGGGCCTGCCCCTCGAACCGGCCCTCGCGCGCTAGCCCTCCTGCTCGCCGTCCACGAGCCGCAGGATCAGCGCCGCGTGGTCGCGCGCCCAGCCGAACGGCACGGAGCGGCGGAAGCGCTGCTGCGAGCGGTCCGCGTAGGGGCGCTCCGCTTCCCAGGCGTCGAAGAACGCGGCCAGCGCCGAACCGGCGCAGTACCGCACCTCCACGAGCCGCAGCCCGTCCCGGTGGGAGATGAAGAGGTGGCCCGCCGCGCGGTCGGCGGCCAGCTTCTCGCGCCACGAGTTGCGGTGGTACTGGTACTCGAACGCGCTCCCGTGGAGGGCCGACTTCACCTCGTACCGTTCGAGGTCGAGCCCGCCCTGCGAGGGAACGCCGCGGTCGCGCACGAGGATCGAGGCGAACAGCTCCCAGTCCTCGGACATGGCCACGCGGGGCGAGACGCCGCGGGCCTCGAAGAGGCGCGTCTTCCCCCGCAACGGCCCGTACATGTAGGCGTGGAAGAAGAGCAGCGCCTTCTCGATGTCCAGGTCGAGCGGGAGCGACATGGCGTCAGGGCCGGTGCAGTTCGACGCCCGGCGGGCGGAAGCCGCGGAAGCGTCCGGCGGCGGCGCGCTCCACGAAATCGCCGATGCGCCCGAGGTCGTCGCGGATGGCGCGGTCGGTGACGCGCACGACGGTCCAGCCCGCGGCCAGCAGCTCCATGTTGACGCGCACGTCGCGTGCCGCGTTGCGCTCGATCTTGCCGCGCCAGTAGGCGGACATCTCCGCCAGCCGCTCCGCGCCCAGCTTCCTGCCGTGCCAGAACTCGCCGTCCACGAAAATGGCCAGCGCCCGCCCCACGAGGGCGAGGTCGGGGCGTCCGGGCGCGCGCGCGTAGTCCACGCGGTAGCGCAGGCCGCGGCGCGACAGCTCCCGCCGCAGGGCCAGCTCGGGGCCCGTGTCCACGCGCCGGATGCGGCTCATCACCTCCGAGCGCCGCTCGCGCGTGAGGGGGTCGCGGCGCGCGGTCGCCTCAGCCGCCGCCGGCATAGGCGGCCTCCCGATCGTGCATCCGCGCCTGGGCGCCGGCGGCGCGGGCGGACCCGGAGACGAGGAAGCCCAGCGCGTGCTCCGCCAGCCAGCGCACGGCGGGCACGCACACGGCATCGCCGAAGCCCAGCCACGCCTGGCGGGCGCCCGTTTCGATGGGGAAGGCGGGCGCGCCCTGCAGGCGGGCGTACTCGCGCGCGCTCAGGGGCCGGATGCGCGCCGCGCCGCTGCGGCAGTCCACGAGGAACTGCACGCTGCTGCCGCCGTGGGGGGTTCGCAGGCAGCCCGCCAGCCGGTCGCCGCGCACCTCGCCCACGGTGCGGCCCGCGCGCACGCGCCGGAACATGGTGGCCACGCCGTCGCGCTCGCCTGCGAGCAGCGCGTCCACGCGCTCGCGGTGGCGCGGCGCCATGCCCGCGACCAGCGCCTCCACGCGCTCGCGCGGCCACCACGAGGCGTCGTCCGCGGGCGCGTCCTCCAGAATCGAGGCGAGCGTGGCGCGGCATCCGCGCGGGGGCGGCGGCAGGGGCGCCTCGGCCAGCGGCAGGTCCGCGTGTTCGCGCTGGAAGCGGCGCACGCTCGCCGGGCGCAGGGGCGTGACCTCGCCCGTCGGCGGGAACGCCCGCCCCGCCCGCTCCAGCGCGTCCCGCCGCACGGCGACGGCGAAGAGGCGCGGGCGGCTCTGGGGCGCGAACCAGCGCGCGTCCACCACCACGAGGTCGAGCAGGTAGCCGAGCGCGCCCGCCCGCTCGCAGATGGCGCGCAGGTCGCGGCCCCCGCCCGACGTGAGCAGGCCGGTCACGTTCTCCAGCAGCAGGGCGGCGGGCGCGGCGCGGGCGCGCTCCAGCTCCCCCACGAGGTCGAGGAACGGCCAGATGGCGCCGGAGTGCGGCCCGGCGAGGCCGTTGCGGTTGCCCGCCAGCGAGAGGTCGATGCACGGGAACGAGGCGGTCAGCAGGTCCAGCCCGGCGGGCAGGTCCGCCGCCGTCACGTCGGCCACGTCGCCGACGCGCAGGTGTTCCCGTCCGAAGCGGGCGGCGTACATCTCCGCCTTGGCGGGCGCGATGTCGTTGGCGAAGACGCATTCCCAGCCGAGCGGCTCGATGGCCTCCCGCACGAGACCGATGCCCGCGAAGAACTCGGCGAACCGCGGCAATCCAGCCCCCGCGCGCACGCGCGCGCCTGCGCGTCATTCTACGGCAGCGCGGTCACGGGCGCAGTCTACCGCCCCTTGCGCGCGCACACGCGCCCCTTGCGCGGTGGTACCATCCGCGCGATTCGGGCCGCGTGGCGCGGCCCGCCCACCGGACGGGAGGGACGCCGATGTCCGAAACGGTCCCCATCACGGTTCGCGTGAACGGGCGCGAGCGCACGGCGGCGGTCGAGCCGCGCCTGCTGCTCGTCCACTTCCTGCGCGAAACCCTCAACCTCACGGGCACGCACGTGGGCTGCGACACCAGCCAGTGCGGCGCCTGCACCGTCCTGCTCGACGGGCGCAGCGCGAAATCCTGCACCGTCTTCGCCGTGCAGGCCGACGGCGAGGAGGTGCAGACCATCGAGGGCCTCGCCGCCGGCGGGGACCTGCACCCCCTGCAGGACGGCTTCTGGGAGGAGCACGGCCTGCAGTGCGGCTACTGCACGCCGGGCATGATCATGTCCGCCCTCAACCTGCTGCGGGACAACCCCGCGCCCAGCGACGCCGAGATCCGCGAGGGCATCTCCGGCAACATCTGCCGCTGCACCGGCTACCAGCACATCGTGAACGCCATCCGCAGCGCGGCGGAAAGGATGGCCACGGCATGACGAGCGCGAACGCCCCCGTGCTGCCCAAGCTCATCGGCGCGCGCGTGAAGCGCCGCGAGGATCCGCGCCTCATCCAGGGGCTCGCCAGCTACGTGGACGACCTCAAGCTGCCGGGGATGCTGCACCTCGCCTTCCGCCGCGCCGACATCGCCCACGGCGTCATCCGCCGCATCGATACGAGCGCGGCGGCGGCCATGGACGGCGTGGAGCTCGCGCTCACGGGCGCGGAGCTGGCCGAGCGCCTCGGCCCCATGCCCATCGGCACGCCCTTCCCCGCGCCCGACCACTATTCGGTGGCCGTGGACCGCGTGCGCTACGTGGGCGAGCCCGTGGCCGTGGTCGTGGCCGCTGATCGCTACGTCGCGCGCGACGCCGCCGACGCCATCGAGGTGGAGTACGACGAGTTGCCCGCGGTGGTCGATCCGGAGGCCGCCATAGCGGACGGCTCGGCCACGCTGCACGACGGCTTCGCGCGCAACGTGGCCGTGGCCGGCTACTGGGGCGGCACGGGCGTCAACGCCGAGACCGCGCAGCCCGAGGACGACAGCGCCGTGGAGGCGGCCTTCGCCGAGGCCGACGTGGTCGTCTCCCAGCGCATGTTGAACCAGCGCCTCGCGCCCAACGCCATGGAGCCGCGCGGCGTGGTGGCGCACTACGAGACCGGACGCGACTACCTGACCATCTGGAGCGCGACGCAGAACCCGCACATCCTGCGCACGCTGGCGGCGGGGATGCTGGGGCTGGGCGAGCACCAGGTGCGCGCCATCGCCCCCGAGGTGGGGGGCGGCTTCGGCTGCAAGATCAACATCTACGGCGAGGAGTACGCCGCCGCCGCCCTCTCCCGCCTCACGGGCGCGCCCGTGAAGTGGATCGAGGACCGCACGGAGGCCTTCCTCGCCACCACGCACGGGCGCGACATCCTCGGCGACGTGGAGATCGCGGCGAAGCGCGACGGGACCATCCTGGCCCTGCGCGCGAAGCTGCTGGCCGACATCGGGGCCTACGAGGTGCTGCTCACGGCGCTCATCCCCACGCTCACGGGCATGATGATGAACGGCGTCTACCGCATCCCCGTCGTGCGCCACGAGCTGACCGAGGTGTTCACGAACAAGACGCCCACGGACGCCTACCGCGGTGCCGGCCGCCCCGAGGGCCTCTACTTCGTGGAGCGCGCGGTGGACATGCTGGCGCGTGAGCTGGACATGGACCCCGCCGACCTCCGTCGCCGCAACTTCATCCCCGCGACGGAGTTCCCCTTCCCCACGCAGAGCGGGCTGGTCTACGACTCGGGCGACTACGAGGCGGCGCTGGACGCGGCGCTGGCGGCGGCGGACTGGGAGGGGCTGAAGGCGGAGCGCGACGCCGCCCGCGCCGAGGGCCGCATCGTGGGCGTGGGCATGGCCTTCTACGTGGAGGTGTGCGGCCTCGGCCCGTCCTCGGTGGTGCCCACGGGCGGCTGGGAGCACTCCGGCGTGACCATCGAGCGCGGGGGCAAGGTGACCGCCACCACCGGGGCCTCGCCCCACGGCCAGGGCAACGAGACCACCTTCGCCCAGATGCTGGCGGACCACTTCTCCATCCCCATCGAGGACGTGGCCATCCTGCACGGGGACACGGGCGTGGTGAAGCAGGGCATCGGCACCTTCGGCAGCCGCTCGCAGGCCGTGGGCGGGGCCGCGCTGCAGCTGGCCGCGGGCAAGGCGGGCGACAAGATGAAGCGCTTCGCCGCCGCCCTCATGGCCGACCAGGAGGTGAGCCCCGACGACCTCGTCTTCGAGAACGGCCGCATCCAGGTGGCGGGCGCCCCCGAGGTGGGCCGCTCCTTCGCCGAGGTGGCCGACTTCGCCTACGTGCCCGTGCCCCTGCCCGCGGGCCTCGAACCGGGCCTCTCCGAGGAGGCCTTCTTCGAGCCGGAGAACAACACCTACCCCTTCGGCTGCCACATCTCCATGGTCGAAATCGACCGCGACACGGGCGAGCCGCGCCTGCTCCGCCTCGTCGCCGTGGACGACTGCGGCAACGTGGTCAACCCCCTCATCGTGGAGGGCCAGGTGCACGGCGGGCTCGCGCAGGGCATCGGCCAGGCCATGTTCGAGGAGGTGGTCTACGACGAGGACGGCCAGCCGCTCACGGCCAGCTTCATGGACTACGTGATGCCGCGCGCGGCGGACCTGCCCGACTTCGAGCTGGAGCGCACGGTCACGCCCACGCCCGTCAACCCGCTGGGGGCCAAGGGCGTGGGCGAGGCGGGCACCATCGGCGCCTCCCCCTGCGTGGTCAACGCCGCGGTGGACGCGCTCGCGCCCTTCGGCGTGCGCCACGTGGACATGCCCCTGCGCCCGGAGCGCCTCTGGCGCCTCATCCAGGGCCGCGACGCGAACGGAGGCCAGCCGTGATCCCCACCGCGTTCGAATACCGCCGCGCGGGCAGCGTGGCCGAGGCGCTCGCCCTCCTGCGCGAGGGCGGCCCCGGCGCGAAGCTGCTCGCCGGCGGCCACAGCCTCATCCCCATGATGAAGCAGCGCCTCGCCGAGCCCGCGCTGCTCATCGACATCGGCGGCCTGCTCGAACTGAGCGGCATCCACACCGTGGGCGACGTGATCGACGTCGGCGCCACCACCACGCACGCCGAGATCGCCGCCTCCGACCTGCTGCGCGAGCGCGCCCCCATCCTCGCCGAGGCGGCGGGCGACATCGGCGACGCCCAGGTGCGCAACCGCGGCACCATCGGCGGCAGCCTCGCCCACGCCGACCCCGGCGCGGACCTGCCCGCCGTGCTCATCGCCCTCGACGCCACGCTCTCCATCATGGGCGCCAACCGCGGGCGCACCGTGGCCGCCGCGGACTTCTTCCGCGACATCCTCACGGTCGACCTGGACGACGGCGAGATCCTCACGAGCGTGGATTTCCGGCCCGTGCGCTCCGCCGCCTACGCGAAGCTGCCGCAGCGCGCCTCGCGCTTCGCCCTCGTGGGCGTGGCCGCCGCGCTGGAGCTGGAGGGCGGCGTCTGCCGCTCCGCGCGCGTGGCGGTCACGGGCGCCGCGGGCCACGCCCAGCGCCTGCCCGCCGTGGAGTCGGCGCTGGCCGGGGCGCGCCTGCCGGAGGGCGCGGCGGCGGCCTGCGAGGGCGCGGGCGACGCCCTCGACTTCGTGAACGCCGACCTGCACGGCAGCGAGGAGTACCGCCGCGCGATGGTGGCGGTCATGGCGCGCCGCGCCGTGGAGTCCGCCGCCGCGCGGGGGTAGGGCGCGGGCCGGGCGCGCCGCATTGCAATCCCCGGAGCGGCGGCGCACACTCCTCGCTGGAGCATCGCCATGCGCGGACGGAACCTGCGGTATGCGCTGGCGGCGACGGGCGTGGCGGGCGTCGTCGCGCTGGTCGTTCTGGGCGTCTCGCGTCCGCCGTCCACCGGACCCGTCGCCGCCACGACGGCCACGGCCACCGCCACGGCCACGGCCACGGCCACGGCCACCGGGGTGGCCATCCCCACCGTGTTGCCCATGTCCGTCCCGATCCTGACCCTCGGCCAAACGGTTGGCGCGGGCACCTACCGGATCGTGGGCTCCGATAAGCCGGGGGTCGTCTTCACCGTGCCAGCCGGTGGCCGGATTACATTCGAAAGGCTCGAGCTTAATTTTTGTCTCTGGCCATGCGGCGGCGACTCAATAGTTCTTGCAAACTCCGCTAATGATACGGAATGGTTGTGTGTGCTCTCCATCTCGCTTGAGGAATGCGGACGCAATGTGTCATCTGAACAAGGAGACGGGATTACCGATGGCCAGAGCGGCAGCAGTACTGGCACGGGCGCGTTGTTCGATGCAATCGTCACCTCGATGAGGCAAGGACCATGACTCGCTGGATGGCCATCCTTTGTATCACGGCCACCGTCAGCCGCCTGCGTTCCGCCACCCATAGCACAGCGGATTCCACGCGGTATTGCCCGAAGACCGGCAGAATCGGCGTGCGGATGACCTCGAACCAACGGAGGACCGTCGGTTTCCGTTCGGCCACCACCGGTCCGTAGCTGGCCCGCCGCTGTGCGGGCGCGCGCTACACTGGGGCCATGCCGGAGGCGTGGCGGGACTGGCTGCGGTACGCGGACAATCACCTGCGCGAGGCGCGGGGCGCGCTCGACGTTGGCGCGCACGCGATGACGGCCTTCTTCTCCCACCAGATCGCGGAGCTCTCCCTCAAGGCGCTCTGGGTGCGCGATGGCGACGGCCTGCCGCCGCGCACCCATGACCTCGTCGAGCTGGCAACGGGGCTCGACGCGCCCGAGGAAGTGCTCGCCGCCAGCCGCCGCCTCAACCTGTTCTATGTCACCAGCCGCTACCCCGACGCCGCCAACGGCGCCGATAACTACGACGCGGCCATCGCGGGCGAGGCGCTGGCGCGCGCGGAAGAGGTGCACGCATGGTGCTCCGCCCGCCTGCGGAGCTGAAGCGCGAGGCGCTGGCCGAACACGAGGCCGTGCTCGCCGCCGCCCGCCGCCTGGCCGCGTGCGCCGTGGCCGAGCTGGGGGCCACGCGCGTGCTGCTCTTCGGCTCGCGGGCGCGCGACGACTGGCGGCGCGGCAGCGACTGCGACGTCATCGCCGTCTCCGAACGCTTCGCCACGATGGACCGCTTCGAGCGCTGGAACGCGCTCTTCGACCTGTGGGACGGCCCCGTGGACATCGAGCCGGTGGGGCTGACGCCGGAGGAGTTCGCGCGCAGCGCGTCCCGGGCCGGCATCGTGGCGCTGGCGCTGGACGGCGGCGCGCTCGACCTCGCTAGAGGCGCGTGAGCGCGGCCACGCCCGCCAGAATCACCGTGATCGCGGCCGCCATGAGCGCGCCCATGCGGAGCGTGAGCCGCAGTTCGAGCGCCTGCAAATCGGCCTTCGTCGCGAGGTCGCGGGTGCGATCCTCGACGGCGTGGAGGATTGCCTCGGCCTGCGGCGTGCTGAAGCCCGCGTCCTTGAGCGTGGTGAACGAGCGATGCGCCATGCCAGCAGTCTACATGATCTCCACGATCACCGCGCGTCCGCGCGCCGCTCAGGAGAAGGCGGGGCCGCCCGGCTGGCAGGTGCGGCAGAAGCTCGTCACGCGGCCCCCCGCCTCGATGTCCGTGATGCGCGCGCCGTCGCGGGGGCAGCGCGCCTCGCCGCCGAGGCGGTGCACGCGGAAGAAGTCGCGCCGCTCGGCGTAGTCGAGCGTCCCGCCGCGCACCATGCGCTCGCGCGCGAGGGGCGTGGCCCACGCCATCACCGCCCGCGCGGCGGCGAGCAGGCGGCGCAGGTCGTCGTCGTCCAGCGCCGTGCGCGCCGTGAAGGGATTGATGCGCGCCTCCCACAGGATCTCGTCGCCGTAGGCGTTGCCCACGCCCTGCACGAACTCGGCCTTCGTGAGCACGTTCTTGATGCGCCCGCGGTACTTGCGGATGCGCTCCAGCCAGACCTCCTCCGTGAGCGCCGCGTCGAGCAGGTCGGGGCCACCCGCCGTCCAGTTGGGGATGGCGTCGAGGCCGTCCGCGGGCAGCAGGTAGAGGCGTCCCATGAGGCGCAGGTCGGAGTAGCGCAGCTCCGCGCCGCCGGAGAGGGCGAGGCGCAGGCAGGTGCGCCCGCGCCCTCCCGCCCCCGCCTCGCCGTAGTGGAAGCGGCCCGTGAGCATGGGGTTGACGGCCAGCACGCGCCCCGAGGCGAGCGCGAAGAGCAGGAACTTGCCGCGCCGGTCGGTCTCCCCGAAGGCGTCGCCGGGCAGCGATTCGGCCAGCGCCGCCGCGCCCGTGCGCACCACGTGCGGGATTTTCACCTCGGCGGAGGCCACGGTTTGGCCGGGCAGGCGCTCGTTGAGGAAGCCGCGGATGGCCTCGAGGTCGGGGATTTCGGGCACGGTCAGCGCGCGCGCGCGGCGGCCTCGCGCGCGAACCCCCGCACCGCGTCGAGGATGCCGAGCAGGCCCTCGCCCTTGCCCATCGAAATCTCGCGCCCGTAGATGGCGAAGACGGCGTCGCCGGGGATGGCCGTCACCTGCGCCAGGGGCGCGCCCGACACGGTCTCGTCGAGGATGGCGCAGAACGATTTGGCGGACACGCCCTGCGGGTTCTCCACGGCGAAGTGGTAGCGCTGCGCGTCGGGGCCCGCGTCCTCGGCCCACACGTAGGCCTGCGATTCGCAGCGCTTCACGCGGCGCTCCTCCGCGTAGGGGCGCGTGGCGATGCGTTCGGGCACGTTGCGGAAGCGGTCGGCGTACTCGATCAGGTACTCCATGCGTTCCGCGCGGTCGAGGTCCGCCATCTCCTCCAGCAGCTCCGCGAGCGCGGGCGGAACGCCGCCGCCGCTCACTTCTCGATGGGCACGTTCACGAGGTTGCCCCACTCCGTCCAGGAGCCGTCGTAGTTGCGCACGCTGGCGAAGCCGAGCAGATGCGTGAGCACGAACCAGGTGTGGCTGCTGCGCTCGCCGATGCGGCAGTAGGCGATGGTGTCGGCGTCGGGCGAGAGGCCCTGCTCGTTCAGGTAGATCTCGCGCAGCTCGGCGGCGTCGCGGAAGGTGCCGTCCTCGGGGTTGGCGGCGCGCGCCCAGGGGATGTTCCTCGCTCCCGGGATGTGGCCCCCGCGCAGCGCCCCCTCGTTGGGGAAATCGGGCATGTGCAGGCGCTCCCCGGAGTACTCCTGCGGGCTGCGCACGTCCACCAGCTGCCCCCCCGCATCCAGGTGCGCCAGCACGTCGTCGCGGAAGGCGCGCACGGGGGCGTCGTCGCGCTCCGGCGCGCCGTAGGCGGCGGCGGAGTACGAGGGAACCTCGCGCACCAGCGGGCGCCCCTCCTGCTCCCACTTCTGGCGGCCCCCGTCCATCACCCGCGCGTTGGCGTGGCCGAAGAGCTGGAACACCCAGTAGGCGTAGGTGGCCCACCAGTTGTTGCGGTCGCCGTAGAAGACGCACGTGGTGTCGCGCGTCACGCCGATGCGCCCCATGAGCGCCTCGAAGCCGTCGCGCCGCAGGTAGTCGCGCCGCAGCTGGTCGTTCAGGTCCGCCGCCCAGTCCACCTGCACGGCCCCGGGGACGTGGCCCGAGGGATAGAGCAGCTGATCCTCGTTCGATTCGATGACGCGCACGGCGGGGTCGTCCAGGCGTTCGGCCACCCAGTCGGTGCTGACGAGGACGTCGGGGTTGGCGTAGCCGCGGCTGGCGATGTCGGACATTGGCGTTCCTCCTGGTTGCGGCCCCGCGGGGCGGGACGCCCAGCCTACAGGAGCGGGCGCGCGTCCGCCCGCGGGCGACAGGCGCGGCTACGCGCTGGCGGGCGCCGCCGCGATGCTCGCCCCATGCCCGAAGCTCCCTGCGGCGCGCCCACGCGCGGCGGATCGCCCTGCCGCTATCCCGCCGCGCGCTGCCCCCACGATGCCCACGCGCGCCACCGCGAAGGCCGCGCCCATCGCGATCCCGCGCCCGCGCCCGCGACGCCCGCCGCGCCCCTGCGGGCCGTGCGCGAACGCGACCTGCGCGCCCTCGGCTGGTGGCTCATCGAGCAGACGCTGGCGGGGCACGTCTCGCCGCCCGAGGCGTCCGCCGTGAACCGCATGATGCACACGCTCCTGCAGATCGGCCCCGATTCGGAGGCGGGCGAACGCGCCCTGCGCGAGGTGGCCCTGCGCGGCCTGCTCATGCACGGCGTGCCGCCCCGCACGCCGGAGGAGTGGGGCCACGCCGCCGAGCTCTTCGACGACGAGGCGCTGGCCGAATTCCGACGCTGGGACGAGGCCGGGGGCGGCGCGGAGGACGCGACGGAGCGTTAGGGCGCGCCGTCCGCTTCGGGCGGCGGAGGCGGCTCCGGCGTCGTGGGCGGCAGTTCCGGCGACGGCTCCGGCGTGGCCGTGACGGACGGCGCGGACGGCGGTTCGGGCGTGGCCGTCGCGGGCGCCTCCAGCGGCTGCGTCGCGCCGTCCGCGTCCAGCCCCACCTCCCCGTCGCCGCCGTCCGGCACGGGAGGGGCGTCGGGTTTGGGCGTGGCCGTGGCCACGGGCGACTCCGGCGCGTCCGCCGGCGACGGCTCCGGCGTGGGCGTGGCGGACGGCGCCGGCGCGGGTTCGGGCGTGGCCGTCGGTTCGGGCGCGGCGGTGGCCGCGGGCGTGGCGGTGGCCGTGGCCACGGGCTCGACGCCCGCGCCGCCGCTCACCGCCGCCGCCACCTCGTGGGCGCGGTCGATGGCCTCCTCGGCGGCGGGCGCGAGCTCCCCGTCCGTCTCCGTCAGCACCGCCACGGCGCTCTCGCTCAGCCCCCGCACCTTCGCCCGCTGGAGCGGGTCGAAGGACTCCTCCTCGGCCAGCTCGCGCAGGTCCGCCAGCTCGTTCGTGAAGCGGCTGATGTGCCCGCGGTTGAGGTCGCCGCGCACGGCCAGGCGCTGGATTTCGTCGATGCGCGCCTGCGCCTGGCTGATGTTCACGTTGATGCGCTCGTCGCCGCTGGCGAAGCGCGCCCGCGCCCCCTCGGCGGCGCGCTTGAAGGCGTAGTTCCACTCCCCCGGCACGGCGTCGCCCGCCGTCACGAAGCCGAAGCCGGTCACGCCCAGCGCCAGCGCCGCGATCAGCGCGCCCGCGCCCGCCAGCGCCGCGCCCGTGCGCCGCGGGAGCGGGATGGGGCCGACCGCGCGGCGCGCCCGCTCGCCGCCGCCGATGACGCCGCCGTCCGCCGCCTCCAGCGCCTTCGCCTTGAGCGAGCCCTCGAAGTAGTAGCTCGCGTCCTCGTCGCCGAGGGCGTCGGAGACGATGCGCCCGGTGGCCAGCAGGGGCCGCAGCCAGCGCCGGTCCTCCTCCGGGTAGAGGGCGAGGATGGCGGCGATCTCCAGCCCGTCCTCGTAGAGGGCGAGCGCCTCGGCCAGCAGGCCGGCCCGCGGATCGGGCGCGCGGCGGAGGAAGGCGGGCAGGCGCGTCATTCGCGGCGCACCATCCCCCGCAGCTTCGCGATGGCGCGATGCTGCAGCACCTTCACGTTGTTCTCCGTGCGCGCCATCGCGCGCGCCGTCTCCGCCACGGAGAGGCCCGCGCCGAAGCGCAGCGCGATCACGTCCGCCTGCGCCTCCGACAGGCGCGCCGCGGCCTGCCGCACCTCCCGCAGCAGGTCGTCCCGCTCCACGGCGGCGGCGTGGTCCTGGCGCGCGTCGGCCAGCCCGTCCGGCAGCGGCGCGGGCGCCCCGCGACGCCGCTGCCGCCGCGCGTGCGACACCACCTCATTGCGCGCGATGCGGAAGAGCCACGCCCCGAAGGGCGCGCCCCGCCAGCGGAAGCGCCCCAGATGCGCCACCACGCGCAGGAAGATCTCCTCGGTCACGTCCTCCGCGTCCTGCGTGGAGCGCACGCGCCCCGCCACGTAGCGGTAGACGCGCGGGAAGTAGAACGAATAGAGGTCGCCCAGGGCCTCGCGGTCGCCCCGCTGGGCGCGCTCCACGAGGCGGCGCTCGTCGAACGCGGGAACCAGATCGCCGGAAACCCTCGTCGTCTGCACGCGCCTTCCCTCCGCGTCCGCCGGGAGCGGACGCCGCCGCCACGCGGGGCGAGCATAGGGAGCGCGCGCGGCTATGCGCAACACAATTCCCGAAACGCCCGCCGCCGCCAAAGGTTACCCGCCGCCCGTTTGCGCGCCGCCGCCCCCGCCCGTAGCATGGCGCGAACACCCCCGTCGGGAGCGGCATGGCCAGATTCATCTTCGTCACCGGCGGCGTGGTGAGCTCCGTGGGCAAGGGCATCACCACCGCCAGCATCGGGCGCCTGCTCAAGTCCCGCGGCCTCTCCGTCACCGTCCAGAAGCTCGACCCCTACCTCAACGTCGACCCCGGCACCATGTCGCCCTACCAGCACGGCGAGGTGTTCGTCACCGCCGACGGCGCCGAAACCGACCTCGACCTCGGCCACTACGAGCGCTTTCTCGACCAGGACCTCTCCGCCGCCTGCTCCGTCACCAGCGGGCAGGTCTACCGCTCCGTGCTGGACAGCGAGCGGCGGGGCGACTACCTCGGCGGCACCATCCAGGCGGTGCCCCACCTGACGGACGAGATCAAGGCGCGCATCCGCGCCGCCGTGGAAGCCAGCGGCGCCGACGTCATCATCTGCGAGGTGGGCGGCACGGTGGGCGACATCGAGGGCCAGACCTTCATCGAGGCCATGCGCCAGATCCGCCACGACGCCCCCCGCGACGCCTTCCTCAACGTGCACGTCACCTTCCTGCCCCACATCGGGGCCACGGGCGAGCTGAAGACGAAACCCACGCAGCACTCCGTGAGCGAGCTGCGCTCCATGGGCATCCAGCCCGACGCCATCATCGCCCGCAGCGACCACCCCGTGCCCGCCGGCATCTGCCGCAAGATCGCCGACTTCTGCGACGTCGACCCCCGCGCCGTCGTCCCCCTCGAAACGGTGGACACCATCTACGCCGTGCCCCTCATCCTCGAGCGGCGCGGGCTGGGCGACTTCATCCTCGAGCGCCTCGGACTCGACGCCCCCGCCCACGGGCTGGAGTCGTGGGCGGCCATGGTGGAGCGCCACCGCCATCCCGCGCGCGCGCTGGAGGTGGCCGTGGTGGGCAAGTACGTGGAGCTGCCCGACGCCTACCTCTCCGTGAAGGAGGCGCTCGTGCACGCGGGCGCGGAGCAGGGCGCCGAGGTGGCCGTGCGCTGGGTGCACGCCGAGGACCTGGAGCGGCGGCCCGCCGCCGAGGCGCTGGCCGGCGTGGACGGCGTGATCGTGCCCGGCGGCTTCGGCGAGCGCGGCTGGGAAGGCAAGATCGCCGCCGCCCGCCACGCCCGCGAACGCGCCCTGCCCTACCTCGGCCTCTGCCTCGGCCTGCAGGTCATGGTCGTCGAGTACGCCCGCAACGTGTGCGGCTGGGACGGGGCCAACTCCACCGAAATCGACCCCGAAACGCCCTGGCCCGTGGTCAGCCTGCTGGACGAGCAGGAGGGCGTGGAGACGAAGGGCGGCACCATGCGCCTGGGCTGGTATCCCTGCCGCCTGCTCCCCGGCAGCCGCGCCGCCGAAGCCTACGGCGACGCCATCGTGAACGAGCGCCACCGCCACCGTTGGGAGCTGAACAACCGCTACCGCGACCGCCTGCGGGCGGCGGGGCTGACCATCGCCGGGGCCTCGCCCGACGGCACGCTGGCCGAAATCGCGGAGGTGGCGGGCCACCCCTTCATGGCCGGGGCGCAGTTCCACCCCGAACTGCAGAGCCGCCCCAACCGCCCCCATCCCCTCTTCCGCGCCTTCCTCGGGGCGGCGCTCGACCGCTCCCGCGAGGCGCCGCCGCTGGCCGCGCCCGCGCCCCTCGCGCGCTAGCCCGTGGACGGCTGGCGCATCGCGCACGCGCTCGCCCTCATCTGGATGGGCGCGGGGCTGGGCGCGACCTACCCCCTCATCGTGCGCGCCTGGCTCTCCACGGACGTGCGCTTCCAGATGTACGCCCTCTCCGAGGCAGCCCGCAACGAGACGCGCGTGCTCCTGCCCGGGGCCATGCTCAGCGGGGCCACGGGCTTCTTCTGGGGCGTGGCCCACCACGATTTCGCGCGCGACGGCTGGCTGTCGGCGCTGGCGGGCCTCTTCGTCTTCTTCTGGCTGCTCTGCCTGCCCCTGCTGGGCTTCGGCCTGCGGCGCGCGCGCAACGCGGCGCTGGCGGCGGCGAAGCGCGACGAGATCACGGACGAGCTGCGCGAGCTGCTGGCCGACCGCGTGCCCCTCGTCTTCGGCACGGCGCTCGTGCTGAGCGTGCCGCTCATGGCCTGGCTGGCCGTCTTCAAGCCGTTCTGAGGGAGCGATTTCTTTGAATGATGGATGCCTTAGCTTGAATAACCGCCCCCGTAGTTTGATAAACGGCCATTTTCGCGAACAGTCATGTAACGCCCGTGCGTTCGCGCGCGCCCTCAGCCGGAGGGGGCCATGCGGTAGCCCACGTTGCGCACCGTCTCGATGAAGGTGTGCCCGCGCGTCTCGATCTTCGCGCGGATGCGCCGGATGTGCACGTCCACCGTGCGCGCGCCGCCGAAATAGTCGTAGCCCCAGACGCGGTTCAGCAGCTGCTCGCGGCTGGAGACGCGCCCCGCGTTCATGGCCAGGTAGCGCAGCAGCTCGTACTCCTTGTAGGTGAGCGCCACGGGCTCGCCCTCCACCGTCACGCGGTAGTTGGCGAGGTCGATGACGAGCGCGCCGCGGCGCACGAAATGCTCATCGTCGATGCCGTGGCGGCGGTGGAGGGCGCGCTCCACGCGGCGGCGCAGCTCGCCCGGGGCGGCGGGCAGCGCGAGGAAGTCGTCGGCGGAGGCGTCGGCGGGCACGCGCCCGATCTGCTCCGCCGCGCAGGCCAGCAGCACGATCAGCTCGTGCTCGCCGCAGGCCGCCGCCAGCGCCCGCGCGGAGGCGTCGGAGAGGCCGCGCAGGTCGAGCAGCGCCACGTCGGCGGGGTCGTCGCCGAGGGCGGCGGCGCTGGCCGCGTCGGCCACGGTCACGCCCAGCCCGGCCTCCTCCAGTTCGGGGGCGAGGGCGAGCAGGTCGGGCCGCGCGCCCACCACGAGCACGGTCTGCATGGGCCGAGTATAGCGAGCGGCGCGCGCGCGCCCGCGCTCAGGCGGCGGGCTCGACCACGGCGCTCATGGCCCCGCGGCTGCGCTCCATGAGCGGGTCGGGGCCGTAGGCGTGGATCTGCTCCTGCTTGCGCAGGCATTCGCCCCGCGGGCCGGTCATGACGATGCCGCGCCCCTCGCGGTCCACCACGCAGGCGATGCCGAAGCCCTTCTCGCGCGAGTAGCCGAAGAGGTCGCCCAGCATGCGGATGACGTACTGGTAGGTATGGCTGTCGTCGTCGAGCAGCACGAGGTGGCAGGGCGGATCGAGGCGCTCCTCGCCGGAGACGCCGGCGCGCTCGACGGTGGCGGGACGGACGGCGGCGGCCACGGGGGCACTGTAGGAGCGGCGGCGGCGGGCGGCAAGCGCGGCGCGCTGACGGCGGCCCCTTGCCGATCGCGCGGGAACGGCGGCAGCGTGCGCGCCAGCCCGCCGCCGGAGGTTCGCCCGTGCCCGTCGACCCGTCCGCTCCCCTGCCCCTGCGCCTGCGCGCCCGCGACGAGGAGCGCCGCCGCCGCTACCGCCGCCGCCTCGCCTTCCACGAGGGCGAGCAGTGGACGGGACGCGCCCGCCGCGGCGAACGCCGCCTCGTGCTCAACTACGCGCGCGCCTTCGTGGAGAAGGTCACGGGCTACCTGTTCGAGGGGCGCGAGTTGCGGGTGCGCCCGCGCGACCCGCTGGACGCGGCGGCGGCGGAACGGGCGCGCGTCGCCGAGCGCGCCTGGCGCGAGGTGGAGGAGGCGAACGGCCTCGCGCGCCTCGACTTCGAGACGGAGCTGGACTGCGCCGTGCTCGGCGACGCCGCCTACAAGGTGACGTGGGACGCGCACGAGGGGCGCGTGCGCGTCTCCGCCCCCGACGTGCAGGGCATCCACGTGTGGCGCCGCCCCGACGACGCCTCCCGCATCACGGCGCTGGCCTCGCAGTACGAGGCCGGGGAGGAGGGCGCGGACGCGGGCCCCGCGCTCGTGACGGAGTACTGGACGGACGCGGCCTTCGAACGGTGGCGCGGCAACGAACTGGAGTGGCGCGGCCCCAATCCCTACGGCTTCATCCCCTTCGTGGTGTTCCCCAACCTGAGCGAGCCGAAGCGCCCGTGGGGGGCGAGCGACCTCGACGCCATCGCCGAGTCGAACCGCGAGCTGAACCGCGCCTTCAGCCAACTGAGCCAGATCCTGGAGCTGTCGGGCAACCCCATCGCCGTGCTGGAGGGCGTGGCCGGGGCGCGCGACATCGCCGTGGAGCCGGGGGCCGTGTGGGAGGTGCCGGAGCGCGCCCGCGCCTACCTGCTCGACCTGCTGGAGGGTGGCGGCGCGGCCCTCCACCGCGACTACATCGACCTCATCTACCGCACGCTGCACGACCTGGGCGAATCGCCGCGCACGGCCTTCGGGCAGAATCCGGCGGGCCTGAGCGGCGTGGCCCTGAACGTGGAGCTGGACCCGGTGGCGCGCAAGGTGGCGCGCAAGCGCCTCATCCGCACGCCCGCCTACGAGCGCCGCGCCATGCTGGCCCTGCGGCTGCTGGCGCGGCACGCGGGGCTGCCCGTCGAGGGACTGCGCGCGGAGGCCGTCTGGGGCCCGGTGCTGCCCGCCGACCGCTCGCGCCGCGTGGCCGACGAGCGCGCGCTGGTGGAGGCGGGCATCCGTTCGCGGCGCACGGCGGCGGAGCGGCTGGGCGAGGAGGACGCGGCGGCGGAGTGGGCGCGCGTGCGCGAGGAGCGCGCGGCCCTGGGCTGAGGCGTGTACGATGGGGCGCATGGACACGCGCGAACTCGCCAGGACGCCCGCCGTGCGCGATTTCGCGCTGGCCGTGGGGGAGTGGCTGCTGGCGCGGCGCTTCGGCGCCATCACGCCGCTCGCCTTCCGCTACGACGTGTGTGAGCTGTACGGGTTTCCCGAGGAAGTTCCGCCGTTCGTTTTCCTCGAGCTGCTCGTGAACGACCCGCCGCCACCGCCGCCGGAGTGGCTCGCGCTGAGCGAGGAGGAGCGGTCCGAACGCCCCATCCGCGAACGGGTGCGGCCCGGGAACTGGCCGTTCGCGGACACGCGCGCGCTGGATGCGGCCGCGAAGGCGCGCGCCCGCGAGATTGGCGTGCCGGACGCGATCGACACCGCGTCGCCGGTCCTGGTGGGGCTGTTCGGCGAGACGGACGCGCGGGAGATGGGGCTGCGCTTCCCGCACGTCGCCGCCGAAGCGGCCCGCGCGCGCTAGATGCTGCCGGGGAACGAGCCGGAGTACCTCTCTCCCATCGATCCGCGATCCCTCATCCGGCACGCGCGCCAGCGCCTCGCACTGGCGGACGCGGACGAGACCGACTACCGGCGCGCCGTCTCCGATGCCTTCTACGCGCTCTATCATGCGCTCACGCTGGCCGCGGTTCCCTTCATGGCGCCCAGCGACGACCCTCTCGAGCCCTACCGCCGCATCCGTCGCATCCGGCACCCGCGCGTCCGCGCCGTCGCCGAGGCGATGCGAGGGAGCGCGAACGAGCGGGTCGTGATGGTCGCCCGCGTGCTGCGCGATCTGTACCGCTGGCGGGCCGCCGCCGATTACAACCACCTGACGCAGTTCCCCCGCCCCCACGCGGAGGCTCTCGTGAACTTGGCGGACGAGGCCGTGGCGGAGGCGGGCTTCGGTGACGCCTTCCCGCGCCAGCTCGTCGCGCTTCCCGACGCGCCGTAGCCCGCGCTTGACGCGCCCCGCGCCCCTCCCTACCGTAGGGTGTATGGAGCGCCAGCGGCGGGAAGCCATCTGGAGCGTGCGCGAGGGCACGCGCACGGCCTATGTCGTCGTGTTCACGGTGCTGTTCGGCACGGGCATGGGGCTGACGGTGGCCGCGGGCGGCGGCGATCCCGACCGCACGCTGCTGCAGACCGTAGTGGCGTATTGGAACATGGCGAGCGGGATGGCCATCGCCGCCGCCGCCGGTTCCATGCTCGCCGTGGAACCTGGAGGGTCGATCATGGTGCTGCTGGACCGGGCGCTGGATGCGCGCGACGCGCGTCGCAAGGCCTACCGCGAGGAGGGCCGCGCCGAGGAGCGCGCCGAGTGGATGGCCTGGTACGAGCGCCTCGAGGCCGCGCGGCGCGACGGCAAGCCGTTCGACGAGCCCCCGCCCTTCATCGACGCCAACGGGCGCTCCGACAACGGGCGTCCCGCGTAGCCATGCTGATGGACCGGGCGCTGGACATGCGCGACGCCCGTCGCAGGGCGCACCTCGACGAGGCGCGCGATCAGGGCCGTGCGGAGGCCCGCGCCGAATTCGAGCGCGAGATGCGGAAAGTGCGGCACGAGGCGGAGATCCGCGCGCAGGCGCGCATCGCGGGCCGCGAGGAAGGGCGCGCCGAGGTGCTTGGGCAGGTGCGCGAGGAGGGCCGCGCCGAAGGCCGTGAGCAGGGCCGCGTCGAGGGCCGCGAGGAAGGGCTGGCCGCGGGACTGGCCGAGGGGATGCGCGCGGGGCTGGCCGAGGGGCGCGAGGCGCGCGAGCAGATGCGGCGCGAGGCCATGGCCTGGTACGCGCGCCTCGAAGCCGCGCGGCGCGACGGGCGCGCGTTCGACGAGCCCCCGCCCTTCATCGACGCCAACGGGCGCTCCGCGTAGCCGTTGGTGCTGCTGGAGCGCGCGCTGGCTGGGGAGTGAGGGGGGCGCTAGACTGATTGCGCGAAGGGGGCGCCGATGCCTGACCGGGAATCGATCTGGAGCGTCAGCTCCGAGACGCGGACGCTCTACTTTCGGGTCTTCACCGCCCTGTTCCTGGTGGGCATGGCGCTGCTCGTCGTGCGCGAGGTGCAGGCTGGCGACGACGCATCCGTGGTCGAGCGCATCATGCGCGTCTGGGAGTCGGCGGCGGCCGTGGCCATCGCGTCGGCGGCGGTGTCGCTGGCGGGAATCGAGACAGGAGGGCTGATCATGCTCTGGAGGGAGAAACTGGAGCACGTGCGCGAAGCGCGTCGCGAGGAAGGCCGCGTGGAGGGCCGCGTGGAGGGCCGCGAGGAGGGCCGCGAGCTGGGGCTGGCCGAGGGGCTGGCCGAGGGGCTGGACAAGGGCCGCGCCGAGGAGCGCGCCGAGCGTGAGAAGGAGCGCGCCGAGCGCGAGAAGGAGCGCGCCGCGGCCATGGCCTGGTACGAGCGCCTCGAAGCCGCGCGCCGCGACGGGCGCGCGTTCGACGAGCCCCCGCCCTTCATCGACGCCAACGGGCGCTAGCCCCCCCCCCCCGCTTGCGCGCAAGCGCGCCCCCCGCTAGCGTACCCCGCGAATGTCCGCGTCCGCGCGCGCCCGGAAGGGGGAACCCATGACGGAATTGCCCCCCCCCCCCCGGACCGTAAGCGCCTCGCGAATGTGAAGACGGAGACCTCGCCGTGAAACGCCTCGTCCTCGCCCTGCTCGCCCTCGCCATGCTCGCCCCCCTCGCCCTCTCCCTCTCCCCCGCGGGCGAGGAGGCCCGCGCCCAGACCACCGGCGCCGCCCCCGCTTTCGAGGACGCCTCCATCACCTACCTGCTCGACGCCGGCTCCGACGGCTCCAGCACCGCCATCGCCATCGGAACCCCCGCCTTCACCGCCGGCACCATCAGCGGCGGCACGGACGCCTGCTCCGAAAACATCGAGGTCAGCAGGACCACCGCCACCTTCGGCGTCACCGGCACCACCACCTCCGTCTTCACCGTCGGCTCCGACTGCGCCATCACCTACACCGGCGCCGCCTCCGCCAGCGCCATCTCCGCCACGCTCGCGGGCTGGGCCATCCGCATCAACCTCACCGACGGCGTGGACGCCTCCGGCGGCGCCGACACCACCACCGACGACACCATCGACGTGCTCGTGCGCCTCGTGAACGGGGCCACCGAATTCGCCGACGCCACCGCCTTCCGCGACGCCCTCGGCGGCGCCAGCTGGACCAACGGCTGGCCCGCCGCCGCCGACGTCGACGTCGCCACCTTCGCCATCTCCGGGCGCAACAGCGTCTATCATGGCTACACCAACGGCCAGGGCGGCACGACCCTCTCGCCGACCACCTTCACCCACGGCGGCACGACCTACACCGTCCTCTTCCTCGGCTGGCGATGGTACAACCCAAACGGCGTCATCGAGTTCACGATCACCCCGCGCGCCCCCGCCAACACCTTCAACGACATGAAGTTCCGCATCGGGTCGATAGTGACGAAGGCCCTCGGCGCTCCCGACGACACTACACTCGTCAGTCAGGAGCACCGTTTCCGCGCCGAAATCCCCGGCAGGGAGAACAGCGGCAGCGGCGGCAGCCCCTTCCCCTCGGCCACCGAGACGTACAACCTCACGCTCTTCGACCCGGGCCCCGCCTACACCGCCGTCCCCCCGCCCCCCTCGTCGCTGATCGCGACCGTCGCCGGCACCGCCGGGTCCAGCGGCGCCCGCGTCGGCGTCAGCCACCCGGCGGGCGCGGGGAGCTATGGCTCCCTGTCGTCGGGGGCCACCTTCACCTTCGAGGGCACGACCTACACCGTCCGGCGCATCTACTGGAGCACCGGTTTCGCCGAGGCGGGGCTCCACTTCGGGGTCTCGCCGCAGACCGGCGGCGCCAACTTCGCGGGCGTGAAACTGCGCTTCGGCATGACGCTGACGGGCGCCCTCAGCGGCGCGCCCACCCAGGGTTACGGACAGGGGACGGCGAACCAGGGCTACAAGTGGCGTCCCTCCCTCGCCAGCAGCCCCCTCACGTCGGGCTCGACCTTCTCCTTCGACCTCGTCCTGCCCCCCCAGCCCAGCCCCTGGCACGGCGTCACGGTCACGAGCGGGCGCGTGACGGCGCTGGACCTCTCCGACAACGGCCTCGCGGGGACCATCCCCGCCGCCGTGGGCGGCTTCGCCGACCTCACCAGCCTCGACCTCTCCGAAAACCCGGGCCTCACGGGCGCCATCCCCGCCGAGCTGGGCCAGCTGGAGGCGCTCACCTCGCTCGACCTCGGCGTGCTCGGCGTGGAGACCGGCCCGGGCATGCTCACGGGGACCATCCCCGCCGCCCTCGGGCGCCTCACCAGCCTCACCCACCTCGACCTCTCCGGCCACGCCGGCCTCACGGGCTCCATCCCCGCCGCCCTCACGCGCATCACCGGCCTCACCCACCTCGACCTCTCGCGCACGGGCGTGTGCGTCAACCCCGCCACGGAGACCGCCATCGTCGCGTGGATCAACGCCATCCGCGCCACGGGCACGAACACGGGCGTGGCCAGGGTGGCCGCCTGCGGAGCGCCCGCCCTCCCCGCCTTCACCGACGGCGCCGCCGTCACGCGCGGCCTCGAATCGGGCGCGAGCGGCGCGGGCGTGGGCATGGCCATCACCATCGGCACGTTCCCCTACACCCCCAGCGGGCACGTGGGCGCGGCCGCGTCCACGCACGGCTGCATCGTCATCACCGCCATCGACAACCCCAGCAACGACCCCGCCCAGCACCTCGAGACGGGCACGGCGCGTTCGGGCTTCACCGCCGCCCGCTCCGGCAACGCCTGCGTCGTCAGATACAACGGCGCGGGCGTCACCGCCGTCTCCGGCACGCTCGAGGCCGTCTCCCTCGTCGTGGGCGTGGGCGACGGCGTGGACCACGAGGCGGGCACGCTCGCCCCCATCGCCTTCCCCAACCCGCCGGTGGACGACACCATCGAGGTGACCGTGAAGCTGCGCGGCACCGCCACCGACGGCGCCGCCCTCGCCGCCCTCCGCACCGCCACGGGCGGCGCCAGCTGGACCACCTCCGCGGGCTGGCGCGCCTACACCACGCACGACGCCATCAAGACCTACACCATCACGGCGGGGGCCGACAGCCAGTACAAGGGCTGGCGCGGGACCGTCGGCTCCCTCGCCAGCAGCACCCCGGCCGCCTTCACGCGCAACGGCCGCACCTACACCCTCACGCGCCTCTACTCCCGCGTGGCCGCCAACAACAACACCGTCCTGATGAACTTCACGTCCACCGCCACGAATGCCGAGGCGCACGCCGACTGGAGCGGCGTGGAGCTCGTGCTCGGCTCCGCCAGCAGCGTCGTCCGCCCGGGCACCTACGACGCCTTCCGCAGCCCCGCCGACGGCACCATCGTCGTCGGCTGGGCGGGCTTCGCCAACACCGACTTCCCCTCCTCCGGGAACCTCACCGCCACCCTGCGCATGCCCACCGGCGCCGGGACCGCCGCCACGTTCTCCGCCTCCAGCGTCTGGCACGGCGTCACGCTCACGAGCGGGCGCGTGACGGGGCTGGCGCTGCCCGGCAACAACCTCGCCGGCGACGCCCCCACGGTCCTCGCCCAGCTGGCCGAACTGGACCGGCTGGCCACGCTCGACCTCTCCGGCAACCGCCTCACGGGCGCCGTCCCGGGCGCCGTGCTGGCCGCGCTCCCCAACCTCACCAGCCTCAACCTCGGCGACAACCTCTTCACCGGCGCGAACACCCTCACGGGCGCCCTGCCCGCGCAGCTCGACGCCCTCACCTCCCTCACCACGCTCGACCTCTCCGGCAACGCCGGCCTCACCGCCACCCCCGCGCGCCTGGGCACGCTCGCCGGGGCCCTCGGCTCCCTCGTCACGCTCGACCTGTCGGGCACGGGCATCTGCGTGCCCCTGACGGACGCGACGCTGGTCGGCTGGATCGCCGCCATCCGCGCGCGCACCGGCGGCTCGGCCAGGGTGGCCGCCTGCGGCTCCCCCGCCGACCCCGCCTTCACCGCTGGCGAGGCCGTCACCTACGAGCTCGTCTCCGGCGCCGACGGCTCCACCACCGCCATCGCCATCGGCACGCCCGCCTTCACGCAGGGCACGCACGTCGGCGGCCCCACGGCCACCTGCGCCATCTCCTCCGCGCGCAGTCACGGCAGCAACGACCCCGACGACTTCCGCACCACCGGCGGCACGGACGTGTCGTCCAACTTCGCCATCGACCCGGCCACCTGCGCCATCACCTACACGGGCACGGGCCTCACCTCGCGCGACCGCACGCTCGAGGCCGTCTCCATCGCCGTCACGCTCGCCGACGGCGTGGACCCCGACACGGGCACGCTCAGCGCCGCCGCCGACGCCACCCTCAACGTGACCGTGAAGCTCACCGACGGGCAGGCCACGGACCGCGACGCCCTCGACGACTTCTACGCCGCCACCGGCGGCGCCAGCTGGACCGCGAGCAACTACTGGGACGGCCTCGACGTCTGGCGCACCTGGACGATCACCGCGGGCACGAGCGGCAACCTGCGGGGCTACCGCGACCCCGGCGCCGGCAGCGCGTTCGGCTCCGGCCCCCGCACCGAGGGCATCAGGGTGGGCCTGGCCGACCACCAGATGCGGGCCCTCTTCGTAGACACGAGCGCCAGCAACAGGCTCCATTTCTTCAGCCAGCAGCTAAGCCAGGGGGTGCACGCCACCTGGGAGATCATCAGTCTCCGCTTCAGCACCGGCTACACGATCGCGTTCTCGGACCGGTCGAGCCAATGCGTTCAGGGCTGTAGCGCCGATGGGTGGATTATCCGCTGGGACAACCAGCCGTCGGGCCTCATCCCCGCCAACGGGACGCAGTTCACGGTGCAGGCCATCGCGCCCGGCAGCAACATCGGCTGGCTCTCCGGTGGCACGTGGCGCACGTCGTGGCCGGGCCTCACGCTGGGCACGACGCCCGGGCGCGTGACCGGGATCGCCCTGCCCGAGAACAACCTCGCGGGCACGATCACCGCCGCCCTCGAGCCGCTCCGCGAGCTCGCCGCCCTCACCACGCTCGACCTCTCCGGCAACTCCCTCACGGGGGACATCCCGGGCGCCGCGCTCGACGACCTCACGGGCCTCACCAGCCTCAACCTCGGCGGCAACAGCCTCACCGGGGCCATCCCCACGCAGCTGGGCTCGCTCACCTCGCTCACCGAACTCGACCTGGGCGGCAACTCGCTCACGGGCGCGCTGCCCACGGAGCTGGACTCGCTCACCAGCCTCACCACGCTCGACCTCTCCGGCAACGCGGGCCTCACCGCCGACGTCACGCGCCTGGCCGCCATGGCCGCGGCCCTCACCAGCCTCACCACGCTCGACCTGTCGGGCACGGGCATCTGCGTCAACCCGGCGGACACCGGCGCCATGAACACGGCCGTCGTCACGTGGGTGAACACCATCCGCGCCACGGGCTCAAACACGGGCGTGGCCAAGGTGGACACCTGCGGGACGCCCGCCGCCGCCGCCTTCACCGAGGCCCCGGCCACGGTCACGCGCGGCCTCGAATCCGCCGCCGACGGCTCCACCACCGCCATCGAGGTGGGGCGCGTGGGCTTCACCCAGAGCAACTACCTCGGCGCCACCGCGGCCACGCACACCTGCGCCATCGCCAGCGCCAACGACAACGCCAGCAACGACCCCGCCATGTGGGCCTCCACGGGCACGGCGCGCGCGGGCTTCAGCGTGGCCCTCTCCGGCAACGCCTGCGTCATCTCCTACGGGGGCACCGCCGCCACCGGCATCACCGCCGCCGACGGCACGCTCGAGGCCGTCTCCATCCTGCTCAGCGTGAGCGACGGCGTGGACCACGACGAGGGCACGGTCCTGGGCCCCGCCAGCGCCACCATCTTCGACAGCCAGATCAAGGTGAACGTGAAGCTGCGCGGCACCATCACCGACGGCGAGGCCCTCAACGCCCTCAACTCGGCCAGCGGCGGCACGGGCTGGACGGACTGGTCGGGCTGGCGCGCCTACGACTTCATCAAGAACTACGGGATCACGTCGGGCGGGAACAGCGAGTGGCGCGGCTGGCGGCCCGGGATCGGCAGCCTGCGCAGCGGCGAGTCCGCCGCCATCACGCGCAACGGGCGCAGTTACACCCTCGTGCGCACCCACCAGCACCTTCAAAACAGGCGCCTCTCGATCTGGATGGAAGCGACGGGCATCACCCCGGCGCAGCTGAATACCGACTGGGTCGGCATCCGGCTCATCGTCACCCATGGCTCGGTCACGAACGAGGACACCCTCAACTCCGGCGAGGCCACGTCGTCCCCCCCCACCCGCGTCCTGACCTTCCACGACTTCCCCATCGGCGCCCTCCCCGCCTCCGGCAACGTCGACATCACGCTGCGCACCGACTCCACCAGCGCGGGCACGCTCACGAGCAGCAGCACGTGGCACGGCGTCACGCTCACGAGCGGGCGCGTGACGGCGCTCGCGCTGCCGAACAACGGCCTCACGGGCGCGGCGGCCACGGCGCTGGCGGCGCTGCCCGAGCTGGACCAGCTCACCAGCCTCGACCTCTCCGGCAACACGGGCCTCACGGGCGACATCCCGGGCGCCCACCTGCAGCCGCTCACGAACCTCACCAGCCTCGACCTGAGCGGCGTGGGCTGGACGGGGACCATCCCCGTCGAGCTGGACGACCTCACCGCGCTCACCAGCCTCGACCTCTCCGACAACCCCGCGCTCACCGCGGACACGACCACGCTGGGCGCGCTGGCCGCGGCGCTCACGAGCCTCACGACGCTCGACCTGTCCGGCACGGGCGTGTGCCTCACGCGCGGCGAGGCCGACGAGGCCGCCATCCGCACGTGGATCGAGGGCATCCGCGCGCAGAACTCGAACACGGGCGTGGCCAAGGTGCCCACCTGCGGGACGCCCGCGGGCCCCTCCTTCACCGAGACGGCCGTCACCTACGAGCTGACCTCGGAGGCGGACGGCTCCAGCACGGCCATCGCGCTGGGCACGCCCGCGCTGGCCGTCGCCTCGGGCACGCACTGGGACAGCGGCACGACGGAGTGCTCCATCACCTCGGCGCGGCAGCAGGGCTTCGGCGAGCCGCAATTCTTCAGCACCTGGACGGGCTACACGGACGTCTCGTCCGACTTCGCCATCGACCCGTCCACCTGCGCGCTCACCTACACGGGCAGCGGCATCACGGCGGTGGACGCCTCCGCGGAGGCGGTCTCCGTGCGCGTGGCCGTGAACGACGGCCCGGACCAGGAGGCGGGCACGGCCAGCGGCGCCGCCGACGACACCATCGACGTGACCGTGAAGCTGGTGGGTGGGCAGCCCGACGACCGCAACGCCCTCGACGCCCTCTACGCGGCCACGGGCGGCGCCACCTTCTCGTGGACGGCGCAGACGGGCTGGGAGGGCGGCCAGCTGCACGCCTGGGGCGCGACCGCGGGCACGGCCAGCGACGGCACCAAGGGCTACCGCAACCCCGCCGCTGGCACCGCGCTCGGCAGCGGCCGCACCGGCGGGGACTGGAACCTCCCGGGCACCTCCATCCCCCACCGCATGAGGACGCTCACCCTGAGCCCGAGCAACCGGCTCCTCTTCCAGAGCCACCAGAGCTCCCAGGGACTGGGCCCCTGGGGCGGCTGGACGCTCAACATCGTCGCCGGGACCGCCTCGCACCACGTCCGGGTCGCGGACCGCACGCGCTTCTGCAACCCTGGTTCTACTCCCAGCTGCTCGCAGTGGGACCTGTACTGGGACGACCAGCCCGCCGACAGCGTGCCCGGCTCGGGTACCTTCAGCCTGCGCGTCCTCGACCCCAACGTCGCCATCGGCACGCTCACCAGCTCCATGTGGTCCACCGCCTGGACGGGCGTGACGATGGACGCGACGAGCGGGCGCGTGACGGGGCTGTCGCTGCCGGACAACAACCTCGTCGGTGGCCCGCTGCCCGCCATCATGGGCGACATGACGGAGCTGACGGCGCTCGACCTCTCCGGCAACGCGGGCATCACCGGGGCCTTCCCCGCCTTCGTCACCGGGCTCACGAGCCTGGAGACGCTCAACCTCAACGGCATCGGCTTCACGGGGAGCATCCCCACGGGGCTGGGCGCGCTCACGAGCCTCACCGCGCTGGACCTGGGGAGCAACGCGCTCACGGGGGCCATCCCCACGCAGCTGGGGTCGCTCACCGCGCTCACCGACCTGGACCTCTCCGGCAACTCGCTCACGGGCGCGCTGCCCACGGAGCTGGACTCGCTCACCGCGCTCACCAGCCTCGACCTGTCCGATAACGCGGGCCTCACCGCCGACGCGGCGCGGATGGGCACGATGGCCGGGGCCCTCACGGCGCTGGAGACGCTCGACCTGTCGGGCACGGGCATCTGCGCCGATTCGGGCGTCGCCGCCGTGAACGAATGGCTCCACGACATCCGCGAGACGAACACGAACACGGGCGTGGCCAAGGTGACCACCTGCGGCTCGCCCGCGGCCGCGGCCTTCACCGCCCCGCGCATCACGCTCGGGCTGGAGGACGGCGCGGACGGCTCCACCACGGCCATCGCCGTGGGCGCCCCCACCTTCACGCAGGGCACGTACGCGGGCGCCACCGACACCGCCGCCTGCTCCATCACCGCCGCCCGCACCAACGCCAGCAACGCCCCCGGCGACTACAGCGTGACCGGCGGCACGGACGTCTCCGGCGACTTCGCCATCGACGCGGCCACCTGCGCCATCACCTACACGGGCACGGGCATCGCCAGCGCGGACGGCACGCTCGAGGCCGTCTCCATCGCCGTCTCCATCTCGGACAGGCTGGACCCCGCGACCGGCATGATCGACGCCACGGTGGACAACACCATCGAGGTCACGGTGAAGCTGCGCGGCATCGCCACCGACCGCGACGCCATCGACAACTTCCATACGTCCACGGCGGGCGCGGGCTGGACCAGCGACCTGGGCTGGACGGAGCGCATCCACCACACCTTCGAGCTGACGGGCGGCTCGACCAACGGCCCGCCCGCGCGCAGCGGCTACTTCTTCATCAACGCGCAGTCCCGCTTCGGCGAGGCGCGGAACTCGTCCAACACCTTCACCATCGCGGGCACCACCTACACGCTGCAGCAGCTCGATACGCAGGCGAACAACGGGCGCGTGATCTTCTACGTCTCGCCCAAGACGGGCCTGCCCGCCAACTTCGCCGGCTTCAGCCTGCGCAACGGCTCGACCACGCTGGCGCTGACCGACTCCAACGCGCTCACGTCGGACCCGAACTGGTACGGCTGGCAGTGGACGTCGGCGGGCTTCACGCCCGGCTCCGGCGACTTCGACGTGGACCTCTTCAACCCCGATCCGTCGCCGCTCGATTCGACGTGGCACGGCATCACGGTCTCCGGCACGCCCTCGCGCGTGACGGGGCTGGAGCTGCCGGACAACAACCTGCGCGGGACGCTGCCGTCCGACTTCACGGAGCTGGACCGCCTCACGACGCTCGACCTGTCCGGCAACCCGGGCATCGTCGGGGACGGGGCCGCGCCCGTGACCGCCATCGCCACCTTCCAGCGCCTGACCACGCTCAACCTGAGCGGCATCGGCTACTCGACGCTGGGCGCGGGGCTGGGCCCGGCCCTCACGGCGCTCACCACGCTCGACCTGGCGGACAACCGCCTCACCGCCCTGCCCTCCGACCTGGGCTCGCTCACGACGCTCACCAGCCTCGACCTGTCCGGCAACGCGCTCAGCGGCGAGGCCCCCGACTCCATCGGCGACCTCACGGCGCTCACGACGCTCGACCTGTCCGGCAACCGCTTCACGGACGTCCACGCCGACTTCAACGCGCTCACGTCGCTGACGACGCTGGACCTCTCCGATAACCGCCTCGCCGCGGCCAACTTCGCCGACATCGCCACGGCCATCTCGGCCATGACCGCGCTCACGAGCCTCGACCTGTCCGGCAACGCGGACCTGAGCGGGAGCATCCCCGCGGCGCTGCTCACGCTGACGGCGCTGGAGTCGCTGGACCTTTCGGGCACGGGCGTGTGCGTGAACCCGGCCACGGAGACGACGGTGGAGACGTGGCTGGCGGCCATCCGCGCGCAGACCGGCGGCGTGGCCAGGGTGGCCACCTGCGGGACGCCCGCGGCGCCGTCCTTCACGGCGGAGAGCCTGCGCGGCAGCCTGGAGGCGGGGGCGGACGGCTCCACCACGGCCATTCCCGTGGGCACGCCCACCTTCACGGAGGGCACGTACAGCGGCGGCGCCACGGAGACGTGCACCATCGTGAGCGCCAGCGAGAACGCCAGCTACGCCCCGGCGGACTTCGCGACGACGGGCGCGGCCGTGACGGGCTTCACCATCGACGGGACCACCTGCGCCATCGCCTACGAGGGCACGGGGCTTTCGAGCACGGCCACGCGCCTCGCGGTCTCCATCGTCGTCGGCATCAGCGACGGCGTGGACCCGGCGGAGGGCACGTTGAGCGACGCCGCCGACGACACCGTGCAGGTGACGGTGAAGCTGGTGGGGCTGGCCACGGACCGCGTGGCGCTGCTCGACCTGTACGGCAGCGCGGGCGGCGCGGGCTGGACCACGTCCACGGGCGGCTGGACGACCGAGGGCGCCACGCTCTCGAGCGCGTGGTACGGCGCCACCGTGTCGGGCACGCCCTCGCGCCTGACGGCGCTCGACCTGAACGACAACGCGCTGGCGGGGCGTCTGCCGGACTCCTTCGTGGACCTGTCGGCGCTCACCAGCCTCGACCTTTCCGGCAACCGGAACCTGGGCGGGAGCATCCCCGCCACGCTGGGCTCGCTCGTGGCGCTCACCAGCCTCGACCTGTCCGGGAGCGGCTGGACGGGGCCCATCCCCGTCGAGCTGGGCTCGCTCACGGCGCTCACGACGCTCGACCTCAGCGACAACGCGCTCTCGGGCGAGTTCCCCTCGCAGCTGGGCAACCTCACGTCGCTCACCGCGCTCTACCTGAGCGATAACGCCGCCCTCGGCGGGGACCTTGACCACCTCACGAACCTGACGTCGCTGACGACGCTGGTCCTCACGGGCACGCGCCTGTGCGTGAACCCGACGGAGCAGCCGGACGTGGAGTCCTGGCTGGACACGCTGCGCGGGAACGGCGCGACATTGATCGTGTCCACCTGCGGCAGCCCCAACGCGCCCACGCTCGCCGACGATGCCGCCACCTACCTGCTGGACGTGGGCGCGGACGGCTCCTCCACCGCCGTGGTCGTGGGCGCGCCCGCCTTCACGGCCGGTACCTACAGCGGCGGCACGGACAGCTGCGTGTTCAGCACCGTGCAGAACCCCAGCGCCGACCCGGCCAGCTTCCTCAGCATGGGCACGAGCGTCACGGGCTTCGCCGTCGACTCGTCCAACTGCGCCATCACCTGGACGGGGAGCAGCGCGCCCACGCGCGTGGTGGGCACGCGCGTGGCCGTCTCCCTCCTGCTCAATGTGCGGGACGGCGTGGACGGCACGCGCGGCGTGGACATGAGCCCGGACGACGCCATGCAGGTGACCGTGCGGCTCGTGGACCTGGCCACGGACAAGCTGGCCATCGAGGCGCTCTACGACGATACGAACGGGGCCAGCTGGACCGCGAACGACGACTGGAAGACGTCCACGCTCACGAACTCGTGGCACGGCGTCACGATCACGTCGGGCCGTCTGACGGCGCTGGCGCTGCCGAACAACGGGCTGAGCGGGCGGCTGCCCGCGCTCATGGGCGACCTGTCGCGCCTGACCAGCCTCGACCTGAGCCGGAACAGCGGACTCACGGGGGGCATCCCCGTCGAGTTCACGCGCCTGCGCAACGTCACGAGCATCGACCTGCGGGGCACGCGCATCTGCTCGCCCAACATCAGCGGCGCGGTCAACGCCTGGCTGAACGGCATCCGCGCGAACGGCGGCACGGTGTACCTGGGCTCCTGCCCGTCGCCGGCGCCGCCGGGCGGCAGCGCGGGCATCGTCGTGGCCGAGGAGGGCCCGGAGGCGCCGTCCGGCCTGCGCTACTCGCTGCAACTGGTCTGCGGCGCCTCCAGCTTCGCCATTTCGCTGGGCGTGGGCGAGCGCTACGTGGCCACCGTGCCCCCCGACGCGACTTGCGCGCTCACCGCCACCGACCGCCAGGGCGCCACGGAGGTGCGCGGCGAGTTCACCGGCCTCTCCCTCGCCGGCGACGTCGTCGTCACCTTCGTGCGCGGCTCCCGCGAGGAGCCCAAGACCGAGGAGCAGATCGCGATGGAGGCGGTCGTGGAGCTGGAGCGGGAGCTGGTCGTGGGCACGGCCTTCGCGCGCTGGCAGGCCCCGGAGATGCCCGTGGCCGACGCCGTCGAGGAGCTCGCGCTCTGCGTCGTCGCCGTCTTCTGGTGGGACGCCCGCGAGCAGGAGTGGCGCTCGTGGTTCCCGGGCGCCGAGGGGCTGGGCGTGAACACGCTCCGCACGCTCGCCGACGGCGGCATCTACCTGTTCAACACCGAGGAGCGCACCGCCGACAACTGCGGCCTCCTCCCCGACGACGCCGACGGGGAGGACGCCGCTGGCGACGGGGGAGACGCCGCCGGATAGACGGCGCGCCCGCGCGGCCCCGCCGGTGGTACGATGGGGCGCATGGACACGCGCGAACTCGCGAGGACGCCCGCCGTGCGCGACTTCGCGCTGGCCGTGGGCGAGTGGCTGCTGGCGCGGCGCTTCGGCGCCATCACGCCGCTCGCCTTCCGCTACGACGTGTGGGGGTCGTACGAGTATCCGGACGAGATTCCCCCGTGCGTTTTCATTGAGCTGCTCGTGAACGACCCGCCGCCGCCGCCGCCGGAGTGGCTCGCGCTGAGCGAGGATGAGCGCTCCGAACGCCCCCTCCGCGAACGGACGCGGGCCACGCTCTGGCCGCGCGAGGACCGTCGCGCCCTGCGCGCGGACGCGGAGGCGCACGCCCGCGAGATCGGCGTGCCGGACGCGATCGACACCGCCCTGCCCGTCGTGGTGGCGCTGGTCGGCCAGACGGAGGCGCGGGAGGCGGGGCTGCGCTTCCCGCGCGTCGCCGCCGAAGCGGCCCGCGCGCGCTAGATGCTGCCGGGGAACGAGCCGGAGCGCCTCTCGCCCATCGATCCGCGTTCCCTCATCCGGCACGCGGAGAGGCGCATCGCGCTGGCGGACGCGGACGAGACCGACCACCGTCGCGCCGTCTCCGACGCCTTCTACGCGCTCTACCACGCGCTCACGCTGGCCGCGGTTCCCTTCATGGCGGCCAGCGACGACCCTCTCGAACCCTACCGCCGCATCCGTCGCATCCGGCACCCGCGCGTCCGCGCCGTCGCCGAGGCGATGCGGGGGAGCGCGAACGAGCGGACGCGGGAGGTCGCCCACTCCCTGCTGTTTCTGTACGTTTGGCGGGAGGCCGCCGATTACAGCCACCTGGTCCGGTTCGCCCGCATCCACGCGGAGGAGCTCATCGAAATCGCGGACGAGGCCGTCGCGGCCGTGGCGGAGGCGGGCTTCGGCGACGCCTTCCCGCGGCGCCTCGCCGCCATCCCCCCAGCGCCGTAGCCCGCGCTTGACGCGCCCCGCGCCCCTCCCTACCGTAGGGCGCATGGAGCGCCAGCGGCGGGAAGCCATCTGGAGCGTGCGCGAGGGCACGCGCACGGCCTACGTCATCGTGTTCACGGTGCTGTTCGGCACGGGCATGGGGCTGACGGTGGCCGCGGGCGGCGGCGATCCCGACCGCACGCTGTTGCAGACCGTAGTGGCGTATTGGAACATGGCGAGCGGGATGGCCATCGCCGCCGCCGCCGGTTCCATGCTCGCCGTGGAACCTGGAGGGTCGATCATGGTGCTGCTGGACCGGGCGCTGGATGCGCGCGACGCGCGTCGCAAGGCCTACCGCGAGGAGGGCCGCGAGCTGGGGCTGGCCGAGGGGCTGGCCGAGGGACTGGACAAGGGCCGCGCCGAGGAGCGCGCCGAGCGTGAGAAGGAGCGGCGCGAGGCGATGGCGTGGTACGAGCGCCTCGAGGCCGCGCGGCGCGACGGGCGCGCGTTCGACGAGCCGCCGCCCTTCATCGAGGCCAACGGGCGCTCCGACAACGGGCGTCCCGCGTAGGCGTTGGTGTTGCTGGACCGGGCGCTGGATGCGCGCGACGCGCGTCGCAAGGCCTACCGCGAGGAGGGCCGCGAGCTGGGGCTGGCCGAGGGGCTGGCCGAGGGACTGGACAAGGGCCGCGCCGAGGGCCGCGCCGAGCGCGAGCAGGAGATGCGGCAGGAGCTGACCGCGTGGTACGAGCGCCTCGAGGCGGCGCGGCGCGACGGCACGCCGTTCGACGAGCCCCCGCCCTTCATCGAGGCCAACGGGCGTCCCGCGTAGCCGTGCTGCTGGACCGGGCGCCTCGCCGCCCTCCCCGATGCCCCGTAGCCCCGGCCCCGCGCTTGCGCGCCCGCGCCCGCCCCGCGTAACGTACGCCCCGGACCGTCCGCGTCCGCGCGCGCCCGGAAGGGGGAACCATGCCGATTTACCCCCCCCCCCCCCGTCCGTAAGCGGAGCGCCACCATCAAGCGGAGTGCGCCGTGAAACGCCTGCTGCTCGCCCTGCTGGCCCTCGCGCTGCTCGCGCCCGTCGCGCTCGCCCGCACGGGCGGCGGCGCCGAAGCCCAGATCGGCGCCGCCAGCGTCCCCACCTTCGAGCACGAGACCCTGGCCAACGAGGATCCCCCCCTCACCTACCTGCTCGACGCCGGCTCCGACGGCTCCAGCACCGCCATCGCCATCGGCACGCCCGCCTTCACCGCCGGCACCATCACCGGCGGCACGGACGTCTGCTCCGAAAACTACGAGGTCGCCAGGGCCACCGCCGACTTCGGCATCGACGGCGCCGGCACCGGCGTCTTCACCGTCGGCTCCGACTGCGCCATCACCTACACCGGGGCCGCGACCGCCTCCACCATCACCGCCACGCGCGTGGGCTGGGCCATCCAGATCTACCTGCGCGACGGCGTGGACGCCAACGGCAACCCCGACGCCACCACCGTCGACGACCAGTTGAACGTGTTCGTCAAGATCGTGGACGCGAGCACGGACCTCGCCGCCGTCAAGGCGCTCTACGACGGTACCGGGGGCGCGAGCTGGACCAACCGCGCCAACTGGCGCTTCCGCCCCGCGGAGTCGTTCACCTTCACGGGCACGGCCGGGACGGCCAGCAATCACGTCGGCTACGTCGAGGGCGGGGGCGGCTCCACCGTCTCGCCGTCCACTTTCACCCGGGGCAGTACCACCTACACCGTCCGCTACATCGCCTGGCGGACCAGCCTCAATTTCTTCCGCTTCGGGATCACGCCCAACTCCGGCAGCTTCGCCGGCTTCACGCTGCGGGTCGGGTCGGCGACGTCGGCCGCCTTCCCCAATCCGAACACGTTCAACTTCTCCGGCGGCACGACGGGCTACAACTACCTGCTCACCGGCATCAGCTCGAACCCCTTCACCTCCGGCAGTTCGTACAGCGCCACGCTCAGCCGCGCCGCCGACGCGCTCGCCTCCAACTGGCACGGCGTCACGCTCACGAGCGGGCGGCTCACGGGGCTCAACCTCGACAACAACAACCTGACCGGCGCCATTCCCGCCGGCGCGGTCGCGCGCCAGGCCGTCCGGGCCCCCGCCCTCTTCGACCTGAACAAGCTCACCAGCCTGAACCTGGGCAACAACGCCTTCACGGGGTCCATCCCGGCGGGGCTGGGGGAGCTGTCCGCGCTCACCTCGCTCGACCTCGGCGTGGACGACGGATCGGGCACCCTCACGGGGGCCATTCCCGCCGCCCTCGGGCGCCTCGCCAGCCTCACCAGCCTCGATCTGCGGGGCCACGTCGGCCTCACGGGCTCCATCCCGACGGCGCTCACGAACATCCCCGGCCTCACGAATCTCCATCTGGGGGGCACGGGCGTGTGCGTCAATCCGGCCACGGAGACGGCCATCGTCACGTGGATCAACGCCATCCGCGGGCGCTCCGGCGGCGTGGCCATCGTGGATACCTGCGGCCCCGTCCGCCGCCCCGCCTTCACCGACGCCCCCGCCACCGTCACGCGCGGCCTCGAGTCCGACGCCGACGGCTCCAGCACGGCCATCGAGGTGGGCAGGGTCGAATTCAGCCTGAGCGGCTACCTGGGCGCGAGCGCGAGCACGCACAGCTGCGCCGTGGCCAGCGCCAACGACAACGCCAGCAACGACCCCGCCGACCACGCCACCACGGGCGCGGCGCGCACGGGCTTCACCGCCGCCGTCTCCGGGAGCGCCTGCGTCGTCTCCTACGAGGGATCGGGCGTCACCGCCGCGCCCGGCACGCTCGAGGCCGTCTCCCTCGTGCTCAGCCTGCAGGACGGCGTGGACCCCGGCTTCGGCACGATCACCGGCCCCGCCAGCGCCACCAGCTACGACGCCCAGCTCAAGGTGCACGTGAAGCTGCGCGGCACCGTCACCGACGGCGACGCCCTCAACGCCCTCTGGACCGCCGCGGGCGGCTCCAGCTGGACCACGGACACGGGCTGGACCGCCCCGAACGCCCTCCACACCTGGCAGATCGCGGCGGGCTCCAGCGGCAATCTCCGCGGCTTCCGCGCGTCGGGCCCCAGCATCGGCTCCCTCCGCAACAACTCCGGCTCCTTCACGCTGAACGGCAGGAGCTACACCACCGACCGCCTCTACCAGCGCACCAGCGACAACCGCGTCTTCCTGGGCGTCAGGGGCTCCACCCTCACGGCCTCCGACTTCACGGGCGGGGCGTTCAGGGTCGGAACCGCCACCTCGACCCTCGAGCTCTCGCTGGGGGCGACGGGCGGCACCCTCTCCATCCAGATCGACGGCTTCCCCGCGGGCACGATCGGCGGCTCCGGGAACTACGACGTCGTGCTGCAGGGGACCGGCGAGATGCCCGCCACGCTCACGAGCGGCAGCACGTGGCACGGCGTCACGCTCACGAGCGGGCGCGTCACGGCGCTGGCGCTGCCCTCCAACGGCCTCGCGGGCGCGGCGGACACGGCGCTGGCCGCGCTGCCCGAACTGGACCAGCTCACCAGCCTCGACCTCTCCGGCAACACGGGCCTCACGGGGGACATCCCGGGCGCGCTCCTGCAATCGCTCACGGGCCTCGTCAGCCTCGACCTCTCCGGCGTGGGCTGGACGGGCGCCATCCCCGACGAGCTGGACGACCTCACCGCGCTCACCACGCTCGACCTCTCCGGCAACGCCGCCCTCACCGCCAGCCGGACCAGGCTGGAGGCGATGGCCACGGCGCTCCCGAACCTCACCACGCTCGACCTGTCGGACACGGGCATCTGCGTGGACCCGGCGAACGCGCAGCACGCCGCCCTCGTCACGTGGGTGAACGGCATCCGCGCGAAGAACTCGGGCGCGGGCGTGGCCAAAGTGGACACCTGCGGCTCGCCCGCCGACCCCGCCTTCACCGGCCCCGCCGCCGTCACGCGCGGCCTCGAGTCGGGCATGAGCGGCGCGGGCCCCGGCAACGCCATCGCCATCGGCACGTTCGCCTACACCCCCGGCGGGCGCCTGGGCGTGACCGCGGCCACGCACGGCTGCATCGTCGTCACCGCCATCGACAACCCCAGCCCCGACCCCGCCAACCACCTCACCGCGGGCACGGCGCGCCAGGGCTTCACCGCCGCCCGCTCCGGCAACGCCTGCGTCGTCACCTACAACGGCGCGGGCGTCAACGCCGCCGCCGGTACGCTCGAGGCCGTCTCCCTCGTCGTGGGCGTGGGCGACGGCGTGGACCACGAGGCGGGCACGCTCGCCCCCATCGCCTTCCCCAACCCGCCGGTGGACGCCACCGTCAAAGTGACCGTGAAGCTGCGCGGCACGCTCACCGACGGCGCCGCCCTCAACGCCATCCACGCCGCCGCCGGCGGCGCCGCCTGGACCAACGACGCGGGCTGGCGCGCCGTGATCCACACCTTCGAGCTGACGGTGGCCACGAGCGGCGCCTACACCGGCTACCGGGCGTCCCCGCTCACCCCCGCCGTCGGGGCGGTCCGCAACAGCTCGGACGCCTTCACGGTGAACTCCACGAACTACACCGCGGTGGGGCTCTACTACGACACCGGCGCCGCCTCCATCGTCACCCTCGCCATCCAGCCCGCCACGGCCAACGCCCTCGACGGCATGAGGCTCCGCATCGGGTCGAACGCGTACCCCGAATCGGCGCACGCCACGGCCGGGACCGTGACCTCCGTGCGGTTCAGCGGGGTGAGCGGCGGCAGCCCCATCGCCGCCGGGAACTTCAGCGCCGTGCTGGAGGGGAGCGCCGCGACGCCCGCCACGCTCACGGCCAGCAGCACGTGGCACGGCGTCACGCTCACGAGCGGGCGCGTCACGGCGCTGGCGCTGCCCGACAACGGCCTCGCGGGCGCGGCGGCCACGGCGCTGGCCCAGCTGGGCGAGCTGGATCAGCTCACCAGCCTCGACCTCTCCGGCAACACGGGCCTCACGGGCGCCATCCCCGCCGCTCTGGGCGCCCTCAGGAGCCTCACCAGCCTCGACCTCTCCGGCGTGGGCTGGACGGGCGCCATCCCGACCGAGCTGGACGACCTCACCGCGCTCACCACGCTCGACCTCTCCGGCAACCCCGCCCTCACCGCGGATACGGCCAGGCTGGAGGCGATGGCGACGGCGCTCACGAACCTCACCACGCTGGACCTGTCGGGCACGGGCATCTGCCTGACGCGGGGCGCGACGGGCGAGGAGGACATCCGCACGTGGATCGAGCGCATCATCACCGGAGGAACCGGCAACGTGGCCAGGGTGGACACCTGCGGGCCGTCCGCCGACCCCTCCTTCGTCGCGGACGCCGTCAGCTACGAGCTGCGGTCGGAGGCGGACGGCTCCACCACGGCCATCGCCATCGGGACGCCCGCGCTCGCCCTGGCCCAGGGCACGCACTGGGACAGCCGCGGCACCGTCTGCGCCATCGCCGATGCGCGCATCGCCCACGTCAACGACCGCTACACCACGTGGAGCGGCTACCCGGACGCCCGCGGCGACCTCGCCATCGACTCGACCACCTGCGCCATCACCTACACGGGCACGGGCGTCACCGCCCTCGACAACTCCGCCGAGGCCATCAACATCCTCGTCACCGTCAGCGACGGCGTGAACCAGGAGGAAGGCACGCTCCGCACGTCCGCGACCTACGACGACTTCATCCACGTGAGCGTGAAGCTGACCGACGGCCAGCCCACCGACCACGACGCGCTCGACGACCTCTGGCAGGCCGCCGGCGGCATCGGCTGGACCGCGAAGACGGGCTGGGAGGGCGCCGTCCGGCACACCTGGACGGTGACGGTGGGCGAGTCCGGCGGCGAGCGGGGCTACTCGGAAATCTCCCGCGGCGCCGCCTTCGGCTCCAAGGGCGGCGGGGCGTTCACCGAGCGCGCCGGCGTCAATCACGAGCTGCGGGAGCTCAGCCGGAACGCGAGCGGCACGCTCCTGATCGCGACCCAGCAGCGCGCCCGGGGGGAGGGCGACTTCCAGCGCCTGCTCCTCGACCTCAGCACCGGGTACCGGCTCAATTTCACGGACCGGACGACCTTCCTCAACGCGCATATAGACCCCGACGCCGACTTCGAGTTCCTCTGGGACAACCAGCCGGCGGCCATCATCCCCGCCACGGGCGAGACGCTGACCGCGCGGGTCATGCGGTACGTCGAGCGCGCCCTGCCCACGTCCACCACGTCCGGGATGACCACCACCTGGTCCACCGCGTGGCACGGCGTCACGGTGGGCACGTCGAACGGGCGCGTGACGGGGCTGGACCTGTCGGACAACAACCTCGCCGGGGGCCCGCTGCCCGCCAGCCTGGGCGAACTGACGCAGCTGACGGCGCTCGACCTCTCCGGCAACGCGGGCATCACGGGGGACTTCCCCGCCTTCGTCACCGAACTCACGAGCCTGGCGACGCTCAACCTCAACGGCATCGGCTTCACGGGGAGCATCCCCGCGGCGCTGGGCGACCTCACCTCGCTCACCAGCCTCGACCTCGGCGGCAACGCGCTGAGCGGGGCCGTGCCGCTGGAGCTGGAGGCGCTCACGGCGCTCACCAGCCTCGACCTGTCCGACAACGCGGGCCTCACCGCCACGCCCGCCGTGCTGAACGAGCTGGCCACGGACCTCGGCGCCCTCGCCATGCTCGACCTGTCGGGCACGGGCATCTGCGCGGACCCGACGGACGCGGACCAGGGGGCCGTGGAGGGCTGGATCCGGACCATCCGCGCCACGGGCATGAACACGGGCGTGGCCAAGGTGGCCACCTGCGGCAGCCCCGCCGCCGCCGCCTTCCCCGCCGAATCCGTCATCCTCGGGCTGGCGGACGGCGCGGACGGCTCCGGCACGGGCAACGCCATCACCGTGGGTACGCCCTCCTTCAGGCAGGCCACGTACGTGGGCGCGCGCACGGGCGCCGCCTGCTCCATCACCTCGGCCCGCACCAACGCCAGCGACGAGCCCGGCATGTGGAGCGCCACCGGCGGCACGGACGTCTCCGGCGACTTCGCCATCAACGCGGCCACCTGCCGCATCACCTACACGGGCACCGGCATCGCCGCCGTGGACGGCACGCTCGAGGCCGTCTCCATCGGCGTCTCCCTCACCGACAACCTCGACCCGGCGAACGGCGTCATCGACAACAGCGCGGACGACACCATTCAGGTGACGGTGAAGATCGTGGGGCTGGCCACGGACCGCGCGGCGCTGATCGCCCTCTACGGGAGCGCGGGCGGCGCTGGCTGGACCACGTCCACGGGCGGCTGGACGACCGTGGGCTCGACGCTCAGCAGCGCGTGGCACGGGGCCACGGTGTCGGGCACGCCCTCGCGCCTGACCGCGCTGGCGCTGCCGAACAACAACCTGCGCGGGGCGCTGCCGGCCTCGTTCACGGACCTCACGGCGCTCACGAGCCTCGACCTCTCCGGCAACGCGGGCCTCACGGGGAGCATCCCCGTCGCGCTGGGCTCGCTCGTCGCGCTCACCAGCCTCGACCTGTCCGACGGCGGCTGGTCGGGCGCCATCCCCGCCGAGCTGGGCTCGCTCACGAGCCTCACGAGCCTGGACCTGTCCGGCAACGCGCTCACGGGCGAGGCGCCCGCCGCGCTGGGCCTGCTCACGGCGCTCACCAGCCTCGACCTGTCCGGCAACGCGCTCACGGACATCCACAACGACCTGAGCGCCCTCACGGCGCTGACGACGCTCGACCTTTCCGGCAACAGCCTCGACGGCGCCGAGTTCGGCGACATCGCCACGGCCATCTCGCTCATGACGTCGCTGACCAGCCTCGACCTGTCGGGGAACGCGAACCTGAGCGGGAGCATCCCCACGGCGCTGCTCACGCTGAACGCGCTGGAGTCGCTGGACCTGAGCGGCACGGGCGTGTGCGTGAACCCGGCCACGGAGGCGATGGTGGAGACGTGGCTGGCGGACATCCGCGCGCGCAACTCGGGCGCGGGCGTGGCCAAGGTGACCACCTGCGGGACGCCCGCGGCGCCGTCCTTCACGGCGGAGAGCCTGCGCGGCAGCCTGGAGGCGGAGGCGAACGGCTCCAGCACGCCCATCGCCGTGGGCACGCCCACCTTCACGCAGGGCACGTACAGCGGCGGCGCCGCGGCCACGTGCACGATTGTCACGGCGAAGGAGAACGCCAGCTACGACCCGGCGGACTTCACGACGACGGGCACGGACGTGACGGGCTTCGTCATCGACGGGCCCACCTGCGCCATCACCTACGAGGGCACGGGGCTGGCGAGCACGGCCACGCGGCTCGCGGTGTCCCTCTCCATCGGCATCAGCGACGGCGTGGACCCGGCGGCGGGCGCCCTCAGCGACGCCGCGGACGACACCATCCAGGTGACGGTGAAGCTGGTGGGGCTGGCCACGGACCGCGTGGCGCTGCTGGCCCTCTACGGGAGCGCGGGCGGCGCCGGCTGGACCACGTCCACGGGCGGCTGGACGGGTCCGAGCGTCGCGCTCACCAGCAACTGGCACGGGGCCACGGTGTCGGGCACGCCCTCGCGCCTCACGGCGCTGGCGCTGCCGAACAACAACCTGGCGGGGACGCTGCCGGCCGAGTTCGCGGACCTGTCGGCGCTCACGAGCCTCGACCTTTCCCGCAACGCGGGCCTCACGGGGAGCATCCCCTCGACGCTGGGCTCGCTCGTCGCGCTCACCAGCCTCAACCTGAGCAGGAGCGGCTGGACGGGGAACGTCCCCGCCGCGCTGGGCTCGCTCACGGCGCTCACGACGCTCGACCTCAGCGGCAACGCGCTCACGGGCGCGATCCCCTCGCAGCTGGGCAACCTCACGGCGCTCACGACGCTCAACCTGAGCGAGAACGCCGCCCTCGGCGGGGACCTCGACGACCTCACGGGCCTGACGGCGCTGACGACGCTGGGCCTCACGAGCACGCGGCTGTGCGTGAACCCGACGGAGCAGCCGGGCGTGGAATCGTGGCTGAACACGCTGCGGGGGAACAGCGCGATAGTGCTCGTGCGCACCTGCGGCAGCCCCAACGCGCCCACGCTCGCCGACGATGCCGCCACCTACCTGCTGGACGTGGGCGCGGACGGCTCCTCCACCGCCGTGCCCGTGGGCGCGCCCGCCTTCACGCCGGGCACCTACAGCGGCGGACCGGGCAGCTGCGTGTTCGGCGCCGCGCAGAACCCCAGCGCCGATCCGGCCAGCTTCCTCAACCAGGGCACGAGCGTCACGGGCTTCGCGGTCGACTCGACGAACTGCGCCATCACCTGGACGGGGAGCAGCGCGCCCACGCGCGTCGTGGGTACCCGCGTGGCCGTCTCCATCCTGCTCAATGTGCGGGACGGCGTGAACGACACCGGTGGCTTGGACCCGAGGGTGGACGATGTCATGCGGGTGACCGTGAAGCTGGTGGACCTGGCCACGGACAAGCTCGCCATCGAGGCGCTCCACGACGGCGCGAACGGGGCCAGCTGGAACACGCGCACCGGCTGGAAGACGTCCACGCTCACGGGCTCGTGGCACGGCGTCACGCTCACGTCGGGCCGTCTGACGGCGCTGGCGCTGCCGGACAACGGCCTGAGCGGCCAGCTGCCCGCCCTCATGGGCGACCTGTCGCGCCTGACCACGCTCGACCTTTCCGGCAACCCCGGACTCACGGGGGGCATCCCCGTCGAGTTCGCGCGCCTGCGCAACGTCGTGAACGTCGACCTGCGCGGCACGCGCGTCTGCGCGCGCAACATCGGCGGCGCGGTCAACGCCTGGCTGAACGGCATTCGCGCGAAGCCCGGCGGCGCCGTGTACCTGGGTACCTGCCCGTCGTCGCTGGCGCCGGGCGGCACCGCGGGCATCACCGTGGCCGAGGAGGGCGAGCCCTCTGGCCTGCGCTACTCGCTGCAGCTGGTCTGCGGCGCCTCCAGCTTCGCCATCTCGCTGGGCGTGGGCGAGCGCTACGTCGCCACCGTGCCGCCCGATGCCGCCTGCGCGCTCACCGCCACCGACCGTCAGGGCGCCGTCGGGGTGCGGGGCGAATTCACCGGGCGCTCCCTCGCCGGCGACGTCGTCGTCACCTTCGTGCGCGAGGAAGACGACCGGGAAGAGGTCGAGGTCGAGATGGAGGCGGTGGCGGCGCTGGAGCGCACGCTGGTGGTGGGCACGGCCTTCGCGCGCTGGCAGGCGGCGGAGACGCCCGTGGTCGTCGCCGTCGAGGAGCTCGAACTCTGCGTCGTGGCCATCTACTGGTGGGACGCGCGCAACCAGCGCTGGGAGTCGTGGTTCCCGGGCGCCGAGGGGCTGGGCGTGAACACGCTCGACGCCCTCGCCGAGAACGCCATCTACGTGTTCACCGCCGAGCGGCGCACCGCCGCCAACTGCGGCCTCCTCCCCGACGCCGCCGACGCAGGCGGAGACGCCGCCGGATAGCTGGCGCCCCCGCGCCCCCGTCGGTGGTACGATGGGCGCATGGACACGCGCGAACTGGCGAGGACGCCCGCCGTGCGCGATTTCGCGCTGGCCGTGGGGGAGTGGCTGCTGGCGCGGCGCTTCGGCGCCATCACGCCGCTCGCCTTCCGCTACGACGTGTGGGGGTCGTACGAGTATCCGGACGAGATCCCGCCGTGCGTTTTCCTCGAGCTGCTCGTGAACGACCCGCCGCCGCCGCCGCCGGAGTGGCTCGCGCTGAGCGAGGAGGAGCGGTCCGAACGCCCCATCCGCGAATGGGCGCAGGCCGGGAACTGGCCGTTCGCGGACATGCGCGCGCTGGATGCGGCCGCGGATGCGCACGCCCGCGAGATCGGCGTGCCGGCCGCGATCGACGACGCCCTGCCCGTCGTGGTGGGGCTGTATGGCCAGACGGACGCGCGGGAGATGGGAATGCGCTTCCCGCCCGTCGCCGCTGAAGCGGCCCGCGCGCGCTAGATGCTGCCGGGCGACGAGCCGGAACGCCTTTCGCCCATCGTCCCGCGATCCCTCATCCGTCACGCGCGCCAGCGCCTCGCACTGGCGGATGCGGACGAGACCGACTACCGTCGCGCCGTCTCCGACGCCTTCTACGCGCTCTATCACGCGCTCACGCTGGCCGCCGTTCCCTTCATGGCGCCCGGCGACGATCCCCTCGAACCCTACCGTCGCATCCGCGACATCAGGCACCCGCGCGTTCGCGCCGTCGCCCAGGCGATGCGGGGGAGCGCGAACGAGCGGGTCGTGATGGTCGCCCGCGTGCTGCTCTATCTGTACGGCTGGCGGGCCGCTGCCGATTACGCCCACCTCGTGCGGTTCACCCGCCCCCACGCGGAGGCTCTCGTGAACCTCGCGGACGAAGCCGTCGCGGCCGTGGCGGAGGCGGGCTTTGGCGACGCCTTCCCCCAGCGCCTCGCCGCCCTCCCCGATGCGCCGTAGCGCTTGACGCGCCCCGCGCCCGCGCCCTACCGTGGGCGGCATGGAACGCGAACGTCGGGACGCCATCTGGAGCGTGAGCGAGAACACGCGCACCGCCTACCTCATCGGCTTCACGGGGCTGTACGGCACGGGCCTGGGCCTGATGGTCGTCGCGGGCGTCGGCGAGCCCGGGCTCACGCTGCCGCAGATGGTGGTGGCGCACTGGATCGCGGCGGGCGCCATCGCGCTCGCATCCGCGGCGTCCGCGATGGCCGTCGTGGAGATTGGAGGGACGACCATGGTGCTGCTGGACCGGGCGCTGAAGGCGCGCAGGACGTACATCGAGGGTCTCCTCGATCAGGGCCGCGAGGAGGGCGCTCGCAAGACGATGGCCTGGTACGAGCGCATGGAGGCCGCGCGGCGCGAGGGCACGCCGTTCGACGAGCCCCCGCCGTACATCGACGCCAACGGGCGCTCCGCCAACGGGCGGTCGGCGTAGCCGTGGTGCTGTTGGATCGGGCGCTGAGGGCGCGCGCGGAGCAAATCGAGCGGTATCGTGAGGAGGATCGCAAACGGGAGCGCGAGCGGGCGCTGCGGGAAGCGCGTCGCGAGGCGGAGATCCTCGAACGGGGGCGTGCCGAGGGGCGCGCCGAGGTTCTGGAGCAGGTGCGCGAGGAGGGCCGCGCCGAAGGCCGGGAGCAGGGCCGCGCCGAGCTTGGGCGGGAGCTGCGGGAAGCGCTCCGCGAGGTGCTCCGCGAGCAGGCCCGCGCCGAAGGGCCCGCCGAGGTTATCGAGGGTCTCCGCGCCGAGGGCCGCGATGAGCGGCAGCAGGCGTGGATGGCCTGGTACGAGCGCATGGAGGCCGCGCGGCGCGAAGGGCGCGCGTTCGACGAGCCCCCGCCCTTCGCCGACGCCAACGGGCGCTCCGCGTAGCCGTGAATGCGCGTGAAGTACGTCGTCATCTACGAGCGGGCGCCGAACAACTACTGCGCCTACGCCCCCGACCTGCCCGGCTGCGTCGCCACGGGCGCCACGCTGGCCGAGACGGAGGCGCTCATGCGCGAGGCCATGGCCTTCCACGTCGAGGGGCTGCGCGTGGCGGGCGACCCCGTGCCCGAACCCTCCACGCGCGCGGGCGCCATCGAGGTCGAGCCGGTCGTGGCGTAGGTCGCGCTCCGCCCTCCCCCCGTCCCCGTAGCCCCCGCGTCCCCGGCGGTGGTACGATGGGGCGCATGGACACGCGCGAACTCGCGAGGACGCCCGCCGTGCGCGATTTCGCGCTGGCCGTGGGCGAGTGGCTGCTGGCGCGGCGCTTCGGCGCCATCACGCCGCTCGCCTTCCGCTACGACGTGTGGGAGTTGTACGGGTTTCCCGAGGAAGTGCCGCCGTTCGTTTTCCTCGAGCTGCTCGTGAACGACCCGCCGCCGCCGCCGCCGGAGTGGCTCGCGCTGAGCGAGGAGGAGCGGTCCGAACGCCCCGTCCGCGAATGGGCGGCCGCCCGTCTCTGGCCGCGCGAGGACCGGCGCGCCCTGCGCGCGGCCGCGAAGGCGCACGCCCGCGAGATCGGCATCCCGGACGCGATCGACACCGCGTCGCCCATCCTGGTGGCGCTGGTCGGCGAGACGGAGGCGCGGGAGATGGGGCTGCGCTTCCCGCACGTCGCCGCCGAAGCGGCCCGCGCGCGCTAATGCTGCCGGGCGACGAGCCGGAGCGCCTCTCGCCCATCGATCCGCGATCCCTCATCCGGCACGCGCGGCAGCGCATCGCGCCGGTGGACGCGGACGAGACCGAATACCGGCGCGCCGTCTCCGACGCCTTCTACGCGCTCTACCACGCGCTCACGCTGGCCGCCGTTCCCCTCATGGCATCCGGCGGTGACCCTCTCGAACCCTACCGCCGTCTCCGCGACATCCGGCACCCGCATGTCCGTGCCGCCGCCCGTGCCATGCTGGGAAGCGCGAACGAGCGGACGCGGGAGGTCGCCGACGTGCTGCTCGATCTGTATGGCTGGCGGGCCGCCGCCGATTACGACCACCTGACGCGGTTCGCCCGCATCCACGCCGAGGAGATCATCGAAATCGCGGACGAGGCCGTCGGGGCCGTGGCGGAGGCGGGCTTCGGCGACGCCTTCCCGCGCCAGCTCGCCACGCTCCCCGATGCGTAGCCCGCGCGCTTGCGCGCGGCGGCGCGCGTGCTACGCTGTTCGCGCGCCATTCGCGTCCGCGCGCGGGCCGAACAGGGGAGGCCATGCCGATTTACCCCCCCCCCCCCCGTCCGTAAGCGGAGCGCCACCATCAAGCGGAGTGCGCCGTGAAACGCCTGCTGCTCGCCCTGCCCGCCGTCGCGCTCGTCGCCGCGGCGCTGCTCGCGCCCGCCCCCGACGGCCAGCGCGCCAGCGCCCAGACCGGCTCGCCCCCCGCCTTCGCCGACGACGCCGTCACCTACACGCTCGTCTCCGGCGCCGCCGCCGCCATCCCCTTCACCATCCTCGGCTTCCCCGCCTACACCGCGAGCACCGTCAGCGGCGCCACCCACGCCTGCGCCGTCTCCACCGCCAAGGCCAACGCCTCCAACGACCCCGCCGACTTCAAGACCACGGGCACGAACGTCTCCGGCTTCATCGCCGGCATCACCGCCACCAACCAATGCTCGGTCGCCTACAACGGCACGGGCGTCGCCAACGTCGACAACTCCCTCGAAGCCGTCTCCATCGCCGTCACCATCACCGACGGGCGCAACGACGCCGGCACCGGCACCGACACCAGCGCCGACGACACCCTCAACGTCACCGTGAAGCTGATCAACGGGCCCACCACCGACCACGAGGCCCTCGACGCCTTCTACGACAACTTCGGCGGCGCCTCCTGGTCCCCCGCCGTGAACTGGCGGAGCGGCGACAGCACCAGCACCACCTGGGGCACCACCTCGAAGACCTTCCAGCTGACGGCCGGGTCGGGGGGCGGCCGCACCGGCTACAACGGCGGCGAGATCAACCCCCCCTTCAGCCCCATCGGAAGCGTCCGGGCCGGCGACCGGAATTTCACGGCGGGCTCGGTCAAGCAAATGCGCGGGCTCTTCCGCACCACCGCGACCGGCGCGTTCCAGACGTGGGACAACAACTCCGCTGTCCCCAGGACCGACTACTCCGGCCACGGCCTGCGCTTCGGAGGCGCCACGGGAACCATTCTCGCGTTCGACACGGCCAGCACGTCGATCAACGACGACTTCGCCGGCCGCGGCTTCTCCTGGCCCAGCACGCCGGCCAGCATCGCCCCCTCCTCGGGGAACTGGGACGTGGAATTCGGCACCGTCACCACCACCGTCACCCACGGCGCCATCGTCACCTCGGGGACCGGCGTGTGGACCGGCGTCACGTTCACGAGCGGCCGCGTCACCGGGATTTCGTTCATGGACCGCGGGGTGGTGGGCCCGTTGGGCACCGTCGTCACCTCCCTGCGCCCCCTCGCCGGCACCCTCACGACGCTCGACCTGAGCACGGCGAAGAGAGCAACGGACCAGCCCCCGAAAAACGAGCTCAGCGGGCCGGCGTTGGGCCTCGCCGGGTTCGGCGACTTCACGGCGCTCACCTCGCTCGACCTCAGCGGCCACAACCAGGGCCTCACTTCCGCCGTCGGGATCGGCTTCGATCCCCCCCAGCAGCTCCCGTCGGGCATCACGGGCATCCCCGCGCTCACCTTCCTCGACCTGCGCGACACGGGCGTGTGCATCGACCCCGGCGCGCAGCCCGCGGAGGAGGCGTGGCTGAACGCCATCCGCGCGCGCCCCAGCGGGCAGGCGCTGATCGCCACCTGCGGCAGCCCCGCCGCCCCCGCCTTCGCCGTCACCGCCACCGACACCACGGGCGAGCTCGAGAGCGCCGCGTCCGGCGCCGTCACGCCCATCCGGGTCGGCAGTTTCGATTTCAGCGAAAGCGGCTACAGCGGCGCCGCCGAGGCCTGCACCATCGTGAGCGCCATCGACAACCCCGCCGCCGCCCCCGGCAGCTTCCTCACCACGGGCACGGCGCGCACGGGCTTCACCGCCGCCATCGGCTCGCGCACCGTGACGGTGGCGGGCACGCCGCCCACGACGCGCACGCAGCGCTCCTGCGACGTCACCTACACGGGCACGGGCATCAGGAGTTCGGCCACGCTCCAGGGCGTCTCCATCGTCGTGGGCCTGGGCGACGGCGTGAACGCCGAGGGCGGCGCCGACGCCAGCAACGACGCCACCGTGCGGCTGACGGTGGAGGTGAAGGGTCTGAGCGTGGACGAGGCCGCGCTGCACGCCCTCTTCAACGGCGCGGGCGGAACCAGCTGGACCGCCGGGGCGTCGGGCACGGGCAGCTGGCGCGAAGTGCCCGTGCTCCACACCTGGGAGCTGACGGCGGGATCCAACTCCACCTTCCGCGGCTACGTGTCGCCGTCGCTGGGCGCCATCCGCAACAATTCGGGCTCCGTCAGGCTGGGCTCCAACACCTACACCATCGCCGCGCTCTACCAGAGCATCGTGAGCCAGAACACCGTCCTCGAGGTCACGGGCACCCCCGCGCGCGTCGCGAGCGACTGGGACGGCCTGCGCCTGCGCGTCGGGACGGTCACGCGCGCCGAGTCGAATATCAATAGTCTGACGACCCGCCTCTCCATACGTTTCCCCTTCCCCGGCAACACGATCCCCGGCAGCGGCAACTTCGACGCGGTGCTGCTGGGGAGCGGCCTGCAGCTGGCCGAGCTCACGGAGAGCAGCACGTGGCACGGCGTCACCATTTCGAGCGGGCGCGTGACGGGTCTGGCGCTGCCGTCGAACAACCTCTCCGGCGCCATCCCCGCCGCGCTGGGCGGCATGGTCGAGCTCACCAGCCTCGACCTGTCCGGCAACAGCCTCACCGGCGCGGTGCCCGCCGAGCTGGGCGACCTGGGCGCCCTCACCAGCCTCGACCTTTCCGACAACAGCGGCCTCACGGCCACGACCACGGTGCTGCGCGCGCTGGCCATGGGCCTCACGAACCTGACGAGCCTCGACCTCTCCGGCACGGGCATCTGCGTGGACCCGGGGAACGCGCAGCACGCGCCCGTCGTCACGTGGATCGGGAACATCCGCGCGAAGAACACGAACACGGGCGTGGCCAAAGTGCCCACCTGCGGCGCCCCCGTCGCCCCCGCCATCGCCGACGCCGCCGTCACCTACGAGCTGGCCTCGGGCGCGGACGGCTCCAGCACGGCCATCGCCATCGGCGCGCCGACCTTCACGGCGGGCGATCCGTTCATCGGCGGCGCCACGGTGTGCGCCATCGCCTCGGCGCGGGGCGTGGGCAGCAACGACCCGGCGGACTTCGCCACGAGCGGGGGCACGGACCTCTCGGCCTCCTTCGCCGTGACGCTGACGGGGAGCACGTGCGCCATCACCTACACGGGCGCGGCCAGCGTGAGCGCGGCGCGGGACCAGACGCTGGAGGCGGTCTCGCTGGCGGTGACGGTGAGCGACGGCGTGGACCCGGAGGCGGGCACGATCAGCGCCGCCGCCGACGACACCATCAACGTGACGGTGAAGTTCATCGAGGGGGAGCCCACGGACCGCGACGCGCTCGACGTCCTCTACGCGGGGACGGACGGCGCGAGCTGGACGGACCGCACGGGCTGGCGCGAGGGCGTCTTCCACACCCACCAGCTGACGGCGGGGAGCGGCACGGTGAGCGGCGCCCTCGGCGCCGGCAATGGCTACCAGGATCCGGGCACCGGCTCCGGCGCCCTCGGCTCCGTGCGCGGGGGGCGCGACTTCGTGCTGAGCGGCGCCACCTACCGGGTCAACCGGGTCGTCCAGCTCGCGAACGGCAACGTCGTCTTCACCGAGAACCAGGGGCTGCGGTCGACCTCCTTCCTGAGCGGCCTGAGCCTCCGCCTGGGCACGACCACGCTGGCCTTCAGCGGCGCCGCGACCAGCGGCGGGCTGAACCGGCACTGGACGTGGACAGGGCAGGCGACGGGCCTCATCCCCTCCTCGGGGAACTTCGACGCGGTGCTCCTCCGCTCCAACCCCCCGATCAGCAGCAGCTGGCACGGCGTCACCGTGTCGGGCACGCCCTCGCGCCTCACGGCGCTGGACCTGGGCGGCAACGGGCTGTCGGGGGCGCTGGCGGAGTCGTTCGCGGACCTGTCGGCGCTCACGAGCCTCGACCTGTCCGGCAACGCGGGCCTCACGGCCACGCCCGCCGTGCTGGAGGCGCTGGCCGCGGGCATCACCGGCCTCACCAGCCTCGACCTGTCGGGCACGGGCATCTGCGCCGACCCCACGGACGCGGATCAGGCGTCCGTGGAGGGCTGGATCACGACCATCCGCGGCACGGGCTCGGGCACGGGCGTGGCCAAGGTGGCCACCTGCGGGACGCCCGCGGCGCCGTCCTTCAGCGCCGAAAGCGCGCGCGCGGGGCTGGAGGCGGGGGCGTCCGGCACGGGCACGCCCATCGCCATCGCCACGCCCACCTTCGCGCAGGGCACCTACGTCGGCGGGCGCACGGCCACGTGCTCCATCGTCACGGCGAAGCAGAACGCCAGCTACGACCCCGCCGACTTCACGACCACGGGCACGGACGTCGCGGGCTTCGTCATCGACGGGGCCACCTGCGCGCTCACCTACACGGGCGCGGGGCTTTCGAGCTCGGCCGCGCAGCTGGCCGTCTCCATCTCCGTGGGCATCAGCGACGGCGTGGACCCGTCGGCGGGGACGCGCGACGCGAGCGCGGACGACACCTTCCAGGTGACGGTGAAGCTGGTGGGGCTGGCCACGGACCGCGAGGCCCTGCTCGCCCTCTACGGGAGCGCGGGCGGGAGCGGCTGGACCACGTCCACGGGCGGCTGGACGGGCGAGGTCCTCCACCACACCATCCAGCTGACGGCGGGGAGCGGCACGGTGACCAGCACCCTGGGCACGGGCAATGGCTATCAGCGCGTGGGCACCGGCTCCGGCGCCATCGGCTCCCTGCGCGGCGGGCAGGACGTCACGGTGGGCGGCGTCGGCCCCTACCAGGTCAACCGGGTCGTCCAGCTCGCGAACGGCGACGTCGTCTTCACCGAGAACCAGGGGGGCCAGCCCGCCTCCCGGTGGGCCAACCTGCGTCTCCGCCTGGGAACGACCACGCTGGCCTTCACCGACGCCACGACCACCACCGATTCCTACCGGCACTGGACGTGGGCGGGGCAGGCGGCGGGCCTCATCCCCTCCTCGGGGGACTTCGACGCGCTGATCATGCGGGCCGACCCCGCGCTCGCCAGCACGTGGCACGGGGCCACGGTGTCGGGCACGCCCACGCGCCTCACCGCGCTGGCGCTGCCGAACAACAACCTGTCGGGGACGCTGCCCGACCTGCTCGCGGACCTGTCCGCGCTCACCAGCCTCGACCTGTCCGGCAACGCGGGCCTCACGGGGACCATTCCCGCCACGCTGGGCTCGCTCGCCGCGCTCACCAGCCTCGACCTTTCGGACGGCGGCTGGTCGGGCGCCATCCCCGTCGAGCTGGGGTCGCTCACGAGCCTCACGACGCTCGACCTGGGGGGCAACGCGCTCACGGGGGAGGTTCCCGCGGAGCTGGGGTCGCTCACGGCGCTCACGAGCCTGGACCTGGGGGGCAACGCGCTCACGGGCGAGGCCCCCGCGGCGCTGGGGCTGCTCACGGCGCTGACCACGCTGGACCTCTCCGGCAACCGCTTCACGGACGTCCACGACGACCTGAGCGCCCTCACGGCGCTGACGACGCTGGACCTTTCGGACAACAGCCTCGACGGCGGCGAGTTCGGCGACATCGCCACGGCCATTTCGTCCATGGCGTCGCTGACCACGCTGGACCTGTCGGGGAACGCGAACCTGAGCGGGAGCATCCCCGCGGCGCTGCTCACGCTGGGGGCGCTGGAGTCGCTGGACCTGTCGGGCACGGGCGTGTGCGTGAACCCGGCCACGGAGACGGCGGTGGAGACGTGGCTGGGGGCCATCCGCGCGCGCAACGCGGGCGCGGGCGTGGCCAGGGTGGCCACCTGCGGGACGCCCGCGGCGCCGTCCTTCACGGCGGAGAGCCTGCGCGGCAGCCTGGAGGCGGGGGCGAACGGCTCCAGCACGCCCATCGCCGTGGGCACGCCCACCTTCACGCAGGGCGGCTACAGCGGCGGCACGGCGGCCACCTGCACGATCGTCACGGCGAAGGAGAACGCCAGCTACGACCCGGCCGACTTCACGACGACGGGCACGGACGTCATGGGCTTCACCATCGACGGGCCCACGTGCGCGATCACCTACACGGGCACGGGACTGGCGAGCACGGCCGCGCGGCTGGCGGTGTCCCTCTCCATCGGCATCGGCGACGGCGTGGACCCGTCGGCGGGGACGCTCGACGCGAGCGCGGACGACACCATCCAGGTGACGGTGAAGCTGGTGGGGCTGGCCACGGACCGGGTGGCGCTGCTGGCCCTCTACGGGAGCGCGGGGGGGAGCGGCTGGACCACGTCCACGGGGGGCTGGACGACCGAGGGCGCGACGCTCTCGAGTGCGTGGCACGGGGCCACGGCGTCGGGCACGCCCACGCGGCTGACGGCGCTGGCGCTGCCGAACAACAACCTGTCGGGGACGCTGCCGGGCCTGCTCACGGACCTGTCGGCGCTCGCCAGCCTGGACCTTTCCGGCAACGCGGGCCTCACGGGAACCATCCCCGCCACGCTGGGCTCGCTCGTGGCGCTCACCAGCCTCGACCTGAGCGGGAGCGGCTGGACGGGGAGCGTCCCCGTCGCGTTGGGCTCGCTCACGGCGCTCACGACGCTCGACCTGAGCGGCAACGCGCTCACGGGCCCGATCCCCTCGCAGCTGGGCCTGCTCACGGCGCTCACCACGCTCGACCTGAGCGGGAACGCCGCCCTCGGCGGGGACCTCGCCGACCTCACGCCCCTGACGTCGCTGACGACGCTGGACCTCACGGGCACGGGCCTGTGCGTGAACCCGGCCGCGGACACGGCGGTGGAGTCGTGGCTGAACGCGCTGCGCACGGGCGGCGCCTCGGTGGGCGTGCACACCTGCGGCAGCCCCAACGCGCCCGCGCTCGCCGCCGACGCCGCCACCTACCTGCTGGACGCGGGCGCGGACGGCTCCTCCACGGCCGTGGCCGTGGGTACGCCCGCCTTCACGGCCGGGAGCTACAGCGGCGGCACGGACGCCTGCACGTTCAGCGCCATCCAGAACCCCAGCGGCGATCCGGCCAGCTTCCTCGGCACGGGCACGGCCGTCACCGGCTTCGCGGTCGACTCGTCCAACTGCGCCATCACCTGGACGGGGAGCAGCGCGCCCACGCGCGTCGTGGGTACCCGCGTGGCCGTCTCCATCGGCCTCGAGGTGACGGACGGCGTGAACGCCACCGGCGGCGTGGACACGACCGTGGACGACACCATGCAGGTGACCGTGCGGCTGGTGGACCTGGCCTCGGACAAGCTCGCCATCGAGGCGCTCTACGACGACGCGAACGGGGCCGGCTGGACCGCGAACGACGACTGGAAGACGTCCACGCTCACGGGTTCGTGGCACGGCGTCACGCTCACGTCGGGGCGCCTGACGGGGCTGGCGCTGCCGGACAACGGGCTGAGCGGCCGGCTGCCCGCGCTCATGGGCGACCTGTCGCGTCTCACCACGCTCGACCTTTCCGGCAACAGCGGACTCACGGGGGGCATCCCCGCCGAATTCGCGCGCCTGCGCAACGTCACGAACGTCGACCTGCGCGGCACGCGCGTCTGCGCGCGCAACCTCGGCGCCGCGGCCAACGCCTGGCTGAACGGCATTCGCGCGAAGCCGGGCGGCTCGGTGCGCCTGGGCTCCTGCCCGGCGGCGGCGCCGCCCGGCGGGACCGCGGGCATCGTCGTGGTCGAGGAAGGGCGCGCCTCCGGCCTGCGCTACAGCCTGCAGCTGGTCTGCGGCGCCTCCAGCTTCGCCATCTCGCTGGCCGCGGGCGAGCGCTACGCCGCCTCCGTCGCCTCCGACGCCGCCTGCTCGCTCACCGCCACCGACCGCCAGGGCGCCCTGGCGGTGCGCGGCGAGTTCAGCGGGCGCTCCCTCGCCGGCGGCGACGTCGTCGTCACCTTCGTGCGCGAGGCCGAGGAGGACGAGGAGGACGAGATGGAGGTCGACAGGGAGGCGGTGGCGGAGCTGGAGCGCGCCCTGGTCGCGGGCACCACCTACGCGCTCTGGCGGGCCGCGGAGACGCCCGTGGCCGACGCCGTCGGGGAGCTCACGCTCTGCGTCGTCGCCGTCTACTGGTGGGACCCCCGCAACCAGCGCTGGGAGTCGTGGTTCCCCGGCGCCGAGGGCCTGGGCGTCAACACGCTCGACGCCCTCGCCGAGGACGCCATCTACGTGTTCACCGCCGAACGCCGCACCCCCGCCAACTGCGGCCCCCTCCCCGACACCGCCGGATAGCCGGTGACGGCGCGGGCTTCGCGCTGGCGGCGCGCCGCGCCAGCGTGGCGGCATGACCACGCTCGCCGACGTCCCGCCAGCTCGTCCGCACCGACCTGCGCGATCCCGCCGCCGCCGACTCCCGCTGGAGCGCCTGTAGGCTTGGCGGCATGGCCATCGCGGAGCAGCCCCCGACCGTCGCGCTCGCCAGCCGCAAGCGGCGCCTCGCCGGGCACCTGCTCGATCTCGTGCCCGCCGCCGTCTCGTTCGCGCCCGCCCTCATCGTCTACTCCCCGAGGGGCGCGTTCTCCGGGGACAACGTGGTCGGGGTGACGGCGCTGTCCACGGGCGTGTTGATCCTCGGCGGGCTCCTCTGGTTCCGCCTCACGACGGGGCGCGGGCAGTCCCCCGCGAAGTGGCTGTTGCGCCTGCGCGTCATCCGCACCGACGGCCTCGTGGCGGACTGGCGCTGGATGTTCGCGCGCGAGATCGCGCTCAAGAGCATCTCGTTCAGCGTGCTCGGCTGGGCGCTGTCGGCGACCGTCGGCGATGCCATCGGCACGTGGATCGTCAGCCTCGCCCTCGCCGTGGCCGCCCTCTGGTGCGCGTGGGACGCGAACCGCCAGTGCCTGTGGGACAAGGCGGCGGGCACGCTCGTCGTCCACGATCCGGATGGCGTCGTCGCCCCCGGCGTACCCGTCATCGTCGACCGTGGTTCCGCAGCCGTCACGCCCGCCACGCCCGCCGGGTACCTGGACACGCTCGCCGACCTCCACCGGCGCGGCCTCCTCACCGACGCCGAATACGAGGAGCGCCGCCAGCGCGAACGGGAGCGCCTGTAGGCTTGGCGGCGGCATGGCCGTCGCGCAGCAGCCCCGAACCGTTACGCTCGCCAGCCGCAAGCGGCGCCTCGCCGGATTCATCATCGACCAGCTGATCCTGAACATCACGGTCGGCGTCGGCTGGCTCATCTGGTTCCTGATCATCGCCGGTCGTGGCCAGACGCCCGCCAAGCAGCTTCTTGGCCTGTGCGTCGTGCGTGAGGACGGCCGCCTCGCGTCGTACGGATGGATGCTCCTGCGCGAGATCGTGGTCAAGTTCATCATCTTCGCCGCCCCCGTTCTGGTTCTGGGGGTGATCGGGGTGGTGGTCGGGGGCGCCGCCGGAACGGCGTTCGCCTTCCTCAGCTATGCCATCGCCCTCATCGTCGTTCCCCTCTGGTGCGTCTGGAACAAGAACCGGCAGGCCCTCTGGGACAAGGCCGTGCGTACGCTCGTCATCCACGACCCGGAAGTCGTCGTCGCGGGCGCGCCAGTCCGCACGGAGTCGTCCGAGGCCGCCGAAAACCTGCGCACGCTCGCCGAGATGCGCGACCGCGGCCTCCTCACCGACGCCGAATACGAGGAGCGCCGCCAGCGCGAACTGGAGCGCCTGTAGCGGTCGAGGCGCGCCGAACGGCCCCGCGCCCGCCGTCTACGCCCGCCGTCTACACTGGAGGCATGGCCGTCGCGCATCCGTCCCCGCCCGCGCTCGCCAGCCCCGCGCGCCGCCTCGGCGGCTGGGCCATCGAGTTCGCCCTGCTCGCCGCCGTCTGGCTGCTCGCCAGCCTCATCCTCTTCCCGCTCATGGACGGCGCCGCCGAGGGGATGCTCATCGCCCCCGCCATCGCCGCGGGCGTCTGGTTCCTGTGGCTGCTGCGCGCCGCCCCGCGCGGCCAGACGCCCGGCAAGCAGCTCCTCGGCCTCTACGTCGTGCGCGCGGACGGGAGCGTCGCGGGCATCGGGCACGTGCTCCTGCGCGAGGTCGCCATCAAGGGCGTGGGCCTCTGGCTGAGCACGGCCGTCACCTTCGGCCTCGCCTGGGCGCTGGCCGCCCTCTGGTGCCTGTGGGACGCGGACCGCCAGTGCCTCTGGGACAAGGTGGCGGGCACGCGCGTGGTGCACGCCCCCGGCGCGGCGCGCGCGGACGATCGCCCGTAGACTGCGCCCGTGCCCGTGGAGCAGGAGGCGCTCGACGCCGTCGCCCTCAGCCGCGACGAGTACGACGCGCTCGCGGCCCGCCTCGGACGCGAGCCCAACGCCGTCGAGCTGGGCATGTTCGGCTCCCTCTGGAGCGAGCATTGCGGCTACAAGAACAGCCGCCGCCTGCTGCGCCGCCTGCCCTCCGCGGGCGAGCGCGTGCTCACGCGCGCGGGCGAGGAGAACGCCGGGGCCATCGACATCGGCGGCGGCTGGGCCGCCGTCATGAAGATCGAGTCGCACAACCATCCCTCCGCCATCGAGCCGTACCAGGGCGCGGCCACGGGCGTGGGCGGCATCGTGCGCGACATCCTCGCCATGGGCGCATGGCCCGTGGCCCTGCTCGATTCGCTCCGCTTCGGCCCCCCCGACGAGGGGAACAACCGCTACCTGTTCGAGGGCGTGGTCGGCGGCATCGGCGGCTACGGCAACTGCCTGGGCATCCCCACCGTTGGCGGCGAGGTCGCCTTCGACCGCTCCTACAGCGGCAACCCGCTCGTGAACGCCATGTGCGTCGGCGTCGTGCGCGCCGATGGCATCGTGGGGGCGACGGCGGGCGGCGCGGGCAACGTGCTCCTGCTGGCGGGCGCGGAGACGGGCCGCGACGGCATCCACGGGGCCAGCGGCCTTGCCAGCCGCGCCGACCCCGAGGCGCGCTTCGGCGAGATGCGCCCCGCCGTGCAGGTGGGCAACCCCTTCCTCGAAAAGCTGCTCCTGGAGGCCTGCCACGAGCTCGCCTCCGAACGCCGCGACTGGATCGCGGGCCTGCAGGACCTCGGCGCGGCGGGCCTCACCAGCGCCGTGCTCGAATGCTGCGCGCGCTCGGGCGCGGGCGCCGTGCTCGACCTCGACCGCGTGCCCCGCCGCGAGGCGGGCATGACGCCCTACGAGGTCATGCTCTCCGAAAGCCAGGAGCGCATGTTGATCGTCGCCCGCCGCGAACACGCCGACGACGTGGCCGCCCTCTTCGCCCGCTGGGAGGTGCCCTGCACGGCCATCGGCGAGGTCGCGGACGGCGGCGAGGTGGCGCTGCGCGAGGGCGGCGCCGAGGTGGCGCGCGTGCCCGTGGCCCTCGCCGTGGACGCGCCCGCCTACCTGCGCGAGGGGCGGCGCGGCCCCGACGCCATCGCCCGCGCCCAGGCCAACCCCGGCGCCTTCCCCGACCTGCCCCCCGCCGCCGCCGCGGACGCGCTGGCGATGCTGCTCGCGCGCCCCAACCTCGCCAGCAAGCGCGAGGTCTTCCGCCAGTACGACCACCAGGTGCTCGCGGGCACCGTGGTGCCGCCGGGGGGCGACGCCGCCGTCGTGCGCGTGCCCGGCGCGAACCTCGGCCTCGCCCTCGCCACCGACGGCAACGGGCGCTACTGCGCGCTCGACGCCCGCAACGGCGGCGCCATCGCCGTGGCCGAGGCCGCCCGCAACGTCGTCTGCACGGGCGCGCGCCCGCTCGCCGTCACCGACTGCCTCAACTTCGGCGCGCCCGAGAACCCCGAGGTCTACGCCGCCCTCGCCAACGCCATCGACGGCATCGCCGCCGCCTGCGAGGCCTTCGGCACGCCCGTCGTGAGCGGCAACGTGAGCCTCTACAACGAAAGCGGCGGCGAACCCGTCGCCCCCACGCCCGTCATCGGCATGCTGGGCCTGCTGGAGGACGTGCGCGCGAGCCTCGGCGCCGCCTTCCCGCATGCGGGCGCGGAGGTCTGGCTCCTCGGCGGCGCCGTCGAGCAGCCCGCGCGCACGCTCGCCGGCAGCGAGTACCTGGAGGCCGCCCACGGGGCCGTGCTGGGCACGCCCGTCGTCGACCTCGCCGCGGAGGCGCGCCTCCACCAGCTCGTGCCCGCCGCCAACGACGCGGGCATCCTCCTGAGCGCCCACGACTGCGCCGACGGCGGCCTCGCCGTCGCCCTCGCCGAATGCTGCCTGCTCGGCGACACCGGCTTCGCGGGCGGGGCGGCGGTCGGGGGGCGCCTCGACGCCGCCCTCTTCGGCGAGGCGCAGGGCCGCATCGTCGTCAGCGCGCTCCCCGATGCGGGCGAACGGCTGGCCGCGCTCGCGGCGGACGCGGGCGTTCCCCTCGCGCGCCTCGGCGTCACGGTGGACGAGCCCGCGCTGCGCTTCGGCCCCATCGACGCCAGCCTCGCCGCCCTGCGCATGGCGTGGGAATCGGGCCTGGGCCTCTAGCCCGCGCGCGAGTCAGCCCGCCCAGCCATCTCCGTGCCGTGTTCCGGTGGATGCGCGATACTGGCGCGGACGCGAACGAAGGGGCCGAACGATGACCGACGACGCCGAACGGGACGCCCTCGCCGCCTGGGTGCGCGAGTACAGCGACGCCTTCGGGCATGCCTTCCACGCGGGCGACCCGACGCTCATGCGCCCCTACTGCCACGTGCCCGCCCTCGCCATCGGCGGCGGGGCCGCGCGCCTCATCGCCACCGAGGCCGAGTCCGACGCGCGCTGGGCCGCCGCCCACGCGGGCCTCCCCGCCGACTACGACCACAGCGTGCTCCATACGGTGGACGTGACCTTCACCGGGGCCGACGCGGCCTTCGTCACTGTGAACTGCGGGCGCTACACCAGGGCGGGCGAGGAGTACGTCAACTTCGACGCCTCCTACGTCGTGGCGCGCACGGACGACGGCTGGCGCATCACGGCCTGGATCGGCCACCGCTGACTCAGGCGGGCTTCGTGACGGAGAGGATGCCCTCGCGGCTGGAGGAGGGCAGCAGTTCGAGGCGCACGCCCAGCGCGCCGTTCACGTAGGAGACGCCCAGCACGCGCGAGCCGTCCTCGGAGACGGTCTCCATCTCCAGCTCCGCACCCTCCGCCGTGAGGCGCTCGATCTCGGCATCGAGGTCGTCCACGAAGGCGCCGAGGTGATGGATGCGCGAGCCCTCGCCCGCTTCCCAGACGGTACCGGGCACGGCCTCGATCAGCTCCAGGAAGGGCGGCCCCTCGGCGGTGTAGGCGTAGCGCGAGGAGAGGACGCCGACGCCCGCCGCCGTGCGCACGCGGATGCTGGCGGAGGCCGGGGGACGCGGCCAGCTGACGCCGAAGCGGCGCGCGATTTCGTCCATGCCGCGCTCGATGTCGGGCACGATGACGCCCACGTGGAAGACGTTGTCGTAGTCGATCACGCGGGGCCGTTCCCGCCGAGGTTCGCAAGCATTCCCTCGCGCAGGCTCGCGGGCAGCAGCTCCTGCCGCACGCCGAGGGCGCCGTTCACGTAGGCGGCGGTGAGGATGCGGCCGGTGGTCACGTCGAGCATGGCCTCCACCTCCGCGCCGGCCGCCGTGAGCCGCGCCACTTCGTCGTCGAGGTCGTCCACGAAGGCGCCGAGGTGGTGGATGCGCGAGCCCGCGCCCGCCTCCCAGGGGGTGCCGGGGACGGCCTGGATGACCTCCAGCCAGGGCGGCCCCTCGGCGGAGTAGGCCCCGCGCACGATGGCCGTCGTCTCGCCACCGCCGGCGCGCACCAGCACTTCGGTGTGGCCGGGCGGGTTGGGGAAGGTGACGCCGAAGCGGCGCGCGATTTCGTCCAGGTCGCGCTGGATGTCGGGCACGATGATGCCGATGTGGAAGAAGTCCTCGTAGCGCACGGCGCGGACGCTACGCTCCCCGTCCCGCCGCCGCAAGGGGGCGCGATGATGGGAAAAAGTTGGGGGCGCTGCGGTCCCCCGGGTTGGCCCGTCAGTGCATACGACTCGTCACCGTAGTCCAGGCCGGACGGCAGGTCGGCGGGCAGTGAAGCGCGCGGGGCGTGGGAGGGGGAAGGGGGCGGTGGCGCGGGAGGCGCTCATGGCGGGGCTATGGCGTGGGGGTGGCGCTGGGCGACGGCGTGGCGGTGGCGCTGGGCGACGGCGTGGGGGTGGCAGTAGCGGTGGGCGAGGGCGTGGCGGTGGCGGTGGCGCTGGGCGTAGGCGTGGCGCTGGCGCTGGCGCTGGGGGACGGCGTGGCCGTGGGGGAGGCGTCCGCGCCACGCGCCTGCGCGCCGCAGTTGGTCGCGATCCACGTCCGCGCGGCAGCCGTCGCCGCCGCCTGCGTGGCCAGCCCCCTGCCGCTGCCGCTGCCCGTGCCGCTGCGGCAACTCGCCGTCCAGTCGTACACCGTGATCGTGTAGGGCGCCGCGCTGGAGGTGCCTCCGCCCGCCGGACAGCTCGCGACCCACACCGCCGCCGCCGCGGACGCCGCCGCCAGTGTGGTCAACCCCGAACCGCTGCCCGTCCCCGTGCCGCTGTTGCAGCTCGCCGTCCAACCGTACGTCGTCGTGCTGCTCGTGCTGAGTGTGCCCCCACCCCGGCAGTTCAAAGCGATCCAGCTCTGGGCAGCCGACGCCGCCGCCAACAACGTGGTCAGCCCCGAACCGCTGTCGCTCCCCGTGCCGTTGGTGCAGCTCGCCGTCCAGCCGTACGTCGTGGTGCTGTTCGTGTTGAGCGTGCCCCCGCCCTGGCAGTTCGCCGTGATCCAGCTCTGGGCCGCGGACGCCGCCGCCAACAGCGAAGAGAACCCCGAACCGCTGCCGCTCCCCGTACCGCTGCGGCAGCGCGCACTCCAGTTGTAGGTCGTCACGGAGAAGGTGCTGAAGCCTCCGGACTGGCGTTCCGGCTCCTCCGTGGCGGTCGCCTCGGCTGTGGCGGTGGCTGTAGCGGCGGCCGTGGCCGTGGACGCAGGGGTGGGCGCGGACGCAGGGGTGGCCGTGGCCGTAGCGGTGGGCGCGGGCGTGGCCGTGGATGCGGGCGTGGCCGTGGACGCGGGCGTGGCCGTGGCAGCGGGCGTGGCCGTGGCAGCGGTCGTGGCAGCGGCTGTAGCAGCGGTCGTGGCGGTGGCCGTGGACGCATCTTCCTGCCCGGACGCCGGGGTGGCGCACAGCTCGATCGCGAACCGGGCATCGCCGATGATCTGCGCCAGGGTTGCCGCTGGCCCTATCCTCCAGCTGCGCCCATCGACGCAGGTGATGGTGGCGTACCACCTCGTCGTGGCGCTCGTGCGGGCCGTGCCGCCGCCCGTCGCGCAGTTCGTGTTGATCCACGCCTGTCCCGCCGTCTCCGCCGCCGACTGGCTGGCGTACCCCGATCCGCTGCTGCGTCCCGTGCCGATGCGGCAGTTCGCACTCCAGCCGTACGTCGTGGCGCTGCTCGTGCCGGAAGTTCCCCCGCCCGCTGGACAGTTCGTGTTGATCCAGGCCCCCGCCGCCGTCTCCGCCGCCGACCGGCTGGCGTACCCCGAACGGTTGCCGCGTCCCGTGCCGATGCGGCATTTCGCACTCCAGCCGTACGTCGTGGTGCTGCTCGTGTCGGAAGTTCCCCCGCCCGCCGAGCAGTTCGTGTTGATCCACGCCTGTGCAGCCGCCGTTGCCGCCTCGTGCGTGGCCAACCCCGTACCGCTGTCGCTCCCCGTGCCGCTGTTGCAGTTCGCCGACCAGCTGTACTTCGTGAGAATGCGGGGCGTCGTGCGGTACGTCCCCCCCACGCGCGCGTAGTTGGCCGTGACGGGTCGCGTTTGCGGAGTGCCGGTCGACGTTCCCACCGTGACCGCGCACGATCCCTTGCCGCTACACGGCAAACTCCAGCCCGTGAACTCGTAGCCCGACGCGGCCGGAGGCGCGTTCACCGTCAGGGACGAGCCGCAGTCCCCGGTCCTGGACGCGCTGCTCGTGGATCCCGCGGACGGACTCACGCTCACGTTCAACTTGCACTGTGGCGTGAAGTTGGCCCTGAGCGTGAATTCCCGCGTCGTACCCGTGCGCGAGCCCACCGTCGGCGTGCACGTCGCGCTCGTCCCGCAGCCGCTTGTCCAAGGGATTGGGCCTGCCGTCCAGTCCTTGAAGACATAGCCCGGCGCGGGCAGCGTGGCTGCCGTCGCCGTCGGCGCGGTGGTCCCGCTGAGCTGCGTGCCGCACGCGCCCGTCCACCTGCGCGTGCCCGTCGAGCCGAGGATTGCCTGCCCCCCGGTCCCCGCGCTTACCGCGAGCGTGCACTTGCGCACGTAGTTGGCCTTCACGGTCACGGTATTCTCGGTGGCCAGCGCGTAGCACGCGCCCGTCCCCATCGAGGCGCACGGCGCGCCCCAGCCCGTGAAGACGTAGAGAGACGTCGGGGAAGGCGCGTTTACCTTCAGACGCCCGCCACATCCCCCCGTCTCGCGCACGCTGCGGTTCGCCTCTGGTACCGCCACATCCGGTTCGAGATCGACGCTGAGCGCGCAGGACGTGGGTGGTGCCGTCGCACCGCCGACGTTGACCGTAGCCCGAACGCTGGGGCCGTGCGGATCGTACGTCGTTTGGTAGGCATGCGTCACCGAGGCGACCGCAAAAATCCGATAGCCGCTTGGCTGGTTCTGGATTATGACGCTGCCCTCAGCCTCATTGAGGCTGGTACGTAACTCCTCCCACCCCTCTTCCCCGGTCCGGGGATCGATGGTATAGCGGAAAATTCCGAAGTGCTTCTCAACGTGAATGCCGTCGATCAGCCTCTCCCACGCAAACTCCACATTGCCCACGCTCCCACGCTGGGGCGTGATGGACGCGCTCTTCACGATGCTTTTGGCCACACCGGACGGAAGGCGAACGTTGACAGGAGTGCTCGTAGTACCGCGCACGACATCCGGCTGGTATGCTCGCTGATAGGCGTTCAGGTCTTTGTTCGTAAAGATTGCATAAGGGGTGCCCCGGTCTGGCGGGGTTTGGTTATCCCGAGGCAAGCGCGTATCGGGCGAATTGGTGATAGGACGGCGGTACTTAACGGAAGTAACAATGCCTGAGCGATTTTTATTGAACACCAAAACGCCACAAGTACTGTGGTCTGCAGGACTAAACATGAGTGCAGGTCCAGTGCAACTGCTAACGTCAGATGATCGTTTAGGTTTCTCACCAACGCACTTTTCACGTTCACTTTCCGTATCCCCAAAATGCGCCAGTCCCAAAACATGACCCAGTTCATGAGCTATTACAGTCACGAGCCCTTCGAACAGCGTATTGGATGCGGACAGAAAGTCAGTGCTTTTCGGGAATGCTACTGACTTAGGGTCTGTCTGCTCTGTCTTGATGAGAATAGGTACCCTGTTCACAAAGGTACATTTGTTTTCATCGCGATTTTGAATCTCGCTACGATAGACTGGAGTACAAGCCAGTAATCCAATACCACAATTATAATTCACGCCGTCGATCTCCATTCGAAGATATTTAGTGGCAAGAATGACAATACTGGCAATCCTATCATCGTAAGAAATGCCAGTCTCGGGGTCGATCTTTTCCTGGGGACATGCCGTCAGAGGATGGCTAGCGCTCTTGAACTCAAGGACTGGTTTTTCTGTATAATCGCCTCGAATATAGAGTGCGGAATTGATAACTCCTATTGCAGTTTGTGTAGCATTGGGATAGTCGCTACACACCGTGATCGGATCACCAAGGATCAAATTGCGAGCGACGATTCCGAACAACGAGGAATGATCGGCTTTGGAAGGCTGCACAAAGATAGTGATGCCGACAACCAGAGCAGCAAGAAGAATTGCGTACACGTTCGTCCGCATCATGGCACATCCTCAATATGCGAAGACGCTATTATCTGATCGAGCATGGAGTCGTATTTTGCAGCGCGGGCGGCACGGGATGCTCTGGCCCCTGGTGGATCCCCATACTGGTCGGTCGTGTCCCCGGCGCGCCGAGTGATCGGGTAGCCGCTTCCACAATCTGCCCCCGTTTCAAAGTCCAAGCAGAACACAAACCCCTTATCATCTCCGGTTTCCCCTTTGCCCTCAAACATCATGCCCGGAGGCGGACAGAATTCAGTCATACACGAACCGCCACTGTGCGCACCCTGTGCTTTGATGCGCAGCCCTGCTGGCACAGTAAAGACAATAGCCTTGTTTTCACCGGTAGAGATTTCGGTGAAATCCGTAAAGGGAACCTCATAGGTACCCGCCCCAAACGACTCACCCAAGTCGATCGCCCCGCCCCTACCTTCTTCGATCGTACCGCTAATGCACGTCTTCAGCTCCAAGTCGACAAGGTCGCGCGTCGCTGCCATCCACAGCGGGCCGGGAATGCAGCCCGTGAACGCATTGCCGACGGACAGGGCAAGGCTCGTCAGCGCCGTCAGTCTCCCCAACTGCGTCGGGATGGCCCCCGTCAGCTTGTTGTCCCCCAGGTCCAGCCGCGTCAGCGCCGTCAGCGCTCCCAGCTGCGTCGGCACCGCGCCCGTCAGTTTGTTGTCCGACAGGTCGAGGCTCGTGAGTGCCGTCAGCGCTTCCAGCTGCGTGGGGATGACGCCCGTCAGCTTGTTGTCCCCCAAGTCCAGCCGCGTCAGCTTCGTCAGCGCCCCCAGCTGCGTCGGCACCGCGCCCGTCAGCTCGCTCCCGCCCAAGTCCAACACCTCGAGCGCCGTCAGGTTCCCCAGCTGCGTCGGGACCACCCCGCGCAACGTCCACTCCCGCGTGAACGGCTGCGACGCCTCCCATCTCCGCGTGCGCGCGTTGAACACCTTCACGCTCTCCCGCGTATCGCTGAAGTCCAACCCGATCACCCGCTGCGGCGTGCCCCCCAGCGTGACCGTGCGCCAGTGCTTGAGCGGCGAGCGCGCGAACCAGTTCAGCGGATGCGAGTGGTCCCACCACGAGGGCGTGTCGTAGTTGATCCAGCCGGAGACGCGCAGCGTGGACTGAATCGCCAGCAGCGTATCGCAGTCCGCCGCCAGCCCCGGATTGGACGCGCGCGACACGCCCAGCGCCTTCGCCGTGCACGTCGGCGGGTTGGCGGGGAGCACGGTCGCGGGCGTCGCGCCGGTGGCCGTCGTCTGCGCCGTCGCGCCGGGGCCGCCGCCGCGCAGCGTCGCGCCGAGCGTCACGCACGCCGCCAGCGCCACGACCAGCGCCGCCAGCGCCACGACGCGCACGCGCTTCCGCCCCGCCAGTTCGCGCATCAGGCATCCCCCACGGGCCATGCTACGCCTTTGCCGTGGGGGTTACAACGCTGGCAGGCTCGCGGCTAGGCCTCGTCCGCCAGCGCGAGGGCGACGGCGGCGGCGCCCAGCAGGCCCGCGTCCTCGCCCAGCTCGCTCACGCGCACGGGCGTGCCCGCGGCCGGGCCGTAGGCGTTCGCGGCCATGGCCGCGCGCAGCGACTCCAGCAGCGGTTCGCCCATGCCCAGCAGGCCGCCGGAGAGGGTCACGACGTCGGGGTTGAGCACGTTCACGAGGCCCGCCAGGCCCACGCCCAGCAGGTGGCCGCCGTTGCGGATTTCGGCCAGCGCCGCCGTTTCGCCGCGCTCCGCCGCGCGCGCGAGGTCCGCCGCCGCGGGCTCGCGCCCCGCCGTGAGTTCGGCGAGCACGGGGGCCGCGCCCGTCTCCAGCAGACGCCGGGCGCGGCCCGCGAAGGCCACGCCGCCCGCCAGCGCCTCGAGGCAGCCGCGCGCGCCGCACGCGCAGGCCGGCCCCGCCGCGTCAATGACGACGTGGCCGATCTCCCCGGCCAGCCCGGCGGCGCCGCGGTGGAGCCGCCCGTCGATGACGATGCCGCCGCCGATGCCGGTGCCGAGCGTGGCGTGCAGGACGTGGCGCGCGCCGCGGGCCGCGCCGAAGCGGTGCTCGCCGAGGGCGGCGGCGGAGGCGTCGTTCTCGATGGCGGCGGGCAGGCCCGTGCGCTCGGCCAGGGCGGCGCGCAGGGGCAGGTTGCGGAAGGACGGGACGTTGGGCGAGACGAGCACCATCCCGCGCTCGGCGTCGATGAGCCCGGCGGCGGCGATGCAGGCCGCCACGGGGGCCTCCGCGGCGTCCGCGCGCACGTCCGCCAGCAGCGCGCCCACGCGCGCCAGCGCCTCGTCCGCCGTGCCCGCGGCGGGCGTGGGGAGTTCGCGGCGGGCCAGCACCTCGCCGCTTTCGGCGACGAGCGCGGCGCGCAGGTTGGTGCCGCCGAAATCGCCCGCGAGGACGGTGCGCGCCATGGCCGCACTCTACGCCAGGCTGCGCGCCGTGGCCGCACTCTACGTTAGGCTGCGCGCATGGAACGCTGGCAGGAGCGGCTGCTGGAGGAGGCGCGTTCGGGCGCGCTCGCCACCATCGCGCGCGACGGCCTGCCGCAGCTGACGCCCGTGTGCTACGCGCTGGCGGAGGGGGCCGTGGCCATCGCCATCGACGAGAAGCCGAAGCGGGGCGGGGCGCTGGCGCGCGTGCGCAACGTGGAGCGCGATCCGCGCGCGGCGCTGCTCGTGGACCGCTACGAGGAGCGCTGGGAGCGGCTGGCGTGGGTGCGGTTGGAGGGCGCCGCCGAGGCGCTCGCGCGGGGCGACGAGTGGCCCGCGGCGCTGGCCGCGCTGCGCCGCCGCTATCCGCGCCACCGCGCCATGGCGCTGGAGGCGCGCCCGCTCCTGCGCCTGCGCCCGTCGCGCGTCGTGGGCTGGCGCTGGGAAGGCGGCGAACGCGGCGCGACATCCGCACGGGAGGCATCGCCATGCGCACCGGCCTGATGATCGAGGGGCAGAACGGCCTCACCTGGGAGCGCTGGCTCCACGTCGCCACGCTCGCCGACCGCCTCGGCTTCCACTCGCTCTTCCGCTCCGACCACTACTTCACGGGCGAGCGGCGCATGGACTCGCTCGACCCCTGGCTCACCTTCGCGGCCATCGCGCGCGAACCCCACGCCTACCGCTTCGGGGCGCTGGTGACGCCCATCACCTTCCGCCGTCCGGTGAACGACGCGCGCATGGCGGCGCAGGTCGACCTGCTCAGCGGGGGGCGCTTCGCGATGGGGCTGGGCGCGGGCTGGAACGAGGCCGAGCACCGCGCCCAGGGCATCCCCTTCCCGCCGCTGAAGGAGCGCTTCGACCGGCTGGACGAGGCCGTGCGCCTCATGCGCGCGCTGTGGACCGAGTCGCCCGCCGACTTCGCGGGGCGCTTCTACCGGCTGGAGGGCGCGGAGGGGCTGCCGCGGCCCGCGCCGGGGCGTCCGCCGGTGATCATCGGCGGGGCGGGCGAGCGCCGCACGCTGCGCATCGCCGCCGAACACGCGGACGAGTGGAACTGCGTGACGGTCACGGAGCCGGAGGGCTACGCGCGCAAGAGGGCGGCGCTCGAACGCCACTGCGAGGCCGTGGGGCGCGACCCCGGCGGCATCGCGCGCTCCATGATGGTCTTCTGCCTGGCCGCGCCCAACGAGCGCGCGCTGGCCGCCGTCACGGCCCGCACGATGGCGCACTTCGGCCTCGACCCCGATGCCGACCCGCGCGTCTTCCGCGAGCGCATGGAGGGGCGCGGCCTGCTCGCCGGGACCACCGACGAGGTGGTGGGGAAGCTGGGCGCGCTGGCGGAGCTGGGGCTGGAGGAGATGGTGTTCCAGCATCTCGATTTCGCGTCGGACGAGTTCCCGGAGTACCTGGCGGCCGAGATCGCGCCGCGCGCCGCCGCCCTCTAGCCCGCGCGGCGGCGGCGCGCGCCCGCGCCCCCCGAACGGCGCGTCCCGCGTCCGCGGCTGGCGCGCTCCCGCGCCTTTGCGGCGGCGGCGGCGCGCTCCTCCGCGTCGCGCACGGGCGACATGGCGTCCGGCTCGATGCTGTTCGTGGTGTAGGTGCAGGCGGGGTAGTTCCAGCAGCCGTAGAAGACGCCGCGCCCGCGTCCGCGCATGCGCTTGGCCACCAGCTGGCCGTTCTCCGGCTCCTCCGGGCAGGCCACGCCCACGGGCGCGCTGGAGCGGAAGTCGCACTCCCCGGCCTCGCGCCGCACGCAATCGAGGTACTCGCCGTAGGGGCCGTTCCGCAGCTCCGTGGCGGCCCCGCAGCGGGGGCAGGCCCACTCCGAGGCGCGCGGCGCGGGTTGCGGTTGCGGCTCGCCCTCCGCCGTGAGGGGCATGGAGTTGCGGCAGTCGGGGAAGCGCGAGCAGCCGAGGAACTTGCCGGTGCGGCTCCAGCGCACGAGCATCTTCCCCTCCCCGCAGCCCGGGCAGACGATGTCCGTCTCCTCCACCTGCTTGTCCGCCTCCCGCTTGGCCGTGGCGAGGGCCTCGTCGAACGGCCCCCAGAATTCGCGCACGACGGCGTCGTAGCGCTGGCCGCCGTCGGCGATGGCGTCCAGCTCGCCCTCGATTTCGCTGGTGAAGGGCACGGCCACGTAGCGGTCCATGTGCGCGACGAGCAGGTCGTTGACGGTGAAGCCCAGCTCCTGGGGCACGAGCTGGCGGCCCTCGCGCGCCACGTAGGCGCGGTTGAGCACCTTCTGCACGATGGAGGCGTAGGTGCTGGGCCGCCCGATGCCCTCTTCCTCCAGCGCCTTCACGAGCGTGGCCTCGGTGAAGCGCGGGGGCGGCTCCGTGAAGTGCTGCGCGGCGTCCACGGAGCGGCGTTCGAGGGCGTCGCCCGCCGCCAGGTCGGGGATGGACGCGGCGGTGTCGCCGTCCGCCGCGTCCTCCTCGCCGGGGTGGATGCCGTGGGCCGCGAGGTGGCCGGCGAAGACGAGGCGCTGGGCGCTGGCGCGGAAGCCGCCGCGCGCCTCGCCGCCCTCGCGCGCCTCGATCTCGGCGGCGGTCGTGGCGTAGCGGGCGTCGGCCATCTGGCTGGCCATGAAGCGCTCCCAGATGAGCGTGTAGGCGCGCAGCTGGTCGCGGTCGAGCGCGTTTCGCAGCGTGTCCGGGGCGCGCGCGGGCGAGGTGGGGCGGATGGCCTCGTGCGCCTCCTGCGCGCCCCGCGCCCGCGAGCGGTAGACGCGCTCCTTCTCCGGCACGAACGCCTCGCCCCAGCGTTCGGCGGCCCAGGCGCGCGCCTCCCGCCGCGCCACGGGCGAGACGCTGAGCGAGTCCGTGCGCATGTAGGTGATGAGGCCCGTCGCTCCCTCGCCCGGGAGGCGCACGCCCTCGTAGAGCTGCTGCGCCAGGGCCATCGCCCGCTGCGCGCCCATGCCCAGCCGGTTGTTGGCCGCCTGCTGGTAGGTGCTCGTGGTGAAGGGCGGCAGGGGACGGCGCTTGCGCTCGCCCGTCTTCACGGACGTCACGGCGAAGTGCGAGCGCCGCAGCGCGGCCAGCAGGGCGTTGGCCGCGGCCTCGTCGGGCAGGTCGCGCTTCTCGTCCAGCTTCTTCACGCCCGGCAGGGAGACGAGGCGCGCCTCGAAGGCCTCGCCGTCTTTCGCCAGCAGCGCGGCGACGGTCCAGTACTCGCGCGGCGTGAACGCCTGGATTTCGCGCTCGCGCTCCACGATGAGGCGCAGGGCGACGCTCTGCACGCGGCCCGCGCTGGCGTGGCGCGCCACCTTGCCGCCCACGAACCAGGTGAGGGGGTAGCCGATGAGGCGGTCGAGCACGCGGCGCGTCTCCTGCGCCTCGATGAGCCCGCGGTTGAGCTCGCCCGGGTCGCGGAAGGCGGCCTCGATGGCGGGCTTCGTGATCTCGTGGAAGACGACGCGATGCGCCTTGCCGGCGGGGATCTCCGCCGCCTCCGCGATGTGCCACGCGATGGCCTCCCCCTCGCGGTCGGCGTCCGTCGAGAGGTAGACGCGCTCGGCCCGGCGGGCCGCGGCCTTGATCTCCCGCACCACGTCCTTCTTGTCGTCCAGCACCACGTAGGTGGGCGCGAAGGAGCCGCCCTTCACGTCCACGCCGTAGCCGCGCACGGGCAGGTCGCGCACGTGGCCGACGGAGGCGATGACGCGGTAGCCCGCGCCGAGGATGCCCTCGATCGTGCGCGCCTTCGCGGGCGACTCGACGATGACGAGGTTGGGCGCGTCGCCGTTCGCGGACGCGCGCGCCCGCTTCGCCGTGGTCGCCGTCGCCCGTTTCGGCATGGCCGCGCTCCTCGCGCGCGCCCGTCGCGGAGCGCGCCGCGCCCGTGAGCGTGGAAGGCGATGGGCGGCTGTGTCAAGGCGGCCCGCCCGCGGAACCGTCGATCCTAACCCCGCGCGGCGCTATCCTCGGCGCATGTCCGCCGTCGCCGCGACGCCCGCGCACAAGACCGCCGGGGCCTTCCTCGACGCTTACCTGCGCGAGCTGGAGGCGGTGGGCGGGCGCTCGCCCCACACCATCCGCAACTACCGCAACGACGTCGGCCACTTCCTGCGCGCCTGCGCGGAGAAGGGCGTGGATGCGCTGGCCATCGACCGCGCGCGCTTCCGCGCCTATCTGGGCGAGCTGCGCGAGGCGGGCATCGTCCCCGCGTCCGTGGCCCGCCGCACGACCACCATTCACGGCTTCTACCGCTTCCTGCAGCGCGAGGGGGCCACGGAGCGGGACCTGCTCTACGGCGTGGCCCTGCCGAAGAAGCCGAAGCGGCTGCCGAAGGTGGTGGAGCCGCCCCACCTGCGCGCGCTCATCGACGCGCCCGACGCGGCCACGCCGTCGGGCGCGCGCGACCGCGCCATCCTCGAACTGCTCTACGGCGCGGGCGTGCGCATCTCCGAGCTGACGGGCCTCGACGTGGCCGCGCTGGACATGGTCGAGGGGCGCGCCATCGTGCGCGGCAAGGGCGCCAAAGAGCGCGTCGCGCTCTTCGGCGAGCCCGCCGCGCGCGCCCTGGAGGCCTGGCTGGAGCGGGGGCGTCCGGCGCTCGTGAAGGGCGCGCAGGCGGCGCTCTTCCTGAACCGCAGCGGCGGGCGCATGTCGGATCGCGCGGTGCAGATGCTGGTGCGCCGCCACGCGCTGGCGGCGGGCATCCCGCGCGAGGTGCACCCCCACCTGCTGCGCCACACCTTCGCCACGCACCTGCTGGACGGGGGCGCGGACATCCGCATCGTGCAGGACCTGCTGGGCCACCGCTCCGCCGCCACCACGCAGATCTACACGCACGTGAGCCGCGCGCGGCAGGCGGAGGTGACGGAGGAGGCCTGGGCGGAGCTGGGCGCGAAGGCGCTGGAGCGCGCCCGCGCGGGCCGTCGCGCCTCGTGAGCGCCCCCCTCCTCCTGCTCGTGCACGGGCCCAACCTGAACCTGCTCGGCGAGCGCCGCCCCGACGTCTACGGGCATGACGGCCTGCCCGCCATCGAGGCCGAGGCGGCCGCGGCGGCCAATGCGCGCGGCGCCACCGTGCTCGGCTTCCAGAGCAACCACGAGGGCGCGATCATCGATTTCCTCCATGAGCACCGCCATCGCGCGGCGGGCGTCATCCTCAACGCGGGCGCGCTCACGCACACCTCCGCGGCCCTGCGCGACGCCATCGAGGCCATCGCCCCGCCCGTGGTCGAGGTGCACCTTTCGAACGTGCACGCGCGCGAACCCTTCCGCCGCCGCTCGCTCATCGCCGCCGCCTGCGTCGGGCAGGTGGTGGGGCTGGGGCGCGCGGGCTACGCCGCCGCCGCCGACCTGCTGCTGGACCGCCTGGGCGCGCCCCCGGCGCGGGCGGCGGGCGCTACACTGGCGTCGTGACGGGCGCGGCCAACGCGGCGGACCGCCTCGCGCGCGTGCGCGGGGCCATTGACGAGGCGGGCCTCGACGGCCTCTGCGCGGCCAGCCCCGTGGACGACGTCAACCACCGCCATTCGGCCAACCGCCGCTACCTCACGGGCTTCACCGGATCGGCGGGGCACGCCGCCGTCTCCGCCACGGCCGCGGTGCTGGCCGTGGACGCGCGCTACGCGGCGCAGGCGCGCCGCGAGGCCGAACCGCGCGGCTTCACGGTGCTCGACGTGAGGGGGCCGACGACGGCCTGGCTCCCCGAATTCCTGTCGGCGGCGGGGCTGGGCGGCAAGCGCCTCGGCCTCTCGCGCGCCGACTTCAGCTACGGCGGTTTCCTCGCCCTGCGGGAGGCGGTGGAGGCCATGCCCGCCGCCGATCGCCCCGTCCTCGCGCCCGCCCCGCCGCTCGTGGAGCGCCTGCGCGCGCGCAAGGACGCGGACGAGCTGGCGCTCATCGGGGAGGCCATCGCCGTGGCCGAGCGGGCCTTCCGCGAGGTGCGCGCCGCCTTGGCGCCGGGCGTCACCGAGCGCGAGGTCGCCGCCGCCCTCGACGCCGCCGTGAAGCGGGGAGGCGCGCGCGGCCTCTCCTTCGAGCCGATCGTGGCCGCGGGCGAGCGCGGGGCCATGCCCCACGCCGACCTCTCCGACCGCGCCATCGCGGCGGGCGAGCCCGTGGTGGTGGACTGGGGGGCGGAGGTGGACGGCTACTGCAGCGACCTCACGCGCAGCTTCTGGCTGGAGCGGGAGCCGCCGCGCTTCCGCGAGACGTACGAGGCCGTGCGCGAGGCGCAGCGCGCCGCCGTCGAGGGCGTGGAGGCGGGCATGAGCGGCGCGGACGCCCACGCCATCGCCGCCGGGGCGCTCGAGGCGCGCGGCCTCGGCCACGCCTTCACCCACGGCCTCGGCCACGGCGTGGGCCTCGACGTGCACGACTACCCGCCCTACCTCGGCCCCTCCTCCGTGGACGTGCTCGAGGACGGCATGGTCTTCACCGTCGAGCCCGGCGTCTACCTGCCGGGCTGGGGCGGCGTGCGCATCGAGGACATCGTGACGCTGGAGAACGGGCGCGCGCGCCGGCTCAGCAGCCTCGAATCGGCGCTGCCCGCGGAGGTTGCGTCGTGAGCCAGATCTCCACCGGCGACCTGCGCCGCGGCGTCACCATCGAGCTGAACGACAAGCTGTACGCGGTGCTCTCCTACGAGCACGTGAAGATGGGCCGCGGCTCCGCGCAGGTGCGCATGAAGCTGCGCGACGTGCGCAGCGGCGCCATCATCGAGCACACGGTGCAGGCGGGGACGCGCTTCGACCGCGCGCGCGTGGAGCGCCGCGACATGCAGTACCTCTACTCCGACGGCGAGATTTACCACTTCATGAACACGGAGACGTTCGACCAGATTCCGGTGGACGCGGCCAAGGTGGGCGAGGCCGCGCGCTTCCTGACGGAGAACGCCACCTGCGAGCTGGCCCTCTACGGCGAGGAGGTGATCGCGGTGGAGCTGCCGGGTTCCGTGGCCCTGCGGGTGGCGTCCACCGAGCCGGGCGTGAAGGGCGACACGGCGCAGGGCGGGGCCAAGCCCGCCACGCTGGAGACGGGCCTCGTCGTGAGCGTGCCCCTCTTCATCGGCGAGGGCGAGACCATCCGCGTGAACACCGAGACCGGCGAGTACATCGAGCGGGCGGGCTAGTGGAGCCGATCCGCGTCTCCCAGCTGGTCTACCTGCTCCGCGACATGCTGGAGGGGAGCGAGCTGCTCTCCGATCTGTGGGTCACGGGCGAGGTGGCGGACGCCGTGCGCTCGCGCCCGGGCCACCGCTACTTCTCGCTGCGCGACGGCGAGGGGATGCTGCGCTGCGTGCTCTTCCGCGACGACATGCCGGAGGCCGCGGAGGTTCCGAACGGGGAGCGCATCCTCGCGCACGGGCGCGTGAGCGTGTACCCGCGGCGGGGCGACCTGCAGTTCATCTGCGATTTCTTCCGGCCCGAGGGCGTGGGCATCGAGGCCGCGCGCCTGGAGCAGCTGCGCGAGCGCCTCGAGCGCGAGGGGCTGTTCGACCCCTCGCGCAAGCGCCCCCTGCCCGCCTACCCCCGCCGCATCGGCGTGGTCACCTCCACGAGCGGCGCGGCCATCCGCGACGTGCGCGACGTGCTGGCGCGGCGCTGGCCGCTGGCGGAGATGGTGGTGGCGCCCGCGGCGGTGCAGGGCGAACGGGCCCCGGCGGCCATCGTCGCGGCCCTGCGCGCGCTGGCCGCCGACGAGACGCTGGACCTCGCGCTGGTGGTGCGCGGCGGGGGCAGCGCCGACGACCTCTCCGCCTTCAACGACGAGGGCGTGGTGCGCGCCGTCTTCGGCTTCCCCGCGCCGGTGGTGACCGGCATCGGGCACGAGACGGACTCGACGCTGGCCGATTTCGCCGCCGACGTGCGCGCGCCCACGCCCAGCGCCGCCGCCGAACGCGCCGCGCCCGACGCCGGCGAGGTGCTGGCGCGGCTGGAGTCCACGCAGCGCACGATGGCCCTGCGCGCGCGCGGGCGCATCCGCGAGGGCGCGGCGCGCCTGCGCGACCTGTCGGCGGGGCTGCGCCACGCGGCCCCCAGCCCGGCCCGCGCCGCCGAGCGCGTGACGGCCGCGGGCGAGCGCGTGCGCAACGCCCTGCGCGCGCGTCTCGCCGCCGAGCGCGCGGCGCTCGACCACGCCGCCGTGCGCGTGGCCGCGCTCGATCCGGCCACCACGCTGGCGCGCGGCTACGCCGTCGTGGAGCGCCTCGACCGCCGCCGCGTGGTGCGCCGCGTGGCCGACGCGCCGGGCGGCGCGCGCCTCGCCGTCTCCGTCAGCGACGGCGCCTTCTGGGCGGAGGTGAGCTGATGGTGGAGCCGTCCTTCGAGGAGCTGGCGGCGCAGCTCGAGGAGCGCGCGCGCGCGCTGGAGGAGGGCAACATCCCCCTCGAACGGGCCATCGCCGTCTACGAGGAGGGCGCGGCGCTCGTCGAGCGGCTGCGCGGGATGCTGGACGACGCCGATCTGCGCGTGCAGCGCCTGCAGGGCGCGTTCGCCGAGGGCTCCGCCTTCCGCGAGGAGCTCGAGCCGTACGACGAGCTGGCCGCTCCCGTCGATGCGGACGACGGCGGCGGCCTCGCGCCGTGAACCGGCCCCTGCGCCTCGCCTGGCTGACCACGGGCCGCGGCCCCGGCTCCCTCGGCGCGCTGGAGACGCTGTTCGCGGCCATCGACGGCGGCCTGCCGGTGGATCTGGCCGTCGCCTTCTGCAACCGCGAGCGGGGCGAGTTCGCGGCCACCGACCGCCTGCTCGGCCTGCTCGACGGGCGCGGCGTACCCGTGGAGACGCTCTCGTCCGGGCGCTTCCGCGAGGCGCGCGGGGGCGAGCGCTCCCGTCCCGGCGAGCCGCTGCCGGCGTGGCGGCGCGCCTTCGACGAGGCCGCCGCCGAACGCCTCGCCGCCCACCGCTTCGACCTCGCCGTCATGTTCGGCTACCTGCTCATCGCCACGGAGCCGCTCCACGGGCGCTTCCCCATCGTCAACGACCATCCCGCCGCGCCCGACGGCCCGACGGGCACGTACCATCGCGTTATCGCCGAGCTCATCGCCGCGGGGGCGCGCGAGTCGGGCTGCACGTACCACCTCGTGACGGGCGACCTCGACCGCGGCCCCGTGCTCAGCTTCTGCCGCTACGCCATCCCCGCCGGTCCCGCCGCGCCGGTCCCGCCGGACCCGGGGCGCGCGGCCATCGAGGCGCTGCCGCGCTACGCGGAGATCCGCGCCTTGGGCGTGGCCCGCGAGCGCCCCCTGCTGGTGGAGACGCTGCGCGCCGTGCAGGCGGGCCGTCTGGCCGTGCCGCCCGCGCGCGCGCTGGACCTCACCGCCGAGGTGGAGGCCGCGCTGGCCGCGGGCGGCGTATAGTGCGGCGCATGGCCGAGACCCTGCCCGCGGCGCTGGCCTGCCCCGACTGCGCCGCCCTCCGCGACGCCGACGACAACTTCTGCCGCCGCTGCGGCCTTTCGCTCGCCGCCGGGCGGCTGCCGGTGGCGCGGCGGACCGTGGCCGTCGCGTTCCCGCGCCCGTCCCTGCCCGCGCCCGTGAAGCGCGCCGCCGTCATCGCCGCCACGGGGGCCGCGCTGCGCATCGGGGCGGGCATCGCGGGCAGGCTGCTGGCGCGCCGCGCCGCGCCTTCCGCCGTGAAAGCGCCCGCCCGCCGCCCGCGCTCCGGGCCCGGGCGCGCGACGGTGGTGAGCGAGGCGCTCTTCGTGCGGCGCATCTGGTTCGAACGCGACTGAGCGGTGCGCGTCCGCGAGCCGATGGTCATCCACTACGTGCGGGACATGGGGCGCGCCCGCGCCTTCTACGGCGGCGCGCCGGGGCTGGCGGACGAGCCCACGCCGGGCTCCGGCTCGCCGGGCTGGCACACGTTCCGCCGCGACGGCCTCATCGTGGCGCCGCACGGCCTCCCCGCGGGGGAGGCCGCCGAGGGGCCGCTGCCGCACGCCGGGCTCAACCCGCGGGTGGACGACCTCGACGGGGCGCTGGCCGAGCCGCGGGCCGCGGGCGGCGCCGTGCACGCCATCCACGAGGCGGGCGGCGGCGTTCCCGTGCGCGTGGCCGAGGCGGCCGATCCCGACGGCAACGGCTTCGAGCTGCGCCAGCCCGTCGCGGGCGAGGAGCGGTAGGCCGTGTTCCACACCATCGGGCACACCATCGAGCTGATGAAGATGAGCTGGCGCGTGCTCATGCTGGACCGCGAGCTCATCCTGTTCCCGCTGATGGCGGGCGCGACGCTCGTCGTCATGGCCGTCATCGGCGTGCTCACCGGCTCGGCGGAGGCCGTGGCCACCGAGCGGGAGCAGCTGGGCGGGCGCGACTTGGTGGTCGCCGTGGTGCTGGCCTTCTGTTCCACGTCCATCGTCGTCTTCTTCAACGCGGCGCTCGTGGCGGCGGCCATGGAGCGGCTGCGCGGGGGCGACCCCAACGTCGTCTCCGGGCTGCGGGCCGCGACCGCGCGCCTGCCGCAAATCCTCGCGTGGGCGCTGATCGCGGCGGTGGTGGCGGTGCTGCTGCGGGCGCTGCGGGAACGGGGCGGCATCGGCGGCGCGATCGCCTCGGCCATCGGCGGCATGGCTTGGGATTTCGCGACGTTCCTCGTCGTGCCCGTGCTGGTCGCGGAGGGCGTGGGCCCCATCGAGGCGATCCGGCGCTCGGCCTCGCTCCTGCGCCGCACCTGGGGGCGGCAGGTGGCCGCCAGCTTCGGGTTCACCATCGTGGTGCTCGTCGCGGGCGGCGCGGCGGTGCTCATCGCCTTCCTGCTCTACCTCGTCCACCCCGTGCTCGGCATCGGCGTCGGCGTCCCGCTGGTGGCGCTGGCGATCGGCGTGGTCACGGCCCTCGAGGGCATCTTCCGCGCGGCGCTCTACGACCATGCGCTGGGGCAGGAGCCGCACGGCTTCGACCGCGCCACGCTGGCGGGGGCCTGGCAGCCGCGCGGGGCGTAGCGCGGTGCGCGCCCCGCCCCGTAGGATCGCGCCAGCCCACATCGGAGCCGCGCCATGGACCGCCTCACCGACGAACAGCTGGACGCGCTGCGCGCCTGGCCCTCGCCCGCCATCTCCAACGCCATCGAGACCTTCAACGCGCGCGCCCGCAACGCCGGCGTCATGAGTCCCGACATCCGCTGCCATTTCCCGGAGATGCGCCCCATCGTGGGCTACGCCGTCACCTGCACCATCCGCGCCAGCGCGCCGCCCGACCAGGACCCCGAGGCGAACGTCTCGCGCGGGGAGTGGTACGAGCACATCGAGTCCGTGCCCGCGCCCCGCATCGTGGTGGTGAAGGACCTCGACCAGCCGCCCGTGGGCTCGTTCTGGGGCGAGGTGAACGCCAACATCCACCGCGCCTTCGGCTGCGTGGGCGTCGTCACCGACGGCGGCGTGCGGGACATGGAGGAGGTGCGCGCGCTGGGCTTCCAGTTCCTGGCGAGGGAGGTGCTCGTCTCCCACGCGTACGTGCATCAGGTCGAGGTGGGCGTTCCCGTGACCGTGGGCGGGCTCACGGTGAGACCGGGCGACCTGCTCCACGCCGACCTGCACGGCTGCATCGCCATCCCCCGCGACATCGCCGCGGAGGTGCCCGCCGCCGCGCAATTGGTGGAGGACCGCGAGCGCGTCGTGATCGACTACGCGCAATCGCCGGGGTTCACGCGCGAGGGGCTGCTGGAGCGCTTCCGCGGGGGCTTCACGCGCCCGCGCGAGGAGCCCTAGCCGCGCGGCGGGAGGGCGGCGCTACCGCTCCCCGACGGCGATCCAGTAGCGCTGGCCCGCGGTGAGGGCGGAGAGGGTGTTCGTGGCGGAGGGGAGCGGCGAGTCGGGGAAGAAGCCGCGCCAGGAGCGCGATTCCGCGTCCCGCGCCCAGACGCTGAAGATCGTCCCGACGCCCTCGGTCGCGCTCGCCACGGATGCGCCATCGGGGCCGCGCCAGACGATGCGGTTCCACCCCGGTTCGAGGTCATCCAGGCGGCGGGCGGGCCGCCATTCCAGCGCGTCCGGCGGCAGGGGCCAGGGCCTGGTCGCGAGCACGCGGGCGCCATCGGCGATCACGATCGAAAGCAGCTCCTCGCCCGTCCGCGGGTTCACTTCGGTGATCGATTCGTCGGGTGGAAGCCCGATTTCGGGATCGTCGTCGAGTAACGCCCGCCCCCAACCGACCAGCCAGTTGCCGTTCTCCAGCAGTGCAACGTGTCCCTGCGAATATCCCAGTCGGTTGAAGGCTCCATGGAGGGAATGGTGGCGCACGAACGTAGCCGAGCCGGTTTCGGGATCGAGCGCGTACTCCACCACCCGGCTGAAGACGCCGCTCGCGCGGGTGCTCGCCCCGGTCTCCGGATCGACGAGGCAATACACGCCGTTGTCGAAGAGGATGAGGTTCCCGTCCGGCCCGATGCGCGCGGCGTGTTGCCCGCAGAACTCCCCATGGGGATCTTCCACGATCCTGAGGGGAGCCGGGGCTCCGCTGGCGATCCACTCCGCGGCGACGCGGTTGCTCTTGCCCAAGAGCCAGACGACATCCCCGGACGTCCCGTCGATTCTGAGCACCTGTGAGCATCCGCGGAACGAGGCGATGATGTCCCCATCGACGATCTCCAGTGAATTCACATGTGCGTAGTCGCGCGGGAAGCGATGCTGCGTACAGTCTTTCGTCACGGCCAGGTGGTCCCAGGAATTCCAGAGGAAAACCTGTTCCCGGTCCGGGGTGATTTCCTGGATGACCGAGTCTTCCGTGCCCTCGGTCGTGCCGTAGGCGTTGCCGTCCGGGTCGCGAAGGGAGCTGAAATCCCGCTGGGCTGGCTCGTAGGCCAGCAGGACGTAGTTGCCGTTCGGCTTGATGATGAAATCGTGAACGGTCGTGTGCGTAAGCGGAGGGACGACCCGTACGACGTCCACTGCGCGCAGATCCCAGTCGAGCACCACGACTTCGAAAGAGGCAAGTTCGACGCCCCTGAATGTGGGAATGGATTCGACTCGACGGAAGTACGAATACGGATAGCGGCCATCGGGATGGTATTTGAAGTGCCTGCTGGGGGCGCTGGTCCCGTAGTGGAATCGCGGGACGCCGTTGGTATCCAGAATCGCGATGTAGTCGTGGTTCGGGGATGCCAGGATGAGCATGTCCGAGGCATCCGGTGATTTGCGCGCCGTGATGGTGGGAAAGTCGTCCGGCAGGCAGTGGACGGTGTAGACGGCGCTCCCGCCCCCGTCGCTCTCGAGTTTGACGACGACGTCGCTGTCTCCATGCAACTCCCGCAGAACGATGCGCGCGTTCTGGCTCGTATGGCGAACGCCGTTGACCGTGACCCGCGTCTCCGGATCGGCGGCGGAGAGGGTGAGCGTCAGGGCGCCCCCGCCACAGCCCACAGCGTAGTGATGCGTGTGGGGGTCGAAGGGCGGATACATCTCTCGCCCCTCGCCCGTCGCCGTGAGGTCGCGCAACGTCGGGGCGGGAGTGGGGGTTTGCGCGAAGGTGGGCGAGGCGACTGCCAGCGCGCCGGCCAGCAGGACCAGGCAGGCGAGGGGAATCCGGATACGGGACGGCGGGACGCTCATGCGCTGGCAGCATACGGTGGCCCGTGCGTGTGGCAAGCGCTACCGTTTCCCGACGGCGATCCAGTAGCGCTGGCCCGCGGTGAGCGCGGCGAGGGTGTTCGTGGCGGACTGGAGCGGCGAGTCGGGGAAGAAGCCGAGCCAGGAGCGCGATATCGCATCCCGCGCCCAGACGCTGGAGATCGTCCCGATTCCCTCGGTCGCGCTCGCCACGGAGACGCCATCGCGGCCGCGCCAGACGATGCGGTTCCATCCCGGTTCGAGGCCCCCCAGGTAGCGGGCGGGCCGCCATTCCAGCGCGTCCGGCGGCAGGGGCCAGGGCCTGATCTGGAGCGGATCCTCGCCGACGGTGATGGAAAGCAGCTCCTCGCCCGTCCGCGGATTCACTTCGGTGATCGATTCGTCTGGCGGGAGCGCGGTTTCGGGATCGTCGTCGAAGTATCCCCGCCCCCAACCGATCAGCCAGTTGCCGTTCTCCAGCAGTGCAACGTGTCCGTGTGAATATCCGAGTCGGTTGAAGTCTCCATGGAGGGAATGGTGGCGCACGAACGTCGCCGAGCCGGTTTCGGGATCGAGCGCGTACTCCACCACCCGGCTGAAGACGTCGCTCGTGCGTGTGCTGGCTCCGGTCTCCGGATCGACGAGGCAGTGCGCGCCGTTGTCGAAGAGGATGAGGTTCCCGTCCGGCCCGATGCGCGCGGCGTGTTGCCCGCAGAACTCCCCATGGGGGTCTCCCATGATCCTGAGGGGAGCCGGGGATCCGCTGGCGATCCACTCCGCGTCGCCGCGGTTGCTCTTGCCCAAGAGCCAGACGACATCCCCGGACGTCCCGTCGATTCTGAGCACCTGTGAGCATCCGCGGAACGAGGCGATGATGTCCCCATCGACGATCTCCAGCGAGTTCACATGCGCGTAGCCCTGCGGGAAGCGATGCTGCGTACAGTCTTTCGTCACGGCCAGGTGATCCCAGGAATTCCAGAGGAAGACCTGTTCCCGTTCCGGGGTGATTTCCTGGATGACCGAATCTTCCGTGCCCTCGGTCGTGCCGTAGGCGTTGCCTTCCGGGTCGCGAAGGGAGCTGAAATCCCGTCGGGCCGGCTCGTAGGCCAGCAGGACGTAGTTGCCGTTCGGCTTGATGATGAAATCGTGATGGTCCGTGTGCGTAAGCGGCGGGACGACCCGTACGGCGTCCACTTCGCGCAGATCCCAATCGAGCACCACGACTTCCCAGTTGGGAACTTCAACGCCCCTGAATGTGGGAATGGATTCGACTCGACGGAAGTACGAATACGGGTAGAGACCATCGGGATGGTATTTGAATTGCCGCATGACAGCGCTGATCCTGCGGTGGAATCGCGGGACGCCGTTGGTATCCAGAATAGCGATGTAATCGTAGTTCAGGGATGCCAGGATGAGCATGTCCGAGGCGTCGGGCGACCTGCGCGCCCGGATGGCTGGAAAGTCGTCCGGCAGGCAGTGAATGGTGTAGACGGCGCTCCCGCCCCTGCCGTTCTCGAGTTCGACGACGACGTCGCTGTCTCCATTCAACCCCCGCAGGAAGATGCGCGCGTTCCGGCTCGCACGGCGGACGCCGTTGACCGTGACCCGCGTCTCCGGGGCGGCGGCGGAGAGGGTGAGCGTCAGGGCGCCCCCGCCGCAGCCCACGGCGTAGTGGTGCGTGTCGGGATCGAACGGCGGATACATCTCCCGCCCCTCGCCCGTCGCCGTGAGGTCGCGCAACGTCGGGGCGGGAGCGGGGGCTTGCGCGAAGGCGGACGAAGCCGCCGCCAGCGCGCCGACCGCCAGCGCGCAAGCGAGCAGGATCAGGCAGACGAGGGGAATGCGGATGCCGGGGAGCCGGGGCGGCGGGACGCTCACGGATGGGCAGGTTATCAGATTCCGCGCGTGCGGCAAGACGGGGCGCGGCCCGAGGCTCAGCCGCGCGGCGGGAGGGCGGCGCGGGGCCGCACGCCCGGATTGGCCACGAATTGCGGCCAGCGCCCCTCCATCAGCCCCACGATCGTCTCGCCGATGCGCCGCTTCATGCTCCCGAACGACTCGTCCGAATAGGAGGCCGAGTGCGGCATGAGCACCACGTTCTCCATGCGCGTGAGGGGCGACTCCGCCTCCAGCGGCTCGCGCTCGAACACGTCCAGCCCCGCGCCCGCGATGCGCCCCGCCTCCAGCGCCGCGACGAGCGCGTCCTGGTCCACGACGGGGCCGCGCGCGGTGTTGATGAGGAAGGCCGTGGGCTTCATGGCCGCCAGCTCGGCCTCGCCGATGAGGTGGCGCGTCTCGGGCGTGAGCGGCGTGTGCAGGGAGACGTAATCGGAGCGCTCCAGCAGTTCGCGCAGCGTCTCCGCGCGCTCGACGCCGTGGGCGCGGAAGACGCCCTCGCCGAGGTAGGGGTCGTGGGCGATCACGCGCAGGTCGAAGGCGCGGGCGCGGGGCACCACGGCGCGCGCGATGTTCCCCAGCGACACCAGCCCCAGCGTCTGCCCGCCGATGGCGCCCATGGGGCTCAGCGGGCCGGGCCGCCAGCGTCCGTCGCGCACGGCCTTGTCGAGCGCGTGCAGCTTTTTCGCGCAGGCGAGCAGCAGCAGCATCGTCTGGTTGGCCACTTCCGGCTGGCAGAAGTCGGGGAAGTGCGCGACCACGACGCCGTGGTCGGTGGCGGCGGGAATGTCGAGCGTGTCCAGCCCCACGCCCGTGCGCACGATGAGCTTGCAGCGCGGCATCGCCTCGACCACGCGGCGCGTGATGCGCGCGGAGGAGACGACGATGGCGTCGGCCTCGCGCACGTGCCCGATGAGCTCGTCCTCGTCGGCCGGGCTCGTGGCCGCGAAGCGCCCGCCGCCCGCCTCGATGATGCGCCGCTCGATGTCGAAGACGGCGCCCGGGCGCTTGTCGACGTGGACGGCGAGCCAGGATTCGGCCATGCGCGGCAGCCTACCGCCATCGGGGCGCGCGGGCCAGCGCGGGGCGCGTCGCGTATGATGCGGCGCGCCGCCCCCATCGCGGCGCGAGGAGCCCTTCATGACGACGGCCGAACGGACCTGGACCGAATCCACCACGGAGGTCGCGGGCCTCGGCGTCCGCGCCCTGAGCGGGGGGAGCGGCCGCGCCGCCGTCGTGCTCCACCACTCCTCCGGCAACGTGGGCTGGATTCCCTTCTACGAGGAGCTGGCGCGGAACTTCCGCGTGACCGTGCCCGACCTGCCCGGCTACGGCCAGTCGGAGCGGCCCGCGTGGGCGCGCGACGCGCGCGACGTGGCCATCCTCGTGGACCGCTTCCTGGCGCGCGTCGCGCCGGAGGACGCGGTGCTCGTGGGCCTCGGCTTCGGGGGCTTCATCGCCGCCGAGCTGGCCACCATGCATCAGGAGCGGCTGGGCGCGCTCGCGCTCGTGGGGGCCGCCGGCCTGCAGCCCGACGAGGGCGAGCTGCTCGACCAGATGCTGATCGACTTCCCCGAATACATGACGGCGGGCTTCCGCGACGAGGAGCGCTTCCGCCGCTTCTTCGGGGAGGAGGTGGCCCCGGAGGTGCGCGAGCTGTGGGACTTCAGCCGCGAGATGACGGCGCGCCTCAGCTGGAAGCCGTACATGTTCAACCGCCGCCTGCCCTTCCTGCTGCCGGAGGTGCGCACGCCGACGCTCGTGGTGGCGGGGGGAGCGGAGCGCGTGGTGCCCCTCTCCTGCGCGCGCCGCTACGCCGACCTCCTGCCCAACGCCACGCTCGAGATCGTGGACGGCGCGGGCCACTTCGTGGACTACGAGGAGCCGGAGGCGCTGGCCGCCCTCATCGCGCGCCACGCCGGAGCCTGACGCGCCCCATCCCACGGCCCCGCGCGAAGGCGGTATGATGCGGCCAACTGAAGCGCACCGCGCGCGGACGCGGGGGCGGGGAGCAGGCCATGTTCATCGGCTACTTCACGGAGCGGCCCTACCAGGACCGGAAGTCCGGCTACTTCGGCGCCGCCGGGCGCGACATCGCCGACCTCGGCATCAGCAACGGCGAGTACGACCCGCGCCTCGGCTCGGAGCTGTACAACCGCTACCTCGACGAGAAGGTGTACGCCGAGGAGATGGGCTTCGACGGCCTCATGCTGAACGAGCACCACAGCACGCCCTTCTGCATGGGCGGCGTGGTGAACGTGGAGGCGGCCATCCTCTCGCGCATCACGAAGCGCGCGCGCATCGTCATCCTCGGCAACGTGCTGCCCATCTGGGACGACCCCCTGTGGCTGGCGGAGGAGCTGGCCGAGATCGACATGATCTCGCGCGGCCGTCTGGTCACCGGCTGGGTGCGGGGCACGGGCCGCGAGAGCGTGGCCCACAACGCGCAGTCGCCCTTCAACTGGGAACGCTTCCAGGAGGCGCACGACTTCGTGCTCGCCGCCTGGACCCGCCCGGGCCCCTTCCGCTGGGAGGGCGAGCACTACAACTACCGCTACGTGAACCCGTGGGCGCGCCCCTACCAGGACCCCCATCCCCAGATCTGGATCCCCGGCGTCATGAGCCGCAACACGGTCAAGTGGACGGCGGAGCACCGCTACCCGTACATCATGCTCGCCACCGACCTGGAGCCCACGAAGCGCTCCTACGACTACTACGACGAGGTGGCGGCGGAGAACGGCTACGAGGCCGGTTCGCAGCACCGCGGCTACCTCTTCAAGGTGCACGTGGACGAGACCGAGGAGCTGGCCGACCGGGCGGCGCGCAAGTACGTGGAGGGGCCGAGCAACCCCTTCCTCGAGGGCAACCAGGGCATCGTGCGCCCCTACCTGCAGAACCTGCCGGGCATGACCTCGCGCACGAACCTGCTGCCCACCGTCACCAGCTTCACGCAGGCGCGCGCGCGCGGGCGGCTGACGGCGCACGAGCAGGCGGTGCGCGTGCCGCCGGAGAAGGGCAGCTCCACCGAGGCCGCCGACCAGTTCGGCACCTACGAGGGCCAGAAGGAGCGCATGACCATCATCACGGGCACGCCGAAGACGGTCATCCCGAAGGTCCGCCACGTGCTCGAATACCTGCGCCCCGGCAGCATCTTCTTCTGGGACGGCGACGGCGCCATGGACCACGACGACGCCATGCGCAGCCTGCGCCTCATGGGCGAGGAGGTCATCCCCGCCACGCGCGAGATCGCCAGGGAGCTCGACCTGAAGGGCCCCTTCGAGGTGGACACGCGGACGAACCAGCCGATGGAGGAGGAGGCCGCCGCCCCCGTCGGTTAGGCCGATTCCGGCGCGCCCCCGCCGCCGCGGTGTGCGACGATCAGGGCCATGCGCGGCTTCGACGTCGACGTGGCCGTGGTGGGGGGCGGACCGGCGGGGTCCGCCGCCGCCGCCATGCTCGCGCGCAAGGGTCGGCGCGTGCGCCTCTACGAGCGCGAGCGCTTCCCCCGCGAGCACGTGGGCGAGTCGCTGCTGCCCGCCTCCATGCCCGTGCTGGCCGAGCTGGGCGCGCTGCCCGCCGTCGAGGCCGAGGGCTTCCTGCCCAAGTACGGCGCCACCATGGTCTGGGGCCGCGACCCCGCCCCCTGGAGCTGGGCCTTCCGCGAGGCGAGCCCGCGCTGGCCGCACGCCTATCAGGTGACGCGCGCCCGCTTCGACGACGTCCTGCTCCGCAACGCCGCCGCCCTGGGCGCCGAGGTGGTCGAGGGCGCGCGCGTGCTGGCGGCGGAGGCCGGAGACGAGGGCGCCCTGCTGCGCGTCGCGGACGGCGACGGGCGGGAACGCGAGGCGCGCGCCCGCTTCGTCATCGACGCCAGCGGCCAGACGGGGCTGATCGGGCGCGCCCGCGGCCTGCGCGAACCCGACCCCTTCTTCCGCAACCTCGCCGTGTACGGCTACTGGGCGGGCGGCGCGCGCCTGCCCGAACCGCGCGCCAACGACATCCTCATCGAGTCCACCGCCGACGGCTGGCTCTGGGCCATCCCCCTGCACACCGGCGTGGTCAGCGCGGGGGCCGTGGTGGACGCGGCCTTCGGGCGCGAGCGCCTGCGCGCGCTCGGCGCGGAGCGCTTCCTGCGCGGCCAGATCGCGGGCGGACGGCACACCGCCGCGCTGCTCGACGGGGCGCGGCTCACGGGCGCGCCCGCCGTCGCGCGCGACTGGTCCTACGCCTCGCGCGAGCTGGCTGGGGACGGTTTCGCGCTGGCGGGGGACGCCGCCTGCTTCGTCGATCCGCTCTTTTCGTCGGGCGTGCACCTGGCGCTCTCGTCGGGCGTGCTCGCCGCCGCCCTCGCCGCCTCCGCGCTGCGGGACGCGGAGCTGGGGCGCGCCGCCGCCGCCGCCTACGCCGAGCAGTACCGCCGCCAGTACCGCCATTTCCGCGAGCTGGCGCGCCTCTTCTACGCGGGCAACCGCACGGTCGACTCCTATTTCTGGGAGGCGCGCCGCCTCTCCGGCGGGGACGGGGAGACGCCCGCGCGCCTCGCCTTCGTGCGCGCCGTGGCGGGGCAGCCCCCCGCCGGGTACGAGCGCGCCGTGCTGGACCGCGGGGAGACGCCGCGCGGCTTCAGCGAGGCCGTGGGCGCGGTCCGGCGCGTCCGCCGCGAACGCGCCGACGCTTTCGACGCGCGCTTCGGCGGCGATTCCGACGCGCTGGCCGCCGCCGTCCCCGTGCCCGCGGCGGACGCGCGCCTCGAACGCCGGCCCGTCGTGGGCGAGGGCGAGTACGTCTGGAGCGAGACGATCGTCACGCCCGACCACCCGGAGGGCGTCCCCGTGAGCGACCCCGTGGCCAGCCTCGTGGCGCGCCTCGACGGACGGCGCACGGTGGCCGAGCTGCGCGAGGGGAGCGACGGCCGCATCCGCCCGCGCGTCGCCGAGACGCTGCGCCTGCTGCACGTGGAGGGCGTGGTCGAGCGCTTCGCCGAGGGGGAGGGCGCGTGAGCGGGCGCATCGTCCAGCTCAGCGTCTCCAACGGCGGCGTGCCGAAGCGGGCCGTGGCCGCGGCCGAGGTCGGGCGCGACGGGCTCGCGGGCGACCGGCAGGCCGACCGCCGCGCCCACGGCGGTCCCGCCCGCGCCCTCTGCCTCTACGCGCTGGAGCGCATCGAGGCGCTGGCCGCCGAGGGCCACGCCATCGCGCCGGGCTTCACGGGCGAGAACGTCACCACCGCGGGCATCGACTGGAGTCGGGTGACCCCGGGCGCGCGGCTGCGGCTGGGCGAGACCGCGCTCGTCGAGGTCACGGGCTACGCCGAGCCCTGCTGGAAGAACGCGCGCTGGTTCCGCGGGGGCGACATCCGCGCCATCGATCAGGAGGCGCGCCCGGGCTTCAGCCGCGTGTACGCGCGCGTGCTGGAAGGGGGCCGCCTGCGCGCGGGCGACGCCGTCGCGCTGCTGCCCGCGACCGCCGCCGAGCGGCTGGAGCGCACGCGCGTGCCCACCGTGCGCTGGCGCCCGCCGGACGGGTAGCGCGCCTCAGTCGCCGGAGGCGCGGCGCACGGGCAGCGGCTGCGAGGGGACGAGGCCCGCGAGCGCCCGCTCGAGCGCCATCGTGTGGCTGCAGATCGACCACTCCGCGAAGAACCCGCAGGTGCAGGACCAGTCGTCGCCGTCGAGCGTCACGCGGTGCTCGCCGTTGTCGCCGCGCACGGTGGCGGCGATGCCGTCGAGGCGGATGCGGTCGCGCTCGGCGGCGTAGCGCCGGGCCTTCTCGATCTTGCCGATGATGCTCGACTGCATGGCGTCGGGAACCCTCCCGCGCGGACGCGCCCACGCGAAACGGCGACGCCTCAGGGCGTCGCCGGAAACGTGCGGGGGGCCGTCCGCGCATCCATCGTGGGGCCACGCTACGGGCGCGCGCGTTCGCCTGTCAACACGGCGTCGGGGAAGCAGGCGACGGCGGACGCGGGCGCGCCCGCGACGACGCGATCGCCGTGCGCGGGCGCGGGCGCATCGGGGGGGAAGACGGCGGCCACGCGCGTCCCGCCGACGCGCCCCGATGCCTCCACGCCGGAGACCAGGTCGACGACCTCCTCCACGCGGAAGGAGAGGGTTAAATCGCCCGCGCCGGGGCGCAGCGCGCCGGGCGCGATGGCCGCGAGGCCGCCGTCCGCGGGCACGAGGGCGTAGCCGAGGAAGGCCGCCGTCTCGGGGTCGGGGGGCGCGGCGAAGACGGCCCGCCGCTCCCCGGCGGCGCGCACGCGGCCCTCGCGCAGGACGACCACGTCGTCGGCCAGGCGCAGCGCCTCCTCGCGGTCGTGCGTGACGAGCGCGACGGTGGCGGCGAAGCGGCGCAGGAGGCCCGGCAGCTCGGCCAGCAGGCGCGCGCGCCCGGCCTCGTCGAAGCCCGCGAGGGGCTCGTCGAGCAGCGTGAGGGGGGCGCGCAGGGAGAGGGCGCGGGCGAGGTTGGCGCGCTGCGCCTCGCCGCCGGAGAGGCGCGCGGCGGGACGGTCGAGCAGATGGCCCACGCCGCAGGCCCCGGCGGCCTCCTCGAGGCGCGCGCGGCGCCCGGCGGCGGGCAGGCCGCGCAGGCGCAGGGCGAGGTCGAGGTTGGCGCGCAGCGTTCCCGAGAGGAAGACGGCCTCTTGGAAGGCGTAGGCCACGGCGGCGCGCGCGGCGGCGGGGGGCCGTCCGCCCAGCAGCACGCGCCCGCGGCGGGGCCGCTCGAGCCCGGCCAGCAGGCGCAGGAGCGTCGTCTTGCCGGAGCCGTTGGGGCCGAGCAGGGCGGTCACGCGCCCCGACGCGAAGCGCAGGCCGTCCACGTCCAGCACGGGGCGGCCGCCGCGGGCGAAGGCGACGCCCTCCAGCCGCGCCTCCATCAGCGCGCGCCGCGCTGCTGCACGACCGTGAGCACGACGACCACGGCGAAGGCCATGGCCAGCAGCGCGAGGCCGTAGGCGATGGCGCGCTCGTTGGCGGCGCGGCTGGTCTCGGTGACGATGGCGGTGGTGAGCACGCGCGTGTCGCCCGCGAGGTTGCCGCCCACGGCCATGGAGGCGCCGACCTCGGAGACGACGGCCCCGAAGCCCGCGATGACCGCCGCCAGCAGCCCCAGCCGCGCCTCCCGCGCGAGCAGCCAGAAGGTCCGCGCGCGTCCCGCGCCGAGCACGGCCAGCAGGTCGGGCAGGCGCGCGGGCAGGGCCTGCACGGCGGCGGCGGTGAAGGCCGTGACGAGGGGCAGGGCGATGACGAACTGGGCGACGATCATGGCCTGCTTCGTGTAGAGCAGGTCGAGGCCGCCGAGGGGGCCGCTGCGCGCGAGCAGGAGCCAGATGACGAGGCCCGCCACCACCGGCGGCAGCCCCATGCCCGTGCCCGCGGCGGCGAGGATGAGCGTGCGCGCGGGGAAGCGGGCCCGGCCGAGGGCGTAGCCGAGGGGCGCGCCCGCGAGCATGGCCAGCGCCGTGGCCGTGCCGGAGACGAGCAGCGTGCGCCCGGCGATGCCGTAGAGCGCGGCGTCCCCCGTGAAGACGAGGCGCAACGCCTCCAGCAGCCCCTCGCCGATGGCGCTCATCCGCCGCCCCCGGCGCGGGCCGCGGGCGTGAACAGGGGACGCCCGAACTCGGCGGCGCGGAAGCGCCCGATGAGCGCCTGCGTGGACGGGGCCACGAGGAAGGCCGCGAAGGCCTCCGCCCCCGCCGCAGCCACGCCCGCGTGGCGGTCGGGGTTGACCACGTAGACGCGGTAGGCGTTGCGCAGCTCCGCGCCCCCCTCCACGAGCACGGCCAGGTCGAGCGTCCCGCGCAGGGCCAGCCAGGTGCCGCGGTCGGCGAGCGCGTAGGCGCGCCGCTCGCTGGCCACGGCGAGGGTGGCGCCCATGCCCTGCCCCGTCTCCTCGCGGCGCACGGCGCGGGGATCGATGCCCGCGGCCTCCCAGAGGGCGAGCTCGCGCTTGTGCGTGCCGGAGTCGTCGCCGCGCGAGACGAAGCGCCCGCGTTCGGCGATGGCGGCGAGGGCGGCGGGCAGGTCGGGGGCGGCGGCGGCGGCGGCGGGGTCGCGCGGCGGCCCCACCACGACGTAGTCGTTGACCATGACGAGGCGCCCGCCCACGAGGTCGCCGCTGGCCACGTAGGCGGCCTCGGCCTCGGGGGCGTGCACGAGCACGGCGTCGGCGTTGCCCTCGCCCGCCATGCGCAACGCCGCGCCCGTGCCCACGGCGATGACCTTCACGCGGATGCCGTGCTCGCGCTCGAAGCGCGGCGCGAGTTCGTCGAGCAGGCCGCTGTCGCGCGTGGAGGTGGTGGTGGCGAGGATGATGGCGCCGCCCCCGCCGTCCCCGCCGCAGGCCGCGAGCGCGGCGAGGGCGCAGGCCGCGAGCGTGGCGAACGCGAGCAGGCGTCGGACGGGCACGGAGCGCTCCGGATGCGATATGCCGCGCGCAGCATAGCGCCGCGTTCAGGCCGGGGCCAGCAGCGGCGGGCCGCGACGGATGCGCTCGCGCAGAGGGGAGGGGTCGTCGGGATGGTTCCACATCTCCCACCAGGCGTCGTCGAGCCACCAGGTGGCGCCCGCGGCCTCCCAGCGCGCCGCTGCCGCGCGCTTCTCGGCGGCGTCGAGCGGGGCCAGCTCGCGCTCGATCACGATGTCGAAGGGGTCGCCGTCCGCGCGCTCTCGTTCGACCCAGTCGCGCATGGCGCGCAGGTCGGCCAGCGCCTCCTCCTCGGAGGCGTCGAACACGTGCGCGCCGTCGCCGTCGAAGACGTTGGGGAGCAGGCCGTCGCAGCGGATGGCGCGGCGCATGGACTTGCGGCGCGGCCACATGGCGGGGTCGCGCGGCCAGGCGCCCACCACCCACACGGGGATGCGCGGGCGCTGCACGGGCGTGGGCGTGAAGGCGACCTCGCGCAGGGCGTAGTGGTCGCCCGCGAAGGCGAAGGGCCGCCCGCTCCAGAGGCCGTCGAGGATGGCGAGGGCCTCGTCGAGCATGGCCGCGCGCGTGCGCCGGTCGGGCTCGTCGCCGCCGAACCAGGGGCCCTCGTCGGGCGGCGCGCCCAGCCCGACGGCCAGCGTGAAGCGCCCGCCGGAGAGGCGGTCGAGCGTGGCCGCCTGCCGCGCGATGAGCCAGGGGCGATGCCAGGCGAGGGGCGTGAGCATGGTGCCGAGGCGCACGCGCTCCGTGCGCGCGGCCATGACGGCGAGCAGCGCCCAGGCGTCGGCCATGGGCGGGGGCGGCTCGTCCGGCGCGGCGGCGTAGGGCGTGTCCCAGAGGAAGACGCCGTCCCAGCCCGCGCGCTCGGCCTCGACGGCCAGCGCGATCAGCGGCTCCGGCTCGCCGCCGTAGCCCGCGTTGGGGAGCGTGACGCCGAAGCGCATGGGCGCAGTCTAGCGGCGCGCGGGAGCGGCGGGTACGCTTGGCCCCGATGCAGCAGTTCGCGTGGTTCGTGGACGCCGGCTACCTGTACGCGGAGGGCGGGCAGCTGTGCCTGAACGTGCGGCAGCGCGGGCAGATCGAGATCGATTTCGGCGAAATCACGCGGCTGCTCGCCGGGCTGGGCGCGGAGGCGGAGCCGTCCGAACGGCACCTGCGCACGTACTGGTACGACGGCGCGCCGGGGGGAACGCCCTCCCCCGCGCAGCACGCCGTCGCCCACCAGCCCGGCGTGAAGGTGCGGCTGGGCAGCACGGTGGCGCGGGGCGAGGGCTTCGTGCAGAAGGGCGTGGACTCGCTGATCGTGCGCGACCTCATCCGCCTCTCGCAGAACCGCGCGATCAGCACGGCCTACCTGCTCGGCGGCGACGAGGATCTGCGCCAGGGCGTGGTGGAGGCGCAGGACATGGGCGTGCGCGTCGTGCTCGTGGGCATCGGCCCCTTCGGCGAACAGAGCGTGGCGGCCACGCTCATGCGCGAGGCGGACGACGTGATCGTGCTGGACCGCGACCGCCTCGCGCCCAGCTTCCGGCTGCGCGAATACGAGGAGGCGCCCGCCGACGCCTCCCGCCGCGCGGCCTACGACGTGGGCGTCGATTTCGGGCAGGCGTGGGCGTCGGACGCGAGCGCCGGGGCCGTCGATGGCCTCCTCGCCAGCAGCAGGCAGCCGGGCAGCCGCCGGGTGCCGCCCGAAATCGACCGCGAACTGCTGCGCCACGCGAACGTGCACCTCGGCTACGAGATCGGCGAGCGGGACAAGATAGACCTGCGCCAGGGCTTCCTCTACGGCGCGCTCGGCGACGGCGCGATGCCGGCGGCGCGGGACTAGCGCCGCCGCTACCACCAGATCATCTCGTCGACGTCGCCGGGGAGGTCGTCCCAGTCGGTCGTCCAGAGGCCGGAGCTGAGGTACTTCCAGCCGCCGTCGGCGAGCAGGCAGACGATGTGCTGCTCGCCCTCCAGCCGCTCGGCCGCCTTGAGCGCGGCGCGCACGACGGAGCCGCTGCTGACGCCCGCGAAGACGCCCTCCCGCTCCAGCAGGTCGCGCGTGCAGGCGAAGCTCGTGCGGCTGTCCACGACGACCTTGCCGTCGAGCACGGACTCGTCGAACACCTCGGGGATGAAGCCCTCTTCGAGGGCGCGCAGGCCCTGCACGTTGTCGCCCGGGTGGGGGACGGCGGCGATGACGCGGATGGCGGGGTCGTGCGCCTTCAGCCCGCGCCCCGTGCCCGTGAGCGTGCCGCCCGTGCCCAGCCCGGCCACGAAGGCCGTGACCCGCGGCAGGTCGCGCAGGATCTCGACGGCGGTGCCGCGCTCGTGGGCCGCGGGATTGGCCTCGTTCCCGTACTGATAGGGGAAGTGGTAGCGCCCCGGCTCGGCGGCCACGATCTCCCGCGCTTTGGCGATGGCCCCGTTCGACCCCAGCTCGCCGGGGGAGGAGACGATCTCCGCGCCGAGCGAACGCAGCAGCAGGGAGCGCTCCTCGCTCACGTTCTCCGGCATGACGCAGACGACGCGGTAGCCGCGCAGCTTGCCGATGAGGGCGAGGCCGATGCCGGTGTTGCCGGAGGTGGGCTCGAGGATGGTATCGCCGGGCTTCAGGTCGCCGCGCGCCTCGGCCTCCTCGATCATGGCTTTGGCGATGCGGTCCTTCACGGAGCCCGTGGGGTTCTGGCCCTCCAGCTTGGCGTGGATGTGGACGCCGGGGCGCGGCGAGAAGGAGCGCAGCTCGACGAGCGGCGTGTCGCCGATGAGGTCGAGGATGGAGCGGTGGCGGGCCACGGCGGCGGCGCTAGCCCCCGGCGAGGGCGGGCAGGATGTCGAGCACGTCCCCCTCCGCGAGGGCGGTGGCCGCGCCCCCCGTGTAGCGGATGTCCTCGTCGTTCAGGTAGACGTTGACGAAGCGCCGGAGCTGGCCGTCCTCGCCGTAGAGCTGGCCCTTGAAGCCCGGATGGCGCGCCTCCACGTCGTCCACGACCTCGGCCACGGTGGCGCCGTGCGCCTCGATCTCCCGCAGCCCGCCCGTGAGCTTCTGCAGGACGGAGGTGACGCGGACGCGCACGGCGGGCGCGGCGGCGCTCACGGCGCGCTCCCCGCGGGCGCGTCCGCCGCTTCCGGATGGGGGAAGGGCGATCCGCAGAAGGCCTCGTAGTCGATCAGCTCGGTGATGGTGGGATGGTCGCCGCAGAGGGGGCAGTCGGGGTCGCGGCGGATGCGCACGGTGCGGAATTCGAGCGAGAGGGCGTCGTAGAGCAGCAGGCGGTTGACGAGGGGCCGCCCCTCGCCGAGCACGAGCTTGAGCACCTCCGTGGCCTGGATGCTGCCGATGGTGGCGCACATGGCGCCGAGCACGCCCGCCTCGGCGCAGCTGGGCACCATGCCCGGCGGCGGCGGCGCGGGATAGAGGCAGCGGTAGCACCCCTGCCCGGGCAGGTAGGTCGTGGCCTGCCCGTCGAACATGAGAATGGAGCCGTCCACCAGCTTCTTGCCGAGCAGGTAGCAGGCGTCGTTCACGAGGTAGCGCGTGGCGAAGTTGTCCGCGCCGTTCACCACGATGTCGTACCCGTCCAGGACCTCGAAGGCGTTGTCGCTGGTGAGGGGCGCCTCGTGCAGCACCACGTCGACGTTGGGGTTGTGCGCCAGCAGCGTCTCCCGCGCGGACTCGACCTTGGGGCGGCCGAGGTCGGGCGTCTGGTGCAGGATCTGGCGCTGCAGGTTGGAGCGGTCGACCACGTCGAAGTCGATGAGGCCGATGGTGCCGATGCCGGCGAGGGCGAGGTAGAGGGCCACGGGGGAGCCGAGGCCGCCCGCGCCCACCACGAGCACGCGCGCGGCGATGATCTCGCGCTGCCCCACGCTGCCCACCTGGGGCATGATCAGGTGGCGGCTGTAGCGCTCCACCATCTCCGGCGTGAGCGTCAACTCCGCGCCCCCGGCGAGCGCGGGGATGAAGGCCACCTCGTCGCCCGCGGCCAGCGCGGTGGCCTCGCCGTTCAGCGCCTCCACCTCGATCTGGTTCACGTAGACGCCGATGTGGGAGGCGATTTCGCCGCTGGCGTCGCGCACCTGCGCGGTGAAGCCGGGGAACTGGGCGTCGAGGTCGTCCATCACCTGGCGCAGGTTGCCGCCGGCGGCGCGCACGCGCGCGCGGTTGCCCACGAGATGGCGGAAGGGAGTGGGAACGTAGACGTTGACGGTCACGGGCTCTGCCTCGCTCTGGCCGGGGGCGGCTGGGGCGGCGCGGGCCGCCGGACGGGACGCACTAGAGGTCGACACTGAGGTAACGCTCCCCGGTGTCGCAGAGAATGGTGACGATACGGGCATTCGCGCCCAGGCGCGCGGCCACCCCCAGCGAGGCCACCACGTTGGCGGCGGCGGAGATGCCCACGAGCAGCCCCTCCTCGCGCGTGAGGCGGGCGGTCATGGCGAAGGCGTCCTTGTCCTCCACGCGCGCGATCTCGTCGTAAACCTCGCGGTCGAGCACGCCGGGCACGAAGCTCGCGCCGATGCCCTGGATGCCGCTCAGGCCCGGACGCCCGCCGCTGAGCACGGGCGAGCGCGCGGGCTCCACGGCCACGATGCGGACGCGGTCGCCGAGCGCCTCGCGCAGCGCCCGCCCCACGCCCGTGATGGTGCCGCCCGTGCCCACCGCCGCCACGAAGGCGTCCAGCTCGCCCCCGGTGGCGGCCAGGATCTCGCGCGCCGTGGTGCGGCGGTGGACCTCGGGGTTGGCGGGATTCTCGAACTGCTGCGGCACGAAGGCGTCGGGCTCGCCCTCGGCGATCTGGGCGGCGGCGAAGACCGCGCCCGTCATGCCCTCGATGGCGGGCGTGAGCCGCACCTCCGCGCCGAAACGCTCGAACAGGCGGCGGCGCTCGACGGACATGTCCTCGGGCATGGTGAGGATGAGGCGGTAGCCCTTCACGGCGGCCACCATGGCCAGGCCGATGCCGGTGTTGCCGGAGGTGGGCTCCACGATGGTGGCGCCCGGACGCAGGCGGCCCGCGCGCTCGGCCTCCTCGATCATGGCGAGCGCGATGCGGTCCTTCACGGAACCCGCGGGGTTCATGCTCTCGAGCTTGCCGTAGACGGCGGCGGCGCCGTCGGGCACGACGCGGTTGAGGCGCACGAGGGGCGTGCCCCCCACGAGGTCGAGCACGGACTCCGCCAGGGCCGGGCGCGCGGGCGCGGAGACCAGATCGGGCGCGCTCACGCTTCCCTCCGCTCGGCTGCTTCGCGCTCGCTCATATCCGGTACTGCCCCGCGACCGCCGTCGGCTCCCTCGCGAGCAGGTCGGCGATGGTATAGGAGGCGAGGATGTCGCTGGTGGCGTCGCGGATGCGCTCCCAGATTTCGCGCTGGCCGCACTGGTGGGGGTGGTCGGTGCGCTCGGGCGGCTCGTCCAGCCAGGCCACGGGGGAGATGCTGCCCTCGAGCGCGACGATGGCGTCGAGCACGGGGATGTCGGCGGGATCGTGGGCCAGCTCGTGGCCCCCGCCGGGGCCGCGCAGCGAACGCACGAAGCCCGCCTTGCGCAGCGTCGTGAGCAGCTGGTCGAGGTACTGTTCGGGCACGTGGCGGCGCAGCGCGATCTCGGAGCACTGGAGCGGGCCGCAGCCGCGATGGCCGGCCAGCTCGATGAGGGCGCGGAGCCCGTAGTCGCCGCGAGTGGAGCCGCGCATGTCGCCGTCCCGCGAAAAGTCGAGTAATCGCGTCAACAATGGTAGGGGGCGCGTGGGCGTGCGCGCAAGCGGGGGCGTGGCGGTCAACTGAGCGGCGAGCGCTGGTCGAGGAAGAGCAGCTGGCCGGCGTATCCGGCGTTGGGGCCGAAGGCTTTGTGCGCTCCCCTTGCGTCCTTGCCAATCCGGGCCAAAGCGGCCTTGATGTGCCGGTCCACGGGGAACGCCTCATCGTGGCCGAGGGAGAAGAGGCAGACGCAATCGGCGATCTTGTCGCCGATGCCGGGGTAGCCGTTACCCTTGTAGTCATTCTTCAGCCGCTTCTTGGCATCCGCGAGCGGCTTCCGGGACAGATCATCCAGTCTCAGCTTGCCCTCGGCGACATCCGTGGCGACCGCGTTGAGGGTGACCGGGATGCGCGGCAACCCCAGATCCAGACCACGCAGTTTCTCCACGCCGACATCCTTCAACTGCTCGGCGGACGGGACGGAGCGGCACGTCACGCCATCAAGCGTCAGCGTGTCTCCACAGCAGTCCGCCAGCTTGTTGAGCTTCCCCCGGATGTCGTCGACGCTGGCCCGTGCCGAGCAGATGTAGGCGACGAGGCACTCCCACGAATCTTGGCGCAGCACGCGGATGCAGCCGTACTTCTCGATCAGGCCGGGCATGTGCTTGGGGTCCGCCTTCCGCAGCGCGTCGTGGATGGCGGCGATGTCCTCATCGAGGCGGAAGTAGCGCTCGACGGCGGAGGCGGGCACGCCGCCCTCGAACTCAATGCCATCGCCGCCAGCAGCGTTGCGGACCTTGATGAGCGCCCCTTCCACGATGCCGTAGAACCAGCCGCGCCGCTCGGTCCAGCGGAAGGCCTGCGCGTTGAGCCAGTCGGCTGCCAGGCGGAACGGCGGGTTGGCGGACAAGTGCATGGCGCTGCTCCCTCGCTCGGAGTTAGGGGTTGGCACTGTACCCGATTCCGCGCGCGACGGCGCGACTCAGCGGGGCGTCGGCCGAACCGGAGAGGGCGCGGACGTTGCCGTGGCGCTCTCCGCGTCCACGGAGGAATCCAGCAACTCGTACCAGCGGCGCGAGATGCGTTCGGCGTCGCGCCCCGCGAGCACGCGCTCACCGCACGAGGGGCAGCGGTGGCCGGAAACCTGCTCCCGCAAGACGCGACCGTCACCGACCGCCCGCTCGAAAACGAAGTCGTCGGGGATGAGGGCAACCGAGCATTCCCGGCATCGCTTCATTCGAGCCTCCCGCGCAGGTCGCCGGACGGCGCGAACGCGCTCGGAGTCGGGGTTGGAGCCTTCGGTCGGATTCGAACCGACGACCTACGCATTACGAATGCGCCGCTCTGCCAGCTGAGCTACGAAGGCCCGCGCCCCCATCCTACCGCGCCGCGCGCCCCCGTTCGAGCGCCCCGTCCGCCAGCGCCGACTCCACGGCGGCCAGGCGGCGCTCGATGCCGTCCAGCCGCGCGTCCACGCCCGCCGGGGCCTCCCGCGCCTCGAAGCGCGCCACGGCCTCGAGGAAGCGCTCCCAGCGCCCCGCCTCGGCGCGGATCAGTTCGGGGCAGTTCTTCCCCGTCCAGCGATGGTGCTGGACGATGCCGGAGCGCCCGTGCCCGGCGGCGCGCAGGCGAGCCGCCAGCCAGGCCGCGTTGGCGTCGGCGCGGGCCGCGTCGATGCCCTCGTGCATGCAGATTTCGAGGCCGATGGAGCCGGTGTTGCCGGGGCCCGCGCGCCCGTCGCCCGCGTGCCAGCCCTGCTCGCTCCAGTCGAGCGACTGCCACACCTCGCGGTCGTCGATGGTGGCGTGCCACGAGTACGGCGCGGCGCGCGCCAGCCAGCGCGCGTGGGCGCGGGCGTCCGCCCCGCGGCGGCGGTTGCCCGTCTGGTGGATGGTGAGGAAGGCGGCCCACCCGCCCGCGAAGGGGCGGTTGGGGCGGTTGCTCGTGCGCGTGAGCAGCAGCTGGCGCACGGGCGGGGGCGTGAAGGACGCATCGGGAAGCGACATGCGCGGCAGGATGCGAACTTCCGTTCGCAACGCGAATATGCCCGCGACGCTCGGTAGCATGAAACGATGCTGCGGACGCTGCGGCACGGGGGGCAGCTGGCGCAACACACGCTGCGCAAGTTCGCCGACGACAACTGCATGCAGATGGCCGCCGCCATCTCCTACTACGTGCTCTTCTCCCTCTTCCCCCTCGTCATCCTCGCCATCGCCGTGCTCGGGCTGGTGCTGCGCGACGGGGACATCCAGCGCGACCTCGTGGCCGAGCTCACCGGCCTGCTGCCCGTGGACGCGGGGGGCGCGCGCAACGTGGAGAACGCCGTGCGCGAGCTGACCGGCCCCTCCAGCGGCGCGCTCGGCGTGCTCGGCCTGGCGGGCATGGCCTGGACCGCGAGCGCCATGTTCGGCGTCATCCGCCGCTCCCTCGACATCGCCTTCGACCTCTCCGGCAAGCGCCCCTTCGTGCGCCAGAAGCTGGTCGATTTCGGGATGCTGGCCATGCTGGGCACGCTCTTCCTGCTCTCGCTGGGGGCCACGGCGGCGCTGCGCGTGACGCGCTCGGCGGTCGAGGACGCCCCCGTCATCGGCGGCATCGCGAGCGAGCTGGGCTTCGGCTGGGCGGTCGCCTCCTTCCTCGCGCCCACCGCCATCTCCTTCGCCGCCTTCGCCCTGCTCTACTGGCTCGTGCCCGCCCGGCACGTGCGCCTGCGCCACGTCTGGCCGGGGGCGCTCGTGGCCGCCGTCCTCTTCGAAACCGTGAAGCTGGCCTTCGGCGTCTACATCCAGTCCTTCACCCGCTACGACCTCGTCTTCGGCTCGCTGGGCGCGGTCGTCACCTTCCTCTTCCTCATGTTCGTGAGCGCCAACGTGCTCCTGCTGGGCGCGGAGCTGGCGGCCCAGTACCCCCGCGCCATGCGCGGCGACTACGACGACCCCGACCGCGAGCCGGAGCGCACGCGCGACGCGATCCGGCGGCTGCTGCGCGGCCTCTTCTTCCAGGACGAGGACGAGCGCCGCGACGCCGACCGCGACCGCGACGGGTGAGCGCGCCGCGCTTTCCCCTTTCTTGCCGCCGTCGCGTCCCCTTCGGCGGGGGCGTGGCACGATAGGCCGCGATGGACGGAACGACGGGCGCGCGCGATCTCGCGCGGCGGTACGGCGGGCACGCCGCGCTGGCCCTGGTGGCGGCGGGCGTGGCCGTCATGGCCGTGTGGCTCTTCGCCTTCGGGGATGGGGACGAGCCCGCGCCCGTCGCGCCCGCGTCCCCCGACGCCAGCGAGTCCGCGGCGACCGCCGATGCCGTCGCGGGGGAAACCGCCGCGTCCCCCGTCGCGGGCGCGACGACCGCCACCGCCACGCCCACGGCGGAAGCGACGGACGAGCCCCTCGGCAGCGCCGACGTCGAGCCGGGCGTGATCGACGGCGACATCCGCCCCGAGGTGGGCCGTCCCGCGCCCGACTTCGCGCTGGCCAACGCGCGCGCCCCCGACCGCGCCGTGCGCCTCTCCGACTTCCGCGGCAGGCCCGTGGTGCTCAACTGGTTCGCCACCTGGTGCGGCCCCTGCCGCGCCGAGATCCCCGACTTCCAGGCCGCCTACGAGGCCCTCGGCGGCGAGGTCGTCTTCCTCGGCGTCAACCTGCAGGAATCCCCCGACGACGCCGTGGGGATGCTCGACGAATACGGCGCCGTCTATCCCGCCCTGCTGGACGAGGAGGGCGACGTCGCCCTCCACTACCGCCTGCCGGGGATGCCCACCACCTTCTTCATCGACGCGGATGGCGTGGTGCGGGCCTGGGGCGCGGGCCTCATCGTGGAGGAGACGCTGGTGGAGGAGCTGGCCAAGCTCGGCGTGGACTACGCCCCCTGACGCGGCCCCGTCGCGCGCACGGCGCGTCAGGCGCGGGCGGGGACGCGCGCGGCGATGTCCCGCAGGTGCGGGAGCACGTCGTTGCGCACGGCCTCCCCCGCCGCGCGAATGCCCCCCAGGATGGCGCGCGCGTCCGAGCGCCCGTGGGCCACGAACACCACGCCCTCCACGCCCAGCAGCTGCGCGCCGCCGTACTCGGCGTAGTCGAGGCGGCGCTGCGACTTGCGCAGCTCGGAACGCAGCACGAGCCCGGCCGCGAGGTTCCAGGGCGTCATGCGCACGGCCCGCCGCAGCTCGCCGAAGAAGAGCTCGGAGACGCCCTCCACGGTCTTGATGATGATGTTGCCGGTGAAGCCGTCCATGACGGCCACGTCGGCGGCGTAGCGCGGGAGCTGCCCGGCCTCGACGTTGCCGATGAAGTTGAGGTCGCTGGCGCGCAGGGCGCGGTTCACCTCGATGATGAGCTGGTTGCCCTTGGAGTCCTCCTCGCCGATGGAGACGAGGCCCACGCGGGGCGAGACGATGCCGTGCATGCGCTCCATGACGGCGGCCCCCATGTGCGCGTACTGCACGAGGTGGGCGGGCTTGGAGTCGGCGTTCGCGCCCATGTCGAGGAGCAGCGTGAGGCCCTCCTCGCCCGTGGCCACGACCATGCCGAGGGCGGGGCGCGCGATGCCGGGGATGCGCCCCAGCCGCAGGAGCGCGGCGGTGAGCGTGGCGCCCGTGTTGCCGGCGGTGACGAAGGCGTCGGCCTCGCCGTCGCGCAGCAGCGCCATGCCCACGTTGATGGAGGCGTCGGGCTTGGCCTTGACCGCCTCGATGTGGTCGTCCATGGCGATCACGTCGGGGGCGTGGACGACGCGGAAGGCGGGGGCGTCCGCGGCGAGGGCGGCGCGCGCCTCGGCCTCGCGCCCCACCAGCAGCACCTCCACGTCGAGCCCGCGGGCCGCCATGACGCAGCCCGTGACCACCTCCGCGGGGCCGTGGTCGCCCCCCATCACGTCGACGGCGATTCGCGGTTTCACGCGGACGCTCGGCCCTCCCCTGCGCGTTCGGCGATAACGATCATGCGCTCGCTGGCGTTCGTCAATGGCCCGGGCGCGTACGAACCCCGCGCGTGGACGGCGCGCAGCCCGGCGGCGGCCAGCAGCAGGTCGAGTTCGGGGCGCGCGACGTAGCGCAGGCGGTGGCGGGCCACGGCGCGCCGCACGATGCCGTCCGCGCCGCCGCGCTCGTAGATCACGCGCAAGTCGCGCGTCTGCGCCGCGAGGTCGTCCTCGCGCACGTGCCAGACGAGGAGCGCGTCGCCGTCGACGTCGCCCTCGAAGGCCAGCAGGGGTTCGCCGCCGCCCGCCGGGTCGAGCCAGTGGCCGGGGCCGGGCAGGTCGAGCGCCACGCGCCCGCCCGGCGCGAGCGCCCCGGCGGCGGCGCGCAGGGCCGCGACCTGTTCGGCGGCGTCCGCGCAGGCGAGGAACACGTCGGCGGGGAAGAGCACGGCGGCGAAGGCCTCGCGCGGCAGCTCGGCCCCCGGCAGGCGTCCCTCGACGAAGGCGACGGCGAGCCCGGCGGCGGCGGCCTTCCGGCGGGCGATGGCGAGCATGGCGGGGGACGGGTCGAGGGCGGTGACGGCGTGGCCCGCGCGCGCCAGCGGCAGCGTGAGGCGGCCCGTGCCCGCGCCCACCTCGAGGATGGGGCCGTCCCCCTCGCGCGCCAGGGACGCCCAGAACGGCAGATCGTCCCCGCCATCGCCGTGCACGGCGTCGTAGAAGGGGGCGTCGATGGCGTAGGGGTCGGGGGCGCGCATGGCGCGAGCTTACTCCGCGCGGCGGCGCTCCGGCGGCATGGGCACGGGGCGGGCGCACTGCAGGCAGCGCCACTCGCGGTCGTCGAGCGCGTCGAACCAGGCGTCGCCGCCGCAGCGCGGGCAGGCGCGGGGCCGCATGGGCGGGCGCGGGCGCGAGGGCATCGCCGGCCACCTCCGCGCGCACCCTGGCGGGGCGCGGCGCGATCTCCGACGCGCGCATGGCGCTCCCTCAGCGGGACGGCGGATCGAGCGCGTCGGCGGCGATGAAGGCCAGCTGGCGGTCGGTCATGCGCTCCACCGTGAAGAGGCGGAAGACGACGCGCGCGATGGCGAGCAGGACGCGCGGCCCGCGGAACGTCTCCTCGCTCACGAGCAGCGCCGACTCGCCGCCGTCGCGGGGCGCGACCTCCCAGGCGTGGACGGCGTCCACCCAGAGGTAGCGCGCGGCCCACGCCACGCGGCGGCCATCCTCGACCTCGACGACGGTGAGGTCGAAGACGGGGCGGAAGGGGCCGCGGCGCACCTGTTCGCGGTAGCGCCGCCCCACGGCCCACCGGAGCGCGCCGTCGGAGGGCGCGCCGGCGGGGCGGATCCACTGGATGTAGCGGTCGCGCGCGGGCCAGCGGGGCAGGTCGGCGAGCGCGTCCCAGACGGCGCGCGGAGATGCGGCCACGCGCAGTTCGCGGCGCACCACGAGGCGGGCGGGCGGACGGCGGGACGGCATGGCGCGGAGCTTACCGGAGCGGCGGGCGCGCGCGACGGCTCAGGGCGCGCGGAGGTCTGCGGGAACGCCGTAAATGGGAGCGTCCGCGCCCCAGCAGACGATCCCGCCGGACTCGCGCACGGCGCAGGAGTGCCAGGCGTTCACGCTCACGGAGCGGAAGCGCCCCGCTGGCGCGTCCATCTGGCCGTAATCCACCGGCCAGTCGTCGGCGGGAGCCACGCCCCAGCAGACGATTTCGCCGGACTCCCGCACAGCGCAGGTGTGGTACGGGCCCGCGCTGACGGAACGGAAGCGCCCCGGCGGCGCATCCAGCAGGCCGAACGGGCCGACGCTCCCGGAGAAGTCGCAATGAACTCCGCGGTAGTCGTAGAAGATGCAGCTCGAGAGCCACTCCCCTTGCGGGGCGTCTCCCCAGCAGGCGAGTTCGCCGGACTCGCGTATGGCGCAGGTGTGCACCCGTCCGGCGCTCACCATGCGGAAGCGCCCGGGCGGGGCGTCCGTCTGGCCCCAGCCGTTGTGGCCCCAGCAGACCGCCTCGCCGGTTTCGCTGATCGCGCACGTGTGCTCCTCGCCCGCGCTCAGCGCCCGATACGCCCCCGGCGGCGCGTCCAGGCGGCCGTGCCGCGGCTGGTCGTTGTCCCCCCAGCAAACGATCCCGCCGGTTTCGTCCAGCGCGCAGCTGTGCCTCCAGCCCGCGCTCACCGTGCGGAAGCGTCCCTCCGGCGCATCCGTCTGGCCCCAGCCGTCGTGGCCCCGGCAGACGAGTTCGCCCGACTCGCGCACGGCGCAGGTATGCGCGAGGCCCGCGCTGACCGCACGGAAGCGCCCCGGCGGTGGGTCCGCCTGCCCTCCACCGCTCCATCCGCGCCCCCAGCAGGACGCCCGTTCACGCTCGTCCAGCGCGCAGGTATGCCACCTGCCCGCGCTCACCGCGGAGTGCTTTCCGGAGGGCGCATCCGCTTGGCCATAGTTCCATCCGTCCTCCAGGAGCCAGCAGACGACCGCGCCCGATTCGCGCACGGCGCAGGCCTCCGTTCGCGCCGCGCTCACGGCGCGGAAGCGACCGGGCGGCGCATGTGGCGGGCCGAGGTAGCCGTCCCCCCAACACGCCACCTCGCCCGACTCGCGCAGGCCGCAGGCGTACTCCAGGTCTCCCGCGCTCACGGAGCGGAAGCGCCCCGACGGCGCGTCCACGGGGCTGCCGTCCGCGCTGAACCAGCAGACGACCGCGCCCGATTCGCGCACGGCGCAGGCCATCCAGGTGGCCATGCTGACGGAGCGGAAGCGTCCGGCGGGGGCGTCCACCGGACCGGCGCCATCGTTGGCCCAGCAGTCCAGCTCGCCGGACTCGCGCACGGCGCAGGCAACGCCCCACCCCAGGTCCACGGAGCGATACCGCCCCGGCGGCGCGCCCGGGCGCGTGCACAGCAGTTCGCCCGACTGGCGGATGGCGCAGACCTCGCCGGGGCCGCTGACGCTGACGGAGCGGAAGCGCCCCGACAGCGGACCCCGCCGCCCGCCGCGGCAGACCATCTCGCCCGATTCGCGCACGGCGCAGGTGGCGTCCCAGCCCGCGCTCACGGAGCGCCAGCGTCCGGGCGGCATGTCCGTTTGTCCCCGGTCGTTCGATCCCCAGCAGACGAGGTCGCCGGATTCGCGCACGGCGCAGGAGTGCCCCTGGCCGATGGTCACGTCCACGGCGCCGTCCGCGATGCGCTCCTCCCCGCCGCCGCCGCACGCCCACGCGAGCGCCGCGATGAGCGCCACGCCGCCCGCCGCCGTCAGGCCCCGCAGTCCGCGCATGGTGCCCTCCGCGCCCATCGTATGCCGCCGCGCGCCCCACGGGGCCGTGCGCGGGCGCTATCATGCGGCCCGCGCGCACGCGCGCACGGGAGGGAACCATGCCCCCGCTCCTCGAAGGCAAATCCGCCATCGTCACCGGCGCGGCGGTCGGGCTCGGCAACGCCTTCGCGCGGGCGCTGGCCGCGGAAGGCGCGAGCGTCACCGTCTGCGACGTGCGCGAGGACGTGCGCGCGCTCGAGGCGGAGGGCGTGGCCGCGCTCGCCCTCGTGGCCGACGTGAGCGCGCCCGCGGACGCCCGCCGCGTGGTGGACGGCCACGCCGCGCGCTTCGGCGGGCTCGACGTGCTCGTCAGCAACGCCGGCATCTGGCGCGCCAGCACGGCCACGGACGGCCTCGACAAGACGCTGGACGACTACGAGGCCGTCGTGGGCGTGAACCTGAAGGGCGTCTTCCTCTTCGGGCGCGCCGCCATCCCCCACCTCATCGCGGGCGGCGGCGGCCACATCGTCAACATCGGCACCGACCACGCCTGCACCTGCGGCACGCCCGTCCTGCGCCCCCACGACGACGCCCCGAACTGCCCCTGGACGGGCGGCCCGCCGCGTCCCCCCGGCGGGGGCCCGGCCATGGACCTCTACGACGCCGCCAAGTGGGGCGTCACCGGCCTCACCATCTGCTGGTCGAAGGCGCTGGCCGCGCACGGCGTGCGCGTGAACGCGCTCTGCATGGGGGCCACGGACTCGCACATGCTGCGCGGCTTCCACGGCGACGGCCCCCTCCCGCCCCACACCATGCGCGCGGAGGACGTGGCCGCGCTCCTCATCGCGCTGCTGGCCGAGGGGCCGGACGGGCGCACGGGCCAGAACATCAACGTCGCCGTGGGCCACCCCATCGTGCTGCCCCCGCCCGGCTCGCCCTACATTCACGAGGAGGCTTCGGCATGAGCGCGAACGCGGACACGGGATTCCTCGACGGACGCTCCGCCATCGTCACCGGCGCGGCGCGCGGGCTGGGCGCGGCCTTCGCCGCGGCGCTGGCGGCGGAGGGCGCCACCGTGACGCTGTGCGACGTGAACCCCGCCGTGGAGGACGCGGCGGCGGCCCTCGGCGGGAACGCCCGCGCGCTCGTCGCCGACGTCTCCGTGCGCGCCGACGTGGAGCGCACCGTCGCCGCCGCGGCGGAGGCGGGCGGCGGGCTCGACCTGCTGGTCAACAATGCCGCGCGCTGGACGCGCAGCCCCGTCACGGACGATTGGGACAAGGCCCTCGCCGACTGGGAATTCATCATGGACGCGAACCTGAAGGGGGCGCTCATGATGGGGCGCGCCTGCGTTCCCCACCTCGTCGCGCGCGGCGGCGGCAACATCGTCAACGTCAGCACCTACTACGTGCTGCCCGCCAGGAGCGCGGGCACGAACCCGCCCGGCACGGACCTCTACGCCGCCTCCAAGTGGGCGCTGAACGGCCTCACGCAGGCGTGGGCGCTGGCGCTGGCGGAGCACGGCGTGCGCGTCAACGCGCTCTGCATGGGGGCCACGGACACGGCCATGCTGCGCGGCCTCTTCGAGGGCGAGCCGCCCGCGGAGACGGTGGCCGCGTGGATGCGTCCGGAGCAGATCGCGGGCCAGCTGCTGGACCTGCTGCGCGAGGGCCCGGACGGTCGCACGGGCGAGAACATCGGCGCGTGGGTGGGGGAGCCGGTGGAGCTGGGCCCGCGCAAGCCCCCGCACGAGGCCATCTCCGGCGCGCGGGAGTAGCGATGAGCGTTGCGAAGGTGCCGCCCCGCGAGGAACTGCCCATCCCCACGCTGCGGGCGATTGAGCAGCGGGGCGGGTCGGCTTCGATTCACGAAATCGCGGAAGACGTGGCCGCACTCCTGAATCTTCCCGAAGAGGTTCTCGAAGTTCCCCATCTTGACGGTCCGCGGTCTGAGTTCCTGTACCAGGCCGCGTGGGCGCGGACCTACCTGAAGCAGATGGACGCCGTCGAGAACAGCAGCCGGGGAGTCTGGTCCCTGACCGACTACGGCCGGCAACTGCTCGCGGATGCGTCGGTTGCGGAAGCCGACACCCAGGCGCGGGTTCTCGCGCGTATCCGCGAGTACCGCAGAGCCGATGCCCGGGCCCGGGCATCCACCAGACAGGGAATTGCATCTGCCGAACCCGGCGACGATTCCCCCGACGAAGACGCCACGTGGCAGGACGCCCTGCTCGCCACCCTCCGGGCGATGTTGCCCGATGCCTTTGAGCGCCTCTGCCAGCGCGTGCTGCGCGAGCACGGGTTCACGGAAGTCGAGGTCACGGGCCGCAGCGGTGACGGCGGCATTGATGGCAAGGGCGTGCTGCGCATCGGGCTTGTCTCCTTCCCGGTCGTGTTCCAGTGCAAACGCTACGAAGGTTCCGTGGGCTCGGGGCAGATCCGCGACTTCCGTGGCGCGATGGTTGGGCTCGCGGAGAAGGGGCTGTTCCTCACGACCGGGCGCTTCAGCCGCAGCGCGCAGGACGAAGCCGTTCGCCCCGGCGCGCCCGCCATCGACCTCGTCGACGGCCTCGAACTCTGCGATCTCCTCAAGGACGCAGGGTTGGGCGTGCGAACGGAAATGGTCGAGCAGGTCAGCGTCGATTCCGCCTTCTTCGAGCAATTCGAACGCGGCTAGGCCGCCACGATCTTCGCGCGCAGGCAGCGGAGCGCGCGGTTGAGGCTGGGTGCGACGCTGGCGGCGGCATCCACATCCCAGTCCGTGGCGACGAAATCGGTGAGTACGCTCGTATAGGCGGGGCCTGCGGATCGGCCGCTGTCCGGGTGCGGCACGATAGCCTCTCGCCGCTCGCGCCAGCGCGACTCCCGCACGATGGCGACGAGCCGTTCCTTCGGCTGCGCGATGGACTCAAGCCGTGCCATGCCCCACCATAGTGGGCGTGGCTCGCGGTGGGCGGGCGGAGGGTAGGCATGGTGGTTCTGAAGGGCGGTTGCGGGCTGGCGCTGCTGGGCCTGTGCGGTTTGGGCGTGCTCGTGGGCGTGCTCATGTTCGTCGCCGTCCTGCCGTCGTGCTAGGAAGGAGTGAGGGATGCCTGAGTGCGTAGCCCCACATCAAGAGGGATGCGGCCAGCGGAGACGCCCGCCCACCTGGCGAAGCCCGCCCGGTCGGCGAGCAGCCACGCCTCGACCTCGCGCACGGCCACGCGAAAGCACATGCCCTCGGCGAGTTCGGGCAGCGTCTCCGCGACCAGTGCGGGCGCGCAGTCGGGTTTGAGGTCGAGGTCCACGAGCACGAACCAGATTCCGCCGTAGCGCGCGCCTTCGTTGTAGCCGCCAATGTGTTCAAGCACATAGGGACGCCCCTGCTTCGGGGACACTTTCCCCGGTTGGCCGCCACAGAGCGTGATCAATCGTTCGGCGACGGCTTCATCAAGGTTGCCCTCGACGGCGATCCGCACTGCCACCGGCAAGGGCGCGGCCAACGGCTACCTCGCGTAGAAGGCGAGCTGGCTGGCGTTGGCGGGGCGCGTTTCGGGCAGCACCACGTCGCCCAGCGGAATGCCGCCCGCGACCATGCCGCGCAGTTCGGGGGTATCGGCCGCCAGACGAATGCCAGTGCCCTTTTCCCCCGGTTCCAGAATCAGCACTTCGTCGAGCCCGATCCCCTCGTCGCGCAGGAGTTCGGGCGAGTGCGTGCTGATGAGCGTCTGCCGTCCCGTACGCAGCTGCATCCGCGCGAGCATCTGGGGCACGTACTCGACGAGGCCGGGATGGAGCGAAATCTCCGGCTCCTCGAGCAGCAGCGGGCCGCCCGGCTCGAGGGTGGACCAGAGCAACCCCAGCAGCCGCAGCGTGCCGTCCGAGAAGTCCTGCTCGTTCTGCCAAACGCCCCGGGCGCGCCAGTTCTCGTACTTGCCCCACAGGTGGGGGACGCCGAGCCCGTCCTTCTCCAGCTCAAGGCCGGCCAGCTGCGGAACCGCCACCTTCAAGGCCTCGCGGATGCGGCCCAGTCGCGCCTTCCGCGTCTGCGCGTGCGTGTTGGCGATGCGCTCAATCAGATCGGAGCCGTACTGATCATTCGCACGCACTGGCAGGACGCCCGTTTCCCGAATGGACTGGGGAACGACGTGCAGGTAGGCGACCGAGGAGAAGAATTCAGCCAGATCCCGGAACTTGCCGTTGGCGGCGATCTGCTGCAGGTGGGTCTGCGTCAGGAGCGCCTTGTCATCTTTGTCGGCGGTGTTGGGACGGTTCAGGATCGTCTTCCCTTTGTGCCGAACCTGCTCTGCATCCACGACGGGTTCGCCCTCGTCGTCCTGCCCAAAACGGAGCAGGTATTCCCACTCGTCCTCGTCGTCCCCAACGGCGACCAGTATCTCGACGGACGGCTTGCGGCGGGCGGCAAGGCTGCGGATGCGAGAGATGCCCCCACGGGACCAGACCGCGTGCTCGAAGCCGCCACCCGGCGACGCCACGTCGCGCAGGAAGCGGAAGACGTCCAGCAGGTTCGACTTGCCCGAGGCGTTCGCGCCCACCAGGAAGGCGCGCCGCTGCAGCTCCACGTCGATGTCGACGAAGTTGCGCCAGTTCCGCAGGCGCAGCCGACGGAAGCGCATGGCCGAACGGGCGGACGACGGCATGACGCCTCACATGCTACACCGCGCCGCGCGCCTACTGGCCCGCGACCGCGTCGCTCACGTGCTCCGCGCCGTCCACGTGCAGCGACACGCCCGAGATGAAGCGCGCCTCGTCCGAGTGCAGGAAGAGCGCCGCATGGGCCGTGTCCCAGCCCGTGCCCATGCGCCCGCCGAGGGGGACGCGGCTGTCGCGCGCGGCCACCAGCGTCTCGCGGTCCGCGCCCGCGGCCACGCGCGGCTCGATGGCCATGGGCGTGTTCATGGCGCCCGGCAGGATGGCGTTGACGCGGATGTTGTCGCGCGCGTGCTGCGCCGCCAGCTGCTCCGTGAGCGCCAGCAGGGCCGTCTTCGTGGCCTTGTAGCCGAGGAAGGGGTAGGCGTGGCGCGCGGCCATGGAGGAGATGGCCACGATGGAGCCGCCGCCCCGCGCGCGCATGGCGGGAATGGCCTGCCGCGAGGCCAGCCAGGCGCTCTTGAAGTTGAGCGCCACGATGCGGTCGAACCCGTCCTCGTCCATCTCCATGGGGGAGGCGTCGCCCGCGCCCACGCTCGCGCCCACGTTGTTGTGCAGGATGTCCAGCCCGCCGTGCCGCTCCAGCGCGTCGGCCACGAGGGCGGCGAGGGCGCGCTCGTCCGTGGCGTCCACCGCGAAGGCCGAGGCCGCGCCGCCCTCGTCCGCGATCAGCGCCGCCGTCTCCCGCGCCGACGCGAGGTCGCGGTCGGCGGCGATCACGGCGGCGCCCTCGCGCGCCAGCAGGATGGCGGTGGCGCGCCCGTTGCCGATGGTGGCGCCCGGCGTCTGCCCCGCGCCCACCACGATCGCGACCTTGCCCTCGACCCTTCCCGGCATGGCGTTTCCCTCCCCGCGCTGGACGGGGGCGCGCGATGGCGTCACCCTTGCCCGGCGGAACCTTGTCCGCGGAGCTTACCGTGCCCGTCTCCCTGCTCGAACGCACCGCCCTCGTCACGGGCGCGGGCCGCGGCGTGGGCCGCGGCATCGCCCTCGACCTCGCCCGCCACGGCGCCAGGGTCGTCGTCAACGACCTGGGCGGCACGCTGGACGGCGAGGGCGAGGACCTCTCCGTGGCGGAGTCGGTGGCGCGCGAGATCGAGGCGGCGGGCGGCACGGCCTCGGCCAACACCGGCGACGTGACCAGCTCCGAGGACGCCTACGCCATGGTGCGGCAGGCCATCGACCTCTGGGGGCGGCTCGACATCGTCGTCTCCAACGCGGGCATCCTGCGCGACCGCGCCCTGCACAACCTGCCCGAGGCGGACTGGGCGGCGGTGCTCGCCGTCCACCTCACGGGCGGCTACAACCTGCTCCACCACGCCTGGCCCGCCTTCCGCCAGCAGCACTACGGGCGCGTCGTGCTCACCACCTCCAACTCCGGCTTCCTCGGCAACTTCGGGCAGTCCAACTACGCCGCCGCCAAGGCCGGCCTCATCGGCCTCATGAACGTGGCCAAGCTGGAGGGCGAGAAGTACGGCGTGATGGTCAACTGCCTCAATCCGGGCGCGGCCACGCGCATGACCACCTCCGTGAGCGCCATGACGCCCGAGCGCGCCGCCGCCATGAGCCCCGAACTCGTGGCCCCCGCCGTCACCTACCTGTGCAGCGACGCCTGCCGGTCGAGCGGCATGATCATCAACGCGGGCGGCGGCGGCTTCGGGCGCGCCGCCATCATCCAGAACGAGCGCGTGCCCATCGCCGGCGCCACCGCCGACGACGTGGAGGCGCGCTGGGACGAGATCACGAGCCTCGCGAACGCGGAACCCTGGTGGTCCGTGCGCGAGACGCGCGCCGCCCACGAGGCCGCGCGGGAAGGGGAGACGGCGTGACCGACTGCTGGCTGGCCTCCATCGGCTGGTTCCTCGTGGGCGCGGGCGCGGCCCTGGCGGCGCTGAATCTGATCCCCGCGGGCTGGCGCGCCCGCCCGCGCGCGGGCGAATCCCGCTAGAATCGCGGGAACGCCGCCGGGCGCTGGAGGTGTCCCCATGAGGCCGTTCATCCTGACGCACGGGCCGCTGATCGGCCCCTTCACGTGGGTTCCCGTGGCCGCCGAGCTGCGCCGCCTGGGCGCCGTCGCGGTCGTGCCCGCGCTCACCGCCCCGGCCGTGCGTGAGGGAACCTACTGGGAGCGCCACTGCCAGGAGTTCGCCCTCGAATTCGCCAACGTGACCCTCGACCTCGACCGCGCCGTGCTGGTCGGCCACAGCGGCGCGGGGCCGCTCCTGCCCCAGCTGGGGCGGCAGCTGGAGCGCGGCCCCGCCGCCTACGTGCTGGTCGATTCGGACATCCCCCGCGACGGCGCCAGCCGCTTCGACCTCTTCGGCGACGAGGCGCAGGTGGACGAGTTCCGGCGCGCGGCGGTCGAGCCCTACTCCCCGCGCGGGCGGCTGGCCCCCCAGCCCGGCATCGAGCCCGCCGCCGAAACGGTGCGCGAATGGCCCCTCGACCTGCTGCGCGAGGCGCTCACGCTGCAGCCCGACAACATGGCCGACGTGCAGTCCACGGTGTTCGCGGGCAAGCGCCCCACGCCGGTGGAGGTGCTGGACGAGCCGCTGCCCGTGCCCGCGGACTGGCCGGAGGCGCCGGTGGGCTACGTCCACCTCTCGCCGACGTACGACGGTGCGGCGGGGGAGGCGCGTTCGCGTGGCTGGCCGGTGCGCGAGCTGCGTTCGAGCCATGTGCGGATGCTGCTGGAGCCGGAGCCGTTCGCGCGCGAGATGGCCGACTTCGCGGATGCGCTGGTGGGGTAGGGGGCTAGCGAAACAGCGCGTATGCGGCGCGATGTGTTCACTCCTTTTGATGTGGCCAAGACTACGCTATCTGGCCTTGCCTTCAAGCGTGGGAGCCGAATCCTCGATATGGGCTGTGGCGAGGGCGTTTTTCTTGAAGCGGCTGGCAAGATTCTGGAAAACGCGGAACATGCCAGCAGCGCAGAGATCGTCGCAGCGCTGACCGGCATCGAACGCGATCACGTTCGCGCGCAGGCCACGCGAGATCATCTCTCGGGGTGTTTCGGAGGCGAATCGTCCCGGTGGGATGTGCGGATCAGCGACGCGCTCCGGATGGACGAGGCGGAACGCTTCGACTTTGTGATCGGCAATCCCCCGTGGGTGCGGGCGCATCATCTCTCCGCGAAGGACAGGGAGAGGTATCGTCGCCAGTTTCGGGCTGCAACGGGCAATTTTGACTTGAGCTTCCTGTTTGTCGAGAAAGCGTTGCGGTTTCTCCGGCCTGACGGTGAGCTGGCCCTGATCGTGTCGGGCGGGCTCGGTGTCCAACCCGCAGCTTCCCGTCTACGCGAACTGCTGGCGCGCCACGGGCAATGGGATATCACCCCGATCGCCAGCGATGGCTTCAGGCCTCCGGCATCCATCAGCCCCGCCCTTCTGCGATGCAGGGCGCAGCCACCTCGTCCCTTCCGTCGAGGCGGCTCCCGCAAGCATGCATCCACTCCATCCGACGAACGAACGCTTGGAGACATCGCCACCGTTCGGGCAGGAGTGGCGACAGGCGCGAACGAGGTGTTCGTCCTCACGGCCGATGATGCGCAGCGTCAAGGGATCGAGCGCAGCCGGCTGCGCCCCATCGTCCGCGGGCGCACGCTCCAACGGGAGGGTGAATGCTCGCACATGCTACTTTGGCCGTATGAGTTGGCGGGGGACCGTTGGACGCTCGTCAGTCTGGATGAATTTCCTGGTACCGCCTCGTACCTCTCACGCCACAGGGCCACACTGGCATCCCGCCCCCGCCTGGCACGCGACCTCGTCAGAAGGCCAGCGGAGTGGTACCGCTTCATCAGCCTGCCTCCACCCGGAGCCTCACGGCGTTTCGCTATCTCCGATGTCTTCCGTCACCCCGCCTGGACCGCACTCGACGACCCCGCCACGGTCGTGATGAACACGGCCTTCGAGGTGACGCCGAAGGACGGCCATGCCGGGGATGTCAGGCAGGCACTGCAGTCGGACGCATTCTGGGCCACGCTCGCGAAGCGGTCCCGCAGCATCCAGGGAAGCTACCGCCGAACCTCCGCGACGGAACTGCGGGCATGCCCCTTGCCCGTTCGCCCCTAGGTCTGTAGGGTGTTGGCTGGAAGGGACCGATGGCTGAAAGCGTCGCGAGCAGGCTGTACGACTTTTGGACCGCAATGCCTCCGGGTGCGGGAGCGTCCATGCGCCAGATGCTGGATAGCCTCAGCGAATGGTACCCCAAGATTCAAGCTCAGGCTGTTAGGTCGGCGCTGACGAATCTTCGTAAAGGGAAAGTGCGTGACCCGAATGACCCGGGATTGTATATCCCCAAACTGGCAGTTCGCCATGATCCTGTTACCAAGCTCTACTACGACTTTGGGCGCCTGAGCAGTACGGCGCTTGGAGAAATGATCCCGGAGTCGGTGTTGGACAGGTCGTTTACGGACCTTCTTACCCGTACAATGACGCTGAATAGTGCGATGGGGGAAGATGGCTTTTTGAAGTCGATGGATTTGCTTGAGAACGCAGATATTCGTGAACTCATCGAACAGATTCCGCTTGGCCTGATTGATCGCGTCGAAGATACACTTAAGGAAATCGGAGGCGCGAAAAGGAGGCTTCTTGAAATAGGAGACCTTCATGGAGAGCTTCCTTTGTTCAAGGAGGAGGACGAAAATGAAAGCTAGGGAAATTGCGCTTGCAGACCTTGCTCCCTCCCGGAACGTCCGCGAGGGGCTGGACATCGCCGAACTCTCGGAAAGCATCCGTGAGCATGGGGTTTTGCAGCCCATCCGTGTCAGGCCGACTGATCGGGGGCGCTACCAGATCATTGCCGGCCACCGGAGGGTCGCTGCCTGCCGTGCGGTTGGGCAAACCACGATCCCCGCCATCATCTCCGACGAAAGTGACACGTCTGCCGCAGTCCAGACCATCGTGGAGAACCTTCAGCGCGAAGATCTTACTCCGCTGGAATTGAGCCGCGGCATTCGTGAACTGCAAACGGCGTATAGGCTGCCGATTGACGAGATCGGTCAGGCTATCTCCAAGTCTTCCACGCAGGTGCGCGCGTACGTTAGGCTGGCCCAACTCCCCGATGACGTTCTCGATCTGCTGGAGTCTGGCGAGGGACGGACCCATGAGGTCCAGGGGCTGGCCCGACGGCACGTCCGCGAGCTGACCAAGAGCGTTCCCGTTCAGCCCGATGCTCCTGAGATGGATGACCGTGTTCGGGAAGCGGCGCGCCACATTCGCGAGCTGGATGACGAGCTCCAGAGGCGAGGCGCCCGCATCAATGCCCACCAGGCGGACATGATTGGGAGGAAGGTGACCAGCGGGCAGCTCGGCATGAGCGAAGCCGTGGACTTCGTCTTGGCCAATCCGGAACGGTATCGCTACTCCCAAACGGCATCCTCCGCCGAAGAAGTCGAGGCCAAGACGGCGGAAACGTATCAAGCGCTGCAACGCGAGCTGGCCGTGGCCATTTCCAAACTCCGCCCGGAGATCGCTTCCGCCTTCACGGCCACTGAGAGGCATCGCCTGCTCATGTCGCTCGATCCGGCAATCGAGAGGCTCAAGACCTATCAGGCGGCGCTCAATGGGACGCCGACGCCGGAGCCAGCCTCGCCCACGCTTCTCCGGAGTGTCGAGTAGCCCATCACGCCCCGAAGTCCCACGACATGCCGTCGCGGTAGCGCGCCAGCACCCGCTTCGCGATCACGATGCGGTGCACCTCGTCCGGACCGTCCAGGATGCGCAGCGTGCGCGCCCCCCGGTACATCCCCTCCAGCGGCGTGTCCCCCGACACGCCCTTCGCGCCGTACACCTGGATGGCGCGGTCCACCACGCGCTCGAAGGCCGCGGGCACGGCGATCTTGATGGCCGAAATGTCGGCGCGCGCGTCCGCGCCAGCGTCGATGCGCCCCGCGCAATGGATGGTCATCAGGCGCGCCGCCTGGATGTCGATGTACGAGTCCGCGATGAAGCCCTGCACGAACTGCTTGTCGCGCATGGGGCCGCCGTGCACGTCGCGCGTCATCACGCGCTTCAGCATGAGGTCGAAGGCGCGCCACATCTGGCCGATGGAGTTCATGCAGTGGAACACGCGCCCCGCGCCCAGCCGGTCCTGCGCCGCCTGGTGGCCGGAGCCCGTGCGCCCCAGCTGGTTGGTCACGGGCACGCGCACGTTGTCGTAGACGACCTCGCAGTGGTCGCCGTCGTGGCCCCACACGGGCACGCCGCGCACGATGGTGAAGCCGGGCGCGTCCGTGGGCACGATGATCTGCGTCATGCGGTCGCGCGCGCCGCCCTCCCCGTCGTCCTCCTGCGTGCGGCACATGACGATGGCGAAGGCCGCGCGGCTGGCGCCGGAGGTGAACCACTTGCGCCCGTTGATGACCCACTCGTCGCCGTCGCGCACGGCCCGCGTCTGGATGGAGTACGGGTCGGAGCCGGGCTGGTCGGGCTCGGTCATGGAGTAGCAGGAGCGGATTTCGCCGCGCACGGACGGCTCCAGCCAGCGCCGCTTCTGCTCCTCCGTGCCGTACTTCACGAGGATGGTCTGGTTGCCGGAATCGGGCGCGACCACGCCGAAGAGGGGGTTGGAGAGGGGGCTCCAGGCCAGCACCTCGTTCATGTAGGCGTGGTTGAGGAAGCCCGCGCCCATGCCGCCGTACTCGCGCGGCAGGTGGGGCGCCCACAGGCCCTCGGCCTTCACGCGCTCGCGGATGCCCGCGCGCAGCGCCTCCGCGTCGGGGCCGTCGCGCCGCAGCGCCCCCTCGTTGGGGATGACGTCCTCCGTGACGATGGCGGCGGTGCGGCGACGGATGTCGTTGATCTCCGCGCCCAGCGCGGGGTCGTCGGCGACGGCCAGCGTGATCGCGTCCGGTTCCATGCGTTTCCTCGCGGCCCCGGCGGGGGCGGATGGCCAGTCTACGCCGCCGCCCGATCAGGCGTGGCGCTCCACCCAGCGCCCGCGGAAGAGCAGCAGGTCGCCGGAGCGCACGGAGACGCGCGCGGGGGAGCGCGCGATCTCGTTGTGCACGCCGCGCGCCCCGAACGCGAGCGCCGCCTCGCGCAGCTCCCAGCGCAGGCCGTCCGTGCTCACGCCCTCGCAGCGCCCCGCCGCCACGAGCGAGACGACCGTGCCCGGCGGCCCTTCCACGAGCGCCTCGCCATCGACCAGTTCGACGGCGAAGCGCTCGTCCACGAGGCGCACGCGGGCGCGCCGCCCGAAGCGCGTGAGCACGCCGGGGTTGGCGAAGGCGTGGTCGGCGCGCCCCCCGCCCGCGCCCGCCACGTCGATGGCGTCGCAGCCCGCGTCGAGGCACCACGCGACGGCCTTCTCGAGGTCGGTGGCGTCGGGGTCGGCGTCGGGGCGCAGGCGGTCGGCGGGGATGGCGTCGCGCGCCCCGCCGAGCGAATCGAGGTCGCCCACCACCGCGTCGGGCACGGCGCCGAGGGCGATGGCCGCGCGCGCTCCCCCGTCGGCGGCCACGAGCAGGTCCGCGCCCGCGCGCAGCTCGGCGAAGAGCGCGGCGGACGGCGGGTCGCCGTTGGCGAGCACGAGGGCGCGCATCCGCCCAAGGGGAACGGACGCGCGGGCGCTTGTCAAAGCGCGGCGGCGGCGCGCGGGGCGCGGGGCGCGTAGAATCGCGCGCATGGCCGTCACCGCCGCCGACCGCGACCGCATCCGCGCGCAGCTCGACCTCATCCCGCGCCTGCGGGGCACGGGCCCCAACCCCTTCGAGTACGACCAGTGGGACGCGCGCACGGGCGAGGTGCTGGCCGCGGCCTTCGGGGCCGAATCGGGCGTGCTGGCGCGCTACGAGCGCGAGGTGCGCACGGGCGGGCGCATGGCGGGCGTGCGCGGCAACGCCGCCAACATGACGCTCAACATCCACGGCCAGTGGGGCATCCTCGAGCGGCTGGAGCGCGCCGAGGCCCTCCTGCGCGAGCTGGCGGGCTAGCGCTCAAGATGAGGATTGTTCGCCTCTCGATCCAAAACTTCAGGGGTATCCGCTCCCTGAATTGGGATCCGCCCTCCGGGTTGGTCTGCCTGATCGGGTCGGGTGACTCTGGCAAGACCACCATCCTGGACGCCATCACGCTTGCTCTGTTCCCCCGGAACTGGTTCCAGATTTCTGAGTCCGACTTTTATCGTGGAATCATTGAGGGCCTGATCGAAATCGAAGTCACCGTGGCCGATCTTCCCCCCATCCTGCTTTCCGATAGCAAGTACGGTTTGGAGGTCCGTGGCTGGTCGCTCGATGGGCAGATCCAGGATGAGCCGGAGAATGACGACACGCCAGTCCTGACAGTTCGTCTGCGGATCGACGAGTCGCTTGAGCCTGCTTGGCATGTGATTAACGACCGAAATCCTGAGGGTCGAATGATCAGCGCCGCTGATCGGGCTACTATTGGAGTGGTGCGCTTGAATGAAAATACAGCTTTGCAGTTGTCTTGGGGACGAAGCTCTTCCCTGCGAAGAATTACTGGAATTGCAGACGTGGATGAAGTTCTGAACAGTGCTCAGAAAACTGCGCGAGAAGCCATTGGAACGATGCAGTTTTCTGATCTGCAAGAAATCGCAGAACAGGCAGGAGAATGGGGAAAGATCTACGGATCGTATGCCGACTTGCCGTTGAAGGTTGGCTTGGACATCAACATCAATGCCGGAGCCCTACATCTGAAGCAGGCAGAGGGCATAGCGGCGGGAAATCTTGGGATGGGAAGTCGTCGCCTGCTTTCCCTTGCTATTCAACAGCAAATTAGTGAATCACTGGTCACACTGGTTGATGAAATTGAAGGTGGTCTTGAACCCCATCGTCTCCGTCACATGGTGAACAAGCTCCAAGAATTGAAACACCAAGTTATATTCACTACCCATTCGACCATTGCAGTTGCCGAAATCGGTGCTGAAGGGCTTGCAGTGGTTCAGAAAGACAAGGATGGAATAGTCAAAATATACCATCCCAATAAAAACCTGCAGGGCACTATCCGTTCTGTGCCAGAAGCACTCCTCGGTCGGAGGGTCATTGTTTGTGAAGGGAAGACTGAATACGGAATCGCGCGAGGGCTTATCGATCATTGGGACAAATTGGAGAAATATCCTTTGTCCACGCTTGGCACTGTTTTTGTCGATGGTGAAGGATCGTTGGCTCCGGGTAAGGCAATGAATCTCAAAAAACTGGGGTTCTCCTGCATCTACTGGAGTGATAGTGACGTTCAAACGAATCCATCCATAGATGATCTTGAATCGGAAGGGATTGATACTATTGTGTGGGATGGAGAAACGAACACGGAGCAGCGCCTTATGCGAGATGTTAGTGAGAAAATTCTGGAGAAACTGTGGGAAATAGCTGTTTCGGAAAAAGGAGAAGACGCAATTTCAGCACATCTAGCCAATGAACTTGGGCTTGATCATGGTCGTCGCCCAAAATCGTGGAGGGAATGGTGTGATACATATTCCCTGGATCAATTGCGTAAACCGCTAGGGGATGCTGCACATAAGAAGAATTGGTACAAAACTATCACTGTTGGACGGAAGATTGGAGAAGCAATCGCCGAAGATGTGGATTCCTTCGAAACTACCGATCTTGCACAAAAGATCAGAAAGCTGCGAAAACTTGCCTACGGAGACTAATGCTGAAATGCTTACGTCGGCGGACCGCGCCTTCGTGATCGCTCCGGCAGGCTGTGGGAAGACCGAATTGATTGCTCGTGCCGTTAACCTGACTGAAGATCGGAGCCTCGTCCTCACCCATACGCATTCGGGCGTGAATGCCCTGCGGAGTCGCCTGCGTCAGCATGGCGTTCCTTGGCATAAGTATCGGATCGAAACGATTGCCGGTTTTGCGCTCAGGTATGCCAAGTCTTTCCCGTCCTTGTCTGGCCTTATTACTGACTCTCCTGTGAGGGCGGAATGGAATCAGGTCTATAGGGATGCCATTGCCCTTTCGCGGAATCGTGTCTTCGGTACTATCCTCCAAAATTCCTATACGGACGTGTACGTGGATGAATATCAGGATTGTAGTATTGATCAGCACGAGATCGTGATGAGAATTTCCGATATTCTGCCGTGTAAGATTCTTGGAGACCCCATGCAAGGCATTTTTGACTTCGCAGGACAAACTGTTGATTGGAAAAGAGACATTTCCCCTCACTTCGAGCGCCTACCAGACCTCAGCACTCCTCATCGCTGGAAGAATGTGAACGACGATCTTAGTCAATGGATAACTGAAGTGCGTGATCGATTGGACAAGGGCGAGGCGGTGGATATTCGTGAATCTCCGTGCGAATGGGTTTCCTCGGATCCACAAAAGGCTATACTTGAGGCTGCGGCCACAAAACATGGTAGCATTGTCGTGATCAGAAAGTGGCGCAATGATTGTTATGATCTTGCGAGCCTGTTGCACGGAATATTCAGTTCGATGGAAGAAATGGATTGCAGTGCTTTGATGCAGTTCACTGAGAAACTGGATAATTCTGATTCCGGCTACCATCAGGCATCCTTAATGCTACGTTTTGCAATTTCCTGCTTCACAAACCTTCAAACTAAGATGGATGCATATCTTTCATACTATAATTCCGGCATTATTCCGGAAGCTGATCATATGGATGTGGATCAAAATGTGATCGTAAAACTTAATCAACTTGCGATTTATCCTAGTGATGATACACTTATTGCTGCAGCGCGTGTTTTTGATCATATACCTCATGCTCATCTCTATCGTCGTGAACTGTGGGAAGCAATGAAGACCACTTTGGAATCCTATCGGGATGATGATACAGCTCTGAAAGACGTCGCTTGGCGTGTCCGGGATCGCGCTAGAATCCGTGGTCGCCGACCGGAGAATCGCATCGTTTCCACGCCCCTTTTGGTGAAGGGATTGGAGTTTGATCATGCCATCGTGATGGATACGGACGACCTGACCCCGAAGGAAATGTATGTCGCGATGACGCGAGGGCGAAGGAGTCTGACCGTGCTGGCAAGGGATCCGGTCTTGCGGATGCCCGCCGCTAATGTGCTGGCCAACCTGTAGCGGTTCACGCCCAAGCGGGGGAATGGCACAATCGCCCTAGCGGTTTCGGGACTTCGCCGCCGGGAGGCCCTCCTGCGCGAGCTGGCGGGCTAGCGCTCACAGCACGCGGAAGCGGTAGACCGTCTCCAGCCCCGTGACGGGCCCGCGCTTGCCCAGCGGCTCCACCCGGGCTTCCCGCGCGAACTTCTGCGTATCGAGCACCTGGCAGATGTCGAGGGCGGCGTCGTCGTAGTCCAGCCCGATGTCGTCGCGGATGTCGCCGACGCGGAACCGCACCTGCGTCTCGCCGTCCTCGCGGGCGAGGGCGACCTCCTCGCGACAGAACCGGTGAATCCTGGCCGCATCCCCGAGTGGCATGGCTCTTCCCCTGCTTTCGCGCCGCTCCATCGCCTGCCTGTATTCGGCGCTGTTCTCGAACTGGCCCACGGCCGCCCACATGTCCTGCCCCACCATGTACCAGTCAAAGGCGATCGCCGTGGCGTCGTCGCGAATGAACATGGGGCCCGGCGAGAGACGGCGACGGCGAAGCGGCGACATGCCGCGCAGGAAACTCCCCATGGCCGAACCACGGCCCATCGCCAGCTTCCGCATGAACCGGCGGCGCTCCTCGGCCAGCCGCTCGAGCTCGGCCAGCGTCGGCGGCTTGCGCGAGGGCGACTCCGTCGCCAGATCGGCGAGCTGCTTGCGAAGGGACATGCGGCCTCCGTTCCCGCCCATGATAGGGCATGCGGCCCGCGCCCGCGATCCCTCCCGCGCCCATACGGCGCGGGAATGGTACAATCGCCCTAGCGGTTTCGGGATAGTGCCGCGGGAGCGTGCGCGCGCATGTCGATGGACGAGACGACGGACCTGATCCGCCCCGTCAACCTCGAACGGGAGATGCGCGAGAGCTACCTCGATTACGCCATGAGCGTGATCGTGGCGCGCGCCCTGCCCGACGCCCGCGACGGCCTCAAGCCCGTCCAGCGCCGCATCGTCTGGGGCATGTTCGACGGCGGCGCCCGCGCCGGCACCGCCTACCGCAAGTCCGCCGGCATCGTGGGCGACGTCATGGGCCGCTACCACCCCCACGGCGACAGCCCCGTCTACGAGGCCATGGTGCGCATGGCGCAGGACTTCTCCATGCGCTACCCGCTGGTGGACGGCCAGGGCAACTTCGGCAGCGTGGACGGCGATCCGCCCGCCGCCATGCGCTACACCGAGGCGCGGCTGGCCCCCATCGCCGAGGAGCTGGTCGCGGACATCGACCAGAACACCGTCGATTTCGAGCCCAACTACGACGGGCGCTACGAGCAGCCCTCCATCCTGCCCTCGCGCCTGCCCAACCTGCTGCTCAACGGCTCCTCCGGCATCGCCGTGGGCATGGCCACGAACATCCCCCCGCACAACCTGGAGGAGATGCTGGACGCGGCCACGCTGCTCATCGAGCGCCCCGAGGCCACGCTCGACGACCTGCTGGAAATCGTGCGGGGGCCGGATTTCCCCACGGCGGGCATCGCCCTCGTGGGCGAGAACCGCGAGCAGATCCGGCACGCCTACGGCGAGGGCCACGGGCGCATCACCGTGCACGCGCGCACGGCCGTGGAGGAGGGCGCGCGCGGCCGCACGCAGCTCATCATCACGGAGCTGCCCTACCAGGTGAACAAGGCCTCGCTCATCGAGAAGATCGCCAACCTCGTGCGCGAGAAGAAGATCGAGGGCATCGCCGACCTGCGCGACGAAAGCGACCGCGACGGCCTGCGCGTGGTCATCGAGCTGAAGCGCGAGGGCTCGGCCCAGCAGATCAAGAACCTGCTCTCCAAGCACACCGCCATGCGCTCCACCTTCGCCATCAACATGATGGCCATCGTCGACGGCGCGCCCCGCCGCGTGGGCCTCAAGCGCGCGCTCGACATCTTCCTCGACCACCGCCGCGAGGTGATCCGGCGGCGCAGCGAATTCCAGCTGGAGAAGGCCCGCGACCGCGAGCACATCCTCACCGGCCTGCTGCGCGCCATCGACATGCTGGACCAGGTGATCGCCGCCATCCGCGGGGCGGAATCGGCGGCGGCGGCGCTGGGCCTGCTGCAGGACGACCCCTTCGCCTTCACCGAGGCGCAGGCGCGCGCCATCCTCGACATGCAGCTGCGGCGGCTGGCCGCCCTCGAACGGCGGGAGTTGCAGGACGAGCACGCGGAGCTGCTGGAGCGCATCGCCTGGCTCGAGGATCTGCTCGCCAACCCGCGCAAGATCGACTTCCTCATTCGCGACGACCTGAAGGAGCTGCGCGAACGCTACGGCAACGGGCGGCGCACGGAGATCGTGGAGGGCGACCCGGAGAGCTTCCGCGAGGAGGACCTCGTGGCGCACGAGGAGTGCGCCGTCACCCTCAGCCGCCGCAACTACGTGAAGCGCACGCCCCTGCACGAGTTCCGCACGCAGCGGCGCGGCGGGCAGGGCAGCCGCGGGGCCGCCGTGCGCGACGAGGACGCCGTGCTCAAGCTGGCCGTCTGCGACACGCACGACAACGTGCTGTTCTTCACGGACCGCGGCAAGGTCTACCACCTGCGCGGCTACGACATCCCCGATTCCAAGAAGCAGGCGCGGGGCGCCTTCATCACCAACCTCATCGAGATCGACCAGCGCGAGCGCGTCACCACGATCGTGGTGGTGAAGGACTACGAGCACGACTTCCTCGTGCTGGCCACGCGCCAGGGGCAGGCCAAGAAGACGCCCCTCAAGGAGTTCGAGGAGGTGCGCCGCAACGGCAAGATCGCCATGCGCCTGGACGACGGCGACGAGCTCATCGGGGCGCGGCTGGCGCGCGAGGGCGACGACCTCGCGCTCGTCTCCAGCGACGGGCAGGCCATCCGCTTCGCCGTGCGCGAGCTGCGCAGCGCCAGCCGCACGAGCGGGGGCGTGCGCGGCATCCGCCTCCACGACGGCGCCTGGGTGGTGGGCGCGGAGGCGGTCGAGGCCGACGGCCAGCAGCTGCTCGCCATCACCGAGCGCGGCTTCGGCAAGCGCACGGAGCTGGAACAGTACCCGCGCAAGGGGCGCGGCGGGCAGGGCGTGCGCACGCTCAACATCACGGAGAAGACGGGGAACGTGGCCGCCGTGCGGCTGGTGGCCCCCGGCCAGGAGCTGATGCTCGTCACCGAGGACGGCATCCTCATCCGCACGCAGGTGGACACCATCAGCCTGCTGGGCCGCAACACGCAGGGCGTGACCGTCATGAAGGTGGGCGGGAACGACCGCGTGGCCAGCATCGCCAACTTCGATCCGGGGAACGGCAACGGCGGCGTGCCGCGTGGCCGCGCCGTGCCCCCTCCGGCGCCGCTGCCGGAGGCGTCGCCCGATGACGCCGATCCGGAAGCGGAGGCGGATCCCGTCGAGGCCGAGGTCGAAGCCGAACCGGAGGCGCTCGCGCCCGATGCGGAGCCTGATGCGAACGCGGAGCCTGCCGAGGCCGAGGTTGATGCCGAACCGGAGGCGCTCGCGCCCGATACGGAGCCGGACGCGGACGCGGAGCCTGCCGAGGCCGAGGTTGATGCCGAAGCGGAGGCGGTCGCGCCCGATGCGGAGCCGGATCCCGTCGAGGCTGAGGTTGAAGCCGAGCCGGAAGCGGTCGCGCCCGATACGGAGGCGGAAGCGGACGCGGAGCCCGTCGAGGCTGTGGTTGATGCCGAAGCGGAAACCATCGCGCCCGAAGCGGAGCCGGTCGGACCGGAGGCCGTTGCGCCGCCGGAGCCCGAGATGGAAGAACCGCCGCGTCCGCAGGGCCAGATGTTCTTCGACGTGGACGGCGATGGTCCCGTCATTGGCGGCTCGGCGTCGTGAGCATCGCGTTGATCCTCATCGTTATCGGAGCGGTCGTCCTCGTGTTGGTGTGGATGCTCTGGGGCGTGCGCGTGGCGGCGCAGCGAAGCGCGCGTGGCGAAGACGACGCGCATCTATTGCCGGAGTACGCGCCCGACGACGAGGGTGAGGTCGAGAGCGCCGCGGACCTGTACTGCGCGGACTGCGGCGCGGAGTTGTACTGCCCCAACTGCGACGGGGACGCGGTTGAGTAGGCTGCTCGTCCATACAGTGGACCTCATGCTCGGGCTGGATCCCTGCGTAGTGCCTTGGCGTCGCCCGGGCCGTAGGCGCTCAGACCAGCCCGAACAGCTCGTCCAGGCCGAGCGCGAGGCCGTCCGCCTCCAGCACCGCCCGCACCGCCGCCAGCACGCCGGGCATGAACGACTCCCGCCCCGTGCTGTCGTGGCGCAGCGAGAGCGTCTGGCCGAGCCCCCCCAGCAGCACCTCCTGATGGGCCACCAGCCCGGGCAGGCGCACGGAGTGGATGGCCACGCCGCCCAGCTCGCCGCCGCGCGTGCCCTCCACCGTCTGCAGCTCCGCGCCCACGTGGCGGAAGGGCTCGTCGCGCGCCTCCGCCATGCGCTCGGCGGTGGCCCTGGCGGTGCCGCTGGGGGCGTCCGCCTTGCCCGCGTGGTGCAGCTCGATGATCTCCGCGTGGTCGAAGAAGCGCGCCGCCTGGCGGGCGAAATGCATGAGCAGCACCGCGCCGATGGCGAAGTTGGGGGCCGCCACGGCGGCCAGCGCGCGCGCCTCCGTCTCCCTCCGCAGCTCCTCGATGAAGGCGTCCGGCAGGCCCGTCGTGCCGATGACGAGACGCACGCCGCGTTCGAGGGCCGCGCGCGCCAGCACCGGCGTCCACGCCGCGTTCGAGAAATCGACCGCCACGGCGGGCCGGTGGGCGTCGAGACAGGCCTCCGCCTCGCGGTAGACGGGCAGCCCCTCGCACTCGTCCTCGGCGGAGAGGGCGTCGATGAAGGCGAGCGCCTCCACGCCGGCATCGGCGGCGGCGGCGCGCGCCACCTCGCGGCCCATGGCCCCGCTGCCGGAGATGACGATGGGCGTGGCGTCCATGGGGCGCGATTCTACGCCGCCGCGCGCCGCGCGGGGCGTTGCGGCTTCGCGGCGGGCGGTCCTATTCTCCCGTCATGAGCGAGAGCCCGACCCCGCCGCGTCCGCCGGGCGACGGCGCGCAGGCCCGGCGCGCCGCGGGCGAGCGCGCCGTGAAGCTGGCCGTGGCCGGGCGCTGGCGCGAGGCCGCCGACCTCAACCGCGAGCTGCTCGCGCGCTTCGGCGAGGACGCCGAGGTCTACAACCGCCTCGGCAAGGCGCTCACCGAACTGGGCAAGGTGCGCGAGGCCCGCGCCACCTACCGCAAGGCGCTGCGCCTCGACCCCGCCAACGCCATCGCGCGGCGCAACCTCGACCGCCTGGCCGGGGCCACGCGCGCGGACGCCCCCCCGCCCGCCGCCCAGGTGGACAGCGCCCTCTTCATCGAGGAGGGGGGCAAGGCCGCCATCGTGCGCCTCGAGGCCGAGCGCGCGGCGGCCCTGAAGGCGCTCGACGCGGGCGACCCCCTGCGGCTGGAGGCGCGCGGCGACGCCGTCAACGCCCTCACGCCCGACGGCGACTACCTCGGCATGGTCGAGCCGCGCACGGGCCTGCGCCTCGCGCGCCTCATGGCCGGGGGCAACCGCTACTCGGCGGCGCTCGTGAGCAACGGCGACCCGCCCCGCATCGTCGTGCGCGAAACCTTCCAGCACCTCTCGCAGGCGGGCAAGGTCAGCTTCCCCAAATCCAGCGCCGGCGGCGTGCGCGCCTACACGCGCCGCAACTTCCTGCGCGAGGACGTCGAGGACCTCACCGACGAGGACGGCGGCGAGGAGGAGCGCGCCTTCGACACGGGACGGCTGGCCGAGGCGGGCTGGTCGGAGACGCGCATCGAGGGCGAGCGGGCGGTCCCCATCCCCGCCGACGGGGACGACGACCTTGACTGAGCCGCGCGGCCCCATCGCCGACCCCGCCGTGCGCGCCGTGCTCGACCGCCTGCACGCCGGGGCCGCGGCGGAGATGCGCGCCTTCGCCGAACGCGCCGGTCCGCGCCCGCCCGCCGACGCGCCCTTCGACCCCGAGGCCGCGCGCGACCTCTACCGCGACAAGTACATCTCCCTCGAACGGGAGCAGGGCGAGCTGCTCTACCTGCTGGCGCGGGCGCTGGGCGCGCGGCGGGCGGCGGAGTTCGGCACCTCCTTCGGCGTCTCCACCATCTACCTGGCGGCGGCCATGCGCGACAACGGCGGCGGGCTGGCCATCGGCAGCGAGATCGAGCCCTCGAAGGCCGCCGTCGCGCGCGCCAACCTCGCCGATGCCGGGCTGGCCGCCTACGCCGAGGTGCGCGTGGGCGACGCGCGCGAGACGTTGGCCGACCCCGGCGGGACGCTCGACCTCGTGCTCATCGACGGCTTCCCCCACCTGAACCTGGCCATGCTCCGGCTGCTCGCGCCCCGCCTGCGCGCGGGCGGCGTCGCTCTCGCCGACAACGTGGGGAGCTTCCCGCGCGAGATGGCCGCCTACGTGGACTGGGTGCGCGACCCGGCCAACGGCTTCGTTTCGAGCACGCTGCCGCTGCGCGGCGGCACCGAGCTCTCCGTGCGCACGGCGGCCCCGCGCGATTGAACGTAGCGCCGCCGCTTCCCACGATGGAGCGGACGCGCGCGACGCCAGCGCCCCCGCGCGGGAGCGCCAGAGAGGACGCCCGACGTGACATCCGCCCTCATCGAGGCGCGCGGCCTCGTCAAGCACTACGGCGACTTCGTGGCCGTGGACGGCATCGCCTTCGACATCCGCGAGGGCGAGTGCTTCGGCGTGCTCGGCCCCAACGGCGCGGGCAAGACGACCACCATCCGCATGATCACGGCGGGCTCGCCCGTGACGCGCGGCGAGCTGCGCGTGGCGGGCATGAGCGTGGCCCGGTCGCCGCGGCGCGTGAAGGCCGTACTCGGCGTCGTGCCCCAGGACGACAACCTCGACCCCGACCTGCTCGTGCGCCAGAACCTCGAGGTGTACGCGCGCTACTTCGGGCTGGGCAAGGAGACCGTGCGCCAGCGCATCGACGAGGCGCTGGCCCTGTTCCAGCTGGACGACCGCGCCAGGTCGAACGTGGACGACCTCTCCGGGGGCATGAAGCGGCGCCTCACGATCGCGCGCGCGCTCGTGAACGACCCGCGCGTGCTCATCCTCGACGAGCCCACCACGGGCCTCGACCCGCAGGCCCGCCACCTCGTCTGGCAGCAGCTGCGCCTGCTCAAGGCGCGCGGCGTCACCATGCTGCTCACGACGCACTACATGGAGGAGGCCACGCACCTCTGCGACCGCCTCGTGATCATGCACCGCGGGCGCATCCTGCGGGAGGGGCGGCCCCACGACCTCATCGCCGAGGTGGCGGGGCCGCAGGTGCTGGAGCTGCGCCTGCCCCCCGCCGAGCGCGACGCCCTGCTCATGGAGTTCCCCCAGGACGAGGGCGTGGCCGTGGAGCAGGTGGAGGACCTGACCTACGTGTTCGGCGGCGGCAAGGCCTCCGAGCTGGCGGCGGCGCGCGTGGGCGACCCCCACCGCGCCCACCTGCGCCCGGGGAACATGGAGGATGTGTTCCTGCTGCTGACGGGACGGGGGCTGCTCGATTGATCGCCATTCCCCTCGCCCCCGACGTCTCCCCCGGCGCGTTTCGCGTCTGGCAGCGCAACCGCGACGCCACGCTGCGCAACTGGTTCACCGAGTTCCTCGGCGTGGCCATTGAGCCCTTCGCCATCATCCTCGCCCTCGGGCTGGCGCTGGGGCGCTTCGTCGAGCTGGACAGCGGCGAGGCCTACGTGGAGTTCCTCGCGCCCGGCCTGCTGGCCCTCTTCCCCATGTTCGCGGCCACCTTCGAGTGCGCCTGGGGCAGCTACGTGCGCCTCGAAATGCAGGGCACCTACGAGTCCATCATCGCCACGCCCATCAGCGTGGACGACGTGATCACGGGCGAGATCCTGTGGGGCACGACGCGCTCGCTCGTGAACGGCTCCTACATCCTGCTGGTGTCGTTCATCCTCAACCCCTGGCTGCACATGATCGATTCGCCCTGGGCGCTGCTGGCCATCCCCGTGGGCATCCTGCCGGGGCTGCTGTTCAGCTCCATCTCCATCGCCTTCGCCTCCGTGGCCCGCGCCATGAGCCATTTCGCCTACTTCTTCACGCTCGTCATCAACCCCATGTTCTGGTTCGGCGGCGCCTTCTTCCCCTTCGACGCCATGCCGGGCTGGGTGCAGGTGGTGGGCTGGTTCGTGCCGCTCAAGCACGTGGTGGACATCTACCGCGGCCTGATCACGGGCGACCTGGAGTGGTCGATGCTCGTCAGCCTGGCGTGGCTGGCGGTGGCCACCGTCTTCTTCTACGTGCTGGCCGTGAAGCTGATGCGCCGCCGCCTCATTCACTGAGCGCCGCCACGCGGCCCGGCGAAGGTCAGCCCCTTCACATGCCCGACGGCCTCGCGGATGAGCGCGGCGTCCTCTTCGGGGATGCCGTCGAGCGAGATGCCGCGATCCACGAACAGGAACTCGTAGGCGCAGACGTTGCCCGCGTGGTCGTAGTGGCGGATCCGCAGTTCGTCGATGCTTTCGCCATCGCGCTCGCCGCCCTCGGGCTCGCGGATTTCGATGAAGACCACGTCCGCTGCGGTATCGCATCTGAAGTAAGCCATCGGGCCCTCCTCTGAAGCACAGCCTACGCGGGCGCGCCACTCAGGGGCAGGCGAGCAGGTCGCGGAAGACGGCGGCGGCGGGCGTCTCGCCGGTCAGTTGCGGGGGGAAGCCGGCCACGCCGCGCGTGATCGCCACGAGCACGCGCCCCCCGGCGTCGCGGAAGGCGACCGTGATGGCGTGCCCGCGCGTGCCCGCGAGCGGGATGGCGCGCGCTCCGTCCTCGCTCGCGAGGGGCAGCTGGAAGCAGGCGTCGCCGCGGTAGTCGTCCGTGCGCCCGCCGGACCAGCGCGCGAGCGCGCCCCCCTCGTGCGTGAGCCAGAGGTCCATGCTCGCGCCCGGCTCGCTCTCGATGTCGAGCAGCACGGCCAGCGCGGGCGTGAAGTCCTCCAGCTCGCCGAAGCGGGCGAGGTCGATGGAGAGCGACCAGCCCGCGGGCGCGGTCACGGCGTCGGGCGGCGCGCCCGTCGGTTCGTAGGCGAGCAGGGCGGGCGCGGTCACGCCCAGCAGCGCCCTCGCCGAGGGCGAGGTGAGCCGCGAGCGGTCGGGCGTGCAGGCGACGAGCGCGGCGAGCGCGAGCGGGACGAGGAGGGCGGCGGCGAACCCGCGCCGCCGCCCCGCGCGGCCCCGCCCCCTAGAGATGGACCGGGTCTCCGGCGACCGCGCCCTTGCCCCGCGCGCGGATGGCGAGCATGCGGTTGAGCGCCGCCATGTAGGCCCGCGCGCTGGCCACGATGATGTCCGTGTCGGCGGCCCGCCCCGTGTAGGTCTGGCCCTCGTCCTCGATGCGGATGGTCACGTTGCCCTGCGCGTCGATGCCCTCCGTGACGGCGTTCACGCTGAACTCCGTGAGCGCCGGGGCGAGCCCCGTGATGCGGTTGATGGCGCGGTAGACCGCGTCCACCGGCCCCGTGCCCGTGGCCGCGTCCGTGAGCTGCTCGCCGTCGGGCGAACGCAGCCGCACCGTGGCCGTGGGGGTGGCGTGGTCGCCGCTGGACACCTGCACGTGCTCCAGCCCCCAGAGCTCCGCCACGGGCGACTGGATGTTGTCGCTCACGATGGCCTCCAGGTCGCGGTCGTCCACCTCGATCTTGCGGTCGGCCAGCTCCTTGTAGGCGGTGAAGGCGCGGTTCAGCTCCTCCTCCGTCAGCTCGTAGCCCAGGTTCTCCATGTGCTGCTTGAAGTAGTGGCGTCCGGAGAGCTTGCCCAGCACCAGCTGCGTGCCCTGCGGGATGCCGATCTGCACCGGGTCCATGATCTCCCACGTCTCGCGCAGCTTGAGGATGCCGTCCTGGTGGATGCCGGAGCCGTGGCGGAAGGCGTTCTTGCCCACGATCGCCTTGTTCCACTGCACGGACATGCCCGAGAGGCGCTCCACCAGCTTGCTGGAGCGGTAGATCTCGCGCGTGTCGACGTCGCAGTCGACGTCGCCGAGGTAGTCGGCGCGCGTCTTGATGGCCATCACCACCTCCTCGAGGGAGGTGTTGCCCGCGCGCTCGCCGATGCCGTTCACGGTCACCTCCACCTGCCGCGCCCCGTGCTCGATGGCCGTGAGCGTGTTGGCCGTGCAGAGGCCGAGGTCGTTCTGGCCGTGGAAGCTGAGGCGCGCCTTGTGGATGTTGGGCACGTGCTCGCGGATGTCGTCGAACAGCGCCCCCAGCTCCGAGGGAATGGCGTAGCCCACCGAATCGGGGATGTTGATGACGGTGGCCCCCGCCTCGATGCAGCGCTCCACGATGGCGTGGATGAAGCGCGGATCGGAGCGCGTGGCGTCCATGGGGCTGAACTCGACGTTGCTCGTGTAGCCCGCCGCCCGCCTCACCATGGCCTCCGCCTGCGTCAGCACCTGCTCGCGGTCCTTGTGCAGCTGGTGCGCCATCTGGATGTCGCTGCTGTTGATGAAGACGTGGATGCGCGGGTCGGCGGCCTCGCGGATGGCGTCCCAGGCGGTGTCGACGTCGCCCGGCACGGCGCGCGCGAGGGCGCACACGGTCGCCCCGCGCACCTCGCGCGAGACGGCGCGCACGGCCTCCAGGTCGCCCGGCGTGGAGCAGGGGAAGCCCGCCTCGATCACGTCCACGCCGAGCCGCTCCAGCTGGCGCGCGATCTCCAGCTTCTCCTCGGGCGTGAAGGCGATGCCGGCGGACTGCTCGCCGTCGCGCAGGGTCGTATCGAAGATGTGAATCTTCTCGGCCATCGGGTTCGGTTCCTCCGGGATGGATGGGGCCGCCCGCGCGTGGGGAGCGCGACGGGCGGGGACGGTCGATGGGGGAATCGCGGGGCGGCGGCGCGGGGCCGCGGCCATCGGAGCTACGCGAGGCCGCGCCCCGGCGAGACCGGGGCGTGAGCGCACTCCCTTCGCGTCGCGGTTCGCGCGGACATGGCCCCACAGTTTCGCGCGGGACGGGCCGGGCCGCAAGCGCGCGCGGGCGCGCGTAGGCTGGGCGCGCCAATGGGACCGCGCATCGACGAGCTGAAGGCCGCCTGGGCGAGCGTGGCCGCGCGCCACGCGGGCTACCGCCTGACGCTGCCGGGCGACGCCGGCTTCATCTGCCAGCCGCGCGCCTGCGACGCCCACTGCTGCCGCGCCTTCCACGTGGCCGTGAACGGCGCGGAGACGGCGCGGCTGGCGGCGGCGGGCGCGGGACCGCCCAACCGCTTCCTCGAAAGCGAGGACGGCGAACCGCTGGAATTGCCGCTGGCGCGCCCCTTCGTGCTGGCGCGGCGCGGGGGCGGCTGCGTCTTCCTCGACCGCGACCTCGCCTGCGAGCGCTACGGGGCGCGGCCCGCCGCCTGCCGCCTCTACCCGCACCAGGTGATCTTCGTGGACCGCGCGCGGGGACGGCCCGCGCGGCTCACGGCGGAGGCCGAGCGGCGCGCCGTCGCGGACGCCATCGCCGGGCGCGCCGGGCTGGCCGCCACGCCGCTGCTCCTGCGCCACGGCGAATGCCCCGGCTTCACGGGACCGCCCCTGCCCGCGGACGCCTGGGCGGCGCTGCTGCGGGAGACGCACGCGCTGGCGCTGGAAGCGGACGGGCGGGGCGGGTAGGCTGCCGCCGTGACCGGTCGAGCGCAGCCGCCCCCCGTGCGCGACGAGGTCGCGCGCATCGCGGACGCCGCGATCGCGACGCGCCGCGACCTGCACCGCCATCCCGAACTCTCCTGGCGCGAGGAGCGCACGCAGGGCGTCATCCTCGACCGCCTGCGCGCGCTGGGGCTGGAGGACGTGCGCCCGCTGGCGGGCACGGGGGCCACGGCGCTGGCGCGGGGAAGCCGTGAGGGGCCGTGCGTGCTCTGGCGCGCCGACATCGACGCCCTGCCCGTGCCCGAACGGACGGGGCTGCCGTACGCCTCCGAACGCGAGGGCGTGACGCACGCCTGCGGCCACGACGCCCACGCCGCCATTGCGCTGGGGCTGGCCGAGCTGGCGGCGGACGCGCGCGGCTCGCTGGCGGGCGCCGTGCGCTTCGTCTTCCAGCCCGCCGAGGAGGCGTCCGGCGGGGCCGCGCGCTGCATCGCGGAGGGCGTCCTCGAGGGGCCGCGCGTGGACCGCTGCCTGGGGCTGCACGTCAGCGCGGACGTGCCCGTGGGCACGATCAACGTGGCGCCGGGGCCGTTCTTCGCCTCGCCCACCAGCCTGCGCATCGCCATCGAGGGACGCGGCGGGCACGCGGCCTCGCCCCACCAGTCCGTGGACGCCGTGGTCGTGGCGGCGCACGTGATCACGGCCCTGCAGACCGTGGTGAGCCGCTCCCTGCCGCCGCTGGAGAGCGGCGTGCTCACCATCGGCAAGGTGGAGGCGGGCTTCCGCGGCAACGTCATCGCCGACTCGGCGGAGCTGCGGGGCACGCTGCGCACCTACCGCGAGCGCGTGCGCGACCGCCTGCTGGCGCGCGTCGAGGAGGTGTGCGCGGGCGTGTGCGCGGCCTTCGGCGCCGCGGCCACGGTGGAGCACCGCACCAGCTGCCCCCCGCTCGTGAACGACGAGGGCGTGACGGCCTTCGTGCGCGCCGCGGCGGAGCGCTACTTCGGGGCCGCGCCGCGGGCCGCGCCGGGCATGGGCGCGGAGGACATGGCCTGCTTCCTGCGCGAGCGCCCCGGCTGCTACTTCTGGCTGGGCGCGCGCTGGGAGGGGGAGGGCGGGCCCGGGCGCCACCACGATCCCGGCTTCGTCATCGACGAGCGCGCCATCCCCCTGGGGCTGGAGTTCGGCATGCGCCTGCTCGAGGGCTCGCTGGCGGAGCTGGCAGCCATGCCCTAGCGCGGTCTGCGCGCGCCATAGCCTTCGAAGGAGAACGGGATGGTTACCGAGATCATCTACGGTGAGTCCCTAGTCCTTCCTGATCCCCATGATGCGGAGCTCGGCCACGAGTTCATCCATCGTGCGCTTCCCGCCCTTCGTGGAGTTGCAGAACCCGCAGGGGAGCTGAAGGTTCTCGATGCGGTCCGTGCCGCCCTTCACCCTCGGCAGGATGTGGTCCACCGTCATGGCATGGATGGGGAACGAATGGAGGCAGCCGTTGCACTTCCCATCCTGATGACCGAACAGCCACTTCTTGTTGTCGGGATCGTTGTAGCGCTTGATGTCGCCGAGGTCCGTGCGGAGCGGGATGTCCTCGCGGTCGATGATCAACTTGCCCCAGGTGTTGGCCTGTTTCGCATCCCCCACCTCACGGTCAAGCCGATGGCGCACCAGTCTCACCGCCAGGGCGGAGAGGTCGATGCCCGCCCACTGCCGCCCCAACTGCTCGGCGGCAACGCAGGCGGTAGCGCAGCCCGCAAAGGGGTCGAGCACGAGGTCGCCGGGCCGGGAGGCGGCGGCGATGAGGCGCTGGAGCAGGCGGATGGGCTTCTGCGTGGGGTAATCGACGTTCTCCGCGGCGTTGGCCTCGATCTTGCCGATGTCCAGCACAAGATCATTACACGCTTTCCCCTTCGTGGACGCGAGGTAGCGCTTGAGACGGGGCATATGGCCCCGCTTGGGCCAGTAAATCAGCCCCGCTTCATCAAGCTTGTCCAAACGCTGGTGCACGGACGGGTAGGCGTCGGGCCAGCCGGGGATGATGTTATTCTGAATGATTCAGTCCTTCATCCTGATCGCCTTCTCGACCTGGAGGCGGCGAACGGTGGCGGCATCCTCCTGCGAAAGCCGCTCCACGTGCTGCGCGATCTCCGTGCTCGCCTCCTCCTCCGATGCCGCCGTTTCCACCGCGAGCGCAAGGTAGGTGAACCACGACGGCCGCTGTTCGGGATCGCCGAAGTACGCGAACCACGCCTCGGGGCTCTCGAAGGTGGCGACCTTCAGGTCGCCAGCCTGCTCGCGGACGAGCGCATCGACCACTTCCGGCGAAGCGCAGCGAATCTCCCGCTCGGCATGGTCGATGGCGAGGTACGACGGGTAGCCGAAGAACGCCCGCTGATAGGAGCCGTTGAGCTTGATGCGATTGCTTCGCGTGCCGTTGCCCCCGGCATCCCGGGGACGCGCCAATGGCGGAACCGGCGCGTCGGGCTTGCGGCGCATCCGCACGCGCGCGAAGGATGCGCGGGCCGCATCCCGCTCATCGTCCGTGAGGGCGCGCCAGCGGGCGATGTATCCCGTGAGACGGTCGACGTCGTCCTGCCCCGTCGCGAGATTCAGAAAAAGTTCCATCTCCTCGGCGCTCCCGGGAATTCCTCGGAGATGACATCCAGCATTGCCACCTGCGCGGCGATGTTGGGGTCGTTCAGCGTCCGCGCCTTGGGGATGTACCAGTACGTGGTCGCCCGCCGGTACTCCGCCAGCGCCTCGCGCAGGACCACATCGTCGGGGAACCGCCGGGGCCGCGCCATCGCCCGCGAGTATACGAGCCGCGCCGCCTGCTGGGCGGGCTGAGCGCTGGAGCGCGTCCGCGCGCGGCGCTAGGCTGCGGGCGTGCCCACGCCCGAACGGGAGCGCCTGTTCCGCGCGGTCGCGGCGCGCCGCCAGCGGGGCGAGGTGGTGCTCGAGGACATCCACGATCCGCACAACGCCGCCGCCGTCTTCCGCACCTGCGACGCGCTCGGCTTCCAGCGCGTGCGCCTCGTGTTCGACCGGGAAGCGCCGTTCGACCCGCGCGCCACGGGCAAGCTCAGCTCCTCGGCCACGAACAAGTGGCTCGACTTCACGGCGTACGGCTCCATCGCCGACTGCTTCGCCGACCTGCGGCGCGACGGCTGCGAAATCATCGCCGCGGTGGCCGACGGCGGGGCCGAAAGCCTCTTCGAGGCCGACCTCACGGCCCCGCGCCTGGCCGTCATGCTGGGCAACGAGCAGCGCGGGCTCTCGGAGGAGGCGCTGGCGCTCGCCGACCGCCGCCTCACGATCCCCATGAGCGGCATGGTGCGCAGCCTCAACCTCTCCGTGGCCGCCGCGCTCGTCCTCTACGAGATCACGCGCCAGCGTCGCGCCGCGGGCATGGAGCGCTACCGCCTCTCCCTCGCCGAACGCGACGCCCTCGCCCGACGCCTCGCAGAACGCTCCTGACTCCATCCTCTCGCCACTCGCCCCTCAGCGCCGCCGCGCGGCGCGCTCTCCTCCGCCCTCAGCCGCGCGCGAGCGCGGCGCTCTCCTCATCAGGGTTCGATCAGCACCTTGATCTGGCGGCGGTCCCCGTCCAGCAGGGCGAAGGCGTCGGCGATGCCGTCGAGCGGGGCGGTGTGCGTGTGCAGGGGCTTCACGGCCACGCGCCCGTCCGCGATCAGGTCCGCCGCCATGGCGAACTCGGCGTGCGCGTAGGCCACGGAGGCGACCACCGTCACCTCCTTCGAGAGCCAGGCGCCCGGGTCGATGGAGGCGGGATCGGTGGCGAGGCCCACGAGCGTGACCGCCCCGCCGCGGCGCACGAGGTCCACGGCCTGCTGGATGGTCGGGGAGACGCCCGCGCACTCGAACACGACGTCGGGGCCGAGGCCGCCGGTGGCGTCCCGCGCGAGCGCGGCCACGTCGTCGGCGCGCGGGTCGAAGGCGCGGTCCGCGCCCAGCTCGAGGGCCAGCGCGGCGCGTTCGGGCACGGGCTCGACCACGAGCACGCGCCCGGCTCCGGCGGCCTTCGCGCACTGCAGCGCGAGCAGGCCGATGGGCCCCGCGCCCAGCACCAGCACGCTGTCGCCGAGGCGGATGTCGGTGCGGCGCGTGGCGTGCAGGGCCACGGTGAGCGGCTCCACCATGGCCGCCTCGAGGTCGTCGAGGGCGTCGGGCGCGGGGGTGAGGCGGCGGGCGTCGGCGGCGATGGCCGGGGCGAAGCCGCCGTGGGGCGTGGTCATGAGGCTGGCCAGCTGGTTGGGGCAATCGCGCGCATGGCCGGCGCGGCAGGCGGCGCAGTCGCCGCAGGGGGGCGCGATGCCGCCGATGACGCGGTCGCCCTCGCGCACGTTGGCCACGCCCGCGCCCACCGCCGCCACCGTGCCCGTCCATTCGTGGCCGCAGACGGCGGGGTTGGAGAGCGCGCCCGACTGCCAGGCGTGCAGGTCGGTGCCGCACACGCCGCAGTAGCGGATGCGCACGACGGCCTCGCCCGCGCGCGGGGCGGGCTCGGCGAACTCGAGCAGCTCCACGGTTTCGCGGTCGGTGATGAGGGCGGCCTGCATGGGGCGCAGTTTACCTTCCCTGAACCCGCCGCGAAACACCCCCGCGAAAACCCCCCGCGATCCGTTGCGCGTAAGGCGCGGGGGAACGCACGCTCGATCCCGGCGCATTCCCGCGCCACATCCCCGTCGGGCATTGCCCGCAAGGAGCGACCCCATGTCCAGGATTTTCATGATGCGCCGCCGCTGCATCCCGGCGACCGAACCGTGAGCGCGGGGGTTCTCGCGGCGGTCGGCACGGCCGCCATCTGGGCCGCGGCCAGCACGCTCATGGCGTCGTCCGCGTCGCGCGTGGACGCCATCTCGGTGAGCGCCATGCGCGCCATCTGGGCGGCGGTGCTGCTGCTTCCGCTCGTGCCCGTGCTCGCCCTCTCCGGGGGCTACGAGGGCGTCACCATCCTCGTCGTCGTCGGGGTCATCGGCTCCGCGCTCGTGGGCATGGCGCTCGGCGACACCGTGTACGTGGCCGCCCTGCGCTCCCTCGGCCTGGCGCGCGGATTCACGATCAGCCTCGGGCTGTTCATCTTCCTCACCTACGTGCTCGGCGTGGCGCTGCTGGGGGAGAGCGTGACGGCGGCCACGGCCGTCGGCTCCGCGCTCATCCTCGCGGGGGTCTACCTCGTGGCCATGCGCGGACGCGGATGCGCGCCGCGCGGGGAAGCGGTCGCGCCGGGCCGGCGGGCGCTCGCGCGGGGCATCGCCCTCGTGGCGCTCACCGCAGCCGCGTGGGCGGTGGCCACGGTCTGGCTGGGGGCGGCGGCGTCCGGCCACGACCCGGTGGCGCTGGGCGTCGTGCGCCTGCCCGTCACGGCGGCGCTGCTGTTCGGCGTGGCCTCGGCCCTGCCGCGCTCCAGCCTGCACCTGCGGGCGATCTCGCGCTGGGACCACGGCGCGCTGCTCGTCGCGGGGCTGGCCGGAACGGGGCTGGCGAGCCTGCTCTTCGTCTACGCCGTGCAGGAGGCGGGCGCGGGACGGGCCGCCGTGGGCACCGCGCTCTCCCCGCTCTTCGCCGTGGCGCTGGGCGCGCTCTTCTTCGGGGAACGGCTCAGCCGCTGGGCGCTGGCGGGCGGGGCCGCCGCCGTGGCGGGCATCGTCCTCATCTCGTAGGGGAAGGGGACCGGTCGCGGCGCGCCGTCCGGCGACGAAATCGCCGGGCGGCGCGCCGTCACGCCTCGCGCACCATTGCGGCGCACGGACGCGGGTGGGAGAATCGCAACGCAGATTGGCGAGGAGCGCCCCGATGAAGGCCGAGCACATCCTCACCGCGCATCCCGAGCCGGATTACCACGGCGGCAGAAGATGCCCGACCCGAACTCCCTGAACCGCACGCTGTGGACGGGGGACAACCTCGACATCCTGCGCGGCATGAACGACGGCTGCGTGGACCTGATCTACCTGGACCCGCCGTTCAACTCCAACCGCGACTACGAAGCGCCCATCGGCGGGAAGGCCGAGGGCGCGTCCTTCAAGGATCGCTGGTCGATGAGCGACGCGAAGGAGGTGTGGCACGGGGAGATCGCGGAGCAGAACCCGGCGCCGAAGTCACGCCCAAAGGGCAGTTCTGGCGTACGCCCACGCAGGGCGAGTCCTCGTACGCGGAACACCCCGACCTGCTTCACACGCTGGAGGCGGGGCTGACGTGCGAGGGGCGGCAGGTGGAGACGCCGATCGGGCGGATGGACCTGTTGTGCCGGGGGAACGACGGCAAGTACGTGGTGGTCGAGATCAAGGCGCGCGAGGCCGAGGACGCGGTGTTCGGCCAGGTTCTGCGCTACATGGGCTGGATCCACCGCAACTACGCCGACGGCGCGGACAACGTGCGCGGGATCATCCTCGCCAGCCACTTCCCCGAGCGGGCGCGCTACTCGCGCATCGGGCTGATGCGCCCCGACGCCGAAACGCACCTCAAGTTCCGCCGTCACGCCTTCGCGGGCGAGGAGGTCTGACCGTGCGCTACCGCATCCCCGACGGCGGCGCGTGGCCCGCGGAGCACGTGGACCGCATCATCCGCGGGGACGCGCGCGCGGCGCTGGCGGAGCTGCCCGACGCCTGCGTGGCGCTGGCCGTGACGAGCCCGCCCTACTGGAACGTGGTCGACTACGGCATGGACGGCCAGATCGGCCAGACGGACTACGAGCGCTATCTGGACGAGCTCACGGAGGTGTGGCGGGAGACGGAGCGCGTGCTCATCGGCAACGGCAAGCTGGCCGTCGTGACGCCGGTGATGCCCGTGCCCAAGAGCCGGATCAACGACCAGCACACGCGCCACCTGAAGAACATCGCCTTCGACATCGAGGCGCGCATCCTGCGCGAGGTTCCCGGCCTGCGCCGCTTCGGCCTGTTCGTGTGGAAGAAGCAGACGACGACCAAGATGTTCGGGAGCTATCCCTACCCGCCGAACATCTACGAGGACAACACCATCGAGTTCGTCAACGTGTACGTGAAGGACGGCGCGCCGCCCGCCATCCCGAAGGCGGCGAAGGAGCCGAGCAGGCTGACGCAGGAGGAGTGGCGCAACCTCACGATGCAGATATGGCCGATCTATCCCGAGGACGTGAAGCGCGCGGGCGGGCATCCGGCGCCGTTCCCCACCGTGCTGCCGCAGCGCCTCATCCTCATGTACACCTTCCGCGCGGCGCCGGAGGCGGGGTTCGCGGGGGACATCGTGCTGGACATGTTCAACGGGTCGGGGGCGACGACGCTGGCGGCGAAGGCCACGGGCAGGCGCTGGATCGGCATCGACCTGAACCCGGAGTACTGCGGGCACGCCGAGCGCCGCCTGCGCTCGGAGACGGTGAACCCGCACGGCATCCTGCTGGAGGACGTGCGCGTGCGGGGCGCGCGCGACAGCCGCCAGCTGAGCCTGCCGGGCTAGCCGCCCCGCGCCCGCCCCGCCCGCCCCCGAAGCGCGCCGTATCGGTAAGATGGGCGCACTTCCTGCCAGGAGCGGGCCGTGAACGAACGGAACGGACGGAACGAACTGGAGCGCGCGCGCGAACTGCGCGAGGCCTACGACAAGGCCGTGGTCGCCGAGGGCCGCGAGCTGGCCGGACCCTTCATGACGGTCTCCAGCCGCCCCGTCGAGCGCCTCTACGACCCCACCGACGTGGCCGGGCTGGACTACGAGCGCGACGTCAACCTGCCCGGCTCCTACCCCTTCACGCGCGGCGTGCACCGCACCGGCTACCGCGGCAAGCCCTGGACCATCCGCATGTTCAGCGGCTTCGGCTCCGTCGAGGAGACGAACCAGCGCTACCACGACCTGCTGGCGGCGGGCAACGACGGCCTCTCCATCGCCTTCGACATGCCCACGCTCATGGGCTACGACCACGACGAACCCTGGGCCGAGGGCGAATTCGGCTCCTGCGGCGTGGCCGTCGATTCGCTGGCCGACATGGACCTCCTGCTGGACGGCCTGCCGCTGGACCGCATCACCACCTCCATGACCATCAACAGCCCCGCGCCCGTCATCTGGGCCCTCTTCATCGCCGCCGCGGAGAAGCGCGGCGTGCCCCGCGCCCGCCTCGCGGGCACGCTCCAGAACGACATCCTCAAGGAGTACATCGCCCAGAACGAGTTCATCTACCCCCCGCGCGAGTCGATGCGGCTGGTCACGGACACGGTGGAATTCGCCTCGGCGGAGATGCCCCTGTGGAACCCCATCTCCGTGAGCGGCTACCACATCCGCGAGGCCGGCTCGACCTCCGTGCAGGAGCTGGCCTTCACGCTGGCCGACGGCATCGAGTACGTGAAATGGGCGCTCGAACGCGGGCTGGACGTCGACGCCTTCGCGCCCCGCATCTCCTTCTTCTTCAACTGCCACAACGACTTCTTCGAGGAGATCGCCAAGTTCCGCGCCGCCCGCCGCATCTGGGCGCGGCAGATGCGCGAACGCTTCGGCGCCGCGAAGCCGCGCTCCTGGCTCATGCGCTTCCATACGCAGACCGCGGGCGTCTCCCTCACCGAGCAGCAGCCCGAGGTGAACCTCGTGCGCGTCGCCATCCAGGCGCTCGCCGCCGTCATCGGGGGCACGCAGTCGCTGCACACCGACTCCATGGACGAGGCGCTGGCCCTGCCCTCGGACAAGGCCGTGCGCCTCGCCGTGCGCACGCAGCAGGTCATCCAGCACGAGAGCGGCGCGGCCAACACCGTCGATCCGCTCGGCGGCTCCTGGTTCATCGAGCGCCTGACGGCGGACATGGAGCGCGAGTGCAACGCCATCTTCGACCGCATCGAGGAGCTGGGCGGCGTCATCCCCGCGCTCGAGACGGGCTACTTCCAGAAGGAGATCGCCGACGCCTCGGCGCGCTTCCAGCGCGAGGTGGAGAGCCGCGACCGCATCATCGTGGGCGTCAACGAATTCCAGACCGAGGAGCCGCTGGAGATCCCCATCCTGAAGATGGACCCGGAGGGCGAGCGGCGGCACCTGGCGCGGCTGCGCGCCGTGAAGGCGGAGCGCGACGCGGACGCCTGGGGCGAGGCCATGCGCGCCCTCGAGCGGGCCAGCGCGGACGGCAAGACGAACCTGATGCCGCTCATCCTGGACGCCGTGAACGCGGGCGCCACTTCGGGCGAGATCTGCAACCTGTGGCGTCGCGTCTTCGGCGAGTACAAGGAATTCGTGGTGGTCTAGGGGCGCGCGGTGGCGGGCTGCGGATGCCAAGGGTATTGCGGGCCCGTGACGGACGCTGTAGCATCCGCCCGCGCCTATGCGGAACCGAAAGCTGGCTCCGCACACGGAGGAGAACATGTCCGTTGCCGCTGCGTCTTCGATTGCGGACCTTGATGTGAACGCGGGGCTCGCCCATCACGTCCAGACCAGCCAGATTCGGGTGGAGCTGATCCGCGACAGGGATGGCCTCGAAATGGCCTACACGGGCTTCCGCTACTTCCGGGACGGCGGGAAGGGCCATCGGCTGAGTGACCTCCAGCATCCCGCCTGATCGCCAGTACGAAGAGCGTCTCTCCGAGACCGCCGCCGCCTACTTCCAGTCGCTCACGGAGGAGCGCAAGGCGCGCGTGGCGGACCTCGTCCGGGACATGCTCCAGCGTCCCTTCTGAAACACGCCTGTCGCTGACTCCCGCACATGCGCCCGCCCCCTCGCGCTCAGCCCTCCCGTGTCGCGCCCCAGCGCTCGTAGTGCACCACGCGCTCCAGGGGAATGCGCTTCGGCTGCGAGAAGCGCCCACGCACGGGATAGCCCAGCGGCACGATGGCGCAGGCCGTCGCCCCCTCCGGCAGCTCCAGCAGGCGATCCAGATCGGGGCCCGTGCCGAAGGTCGTGAGCGGCGCGCCGATGCCGTGCGCACGCGCCGCCAGCGCCAGATTCTGGATGGCCCCGAAGATGAAGCCGCCGTACACCAGCCCCAGCCGCGTCGATTCGTTCGGCCCCAGCACGCCCGTCAGCACCGGCGCCACGATGACGGGAACCTCGGCGATGTGTTCGGCCAGGTAGGCCACGGAGCGCAGCCCGGCGGCGTCCAGCCCCGTGTCCGCCTCCACCACCTCGTCGAAGGCGCCCAGACGCACGCGCCCGCCCCCCTCCAGCGCCGTCGCGTCGGCGCGCCCGTAGGTGGCGTCGAAGGCCGCCTTCCACCACTCCGCGATGCGCGCCTTGCGCTCGGCGTCGCGCACGATCACCCAGCCCCAGATCTGCGAGTTCCCGCCCGTGGGCCCGCGGATGGCCGCGTCCAGCAGCTCCCGCAGCACCTCGTCGGGAATGGGCTCCGGGCCCAGGTAGCGCCGCGCGGGCGTCGAGTGGATCGCATCCAGCACGTCGAGGGGTTCGCGGTCGGGCATGGTCTCGCTCCTCGCGGCCCGCGCTCAGGCGCGCCGCAGCTCCATGTAGTTGGCTGCGGGGTCCTGCCCCACGAACGTCTTGCCGATCTCCTCGTAGTGCCGCCACGAGATGAGCGCGTGCGTGGCCGACTGCTGCGCGTCCCGCAGAAAGCGCTCCAGCGGGCTGTCGATGCGGCTGCCCGTCGTGCCCGCCGTGTTGTTGATCACGCCCACCACGTGGCGCGTCGATTGCGCCGCGTGCGCGCAGGCCAGGTAGGCGGGCCAGAAGACCTCCCACTCCGGCTCCAGCCGCCCGCCCTCCGACGGCTTCGGGCCGAGGTGCGCCTCCAGCGCGTCCTGCGTCTCCAGCGCGAAGGCGCGCGCCGCCATCAGCGTGGCCTGCGCCTCCCCGATGCGGTACTGCGCCTGCGGCATGTCCTTCAGCGGCGACCCCAGCCCCCACGGCGTCTTCTCCATGGCCAGCTCGATGAAGGCATCGATCGCCCCGCGGCACACCCCCAGCGCCACCGCCGACTTGTTGTAGACGGCGTGCGTGGGGTTGCGGAACGTGGGGTTGTCCCACTGCTCGCTGGGGGCCAGCGGGCGCGCCGGCAACAGGTGCTCCGGCGGCACGTACACGCCGTCCATGCGCACGTCGTGGCTGCCGCTGCCGCGCATCCCCGCCGTGTCCCACGTGTCCACGATCTCGAACTCGCCGCGCGGCACCATGAAGGAGTTGGCCGCCCCCTCCTCCGTGGCCTCGTCGATCACGACGGGCGACATCACGAAGTTCCACGTGGCGTTGTGGCAGCCGCTGGCGAAGGAGCCCTGGTAGCGGAGGCGCCAGCCGTCCCCCTCGCGCCGCGCCGTGCGCCCCGGATTGGGCCCGTTCGGCGGCCCCAGCCCCGAGCACACGAGCGCGTCCCAGTCGTCGAAGATCTTGTCGCACAGGGCGCGGTCCATGCGCCGCACCACCAGCCCGTTGATCTCCGAGTTGATGTGCGTGCACCAGCCCACCGAGCCGTCGATGGCGGAGACCGCCTCCACGTTCTCGATCTGCTCGCGCGCGGTCACGTCCTCGCCGCCCAGCTCGGCGGGCAGCGCGAAGCGGTAGAAGCCCTGCGCCGCCATCTCCTTCGCCGCCCAGGCGGGCAGGTGGCGCAGCTCCTGCGCCTCGTCCCCCGCCCGCTGGAGCATCTCGCGCATCCCCGCGATGCGCTCCAGCATCGGCGTCCGCTTGATCTCGTTCTGCCGTTCGATGATCTCGGCGCGCACCATCGGCCTCACCTCCGCGCGGCGTGCGGCGGCGATGATACCGGAGCGCGCCCGCGCGCGTCGGCTGGCGCGGCCGGCGAATTTTCCCGCTGGTGCTCCACGATGGGGAACGGGATACGAAGAGGAGCCAGCGCTTGTTGGCGGTCAGGAACTTCGAGTCCACGTCCTCGCTGAAATCGAGGCCCCGCGCGGTAATGACGTAGTAGAGCTCGAGGAGACCCGGCGCCGCGGCGATCACCGTGCGTTCCTTGTCGATGGCCACGAACTGCTCGGGATAGCGCGCGAGCAGCTCGTCGTGGTGCTCTTCCCACCACCGCCACGTGGCCATCGCCTCCTCGCGCTCGCGGATGTCCTCGGCAAGGTCGGGCATGGTCATGGCAGGGTATCGCAAACCGCGTCCGACCGCGCGACCGCGCCGTTGGCGTCGAGGAACTCCACGCCCGGCTCGCCCGCGAAGCGCTCCCGCATCACCGCGAACGCCTCCTGCGAACGGTCCGCCAGCACGAAGCGGCGGCCCAGCGCCAGCGCCGCCGCGCCCGTCGTGCCGCTGCCCGCCACGAAGTCCGCCACCAGCCCCCCGCGCGGCGAGGACGCGGCCACGATGCGCCGCAGCACGCCCAGCGGCTTCTGCGTCGGGTAGCCCAGCTTCTCCCGGCCCGTGGGGCTCACGATCGTGTGCCACCAGGTGTCCGTGGGCAGCTTGCCGCGCGCCGCCTTCTCCGGCCCCGCCAGCCCGGGCGCCATGTAGGGGATGCGCTCCACCTCGTCCGCGTTGAAGAGGTGCCGCCCCGGCTCCTTCGCGTAGAACAGGATGGTGTCGTGCTTGGCCGGCCAGCGGTCGCGCGGACGCCCCCCGTAGTCGTAGGCCCACACGATCTCGTTGAGGAAACACTCGCGCCCGAACACGCCGTCCAGCAGCAGCTTCGCGTAGTGGACCTCGCGGTAATCGAGGTGCAGGTACAGGGAGCCGCTCGGCTTGAGCAGCCGCCGCGCCTCCGTCAGGAACGGCTCGAGGAAGGCGAGGTAGTCGTCGAAGGCGTCGTCGAAGGCGCGCGCGCCCAGCCGCTCCGTCTCGTAGCGCCGTCCGCCGAAGCCCGTGCGGTCGCCCGCGCCGTCCGCCGCGCGCGTCGTGCGCAGCCGCTCGCGCCGCTGCCGCCTGCCCGTGTTGAAGGGCGGATCGAGGTAGACCAGGTCGACCGATTCGCCAGCCAGCGCGCGCGCCGTCTCCACGCCGTCGGCGCGGTGCACGACGCCGCGCGCGTTCACGCTGCGGCTACAGTTCGTTGATGGCGGCGTTGATGGCGACGGCGAGCATGAAGCCCGTCACGGCCAGCCAGAGGGCGAGCGCCGCGATCTCGCTCCAACTGAGGCGTCCCGCCGTCGCGCTCCACGCCCGCCGCAGCACGTTCATGGGGCCATTCTAGCGGGGGCGGGCGGCGGACGGTATCCGCTAGCCCGCCCCGCGTTCGAGCGTGGCGCGGACCGCCGCCTTGACGCCGTCCTCCGTCTCATGCGTGGCGAGCGCGCCCTCCTGAATGCGGCGCAGGAGTTCGGGGTCAACGGGCGCGTGCGTCCGAAGCGTCCGCCGTTCCCGGTCCGCGTCGAGCGGCTGCGTGAGGCCGAGCGTGGCCCTCCGATAAGGGACGCACGACTTATCCCGCACGAAGGGGTGCTCGCCCGGGTACACGATGATGCAGTGGTCCCCGCATCTGACGGAGCGCCCGTGCGTCGTCAGGTTCACGAGCGCGATCTTGCCGCGCTCGGTGGGAAGGCTGAGTACGATCCAGAGGTGGTTCCCCAGGTCGTAGCCGATGAACGTCTCGCCGGGATTCATCCCGTGGCGGCGTAATTCGTGCGGAGCCAGTGCGCGTCGGCGAGCTCGCTCGCAACCTCCGCGATATCCTCCTCCGAGTAGCCGATGTCGCGCAGGATGACGCGCAGGTCGATGTCGGCGCACGGACCGGCGGGAGCGGTCCATTCCGGGAGCGCCCGCATGTGGGCCGCCAGCGCCTCATCGTCCATCGCGCCGAATTCGTCGAGCACGCCGCCGATCAACTCGCGGTCGTAGTCGGAGAGGCGGTCCTCGTCGCACGGCCCGATGGCGATGACGCAACCATCCGGGAACGGCGAGACGAAGGCGCTCCAGGGAGATTCCCCGTCGAGGCGCTCGCCCGCGATCAGATCGGGAATGCGAGCGAGCGCGGGGCCGTCGGGCATGGCCACGAACCGGTCCCCCGTGGTCGGGTACTCCGTCTCGACGAAGCCCCGCCGGTCGACCAGGTAGAGCAGCCTGCCCAGCCTGGCGGAAGGCATCGGCTCGCCGTAACGGCGCAGGAGATGGGCCGCCGCCTGCGCCGCCGCCCGCTCGTCGAACACGAACTGCATGGTGAACTCCCCGCGGACAGGGTACGCCCGCGACGGCTACCCCGCGACGCCGGGCGGGATGGCGCCGTCGGCGGGACGCGGCGGGGCCACGCTCACCTCCAGCAGCTCGGCGATGTCGTAGGCGCGGATGGAGCGCGCCTCCTCGTCCGGCTGCACCGCGGGGATGCCGTCCTCGAACATCTGGATGCAGAAGGGGCAGGCCGTGGCCACCACGCCCGCGCCCGTGTTCGCCGCCTCCGCCGTGCGCAGGTGGTTCACGCGCGCCCCCTCCTCCTCCAGCCACATGTTGCCGCCGCCCGCGCCGCAGCAGAGGCCCCGCTCGCGGCTGCGCGGCATCTCCACCAGGTTCGCGCCGGGGATGCGCTCCAGCACCTCGCGCGGCGCGTCCAGCACGCCGTTGCCGCGGCCCAGGTAGCACGAGTCGTGGTAGGTGATCGTCTGGCCCTCGGCCAGCCCCTTCGGCTTCAGCTTGCCCCGCGCCAGCAGCATCTGCAGGAACTCCGCGTGGTGCGTCACCTCCCAGTGGCCGTCGAAATCGGGGTACTCGTTCCTGAAGGTGTTGAAGCAGTGGGGGCAGGCGGTGATGACGCGGCGCACGCCCAGCTCGTTCATGGCCGTCGCGTTCGCCTCCGCCAGCGTGGCGTAGAGGAACTCGCTGCCGAGGCGGCGGGCGGGATCGCCCGTGCAGGTCTCCCCCTGCCCCAGCACGCCGAAGCTCACCTCCGCCTCCAGCAGCAGGCGCACGACCGCCTTCGTGATGGGCACGTTGCGCTCCACCAGCGCCCCCGAACAGCCCACCCAGTAGAGGTACTCCTGCGAGCCGTCGAAGATCGGCGCCTCCACGCCCTCCGCGCGCAGCTGCTCCATCCACGTCTCGCGCGTGAGCTGCGTCCCGCGCCAGGGGTGGCCCCGCTGCTCGATGTTCTGCAGCGTCTCCTGCGCCGTGCCCGGAATGCGCGCCTGCTCCATCACCAGGTAGCGGCGCATGTCCACGATGGACGGCACGTGCTCGATCATGACGGGGCATTCCTGCACGCAGGCCATGCAGGTGCGGCAGGCCCAGAGCGACTCGTCCTTCACGTAATCGCCCACCAGCTCGCCGCCGGGCGACTCCGCCGGATCCTTGCCCGCGATGAGCAGCGGCCCCGCGTGGTTCATGTAGGCCTTCATGTCCTGGATGATGGCCATGGGCGAAAGGGGCTGGCCCGCCGTCCACGCCGGGCAGACCTCCGTGCAGCGCCCGCAGCGCACGCAGGTGTCGGCGTCGAACAGCTGCTTCCAGGAGAAGTCCCGCAGCGTGCCCGCGCCCAGGCTGCGGCCCTGCTCGATGAGCTGCTCGAAATCGCCCATGGGCGCGAGGTAGGCGGGCACGGCGGGGCGCTTCAGGAAGGCGTTGACGGGCGCCAGCACGATGTGCCGGAACTTGGTCAGGCCCAGCAGGCCCAGCAGCGCGAAGGCGCCGGTCACGTGCACCCACCAGAAGACGCGGTGCGCGGCGAGCAGCGCGCCCTCGCCCGCGCCGCCCACGACCTTGGCCACGGCCCAGCCCGCGGGCGACCACCACGACCAGCTCTCGTGGCCGCGCGGAATCTCGTCGCCGCCGATGCGGAACCCCTCCACAAGGAAGCCGGTGAAGAGCACGAAGCCGAGCAGCCCCACCACGATCGCGTCCTCCGCCTGGCGGCGGTCCCACGTGAGCTTGGCGGGCGCGGGCCCGAAGCGCCGGAACACGGCCATGCCCACGCCGACCAGCCCGATCAGCCCGAACACGTCCCCCACGAGGCTGTAGCCCAGGTAGACGCCGCCCTCGAGGAAGGCGTGCTCGCCCCCCACCTGGAAGATGAGCGGGAAGTAGTCGTCGATGGCGAGCGCGATGGTCACCAGCGTGAGCACCGCGAAGCTGGAATAGATGCACCAGTGCATGACGCCCGCGTAGCGGTCGTTCTTCACGCGGCTGGTGCCCATGCCCATGGTGAGCAGGTTCGTGAGGCGCGCGCCGAGGTCGCCGGACACGCCCGCGCCTCCGCCCAGCCGCCAGATGCGCGCGCGCTGCAGGAAGGCCCCCGCGATCACCGCCACGGACAGCCCGAAGAGGAAGTACATGATGGCGAAGCCGCGGATGTTGAAGAAGACCTCGCGCTGCGCCCCCTCCATGCGCGCCGTCTCCAGCGCGCCGATGGCGGCGATGACGGCGAGGGGCACGGCCGCGCCCGCGAGGCTCACGTTGAAGCGCGCCCCCCGGCGGCGCTCCCGCGCGCCGCTCATGCGAGGTCGTTCGCGGGCGCGCCGAAGCGCTCGCGCAGGTCGGTCTTGAGCACCTTGCCCATGGCGTTGCGCGGCAGCTCCTCCACGAGGGCGATGTACTGCGGCGCCTTGAACGAGGCGATGCGGCTCTTGCACCAGGCGTTCACCCCCTCCGGCGTGAGCGCCGCCCCCGCCCGCGGCACGATCACCGCCTTCACCACCTCCCCCCACTCCACGTCCGGCACGCCGATCACCGCCGCCTCCTCGATGTCCCCGTGGTCCTCCAGGCAGTTCTCCACCTCGCCCGGCGAGATGTTCTCCCCGCCGCGGATGATGAGATCCTTCTTGCGCCCCGTGATGAACAGGTACCCGCCCTCGTCCACGCGCCCCACGTCGCCCGTGTGCAGCCAGCCGTCGATGATGGCCGCGCTGGTCGCGTCCTCCTGCCCGTAGTAGCCCTTCATCACGCGGTCCGAGCGCACGCAGATCTCCCCCTCCGCGCCCGCCGCCAGCAGCGCGTTGCGCTCGTCCATGATGCCGATCTCCACGTCGTCCATGGGCCGCCCCACGGAGCGCAGCCGCGCCTCCCGCAGCTCCCGGTCCACGCTCAGGTCGTGGTCGTCGGGGGCCAGGTAGGTGAGCGTCGAGGTCGACTCCGTCTGCCCGTAGGCGTTCATCAGCCCCACGCCCCGCGGCGGGAACACGTCGCAGGCGCGCCGCACCACCTCGTAGGGCATGGGCGCCGCCCCGTACGTGATGAGCTGCAGCGTGGAGAGGTCCGTCGCCTCCAGCTCCGGATGCTCCATGAGCCGCTTGAGCATGGTGGGCACCACCATGGAGTGCGTGGCCCCCTCGCCGCCCACCGCCGCCAGCCAGCCCTCCGGGCTGAACTGCGGCAGGATCAGCAGCGTGCGCCCCCCCCAGATGGAGGAGAGCATGGCCGTGGCCCCCGCGATGTGGAAGAACGGCACCGAGACCAGCGTCTTCTCGTGCACCTCCGGGTCCGCCGGATTCATCGTGTTGGTCACGTACGCCGTCATGTCCAGGTAGGTGACCATCACGCCCTTGGGCTGCGCCGTGGTGCCGCTCGTGAAGATCAGCACCGTGGGCTGGTCGTCGTCCACCTCCGTCCACAGCTCCTCCTCCGGGGCGTCCGCCATGAGCGCCGCGAAATCGAGGAAGCCGTCCGCCGCGCCGTCGTAGCAGATGAAGGCGCGCGTGTGCTCCAGCGCGGGCTTGATGCGCCGCACCAGGTCGAGGTAGCGCTCCGAGGCCAGCAGCGCCCCCGCCTCGCTCACGTTGAGCATGTAGGTGAGCTCCTCGTCCTTCGAGCGGTAGTTCAGGGGCACCAGCGTCGCCCCCAGCATGGCGCAGGCGTAGTAGGTGAGCACGAAGTCCGCGCTGTTCTGGGAAACCGCCGCCACCTTGCCGCCCCGTTCCACGCCCAGCCCGCGCAGGGCGTTGGCCAGCCGCGTCACGCGCGCCAGCGTCTCCTCGTAGCTGAGGCGGCGGCCATGCCCCCCCACCTCCGTCAGCGCCTCCCGTTCGGGCACCACGGCGGCGGCGATCTGAAGGAACTCGATGGTGTTCATGCGCCCCCCGGAGCGTTCGCGTCGTTCGACGCGCCGCGATTCTACCGATGGCCCGCGCGCGGCGCGAATTCGGCCCCCGCCATGCGCGCCCGCCGCGCCGCCGTGGCCGCCCCCGGATCGGCCAGCGCCCGCGCCAGCGCCTCCTCCAACGCCGCGTCCAGCTCCCCCGCCGGCGCCACCGCGTCCACCAGCCCCCAGCGCAGCGCCTCCTCCGCGCCGATGGGCTCCCCCGTGAGGATGAGGTCGGCGGCCACGCCCGGCGGGATCAGCCGCGGCGCCGTCTGCGTGCCCCCCGCGCTGGGGATGTACCCCAGCGTCGTCTCCGGCAGCCCCAGCCGCGTCCCCGCCTCCGCCACGCGCGCGTCGCAGCACAGGGGCAGCTCCAGCCCCGCCCCGAAGCAGTAGCCGTGCATGCGCGCCAGCAGCGGCAGCTCCAGCGACAGCAGCAGCCCCCACAGGTCGCGTTCGTGGCGGGCGCGGCGCGCGGCCATGACGCTCGGCGCCGTGCCGAACTCGGAGATGTCGGCCCCCGCGCTGAAGGCGCGTCCCGCGCCGCGGAACACGACCGCGCGCGCGTCCGGGTGGTCGCGGCAGGCGCGCAGGAGCTCCCACAGCAGGTCGCGCATGGCGAGGTCGATGGCGTTGAGCCGTTCGGGGCGGTTGAGCGTGATCGTGGCCACGCCGCGCCCGTCCATCGCGAACAGCACCGCCTCCGCCATTGCGCCCGATGCCGGGAGACGCGAAGGCTAGCTGCGCCAGTCGGGCTTGCGGATGGCGCTCCGCTCGCGCAGCGACAGATTCTGCGCGAAATCGTCGTTCGCCTTGCGCGTCAGGTCGTCCAGCTCGTCGCTCCCCAGCCGCATCTCCGAACTGCGCCAGCGCTTCAGCATCGCCTTGTCCTTCGCCGACAGCTCCGCCCCCGCCGCCATGCGGTTCACCAGCTCGATCAGCAGCTCGTTGATCTCGTCGTCGCTGTAGGTGACCTGCGCCATGGGGCTACCTCCGCCGCGTCTCGTAGCGGCCGCGGCTCTTCACGCGCCGCGTCAGCTTCGCGTCGATGGCCGCGTTGATGCGCTCGTTCAGCGCCTCCGTCAGCTCCGCCAGCTCCGGCGAGCCCTCCGCGTGGTCCGACCGCCAGCGGCGGATGGCGTCCTTCCCCTCCGCGGAGATGTCGGCGTTGTCGATGGCGACCGCGCTGACGAGCATCATCAGCGACCAAGCCTCGGGCTCTTCCAGCAGGACGATCATGCGCTACTCACCCGTGAACCGCGGCGGGCGCTTCTCCAGGAAGGCCCGCACCCCTTCCGCCCGATCTTTGGTCGTTTGCAGCAGCAAGGTCAAATCGGTCTCGAAACGCAGCGCCTGTTCCAGCGGCTGCGGCAGCCCCCGCCAGATGGCCTCCTTGGCCAGCCGCGTGGCGATGGGGCCGCGCGCCGCGATGGCCGCCGCCGCCGCCCGTCCCGCCGCCAGCGCCCCGCCCGCCGGGGCCGTGCGCGACACCAGCCCGCGCGCCAGCGCCTCCCCCGCCGCCAGCGCTCCCGACGGCGGGGAGTCCCCCGGCGCGAGGCGCAGGAGCGTGCGCGCGCGCTCGAGCGTGAGGCCGTCGCGCGCCGCGCCCAGGTCGATGGCGGCGCCCTCCCCGCACACGCGGACGTCGCAGCCGAGCGCGAAAGCCGCGAGCGCTCCCGCCACATGCCCCTCGAAGGCGAAGACGGTCGGCGGGGGGAAATCGCGCCACAGCCAGCGCACGCGCTCGCCCGCCCACTCGTCGAGCGCCGCGCCCGCCGGGGCCTCCACGAGCACGGCGCGCGCGTTCGTCTCCGCCAGCGCCGCCAACGCCTCCGCGAGCGCGTCCGCGCGCGCCTCCCCGTCGAGCGCGACCGTGCCCACGCCGTCCGCGGCGCGCTGCTCCAGCACAAGCGTCATGGTCGTCGGAGTCTACCACGACCTAGAACAGGTCGAGGATCGGCTCGCCCAGCGCGAAGCGGATGATGCCCATCACCGCGAGCGATAGCAGCGAGAGCTGGCGCAGCAAGAGCCTGACCGCATCGAATTCCTTTGGGGGAAAGAAGAATATTTTAAGGAATCCCTTCCGAGGACTCGCATAGACACGAACATCTTCATCGTACTTTTCTGTATAAAACCACCAAAATATGCCGCGCCCTCCTCCACGGAGACCACCAATTTCCCCTTGGGAGTAAGCGAGCGGAGTAGGCGGCACTCCTTCAGCGATTTCCTCGAAACCTATCGGAGAATCAAATTTGCTCAAGAAAAGAATGATCCCCGAAATCACCTGCAGAAGCAGGGCAACCGAAAAGACGACCAGCGTGGCCACATTAATAGCGCTCATGTCCATGATCGATCAACCCCAGGTCCGCCACGTTCCGGCGAGCCACCTGCCTAGGATATTCAGCCAGCCCTAACCCATGGGCCTCTGAGGCAGGCGATCCCATTATACAGATGAACGAGATATGTGCCAGCCGTCTACCGTGGCGGGCGCACATTGAAGAGGCCGTACAGTTCCCGCTCCGTCAATAACCCGGACAGCCCCGTCGTGCTCAGATCATCGACCATCGTTTTGAAGAGGGCGCGCTTGCGTTCCAGCAGTTTCTGGATGCGCTCCTCGATCGTGTCCTCGGTCATGAGCGTGGTGACGAACACCGGCTTCTTCTGGCCGATACGGTGAGCGCGCGCTGTGGCCTGCGCCATGACCGCCGGGTTCCACCATGAATCGAAGTGAATCACGCGGCTCGCGGCCGTCAGTGTGAGGCCCGTGCCGCCTGCCCTGACCGACAGCAGCATGGCGGTATGGGCGGAATCGCGCTGGAACGCATCGACCGCGCGGTCACGGGCGCGCCCCGCCATCGCGCCCGTATAGATGAGAGGCTGGAAACGCGCGAGCCGCGATTCGAGAGTCGCGAGCGTCGCCACGTATTGCGAGAACACGAGCGCCTTGTCCCCTTCCGTTTCGAGAATGCTGAGGTAGTCCGTCAGCCAGTCAAGCTTGGCGCTGTGGCCGTTCACTCCATTACATATCTGCTTGAGACGGGTAATCAGGGCGAGAACACCCGGAACCGCCGCGAGCGTGCCATCCTGGAGTTGCGCCACGCCTTCCCGCTCTGCCATATCGTAGGCACGCCGCTGCTCATCTGTGAGTTGCAGGTACTCGATGGAACTGTGAATTGGCGGGAGATCTTTCAGCACTTCTTCTTTGCGGCGACGAATCATCATGCGCTTGGTGGCACTTTTGACCATCCAGATCGGAACAGAATTGACAGGGAAAACTTTAGGATCCAAAGTGTCGAGAATCTGAAGTAAATCATCCACGCTGTTCTCTAGAGGTGTACCGCTAAGACCCCATCGCACTTTGCTGTCCAGCAAACGTACAGCCTGCGTCTGTTGCGTTGCGGCATTCTTCACGTTCTGAACCTCGTCGAGAACGATCACATTATACTGTCTTTTCCGTGCGATAAAAATGTCATTCCTGAGTGATGCATACGTGATGATCCCAACATGCGCCTTTCTTCGCTTCAGTAACGCCCAATTAGACATACGCTTTTCTGGCGTACCAGCGATGGTAACCGCCTTGATCCCCGGGGCCCATTCGCGGAAGTGATGCGCCCAGCTCGAAAGTACGCTCTTTGGACAGACAACCAGCGCATGTATATCTCCTTGGGTATGGAGTATGTACCGCATCGCTACGATTGCCTGAACCGTCTTGCCCAATCCCATATCATCAGCAAGCAAAGCCCCATTGTGGTTCAGCAGCCACGCTACGCCCTTCTTCTGGAACTCATAGATTGCGTGAGGGAAAATTGGGGAATCTATTATTTCACCACCGATAACAGGACCATTTTCTCCGCTGCGGTTGTTTTCCAAAGAATTCATCCAAGTACTTATGGAGGAATTCATCCAAGTGCTTATGGAGGAATTAGAATCATTCAGCTGGTTATTCTCGTGGGAATCCCTAATTCGGAAAACCGCCACTGCAATGACCAGAGCCACTGCGACCACGCCGATAAACACTCCAAACGATAGCGGATGAGCCCCCAGCCACAGGATGCTGATGATGATTGCCATGAACGCAAGCAGGTACCACATCCCCCTCACTCCACCATCGGCAGCGACTCGTCCCCGGCTGCGGCGGCGCGCGGGAGGATGGGGGCCGCCTGCTCCTCGGCGGGCCGCTTGCCCCCGCGCGTTTCTTCCGCCTCGACGTTGGAGAGTCCCGCAAGGCGGAACATGTCCGCGACCCTGCCGTTGATCAGGTCTTCCAGGGGCATGACGGTTCCCCATGATACCAGCGGGGCGCGGGAACCCCGCAAGGGATGCGCGCCGCGCGCGTTGCCCCCGCGCCCGCGATACTGGCCGCATGGCCATCACGTACCGCACGCTCACCGAAGCCGACTGGGACGACTGGGTGACCGCCAACGCGCGCGGCTTCCTCGAGGAGCCGGCGCACACCGCCGACTGGTCCGCGCGCGTGCGCCCGCTCGTCGAGTTCGACCGCGCCATCGGCGCCTTCGACGGCGACGAGCTGGTGGGCCAGACGGCGGCCATCTCCTTCCGCATGAGCATGCCCGGCGGCGACCTGCCCACCGCGGGCGTCACCTCCGTCACGGTCTCGCCCACGCACCGGCGGCGCGGCATCCTCACCGAGCTGATGCGCCGCCAGCTGGACGGCGTGCGCGAGCGGGGCGAACCGCTGGCCGCGCTCGGGGCCAGCGAAAGCGTCATCTACGCGCGCTTCGGCTACGGCATGGCCGCGCAGGCCCACGACTTCCGCCTCGACCGCCGCCACGCCGCCTTCCGCGCGGACGCGCCCGACCCCGACGGGAGCGTGCGCTTCGTCCCGCGCGAGGCCGCGCTCGAACGCTGGCCCGCCCTGCACGAGCGCGCCCGCGCCCTGCGCCCGGGCATGATGACGCGCGATTCCGGCTACTGGAGCCGCCTCATCCTGCCGGAGAAGGAGCGGCTGGAGGACGGCTTCAGCGCGCCCCAGCTGGTCGAGTACGCGGGCGCGGACGGCCCCGCGGGCTACGCCATCTACCAGGTGAAGAGCGACTGGCCCGACCATCTCCCCGCCGGAACCCTGCGCGTGCACGAGCTGACCACGCTCGACGGCCCCGCCGAGGCCGCGCTCTGGCGCTACCTCTGCGGCGTGGACCTGATCGAGACCGTCGCCGCGCCCAACCGCCCGCCCGACGACCCGCTCCCTTGGCTGCTGGCCGACCCGCGCCGCCTGCGCCGCAGCCCGCACGACAGCCTCTGGGTGCGGCTGCTCGACGTGCCGCGCGCGCTCGAGGGGCGCGCCTACGCCGCCGAGGGGCGGCTCACGCTCGACGTGCGCGACTCCTTCGGCCCGTGGGCGGAGGGGCGCTTCGAGCTGCGGGCGGAAGGCGGCGGCGCGGCCTGCCGCGCGCTCGAACGCGCCGCCACCCCCGACATCGCCCTCGGCGCGGACGCGCTGGCGGCCATCCTGCTGGGCGGCGCGCCCTGCTCCGTGCTGGCGCGCGCGGGCCGCGCGGAGGGCGCGCCGGATGCCCTGCGCCTCGCCGACGCGCTCTTCGCCTGGCATACCGCCCCCTGGTGCGTGGACGAGTTCTGACCGTCCCGAACAGCCGTGCGCTCCGTTCCGCATGTGCTACAGTGGCCGGACACCATCGTGGGGGAGCGAGCCATGACGACGGACGCGGGAAGCCGGTTGGGGGAGCTGGTCGCGCAGGCGCGCGACGCGGTCTCCGTGCTGGGGGAAGAGGACCGGGAGCTGCGGAGTATCGCCTTCGAGCGCGTCCTCGACCACCTGCTCGGCAACGGCGTCGTGCGGGCGGAACCTGCGCGGAAGCTCGTCGAAGAGCCGATCGATGCGGTGCTCGGGACGGAGCAGCAGCGCGTCGACGCCGCCGCCCGCTACTTCGACATCGCGCCCGCGGAAGTGCGCGAACTGTTCGACTTGAGCAATGGGGAGCCGCGGCTCGTGCTGCACTCCAACAAGCTGCCCAGGGGCAAGGCGGAAGCAGTGCGCGAGATCGCCTTGCTGGTTTGCGGCGTGCGCACGGCGGTCGGCCTGGATACTGGCTCCCAGCACATTCGAAGAGCGTCCGACGACTTCAACAAGCTCGACCGGAACTTCATGACCGTCCTTGGCGAGATGGACATGATCGCGGTGCTGGGGAAGCCGGATTCCCGGAACCGCCTTGTCCGCATGCGGGCCACTGGCGCCGAGGCTGCGAGGCCGCTCGCCCAGCGGCTCGTCGCCTGATGGCGGATGAGCACGGGGCGCTCACGCTGGACGACCTCCACGGCGAGACGGAAGGCGCGCACAGCCTGTTTCGCGATGGGCACTGGCAGGAAGCGGTCAGGAAAGCGGCGGAGCGATACATCAACCGCGTTGCCGAACGCGCCGACCACCCGGACGTGGCGGACAGGCAGGGCAAGAGTCTTGTTGATCGCGCCTTTTCGGAGAAGGATCCCATCCTCGCCTTCAACAGCGAGCCCCCCGTGGAATGGACGCGCACGGAGAGGGACGAGCACAACGGCCACCGCTTCCTCGGCGTGGGGCTCGCGCTGGCCGTCCGCAACGTCATGACGCACACGGATGATCGCGGTCTCACGCCGACGGAAGCGCTCGAATGGCTGGCCTTCATCAGCGCCATGCACCGGCGGCTGGACGACGTCCAGCAGGTTCCTCGGGAACGGGGCGTCGATCCCGAAACCACGGAGGCTTCGTAGGCTATCCCCGCGCCGGGTCGAGGCGCGCGAGCAGCGCCGCCAGCTGCTCCAGACGCGGCGCCGCCACGCCCAGCGCACGCGCCCGTCGCGCCGGCTCCGCGAAGATGGCGTCCACCTCGATGGCGCGCCCCTCCAGGAAATCGATGAGCGTGCTCGGACGGTACGGCCCCATGGCGTCCGTGAGCGCGAACATGCGCGCGATCACCGCCTCCCCGTCGATGCGCTCGCGATGGCCACGCGCCGCCAGGTCCGCATTGCCCGCCGCCGCCACCTCGCCCATGAGCGCGCGCGCCGCCCCGCGCAGCGCCGCGTCCGTCACGATGGCCTCCGTGTCCACGCCCCCGGCGGCCACGGCGAGGCCGTTGAAGGGCACGTTCCAGCACAGCTTCTCCCAGCGCGCGCGCAGCAGCGACGGCGCCGCCGAGACCTCCACGCGCGCCCCCTCCCACAGCGCCAGCGCCCGCTCCAGCTCGGCCGCGTCGTCGCCCAGGCGCCCGATGGCCACCTGCCCGTACTCGGAATGGCGCACCGTCCCCGGCTCCCCGCGGTTGAGGCAGGTGAAGGCGAGGCCCCCGAAGACGCGCCCGCTGCCGATGGCCTCCGCCAGCGTCTCCTCGATGCCGAGCCCGTTCATGATGGCGAGCACGCGCGTCTCGGGGCCGAGGCAGGGCCGGATGAGCGCGGACGCCTCGCCCAGCGAGGTGGCCTTCAGCCCGCAGAGCACCCAGTCCGCCACGCCCAGCTCGGCGGGATCGCGCGCGATGGCCGGGCGCTCCAGCGTGAAATCGCCGTGGTGCGACTCCACGCGCAGCCCGCGCGCCGCCACCGCCTCGTAGTCGCGGCGCAGGAGGAAGCGCACGTCGTGCCCGGCCTGGGCGAGGCGCGCGCCGTAGTAGCAGCCCACGGCGCCCGCCCCCACGACGGCTACGACGGCCACGGCACACCCCCGCGCACGCCCCCATCCTACCAGCGCGCCCCCGACCGTATCGGGATCGCCGCTCAGCCGGACGCCAGGTCGGCCAGCGCCTCCAGGTGCTCGTCGTGGTCGAAGGGCGGGTGCAGGAGCAGGTGCTCCGCGCCCAGCGCCACCGTCTCCGCGATGCGCTCGCGCACGTACGCCTCCGGCCCCCAGATGGCCACCGCGTCCGCCATGTCCGGCGCGCCGTAGACGTGCCCGAACCAGCGGCGCAGGCGCTCCCCGGCGCGGGCGCGGTCGTCGTCGATGGCGAGGTAGAGGCGCTTGGAGACGGTGAAGGTCGCGGGATCGCGGTCCGCCTCCTCCAGCGCGCGGCGCAGGATGGCGACGTGCCCGCCGAAGTCCGCGATGCTGGACGAGCCCGGCCCCATCCAGCCGTCGCCGAGGCGCACGGCGCGGCGCAGCGCGGCCTCCACGCGCCCGCCGAACCACACGGGCGGCCCCGGCCGCTGCACGGGCTTCGGCTCCATGCGCTCCCCGTCCAGCCGGAAGAACTCGCCGGAGAAGCGGGCCTCGCGCTCGGCCCAGAGGGCGCGCATGACGGCCAGCGACTCAGTGAAGCGCCGCACGCGCCGCCCAACGGGGACGCCGAAGGCGGGATTGCGCGACTCGTCGTTGCCGATGCCGAAGCCCGCCACCACGCGCCCGCCGCTGAGCACGTCCAGCGTGGCCAGCGCCTTCGCCAGCTGCACGGGGTTGCGCTGGGGCAGCACGAACACCGCCGTGCCCAGCCGCGCGCGCTCGGTGACGGCGGCCACCCACGAGAGCAGGCTGACCGGTTCGAGGTTGCGGCTGCCGCCGAGCACCTGGTCGAGCGTCCACAGGCTTTCGAAGCCGAGGGCCTCGGCGCGACGCGCCACGCGGGCCACGCGCGCCACGTCGACGGGCGTCTCCAGCGACACCTGCGGCAGGGCGAAGCCGACGGGCGCGCTCACGGCGCGCCCCCGGGACGCGACACGCCCCGCTCCGCGAACACCGCCTCCATCACCGGCCAGGCCGCCAGCGCCGCCGGAAAGCCCGCGTACACCGCCACCATGCGCAGCGTCTCCACCACCTCCGCGGGCGCGGCCCCGTGGTTGAGCGCCCCGTTCAGGTGCGACCGCAGCTGCTCCGCGCGCCCCGTGAGCGCGGCCAGCATGGCCACCGCCTGCAGGCTGCGCGTGCGCCGGTCCAGCCGCCCCGCGCCCCACACCTCGCCCAGCGCGAAATCGACCACGTCGTCGGCCAGCTCCGGCGCACGCGCGCGCAGGTCCGCGTGCCGCGCGTCGGGGTCGCCCCCGCCCGAGAGCGTGCGCAGCACGTCGCGCCCCGCCTCCCGCCGCGAGGCGAAGCCCGCGTCCAGTTCGCGCCGCAGCGCCGCGAGGATGGCGGGGCCGTCGTCGCGCGGCGGGGCCAGCCCGAAGGCCGCCAGCACCGCCTCGCGCACCGTCCCGTCCATGTCCAGCCCCGCCAGCTCGGCGGGCGCGCGCCACTCCAGCTCCGCGCCGTCCGCCGCCCGCGGTTCCCCCGTCCAGTCGCTCGTGGCGAAGAGGTTGAAGACCGTGCGCCCCGTTCCCGTTTCGGCGGGCGGGAACAGCGTCTCGCGGAAGGCCCCGGCGACGTCGTCCGCGGCCACGCCCAGCTCCGCGAGGATGGCCGCCATGCCCGCGTCCACGTCCGCGTGCTCCGGCCGCAGATCGCCGCCCGGCAGCGCCCGGCGCTCCGAGCCGCGTTCGCGCCGCAGCAGGAGCCTGCCCTCCCGCTCGAGTATCGCCGCCAGGTGGATGCGCTGCGTCATGGGGCCCGCGCTCCAGCATACCCCGCGCCCGAAGAAGGCGGATGGCCGTCCCCCTAGATGAAGAGCGGGCCGAACACCACCGCCACGATCGACATCAGCTTGAGCAGGATGTTGAGCGAGGGGCCGGAGGTGTCCTTGAACGGATCGCCCACGGTGTCCCCCACCACCGCCGCCTTGTGCGCCTCCGATCCCTTGCCGCCGAAGTGGCCTTCCTCGATGTACTTCTTGGCGTTGTCCCAGGCCCCGCCCGCGTTCGCCATCATGATGGCCAGCATGGCGCCCGCCGCGATGGAGCCGATGAGCAGCCCGCCCAGCGACTCCGCGCCGATGACCGCGCCCACGAAGATGGGCACGGCCACGGCCAGCAGCCCCGGCACGATCATCTCGCGCAGCGCCCCCGCCGTGGAGATGCTCACCGCGCGCTCGTAGTCCGGATCGTCCGTGCCGTCCATGATGCCCGGCTTCTCGCGGAACTGGCGGCGCACCTCCTCCACCATGGCCTGCGCCGCGCGCCCCACCGCGCCCATCGACAGCGCCGAGAACACGAACGGCATGAGCGCCCCGATGAGGATGCCCACCATCACCTCCCAGTCGAGCAGGTTGAACAGCGTCACCCCCGTCGTGATGGAATAGGTGGCCAGCAGCGCCAGCGCCGTGAGCGCCGCCGAGCCGATGGCGAAGCCCTTGCCCGTGGCCGCCGTCGTGTTGCCCAGCTGGTCGAGCGCGTCCGTGCGCTCGCGCACCTCCGGGTCCAGCCCCGCCTGCTCGGCGATGCCGCCCGCGTTGTCCGCCACGGGCCCGTAGGCGTCCGTGGCCAGCGTCACGCCCAGCGGCGCCAGCATCCCCACCGCCGCCAGCGCGATGCCGTAGAACCCCGCGAACTCGTTGGCGAGGATGATGGCCACCACGATCGTGATCAGGGGGATGGCCGTGGAGAGCATCCCCAGGCTCATGCCGCCGATGATGACCGGCCCCGTGCCCGTCTCCGCCTGCGCCGACAGGTTGACCGTGGGGCTGTAGCGGAAGCGCCCCAGCGCGAACCCCTCCGACGAGGTGAAGCCCTCCGTCACCGTGCCGATGATCTGCCCCGCCACGAGGCCCGTGAGGATGGCCCAGAAGAGGTCCCACTTGAGGCCCAGCACGGCCACCGCGATGGCCGCCCCCGCCAGCACCAGCAGCGACGCGCCGTAGACGCCCGCGCGCAGCGCCCAGAGCAGCCGCCCCTGCGTGGCCTGCTCCCCCGTGCGCACGAGGAAGGTGGAGAGCACGGCGGCGATGATGCCCGACCCCGCCACCAGCAGCGGCAGCATGGCCGCGTCGCCGCGGAAGCCGTCCGCGCCCGCCGCGAACAGCTCCTTCGCGCCGATCGTGCCCGCCCCCGCCACGGCCACCGCCGCCAGCGCCATCGTCGCCACCATGGAGCCCACGTACGACTCGAACAGGTCGGCCCCCATGCCCGCCACGTCGCCCACGTTGTCGCCCACGTTGTCGGCGATGGTGGCGGGATTGCGCGGGTCGTCCTCGGGGATGCCCGCCTCCACCTTGCCCACCAGGTCCGCCCCCACGTCCGCCGCCTTCGTGTAGATGCCCCCGCCCACGCGCGCGAACAGCGCGATGGACGACGCCCCGAAGGCGAAGCCCGCCAGCGGCACCGCGCTCTCCCACGCGAGGTAGAGGATGGCGAGGCCGAGGATGCCCAGCCCCACCACCGTCATGCCCATGACCGTGCCCGAATTGAAGGCCACGCGCAGCGCCGGATTCAGCCCCTCCCGCGCCTTCGCCGCCGTGCGCACGTTGGCCCGCACGGCGATGGTCATGCCCAGGTAGCCCGCGCTCCCCGACAGGATCGCCCCGATCAGGTAGGAGATGGACATGGCCGGCGCGGCGCTGTCGAACGCCCGCAGCGGCTCCTTGTCCAGCACGTCGAGATCGATGAAGACGAGCAGGACCACGAACACGACGGCCACGAAGGCCGCCAGCACGGCGTACTCGCGGCGCAGGAAGGCGGCCGCGCCCAGCTGGATGGCGCGCGCGATCGTCCGCATCGTCTCGGTGCCCTCGTCCTCGCGCGCCACCGCGAACACGCGGAAGGCGGAGAAGGCGAGCGCGAGCGCGCCCGCGACGATGGCGAAGATCAGGATCTCCATGGTTCCCCCGGCAAGCGTGCGCCGCATCGCCCGACCGCCGGAGGGAAGGCCCGCCGGCGGCGACACGCGGCGCGGGATGGGCGTCTGGGCCGCCCGCATTCTGGCCGCGCCGCCCGTTACGCGCTACAGGTTCTTCACGGGGTCCGGCAGCTCGCCCTCGCGCGCCGCGTCGATCATCTCCCGCGCGCTCTCCGGCATGTCGATGCCGTATTCGTCGAAGCGCTTCTCCACCCACGACCCGATCTGGCGCGGATCGCGGATGTCCGCCCCGCTCCCCTCCGTCCCCGGGTCGCCGTAGCGCTCCAGCACGTCCGCGCGCGACAGCGTGCGCGCGAAGCTCGACACCAGCCGCCGCGTCTCCGCGCTCCCGCAGTGCTCGCAGGGCGCGCTCAGCGCGGCGTCCGCCTTGCGGCTGAAGTGGCTGGTGATGCGCCCGCACTCCTCGCAGCGGAACTCGTAGATGGGCATGGCGCGCCGATGGTAGCACGCCCGCGCCCGCTAGCCGTCGGGCTCGTCCGGGATTTCGAGGCCGCGGAAGTGCTCGACGTGCGCGACCCGCCCGCGCGCGCCCAGGTCGAGGCTCACGAGGTCGATGCGGGCGCGCTCCGGGTCGAGGCCGCGCTCCTCGCAGTACTCCATGGCGCAGCGCCACATGCGCCGCAGCTTGCGCGCGTCCAGCGACTCCGCCGCCGCACCCGGCGCGGCCCGCCGCGCGCGCACCTCCACGAAGGCCACGTCCGCGCCGTCGCGCGCCACGATGTCGATCTCGCCGCTGGGCGTGCGTTCGTTGCGCGCGAGCACGGCGAGGCCCGCGGCCTCCAGCCGGTGGGCGGCCACGCGCTCCGCGAAGGCCCCCAGCCGCTGGCGCTCCGTCACCGCGCCGCTTCCAGCCGCGGCTGCGCGAAGGGCGCCCAGCTCAGGCGGTGCGCCTCGCAGGGACCGCGCCGCTCGATGGCGGTCAGGTGGGCGGGCGTGGCGTAGCCCTTGTTGCGGCAGAAGCCGTAGCCCGGCAGGCGCGCGCACAGCTCCGCCATCCAGCGGTCGCGCGCCACCTTGGCCACGATCGAGGCCGCCGCCACGGCCACGCTGCGCGCGTCCGCCTTCGCCTCCGCGCGCACGCACGGCAAGGGCAGCGCCAGCGCGTCGGAGATGACGGCGTCGGGCGCGCGCGGCAGCGCCCCGATGGCGCGCATGGCCGCCAGCCGTCGCGCCTCGGCGATGCCGCGCCGGTCCACCTCGCCGTTCGTGGCCCAGCCCACGCCGTGCGCGATGGAGGCCTCGATCTCGGCCGCCAGCTCCGCGCGCGCCGCCGCCGGCAGCGCCTTCGAATCGCGCACGCGCCGGAACCAGGGCCGCCGGTCGTCCGGCCCCAGCAGCACCGCCGCCGCCGTCACGGGACCGGCCAGCGGCCCCACGCCCACCTCGTCCACGCCCGCCACCAGCGCCGCGCCGTCGCGCCACGCCTCGCGCTCCCAGCGCAGGGAGGGCGCGGGCGGTCCGCGGCGCCGTCGCGCCGCCACGCTAGCCGTCCCGCGCGTCCTCGCCCGCCTCCTGGCCGAGCCGCGCGTCCTCGCCCGTGCCCGGGCCGAGCAGCGCCTCGATGGAGCTCTCGGTCTCCGCGAGCTGCCCCTCCATCTCCTCGATGCGGCCCAGCGCGGCTTGCACCTCGGCGAGGTCGCAGGGCAGCTCGCCCGAGGCCAGCTGGGGGTGGAGGGCCTCGCCGATGATCGTCTTCTCGCGGCGAATGCCCGATTCCAGGCGGTTCGCCCGCACCTCGAGCTGCGCCCGCTTCGCCTGCTTCTTCGTCTCCTCCGCGACCGAGGAGACGGTCTTGCGCACCTGATCCTGAAAACTCATGGCCTCGTCCTGTCCGTTGCGTGCGCGCATCATAGGCCCGAAGGCGGCTCCCGCGCCACGCCCCCCGCTCAGCCGCCCGTGAGCGACTCCTCGTAGACGCGCGCCATGCCCTCCAGCACGGTGTCCGCCAGTCCGAGGATGCTCTCCACCGCCGCCACCGTCTCGTCCGCCCCCAGCTGCGCCTCCGAGGCCAGCTGCACCGCCGTCTCCTCCAGCGAGCGCCGCAGCGAGTTGAAGGTGCCCACCGCGTCCGTGAGCGACACTTCCGCCGCCACCAGCGTGCGCCCGTACTCCCCGCCGATGCTGCGCGCGTCGTCGCTGAAGCGCTCCGGGCGCGGGCGCGCGCGCGAGGACAGGAAGCGCGCGGAGAGGTCCACCAACTGCCGCCCCGTGAAGCGCAGGCGGTCGCGCGCCGTCTCGTCCAGCCCCTCCAGCGCCCGCGGCTCGCGCTCCCGCCGCCCGCTCAGCCGCCGCCGCGCGCGCGCCAGCGCCAGCTCGCTGATGCGGTCGGTGTCGAGGGACGCCGCCGTCTGGCCGCCCGCCGCGAGGAAGCGGCGCGCGTCGTCCGCGCGGATGCGGCGGTGGCCGCCGCTCGTGCGGAAGGCGCGCAGCTCGCCCGCGTCCGCCCAGCGGCGCACGGTCGACTGGCTCACGCCCAGCATCCTGCCAGCCTGGCCCAGGGAGAGCCACTCCGGCGCCTCGGTGTCGTCGGGCACGAAACCTCCCAAACCTCACGCCAGCATACGCGCCCGGCCCCGCGCCCGTCAGTGCCGCGGCAGGCGCGTGTCGCCGCGCACGGCCTCCCCGTCCACCGTCATCTCCGCCGCGCGCCGCACGGCCCCGTCGCCGAAGCGGTCGCGCAGCTCGCCCACCGTCTCCGCCAGCCGGTCGGCCGCCGGCGTCTCGCCCAGCCGCAGCTGGCGCGCGCGCGGGAGCAGGTTGGCCGCGCCGAGGCCGATGAGGCGCACGGGGCGACGGCCCTCGTCCCGCCAGAGCCGCTCGAAGAGGTCCGCGCCCGCCGCGAAGATCTCGTCCGCCAGCGCCACCTGGCGGCCGGGCGTGTGCGAGCGCGTGAGCGTCTCGAACGGCGGGAAGCGCAGCTTCAGGACGACCGTGCGCGCGGCCCGTCCCTCGCGCGCCAGATCGCCCGCCACGCGCTCCGCCTGCGTCCGCAGCACGCCGCGCAGGCGCGCGCGGTCGGGCTCGTCCTCCCCGAACGTGACCTCGCGGCTCACGGAGCGCGCCGCCGCCTGCTGCGTGAGCACGGGCCCCTCGAAGCGCCCCAGCGCCCGCGCGCGCAGCTCCTCGCCCGCGCGCCCGAAGCGCGCCCGCAGCGCCGCCGCGGGCCACGCCGCCGCCTCGCCGATGGCGCGGATGCCCAGCTCCGCCAGCCGCGCCTCCATGCGCGGCCCCACCATGGGCAGGTCGCGCACGGGCAGCGGCGCGAGGAAGGCCGCCTCGCCGCCCGCGGGCACCACGCGCAGCCCGTCCGGCTTGGCCGCGTCGCTCGCCACCTTGGCCACGAGCTTGTTCGCCGCCACGCCCACCGACGCGGCGATGCCGATCTCCCCGCGCACGCGCGCGCGGATGGTTCGCGCGATCGCCTCCCCGTCGCCGAAGAGCCGCTCGCAGCCCGCCACGTCCAGGTACGCCTCGTCCGCCCCCGCGCGCTCGCAGGCGGGCGTGTAGTCCCGCAGGATGGCGTGGAAGCGCTCCGACGCCTCCGCGTAGTACGGGAAATCCACGGGCAGGAAGATGAGGCGCGGGCAGCGCCGTCGCGCCTGCGCCGCGGGCAGCGCCGAGTGCACGCCGAAGGTCCGCGCCTCGTAGCTGGCCGTGCTCACCACGCCGCGCGGCCCGTCGAAGCCGACCGCCACCGGCTTCCCCGCCAGCTCCGGGCGGCGCAGCGTCTCCATCGCCACGAAGAAGGCGTCCAGATCGACGTGCAGCACGCTCGGCGAACCCATGCGAACACCCGTTCACAGTCTACCGCGTTCCCCGGCCTCAGGGGGAACGGCGCCCGCCGCCCTCGTCCGAGCGCTCGCGCAGGAACTGCTCGATGTCCCCCACCAGCTCGTCCGGCTCCGGCAGTTCCTCCGCGTCCCCCTCGGCCAGCGTCTCGTCCAGCCGTTGCAGCCAGGCGCTCATGCGGTCGTCGTCCGCGATGGCCGCCTCCAGCCGCTCGCGGAAGCGCTCCGAGGCCGTCTCCAGCTCCTCCAGCCCCAGCGGCGCGCCCAGCAGCCGCTCCAGCCGCCGCAGCACCGCCAGCGTGGCGGGCGGGCACTGGTCGCCCGTGATGTAGTGCGGCACCGTCGCCCACAGGCTGGCGGACGGACGCCCCGCCCGCCCCAGCGCGTGGTGGAGCACGCCCACGATGCCCGTGGGCCCCTCGTATCGCGAGCGTTGCAGGTCCAGCCGCGCCGCCAGCTCCGGATCGGCGGCGGCCCCCGTCACGGCGATGGGACGCCGGTGGCTCGCCTCCCCGATGAGCGCCCCCAGCGTCACCGTCATGGACACGTCGAGCGCCGCGAAGAGGTCGAGGCACTCCCCCGCGAAGGTGCGCCAGCGCAGGTCCGGCTCGGCCCCCACGCCGATCACGTAGTCAGGCCCGTCCCCCTCCCCGCGCGCGTGGAAGAACTCCGCCCCGGGCCACGACAGCTGCCGCTGGCCGCTCGCGTCGAGGCGCACCGAGGGCCTCGTCTCCGTGAAGGCGTAGAACGGCTCCGCCTCCATGGCCGCGAAGCGCCGCGCCCCCAGCCGCCGCGCCGCGAAGCGCGCCGCGTTGCTGGCCGCGTTGGCCGCGTCGTTCCAGCCCGTGAAGGCCAGCACCGCCACCGGCGCGCGCAGCTCCGGCGTCCGCTCCATCGTCACGTAGCGCATGGCCGCCCGCCCCCGCCCGTCACCCCGCGTATTCCCAGCCCAGTTCCTTCTCCGTGAGGATGTCGCCGCTGCGCTGCACGCCCCCGTCCGTCACGCGCCCGACGACGAGCGTGTGGTCGCCCGCCTCCACGAACCGCTCCGCGCGGCAGGCGTACCAGCCCAGCGCTTCCTCCAGCACGGGCGCCCCCTCCGGCGTGAGCCGGTGCGCCAGCCCCGCCAGCTTGTCGTGCACCGCCGCCGACGCCTCCGGCGAACGCCCCCGGATCTTGCCCCCCTCCGCGGGCATCACCACCCGCCGCGCGATCTCGTGCCCGTCGCGCTCGTGCAGCAGGTTCACCGTGAACACCCCCGTCTCCCGCACGAAGCGCAGCGTGCGCGCGTCGTTCTCGATGGACGCCGCCGCCAGCCGCGGCGCGAACGACACCTGCATCACCCAGTCCGCGATCATCAGGTTGCGCTCCCCCGCCTCCCCCACCGACCCGATCACGTGCACGCCGTAGCACATGGCCAGCAGCGCCCGCTCGATCGGCTCCAGCTCCAGCGGCTCCCCCGGAATGCTGGGGAACTCCGATCCCGGAAACGCTTGCGTCATGGCCCCATCCGCGGCGGCGCGCCGCCGCCCGCGCACACTGTAGCCCATCCGCCGCCCGCGGCGCGCGCTCCGCCTACTCCGCGACGAACACGTAGATGCCGCCCGCGTCGAGCATGGCGAGCGTGTTCGCGCCCAGCGCCTCGCCGTCGGGGAACCACGACCGCCACGCCTGCGCGGCGGCGTCCCACCAGTGCACGGCGTTCACGCGCGGCGTCAGCCCCGCCACGGCCTCGGCCACGGGCGTCTCCGCGCCGCGCCAGCGCAGGTAGGCGTCGCCCGCCACCAGCTCGCGCTCCAGCTGATCGCGCGGCTCCTCCGCCGTCGGCTCCGGCTCCGGCTCGGGAGCGGCGTGCACGAGCGTGACCGTGACGGGAGCGGCGCCCGCCTCGATGGTGCGGCCCGCGAACTCGCCCCGCACCTCCCGCGCCCCCTGCCGGTCCGTCACGCTCAGCGAGCACACGGAGCCCGCCACGACCGGGGCGGTGTAGCTCTCCCCCGCGGCCAGCGTGGGCGCGAAGGACGACGCGTCGCAGTCCAGCCGCAGCGCGTACGCGGCCCCGTCCGGCGCGTCCCCCTCCTCCGCCACGGTGATGGCGACCCGGCCGTATGACTGCACTGTCCACGGCGGCGGGCAGAGGGTGACCGACGCCCAGCCGTTCCGCTTGGCCTTGATGCCGTCGATCCAGGCGAGCATGGCCGTATCGTCGTGCGCCACGCACTGCAGGGCCGGATTCCCTTGCAACTCCAACGCGCTCAGGTTCGTCAACGCCGCCATTGACTCGGGAATGCGTCCCGACAGCGCGGTATTGGCGAGGTGTAGCCACTGCAGCGTGTCCGCCAGTTCGCCCAGATCGGGGATCGCGCCGCCCAGTGGATTGTCGCTGAGGACCAAGCTCCGCAGCGCATCCATGTCGGAGAGCGCGTCGGGGATGCCGCCCGTCAGTTGACTCCCAGGGAGGCGCAGATCATCAAGCAGGTCCATGCCGGAAAGCCAGTCGGGGATGCCTCCGCTCAGTCCGTTCCCGCCCAGCCACAGGAGCGTGAGCGTGTCCGCCAGTCCGCTCAGATTGGGGATCGTACCGCTCAGGCGGTTGTTGGAGAGAATCAGGCTTTCCAGCGCATCCATGCCGTTCAGTACGTTGGGGATGCCACCCGTCAGCCGGTTCCGCTCCAGCCACAGGGACCGCAGCGTGTCCATATCCGCCAGCCAGTCCGGGATGCCTCCGGTCAGCTCGTTCCCATTCAGCGACAAGAACGTCAACGTGTCCGCCAGTCCGCTTAGATCGGGAATTGTTCCGTCCAGGCGGTTGCTGGAGAGTGTCAGGAAGTCCAGCGCGTCCATGTCCCCCAGCGCCGAGGGAATGGCGCCCGAAAGCTCGTTGTTATGGAGATTCAGTGTCTCCAGCAGGTCCATGTCGCCCAACCAGGAGGGGATGCCTCCGGATAACAGGTTCCCGGAGAGGTCCAGATTCGTCAGCGTGTCCGCCAGTCCGCTCAGATCCGTGATCCCTCCGGTCAACCGGTTATCCCTGAGCGTCAATTCCGACAGCGCGGGCAGGGTTCCGATCTCCGCTGGAATCTCCCCCGACAGGTTCGTGCCGCCGAAGTGGAGCGTGGTCAGGCTGCGCAGGTTGCCCAGCTCCGCCGGAACCCCGCCCGTCAGCAAGTGGTTGAGCTCGGGGTGCGACCGTTCAGACACGCCGAAGACTCGCGCCGCGATATAGAAGTGCGTCATTCGCGAGAGGTCGCCCAGTGCGGTGGGAAGGCTGCCGATGAAGTTGTTGGGGCTGTTCACGTCCCCGGTGAACAGGAAGTTCAACTTCGTCACGCGCCCGCCGGCGTCGGTGTTGACCGCGTGCCAGCAGCCGCTCGCCCGGTTCTCGTCGCCGCAGCTGGCGGGCAGCGTCGCCGACTTCCAGTTCGTGTTGACGGTCCAGCCGTCGCCCCCGGTGGCGTCGTAGAACGCCTCCAGCGCCAGCTTGTCCGTGGCCGCGTTCACGATCTTCACCGTCACCTTGATGGTGTCGTCCACGCTCGCGTCCGCGTTCCCGTCGGCGTCCACGCCGTCGCTCACGTCGACGGTGAGGGAGTACGCCTCCAGCGTGCCCGCCGTGCGCGCGGCCGCGGAACCCGTGTAGGTGATGGCGCAGTCGGCGGCGACGGCGAGGACGCTGCTGGCCGTCGCGGTCGCGTCCCCGGCCTCGATGAAGCCGGCGGGATCGGCGCCGGGGTTCCGGAACTCCCCCGACGCCCGCTCCGCGCAGGCGTCCGTGCCGCCGCTGATGGCGCCCGCGACGAGGATGGGGGCGCCGATGGCGACGGCGGTCCCGGAGCCGTCCGCGCCCTCATCGAGCGTGTAGGTGATGGCGTCGCGCGGGAAGGAGGGACCGCTCCCCGTCTGCGCCCCGACGCCGCCGGTGGGCGCGAGCGCGACGGGGAGCGCCGCGAACGCGAGCAGGGCGAGGGCGAGGGCGGAGCGACGGATGGCCACGGCTTGGCCACGATAGCACGCGGGCCGTCCCTCAGCGCGCCTGCCGCGCCGCCGCCAGCTCCGCCTGATCGATGGCCCGCTCCAGCGCCAGCGTCTTGTTCACGCTCTCGCGGTACTCCGCCGCGGGCTGCGAGTCGTAGACGATGCCGCCGCCCGCCTGCAGCCACGCGGCCCCGTCCTTCACCACCATCGTGCGGATGGCGATGCAGGTGTCGAGGCCCCCCGCGAAGCTGGCGTAGCCCACCGCCCCCGCGTAGGCCCCCCGCCGCTCGCGCTCCAGCTCCGCGATGATCTCCATGGCCCGCACCTTGGGCGCGCCCGACACCGTGCCCGCCGGAAAGACCGAGCGGAAGGCGTCGAAGCGCGTGCGGTCCGCCCGCAGCCGCCCCGACACGCGCGAAACGATGTGCATCACGTGCGAGTAGCGCTCGATGCCCATGAGCTGGTCCACGCGCACGCTGCCCGGCTCCGCCACGCGGCCCACGTCGTTGCGCCCCAGGTCCACCAGCATGATGTGCTCGGCCCGCTCCTTCTCGTCCGCCAGCAGCTCCGCCGCCAGCGCGTCGTCCTCCTCCGGCGTGGCCCCGCGCGGCCGCGTGCCCGCGATGGGATGCGTCGTCACCACGCCGTCCTCCACGCGCACCAGCATCTCCGGCGAGGCCCCCACCAGCTGGAAGCCGCCCAGGTCCAGATAGAACATGTAGGGCGACGGGTTCACCGTGCGCAGCTGGCGGTAGATGGAGAACGGATGCACGGAGACGGGCCGCCGGATGCGCTGCGAGGGCACCGCCTGGATGATCTCCCCCGCGATCACGTCCTCGCGGATGCGCTCCACCATCAGCTCGTAGCCCTCGCGCCCCGTGTTGGAGACGCCCCGCGCGCTCGCCCGCGCCACTGCCGTCACTTCCTCCACCGGCGTCGACAGGGGGCGCTCCAGCCGCGCCGCGATGGCGTCGATCGTCTCCGCCGCGCGCCGGTAGGAGGCCTCCACGTCGCCGTCCAGGCGGCAGTGCGCCACCACGCGGATGGTGTGGCGGATGTGGTCGAACACCACCATCGCGTCGCACAGCAGGAACATGGCCTCGGGAATGCCCACGGGGTCGGCCTCGTTGGCGGGCACGCGCGGCTCGAAGTGGCGCACCGCCTCGTAGGCCACGTAGCCCACGGCCCCGCCCGTGAGCCGCGGCAGGCCGGGCGTCTCCACCGCGCGCAGCCCCGCCAGCTCCGCCTCCAGCGGGACCAGCGGGTCGCCCTCCCACTCCTCCCCCGGCCCCGTGCGGATGACGCGCCGCGGGTTCGTGCCGATGAAGGAGTAGCGCGCCAGCCGCTCCCCGCCCTCCACCGACTCCAGCAGGAAGGAGTGGTCGCCCTCGCGCACCTTCAGGTAGGCCGAGACGGGCGTCTCCAGGTCCGCCGCCACCTCGCGCCAGACCGGCGCCAGGTTGCCGCGCCCCGCCCCCGCCAGCGCGCGCGTCTCCTCCAGCGTGGGCGAATGGGCCACGCTCAGCCCCGCGCGGGCGGCGGCCCCGACAGGTAGTTCACCCCCATCGCCTCGCGCACGAGCGCCATCGTCTCCCGCGCCTCCGCCCGCGCCCGCGCCGTGCCCGCCTCCAGCGCCCCGCGCACCTCGTCCATGTGCGCCTCATGGCGCGCGCGCCGCTCGCGGATGGGGTCCAGCAGCGCGTTCAGCGCCCGCGTCAGCTTCTCCTTCACCTCCACGTCGCCCACGCGGCCCTTCACGTAACGCTCCTTGAGGTCGTTCACCTCGTCCGCGTCCGGGTTGAAGGCGTCGTGGTAGAGGAAGACGGGGTTGCCCTCCACGTGCCCGGGGTCGGTGGCGCGCAGGCGCGTGGGGTCCGTGAACATGCCCCGCACCTTCCTGGCCACCGTCTCCGCGTCGTCCTTCAGGTCGATGGCGTTGTCGAGCGACTTGCCCATCTTCGCCCGCCCGTCCGTGCCCACCAGCCGCGGCACGCGCCCCACCAGCCCCCGCGGTTCGGGGAACACCTCGCGGAACTGCCGGTTGAAGCGCCGCGCCAGCTCGCGCGTCATCTCGATGTGGGGCAGCTGGTCCTCGCCCACGGGCACGAGCGTGGCGCGCGGCATGAGGATGTTCACCGCCTGCATCACCGGATAGGTAAAGAAGGCCACGGGCGCCGAGCGCTTGCCGAACTCCGCCAGCTCCGCCTTCAGCGTGGGGTTGCGCTGCAGCATCCCCAGAGGCAGGAACCAGCTCAGCCACGCCGCCAGCTCCGCGTGCTCCGGCACCAGGCTCTCGATCACGAAGCAGCTCTCCTCCGGATCGAGCCCCACCGCCAGCCAGTCCAGCGCCACCTCCCACACGGACTCGCGCACGCGCGCGAAATCGTCCGCGTGGTCCGACACCTGGTAGTCCGCGATGAGGAAATGGCAGTCGTGCTCGCGCTGCAGGCGCACCCAGTTCTCCAGCGCGCCCGCGTAGTGGCCCAGGTGCAGCGCCCCCGTGGGCCGGATGCCAGTGAGGATGCGCCCGCGTCCCTCCACCGCCAGCCCCCGCTCAGGCCGCCTCGAGGCAGCCGTCGAGGAAGGCCAGCAGGTGGTCCGCCGCGCGCTCCGCCGCGCGCACCACGCCCTCGCCGTCCTCGCACAGCTCCTCGATGGCCGCCAGCTCCGCCCCCGAATGGGCCACGTCCGAAACCAGGTGCACGGAGAAGAACTCGAACTGCTCGGGGCGCAGCCCGTAACGCTCGCCCAGCCCCTTGATCTTCTCCCACGCCACCGCCGGCACCTGCGCCTCGTAGGCGAAGAGCGCCGCCAGCGCCTCCGCCACGGGCGCGCGCGCCGCCGCCTCCGAGTAATGCTCCACCAGCGCCCGCGTGCGCGCGTGCGGCTCCGATTCCTCCACCTCCGCCCGCGAAAGGCCCAGCGCCTCCGCGAACTCCAGCCACAGCGCCGGATGGTTGCGCTCCCCGTGCTCCTCGTCCCACAGGTTGTCCAGCAGCAGCTGGCGGATGGCGGGCGACTCCGTGCGCGCGTGGATGGCGCTCAGGAAGCGCGGGAAGGCCCGCTCGAAATGGTAGTACTGGCGCGCGTAGTCCCGCAGCCGCTCCATCTCCAGCGTCCCCTCGCTCCACGCCCGGTAGAAGGGATGCTTCAGCAGCGAGCGCTCCGCGAGCGCCGCCCGCAGCTCCCGCTCCAGCGCGGACCCCGTCTCCGTCCTCGTCGTCGCCGTCATTGCGACCTCCCCGTCGCGTATTCGCCCGAAAAAAGGACCCGTCCTTCGTGCAAAGGACGGGGAACCCCGCGGTGCCACCTTCGTTCCCCGGCCATGCCGGGGCGCTCGGCGAGCCCTCCGCCCGCTGCCGGACGGAACGCTCCGGGCCGCTAACGGCGCCCCCGCCGCCCCCGCCTACGCACCGGCCATGCCAGCTTCGGCGGAGGAGCTCCCGGGACCATTCGCCGCCCGCGCGTCCGCCGGACTCCCACCGTCTCCGGCTCGCTGCGGGACCGCCTGGGCGGCTACTCTCCCCGATCATCGCTTCTCGATTCGGTTGTGCGGTGAGCGTAGGCGCGCGCGCGCCCACGGTCAATCGCGCGGCAGGAACGCCTCCAGCGCCTCCAGCGCGTCCGGCTCCGACAGCAGCGGCGGATGCGCCGCCCCCATCACCTCCGTCACGCGCGCGCTCGGGTGCGCCGCCATCCTCGCCGCCGTCTCGCGGCTGAGGATGTCGCTGTGCTCCCCGCGCAGCACGAGGATGGGGCACTCGATGGACTGGTAGCGCCGCCACAGCTCGTCCGCCTCCGGGGCCCCCGCGCCCACGTGCCGCGCCGCCGGGTCCATCTTCCAGACGTACAGCCCGCTGTCGCTGCGCCGCACGTTCCAGCGCGCGTAGTCCGCCACGCGGTCGTCGGGCAGCCGCGCCGCCGCCGGGAAATGCTCCTTGTAGTAGGCCACCACCGCCTTCAGGTCGGGGAAGGCCGTGGGCGTCGCGTCCGTGCGCTCGCTGATGCGGCTCAGCCCCCCGCCGCTCACGTCCGGCCCGATGTCGTTGATCACCAGCGCCGTCACGCGCTCCGGGTGGCGGGCCGTGTAGGCCATGGCCACGCCCCCGCCCATGGCCGTGCCCACGAGCGCCAGCCGCCGCAGCCCCAGCGCCTCCCGCACCGCCTCCACGTCGGCGACGTAGTGGTCCTGCGTGTACTCGTCGGGCGGACCCCAAGCCGATTCCCCGCGCCCGCGGAAATCGAGCGCGAACACCTGGCGGCGCTCCGCCAGCGCCGCCGCCGCCTGGTCGAACATGCGCGCCTGCCCCACGAGGTTGTGCAGCAGCGCCACGCTCGCCCCCGTCGCCGGCCCCCGCGCGATCAGGTGCTGCCGCAGCCCGTTCGCCTCCACGAAGATGTCCCGCACCCCGAACGAACTCATCGCGCTCCTCCTCGCGGCCATGCCCGCGACCGTCCCCGCCGATTCTACGGAAACCGCGCCGCGCGCGTCCGCGCCCGCTACAGCGGACGCCGCCCCGCGTAGCCCGCCTCGATCGGGTGCCAGTAGCCGATGTCCGCCTCCGCCAGCTCGTAGCAGAGGAACACCGTCTCGCCGTCGCGCTCGTGGCGGAAATCGACCAGCCCGCGCGCGGGGTCCTTCAGCTCCACGCCCCAGCCCTCGAGCCGCTCCAGGCACTCGCGCAGGGCCGCCTCGTGCGCCGCCCGCTCCCCCTCCCCCGCGGGCGGCGGCGCGGCGATGGGGTGGCCGTCCGTGAGCGCCGCGCGCCGCTGCGCCGCCTCCAGCGCCCGCTCCCCGCGCAGCGCCGCGAAGGCCTCCCGCAGCCGCTCCAGCACGGGCCGCAGCCGCGGCAGCAGCGCCCGCGCCTCCTCCACCTCGTAGAGCCGCACGCCCGCGCCTCAGACGAACAGGTGCAGCGGCATCTCGTCGGGCTGCACCGTCTCCCCCGACGCGATCGCGTCCCGTCCCGCCAGCTCGCCCTCCACGCCCGGCCCCACCACCGCGTTGCGCCCCACCGTCATGCCCGCCGGGATCACGGCCCGCTTGCCCACGATGGAGATGCCGCGGTTCACGATGTCGGGGCGCTCCCGGTTCGGCGGCTCGTCCGCCCCCGCCCCCACCGTCGCCCCCGCGCCCACCGTCACCTCCTTGTCGAGGATGGCGCGGTCGACCACCGCCCCCGCCCGGATCACGCCGTCGTGGCAGACGATGGAGTCGCGCACCACGGCCCCCGCCTCCACCGTCACGCCCGGCGAAATCACCGAGCGCTCCACCACGCCGTCGATGCGCGCCCCGGGCGAAACGAGCGCCGTGCGCGGGGCCGCCCCCTCCCCGAAACGCGCGGGCGCGCGCGCCGGCCCCGACGTGCGCAGCGGCGCGTCGGGATTGGCCAGGTTCAGCGGCGGATGCGGCCCCGTGAGGTCCATGTTCGCCCGCCAGTAGGCCTCGATCGTGCCCACGTCCCGCCAGTAATCGAGGTACTGGTAGCCGAACACGCGCAGGCGCCCGAACAGGCGCGGCACGACGTCCCGCCCGAAGTCGTGCGTGCTGGCCTCCCCCAGCTCCGCGTCCTCCTGCAGCGCCTCGATCAACGTCTCGCGGTTGAAGCAGTAGACGCCCATCGACGCCCACGGCGAGCGCGGGCGCGCGGGCTTCTCCTGGAAATCGACCACGCGCCCGCCGCCGTCCAGCTCCAGCACGCCGAAGCGGCTCGCCTCCTCCGGCGTCACGGCGTACGCGCCGACGGTCAGGTCCGCCCGCTGCCGCCGGTGGTAGGCCACGAGGTTGCGGTACGACATCAGGTACACGTGGTCCGCCGAGAGGATGAGCACCTCCCGCGCCCGCGACTGCGCGAGCACGTAGAGGTTCTGGTAGACCGCGTCCGCCGTGCCCTGGTACCAGTCCATGTCCGCCCGCCCCAGGTAGGGCTGCAGGATCTCCACGCGCCGGTCGGGCGTGTCCAGCCCCCACGCGCGCCCCGAGGCGATGTGGTTCACGAGCGAGCGCGGGCGGTACTGCGTGAGCACGGCCACGCGCGGGATGTCGCTGGCCGCGCAGTTGCTCAGCGCGAAATCGACGATGCGGTACTGCCCCCCGAACACCACCGCCGGTTTCGCCCGCTGCTCCGAGAGCACGGACAGGCGGTCGCCCTGCCCGCCCGCGAGGATGAGCGCGAGCACGCTGTTCATGCCCGCATTCTAGCCCCGCCTGCCGCTCCGCTTGCGGCGCGCAGAACGGCAGGTCCGTCGCCGCGAGGTCGTTCGCCGCTCCGATCCCCGCGCGATGCGTCCCCGCGATGCCGGACATGCAGCCTCCAGCCAACGAGTGTAGCGGGCCGTGGCCTACGGACGGCGCGGCTCGGCGCTGGCGCATGAGCGGCTATGCTGGGGGCCATGCGCTCGTGCCGCGTCGCCCTCGCCCAGATCAACGCCGCCGTCGGCGACATCGACGGCAACCGCGCGCGCATTCGCGACGCCATCGCCGCCGCCCGCGAGGCCCGCTGCGCCATCGTCGCCTTCCCCGAACTGGCCGTCACCGGCTACCCCCCCGAGGACCTGCTCCTGCGCCGCGCCTTCTGCGAGGACTCCCGCGCCGCCGTCGCCTCCCTCGCCCCCGCCGCCGATGGCGTCATCGCCGTCGTCGGCTTCGTGGACTGGCGCGACGGCGACCCCTTCAACGCCGCCGCCGTGCTCGCGGGCGGCCAGTGGCGCCACTCCTGCCACAAGCGCCGCCTGCCCAACTACGGCGTCTTCGACGAGGAGCGCTACTTCGCCGCCGGGCGCTCCGTGCCCGTCTACCGCGCGGGCGGCCTCGCCTTCGGCGTGGGCATCTGCGAGGACCTCTGGTATCCCGGCCAGCCCCTCACCGGCATGGCCCTCGGCGGGGCCGAACTCTGCGTCTACGTCAACGCTTCCCCCTACCACCGCGGGCGCGCCGCCGACCGCGCCCGCATGCTGGCCACGCGCGCCATCGACAACCGCATCGCCATCGCCTGCGTCAACGCCGTCGGCGGCCAGGACGAGCTCGTCTTCGACGGCGGCTCCATGGCCATCGACGCGCGCGGCGAGGTCATCGCCCGCGGCCCCCAGTTCCGCGAGGACCTCGTCATCGTCGACGTCGACCTCGACGAGGCCGCCCGCCGCCGCCTGCACGACCCCCGCCGTCGCGCCGAGCTGCGCGAGGACGGCGCCCTCGACGAGGTGGAGCGCGTGGACCTCGGCGTGGAGGCCGCCCTTGCGCCCCCGCCCCCGCCCGCCCGTCCCCTCGCCGCCCCCCTCGCCCCCGAGGCCGAGGTCTGGGAGGCGCTCGTCCTCGGCACCCGCGACTACCTCGCCAAGACCGGCTTCGCGCGCGCCTTCGTCGGCCTCTCCGGCGGCATCGACTCCAGCGTCGTCGCCGCCGTTGCCGCCGACGCCATCGGCCCCGCCAACGTCACCGGCGTCTCCATGCCCGCCCGCTACTCCAGCGACCACAGCCGCGCCGACGCCCGCGCCCTCGCCGCCAACCTCGGCATCGAGCTGCTCGACGTCCCCATCGAGCCCGCCCACGCCGCCATGCTCGACATGCTGGCCGAGCCCTTCGCCGGAACCGAACCCGGCCTCGCCGAGGAGAACCTGCAGTCCCGCCAGCGCGGCAACGTGCTCATGAGCCTCGCCAACAAGTTCGGCGCCATCGTCCTCACCACCGGCAACAAGAGCGAAATGGCCACTGGCTACGCCACCCTCTACGGCGACATGGCGGGCGGTTTCGCCGTGCTCAAGGACGTGCCCAAGACGCTCGTCTGGGCCCTCGCCCGCTGGCGCAACGCCGCCGCCGGACGTGCCCTCATCCCCGAATCCGTCATCGCCAAGCCCCCCAGCGCCGAACTGCGCCCGGGCCAGCTCGACGCCGACTCCCTGCCCCCCTACGAGACGCTCGACGCCATCATCGAGGCCTACGTGGAGCACGACCTCGGCGGCCCCGAAATCGTCGCCCTCGGCCACGACGAGGCCACCGTGCGCCGCGTCCTCGACCTCGTCGACCGCAACGAGTACAAGCGCCGCCAGGCGCCGCCGGGCGTCAAGATCACGCCGCGCGCCTTCGGGCGCGACCGCCGCCTGCCCATCGCCAACCGCTACCGCGCCTGGTAGCGCGCCCGTGTACGATGGAGCGCATGACCGCGCGCCTCGAGGAGACGCCCCCCGTGCGCGACTTCGCCACGGCCATCGGCGAGTGGCTGCTCGCGCGCCGCTTCGGGACCATCACCCCCCTCGCCTTCCGCTGGCACCTGTGGGAGTCGTACGAGGATCCCGAGCACATCCCTCCGCACGTCGTCATCGACCTGCTCGTGAACGACCCGCCGCCCCCCTCGCCGGAGTGGCTCGCCCTGAGCCGGGAGGAGCAGGACGCGCGCCCCATCCGCGAGTGGGCGCAGCAGGGCTGCTGGCCGTTCGCGGACATGCGCGCGCTGGAGGACGGCGCGCTTGAATACGCGGACGCGCTCGGCGTGCCGGACGCGCTCGATACCGCCCTGCCGGTCGAGGTGGAGCCGTTCGGGCGCACCCAGGCGAAGGAGATGCGGATGCGCTTCACGCACATGGCCAGCGAGGCGGCCACGCGCTAGATGCGGCCGGACGGCGAACCGGAATACCTCTCGCCCATCGACCCGCGCGCCCTGCTCCGCCACGCGCTCGGGCGCATCAACGCACCGGGCGCGGAAGCGACCGACTACCGTCGCGCCGTCTCCGACTCCTTCTACGCGCTCTACCACGCCCTCACGCTGGCCGCCGCCCCTTCCATGACCGCCAGCGCCGACCCGCTCGAACCGTACCGGCAGGTGCGCAGGATCAGGCACCGGCACGTCCGCGCCGCCGCCGAAGAGGCGCGGGGGAGCGCGGACGGGCAGGTGCGCGTGGTCGCCACGACGATGCTGAGGCTGTACTCCCGGCGGGAAGCCGCCGACTACAACCACCTCGCCCGCTTCACGCGAGAGCGCGCGCGGGAGCTCATCGACATCGCCGACGAGATCGTGGAGGCAGTCACGGCCCCGGCCTTCGTCGAGGGCGACGGCGGCCAGTCCCTCCTGCGCCAGCTCGCCGCCCAGCCCGACGCCCCGTAGCGTCGCGCCTTCGGACGCGACTGCCGCCTCGCTTGCGGCCCCCAACGTTGGGGCGTAGGTTTCCCGCGATGCCCCCGAACCGCCTGTACTTCGGCGATTGCCTCGACGTGATGCGGGAGGATGTCCCCGACCGCTCCGTGGACTTGATCTACCTCGATCCGCCCTTCAACTCGAAGCGCCTTTACAACGCTTACATGGGCGGCGCGCAGTGGGTTGCCTTCGACGACACGTGGCGTTGGCACGAGGCCATCGACGACTTTCACGAGGTTGCCGGGATTGTTGAGATGGCGGGGACGATGGAGGGACTGCGCCAGATTCTCGGCGAGGGGCCGAACCTGGCCTACCTCTCCTACATGGCGAACAGGATGATGGAGTGCCGTCGCGTGCTGGCGGACAGTGGCAGCATCTACCTGCACTGCGATCCGACTATGAGTCACTATTTGAAGGTGGTCATGGATGCGATATTTGAGAGGAAAAACTTCCGTAATGAAGTCATTTGGTCCTACAGGACTGGTGGTGTGAGTAAACGGTACTGGCCCCGCAAACACGATGTGATATTCTACTACGCCAAAGACGACAGGGAGACAAATTTCTCTCCACTGCAGGAGAGAATCTACTACGACAGCCCATTTTTCACGACCAAAACTGACGAGCGCAGTCGCTACTATGCAGATGTCTATGTGCGCGATGTTTGGGATGATCTCAAGCCCGTCATTAATGTCTCCAAAGAAAGGCTTGGATATCCTACCCAAAAGCCACTGGATCTTCTGAAGCGGATTGTGAATGCATCTTCGAGCGAAGGCGATGTCGTGATGGATCCTTTCTGTGGATGTGGAACTACACTGCATGCTGCTCAAGATCTTGAACGTCAATGGATCGGAATCGACATTTGCGTGAATGCATGCAAGGTCATCGAAACCCGCTTGCGTTCGCACTTCGACAGCATCTGGTCGGATGTGGAATTCATCGGGATGCCCAAGACCGCGGACGACGCGCGCACACTCGCCGAAATCGATGCGTTCCGCTTCGAGCGTTGGGCCGCTTCCCTCGTGGACGGCATGGAGGCGAACAAGAAGCAGCGCGGCGACCGAGGCATCGACGGACGCGGACGCATCCCTGTCCGCAAGGGCCAGTTCATTGATGTCGTCTCGCAGGTGAAGGGCGGGCATACAAACCCCGGCGCGGTGCAGGCGTTCAACGGCGCGCGGCAGGAGGCGGGCGCGGATGTGGGCATCTTCATCTGCTTCGCGGATCGGGTGACGATGCGAATGCGGGACGCCGCCGCCAACGCGGGGCGCTTCATGGACGTTCCCGTGATCCAGATTTACACCATTGAGGACTACTTCGAGGGGCGCTATCCCCAACTCCCGCGGGCGATATAGGGACTCGGCGCGCACGCTCCTCATCCCCCCTCCACCCCCCGCCCCTCCGCGCTGGGCGCGAAATCCAGCACCTCCAGCTCCATCCGCTCGCCACGCCACTCGCGGCCCAGCGTGTAGACGACGTCCAGCTCGCCCGTCAGCTCCGCCTGCTCCTCGCCGCGCCCGAAGGCGATGCCCGGCCAGGTCGCCGCGCCGTCCCGCACCTTCAGGCGCAGGTGGCGCTCGTCCGCGCCCACGCGGCGGCTGTCGCGCAGCTCCACGCCGCGGCTCAACAGTACCGGGCGGCGGTTGCCCTGCCCGCACGGCTCGAAGCGCGTCAGCCCCTTGATCTCCAGCCCGTCCAGCGCCGCCAGCGGGGCCTCCGCGTCGATCGTGAGCGTCGCGCGGCGGTCCTCCGGCCCCAGCTGCTCCGCCGCCGCGTTCATGATGCGTGCGCGGAACTCCGGCAGGCGCTCGTTGCGGATGGTGAAGCCCGCCGCCGCGCGGTGGCCCCCGTGGCGCTCCAGCAGGTCGCGCTCGCGGCGGATGGCGCGCACGATGTCGAAGCGCCCCCAGGTGCGCGCGCTGGCGCGGCTGAAGTGCGGCCCCCGCTCGTAGACGATGGCCGGGCGGCGGCGCGATTCCGCCAGCCGTCCCGCCACGATGCCGATGATGCCCGCGTGCAGCGTCTCGCCGCCCACCAGCGTGAGCGGCTCGTCCTCCGACCCCAGCATCGCCTCCGCCTCCGCCTGCCCGCGCTCGCACTCCTCGCGCCGCTGGCGGTTGAGCGCGTCCAGCTCCGCGGCCAGCCGCCGCGCCTCGGCGGGCGTCTCCGCCAGCAGCAGGTCGAGCGCCGCGCGCGCGTGCGTCATGCGTCCGGCGGCGTTGAGGCGCGGCCCCAGGGCGAAGCCCAGCGTCTCCGCGCCGATGCGCTCCGGGGGGCCGCCCGCCACCGCCGCCAGCGCCTCCACGCCGGGCCGCGGCGAGGCGCGCATGGCCTCCAGCCCCGCCGTCACGATGGCGCGGTTCTCGTCCGCCAGCGGGGCCACGTCCACCACCGTGCCCAGCGCCGCCAGGTCCACGAACTCCGCCTCCGGCAGCTCCCGCCCCAGCGACTCGTAAAGCGCCTGCAGGAAGCGCCAGGAGACGCCCGCCGCGGCCAGCTCCGTGAAGGGGTAGGGCGAGTCCTCGCGCTTCGGGTTGACCACCGCCAGGGCGTCGGGCAGCTCCTGCGGCACGGTGTGGTGGTCGAGCACGATCACGTCCGCGCCGAGGCGGTTGGCGAGGGCGATCTCGGCCACCGAGCTGGTGCCGCAGTCCGCCGTGATGAGCAGCCCCGCGCCCGCCCCGCGCAGCTGCTCGACCGCGCCCGCGTTCAGCCCGTAGCCCTCGCGGAAGCGGTCCGGCAGGTAGGGGACCGTCGTCGCGCCCAGCCGCTCCAGCGCCAGCTTCAGGAGCGCCGTGGAGGTCACGCCGTCCACGTCGAAATCGCCGAAGAGCGCGATCGTCTCGCCCTCCGCGACGGCCCGCCGCGTGCGCGCCAGCGCCTCCGCCATGCCCGGCAGCAGCAGCGGATCGTGGCGCCCGGCCAGCCAGGGCTTGTAGAAGCGCTCCGCCGCCTCGCGCGTGACGATGCCGCGCGCCGCCAGCGCCGCGCCCGTCACCGGCGGCAGCCCCGCCAGCCGCTCGCGCGCGGCCCCGGCGCGGCGCAGCCGCCAGCGCGGCCCCTCCCTCACGGGCGCGCGTACTGGCGGAAGACGAGCGAGCTGTTGTGCCCGCCGAAGCCGAAGGCGTTGGTCATGACCGCGCGCAGGGGCGCGGCGCGCGCCGCGTTGGGCACGTAGTCGAGGTCGCAGTCGGGGTCCGGCGTCTCGTAGTTGATCGTGGGGGGGATGGCCCCGTGGCGCAGGGCCAGCACGGCCACGCCCGCCTCCACCGCGCCCGCCGCCCCCAGCAGGTGCCCCGTCATGGACTTGGTCGAACTCACCGGCAGCGTATGCGCGTGCTCCCCGAAGACGCGCTTCACCGCCGCCGTCTCGCAGCGGTCGTTCAGCTGCGTGGAGGTGCCGTGCGCGTTCAGGTAGTCCACGTCGTCGGGGGCCATGCCGGCCTCGGCCAGCGCGGCATCCATGGCCAGCGCCGCGCCCGCCGCCTCCTCGTCGGGCTGGGTCACGTGGAAGGCGTCGCTGCTCGCGCCGTAGCCCGCCAGCTCGGCCAGCGGCTCGGCCCCGCGCGCCAGCGCCCGCTCCTCCGCCTCCAGCAGCAGCACGCCCGCGCCCTCGCCGATGACGAAGCCGTCGCGGTTGGCGTCGAAGGGGCGCGAGGCCGTGGCCGGGTCGGTCGATTCCGTGAGCGCCCGCGCCGCCGCGAAGCCCGCCACCACCAGCGGCGTGACGGCCGCCTCGGCTCCGCCCGCCATGGCCGCGTCCGCCTCGCCGCGGCGGATCATGCCCGCCGCCACGCCGATGGCGTCCGCTCCGCTGGCGCAGGCGCTGGCCACCGCGAAGTTCACGCCCTTCGCCCCCAGGCGGATGCTCAGCTCGCCCCCCGCCATGTCCGGCAGCATGCGCGTGAGCGTGAAGGGGCTCACGCGCCCGGGGCCGCGCTCGCGCAGCGCCTCGTACTCGCGCTCCATCGTGAGCGCGCCGCCGATGGCCGTGCCGATGAGCGTGGCCATGCGCGCGTCCCCGCCCTCCGGCGGCTCGTGCCCCGCCTGCTCCCGCGCCTCCTCCGCCGCCGCGATGGCGAACTGCGTGAAGCGGTCCGCGCGCCGCGCCTCCTTGCGCTCCATGAAGGCCGCCGGGTCGAAGCCGCGCACCTCGGCGGCCACCGTCCCCGCGAAACGCTCGTCCGCGAAATGCTCGATGCGCCGCACCCCCGACCGCCCCGCCAGCAACCCCTCCCAGGTCGCCCGCGCGTCGAGCCCCAGCGGCGTGACCATGCCCAGGCCGGTGACGACGACGCGTCTGTTCATGGCTGGATCGCCACTATACAGCAGCGCTTCCCGCGGGCGCCGCGATCCCGCGCGCGACGCCCGGCAGGCGCTCCGCGATCTCGCTCGCGCGCAGCCCGCCATCGCCGTACTCCGCGCGCAGCGCCTCCCCCGTGGCGGCGTGCAGGTAGACGCCGAGGCTGGCGGCGTCGAAGGCGTCCAGCCCCCGCGCCAGCCACGCCGCGATCATGCCCGCCAGCACGTCGCCGGACCCCGCCGCCGCCAGCAGCGGGTTGGCGAAGGGCGAGACGCGCGCGCGCCCGCCCGGCTCGGCCACCACCGTGTGCGCCCCCTTCAGCGCCACCGCGCAGCCGAAGCGTCCGGCGGCCTCGCGCGCCGCCCCCACGCGGTTCGCCTGCACCTCCGCCACGCTCGTCCCCAGCAGCCGCGCCATCTCCCCCGGATGGGGCGTGAGCGCCGCCCCCGCGGGCGTGCGCGCGGGACCGTCGTCCATCTCCGCCAGCGCGTTGAGGGCGTCGGCGTCGATGGCCACGCGCCCGCCCAGCTCCTCCTCCGCGTCCGGCAGCAGCGCCCACACCAGCGCGCCCGTCTCGCCCGTGCGCCCCAGCCCGGGCCCCACCGCCGCCGCGTCGAAGGCCGCCCACTCGCGCCGCAGGGCGATCGCCGCCTCGCCCGTCAGGCCGCCGTCCGCGCCCGCCGCCTGCGGCAGCCACACGGCCTCCGCCAGCGCGGGCGCGATGGAGGGGATGATCGCCTCCGGGCAGGCGATGGCCGCCAGCCCCGCGCCCGCGCGCACGGCGCCCAGCGCGGCCAGCGCCGGGGCCCCGCGGTAGCGCGCGCTCCCCCCCACCACCAGCACGCTCCCGAACGCGCCCTTGTGCCCGTCCTCCGCCCGCGGCGGCAACGTCTCCCGCGCCCAGCGCGAGGTGATCAGCTCCAGCGCCGCCGTCCCCAGCGCCTCGTCGGGGATGCCGATGTCGACCACCTGCACGCGCCCCGCCACGGCGCTCCCCCCGGCCTGGTACATGCCCGCCTTGGGCGCCCCGAAGGCCACCGTCGCGTCCGCCGCCACCGTGAGCGGGTCCGCGCCGCCGCCGTCGGCGTCCAAGCCGCTGGGCAGGTCGAGCGCGAGCAGCGCGGGCGGGCGCGGGCGCGCGCGCAGCCCGGCCAGCGCTTCCAGCGCCGCCCCCAGGGGCTCGTCCGCCGCCAGCGGGCGCGACCGTCCCGTGCCCAGCAGCGCGTCGATCACGAGGTCCGCCGTCTCGCCGCGCAGCCCCGCCACCGCCTCCGCGCCCTCCGCCACGGCCACGCCGCGCGCCTCCAGTTCGCGCCGGTTGTCGTCGGGCGCGCGCCCGCGCGGCGCGACCACGGCCGTCTCCGCGCCCCAGTCGTGCAGGTGGCGCGCGGCCACCAGCCCGTCGCCGCCGTTGTTCCCCGGCCCCGCCAGCACCACGATGCGCCGTCCCTCCAGCGTACCCAGCAGCATCCACGCCTCCTGCGCCGCCGCCAGCCCCGCCTCCTCCATCAGCTGCGCCTCGCTCGATCCCGCCTCCACGGCGGCGCGCTCCAGCGCGCGCATCTCCGCCGCCGTCACCAGCTTCACGAAAGCCCCGCCCCGCGCGCGAGCGGACGAGCGGACGCCCCCGGCCGCGGCGCGCTCTCCGCCTCGCCCAGCGCGCACTCCCCCACCGCCGAGGCCATGGCGAACTCGCGCGAATGCGTGAGGCTCACGTCCAGCCCGCGCAGCGCGATGCGCTCGCCCCGACGCGCCCCCCGCCCGTGCAGGAACGCCAGCGGCTTGCCCCGCCGGTTCGGCAGGATCTCGATGTCGCGCCAGCCCACGCCGCGCGCCCCCGTGCCCAGCGCCTTCATCACCGCCTCCTTGGCCGCGAAGCGCGCCGCCAGCTCCGGCACGCGCCCGCGGCAATGCCGCACCTCGTCGTCCGTGTACACGCGCCGCAGGAAGCGCTCCCCGTGCCGCTCCAGCGCCGCCCGCACGCGCGCGATCTCGATGATGTCGATGCCGTGGGCGAACGTGCGGGCCACGCCCCCCATACTAGCCGTGGGCGAACGCGCGGGCCACGCCCCGCATCTTGGCCGCTCGCCCATCCCCGCGCCAGCCCCGTAGGCTGGCCCCATGACCGCCGCCGTCATCGACGGACGCGCCATCGCCGCCGCCGTGCGCGCCGAACTCGCCGAAGAGGTCGCCGCCCTCGCCGCGCGCGGCGTGCGCCCGGGCCTCGCCGCCCTGCTCGTGGGCGACGATCCCGCCTCCCTCAGCTACGTCTCCGCCAAGGCCGAGGCCTGCGCCGAAATCGGCGTCCTCGCCGAGACCGTGCGTCTGCCCGCCGGGACGAGCCAGAAGACGCTCCTCGAACGCATCGCCGCCCTCAACGCCGACGCGCGCTTCCACGCCATCCTCCAGCAGCTGCCCCTGCCCCCCCACATCGACGAACGCGCCGCGCTCGACGCCATCCGCCCCGACAAGGACGCCGACGGCCTCCATCCCGCCAACCTCGGACGCCTCCTGCGCGGCGACCCCGACGGCCCCGCGCCCTGCACGCCCCGCGGCGTCATGGAGCTGCTCGCCCGCTCCGGCGTCGATCCGGCGGGCAAACACGCCGTCGTCGTGGGGCGCTCCCTGCTCGTGGGCAGGCCCCTCGCCGTGCTCCTCGGCGGCAAGGCCGCGGGCGCCAACGCCACCGTCACCCTCTGCCACACCGGCACCGCCGACCTCGCCGCCCACACGCGCCGCGCCGACATCCTCGTCGTCGCCGCCGGACGCCCCCGCACGGTCACCGCGGACATGGTCAAGCCCGGCGCCGCCGTCATCGACGTGGGCGTGAACCGCATCGACGACCCCACGCGCGCGCGCGGCTGGCGGCTCGTGGGCGACGTCGATTTCGCGGGTGTGTCGGAGGTGGCGGGGCGCATCACGAAGGTGCCCGGCGGCGTGGGCCCCATGACCATCGCCATGCTGCTCGCCAACACCGTGCGCGCCGCCCGCCTTGCCCCCGCCCCTTAGCGCCATCGCCGCCATACTGGCCCCATGCACCAGCTGCTGGCCCGCGCGCGCGCCCTCCGCTCCCGCGTCTCCGACACGCTCGCGCGCCTCGACCTGCCCCCCAGGGAGGCGCGCCTCGCCGAACTGGAGGAGCGCACCGCCGCCGCCGGGTTCTGGGACGACGCCGACGCCGCCCGCGCCGCCATGCGCGAAATCGCCTCCCTGCGCGCCCGCATCGACGTCTGGCGCGGCATCGAGCGTCTCGCCGCCGAACAGGCCGAGCTGCTCGAGCTGGCCGTGGCCGAGGACGACGGCTCCCTCGCCGCCGACGCCGCCGGGGAGCTCGACGCCATCGAGGCCCGCCTCGAACGGCTCGAATTCGAGCTGCAGCTCTCCGGCGAATACGACCAGCGCGACGCCATCCTCGCCGTGCACGCGGGCGCGGGCGGCACCGAGTCGCAGGACTGGGCCGAGATGCTCCTGCGCATGTACCTGCGCTGGGCCGAGGACCGCGGCTACGACGCCGAGGTGCTCGATTCCGCCGAGGGCGAGGAGGCCGGGCTGAAGAGCGCCACCGTCGAGGTGCGCGGCCCCCTCGCCTACGGCTACCTCGCCAGCGAGCGCGGCGTCCACCGCCTCGTGCGCCTCTCCCCCTTCGACGCCGCCCACGCGCGCCACACCAGCTTCGCCAAGGTCGAGGTCATGCCCGAGGTCGCATCCGCCAGCGAGGTCGCCATCGCCCCCGACGACGTCCGCGTCGACGTCTTCCGCGCCAGCGGCCACGGCGGCCAGAACGTGCAGAAGAACTCCACCGCCATCCGCATCACCCACCTGCCCACCGGCATCGTCGTCACCTGCCAGAACGAGCGCTCCCAGCACCGCAACCGCGCCAGCGCCATGAAGGTGCTGGAGGCGCGCCTGCTCGAACGCGAGCTGCTCGCGCGCGAGGCCGAGCGCGCCCGCCTCAAGGGCGAGCACGTGGACATGGGCTGGGGCAACCAGATCCGCAGCTACGTGCTCCACCCCTATAAGATGGTCAAGGACCACCGCACCAACTTCGAAACGAGCGACGCCGCCGCGGTGCTGGATGGCGAACTGGACGGACTGATGGGCGCCTGGCTGCGCGCGCGCATGGGGGAAGAGGCGTGAGGGCGGCGGCGGCGCTGCTGGCCCTGGCGCTGGCGGCGGGCCTCGCCGCGGCGGCGGGGACGCTCGCGCCCGCCGCCGCCCAGTCGCCCCGCTTCGAGACCGTCGTCGTCAACGAGTTCCCCCAGTTCCTGCGCTTCCGCCTCGACGCCAGCGCCCCCCGCGAGGTCGTCGACGTCTCCCTGCGCTACGCCGTCACGGGGTCGGGCTCGCGCGCCTTCGCCAAGCCCGAAACCTTCGAGCCCGGCGCCGACGTGCGCGTCGAGGTGAGCGTGCCCACGGGCGTGCGCGGCTTCATCCCCGTGGGCAGCGAATTCGTCTACCACTGGGAACTCACGCTCGACGACGGGACCGTCCTCGAAAGCGAACCCGCCGCCTACTTCTACCTGCCGCCGGACAAGGAATGGCGGCGCGTGGCCAACGAGTTCATGGTCATCCACTACCAGCCCGGCTTCGAGGCCTCCGCCCGCGCCTTCCTCGCCGCCGCCGAGCGCACCTACGAGCGCATGGGCGCGCTCCTGCGCACCGAGCTGGAGGTCGTGCCCGTCAACACCGTGCTCTTCGGCTCCGAGCGCGAGATCGAGGAGGCCCAGCCCTCCCGCAGCGCCGCCTACGACGCCGCCACCTTCCTCTGCGGCACGCAGGTGGCCGACAACGTGCTCTTCACCATCGACCGCGCCTGCGGCACGGGCGACAGCGCCGACACCCTGCGCCACGAGTTCACCCACATCCTCACGAAGGCCGCCGGCGAGAGCGCCCTCGGCAAGGTTCCCTCCTGGCTGGACGAGGGCGCCGCCGTCTACTCGCAGACCGAGCCCGGCGCGGGCTACGTCAACGCCTTCCGCGCGGCCGTCGCCCGCGACGCCCTGCTCCCCTTCTCGCGGATGGCCGCGGGCAACCACGACCCCAGCGAGGTCGGCCTCTTCTACGGCCAGTCGTACGAGATGGTGCGCTTCCTGCTCGACCGCGGCGGCGAGGAGGGGTTCGCCCGTCTCTTCGCCGTCATCAAGCAGGGCAACCGCTACGACGCCGCCATCGAAACGGTCTACGGCTTCGATTTCGCGGGCTTCGAGACGGCCTTCCGCGCGGCCCACGGCCTGCCCCCGCGCGAGCCGCCCGCCCCCGTCGAGGCCGCCACCGAGCCTCCCGCGGCCACGGAGCCTCCCGCCGAGCCCGCGACCGAAGCGCCCGCCGCCACGGAGCCTCCCGCTGAGCCCGCCGGGGCCGCGACCGAGCCGCCGCCCGCCGTCGCCACGGAGCAGGCCGCGCCCGCCTCCGCTTCCGGCGGCGGCGACCGCTTCGCCATCGGCGACGTCACCATCGGCGTCATCGGGGGCGGCGTCGTGCTGGCCCTGCTGGCCGTGCTCGCCTACCTGTTCTCGCTGCTGCTCGCCAACCGCGAACGCGAGGCCGCCGCCGCGTCCGTCGCGCCGCCGTCCCCGTTGCCTCCGCCCCCGCCGTCGCCGCCCCCGTCGCCCGCGCCGGAGCCGGAACCCGGGCCGCGGTTCGACCCCGGGGACTGGGGCCCGCCGCCGCCCTGAGCGTCCTCGCGGTCCAGCGCGCGCAGCCCGCGCCCCACGATGATCCAGCGCTGCAGCGCCGTCGCGTTGGCGAGCACGGCCAGGATCGGGATCACGACCGTGAGACCGTCCGCCAGCAGCCCGACGCCCAGCAGCACGACGCGCTCCTGGCGGCGGAAGAGGCCCTCCCGCGTGGCCACGCCCTGCGCGTCCCCCCGCGCCCGCACGTAGCTCACGGCGATGCTCCCGAAAAGGGCGGCGTAGGCGAAGCCCGCCTGCACGGTCTCCCCCCGTTCCGCGAAGTACCAGACGCATGCCGCCAGCACGAGCGCCTCGCCCACGCGGTCCATGACGGCGTCGAGCACGGCCCCGAAAGGCGTGGCCCGGCCCGTGGCCCGCGCCACCGCGCCGTCCACGAAATCGAGCGCGCCGGAGGCGAGGAAGACCGCGCCCGCCGCCAGCAGGCGCCCGTCCGCGATCAGCCAGGCCGCCGCCGCGCTCCCCCCCGCGCCCGCCAGCGTGATCATGTTGGGCGTCACGCCGAGCGCCCCCACGCGCCGCCCGATGGCCTCGCCCGCCCGCGCGGGGATGCGTTCCGGCAGGAGGCGCAGCCGCGGCCGCCCGCGGCTCACGCCCGCGCCGTCTCCCGCTCCGCTTCCGGCCGCCGCGCCGCCGCCACCTGCCGCCGTTCGTAGAGCAGCCGCTCGTAGTAGGCGAGCACGCGCCGCGCCACGTTCTCCCAGCTGTAGCGCGCCGCCTGCGCCTGCCCCTGCGCCGCCAGCCGCGCGCGCAGGGCGGCGTCGTCGCGCAGGCGCAGCGCCGCCCGCGCCAGCGCGGCGTCGTCCTTCGGCGGCGTGAGCAGCCCGTCCACCTCGTCCGTGATCATGCCCGCGAAGCCCTCGATGTTGCTCGCCATCACGGGCAGCCCCGCCGCCATCGCCTCCAGCAGCGCGATGCCCTGGCTCTCGTTGCCCGTGGCCGGCGACCAGAAGGCGTGCGCGCTGTGGTGGTAGCGCGGCAGCTCGTCGTAGGGCACGTTCGAGCGGAAGAGCACGCCCTCGTCCTCCCCCATCAGCCGCTCGTAGCGCCGGAAACTGCCCGCGCCCACCACGATCAGGCGGCTGCGCGGCTCCGCCTCGCGGATGCGCCGGAAGGCCCGCAGCGCGTACTTCAGCCCCTTGCGCTTCTCCGGGCGCCCCACGAACAGGATGTTGAAGCGGCCGTCGTCGAACTCGGGGAGGGGCGCCGCCCGCTCCGCGAAATGCGCGAAATCGATGCCGTTCGGGATCAGGTTGAAATAGCCCGGGAAATAGCGCCCCACCAGCCGCGCCGCCGCCGGCGAGACCGCGATCTTGCCGTCCAGCTTGCGGAACCAGCGCCGCGTCAGCGGGCGCGTGTAGCCGTAGATGCGGTTGCCCCCCTCCTTGGCCGCGTGGAAGGTGCCCACGTTGGCCGCGCTCGAATGGCGCAGCACCTGGTAGGGCAGCAGCGGCATGAGCGGCTCGTGCAGGTGCACCACCTCGAACGCCCCCTCCTCCAGCAGGCTCTCGATGGCCCGCCCCTTCCACGCGAAGCTGATGCGCGCCTTCGACCCGCTCGTCGGCACCGCGTACGGACGCCCCATGACCACGCACTCGTCCCCCGCCCCGTCCGGGTCCGAGGCCGGCGCCAGCACCGTGGCCTCGTGCCCCCAGCGGCGGAACTGCGTGGCCAGCTGGCCGATGTGCCGGTTCACGCCGCTCGGCACGGACCAGTCGTAGGGCGACACCAGCGCGATCCTCATCCCGTCCCCCTCCAGGTTCTCCGCCTCGTCATCTTACGCGGCGTGGCCGAGAATCCCCACGCCAGCCCCAGCGCCGCCTGGCCCAGCCCGATCTCGCGCAGCGTGACCGGGCGCGAATGCCCCTCCGACACCGCCCCCGACGCCAACGCCGCCCGCAGCTCCTCCGCCGTCGTCCCCGCGAACTCCGTCCAGCCCGTCCCCAGCTGGGGCAGGTGGTGGGCGTCGCTGCCGCCGCACACGGGCAGCCGCCAGCGCTCCGCGTTGCGCCGCGCCGCGCGCGCCGCCGACACCCGTCCGGCGGGGCTGAAGTTGGCCTCGATGGCGTCGAACGTCGCGCCCGCCTCGTCGCGCGCCGTCACGCGGTCGATGGTGCGCGCGCTCAGCGACCGCGTCAGCCAGCTCATGGGGTGGGCCGCCACCGCGATCCCCCCCTGCGCGTGGATCGCCTCCAGCGTGGCCTCCACGGAGCGGAAGATGGGCGGCGTGCGCTCGATGAAGAGCGCCAGCAGGTGCCCCTGCCGCGTCGTCACCTCCGCCCCCGGAATCACCTCCACGCGCAGCCCGCGCCGCGCCGCCAGCTCCCGCGCCTCCAGCCCCCCGCGCGCGTCCTCGTGGTCCGTCACCGCGATCACGTCCAGCGTCGTGCGCTCCTCCACGTGCGCCAGCGTCTCCGCCACCGACGCCATCCCGTCCGACACGCGCGTGTGGATGTGGATGTCAGCCCTGCCCACAGGCGTGCTCCTCCCAGAACGATTCCAGCACCGTCCACTGCGCGGGGTCGCGCCGCAGCTGCCGCGCGAAGACGTCGGCCCAGCGCTGCGCCGCCGCGCGCACCGCCTCCTCGCCGTCGCCCTCCGCGGACACGGTGAAGGGCCGCTCCAGCCACACCGTCTGATCGTCGCCGCGGCGGCGCTGCGCGAACAGGGGGATGACCGTCGCGCCCGTGCGCCGCGCCAGCTCCCAGGGGCCGCGCGGCAGCAGCACCTTCCGCCCCAGCAGCTCCGCGCACACGCCGTTCCCGGCCAGGTCGCGGTCCACCACCAGCGTCACGAGGCCGCCCGCGCGCAGCTCCCGCAGCGCCTGCCGGAAGCCGCTGGCGTTGGCCTCGGCCACGCGCCCGCCCGCCGCCTCCCGCAGCTCCGCCAGCCGCCGCGCCAGCCCCGGCGGCGACAGCGGCTCCACCAGCTCCACCCAGCTCCGCCCCCGCTGCGCGATCGCGATCAGCGCCAGCTCGGGCCCGCCCGTGTGCGCGCTCGCGATGATCGTGGCCCGCGGCTCGAACAGCGCGGGCACGTGCTCCTCGCCCATCACGATCAGGTGCTCGCGCTCGTAGCCCGCGTGGTCGCGATGGGGCAGCGTCGCCAGGTCCACGTAGTAGCTGGCGGCGCACTGGAACACGCGCGGCGCCAGCGCCCGCGCCCGCTCGCGGTCGCCCCCGCAGACGGGCGTCAGGTTGGCCGCGACGCGCTCCCGCGCCCGCGGACGCAGCGCGCAGACCAGCCGCCCCGCGCCCCGCGCCAGCGCGTAGGCCGGACGCGGGAAGCGCCCCGCCAGCGGCGTCCCCAGCCGCAGCGCCGCCAGCGTCAGCGCCCCGCGCGCGCTCACGACGGCCAGAACTCGCGGAACATGTACCACTGCTCCGGATGGCGGCGGATGAATTCCTCGTGCGCGCTCATGATCTCCTGCGTGAGGTCGCGCACGTCGCGCTCCGCGTCGCCGCTCGGCTCGAAATCGAAGGCGAAGCGCGCGAGCACGTCGATGCGCCCGTCGCCGCGCCGCGGGAAGGCCACCGCCGCCGCCGCCGCGCCCGTGCGCAGCGCCAGCCGCGCCGGCCCCGCGGGCACCTCCACCTCCTCGCCGAAGAAGCGCACGCGCACGCCCCCCTCGCGCAGGGGCCGGTCGATGAGGATGGCCACCATCTCGTTGCGCCGCAGCGCGCGCAGCAGCGACGGCCCCGCGCGATCCATCTTCACGAGCCGCACGCCCAGCGCCTCGCGCCCCCCCACGATGAGCGCGTCCAGCCGCGGATCCTCGAACGTCTCCCCCACCACCGTGAGCGGGTAGCCGCGCGCCGTGGCGCTGATCGCGCCCAGGTCCCAGTTGCCGAAGTGCATCGGCGCCACCAGCGCCCCCCGCCCCAGCGCCAGCGCCCGCTCCAAGTCCGCGAAGCCGGGCGCCTCCACGGCCACCGCCAGCCGCTCCGCGGGCGTGAGCGCCCCCGTGCGCGCGAACTCCATCGTGTAGCGGAAATAGTTGGCCAGCGAACGCCGCGCCACCCGCCGCCGCTCCCCCGCCGTGGCCTCCGGCAGCACGCGCTCGTAGTTGCGCGCCATCACGCGGCGCCCCTCCGGCCACACGTAGTACCACGCGCTCCCAGCCAGCCCCGCCGCCCCGCTCAGCAGGCGCAACGGAACCACGCGCGCGAGCGCCAGCACCGTGCGCCAGCCCAGCCAGGAGAGCGTGGCGGCCCCGGCCTACCCGGCCACGATGAACGACTCGACCATGTCCCGCGCCTCGTCGTCGTGATACTGCACCGGCGGCGACTTCATGAAGTACGCGCTGGGCGCCAGCAGCGGGCCCTTCAGCCCGCGGTCGAGCCCCAGCCGCGCGCAGCGGATGGCGTCGATCACCACCCCCGCGCTGTTCGGGCTGTCCCACACCTCCAGCTTCAGCTCCACGTTCAGCGGCGCGTCCCCGAACGTCGTCCCCTCCATGCGGATGTGGCACCACTTGCGGTCCGTCAGCCAGGGAACGTAGTCGCTCGGCCCCACGTGCACGTCGTCCGACGGCAGCGCGTAGTCGATCTGGCTCGTCACCGCCGACGTCTTCGAAATCTTCTTCGACTCCAGCCGCGCCCGCTCCAGCATGTTGTAGAAGTCCGTGTTCCCCCCGAAATTGAGCTGGTACGTGCGGTCCAGCCGCACCCCCCGGTCCGCGAACAGCCGCGTCAGCGCGCGGTGCACGATCGTGGCCCCCACCTGGCTCTTGATGTCGTCCCCCACCAGCGGCAGCCCCGCCTCCTCGAAGCGCCGCGGCCAGTACCCGTTCTCGTCCCGCGCGATGAACACCGGAATGCAGTTCACGAACGCGCAGCCCGCCGCCAGCGCCTGCTCCACGTACCACTTCGTCGCCTCCTCCGACCCCACCGGCAGGTAGTTCACCACCACGTCCACCTCGTGCTCCCGCAGCAGCCGCGCGATGTCCGCCGTGCCCCCGGGCGCCTTCTCGATCACGCCCCCCAGGTACTGCCCCAGCCCGTCGTGCGTCATGCCCCGCTCCACCGTCACCCCCTGGTGCGGCACCTCCGCGAAGCGCAGCGTGTTGTTTTGCCCCGCGAACACCGCCTCCGACAGGTCCTTCCCCACCTTCTCCGCGTCGATGTCGATCGCCACCGTCACCTTGATGTCGTTGATGTGGTAGCCCCCCGCCACGGGGTGCATGATGCCCGGCACCTCGTCCCCCTCCTCCACGTGCCGGTAGAACTCCAGCCCCTGCACGAGCGACGAGGCGCAGTTGCCCACGCCGATGATGGCCACGTTGATGCTCACGGTCGTCTCCGCTTCTGTGTTCGGTGAGCGCGCGCGCCCAACGGCCGCGCCACTGCCGCAACGCAGTACTCCACCGTACCAGCGCCCCGCCCCCCGCGCTACCGCCCCCCGCCCGTACAATGGTCGCCAACGCGCCCCCGTAGCTCAGCGGACGAGAGCAGGCGTCTTCTAAACGCCAAGCCGCAGGTTCGACTCCTGCCGGGGGCATACGCCGCCCGCCCATCCGTCCGCGCGGCGGCCACCGGAGCGCTCCCCATGCAGGTCTCCCCCAGCGTCCGCGCCGTCCAGGTCCCCGACGAGAGCCCCATGCGCCCGCAATCCACCAACGTCTACCTCGTGGGCCGCGGCCAGACGCTCACCGTCGACTCCGGCGAGGCGCTCGACCGCTACCGCTGGATGCTGCGCGGCTACCTCGCCGCCGTCGAAAAGGCCGAGATCGCCATCGCCGCCGTCACCCACCACCACGCCGACCACTCCGGCAACCTCAAGTGGGCGCGCGAGGTCTTCGGCGCGGACGTGGCCATCCCCGCCAACGGGCGCCGCCTGCTCAGGGGACGCCTGCCCGCGCGCGGCGTGCGCCCCCTCTCCGACGGCGAAACCGTCGAACTCGACGGCGGCGTGCGCCTGCGCGCGATCGCCGCGCCCGGCCACTCCGTCGATTCCTTCTGCTTCTACCTCGAGGAGGAGGGCGTGCTCTTCACGGGGGACACCATGCTCGGCTCGACCACCACCACCGTGGCCGACCTCGCCGCCTACCGCGCCACCTTGCGCCGCCTCGCCGACCTGCCCCATCTGCGCGTCATCTGCCCGGGCCACGGCCCCCTCGTCATGGACCCGCGCGAACGCCTGCGCGCCTACGTCGACCACCGCGACGCGCGCGAGGCGCAGATCCTGGCCGCGCTCGAACGGGGCCGCCCCCGCACCAGCTGGGAGATCATGCTCGCCCTCTACCCCGACATCGACGAACGCCTGCGCCGCGCCGCCGACGGCAACGTGCGCGCCCACCTGCGCCAGCTCGAGGCGGAGGGCCGCGTGCGCGTCCATGCGGGCAGGCCCCGCCGTCCGCCCGGCCCCGCCGCTCGCGCCCGCGCCGAGGCCCGCGAGCGCGAGCGCCTGCGCATCGTGCGGCGCGCCCGCCGCCTCGAGGCCGCCGCCGCCCGCGCCGCCGTGCGCGCCCAGGAGAACCCGCCCGACGAGCTGTGGATCGAGCCCCCGCGCTACGAACCGCGCTGAGCGCTCGCCCCGCCGCCGCCGACGCGGTACGATCAGCCCGCCGCGCGCTCGCGGCCCGCGATGGCCATGCCCGAAACGCACCTCGTTCACCGCAAGCTGGACATCGGAGTCCAGAAGGTCCCCAAGCAGGACGCCGGGGAGCGCGTCCGCAACTGGGACGAAACCTACCTCGGCTTCGACGTCAACTCCGCCCGCATCGAGGCCCAGCGCTGCATCCAGTGCCCCTCCGCCCCCTGCCAGGAGGCCTGCCCCGTCGGCAACGACATCCCCGGCGCCTTCGCCCTCGTCGAGGAAGGCGACATCCTCGGCGCCGCCGACAAGTTCCGCGAGACCAGCAACCTGCCCGAAATGTGCGGGCGCCTCTGCCCCCAGGAGAACCTCTGCGAGGGCGCCTGCGTCGTCGGCTTCGCCATCCGCCCCGACGGCCGCGCCGAACCCCCCGTCACCATCGGCAAGCTCGAGGCCTTCGTCACCGACCACCAGCGCCGCGAACTGGGCGGCTACCCCATGCCCAAATACCCGACGCCCCCCAGCGGGCGCAAGGTCGCCGTCATCGGCGCGGGCCCCGCCGGACTCGCCGTGGCCGAACTGCTCGCCCACCGCGGCCACGCCTCCACCGTCTTCGAATACTGGCCCGAACCCGGCGGCGTCCTCGTCTACGGCATCCCCAACTTCAAGATGCGCAAGCAGATCGTGGACGACTACATCGCCCACCTCGAGGCCCTCGGCGTCGAATTCCGCTGCAACACCTACGTCGGCCGCGACGTCACCGTCGACGAGATGCTCGACGGCGACTACGACGCCGTCTTCCTCGGCACCGGCGCGGGCCTCGGCAACGAACTCGGCATCGAAGGCGAGAACCTCGAGGGCGTCCATCGCGCCACCGACTACCTCGTGCGCGGCAACCTGCGCCCCGACCAGCTGCCCCCCCATCTGCGCGACCCCCTGCCCCAGCCGCGCCGCGTCGCCGTCATCGGCGGCGGCGACACCTCCATGGACTGCGTCCGCACCGCCGTGCGCATGGGCGCCGAATCCGTCACCTGCGTCTATCGCCGCACCGAGGCCGAGATGCTGGGCCGCGGCGAGGAGCGCATCAACGCCCGCGAGGAAGGCGTCCAGTTCGAGATGCTCACCGCCCCCCTGCGCATCCTCGGCGACGAAAACGGCAAGGCCGTCGGCGTCGAATGCATCCGCATGGAGCTGGGCGAACCCGACGACTCCGGCCGCCGCCGCCCCGTCCCCGTCGCGGGCAGCGAATTCGTCATCGAGGCAGACACCATCCCCATCGCCATCGGCTACGGCGCCGACCCCGTCGTCCCCGAGACCACCAGCGGCCTGAGCACCAGCTGGGGCGCCCTCATCGCCATCGACGACGGTGGGCGCACCTCGCGCAAGGGCGTCTTCGCGGGCGGCGACAACGTGAACGGCGCGGACCTCGTGGTCACGGCCCTCGCCGACGGCCGTCGCGCGGCCGAGGCCATCGCCGCCTACATCGAGGGCCTGGCGTAGGCGTCGGCGAAGGCGATGGCCTCGTCGCGCGTCCCGAAGCGATCAATGAGGGCCCCACGGTACTTGACCTTCCAGATCCGTCCGTCCCGTGCCCCCGGCGCATGGAGGATGGTGTAGTCGCCCCTCACCCACTTCCCGGAGCGACCAACCCGTACCCAAGCGGGGTCGTAGTTGGGCGAAGGCGCCATGACCCCATCAGCCCAATTCTTCTTGCGCAACTCGCTCAGCGTGAGCGTGTTGCCCTTGTCGCGGTTGCAGGGATGGCAGAGGAGCCGCCGGTTGCGGATGTCGTCGCTGCCGTCCCTGGACTTCGGGAGCTTGTGATCCAGCTCAAGGTAGCGCTCGTGGTGGAACCACCAGTCGCAGCCCGCGCAGAACAGACCGTGCCGCTCGATCAGGCGAGACTTCATCCTCGCCTTCTCCTCCGGCGACTCGGACGGCTCAACCGCCCTGCTCGCGCTCCGGTACGGGGTGGGCCGCGTCGGCGGGGTCAAACCAGTCCGCCCGCGCCGCCCGTCAAAGTAACTGGGCAGCGGCGGATCCGAGCCCGCCCGCTGGCTGTCCGTGTTCCCGTAGTTAAGGGAGGGTGGCCTCGGGGGAGCGGAGAAATCGGAGAGGTCAGACATCGGTGCATCCTCCTCGACGCCACATCTGCTGGCGTGTAGAGTCAGGCTAGGCCCGAACGGCTGTCCGCGCAAGCGCTTGATCGCCTGCGCCAGATTACACGAAGGAGCTGACCGTATGAGCCGTCCCCGCCTGCTTGATCTGTTCTGCGGCGCAGGGGGCGCGGCGGCGGGTTACGCTCATGCGGGCTTCGATGTGGTCGGCGTGGACGTGGCCGACCAGCCGAACTACCCCTTCGAGTTCATTCGGGCCGACGCCCTCGCGCTCGACCCCGCCTGGCTCGCGTCGTTCGATGCCATCCACGCCTCGCCGCCGTGTCAGGCGTACTCCGACCTCGCGTGGCGCAACGGCAACGGGGACGACTGGCCCAAACTCGTCGAACCGGTGCGCGAGCTCCTGCGGGGCGCCGGACGCCCCTACGTCATCGAGAACGTCGAGGGGGCGCCGCTGCGGAATTACATTGTGCTGTGCGGGACGATGTTCACCGAGCTGCGCGTGCTCCGCCACCGCCTGTTCGAGACGAACTTCCCGGTCATGGCCCCTCCCCACTCGCGCCATCCGCTCGTTCACACCCATGATCGTCGGAAAGCCCATTACGGACGCACGGACGAATGGGTTGACTACGTTACGGTGACAGGCGGAGGCAATTGCTCGATCGCCGCAGCCCGCGACGCGATGGGCATCGACTGGATGAACAAGCGCGAAATCAACGAGGCCATCCCTCCCGCCTACAGCGAGTACGTGGGCAAGGCCCTGTGGCGGGCGCTATGACCTCAAAGGATCGCATTCGCCGCTTTCTCCTCGACCACCAGGGCGAAGTGGTGACGATGAAACAGATTCAGGAAGCGGCCGGGGTTACCTCGGCCGCGCGACGGCTGCGGGAACTCCGCGAGGACGATGGCTGGCCGATCCAGTCGCACATCGACGACCGCGCGTTGAGGCCCGGCGAGTACCGGCTGGCGGGCGATCCGCCGCCGCCCTCTCCGTATCGCTTCTCGCGCCGCATCTCTGGACGCGTGCGCGCTCAGGTGCTGGAGCGCAACGGCTATACGTGCCAGATGTGCGGTCGGGGAGCTGGCGATCCCGATCCCCGCGTTCCCGGTCGCACGGTCCGCCTCCATGTGGGCCATATCATTGACCGTGACCATGGGGGTACTGACGATCCGGCCAATCTTCGCGCCCTCTGCAGTGATTGCAATCAGGGAGCGCGGAATCTCGTGCAGGAGCCGCCTTCGTGGACGTGGCTGCTGGGGCAGATGCGCAGGGCCACCGTGGCTGACCAGCGCAAGGCACTGGAGTGGCTCCATAACAAGTTCGGTTGCCCTGACGAACAGACGTAGGGAGCGGAGAAGTGAGCGAAGCGCTCCACTGGGCGACCGTCGGGATACTGGCCAGTGTGTTCCTGTTGCAGTTGATCCCCGCATGGGCGCGGTTCCGGGACAGCATCCCTCTTGATCCGACTGGCGTTAGTTATCGTACCGAGTATGATCGCTCCTATCTAATCGCTGAATCCTTTCTGACGAAGATTGTTTGGAGTAAAGATGGATTAGAGCATGGAGAGTTGAGTACATTCGTGAAGTGGATGGATAGGAGGTTGCTGCCGGATAATTTCCCCATGACACGCGTAATTGTGCGAGTCGTCTCGCTTGCGCTGCTGGGGGGAACCGCAATCGCGCGTTTCGCCGCCGGGGAGCCCATCCTCAACCTGTTCGCCCGGTAAGTGCCCCCTTCCGCGCCGCGAACCGCTAGGATCGCCCCATGCCCCTCCTCACCGGCTTCGGCTTCGCCGTGCTCCTGCTGCTCATGGCGCTGGCCTCGTCCGTGTGCGAGGCGCTCGGCCTCGGCGACGGCGCCACGCCCGCCAGCGCCGACGCCGTCGAGGGCCGCGTCTTCTTCGGCGACGGCGAGGCCGAGCTGCCCGACGGCGCCGTCGTCAAGGTGTCCCTCCAGGACACATCCCGCGCCGACGCCCCCGCCGTCACCCTCGGCGAGCAGGTCATCCGCGACGCGCGCCGCCTGCCCGTCGCCTTCCGCATCCCCTACGACCCGGCGGACATCGACCAGCGCAACGAGTACACCCTGCAGGCCAGCGTCACCCTCGGCGGACGTCTCCTCTACACCAACGACACCGTCCACACCGTGCTCACCGGCGGCGCGCCCGAGGACAGCGACATCGAAGTCATCCGCGTCCGCTAAGCGCCCGCCGCCTTCCCACTCCTCCCTCAGCGCGGCGCAGCCGCGCGCTCTCCTCCGCCCTCAGCCGCGCGCCAGCGCGGCGCTCTCCTCGCATGGAGCGGGCGAAGGGAATCGAACCCTCGTCTCAACCTTGGGAAGGTCGCATTCTGCCATTGAACCACGCCCGCCCGCGCCGCCGGTATCCTACCACCCCCGCCGCTATCCCCGCATCCGACAGGAGGCCCGCCGTGCCCATTCCCGACGAACTGGCCCTCACGCCCGACGAGATCGACGAGATCATGACCGCCAGCTGGAACATGCGCATCGCCACCCACAGCCCCGGTGGGCGCATCAACCTCACGCCCCTCTGGTTCGGCTGGGCGGGCGGGCGCGTCTACACCTTCTGCCGCGGCCAGAAGGTCCGCAACCTGCGCCGCGACCCCGCCGCCACCGTGCTCGTGGACCGCAACGAGCGCTTCCCCGAACTGCAGGGGATCATGCTGCAGGGCCGCGCCAGGGTGCTGGAGGACGCCGCCGCCGAGGCCGCCGACCCGCACCTGGACGAGGCGCGCCTGCAGATGGGCGCCAAGTACGCGACCGGGCGCGAGGGCCCCGCCGCGGATGGCCGCCACGGCGGCACGGCCAGCGGACGCAGCCGCCGCTGGGTCGTGTTCGAGCCGGAGCGCGCCGTCACCTGGGACAACTTCAAGATTGCGCGCACGCGCTCCTAAAGCCGCGCCGCCAGCCACTCCTCCGCCGCACGCGTCACGTCGTCGCCGATGGCGAAGTGCCCGCCGGGCAGCGTGAGCAGATCCTTCTCGCCGGGCAGCCCCGCGAAGAGCGCGTCCGTGGCCGCGCGGGGGATCAGCTCGTCCCCTTCCTTCGCGATGAGGCGCACGGCCACGGACGCGAGGGCGGGCAGACGGCTGCCCGGGCCAGCCGCGGGGCCGCTCAGCGGACCCTCCCCCGCCGCCGCGAACACCGCCGCGCGGTAGCGTGCGTCGCCCGCGACCACGGCCACGCCCAGCATCGCGCCGAGCGAGTAGCCGTAGTAGCCCAGCCGCGCCGCGTCCACGGCGTACCGCTCCGCCACCGCGTCCACGACGGCGCGCGCCTCCGCCGCGAATTGGCCGGCGAGGGCGGCGGCGCGTTCGGGGTCGCGCAGGGCCGCCAGCGGGTCGGCGCTCGCGCGCTCGCCGTGGCCGGGCGCGTCCAGCGCGAGGCAGGCCCAGCCGTGCGCCGTCGCCCAGTCCCGCGCGACGGCCACGATGGCGTCGTCCTTGCCGCTCATGCCCGGATGCTGGATCAGCACGAGCGGGCGCGCCTCCTCCCCGCGCGGGAGCCACAGCCGCGCGGGCGCCCCCTCCAGCCGCAGGCGGACGTCCCGAAGGCCGCCCGACTCCCGCTCGTCCGCCTCCAGACGCGCCATGCCGTCAGCCCAGCCGCCCCCACAGCAGCAGCCGCCTGAACGGGAACGGGAAGGGCCGATCCGGCGGCAGCGCGGCCAGCAGCCGTTCGCGGTAGTCCGCGAGGTACGCCTCCCAGGCGGCGGCGTCGAGCCGCGCGCGGTAGTCCGTCAGCAGCGATCCCCGCACCCACTCCACCACCTCCTCCGGCCCGGCCAGCTCGTGCCGGTAGACGCGCGCGCACGCCAGCCGCTCCGCGAAGCCGAGCCGCGCCAGCAGCGCCTCGTACCACTCCGGCTCGCGCACCGGGTTCCCGCGCACGTAGCCGCCGAGGGCGCGGGCGTGGCGCGGCTCGCGCGCGACCGCGTGCGCCACCGTGTGCGAGGGATGGCCGTGGTTGGCGGGCATCTGCACGGCCAGCTGGCCGCCCGCCCGCAGCGCCCCCGCCAGCCGCGCGAACAGCCGCTCGTGGTCCCCCACCCACTGCAGCGCCGCGTTCGAGAACACGAGGTCGAGTCCCGTCCCCGCGAACGCCTCGACGTCGCCCCGCTCGAAGCGCAGCCCCCCGCCCGCGTCCCCCTCGCGCCCCGCCAGCATCGCCGCCGAGCGGTCGATGCCAACCGTCTCCGCCGCGCCCGTGCGCTCGTGGAGCAGGCGCGTGAGCGCGCCCCCGCCGCAGCCCAGGTCGACCGCGCGCCCGCCCGGGATCGGCTTCACCAGCGCGAGCAGGTCGTGGAAGGGCCGCTCGCGTTCGGCGCGGAAGCGCGCGTACTGCTCCGGACTCCAGGCGTCGCCCATGGGCGCGAGCCTACTTGACGCGCCCGCGCCGCGCGCCCACCGTGCCGCCATGCCCGACGCCGCGGAGGAGCGCCTGCGCCGCTGGCTGGCCGCCGAATGCGGCGTGGTCGAGCCGCCCCGCCGCATCGCCCGCATGGACGCGCGCGAGGTGCTCGTCTCGAAGTTCCCGCCCGGATTCGCCGCGCGCGCGGGCGCGGCCCTGGAGCGGCTCGCGCTCCACGAATCCCCCGATCCCGTCGCCCCCGTCTACGCCCGCCATGCGCGCCGCCGCCCCGATGCGCCGCGCGTCGAGCTCTGGCGCGAGGCCGCGTGCGAGGTCGTGCGCGCGCGCGCCGCCGAGCGCGGCATGGCCGCCGGGGACGCCGAACTCGTCGTCGCGGGCGTCGATTCCGTGGCCGCCGTGTTGCGCGCCGTCCTCTGGCGCGACCCCGTCGCGGGCGAGCCGTACGCGCCCTCCCCCGCCGAGCGCCGCGCGTACGTCGAGGCCGCGGCCCGCGCGGACGGCCCCGCGACCGGCCTGTTCACGCGGCGCTACGGCGCCTTCGAGGGGCGTGCGGTCGTCGCGCACTGCCCGGGCGCGGCTCACGCGCGCGCCCTGCTGGCCGCCGCCTGGCGCGTCTGCGCGGGCGAGCCGCCCCCCGCCTCACGCTAGCGCGGCGCGAGCGCGCGGATCGTCTGCAGCACCGCCGCCTGCTTGTCCGCCGCGTCCGCGGGCGCGATGGGGTAGAGCAGCACCTCGTCGAGTCCCGCCGCCAGCAGCCCCTCCGCCTGTTCGCGGCACTCCCCCGCGCTGCGCCCCACCACCGCGTGGGCGCGCACGAAGCGCTCGGAGATGCCCGCGATGGCCTCTGCCCGCTCTCGCGCCTCCCAGCGCCGCGCGAACGTCTCGCACTCCTCCCCGAAGCCGTCCTCCGTGAACACCCGCCGGTAGACCGGCGCCATCAGGTAGGCCAGCAGCTCGTCCTTGATGGGCGCCGACGCGGCCTCGTACGACTCGTGCAGCACCGTGCGCGCGAAGGCCACGACGCGCACCGACGCGCGCTCCCGCCCGGCCCGCGCGATGCCGCGCCCGACCGCCGCCGCGGCGCGCGCGATGGAGCTCGCCGTTGGGTAGTTCAGGATCACGCCGTCGGCGATCTCTCCCGCCAGTTCCAGCATCCCCTCGCCCAGCGCGCCAACGTACACGGGGATGGCCGGCTCCGCGGGCGGCAGCGCGGGCGCGCGCGTCCGGTGCAGGCCCTCGTGGCGCAGCCGCTCGCCCGCCGTCATGCGCCGGAAGAGGTCCACGTACTCGCGCATGTGCGCCAGCGGTTTCGACCAGGGCCGCCCGTGCCAGCCGTCCACGATGACGGGCGTGCTCACGCCGAAGCCCGCCGTCATGCGCCCCTCGCTCAGGTCCTGCAGCGACCAGAACGTCATCGCCGCCAGCAGCGGATCGCGCAGGAAGATGGGCGCGATGCCCGTGCCCAGACGCAGGCGCTCCGTGCCCGCCGCCGCCGCCGCCAGCACCGTCACCGCGTCCGGCTCGTTCACCTCCGTCACCCAGCCGCTGGCGAAGCCGAGCCGCTCGCCCGCTTGCGCCTGCTCCACGTGGTCGCGCACGCGGTCGCCGTGCAGCACCAGTCCCGTGTAGCTCATGGGCGCATCATGCCACGCCTCGTCAGCGCCGCGCGCGCGGCTTGATGACGCCGCGCCGCATCAGCAGGCGCGTGAGCAGGCGCGACACCGCGTAGCCCAGCATCCCCGCCACGATCAGGAACGTCACCGTGCCCGCGATGCCCGTGCCCGTGATCGCCGGGCCGAGGATCATGCCCGCGAAGAGGCCGAACGCGAGCGCCGTGAACACCGGCATCGTGCGCCAGCGCCATTCCGGCAGCGGCGGCGGCGACGCGCCCGTCCCGCTCGCGGGCGCGCCCGAACCGCCATCGCGCCCGCGCCGCCGCCTCCGCCGCGAACGCCGGCTTCGTGTGCCAGATGCTCCACCGGTGTCTGCTTGAAGAACTGCGTCCCGTCCGCCGTGCGTCGGGGCGGATTCTACCGCGCTTCCTTCGCCGCCAGCGCCTGAAAGCACCGCTGCGCGCACGTTCCTGCGAAACGACACTGCCGCCATCCCGACGAGCACCAGCCCGCCAATGGTCACCAGGTACACGGCAGCGCCGACCGAGGCAACCCCGACGGTATCGCGGTTAAGGTCGGCCACCCTTTGAATTGCATCGACCAATCCGACGACAGCGATTCCCGTTACAGCCAGCGCGGCAACCAGGCAGCCTGTCCGTGCGACTATGTGTGTGGTGAAGGCGCGCCAGAACCAGAGCCCTCCGCTGAGCAGCACGAGAACCAGCACGACTTTCCCATCGTCCGTCTCAATGTAGGTGCGCGAGACGTCGATGACGAAGACCGAACCGCTGACGGCGGGCAGCAGTGTGCCAATGAAAGCGAGCAGCACTCCCGCACCCGCCACGGCGATGGGCCAGTTGGTCCTGATCCACGCTTCCTTCATTTGCCTACAGGTGCCCGAGTTCTCGCGGGCGGCGCTCCTCGCGCTCCGCGTCAGTGAGGATGCCGCGGTCGTTAGGCATGTTCCCGTCCGCCTCCACTATCCCAGACCGCGCCCCCTCCCGCGCGCGCCAGCCGCTCCACCGCCGTCCGCTTGAAGAGCAGCGCGCCGCCCGCCGTGCGCCGGTGCGGAATGCGCCCCGCAGCCGCCTCCGCCGCCAGCGCGGCCTCGCCCATGCCCGCCGCGCGCGCCGCCTCGGCCAGGTCCAGCACCGCCGCCAGCTCCGCGGGCGCGTCCGCCGCCTCCGCGCAGGCGGCGCACAGGAACTCCAGCGCCAGATGCGCCTCGCTCAGCGCCACCGTGCCGCAATCCCGCCCGGGCCGGTCCGACCGCTGGTTCAGGTGGAAGAGCCGCCCGCAGCCGTTGCAGTACGACTCGGTGTGCGGCTCCACCGCCTCGGCGCAGACGGAACAGGGCTTTTCGCTCATGGCTGGCGCGGGAAGGGTAGCCCGTTTCTTGACGCGGCGAAACGCCCCCCGATATGATCACCTTGCTCTATCATTTGGAAAGGGGGCTGCATCGACGTGGAACGCGCGGCTACGGCGGTCGGGCCGTCCCCCCGGGGCGGCGGGCGGGCGGCGCGCCCGGGCATTCCCCCGCTCCCCGACGACCTGCTCCGCGAGGCGCTCACCCACGCCTCCCGGCTCAACGAGGACGGCGGCGGCGCCCGTTCCAACGAGCGCCTCGAATTCCTCGGCGACGCCGTCCTCGGCATGATCGTGGCCAACGCCCTCTTCCGCGCCCGCCCCGACGCCTCCGAGGGCGAGCTCACGCGCATGCGCGCCGAGGTCGTGTGCGGCCCCGCCCTCGCCGCCGCCGCCCGCCGCGCCGGCCTCGGCGAACGCCTCATCCTCGGGCGCGGCGAGGAGGCCGCCGGGGGCCGCGACCGCGACCGCAACCTCGCGGGCGCCTTCGAGGCCCTGCTCGGCGCCGTCTACCGCGCCCGCGGCCTCAACGCCGCCCGCGCCCTCGCCCTGCGCCTGCTCAAACCCGAATTCGACCGCGCCCGCGACGGCGCCGCCGCCTTCGACCCCAAGTCCGCCCTCCAGCACCTCGTCCAGGCCCGCTGGCACGAGCCCCCCGAATACGTGACCGTGGAGGAACGCGGCGAGGCGGGCGAACGCCGCTTCGTGGTCGAGGTGCGCGTCTCCGGCGACCGCCTCGCCCGCGGCGCCGGACCGAGCAAGCGCGCCGCCCAGCACGAGGCCGCGCGCCGCGCCTGCGACGCCCTCGCGGAGGACGCCCGACCGTGTACGTGAAGCGCCTCTCCCTGCGCGGCTTCAAGAGCTTCGCCCGCGACACCGCCTTCGAATTCGGCCCCGGCGTCACCGCCATCGTCGGCCCCAACGGCTCCGGCAAGAGCAACGTGGCCGACGCCGTGCGCTGGGTGCTGGGCGAACAGGGCCTGCGCCTCCTGCGCGCCCGCAAGCAGGAGGACGTCATCTTCTCCGGCGGCGGCGACCGCCCCCCCATGGGCATGGCCGAGGTCGTCCTCACCCTCGACAACGCCGACGGCTGGCTGCCTCTCGACTTCGCCGAGGTCGAAATCGGGCGCCGCGCCTACCGCGACGGCGACACCGAGTACCTGCTCAACGGCTCCCGCATCCGCCTGCGCGACCTCACCGACCTCCTGCAGAAGGCCAACGTGGGCCAGAACAGCTACGCCGTCATGGGCCAGGGCATGGTCGATGAGGTGCTCAGCCTCTCCCCCCGCGACCGCCGCTCCCTCATCGACGAGGCCGCCGACGTGAAGCGCTTCCGCCAGAAGATCGCGGACGCCCGCACGCGCCTCGCGGGCACCCGCGAGAACATGTCCCGGGTCGAGCTCATCGTGGCCGAACTCGAACCGCGCCTGCGCCGCCTGCGCCGCCAGGCCGACCGCGCGGGCGAACACCGCGAGCTCTCCGCCCGCCTCGCCCGCCTCCTGCGCGACCTCTACGCCAGCCGCTGGGATGCCGCCCGCACCGCCATCGCCCGCGCCGGCGCCGAACTCGACCAGCGCATCGCCGAGGACGAGGCCGCCGACGCCCGCGCCGCCTCCCTGCGCGAACAGATCGACGCCCTCGGCGAGGAGATCGCGCGCCGCCGCGAGGCCGTCGCCCGTCGCGAGGGCGACCGCGACGGCGCCGAAACCCGCATCCGCGCCCTCGACCACGGCCTCGACCTCGACCGCGAACGCCACGCCATGACCGCCGCCCGCCTCGAGGAGCTGCGCGCCGAAATCGAGGGGCTGGAGGCGGAGCGCGCCGCGCTCGGGGACGGGGACGACGCCGACGGCGATGACGACGGCGGTGGCGACGGGCGCGCCGCCGCCGCGGGGGACGAGATCGCCGCCGCCCGCGCGGCCCTCGCCCACGCCCGCGACGCCCTCACCCTCGCCCAGCGCGAGGACGCCGCCGTCCACCGCCGCGCCGAGGAGCTGCGCGGCCAGATCGCCGCCCTCGACGACCGCATCGGGGACGCCAGTCGCGTTCCCGCCGAAGAGGACGCCGGTCCCGGGCCGGAGGCCGTGGAGGCGCGCCGCCGGCGGCTTCTCGTCGAGCTGGTCGGCTACGCCCGCCGCTTCGCCGAACTGCGCGGGCGCGAAATCGCCGCCGATGCCAGCCTCACGGAGGCGCGCGACTCCGCCGCCGGGGCGCGCGAGCGTCTCGCCCGCGTGCAGGCCGAGCTGCGCGAGCGGGAGGCCGCCGGGCAGGAGCACGTGCGCGCCCTCGACGGCCTGCGCGGACGCCTCGAGGCGCTGCGGCGCGTGCGCGACGAGAACGAGGGCGTCGCCCTCGGCACCCGCAACGTGCTCATCATGGGCCAGGTGCTCATCGAGAACGTGCGCCCCGGCAGCCTCGGCGAGGCGCCCGAACTCGAGGGCGTCGCCGGCCTCCTCTCGCGCCACATCCGCGTGCCCGCCGGCATCGAGGCCGCCGTCAACGCCGCCCTCGAACACTGCCTCCACGCCGTCGTCGTGGAGCGCGAGGAGCAGGCCTTCCGCGCCATCGCCCTGCTGCGCGAGCGCGCCGCCGGCCGCGCGCGCTTCCTCCCCCTCGACGCCCTGCGCCGCGTCCACCCCCTCAACCTCCAGAAGGAGCGCGGCGTCGTGGGCGTCGCCTCCCGCCTCGTGCGCTGCGACAACCGCTTCCGCGAACTCGTCGACGCCCTCCTGGGCCGCGTCATCGTCGTCGAGGACCTGCAGGCCGCGCGCCGCATGCTGGCCCGCGGGCTGGGCGCCGTCGTCACCGTCGACGGCACCTTCCTCGACCCCTCGGGCGTGGTCACGGGCGGCCTCGCCTCCGCCGCCGACAACCCCTTCACCTTCGCCCGCCAGCGCGAGATGGACGAGATTCCGGACCGCATCGCCGAGCTGGAAGCGCTCGTCGCCGAGCACGAGGGGCAGGTCGCGGGCGCCCGCGAGGCCGTCGAGCGCCTCCTCCGCGCCGCCGCCGACGGCGACCGCGCCCACGCGGAGAGCCGCGCCGAGCTCGACGCCATCCGCCGCGACCGCGACCGCGAGCGCGACCGCCTCCACCGCCTGCGCCGCGACCTGGCCGCTATCCACCAGCGCCGCCGCCGGCTGAACGGCCCCGCCGACGCCCCCGACGCGGACGAACGGCGCGAGCGGCTGGACCGCCTCACGGCCCGCCGCGCGGAGGTCGGCGCGGAGCTGGACGCCCTCGCCGGCGACCTCGACGCCGCCCCCGTGCGCGTCGAGCAGGCCGTGGCCGAGGTCTCCGGGGCCAGCGCCCGCCTCGCCGCCGCCGAGGGCGAGGCCCGCGCCGCCGCCCACGCGCGCGAACTGCGCCGCCGCTCGCTCGAGCGCCTCGACGCCCGCCTCGCCCAGCGCCGCGCCCGCCTCGCCGAGATCGAGACCGAGGCCGCCGCCTTCGCCGCGTCCGTCGAGGACAAGACGCGCGAGCTGGAGGAGCTGCGCGCCGAGCACGCCCGCGCCAGCGAGGACAGCGCCCCCGACCGCGACGAACTCCACCGCCTCGAAACGCACGAGCGCTCCGTGCAGGCCGCCTTCGGCGAGGCGCAGGCGGCCCTGCTCGAATCCCGCCGCCGCCGTCTCGACCTCGAGGCCGAGCTGGGGCGCGCCCGCGACCGCCTGGAGTCGTTGCGCGGCGAGATGGCGCGCGAGGGCGTCGAGCTGCCCGCCCCCTCCGCCGCGGGCGAGCCGGAGCCCCCCGCCGTCGATGCCGCCGCCCTCGAATCCGACATCGCCGCCGTGCGCCTCTCCATCCGCAAGCTCGGCCCCATCAACGAGGAGGCGCTGGAGGACTTCCGCGAAAACGAGGAGCGCCACGAATTCCTCACCGGCCAGCTGCGCGACCTGACCGACGCGGAGGCCCGCCTGCAGGGCGCCATCGCCGAGCTGAACGAGGAGATCCGCACCCGCTTCAACACCGCCTTCACCAGCGTGAACGCCGCCTTCGGCGCCTACTTCACGGCCTTCTTCGGGGGCGGACGCGCCCGCCTCGAGCTGCTCGACCCCGGCGACGTGATCGAGTCCGGCATCGAGATCGAGGCGCAGCCCCCCGGCAAGCGCCTCAGCAGCCTCAGCCTGCTCTCCGGCGGCGAACGCTCCCTCACCGCCGTGGCCCTGCTCTTCGCCCTCCTCTCCGTGAACCCCGCGCCCTTCTGCGTGCTCGACGAGGTGGACGCCGCCCTCGACGAGGCCAACGTGGGCCGCTTCGTGGCCGAACTGGGCCGCCTCGCCGGGCGCACGCAGTTCCTCATCGTCACCCACAACCGCCGCACCATCGAGGCCACCGACGCCATCTACGGCGTCTCCATGGGGCCCGGCGGCGTCTCCGCCACGCTCTCCCTGCGCCTCTCCGACCTGCCCGGCGGCGGTCCGCCCGCGCAACGCCCGCTCGCCGCCGCGCCCGAGGGCCCGCGCGCCCCCGCCGGAGCCGCCGGGCGCTGACGGGCGCCGTCGCGTGCGCGTGCGCGCGGCGTCGGGGAGAATCGGCGCGCCATCCCGGCGAACATGGAGGGGCGGTGCGATGCGCTTCTGGCGACGGCGTTCGGCGGACGGGGACGACGCCCCCGCGGATGGGGCCGCGTCCGGCTTCACCGCCGGGGAAAGCGCGGAAATGCGCGCCCACGCCGAGCGCGCCCTCGCCCGCAGCCGCTCCGGCCTCTTCGGGCGCATCGGCGCCCTCTTCGAGCGCCGCGAATTCGGCGACGAGCTGTGGGACGAGCTCGAGGAGCTGCTCATCGCCGCCGATACCGGCGTGGCCGCCGCCGACCGCATCCTCGAGGGCGTGCGCGCCCGCGCGCGCGAGACCGGCGTGGCCACCGCCGACGGCGTACGCGACCTCCTGCGCGACGAGCTCGTCGCCATCCTCGAGGCGCCCGTGGCCGCGCCCCCGCGCTGGGACGCGCCCTTCCCCGAGCCGCTCGTCATCCTCGTCGTGGGCGTGAACGGCGCTGGCAAGACGACCTCCATCGCCAAGCTCGCGGCTGCCCTCCGCGACGGCGGCCACACGCCCGTGCTCGCCGCCGCCGACACCTTCCGCGCCGCCGCCATCGACCAGCTGCGCGCCTGGGGCGAACGGCTCGGCGTGCGCGTCGTCGCCCACCAGCCCGGCGGCGATCCCGGCGCCGTCGCCTTCGACGCGCTCGCCGCGGCGGAAGCGGGCGGGGCCGCCGTCGCCATCATCGACACCGCGGGCAGGCTGCACACGAAGGCCAACCTCATGGAGGAGCTGCGCAAGGTCGTGCGCGTCATCCGGCGCCGCCATCCCGACGCGCCGCACGAGACGCTGCTCGTGCTCGACGCCGCCACCGGCCAGAACGGCCTGCTGCAGGCGCGCGCCTTCACCGATGCCGTGGACGTGAGCGGCGTCGTCCTCGCCAAACTGGATGGCACGGCCAAGGGCGGCATCGCCTTCGCCATCGCCACAGAGCTCGGACTCCCCGTGCGCCTCATCGGCACCGGCGAGGGCCTCGGCGACCTCGCCCCCTTCGACGCCGCGACCTTCGTGGACGCGCTTCTCGCGTGAGGCCCGCGCGTGGCTGAGGCGATCGCCTTCTGGGCCGCCGCCCTCGCCGTCGCGGCGCTCGCCCTGCCGCTCGCCTTCCGCCTCTTCGCGCGCTTCCCCGACGGCGGGGCCGGGCTCGCCCTCGCCCTCGGCCTCATGCTCGTCTCCGCGGGCTACTTCCTCCTCCGCGTGATCGGCGCGCTCCCCGCCGGGCGCGGGGGCGTCCTGCTCGCCCTCGCGCTCTTCGCCGCGGCCATGGCCGCGCTCGCCATCCGCGACCGGCGCGCGCGCACGACGCTCCGCCGCTCCCGACGGGGCGTCGCCATCGCCGCCGCGCTCTTCACGCTCCTCTTCTTCGCGTACGCCTTCTTCCGCTCCCACGCGCCGGACATCGCGGACGTCCCCGAACTGCCGATGAACCTCGCCTTCCTGAACGCGCTGCTCGTCTCGCCCGACTATCCCCCGCACGACCCCTGGATGGCGGGCGAGCGCCTGAGCTACTACTACGGCGGCCACCTGCAGGCCGCCATGCTCTCGTCCGCATCCGGCGCGTCCGCCGCCGCCGGGTACAACCTCGCGCTGGCCGCCGTCTTCGCCAGCGCCGGAACCGCCGCCGCCTCCCTGTGCGCGGCGCTCGCGCGCTGGCTGTTCGGCGGAAGGGCGCGGCGCTGGATCGCCGCATCCGCCGCGCTCGGCGTCGTCCTGCTGCTCTTCTCCGGCTCGCTGCTCGGCCCTTTCCAGCTCGCCGCCGCCCACGGCGCCGCGCCGGAGGGCGTCTTCGAGGCGTTCGGCATCGAAGCCTTCCTCCCCGACGACCCCTCGGCGCGCTCCGCCACGTGGTATCCGGACGGCTACTGGTTCTGGTGGCGCGTCTCGCGTCTCGTGCCCGACACGATCACGGCCTTCCCCGCATACAGCTTCGTGCTCGGCGATTTGCACGCGCACGTGATGGCCATCCCCGCCATGCTGCTCGCCATCGCCGTCGCCGCCTCCCTCTGGCGGGGACGCGGCGCGCTCTCCTGGCGCGACCACCGGCGGCGGCCCATCCCGCTCATCGTCGTCGCTCTTGTCTTCGGGGGCTTGGCCTTCGTCAACACGTGGGACGCCGTCACGTTCGCCGCCATCCTCGCCGCCGCCGTCGTCGCCCGGAACCTGCGAGCGGGATCGCCCCGTGCCGCGCCCGAAGCGCGGGAGCGCACGCGGCGCGCGGTCCGGACGGGCGTCGCCGCGCTCTCCTGGCTCCTGCCGCCCGTCGCCATCGCCGCCGTCGCCTACGCCCCCTGGTACGCCGCATTCAGTTCGGCGGCCTCGGGAATCCACGGCTACGCCGGAGCGGGCACGCGCGTCGAGCACCTCTTCCTGCAGTTCGGCGCGCTCATCCTTCTCGCGCTCCCCGCGCTCGTCTGGACCTTCGCGCGAAGGGCGCCGTGGCCCGCCCGCCCGTTCGCGCTGGCGCTGATCGCGCCCGTCCTCCCGATCGCGCTCTGGCTGGCGCTCACCGCCGCCCGCGGCGAACTCCCGCTCGCGCTCGACGCCCGGGGCGCGGGCGGCTGGATCACGCTCGCCTTCCACGCCGTCGCCGTCTGGCTGCTCGCCGGCGCCGTGCTCATGCTCGCGCGCCGCCGCCATCCCGCCGCCTTCATCGCCGGACTCGCGACCTTTGGCATCCTCATCCTCTACGGCGTCGAACTGTTCTTCATCGGGGACAACTACCTCAACTACCTGCCGCGCTTCAACACCTTCTACAAGGTCTCCGTCCAGTCCCGCGTTGTCCTGTCGGTGGCGGCGACGGTCGCTTCCGTCGCGGCCCTGCGTGCCGCCAGTCCCCGCGTACGCCCGTTACTGGCCGCCCCCGCCGCCGTACTCCTCGCCGCCTCGCTCGTCTATGCCGTCATCGCCGTCCCCAACCGCGCGGATGAGTTCGCGCGCAATCACGGCTTTGACTACGTCGCCCGCGCCGACCCCTCCGGGCACGCGCTCGTGCGCTGGCTCGCCGCGAACGCCGCGGGCGACGCCGTCGTCGTCGAGGCCACGGGGCGGCGGTGGGAACGCGGCGGCGACGGCCTGCCCCGCCTCGCCGACCGGCAGCCGCGCATCGAGTACGGCGCCGTCAACCGCGTGAGCGTGAACACCGGCCTGCAGGCCCCCGTCGGCTGGCCCGGCCACCAGCTCCAGTGGCGGGGGGCGCGCGTCCGTCCCGAAATCGCGCGCCGCCAGGACCTCGTCGACCGCGTCTACACCGCCCCCGGCGCGGAGGAGGCGCTGGCCGCCCTGCGCGAACTCGGCGCGACCTACGTCGTCGTCGGGAGCCTCGAGCGCGAGCGCTACGCGGACGGCCTCATGCCTCCCTTCGAAGCCTTCCTCGATACCGTGTTCGCCCAGGGCGACGCGCGCGTCCATCGCGTCCCCGTCGCCGAGCTGGCGGTCACGCGATGATCGGCGCCGTGTCCGCCAGCCGCGTCCCCGCCGTGTCCCTCGCCGCCATCGCGTGGACCGCCGCTGTCGCCGCTTTCGTCCTGTTGCGCGCGGGGGCTGCGTGGAACGCGCCCGTGGGCGGCTTCGAACTCGACCACCTCTCCGGCGCGTGGCTGGCCTCCATCGGCGTCGGGGACGACCGCTACGCGCCCACCCTCTTCCAGGCGCTCAGCGCGCTGACCCTGAACTGGACCGACTCCGAGACGCCCGCGCGCGTCCTCGCCCTCGCTGGCGCGCTGGCCGTCCCGCTCGCGCTCCATCGCCTGCGCGGCGCGCTCGGCGAGGCGGGCGCGCCCTTCGCGCTCCTGCTGCTGGCGCTCGACCCGTTCGGCGTTCTGCGGGAAGGCACCGCGTCGGCGGTCGCGTGGGACGCCGCCGTCGCCCTCTGGCTGTTCGCCGCGCTGGCCGGGGAGCGCCCGACGCCGCCCTGGGCCAAAGCCGTCCTCGCCTTCCTCGTCGCCACCGCCGGACCGCTGCCGCTGCCCTTCCTCGTCGCGGGCGCGCTCTTCCACGCGCGCCGCACGGGCTGGCGCACGCTCGCCCCCATCGCCGCCGGGGCGGCGGTCGGATTGCTGGCGACGAGCCTGCGCTTCGGGCTTGGCGCGGACGGCGTGCGCATCCCCTCCTTCTCCCTCTTCGCCCAGTCGTTCGGCGCGGCGGGAGCCGCGAACGGGGCCGAACTGGCGGCGCTCTACGGCCTGCCCCTGCTCGTCGGGGGAACCGTCGCCGCCCTCTGGCTGGGCGTCCGCCTCCGCCGCGGGGCGCGCCGCCCCGCGCCCGCCGAGGCCATCGCGGCGGGCGCGTTCGGCGTGGCGCTCCTCTGGTTCCTGCTGGCCCTGGGGAGCGCCTCGCCGCTGCCGCTGGCCGCCGCCGCGCTCGCGGCGAGCCTCCTGCTCGGCCCCGCGCTGGCGCGCCTCGCCGCCATTCTGTACGCCGCCCGCTGGCGGGAGGCGCGCGCGCTCCTGCCGCTCGCGCTCGGCCTCGCCGCCGTCGGCTGCTTCCAGCTGGCCGCCTGGGGCCGCGCGGGACGCCCGGGCGGCGCGGACGAGCAGGCGCTCGCGGGCGCGTCCCTCGCCCTCGCGCTGGCCCTCGTCGCCATCCTCGCCCTGCGCCGCCGGACGCGCCCGCTGACGCTCGTTCCCGCGCTCGTCGCGGGCGGCGTCCTGCTGCTGGCGGGCGCGAGCGGCGCCGCCCTCAACGCCGCCCGCGAGCCGCTCACCGGCGCGGTCCGCCCCGCGTTCGCGCGCGAGGCCGCGCTCGATGCCGCCGAGGGGGGCCTCGTCGTCGTGCACCCGCGCTACCGCGAGGCGGTCGGCTGGCCCTTCCGCGACTCCGTCGTCCTCCTGGTCGCCAGCCGCGTGCCGCCCAACGCCGCCGCCGTCGTCTGGCCGCCGGACGAGCCCGCGCCCGACGGGCTCGTGGCGCTGGAGGGGCGCTGGGTCGTCGAGCGCTCCGTCCATCCCCCCGACGGCTTCCTCGGCTGGATGCACTGGCTCGGCGACCGCGGCGGGCTTCGGCGCGCGGACGAGCTGGCCGCCATCTATGCGAGGCCGCCCGAATGACGGAGCACGCGGCGGACGGCGCCGCCCTCGACCGCACGCTCGCGCGGCGCGTCGCCGTGAACTGGGAGATCGCCGCGTGGGCGATCGTTATCGCCGCCGCCTGCGCCCTGCGCTTCTGGGATCTCGGCGCGCGCGCCCTCCACCACGACGAGAGCATCCACGCCAAGTGGGCCTGGGACTTCGCGCAGGGCTACTACCGCCACAGCCCCGTCTACCACGGCCCCTTCCTCTACGTCGCGCAGGGATTCACCTTCCTCGTGGGCACGGCCACCGACTACACCGCCCGCATCTCGCCCGCGCTCTTCGGCATGGGCGTGGTCGTCGCGCCCCTCGCCCTGCGCCGCTGGCTCGGTTCGGGGGGCGCGCTCGCGGCGGGGGCCTTCCTCGCCCTCTCCCCCACCGCCGTCTACTACAGCCGCTTCCTGCGCATGGACATCTACCTCGCCCTCTTCACGCTGCTCGCCGTGGCCGCCCTCTGGCGCTACCTCCACGGGGGACGCGCGCGCTGGCTCGTGGTCTACGCCGTCGCCCTCGCCCTCGCCTTCAGCACGAAGGAGGTGGCGTTCCTGCTCGTGGCCGTGCTCCTGCTCGCGCTGAACGCCCACCTCGCCGGGGACCTCGCGCGCGCCGCCATCCGCGCCCGCGGGGGCGAACCCGCGCGCCTCCGCTTCGCCGCGCTGGCCGCCGCCTGCTTCCCCGTCGCCTGGGCGGCGGCGGCCCTCTGGCCCCTGCTCGAACGCCCCCGACGCGCCCTCGGCTGGCGCGAGCTGCCACGCTCCGGCGACCTGCTCGTGCTCACCGGCGCGCTCACGCTGCCCCTGCTCACGGCCTTCGCCAAGGGCCCCATCGTGTGGCTGCTGGGCGCGCTCGGCGACGGCGCCGCCGCCGGGCGCTTCGACTACTCCGCCATCTGCGCGAACGGCGACCGCGACGACCTGCTCGTGCTGGGCGGGGCCTTCGCCGTCACCACCGGCCTCGCCGCCGCCGTGGGAGCGGCCTGGCGGCCCCGCCTCTGGCTCGTCGCCGCGGGCCTCGCCGCCCTCGTCTACACGACGCTCATGACCAGCTTCTGGACGAACCTCGACGGCCTCTGCAGCGGCCCCTGGGGCTCCATCGACCACTGGCAGGCGCAGCAGGACTTCCGCCGCGGCGACCAACCCTGGTTCTACTACCTCATGCTCATGCCCGCCTACGAATTCCTGATACTCGTCCCCGCCCTCATCGGCGGCGTCTGGGCCGTCGCGCGCGGCCCGTCCTTCGCCCGCTTCCTCGTGTTCTGGTTCGTGGCGCTCTTCGCCGCCCTCTCCTTCGCCGGGGAGAAGATGCCCTGGCTGAACACGCACCTCGCCGTCCCCTGCGCCCTGCTCGCCGCCTGGACGCTCCAGCGCGCCTGGAACGGCTGGCGCCCGCGCCCGCTCGACCGCCGCGTCGCGATCCCGTTCGCGGTCGCCCTCGCCGCCGCCATGCTGGCCATGACCGCGCTCGCCTTCGACTGGGGGCCGCCCGCGGGCGCGCGCCTCGTCTGGGCCCTCGTCATCGTCCTGCTCGCGGCCGTGGCGATGGGCGCCGCCTTCGCCCGCCGCTTCGACCGGCGCGCCCTGCCCGCCCTCGCCGGACTGCTGCTGCTCGCGGCGCTCGCCGTCTTCTCCGTGCGCGCCATGGCCCTCGCCGTCTACGAGCGCGGCGACGTGCCCCGCGACCTGCTCATCTACACGCAGAGCTCCCCCGACGTCGCGCGGCTGGCCGACGACATCGACGCCCTCGCCGCCGCCAGCGGCAAGGGTCCCGACCTGCGCATCGCCGTCGATAACCGCGCCTCCCTGCACTGGCCCTGGGTCTGGTACCTGCGCGACTACCGCCGCGTGTCCTACGCCAGCATGGAGAACGGCCCCCCCGACGGGGAGTTCGACGTGCTGCTCGTGAACGCGGCCAACGGCGACGCCGTGCGGCAGGCGCTCGCCGTGCGCGGCGCGGACCACGTTCCCGTGCGCCACCCCCACCGCTGGTGGTTCCCCGAGGACTACAAGCGCTGGCCCGCCGCCGGCGGGGAGACCGCCCGCTGGGGCGAACCGTACGAGGCCGAAACCTGGCGGCGCATCGCCGACGGCGTCTTCCGCCGCAACTGGCTCGGCGACGCCTTCGCCTTCTGGCGCGAGCGCGAGCCGCCGAGCGAACCGGGATCCCTCGACGCCCTCGCCTTCTTCCCCGCGGCCTTCGACCGCGAAACGGGCCGTCTCGCCCGGCGCGCGCTCCAGTCCCCCGACGCCCCACCCGTCGAGCCGGCGCCGCCCTCCGCCGACGCCGCGGGCCGCCCCGTCTTCGGCGCGTCCGGCGACGGCCCCGGCCTGTTCGTCGCCCCCATCGACATCGAGGCCGCTCCCGACGGCGGCCTCTACGTCATCGACCGCGCCACGCGACGGCTGCAGCGCTTCGACGCGCACGGGAACCTGCTCGCCTCCGTCGACGTGCGCGAGTCCCCCGACGAGGATTCCCAGCCCTGGGGGCTCGCCGTGGCCGCCGACGGGCGCGTCTACGTGGCCGATACCTTCGGCTGGCGCGTGCTCGCCTTCGACGGCGCGACGCTCGAGCGCGTGCTCGCTTTCGGGGAGCGCCCCCCGCTCGACGACGAACCGCCCGGCCCCTACCACCTCTACGGCCCGCGCGACGTCGCCATCGACGCCGACGGCAACCTCTGGGTCACGGATACCGGACATAACCGCATCGTCGTCTACACGCCCGACGGCGGGTACCTGCGCGAGATCGGCGCGCCCTTCACCGCCGGGAACCGCGGACGCGGCTCCGGCCCCGGCCAGTTCAGCGAGCCCGTGGGCATCGCCATCGGCCCCGCCGGGGAGATCGCCGTCGCCGACATGTGGAACGCGCGCGTGCAGGTGCTCGACGCCTCGGGCGCCTGGCTGCGCGAGTTCCCCGTGCCGGGCTGGGGCGGCCCCGACGCCGCCGACAAGCCCTACCTGCGCGTGCTCCGCGACGGGCGCATCGCCCTCTCCCTGCCCTCCCTCGGGGAGGTGCGCGTCCACGCCCCCGACGGCGCCCTGCTTGCCGTCATCGCCCCCGACGGCGAACCGCTCCTTTCCCCCTACGGGCTCCTGGAGACCGCGGATGGTAGGCTCTGGATCGTCGAAGGCGACGGCGCGCGCGTGCGCCGCTTCGCCATTCCCGCGCCCGTGGAGCCCTGATCCGCATGTTCCGCAGCCTTCGCTTCTGGATCAGCGCGGCCATCGGCGTCCTGCTCCTCACGCTCTTCCTCGTCACCACCGATCCGGGCGAGATCGGCCGCGCCCTGCGCGACATGAAGTACTGGTACGTCCCGCCCGCGCTCGCCGTCTTCGCCCTCGGCCACTGGCTGCGCTCCTGGCGCTGGTCCCTGCTCATGCGGCCCGTGGCCGCCGTGCCCACGCGACGGCTCTTCTCCTACTTCATCGTCGGCGCCATGGCCAACAACCTGCTGCCCGCGCGCACGGGCGAGCTGGTGCGCGCCTACGTGCTCGGCCAGCGCGAGCGCATCCCCACCACGGGCGTGCTCGGCACCATCGCCGTCGAGCGCCTCTTCGACGGCTGTACGCTCGTGCTCATGCTGCTCGTGGCGGGCGCCTTCACCGGCCTCGACGAGCCCGGCCTGCGGATCATCGCCATCGCCGCGGCGGCGCTCTTCGCCGCCGCCTTCGCGGTCTTCTACTGGCTCACGCTCGTGGAGCGGCGCGTCCATCGCGCCGCCGCCTTCGTGCTCGACCGCCTGCCCGCGGGCCCCCGCCAGCGCGTCGAACCCCACCTGCGCTCCTTCATCGACGGCCTGCGCTCCGTGCACGACTGGCGGCGCTTCCTCTCCGTCGCCTGCTTCAGCGCCCTCGCCTGGATCGTGGAGGCCTGCGCCTACGTGGTCCTCGGCCCCGCCTTCGGCATCGACATCGGCTTCGCCCACTACGTCCTCCTGCTCGCCGCCGCCAACCTCGCCATCGTCGTGCCCACGCTGCTCGGCGGCGCCGGACCGTTCGAGTGGGCGGTCCGGCTCGTGCTCGTCAACGCGGGCGTCGCCAGCGGCCTCGCCGGGGCCTACGCCATCGGCGCCCACTTCATCCTCCTCGTGCCCGTCACCGTCGCCGGGCTGCTGCTGCTCTGGGCCTTCGGCATCCCCATCGGCAGCCTCGGACGGCTCGGGCGGACGCGCGACGCCCCCGACGCGGAGCGCGAGGCGGTGGCCCCGTGAGGGCGGGCATCGTCGGCGCGGGCGCGGGCGGGCTGGCCGCCGCCCGCCGCCTGCAGCGGCTCGGCCACGACGTCACGCTCTTCGAGGGCCGCGACGAACCCGGCGGCCAGGTCGTCGCCTTCGAGGTCGGCGGCGAACCCATCGAGTGCTTCTACCACCACATCTTCACCCACGACCGCGCCGTCGTCCGCTACTTCGACGACCTCGGCCTCGGCGACCGCCTCGAATGGATCGAGCCCCGCAACGGCCACTTCGTGAACGGGCGCGTCTACCCCTTCGTCACGCCCCTCGACCTGCTCCGCTTCGACGCCGTGAGCCTGCCCGGACGCCTGCGCCTCGGCCTCGCCAGCCTCTGGCTCAAGCGCCAGGCCGACTGGCGCGCCTACGAGGGCGTCACCGCCCGCGCCTGGATGGAGCGCGCCGTCGGACGGCGCGCCTTCGACGCCTTCTGGGGGCCGCTCCTGCGCGGCAAGTTCGCCGAACGCGCCGACGAGGTCGGCATGGCCTGGCTGCACTGGAAGATCCGCCTGCGCTTCGCCTCCCGCTCCGGACGCCTCGGCGCGAAAGAGACGCTCGGCTACCCCCGCGGCTCCTTCCACGCCCTCTACACCGCCCTCGCCGAGCGCGTGCGCGCCGACGGCGGGCGCATCCACCTGGGCGCCCCCGCGGAGGCCGTCGCCACCGAGCTGGGCGCCGTCACCGGCATCCGCGCGGACGGCGCCTTCCACGAATTCGACCAGGTGCTCATGACCGTCCCCAACGTCATCGCGAAGCGCATCGCGCCCGACCTGCCCGCCAGCTACACGGCCATCCTCGACCGCGTGCGCTACCAGTGGGCCAGCTGCCTCGTGCTCGCCCTCGACCGCCCCCTCGGCGACAGATACTGGCTCTCCATCGGCGACGACCTGCCCTTCGTCGCCTGCGTCGAGCACACCAACCTCGTGCCCGCCGAACGCTACGGCGGCAACCACGTCGTCTACCTCTCCAACTACGTGGCCCCCGACCATCCCGTCCTGCAAATGGACGCGGACGAGGCGCTCGCGGCCTACGAGGACGCCATCCGGCGCATCAACCCCGCCTTCGACCGCTCCTGGGTGCGCGGGAAGTGGTTCTTCCGCGATCCCGGCGGCCAGCCCGTCATCACGACCAACTACTCCGCCTCCGTGCCCCCGCTGGCCACGGGCGTGCGCGGCCTCACCCTCGCCAACACCACGCAGATCTACCCCGAGGATCGCGGCCAGAACTACAGCCTCGAACTGGGCGAGCGCGCCGCCGATCACATGCACGCCGCCGACCGCGAAGTTGCCGCCGCGCGGGGGGCGCGCATATAGTGATGCCGCATCTCACAAGCGGGACGCTCCGACATGGCCGCTGAGCCCACCACCGGCGAGCTGCGCGCGCTCGTCGTCGGCTACGAGTTCGAACGCGGCCACCTGCTCCCCGCCCTCATTGCGATCCAGGAGCGCTACGGCTACGTCTCCCGCGCGGCCATCGAGGCGCTCGCCCGCCAGCTCGGCGCCACGCCCGCCCTCGTCTACGGGGCCGTCTCCTTCTACGCCGACTTCCGCACGGAGCCGCCCCCGCGCCGCGAAATCGTCTGGTGCAGCGGCCCCGCCTGCCGCCTGCGCGGCGGCGACCGCATCCGCGAGGCCCTGCAGCGCACCCTCGGCCTGCCCCTCGACGGCCAGCGCGCGGACGGCGCCTGCGGCCTGCGCCTCGGCCAGTGCAACGGTACCTGCAGCGAGGCCCCCCAGGTGTGGCTCGACGGCGAGGTCGTGGGCGGCCTCACCGTCGCCCGGGCCGTCGCCCTCGCCCGCGAAATCATGGAGGACGGCGCGTCGTGAACGAGCGTTTCGCCGCCATCGCCGCCGCGGCCCGCGAGCGCCTCGACGCCAGCCGCGCCAGCGGGCGCCCCCGCATCGGCTTCTGCCTCGACACCTCCTCCCGCGCCCGCGGCGGCGAGGCCTCCCTCGCCGCCCTGCGCGAGGCCGTCGCCGCCGGCGGTCTCGACGTCGAAATCGCCGTCACCGGCTCCCGCGGCTTCTGCTGGCTCGAACCGACCGTCTCCGTGCGTTCCGCGGGGGGCACCCGCGAGGTGCTCTACCACTCCCTCACGCCCGACCGCGTGGACGAGTTCGTGCGCGCCACGCTCGTGGAGGCGGGCGAACTCCCCGAACTCGCCCTCGGCGTCATCGACGGCCCCGTGAGCGACGCCATCGGCCGCCTCGACGACCACCCCTTCATGCGCGGCCAGGTCCGCCGCCTCATGGCCAACTGCGGCCGCATCGACCCCGGCGACATCGACGAGGCCCTCGCCAACCGCGCCTACGAGGGCTTCGCCAACGCCCTCGACATGACGCCCGAGGGCATCATCGAGCTCATGCTCGAAAGCGGCCTCGGCGGGCGCGGCGGCGGCGGCTTCCCCGCCGGGCGCAAGTGGGACTTCCTGCGCAACGCCACCGCCGACCCCCGCTACCTCGTCTGCAACGCCGACGAGGGCGACCCCGGCGCCTGGGTCAACCGCATCCTCATGGAGGGCGACCCCCACCTCATCATCGAGGGGATGCTCATCGCCGCCCTCGCCACCCACGCCGTCGAGGGCTACGTCTACGTCCGCCACGAATACCCCCTCGCCATCGCGCGCATGGAGGAGGCCGTCCGCCAGGCGCGCGAACGCGGCATCCTCGGCGAGGACGTCCTCGGCTCCGGCAAGACCTTCGACCTCGTCGTCTTCACGGGCGCGGGCTCCTACGTCTGCGGCGAGGAGACGGGCCTCATCAACTCCATCGACGGCTACCGCGGGATGCCCCGCATCCGCCCGCCCTTCCCCGCCCAGGCCGGACTCTGGAACCTGCCCACCAACGTCAACAACGTCGAAACCTACGCCAACGCCCCCCTCATCCTGCGCGAGGGCGCGGAGTGGTGGTCCTCCGTCGGCAACGACGACGTCAAGGGCACCAAGATGTTCACCTTCTCCGGCGCGGTCAACCAGTCCGGCTGCGTCGAAATTCCCTTCGGCCTCAGCGTGCGCGAGCTGCTGGAGACCTACGGCGGCGGCACCCCCGGCGGCGTCCCCCTCAAGGGCTACCAGCCCGGCGGCCCCCTCTCCGGCATCCTCCCCGCCTCCGAGGCCGGCCTGCCCCTCACCCTCGCCCCCTACCGCGAGCGCGGCATGTTCCTCGGCTCCGGCGGCATCGTCTTCTTCGACGAAACCGCCAGCGTCGTCGACCTCTGCACCTACTTCCTCGGTTTCGCCGAGGACGAATCCTGCGGGCGCTGCACCACCTGCTTCCAGGGCACGCAGCGCGCCGTCGAAATCCTGCGCCGCATCGCCGGCGGCGGCGGGCGCGAGACCGACCTCGACAAGCTCGACGACCTCATCCAGACGATGATCTGGTCCAACTGCCTCCACGGCCAGTTCGCGCCCACCACCGTGAAGCTCGCGCTGCGCGAATTCCGCGCCGAATTCGAGACGCTCATCCGCGAGAAGCGCGACCCCACGCGCTCCCTCCCCGGCATGATCGCCTACGAGGTCACGAACCCGACCGCGCCCGCCCTCGCCGAAGCCGCCGCCGTTTGCCCCACCGCCGCCATCGTCGCCGACGGCGCGGGCCACGCCATCGTGGACGAGCTGTGCATCCGCTGCGACGCCTGCCGCGAGGTCGCCCCCGACGCCATCGCCGTCCGCGACCGCTTCGCCCGGTGATCGGGAGCGTCGCCGCGAACGCCGGGCCCCGCGCTTGAGCCTCCCGCACGGCGACGAGCCGTTTCGGGTGAATGGCGCTCCCCTCGGCCTCACGCTCCTCGACTACTGGCGCTGGTCCGGCTCCGACCTGCTGGGCAACGCCGAGCGCGGCGTGCTGGCCGAATTCCTCGTCGCCAGCGCCCTCGACGCGACGGACGAGCCGCGCGCCGAATGGGCCGCGCACGACGTCAGCGCCTCGCTCGGCGGCGCGGACGTGACCGTCGAGGTGAAGAGCGCCGCCTGGTACCAGTCCTGGCATCAGGAGCGCCCCTCCGACATCCGCTTCGACATCGCCCCGCGCAAGTGGCTCTGGAACCCTGAAACGAACGGGTGCGTCGAACTGCGCAAGCCGAGGCGCTTCGCCAGTGTCTACGTCTTCTGCGTGCTCGGAGCGCCCGACGGGAGCAGGCCCGACCCCTTCGAGACCGGCCAGTGGGACTTCTACGTCCTCGACACCGCCAGCCTCGACCGCGCGAAGCCGCGCCAGCAGACGATCGGCCTGCGGCCCTTGCGGCGGCTGGTGCGCGACGCGACCGGACGCGGCGCGGTGAAGTACGCGGACCTGCGCGAGGCCGTCCGCGCCCTCTTCCCCTGACGCGCCGCGTTCCGCGTTTGACGCGCGGACCCGCCCGCTGTACCGTTATCGGGAGCATTTCCCCCAGCGTCCGCAATGCACGCTGGGTTAGGATGTGGGCCGACGCTCCCATGAGCGTCGGCCATCATTTTAGATGGGGTGCGGAGGCTTCGTGACGAAACTGGCGATTTTCCTTGATGGCGGCTATGTGGACGCGCTGGCTCGGTATCAGTTTGAAGGCGTGCGGGTCGATTATCAGAGGCTGGGCGAGGAGATACATCGTCGCGTCGCGGATGGCACTGCTGATCCCGTGGATCTCCTGCGGGCCTACTATTACGACTGCCCGCCCTATCAAAGCTCCACGCCGACGGAACAGGAGCGCGAACGCTATCGTCGCAAGCGGAACTTCCTTCACAGCCTCAGCCGCCTGCCCCGCTTTCAGGTGCGTGAGGGACGGCTCCAGTATCAGGGTAACGACAGCTCCGGACGCCCGATCTTTCAGCAGAAGCGTGTCGATCTTCTCCTGGGGCTTGACATCGCACTGCTGAGCGCCAAGCAGCGAATCGAGCATGTCGCGCTCTTGGCCGGTGACAGCGACTTCATTCCCGCGGTGGCCGTCGCCAAGCAGGAAGGAGTGCTGGTTTGGTTGTTCCATGGGCCGTGGCGAGGTGCGGATGGCAACCCGACCTTCTCGAGTGATCTCTGGGAAGAGGCCGACGAGCGGTACGAAATCGATGCCGCGTTCATGGATGCGGTCAAGCGGGATTAGGTTCCGCCCCATGCCCTTCGCCGACCTCGACGGCGCGCGCCTCTACCACGAACGGCACGGCCCGCCCGACGGCGACCACGTCGTGTTCGCGCACGGCGCGGGCGGCAACAGCCTCTCCTGGTGGCGGCAGCTGCCCGCCTTCGCCGGGCGCTACCGCTGCACCGTCTACGACGCGCGCGGCTGGGGCCGCTCCACGGCCCGCGGGGAGCACGACCGCGGCGCCTTCGGGCGCGACCTCCTCGGGCTGCTCGACCACCTCGCCATCGACCGCGCCCACGTGATCGCGCAGTCGATGGGCGGGCGCGCCGTGGCCGGGCTGCTGCGCCTCGCCCCCGAACGCGCCCGCTCGCTCGTGCTCTGCGGCACCACGGCGGGGGCCACCAACGACCGCGTGCGCGCCCTGCAGGCGGCGCTGCGCGTCGAGCGTGGCGGGGGCGGCCTCGCGCGCCACGCCCTCGCGCCGTCGTTCGCGCGCGCCGAGCCCGCGCTGGCCCTGCTCTACCACCAGATCCGGCGGCTCAATCCGCCCCGCGAGGCGAACGTCCTCGGACCGCCCCCGCCCGGCTACCGCGGCAGCACGCACGGGATGCTGGCCGCGTGCGGCGCGCCCGTCGCCTTCGTCGTGGGCGAACGGGACCGCATCGCCTCGCCCGCGCTCGTGCGCGAGGCCCGCTCGCTCGTGCCCGGCGCGGAGCTCTTCGAGGTGGCGAAAGCCGGGCACTCCGCCTACTTCGAGCGCCCCGCCGCCTTCAACGGCTTCGTCCTCGCCTTCCTCGCCCGCGCCGAAGCCCGCGAGCGCGAGCGCGAACGCCCCGCCCGTTGATCATTCTCCGCCGACGCCCTAGTCTCTCGCGCCCATGCCCCGCTGGCCGAACCGTCTGCGCCCGTCCCTGCGCCGCTCCCCGCGCCGCGCCTGGGTGCGCCCGGGCAACGACATCACGCGCGCCATCGAGGCGGAGCTGCGCGCGCCCACGCTGCCGCCGCACCTGCCCGCCGAGCCGTCGCCCGTGCCCGCCCCGCTCGCCCCCGACGCCAAAGCGGAGACGCCCGCCCGCGGCGACCGCCCCTCCAGCGCCGCCTGAGCGTCCTGCTTCCGCTATACTGCGCGCATGGCCATCTACGAGTACTACTGCCCCACCTGCCGCGACACGTTCGAGCGGCGCAGGCCCATGACGGAGGCGACCGCCGCCGCCACCTGCGCCTCCGGCCATCGCGCCGAGCGCGCCATCTCGGCCTTCGCCGTGGCGCGCGGCGCGAACGGAGGCGGGGCCGCTCAGTTCGAGCCCGGCCCCGTCGCGGGCGGGGGCTGCGCCTGCGGCGGCGGGGGCTGCGGCTGCTCCTCCTGATCGCCGATCGCCCCGATGGCGGCCCCGGCGTCCATGATCGGCGTCGGGCGCGCGGGCGCGTCGCCGTCTCCCCGCTCGCGCGAGGGGCGCGTGAACCACAGCCAGGCCCCGGCCAGCGCCGCCAGCGCCGCCGCCGCCCCCAGCGTCATCCCCCCCGCGATCAGCGACGCCTCCTGCCAGAACGCCTCCGGGTACATCTGGATGAGGCGGTCGCGCGCCGGGTCCAGCCGCCAGAAGTCGTTGGTGAAGGCGATCTCGTGGAACAGGCTCCAGAAGCGGTCGAAGCCCAGCGCCAGCGCGAGCAGGCCCACGGCCAGCGCCGCCGTCGCGCCCGCGCCCACCGCCGCCAGCGTCTGCTTCGCCAGCTGCCGCGACGAGCGCTCCCCCGACCACAGCACCGCCGCCCCCGCGTAGGCCAGCACGAAGGCCAGCGACGCCTCGTTCGCGCGGAAGAGCGCCCGCATGAGCGCCTTCACGTCGCGCATGTGCTGCGTCTCCACCTCCGTGAAGAGCGCCCGCTCCTGCCCGCGGTCCAGCACGATGATGCGCAGCGTCTCCGCGTCGTCCTCGAAGTAGCGCACGACGGCCGCCGCCGCGCGGTCCAGCTCGAGCAGCGTCAGCCCCGTGGCCGCCGCCGCCCCGTGCTCGCGCAGCCCGCGCTCCGCGAATCCCGTGTCCGTGGAGAGGATGCGGATGACGCTGGTGAAGAGCAGCACCGGCAGCGCGAGGATGAAGGCGGCGCTCGCCGCCGCCGCGGCGAACCGCAGCGCCCGCGCGCGGCCCGTCCCCGTCGGCGGCGCCTGGGCGGCCGTCATCGCCCGAACCGCCGGTCCAGCGACTCCTGCCGCACGTGCACGAGCGTGGGGCGTCCGTGCGGGCAGGTGCGCGGCGAGGCCGTGGCCGCCAGGTCGTCGATCAGGCGCCGCATCTCGTCCAGCGAGAGGGCCATGCCCGCGCGCACGCTGGCGTGGCAGGCCACCATCGCCGTCGCGCGGTCGAACGGGTCGGAGATGCCGTGATCGCTCCCCAGCCGCTCCAGCATGGCCGTGAGCGCGCCCGCCACGTCGCCCTCGCCGAAGCCCGCGGGCGCGGCCCGCACGAGGCAGGCGGCGTCCCCGAAGGGCTCCAGCTCCAGCCCCGACCGCGCCAGGTGGGCGGCGTGCTCCTCCAGCACCGCCGCGGCCGCGCGGTCCAGCTCCACCAGCACGGGCGCGAGCAGCGGCTGCACCGCCTCCTCCGCCGGACGCGCGCGCAGGCGGTCGAACACCACCCGCTCGTGCGCCGCGTGCTGGTCCAGCAGGTACATGCCGTCCGGCCCCTCCGCCACCACGTAGGTGGCCGCCAGCTGGCCCACCACGCGCAGCAGCGGGAGCGTCTCGCGCTGCGCCCGCCGTCCCGCCGCCGCGAGCGGCGCGGGCGCGCTCCCGTTCGCGCCTTCCCCCGGCGGGAGCAGCCGCTCGCGCAGCGTCGCGGGCCTCGCGCCCTCTTTGGGGGACGGCGGCGGCGCGTCCTCGTCCGGCAGCGTCCACTCCGCCGCGGCCGCCCCCTCCAGCGCGCCCGCCACGGCGTGGCGCAGCGCCCGCGCCGTGGCGCGCTGGTCGCGGAAGCGCACCTCCGCCTTCGCCGGGTGCACGTTCACGTCCACCGCCTCCGGCGGCAGGCGCAGCGCCAGGCTGGCCACGGGATGGCGTCCGGACGGCAGCTCCGACTGGTAGGCGTCGCCCACGGCGAAGCGCAGGGCCGCGCTCTGCACCCAGCGCCCGTTCACGAAGAGGGCGATGCCGCTGCGGTTGCCGCGGTGGACGGACGGCGGCCCCGCCAGCCCGGAAACGGCCACGTCCCCCTCCGCGTGCGCCACGTCCAGCATGGCCGCGCCCAGCTCCGCGCCGAAGACCGCCGCCACGGCGTGGCGCAGGACGCCGTCGCCGCTGGTGACGAAGGGGCGGCGGCCCCCCTCCAGGCGGAAGGCGATGGCCGGATAGGCGAGGGCGTAGTGCGAGACGAGCGTCGCGATCTGCCGCCCCTCGCCCGCCGCCGTCCCGAGGAAGGCGCGCCGCGCGGGCGCCTTCGCGAACAGCTCGCGCACCGTGATGGTCGTGCCCACGGGCGCCGCCCGCGCCGCCCGCCGCGCCACCGCGCGGTCCGCCAGCAGCGCCGCCACGCCCACGGGCTCGCCCTCCGCGCGCGTCGTGATGTCCACCTCCGCCGCCGCCGCGATGGCCCCCAGCGCCTCGCCGCGGAAGCCCAGCGTGGCCACCCGCCGCAGGTCGCCCGACTCCGCGATCTTGCTCGTGGTGTGGCGCTCGAACGCGATCTCGATCTGGTCCGGGGCGATGCCGCGCCCGTCGTCGCTCACCGTGATCGCGCGCAGCCCCCCCTCCTCCACGGCCACGCGGATGCGCCGCGCGCCCGCGTCGATGGCGTTGTCCAGCAGCTCCCGCACGACCGACGCGGGGCGCTCCACGACCTCGCCCGCGGCGATGCGCGCCGCCACCTCCGGCGGCAGCTGGCGGATGCGCCCCGTTCCGCTCACCGGCCCTCCCGCGCCCGCTCGCGCAGCGCCGCCAGCCGCGCCATGGCGTCCAGCGGCGTCATCGCCTCCAGATCGAGCGCCGCCAGCTCCGCCTCCAGCGCCGACCCCGTTCCCGGCTCCACGCCGAAGAACGCGCCCTGCCGCCCGCCTCCGCCGCCGCCGTCGGGGCTGGCCGCCGTGCCGCGCTCCAGCTCGTCCAGCAGCGTGCGCGCGCGCTCGATCACCGTCGCCGGCAGCCCCGCCAGCCGCGCCACGTGGATGCCGTAGGAACGGTCGCTCGGCCCCGGCTCGATGCGGTGCTCGAACACCACGTCCGCGCCGTCCTCGTGCACGGCCACGTGCGCGTTGTCCGCGCGCGGCAGCTCGTCCGCCACCGCCGTCAGCTCGTGGTAGTGCGTGGCGAAGAGCGTGCGAGGGGCCCCCGCCGGGCGCGCGGCCAGGTACTCCAGCGCCGCGCGCGCGATGGCCATGCCGTCGAAGGTGCTCGTGCCCCGCCCCACCTCATCGAGGATGACGAGCGAACGCTCCGTGGCGCGGTGCAGGATCTGCGCCGTCTCCACCATCTCCACCATGAAGGTCGAGTGTCCGGCGGCGAGGTCGTCGTGCGCGCCGATGCGCGTGAAGATGCGGTCGAAGAGGGGCAGCTCCGCCTCCTCCGCGGGCACGAAGGCGCCCGCCTGCGCCATGAGCGCGATCAGCGCCGCCTGCCGCAGGTAGGTCGACTTGCCGCTCATGTTCGGCCCCGTCAGCAGCAGGATGCGCCGTTCGCCCTCCAGCAGGCAGTCGTTGGGCACGAAGCGCCCCGCCCCCAGCGCCGCCTCCACCACCGGGTGCCGCCCGCCGCGGATGGCCAGCCGCTCGCCGAAGGCCGGGCGCACGCAGCCGCGCTCCCCCGCCGCCTCCGCCAGCGCCAGCGCCACGTCGATGACGGCCAGCCCCTCGCCCGCCTCCCGCAGCGCCTCCAGCTCGTCCGCCAGCCGCTCCGTGAGCGCGTCGAAGGCCTGCTTCTCGCGCGCCGCCAGCTGGTCGCGCGAGGTGGCCATGCCGCTCTCCAGCTCCTTCATCTCCTCCGTCACGTAGCGCTCCGCCCCCACCAGCGTCTGCCGCCGCTGGTAGCGGTCGGGCACGAGCGAGGCGTTGGCGCTGGAGACCTCGAGGTAGTAGCCGAAGACGCGGTTGCGGCCCACCTTCAGGGAGCGGATGCCGGTGCGCTCGCGCTCCGCCGCCTCCAGCCCCAGCAGCGCCTCGCGCGCCGACCGCGCCGCGTTCCGCAGGGCGTCGATCTCGGCGTCGTGCCCGGGCGCGATGACGCCGCCCTCCTCGAAATCGGCGGGCGGATCCTCGGCCAGCGCCCCGTCCAGCGTCAGCAGCGGTCCGGCCACGCCCGCCAGCGCCGCCTGCGCGCGCCGCAGCAGGGACGGCGCCTCCGTCCCCTCCAGCAGCGCCCCCAGGTCGAGCGCCGCGCGCAGCCCCTGCCGCAGGGCGGCCAGATCGCGCGGCGAGGCCCCCCGCGCCCCCAGCCGTCCGCAGAGGCGCGCCACGTCGGGAATGCCGCGCAGGATGGCCTGCCCCCGCTCCCGCTCGATGGGCGCGGCCAGCGCCCAGTCCACGGCGTCGTGCCGCTCCGCCAGCGGCGCGGGGGCGCGCAGGGGCCGCGTCAGCCAGCGCCGCAGCAGGCGCGCGCCCATGGCCGAGCGCGTGCGGTTGAGCACGCCGAAGAGCGAGGGCCGCCCGTCGCCCGCGGGCAGCGCCTCCAGGTTCGCCAGCGTGCGCCCGTCGAGCGCCGCCGTCTCCTCGTCGGCCAGCGTGCGCACGCGCCCCAGCGCGCCCGCGGCGGCGGGATGCACCTCCCCCAGGTAGGCCAGCAGGTGGGCCACCGCCGCCACCGCCGCCTCGCTCCCCAGCAGCGTCTCCGGCGCGGCCTCGCCGTAGCGTTCGGCCACGAGCGCCGCCGCCACCGCCGCGCTCAGGCGGGGGCGCTCCACCTCCACGCCCCCCGCGCCGCCGGACGCATCCTCCACCAGCAGCTCCGCCGGGGCCGCGCGCGCCAGCTCCGCCGCCGCCGCCTCGCCCTCGGCCACGCGCACCTCGCCCGTCGTCACCTCCGCCAGCGCCAGCGCGCGCAGGCCCCCGCGTTCGGCCAGCGCCGCCAGCTCGTTGGGGGCATCCGCGTCGAGCGCCGACTCGCTCGTGATCGTGCCCGCCGTCACCGTGCGCACCACGTCGCGCGGCACGATGCCCTTCACGGTGGCCGGGTCCGCCATCTGTTCGCAGATGGCCACGCGGTGGCCGCGCTTCACGAGCGTGCTCACGTGCCCCTCGATGCTCTGCACGGGCACGCCCGCGAGGGGCACGCGCAAATCCTTGCCCATGACCTTCGAGGTGAGCGCGATCTCCAGCTCCCGCGCCACCACCTCGGCGTCGGCGTCGAACGTCTCGTAGAAATCGCCCAGGCGGAAGAAGAGGATGGCGCCGGGGTGCCGCCGCTTCAGGTCGAGGTACTGCCGCCGAATGGGCGTCGTCACGCGCTCCGTCCCTGGCCCCGCGCGGCCTTCCCCAAGTATAGGGCGGGCCCGCGATCGCGGACGGCTATTCGTCCACCGCCAGCGCCCGCAGGGCCGCCTCGTCGAAGCGCAGCCCCAGCCCCGGCCCCTCCGGAACCACGACCATGCCGTCCTCCACGCGCGGCGCTTCCTCGAACAGGGGGAAGGTCCAGGGCACGTGCTCCAGCAGCAGCGTCTCCGTCCCCGCCGCCGCCTGCGCGAACAGCTCCGTGGCCAGGTGCGTGACCACGGGCAGGTTGAACGCCTCCGCCAGGTGCGCCGCCTTCAGGTAGCCGGTGAAGCCCCCCACGCGGAACAGGTCCACCATGAGGATGTCCGCCGCGCGCGCCTCCGCCAGCTGGCGGAAGGGGGCCAGCCCGTAGTGGTACTCGCCCGTGCAGAGGGGCGCGTCCAGCGCCGCCGCGATGCGCGCCATGCCCGCGTGGTCCTGATGATGCGTCGGATCCTCCAGCCAGTAGAGGCCGTACTCCGACAGCGCCCGCCCGTTGGCGATGGCCTCGTGCGCGCTCCAGCCCTGGTTGACGTCGACCATGATGTCCACGTCCGGCCCCACGGCCTCGCGCAGCGCGCGCATGCGCTCCATTTCGGCGGCGGTCGTGGCCTCGCCCCCGCAGCGCAGCTTCATGGCGGTGAAGCCCGCCGCCGCCAGCCGCGGCCCCCACTCGCGCAGCTCGTCCGGCGAATAGTGCCGCCAGAGGTGGCCGCTGCCGTAGGCGCGCGCCCGTCCCCCGCTCCCGCCCAGCAGCTTCCAGCAGGGCAGCCCCAGCGCCTTGCCCTTGATGTCCCAGAGGGCCACGTCGATGGCCGAGCTGGCGCGCGTCACCAGCCCCGCCGGGGCCGCGCCCCCGTTGCGCGCGCGCAGCTCGCGCCCGATGGCGTCCGTCTCGAACGGATCGCGCCCCACCGTCTGCTCGCAGAGGCCGTCCAGCGCCGCCTTGAGCGCGGGCGACATGGCGCGCGACACGTAGGCGGCGTAGGCGATGCCCTCCACGCCCTCGTCCGTGCGCAGGCGCAGCGTCACGCAGCGGGGCGCCACCTGCCCGGGGATCTCGCCCAGCTCCCCGCGCCCGTCGGGCAGCTCCGTCATCCGCGTCTCGAATCCCGTGATGCGCATCCCGCGCCTCCTCAGTCCAGCGCGCCCCGCTTGAGCGCCACGGCGGGCGCGGGCGCGGGCGGAGGCGCGGGGCCGCCGCCCTCCACCTCGAATCCCGCGTCCGCGATCATGGCCAGGTCCGCCTCCGCGGCCTGCCCCTTCGTCGTCAGGTAGTCGCCGATGAAGATCGAGTTCGCCAGGTGCAGGCCCAGCGGCTGCAGCGAGCGCAGGTGCGTCTCGCGCCCGCCCGCGATGCGCAGCTCCGCGCGCGGGAAGAGCAGGCGGAAGACGGCGAGGATGCGCAGGCAGCGCCGCGGCGTGAGCGCGTTCACGCCCGCCAGCGGCGTGCCCTCGATGGGGATGAGGAAGTTCACCGGCACCGAGTCCGGCGCCAGCTCGCGCAGCGCGTAGCCCGCGTCCAGCACGTCCCCGTCGCCCTCGCCCATGCCGAAGAGCGCGCCCGAACAGGGCGAGAGCCCGCCCGCCCTCGCCCGCTCCACCGTGGCGTGGCGGTCGGCGAAGGCGTGCGTCCCGCAGATCTCGCCGTAGAAGCCCTCGCTCGTGTTCAGGTTGTGGTTGTAGGCGTACACGCCCGCCGCGCCCAGCCGTTCCGCCTGCCCCTCGCCCAGCAGGCCCAGGCAGGCGCAGATCTCCAGCGCCCCGTCGCGCGCCTTCACCGCCGCCACGCCCTCCGCCACGCGCGCGATCTCGCGCTCCGTGGGGCCGCGCCCGCTGGCCACGAGGCAGAGGCGCGTGGCCCCCAGCTCCCGCGCCCGCGCCGCCGCCGCCAGGAACGTCTCCTCGCCCACCATCGGGTAGACGGCGATGGGCGCGGTCGAATCGCGCGCCTGCGAGCAGTAGCGGCAGTCCTCGGGGCAGAGGCCGCTCTTGATGTTGAGCAGCAGGTTCAGCTTCACGCGCCGCCCGAAGGCGGCGAAACGCACGCGGCTCACCGCCGCCACGATCTCCAGCGTGCGCTCGTCCGGCGCGTCCAGCAGCCGCGCCAGCCCCTCGCGCCCCGGATCGCGGCCCGCCAGGCTCGCCCCGACCAGCTCCGCCAGCCGTTCCCCGAAGGCGTCCCGCATGGCCCCCAGCATACGCCCCGCGCGCGGTACGATTCGCCCGTGCCCGACGCCGACCGCTACCCCCTCTGGCATCCCTTCACGCAGATGGCGCGCTTCGAGCGCGAACCCCGCCTCGTCGTGGCCCGCGCCGAGGGCAACCGCCTCATCGACGCCGACGGCGCGGAGTACGTGGACGGCGTGGCCTCGCTCTGGGCGAACGTGCACGGCCACGGCCACCCCCACATCGTGGACGCCATCCGCGAGCAGGCCGCGAAACTCCAGCACAGCACCCTGCTCGGCATCACGCACGAGCCCGCCATCGAGCTGGGCCGCCGCCTGCTCCCCCACTTCCCCGGACGCGGCCGCGTCTTCCTCAGCGAGAACGGCGCCTCCGCCGTCGAGGTCGCGCTCAAGATGGCGATCCAGTACTGGGCCAACCTCGGCCAGCCCCAACGCCGCCGCATCGCCGCCCTCGACATGGCCTACCACGGCGACACCATCGGGGCCGTCAGCGTGGGCGGCGAGGGCCCCTTCCGCGACGTCTACGCGCCCTTCCTCTTCGAGCCGCTGCGCTTCCCCAACGCCTACCGCTACCGCTGCGCCCCCTGCGCCGCCGCGCCCGCCTGCACGGACGCCTGCGTGAACGCCCTGCGCGGCCTGCTCGAATCCCGCGGCGGCGAGCTGGCCGCCGTCATCGTGGAGCCGCGCGTGCAGGGCGCGGGCGGCATCATCGTCGCCCCCGACGGGCACCTCGCCGCCATCCGCGCCCTCTGCGACGAATTCGGCGTCCTGCTCATCGCCGACGAGGTGGCCACCGGCTTCGGCAAGACCGGGGCCATGTTCGCCTGCGACCTCGAGGGCGTCACGCCCGACATCGCCGTCGTCGGCAAGGGCGTCACCGGCGGCTACCTGCCCCTCTCCGCCACCGTCGTCACCGAGGAGGTCCACCGCGCCTTCCTCGGCGACGAGACGCGCAAGCTCTTCCACGGCCACACCTACGCCGGCAACCCCATCTGCTGCGCCGCCGCCATCGCCAGCCTCGACCTGTTCGAAACCACCGACGTCCTCGCCCGCGGACGCGCCCGCGCCACCCTCCTCGGCCAGCTGCTCGCCGAGCGCGTGGCCCCCCACCCGCTCGTGGGCGAGGTGCGCCGCCAGGGCCTCATGACGGGCATCGAGCTCGTCGCCGACCGCGAAACCCGCGCCCCCCTCCCTCCCGAACGCGAGGCCGCGTGGCGCGTGTGCCTCGCCGCCCGCGAACGCGGCGTCTTCATCCGTCCCCTCGGGGACGTCGTCGTGCTCATGCCGCCCCTCTCCATCGGGGAGGACGAGGTCGAGCGCATCGTGGAGGCGGTCGTCCATGGCCTCGACCGGGTCGCGCGCGGCTAGCGGCTGGACCGCCGCGCTGGAGGCCGAGCTGGCCGGGCTCGACCGCCGCGCCCTGCGCCGCGCCATCCTCACGCCCGACGACGGCGGCGGCGCGCGCGTCCGCATCGACGGGCGCGAGCTCGTCAACTTCACCTCGAACGACTACCTCGGCCTCGCCCGCGACCCCCGCGTGGCCGGGGCCGCCGCCGACGCCGCGCGCGACCACGGCGCGAGCGTGAGCGCCTCCCGCCTCCTCTGCGGCTCCACGCCCTTGCACGACCGCCTCGAACGCCGTCTGGCCGCGCTCAAGGGGCGGGAGGCGGCGCTCCTCTACTCCTCCGGCTACCTCGCCAACCTCGGCGTCCTCACCGCCCTCGCGCGCCCCGGCGACGCCATCTTCAGCGACGCCCTCAACCACGCCTCCATCATCGACGGCTGCCGCCTCTCCGGCGCGGAGACGCAGGTCTACCGCCACGGCGACGCCGATCACCTCGCCGAACTGCTGGCCGCGTCCGCCGCCGACCGCCGCCTCATCGTCAGCGAGACCGTCTTCAGCATGGACGGCGACGTCGCGCCCCTGGCCGAACTCGCCGCGCTCGCGCGCCGCCACGACGCCGTGCTCGTGCTCGACGAGGCCCACGCCACGGGCGTGCTCGGCCCCGGCGGCGAGGGCGCGCTCGCCCGCGACGGCATCGACCCCCGCGGCATCGTCGTCGTGGGCACGCTCTCGAAGGCGCTCGGCTCGGCGGGCGGCTTCGTGGCCGCCGACGCCGCCGTCGTCGACTACCTCGTCAATCGCTCGCGCCCCTTCATCTTCAACACGGCCCCCACGCCCGCCAGCGTGGGCGCGGCCCTCGCCGCCCTCGACGTCGTGGCCGCCGAGCCCGAACGGCGCGCGCGTCTGGACGCCCTCGCCGAACGCCTGCGCGCGGGCCTGGTGGCCGCCGGACACCCCCCCTCGCGCTCGGAGACGCCGATCGTGCCCCTCCTGCTCGGCGACGCCGAAACCGCGCTCGCCGCCGAACGCCGCCTGCGCGAGGCGGGCGCCCTCGCCCGCGCCATCCGCCCGCCCACCGTGCCCGAGGGTACCGCCCGCATCCGCTTCAACCTCATGGCCATCCACGACGAGGCCGACGTCGACCGCGCGCTCGCCGCCGCGCCGCCGCCCCCGTGAGCGCGCGCATCCTCTTCGTCACCGGCACGGACACGGGCGTGGGCAAGACCGTGGCCGCCGCCTGGCTCGCCCGCGCGCTTGCCCGCGACGCCCGCGTGGCCCTCGTCAAGCCCTTCCAGACGGGCGTGGCGGACCCCGCCCGCGACGGCGACGAGGCCTTCTACCGCGCCGCCCTGCGCGGAACGCCCGTCGCCATCCGCACGCTCGTCGCGCTGGCCGAACCGCTCGCGCCCTCCATCGCCGCCGCGCGCGCGGGCGCGCCCATCGACGTGGCCGCCGCCCTCGCCGAATGCCGCGCGCTCGCCGACGGATGCGACGTCCTCCTGCTGGAAGGCGCGGGCGGCCTGCTCGTGCCCATCGACGACGCCACGGACATGGCGGGCTTCGCCGCCGCCCTCGACGCCTCCCTCGTCGTCGTCGCGCGCCCCTCGCTGGGCACGCTCAACCACGTCGCCCTCACCCTCGAAGCCGCCGAGCGCCGCGGCCTCGCCGTCGAAATGCTTGTCATAAGCGGCTACCCGGAACGCGCGGGCGTGGTCGAGCGCGAGAACCTGCGCTTCCTGCGCGACCGCCGCCCGGCGCTCCCCCTCGTCACGCTCGCGCGCGCGCCGCTGGCCCCGCCCGACCTCCTCGCCGGGCTCGACGCTCGCGCGCACGGCCCCCCCTCCCCGCTGCTCCCCGATGTTGCCGCCGGGGCGCGCTTCCGTTAAGGTTCGCGCCCCGTGTCTTTCTGGCAGCGCCCTTCGCTCGACGAGCTGGCGATCATCGTGGCCGTGATCGTTGCCTTCATCGTCTGGAAGACCGCCATCGACGATGACGGCGCCGTCGCCGCGCCTCCCCCGACGCCCGCCCCCGTGGCCACGCCCGCGCCTGCCGCCACGCCGACGCCCGCCGCGACCGCGCCATCCTCCCCGACCGCCACGCCCACGCCAGCCCCCGCCGTCGCCGACCCGGACCAGTGCGACTTCGGCGACGTGGCCACCGACGTGCGTGCCGCCATCGTTGAGGTGGTGGCCGAGGACCTGGGCGTGGGCGGCACCGCCTTCCACATCGGCGGAGGTGAATACGTCACCGCTGCCCACGTCATCCAGGATGCTGACGGCCGGACAGCCAGCGCCATCACCCTCTACGCTGGCGACCGGTCCTTCCCCGCCACCATCGACAAGGTTGGCTCGTACTCGGATACGGGCGTCTTGCGCGATCTGGCCACCCTGAGCGCGGAACCCGTGCCCGCTGTCCTTCGGCGTCGTCCCCCCTCGGAAGACGATGAGGTGTCCTCCATCGATGTGCGCGCTTTCGGCTACCCGTGGTCCGGTCTGCAGGATGATCGCAGCATCAGCGGCACGCTCCAGACCAGCCGCGGCTTCGTCTCCGCTGTGACCACTACCGATGGCATCGAGATCGTGCAGACCAACGCGGGCGTCGACCGCGGCATGAGCGGCGGGCCGCTGGTCGACGAGTGCGGCTATGCCCTCGCCGTCGCCTCCTTCAACCTCCGCACGGACGACGCGGACGACCCCAGCGATTTCCCCGTCTTCATCTCCATCGCCGAACTCGACAAGCTCGAATAGCGCGGCCACACGCGCGGGAGGCTCCCCATGGGGACCGTGAACATCTTCCTCGGCGGCACCGGCAAGCACATCGCCGAGGACATCCAGGACAGCCGCGACTTCTACGGCCTGTCCATCGGCGAGCCCGTCGCCTTCGACCTCGACGCCGCCACGCGCGCGGGCGTCGATCTGCGCGGCTTCGTCCATCCCAGCCAGGACACCATCAACGGCGTGGGCGCCGTGGCGCGCGGATGGGCGCAGCGCCAGCCCGGCCCCGAGGTCGGCCCCGCCGATGACGCCACCAAACCCGGGCCGCAGTGTCCGCCCGAACACTCCGTGCTCGTCGCCGTCGGCAAGGGCATCGCCGAGAACCCCGCGCCGGCTGCGGGCCTCTACGCCCTGCGCGGCCACGGCCTCACCGTCTTCTCCGCCCTCTTCGATCCCCGGCTGGCCATCGCAGGGGCGGGCGACGGCCACCGGCTGCGCACCCTCATCGCCAATCGCGTCCACGAGGCGCGGGACGAGGGCGGCGACCTGCGCGTCAACCTCGTGACCTCCACCGCCGGCGGCACCGGCGCGGGCACCGCCGTTCCGCTCGCCCTCTGGCTCAGGGAGCAGTATCCGGGCGCCATCCTCACCCTGCTCGCCGTGACGCCCACGGCCTTCGCGTCCGTGCTTCGCGGCAACCCGAACAGCGAGGAGCTCGCCGCGAAGGGGCGCTCCGGCACCTACGCCATGTTCCGCGAGCTCTCCTTCCTGCAGAGCGTGGACCCGGAGGCCACGTTCTCCGCCCGCGCCCTTCCCGCCACCGACAAGGGGCTCGAATACGCCCCCGGGCAGGCCCTCTTCGACCGCGTCTACTGGTTCGGCGGACGCGAGGGCAACGAGCCGCGGGACGCCTTCGAGGAGGCGGGCGCGCTGCTCCGCATCCTCAGCAGCGACAACACCGCCGCGGAGCTGCGCGGCAAGACCGGCAACTACCCCCTCATGTCCGTCGGCGCCGTCACCGCCATCGAGTACCCGCGCCTGCGCCTCCAGCGCAAGCTCGTCTCCCGCGTGCTCGTGGCCGCCTACGAGCGCCTGCGCGCCGCCCGCCCCACCTTCGTGGGCGGCGCCTCCGTCGATCGCGAGACGTCGCTGCTCGACTACGTCGACAGCGGCACCGGGCGCGGGCTCGGCGCCTGGTTCTCCGGACAGCGCTTCGCTGCCCTCGCCCTGGACGCCGGCCATGCGCCGCTGGGGGAGCCCGCCGCCGCCGCCCTCGCCGGGAGCGTCCGGCAGGAGGCGGGCGTCGGGGACTACGCAGCCGTGCTCCGCGGCGCGCGCATCCCCGGCGGCAACTACGACGCCGGCGAGAACGAATGGAAGGCCTACCAGGCCCAGCTGCGCGACGGCCTCGACGACGTCTCCAACGCCAACCAGCGCAAGCTCGACGCCGCTATCCCGAGGATGCGCGCGGAGGAAGAGTCCGCCTTCGCGGAATGGCTCCGCGCCAAGACGTTCGGCGAGTGGCTCAGCGGCGACGGCGGGGACGGCGACGCGCCCTACGGCATCGAGGACGCGCGGGCGCTGCTCGGCCGCATCGAGCGGGACGCGCGCGAACTCGAAACGCGGGTCGCGCGCGACGACTTCATCCCCGGCGAGACCGTGCCCGACGCCGACGCCCGCATCCGCGACTGCGAGAACAAGCTCGACAAGCCCGACGCCGTGAACGTCGGCCTCGCGTGGTGGCAGCGCCTCATCGGCTGGGGCGCCGCCGCCGCCGTGTTCCTCGCGTTCCTGCTCCCCATCCCGTGGGACGGCGTTTCCCGCTTCGGCGAATTCGGCGGCACCTCCCTCTCCGAAATCCTCGTCTGGGCCGGCGGGGCCGTCCTCGCCATCCTCGTCTGGACGTTCGTGCGCTGGTTCTTCCTGCGCTCCGTCGAAAGCAGCCTGCAGCGGCGGCGCAAGGACGCCGAGGACCGTCTCTTCGACGCCTACGAGCGGCGCGACCGCGTGCGCGCCCTCCGCTGGCTCCACCAGGAGCTGTGCGGACGCGACGGCGCGCCCGCCTTCTTCCGCGAGCTGCGCGGCCAGATCGAGTCCGTCACCGCCGCCGTCGACGAACTCGACCGGCTCTACGACGGACTCCGCGCCGAGGCGGCGGCGGAGGTGGCCCGCGCCGCCTCCAATCCCGACCACGTCCGCGCCACCGTCGGCGATTGCCTCGATCAGGATCAGGGCATCGCCAGCCCCATCGTCCCCCAGATCGCCATGCGCCTCCGCGTCGATGCCGACCTCGACCCCAACCGCCGCATCTGCGCGCTGGCGGTGCGCCTCGCGCGCCTCGACGGCGACGAGGATCAGGTCGTCCCCGCCTCCGCCGAGGTGCTCGCCGTGCTCGCCGCCCTCGATCCCGATGGCGGGGCGGACAACGTCGTCGCCACCGACGTCGCCAACCGCTGGAAGGACGCCCTCTGGGGGCTGGTCAACTGGAGGATCGGCGAGTCCCTGCCGACGACCTTCGACGTCGCCCTCCAGCGTTGCGAGGGCGACGAGGACAAGGCCACCCAAGCCCTCGTGGACCGGCTCAACCGCATCGAATTCCCGCGCCGCGCCTCCCTCGATCTGCGCGTGGCCGCCAGCGACCCCGTCTTCCGCCAGCTGTACGCGGGCAGCGCCGACATCCGCGCCCGCTTCAACAAGGCCCTTGAGCACCCCGGCCTCGACCGCGCGAAGCGCAACGCGCTCATGCAGTACGCCCCCGGACAGAACGTCGGCGCCCTCGGCGAGCAGATCGTCTTCCTCGACCTCTGGGCCGACGACAACGGTCAGCCCTGGGCCCCCAACGTCATCAGCAACGCCGTCGAGGCCGGCGCCGCTTTCCGCACCTACTACGGCGCCGACCCCGGCGCTCCCCCGCGCGCCACCGCCGACCAGACCTGCTTCACCGTCATCCCCGAGCTGCTGGCGGCCACGAAGCTGGAGCTGGGCGGGAACGTCCAGCCCCTCGCGCCCGCCGTCGTCGCCCGCCTGCTCGGCAGCGACCTCGATACGCAGGGCCCGACCTACGCCGAACTCTTCTACCTGCTGCGCGCCCGCGGGCGCATCGTCCCCGACCGCCAAGGCTCGGGCCCCGAGGCCAGCACCATCGTCCGCCTCACCCTCGACGACGGGCGCGAACCCATCGGCCTCGTTGAATACGCCCTCGGCGGCGTCGCCGATCCGCTGTTCGGCGATGGCCGCGCTCGTGTCGTCGCCTTCGACGCCTTCTGCGACTTCATGCGCTTCGACGGCACTCCCATCGTCGCCGGGCAGGCGGACGCCGGGCCCTTCACGGGCGCCACGTTGCGCAAGGCCGAATGGGCCAGCGACGCCCGCCGCGTCGCCCGTCTCCAGCGCGCCGCCGTGCTCCAGTGGTACGAGGGCGACATCGCCGACGACTGCGACCGCATGGTCCGCGAACTCGAAGCCGACCTCGCGGACATGAAGGACGGCAACCGCGAGGTGCGCGAGAGCTGGGATCGGGCCATGCGCCGCCTGCTGGACGGCGACGAACGCCGCCGCATCCGCCAGACCTGGCTGCGGGCCTCCAACCGTTGACGCGCGCCGCCGTCCTCGCGCTCGCGCTGGCGGCGCTCCTCGCGCTCCTCGCGGACGCGCGCGCGCAGGGCGAGGCCGCGCCCGCCACCCACGTCGTCTTCGCCCTCGACGACTCCGGCTCCATGTTCGGCGCGAACGGCAGCGACCCGCGCAAACTGCGCTACGACGGCGTCATCGGCCTCGTCGAGGTGCTCGGCCAGTTCCTGGCCGACGGCGACCCGCGCCGCGTCGAACTCGGCGCCATCGCCTTCGGCACGAAAGCCGACGTGCTCTCCCCGCTCGTCTCCGTGCGCGACGAGGCCCTCGCGCAGACGCTGCGCGCCGAGCGGGACGCCGCCGCCAGCCGCCACGCCACCGACTTCCTGCAGGCCCTCTGCCTGGCGTGGCAGACGGTCACGGGCCAGACCGCGCCCGCTGGCTCCGGCTGCCCCGACGCAACCGGCTCGGGCGCGGCGGCGTCCGACGACGCGCGCCGCCTCGTCGTGCTCGTCACCGACGGCGCGCCCGCCCTCGGACGCAACGCGCTCCGCTTCGACGAGAACCCCGACGCATCGGCCTGCCCGCCCGCCGTCGATCCCGACGCCTTCGGGCAGAGCGCCGCGCCCGGCGCCGCCGACGCCTACCTGTGCGCGCTCGGCTCGGTCTGGGCCAACCTCAACCGGCAGGCGCGCGTCACGCTCGTCGTCATCGGCCTCGACCAGCGCGAGGAATGGTTCGAGCGGGCCGCGCCCTACTGGCGGCGCGCCGTCGGCTGCGACGCCGACGGCCCCTGCGACCGCGTCGCGCGTAGCGTGGACGCCGACGGCCTCGCCGCCCTCATCCTCGGCGCCTACCCCACCATCGACCTCTGCCAGCGCGTGGCCACGGAGTTCACCTGCGACGTCCCCGGCGGGCTCACGGGCGTGCAATTCCTCGTCACCGGCGTGCCCGACGATGGCGTCACGGTCGTGGACGACGAACGCGACGTATGGCGCTCGGACGCAGCCCCGCTCAATGAATTCCGGCAGGGGGAAGGCGGCGTCCACATCTGGAAATTCGATGACCGGCCCTATCGCGGGGGCTACCGGCTGACGCTGGAGTCCGCCGCGCCCGCGCCCGACGCCTCCGTGTTCGTCGATTACACGGTCGCCCATTTCGACGTCGGCGCGCCCGCCTGGAACGCCGCCGACGACATGCTCACCTTCCCCCTCGCCGTCGTGGGGGATGGCAGGCTGCGGGTGGGCGGCGGCATCACGGAGCAGGACTATCGGTTCGCGCTCGACGAGGTGTTCGACATCCAGCCGGTGAAGCTGGAGCACGTCGCGGACGGGCGCGAGTTCACGGTCACGATACGGGCGGATACGAGCGCATCCGCGTTCACGCTCTACCTCGATCTGGGCGACGCGCGCGGCCGCATCCCGGTCGCCAGCGCCCCCATCGCCGCCAGCGTCTACGCCCCGCCGCCCGCCGCCACGCCATCCCCCACGTCAGTGCCGACCGCCGTCCCGACGCCCGCCCCCACGCCCACGCCCGCCCCGCCGCCGCCCGTCGCGGAGGAGCCGGAGGAGGGCGGCGGCGTCAGCCCCATCCTCTGGGTCATCCTCGCCATTCTCGGCCTGCTGGCCCTCATCGTCGGGATCAGCGCCATCGCCGTGCGCCAGCCCCGGCCCTGTAACGCACAGGGCGACAGGGCCGCGCCCATCCATCTGGCCGTCCCCGACGCCCAGCACTTCCCGCGCGACCTCGTGCGCGGGGGCGTGTTCGCCTGGCGCGCCGCGCCGTCCCCCGATGGCGGCGGGCCGTCGCGCGCCGTCATGCTGCGCTGGCTCATCGCCGGCCCCATCGTCGTCCGCGCGGGGCGCACCGCGGACGGCGGCATCGACTGGTCCGGCACACCCGTCACCGACTCCGCTTCCGGCGTCGATCTGGTCCAGCGCAGCCAGACGGGCGGCTAGGCTACTCGCAGTCCTCGTCGGGCGGCTTCACGAAGAGCACCCCGATGCGCGACTCGTTCGCGTTCAGGTGCCTTCGGCTGTAGTACCCGTCGCTGCGTTCCGTCCACGCATCCTCGGCGCCGTCCACGAAGAAGTCGTGGAATTCGTACGTCTCAACCGCGTGTTCCTCGCACATAGCGGGTTGTGGTGCGAACGAGCAGAAGAATATCTCATTGATGCGTTTGGAAAGCGTGGTCGAACCGAAAAGCGCGGTCGAAGAGTTGGTATCGCCATTCCAGGAAAACGTCTGGACGACTGCGATTTGGAAGCCTTCCGCCTTCCTGTACCGCAGGTAGTCGATCACGCCGCGCCTGTCGATTTCTTCTTTGTCAAAGGCCCCGGTCATCTCCGCGACCGTGACGCCCGTCCGAATCTTGCCGTCGATGATGTGCTCCCACGAGGGTTCGTTGTTCGGGCTGTTCACGATGATCTGGTCGAACTCGAGGTCCGTACGGGAAACGCATTCGTTCACTGGCGTCGGAGTCGGCGCAGGCGTGGGCGTCGGTGTAGGCGTCGGCGCGAGCGTGGGGGTAGGCGTCGGTGAGGGCGTCGGCGTGGCGGTGGCCGTGGCGACGGGCGTGGGCGTGGGCGCGACGGCCTCGGCCTCGTCGTCGCCGCGTCCCACGGCCACGAACACCAGCGCCAGCACCAGCATCAGGTCCGCGAACAGCCAGCCCGCGATGCCGATGCCCTCGTCATCCACCGTCCAGCTCCCGCAGCACCCGCGCCATCACGGCGTTCAGATCCTTCACCGCCCGCTCGAAGTTGGCCGCTGCGTCGTCCAGCGGCTCGAAGCGGCTCCCGAGCACGGCGCTCAGGCGCTCCAACTGCTGCCCCGTCGCGTCCATCTGCCCCGTCAGCGCCTCCAGCTTCCCCGCCGTCTCCGCCAGGTTCCCCGCGGTGGGCGCGAGGTGCTGCCGGATGTCGCCCAGCGCCTGCATCGTCTCGGCCAGCCGCGCGGTCACCTCGCGGAGCTCGCCCTGCACGCCGCCCATCTGCTCCCCGATGCGCGCGATCGGCTCCAGCAGCCGCAGCATCCGCTCGACCTGCTCGCCTTGCGCCTCGACCGTGCCGGCCATCCGCTCCAGAACCGCGCGCGCCTCCGTGAGCGACTGCCCCGCGCCGCGCAGGTTGCCGGACAGCTCCGCGCCAGCCTGCGCGAAGGCGGCGATGGCGCTCTCCGCGTCGTCCGCCGTGAGCGGCAGCGACAGCTCCGTGGCCGCCAGCGCCGTCGCGAAGTCGCGCGCGATGCTCTCGGCGCGGGCCTCGCGCCGTTGCCGCATCATGCCCAGCGCGACGTGCGCGACGATCAGCGCGCCGATGAAACCGGCGACCGTGCCAGCCGTGCCCTGCAGGTCTCCGATGTCGTCCAGGCCGCTGAGCGCGATGTGCATCCAGGCCACGAGCACGGGCACGAAGATGAGGATGTTCCGCACGACCTCCAGCGCCCGCTCCACGCGCCGCGTGGCGCCCGCCGACGCCAGCGTCCTCCCCACCATGGCCGCGTCGATCGCCGTCGGCGCCGCCGCCGCGGACGGGGGTAGCTTCCTCGCGCCCGCGTCCCGGACGCGCATCGCGTGCGCGTGGACGATGCCGCCGAGCGTCCGCGCTCCCGCGTTCATCAGGCGGTCGCCGTAGCCCGTGAGCTCGTCCGCCCAGCGCTCCCAGAGTTCCGACCGGTCCGCGGGCGCCTGCCCGCCATCGTCGCGCTCGTCGCCGGGCTCCCCGTCGCCGGTCTCCGGCGGCGGATTCGCGTCGTCGCCATCCCGGGCGTCGCCCTGCTCGCGCCGGGCCCGCTGCACGTCCGTGATCGTGACGCCCCCGCGCGGGCCCGTGCCCGCGACCTCGTCGAGGTCGATGCCCAACTCCTCCGCGATCTTCCGCACCTGCTGCGAATAGATCCTCGGCCTGCCCGGCTCAGTGGCCAATGGCCCGCTCCTTCATCATGTCCGGGGCAAGGGTACCGACGATGGCGCGAAGGAGTTCCGCGCCGCCGAAGGCCCCCTCGCCGGTGTCGCCGCGGCCCGCGTACGCGAGGAAGGGGCTGCCCTGGCCCCGTTCGAACGGCGCCGTGCCGCCCGCGGTCGTATCGCCCCCCTGCTCGGCGACGCCGATGGCCCGGGCGAGGTGGCCACGCTCCACGGGGCTGAAAGCGCGCAACTGCCTGTCCCAGTCCGGCCCCACCTTCAACCTCTCCATCAGCGCGGGGTGGATCGAGAGGCGCAGCAGGTCCGCCTTCGTCACGACGAGCCACACGGGGCGTCCCCGCGGCAGCCATTCGGCCACGGCCAGCGCCCGCGCGTTCGCGTCGATGGCCTCCCCCGTCCGCACGGCGGGCGGGAAGCGGTCCGCCGTGTCGCGCACGCCCGTGCCGTCGATGACGAGCGCCACGCCGTCGATGTCCCCGCTCGCGGGCTGGGTGGGAAGCCCCTCGTCCCACGTGTGCTCCCAGAGGCGCAGCCGCCGCGCGCTCCCGTCCGCCTGCCGCGTGGGCAGCTCCGTGGCGCGCAGGTCGCGGTGCGCGCCCTGGCGGGGAGGCGCGGCCAGCCGCATGGAGCGGTGCGCCTGCGCGACCATGCGCTCGACCAGCGCCGTCTTGCCCGCCCCCGGCGCGCCCGTGACCAGCAGCCAGCAGTCGCCCGTCTCTTTCGCCCGGCGCAGGTCGGCGGCGCCGAGCGGACGCTCGGGATCGACGGCTTCGGGCGTCGAGGCCCGCCGGTCCCGCCACCAGAAGAGCGTCCCGCCCGCCGCCGTGGTCACGGTGACGGTGAGCAGGAACCACCAGCCCAGACCGATGCCCGCGCCCACGACGATGGTGGACGGGGTTCCGCCCGCATCCGTGCGCACCGTGAGCCGGAACCAGTCGCCGAGGAAGATGCCCGCGGTCGCGACGGCGGCGAGGACGATGGTCAGCAGCGCGGGACCCCTCCACGCATCCCCGGCATGGCGCGTCAGGAAGAGCGCGCCCGTCGCCAGCCCTCCCAGCCCCAGCCCCGCCGCCGCCGTCAGGATCGCCTCCGCCATGCTCAGCCGAGCGAGGCGTAGACCGCGCGCGCGAGCCGGTCCGCGCGCGGGTCGTCGCCGTCCAGCGTGCTCGCCCACAGCTGGTTCATGGCGTAGCCGAAGCCGATCCCCGCGTCGGGGTCGGCGAAGCCCAGCGAGCCGCCCATGCCCGCGTGCCCGAAGGCGTTGGGGCCGCGCGCGTCGCCCGTCCCCGGCACGGGCAGCATGAAGCCGAGCGAGCGCCGCACCGGCATTCGCAGGATGGCGTCCTCGCCCAGCGTGCGCGCTTCGGCCATGCGCCGCACGGTGTCCGCGCGCGCCAGGCGGTGGCCCCGCCAGACGCCGCCCGCCGCCAGCGCCCCGTAGATCGCGGCCAGCGCGCGGGCGTTCGTGTGGCCGTTCGCCGACGGCTGTTCGGAGGCGCGGAAGGCGCGGCTGTTCGGCCCCTTGCCCGGGCCGCCCGGCGCGAGGTTGAAGGATCGCGCCGTCAGCGAACGCGGGTCCGCCATGGCCTGCGCCAGCGCGCTCGAGGCGGCGGGAGTCGCGCCCCGCGCGCGCAGCAGGTCGGCCACGCGCCCGTCCTCCTCCGGCCCGAAGCCGAGCAGGAAATCCACGCCCAGCGGCCCGGCGATCTCCTCGCGGATGAACGTCCCCACCGTGCGCCCGCTCGCCCGCCGCACGACCTCGCCCACGAGCCAGCCGAAGGTGGCCGTGTGGTAGCCCTGCCGTTCGCCCGGCGGCCACACCGGCGCCTGCCGCGCCAGCGCGTCCGTCATCGTCGCCCAGTCCAGCTCCGCGCCCGCGGGCAGGTCCGCGTCGATCACGGGCAGCCCCGCCTCGTGCGTGAGCAGCTGGCGCACGGGCAGCCGCTCCTTGCCCGCCCGCGCGAACTCCGGCCAGACGGCGGCCACGGGCGCGTCCAGGTCGAGCAGCCCGCGCTCGGCGAGCACGTGCGCGGCCAGCGCCACGATCCCCTTCGTCGTCGAGTAGACGCAGACGACGGTGTCGCGCCGCCAGGGGCGCGCGCCTTCGCGGTCGGCGCGGCCCGCCCACAGGTCGACCGCCAGCTCGCCGTCGAGCGCCACCGCCACGGACGCGCCCGCCTCGCCCGCCTCCGCGAAGTTGCGCGCGAACGCCTCGCGCACGCGCCCGAAGCGCGCGTCGCATTCCCCCTCGATGGCGGGGACCGCGGCGCTCACAGGGCGTCGCTGAACGCCGTGGCGATGTGCCCCTCGTCCGTGAGCCGCTGGTACTCCGCGTCGCTCACGCCCAGCAGCTCCCGGTAGACGTACTCGTTGTCCTGGCCGAAGGCCACGGGCGGGCGGCGGATGCCCCCGGGCGAATCGGGAAACTCGTAGAGCGGGCGCGGGTAGCGGTAGACGCCGATGTCCTCGCGCTCCAGCTCCCGCGGCACGTAGAGCCCCCGCGCTTGCACGTGCGGATTGTCCAGCACGCGCGAGGAGTCCAGCACGGGGGCCGCGGCCACGCCCGCCGCCTGCAGCCGCGCGAACAGGTCCATGTCCCCGAACTCCGCCGTCCACGTCGCCATGCGCTCGTCGAGCAGGTCCTGCCGCGCCGCGCGGCCCTCCCCCGTGGCCAGCTCCGGCGCGCGCGCCCACTCCGGATCGCCCATGACCGCGCGCAGCGCCTCCCAGTCGCGGGCGCCCGTCACGGTGATGGCGATCCAGCGGTCGGCGCCCGTCTCCGCGCCGCCCTCGCCCTCCGCGCGGCAGGGGTAGACGCCGCAGGGGGCCGCGCCGTCGGCGGCGTAGATGGAGCGGTTGCCGATGGCGCGCTCCACCTCGCCGTTGAGGCTGTAGTTCATGTAGGCCTGCGCGAACATGCCGGCGGCGTTCTCCGCCTGCGCCATCTCGATGAACTGCCCCCGCCCCGTGTTGTTTCGGTGCCAGAGGGCCATCATGATGGCCAGCGCGATCTGCGCGGCGGCGATGTAGTCGGCGGCGAAGATGCCGCTGTTCGCGTTCGGCTCGGCGTCCGCGTAGCCGCGCAGGATCTGGTGCCCCATGGTGCCCTCGAGGTGGGCCCCCATGGTGCGCGCCTCGCGGTACTCCCCCGTCAGTCCGTAGCCCGGCGCGCGCAGGAAGATGATGTCCTCCCGCTGCTCCCGCAGCCACTCCCAGGTGACGCCCAGCTTCTCCATCGTGCCCACCGCGCTGTTCTCCAGCACCGCGTCCGACATGGCCGCCAGCCGCCCCAGCAGGGCCTTCCCCTCGGGGCGGCGGATGTCCAGCGTGAAGCTGCGCTTGTTGCGATAGAGGCTCACGAACATGGGGTGGTAATTCCAGGGCCGCTCGCCCGGATCGCCGTTGGGGAAGCCCGTGATCCAGCCCGGCCCCGCCCGCGTCATGGCCTTCGAAATGCGCGGCCCAGGCACCGCCCGCGTGTTCGGCTGCCACACGAACTGGTTCTCCTGCTTCAGCACCTCCGCGCCCAGGTCGGCCAGCAGCACCGTCGAGAACGTGCCCGCCCACACTCCGCTCAGGTCGAGGATGCGCACGCCCTCCAGGGGCAGCGCCGTCACGACCGCGCCTCCGCCGCGCCGTCCGCCGCCAGCGCCGCGATCTCGTCCGCCCCATAGCCCGCCTCCGCCAGCGCCTCCGCCGTGTGCTCCCCCAGCAGCGGGGCCGGACGGCGCAGCTCCCAGGGCGTCTCCGACATCAGGAAGGGCCGTCCGGGCATCTCCACCTCCCCCAGCGCCTCGTGCCGCGCCAGCGTCCAGAAGCCGCGCGCGCGGAAGTTCGCGTCGGCGAACACCTCGTCCACCGTGAAGAGCGGCCCGCAGAGGATCTTCGCCCGCCGCGCCGCCTCCCAGACCTCCCGCTTCGTGCGCTCCGAGAGCCACAGGTGGAAGAGGGCGTTGAACTCCTCGACCGCGTCCGGGTCCATCTGGATGGCCGGGTCGTCCCACTTCTCGTCCTCCATCCAGTCCGGATAGCCGAGGAACTCGCGCGCGCGGACGAAGCGCGGCCCGCCGCCCGCGAGGTCCACCCAGCCGTCCTTGCAGGGGAAGACGCCGTTCAACATGCCCACCGCCGCCCCCGGCGAGCGCAGCGTCTTGCGCCCCGAGAACTGGTGCCCCATGACCGTCGCGTGCCGCCGGTCCACGCCCACGAGGTGGCTGTCCGCGATGGAGAAATCGACGTGCTGCCCGGCGCCCTGGTAGCGCCCCGCCATGAGCGCCCCCATCATCGCCGTGGCCGCCGCCGACCCCGACTGCACCAGCGCCGCCGTGCCGTACATCTTCACCGGCTCCCGCTCCAGCAGCCCCGTCGAGTACATCTCCCCCGCGAAGGCGTAGAGCACCAGGTCCGACCCCTTGTAGTCGCGATAGGGACTCTCCTGCCCGAAGTTCGAGATGGAGACGAGCGGCACCTCCGCGCGCCGCGCGTGCATCGCCTCCCAGCCCACGCCCAGCTTCTCCAGCACGCCCGGCCGGAAGCTCTCCGCCACGAGGTCGGCGCGGTCGAACAGCCGCCAGAACGCCTCCCGCCCGCGCTCCGTCTTCAGGTCGAGCGCGACCGAGCGCTTGTTCGTGTTGAAATAGAAGAACGTCCCGCTCTTCTCCGGATGGGGCGTCCCCCCCTTCCAGGGGCCCAGCCGCCGCGAGGGGTCGCCCCCGGGCCGCTCGATCTTGATCACGTCCGCCCCGAAATCGGCGAACAGCTTCGTCGCGTACGGCCCGGCGACGTGCTCCGTCAGGTCCAGCACCCGAACGTCGTTCAGGGGACCGGTCATCGTCTCCCTCCATGCTCCTTCGCGCCCGCCCGCGGGATGGGCGCGCGGCGCATCTTACGGCTTCCCGCGCGACGTCGTGGGGCGCGACATGCCGTCGCGCCCCACGATGGACGGCGGCTTAGTTCACGTACGGCGCGATCTTCGCCCGCTGCTCGTCGAGGATGTCGGCGGGCATGGTGACGTAGCCGACTTCGGGCACGATGGCGTCGGAGCTGTCGAGGAAGAACTCGATGAACCCGGCCACGTCCGGCCGCTCGGCGAGGAGGCTGGCGCGGGTGTAGATGTAGAGCGGGCGGGAGAGCGGCGCGTACTCCCCGGAGAGCGCGGCCTCGAAGCTGGGGGCCACGCAGCCGTCGCCGTTGTCCACGGACACGGCCTGCAGGGACTGCCCCGCCTCGAGGAAGTAGGCGAAGCCGAAGTAGCCGATGGCGTTGCGGTCGCGCCCGATGCCGAGCGTGAGGATGTTGTCGTCCTCGGAAGGGGTGCCGTCGCCGCGGTGGGTGGCGCCCTCGACGGCCTCGATGATGGCCTCGTTGAAGTAGTCGAAGGTGCCGGAGTCGGCGCCGGGGTAGTAGGCCACGATCTCCGCGTCGGGCCAGTCGGCGCGGATCTCGTTCCAGCGCTTGGCGCCGCCCGCGCTGAAGGCCTGGTTGAGTTCGGGGACGGTCATGCACCGCGCGAAGTCGTTGTCGGGGTGGACCATGACGGTGAGGGCGTCGATGGCGACCTGGAGCTCGACGATGTCGGTGATGCCGTTCCCGGCGCAGGCGTCGATTTCGCCCTGCTTGATGGGGCGGGAGGCGTCGGAGACGTGGGTTTCGCCGCGGCAGAACTTCTCGAAGCCGCCGCCGGTGCCGGAGAAGGCCACGTTGACGCGCACGTCGGAGACGAGGCCGAACTCCTCGGCCATGGCCTCGGAGATGGGGAAGACGGTGGAGGAGCCGTCGATGCGAACCTCCCCCGACAGGCCCGCGTAGCGGCCGTCGTCGCCGCCCGCGTCGGTAGCGCTCGCCGCCGTCGCGGGCGCGCGCTGGTCGTCGTCGGAATCGCCGCCGCACGCGGCCAGGGCCATCCCGAAGGCGGCCAGCCCGGCGAGCAGGAACGTCAGCCAGCGGCGCTGGCTCCGGTGGAACGTGGCGGTGTGAGGATGCACGGAGTTGGTGAAGCCCCCTGAAGATTCGCCGCCCGTCCGGGTCGGCGTCGGTTACGGGGACGCTAGCCGCCGCCGCTTAAGTGCCCGTTAACGGCGCGCGCGGCGGGCGCGCGGCGTACGATGCCCGCGTGACGGGCGCTGGCGGCGCGGCGGCATGGTGAACGACGCCCTCGCCCTCGCGCTCGCCTTCCTCGCGGGCTCCACGCCCTTCTCCTGGCTCATCGCCCGCCACCGCTACGGCATCGACCTGCGCGCGGCGGGGGACCGCAACGTGGGCGCGGGCAACCTGCTGGCGCTCGCGGGCGCCGTCCCGGGCGTCGCCGCCATCCTGCTCGACATCCTCAAGGGCGCCGCCGCCGTCGCCCTCGCCCTCGTCCTGAGCGAGCGCGGGGGCGTGGCGGCGGCGGCGGGCGCGCTCGCCGTCCTCGGCCACGTCTTCCCGCCCTGGCTCGGCTTCTCCGGCGGGCGCGGCGCGGCCCCCGCGCTCGGCGTGGCCCTGGGCCTCTTCCCCCTGCCGGGCCTCGCCATGCTCGTCTGCGGCGGGATCGCCCTCGCGCTCACGCGCGGACGCACCGTCGCGGGCATCGCCGCCGCCGTCGTCGCGCTCGTCGTCGCCGTCCCCCTCGCTGGCGGCGACTGGCGACGGCTCCTGTTCGTCGCGGCCCTCTTCGTCGCCGTCGGCCTCAAGGACCTCGCCGACCGCCAGCGCGCCCGGCGGGCGGATTAGGGGCGCGGCTTGATCGCCTCGATCTCGACGACGCGCTCCTCGAAGCGCCAGAGGCCGTCCGCGCAGCGCCGCGCGCGGTCGCGGTAGCGCCCGAAGACGAGCACGTACGGCTCGCCCGCCGCGTCCTCGTCCAGCCGCAGGAAGAAGCTCGTCGCGCTCGCGCGTTCGCCGTCCGCGTCGAGGGCGATGCGCGGCTGCGCCATGAGGTGCTTGTGCCACGTCTCCGGCGCGCGCGTGTGCGTGGCGATGAAGGCGGCCAGCGCCTCGCGTCCCTCGTGCCGCCGCCCCTCGCCGGGGCCGAAGCGCGGGCGCGTGCGCATGTCGAAGGCCCCGTCCGTGGTGAAGCAGTCCACCCACTCCGCCTCCAGCCCGTAGTCGATGGCGTGGGCGTAGCGGTACATGTTGGCGACCACGCCGCGCTCGGCCTCGAGGACGGCCACGCGCGCCTCCAGCGCGGCCAGCCGCTCGTCCGCGTTCCCCTGAATCTTCTGATCGGCCATGGCGCTCATGCTCCGTGCTGTTGCCCGTCCCCGTCAGGGCCGCGTATCGGGCACGGCCAGGATGATGTCCCCATAGCGGAAGCGCCCGCTCCTGCTCGTGCCGTCTGTCAGCGACAGCCGGATGGTGCCGAGCGTGCGCCAGGAACCGCCTTCATAGCGGGCGCTGATGTAGTTCTTCGAGGGGTCTCTGACGTCTTCCCAGACGCGCACCTCGATATTGATGATGGACCTCGGTGCATCTGGCCGCGATGCGTCAGGCGTGGATGTGGGGCTGGGCGTTGGCGTTGGCGTCGGCGTGGTGCTGGCGGACAGGTCGAGCGTGTTGACGCCGCCGGAGTTATTGAACAGCGCTCCCCCCGCGTTCCTGCCATTCACCGAGAAGGTGATAGAGCCGTCGCAGTCCTCCTGCAGTATCTGCACGACATACCTGTTGTCGTCGATCACGTCGTTGTTGCGGCTGCGGCCCGTCTGGGTCTTGGCGCAGACCGTATCGCCCATCCTCGCCAAGACGTTCGTCCCGCGAGGCGCCGCGTCCCCATCGATGATCACCGTGCCCGTATAGGTCGCGGGGGGGTGCTGCTGCCCGCCCACGAGGGCGAGCGTGCCCAGCGCGGCCAGCATGACCGCCAGCACGGCGATGATGATGTTCTTGGTCATGGCGTGCTCCCTTGCCAGTCGTCGATGTTGCGGTCGCGGGGTCGCACTTGACCGCGCGCACGTACGTCTGCGTACGCCAATGCTCCACTGATGCGTCACAGTGGTTCCACCCCGCGCGCCCGAACTGGCGGCCCTCCGCCGGTCGCGCGCGACCGGCGCCCCGCAGCCTACCCCGCGTCGGACGCCGCCGCCACGGGCGTCTCCGGGTGCAGGGGCATGCGCCGCAGGCTCGGCTGCGCGAACAGGAAGGTCACCGCCACGGCCGCCGTGGCCGCCCCGGAGAGGGCGAACCAGCGGCCCGCGTCGAGCAGCGCCGCGCCGCCTCCGGCCATGAGCGCGCCGAAGGGCGAGCCGCCCAGCATGACGAGCGTGTAGATGGCCATGACGCGGCCCATGATGGCGTGCGGCGTGTGCGACTGGATGAGCGTCAGGTTGAGGTTGATGAAGAAGCCCGCGTTGAGGCCGCTCAGCAGCATCAGCGTCATCGTCAGCGCGTAGGAGTGCGAGAGGCCGAGGCCGACGGCGAGGCTGCCGCCCACGACGAGCGTGAAGGTGAACCAGCCGCCCGCGTTCCGCAGCCGCGGCATGGAGGCGAGGACGAGCGAGCTCGCGATCGTGCCCGCGCCCATGGCCGCGAACAGCATCGTCACCTCGAAGTCGCTCGCCCCCAGCTGGTCCTCCGCCACGCGCGGCAGCAGCGTCTGCCACGTGCCCATGATGACGAGCGCGGTGGCGAACAGGAGCACGAAGAGGGCGCGCACGTCCGCCGCCCCCAGGGCGAAGCGGAAGCCCTCGCGGATCTCGCCCAGCGTCTCCCGCATCCGCCGTCCGCCAGCGCGCGCCGCCCGCGCCGCCGGCGGCACGCGCAGCGGCAGCAGGAAGATCAGCCCCACGCCCATGAGCGCCGCCTGCACGGCGAAGCTCCCGCCGATGCCCTGGAAGGTAATGACGCCCCCGGCGATGGCCGGTCCCGCGATCTGCGACACGTTCTGGCCGAGGCTGTTGAGCGAGATCGCGTTGAGCAGGCGGTGCGACGGCACGATGGCGGGCACCAGCGCCTGCCGCACGGGCTGCCCCACGGCTACGCCCACGCCCACGAGGATGGCCATCGCCGTGGCCATGGGCACGCTCATGCGGTCCGTCCAGATGAACGCGGCGGTCAGCAGCGAGGCCGCCAGCACCAGCAGCTGGCTCCCGAAGAGCAGCGCGCGCCGGTCGGCGCGGTCCGTGAGCGCGCCCGCGGGCAGCGTCAGGAAGAAGACGGGGATGCCGAGCGCGAACACCACGATGCCGAGCGCGAGCTCGTCGCGGGTGAGGTCGCCCACGAGGAACACGAAGGTGAGGCGCTGGATGCCCTGCACCAGCGCATAGCTGAAGTTGTTGGCCCAGAGCAGCCGGAAATCGCGCGAGGCGAAGGACTCGAACGTGCGCGCGCTGAGGCGGGGACGCCCGGTGCGTTCGGCCATCTCCCCACCCGCGGAGCGGGCCCGCGCCCCATGCTTCCGCCAGCGCTACCGTACCCGTTCCCGCGCGCGGGCGCATGGAACGCGCCGCGCGCCGCGCCGGGTCAACGCTCCAGCCGGACCTCCGCCAGGAACGCCTCGAAGCGGGCGCGGTGGTCGCTGGCGGCGGGCGCGAGCTGCCCGACGTCGACCAGATGCCGCTCCGTGCGCACGACGACGGTTCGCAGCAGCTCCGCTTCCCCGCAGGGCGCCTCGTGCTCGACGGCGTCGCGGCCCGCGAACCGCCTGGCGGTCGTGCGCACGGCATCGGGCGGCACGTCGTGAACCCGCCGCCAGCGTTCGGGCACGTCGTCGATGGCCCCGGCCCCGCGCACGCGAACCGCGAACGAGGAGTCGCCCGCCTTGCGGAAGACGACGGCGTAGTCGGGCGACTCCAGCCGTTCCCAGCCCGAGGCCGTCAGGTCCGGCACGGCGAGCCATCCCCCGTCTCCGAGCCGGAGCTTGGGCCAGTTCCCCGCTTCGCTCATGGCGCTCCCCCCTCGCATCGGGCGATCCGTCCCCTCGCCCGCGTGCTAGGCTACCGCGCGCCGCCGGCCGGAACCTGGCCGGGGCGTCCGGAGGACGGGCGATGGGACGGCTGGACGGCAAGGTGGCGCTCGTCACGGGCGCGGCGCGGGGGCAGGGCGAGGCCGAGGCGCGCCTCTTCTGCGCGGAAGGCGCCGCCGTCGTGCTCGCCGACGTGCGCGAGGCCGAGGGCGCGGGGGTGGCCGCCGACATCGCGGCGTCGGGCGGGCGCGCCGCCTTCGCGCCCCTCGACGTGACCCGCCCCGACGCCTGGAGGGACGCGGTGGCGGGCGCCGCGGAGCGCTTCGGCAAGCTCGACGTGCTCGTCAACAACGCCGCCATCTGGCGCGGCGAGGGCGGCATCGAGAACATCAGCGCCGAGGACTGGGACGACCTGCTCAACGTCAACGCGAAGGCGGCCCTGCTGGGCATGCAGGCCGCCATTCCGGAGATGCGGCGGGCCGGGGGCGGCGCCATCGTCAACGTCGGCTCCACGCTGGCCATGCACGGCGCGGCCACGAGCGCGGCCTACTCCGCGGCGAAGGCCGCGCTGGTCGTCCTCACGCGCTCCGCCGCCCTGCAGTACGCCGCCGAGAAGATCCGCGTGAACATCATCCATCCCGGCTCCATCGACACGCCCATGCTGCGCGAGGGCGTCGGCGACCGGTATCGGGACATCGCCGCCCGCATCCCCCTCGGGCGGCTCGGCCAGCCCCTCGACATCGCCCGCGGGGCGCTCTACCTGGCGTCCGACGAGGCGTCCTTCGTCACCGGCGCGCAGTTCGTCATCGACGGGGGAACGCAGGCCTGATGCCCGCCCGCCTGCTGGTCGAGCGCGACGTGATGGCGCCTATGCGCGACGGCGTGCGCCTCGCGGCGGACGTCTACCGCCCGGACGACGGCGGGCGCCACCCCGTGCTCGTGCACCGCATCCCCTACGACAAGTCGATCGCGCAGAACGTGGGCAGCCAGATGGTCAACCCCATCGTCGCCGCCGCGCACGGCTACGCCGTGGTCGTGCAGGACTGCCGCGGCTGCTTCCGGTCGGAAGGCGTGATGACGCTCTACGCCGACGAGGGGCCGGACGGCTACGACACGGTCGAGTGGGCGGCGGCGCAGCCCTGGAGCAACGGCAGGGTGGGCATCTACGGCTCCTCCTACATGGGCGTGACCTGCCTGCAGGCCGCCGTCGCCGCCCCGCCCCACCTCGAGGCGGCCATGGCCTACCTGACCGCCGCCAACCTCTACCAGGGCTGGGTCTACAGCGGGGGCGCGCTCGAGCTGGGCTTCAACCTCGGCTACACGCAGGGCCGCGCCGCGCCCGCCATGCAGCGCCTGGGCGTGGACCCCGACCGCCAGCGGGAGCTGCGGCGGCAGCTGGCGGCGTGCGCGCGCGACCGCGCGGCCTTCCTGCGCACGCTGCCCCTCAGCGAGGCGCCCGTGCTGCGCGAACGGGACATCCTCCCCTACTGGCGCGAGTTCATCGACCACGACGCGTACGACGACTACTGGAAGCGGCTGGACGCGGCCGCCCGCGCGGACGAGATCGCGGTTCCGGTGATGCACCTCGCGGGCTGGTACGACCAGTTCCTGAAGGGGCACCTCGACCTCAACCGCGCCCTCCAGCGGCATCCCGACGCCCGCGTGCGCGAGAACCACCGCTTCATCGTGGGCCCGTGGGACCACAACTCCTACATGGGCTACAACCTGTCGCGCGCGGGCGACCGCGATTTCGGCCCGCGCGCGCTGAGCGGCGTGGCCCTGGTGAGCGACCTGCTGCTCCAGTGGTTCGACCACTGGCTCCGGGACGAGGACACGCCGCTCATGTCGAGTCCGCGCGTGCGCTACTTCCTGATGGGCGAGGAGAACGAGTGGCGGGATGCCGACGCCTGGCCGCCCGCCAGCGAGCCCGCGTCCTGGTACCTGCACGGCGGCGGCCACGCCAACTCGCGCTTCGGCGACGGGACGCTGTCGCCCGATTCGCCGGGGGCCGAGCCGCCCGACGGCTACCGCTACGACCCCCGCGATCCGGTCCCGACGGTCGGCGGGCGCACCTTCGCGACGGTCACGGGGCCGGGCGGCGTGCGCGATCAGGCGGAGGTGGAGACGCGCGACGACGTGCTCGTCTACACCTCCGCGCCCCTGCTGGAGCCCCTCACCATTGCCGGGAACGTGACCGTCGAGCTGTGGATCGCGAGCAGCGCGCCGGACACCGATTTCACGGGCAAGCTGGTCGACGTGGAGCCGGGGGGCTACTGCGCCATCGTCGCCGACGGCATCCTGCGCGCGCGCTTCCGCCACTCGTTCGAGGCACCGGAGTTCCTCACGCCCGGCGAGGCCGCCGTCCTGACCGTCGATCTGTGGGACGTGGCCTACACCTTCCGGCGGGGCCACGCCCTGCGGCTCGAAATCAGCAGCAGCAGTTTTCCCCGCTTCAGCCGCAACGCCAACTCCGAGGTGCGTCCCGAATTCGCCGGCCCCGACGACCTGCGCGTGGCCGTGCAGCGGGTGTTCCACGACTCCCGCCGCCCGTCGCGCCTCATCCTTCCCGTGGCCGCGCCGTCGCCCTGAGCGCGCAATCGCGCTCGCTAGGCGTAGGATCGCGCCATGTTCATCCCGCCCGCGAGCCCCTGGACCGTGCCCTTCGAGGGCGGCTTCGACGTGCGCGCCGCCCCCACCGCGCCGCCCCCCGGCGCGCCCCACGCCAAACGGCTGCGGCGCGAGTTGCGCGCCCTCGTGCGCGAGTTCGACGACATCCAGCGCAAGCTCTACACGGAGGACCGGCACGCCCTGCTGCTCGTCTTCCAGGCGCTGGACGCGGCGGGCAAGGACAGCACCATCCGCGCCGTGCTGCGGGGCGTGAATCCGGCGGGCGTGCACGTCACCCCCTTCGGGCGGCCCTCCTCGCTGGAGCTGCGGCACGACTTCCTCTGGCGCACCGCGCGCCATCTGCCCGAGCGCGGCCACGTGGGCGTGTTCAACCGCAGCTACTACGAGGAGGTGCTGGTCGTGCGCGTGCACCCGGAGCTGCTTGGCCCCCAGCGCCTGCCGGAGCCGGAGAGCGCGGAGGCGCTGTGGCGGGAGCGGCTCGAATCCATCCGCGACCACGAGCGGCACCTCGCGCGCAACGGCGTCATCGTGCTCAAGTTCTGGCTGAACGTCTCGAAGGACGAGCAGACGCGCAGGCTGCTCTCGCGCCTGGACGAGCGGGAGAAGCACTGGAAGTTCGAGATGGCGGACGTGCGCGAGCGCGAGTACCACGAGGAGTACCTCGACGCCTACGCGGCCGTGTTCGAGGCCACCTCCCGCCCGTGGGCGCCGTGGTACGCCATTCCCGCCGACGACAAGCCCTTCATGCGGCGGGCCGTGGCGGAGATCGTGGTGGACGCCCTGCGCGCGCTGGAGCCGGACCATCCGCACGGGCCCGCCATCGACCCCGGCGAGGCGGAGCGCATCCGCGCGCGGCTCGCCGCGGAGCTGGCGGAGGGGGACGCGCGGACGTGACGAGGGGCCTCCCGATGGGAGGCCCCTCGCGCCGGTCTTGGTAGCGGGGGAGGGATTCGAACCCCCGACCTTCGGGTTATGAGCCCGACGAGCTACCACTGCTCCACCCCGCGACGCGGTCCGTTGGCGGACCTTCACACGGAAGAGCGAGGAACTGGCGAGATCCAAGGCGAGCCTCGATTGAGGTCAAGCCCTCGACCATTAGTACGCCTCAGCTGAACGCGTTGCCGCGCTTACACCTGGCGCCTATCGAACAGGTAGTCTTCCTGTGGTCTTACCCCCTTGCGGGGTGGGAGGTCTCATCTTGAGGCCGGCTTCGCGCTTAGATGCTTTCAGCGCTTATCCGATCCGGACATGGCTACCGGGCGGTGCTCCTGGCGGAACAACCCGCACACCAGCGGTCCGTTCACCCCGGTCCTCTCGTACTAGGGGCAACTCCTCGCAAACCTCCTGCGCCCACGGCGGATAGAGACCGAACTGTCTCACGACGTTCTGAACCCAGCTCGCGTACCGCTTTAATGGGCGAACAGCCCAACCCTTGGGACCTACTCCAGCCCCAGGATGCGACGAGCCGACATCGAGGTGCCAAACCTTGCCGTCGCTATGGACGCTTGGGCAAGATAAGCCTGTTATCCCCGGGGTAACTTATGTCCGTTGATCCACGGCCCTTCCACTCGGTACCGTAGGGTCACTTTGGCCGGCTTTCGCCCCTGCTCGACTTGTGGGTCTCGCAGTCAAGCTCCCTTGTGCCAATACACTCGACAGGTGATTTCCATCCACCCTGAGGGAACCTTTGCGCGCCTCCGTTACGCTTTGGGAGGCGACCGCCCCAGTCAAACTGCCCACCAGACACTGTCCCCCTGCTTGATCAGGGGTTAGAAAGCAAACCACGGAAGGGTGGTATTTCAACGACGGCTCCACCACGCCCGCAAGCGCGGCTTCCAAGCCTCCCACCTATCCTGCGCATCCAGGGCCCACTCCCAGTGCCAAGCTGCAGTAAAGCTCCACGGGGTCTTTTTGTCCTGCCGCGGGTCGGCCGCATCTTCACGGCCAATTCAATTTCGCCGGGTCCTTCGTCGAGACAGTGCCCAGATCGTTACGCCTTTCGTGCGGGTCGGAACTTACCCGACAAGGAATTTCGCTACCTTAGGACCGTTATAGTTACGGCCGCCGTTCACCGGGGCTTCGGTTCGAAGCTCTCACCTCTCCCCTTAACCTTCCGGCACTGGGCAGGCGTCAGCCCCTATACGTCAGCTTTCGCTTTGGCAGAGACCTGTGGTTTTGGTAAACAGTCGCCTGGGCCCGCTCACTGCGGCCCCCTTCCGCTCGCCGGGCAAGCCGGTTCACGGCCGGGGGCGATCCTTCTCCCGAAGTTACGGATCCAATTTGCCGAGTTCCTTAACGAAGGTTCTCCCGTTCGCCTCACGGTACTTACCGCCACCTACCAGTGTCGGTTTGCGGTACGGGCACGTTGGCGACTGGCAGCGAGGCTTTTCTCGCCGGCCTGGGCTCAATCCCGTCGCTTTGACGAATGTCTCCACTTCTCCCGCATCCTCGGCTTGCCCCGGCGGCGGATTTCCCTGCCGCCGGACGCCTACGATGCGGAAACGGACCATATCCAGTGGGCCCGCGGGGTCTACCCTCCCGGGTCCCCCCTCTGCGTTAAAACGTCGCCATCGTGGTGCTGGAATACTAACCAGCTGTCCATCGCCTACGCCTCCCGGCCTCGGCTTAGGCCCGACTAACCCTACGCGGACTGACCTTCCGTAGGAAACCTTGGGTTTACGGCGGGTGCGGTTCTCACGCACCTTACGCTACTCATGCCGGCATTCTCACTTCGCTCCGCTCCAGGGCCCCTCGCGGGCGCCCCTTCCCTGCTGAAGCGAACGCTCCCCTACCGCCATCCGCCAGAAGCGGATGACCCACAGCTTCGGTGTCACGCTTAGCCCCGTTGAATTCTCGGCGCGGAATCACTCGACCAGTGAGCTGTTACGCACTCTTTAAAGGGTGGCTGCTTCTAAGCCAACCTCCTGGCTGTTTCTGCAGTTCGACATCCTTGTACACTGAGCGTGAACTTGGGGACCTTGGCTGGTGGTCTGGGCTGTTTCCCTTTCGACAATGAAGCTTATCCCCCACTGTCTCACTCCCGGACTTTGTCCGGCGGCATTCGCGGTTTGGTTGGGTTTGGTAGGCGGTAAGCCCCCTAGCCCATCCAGAGCCCTACCTCCGCCGGAGACGATTCCGAGGCTGCACCTAAATGCATTTCGGGGAGAACGAGCTATCTCCTGGTTCGTTTGGCATTTCACCGCTACCCACAGGTCATCCAATCGTTTTGCAACACGAGAAGGTTCGCGCCTCCATCCGGTTTTACCCGGACTTCACGCTGCCCATGGGTAGATCACCAGGTTTCGCGTCTACTCCGCGCCACTCAGCCGCCCTGTTCGGACTCGCTTTCGCTACGGCTCCGTGACCGAGTCACTTAACCTCGCGACGCAGCGTAACTCACCGGCTCATTCTTCAATAGGCACGCCGTCACCCGCCGAAACGGGCTCCGACTGCACGTAAGCACACGGTTTCAGGATCTCTTTCACTCCCCTCCCGGGGTACTTTTCACCTTTCCCTCACGGTACTGGTCCGCTATCGGTCAACAGGGGTATTTAGCCTTGGGAAGTGGTCTCCCCGGATTCCCACGGGGTTTCACGTGTCCCGTGGTACTCAGGTGCCCGCCCGGAGTCGCCAACCATTCGCCTACGGGGCTCTCACCCTCTCTGGCCGGCCGTTCCAGTGCCGTTCGTCTTGGTTCGCGATTGCTCACTCCGCGCCCGAAGGCAGGCGGGTCCTCCAACCCCGGTCGGGCGAACCCGACCGGTTTGGGCTGTTCCCCGTTCGCTCGCCGCTACTTGGGGAATATTCTCTTTTCCTCGGGGTACTTAGATGTTTCAGTTCCCCCGGTTCCCCCTCGCAGGCCTATGTGTTCAGCCTGGAGTGACCCGGTAGTCCCGGGTCGGGTTGCCCCATTCGGAAATCCCCGCCTGAGCTTGTTTGGCAGCTGAGCGAGGCTTATCGCAGCCTTACCGCGTCCTTCATCGGCCCCTGATGCCTAGGCATCCACCGTGCGCCTTGGTAGCTTGACCTCAATCAAGGCTCGCACGCATTGGATCTCTCCCGGCTCCGACGCCCTCCCCGAGGGGAACGCGCCGAACCCGTTCGCAGTTCCATCGCTCTTCGGTTGTGAAGGTCCGTTCCCGGCTTCGCCGCCGGCGAGCGCCCGCTGGCGCTCCCCGATCGCGAAGCCCGCTTGCCGGTCCAGTGGTGGAGCCGGGGAGAATCGAACTCCCGACTTCCGCCTTGCAAAGGCGGCGCTCTCCCAGCTGAGCTACGGCCCCGGGCCTGGCCAGAATGGCTGGTGGGCCATTCTGGACTCGAACCAGAGACCTCAGTCTTATCAGGACTGCGCTCTAACCAGCTGAGCTAATGGCCCCCGGTCGGGCCGGCACGGCCTTTAAGAGCTGAATAGCGGACGGAAGCAGGCCGCCTGGAGGCCTGTGGGACGCCGCAGGGGCGAACCCCCGTGGCGATCGACCTGGGATGGGCCCTCCCGCGCTCCGGACACCGCGTGCCGGGGCGTCTTGCCGGAAGGGCGTACTCCCTAGAAAGGAGGTGATCCAGCCGCAGCTTCCGCTACGGCTACCTTGTTACGACTTCGTCCCAATCGCTGGCCCCACCCTCGACGCTTGCCTCCTTGCGGTTAGCCGAGCGGCTTCAGGCGTTGCCAACTTTCATGACGTGACGGGCGGTGTGTACAAGGCCCGGGAACGTATTCACCGCAGTAGTGCTGACCTGCGGTTACTAGCAACTCCGGCTTCATGCAGGCGGGTTTCAGCCTGCAATCCGAACTGAGGACGGCGTTGATGGGATTAGCTCCACCTCGCGGTTTCGCGACCCGTTGGACCGTCCATTGTAGCGTGTGTGTAGCCCCGGGCGTAAGGGCCACGCTGACCTGACATCATCCCCTCCTTCCTCCGGGGGTTTCCCGGCAGTCTCGCCAGAAAAGTACAACTGGCGACAGGGGTTGCGCTCGTTGCGAGACTTAACCCAACACCTCACGGCACGAGCTGACGACGGCCGTGCAACACCTGTGCATGCTCCCCGAGGGGTCCCTCGGCTTTCGCCTTGGTACCACATGCATGTCAAACCCGGGTAAGGTTCTTCGCGTACCATCGAATTAAACCACACGCTCCGCTGCTTGTGCGGGCCCCCGTCAATTCCTTTGAGTTTTAGCCTTGCGGCCGTAGTCCTCAGGCGGAGCACTTATCGCGTTAGCTTCGGCACTGAGGGGGTCGATACCCCCAACACCTAGTGCTCATCGTTTACGGCGTGGACTACCCGGGTATCTAATCCGGTTCGCTCCCCACGCTTTCGCCCCTGAACGTCAGGACAGGGCCAGAATGCCGCCTTCGCCGCTGGTGTTCCTTCCGATATCTACGCATTTCACCGCTACACCGGAAATTCCGCATTCCCCTCCCTGCCTCAAGCCTGGCAGTTTTCCAGGACCCCTCCCGGTTGAGCCGGGAGATTTCACCTGAAACTTGCCGGGCCGTCTGCGGGCGCTTTACGCCCAGTAAATCCGGACAACGCTTGCCACCTACGTATTACCGCGGCTGCTGGCACGTAGTTAGCCGTGGCTTATTCGCGAGGTACCGTCAGAACTTCTTCCCTCGCAAAAGCGGTTTACAACCCGAAGGCCTTCCTCCCGCACGCGGCGTTGCTGCGTCAGGCTTTCGCCCATTGCGCAAGATTCTTAGCTGCTGCCTCCCGTAGGAGTCGGGGCCGTTCTCAGTCCCCGTGTGGCTGATCATCCTCTCAGACCAGCTACCGATCGTCGCCTTGGTGAGCCGTTACCCCACCAACCAGCTAATCGGACGCGGGCCCCTCCCGGAGCGCCGGAGCTTTGACCTCCCGGATTCCCACCGGGCGCCGTATGCGGTATTAGCCCGGCTTTCGCCGGGTTATCCCCCACTCCGGGGCAGGTTACCCACGTGTTACTCACCCGTCCGCCGCTCTCCACGGGCCCGAAGGCCCGCTTCGCGCTCGACTTGCATGCCTAATACACGCCGCCAGCGTTTGTCCTGAGCCAGGATCAAACTCTCCGTAAGAGCTTCCCCCCGATCCGGAGACCGGGGATCATTCCCTCGACGGGTTCCCAGACGTTCTCTTTCGTCCGCTATCCAGTTGTTAAAGTCCGCCGGACCCGAAGCAGGCCCGGCGGAGAAGAATAGGGACCGTCCGCCATCCTGTCAAATCGCCGAACCCCGCGAACGTGAAGATTCGCGCATTTCGCCTACGGGGCCCGCCGGTAGGTCATCGGCTCCTGCTGCCGCACCAGCCCCCCCAGCTCCAGCGTGAGCAGCGCCCGCGTGACCACGTGGATGGGCAGCTCCGCCATGCGCGCCACCTCGTCCACGTGCAGCGGCCCGCGCTCGAGGCAGCGCAGCACGCGCCCCTCGTCGCCGGACGGCACCGCAGGTTCCGCCGCCGCCGCTGTGGGCGCGACGGGCGCTTCGGGCGCGGCCTCGCGCGGACGAGCGGCGGCCTCGCGCGGGATGGACGCGGGCGGCGCTGACGGCGCGGGCGGCGGCGTCTCCGGCAACGATGACAGCGACGGCAGCGATGGCTGCGCGCCCACGCTGAGCAGGTTCAGCTCCTCGAGCAGGTCTTCCACGGAGCCCACCAGCTTGGCCCCGCTCTCGCGGATGCGCCGGTTCACGCCCTCGCTTGATTTCGCGAAGATGCCGCCGGGCACGGCCAGCACCTCGCGGTTCTGCTCCAGCGCGTGGTCGGCGGTGAGCAGCGCGCCGCTCGACCGGCCCGCCTCCACCACCAGCGTGGCCTGCGCCAGCCCGGAGATGATGCGGTTGCGCCGCGGGAAGTGGTCCGGCCTGGCCTTCACGCCCACGGGATACTCCGAGAGCAGGCAGCCGTTCGCCATGATGCGCTCCGCCAGCCCCAGGTTCTCGCGCGGGTAGATGGCGTCGATGCCGCCGCCCAGCACGGCCGCCGTGGGCGCGCCCGCGTCCAGCGCGGCGCGGTGGGCGATGGCGTCGATGCCGCGCGCCAGCCCGCTCACGATGGCCACGCCCGCGCGCGCCGCCGCCCCGCACAACTGCTCGCACGCATCCCGTCCGTAGGGCGTCGCGTCGCGCGTGCCCACCACCGCCAGCGCCTGCGCGAAGCGCGGCTCCGCGCTCCCCCGCGCGAACAGCACGGGCGGGCTCGACGGGATCTCCTCGAGCAGGTCGGGATAGGCCTCGTCCGCCCAGGTGATGACGCGCACCCCGTGCTCGGCCAGCGCCTCCAGCTCCCGCCGCGGGTCGAAGGTGCGCCGCGCCCGCTCGAAGGCGCGCACGTACTGCGTGCGCAGCCCCGCGCGCCTGGCCTCGCCGTCGGGCGCGTCCCACGCCTCCGCGATGCCGCCGAAGTGGGCGATCAGGTTGCGAAAGCTCTCCGAGCCCAGCCCCGCGCGCCGCAGGGCGATCCACCGCGCGCGCTCGACGTCCGCGTCCGCCATCGTGCGGGGGACTCTAGCACGGCGCGCGCTCAGACCGCCGCGCCCTCGCGTTCGCCGCCCGTCTCGCGCGCCACGCGCAGCCGCCGCAGCCGCCGCCCGGACATGCTCAGCACGCGCAGCCGCAGGCCGTCCACGCGCACCTCGTCGCCCACCGCCGGCAGCCGCCCCAGCTCGTGGATGACGAAGCCGCCGATGGTGTCGAAATCCTCGCTCTCCGCCGCGTAGCCGAAGAGCTCGTCCAGCACCTCGGCGGGCATGCTCGCGTCCAGCAGCACCTCGTCGTCCGAGATCTGCTCGAGGGCGGGCGCGGCCACGTCGTACTCGTCCTCGATCTCGCCCACGATCTCCTCGATCAGGTCCTCGATGGTGATAAGGCCCGCCGTGCCCCCGTACTCGTCCACGACGATGGCGAGGTGGGTGCGGTTGGCGCGCATGTCGGTGAGCAGCTGGTCGGCGCGCTTCGATTCGGGAATGAAGACGGGATCGCGCAGGAGGGCGCGCAGGGAGTCGTCGCGGCCCGTGATGAGCGCCTCCAGCAGATCCTTGGCGTAGGCGATGCCGGCGATGTCGTCGATGCTCTCGCCGTGGGCGGGGATGCGGCTGAAGCCGCGCTCCGTGGCCAGCCGCGCGGCCTCGGCCACGCTGGCCTCCACTTCCGTGGCCACGATGTCGATGCGGGGCACCATCACCTCGCGCGCCGTCTTGTCCTCCAGCCCGATGATGCCGCGGATCATGCGGCGCTCCTCCTCCTCCACCTCGCCGCGCGCCTCCTCCCGCTCCAGCAGGGCGATGAGGTCCTCGTCCCCGGCCCCCGGCGCGACCGCCTGCAGGGGGGCCGCGATCAGGCGGGCGGGCGCGCCCAGCGCCCAGGCGGGGGCGGCGAAGAGCCATCGCACGACCACGATCACGCGGTGCAGCTGGAGCACGGAGTACTCCGGGCGGCGCGCCGCCAGCATGCCCACGGTCATCTGCAGGAGGGCCGCGCCGCCGCCCCCGGCGAGGCCGATCCAGGCCGCGCCCGCCGTGCCCAGCTGGCTCGCGCCCACGTAGGCGCTGGCGCTCACGAGGCCCGCCGCCGCCAGCACGCGCGCCACCGTGAGCGGGCCCAGCGGGTCCACCGGGCGCTCCACCGCGCCCACGATGCGCAGGGCGGCGGCGTTGCCCTTGCGCGCCAGCGCCTGGATGCGGGCCGCGTTGGCGCGCTCCAGCGCCGTCTCCGCGCCCGCCGTCAGCGCCAGCGCCAGCGCCGACGCGGCGATGGCGGCGGCGGCCCCGATCAGGTCCGCGCCCATCACGCCCCCTTGCGGGGCAGCTCCCGCGCGGGCACGCCCGCCACCAGCGCCCCCGCGGCCACGTCCCGCGTGACCACCGCGCCCGCCGCCGTGAAGGCCCCCTCGCCCACGGACACGGGCGCGATCAGCATCGTGTCGCAGCCCACGAAGGCGCGCACGCCGATGCGCGTGCGGTGCTTGGCCGTCCCGTCGAAGTTCACCGTCACGGCGCCCGCGCCGATGTTCGCGTTCGCGCCCACGTCGGCGTCGCCGAGGTAGCCGAAGTGGTGCATCTTCACGCCGTCGCCCACGCGCGAATTCTTGACCTCGGCGTAGTTGCGCACCTCGCAGCCGTCGCCGATGGCGGCCCCGTCGCGCACGTGCGCGAACGGCCCCACCACCGTGCCCGCCCCCACCGTCGAATCCTCCACCACGGAATGGAGCACGCGGCTCCCCGTTCCCACGCGCGCGTTCACGAGCGTCGCGCCCGGCCCCACGACGGCGCCCGCCGCCACCTCCGTCGCGCCGTGCAGGTAGCAGTTGGGCTCGACGGTCGTCTCCGCCGCCAGACGCACGTCGCGGTCCACGTAGACGGTGGCGGGGTCGCGGAAGGTGACGCCCGCGGCCAGGTGCGCCGCGATCAGCCGCCCGCGCATGGCCGCCTCCGCCCGCGCCAGCGCCGCGCGGTCGTCGATGCGCGCGACGGCCCCGGCGTCCGCCGCCACGGTCACGGCGGCGTCCCCGGCGACATCCGGCAAGCCCGCGCCGATGCGTTCCCACAACCACGCGGCGTCCGCGCACCAGGGGCCCGCGCGCCCGTCCGCCGCGGCGACGGCCAGCGGCGCGCCCTTCCGCGCGACGAGCAGCGCGCGCAGCAGATCGGCGTCCGCCAGCGGCGCGTCGCCCCACGCCACGAGCACGGCGTCGCAGCCCGCCAGCGCCTCGCGGCAGCGCGCCAGCGCCTCGCCCGCGCCCGCCCCGTCGGGGTGCGCGACGAAACGGACGTCCTCGCCCGCCAGCGCCTCGCGCGCCGCGGCCTCGACGGCGACGGCGACGGCGATGCGTTCGGGGGCGAGCGCGCGGGCGGCGTCGATGGCGTACCGCGCGGCGGGCGCGCCCGCCACGGCATGGAGCGCCGCGGGCAGGGCCGAGCGCATCCCCGCGGGGCGCTCCCCGGCGAGCACGACGACGCCCAGCCGCCCCCCCGGCGCGGGCGCGTTCGCCAGCGGGGATCGGGGGTTCGGGACGGTTCCGCGTTCGTGGGGATCGGGGTCGTCGGTCATGCGCGATTGCTTGGCCGCCAATGCTGGAGCCGCCGTCGGGCGATGTCAAGCGCGCGCGCGGGCGGCGAATCGCTGACGCCTGGCCGCCGACGCGGTAGCATGGGCGGGCCATCATGCCCGATCCCCCGCGGAGCTCCGACGAGATTCGCACGGCCTTCCTCGATTTCTTCGGGGCGCGCGATCATCGCCACCTGCCCCCGTGGCCGCTCGTGCCCATGGGCGACGCCTCCACGCTCTTCACCAGCGCCGGCATGCAGCAGTTCAAGCCCTACTTCACGGGGGAAGCGCCCCCGCCCGTGCGCCGCGCCACCACCGTGCAGCGCGCCTTCCGCGTGACCGACGTCGAGGAGGTGGGCGACCTCAGCCACCTCACCGCCTTCGAGATGCTGGGCAACTTCAGCTTCGGCGACTACTTCAAGCGGGAGGCCATCGCCTGGGCCTGGGAGCTGAGCACCGAGGTCTACCGCCTTCCCCCCGAACGCATCCACGTCAGCATCTACCTCGACGACGACGAGGCCTACGCGGCCTGGCGCGAGACGGGCATGCCCCACGCGCGCATCCATCGCTACGACGAGTCCGAGAACTACTGGTACAGCGGCCCCGTCGGCCCCTGCGGCCCGGACACCGAGATCTTCTACGACTTCCACCCCGAACGCGGCCTCGAGGGGGCCGATCCCGCCGCCGACGGCGAGCGCTTCCTCGAATACTGGAACCTCGTGCTCATGCAGAACTTCCGGCGCGAGGACGGAACCCTCGACGACCTGCCCGCCAAAAACATCGACACGGGCAGCGGCCTCGAGCGCGTGGCCGCCATCCAGCAGGGCGTGCGCAGCGTCTACGAGACCGACGTGTTCACGCCCATCCTCGCGGAGGCCGCCGCCGTCGTGGGCGTCGACTACCTGGGCGGGCGCGCGGGCGCGTCGGCGGGGCGCGCCGTCCGCGCCATGTCCGAGCACGCGCGCGCCGCCGCCCTGCTCGTGGGCGACGGCGTGGTCCCCAGCAACGAGGGCCGCGGCTACGTGCTGCGCCGCATCCTGCGCCGCGCCGTCTACCTGGCGCGCGGGGAGGGCGTGGCCGAGCCCTTCCTGCACCGCCTGGCCGCCGCCGCCATCGCCCGCCTCGCCCCCGCCTACCCCCACCTGGAGGCCGAGCGCGACTTCATCCTGCGCGCCATCGGGGCGGAAGAGGAGCGCTTCCTGCGCACGCTGGCCGCCGCCTCGCAGCGCCTCGACCTGCTGCTCGACCGGCTGGAGGGGGCGGGCCGCCGCACGCTCCCCGGCGAGGAGGCCTTCACCCTCTACGACACCTTCGGCCTGCCCATCGAGCTCACGCGCGAAATCGCCGCCGCCCGCGGCTTCGGCGTGGACGCCCCCGGCTTCGAGGCCGCGCTGGAAGGGCAGCGCAGCGCCGCCCGCGCCGCCGCCGCCCCCTCCGACGGCGGGCGCGACGCCGCGGCCATCGGGGGCGAGCACAGCGCCTTCACCGGCTGGGACGGCATCGAGGGGGACGCCGTGGCCGTGGCCCTCCTGCGCGCGGGCGAGCCCGTCGATGCGCTCGCCGAGGGGGCCGAGGGGGCCGTCGTGCTCGACGCCACGCCCTTCTACGCGGAGGGCGGCGGCCAGCTGGGCGACCGCGGCCTGCTGCGCGCCTCCGGCGGCGTCTTCGCCGTGGAGGACACGCGGGCGGCGGGCGGGGCCATCCTCCACCACGGGCGCGTGCGCGCGGGCGAGCTGCGCGCGGGCGCCTCCCTGCGCGCCGAGGTCGATCCCGCCTGGCGCGGCGGCGCCGCCCGCAACCACACCGCCACGCACCTGCTCCACGCGGGCCTGCGCGCCGTGCTCGGCGGGCACGTGCGCCAGCAGGGCTCGCTCGTGGCCGACGACCGCCTGCGCTTCGACTTCACCCACCTCGAAAGCGCCCCCCGCGAGGCGCTCGACGAGGTGGAGGCGCTCGTGAACGAGACCGTGCGCCGCGACGCACCCGTCGCCTGGCGCATGACCAGCTACCGCGAGGCCATCGACGGCGGCGCGCTCGCCTTCTTCGGCGACAAGTACGGCAGCGAGGTGCGCGTCGTCGAAATCGCCGCGGACGGCGCGCTCGCCAGCGCCGAGCTGTGCGGCGGCACGCACGCGCGGCGCACGGGCGAACTGGGCATCGTGCACGTCCTGCGCGAGTCCGCCGTGGCCGCCGGCACGCGGCGCATCGAGGCGCTCTCCGGCGCGTCCGCCGAACGTTTCCTGCTGGACCAGCACGCGCGTCTGCGGCGGCTGGCCGAGCGTCTGGGCGCGCCGCCCGCCGCGCTGGAGGAGCGCGTCGAGGGGCTTCAGGCCGAGCTGGAACGGCTGCGCGGGCGCGTGGCCGAACTGGAGCGGGCGCGCGCCGCCGGGCAGGGGGAGCGACTCGCCGCCGCCGCCGAGCGCGTGGGCGGGGCCAACCTGCTCGTGGCGCGCGTGCAGGCGCCCTCGCGCCAGGCGCTCAAGGAGCTGGCCGACGACCTGCGCCGCCGCCTCGCGCCCGCCCTGCTCGTGCTCGCCGCCGTCATCGACGACCGCCCCGCCTTCCTCGTGGCCGCCACGCCCGACCTCGTGGCCGCGGGCGTGCATGCGGGCGACATCGTGCGCGAGGCCGCCAGGGCCGCGGGCGGCGGCGGCGGCGGACGCCCCGACCTCGCCGAGGCGGGCGCGCGCGATCCCGCCGCCCTCGACGCCGCCCTCGAGGCTGGCCGCCGCCGCGCCGCCGCCGCCCTCGCGAACGGGTAGGCGGACGATGGCCATGGACGCATCCGGAACCCCGCCGGACTCCGGCGACGTCCCCGCGATCGGGGAGGAGCCGGAGGAAGCGCCGCCGCCCGCCGCGGTCGCGGACGACGAGGTCCCCGCCGCCGAGGCGACCGTCGCGGCCGTCGTGCCCGTGGGCCGTCACGAGGAGATCGATGGCATCTGCGGGCGCATCGACGCCGCGCCCACGCTCGCCGTCGTGCTGCACGCGCCCGCCGGCAACCGCGCGCTGGCCGGGGAGCTGGCCATGCGCCGCGTCGCCCGCCACGCGCGGGCGCGGGGCCGCACGCTCGCCATCGCCACCCGTTCGGGGGCGCTCGCCCGCCGCGCCCGCCGTCAGGGCCTGCCCGTCGCCGCCACGCCCGGCGGCGTGCACTGGGGGGCGGGGGGCAAGGCCGTGCTGCGGCTCGGCGGTACGACGCTGCTCCTGCCGCCGGTCGAGCGTTACGCGCCCCGCGCCGTCGTCGGCCTGCTGGCGCTGGCGGCGCTCGTCATCCTCTTCACCGTCGCGCCCGCGGCCACGGTCACGGTCTACCCGCCCGCGCAGCGCGTCGAGCGCCTGGTCGTGGCGCGCGCCTCGCCGCGCGTGGAGGCGCCCGACCTGGAGACGCTGACGCTGCCCGCCGAGGCCGTCTCCGCCCAGCGCACCATCCTGCTGGCCGTGCCGACCACGGGCATGGCCGCGCGGGGCGTGTCCGCCGCCACGGCCACGCTCGTCGTCTCCAACCCCACCGGCGAGGCCGTGGCCGTGCCCGCCGGGTCGATCGTCTTCGCCCTGCCCGCCTTCGTCTCCTTCGCGCTCGACGAGGCGGTCACGGTGCCGGCGGGGGGCGAGACGCGCATCGCGGCCACCTCCATCGCCGCGGGCGAGGCGGGCAACGTCGCGGCGAACGCCATCACGCAGTGGCGCAACCAGTCCTTCCTCGCGCTCGACGTGACCAACCCCGAGGCGGCCTCGGGCGGCGCGGACGGCGACGCGCGCGCGGTCGCCGCCGCCGACCTGCGCGCGCTCGAGGCGCTGGCCGAGGACCTCGCCGGGGACGTCTCGCTCGCCGCCCTGCTGGCCGAGGCGCGCCCCGGCCACGCCGTCATCGCGCGCAGCGTGGCCGCCACCGTGGATCTGGGCGCGCCCAGCGCCGCCGAGGGCGAGGCCGCCGCCGCCGTCTTCGCGGAGGCGCGCGTGGCCGTGCGCGCGCTCGCCATCCCCCCGGCGGCGCTGGAGGCCCTCGCCCGCTCCGTGCTGGACGCGCCCGAGGGGCTGGGCCCGCTCGTCCCCGGCACGGTCGTCGCGGTGGAGACGGGCCGCGCCCAGCGCGACCACGCCGACGGCTCCCGCACCTCCGAGCTGCGGCTGAGCGCGGCCTTCCCCGACGCCCCCACGCCCGCCGAGGTGGAGGACGCCGTGCGGGGCCGCCGCATCGGGTCGGCGGAAGCGGAACTGCGAAGCCGCTATGGTAGCGACGATGTCGAAATCGGGCTCTCGCCGGGCTGGGCGCCGTGGCTCCCGCGCTTCGGAGCCCGCATCGACGTCGTCTACGCCGTCCGCCCCCCCGAACCCGCCCCCGACGGGGAGGCGGCTGATGGCCCTTGACCCCGGCGCCCGCCGCACGGGCGTGGCCGTGAGCGACGAGCTTGGCCTCTACGCCCACCCCCGTCCCGCCATCCGCGGCGGCGCGCGCGCCCTGCTCGAGGCCATGCCCGCGCTCGTCGAACGCGAGGGCGTGGACGAGGTCGTCGTGGGGCTGCCGCTCACGCTGGCGGGCGGCGACTCCGATCAGACGCGCGCCGTCCGCGCCCTCGCCGGGCGCCTGCGCGAGCGCTTGGACGTGCCCGTGCGCCTGCGCGACGAGCGCCTGACCACGGTCGAGGCGGCGCGCCGCGTGCCCGCCGCCGCCGCGCGCCGCGACGGAACGCTCGATTCCGCCGCCGCCGCCGTGCTCCTGCAGGCCGAACTGGACGCGCGCGCGGGCGGGAGCGGCGCGCCGTGAACCCCGACCTCGCGCGCTTCCTCACGGGGCGCTCCCTGCTCATGGCGGCGGGCTTCGCGCTGGTCGCGGGGGCCGTCGTGCTCGGCGCGGCGCTGGTGGCGGGCACGCCGCGGGCCACGCTCGGCGGGGACATCGTGGCGCCCGCCGAGCCCGCGCCCGCCGCCGGAACCCAGCGCTACATCCTCGCCGAGGGCAGCACGGCCAGCGACGTGGCGGACCAGCTGGAGGCGCTGGGCGTCATCCGCTCGGCGGCGCAATTCAACGCGCTGGCCTCGCTCCTCGGCCTGCAGAACCGCCTCGCCTCCGGCGCCTACACGCTCACGCCCGGCGCGTCCACCGCCTCCATCATCGACGACCTCACCGTGGCCGAGGCCGTGCCCACCGCGCGCGTGACCTTCCCCGAGGGCCTGCGCATCGAGGAGATGGCCGCCATCGCCGCGGAAGCGGGCTTCGGGACCGCCGACGAGTTCATCGCCGCCGCCGCCGATGCCGCCCTGCCCGCCAGCCTCGCCGCCGACCTGCCCGAGGGCGTGGGCCGCGAGGGCTACCTCTTCCCCGACACCTACATCCTGCCCGTGGGCGCCACCGCCGCCGACCTCGTGGCGCTCATGTTCGAGACGATGGAGCTGCGCTTCTCCGCCGCCCTGCGCGAGGCCGCCGCTGACCGCGGCCTCACCGTCCACGACACGCTCACGCTGGCCTCCATCATCGAGCGCGAGATCGCGGTCCCGGACGAGCGCGCCATCGTGGCCGGGGTCTTCTTCAACCGCCTCGACGCGGGCGACCGCCTCGGCGCGGACGCGGGCGTGCAGTACGCCGTCGCCACGGACCCGGCCAGCGTGGCCGAATTCGGCTGGTGGAAGCCGGGCAGCGAGATCACCGTGGCCGACCTCGCGCATCCCTCCCCCTACAACACGCGCCTCCACGCGGGGATGCCCCCCGGCCCCATCGCCAGCCCCGGGCTGGCCGCCATCGAGGCCGTCGTCGACCCCGTCGAAACCGGCTTCTACTACTACGTGCTCGACGCCTTCGCCAACGACGGCTCGCACGTCTTCGCCGTCACCGCGGCCCAGCATCAGGCCAACGTCGACCGCATGAGCGCGGCCCCGTGAGCGTCCGCCTCGGCATCGTCGGCCATCCCGTGGCCCACTCCCTGTCGCCCGTCATCCAGGGGGCCGCCCTGCGCGCGGCGGGCATCGACGCCGCCTACGAGCGCTGGGACACGCCGCCCGACGCCCTGCGCGGCCGCATCGACGCCCTGCGCGCGCCCGACTGCCTCGGCGCGAACGTGACCATCCCCCACAAGCGCGCCGCGCTCCCGCTCCTCGACGAGCTCGCGCCGCCCGCCGCCGAAGCCGGGGCCGTCAACACCATCGTCAACGACGGCGGGCGCCTCGTCGGGCACAACACCGACGGCGACGGCTTCACGGCGGCGCTCGCGGAGGCCGGCTTCGCGCCTGCGGGCCAGCGCTTCCTGCTGCTGGGCGCGGGCGGCGCGGCGCGCGGCATCGCTTTCGCCCTCGCGCGCGCGCACGCCGCGTCCGTCGCCATCGCCGCCCGCCGCCCCGATGCCGCCGCGTCCCTGGCCTCGGACGCGGGCGCGCGCGCCCTGCCCCTCGACGCGCCCCTCGCGCCCTTCGATTGCGTCGTCAACTGCACGTCCGCGGGCATGGAGGGCGGCGGCGCGGAGACGGCCCTCATCCGCGACCCGGCGGAGGCCGCGCCCGCCGCGCTCATCGTGGACATCGTGTACGCGCCCGCGGAGACGCCCCTGCTGCGCGCGGCCCGCGCCGCCGGACGCCCGACGCTGGGCGGGCTGCCCATGCTGGTGCGCCAGGGCGCGCTCGCCTTCGAGCGCTGGACGGGCCGGGCCGCCCCGCTCGACGCCATGCGCGAGGCCGCCCGCGCCGCCCTCGCGCCCGCGCCATGATCGTCATCGGCAGCGCCCTGGCGCTCGCCCTCTTCCTGCTCGTCGGCTGGATCGTGGCCACGGAGATGTTCCAGCAGCGCGGCTGGCGGCGGCGCGTGGCCTCCGGCGACCACGCCATCGTGGCCGCCCTCATCCTCGAGGCCATGGCCTCCTGGCGGCGCGCCCGCCCGCCCCGCGACGTCCCCCCGGGCCTGTGGGCGGGCGTCCAGCGCGCCGAGCTGGTCGCCGCCGACGCCGACGCCGCCACCGTGCAGTCGTCCGCCGAGGGCGCCTTCCGCTCCGTGGACGGCCGCCGCGAGCAGGTCGCGTCCGCGCTCGACGAGGCCGTCCCCCTCGCCGCCAGGCTGGCCGAGATGCTGCTCTACGACGTCCCCAACCTCAGCCTCGGGAGCGTGCGCGTGGACGTGTACGCCACCTTCGCGGCGGACGGCGGGGCGGTCACGCAGCGGCCCATCCTGACCGCCACCGCCAGCCGCCGCGAGGCCGACGCCATCGACTGGGACGGCCTCGAGCCCGCCGAGATTCTCGCGCGCCTCGACACCGCGTACGAGCCGCCGGACGCGAACGGCGCGCCCGTCCCCATCGCGCTCCCGCCCCCGATTGGCCAGCCGGTCGCGGGCGGGGAGTAGGGACTTGGGTTGACGCGCTGCTGGCCCACATAGAAAATAAGTGCACGGGTGAGAGAATGGCCGAACTGAACTTCCCCAACCGCACGTTCGCAGTCATGGATAACCTGCGCCTGCTGGAGGCCATGCCCGATGAGAGTGTGGACCTCATCAATATCGATCCTCCCTTCGGGAAGATGGAGACGTTCCGCCGCGAGGCCAAGCCGCCGATTACGGAGTTTGAGAAGGCTGAGGAGAAGGACTTGTTCCGTGCCCATGGCCTCAGCCTCGATAACCCGCAGCACAAGAAACAGTTGATGGTTGAAGGTGGCTCGAAGGTTGATGACATCTTCACTTGGAACGGAGACATCTCTTCCGAACCTACCCACCAGCGTTTCTACGGTCACATCGAGCACGCTCCCGAAGGCAGCGTGGCGCGCCGCGTTCACCGCGTCATTGAGGCTGTGCGCGAGACGGCTGGCGACAATCAGGCCGCATACATCTGCTTTATGGCCGTGCGGCTGGTCCATTGCCATCGCGTTCTGAAGGACACGGGCAGCATCTACGTCCACTGCGACTACAAGAGTGATTCGCATTTGCGGATGCTTTTGGATGCGATCTTCGGGTCCAAGAACCTTCGGAATGAGATTGTGTGGTGCTATACCACGGCAAGCACTCCTTATATCCGGCAGTTTGTCCGCTGTACCGATGTGATCTTGTGGTACAACAAGGGGAAGTCGTGGACTTTCAATCGGGATGCAGTGCGCGTGCCATACAAAGGAGGCGCACCGCATGGTGGACAGAACTGGAGCGATGGTGAGGAGACTCTTGCTCAGTGGCGTGAGCGTAAGGGCGCACAAGGGAAGATACCGGAGAATTGGTGGGAGATACCGAAGGTGGGTACGTCCAGCGAAGGCACCGGCTATGCGACACAGAAGCCGCTAGCCCTTGCGAAGCGCATCATTGAGGCGTCCTCGAATCCCGGCGACTTGGTGGTGGACCTGTTCGCGGGTTGCGCCACGACCCTTATGGCGGCGGAGGCGACCGGTCGTCGCTGGCTCGGCTGCGACTGGGCCTATCGGGCCTGGACGATGAACAAGCGCCGCTTCGTGGCTAATCCCGAAGAGTACGGCGGTCCCTTGCGCCTGACGGACACGACGGACGCAACGCTCCGCGCGCTTGGCCTCGAAGGAGCGCAGATGGCGCTCGTTCAGTCGCGGACCATCGGCCCACCCGACATCGCCGATCTGCCGTCGCACGAGATCAACTGGGCAAAACTCGCCGTCGCGGAGTCCAGGCGTGTGGACCGCACGTGGGCGGGGCGCTTCACGAAGGCCGAGGCGAAGGAGATGATGATTGAGGAGTGGGGCGTGATTTGCTGGGGTTGCGGCTGGGAACCGAGGATGCCCGATGGCGTCACGCCCAATCCGTTCTACCTGCAGGTGGACCACTCGCTGGCCCGCTCGTTGGGCGGTGAGGACGAGCTGTACAACCTCGGCCTGCTCTGCCCCGAATGTAATGCGCGCAAGAGCTCCCGCGAGATGGAGATCCTTGAACTGCGGCAGGAGAACGCGGAACGCAACGCGATCCACAAGAGTCTTGCCGAGTTGAACAAGCGCGTGCCGCTCCTACGAGTCCGCAAGTGGGCGCGGGTGAAGATGGACGAGCGCCCGCGTCGTATGAGTCCCAAAGAGAGGGAGTAGACATGGATCTCGGCAAGTATTATCGTGTCGCTGGAGTGCCCGACGACGTTGATTCCTTTCACGCAGGTTGGGATTGGCTCGGTGGCTTCAGTTGCGGAGCCACCGGCAGCGGTCATAGGTGGGCCAATGCGTATGTCGAGGAGTGCGAGGCTGACGCCTCTGGTGCTTTTCTATGTGAGATGGGTACGGCCATTGTGTGGCGGCGGCACGTTGGCATGTCCACCGCGCACGAATGGGTCGGCATCGCTTCGGATGTCGGAAGGTCGCTTCCGCCGCCCCAGCGACACGCGCTCTGCTTCCTGTGCGGCTGGGAGGGCCCGACCCGTGATAGCGAAGACGAAGCGTGGCGCGACGCCACGCGCCATCGGGACGACCCGCGCCTGTACGGCGGAGACCGGGTGGTGCTCCCCGGCCTCTATCGCGAAGAGGCCAGTGGCGAGGAGCGTCGCTTCGGCAGCGGCGGCGTGTTCAAGGGCGAGGACACGATCTGGAAGTTCGTGAGTCGCTAGTGATGAACACGGATAGCTACGAAATCACGATTCGCATCTCCAAGGGTGGGTACGCGAATGAGCGTATCCTGAGGCTTCGGCTCGACAGCACGAAAGATTCGATCACGGGAGGGTACATGGTCGGTAAGGCCATCGAAAACATGATCCACGAGCACGCGAACAAGGAACAGCAGTAGGAGATGGAACGCCTGAATCACGTGATTCGGCATCATTGAGGACCGTTCAGATTGGCGAGTACCTCGCCCCGATGTATGCGCTCGCCGCCCCGCCCCCGCTCCGCGCGGCTGGCGTAGCATGGGGCGCGGAGGAGCGCGCATCGTGACCGGACGCTTCCGCTTCCTGACCGCTGGCGAAAGCCACGGCAAGGGACTCACCGCCGTCATCGAGGGGCTGCCCGCGGGCCTGCCCCTGTCCGAGGACGACATCGCCCGCGACCTCGCGCGCCGCCAGCGCGGCCACGGGCGCGGCGGGCGCATGAAGATCGAGCGGGACCGCGCCGAAATCACGGCGGGCGTGCGCCACGGCCTCACGCTCGGCTCGCCCGTCGCGCTCTGGATCCCGAACCGCGACTGGGCCAACTGGACCGAGCGCATGGCCGTCGAGCCGGTCGAGGCGGAGGTCGAGCGCGTCACGCGGCTGCGCCCGGGGCACGCCGACCTGCCCGGCGCGGTCAAGTACGGCTTCGACGACGCGCGCAACGTGCTGGAGCGCGCCAGCGCGCGGGAGACGGCGGCGCGCGTGGCCGTGGCGGGCGTGGCCAAGCGCCTGCTGGACGAGTTCGGCGTGGCCTTCCACAGCCACACGGTGGCCATCGGCGGCGTGCGCGCGGCGCCGGTCGGGGCCATCGACCGGGAGGCGGTGGAGGCGGACCCCGTGCGCTGCGCCGATCCCGCCGCCGCCGCCGCCATGGTCGCCGCCATCGACGCCGCCAAGGCCGACGGCGACACGCTCGGCGGGCAGGTGGAGGTGCGCGTTAGCGGCGTGCCGCTTGGCCTCGGCTCGCACGTGCAGTGGGACCGCAAGCTGGACGGGCGCATCGCGCAGGCCGTCTGCAGCATCAACGCCTTCAAGGGCGTGGGCTTCGGCCTCGGCTTCGACGCCACGGAGCGGCGCGGCTCGGAGACGCACGACGTGATCCTGCCCGTGGATCAATGGGGCGAACGGCCCTGGCGGCACGGCTCGAACAACCACGGCGGCATCGAGGGGGGCATGAGCACGGGCGAGGAGATCGTCGTGCGCGCCGCCGTGAAGCCCATCCCCACGCTCGCCCATCCCCTGCCGTCCGTCGACCTGGAGACGGGCGAGGAGGTGCTGGCGCACTACGAGCGCAGCGACGTGTGCGTGGTGCCCGCCGCCGGGGTCGTGGCCGAGGCCATGGTGGCCATCGCGCTCGCCGACGCCTGGCTGGAGAAGTTCGGGGGCGACGGCCTCGCCGAGCTGCGCGCCAACGTCGAGGGCTACCTGCGCGCCCTCGGCCCGCGCGCGCACCGCGACTGAGCGCGAACGGCCATGTCCGGGCGCATCTTCCTCACCGGCCTCTCCGGCGGCGGCAAGTCCACCGTCGGGCGGCTCGTCGCCGAGCGCCTGGGCTGGGCCTTCCTCGACACCGACGCGCTCGTGGAGGAGGCCGCGGGGCGATCCGTGGCGGCCGTCTTCCGGGACGAGGGCGAGGCCGCCTTCCGCGCGCTGGAGGCGGAGGCGCTGGAGCGCGCCGCCCGCGCCGATCGCGCCGTCGTGGCCACCGGCGGCGGCGCGCCCGCCCACGCCGCCGGACGGCGCGCCCTCGCCGGGGGCTTCAGCGTCTGGCTGGCCGTCAGCCCCGCCGTCGCCGCCGAACGCCTCGCCCGCCAGGGGGGCGACGAGCCGCGCCCGCTGCTCGAGGGCGATCCCGCCGAACGGCTGGCCGCGCTGCTCCACGCCCGCCGCGCCGCCTACGCGCGCGCCGACGCATCCATCGACGTGGACGGCCTCACGCCGGAGGAGGCGTGCGCGGAGGTGCTGCGCCTGTGGGGCGAGGAGCGCCCCGCCGCGCCCGCCGCGACGGGCCTCGCGGACGTGGCCGCCACCGTGCGCGCCCCCGGCGGGCGCTACCCCGTCGTCGTGCGCGAGGGCGCGCTCGACGGCCTCGGCGAGCTCTGCGCCGGGGCGGGGCTGTCGGGCCGCGCCTTCCTCCTCGCCGACGCGGGAACGGGGCCGCGCTTCGCCGCGCGCGCGCTGGCCTCGCTGCGCGCCGCGGGCTTCCGCGCCGCCAGCCACGCCATCCCCGCGGGCGAGGAGCACAAGACGCTGGCCACCGTCGCCGCCGTCTGGGACTGGCTCCTCGGCGAGCGCGTGGAGCGCGGCGATTTCGTCGTCTGCCTCGGCGGCGGCGTGGTCACGGACCTGGGCGGGTTCGCCGCCGCCACCGTGCTGCGCGGCGTGCCCTTCGCCCACATCCCCACCACGCTGCTGGGCATGGTGGACGCCGCCATCGGGGGCAAGACGGGCATCGACCACGCCCTCGGCAAGAACCTCGTGGGGGCCTTCGCGCAGCCGCGCCTCGTGGCCATCGATCCGGCCCTGCTGGCCACGCTCCCGCCCCGTCACCTGCGCGCGGGGCTGGCCGAGCTGGTGAAGCACGGCTTCATCCTCGACGAGGAGCTGGTGGCGCTGCTGGAGGCGCGCGCGGGCGACCCCGGGGGCATGGCCGGGGGCGACCTCATCGCCCGCAGCGCCGCCATCAAGGCCCGCGTCGTCTCCGGCGACGAGCGCGAGGCGGGCGCGCGCACGCTCCTCAACTACGGCCACACCGTGGGCCACGCCATCGAGGCCGCCGCCGGCTTCGGCGGCTACCTGCACGGCGAGGCCGTCGCCGTGGGAATGCGCGCCGCCGGCGTCATCGCCCGCGAACGCGGTCTGCTCGCCCCCGACGCGCTCGCCCGCCAGCAGGAGCTGCTGCGCGCCTGCGGCCTGCCCGAACGCGCCCCGGACGTGGATCGCGGGGCCGTGCGCGAGGCCATGCGCGGCGACAAGAAGGTGCGCGACGGCGCCATCTCCTGGGTGCTGCTCGACCGCATCGGCCACGCCGCCGTCCACCGCGACGTGCCCGACGCGGCGGTCGAAGCCGCGCTCGACGCCGTGCTCGCCTGACCGTGCCCGTCGCCTTCCGCCTCGAGGGCGGCGGCGCGCATCCCCTCGCCCCGCGCGCGGGCGTGCTCGAGACCGCGCGCGGAGCCGTGCCCACGCCCGCCTTCCTGCCCGTGGGCACGCTCGCCGGGGTGAAGGCGCTCACGCCCGCCGAGGTGGCCGCCGCGGGCGCGCGCATGGTCCTCGTCAACGCCTGGCACCTCTTCCTGCGCCCCGGCCACCGCCTCGTCGAGTCCCTCGGCGGCGTCCACCGCTTCATGCGCTGGGACGGCCCCATCCTCTCCGACAGCGGCGGCTTCCAGGTCTTCAGCCTCGCCCGCCTCATGCGCGTGGACGACGCGGGCGTGCGCTTCCGCTCCCACCTCGACGGTACGGAACACCTTTACACGCCCGAACTGGCCATCGCGGTGCAGCGCGCCCTCGGCGTGGACGTCGCCATGCCGCTCGACCAGGTGCCGCCCGCCGACGCCCCCGCGGCGCAGCAGCGCGACGCCGCCGGCCGCACCCTGCGCTGGTACGAACGCTCGCGCGCCGCCATCGACGGGGACGCGGACGCGCCCGCGCTCTTCGCCATCGCGCAGGGCGGCACGGACGCGGGCCTGCGCCGCTCCCACGCCCGCGCCCTCGCCGCCCTCGACGCGCCCGGCTACGCCATCGGCGGCCTCTCCGTGGGCGAGGGCAAGGCGGAGATGCACGCGGCCCTCGCCGCCGCCTGCGCCGAGCTGCCCGCCGACCGCCCGCGCTACCTCATGGGCGTGGGCAGCCCCGAGGACCTCGTGAACGCCGTGGCCCGCGGCGTCGACCTCTTCGATTGCGTGCTGCCCACCCGCCTCGGGCGCACGGGCGCGCTCTTCGCCGACGACGGCCGCCTCAACGTCCGCGCCGCGCGCCACCGCGAACGCGACGGCCCCTTCGTGGCGGGCTGCGACTGCGCCATGTGCGCCGGCTACTCCGCCGCCTACGTCCACCACCTCTTCCGCAACCGCGAGCTGCTCGGCTACCGGCTCGCCAGCATCCACAACCTGCGCTACCTTGCGCGCCTCTGCGAGCGCATGCGCGAGGCCGTGCTGGCCGGCACCTTCGAGTCCTTCGCGGCGGACTTCCTGGCCCGCTACCGTCCCGCCGACGAGGCCGCGCGCGCCGCCCAGCGCGCCCTCCGCCCCACCCGTTGACAGCCTCCTTACCGCGGGCCCATCCTTGCGGGGAGGGGGTGTGGCGATGGACGCGCGGCATCTGCGGTTCGGGGCGATGCTGGCCGCGACGCTGGGCGTCGTGGGGCTGGCGCTGGCGCTGGCGCTGGGCATGTCGCGGGACGGCGAGCAGGCGGGCGCGCGGACGGCGGTGACGCCCGTGCCGACGACCGCGCCCGCGGCAGCGCTGCCGGCGACCCCGCCGACCTGTACGGCCACGACGCTGGGGGGATCGCGGACGGCGAACGCGGCGTTGGCGGCGGACTGCGACGCGCTGCTGGCGATGGAGACGACGCTGGTGGGGACGGGGCTGTTTCGGAGGGAGCTGAACTGGGCGCCGGGGATGGCGATCACGAGATGGAAGGGCGTGATGGTGGGGGGGACGCCGAAGCGCGTGACGAAGCTGTCCCTGCACGCGAGCGGGCTGTCGGGGGCGATTCCGACGCAGCTGGGGAGACTGACGGCGTTGACGGAGCTGAATCTGTCCAGGAACAGGCTGTCGGGGGCCATTCCCACGCAGCTGGGGAGTCTGACGAAGCTGACGAAACTGTACCTGCACGGGAGCGGGCTGTCGGGGGCGATTCCGACGCAGCTGGGGAGCCTGACCGCGTTGACGGAGCTGAATCTGTCCTGGAACCGGCTGTCGGGGGCCATTCCCACGCAGCTGGGAAGTCTGACGAAGCTGACGAAGCTGTACCTGTACGGGAACTGGCTGACGGGAGCGATTCCGACGCAGCTGGGGAGCCTGACGAAGCTGAGGCATCTGTACCTGTACGCGAACCGGTTGACGGGGAGCATTCCCCCGCAGTTGGGGAGCCTGACGGCGCTGGAGACGCTGGAGTTGTCGGGCAACCGGTTGACGGGGGTGATCCCGACGCAGCTGGGGAGCCTGACGAAGCTGCGCACGCTCGCCCTCTCCGGCAACACCCTCACGGGATGCGTGCCCGAGGCTCTGCGCCGTGCGACGACGAACGATCTGGCGCGGCTTGGCCTCCCCTATTGTCTGAAGCTTATCGCGCTCTCGGATGGTACAGCACGGGAGCTGATTCTTGAGTGGACGGCGACGGCGACGGGCGTTACGAGTTGGCAGTACCGACTACAAGGCCCCTTCTTTGGAGGAAGGTCGGGAGATTGGGGAGCATGGACGACCGTTGTTAGCGGCCAAGCGACGACACGCACACACCGACTCCGTAACCTCGCTAACTACAAAGGCTACTACGTCCAGGTTCGGGGCGTAGGTGCAGGCGTGAACTATATCTCCAACGAGGCAGTTGGTGTTACACCCAAAGTGGGATCTGATGGCATTCCTGCAATGTCTGCTGGAGCAATTTATACAGGAGGAAGGCAATACCGTCTGAGTGGTACACACTATGTCATCACTATCCCCGTGAATGCACGTATAATGATGGGCGGAGCAGCGCTCGATGATGGCGTTTTCATAGTTAGTATCATAGACACAGCATCTGAAAAATGGATGATCATTGATTCTGACACCGGGACTGTTTTGGAGCGCCCTCAACGCTCTCGTAGTGGGGCTACCGGTGCATCGGATAGCGCAGAGGACGCAGTGAACGATCTGTTTGATCAAATAGCTACGTCTATCCAGAGAGTGGTTCACCCGTGAACGCGATCAAGTTGATGGCCATTTTCATCAGACTTCACCTTCACGGCGCACTTCACGAAGAAGCGGTACACGCTGCGGATCACGAAAACGACGGGAGGCAGCGTCTCGCCGGGGGCGGGCGCCTACACCTACAGCCACGGCACGCGCGTGACGATTACGGCCACGCCGTTCTACCGCTTCCAGACGCGCTGGGGCGGTGCGTGCAGCGGTTCGGGGAGCACGTGCACGGTGACGATGACGGGGCTGCGGAGCGTGTCGGTGACGTTCAGTCCGGGGAGCTCCGGCGGCTTCGGGGAGGAGGAGAGCGGCGGGACGTCCGGCCAGGCGGAGACGCCCAGCGCCACGCCGTCGCCCAGCGCCACGCCGTCGCCCAGCGCCACGGCCGCGCCATCGCCCAGCGCTACAGCCACGCCGTCGCCCAGCGCCACGCCCGCCGCCCGCGCCGTAGACTGCGCGCGCATGGAGACCAGCTTCTTCGAGGCCGACGAATTCTCCGGCGGCAAGGGACGCCGCTACCTCACCATCGACTCCGACTACCGCTGGGAGAAGGGCGACGAGGTGTGGCTGGAGACGGACGACGGCCCCGTCAGGCTGCGCCTCACCTGGGTGGTCGTGCGCGTGGCCGCCGACGGCGCGCTCACGCGCGAGCTGCTGGGCCTGCGCCTCTAGCCGCTTCCAGCGCCGCCGCCAGCTCCCCGCGCGCCCACGGGTCCGGCTCCGCCGCCAGCCGCGCTTCCAGCGCCGCCGCCGCGCGCGCGCCCAGGCCGTGCCGCCGCGCCAGCTCGCCGAGCGCCCAGGCGGCGTGCCCGCGCACGAGCGCCGCGCCGTCCGCCAGCGCCCCCTCCAGCGCCGCCGCGTCCTCCGGCGCGCCCGCGTTGCCCAGCGCCACGCACACGTTGCGCAGGAAGCCGTCGCGCGTGGCCCGCCGGATGGCGCGTCCGCGGAAGCGCTCGCGGAAGCCCGCCTCGTCCAGCGCCAGCAGCTCCGCCAGCGGCGGGAAGGCGTCGTCCGCCGAGGCGGGCGCGAGGTCGGGATGGCCCGCCGCGCCGCGCGCCCCCACCGGGCAGGAATCGAGGCAGTCGTCGCAGCCGAAGATCCAGTCGCCGAACTTCGCGCGCAGCTCGCGCGGGATGGGTTCGCGGCTCTCGATCGTGTGGTAGCTGATGCAGAGGCGCGCGTCGAGCGCCCCGCCGTCCGGCGCGATGGCCCCCGTGGGGCAGGCCGCGATGCAGCGCGTACACGAGCCGCAGCTCTTGCGAAGGGGCGCGTCGGGCGCGATGGCCAGCGTCGTCGCCACCGCGCCCAGCAGCGTCCAGGGGCCGAGGCCCGGGGCCAGCAGCATGGTCGACTTGCCCAGCCAGCCCAGCCCCGCGCGCGCCGCCAGCGGACGCTCCAGCAGCGGCCCGTAGTCCACCGTGGCGCGCGCCTCGCCGCCCAGCTCCTCGCGGATGGCGCGCGCGATGCGCCGCAGCCGCGGCTCGAACAGGCGGTGGTAGTCGCGCCCCCGCGCGTAGCGGGCCACGCGCCCGCGCGCCCGTCCGTCGGGGCGCGGCGGGTCGGGGGCGTGCGCCGCCACGGCGAAGAGCGCCACGGTGCGCGCGCCCGCCAGGAACGCATCGGGGTCGGATGCGCGGTCGATCCAGCCGTCCGTCATCCAGCGCAGGTCCGCCAGCCGCCCCTCGGCGCGCGCCGCCCTGGCCGCCGCGCGCGCCTCCGCCAGCGTCTCCGCCCCCGCGAAGCGCACGCGGTCGAACCCGGCTTCGGCGGCGAGCCCCTCGATGCGCGCGCGCGCGTCCATCCCCCCATCCAACCGCCGCCCGCCCCGGACCGCAACCGCCGTTCGTTCGGAACGGAGGTTTGACGATAAGGATTCGATGTTGTCGAATGGCGAAACATGCGTTTCCCGGAGGAGCACGTCATGGCCGAACTTTCCGCCCGCCAGAGCAAGATCATGGAGTACATCCGCGACTTCATCGACGAGAACGACTACCCGCCGTCCGTCCGCGACATCCAGCGCGGCTGCGGCGTGAGCAGCACGTCCGTGGTGGACTACAACCTGCGGCGGCTGGAGGAGAAGGGCGTGCTGGAGCGCGACCGCAAGGTCTCGCGCGGCGTCAAGCTGCCGGGCGGCGGCCGCCGCGCGCGCACCGTGGACGTGCCCGTGCTCGGCGCCATCGCCGCCGGCCAGCCCATCCCCGTCCCCTCCAGCGACCGCTGGCGGGCCGACGTCGAGGACACCGTCACCGTCACCGAGGAGATGCTGCGCGGCCGCCGCAACGTCTTCGCCCTGCGCGTGAAGGGCGAGTCCATGATCGAGGATCTCATCGACGACGGCGACATCGTCTTCCTCGAGCCCGCCGCCACCGCCGACGACGGCGAGAAGGTGGCCGTGTGGCTGGAGGACCGCGGCGAGGTGACGCTCAAGCGGCTCTACCGCGAGGGCGACCGCGTGCGCCTGCAGCCCGCCAATTCGGCCATGCCGCCCATCTACGCCAACGCCGACGACGTGCGCGTGCAGGGCCGCTTCATCACCTCCATCCGGCCCAGCGGCTAGCCGCGCCTCCATCCGGCCCAGCGGCCAGCCGCCCATCGCCGTGGCCACGCCCCTCGTCCGCGTTCGCGGCCTCTCCGTGCGCTACCGCACGCGCGACGCCGTGTCCCACGCCGCCGACGGCGTCTCCCTCGACATCGAGCGCGGGCGCGTGTTCGCGCTCGTGGGCGAATCGGGCGCGGGCAAGAGCACCGTGGGGGCCGCCATCCCCCGCCTCCTGCCCGCCGGGGCCGACGTCCTCGCCGGCGAAATCGCCTTCGACGGCATGGACCTGCTGGCCATGCGCGAACCGGAGCTGCGCGCCCTGCGCGGGCGGCGCATGGCCATGATCTTCCAGGACCCCGTGGCTGGCCTCAATCCCGTGCTGCCCGTGGGCGATCAGGTGGCGGAGGTGCTGACCGCGCACCTCGGGCGCGGGAAGCGCGAGGCCCGCGCCCAGGCCGTGGACGTCCTCGCCCGCGCGGGCCTGCCCGACCCGAAGCGCGTGGCCAAAGCGCTCCCCTTCCAGCTCTCCGGCGGCATGTGCCAGCGCGTCATGATCGGCATCGCCACCGCCCTCGAACCCGACCTCATCATCGCCGACGAGCCCACCGCCGCCCTCGACGTAACGGTGCAGGCGCAGATCCTGCACCAGCTCGACGCCCTGCGGCGCGAGCGCGACGCGGCCATCCTGCTCATCACGCACGACTTCGGCGTCGTCTCCCAGATCGCCGACGACGTGGGCGTCATGTACGCGGGGCGGCTGGTGGAGACGGGCCCCGTGCGCGAGACGCTGGCCTCGCCGCTGCACCCCTACACGCACGGCCTGCTGGCCGCCCTGCCGCGCCTCGACGCCGCCCGCCGCGAGCTGCGCGCCCTGCCCGGCGCGCCGCCCGACCTGGACGCCCCCGCCGAGCACTGCGCCTTCGCCCCGCGCTGCCGCAAGGCGCTGAACCGGTGCCGCAACGAACCGCCGCCGCCGCTGGAGACCCCGGCGGGCCAGTCCGGGCGCGCCGTCGCCTGCTACAACCCCGTCTGGCAGGGCTGAGCCGCCCCCTCGCGCGCGCCCTACGACGCCCGCCGGCCCGCGCGCGGCGCCAGCGCCAGCAGCCGCGTGACCGCCACCTCCAGCGCCACCTCGTCGCGCACCTCGCCGCGCTTCACGCCGCCGTCCGCCGCCACCAGGATCTCGTAGGCGCGGCGCACGCCCTCCGGCCCCAGCCGCCGCGCGCGCTGGATGGCCTGATCGCGCAGGCGCGGCCAGGGCCGCCGGATGGCCTTCCCGATCTCCTCCGCGCCCGCCCCCTCCGCCAGCATCTCCCCCACCGTCACCAGCGGGCGGTAGGCCGCCGCCAGCTGCGCCAGCAGCCCGTTCACCGTCTCCCCGCGCGAACGCAGGAAGCGCAGCGCCTGCAGCGCCTTCGCCGTCTCCCCGTCCAGCACCGCGTCCGTCAGCTCCCAGATGGTGGCCCCGCGCTCGCCCCCGCAGAGCAGGTCCACGTCGTCCACCGTGGCCTCGCGCCCCATCGTGTAGAGCGCCAGCTTCTCCAGCTCGCGCGCCAGCTCCAGCGTGTTCGGGTGGAGCGCGGCCAGCAGCTGCGCGGGGTCGTCCTCGCGCGGACGCCGCCACTCCTCGTCGGCGGGCAGGGGGCGCGACGACCGTCCCCGCCGCAGGGCCACGCCCCGGTTCCCCGCCTCCTCGCGCACGAACGCGGCCAGCTCGCCCCGTTTCAGTTCGGGGAAATGCTCCACCGTCGCGCCCGCGTCCGCCTCCAGCCGCCGCAGCAGGGGATTGCGGCCCGCGCTCAGCTCGCCCTCGCGGAAGATCAGCGCCGTCGTCTCCGGCACGCCCGCGGCCAGCCCCTCCAGCAGCGGGTCGAAGGCGTTGGCGCGGGGCGCGCGCCCGCTCCCGCGCCCCGACTCGAAGCGCCCCAGCAGCCCCTCCACGATGACGACGCGGCGCGGCGCGAGGAAGGGCGCGGTGAAGGCGGGCGCGAGGATGTCGTCCGGCTTCGCGTCGCGCCCGTCGAGCAGCGTCACGTCCGCGTCGTCGCCGCGGATGGCGTCCAGGCGGCGGCGCAGCCGCAGCTCGTCCAGCCCGTGCAGCACGGCGATCATCGTTCCGCGATGATAGCGCGCCTGCGCGGGACCGTTCCCGCCACGCGCCCGTCTGCCCGTACAATCGCCCGCGCGCGTCCGTCGGGCGCGCCGGAGGTGACGACGATGGAAGCCAAAGCCGCCGTCCTGCGCGCCAGCGGCGCCCCCATTGAGGTGCTCGCCGTGACGGTCGACGATCCCGGCCCCGGGCAGGTGCGCGTGAAGCTCGCCGCCTGCGGCCTCTGCCACACCGACCAGTCCGTGCTCGAGGGCGTGCTGCCCGCCATGAACCCGCTCGTCATGGGCCACGAGGGCGCGGGCGTCGTCGAGTCCGTCGGTGCGGGCGTGACCACGCTCGCCCCGGGCGACCACGTGATCATGACCACCACCGCCTTCTGCGGGCGCTGCCCCCAGTGCGTCGAGAACCAGTACGCCCAGTGCGAGCGCATGCCCCTCACGAACAACACGAGCACGCCCTTCCACGGCGACGGGCTGGACCTCACGCCCTTCGCCTCCGTGGGCGGGCTGTGCGAGTACACCGTCGTGGCCGAGAACACGGCCATCAAAATCGACGACGACATTCCCCTGCAAAGCGCCTCCCTGCTCGGCTGCGGCGTGATCACGGGCGTGGGCGCGGCCATCAACACGGCGGGCGTGCGCCCGGGTGCCACCTGCGCCGTGTGGGGCGCGGGCGGCGTCGGCCTCAACGTGCTGCAGGGCTGCCTCATCGCCGGCGCCGGGACCGTCATCGCCATCGACGCGAACCCGAACAAGCTCGGCCTCGCCAGCCGCCTCGGCGCCGCCCACGTCATCGACGCCTCCAGCGAGAACGCCGTGGAGCGCGTGCTGGAGCTGACCGGCGGGCGCGGCGCGGACTACACCTTCGAGGCCATCGGCGTGGGCGCCGCCATGGAGCAGGCCTGGGCCGCCGCCCGCCGCGGCGGCACCGCCACCATCGTGGGCGTGGGCCGCTTCGACGACCCCTTCACCCTCTCCGCGGGCCTCGTCGCCGTCACCGAGAAGACGATCAAGGGCTCCTTCTGCGGCGGCGGCGCCAGCGTGCGCGACTTCCCGCGCATGCTCGACTGGTACCGCGCGGGCAAGCTCGAACTCGACGCCCTCGTCACCGCCACCTACCCCATCGAGGAGGTGGCGCGGGCCTTCGAGGACATGACCGCCGGCAGGAACGCCCGCGGCGTCGTCGTCTTCTGAGGGAACCCCGCGCGGCCCCGGTTAATTCTTCGCGAACGGACGCCGCCGGGCGGGCCGCGTGGCGCGGGGCCGTGCTAGCATGGGGGCACTGCCGGAGGGCTGTGTCATGGCGCGCAAGGCTTCGGGGTCCTCGGGGCGCTCCCTCACGGCGCGCATCGCGCGCTTCAGCGCCCGCCACCGCTGGTACATCATCGCCGCCTGGACGGCGCTCGTGGCCGCCGCCGCCGTGCTCGCCTTCGACATCGGCGACGTGCTCACCACCAACGACCGGCTCGACCCGAACACGGAGTCCGAGCGCGCCCGCGCCCTCATCGAGGAGCGCATCCGCGGCCCCGAACCGCCGCGCGAATTCATCCTCCTGCGCTCCGACGAGCGCACCGTGGACGATCCCGCCTTCGCCGCGCTCGCGGCCAGCCTGCTCGCCGACGTGCGCGCGCTGGACGGGACCGTGCTGGCCGCCGACGGCTACCATGAGAGCGGGCGCGAGATGCTCGTCTCCGCCGACCGCCAGACCACGCTCATCCCCGTCACGCTGGCGGGGACCGTGGACGACGCGCGCCACACGGCCGCCCCTCTCGTGTCGCTCGTGGACGAGTTCGAGACGCCGCCGGGCTTCGAGGCGCTGATCACGGGGCAGGGCAGCATCGGCCTCACCTTCACCGAGATCTCGGAGCGCGACCTGCGCCGCGGCGAGGGCATCGGCATCCCCATCGCCGTGCTCATCCTGCTGGCCGTGTTCGGCGCCGCCGTCGCCGCGGGCATCCCCGTCGTCGTGGCCCTCATCGCCATCGTCACCGCCCTCGGCGTCTCCTTCCTCATCGGGCAGGGCCTCGAGCTCTCCTTCTTCGTGGTCAACATGATCACCGCCATCGGCCTCGCCGTGGGCATCGACTACTCGCTCTTCATCGTGCAGCGCTTCCGCGAGGAGCGGCTGCGCGGCTTCTCCGTGGCCGACGCCATCACGCGCGCGGGCGCCACCGCCAACCGCGCCGTGCTCTTCTCCGGCGGGGCCGTCGTCATCGGCCTGCTGGGGCTGCTGCTCATCCCCAGCAGCATGTACCGCAGCCTCGGCCTCGGCGCCATCACCGTGGCCGTGGTGGCCGTGATGGCCGCGCTCACGCTGCTGCCCGCCATGCTCAGCGTGCTCGGCGACCGCGTGGACGCGCTGCGCATCCCCTTCATCCCCCGCATGCGCCTGCACGACCGCAACGGCGGCGGCGGCATCTGGACGTTCATCGTGGGCATCGTCATGCGGCGCCCCATCGTCAGCCTGGCCGTGGCCGCCGGGCTGCTCATCGCCGCCGCCGTGCCCGCCTTCACCCTGCGCTCCGGCGTGGCCGGCGTCTCCACCCTGCCCGAGGACAACGACCGCCGCCTCGCCTTCGAGATGCTCCAGCGCGAATTCAGCGCGGGCCTCGTCTCGCCCGTCGAAATCGTCGTGGACGCGCCCGCCGGCGACCCCGGCGTCGCCGCCGCCATCGACGCGCTCAACGCCAGCATCGCCGCCGACGCCCTCCTCGACCCGGGCGGCGTGACCGTGGCCGCGGACGGCGGCCTCACCCTCGTCTCCGCCCTGCTCACCGTCGATCCGCGCAGCACCGACGCCTACGACGCCGTGCGCCGCCTGCGCGCCGACCACATCCCCGCCGCCTTCGCGGACGCCGGCGCGGTCGTGCTCGTGGCCGGCCCCACCGCCGAGGACGTGGACTTCTTCGACGTGATCGCGCGCTACACGCCCATCGTCTTCTCGTCCGTGCTGGGCCTCAGCTTCGTGCTGCTGCTGCTCGTGTTCCGCTCCATCGTCGTGCCCATCAAGGCCATCGCCATGAACCTGCTCTCGGTGGGCGCGGCCTACGGGCTCGTGGTGCTCGTCTTCCAGCACGGCGTCGGCAACGAGCTGCTCGGCTTCCGCAGCTCGGACACGATCGAGGCGTGGCTGCCGCTCTTCCTCTTCGCCGTCATGTTCGGCCTGTCGATGGACTACCACGTCTTCCTGCTCAGCCGCATCCGCGAGCGCTACGGGCTGACGGGCGGCAACCGCGAATCGGTGATCTTCGGCGTGCGCTCCACGGGGGCCATCATCACCGGCGCGGCGCTCATCATGGTGGCCGTCTTCGGGGGCACCGCCATCGGCGACCTCGTGCCCCTGCAGCAGGCCGGCTTCGGGCTGGGCGTGGCCGTCATCCTCGACGCCACCGTCATCCGCTCGGTGATCGTGCCCGCCAGCATGGCGGTGCTCGGCTCGGCCAACTGGTACCTGCCGCGCTGGCTGGAATGGCTGCCCGAATTCCGCATCGAGGGCGACCTCGACCGCGGCGCCGAGGGGGCGAAGTAGCGCTGGCGCGCGGACTTATACGATGATGCCCGCCCCTCCCAAGCCCGCGCGCTCATCGTACAGAAGTCCCTAATCCGTCCTGATCCCCATGATGAGGAGCTCGGCCACGAGTTCATCCATCGTGCGCGTCCCGCCCTTCGTGGAGTTGCAGAACCCGCAGAGGAGCTGAAGGTTCTCGATGCGGTCCGTGCCGCCCTTCGCCCTCGGCAGGATGTGGTCCACCGTCATGGCATGGATGGGGAACGGATGGAGGCAGCCGTTGCACTTCCCATCCTGATGACCGAACAGCCACTTCTTGTTGTCGGGATCGTTGTAGCGCTTGATGTCGCCGAGGTCCGTGCGGAGCGGGATGTCCTCGCGGTCGATGATCAACCTGCCCCAGGTGCTGGCCTGCCTCGCATCCCCCACCTCGCGGTCAAGCCGATGGCGCACCAGTCTCACTGCCAGGCGGAGAGGTCGATGCCCGCCCACTGCCGCTCCAGCTGCTCGGCGGCGACGCAGGCAGTGGCGCAGCCGCAGAACGGATCGAGCACGATGTCGCCGGGCTTGGAGGCGGCGGCGATGAGGCGCTTGAGCAGGCGGACGGGCTTCTGCGTGGGGTAGTCCACGTTCTCCGCGGCGTTGGCCTCGACCTTGCCGATGTCCACGATCATGTCGTCGCAGGCGTTGCCCTTCGCGGAATCGAGGTAGCGCTTGAGGCTGGGCATGGAGCCGCGCTCCGGCCAGTGAACGAGGCCAGCGGCGTCGAGGGCATCCAGGGCGGCGTGGACGGACGGGTAGGCGTCGGGCCAACCCGGGATGATGTCGTTCTGGACGATCCAGTCCTTCATGCCGCCTCGTTTGGGCGTACTCCAAACGCGACCAACAGCAACAGGGTCAATACCCCTCCACGGCTGGGCAGACTCTCCACTGTCGCCGTGGTGAGGGCCAGTCAAATCAGACGATCGCCAGCGGCCCCTCTCATCTTCATTGCGGTAATTGCTCTTCAGGTAGTCGGGATCGTGGGGCAGGTACTGCGTGTTCCACGTGAACTCGTCGCCCATGCGGTAGTAGAGGATGGCGTCGGAGACTCTCCCGAACTTCTTCGCATCGGAGCGCCCCTTCGTGCGCCGCCAGTTGATCCAGTTTGCGAAGTTCGCTTGGCCGAAGATGGCGTCCATCGTCATCTTGAGGTAGGGGCCGGCGGTATCGTCGCAGTGGAGGAAGATGCTCCCCGTGGGCTTGAGGATGCGCTCCATCTCCAGCAGGCGCACGGCCATCCAGATCAGGTAGCCCTTCATCCGCTTGCCGTGCGTGAGGCCCGCCGCATCGATGGCGCGGTAGAGCGGGGGCATGGCCTCCGCGATCTCCCCGTGCCACACCTCCTTCGCATCGCTCATGGACCAGCGATCCTTGAAAGACGCGCCCTCAGCCTTTCCGCCGATGGGCGCTTCGTAGTCGCGGTCGGAGTTGAACGGCGGGTCCAGGTAGATCAGGTCCACGCAGCTGTCGTTCATGCCGCGCAGGATGTCGAGGTTGTCCCCCGTCCACAGCGTGCGGTTCAGGAAGTTCGGGTCGGGCATCTTCTTCTTCCTCTTGGCGATTGGCGCTAGAAGATAACGCCGACGGCAATCTGCGTGGCTACCACGATGCCGCCCACGACGATCTCCCAGTTCTGTGGAATCCCGTACTGAAGCCTGCGCGCCCACTCCTCAGCCGCACGCGCATCGTGAAAGTCGCGGAAGAAGCGCCCATTCTAGCGCGCGTTCCCCTCGATCCACTCGTCCACGCGCCGCCACTGCTCGTGCAGCCAGTCCCCGCGCCCCTTCACGTCCGCCGGGATCTCCTCGCGGGGCACGCGCCAGAAGGCCACGTTCACCTCGCGGCGCAACAGGCCGCCCGCGAGCACCGCGCGGTAGCTGCCGTCCTCCAGCCCCGTGTGCGCGCAGAACACCACGTCCGCGCCCTCCGCCCGCTCCAGCAGCGCCAGCGCGCCGCCCAGCTGCGGGGGCAGCACGTTGCGGAGGGCCGCCGCGCGCTCGGCCTCCTCGCCGCCGCCCCCGCGGCGCAGGCGCGCCACCGCCCGCGCCAGCCGCTGCGGCGTGAAGAGCCCGCCCTCGGGGAAGACGAGCACGCCGTCGCGCGGTCCCAGGTTCTCGCCCAGCGCCGCCACCTTCGCGATCTGGCGCGGCCCCTCGCGCGAGCCCACCGTGAGGAAGGCGCTCGCCAGCCGGTGCCCCACGATGTCGATGCACGGGTCGCGCGCCAGCCACCCGTTCATCACCCAGCGCAGGCGCAGCCCGTGCCGCCCTTCCAGGAAGACCGCCGCCAGCAGGTTGTCCACCGGCGAAACGTGGCGGCAGAACACGATCACCGGCCCATGCGCCGCCTCCGCGTCGCCCTCCACGGCCACGCGCACCTCGAACAGCCGCACGAGGCTCCAGAAGACCCAGCGCGCCCACACCCGCGCGAACCAGTGGTGCGCGGCCCGCCAGCGCTCCTCGCTCCCCTGTCCCGCCAGCCACAGGAGCGGCAGGAGCGCCAGCCCGAACGCCTCCACCGCGAGGTAGGCCCAGAGCCCCAGCACGCAGCGCACCATCACCGTGCCCCGCCCGCGCGCCAGGTCCACCAGCAGCGCCACCGCCAGGAAGAGCGGCGCGCCCACCGTGTTGATGACGAACGACGCCAGGTAGACGGGCGCCGTCACCGAGCGCCGCGCGAAACGCACGGAGCGCCGTTCGGGGTCGATCTCCCGCCGCGTCAGGCGCGCGATGGGCGAGGAAGGGGCGGATGGGGCCGCGCTCGATCGGTTCACCGCCCCGTAGCGTAGCCCCCCGTGCCCTTGCGCGCGCGCTCGCGTAGAGTCGCGCCGAACCCCGTTCGGGAGGGCCGCGCCGGTGGCGTTCGAACGTGTCCGCGAGCGACTGGCCGGGCGCGCCCCCGCTCCCGCGCCCATCCGCCTGCCCGCGAGCCGCTACGCTGGCCGCGCCTTCCACGCGGCCGAGCGCGAGCGCGTCTTCGCCCGCTCCTGGCTCCTCGCCGGACGCCTCGACGAGGTGGCCAGCCCCGGCCTCTACATGACCTGGGAGAAGACGCGCGTCCCCCTCATCGTCGTGCACGCCGTCGATGGCGTCGTGCGTTGCTTCTACAACAGCTGCCGCCACCGCGGCGCGCCCGTCGTGCGCGTGCCCCGCGGACGCAACCGCGCCCTGCGCTGCCAGTACCACAGCTGGACCTACGACACCTCCGGCAGGCTCGTCTCCGTGCCCGACGAGCGCGACTTCGTGGACCTGCGACGCGAGGAGCGCGGCCTCGTGCCCGTCGCCTGCGCCCTCGCCGGCGGCGGCGCCATCTTCGTGAACGAGGATCGCGACGCCCCCGCCCTGCGCGACTGGCTCGGCCCCGCCGGAACCGAGCTGCGCGGCGTCGGCGACGGCCTGCGCACGCTCGACCGGCGCTCCGTCGTCGTCGCCGCCAACTGGAAGCGCGTCGTGGAGCGGCTGCTGGCCGAGCCCCCCGTGCCCCCGCGCCCGGGCCTCCCGCCGCTCGCCGTGGACGCCGACGCCGCCGACGTGGAGGCGCTGGCGGGCGGACACCTGCGCGTCGTCGCCCCCTTCGCGCCCGAAAGCGCGCGCGCCCTCGGCCTCGCCGGGCCGCTCGACTGGGCCGCCCTCGCGGACGAGGGGCTGCCCGCCGTTCCCGGCCTCGACCCGATGCTCCGCTCCACCGCGACGATGTACGCGCTCTTCCCCAACCTGTTGTTCGCGTTCACGCCGGGCGGCGTCCTCGGTCTCGCCGCCTGGCCGCTGGACGAGGCCTCGACCCTGCTCGACGCCGTCTGGTACGCGCCCGATTGGGGCGACGGCGACGCTCCCGCGGACCATCCCGCCTGGCGCGAACGCCTCGACTGGACGCGGGGGCTGCTCGACGGCGTGGCGGAGGCGCTGGCCGACGACGCGGGCGCCGTGGCCGCGCTGGCGGCGGAGGGCGGCGCGCTGGAGCTCGAATCGGAGGCCGCGCGCCGCTGGAACGAGGCCCTCGACGCGCGCCTCGACGGGGCCGCGCGCTAGCGGTCGGGGCCGTAGAGGTACTGCTCCAGCGCATGGTGCATGGCGCGGATGCGGCGCTCCTCGCTGTTCAGCAGGATGCCGTTGAAGCCGCGCGAATGGTAGGACTCCTGCACGATCTGCGCCTGCGCCATGTCCTGCGCCAGCGCCTCGAACACCTCCACGTCCCGCGCCGTGCCGTACACCGTCTGCGGGCGCGGGGGCACGGGCGTGCCCTCCGGCAGCCGCACCGACACCTGGTAGTCCCACAGGCAGCGGTTCGGGTCCACGGGATGGGGCCGCGCGCGGAAATACGTGAGCGAGGTGCCGCCGATGTTGAGCGTGATGTTGGGGAAGATCATGTAGTGGTAGTCGTCGATCAGCTGCTCGTCGTGCAGCCCCGACACGTCCACCCCCATCTGCTCGTAGAGGTCGCGGCGGGCCTTCATGATCGCCGGGCGCACGTCGTTCACGCCGCCCTCGAACGACTCCCGGTCGATGCCCACCGCCGCCAGCTGCTGCCACTGCGAATCGGTGATCATCCCCCGGTCGCTGTAGCCGTGGCGGCGCGCCATGTCGTCCGTCCAGGCCCCCCCGTCGGGATAGCCCTGCCGGATGAGCTGGCGGCTGTGCTTGCCCCCGTCGTACACGTCCAGCGGCGTGCCCGCCGTGTCCCACCACTCGATCAGCTGCGGATGGAGCGCGGGCAGGTGGTAGATCTCGGCGAACTGGTCCACCGCGAACTTCCAGTTGCAGGCCCACTCCAGCTGGTAGTCCTGCACGAGGTGGTACTCCTCGAAATGGTAGGGGTCGAGGTGCGAGGGGATGACGCCGAGGAACTCGTGCAGCGGCTCCGCGTCCGGGTTCATGTTGAAGAAGAGGTAGCCGCCCCAGGCGTCCACGCGCACCTCGGACAGGCACTGCTTCTCCTCGGGGATGCCGTTCACGAAGTGCTGCCGGTCGGGCACGTCCGTGAGCCTCCCCTGGATGTCGAACGTCCACAGGTGGAAGGGGCACTGCAGCTGCTCGGCGTGGCCCAGCCCCGAGCTCGCGCGCAGGCGGCTGCCGCGGTGCGGGCAGACGTTGTAGAAGCCCTTGAACTCGTCCTCCCCCGTGCGCATGAAGATGAACGACTCGCGCCCCAGCGCGTGCGTGAAGTAGTCGCCCGTTTCGGGGATGTCGCACAGCGGCCCGGCGATGTTCCACACCTTCGTCCACATGCGCTCCCACTCGAGCCGCGCGAACTCGGGCGAGGTATAGCGCGTCTGGTCGATCACGCCCGTGCCCATGTCGGGCTCGTCCACGCGATCCAGCGGCGTCATCGGCTGCGGCTGCCTCGTGACCATCGGAATCCCCCGTTCGCGCGCGTCGGGGCGCGCTCCCCGTTAGCATACAGCGGCGCGCCGTCGCGCGCGGGAGCATTTCGCATGGCAATCGTCGGAGTCGTCGCCCGTTTCACCGTCCAGCCCGACAAGGCGGACGAGTTCGCCCGCGTCGTGAACGAGGGCATCGTCGCCCCCAGCCGCTCCGAGCCCGGCTGCATCCGCTACGAGCTGTGGCGCGACAACGCGGACGGCGCCAGCTTCGCCATGGTCGAGGAGTGGGAGAGCGACGCCGCGCTCGACGCCCACCTCGCGGGCATGGGCCGGCGCGAGGGCGCCCCCAGCCTGGGCGACTACCTGGCCGGGCCGCCGGAGATGCGCCGCTTCGGCAAGACCGCCTGAGCGCGGGACGCCCGGACGGCGCGGAGCGCGGGGCGCTAGCCGCTGAAGCGCACCACCGGCGTCGTTCGCCCCCACAGCTCCTCCAGCCGGTAGTACTCGCGCTTCTCCGGGGAGAAGAGATGCACGATGACGTCGCCGCAGTCGATCAGCACCCAGCCGCTCTCGCGACGGCCCTCGCGATGGCGCGGGGGCGCGCCCTCGCGCTTGAGTTCCAGCTCCAGCCGTTCCACGATGGCGGAGAACTGGAGCGGCGAGTGCGCCGTGGCCAGCACGAAGTAATCGGCGAAACCGGAGGCGCGGGCGATGTCGAGCAGGGCGATGTCCACGGCCTGCAGTTCGGAGAGCAGGTCGACGATGCGGTGGGCGAGGGACTCGGACTCCAGCGCGCGCCCTCCCGTGCGCCCGTCCGCGGGCGCGGGGGGATGGTAGCACAGCCGTGAGCGCCGCCCGCGTCCTCTGCGCCATGTCCGGCGGTGTGGACAGCGCCGCCGCCGCCGCCCTGCTGCTCGAGCGCGGCCACGAGGTGATCGGCCTCACCATGCGCCTCTGGACCGAGGAGCGCCCCGACGCCCCCCGCGGCCAGCGCCGCTGCTGCGGCGTGGAGGACGTGGACGACGCCCGCCGCGCCGCCGGCCAGCTCGGCATCCGCCACTACGTGCTCAACTTCGAGGACGTCTTCCGCGAGCGCGTGGTCGAGCCCTTCGCGGCGGACTACGCGGCGGGGCGCACGCCCAATCCCTGCGCGCGCTGCAACGAGCACGTCAAGTACCGCGCGCTGCTCGACCGCCTGCCCGCCTTCGACGCCGATTTCCTCGCCACCGGGCACTACGCGCGCGTGGAGCGCGGCGCGGACGGCGCGCCTCACCGCCTGCTGCGCGGCCTCGACCCCGACAAGGACCAGTCCTACGTGCTCTACATGCTGGGGCAGGAGCAGCTGGGCAGGCTGCTGTTGCCCGTGGGCGGCCTGCGCAAGGCGGAGGTGCGGGCGGCGGCGCGGCGCGCGGGCCTCGACCTCGCGGACAAGCCGGACAGCGTGGACCTCTGCTTCGTGCCCGACGGCGACTACCGCGCCTTCGTGGCCGGGCGCGTCCCGCCCCGCGCGGGCGAGCTGCGCGACCGCGACGGCGCCGTGCTGGGCCGCCACGACGGCGTGAGCGGCTTCACCATCGGCCAGCGCAAGGGCCTCGGCGTGGCCCTCGGCGAGCGCCGCTACGTGACCGCCATCGACGCCGCCGCCAACGTCGTGACGCTCGGCGACGAGGCCGACCTGTTCGCGGACACGGTCGAGGCCGCAGACGTGTCCTGGGTGGCGGGCGCGCCGCCGCAGCCCGGCGCGGCCATCGAGGCGAGGGCGCGCTACGGCGCGAAGGCCGCCCCCGCGCGCCTGCTGGAGGCCGCGGGGGATCGCGCCCGCGTGCGCTTCGAGCGGCCCGCGCGCGCCCTCGCCCCCGGACAGGCCATCGCCTTCTACCGCGGCGACGAGGTGCTGGGCGGCGGCGCCATCGAGCGCGCCTCCCGCGCCGGGGGCGAGGCATCGTGAGCGAGCGCATCTACCGGCTGGACGGCGACGGCGCGCCGCGGCCGCTCGAGGAAACGCCGTTCCCCCTCGAGGCCGACATCCAGCGGCTCATCGCCGCCCACCCCGAGGTGCTGGCGGGCGAGGCCATGACGCCCGCCGAACCGCGCCGCTGGCTGCTCGTCGACGTCGAGATGCCCGTGCCCGACAGCGCCGGGGGCGCCCGCTGGTTCCTCGACGTCCTGCTGCTCGATCAGGACGCCCGCCCCACGCTCGTCGAGGTCAAGCGCGGCTCGAACCCGGAGGTGCGGCGCGAGGTGCTGGGGCAGATGCTCGACTACGTGGCCCACGCCGAACGCTACTGGCCGGTGGGCATGCTGCGGGAGCGCTGCGAGGCGGCGCACGACGGGCGCGAGGGCGGCTTCGAGGGCGCGCTCGCCGCCCTGCTCGGCGAGGACGAGCCCGACGCCGACGCCTTCTGGGAGCGCGTGGACGCCAACCTGCGCGCCGCCAACCTGCGCCTGCTCTTCGCCGCCGACGGCATTCCCGACGAGCTGGCGCGCGTCGTCGAGTTCCTGAACGCGCAGATGGCGACGGTGGAGGTGCTGGCGGTGGACATCCGGCGGTTCGCGGGCGGGGACGCCGCCACGCTCGTTCCGCGCGTCATCGGGCGCACGGCCAGGGCGGGGCGCGCCTCCCGCCCCGGGCCAACGAAGAGCCGTGAAGAATGGCTCGCCGACATGCCGGAGGGCGCGGTCCGCGATGCCGCGCGCACCCTGCTGGAGCGCGCCGTGGCGGCTGGCGGCGTGGTCAGGCCGACCTTCGGCGGGGGAGGGGAGGGGCTGCTCATCCGCGCGCCCTGCGCTTTCCGCTCGGAGCCGGTGACCGTCGCCTTGCTCTGGCCGCCGCGCGCGACCGGAGACGGGCCGCGCTTCGTGTTCGGCACGAGCTCGAACCGCCAGTTGGCGCGCGCCTTCCCCGAGAACATCCTCGACGCGCTGTACGCCTACGTCGGCGAGTTCGAGGCCGATCCCTTCGAGAAGGGGAACGCGGCGATCGGGGATCCGCCCCGCCAGATCGGCTGGGTCGTCGGCCCCGAGGACGTCGTCGCCAACGTCGACCTGCTGGCCGCGCGCGTGGAGGCGATCATCCGGCGGCTCGCCGCCCTCTAGCGCAGCGGCGAGCCGGGAGCCGCCTCACGACCGCTTCTCCTTCCTGACCTCGGCGCGGATGTCATAGCGGCGGTCGATGTCGGGCAGCTCGTTCCTCGGCTTCATGGGCATGAGGTTCTTCCAGAGGCCGTAGATCCACGAAACGACCGCGATGGCGATGAACATCGTTCCTCTCCCTTCCCCGGCTCTCGGCGCTCTAGCGCAGCTCGATGCGGGGCTCGCCCCGCGTCACGCGCCCGATGGGCCAGAGCGGCTCGGCGTCGGCGGCGAAGGCCGCTTCGAGGGCCTTCGCCTTGCGCGCGGGGCAGGCCAGCAGCAGCCCCCCCGACGTCTGCGGGTCGAAGGCGATGGCGGCCAGCTCGGCCGGCACGCCCGCGCCCGTCGCGAAGCGGTCGCCCACCCAGTCGCGGTTGCGCCCCTCGCCGCCGGTATGGGCGCCATCGGCGGCGGCCTCGCGCGCGCCGGGCAGGAGCGGCAGCGCCGCCGCCTCGAGCCGCGCGGCCACACCCGAGCGCTCCGCCATCTCCCACAGGTGGCCCGCCAGCCCGAAGCCGGTCACGTCCGTGGCCGCGCGCAGGCGGTGGCGCACGGCCAGGTGGGCGGCGTGGCGGTTGAGCCGCAGCATGGAGGCGATGGCGCCGTCGAGGCGGGCGTCGTCGCCGCCGTCCGTGGCCGCGAGGATGACGCCCGTGCCCAGCGGCTTCGTCAGGTAGAGGCGGTCGCCCGCGCGCAGGGCGTCCTTGCGCAGCAGGCGCGCGGGATGGGCGATGCCGAGCACGCTCAGGCCGTACTTGGGCTCGGCGTCCCAGATGGTGTGCCCCCCGGCCACCACGCCGCCCGCCTCCGCCACCTTCTCCGCGCCGCCGCCGATGATGCCCGCCGCGACATCGGGGGGCAGGTCCTCGGGGAAGGCCGCCACGTTCAGGGCCAGCGCCACCTCGCCGCCCATGGCGTAGACGTCGGACATGGCGTTGGCGGCGGCGATGGCCCCGTACTGGCGGGGGTCGTCCACGAGCGGCGCGAAGAAATCGAGGGTGGCGACGACGGCGGTGGTCGCGTTGATGCGGTAGACGGCGGCGTCGTCGGGCGTCCCCAGCCCCGCGAGGAGGCGGGGATGGCGGGCCGGATCGAAGGAACGGACGAGCGGCGACAGCACCTGCGCCAGGGCCTCGGGCCCCGCCTTCGACGCTCAGCCGCCGCAGCCGGTCAGATCGGTGAGCCTGATCTCGCGCGCGGTCACGGGGGCATGGTAGCGGACGCACGCCCCCGGGGCAGCGCGCGGCATGGCGGCATGGCCCGGCCTCAGACCGTGTTCGTGCCGCCGTCCACGCCCAGCGTCTTGCCCGTGACGTAGCTCGATTCGTCGCTGCTCAGGAAGAGGACCGCGTTCGACACCTCCTCCGGCTTCGCCATGCGCCGCAGGGGCAGCGCCCCGCCCTGCGACTGCAGCGCGCCCGTGTCCCGCAGCGAGGCCGTCATGGGCGTCTCGATGGGGCCGGGCGCGACCGAGTTGACGCGGATGCCGTGCGGCCCGAACTCGGCCGCCATGCAGCGCGTCAGCATGATCACGCCCACCTTCGACACGCAGTAGTCCATGATCCCCGGCGAGGGCGCGTAGGCGGCGATAGAGGAGAAGGTGACGATGGTGCCGCCGTGCCCCTCCGCGATCATCTGGCGCGCGGCCTCGCGCCCGCACAGCATGACGCCCGTGAGGTTCACGTCGATCACGCGCTGCCAGCGCTCCGTGGGCTTGTTCAGGATGGTGGCCACGTCGGGGTTGCGGAAGGGGTCCGTCTCGCGGTCGCCCTCCACGTAGTTGGCGTAGGAGATGCCCGCGGCGGCCACCATCGAATCGACGCGCCCGAAGGCCCGCGCCGTCTCCGCCACGAGCGCGCGCACGCCCTCCTCGTCCGAGGTGTCGGTGTGGATGAAGGCGGCGCGCCCGCCCAGGTCCTCGACGAGCGCCACGGTGCCCGCCCCGCCCTCGTCGTTCACGTCGGCCACGGCCACGGCGGCGCCCTCCGCGGCGAAGCGCAGGGCGGTCGTGCGGCCCATGCCCGAACCGCCGCCGGTGATGATGGAGACCTTGCCCTCGAGTGCGCCCATGCGTCCGTTCCTCCGTTCGCGCGTTGCCGCGCAGCCTACGCCATCGGCGCGCGCGGCGTGCGGCGCGGCCCGAACGTGATCGCGCTCACCGACGCCCCCGCCCGCCGTCGCCGATCTTGCGCGGGGCCACTAGCGCCGTGCCGCGCATGCGCTACAATGCGCGGGAGCGGCCCGCCCGGCCGCCGGAGGTTTGGGAATGAGCAAATCGGGCTCAGCATTAACGGCAGCCCAGCGCGACGAGCTCCTGCGCGTCGCGGGGGCCATCGTCGAGGAAGGCCGCCAACAGGCCCGCAGCGAGCGCGACGACGCCCGCGAGCACGCGCGCGATCTGCAGGAGCAGCTCGCGAACGCGCAGCGCGAGATAGAGCGGCTCGAGCGCGAGAACGAGGACATCCGCGAGCAGCTGCGCGTGGTGGCCGCGTCCGCCGAGGTGGCCGCGTCCGCCGAGGCCGTCGCCTCCGACGGCGGTGCCGACGAGTCCGGCTTCGCCTCCGTGGGCGAGGCCGTGGAGCAGGCGGGCAAGCTGTCGGGGCTGCGCTTCCTGCCCGACGCCGTGCAGTCGGCCAACGAATCGCCCTTCGAGCGCCCCGGCGAGCTGTACGCCGCCTTCGTGCTCCTCTCCCAGCTGGCCAGCCTGCGGCTCACGGGCAGTGTGGGCATGTCCGTGGAGGAGTGGCTCTCCGCCTCGGGCGTGGAGTACGCGCGCCACCTCGGCCAGGCGCGGGAGATGGCCCGCTTCCGCTCGCAGTACATGTTCCGCGTGGACGGCGAGCGCGTCGTCTTCGAGGAGCACCTCAAGTTCGGGAACGGGCGCGACCCGCACCACAGCCTGCGCGTCTACATGAAGTGGCACGAGGGCGAGTGGATCGTCGGCCACGTGGGCCGCCACCTGCGAAACGCGAACACCTAGCGCCACGGCGCGACTGGCTGGGGGGCCTTGAGGGGCAAGCTACTCCGGCCAATACTCGCCCGTGATCGGTTCGTCCGCGGTGAGCAGGGCGTCCAGCGCCTCTATCAGTCGCCCCACCACTCCCTTCGCACGCGGCCAGCGCCGATTGCTCGTGAAGATGAGGGGCGGGAAATCGCGCCCGTCGCGCATGGCGATGGCCATGAGCGACCGGTAGTCCACCACGTTCTCGGTCACGATCACACGCCCCTCCGCCAGCGCCACCTCTACGATCTCTTCATCGGACTTGCCCCGCAGGTCGGGGAGCGCCGCCACCGCCACGACATCATGGCCACGCCGACGCAGCGCCTCCGCGACTGCGGGCGGCCACATTTCATCCAGCAGCAGCTTCACCGCGCGGGCAGGCCCCGCTCGCGCCGCCAGGCGGCCTCGGCCCTGTCGGCCTCGTCGTCCACCCGCCGGATCCAGTCGGCGATTTCGTCCGGGTGCTCGGCGTGGTACCGCAGCACGGCGTCCACCTGCACGGCGGTCAGGCCCGACAGCTCACGAATGGTTTCGCGCGCGCCATTGTCGCAGGCGCCATCGGCGGGGATGAGGCGCGCCACCTGCCACACGTCGGGGCCGTCGATGAGGCTCGCGCGGGGGCCGGCGGGACCGGAACGGATCACGATGCCGGGATGGCGCTTGAGGCACGACATGGAGACAGCATAGCATCCCAGCCCCGCGCGCGAGCCGCTATCATGGCGCGCACGCACGCCGGAGGCAGCGCGATGACCACGACCACGCCCGACATCGACCCGCGCGTCTTCACCAGCCGCGAGTACGCCGACGACCCCTATCCCACGCTCAGGCTGCTGCGCGACCGCCATCCCGTCTACCGCAACCCGCTCACCGACCAGTGGATGATCACGCGCTACGACGACGTGTGCGAGGCCTTCCGCGACACGGAGCGCTATTCGGCGCAGCCCAACGCGCTCGGCATCGGGGCCGTGTTCGGGCCGACGCTCATGGAGTACGACGGGGAGCGCCACACCAGGCTGCGCAACATCGTCGCGCCCGAATTCGTGGGCCGGAAGCTGGAGGCGCTGCTCCCCGTCGTCGAGCGCAACTCGATGGCGCTCATCGAGAAGTTCACGGAGAAGCACGCGCGCCGCATCGCCGAGGAGGCCGCGCGCACGGGCCTGATCGACATCGTGGACGATTTCGCCACGCGCCTGCCCCTGAACGTGATCCTCGACGTGCTCGACCTGCCGCAGGACGCGCACGACATGTTCCACGAGTGGTATCCGGCCATGATGAACGGCATCGGCGGGCCGCCCGACGTGCGCGCGGCGGGCATCAAGGCCAACGCCGAGTACCACGAGTACCTCGATCCGCTGCTGAGGGAGCGCAGCCGCACTCCGGGGGACGACCTCATCTCGCGCCTGTGCGCGGCGGAGGTGGACGGGCACCGCATGTCGCCGGCGGAGATCAAGTCGTTCGCCAGCCTGCTGCTGGTGGCGGGCGCGGAGACGACGGACAAGGCCATCGCCAACCTCTGGTACCAGCTGCTGGCCAACCCGGAGCAGTGGGCGCTGGTGCGCGACGACCCCTCGCTGCTGGAGCGCGCCTTCACGGAGATGATGCGGGTGCATCCGCCGTCGGGCGGGCAGGCGCGGCGCGCCATCGTGGACGTCCCCTTCCCGGAGTACGGCGTCACCATCCCGGCGGGGGCCTACGTGAACCTGTCCATCTACGGGGGCAACCGCGACGAGCGCGTGTTCGCCGACCCCGACCGCTTCGACGTCATGCGGCCCGACCTCTACGTGGGGCGGGCGCTGCGGGCGGGCTACCACGGGAACGGCCAGGCCAGCCACCTCGGCTTCGGGCTGGGCAAGCACTTCTGCGTGGGCTACCAGCTGGCGCAGACGGAGACGGTGATCGGCACGCGCATGTTGATGGAGGTGATGCGCAATCCGCGCTTCGCCCCGGGCTCGAACCCGAAGCCGATCGCCATCAGCCTCGATCCGTGGGAGCTCCCGATCGAGTTCGACCCGGTCTGAGCGCCGTGCCGTCCGGCGGGCGCGTGCTGGAGGGCGCGACGCCCTCGCCCTTCGCCACCGTGGCGCGGGCGCGCGAACTGCTGCGCGGCGGCGACGCGGCGCTGGCGCCGCTGGCGCGCGACCTCGCGGCGGGGCTGTCCGGCGGCGCGGCGGACGCGGAAATCGAGCGCCACCGGCGGCTGCTCTACGCCACGGACGCCTCCATCTACGAAATGGAGCCCGTGGCCGTGGTCCATCCGCGCACGACGGCGGACGTGGTCCACGCCACGCGCATGGCGGCGCGCCACGGCGTGCCCCTGCTCCCGCGCGGCGGCGGCACCAGCCTCTCCGGGCAGGCCGTGAACCACGCCGTGGCGCTCGATTTCACGAGCCACATGGCCGCCGTGCTCGACGTCGACGCGGCGGCGCGGACGGCGCGCGTGCAGCCCGGCATCGTCCTCTCCGAACTGAACCGCGCCCTGCGCCCCCACGGCCTGCGCTACCCCATCGACCCGTCCACGGCCAACCGCGCGACCATCGGCGGGGGCGTGGGCAACAACTCCTGCGGGGCGCGCTCGGCGGTGTACGGCAAGACGGTGGACAACGTGATCGCGCTGGAGGTGGCGCTGGCGAACGGCTCCACGGCGCGGCTGGAGGAGGTGGACGGCGCGGAGGCGGAGGCGCGCGCGCGGCGCGAGGGGCTGGAGGGCCGCATCTACGGCGGCGTGCGGGCGCTGGCGCGCGAGCACCGCGCGGAGGTGGAGGCGCGCTTCCCCGACATCCTGAGGCGCGTCTCGGGCTACAACCTCGACGCCGTGGGCGCGGAGGGGCCGCTCAACCTGGCGAAGCTGGTGGTGGGCTCGGAGGGCACGCTGGCCACCGTGACCGAGGCCGTCGTGCGCCTCGCGCCCGTGCCCGCCGCCACCGCCGTGGCCGCGCTCCACTTCCGCACCGTGCGCGAGGCGGCGGAGGCCGCCGTGCGCGCCAACGCCCACGATCCGGCGGCGGTGGAGCTGGTGGACGACACGATCGTCGAGCGCTGCCGCGAGAGCGCCGGCTTCCGCGACCTCGCCGCCTTCGTGGAGGGCGAGCCGGGGGCGCTGCTGCTGGTCGAGGTGGCGGGCGACGGCGCGGACGAGACGGAGGAGCGGCTGGCGCGCCTGTGCGGCGACCTCGTGGGGGAGGGCGGCGCCTTCGCCGCGGCGGTGGCGCGCGGGGCGGCGGAACAGGCGCGCATGTGGAAGATGCGCGAGGCCGGGCTGGGGCTGCTCATGAGCGTGCGCGGGGACGCCAAGCCGGTCGCCTTCGTGGAGGACACGGCGGTCGCGCCGGAGCGGCTGGCGGAGTACGTGACGCGCTTCGACGAGGCCGTGCGCGCGCGCGGCCTGCGCGCCGCCTGCTACGGCCACGCGGGCGTGGGCTGCCTGCACATCCGCCCGCTCGTGAACCTGAAGGACGCGGACGGGCTGGCCAACGCCGAGGGGCTGGCCGCCGAGATCGCCGACCTCGTGCTCGAATTCGGGGGCTCGCTGAGCGGCGAGCACGGCGACGGTATCGTGCGCGGGGCCTTCACGGAGCGCATGTTCGGGCCGCGGCTGACGCGCGCCTTCCGCGACCTGAAGCGCCTCTGGGACCCCCACGGGCTGCTCAATCCGGGCAAGATCGTGGACACGCCGCCCTTCGCCGACAACCTGCGGCTGGGCCCGGCCACGGTGAACGCGGAGGTGGACACGGCCTTCGATTTCCGCGCCGAGGGCGGGCTGGCGCGCGCCGCCGAGCAGTGCAACGGGCAGGGCGCCTGCCGCAAGCTCGACGGCGGCATGTGCCCCTCCTACATGGTCACGCGGGACGAGGAGCACTCCACGCGGGGCCGCGCCAACCTGCTGCGCCAGGCGCTCAACGGGGCGCTGCCGGTCGGGGAGCTGGCGGGCGCGCGCATGATGGAGGCGCTCGACCTGTGCGTGGAGTGCAAGGCCTGCAAGACGGAGTGCCCCTCCGGCGTCGATTTCGCCAAGCTGAAGTACGAGACGCTGGCGCGCGCGCACGCGGAGCGCGGCGTCCCCGCGCGCGACCGCGCCTTCGCCCGCATCCGCGCGCTGAGCGCCCTGGGCGCGCGCGCGGCCCCACTGGCGAACGCGCTGGCGCGCCTCCCGGCGGCGCGCGCGCTGCTCGAACGCGCGGGCGGCGTGGACCGGCGGCGTCCGCTGCCCGCCCTCGCGCCGGAGCCGTTCGGGCGCTGGTGGGCGCGCCGCCAGCGGAAGCGCGGGGACGCGGGACTTCCGACGCCGCGCGGCGAGGCCGTCTACCTCGTCGATACGTTCACGCAGTACTTCCACCCCGAGGTCGGGCGCGCGGCGGTGCGCCTGCTGGAGGCGCTGGGGCACGGCGTCACGGTCGTCGCGGGGCCGCGCTGCTGCGGACGCCCGGCCATCTCGAAGGGGCAGCCGCAGCTGGCGCGGGCGTGGGCGCGCGAGAACCTGGCGCGGCTGGCCCCGTTCGCGCGGCGCGGCGTCCCCATCGTGGGCACGGAGCCGTCCTGTCTGCTCACGCTGCGCGACGAGTACCGCGACCTCGCGCCGGGCGCGGACGCCGAGGCCGTGGCCGCGAGCGCCCTGCTGCTGGACGAGCTGATCGCGCGCACGGCGGACGCGGACGGCGACGACGCCGTGCGCGGGCTCTTCCGCGCGGAGGGCGCGGGCGCGGCGCTCGTGCACGCGCACTGCCACCAGAAGGCGCTGGCGGGCGCGGACGCCACGCTGCGCGCGCTGGCGCTGGCGGGCATCGACGCCCAGCTGGCCGATTCCGGCTGCTGCGGCATGGCCGGATCGTTCGGCTTCGAGCGGGAGCACTACGAGGTCTCGCGGGCGATGGGCGCGTACCGCCTCTTCCCGGCGGTGGAGGCGGCGGACGCGGGGACCGCCGTGGCCGTCACGGGCGTCTCCTGCCGCCAGCAGATCGGCCACTTCACCTCGCGCCGCCCGCGTCACGTGGCGGAACTGCTGGCCGACGCGCTGCGCCCTCCGCATCCCGGTCGGGCGTGATCGCGCTCCCTTCGGTACAGTGTGCGCGCCCCGCGTTCCCGGGACGCGGAGCGAAGGAGCCGCGCCATGTCCTCGTCCCCGTCGTCCTCCGACCCCACGCCGCTGGAACGGATGCGGGCCTTCAACCGGGGCATCGTCGACGAGTACCGCGCCACGGGCGGAACCGTGAGCGGGCAGTTCGCGGGCGCGCCCCTGCTGCTGCTCACGACGACGGGCGCGCGGAGCGGCGAGCCGCGCACCACGCCGCTCGTGCACACGCGCGACGGCGACCGCCTCGTCGTCATCGCCTCCTACGCGGGCGCGCCGCGCCATCCCGCCTGGTTCCTGAACCTGCGCGCCAACCCCGACGTGACCGTGGAGCTGGGTTCGGAGACGTTCGCGGCGCGCGCCGTCGTCGCGGAGGGCGCGGAGCGCGAGCGCCTGTTCGAGCGGCAGGCGGCGGAGATGCCGCGCTTCAACGAGTACCGCGAGAAGACCAGCCGCGAGATTCCCGTGGTCGTCCTCGAGCGCGTCTGAGGGCGCTCGCCCGTCCCGCGCGCCGCATCCGCGAAAGGAGCCGCCCCATGCACAGGCCCCGCGTTCTCACCGAACTCGACGAGTGGCCCCGCCACCAGACGATCGACACGTTCGACTCCGTGGCCACGGCCAGCACCGGCTGGAGCGACGGCTACTGGTTCTGCATCGGCGACCCGGCGGGGGAGGTGAACCTGATCACCGCCATCCGCCTCTACCCGAACACGGACGTGATGGACGCCTACGCCATCGTGAGCCTGGACGACGGCAAGCAGTACAACCTGCGCGCCAGCCGCCGCCTGCGCCCGCGCATCGACGAGCTGGCGGTGGGGCCGTTCTGGCAGGAGATCGTGCGCGGGCTGCGCACGCTGCGGCTGGGCTGCCGCGAGAACCCCCACGGCATCGAGTTCGACATCCGCTGGGAGAGCAAGGCCCCGCCCTACGACGAGGCCCCCGGCGGGCGCTTCCGCGTGGGCGGACGGCTGGTGGCCGAGCGTTCCAACTACATCCAGTCCGCCGACGTCGCGGGCTGGATCAGGGTGAACGGGCGCGAGTGGCGCTTCGATTTCGGCGACGGCTGGGCGGGCACGCGCGACCATTCGTGGGGCCTCGGCGCGGGCACGGGCACGGGCGGCAAGCCCGACCCCTACGTCGCGCCGCCCCTGACGCCGCCCGAACGCGGCAGCTTCTCCGCCGACGGGATGCGCCACTGGGCCGTGGTCAACTTCCCCGACCGCTGCCTCTACTACGCCTTCCGCCTGGGCGAGGACGGGCGCTACACCGCCTCCGGCACGGGCCGCCAGAGCGAGGGGCCGGTGCACAGCTGGGTGGAGTACGCCTACGGCTCCGGCAGGGAGGGCTTCGCCTACGACGACGTCTCCATCGAGGCGCACGAGTGGGAGGACGGCCATCCCCGCTTCCGCCGCGGACGCCTCAACCTGACGCGCCCCGACGGCGGCGTGGACCGCTTCCAGCTGGAGGTGGCGGCCGAGCCCGTCTACATGCGCGCGGGCGGCTACGCCGACGGCTGGCACGACACCCTCGGGCGCGGCGTCTACCGCGGCGAGGAGGTGGTCGAGGGCGAGGTCTGGGACGTCTCCCACCCGGTCAAGGTGTTCGACGCGGACGGGAACGAGGTGCCCCAGCTGAGCGGCGGCGGCTCCTACGCCGAACTCTCCACCGTCTACCGCAACCTCGACGACCCCGACGACACGGGGCTGGGCATCCTCGAGTGCGTGATCATGACGGAGTTCGAGGGCGTGCGGGGGCCGTAGGCGGGGGCGCGAGGGCGGCCAGTTCGCGCAGGAGCGCGAGCCGCTCGCCGTGCCAGCGGCTGGCCAGCCCGCTCGACGACGGCGCCACCCAGGGGACGGTGGCGCCGATGCGCTCCGGCTGCGCGCCGTTCGGGCGGCGCGCCAGCGCGGCGCGCGGCAGGCCCAGCGCGTGCCGCCCGAAGTGGACGTAGATGCCGCGCCCGCTGAACACGGCCCAGGCGGGCTGGAACTCCAGCAGCTGCGCGTGCAGGCGGCGCGCGCCCGTCGCGATCTCGTCCTCCGTCAGCTCGTCCGCGCGCACGGTGGCGCGGGGGCAGAGGTCGACGAAGCCGATGCCCGCCTCGTCCATGAGGGAGGCGTCGTCCTCCGGCCCGGCGGGACGCGGCAGGAGGCCGCTGGCGTTGAGCTGCCGCCAGAAGGCGTTGCCCGCGCGCGCGTAGTAGTGGCCCGCCTCCGCGGAGTAGACGGAGGGGTTGTAGCCGATGAAGACGATGCGCAGGCCGGGGCGCAGGTAGTGGGGCAGCGTGGGGCCGCCGCTCACGGCTCCGCCTCCCCCAGCTCGAAGCGCACGCCCGGGTCGGGCAGGCGCAGGACGCGCGGCGCGGCCCCGCCGTCGGGCAGGGGGAAGGACAGCGCGATCGTCTCGTCCGCGCCCGCTTCGAGCCGTGGCGGATCGAGGCCGTCGGGCCCGGGGGGGACGCGCTCGCCGTCCGCCAGCTCCAGCTCGACGCCCTCGATCTCGATGGTCCGGGCCTCCTCCGCGCGCACGCGCAGGACGACGGTCGCGGCCCGGCGCGGGCCCTCCCCCACGACGACCGATTCCACCGAGATGGCGAGGCCGTCGCCGCGCCAGACCGCGCCGGGGGCCACGTCCGTTTCGCCGAAGAAGACGTCGACGGCGGCGGGGATGCCGAAGAGCCCGGCGGGGATGCCCACGAGGATGCCGAGGATGGCGGCCACGCGCATGCAGCCGCGGCGCTCGGCGGGGGCGTCCGGTTCGCCCGGAACGGCGACGCGGCGGCGATGCGGTTCGCTCACGCGGGGCGCTAGCGCACGCGCACGGCGAGGACGGCGCCCTCCGGCCCCGCGTCCAGCAGGTAGCGCTCGTCCGCCGCCAGCGCGGCGAGGAAGCGGCGCAGGGCGGCGGCCTCCGCGTCGCCCTCCGGGTCGGCGGCGAGGGAGGCGTTGGCCGCGAGCAGGGAGCCGCCCACGCGCAGCAGCCGCGTCAGGTCCGCGGCCATGCGCTCCTGCTCGCGCCAGCGTCCGTGCAGGACGATGAAGTCGTGGGGGCCGTTGAGGGCGCGCACGATCTCGACCGGATCGCCCGCGTGGACGCGCACGCGGTCGGCGAGGGCGTGGCGTTCGGCGGCCTCGCGCACGGCCCCGGCCACGCGCGGGGCGCGCTCCACCGCCGTGAGCTGGCCGGTGTGCCCGAAGGTTCCCGCGAGGTGGAGGGCGCGGTAGGCGGGGAGGGCCGGTTCGAGCGCCTCCGCGTCGGCCTCCGCGAGGGCGGGATGGCGCCAGGGGCCGGGCGCGGACGGCTCGCCGCCCACGCACAGGACGTAGCTGGCGCGGGCAGCGCGCACGAGCGCGACGGCGCGGCGCGTCCCGGCCGCGATGGCGAACCGCGCGTCGGGCGGCAGTTCGGGCAGGACGGCGGCGAAGCGGTCGGGGCGCGCGTCCAGCAGCTCGCGCGCGAATCCGGCGGCGTCGGACATGGCGGCCATTGTAGGAGCGCGGGCGCGGGCGCGTCAGTCGCCGCCGTCCGCGAGGGCGCGCTCGATGAGGGCGCGGTCCTCCGGCGCGAGGTCCGCGCGCAGGGCCAGTTCGCGGGCCGCGGGGCTGATCTTGCGCCACGTCCGCCGCAGCGCCCGCTCCACGACGTCCGGCTCGGCGCGCGCGGCGAGGTCGTGCAGCTGCGTCTCCACGAACACGAGCGCGAGGGCGTCCTTGAAGGCCTGCCCGTCGGGGTCGCCCCGGGGCGTCTCCTTGCGAATGAGCCGCTCGACGCGCGCGATGGTCGCCTCGTCGTAGCCCGTCTCCTCGAGGATGGCGCGGGCGTGGCGCGCGTGGCGCAGCTGCAGGTCGCGCCGCCAGCGCAGGTAGCCGCGCCGTCCCGCCGGGTAGTCCGCGCGCGGCGATTCCCAGCGGCGCAGGTGGTGGGCGCGGGCGGCGAGCAGCAGCGCCTCGTCCGCGTCGGGGCGCAGGCGTTCCACCCACGCCGTCATCATGCGCGCGTGCGCGAGCTCCTTCGGCGCGGGCCGCCCGTCGACGTCGATGGTCGCCGGATCGGGGGCGTTGGCCTCGTCGATGCGGGCGATGGCGCGCGCGAAGCGGGATGCGTCCACGGCGCGCATCTTTCCACACCGCCGGGCGTCGGGCGAACCCTACAATGGGGCGCGTGGACGAGCGCGCGGCCATCGCCTACCTCGAATCGTTCCACGACATGGAGCGCGAGCCGGGGGCCTCGGCCAACCCGCCCATGAGCCTCGCCTCCATGCGCGCGCTGCTGCGGCGGCTGGGCGACCCCCAGCGCGGGCGGCCCACGGCGCACGTGACCGGCACGAACGGCAAGGGCAGCGTGGCCGCCATGATCGAGGGCGCGCTGCGGGCGGCGGGGGCGCGCACGGCGCTCTTCACCAGCCCCCACCTGCACTCCTGGGCCGAACGCATCCGCTTCGATGGCGCGCCCGTGCCCATGGCCGGGCTGGCGGCGGGCGTGCGCGCCATGCGCCCCGCGCTGGACGCGGAACGGGCGGCCTCCGGCGGGGCCGTGAGCACCTTCGGCGCGCTCACCGCCCTCTTCTTCCTGCTGGCGCGGGAACGGGGGGCGGACTGGCAGGTGACGGAGGTCGGGCTGGGCGGATCCTTCGACGCCACCAACGTGCACGACGAGGGCGCGGAGCTGGCGATCATCACGCCCATCGCGCTCGACCACACCGCCGTGCTCGGCGGCACGGTGGAGGCCATCGCGCGGGACAAGGCTGGCATCGTGGGGCCGCGCTCGACCTGCGTGCTCGCGCCCCAGCCCCATCCCGCCGCCGCCGAGGTCGTGCGCGCGCGCTGCCGCGAAACGGGCGCGGCGCTCGTCTCCGTGGCTGATCGGTGGGAGGCCGAGCCGCTGGCGCGCGACGCCAGCGGCCAGACGTTCCGGCTGCGCGGGCCGGACGGGACGCGCGAGCTGCGGACGCCGCTGGCGGGCGCGCACCAGCTGGTCAACGCGGCCACGGCGGCGGCGGCCATCCACGCCCTGCGCGCGCGGGGGGAGGCCATCCCCGACGAGGCGCTCGCGCGGGGCGTCGCGGGGGCGCGCGTGGCGGGGCGGCTGGAGACGCTGGCGCGCGCCCCGCTGGTCGTGGCCGACGGCGCGCACAATCCGGCGGCGGCGGCGGCGCTGGCGGCGGCGCTGCGCGACGGCTTCGCGTGGCGGCGCTGCTTCCTCGTGCTCGGCGTCATGGCCGACAAGGACCTGCGCGGCATGGGGGACGCGCTGGCGGGGCTGGCGGACGGGATCTGGTGCTGCGCGCTCGATTCGCCGCGCGCCCGCGATCCCGCGTCCCTGGCCGACGCGCTGCGGCCCCTCGGCGCGCCCGTGGCGGAGGCGGCCAGCGTGGCCGAGGGGATCGCGTGCGCGCGCGCCGCCGCGAACGCGGACGACCTCATCTGCGTGGCGGGATCGCTCCGCGCCGTGGCGGACGCGCGTGTGGCGGCGCTCGGCGCGGACGCCGCCGCCAGCTGATCCCGTGCCGCGCGACTGGACCGGAAGCGGGGCCGCGCCACAGGCTGGGGGCATGTCGTTCGCGGAAGCGCTGGCGCGGGGCGCGTTTCCGGTCACGCTCGAAATCACGCCGCCGCGCCGCGCCAACCCGCCCGTGCTGCTGCGGCGCGCGCGGCTGCTCGACGGCGGCGCGCTGGCCGTGAACGTGATCCAGCGCCCCGAACGCCAGCCCAGCCTCGACGCGGCGCTGACGCTGCGCGCTGCGGGCATCGAGCCGGTCTGGCACCTGGCCGCGGGCGGACGCACGCGCGAGGCTATCGCCCGCGACGTCGAGCGGGCGCGCGCGGGCGGCGTCTCCCACGTCCTCTGCCTGCGCGGCGACCACGGCGCGACGGGCGGCCCGTCCGTGCGCGACACGATCGCCCTCCTGCGCGAGCTCGCGCCCGGCATGACGGTCGGCGCGGCGCTCGACCAGTACCGCGAGGGCGAGGCCGCGCGGCGGGCGCTGGCGGGCAAGCTGCGCGCGGGCGCGACCGTCCTCTGGACGCAGCCCGCGTTCGACCTCGCGCCCCTGCTGCGGGCAGCGGAGCGGGCGAAGGCGCTGGAGCCGGACGCGCGCGTCATGGCCCTCGCCATCCCCCTGCTCGCGCCCGACGCGCTCGACGCCATCGGCGAGCGGCTGCGCATCCCCGCGCCCGAGGCGCTGCGGCGGCGCATCGCCGCGGGCGAGGCGGAGGCCTGGCGCGCCTTCGACGAAACGCTGGCGGCGCTGGCGGCGGCGGACGCCATCGACGGCGCGGCCATCATGACCTACCGCGCCGACCCGCCCGCGGGCACGGGCGCGCGCATCGTCGCGGGGCTGCGGCGCGCGGGCCTGGCGATGGAGTAGGCTGCGCGCATGGAGACGCGACCCTTCGGACCGCTGGGAACGGTGAGCGCCCTCACGCTCGGCGGCGGGGGCACGGGCGGCGTGTGGGGCGCGACCACGCGCGCGGAAGCCGTGGCCACCGTGCGCGCGGCGGTGGACGGCGGCATCGCGTTCCTCGACGTCGCCCCCGGCTACGGGAACGGCGAGGCCGAGCGCGTGGTGGGCGAGGCCTTCGATGGACGCCTGCCGGACGGCGTGCGCGTCTCCACCAAGCACCACCTCGGCGCCCCGCCCGCGGGCGAGGTCGCGGGGGCGCTGCGCGAGGCGCTGGCCGCCAGCCTCGAACGGCTGCGGCTGGAGCGCGTGGACCTCTTCTTCCTGCACGGCATGGTCGTGCCCGACGGCTTCGCGGGGCGGGGCACGCCGCGCTCCCTCTTCGTCGAGGCCGCGCGCCCCGCCTTCGAGGCCATGATCGCGGACGGGCTGATCGGCGCGTGGGGCCTGAGCGGCGTGGGCGTTCCCGCGGCGCTGCTGGAGACGCTGGCGGAGGACCCGCCGCCGTCCGCCATCCAGTGCGTGGCGAACCTGCTCGATTCGCCCGGCGGCATGAAGGCCTACGACGAACCCGCGCGCCCGCGCGAGCTGATCGCGGCGGCGCGCGGCGTGGGCGTCATGGGCATCCGCGCCGTGCAGGCGGGCGCGCTCACCGACGCCATCGACCGCGAGCTGCCCCACGACCATCCCGAGTCGGTCGATTTCCGGCGGGCGGCCCCCTTCCGGGCGCTGGCGCGGGAGCTGGGCGAATCACCCGCCTCGCTCGCGCACCGCTACGCGCTGTCGATGGAGGGCGTCTCGACCGTGATCCTGGGCGTGAAGAACCGCGCGGAGCTGGCGGAGTGCCTCGCGGCGGAGGCCAAGGGGCCGCTCGACGCGGAGCTGCGGGCGCGCATCGACGCGGCGGCGGGCGGCTAGGCCTCCCTCATCGGCTTCATCACTTCCTCCACGAAGCGCAGCACGGGCTCCGTGGACGTGGGATGGCCGAAGTCGCAGGTGAAGTGGCGCACGCCCAGCTCGCGGAAGCGCTCCAGCGTCTCGCGCCACGCCTCGGACTCGGCGGTGTTGGCGGGCAGGCCGACCTCGCGCGTCACGCTGATGGTGATGTCGGCGGGATTCCGCCCCGCTTCCTCGGCCGCCTTCCAGACGATGTCGCGCTTGCGCGTCCAGTTCTCCTCCCACTCCTCGCGCGGCCACCAGAAGGTGTTCCAGCCGTCGGCCAGGCGGCCCACCATGGGCAGGGACAGCTGCTCGCCCTGCGCGCCCACCATGATCGGGATCATGGGGTCGGGCCGCGGCGGCGCCTTGGCGTCCTTGATGCGGTAATGGCGCCCCTCGAAGCTGGGCGACTCCTCCGTCCACATCAGGCGGCAGATTTTGATCGTCTCCTCCAGCTGGCGGATGCGCGTGGCCGTGGAGGGGAACTCGTAGCCGTAGCGCTCGAACTCCTCGCCGCGCCAGCCCGCGCCGATGCCGAGGATGAAGCGCCCGCCGGAGAGCGCCTGCAGCGTGGCCGCCATCTTCGCCGTGAGCGCCGGATTGCGGTAGCCCTGCCCCAGCACGTGGTGGCACAGCTTCACCGTGGGGAACTTCGCCGCCAGCCACGTCATCGTCGTCCACGACTCGAGGAAGGGGTCGTTCTCGTTGGCGAAGCCGTAGAAATGGTCGGCCAGCCACACGCAGTCGAAATGCCGGAAGGCCGTGGGCAGGATGTTCCGCTCCTGGTACATCACGATGGGCTCGTGATCGCTGTCCGGCAGCCCGATCACCGGGGACACCCATCCGAAAACGAGATCGTCGCTCACGCTGTCTCCTCGCGGCCCCGCGCGCTCGGGCGGGCGGGGCGGAGCGCGAAGGATACACGAGGACCGCGGCCCCCGCGCTCACTCCCCGCCGGGGAGCGCGAACTCCGCCGTCCACAGCGCGCCCGTGTCGTCGTACTGGCCCGTGCGGACGGCGGCGATGGGGTACTCCGGCAGACGCGCCACGGCCACGCAGTTCCCGTCGAGGCGCGCCCCGCGCGCGGCCAGCGTGAAGTCGAGGTTCTCGAAGCCGTACTCCCGACGGTGTTCGGGCAGGTCGCCCTCGTCCGCGGGGACCACGTGCAGGAAGAAACGCGCCGTCGCCTCGTCGTCCGTGCAGCCGTCGCGCAGGTACGTCAGCGCGCGTCCGGCGAGGTGGACGTCGTAGACGGAGCGGGCCAGCGGCTCCTTCGCCAGCGCCTCCCGCCGGGCGGCGGCGTAGTCCGGCGGCGCGACGGGGGCGCTCCCGCTGTCGAAGACGACCTCCGCTTCCCAGTGCACGCCGTCGTCGGTGAACTGGCCCGTGCGGACGGTGGCGATCGGGTAGTCGGGCAGGAGGATGGCGGCCACGCAGTTCCCGTCGATGCGCGCCACGCCCGTCCGCAGGTCATGGTCGATGTTGTGGAAGCCATGGTGTCGAATGATCGACCTGAGCCAGTCTGGCCGTACGGCGTTGACGTCGCTGGGGATGACATGGAGGAAGAAGCGCGTCTCACCCCCCGCGACGTCATCAAGGGGGCACCCGTCCCGCAGGTACGTCAGCAGGCGTCCTTCGTGGCGGATGTCGTAGACGGAACGGGTCAGCGGCTCGGCGGTCAGCGCTTCCCGACGGATGCGGCCGAAGTATGCCACGGGATCGACCACGCAGGAGTGCGTGCTGGCGTAGAGCTGGCCGACGTACAGCAGCGACGACGGAGAGGCGGCGCGACAGGCCGCGTTGGCGAGTGCGTAGAAGTTCGCGTTGGTGAGTACGTAGAAGTTGCGTTCGCCGGAGCGGAAGTCCCGCGTGATGGCGAACCGTTTCCGATCATCCGGCGGGAAAACCCGGTGCTGGCGCCGGAAAGCGGGCGAAAGCTTCCCCGCGGGGTGCTCCCCGACGATGTCCGTGAGCGTGCCCCTGATGAAATCGTACGGAGCGTCGCCCGTGTCGTACCGCGCAACCAGGAGCTCCGGCGTGGTCCGATCCGTCAGGACGCTGAAGTAGTTGGACTGGTACGGATGGATGCGGACCATGGAGACGACCGTCACGGCCACGGCCGCCCCCGCCAGGGCGAACGCCCCCGCCCGCGGCCACGGCCCGCGCGGGATGGAGACCATCTGGCGCAACCCGATGATGGCCAGCAGGAGCAGCGGCGCGTACAGGAAGTACAGATGTCGCCAGTCGTCGTAGACGTTGTTCTCGAGGACGACGATTGCGATGTTCGTGACGATGGGCAGGGCCGCCAGCAGGAGACCGAAGCGCAGCGGGCCGTTGCGGAGGACGTCCGCGGAGCGGCGCAGCCCGCGCCATGCCAGCGCCACGGCCCCGGCCAGGGCCAGCAGGAGCACGGCGGGCGGCGTCGTGATCCCGACCCAGACGGGAAGGTAGTCGAACGGCGGCCCGTGCGTCGAGTACAGCCACTCGCCCCGGAAGAGGTTGCGGTCGGCCAGTGGATGGGCGCTGAGCGTCCGGACCATCTCCGCGAAGCGCCCGATCAGGTCGGTCCAGAGCACCGGCAGCGAGGCGTAGTACGTGAGCACGGCGGCCAGCGCGAAGGCCCCTCCCATCAGCAGCACGCGCCTGCGCCCGTCCGCGCTTCCCGCGAACGACAGATCCAGCGCGCGCAGCGCCAGCACGGCGGCGAAGAGGATGACGCCCATGACGCGGAGGTTGACGAGCAGGCCCACGCCCACGCCGCAGAGGACGAAAGCGCCCAGCGTGTCGCGCCGGAACGCGCGGTGGACGAGGTAGAGCGCGATCATGAACGTGGCGAGGAAAGGGATGTCCTTCGAGTTGGAGAAGGAGTGCGCGTAGAGGCGCGGATGCAGCAGGAACAGGACCAGTGCGATGAGCGCCAGCGGCCTGCTCTTGAACATGCGCAGGACGAGCAGGTAGCAGAAGACGCCGCTGGCGAGGAAGAACAGGTGCGTGAGCAGGTGCCTGCTGAGGTAGATGTCCCGTCCATGCTCCAGACCGAGGATGCGTTCGGCGAGCGCCAGAGGGGCCTCGAAAGCCGCGCCGTAGTAGCGGCTGGGGGTATCCGCCACCTGGTCGAGGGCGCGTTCGCCGTCCCCCGCGAGGTAGTCCAGCGCCGCGTTCCCGATCACGCGCTGGGCCCACGTGTCCGACCGAACGCCGTAGTCGTCGAACACGAGCGCGCCAATGAGCAGGGCGAGCGCGCCCACGAGCGCCAGTGGCCAGTGGGCGGTGAGCAATCGGCGGATCGAAGAGGCGGGGCTCACGCAGACACCTTCATGGCGGCCCGCGAGTGTAGCAGCCGCGCGCTCACTCCCCGTCGGGGAGGGCGAACTCCGCCGTCCACAGCCTGCCCGTCCCGTCGAACTGGCCGGTGCGGATGGTGGCGATGGGGTACGCGGGCAGGGGGACGACGGCGATGCAGTTCCCGTCGATGCGCGCCCCGCGCGTCTCCAGCGTGAAGTCGAGGTTGTCGAAGCCGTGCTCCCGACGGTGCTCGGGCAGGGTCGCCTCGTCCGCGGGGACGACGTGCAGGAAGAAGCGCGCCTCCGCCTCTTCGTCCGTGCAGCCGTCCCGCACGTACGTCAGCTCGCGCCCGGCGAGGTGGACGTCATAGACGGAGCGGGCCAGCGGCTCCCCCGCCAGCGCATCCCGACGGGTGACGGCGTAGTCCGGCGGCGCGACGGGGGCGCTCCCGCTGTCGAAGACGACCTCCGCTTCCCAGAGGACGCCGTCGTCGGTGAACTGGCCCGTGCGGATGGCGGCGATGGGGTAGTCGGGCAGGTCGACGACGCCCACGCAGTCCCCGTCGATGCGCGCCGTGCCGCCACGCAGGAAGCGGTCGAGGTTGTCGAAGCCGTGCTTCCGGCTCCAGGGCGGGAGGTCGCCAGCGTCGCGGGGAACCACGTGGAGGAAGAGGCGCGTGCCGCCGACGTCTTCGCGGGGGCATCCGTCCCGCAGGTAGGTCAACCGGCGGCCGTCGCGGTGGATGTCGTAGGCGGCGCGGAGCAGGATCTCCCTGGCCAGCGCCTCCCGCCGCCGCTCGCCCAACCAGGCCACCGGGTCGACCATGCAATGGTGCGTGCTCGCGTAGAGGCGCACCACGTAAACCCCGTCCGCGGGACACGGTCGGCCGGCGCGAAGCTGCAGGAAGTTGCGCTCCCCGGAACGAAAATCCCTGGCGCCGATGAGCCGCTTCCGGTCGTCCGGATGGAAATAGTGGCGCTCGTGGCTGACATCGTTGAGGACGAGCGAGAGATAGAGGGGGCCGGATGGATGGGCATCGGCGATGCCGGCGAGGGCGGCCCTGCCGAAGACCTGGTCATAGTCCACGTCGTACCGGAACACCAGCCGTTCCGGCGTGGTTCGGTCCGTGAGGAGGGTGAAGTAGGCGTGCTGGAACGGATGGACGCGGACCATGGAGACGACCGTCACGGCCACGGCCGTCCCCAGCAGGGCGTACGCCCCCACGCCCGCCCATCGCCCGCGGGGGGATGGCGCCAGCCGGTGAACTCCCCCCACCGCCAGCAGGAGCAGGGGCGCGTACAGGTAGTACAGATGGCGCCAGCCGCCGTGGATGGTGCTCTCCAGAACGACGACGGCCGCCACCGTGGCCACGGGCAGGGTCAGCAGCAGGAGGCCGAAGCGCAACGGGCCGTCGCGGAGCGCGTGGACCGGGCGGCGCAGGGCGCGCCATGCCAGCGCCATGCCCCCCGCGAGGGCGAGCAGGAGCGTGGCGGGCGGCGTCGTGATCCCCACCCACACGGGAACGTAGTCGAACGACGGCCCGTCGCGAGGGTAGATCCACTCCCCCCGGAACAGGTTGAAACCATCCCAGGGATGGGCGCTCAACACCCGGAACAGCTCCGCGAAGCGCCCCACGGGGTCGGTCCAGAGCACGGGCATCGAGGCGTAATACGTCAGCGTCGCGAGCAGCGCGAACCCGGCCCCCGTCAGCAGGATGCGCATTCGCTCCTCGCGGCTGGATGCGAACGCCAGGTCCAGCGCGCGCAGCGCGAGCACGGCGGCGAAGAGCAGGACGCCCATGATGCGGAGGTTGACGAGCAGGCCCACGCCCGCGCCGCAGAGCAGGAAGGCGGTGAGCGTGTCCCGGCGAAAGGCGCGGTGGGTGAGATACAGCGCGATCATGAACATGGCGAGGAAGGGGATGTCCTTCGTGTTGAAGAAGGAGTGCGCGTAGATGCGGGGATGCAGCAGGTACAGAACCAGGGCGACGAGCGCCAGCCACCTGCTGTGGAACATGCGCAGGGCGAGCAGGTAGCAGAAGACGCCGCCAATGAGGAAGAACAGGTGCGTGAAGATGGTTCTGCTGAGGTAGAGACTCTGTCCTTTCAGCCCGAAACTGCGTTCGACGAGCATGAGCGGCGCCTCGAAGGCGGCGCCGTAGTACCGGTCCGAGGGATGGGACAGTTGCTCGAAAGCGCGCTCGCCGTCGCCCGCGAAGTAGTCCAGCGCCGCCATCCCGACCGGACGCTGGTGTGGCGCGTCATACGGCCCGTGGTAGTCGTCGAGCACGAGCGCGGCCACGAGCAGGGCGAGCGCGCCCACGAGCGCCAGCCCCCAGTGGCGGCGCGCGGCGGCGGCGAGGCGCGTCACGCGCGCACGGCCACGAGCGCGCCGCCCGTCCCGCGGCCCCGCAGGCGCGCGCGCAGGCGGCGGGGCGCGGCCAGCAGGGCGGCGGAATCGCGGCGCGTGGCGTTCGCCTCCACCAGCCGCCCGGCCTCGCGGTAGCCCAGGCGGCGGTAGGCGGCGACGGCGGGCGCGTTGGCCGGATCGACGGTGAGGACGACGGTCGCGCAGCGCTCCAGCAGCGCCCCCGTGACGGCGCTGGCGGCGGCCGTGGCGTAGCCCTGCCCGCGGTAGCGGGGATGCGTGAACACGTTGCCCACCACGGCCACGCCCTCGGCGGGGGAGACGGCGTGCGTGCCCGCGATGGCCACCAGCCGCCCGCCCACGACCACGCCCCGGTAGACGCCCCCGTCGATGTGGCCGGGGTCGTAGGAGGCGGGCGGGCCCTCCGCCCCGTAGAGGGCGTTCACGCGGCGGATGTCGATGCCGAGCAGGGGCGTCACGGGCGCGATCTCGCGCGGACGGAATGCGCCGCGGCGCACGCTCATGCGCAGCATCGGCTGCGTGTGGGACAGGCGGTAGACGCCGCGCATGGCGGCGAGGTGGCGCTCGCCGCAGGTGAGGAAGCCGCGCGCGGGCCCGGGCGCGATGGAGAGGATGGCGGCCACGGCGCGCGGGTCGCCGGCGGCGTAGCTGGCGTCGCCGAGGCCCCCGCGGCTGTGCGTCACCAGCCCCTCGCCGTGCGGCCCCCCGGCGGCGTACCAGCGCGAGCGCTCGAAGAGGCCGGGCTCCAGCTGGGCGAGGGCGTAGGCGGCGAGGGCGCCGTCGCGGCGCAGGCGCGCGCGGATCTCCTCGCGGTCGCGCAGGGGGCGCACGAGGTACTCGCGCCGCTCCCGCGCCGCCGCCCAGGGGAGCGCGCGCCCGGCCATCAGGCGTCCTCCGGGATGCGGGCGATGTCGCGGAACTCGCGCGTGCGCGCCTCGATCTCGCCGCGCTCCAGCGTGAGCAGGCGCGACGGCCCGAAGCCCTCGGCGGCGAAGGACGCGGTCACGGATCCGTGCACGACGGCGCGGCGCACGGCGGCGGGGGTGACGGCGGGGGCGCGGTCGAGGGAGCCGAGGAAGCCGCCCGCGAAGGCGTCGCCCGCGCCCGTGGGGTCCACCACCTCGGCGAGGGGGTAGGCGGGCGCGGCGAAGTAGTCGCCGCCGCCGAGGCACACGGCGCCGTATTCCCCCAGCTTGACGACGACGGCGCGCGCCCCCTTCGCCAGCAGGGCGCGGCCCGCGCGGGCGACGCCGCTCTCGCCCGTCAGCTGGCGCGCCTCCGCGTCGTTCACGGAGACGAAGGTCGCCCCCGCCATCGTCTCCAGCACGGCCTCGCGCATCGTCGTCGCGTACATTTCGATGGTGTCGACCATGGTCGCGCGCGGGGCCGTGAGGGCGCGCAGCAGATCGCGCTGGGCGACGGGATCGGCGGCGGCGGCGAAGGCCGTCTCCGAGGTCTCCCAGCCCGCGGGCAGGGGCGGGGGCGGGCCGTCGTTGACGCCGGGCTCGGTGTAGAGCGTGTCGCGCGCGTTCATGCCGTCGCGGTAGCGCGCGCCCCAGCGGCCCGTGCGCGCGCCCGCCACGGTCGCCAGCCCGGCGAGGTCGATGCGCCGCTGCGCCTCCAGTTTGGCGCGCTCCTCGTCGGGGAAGTCGTCGCCCACGGCGGCGAGCAGGCGCACGTCGGTGAAGCGGGAGGCGGCCAGCGCGGCGCAGGTGGCGGAGCCGCCGAGGGAGCGGGCCACGCGCGCGGCGGGCGTCTCGATCTCGTCCAGCGCCACCCAGCCCGCCACCAGCAGCGTCACGCCCCCGCCCCCAGCCGCCGCCGCAGGATGGGCGCGAGGCGCTCGCGCGCGGCGGGCGCGATGGCCGCGGGCGGCGTCACGAGGGCGGCGTCGAGGGCGCGCGCGCAGGGGCAGGACGGCTCGCCCGCGTCGAGCATGGCGGCGAGCAGGCGCACGGCGTGGCGGCAGCGCTCCACGTTCTCGCGCAGCGTCTCGAAGACGGCGGCGGCGTCCACCGCCTCCTCGCCCGGCCGCCAGGCGTCGTAGTCGGTGACGGCGGCGAGCATGGCGTAGCAGAGCTCGGCCTCGCGGGCCAGCCGCGCCTCCGGCAGGGCGGTCATGCCCACCAGCGCCGCGCCCCAGGCGCGATGCAGCTCGCTTTCGGCGCGCGTGCCGAAGGCGGGGCCCTCCACGGCCACGTAGGCGCCGCCGTCGTGGACGGTCGCGCCCGCCATGCGCGCCGCCGCCAGCGCGTCCGCCCGCAGCCCCGCGCAGAACGGGTCGGCGAAGGCCACGTGCGCCACCACGCCGTCGCCGAAGAAGGTGGCGGGACGGTCCCCGCGGGTGCGGTCGATGAGCTGGTCGGGCACGGCCAGGTGGCGCGGGCGGTAGTCCTCGCGCAGGGAGCCCACGGCGGAGACGGCGAGCACGCGCCGCGCGCCCAGCGCCTTGAGCGCCCACAGGTTGGCGCGCTGGGGCAGCTCCGAGGGCAGCAGGCGGTGGCCGGGGCCGTGGCGCGCGAGGAAGGCCACGCGGCGGCCCTCCAGCTCGCCCGCGCGGATGACGTCGCTGGGCGCGCCGTAGGGCGTGTCCACGCGCAGCTCCCCGACGCCGCGCAGCCCCGGCATCTCGTAGAAGCCGCTGCCGCCGAGCACCGCCAGGTCGATCGCTTCGGACACACGCGCCCCCGCCGCGCCCGAGTCTACCGCGCCGCCCCCGTGAGGGCGGCGATGGCGGGGCCGTAGGGCGGACGCAGCGCGCCCCGCTCCGTGACGATGGCGGCGATGAGATCGGCGGGCGTCACGTCGAAGGCGGGGTTCCAGGCGTCGCCGCCGTCGGGGCTCCAGCGCCGGTCGCCGAAGCCGCCCACCTCGGCGGCGTCGCGGAACTCGATGGGGATGTCCGCGCCCGTGGCCGCCGCCGCGTCGAAGGTGCTGCGCGGGGCCGCCACGTAGAAGGGCGCGCCGTGGCGGGCCGCCACCAGCGCCAGCGCGTACGTGCCCACCTTGTTGGCGGCGTCGCCGTTGGCGGCGATGCGGTCCGCGCCCGTGACCACGGCGCCCACGCGCCCGGAGGCGATGAGCGAGGCCGCCGCCGCGTCGGGCAGCAGCGTGGCGGGCACGCCGAGCGCCCGCAGCTCCCACATGGTGAGGCGCGCGCCCTGCAGCAGGGGCCGCGTTTCGGTGGCGTAGCAGCGGTCGATGCGCCCCGCGCGCCAGGCGGCGGCCACGATGGCCAGCGCGGTGCCCTCGCCGCCGGTGGCCAGCGCGCCCGTGTTGCAGTGCGTGAGCACGGCGCCCTTCACGCCGGGGAGGTCGCGTCCGTGGCGGGCGAGGGCCGCGTCCCGTTCGCGCTGTCGGGCCAGCGCCTCCGCGGCGAAGGCCCAGAGCGCGCGGCGGCGGGCGTCCCCGTCCTCGCCCGCGGCCTCCGCCGCCGCCAGCGCCTCGTCGATCATGGCGCCGAGGTCGGCGGCGGTGGGGCGCGTGGCCTTCAGCTCGGCGGCGGCGCGGGCCAGCGCCTCCCGTCCCGCGCCGCGCTCCTCGCCCGCGATGGCCATGCCGCAGGCGCCGGTCACGCCCAGCAGGGGCGCGCCGCGCACGCGCAGGGCGCGGATGGCCTCGGCCACGGCGGCCACGGTGCGCAGGCGCAGGCGGCGCTCCTCGTGCGGCAGCAGCGTCTGGTCGAGCGCCTCCACGCCCTCCCCCGGCAGGATGCGCAGCGGCTCGACGGCGCTCACGGCGCTTCCCCGACCGCGAACTCCACTTCCCAGACCGTCTCGTAGCGCCAGTCCTCGGCGAGCGCGGAGGCGGGCGCGGGGGCGCGCGCGGACTGGCCGGTCCGCACGCTGGCCACGGGGTACGCGGGAAGCGCGGCCACGGCGACGCACCGCCCCTCGACCACACCGCCCCGCTCGTGGAACTCGAAGTCCAGGTTCGCGAAGCCGATCTCGCGGCGCTGGGCGGGCAGGTCGTCCGGGTCGGCGGGCGTAACGTGCAGGTGGAAGCGCGCCGTCTCTCCGTTGGCGCGGAGGGGATGGGGGAGGAGCGGGCAGGACTCGCTGACGTAGACGAGCGCGCGGTTCACGAGCCAGACGTCGAAGTCGGAGCGGGCCACGGGCTCGGCGGCGAGCGTCGCGCGCCAGGCCACCTCCAGCATCCGCCGGTGGGGCTCGTAGCTCGGGGGGAAAGGCAGCTCGATCACGGAGTAGACGGCGGCGCCGTACACCTCCAGCGTGTGCACCGGTTCGGGATACCCGCCCAGCGCGCGCCGCTCGAGCAGGTCGGAGCGGCTGCTCCCGACGATGTGGAGGCGGATGGTTTCGGCGCTCCGGAAGTCCGGATCGACGTCCAGGAGCATTCCGTAGTCCGCGCCTCTCGACGTCACCCGCGAACGCGCTTCCAGGGGAAGGAGCAGCCGGTTCTTGGGCAGCTCGGAGAAGGCGTAGGAGACCAGCAGGGGGGAATCGGGATAGCGGTCGAGCAGGTCTTCCAGCACCGTGCGGAGGGACTGGCCGTAGTAATCCATCTCGTAGGCGGCGGCGAGGCCGTCGTCGCGGTCCGCGAGCGCGTTGAAGTACATGTTCTGGTGGGGATGGATGCGGGCGGCCGATACGAGCGTCGCGCCGATCGCCGCCGCGACGCACAGCGCCGCTCCGGCCTTCACGGCCATCCTCCGGCCCGACAGGGCGGCCAGCGTCCACCGCAGCCCGAAGGCGGCCACCAGCAGGAACGGCGCGTAGAGGAAGTACATGTGCCGCCAGGCGTCGTAGAGCAGCGAATCGAGCAGCCAGACGCCGAGGACGGGACCGGCGGCCAGCATCACGAGCAGGAGCGGGAAGCGCGACGGCGTGTTGAAGAGGACGCCGCGCCAGCCCGCCGCCGAGCGCGCGAGGATGCCGACCGCCCCCACGGCGCCGAGCGCGAGCACGACCGGGGGCGTCGTGAGCGCGAACCACTTCGGGACGTAGCGCAGCGGCACCTCGCTCGCGCGCACGAACGCGCCCTCGAAGATGTTCCAGGAGTCGTCGTGCCGCGCGAACCGCTCCCACGACTCAATGAAGCGGTCGATGGGGTCGGCCCAGAGGTATGGCCACGTCGCGTACACCGTGCCCGCGGCGAAGAGCGCGAACACGCCGAGCGTGGCCAGCACGCGGCGCCGCTCCGCCCCGTCGAGTGCCCGCATAAGGTCGAGCAGGCGCATCCCCGCCACGACCGCGAAGAGCAGGACGCCGACGATGCGGACGTTGATCAGCAAGCCGATGACGGCGCCGCAGAGGAGAAAGGCGAAGGCGCTGTCCCGGCGGAAGGCCCGGTGGATGAAGAACAGCGCGATCATGAACATGCCGAGAAACGGCGTGTCCTTCGAGTTGACGAAGGAGGCCGCGTACAGGCGGGGATGGACGAGGAACAGGATCATCGCCAGCAGCGCGACGACCCTGCTGTTGAACAGGCGGTAGACCAGGGCGTAGCAGAAGATCCCCGATACCAGGAAGAACAGGTGCTGAAGGGCGTGGCGGGACCGGTAGACGTCCCGGCTGTCCTCCAGGGCGAGCAGGCGCTCGACGAACAGGAGCGGCAATTCGAAGGCCACGCCGTAGATGCGGTCGACGTCCCGCAGCAGGTGGTCGTTCTTCCCGATGGCGTGGTCGAAGGCCATGACGGCGATGTTGCGCTGGACCGGCTCGTCCACGCCCACGCCGTAATCGTCGAGCGCGAGCGCCCCGGCCAGCAGGAAGAGGGCCGTGGCCGCGAGCAGCCCGCCGTGGAACCACGCGAGCCGCGCGAGCGACGCCCCGGGGATGCGCCGGCGGGCGCTCGCGGCGGGCGCGTTCGCCTCCACGCGGGCCGCCCGATCAGCAGCGCACGAGGCTGAGGGCGTCGTAGCCGTCGAGGCGGGCGCGTCCGTCCAGCGCCTCCACCTCAATCACGAAGCCGAGGCCCACGACCTCGCCGCCCGCCAGCTCGACCAGTTTGGCGGCGGCAGCGGCCGTCCCGCCCGTGGCCAGCAGGTCGTCCACGACGTAGGCGCGCCGCTCGCCCGCGAGCGCGTCCTCGTGGATGTCGAGCTGGCTCTCGCCGTATTCGAGGGAGTACTCGATGGACATGCGCGCGGCGGGCAGCTTGCCGGGCTTGCGCACGGGCACGAGCGGCAGCCCCATGCGGTCGGCCATGGCCGCGCCGAAGACGAAGCCGCGCGATTCGATGGCGACGATGGCGGCGGCGTCGCGGCGGGCGGCGTGCACGCACAGCTCGTCCACGGCGTAGTGGAAGGCGGGCGGATCGGCGAGCAGGGGCGTGATGTCGCGGAAGAGCACGCCCTTCGCGGGAAAGTCGGGAACGTCGCGAATGCGCCGGCGCAGGTCCACGGGGCGCGATTCTAGCGCAGCGGCGGACAAGGCGCGGGCGGGGGCTTCCCACGCGGCGGCGCGCCCCGTAGGATGTCCGCAGCCACGCACGCGCGCGAAGGAGCCGTTGCCATGACCACCGCCATCCGCCAGGGCACCCCCACCGAAAAGGCCCCCGAGCCGGTCCTCGGCACCGCGCTCATCCCGAAGGAGCGCTACACCTCGAAGGAGTACATGGCGCTCGAGTGGGAGCGCATGTGGACGAAGGTCTGGAACATGGCCGGACGCGAGTCCGACATCCCCAACGTGGGCGACTACTTCACCACGGAGCTCGGTTCCGAGTCCTTCCTCATCGTGCGCGAGACGCCGGACAAGGTGCGGGCGTTCTACAACGTCTGCCCGCACCGCGGGAACCAGATCCGCAACCCCGGCATGGGGCATGCGGAGTCGTTCCAGTGCGCCTACCACTTCTTCGAGTTCAACCTCGACGGCTCCAAGAAGTTTGTGCCGGACGAGGACACCTTCACGCAGGGGGTGCCGCAGGAGACGGCGCTGGTGGAGGTGCCGTGCGACACGTGGGGCGGGTTCGTGTGGTTCAACATGAACCCCGAGGCCGAGCCCCTGCTCGAGTTCCTCGATCCCATCGCCCGCCACCTCGATCCGTACCACTTCGAGGACTACGCCATCGTGCAGGACATGACGCTGGAGTGGGACTGCAACTGGAAGACGTCGGTGGACGCCTTCAACGAGGTTTACCACGTGCAGGGCATCCACCCGCAGCTGCTGGAGTCGCTGGACGACATCCACGTGCAGATCGACCTGTACGAGCGGCACAACCGCTACCTCGTGCCCTTCGGGCTGGTGAGCCCGCGCTACCAGAACCAGGACGAGGTGACGGAGCCGCTGCGCGAGTTCATGATGGCGTCGGGCATCGACCCGGAGGCGTTCGCGGGCGGCATGGCGGACGTGCGCCCGGCCATGCAGGCGGCCACGCGCGCCTCGGCGCAGGCGCAGGGCATCGACGTGTCCGAGCTGAACGACGACCAGCTCTCGGACGACTACCACTACTACATCTTCCCCAGCCTCACCTTCAACACGACGGCGCTGAGCTTCCTGTTCTTCCGGCAGCGCCCGCACGCCACGGACCCGAACAAGATGCTGTTCGACCTGCAGACGTACCTGCGCCTGCCGCCGGGGGCGGAAGCGCCGCCGCGTCCGCCGCACACGCAGCACAGGCACGGCGAGGTGTCGCTGGGGCTGGTGCTGGACCAGGACTCCTACAACCTGCCGCGCGTGCAGAAGGGCATGAACTCGCGCGCCTACCCGGGCCTGCTCATCAACTACCGCGAGCGGCGCATCCGCCACATGCACAAGGTGCTGGACGGCTACCTGGAGGCCGCGCGCTAGGGAGCGGCGCTTCCCGTCCGGCCCCGCGCGGCGCGACCGCCGACGGGAGTATGCTGGAGGGCGCGGAGGAGCGGCGGACGCGCGTCCGCCCGCTCCCGCCCGCCCGAGGAGGTGCGCCGTGCCCGACGCCGATACCGATACCGCCACCGTCGCGACGCCCGCGTCCGCCTGCCCCGTGGCCGCCGACATCGGCGCGGAGCTGTTCGAGCCCGGCTCGCAGGAGCGCTGGTTCGAGTCCTACAAGGTGCTCCACGAGGAGGCCCCCATCGCCCGCATTCCGGGCAAGGGCTGGCTGCCCGGCGCCGACGCCTTCATCGTCTCCAAGTTCGAGGACATCGCCGCCATCACGCGCGATCCCCGCTTCTTCGACCTCATGCCCGACGAGGCCTCCCCGGCGGCGGGCGGCTCCAGCGAGCTCGAGGCCGAGATCTTCCGCGAGGAGGGCTTCGGCGAGACGGTGGACGCGGCCAGCACCCTGCGCCCCACCGTGGAGCAGCACAAGCGCTACCGCATGCAGCTCTGGGATCCGTGGGTGGGGCCGGAGGGCGCCGAGCGCCACCGCGAGATGGTGACGCGGGCCGTGCACGGCCTCATCGACCGCTGGATCGACGACGGGCGCGTCGAGTTCGTCACGCAGTTCGCGGCCCCCCTGCCGCAGACCGTCATCACCACCATCCTCGGCTTCCCCCTCGAGGACATGCCCATGCTCAAGAAGATGGAGGAGGCGCAGGTGCGCCGCTTCGTGCATGGGTCCGGCCCGAAGAACGAGCTGCCGGAGGACGAGGACCGCGAGAACGCCGCCGTGCTCGTCGAATTCCACCGCTACATCCAGGACCAGATCAACGAGAAGCGGAAGCGCCCGCGGGAGGACATGATCTCCTTCCTCACGCAGGTGGAGTACGACGGGCGCGGGCTGAGCGACGGCGAGATCATCAGCATCGCCGTGCTCATGCACATCGGCGGCAACGAGACGACGCAGTACGCCCTCACCTCCGAGGCGCTGCTGCTGGCCGAGCGCCCCGACGTCGTGGCCGAGCTGCGCGCCGACCGCGGCAAGGTCCGCTTCTTCGTGGAGGAGGCGCTGCGCCTCTATGCCCCCACGCAGGGCGGCGCGGGCGGGCGTTTCGTGCCCGAGGACATGGAGATTCGCGGCGTCCGCATCCCGCGCGGCTCCCTCCTGCACCTGCGCTTCGGGGCGGGCAACCGCGACGCCGACCTCTGCCCCGCGCCGGCGGAGCTGCGGCTCGACCGCAAGAACCCCGGGCGCCACCTCACCTTCTCCATGGGGCCGCGCAACTGCCCCGGGCAGGGCATCTCGCGGCTGGAGCAGAACATCGCCGTGGAGGCGCTCGTGGAGCGGCTGGACAACCTCCGCATCGCGCCGGGCCGCAACGACTTCCGCCACCAGCCCGGCATCATGCTCGGCCTCTACGAGCTGCACCTCGCCTTCGAGCCGCGTGCCTGAGGCGGACGCCTGGACCGAGGTCGCGCCCTTCGGCGACCTGCCCGTGCGCGCGGCGGCGCGCTTCGGCGAGCGCGACGCCGTCGTCTTCCCCGACCGCCGCCACAGCTTCGCCGGGCTCAACGCGGCGGCGCTGCGCGCGGCGCGCTCGCTGGCGGGCCTGGGCGTGCGCGCGGGCGACCGCGTGGGCATCCTCATGCCCAACTGCATGGAGTTCGTGGAGACGCTCTTCGGGACGGCCATGCTGGGCGCCGTGGCCGTGCCCGTGAACGCCCGCTACAAGGAGCGCGAACTGGCCCACGTGGCGCGCGACGCCGACCTGTCGGTGCTGCTCACGAGCGACCTCATCGACGAGCACGTCGATTTCGCGGAGCTGCTCCACCGCGCCCTGCCGGGGCTGGCGGACGCGCCCGACCCCGCCAACCTCGCGCTCGACGCCGCGCCCCTGCTGCGCACGGTCGCGCTGCTGGGCGATGCCACGCCCGCGGGCATGATCGGGCGCGACGCCTTCGCGGACGCCGCCGGGGCGGTGGCCGAGGCGGAGGTGCATCGCGCCCGCGCCCGCGTGCGCCTGCGCGACGTGGCCGTCATGCCCTACACCTCCGGCACCACGGCGAACCCGAAGGGCTGCCCGCTCAGCCACGAGGCGCTCGTGCGCACCGCCGTGGCCGCCTGCCGCGACCGCCTCGAGCTGACGGACGCGGACCGCTTCTGGGATCCGCTGCCGCTCTTCCACATGAGCGCCATCCTGCCCCTCATCGGCTGCCTCGACGCGGGCGCGGCCTACCTCACGCTCACGCACTTCGAGCCGGAGACGGCCCTCGCCCAGCTGCGCGACGAGCGCGCCACCGTCTGCTTCTCCACCTTCCCGCCCATCACCACGGCGCTCCTGAACCATCCCGACCGCGACGGCGGGGCCTTCGCGCGCGTCCGCCTCATGAACAACGTGGCCCCGCCCGACGCCCTGCGGCGCATCCACGCGGCCCTGCCCGGCGTGAAGCACACGAACGCCTACGGGCTCACGGAGTGCGGGGGCGTGGCCGCCTTCAGCCATCCCGACGACCCGCCGGAGAAGCGCCCCCTCACGTCCGGACGCCCCCTGCCCGGCATCGAGCTGCGCATCCGCGACGCGGACACGGGCGCGCCCGTCGACGAGCCGAACCGGCGCGGCCAGATCTGGATGCGCGGCTACTGCCTCTTCGAGGGCTACCACAAGGCCCCGGAACGGAACGCCGAATGCTTCGACGCCGAGGGCTGGTTCAACACGGGCGACCTGGGCGCGCTGGACGAGGACGGGCGCGTGAGCTTCCTGGGGCGCGAGAAGGACATGCTCAAGGTGGGCGGCGAGAACGTGGCCGCGCTCGAAATCGAGTCCTGGCTGCAGACGCATCCGGCGGTGGCTATCGCGCAGGTGGTGGGCGTGCCCGACGAGCGCTACGACGAGGTGCCCGCGGCCTTCGTGGAGCTGGCGCCCGGCGCGGAGGCCGCGCCCGACGACCTGATCGGCTGGTGCCGCGGGCGCATCGCCAGCTTCAAGGTTCCGCGGCACGTGCGCTTCGTGGCCCCCGGCGAGTGGCCCATGTCGGCCACGAAGGTGCGCAAGTTCGAGCTGCGCGAGCGGCTGCTGGCGGAGCTGGAGGCGTCCGCGCCCCGCCAGCCGTGAGCGCGGGGCCGGGCGTCGCGCGGGCGCTCGCCGCCCACTGGCCACTGTGGGCCGTGTGCGCGCTCTTCCTGCTCATCGGCGCGCTCGCGCTCGACGACTACGGCACATCGGGGGACGAACAGTACCAGCGCCTGATGGGGAAGGTTCCGCTGGACTACCTCGCGGGGGACGGGGAGCGCGCCTTCGACCAGCTGCTCAACCCCGGGGATCGCTACTACGGCGCGGCCTTCGAGGCGCCGCTCGCGCTCCTCGAACGCATCCCCGGCCTGGAAGACCCCCGCGACGTCTCCCTGGGCAGGAACTTCCTCACGCACCTGTTCTTCCTCGGCGGCGGCGTCTTCTGCTACCTGCTGGTCCTGCGCCTGTTTGGCAGCAGGCCGCTGGCGCTCATCGCCACGGTCCTGTTCCTGCTGCACCCGCGCATCTACGCGCACTCCTTCTTCAACACGAAGGACATCCCCTTCCTCGTCGCCTTCATGATCGCGTTGTACCTCGTCCATCGCGCTTTCCGGCGCGACACGCTCGCCGCCTTCCTGCTCTGCGGCGTGGGCGTGGGCCTGCTCGTCAACCTTCGCATCATGGGCGTCGTCCTCTTCGTCGCGGTGCTCGCCCTGCGCGTGCTGGATCCGGCCCACGCCGGAAGCGAGGGAGCGCGACGCCGCGCGCTGCTGTCGGGGGGAGGGTTCGCGCTCGCCGCCGTGCTCACGTACTACGCCTCGCTGCCCGCGCTCTGGACCGACCCGTTCGGGCAGTTCGTGGAGTTGACGCGGACGCTCGGCGGCCACCCGTATGAGTCGTTCCAGCTGTTCCGGGGCGAATGGCTGTACTCCGCGAATGGCCCGCCCCTCGACTACGTGCCCATCTGGGTGGCGATCACGACGCCGCCCGCCACGCTCCTGCTGGCCTTCATCGGGGCCGTCGCGCTGGCGTGGCGCGCGATGCGCCGTCCGCGCGCCGTCCCGCGCGACGGGCCGCTGCGCTTCGGCATCCTGCTGGTCGCCCTGCCCGTGGCCGCGACGGCCGCCATCGTCGTCCTCGAAAGCAACGTCTACCACGACTGGCGGCAGCTGTACTTCCTGTACGCGCCCCTGCTCCTGCTCGCCGCCTTCGGGCTCCACGGGGTCATGGCGTTCGCGCGGGGACGGTGGCCGCGGGTCGGGGCGTACGCGCTGGCGGGAGGGGCCATCGCCGTCGCGCTCGTCTCCCTGGTCCGCATCCATCCGTACGAGGACAACCATTTTACCCTCCTCACGGACCGGACCACCCCGGAACGCCCCGAGGCCCGCTACGAGATGGACTACTGGGGGCAATACGTCAGGCCCGTTCTCACCGGCATCCTGCGGGATCACCCGTCCGGCGCGATCTTCGTTTCGCCATCCTCTTCCTTCGCCCTGCTCCAGCTCCGGGCGCTCCCCCCGCACGAGCGGGAACGGATCACCGTGACGAAGGACTTCCGCTCCGGCGAGCGCAACTTCCTCGAGCTTCACCGGAGCCAGCCGTGTCTTGCCCCCCGTCCGGCCATCGCCTACGCCGCCCGCATCTACGCCACCACGCTCCATTGCGTGGTCGAACCGGTGGCCTGGCTCGGCGGCCTGAGACGGCGGGCGCTGGCCGCGGAGCCGCTGGTCCGAGCCGTCTACGACATCCACCGCGACGGACGCCTGCTGACGTACGTGCGCGACGAATGCCCGCCTGGCGACGTCGCCGGGGAGAGCGACGGGGCGCGTTTCTTCCTCCACGTCGTCCCCCGCGATCCCGGCGACCTGCCGCCGGAGCGGGGTCTGGACTTCGACAACCTCGACGTCGCACTGCGGGGCGGCTCGGCGCGCATCGACGGGAACTGCGTGGCCGCCGTCGTCCTGCCCGACTACCCCATCGCCAGCATCCGCACGGGCCAGTTCACCGACGACGGCATCCTCTGGGAGGCGGACGTCGTATTCGACGGCAGGGGCGCCCCCGCCGCACCGCGGGACTACGCCGCCGTCCGGCGGGAGGCGCTGGCCCGCGAGCCGCTGGCCCGCTCCGTCTACGACGTCCACCTCGCCGGGCGCGCGCTGACGTACCTGCGCGACGGGTGCACGGATGCGGATGCGGACGCGCGCTTCTTCCTGCACGTCGTCCCCGCGGACGCGGGCGACCTGCCCCCGCATCGGAGGGAGTACGGCTTCGACAATCTCGATTTCACCCTCGAACGGAACGGGGCGCGCCTCGACGGGAACTGCATCGCCGTCGTCCCCCTGCCCGCGTACCCCATCGCCACCGTGCGCACGGGCCAGTACGACGGCACGGGCGCGCTGTGGACGGCGGAGTTCGCGCTCCCCGACGGGGAGTGAGCGCGCGGCTGCTACACTCGCGGGCCGCCATGAAGGTGTCTGCGTGAGCCCCGCCTCTTCGATCCGCCGATTGCTCACCGCCCACTGGCCACTGGCGCTCGTGGGCGCGCTCGCCCTGCTCATTGGCGCGCTCGTGTTCGACGACTACGGCGTTCGGTCGGACACGTGGGCCCAGCGCGTGATCGGGAACGCGGCGCTGGACTACCTCGCAGGGGACGGCGAGCGCGCCTTCAGGCAGCTGCACGATCCCGAAAGCCGCTACTACGGCGCAACCTTCGAGGCGCCGCTCACTCTCATCCTCGAACACATCCTCGGCCTGAGCGACGAGGCGGACGTCTTTCTCGGCAGGAACGTCCTCACGCACCTGTTCTTCCTCGTCGGCGGGGTGTTCTGCTACCTGCTTGTCCTGCGCATGTTCGGCAGCAGGGCGCTGGCGCTCATGGCCGCGGCGCTGTTCCTGCTCCATCCCCGCCTCTACGCGAATTCCTTCTTCAATGGGAAGGACATCCCTTTCCTCGCCATGTTCATGATCTCGTTGTACCTCGTGCATCGCGCCTTCTGCCGCGACACGCTCGCCGCCTTCCTGCTCTGCGGCGTGGGCGTGGGCCTGCTCGTCAACCTCCGCATCATGGGCATCATCCTCTTCGCCGCCGTGCTGGCGCTGCGCGCGCTGGATCTGGGGGGGGGGGGGGCAAGAGCGGAAGCGCATCCTGCTGACGGGCGGAGCCTTCGCGCTGGCCGCCACGCTCACGTTTTACGCTTCGCTGCCAGCGCTCTGGACCGACCCTGTCGGGCGCTTCGCGGAGATGGTGCGGACGCTCGGCTCCCATCCCCTGCACGACCGCAACCTCTTCCGTGGCGAGTGGCTGTACTCGGTGGACGGGCTGCCGTTCGACTACCTTCCCGTGTGGGTGGGGATCACGACGCCGCCCGCCGTGCTCCTGCTGGCCCTGGCCGGGGCCATGGCGCTGGCATGGCGCGGGCTGCGCCGCCCCCGCGACGTCCTCCGCAACGGCCCGCTGCGCTTCGGGCTCCTGCTGGCGGCCCTGCCCGCCGTCACGAACGTCGCCATCGTCGTCCTCGAGAACAACGTCTACGACCACTGGCGACACCTGTACTACCTGTACGCGCCCCTGCTCCTGCTGGCCATCATCGGGCTGCGCCAGCTGGCCTCCATCCCGCGCACGCCGTGGCTGCGGGCGGGGGCGTACGCACTGGCGGGGGCGGCCGTGGCCGTGACGGTCGTCTCCATGGTTCGCATCCATCCGTACCAGCCCAACTACTTCAGCGTCCTGACGGACCGGACCACGCCGGAGCGCCTGATTGCCCGGTGGGATCTGGGCGCCCCGTACGATTTCATCAGGGGCACGCTCACGAACATCGTCGGGAAGCACCCCGCGGGAAAGCTTTCGCCCGATTTCCGGGGCCAGCATCGGGTTCTTTGGCCGGACGAACGGGATCGGTTCGCCATCACGCGGGACTTCCGCTCCGGTGAGCGCAACTTCTTCGTCCTCGTCCCCGCGGCCTGTCGCGCCGCCTCTCCGTCGTCGCTGCTGTACGTCGGCCGGCTCTACGCCAGCACGCACTCCTGCGTGGTCGATCCCGTGGCGTACTTCGGCCGCCTCCGTCGGGAGGCGCTGGCCGATCCCGTGGCCCGCTCCGTCTACCGCATCCGCCACGAGGGACGCTTGCTGACGTACGTGCGGGACGGATGCCCCCTTGATGACGTCGAGAGGGAGTCGACGCGCTTCTTCCTCCATGTCATTCCCGCCGACGTCAACGCCGTACGGCCAGCATGGCGCAGACCGAACATTCGACGGCACGGCTTCGACAACCTCGATTACGCCCTGTGGAGCGGATCGGCGCGCATCGACGGGAACTGCGTGGCCGCCATCCTCCTGCCCGACTACCCCATCGCCGCCGTGCGCACCGGTCAATACACCGACGACGGCGTCCTCTGGGAAGCCAACATCGCCATCGGGGACGACGCGCCGGACTACGCCATCGCGCGGCGGGAGGCGCTGGCGGGCGAGCCGCTGGCCCGCTCCGTCTACGACGTCCACCTCGCCGGGCGCGCGCTGACGTACCTGCGCGACGGCTGCACCGAGGCGGAAGCGGAGGCGCGCTTCTTCCTGCACGTCGTCCCCGCCGACGAGGGCGACCTGCCCCTTCATCGGGAGGAGCATGGCTTCGACAACCTCGATTTCACGCTGGCGACGCGCGGGGCGCGCCTCGACGGGAACTGCGTGGCCGTGGCGCGCCTGCCCGACTACCCCATCGCCACCGTCCGCACGGGCCAGTACGACGACGCCGGCAGGCTGTGGACGGCGGAGTTCGCGCTCCCCGACGGAGAGTAAGCGCGGGGGCTGCTACACTCGCGGGAACGCAGCGCACGAGGGGATCCGCGCATGAGCGACGCGCCCGCGGCCGTCCGCCTCGCCTCCGCCTACGAGCCGGGCGAGGTCGAGGATCGCATCTACGCCTTCTGGGAGGAGGGCGGCTGGTTCCGCGCCGACCCGCGACCGGGCCAGACGCCCTACTGCATCATCATGCCCCCGCCCAACGTGACCGGGGAGCTGCACCTGGGCCACGGCCTCGAGGACGCCATCACGGACGCGCTCGTGCGCTGGCGGCGCATGCGGGGCTTCGCCGCCCTCTGGCTGCCGGGCGAGGACCACGCCGGCATCGCCACGCAGAACGTGATGGAGCGCGAGCTGGCCGCGCAGGGCATCGACCGGCGCGACCTGGGGCGCGAGGCCTTCGTGGAGCGCACCTGGGAATGGGTGCGGCGCATCCGCCCCCGCATCGCCGAGCAGCACCGCAAGCTGGGCGCGAGCGCCGACTGGAGCCGCGACGCCTTCACGCTCGACCCGGGCATCGTGCGCGCCGTGCGCGCGACCTTCGTGAACCTCTACCGCGACGGCCTCGTCTACCGCGGCCTGCGCATGATCAACTGGTGCCCCCGCTGCGCCACCGCCCTCAGCGACCTCGAGGTGGACTACGTGGAGGAGGAGGCCGCCCTCTGGTACGTGCGCTACCCCGTCGTGGGCGAGGGCGGCATGGCCCTGCCCGAGGCGGTCACCGTGGCCACCGTGCGCCCCGAGACGATGGTGGCCGACACGGGCGTGGCCGTGCACCCCGACGACGAGCGCTACGAGGACCGCATCGGGCGCGCCGTGCTGCTGCCCGTGGTGGGCCGCGAGCTGCCCGTGGTGGCCGACGAGGCCATCCGCCCCGATTTCGGCACGGGCGCCCTGAAGGTGACGCCCGGCCACGATCCCCTCGACTGGGACATCGGCCAGCGCCACGGCCTCGACGCCATCGTCGCCGTGGGCCGCGACGGGCGCATGACCGAGGAGGCCGGGCCCTACGCGGGCATGACCGTGGACGAGGCGCGCGCCGCCATCGTGCGCGACCTCGCCGACGGCGGCTTCCTCGAACGGGAGGAGCCCTACGCCCACAGCGTGGGCCGCTGCAGCCGCTGCGAGGCCGTCATCGAGCCCCTGCCCGGCGAACAGTGGTGGGTGGACGTGAACCGCGAGTACGCCCCCGGTCTTTCGCTCGCGGGGGCCGCCGGGGCCGCCGTGCGCGAGGGCCGCATCCGCGTCGTGCCCCCGCGCATGGCCCGCGCCTTCCTCAACTGGACCGACTCCATGCGCGACTGGTGTATCAGCCGCCAGCTCTGGTGGGGCCATCAGATACCCGTCTGGTACTGCGACTGCGGCGAGACCATCGTGCAGGTGGACGATCCCGACGCCTGCCCCGTCTGCGGAAGCGCCGCCCTGCGTCAGGACGAGGACGTGCTGGACACTTGGTTCTCCTCCGCCCTCGCGCCCCACGCCGACCTCGGCTGGCCCGACGACGCCGGCGACCTGCGCGCCTTCTACCCCACCACCGACATGCAGATGGGCTACGACATCATGTTCTTCTGGTGCGCGCGCATGGTCATGTTCGGCCTCTACAACATGCGCCATCGCGCGCCCGACGGCGACGTGCCCTTCCGCACGGTGCTCTTCCACGGCCTCATCCGCGACGCCAACGGCGAGAAGATGACGAAGTCGCGCGGCAACGTGGTCGACCCGCTCGTGGCCGCCGGCAAGTACGGGGCCGACGCCTTCCGCTTCGCCCTGCTCACCGCCTCCACGCCCGGGCAGGACATGAAGTACAGCGAGGAGCGCATGGCGTCGGCGCGCAACTTCGCCAACAAGGTGTGGAACACCGCGCGCTACGCCCTCCTGCGTCTGGAGGGGCGGCGCGTTTCGCCCCCGCGTCCGGAGGCGCGCGGGGAACTGGCGCTGGAGGACCGCTGGCTGCTCTCGCGGCTCACGGCGCTGGAGGGCGACGCGCACTCGCTCATCGCCGCCTACCAGCTGGGCGAGGCCGCGCGCCGCATCCACGACTTCCTCTGGAACGAGCTGGCCGACTGGTACGTGGAGATGAGCAAGCCGCGCCTGAACGCGGGCGACGAGCGCCCCCTCGCCGCGCTCGCCCACGCCCTCGACCGCGGCCTGCGCCTGCTGCACCCGATCATGCCCTTCGTCACGGAGGAGCTGTGGGGCAGGCTGCGCGAGCACCTCGCGGACGGCGGCGGCGCGGACGCCCTCATCGTGGCCCCCTGGCCCGAGCCCGACGAGCGCTGGCGCGACGAGGCGGCGGAGGCGGGCATGGAGCACGTGATCGCGGTGAACCGCGCCATCCGCAACCTGCGCGCGGAGAAGGGCGTGCCCGCGGGCGAGCGCCCCGCCGTGCGCCTGCGCGCGCGGGCCCACGCCGACGCCCTGCGCGAGACGGCCGCGGCCACGGCCTTCACCTCGCGCGTGGAGCCGCTGGTGACGGGCGCGGACGAGCCCCTGCCCGCGGGCGACCACGCCTTCGCGCGCGTGGGCGGCACGGAGGTGGCGCTGGCCCTGCCCCGCGTGGACGAGGCCGCCGAGCGCGAGCGGCTGGCGCGCGAGCTGGCGGAGACGGAGGAGCGCATCGGGCGCCACCGCCGCCGTCTGGCCGACGGGCGCTTCCTCGAGCGCGCCCCCGAAGAGGTCGTGAACGCCGAGCGCGAGCGGCTGGCGCGGGCGGAGGCGGGCGCCGACGGCCTGCGTCAGCGCATCGCCGCGCTGGCCCCCTGACCGAGCAGGATCGCCAGCGCCGCCCGCGTATCGGACAGGTCGGGCAGCGTGAACTCGGCCCCGCTCCCGCGCAGGGCGGCCTCGTCCCAGGGGCCGGTGGCCACGCCCAGCGCGCGCGCCCCGGCGGCGTGCGCCGCGGCCACGTCGTTCGGCGTGTCGCCGATGACGATGGGGGCGGGCGCGGCGCCGTTCCCGTTCAGCCCGGCGGCGCGGCCCGCGGCCTCGATGGCGGCGGCCACCACCTCCGCGCGGTCGGCGGAGACGTCGCCGAAGCCGCCCGCGGGGAAGCGCTCCCACAGGCCGTAGTGGCGCAGCTTGATCTCCGCCCCGCGCGCCACGTTGCCCGTGGCCAGCCCCAGCGGGGCCTCCGCGCGGGCGAGCGCGTCGAGCAGCGCGGGCACGCCCGGCAGCACGCGCCCGCGCCGCGCCCGCAGCTCGTGCGGCAGGCGCGCGAGGTAGGCATCGAGCAGGCGCGCGACGTCGTCGGGGCCGTGCGCGAGTCCCGCCCGTTCCAGCGCCTCGCCGAGGATGGCGCGGTCCGTGCGCCCGGCCACGGCCATGCCCTCGAGCGGCTGGCGGACGCCGAATTCGCGCGCCAGGGCGGCGGCGATGGCGGCGCGTCCGGCCCCGCCGCTGACGATGAGCGTGTGGTCGATGTCGAACAGGAGGAGCGGGTGCACCGCCCGCAGCCTACCACCGCGCGCGCCTACAATCCGGCGGCATGGACGAGGCGGCCCTCGCGGAGCGGCTGGCGGCGCTGGCGCGCACGGACGCGCCCGCCGTCGCGCGCTTCGACGCGCCCGATGCCCCGCGCGGCCCCTGGGTGGTCCTGCCCTCCGCCTTCAACCCGCCCACGCTGGCCCACCTGCGCCTGCTCGACCTGGCCGTCGATGCGGCGGGCGCGGACGGGGGCGCGGCCCTGCTCACCACGCGCAACGTGGACAAGGCCGTGGAGGGCGCGCTCCTCGCGGAGCGCGTGGGGATGCTGCTGGCCGCGCGCGCGCGCCGTCCCGCCCTCGCCGTGCTGGCCGCCAACCGCGCGCGCATCGTCGATCAGGCGGCGGCGCTGGAGGCGGCCTTCCCCGACGCCTCCTTCGACGTCGCCCTCGGCCACGACACGCTCGCGCGCCTCTTCGAGCCGCGCTACTACGACGGCGGCGCGGAGGGCATGGCGCGCGCGCTGGAGCGCTTCTTCGCGCGCCGCCGCGTGATCGCGGCCAACCGCGGCGACGCCGGCGCGGACGCGGTGGCGGCGTGGGCGGCGGAGCGCGCCGCGCCCTTCGCCGGCCGCATCCTCGTCGTCGCCCTCGACGAGCGCCACGCGCGCCTCTCCTCCAGCGCCGCGCGGGCGCGCCTCGAGGCGGGGCTGCCCTGCGGCGACCTGCCGGACGGCGTGGCGGACCGCATCCGCGCGCGCGGCCTCTATCGCCGGGACGGCGCGGATGCGACGGGCGTGCTAGGGTAAACGCATGGTGGGTAAACGCCGTCCGCCCCCCACGGGCGCGGGCGGAGCGAACGGCGCGGAATTCCCCCCCCGTTCGCCGTCCGCGTCGGCCAATGGCCGGAGGGAAGCCGCAATCCCCGAACGATGCCGCGCCTCGTCCAGTCGCCCGTTCTCTGGAGCCTCGGCCTTGTCGTCGCCGGGCTGGGCGCGCTCCTCGCGGGCGTGGGCTTCGGCGCGTCGCCGTCCACGGGGGAAGCGCAGCAGGCTACGGCCACGGCCACCGCGACGCCCACGCCCACGACCACCGCGACGCCCACGCCCACGACCGTGGCGGTGCGCGTCCGCAAGGTCACGATGGGCGGACGCGCGGTCCCGGACGTGGCCACCACCCAGTACGCCTTCCGCCTCACCTGCGCGGACGGCACGGACGCGACGGCCACGGCCAAGTCCGGCGAAACGGTGCTCATCGCGGGCGCCGTCACGCGGGGAACCACCTGCAATCTCGTCGAAACCGACAGCGGCGGCTCGCGCAGCACCCAGGTCTCAGCCCCGGGCCCCGCGGAGCTCACGGCGGACCGCACCTACACCGTCACCAACCACTTCGACTTCCGCTTCGACATCACCATGGAGACGCGGGGCGCGGGGCCCATCCTCCAGTCGCGCCCCTCCTCGCTGCGCGACGTCTCGCTCAGGCTCGATTGCACCGTGGGATCGGGGATCAACGCCGTCAGCTACACGCGCAACGTGCGCCTGTTCGTGTCGTATCAGTCCGTCTCGCTCCCGCCAACGCGCTCGCGCCCGTGACGCGCTCCCGCGTGCACCGGAAGCACGGCTACCAGGACTATTCCGTCTGCACCTTCACGCCGGTGGAGAGCCGCGGGGCCTCGTCCGTGACCATCACCCCCGCCGACGCGGACGCCAACACGCCCGGGCACCAGATCGCCATCGACGGCGCGCACAAGGCCGTGACCGTGACCTACGCCTACCCCGCGCCGACGATCGTGTTCTTCTACGAGACGTCGACGGGAACGCCGCCGTCCAGCGCGCCGGCCTCGGTCGGCGTCTCGGCGAGCTGCGCGTCCCACGCCGGTCACGGCGGCTTCGCGACGGGGGCGTGGACGCTGCGGGCGGCGGCCGGCCACGCCGACCGCAGCGCCATCGGCGCCCTCGTGCCCGTGGCGCGCGCGGGCCAGCGCTGCACCTTCACGCAGGGCGACAAGGGCGCGGCGCTGGTGGAGTACGAAACGCGAACGTACTCGCTCGCCATGTACTCGGCGGACGAGGTCTACACGGACCTGGCGGCCATCCGCGCGGGCGACTCCGTGGCGGCCACGACCGCCACCGCGGGGGGCGCGACCACGAGCAAGGCCACGCTGACGCTGGACAACCACCTGATCCTGGCCTTCGTGAACCGCTACCCGTCCACCGTCACGGTCGCGAACGCGGTGAGCGGCGCTCCGCCGTCCGGCGCGGAGTACGCCTACGCCGTGAGCTGCGTGAAGGACGGCGTGACCACGACGGACACGCTCCGGATGGCGGCGGGGGAATCGGCCACGACCGCGACCGCGTTCGCGCCGCGCAGCGTGTGCTCGGTGACGGCGACCTCGGACCACGCCGCGCCCGGCCTCACGGAGACGGTCAGCGGGGAGCGGAACGCGGTGACGCTCGTGGACAACGCCAGCTACACGATCACGCACGCATTCGCCGCCCGGCTGGTGCTGGACCGCGAAGCGCCCGCGCCGACGCCGACGCCCACGCCCACGCCGGAGCCGCCGCCGCCGCCGCCCACCGTGGCGCCGCCTCCGATTGTCGAGCCCCCCCCGCCTTCGCTGCCGGAGCCGTCCGTCGCGCCGAGGCCGTCAACCGACCCGGAGCCGTCGGGCACGCCGACCCCGTCGGGCACGCCGACCCCGTCGGGCACGCCGGAGCCGTCGGCCACGCCGACCCCGGAGACCGCGCCCGAGCCATCGCCCACGCCCACGCCGGAGCCGGACCTCCCGCCGGAGCCGAAGCCGCCGCCCGCGGAAGCGCCCGCGCCGCCCGAGGTGGGCGCGGGCCTCGCCGCGCGCGAGCTCGTCTGGCCGGGCGCGATCATGCTCGCGCTGGCGCTGGCTATGGCGACCGTGCTGTTGCGGCGGCGGCGCGCGGGGTAGCCCCGCCGGAGCGCCCGGGCCGGTGTGCTAGGCTGGCGCCATGGACTGGCTCGACAACGCATGGCTGGGCGTCACCGTGCGGCAGGCCATCGGCATCGGCGCGCTCGCCCTCATCGCCGCCGCCGTCTGGTTCGCCGCCCTGCAGCTGCTGCGCCTCTACCTGCGCGCGCGCTTCGGCGGCGGCGGGCGCGAATTCTGGCGGCGCGAGCGCTCCCGCCTGAGCCGCTCCCTGCTGGCCCTCGCCGCCGCCGTCGTCGTCCTCCTCGGCTTCCCCACGCTCGGCTTCGGCGACTCCGTGGAGAACGCCGTGGGCCGCATCGCCACGCTCTTCGGCGCGGGCGCGCTCGCGCTCCTCGGCTTCCGCATGGCCGACATCGCGACGGACGCGTTCGAGCGCCGCGCCGCGCTCACCGAAAGCCGCATCGACGACCAGCTGGCCCCCCTCCTGCGCACCGCCCTCAAGGGCGGCGTGGCCCTCATCGGCGCCCTCTTCGTGCTCGGCAACCTCGGCGTGAACGTCACCTCCCTCATCGCCGGCCTCGGCCTCGGCGGGCTGGCCGTGGCCCTCGCCGCGCAAGACTCCATCCGCAACCTCCTCGGCGGCGTCACCATCTTCGCCGACCGCCCCTTCCAGGTGGGCGACTGGGTGGTCATGAACGACATCGAGGGCACCGTCGAGCACGTCGGCTTCCGCAGCTCCCGCGTCCGCACCTTCTACAACTCCGTCGTCACCGTCCCCAACGCCCGCATCGTGGACACGCACGTGGACAACATGGGCCTGCGCCGCTGGCGCCGCTACAAGACCACCCTCGGCCTCGCCTACCACACCTCCCCCGACCAGCTGCAGGCCTTCACCGAGGGCGTGCGCGCCCTCATCCGCGCCAACCCCGACATGCGCACCGACTACTACATCGTCGAATTCAACGACTACGGCCCCTCCAGCCTCGACATCCTCGTCTACTGCTTCATCAACGCCCCCGACTGGAACGCCGAGCTCCGCACCCGCCACGTGCTCAACCTCGACATCATGCGCCTCGCCGGCGAGCTGGGCGTCGAGTTCGCCTTCCCCACGCAAACCCTGCACGTCGCATCCACGCCGGACCGCCCCGCGGACGTTCCCGACGCGCCCCCCCGCGAGCGCCTGCGCCAGACCGTCGAGGCCTTCGGGCCGTCGGGATCGGCGGGCCAGCGCGCGGACGCCCCCCTCACCGCCGGCTACGACAACACGCCCGACTGAAAATTTCCCGCCGGGGGGACTTGCCAGTGCGCGCCGCGTCCGTACAATGGCGCGAATTCCGGCGGAGGCCGTGCGTCCCCGCAGTGGGCGCGGGAGCGCGCTCACGACCCAATGGGAGGGAACTGCTTCATGCGTGACAACGAGAACTACTGGAAGAGGCTCCGGCGGCGTCCGGTCAGCCGTCGCGGCTTCCTCGTCGGGAGCGGCGTGGCGGCGGCGGGCGGCGCGGCCATCCTCGCGGGCTGCGGCGACGACGACGACGACACCCCCACCGCCGCTCCTCAGGCCACGCAGGCCACGCAGGCCGCGGGCAGCGACGCCACGGCCACGGCGGCCCCCACCGAGGCTCCCGCCGCCGAGGACCGCAGCCGCTACGGCGGGCAGTTTAACTGGACGGAGCGCGCCTTCCCCACGGGCTTCGACCCCTCCATCACCATCACCTTCCCCTACGGCATGTCCCAGACCTACAGCCAGATGATGGCCTTCTCCATCATCAACGACACCTTCTACCCCGACGCGGCCCAGAGCTGGGAGCAGATCGACGCCGAGACGCTGGTCTTCAACCTGCGCGAGGGCGTGCGCTTCAACCCCGAGGCCGCGGGTGGGCGCGAGGTCACCTCCGAGGACTGGTACCAGAGCCTCCGCCGCTACCCGGACTCCCGCCAGAACCGCGGCTCGAACGTGAACGAGCTCTTCTTCTCCTTCATGGACGAGGGCCAGGGCGCGTCCTTCGACACGCCGGACCCCCTCACCCTGCGCATCAACCAGAACAAGCCCTTCGCCTCGAACCTGCGCGCCTTCGCCGCCGCTTCCCTCGTGGTGGTCGCGCCGGAGCGCCTGGAGGCGGAGGAATCGGGCGACCTCGGCGCCGTGTCGGGCATCAACGCGGGCAGCGGCCCCTACATGTTCGACGAGGTGACCGACAGCCGCCTCACGCTCAAGCGCAACCCCAACTACTACGAGCACCCCGAACAGATCGCGGGTACGCGCTTCAACGTGGACATGCCCTACATCGACACGATGGAGGCGGTCATCAACACGGACGGGGCGGCGGCCGAGGCGCGCTTCATCGCGGGCGATGCCGACTACTTCGGCAGCATCGACAAGCTCAAGGCCGAGGACTGGGAAGGTCTGCCCAACGTCAACATCCAGACCGGCCCGGCCATCGACGACGGCTCCCGCATGATCCAGCTGGCGGCGGCCAAGTGGACGCCGTATCCGGAGCTCCGCCAGGCGCTCTCCATGGCCATGGACTGGGACGGCTACATCGACGTGGTGCTCGGCGGCGAGGGCCGGCGCAGCGCCCCCGTGAGCCCCTCCGCCTTCCCCAAGTACGCCCTCTCTCAGGAGGAGATCCGCGGCTACCAGGTCTACGACCCCGAGGGCGCGCGCGCTCTCTGGGAGGCCAACAACGGCCCGGAGATCTTCCCCGAGCTGGACACCACCGTCGCGGCTTGGATCCCGGACTTCAGCTACGTGCAGTTCATCGGCTCGAGCTTCGAGAACGCGCTCGGCGTGAAGGTGAACTACAACCCGCTGGAGCTGGCCACCTACATCGCCTCGGCCAACGGGCCCACGGGCGTGAAGGACTGGCACTTCTTCATCGCGGGCAACAACGCCGTCAGCACCATGCCCGACTGGAACGCCCTCGTCGCCTACACGCCGGACGGCTACGGCGCCATCTGGGGCGGCAACTGGTACAAGGGCGTGAACCTCGACCCGCCGTGGACCGACCCCACGCACGAGAACTACGCCGAGAACGGCGGCAGCGACCGGGGCCAAGCCGTGCGCGACGCGCTGGAGATCACGCACCCCTACGCGCGTGAGCTGCAGGACTACGCGGACCGGCAGGCGGCCACCTTCGACGACGAGGAGCGCGCCGAAATCCTGAAGGCGATGCAGCGGCGCATCTTCACCAACTACTGCTGCACTTTCCCGCTGCCGACGGGAACCACCAAGTACGTGGCCGTGGGCTCGCGCCTGCAGAACATGCCGCTGCCGCCCGACGGCCCCGAGACGGCGGCCTTCGGCGTCTTCCGCGCCCACAACACCTGGCTGGAGGGCTAGCCCCCGCAGCCTGAACGCGACGAGGGGCTTCCGGGCGAGCGCGTCTCCCCCGGAAGCCCCTCACCATCCCCCACCACTGGCACAGGCGGCAGAGTGTGCGGACCTACGTCATCCAGCGCCTGATTCTCCTCCCCATCACCATCTTCGTGGTGACGGTGCTTGTGTTCGTGTTCATGCGCATCATTCCGGGCGACGCCGCCGAGGTGCGCTGCGGGGCCTCCGGCCTGGCTGACCAGACCTGCATCGATGGCCTGCGCAAGGAGCTCGGCCTCACCATCTGCGACGGCGCCGACAACTTCGCCGAGGACGTGGGCTGTACGGCGCGCCAGTACTGGAAGTGGGTCTCCGAAATCTTCACCGGGGACTGGGGACAGGAGATCGTTCCGCCGAAGCCAATCGCGGACGAGCTCTGGTGGCGGCTGGGGAATACCATCCAGTTGGGCATGTTGAGCATCATCTTCAGCCTTGTCATCGGGATACCCATCGGGGTGCTCTCGGCGCTGCGGGCGGGGAAGCTGTCGGACTACGCCGCGCGCTTCATGGCCGTCCTCGCCCTGAGCGTGCCCAACTTCTGGATCGGCACGCTGATCGTGTCCCTGCCCGCCTACTTCTGGGCGACGCGCTGGGTACCCGACTGGACGGGCTGGGCGGAGCCGGGCACGCACATTCAGATTCTGACGATCGCGGCGGCGGTGCTGGGCCTCTCCACGGCGGGCTTCATCGCCCGCATCGCCCGCTCCTCCATGCTGGAGGTGCTGCGCAGCGACTACGTGCGCACGGCGCGGGCGAAGGGCCTGCGCGAGCTGCCCGTCATCATGCGGCACACCTTCCGCCCTTCGATGATCACCGTCTTCACCATTGCGGGCCTGCAGTTGGGGCAGATCCTCGGCGGCTCGGTCATCATCGAGGTTCTCTTCAACATCCAGGGTCTCGGCAACTGGCTCGTCAATAACGTCGGCGACCGTGACTTCCAGGTCGTCCAGACGATTACGCTCATCGTGTCCACCTGGTTCCTCCTCATCCGGCTGGCCACCGACGTGGGCTACGCCTACATCGACCCGAGAATACGGTACTAGGGAGCGCAAGATGGCCACGGTCGCCCCTGCCCCCGCGGAACGGGATCTCGGCAGCGACATCCTGATCGAGCGCCGCCCCTTCCTTGAGCGGGCTGGCACGGCCGCTTGGCGTTTCATCCGGCTGCAGCCGGGCGGCACCATGGGCATCATCGTCATCATCATCGTGGTCGCCACCGCCATCTTCGCGCCCTATATGAACACCGCTGGTGAAGGCCAGCAGAACCTCAGGGCGGTCTGGGTGGAGGAGGGGAGGGACGTTCAGGGCATCCGCTGGATCAGGAACCCTCCCGGTCCCGACTGGTGGATGGGCACCAACAATGGCGGGCAGGATCTATGGTCCCGCGTGGTCTACTCCAGCCGTCCCGCCCTCATGCTCGGCATCGGCGCCGCCTGCATCTCCATCGTGGCGGCCACCTCGCTCGCCCTGCTGATGGGCTACCTGAAGGGGACTGTTGACGGGTTCCTCTCGCGACTGATCGAAATCCTCATCTCCATTCCCGGTCTGATCTGGCTGATCCTGTTCAGAACGGCATTCGGGGTGAGCATTCCCATCATCATGTTCGCCATCGCCTTCATCATCACACCCCTCACGACGCTGGTGTTGCGCGGCAACGTGATTCAGGAGTCGGCTTCGACCTACGCGGAATCGGCGCGTGTCGTGGGCTCCTCCAACCTGCGCATCATGTTCCGGCACATCCTGCCGAACCTGCTGCCGCTCGCCATCGTCAACGCCAGCATCATCATCCCGGCGGCGATCCTCGCCGATGCGGGGCTGTCGTTCCTCGGTCTGGGCGATCCCACCGTGCCGTCTTGGGGCTTGGACATCGGGGCCGCGCGCGCCCACCCCAGGGACTGGTGGCTGGCGGTGTTCCCGGGGGCGGCGCTGGCGCTCACGGTGCTCGCCTTCAACTTCCTCGGCGACTCGATCCGCGACGTGCTGGACCCGCGGCTGCGGGGCAGCGGGCTCATCTAGGGCCGTGGGCAGGCTCGGCGAGGCGCTTCGGCGGAAGCAGCGCAGCGAAAGCGGACGGCTCGGCTTCGGCGCCCCCGCGCGCGAACAGCGCCGCGCGCTCCTGCCCGGCACGCTCGGCGGCGGCGCGAAAGAGGCGTCGGCGGCGCTCGCGGCGGGCGCGGACTTCGCCATCGTCGCCGCCGCCGACGCGGACGCCGCCGTCGAGGCCGCGCGCGGCATTGAGGGGCTGGCGGGCGCGGACCTGGCGTCGCTGGCCGCGGGGAGCGCCGACGCCCTGCGCGAGGCGGGCCTCGATTTCGTCGTCGCCGACCCCGAGGCGTCCGCCGCCGACGTCGCCGGGGGCGAGCTCGGGCTCGTGCTGGCGGCGGACGAGGCTTCGGATGAGGCGCGGCTGCGCGCGCTGGCCGCGCTCGACCTCGACGCCGTGCTCGTGCGCGAGCCGGTCGCGGCGCTCACGCTCGCGCGGCGCATCTCGCTCACGCGCATGGCGATGCTCTGCGGAGCGCCGCTGCTCGTGGCCGTCGCGCCGGACGTCGCGGGCGCGGACCTGGCGGCGCTGCGCGACGGCGGCGCGGGCGGCGTCGTCGTGCCCGCGAAGACGTCCGCGCGGAAGCTGGCGGGCCTCATCGAGCGCATCGAGGCCGTCCCCCCGCGCAGGCGCGCGCGCCGTCGCGACGACGACGGCATCGCGCTCGTGCCCGCGGCGTCGCGCCCCGCCGACGGCGAGGAGCCCGGGGACGACGACGACTGAGGCGGAGCGCCTCGCGCGGCTGCGGCGCGCGCTGGCCCGCTGGCATCGCGCGCACGGACGGCACGACCTTCCCTGGCGGCTGACGCGCGACCCCTACGCCGTGCTCGTCTCCGAGGTGATGCTGCAGCAGACGCAGGTGGCGCGCGTGCGCCCGCGCTACGAGGCGTGGCTGCGGCGCTGGCCGGACGCGCCCGGGCTGGCGCGGGCGCTGCTCGCGGAGGTCATCCGCGAGTGGTCGGGGCTGGGCTACAACCGCCGCGCCGTGAACCTGTGGCGCGCCGTGCGGGAGGCGCTGGAGCGCTTCGGGCGCGTGCCCGCCGACGAGGCGCGGCTGCGCGCGCTCCCCGGCGTCGGCCCCTACACCGCCGCCGCCGTGGCCTGTTTCGCGGGCGGACGGCGCACGGCGGCGCTCGACACGAACGTGGCCCGCGTGACGGCCCGCGCCCTGCTGGGCGAGCCCGTCGCCGCCGCGCCCCCGGACGCACGCACGCGCGCCGCCGCCCAGGCGTGGCTGCCCGCCCGTCGCGCCCGCGACCACCAGCTGGCGGTGATGGACCTGGGCGCGCTCGTCTGCCGCGCCTCCGCGCCCGCCTGCGGGGAGTGCCCGCTGGCGCGCGGCTGCGCCTGGCTGGCGGCGGGACGCCCGGCGCCGCCGGAGCCGTCCGCGAGGGCGCCCGCCGCGCCGTTCCCGCTCACCGCCCGCTTCGCGCGGGGGCGCATCGCCGCCATGCTGGCCGGGGGCCCGCCCCTGCGCGCGGACGAGATCGCGGCGCGCCTGCCCGCGCGCCACCGCCCGCACTGCCGGCGCTACCTCGACGCGCTCGCTCGCGACGGCATCGCCGCCGAACGGGACGGGCGCTGGGGGCTGGCCGGAGACGGCGACGCTCAGGGCGTGAGCAGCATGGCGTCGCCGAAGCTGTAGAAGCGGTAGCGCTCGCGCACGGCCTCCGCGTAGGCGTCGAGGACCAGCTCGCGCCCGGCGAAGGCGGCCACGAGCATGAGCAGCGTCGAGCGCGGCAGGTGGAAGTTCGTGAGCAGCGCGTCCACGACGGCGAAGCGGTGGCCGGGGCGGATGAAGAGCGCCGTCTCGCCCGCCGCGCCGCCGCCGGGCTGGCCGAGGGCGTGTTCGAGCGCGCGCACGACCGTCGTGCCCACGGCCACCACGCGGCGGCCCCCGGCGCGCGCGTCGCGGATGGCGTCGGCGGTGGCGGACGGCAGGCGGTAGCGTTCGGGCGGCAGCTCGTGGTCGGCGGGATCCTCGGCGCGCACGGGGCGGAAGGTGCCCGCGCCCACCTCGAGCGTGAGGAAGGCGCGCTCGACGCCCGCCGCCGCCAGCCGCGCGAAGAGGGCGGGCGTGAAGTGCAGACCCGCCGTGGGGGCGGCGGCGCTGCGGGCCTCGCGCGCGTAGACGGTCTGGTAGCGCGCCGGGTCGCCGTCGAAGCCGCGCACGTAGGGCGGCAGGGGCGCGCTCCCCACGCTGGCCGGATCGATGGGCCGCTCGAAGGCCACGACGGCGGCCTCGCCCGCGCGCCCGACCACCGTCGCGCCGAGGGGGCCGTCGGCGGCGTCCAGCCGGAAGCGCCGCCCCGGGCGGGCGGCGCGCAGGGGTCGCGCGAGCGCCTCCCACGCGCCGTCCCCGCGCTCGCGCAACAGCAGCAGCTCCACGCGCCCGCCCGTATCCGCGCGCGTCCCCGCGAGGCGCGCCGCCATCACGCGCGTGTCGTTGAGCACGAGCAGGTCGCCCGCGCGCAGCAGCGCGGGCAGGTCGCGCACGCGGCGGTGGGCCAGCGCGCGCGTCCCGCGGGAGACGACCATGAGGCGGGCGGCGTCGCGCGGCTCCGCTGGCCGCTGCGCGATCAGGTCGGGCGGCAGCGCGTAGTCGAAATCGGCGGTGCGCGCGCGGGCGCCGTTGCCCTTCTCCATGCCGCCGTCTAGCGTAGCGCCTGCATGGCGGACGGCAGGACGGACGCGCACGCCGGGGACGGCGACGCCCCGTGGCGGGCGACGGTCTCCCGCGCGCGCGCGGACGAGGTTCGCGCCGACGAGGCCGCGGTCGCGCAATCGGCGGTGCTGCGCCTCGAGGCCGGGACGGCCAGCGTCGACCGCTCCGCCGTCGGGACGCTGCGGGCGCGCCGCGCGACCGTGCGGGGGAGCGCCGTGGCGGGACTGGCGGCGGGATCGGCGGCCATCGACGGCGCGCGCGTGGGCGTGCTCGCCGCCCCCGTCGTGCGCGGCGACGTGCACGCCTGGATCGACATGCGCGCGGGGTTCGCGCTGGGCCTGGGGCTGGCGCTGGGCGGCTTCGCGCTCAGCCTCGCGCGGCGGCTGTTCCGCTGACCGCCTCCGCGTCCGTGCGCAGCTGACCGCAGGCGGCGGCGATGTCCGCCCCCCGTTCGATGCGCACGGTGGCGTTCACGCCCGCGTCCGTGAGCGCGCGGCGGAACTCGCGCACGCGCTGGCGCGAAGGCGCGGCGAACGGCCCGGCGGTGGGGTTGAGGGGGATGAGGTTGACGTGCATGCCGCCCCCGCGCAGCCGCTCCGCCAGCGCCCGCGCCTGCCCGGGCGCGTCGTTCACGCCGCCGATGAGCGCGTACTCGATGGAGACGCGCCGCCCCGTGGCGCGGAAGTAGCGCCGCGCCGCCGCCAGCAGCTCGCCCACGGAGCGCGGTCCGGCGGTGGGCACGAGCCGCCGCCGCAGGGCGTCGTCGGGCGCGTGCAGGGAGATGGCCAGCCCGACGTGCAGCCCCTCGCCGGCGAGGCGGTCGATGGCGCGCGGGATGCCCACCGTGGACACCGTGACGGCGCGCTGGGCCAGGCCGAAGGCGCGCGCGTTGGTGAGCAGGCGGATGGCGCGCACCGTCTCCGCGTAGTTCGCCAGCGGCTCGCCCATGCCCATGAACACGACGTTCGCGACGCGCTCGCCCTCGGGCGCGAGCAGGCGGCGGAAGTGGAGCGCCTGCGCCACGATGTCCCCGGCGGAGAGGTTGCCCGCGAAGCCCATCTGGCCGGTGGCGCAGAAGACGCAGCCCATGGCGCAGCCCGCCTGCGTGGAGAGGCAGACGGTGGCGCGCGGGGAGCGGCCCGCGCGGGGCTGGCGCATGAGCACGCTCTCGACCGCGGCCCCGCCCGGCGGGCGCAGCAGCGCCTTCACGGTCCCGCCGTCCTCGCTCCGGCGTTCGGCGAGCGCGACGGGCGGTTCCAGCTCCAGCCCCGCCTCGCGCATCCGCGCGCGCAGGTCGGCGGGCAGCTGCGCGAGGTCGTCGAGGGAGGCCGCGCCGTGCGCGTACACGGCGCGCAGCGTCTGGTCGGCGCGGTAGCGGGGCGCGCCCAGCTCCGCGAACGCGCGCTCCAGCTCGTCCGGCAGCAGGCCCAGGAGGTCGGTCACGCCAGCCCCGCGGCGTCGGGCAGCCGCCCCCGCTCGCCGTTCAGGAAGGCCTCGCCGGAGACGCGGCGTCCGCCCTCGCGCTGCACCTCGTCCAGCGCGAGCAGGCCCTCGCGGAAGGCGATGGCGGGCGCCTTTCCCGCGCGCGTGAACGTCCCCGGCGCGAGCGCCCCGTCCCCGACGGGCTCGACGTGCGCGCGCCAGACGGCGAGCCGCGCGCCCGCCCAGCTCGCGAACGCGCCCGGCCAGGGGTCGCAGGCGCGCACGGCCCGCTCCGCCTCCGTCGCGGTCATCGCCGCGCGCAGGCGGCCGTCCTCCTTCGTGAGCAGGGAGCAGACGGTGGCGCGGGCCTCGTCCTGCGGCGCGGCGACCGTTTCGCCCGCGAGCCAGCCGGGCAGGGACTCGACGAGCAGCGCCGCGCCCGCCTCCGCCAGCCGCGCCTCGAGGGCGCCCGCGGTGTCGGCGGGGCCGATGGGGAAGGCGCGCGCGGCCACGACGGGACCGGCGTCCATGCGCGCCGTCAGCTCGATGACGGAGACGCCCGTGCGCTCGTCGCCCGCGCGGATCGCCGCCGCCACGGGCGAGGGGCCGCGCCAGCGGGGCAGCAGCGAGGGATGCACGTTGAGGATGCCGCGGCGCGGCAGCGCCAGCACCGCGCGCGGCAGGAGGCGCCCGTAGGCGGCCACCACGATGAGGTCCGGCTCGACGGCGGCGAGCGTCGCCACGGCCTCGGGGTCGGCGAACGACTCCGGCTGGAAGACGGGCAGGCCGAGGCGTTCGGCCTCCGCCTTCACGGCGGGCGCGCGCGTGCGTCCCCCGCGTCCGGCGGGCCGGTCGGGACGCGCCACGACGAGCCGCACGTCGTGTCCCGCCGCCGCCAGCGCGCGCAGCGTCGGCACGGCGAACGGCGGCGTGCCCATGAAGACCGTGCGCGCCTCGCTCACCGCGCCCCCCGCGGGACGAGGCGCACGCCGTCGCCGCGGCGCAGGCCCGTGCGGATGGCGGCGGAGCCCTCGCGCTCGGCGATGGCGAGGAAGCCGCTGGAATCGACGTGGCAGGCGAGCGTCCCCGCGGGGACGTCGCCGAAGGTGCGGATCAGGCGCCCGATGCGATGCCCGCCAGCCTCGAGCGTGAAGGCGGGCGGCAGCTGCTCCGCGCGCACGCTGGTGATGAGGTTGCCGTAGCGGTCCACGTGCACGACGGTTCCGCGCAGCCCGCCCTCGCCGTCGGGAACGCCCGCGAAGGGCGGGAGCAGCGTGAGCGCGTCCAGGGCGGGGCCGACCGCCTCGATGCCGCCCTCGCGCGCGACGAGGGCGGCGGCCGGCGCGAACAGGTCGCGCCCGTGGAAGGTGGCGCTGACCGTCGCGCGGCGCGCCCGCGGGCTCTCGATGCGCCGCGCCTCCACGCCCGCGGGCAGGGGACGGGCGGCAGGATGATCCGGGCGCGCCGCGTCGGGCGCGACCGCCGAGAGCAGGCCGTTGTCGGGGCCCACGAAGCAGCGCGCGCCGCCGTCGCCCGCGGGCGCGCGCACGGCCACGGGCGCCCGCGCTCCGCCCACGCCGGGATCGACGACCGCCAGCACGACCGACGGCGCTGGCAGGACGGGCAGCGCGGTTTCGAGCAGCCACGCCCCCTCCTCGATGGCGAAGGGCGTCACCTCGTGCGTGAGGTCGAGGACGGGCGCGCCCGGCGCGAGCGACGCGATCACGGCCCGCACCTGCCCCGCGTAGGCGTCGCGCGCCCCGAAATCGGTGAGCAGGAAGACGGGCGCGGGCGCGCTCACGCGATCCGCCAGCGGTGGATGTCGAGGAAGCGGTCGGCGGGGCTGAAGAGCACGCCCGGGGCGGGCGCCTCCACCCGCTCCGCGCGCAGGTAGCGCAGGCGCGGGTAGGCCAGCACGACGCTGGGCGCCTCCCGCCGCCACAGCTCCTGGAACTGCGTGTAGGCGTCGAGGCGCACGAGGGGGTCGAGCGTCACGCGCCCGCGCTCCAGCAGGGCGTCGATGACGAGCCCGCCGTAGCTGGCCACGTTGCCGCCGGGGGGGCGCGCCCGCGAGCTGTGCCAGGCGTCGTAGGGGTCGGGATCGGGGCCCTGGTCCCAGGCCGTGAGGGCCGCGTCGTAGCCGCGCGCGTCGAGGAAGTCGCGGCGCAGCACGGTGAAGCTGGTGCTGGCCACGGCGGCGCGGATGCCCAGCGGCTCCAGCTGCCCCGCCACCGCCAGCGCCAGCGCCACGTGCAGGGGATCGTCGTCCGTGCGGATGGTGAAGCGGAACTCCGCGCCGTCGCGTTCGAGCGCGCCCGTGGTGGGGCTGCGCGTCCAGCCCGCCTCCGCCAGCAGGGCCGCGGCCCGCTCGCGGTCCGCGCCCAGCCCGTCCAGCGCGGGCGCGTAGGCCCACACGCCCGGCGCGACGGCCGAGGCCGAGGGCGTGGCCAGCCCCCGCAGCGTCGATTGCGCCAGCGCCGCGCGGTCGATGGCGAGGGAGATGGCCGTGCGCACGCGCGGATCGCGGAAATGCTCCGCCTGCGCGTTGTTCAGGTAGAGCGTGAAGGAGGCGGAGCGCTGCGGGTCCGCGCGCGCGTACCCCGCGAGGCGGTCGAGGGCGGCGGCCTGGGCGGCGTCGGGCGCGCGGCGCAACAGGATGCCGTCGATGCCGCCCTCCTCCAGCGCCGCGAGGGCGGCGGGAAAATCGGGCAGGAAGCGGAGGACGACGGTCTCGATGCCGGGGCGTCCGAGGTGGTAGCGCGGCCAGGCGCGCAGCGTGGCGTCGAGCGTGGTGAGCGCCTCCAGGCGGTAGGGGCCCGCGCCCACGGGACGGGCGTTGAAGGGCGCGTCGAAGAGCTCCGCCCCGTCCAGCCCCTGCAGCAGGTGCTGGGGCAGGATGCCGATGGTGGCGTAGCGCGCGAGGAAGGGCGCGTGCGGCGCGGGCAGCCGCAGGACCACCGTGCGCAGGTCCGGCGTCAGCACCTCCACCTCGGACCAGGCGGCGGCCAGCCGGGGCGGGCCGCGGAAATCGGGGGCGGCGATGCGCGCGATGGTGAAGGCCACGTCGAGCGAGCGCAGGGGCGTGCCGTCGTGCCAGCGCAGGTCCGGGTGCAAGCGGAAGGTGTAGGTGAGGCCGTCGTCGCTCACCCGCGGGAGGGGGGCGAGGTCGGGCAGCAGCCGCCCGTCGCGGTCCACGCGCAGGAGGCCCGCGAAGACGAGCCGCGACAGGTCCTCGTCGGCGGCGTTGCCCGCGGCGAAGAGCGGGTTGACGCGCCGCCACGCGCCGATCACGCCCTCCGCGTAGCGGCTGCCCGTGGCCGTGGCGGGGCGGGCGCCCGGCTCGGCGCCGTCGCCGCCCAGCAGCAGGAGCGCGGCCAGCGCGCCCACCGCCGCCACGCCAGCCGCGAGCAGGGCGACGGCGAACCAGGCGCGCCGCGTGTTCGCCACCGCGCGGATCATGCGGCGGCCCCTAGCGCTGCGACTGGACGCTCAGGAAGGACACGAAGAGGAAGACGATGACGAGGACGATCGTCGCCTGGAAGAGGGTCTTCTCGAGGCCGCGCTTGGTGCGGTAGACGGAGCCGCCGGAGAGGCCGCCGAGGGCCGCGCCGAAGCCCGAACCCTTGACCTGCAGCAGCACGGCGGCCACGAGCAGCGTGGAGACGATGATCTGGATGGCGTTCAGCATCAGCGCGCGGCCAGCACGGCCTCCTCGGCGGGCTCGCTCGCGGGCGGGGCCGCGGCAACGGGCGCGCCGTTCTCCCGCCCATGGTACACGTCGATGACGGCGGCGGCGAGTTTGGCGAAATCGTGGCGGTAGCGGTTCTCGTCCGCCACCACGTCGGTCTGCACGATGCGCACGTCGCGGAAGGCGCGCGCGTCGGGCCGCGCCAGCGCCACCGGCTCCGAGCGCCACGCCTGCGGCAGGCTGGCGATGTTGTCGTTGGCCACCACCGCGTCGATGATGCCCGGCGCCGTGTGCCCCAGCACCGCCTCGATGTGCTCGGCCACGCCGAAGTCGTCCGTCTCGCCGTGCTCCGTGGCCACGTTGCAGACGAACACGCGCAGGGCGGTGGTGGCCAGCAGCGCCTGCCGCAGGTCCTCCACCAGCAGGTTGGGCAGCACGCTCGTGTAGAGGCTGCCCGGCCCCACCACCACGAGGTCCGCGTCGAGGATGGCGCGCACGGCGTCGGGATGCGCCTCCGCGTGCGGCGGGTTCAGGTAGAGCTCGCGGATGCAGGCGCCCTGCTCCGTGATGGTGTGCTCGCCGTGCACCAGCTGCCCGTCCTGCGTGCGCGCCGACAGCGTCACGTCCGCCACGGTGGAGGGCAGGATGGCGCCGCGCACGTTGAGCACGCGCCCGACCTCGTGCACGGCGGTCTCGAAGCTGCCCGTGACGCCGGCCATGGCCACGATGAAGAGGTTGCCGAAGGAGTGCCCCTCGAGGCCGTCGCCGTTGCGGAAGCGGTACTGGAAGAGGCGCGTCATGAGCGGCTCCGACTCCGCCAGCGCGGCGATGCACTGGCGGATGTCGCCCGGCGCGGCCACGTTGAACTCCCGCCGCAGCCGTCCCGACGAGCCCCCGTCGTCGGCCACGGTGACGATGGCCGTGAGGTTGCTGGTGTAGTCCTTCAGCCCGCGCAGCAGCACGGAGAGGCCCGTGCCCCCGCCGATGGCCACCACGCGCGGCCCGCGGCTGAGCAGGCGCCGCGCGTAGAGCGACTGCGCCACGTCGCGGTTCCGGTCCTGCGGGCGCACGAAGGCGTAGAGCAGCGAGGCGTTCAGCTTCCAGAAGGCGAGGCACACGCTGCCCAGCGCCAGCAGCACGAAGGTGAGGCCGCGGGCCCAGCGCGGGATGAACTGCAGCGTCAGGTACCACGCCGCCCCCGGGAAATCGTAGGTCAGGTAGGCCTCGCGCAGCAGGTAGGCCGCGCCCAGGCTGAGCAGCGCCATGCCGACCACGAGGAGCAGCAGCCAGCGCTTGATGTGCATCCCCGGATACAACCAGGTGAAGAGGCCGTGGTTCCTCATCCGGCGCGGCATACGCTCACGCACCTTAACAGCGAACGGCGCTACGGTCACCCCTCCAGCTCGCGCTCCAGCAGCCGCCGCGCGTCCGCCGGGCTGGCGCGCCCCCGCGTCTCGCGCATGACGCCCCCCAGCAGCCGCTTGATGGCCGCCTTCTTGCCCGCGCGATAGTCCGCCGCGGCCTTTTCGTTGGCGGCGATGACCGCGCGCGCGACGGCGGCCAGCTCGTCGCCCGCCTCCACGCGCGCCAGCCCCTCGCGCTCGACGATGGCGGCGGCGCTTCCGCCCTCCGCCAGCATCCGCGCGAACACCTCGCCCGCGGCCTGCCCCGTGATGGTCCCGTCCCCGGCCAGCGCGATCAGCTCCGCCAGCGCGGCGGGCGCGAGGGGGAAGCGGTCGAGCTCCGCGCCGTCGTGTTCGTTGCTCCAGTGGGCGACCTCGCCCAGCGTCCAGTTGGCCGCCAGCTTGGCGGCGCGCTCCGGCGGCGGGGGCAGGGCGGCGGCCACGGCGTCGGCGAAATCGGAGCGGTCGCGCGCCTCCGCCAGCGTGGCCGCCTCGAAGGCCGACAGGCCCAGCGCGCGGTAGCGGCGGCGGCGCGCGGCGGGCAGCTCCGGCAGCTCCGCGCGCACGCCCTCCACGAAGGCGCTCCCCAGCGCCAGCGGCGGCAGGTCCGGCTCCGGGAAGTAGCGGTAGTCGTCCGCCTCTTCCTTGGAGCGCTGGGCGGCGGTCTCGCGCCGCTCCTGGTCCCAGCCGCGCGTCTCCTGCCGCACCGTGCCGCCCGCCTCGAGGATGGCCGCCTGCCGCCCGATCTCGAAACGCAGGGCGTCGTGCACGGCGCGGAAGCTGTTCATGTTCTTGATCTCCACCTTCACGCCGAGCGCCTCCGCGCCGCGCGGGCGCAGGCTCACGTTGGCGTCGCAGCGGAAGTCGCCCTCCTCCATGTTGGCGCGGCTGGCCCCGATGGCGCGCAGGATGGCGCGCAGCTCCACGAGGTAGGCGCGCGCCTGCTCCGGCGAGCGCAGGTCCGGCTCGCCCACGATCTCCATGAGCGGCGCGCCCGACCGGTTCACGTCGATGAGGCTGTAGCCCTCGCCCGTGGCCGCGTCCGTGCGGTGCAGCAGGCGCGCCGTGTCCTCCTCCATGTGCACGCGCGTGACGCCCGCGCGGAAGGGTTCGCCCTCCGCCTCCGCCTCCAGCCAGCCCCCGCGGCACAGGGGCAGGTCGTACTGGCTCACCTGGTAGCCCTTCATGAGGTCGGGATACGGGTAGTTCTTGCGGTCGAATTTGGAGAAGGGCGCGATCTCGCAGTTGAGCGCCAGCCCCGTGCGCACGATCAGGCGGATGGCCTCCTCGTTGATCACGGGCAGCACGCCCGGCAGCCCCAGGCACACGGGGCACACGTGCGTGTTGGGCGCCGCCCCCGCGTAGTCGGCGCTGCAGCCGCAGAACATCTTGGCGCGCGTGATCGGGTGCACGTGCACCTCGAGGCCGATGACGGCCTCGAACGCGGTCTCGGCGGGAGCGGTCACGGGCGCGCCTCCACGGTCCCCCGCAGTGTAGGCAAGGGCGCGGGCGCGCGCGACCGGCGGGCGACTAGCGGGCGGCGCGGCGCGCGCGCGCCAGGGCCCCGCGCGCGAACGGCTCCACCTCGTCCCGCGGGCTCGGGTCCGGGTCGATGAGGTGGTCGCAGGCCCGCACCGCCGTCCAGCGCCAGAGGCGCGCCTCGTCGAGCGGGCGCAGGCTGCGGTAGCCGCGCAGGTAGAGGGCGGCGGCGACGGGCCGCAGGAAGCGCGTGATGACGCGCATGGCGGGCAGCGGGTTGATGGGCTCGCCCAGCGAGATGAGCGAGAGCGTGCGCGCCACGTCGCCCTCCGGCGGGCCCGCCGCCGCCAGCCCCCAGTCGATCGTCACGCGCCGCCCCCCGCGCTCGCGCAGGATGTTGCCCGGATGGAAGTCGCCGTGGCAGAGGGTGTCGCCCGCGGGCAGCTCGGCCAGCGCGCGCTCGATGGCCGGACGCAGGCGCGGCGGCGTCTCCACCTGCGCCAGCCGCTCGCGCACGCGGTCGTGCAGCGGCTCCAGCCCGGCGGGGGCCGCGATGGCGTGGACGCGCGCGTGCAGCCGCCCCGTCTCCCACGACTCGCGCGCCATCGTCCAGGGCAGGCGGCCCACGCGGTCGAGCAGGTTCTCGCCGTCGATGCGTTCGAAGAGGTCGCCCGCGCGTCCGCCCGCGCGCAGCGACTCGCCCATGCGCGGGGCGGGGATGCCCGCCGCGATGGCCGCGGGGATGGCGATGCGCTCGGCCTCCACGCCGCGATCAAGCCCCTCGCGGAAGAGGCGCAGCACGCGCCCCTCGTCCCACGCGAAGATTTCGGCCTCGTAGCCCTCGCCCACCTTCTCCAGGCGGTCCGGATCGGCCTCGCCCGCGTTCATCGCGTCCCGGCCATGCGGCGGGCGGCGGCGGCGGCCCCCTCCTTGTCCCCCGGGGCCAGCTCGCCGTCGAGCACGAGCGTGCCCAGGCGGTCCTTCACGCGCGCGATCCACGGCCCCGGCGGGCGGTCGAGCAGGGCCATCAGCTCGCGCCCGTCGAGCGGGCTCTCCGCGCGCAGCAGGGCCGCCTCCTCCGCCTCCACGCGCTCGCAGGCGGCCTCGAGGCGGTCGTGGTACGCGCGGTCGTCGTAGGTGTGGCTGGCGTTGTCCGCGCGCTTCAGCGCCAGCAGGTCGCGCCAGCGCCCGTCGAGGCGGCGCATGAAGCGGCGCACGAGCCGCCCGTCGTCGGGGTCGGGGCGGTCCATGTGGCGGCGCACGAGCAGCGTCAGCCGCTCGCCCTCGCGCTTGCCCAGCCGCAGCCGCTCCACGAGGGCGGCGGCCAGCTCCGCCCCCGCGATCTCGTGCCGGTAGAAGCCCCACTCGCCGTTCCGCTTCACGTGGCGCACGGCGGGCTTGCCCACGTCGTGCAGCAGCGCCGCCCAGCGGCGGAAGGAGCGCCCGTCCGCCGCGCCGTCCGCGGCGATGGCCCTCACCGTGGCCGTCGTGTGCCCCCACACGTCGTAGCGGTGGAAGCGGTTCTGCTCGCAGCCGGGCATGGACGCCAGCTCCGGCAGCACGACCGGCAGCGCGCCCGCCTCGCGCAGCGCCTCCAGCCCCTCGGCGGGATGGTCGCCGCCCAGCAGCCGGTCCAGCTCGGCCGTCACGCGCTCCTGCGAGAGCGTCGCCAGCAGCCCCGCCGACTCCGCCATGGCCGCGCGCGTGTCCCCCTCGATGGCGAAGCCGAGCTGGCTGACGAAGCGCACGCCGCGCAGCACGCGCAGGGGATCCTCGGCGAAACGCGCGCGCGCGTCGCCCACGGCGCGCAGCAGGCCGCGCTCCAGGTCGTCGCGCCCGCCGAAGGGGTCGCGCCGCTCGCCCGTGACCGTGTGCTCGGCCAGCGCGTTGACGGTGAAGTCGCGCCGCGCGAGGTCCTCGTCGATGGAGCGCCCGAAGGTCACGTCGGGCCAGCGGCTGCCCGCCGCGTAGCTCTCGCCGCGGAAGGTGGTGATCTCGGCCCAGCCCTCGTCGAGGCGCACGCCCGTGGTGCCGTAGCGCTGCCCCACCGCGTTCACGGTCGCGCCCAGCGCGCGCGCGACGCCCTCCACCTCGTCGGGCGCGGCGTCCGTGGCGAAGTCAGCGTCGCCGGCGGCGGTCGCGCCGCGCAGGCGGTCGCGCGGCTCGCCGCCGACGAGCCACAGTTCGCGTCCCGCGTCCGCGAACGCCCGGACGAGCGCCTCCCGCGTGGGCGTCATGCGTCGATTGTAGAAGAGAGGGGAGAGGAGAGCGCCGCGCTCCGCGCGGCTGAGGAGAGCGGCGGGCCGCGGCCCGCCTGAGTGGGGCTGGCGAGCGGTTTGCGCCGTGAACGGTAGCGCCGTACACTCCTGTGCATGGACGTCTTCTCCATCCGCCACCGCGGGCTGCGCCGCCTGATCGAGGACGACAATCCTCAATTCCTGCGGCCCGACCTCGTCGACCGGGTGCGGAAAGTCGTGGCGGCACTCGTTCTGGCGGAGGGAATGGACGAATTCCGCGCCGTGGCCTCGCCCGGCTGGCGCGTTCACCAGCTGGTGGGTGAGCGGCGGGGCGAATGGAGCGTTTCGATATCCGGAAACTGGCGAATCACGTTTGTGGAAGAAAAGGACCGCATCACCCAGCTCAACCTGGAGGACTACCACTAATGACCACGACCGTCCTGACTCCCCTGAAAGTGAACATGACGCCGCCGCATCCGGGCGACTTCATCCGCACGGAGCTGCTGGAGGAGATGGGCATCAGCGTGACGCGCGCGGCGGAGATCCTGGGCGTGCGCCGCGCGACGCTCTCCGCCCTGCTCAACGGCAACGCCTCGCTCTCGCCCGAAATGGCGCTGCGCGTCGAAAAGGCGTTCGGCCTGGGCATGGACCTGATGCTGCGTATGCAGGCGTGGCATGACGCCGTGCGCATGCGCGCGCGGGCGGACGAGATCGCCGTCGAGCGCTACGAGCCCGATGCCGCCGCTCACTCCACCTCCAGCGTGTAGGCCATGCCGCCCTCGTAGTGGCCCGCGATGTCGCAGTAGAGCACGTAGCGGCCCGGCGGCAGGTGGAAGGTGCGCCCGCCCGCCTCGCCCGGCGCGACCGCCTCCACGGCGCCCACCGCCTCGCCCGCGCGCTCCAGCTCGCGCCGCAGGGCGGGCAGCGCCTCCGCGCCATCCATGCCGTCGGGCACGCGCAGCAGCGCGAAATCGTGCGCCACGCCGTCGGCGTTGGTGAGCTCGAAGCGCAGCTCGCCGCTGGGCACGGCGGTCAGCTCGCCGCCCGCCGACGCGCCCAGCCGCCACGCGCCCAGCGCCCGCACGTTGCCCTCGGCGTCGATCACGCGCAGGTCGCCGTGGGCGTGCGTGTGCGCGTGGAAGCCCACGACGGCCACGGCGGCGGCGATGACCAGCGCGAGCCCGCCGGAGACGAGCAGCCTGCGCGGAATGCGGAGCCGCATGGGGACATGGTAGCGCGATCAGATGGCTCGGTGCTCCCGGTAGAGGTGGCTCAGGTTCTCGCAGGCGATGCGGAACTTCGTGCCTCGATTCCGTAGCCCCTGCTTCCCCGGAACGGTCGTCACATCGAACTCGATGGCGATGATGCCGCTCTCAATGGCAACGAACAGCAGGCTCGTCCGAGGCTCGCTGTAGGCATGGGCGGTCTCGAACAGCACTTCCCGCCCACGGTTGCGCCTCCGCCCCTCGACGACGATGAGGTTCCGATAGCCGGGGACGAATTTGTTGAACAGCACGTCGTGGGACCAATAGGCCCAGACTTTCTCCGGCGCACTCTCCTGCCGAACGGTGACGTGCTCATCGCCCTCGCTTGCCACAACGAAGTCATAGCCGCTGCCCACGCTGGACTTCCCTTCGATCGTATGGCGGAAGCGCACGCGCTCATCGTCTCCCCGGGTATACCCGAACCGGGCAAGCATCTCGCGGAGATGGCCCCGGGGTTCGCCTTCCTTGTGGAACAGGGTGAACAGGCTGTTGGTGGAATGGAACCGGACATTCCACTTCCCGCCTCCGGGATTCGGGACGACGCTGCTGGGCGGCGGCAAGCCAAGCAGTTCCCGCAGCAAGCGGTTGGGCACATCATCCTTGCGCCGGAACCCGGCCGAATCCCAGATGCTGTCGGGGACCGGATGCCAGCCCGCCTCAAGGATCGCGCGCAGCCGCTTGAAGAGCTCGTCGTCGGTCATGGCGTGGGTTCGAGCGGGAGCTGCCCGCCCTCCTCCCGTCGCAGCGCCTCGAGTTCGCGCGTGCGCGCCTCGACCTCATCCCGCGCCCAGGCGAGGTCGCGCTCGACCGCCGCGATGCGCGTCTCCGCCTGCTCCCGCGCGTCCTCGCCGCCAGCCGCCCGCGCGCCCTCTTCCGTGATGCGCGCCTTCGCCAGCTCCACGTACTCCGCCGACTTCTCGATGCCGACCCACTCCAGCCCCAGCTGCTCGGCGGCGATGGCCGTGGTGCCGCTGCCGAGGAAGGGGTCGAGCACGGGGCCCGCGCCCACCGCCCCGATACAGCGCGCCGCCAGCTCCACGGGGAAGGGCGCGGGATGCGGGTTGCCGCTCGTCTGCGGAATCCTCCAGACGTCGCCGAGGCCGCGCGGCCCGCTCGCCAGCCGCGTCCCGCCGCCGCCGGGGATGAAGTAGACGACCTCGTAGGTGGGCAGGAAGTAGCCGGGGTTGTGGTTGAAGCCGCCCGCGCGCTGCCAGACGATGATCTGGCGCACGCCGAAGCCGTCCGTGATGGCGTCGCCGAGGCGCTGCAGCAGGCCGCCCTGCACGCGCCACTTGTGGTTGTAGAAGATGGCGCCGTCGGGATGCACGAGGCGCGCCATCTCCGTCAGGCACGCGCGCTGCCAGTCCACGTACTCGTCGTGGGGCATGGCGTCGCCGTGGCCGTCGTAGCCGTCCTGCAGGGCGGCGTTGGGCCAGGTGCCGCCGCGCCCGTCCTTGAGGCCGTTGCCCGTGCTGTTGCGGATGTTGTAGGGCGGCGAGGTGACGACGACGCGCACGGAATCGGCGTCCATGGCGCGCATGGCGTCGAGGCAATCGCCGTGGTGGAGAACGCCGCGGGAGACATGGGCCGCGGACGGCGGCCCCTTACCTAATTCGGCGGCTGGCGGCTGGCGGCTGGCGGCTGGCGGCTGGCGGCTGGCGGCTGGCGGCTGGCGGCTGGCGGCTGGCGGCTGGCCCCGTCCGTCACCCTACGCGAAGCCCCGGCACCGGGATAGTGCGCCGCTTTCCTCTCCATGCGCGCAGCCTACCGCCCCGGCGCGCCGCCGGGAAGCGCGCCCGCCGTCCCGCGCCTCTGGTAGCATTCGCGCCATGTTGCGGTCCATCGTGCGGAAGGCGCGTCGGCGCTGGCGTTCCCGCCAGCTGCGCGCGGCCTACGCCGTCGCTTGGGATGAGTGGGCGGGGAGCGAGGACGCCCGCCTCTGGGAGACGACCGTGGGCGACGGCCTCGACGACGAGTACTGGCCCAATGCCCCGGGGACGCGCCCGTGAAGTTCGGCGTCGTGCTCCCCATGATCGGCTCCATCGCCGACGCCGACGCCATCGACGCCGTCTGCGATAAGGCCGAGGAGGTCGGCCTCGACTCCGTCTGGGTCATCGACCACGTCCTTCTGCCCTACGCCATCGGCGCGCGCTACCCCTACAACCTCACGGGCGAATGGATGGCCGGACAGGGCCCCTGGTGGAACGCCCTCTCCGTGCTCGCCTACGCCGCCGCGCGCACGCGCACCGTGGGCCTCGGCACCTGCGTCATCGTGCTCCCCTACCGCCACCCCGTGCACACCGCCAAGACCATCGCCACCATCGACCAGCTCTCGCGCGGGCGCGTGCGCTTCGGCGTGGGCGTGGGCTGGATGGAGGACGAATTCGAGAACCTGCAGCTCGACTCCTTCCGCCATCGCGGCGCGCTCGTGGACGAGCAGCTGGCCGTCTTCAAGGAGGTCTGGGCCAACGATCCCGCCTCCTTCGACGGGCGCTTCTACCGCTTCCGCGAGGTGAGCGTGACGCCCAGGCCGCGCCAGCGCCCGCACCCGCCCATCCTCGTGGGCGGCAACACGGACGCGGCGCTGGAGCGCACGGCGGCGCTGGCCGACGGCTGGCTCGGCATCAGCATGCGCCCGCCCGCGCTGGCCGCGCGCCGCGCCGAGCTGCTGCGCCGCTTCGAGGCCCACGGGCGCGATGGCGCGGGCGCCCCCGTCGCCATGCTCCACGGCATCCAGCTGACGGACGACCCCGACCATCGCGCCACGCTGGCGGACCACGAGCGCGCGCAGGCCGTGACGGGCACGCTGGAGCAGGTGGTCGAGGAGCTGCGCGAGTTCGAGGAAGCGGGCCTGACGCACGTCATCGCGTCGGCGCGGCGGTTCGGCCGTCGTGGCGGCGGCCTGGACGCCGTGCTGGAGGGCCTCGACACGCTGGCCCGCGACATCATTCCTGCCGTCAACGGCTAGCGGGCGTGGGTACCGCTCCCTGCGGTCACGGCTGCCCGCCATCCCGCAAGGATGGCCGTGGCATACTGGAGCGGGCGGCGCCGTCCGTCGCGCGCCCCACGGGAGGCTCCCCATGACCGTCGCCGAACGCTCCGGGCCCGAGACGTCGTCCGAACGCGGGACGCTGACCGTCACCGCCTACGTCGAGTGGGATGAATGCGTGCGCGCCTACGTCGGCAGCGTGCCCGGCATCCCCGGCGCGCACACGCAGGGCGCGACGCTCGACGAGATCCGCGACAACCTGCGCGACGTGCTGGAGCTGCTCATCGAGGCGGACCTGGCCGAGCCGGACGAGCTCGCCGGGTTCGCGGGCATCCAGCAGCTCGAAATCACCGTCGCCGAACGCCCGCTGACCGTCACCGCCTACGTCGCGTGGGGCGAGGAGTGCCGGGTCTACGTCGGCATCATCCCCGGCATCCGCGGCGCGCACACGCAGGGCGCGACGCTCGACGAGCTCCGCGACAACCTGCGCGACGTGCTGGAGCTGCTCGTGGAGGAGGGCGAGGTCGAGCCTGACGAGATCGCGTGCTTCGTGGGCATCCAGCAGCTCGAAATCGCCGCATAGCCCCCACTCCCCCCTCAGCGCGGCATCGCCGCGCGCTCTCCTCGTCCCTCAGCCGCGCGCGAGCGCGGCGCTCTCCTCCGAAATGCGGTAGGCTGCGCGCGCATGCCCGACGACGACGCCCCCGACGCCCCCGCGCCCGACCCCGACGCCCCGCCCGTCGAGGCGCTCCCCCAACAGGAGCCCCAATTCCGCGCCCCCGCCCGCTTCGGCCACGTCCCCGTCGCCGCACGCCCCTCGGATGGGACCCCCGCAACCCGGGCTTCCGCAACCACTACCCCATCGTCAGCCTGCCCACCCAGATCGTCGAGCGCGTCCCCCTCGGCGCCCCCGACCTCGAACCCAACCGCCTCCTCTGGGGCGACAACCTCCACGTCATGCGCCAGCTCCGCTCCGAATCCGTCGACCTCGTCTACATCGACCCGCCCTTCTTCTCCAACCGCGTCTACAACGTCATCTGGGGCGACGAACAGGAGAGGCGCTCCTTCGACGACATCTGGGAAGGCGGACTCGACGGCTACCTCATCTGGCTCAACGCGCGTCTCTACGAACTGAAGCGCCTGCTCAAGCCCACCGGCTCCATCTACGTCCACTGCGACCAGCACGCTAGCCACTACATCAAAGTCGAATTGGACAGGATCTTCGGGTATGCAAGACGGCGCTGATGGCGGCGGTGATGGTGTGGCTGCGGCTGTCGCACAGCGTGCAGCGCTTCCTCGTGCTCTGCCCGAACCTGATCGTGCGCGACCGCCTGCGCGACGATTTCCGCAAGGGGAAGGTGTTTCACGAACGCGGGCTGCTGCCGCCGGGCGGGGGCATCGGGGCGGACGATTTCGCGCTCACCACGCTGGGGGGCGCGGAGCGCGCCTCCACGGCGGCGCTGCTGGGCGCGCATGTGGTGCTGGCCAACATCCACCAGTTCCACCGCACGTCGACGACGGGGCAGGAGAACCTGTGGGCGCTCTTCGGGGCCGACGAGCGCCCCTTCGCCGTGTTCAACGACGAGGCCCACAACACGCCCGCGCCGCAGTACGAGGCCACGCTGCGCGACCTGCGCGAGCACGAGGGCTTCAGCTTCCGGCTGGACACGACGGCCACGCCCGACCGCGCCGACGAGAAGCCCATCGACAGCCGCATGATCTGCGAGTACGGCGTGCCCGAGGCGCTGCGCGACGGCGTCATCGCCACGCCCGTCGTCTACCAGCCCGACATCGACACCGTGGAGCTGACCTACACGGACGCGGTCACGGGGGAGACGCGGCGCGTGGAGGAGATCGACTGGGACGAGGTGGACAAGGCGGGCCTCAGCGCCACGCAGTGGGTGACGGACGCGACGCCCATGCGGCAGCAGATCGGCATCGCCCTGCACCGCTTGGAGGAGGCGAAACGCACGGCGCGGGGGCGCTACCGCCCCATCCTCTTCGTGGTGGCCGTGTGCAAGGCCGACGCGCGCGCCGCCAGGGCCATGCTGGAGGGCGAGTTCGCCCTGCGCGCCCTCATCGTCACCGAGGACGAGGGCGAACGCGCGCGCGAGGACGCCGCCGCCGTGGCCCGCGGCGACCGGTACGACGCCGTCGTGAGCGTGGCCATGCTGCGCGAGGGCTGGGACGTGCCCGAGGTGGCCGTCATCCTGCTGCTGCGTAAGTTCGGCAGCAAGGTCTATGGGCCGCAGGTGGTGGGGCGCGGGCTGCGCCGCGTGCGCCAGCTGGACATCGACCCGCGCGAGCCGCAGATCTGCGCCGTGGTCGACCACCCCAAGCTGGAGCACGAGTGGCTGTGGGATCTGCTGCGGGCGCGCGTGCGGCGCAACGTGGCCGTGGACGCGGAGTTCGACGAGCGCGAGGAGCGCGGCGAGCCCCCGCCCGTGCAGGAGATCGTGAACCGCGACCTGCTCATCACGATTCCCGACCCCATCGAGGACGGCGAGGAGCTGCAGCTGGCGCCGGCGGTGGTGGAGCCCGCGCCCGAACCCGCGCGCGACTGGGCCAGGCGCCTCGAGCAGATCGACTACGACGCCGAGGACGTCGAGATCACGGGCGTCGATATCAGCGGCGTCACCGGGGAAGAGCTGGGGCCGGAGGGCTGGAAGAGCGTGCTCAGCGCGCCCGACGGCGGGGAGGGTGGGGAGGCGCTGGCGGCGGCCTCGCCCGACGACCTGCGGCAGGCGCTGCGCGAGTGGCTGCGGCACATCGCCGAGGAGGCCACCATCGAGGCGGGCTACCCGGCCCTGCTCCAGCGCCACGTGCTCACGCCCCTGCGCCTGCATGTCTGCGAGCGCTTCCTCGGCGGCCAGGACATCCCCTACGCGGACGAGGAGTCCCTGCGCCGCGCCCTGCGCCGCATGCACCGCGTGGAGGCCCGGTTCACGAAGCGCACGGACATCGTGCGGGGCATGATCGAGCATGCCTGAGCGCGGCGAGTTCGACGGCCCCCGCAAGAGCGCCTGGAACTTCGAGGTCTACCACAGCGCCCTTGAACGGCACATGATGGAGCGGCTGGAGGCCGACCCGTCCGTGCGCAAGTGGACGAAGGAGCACGGCATCGTCATCGCTTGGCTCGACCGTCGCAACCGGCGCCACGCCTACCGTCCCGACTTCCTCGTGGAGTACACGGACGGCGCGCTCAAGCTGATCGAGGTGAAGGGCGCGCACATGGCCGATTCGGAGGCCGTGCGCCGCAAGCGCGCCGCCGCTGAGCTCTGGTGCCAGCGCCGCGGCATGACCTACGAAATCGCCGTCGCCTGACACGCACGCGCGCCCCCACTCCCCCCTCAGCGCGGCGCCGCGCCGCGCGCTCTCCTCGCCCCTCAGCCGCGCGCGAGCGCGGCGCTCTCCTCAACCGCCCTGGATGTTCACGCGCAACTCGAGCGCGTCGCCGTCCGCGAGCGGCGCGTCCAGCGTCGATTGCGCCTCGTTCACCACCGCCAGCACGGCCTCCGAATCGCGCTCGTTGAAGCCCTCGGCGGCCAGCACGTCGCGCGCGGTCAGCCCCTCGCGCCACTCCAGCGCGAACGACTCGCGCTTCGAGGCCGACAGGTTGCGGAGCGTGGGGAAGAGCGTGACGGTGATGGCCAACGGGAGCCTCCGCGCGCCATTCTAGCGGGGCCGTGGCCCATCGCGCGGCGCGGCGGTACGATCCCCGCGCCATGCGCGTGCTCGCCATCGAGTCGTCCTGCGACGAGACCGCCGCCGCCGTCGTGGAGGACGGGCGCCGCCCGCGCTCGTCCATCGTGGCCAGCCAGGTGGACCTGCACGCGAAGTACGGGGGCATCGTGCCGGAGGTGGCCAGCCGCGAGCACCTGCGCCGGATCGGCCCGGTGGTGCGCGAGGCGCTGGAGGCGGCGGGCGTGGGGCTGGACGGCATCGACGCGGTGTGCGCGACGCGGGGGCCGGGGCTGGCGGGCGCGCTGCTCGTGGGCTACGGCATGGGCAAGGCCATCGCCTTCGGGCGCGACCTGCCCTTCCTCGGCGTCAACCACCTTGAGGGGCACGTCTACGCGAACTGGCTCATGGACGGCCCGCCGCCCGCCTTCCCCGCCCTCTGCCTCGTCGTCTCCGGCGGGCACACGGACCTGATCCTGATGCGCGGCCACGGGGAGTACGAGCGCCTCGGGGGCACGCTCGACGACGCCGCGGGGGAGGCCTTCGACAAGTCGGGACGGCTGCTGGGGTTGCCCTTCCCCGGGGGCCCGGCCATCGCCCGTCTGGCGGCCACGGCGGGCGCCTCGGCGCTGCGCCTGCCGCGGGCGTGGCTGCGCGGGAGCTTCGATTTCAGTTTCAGCGGGCTGAAGACGGCGGTGCTGCGCGCGGTGCGGGAGGAGCGCGCCGCGCCCGCGGAGATCGCGTGGGAGTTCCAGGAGTCGGTCGTGGACGTGCTCGCGGGGAAGGTGGCGCGGGCGGCGCGGGAGCTGGGCGCGGCGGAGGTGCTGCTGGCCGGGGGCGTGGCCGCCAATGCGCGCCTGCGCGACGAGGTGCGCGCGCGCAGCCCGGCGCCGGTGCGCATCCCCCCGCCCGTCCTGTGCACGGACAACGCGGCCATGATCGGGGCCGCCGGGGGCCACCGCCTCGCGCTCGGCCAGCGCAGCCCCCTCGCGGAGGACGTCTTCAGCGCCAACGACTGGTCGCGCGTCTAGGCGCGCGCCGCCCTACACTGGCGGGGGGCCGCCCACACGCGCGCCCGGGAGACACGGAATGCCCTGGTTCATCAGCGTCGCCTTCGCCGTCATCATCTGCGGCGTCGCCTTCCTCATCGGCCGCGCCATGCGCCGCGAGGCCGAGCCGGGCAGCCCCGAGGCCGACCGCGGCCTCATCGTGACGGTGGCCGCCATCATCGTGTTCGTGCTCTGGGTGGGCGCGCACACCGCCCTCACCGCGCTCAAGCCCATCGAGGCCGGTTCCGTGGGCGTCGTCTACCAGTTCGGCGAAATCGTCGGGCAGAAGGGCGAGGGCCTGCAGTTCATCGCGCCCTGGCAGGATCTGCGCACGGAGAGCATCAAGGTCCAGCGCAAGCGCTTCGACAACGTCAGCGGCTTCTCCCGGGAGACGCAGGACGTGATCGTCTCCACCACGCTCAACTACCGCGTGGACCCCGCCGCCGTGCAAAATCTCTACCGCACGGTCGGCCCCAACTGGTTCGATACGCTGGTGGAGCCGCGCATCAACCAGTTCTTCAAGGCCGAGACGGTCAAGTACGACACCGTGGACATCGCCCCCAACCGCGAACAGATCCGGCTCGACGTGCAGGAGAAGCTGGACGCGGACCTGCGCCAGTTCTCCATCACCGTCGAGGACCTGCTCATCGACAACATCGACTTCACTCCCGCCTTCAAGCAGTCGATCGAGGAGAAGCAGATCACGGCGCAGAACGCGCTCCGCGAGGAGGAGCGCATCCGGCAGATCCAGAACGAGGCGCAGCAGGTGGAGGAGCGGGCCAAGGGGCAGCGCGCCGAAAGGGAGGAACTCGCGGCTGGCGATGCGGAGGCCAGGCGCATCCGCGCCCGGGGCGATGCGGATGCCATCCGTCTCCTTGCCGCGGCCTATCGCGAGCTCAACACGGCCCTCACGCCGGAGGTCCTGCAGTACTTCGCCGTGGACAAGCTCTCTCCCAACGTCAGCATCGCCCTCATCCCCAGCGGTCAGGGGGTCATCATCGACCCCGCCACGCTGCTCGAGCAGTTGCAGACGGAGACCGCGGAAGGCGAAGAGGAACCGGCGACGACTGCCGCAACTGCGGCTGCGGCGTCGGCGAACTAGCGGGGGAGCGTGCGCAGGCGCAGCATGTGCGCCGTCACGCCCACGCCCACGGCGGCGAGGAGGGCGTGGGCCCACGCCGGGTAGACCCACGCGGGCGGCCCCAGCAGCCACGCGGAGACGCCCAGCCCGGCCCACAGCGCGACGATGGTCACGGCCTTCGTGAGCGCCGTCGCGCCGCGCGCCTCGCGGTAGTCGCGCAGGCGGCGTCCGAAGAAGCGGTTGGTCATGAGCCAGCGGTGGGCGCGCTCGGAGCCGCGCGCGTAGCAGGCGGCGGCCAGCAGGAAGAAGACGGTGGCGGGCAGCAGGGGCAGGAAGACGCCGAGCACGCCGATGGCCACGAACAGGCTGCCCAGCGCGATGAAGAGCGCGCGCAGGGCGGGGGGGCGCGTCGCGGACGCCGCCCGGGCCGTGTCGCGGGAACCCGCCAATTCCGCCAAATGGGGCCATCCCGTCCCGTCGTGGGAAGTTCCGGCGCGAGTATAGCGCATCGCCCGCCCCGCCCGATTGGCGAGGGCGCGGGAATTCAGTCGATGAAGCGGACGAGCACGCCGGCGACGCCCGCGCCGACCAGGGCGGCCGCGACGATGGCGGCCCACATTCGCTCGAGGGCCCAGGTCTTCGTCTGCTCGACCTGCGTCCTGACATCCGCGATTTCCCCGCGGACGTTGGCGATCTTCGTGTGGACGTTGGCGATGTCCACCTTCGTCGCCCGGTGTTGGAGCTCGGACTCGAAGCGGACGATGCGGAGGTTGAGGTCGGCGTCGGAGCCCGGCTCGTTCGTCACGCCGTCGCCCGTGCCGCCCCGGAGCGATCAAACCAGTCCCAGGTGTCCTTGTTGACTCGCCCCGCGTAGCTCCCGTTGAGACTGAGGACGAACCCCGCCGCGTTCGCCACGGCGGTTTCTCCCCTGAACCCGATGCCGTCGATGATCTCGTCAATGGACAGGTCGCCGACCACCAGCCAGGAAGCATCGTTGACCTTGAGGGAGTCCTCATAGGCGTCGCGGATGCGCTGTTCGACTTCCGCGTTCGGCTCGTTGAGGATGATGGCGAACGTAGACATCGGGCGATCCTCCCCCGTAACGATAGCACCTTCAGCGCCGCCAGCGCGCCCAGTCGAACGGCGCCGCGCCCGTCTCCGTGAGCTGCCAGATGGACGCCTCCGCGCGCCCGTCCGCGATGTCGAGGAAGCCGATCGTGCCCAGCTGCGTCTCCAGATTGTGGGGATAGGTGGGCGAGCCGGGGTTCACGCAGAGCACGCCCCCGATCTCGTCCACCGCCTCCACGTGCGTGTCGCCGTAGACCACCACGTCGAGGTCCGCGCGCCCGAAGTGGCGGGACATGGCGCGCTCGACGGTGAGGTGGGGCGGCAGTTCGGGCACGGGCAGGTCGTGCACGAGCCCCACGGAGACGCCGCCGAACTCCAGCGTCCAGGCCTCGCGCAGGCGCGGGTGGGGAGGCTGCACGGGCCGTCCGCCGGAGCCGTCCTCGCCGTTGCCGCGCGCCGCCCACACGGGGGCCGTCCCAGCCAGCTCGTCCAGCAGGCGCACGTCGTGGATGTCGCCCGCGTGCAGGATGGCGTCCACGCCCGCGAGGGCGTCGAACGCCTGCGGCCACAGCGTCGCGCGCGCCTCGGGGATGTGCGTGTCCGAGATCAGGCCGATGCGCACGGGGCGCAGTCTACGCCGCTTGCGTTGCGAACGAGAGTTCTGCTAACCTGTCCCCATGAGCAGCCACGCCGTCCGCCAGCCCACCCTGCTCGGCCACGAGGGTCCGTCCTTCGATCCCTCGCTCGCGGGCGCGAGGCGCGTCGCGCTGGGGCGCGACGCCTGGCTCGACCAGTCGCAGGGCTTCCTCGCCGGGCACCAGACGCTGTTCGCGACCCTGCGCGACGACACGCGCTGGCACGGCCACCGCCGCCTCATGTACGACCGCATGGTGGAGGTGCCGCGCCTCGTGGCGAGCATTCCCCGCGACGGCCCCGGCCACCCCGTCGTGCGCGCCATCGCCGACGCCCTCGGCGCGCGCTACGGGCGCACCTTCGATTCCGTCTCCCTCGCGCTCTACCGCGACGGGCGCGACAGCGTGGCGTGGCACCGCGACAAGGCCCGCCGCGAGCGCCGCCACTGCGCCCTCGTGGCCACGGTCTCGCTGGGCGAATCGCGGCGCTTCCTCGTGCGCCCGCACGGCGGCGGGCCGTCCCTCGCCTTCTCCGCGGGCTGGGGCGACCTGCTCGTCATGGGCGGCGCCTGCCAGCGCGATTGGGAGCACTGCGTGCCCAAGGCCGCCGCAGCCGGGCCGCGCATCAGCGTGATGTTCCGCAGCACCGCCGATTTCGCGCGCTTCTAGAGCATCTGCCCGCGCAGGCCCTCCAGCCCCAGCAGCGCCGCCATCTCGCCCTGGTGCGTGGCCACGTGCCACACGCCCAGCGTGCCGAACACCCACAGCTTCGCGCGCGGGCGCGGGCCGAAGGAGACCTCCTCCAGCAGCGCCTCCGCCGGGGCCTCCGCGAGGTAGCCGTCCACGGCCTCGCGCACGGCGGCGGCGTAACCGCGCAGGCCCTCGGCGTCCACGCGCAGGGCGTCGGCCCACTCGCGCGAGATGACGGGGCTCTGGGGCAGCTCGAAGCCCGTGCGGTCCGCCCAGCCGCCCGCGCGGTGGACGGGCTCGCGGCCCTGCAGCCAGCCCACGAGCAGCAGATCCTGCGTGATCACCGCGTGCGCCCAGGTCGCGCCGAGGGGGTTGGTGCTCGACCCCGCGATCGTCTTCGCCAGCAGCTCCGGCGGGCACTTCGCCGCCGTGTCGGCGAGGTTGTCCTGGGCGAAGGCGTACTGGGCGCGGAGCGTCTCCCGCCCGTCCAGTCCGTTGGCGTCCGCCATCGTGTGCCTCCCGCGCCCGTGCGGCGCGCCGCCAGTCTACCCGCCCGCGCGCAGCTCGATGGCCAGCGCCTGCGGGCCGTGGATGCCGCGCACGATGCGCTTCTCGATGTCCGCCGTGCGGCTCGCGCCCGTGAGGATGAGCGCGTCGCCGTCCCCCGCGAGCGCGTCCGCGAGGTCGCGCGGGTAGCGCACGACGTCGCGCGCGTCGAGCGCGACCACGACGCGCGCCGCGTCCATGAGCGCGCCGCGCGCCGCCGCCTCGCCGGTGAGCAGCACGCTGCCGGTGGCGGCCACGCCCGCCGTCGCGCGCACGCGCCAGTCGCCCGCGCGCAGTTCGACCCGTTCCGCCGTCTCCGCGCCGTTCTCCGCCGCCCGCGCGCGGAAGAGGGCCGCGTCGTCGTCGGGCGCGGGCGCGGGTTCGGGCGGCGGCGGCGCGGCCACGGCCTCGAGGGGGATGAGCATGGCGGCGTCGCGCGAGGGGCGGGCCTCGGGCAGACGGCGTCCGCCCGCGCCGGGCAGGGGCGTCCGCGCGCCGCCCGCGCGCAATCCCAGCCGCGCCAGCGCGCTGGCCGCGCGTCCGCCGCCGCCCGCGAAGGCCGCCGCCCACGCCTTCCAGCCGAGCCGTTCGAGGGCGCCGCCCGCGCCCGATGCCGCCGCGTCCGCGCGCAGGTCGAGCAGCATCCGGTGGAGGGGGATGCCCACGGGGCAGACCTCCGTGCAGCGCCCGCAGAGGCTGGAGGCCGAGGGCAGGTCGGCGTGCCGCCCGTCGCGCCAGAGCAGGGGCGAGAGCACGGCGCCGATGGGCCCCATGTAGGGCGACCCGTAGGCGAGGCCGCCCGCCGCCGCGTACACGGGGCAGGCGTTCATGCAGGCCCCGCAGCGGATGCAGCGCAGCACGTCGCGGTAGCGCTCGTCGGCGAGGATGGCCGAGCGCCCGTTGTCCACGACCACGAGGTGGCGCTCGCGGCCCTCGTCGGGGCCGCCGAGGAAGTGCGTGTAGGCGGTCAGCGGCTGGGCCGTGGCGCTGGGCGCGAGCGTCTGCAGCACGGCCAGCGCCGCCGCCTCGTCCGCCACCACCTTCTCCATGCCGGTGACGGCCACGTGCAGGGGCGGGCGGCTCACGCCGAGGGCCACGTTGCCCTCGTTCTCCACGATCACGATGCGCCCGCTCCCGGCGACGACGGCGTTCGCGCCCGTGATCCCCGCGTCGGCGTCCGCGAAGAAGGCGGCCACGGCGTCGCGCACGGCGCGCGAGAGGCGCACGGGGTCGTCGTCGGGCACGTCCGCGCCCGCGCCCGCCAGCAGTTCGCGGATGCGGGCGCGGTTCAGATGCAGGGCGGGCGCGGTGATGTGGCTCGGCCCGCGCCCCTCGATGTCCACGATGTACTCGCCGATGTCCGTCTCCAGCACCTCGCGCCCCTCCGCCCGCAGCGCCGCCGTGAGGCCGATCTCCTCCGCCACCATCGACTTCGACTTGGCGACGCGGCGCGCGTCCCCCAGCAGCCGCGCCACGACGGCCCGCGCTTCCGCCGCCGTGGCCGCGCGGTGGTAGCCGATCCCCTGGCGCGCGCAGGCCTCGCGCAGGCGCTCGTGCAGCTCCTCGAGGTGGTCCACGGCGTGGGCGCGGGCCTCGCGGGCGCGGGCGCGGGCGTCGGGGGGCATGGCCGCGAGCCGTTCGCGGCTGTCCGCCGCCAGCTTGCGCAGGATGGGGGAGAGCGTGGCGGCGGGAGCCTCCTCCGCGATGGCCGCGCGCGCCCGCTCGCGGAAGCCGCTCACGGCGTCAGCGCCCGGTCGAGCAGCTCCGCCAGCGTCCACGTCTCCAGCGGCTGGCCCCGCGCCCGCGCCGCCGTCTCCAGGTGGGCCAGGCAGGAGAGGTCGCCGGAGACGAGCACGCGCGCGCCGGAGTCGGCGACGTCGTCCAGCTTGGCCGCGGCCATGGCCAGCGAGACCTCCGGCTCCTTCGCGGCGAAGGTGCCGCCGAAGCCGCAGCACTCCTCCTCGTGCGCGAGGCGGCGCACTTCCAGACCCTCGACGCGCCCCAGCAGGGCCATCGCGCCGTCCGTGAGCCCCAGCTCGCGCCGTCCGTGGCAGGCGTCGTGCCAGGCGACCGCGCCGTCGAGCCGCGGCGACAGCGTTTCCGTGGCCGGGTGGTTCGCCACCCAGTCGCCGAATTCGACGAAGCGCTCGCAGAAGCGGGCCACGCTGGCGCCGCGCGATCCGGCCCAGAGCGTGGGCAGGAAGTGGCGCGCCATGCTCGCGCACGAGCCGGAGGGCACGACCACCGCGGCGTGGCCGCGGGCCGCGCGCAGCAGCGTTCGCCCCACGCTCCGCGCCTCCGCGCGCCAGCCGCTGTTGTAGGCGGGCTGGCCGCAGCAGGGCCCGGCGATGGGCGTCACCTCGTCGCCCAGCCGTTCCAGCACGCGGCGCGCGCGGGCCGCGTCGTCGGGGCGCAGGGCGGCGAGGTAGCACGGCGTGAAGAGCGCGACTCCGCCCATGCGCCCCACGCTACCGGCCCCGCCCGCGCGCCCGCAAGCGCGCGCCGGGGCATGGCGCGCGCTCCCCGCGTGCCCTACGGTAGAGGCATGTTCGCGCGCGGCTTCCGCATCGCCTCCATCGGCGGCATCGCCATCGAGGTGCATCCCTCGTGGTTCATCATCGTGGGCGTCGTCTCCTGGATGCTGGCCTCGGCCTTCTTCCCGCAGGCCTACGCGGGCTGGAGCGCCGCCGCCTACTGGATCACGGGCATCGGCGCGGCCCTGCTCCTGTTCGTCACGGTGCTGCTGCACGAGCTGGCGCACGCGGTGGTGGCCATCCGCCGCGGGCTGGAGGTGCCGCGCATCACGCTCTTCGTCTTCGGGGGCGTCTCCCACCTCTCGCGGCAGCCGCGCACGGCGGGGGAGGAGTTCGCCATCGCCGCCGCCGGTCCCGCCGCCAGCCTCGCGCTGGCCCTCGCCATCGGCGCGGCCTGGTTCGCCGTGCGCGGCTCGAACGAGCAGCTGGGCGCCATCTGCAGCTACCTCGCCGCCGTCAACCTGCTGCTGGCCATCTTCAACGTGCTGCCCGGCTTCCCCCTCGACGGCGGGCGCGTGCTGCGCTCCATCGCCTGGCGGCGCACGCGCAGCTTCGGCAAGGCCACGCGCATCGCCGCGGGCACGGGCGAGGCCGTCGCCTGGGCCCTCGTCGCCACGGGCCTCGCCCTCCTCTTCCTGGGCCAGTGGGTCACCGGCGTCTGGCTGGGGCTCATCGGCTGGTTCCTGCTCGGCGCGGCCCGCGGCGAGGCCGGGGCCGTGCACATGGACACAGTGCTCGCCCGCCTGCGCGCGCGCGACCTGATGCGCGCCGACTTCACCAGCGTCGTGCCCGGCGCGTCCGTGCGCGCCGTCGTGGACGAGCACATCGTGGGCCGCGGCGAGCGCGTGCTCATGGTGGCCAACGGCGGGGCCGTGCTCGGCGCCTTCTCCGTGGGCGATCTGCGCCGCGCGCGCCTCGCCGACTGGGACGCCACCTCCGTGCAGCGCATCATGACGCCGCGCGCGGAGGTGACGACGATCACGGCGGACGCGCCCGCCAGCGAGCTCGCGCCCCTCTTCGCGCAGCGCCGCCTGGACTACCTGCCCGTGCTCGAGGACGGGCGCATGGTGGGCCTCATCACGAGCCGCGACTTCCGCGCCCGCCTGCGCGACGCCGCCGAAACGGAGCCGGGGCGCTAGCGCCGTCGGCGGGAGTGCATGGGAGTCGAACCCACCCCTCGCCGCGCTGGCGACGAGGCGGCCGTTTTGAAGACGGCGAGGACCACCGGGCCCTATCCACTCCCCCGCCGCCCATCCTACCCCGCCCATGAGGAGAGCGCCGCGCTCCCGCGCGGCTGAAGCTCTGCGTCTCGCCCTTCTCGTAGGCGGCGTCGGCCCAGTCGCGGGCGAACGCCGCGGCGCGGGCGCGAATCTCGTTCCAGGAGAGGCGCACCGGCGTTACGCCTCGGCGGGCAGGCCGCGACGGCGCGCGATCTCGCGCCAGGCCGCCGCCTCCACCGCGTCCGCGGGCTGCGTGGCGTCGATGGCGAGCCACGCGCCCGGCGGGGCCGCCGCCAGCTGGGCGCGGTAGCCCTCGCGCACGCGCTCGTGGAAGGCCAGCGGCTCGCGCCCCGTGGCCGGTCCCGCGCCGTCCGCCGCGCCGCGCCGCGCGCCCGTGTCGGGCGGCACGTCGAGCAGCGGGCGCTGGTCGGCGGGCACGGACTCCGGCAGCTTGCGGCGCAGGCCCGTCGCGGGCGGCGCGTCGAGGTAGACGACGAGGTCGGGCGCGAGGCCGTCCGCGGCCCATTCGCAGGCCTCGGCCAGCCGCCCCGCGTCGAGCCCGCGCCCGTGGCCCTGGTAGGCGATGGTGCTGGGGCTGAAGCGGTCGCAGAGCACCGTCGTCCCCGCGTCGAGCGCGGGGCGGATGACGCCGTGAACGAGCTCGGCGCGCGCCAGCAGGAAGGCGAAGGCCTCGGCCCAGGGGCTGAGCGGCCGCGCGAGCTGCTCGCGCACGCGCTCCCCCGCGGGCGTACTGCCCGGCTCGCGCACGGTGAGCGCGGACACGCCCGCGCGCTCGAAGCGCCGCTCCAGCCGCGCCGCCAGCAGGCTCTTGCCCGCGCCCTCGCCGCCCTCGAGCACGATGAAGCGCGGGCCGTCGCCGCTCACCGCGCCCCCGCCCGCGGCGGGCCGGGCAGGATGCGCACGCGCCGCTTCGGTTCCGAGCCGCGGCTCTCGCTGTCGAGGTTGAAGCGCCCCGCGAGCTCGTGCTGCACGCGCCGGATGTAGCTGTTGGCGGGGGCCAGTTCGAGCGGGCGCCCGTCGCTCAGCACGCGCGCGATCGCCTCCTCCGCCTCGCGGTGGGCCTCGGCCACCGGATCGCGCCGCTCGCGCTCCCCGCGGCGGAACTGGAGCAGCGCCTGCTCCAGCTGGAAGAGCGTGTTGCTCTTGATCACGTAGATGGGCAGCGAGCGCTCCTCGGCCTCGCGCACGGGCGCGGGCTTCTTGCGGTAGGAGTGGCGCAGCGTGATGAGCGCGTCGGCGGCGCGCGGGTCGTCCACCAGCCGCACGGGCGCGCCCGTCTGCTGGATGGCCTGCAGCAGCCGCCCGCGCGAGATGCCGAAGGGGAAGAGGGCGACCGTGGGCTCGCGCGCGGGCGCGTCCCCGGCCTCGCGCGGCGCTTCGGGGGGCGGCGCGGGCGCCTCCGCGGCGGCCACGGCCACGGCGCCCTCGTCCGTGAGCTCGCGCTCCTCCGGGGGCGCGGGGAAGCCGCGCAGCTTGGCGTCCACGGTGGCGCCCACGTCCTCGTGCAGGGCCACGCGTCGCCAGCCCTGGATCTCCACCACGGCGTCGAAGGTGGGCGGGGCCATGCGTTCGAGGATCGACTTCTGCGTGCCCCGCCGCCGCGCCTCCTCGTCGCTCAGCGTGACCGACTGGATGCCGCCGATGAGGTCGCACAGCGTGGGGTTGGCCATCAGGTTCTCGAGCGTGTTGCCGTGCGCCGTGCCCACCAGCTGCACGCCGCGCTCGGCGATGGTGCGCGCCGCCGCCGCCTCCAGCTCCGTGCCGATCTCGTCGATCACGATGACCTCGGGCATGTGGTTCTCCACCGCCTCGATCATGACGCCGTGCTGGAGCGCGGGCGTGGCCACCTGCATGCGCCGCGCCCCCCCGATGGCGGGATGGGGAATGTCGCCGTCGCCGCCGATCTCGTTCGAGGTGTCGACGATGACGACGCGCTTGCCGGCCTCGTCGGCGAGCACGCGCGCCACCTCGCGCAGCATGGTCGTCTTGCCCACGCCCGGACGCCCCAGCAGCAGGATGCCCTTCCCGCTCATGACGAGGTCCTCGATGATGCGGATGGTGCCGTAGACGGCGCGCCCGATGCGGCAGGTGAGCCCCACCACGCGCCCCCGCCGGTTGCGGATGGCGGAGATGCGGTGGAGCGTGCGCTCGATGCCCGCGCGGTTGTCGCCGCCGAACTCGCCCACGCGCGCGATCACGAAATCGATGTCCTCCTCGCTCACCTCGCGGCGGCTGAGCACGATCTCGCCGCTGGGGTAGCGCGCCTCCGGCAGCCGCCCCAGGTCCATCACCACCTCCAGCAGGTCGCCGCGCCCCTCGCGCTCCGCCAGCCGCTCGGCCAGCCGCGGCGGCAGCGTCTCGATCAGCGCGTCGAGGTCGTCCGTGACGATGCGTTCGGGCAGGGCGCCGTTGTCCTCGGTCATCCGCGTCCGCCCTACGCTAGCCGATCGCCCGCGCGCCCGCGCCCATGTCCAGGAAATACTCGTGCAGGCGCGGGTCGTCGCCCAGCTCGGGATGGAAGGCGGTGGCCAGCAGGTTGCCCTGCCGCGCGGCCACGATGGTCCCGTCCTCCAGCCGCCCCAGCGTCTCCACGCCCGCCCCCGCGGCGGCGATGGCGGGGGCGCGGATGAAGATGGCGCGGAAGGGCCCGCCCGCCAGCCCGGCCAGCTCCACGCGCGCCTCGAAGCTGTCCACCTGCCGCCCGAAGGCGTTGCGCGCCACCGCGATGTCCATCGCCGCCAGCCCCGGGCGGTCGAGCGCGTCCACCTCGTTCGCCAGCAGGATGGCCCCCGCGCAGGTGCCCCACACGGGCCGCCCGCTGGCGCAGAAGGCGCGCAGCGGCTCGCGCAGGCCGTAGCGGGGGATGAGGCGCGCGATGGTCGTGCTCTCGCCGCCCGGGATGATGAGCGCCTCCAGCCCCTCCAGCGCCTCCGGACGGCGCACCTCAATGGAGGCGCGGCCCAGGCGCGCCAGCATCGCCGCGTGCTCGCGGAAGCCGCCCTGCAGGGCCAGCACGCCCACGGTCACGGCGCTCGCGCCTCGCTCTCGCCCACGCCCGCCCAGTGTAGCAGCGGGGCCGCTATGCTTCCCGCAGGAGGCGCCCCATGCCCGCCACGCTCACCCCCGAAGAGGTCCATGCCTTCCTCGACAGCCGCCCCGGCTGGATCACGCTCACCACCATCGGCCGCGACGGCTACCCCCACAGCGTGCCCATCGGCTACTTCCGCCTCGGCGACGACGTCTATGTCGGCTGCCGCGACCGCACGCAGAAGGTGCTCAACGCGCAGCGCAACCCGAAGGTCGGCCTCTCGCTCGAAAGTGGCTCCACCATGCGCGACATCAAGGGCGTGCTCATCCAGGGCGACGCCGTCGTCGTGAACGAGCCCGAGGCGCTGCTGGAGCTGACGCGCGAGGCCGCCCGCCAGCGTGGCGCGCCCGAATCGGCGCTGCCCGCGAGCCCGCCGCCGGGCGCGGCCTACATCAAGGTCACGCCCACGCGCGTCATCTCCTGGGACTACTCCCGCGAAGCCTGACCCGCCCGCATCGCGCCGCGCCCCGCCACTCCTCCCGCATCGCGCCCCGCCACTCCCCCCTCAGCGCGGCGCAGCCGCGCGCTCTCCTCACCCCTCAGCCGCGCGCGAGCGCGGCGCTCTCCTCGTCATCCGGCCACCAGCGGAAGGCGCGCAGGTCCACGCGCCCGTCTTCGCTGAAGGCCACACCCTCCGCCTCGAGCCGCGCGCGCTGGAGGTCGGCCCCCGCGCCGCGTCCGCGCAGGCTGATGCCGCCCTTCGCGTTGATCACGCGCCACCAGGGCACGTCCGTATCGGGCGGCAGCGCGCGCAGGGCGTAGCCGACGGCCCGCGCCGCCGCGGGCGCGCCCAGTTCGAGCGCCACCTGTCCGTAGGTGACGACGCGCCCGCGCGGCGTCTCGCGCACGAACGCCCACACGCGCTGCTGGAAGTTGGGCGCGCTCAGGGCGCGTCCGTGGCGGGAGCCTTGCGTCGCAATGCCGCCGCCTCTTATTCGACTTCGACCCGGCTGACAAGTAGCGTCTCGCCGCCGCGCTGGAAGCCGTGGAACGTCAGCACGGAGATATCGACTCCGCGGGCCCGCAGGAACCGCGCCATGCGTTTCGCTCGGTCATCGACGCCGAGGCCGACCAGCACCAACCGCGGCGGCAGCAGGTTGCCCAGTTCTTTCTCGTGTCCGTTCTCATTGGCATCCCTCTCGTACCATGCCTTGAAGTCGTCGATCTTCTCAATCCCGTGCGTGCCCGAATGCTCCGCGATGTGCTTCGCCAGCTCTTCATCCGGGTCCATCGCGTCCAGCGCGGAGGCGTAGTCGATGCACTGCGTCACGGCGTCCCGCGTGACGGAATCGCGCTTCAGCTCGAAGACGACCAGCCGTCCGTCAGTGTCAACGCCAAGCAGATCGGAGGGGCCGCCGTCCGTCGGCGTCTGCCGCCCCACGAGCTGGATGTCCGTCCCCAGCATGTCCGGACGCTGGACGAGTATTTCCTCGAGGCGCTTCTCGGCGAGGTTCGCCTCCTTGCTCATGGTTCCCACATCCCGGACCGTATCGTCCGGGTGGATCGTCCAGATGCGGGGTTCGTCCGCGTCGCGCCCGTCGCGCCTCGCCTGCCAGTCGATGGACCGGATCGGCCCGTCCTTCGACGCGCTCACCTTCGGCGCGGGACCGTGGCGCGAGAGCATCTTGTCGATGGCCCCCTTGTCCCCGGACCTCATCACCTTCGCGCCGTCGCGCACCTCGGCCTGCTTCCAGCCCTCGGTGGTAGCGTGGGCCAGCAGACGGCGGCGCAGATTCACGTCCTTGATCGGGAGGGCCTCGGCGATGCTGGCGTCAGGCAGGTTGGCGATGTCCGGCTGCGCCCTGCGCTCCACGTCCGCGCCCAGCACCCGGGACACCGTCCCCTGCGAGCAGGACAGCGCCTCGGCGATGGCCTGCTGATTTCGGCGTCGGCCCCAGAGCTCGGCCAGCACGCGGATGGCGTTGGCGAGTTCCTTGCGGTCCAGCGGCACGCCGGAGCGCACGTTGGCTGTCGCCGCGTAGAGGCGCGCCGCGCGGTGCGGGTCGTCGTCCGTGCGGACCTCGGCCTCGATGGTCGAGCGCCCCGCCTTCTTGTGCGCGGCGTGACGGTGGAAGCCGTCGGCGAGCAGGTAGCCCTCGTCCTCACCCTCGCCCACGGCGAAGACGGTGATGGGCGGGAGCAGGTCCACGCTGGCGGCGTACCGCTCAATGGCGTCTTTCGAGAGCTTGTCCCTGATCTGGACCGTGTCGTCGGCGATGATGCGGTTGATGTTGAGCGTGCGGATGTCCGTGCGCTCCGTGGTCGTCGGGGATGTCATTGCCTCTCTCCAGCGGTCGCGGGCCAGCCTACAGCCGCGCGCCGCCGCCTTCAACGGACGCCCGCGTGCCAGGCTGTGGTGCTAGGCTGGAGCGGGAGGGAGCGACATGGGCACGCGGCTCGAACAGGCCCCCGCCGTCCGCGAGTTCGCCACCGCCATCGGCGAGTGGCTGCTCACGCAGCGCTTCGGGACCATCACGCCCCTCGCCTACCGCTACCGCCTGCGGGAACCGCGCGACCCGCTCCCGGACGAGCTGCCGCAGGTCGTCATCGAACTGCTGGCGAACGACCCGCCGCCCCCGCCGCCGGAGTGGCATCGCTTCAAGGACATGAAGAACGAGGACATGAGCCTCAAGGATATCGGGGAGTGGGCGCGGGGGCTGACGTGGCCGCGCGCCGACAGGGACGCCATCGAGGAGGCCGCGGAGGCGCGCGCCCGCGCGCTGGGCATCCCGGACGCCATCGATCCCGGTTGGCCGGTTGCGGTGAACCTGTTTGGCCGTTCGGATGCGCGGCACTGCGGCTTCCCGCCCCTCAATGACTGAGCCGCGTTCCGGGCTGGATGGGCCGTTCCCGATTGAACCAGACGCCCTGCTGCGTCATGCGCGACGCATCATCGGCGTGCTGCCGGAACCGGCGGAGACGGAGTACCGGCGTGCCGTCTCCGCCGCCTATTTCGCGCTCTTCCACGCCGTCACGCTCCGCACCGTCGAACTGCTCGTGCCCGGGGATGTGCCCGACCAGCGGTACGAACGGGTCCGCGATTTCGAGCACGCGGCCCTTCGCAGGGTCGCGCAATGGGCCTCTGGCACCGGTACGGCGCCCCGGTCGCTGGAGACGGATGCCGCGGACGCCCGTGCCGACCGACGGGTGCAAGCGGTTGCGCGCGCGATCACCCAGTTGAATCTTGAACGGGCGGATGCGGACTACAATCACTTCGCCCGCTTCACCGAGCCGCATGCGACCACCCTCATCGATATCGCCGAAGAGGCCGTGGCGATCGTCACGGCTCCGGCCTTCGGCGCGAGCGACGGCGGGCGCGCCTTCCTGCGGATGCTGGCCGCCCAGCCCGAAGCGCGCCCGCCCGACGCCTAGTTGCCCTTCGGCAGCTGCGGCACCAGCCAGGCCAGGAAGCTGTCCGGCGAGCGCGTCTGCATGTGGAAGCGCCCGGGGCCGGTCAGGTTCACCACCAGCCCCTCGCCCCCCAGCAGCGTCGACTTCCAGCCGCCCGCGCGGCCCACGTCGTACCGCACCGTCTCGTCGAAGGCCACCATGTGGCCCGTGTCCACCACGTAGGGCTCGCCCACGCCCAGGTTGATCTCGTGGATGGCCCCGTAGCTGGAGACCCACAGCGTGCCCTGCCCGGTGCAGCGCAGCAGGAACAGCCCCTCGCGCGAGAAGAAGGACTTGGCCCCGCCCCACTTCGTGTCCACCTCGATGCCCTCGGTGGCGGCCAGGAACGAGCCCGACTGCACGAACACCGTCTGCCCCGCCAGCTCCAGCGCCATGATGTCGCCCGGCAGGCTGGGCGCCACCGTCACCTGCCCCTCCCGCGCGGCGCGGAAGGTGTTGACGAAGAAGCTCTCGCCGCCAAGCACCGAGCGGCGCAGGCCCGAAAGCACGCCCCCGCGCGCGCTCGTCTGCATCTCGATGCTGGACGACATGCTCACCATCGCGCCCGTCTCCGCCTGGATCGACTCCCCGGGGTCGAGGTCGATGATGGCGAGGGCGTAGGCGGGACGGTACCGGACTTCGTGGCGCATGGAGGCGCTCCCTTCGGCGATGCGGATGCGCGCAGGGTAGCACGGGCGGCGCTGGCGCGATTGGCGGGGCGTCGGGGCATGGCGTACGCTCGCCTCGGGGCGCGGCCCGCGCCGCCGTCCCGTCAGGAGGGGCGCAATGCCCGCACGCTACCGCTACTCGATCTGGGACGGCACGCAGGATGCCGGCCCGCTCGACCCCGACCAGCTGCTCGACGGCCTCAGCGACGACCTCATGAACTTCGGGGACCTCCAGCACGCGCTGCGCAACCTCCTCCAGCGGGGCATGCGCAACCCCATGGGCGACCGTACGCAGGGCCTGCGCGACCTCCTGCAGCAGCTGCGCCAGCAGCGCCGCCAGCAGCTCGACCGCTTCGACCTCGGCTCCATCTTCGACCAGCTGCGCGAGCAGCTCGACGAAATCCTCGACATGGAGCGCGGCACCATCGACCAGCGCCTGCGCGACGCGGGCGTTTCCCCCGAGGGGGATGCCGGCGAGGAAGGCGGGGGCGAGGCGTCGGACGGCGAGTCCGGCGAAGCGTGCGACGGCGAAGGCTCGCAGCCGCGCGACGAGGCGTCGGACGGGTCCGCCGGGGAGGGCGCGCAGCCGGGCGAGGGGGCGGACGGCGGGACGTCCGCGGCTGGCGGACAGGGCGGCCAGCCCGGCGCCCCCGGCGAGTTCGCCGACATGCTCCGCTCCATCGCCGACCGCAAGCGGGAGTTCCTCGACGACCTCCCCGACGACGCCGCCGGACAGGTGCGCCGCCTCCAGGACTACGAATTCATGGACCCCGAGGCGCGGGCCAAATTCGACGAACTCGTCGACTCCCTGCGCCAGTCCATGATGGACACCTTCTTCAAGAACCTCTCCAGCCAGATCGCCAACATGTCGCCGGAGGACGTCGAACGCCTCAAGAACATGACGCGCGACCTGAACCGGATGCTCGAGGAGAAGATGGCGGGCGGCGAACCCGACTTCGACGCCTTCATGCGGCAGTACGGCGACCTCTTCGGCGACGATCCGCCGCGCTCCCTCGATGAACTGCTCGACCAGATGCAGCGGCAGATGGGGCAGATGCAGAGCCTGCTCGGCAGCCTCCCCCCCGACCTCCAGCAGCAGCTGCAGGACCTGCTCTCCGACAAGATCGGCGACCCTGAACTGCAGCAGGGGCTGAACGAGCTGGCGCGCAACCTCGAATTCCTCGCCCCCTCGCGCGACCTGCGCGACCAGTACCCCTTCCGCGGCGAGGAGCAGATCGACCTGCAGGCCGCCATGGAACTCATGCGCCAGATGCAGTCCATCGACGAGCTGGAGCGCCAGATCGAGCGCACGCAGTACGGCGGCGAGCTGGACGACATCGACGCCGACCAGCTGGAGGAACTGCTCGGCCCCGAGGCGCGCGAGACGCTCGACGAGCTGCGCAAGTTCCTCGAAATCCTCGAGGAGGCGGGCTACGTCCGCCGCAAGGGCTCCGGCTGGGAGCTGACCCCCCGCGGCACGCGCCGCATCGGCCAGCGCGCCCTCGTCGAACTCTACGCCCAGCTCAAGGCGGGCTCCTTCGGCAAGCACGAGACGCACGCCACCGGCCACGGCGGGGAGCGCACCGACGACGCCAAGCCCTACGAATTCGGCGACCCCTTCCACCTCGACATCCGCCGCACCATCATGAACTCCATCGAGCGCGAGGGGCCGGGCGCGCCCGTGCGCCTGCGCCCCGACGACTTCGAGGTGGCGCGCAGCGAGCGCGTCACGCAGACGGCCACCGTCATCATGCTCGACCTCAGCTGGTCCATGGCCCTGCGCGGCAGCTTCCAAGCCGCCAAGAAGGTGGCCCTCGCCCTCAACAACCTCATCTCCGCCCAGTTCCAGCGCGACAGCCTCTACATCATCGGCTTCAGCGCCTACGCGCGCGAGCTGAAGGCCGAGGAGCTGCCCTACGTGCGCTGGGACGAATCCGTGCTGGGCACGAACATGCACCACGCCCTCATGATCGCCGAGCGCCTGCTGGCCCGGCACACGCAGGGCGACCGCCAGGTCATCATGATCTCGGACGGCGAGCCCACCGCCCACCTGGAGCGCGGGCGCAGCTACTTCGCCTACCCGCCCAGCCCCGTCACCATCCGCGAGACGCTGAAGGCGGTGAAGCGCTGCACGCGCAAGGGCATCACCATCAACACCTTCATGCTGGATCGCAACCACTACCTGAAGGAGTTCGTGAACCAGGTGGCGCGCATCAACAAGGGGCGCGTCTTCTACACCACGCCGGACAAGCTGGGCGAGTACATCCTGGTGGACTACGTGGCGCAGAAGCGCCAGCGCCTCGCGGGCCTGGCCTCCTGACGCGGGGATGAGGCGTGAGCGCCGTGCGCGGGCCGCTCGTCGCGCTGGCGCTCCTGGCGCTGGCCGCGTGTGGCGATGAGCCGCCCCCGCCCGCCGCCCCGCCGACGGCTACAGTCGCGCCGACGGTCACGGTCACGCCGCCGACCACGGTTACGCCGACATCCATGTCACCGGCCACGGTTACGCCGACATCCATGCCGACGCCCACACCCACGCCCTGCCAAGGCATTGAATGCATCGAGCCTGCGCCGGACCTCTTCGAGCGCAGAGTCTGGGAACAGGGGGAGAGCGTCGGCAGAGACTGGTTCGATGGCAGTTTCGTGCTGGATTCCGAAACCGGGCGCCTTGAGGCCTACCGCCTGGCTGACCGGACAAGCGGGGCGGATCTGTTTGTGGTGGATCGGTATTGGGACGGAGGACGCGGACGCTGGCTCACGCTCCTCTACGCCCGTGGCAGTCATCGTGGCGAAGACCACTGGAGCGTGCTGCTGGACAGGGAAACGCGGGAAGCCTGGCAGTGGCCGTCCCGTTATCTGCGCCTCGTCACGATGTCCCGGGAACGCCTGCTGTTCGAAGACCGCAGCGCGGGGGACCATAGGCGCACCAGAGGCCTTCCGACTGGCCGGTTCACGGTGCTGGATCGGGACATGGAGAGTATTGCGCGGTTTACGGTTGGGGAAGGAGAGGACGATCCGGATGCGTTCTTCTCGCCGGACGGCCTGACTATTGCTCTTCAAGTGACGGATACGGTGTACCTGGTTTCTGTGGAGTCCGCGTCTCCGGTGTTTCTGTTCCAACCGCAGCCACATGACGTTCTGGGCGAACCGGGCGGCGCGTTCATTGCAAGGAACCGCAATTGGAGCAGTGTCCCGCACGTACGTATCGTAACATGGTATGATGATAACAAACGGACGGAACGGCACTTCAGCTGGGACGGTGCTCTCCTTCCCACTCCTGCGGAGTCCGCCTGTTCCGGAACGATTTCTCCGGATGGGCGCTATGTGGCCGTGCCCGAGGGAGATCCCGTATACGTCAAGTATGTCACGGCTCCCCTTCCCCCGAATCCCTGGTCCTCCGTCCTTATCGTCGAAACGGCGACCTGCGAGCCGGTCCTGCGCGTCCGCTCGGTCAGGTTGTACGAGCGCGCATGGTCTGTCGCCTGGCTCTCAACCAGCGACGGTTTCGTCGTTGGCGTAAACGACGGATACATGATCGCTCACATCCGCCCCACACCCGAACTGGTCCGTCTTTCGATCGGGGGCCGGAGCGGGCCGTGGGACACGGGGCCCGATCCCGCGCCCACGGGCGATGGCTGCTACTTTGGCTACGGCCCGAAAGTCTACGATGCCTGCGCGGATCGCTGGTTCGACTACGGCTCGGCGCTCTATGGACCGGCGGGGTGGGGCGAAACGCATCGTGAGCGCTGGTTCGTCCACAAGGACTACTGGGGGGAAGGCTGGGTTGAGTGGCTGTTGCTGCCCCCGAAGATGGAGTTGCCGCCGTTCGATGACGAAATCGCTTTTCGCGTCGCGGGCACGGGTAGTTGCCTGTATCTTCGCGAGCACCCGGATCCGGAAGCCGCAGTCAGGGATTGCCAGCCCGACGGCGCCCGCCTGCGGTTTATCAAACTGGAGGAGGCTCTCAGCTATCGGGCCGGTCTGTACAGGAATACAGTCTGGATCTACGTCCGCGCCGGGTCCGGCACGGAGGGCTGGGCAGCTCGCGAGTACCTCGAATGGTGGTGAGCGCGCGGGCGACGGCAAAGAGCCCGCCCCGCGAACGGGACGGGCTCCCCGCGTCTGGCCGGGCGCCCGGCGGGCGCCCGATGGGCGGTTGGGCTAGGCGTCCGCGAGCCACATGGACTCGCGCCTGCGGTCGTAGGAGTTGAGCCAGTCGTTCGGGGCGAAGTCGCGCAGGCGCGAGCTGAAGCCGTAGAACGAGGTCGTCGCGGGCGGCAGCGACCAGTTGCACCAGTGCCGCTCGAGGATCCAGTGCTGGAGCTCGGAGAGGAGGACCGTGCGGGCCTCCACGTCGACCTCCTGCTCCTGCTGCTCCAGCAGGCCGATGAGCTCGGTGCCGTCGGCGAGGATCTCGGCGCGGGGCATCAGATCCTCGGCCAGGCTGTGGTTGAAGGCGCTGTTGCCGTAGCCGCGCGGGTCGAAGTTGATGAGGGCGGAGTCGTTGGGGAGGCCAGTGGTGCCGCCCGAGGTGCCGATGCCGTAGGTCAGCAGATCCCAGTCCTTGACCTGCGCCCGCTCCAGCGCGCGCGCCGCCCAGGTGTTGACGTCGACCGCCTCCACTTCCGTGGGGAGGCCGAGCGACTCGGCCAGCGACTGCGCCATGAACTCGGCGATCTGCTGCTGGAGCGCGTTGCCGGTGGACATGAAGACCTTGATGTTGTCGACCGGATACTCGAAGTCGGCGGCCGCCCAGAGGGCGCGCGCCTCGGCGGGGTCGTGACGGTAGTACGAGCGGATCTCGTCCTGGCTCAGCGCGAAGTGCGAGAGCAGGTTCGAGATCGGCCCCTGGTAGGTGCCGCCGAAGGGGCGCAGGGCGGCGATGAAGCCCTCGTAATCGAAGGCCTTCTGCAGCGCCTGGCGCGAGCGCTTGTCGTGGAACTTGCCGCCGTCCATGCCGCAGAGGGCGAACCCGCCAGCCGGGAACTCGAGGATGGAGAGGTGGTCCTGTCCCTCGAAGTCGCCCAGCTCCAGCGGGTCGACGTCGTTGAAAACGTCAAGATCGCCGGAGAGGAAGGCGGACTTGGCCGCCGCCACGTCGGGGATGATGCGCGTCTCCCAGGCGTCGATGTAGGGCCCGTCCTCCACGAAGCCGTCGTCCGCGGGCGTGTGCTTGTGGTAGTCCGGCCAGCGCTCCATGCGCGTGCCGATGGAGTCGCGCCGCGTGAGCGTGTAGGGGCCGCTGCCCGACCCGAGCGGCAGCGCCTGGATGCCGAGGATGTCCTTGCTCGTGCCGTCATCCAGCGTGATCGTGCCCTCCACGACTCCCTGCTCCTCGACGATGCGGGGATTGACGAAGGAGTAGTAGTGGCGGGCGCGGTAGATGGGGGCGTCGGCGTTCGGGGTGAGCCAGTTCTCGCGCATCGTCAGCTCGTCCGTGGCCTCGAAGGTGTCCACGAAGGTGAAGCCCGTGTTCGTGACGTGCGTGGCGCCGAGCGCGGTGTAGAGCTCGGGCAGGCGGCTGAAGCTGAAGGCCACGGCCTCCGCGTTCACCGGATCGCCGTTGTGGAACTTCATGCCCGGGCGGATGCTCCACACCCAGGTGGTGGGATCCACCTGCTCCCAGCCGATCATGCCGTCGCGCGCGAACAGGTTCTTCGACGGCTGGTAGGTGTAGGGCTGGGTCATCGTCGAGTAGATGACCTCGGTGTTGTTCACGTGGAAGATGGCGGGGTCCATGCCCGCGTCTTCCGCCGTCTTCCACATCCTCAGCGTGCCGCCGCTGCGTGCCGCGTTCGGATCCTGGGTGGGGGCGGCGGTCGGGGTCGCCGTGGCCGTGGCGTTGTCGCCGGCGGCCTGCGTGGCGGCGGCCGTCTGCGTGGCCTGCGGGGCCGCCGTCGGCGTGTCGTCATCGTCGTCGTCGCCGCAGCCCGCGAGAATGGCCGCGCCGCCCGCCGCCGCCACGCCGCTCCCGACGAGGAAGCCGCGACGGCTCACCGGACGCCGCCGGAGCCTCTTCCAGTAGTTCTCGTTGTCGCGCATGAAGCAGATCCCTCCCTGTTGTCAGGACGCTCGGTGTGCGCCGTGCGGCGCCGTGCGGCGGACTGGTTCCATGGCTGCTCCCCGAGGATGCGCCGCCGTGCGGCGCGCGCCTCGCGTGTGCGAATTGCGGGATTGTGGGCGATCCGCCCGCGGTCCGCAACCATGCCCGCGCCGGCCGCATCCCCGTTCCGTGCCATAACGCGGGCGCGTGCTACGATCCCCGTCCCATGCCCACCGACCGCGTCCAGCTCTACGATACCACCCTGCGCGACGGCGCCCAGATGGAGGGCATCTCCCTCTCCGTCGAGGACAAGGTGCGCATCACGCGCAAGCTCGACGAGCTCGGCGTGGAGTGGATCGAGGGCGGTTTCCCCGGCTCCAACCCGCGCGACGCTGCCTACTTCCGCCGCCTGCGCGAGGTCGCGCCCCTCTCCCGCGCCCGCGTCAGCGCCTTCGGGGGCACGCGCCGCGCGGGCCTCACCTGCGAAACCGACGCCAACATCCAGAGCATGGTGGCCGCCGAAACCGAGGGCGTCACGCTCGTGGGCAAGGCCAGCCAGTACCAGGTGCGCCGCGTGCTCGAAACGAGCGACGAGGAGAACCTGGCGATGATCGCGGACACCGCCCGCTACTTCAAGGCGCTGGGCAAGACCGTCTTCTTCGACGCCGAGCACTTCTTCGACGGCTTCGCCGACAACCCCGACTACTCCCTGCAGTGCCTCGCCTCCGCCGCCCGCGCGGGGGCCGACGCCCTCGTCCTCTGCGACACCAACGGGGGCATGACCACGCCCCGCCTGCTCGCCGCCATCGACGCCGTCCGCGCGCGCGTGCCCGACGCGCGCCTCGGCATCCACTGCCACGACGACGCGGGGCTGGCCGTGGCCAACACGCTGGCCGCCGTGGAAGCGGGCGTCTGGCAGGTGCAGGGCTGCGTCAACGGCTACGGCGAGCGCTGCGGCAACGCCGACCTCCTCACCGTCACCGCCAACCTCAAGCTGAAGATGGGCATTGACGTGATCGCCGACGACCAGCTCGCCCGCCTCACCGAGGTCTCCAGCTACGTGAACGAGCTGGCCAACCTCGTGCCCGACCCGCAGGCTCCCTTCGTGGGCCAGAGCGCTTTCGCCCACAAGGCGGGCTATCACGTGGCCGGCGTGCGCAAGGACGCCAACGCCTACCAGCACATCGACCCCGCCCGCGTGGGCAACAGCAGCCGCGTGCTCGTCAGCGAACTCTCCGGCCAGCGCAACCTGCTCGCCAAGCTGGAGGAACTGGGCATCGACTACCCCTTCACGCAGGACGAAATCCGCGCCCTGCTCGCCACCGTCAAGGAGAAGGAGAGCGAAGGCTTCCAGTACGAGGGCGCGGAGGCCAGCTTCGAGCTGCTCGTGCGCCGCCAGCTGCCCGGCTACGCGCGCCCCTTCGAGATCGAGGACTTCGTCATCGTCGAGCGCCACCGCCACCGCCACGGCGACGACCAGCGCGGCGACATGGTGGCCGAGGCCATGGTCAAGCTGCGCGTGGACGGCGAGCGCCACCACACCGCCGCCGAGGGCAACGGCCCCGTGAACGCGCTCGACCTGGCCGCGCGCAGGGCGCTCGCCGCCGCCCACCCCCGCGTCCTCGACGTGAAGCTGGTCGACTACAAGGTGCGCATCCTCGACAGCGAATCGGCCACGGCGGCGCGTGTGCGCGTGCTCATCGAGAGCACCGACGGCGCGCGCTACTGGACCACCGTGGGCAGCTCCACGGACATCATCGAGGCCAGCTGGCTGGCGCTCGCGGACGCCCTGGAGTACGCCATCGGCGCGCCCCCGGAGCCCGCGCGCCCCTCCTGACGCCGCGCCGCCGACGCGAGCGTTGCGTCATGGCGCTTTCGTGCTAGTATCACAGGGCAGGTTGACATGGCTATCGACAAGGCTTTCGTTCTGAGCGCGCTTCTGCGCCACAACTATCTGCCGAAGCAGACCAAGCGGAAGGATGAAATTCCGCCGGTTCTGTCCTCGACGTCCTTTTCCGATCATGCGGCGCGTCGCCTTCAGGATCAGCAAGCGCGGCGGAAGAAAGGGTATTGGGGATACGATTCTGTCGAGTATCAACTGACTCGATTTGACAAAGTTCCGCGCGGCCTCTCGATTCCCCATCCGAAAGCCTATGCTGATCTTGTTCTCTGCATTGCAAACAATTGGGAAAAAATGAACTACATCACTGCCGGAGAAAACAATACCCTGAAGATGGAGAAACATTCTGATGGGAGGATGGTCATCATGAATTACGAAAACACGAAAGAGAAAGAACGGCGGGAAGTCGAAAAATCCTTCGGGAAGCATTTTGTTGCGGAGACTGATATCGCCAATTGCTATCCGAGCATATACTCCCACGCAATTGCGTGGGCACTAGCTGGATTTAAATCTGCGAAAAAAGAGCGTGGAAAGTGGTATAACGATCTCGACAAGAAAGTGCGTATGACCAAGAGGAATGAAACTAATGGCATTGCAATTGGTCCTGCTACATCGAATATACTTTCGGAAATCATCCTTGCCCGTGTTGACCAAGAGATCGCAAACAGTGATTTCGCCTTCGCGAGATTCTCGGATGATTATGTGGCCTATTGTGATACTGAACAAAGTTCTCATGATTTCATCATGAAACTTTCCCGTGAGCTAGACCGATATGGTCTCAAGCTGGGAGCCAAGAAAACTAAAATCTCTCCGCTCCCGAGATCTGCATCACCGGACTGGATCGCGCAACTGCAATCAACATTGCCGCGTGGGCGTAGAATCTCTGCACGCCGCGCCTCTCAGTATTTGGGATTGGCCTTCAATCTTTCCGAAGAGTATCCCGATAAAAGTGTAATGAAATACGCCCTTCGATCAGTTCTGCGTTCCAATCTTACCAAGAGTGCTAGTTTTGAAATTCTTCCGTATGCACTTAATTTGGCAGTTCATAGGTCCGAATTGCTTCCAGTCATTTCTGCAGCACTGAGTAATGTTTCCAGCTACAACTTTGAATATAGCAAATACTTTCCTCGTATCCTTGAGGAACATGTTCGATTCGGACATTCGGATGCCATCTCGTGGACTCTATATTATTGTTTGAAGTATGATGTCAAAATTGGCAATGATCTCTCCAATAAAATCATAGATTCACGCGATTGTATACCAATTCTGTTGCTCTACTTGGCAGGCGATCAACAAGTGCGCGAGAAAATTGTGTCTTTCACGAAAAGTATCGACAAGGAAGACTTGTACCACCTTGATAAGTATTGGATACTTCTGTACCAGCTTTTCCTTGATGATTTGATTTCCCCGCCATACCCTGCCGATGATCGCACCTTTGAGATTCTTCAGGATGAGGGCGTTACCTTTGTGGATCCTGCGGCAGGCGGGATCATTCATCATCCCTGATTGCCTCCCATGCTTCCTGAATCTCACGGAATCGCGTTGCATCACCGCCACGATCCGGATGATGATCCTTCGCCAGCGAGCGATAGGCTGCTCGCACCGTCTCCGGCGCGTCCCCCGGTGAAACTCCCAGAATTTCGTGAGGAGAGCGCTGTCTGCTGGCTGTCTCCTGAGGTAGCTGTAAACGCTCGCCCGTCGTCTCCGCGTCGTCGAAGTCCGCGTTGCCGCGCATCACGTCGCGGGCGTCGCGCGCCAGCCCCGGCAGGGCGCGCCGGTTGTGCACGAGCAGCGCCGCGCACAGCACCAGATAGGCCACGGCGTACCAGAGCCGCACACCCTCGTTCGTGATGAACAGCTGCGTGGCGAAGAGCACGAAGAGCGCCCCCGCCTCCCAGCGGTTCATGCGCAGGTTCGCGAACACGGCGATGGCGAAGGCCGATTGCGCCGCCGTCAGGAACACCTCCTGCTGCTGGCGCCCGTCCAGCGGCAGGCCGTTGAGCAGGCCCCAGTCGCCGGAGCCGAACATGAAGGCGATGGGCAGCGTGCCGATGAGCAGCGTCCACTGGTTCACCTTCGAGGAGATGAGCGCGCCCATGCCCGCCGCCGCGCGCCCGCGCCAGGCGAGCAGCGCCGCCACCAGCACCTCGGGCGACTCCGAGGCCAGCGGCGCCACCCACTGGATGAGGAAGAACTCGCTCACGCCGAACTGCTCGCCGGTCGCCACCAGCCCTTCGTGGGCGAAGGGCTCGGCGGAGGCCACGATGACGCCCGCGGCGTAGACCAGCGCCGCCACCACCACCGAGCGCCGCCGCCAGTCGGACAGCGCCCCCATGGCCCGCGCCGGGCCCACCAGCTCCACCTCCTCCGACTCCGTGCGGCTGGTCATCGCGAGGTAGATGGCGAACATGGTGACGAGCACGATGGTGTCCACCAGCGTGAGCGTGCTGCGCAGGGGCACGAAGATGACGTACAGCGTGGCGATGACGAGGAAGGCCAGCTCCAGCGAGCGCGTGCGGCTCACCACCAGCTCCCGCAGCCGCTTCCGGTAGAAGAAGATGAGGAAGACGATGGGCCAGCCCACGCCGATGAGCAGGCGGTTGCCGCCCGTCATGTTGGCGATGGCGAGGCCCTTCTCCGCCTCCAGCGGGTCGGCCCCCGCGCGGAACGCGAGCACGGCGTCCACGGCGTATTCGGGCAGCACGGCGATGAAGGCGATGATGGCCAGCGCCAGCCCCTGCGAGATGTCCAGCTCCGCCGTCTCCGCCGCCCAGCTGAGCAGGAAGGCCGCCGCCAGGATGGAGAGACCGTAGACGGCCGAGGCCGCCAGCGGATCGAGGTGCGTGCCGGAAAGGCGCAGGGCGATGCCGGGCACGCCCAGCGCGGCCACGATCGCGATCGCGGTCCACTGGCCGCCGAAGCGCTCGCGGCTCACGGCGCGCACGGTGTCGGGCGGGAATGGGGCACGGCGGCGCGCAGCCTACCGCCGTCCCGCGTTGGGGGCCAGCGCCGCCCCGCCCGCGCCCCGCTCGCGCCAGCGCATGACGGCGCGCGCCGCCTCCTGTTCGCGCGCGCTCTTCTCCGCCCAGCGCCCCAGGAAGTCGTCGCCCACGACCTCCCGCGCCGCCGCCCACGTCAGCGGCTCGGCCCCGCCCGCGCGCCGCTCGCGCACGGCCACGAGGAAGGCGGTCGCGTCGCCCAGGTCGAAGGCCTCCAGCGTCTCGCACTCCAGCTCGCCCGCGCCGCCCGGGAAGAGGGGCGCGCCCCAGTGGGTCGTTTCGTGGGCCAGCCCCGCCAGCTTGTCGCCGTCGCGCCCCGAGCGCAGGCCCAGCGGCGCCAGCAGCCCCGCCTGCTCCGCGCCCAGCACGCTCACCGTCAGCCGTCCGTCGGCGCGCGCCAGCCCCTCCGTGTAGTTCGTCTTCGAGAGCGAGACCAGCAGGCGCGGGCGTTCGGGCACGATGGAGGCCCCGAACACGGCCACGCAGATCTGGGCGTTCGGCCCCCTCGGCCCGCGCGCCCCCACCGCGCACAGCGGCGCCCAGAACAGCGACAGCACGTCGCGCTCCCCGGTCATGCGCCCAGCCGCAACGCGACGATCACGGCGTCTCTCCCTTCGCCTCAAGGCAGCCGATACAGGTGACGGCGGAGAAGTCCGAGGTCGCCATGTCCTGCTCCCTCTGGTGAACCCTCGCGCACGGAACCGCACTGCGGAGGTCCGAGAGGGATGCGGGCACGCGCAACCAGTGAACCTTGCGCGCGCTTCCCGTGCGCCGGAGTTGCGCTCTCATGGACTTGGCGGCCAAGGCCCTACTCCTTGTCATCTCCGAAGTCGAAGTCCACGCCCTCGTCCCAGTAGGGGTAGATCAGCGGGAGATACCGCGCCTCCCAACCGATGAAGGCGGCGAGCGCCACGTCCTTCACGGGGTGCCCCAGGACCGCGAGGGCACGCGGGTCGCGCGTCACGGCGTGGCGCTCCGGGGGCCGTGCTGGCGCGCGAAGTCGCGCAGCGCGTCGTAGCCCTCGCCCTCGCCTTCCCGCCCGTTGACGTGGTACAGCCAGCGCAAGCCCGTGGGCGTCTCCCAGAAGAAGATGCGATACGGCTTAGTCACCTCGGCCCGCGCCCGTTCCGCCCGATGGCGGTCAGGCACGCGCTCCAAGCAGTAGAGGGGGTTCGCGTCGTCGCCGATCACGCCGTCGTTCAGCAGCTGGTCCTCGATGTCCACGGTCCTACTCCTTCCCCGTGCGGCGGGCGTGGTAGCGCGCCGTCGTCGCGGCAACGGCCTGCGCGCGCTTCGCGTCCTTGATGGCCAGCAGGCGCTTCTCGTCCGGGAACTTGCCCCGGCGGATGTCCGCCTGCGCCCGCGCGCCTTCGGGGACGCCCTTCAGTCCCGCTCGTCCTCGTGCAGGATGATGAGGTTGCCGCAGCCGTCCTCCAGCACCGCCTGGTGGCCCCACTCCGAGCGCGTGGGCGGGCCGCGGAAGGTCACGCCCAGCGCCTCCAGCCGCTCGTGCTCGCGCGCCAGGTCGTCCACGAAGAAGATGGCGGAGGGGATGCCGTCCGCGTACATCGCCGCCTGAAACGTGCGCGCGGCGGGATGGGCGTTGGGCTCCAGCAGCAACTCCACGCCGTCCGCGTCGCCGGGCGCCGTCAGCGTGATCGCGCGGAACTCGCCCGCGGGATCGTCGCGCTTCAACTCGAAGCCCAGCGTCTCCGTGTAGAAGGCGAGCGCCCGCGCCTGGTCGTCCACCAGCACGCTCGTCAGTCCGATGCGCGGCATGGCACCCTCCTCGTTCGTGGCCGCAGTCTACTACGCCGCCCCCGCTTGCGGCGCACGCGCCCGCCCGCCACAATCCGCGCGTGTCCGAATGCCTCTTCTGCGGCATGGCCTCCGGCGACGCGCCCGCCGACCGCATCGCCGCCAGCGAGCGCGCCTTCGCCATCCGCGACATCAACCCGCGCGCGCCCGTGCACGCGCTCATCATCCCCACCCTGCACATCGCCGACGCGCGCGCGCTCGAGGCCGAGCACGCGGCCACGCTCTCGGCCATGTTCGCGCTGGCCACGGAGACCGCCCGCCGCGAGGGCGTGCTCGAATCGGGCTACCGCCTTGCCTTTAACGTGGGCGACGACGCGGGCATGACCGTCCCCCACCTGCACCTGCACCTGCTCGGCGGACGGCTGCTCGGCCCGGAAGGGTGATCGCGCGCCAGCTCGAAACCGTGCGCGCGGCCATGCTGGAGCGCCCGGCGGGGCTCGTGCGCCACGTCGAGCGCGTGCTCGCCGAGGCCCTGCCGCTGGCCCGCGTCTGGCTGGCCGACGAGGCCCGCGTCGAGCTGGCCGTCTGGGGCCACGACCTCTTCCGCGCCGAACCCCCGCGCGAACAGCTGCGGCTGGCCCGCGAGACGGGTGTGCCCATCGACGCCGACGCCGGGGCCTCCCCCATCCTGCTCCACGGCCCCGTCGCCGCCGCCGTCCTGCGCGAACGCTTCGGCGTGGCCGACGAGGAAACGCTGGCGGCGGTGCGCGACCACACGGCCGGGCTCGACCGCATGAGCCTCATCGCCCGGATCCTGCTCATCGCGGACAAGGTCGAGGCGAACAAGCGCCGCCGCGCGCCCGCGCTGGCGGCGGTGCGGATGCTGGCCCGCCGCGATCTGGACACGGCCATCCTCTGCTGGTCCGACTGGCGCTGGGCGAACGAGGCGCGGGAGCGCTACCGCACGCAGGCGGCGCACTGGCGCGCGCGCCAGACCTGGGTGGCCGAGCACCACCGCGATCTGGCCATGCCGGAGCGCGTCTCCGGGAGCGCCTTCGCCGCCGCCGCGCGCCGCGAGGGGCTGGCGCGCCCCTGACCGCTACGGGATGACCAGCTCGTCCCCGGGCTGAATCGTGAGGCAGTCGTCCTCGGTCAGCTCGTTCGCCGCGAGGAACGCCTCCAGCGTCAGGTCGTTGGCCGCCGCGATTGCGCCGCAGGTATCCCCCGGCACGACGATGTGGACGCTGGGCGTCGGCGGAGGCGTGGGCGTGGGCACGGGCGTGGGCGTCGCCGTGGGCGTCGCCGCCGGGGCCTGCGTGGGCGCCGCCGTGGGCGTGGCCGCAGGCGCCTGCGTGGGCGCCGCCGTGGGCGTGGGCGTGAGCGCCGCCGGAGCCGTGTCGCCGTCGTCGCTGAGGCTGCGGTTCACCACGAAGGCGATGGCCACCACCACGATGGCCAGCGCGAAGAGCGAGATGGTGGCCACGCGCATGCTCAGCTCGCCGTCCTGCAGCGGGTTCCGCAGCCCCCGCGGCATCCAGCGCGTGCCCGGCGTGGCGAAGGGCGTGCGCGGGCGGCCGGGCGGCCGCGCCCCCGCGGCGGACGCCGTGGGCGTGGCGGCGGAAGGCTCGCTGGCCTCCGCGGCGGCGGCGCTGGCGGCGGCCGCGGAGGCCGCGCTCTCGGCCGGGGCCGGCGCGGGCTGCGTCGTCGCCTCCACGCCCTCGCCCTGGAAGATGGGGCAGGAGGGATGCTCCGCCGTCAGGCAGTAGCGCTCCTGATGCTGCGTGGCGATGCGCGTGGGGTTGGGCAGACGGTAGCAGCGGTGCGCGTCCGTCGAGTAGGTGGCGTGCAGTTCGCCGTCGTCGACCAGACCGAGGTAGCGGCAGGCGCTCGCGCCCTCGCCGGATTCCGCTTCGGGGGGAAGGCTCACGGCGTTCTCCAATCCCGCGCGGCCCGCCGCCACGCGGCCCCATACTGGCAGACGCATCCCGCGTTTGGCAATCCCGCGCCCGCGATTCCGCCCGGATTCGGACGCCCCCATCCTTGATCGTCCGGCGGCGGGCGCGCCAGACTCGCCCCATGCTGCGGATGCGCGCGTCGTGGCGGCGATGGACGTGGCTGGCCGTCGCCGTGGCCGCGTCCGCGCTCGCGTGCGGCGGCGATCCGCCCCCCATGTTCGCCGTGGCCAAGTGGTACGACGACCACGCCGCCGCCATCTCCATCACCTACGACGGCCCCGCCTCCGACGGCTCGCTCGCCTATCTGGACGAGCGCCTGCCCGCGCGCTCCCGCCTGCTGGCCGACACCCGCCCCCTCGAGGACGCCGCGCTGGGTCTGGGCCTGACTCTTGACTACGAGGTCGTCACGGTGAAGTTCGACTGGTTCCCCCACCTGGAGACGTATTTCCTGGAGCGCGTCGTCCCGCGTGGGCTGGGCCATTTCGGCCACGGGCACCTGCACGTCGACCACGACCGCATGTCGTACGACGCGGCCTACCGCTCCTTCCGCCGCAACTTCGAGCGGATGCGGGACGCGGGGCTGAAGCCGGTGGCCTACGCCTACCCGCGCGGGGCCGGACGCGAGGAGGAGACGCAGCGGGCGCTGGCCGACGCCGGATTCCTCTCCGGCCACTTCGCCGACAGCCGCGGCATCGGGCACTACATCGTGCCCGGCGGACGGACGGCCCCCGACAACTGGTTCGCCCTGCCCCGCCTGCACATGGAGAGCTACGACTTCCAGCAGTGCCGCTCCTGCATCAACGACACCGGCGAACTCATCCCCATCCTCGACGAGGCGCTGAAGAAGCGCGCGTGGATCGCGCCCGTCTACCACAACGTCGGCGTCTACGACCGCTACGGCTTCTACGACCGCGAGACCTTCAAGGCCGACATGCGCGCCATCGCCGCCCGCGACTTCTGGGTCGCCTCCATGAACGCCGTCGTTCTCTACGTTCGCGAGCGCGAGCGCGCCGTGGTCACGGTCGAGGCCGTCGGGGCGGACGACGCCGCGCCCGACCAGCTGCGCGTCACCCTCGCCGACGGGCTGGACAACGAGCGCTTCGACCAACCCCTGACGCTGCGCTTCCGCCCGCCCCCGTCGTGGATGGGCCGCACGGTGGCCGTGCTCCGGGATGGCCGCGCGGTGGCCGAGCTCGCGCTGGACGCCTCGCCCGTCCTCGTCTCCCTCCCGCCCGACGAGCGCCCCTGGGTCTTCCAGCCGCTGGCGGAGTGAGGCCGTCGCCGGCGGGTCGCGGCGCCCGGTGTTGATCGTTCGCCAACCCGTGCTATCCTGCCTGTTCGGCGCTTGGCGACTGGCCGCATTTCGGCAGGTCGAAGGGCACTGGGCTGAAGACGGTCCCGCGCGTGGACGCGGGATGCTGTTCGGGAACCGGCCTTCCGGCCTGTTTCCGCGCCCGGCGCAAGGCGTCGCAGACGGACCGTCCGCGGGCGGGCCGGGATTCGGAGCGAACGGCAGTGCCGACGATCAACCAGCTGGTGCGCAAGGGCCGCAAGCCCCGCTCGCGGAAGTCGGGCGCGCCCGCCCTGCTCTTCAACTACAACTCCGAGCGCGGGCGGCTGTCCCGCGTGGCTGGCCGCGGCGCCCCCCAGAAGCGCGGCGTCTGCACGCAGGTGCGCACGCAGACGCCCAAGAAGCCGAACTCCGCCCTGCGCAAGGTGGCGCGCGTGCGCCTCACCAACGGCATCGAGGTCTCCGCCTACATCCCCGGCGAGGGCCACACCCTGCAGGAACACTCCGTCGTGCTCGTGCGCGGCGGGCGCGTGCGCGACCTGCCCGGCGTGCGCTACCACATCGTGCGCGGCGCCGCCGACTCCACCGGCGTGGCCGACCGCCGCCGCGGCCGCAGCAAGTACGGCACGCGCAGGAGCGGGTAGGAGCCATGCCGCGCCGCAACCGCCCCGAACGCCGCGTTATCCGCCCCGATCCCCGCTACGGCGATCAGCAGGTGCAGGTGCTCATCAACAAGGTCATGACGCGCGGCAAGAAGAGCACCGCCGAGCGCGTCGTCTACGGCGCCTTCGACCGCATCCAGGAGACCACCGGGCGCGACCCCGTGGACACCTTCCGGCAGGCCATGCGCAACGCCACGCCCGTGCTCGAGGTGAAGCCCCGCCGCGTGGGCGGCACCACCTACCAGGTGCCCGTCGAAATCCGCCCCGAACGGCGCACCGCGCTGGCCATGCGCTGGCTGCTGCAGGGCGCGCGCGGACGCGGCGGGCGCACCATGTCCGAACGCCTCGCGGGCGAGCTGCTCGACGCCGCCGGCAACGCCGGCTCCGCCATCAAGCGCCGCGACGACACCCACCGCATGGCCGAGGCCAACCGCGCCTTCGTCCACTACCGCTGGTAGGCGCGGGAACGGAAGGCAGGAGCGCGCATCATGGCCCGTCCGTTCGAAATCGAGCGCGTGCGCAACATTGGCATCATCGCCCACATCGACGCGGGCAAGACCACCGTCACCGAGCGTGTCCTCTACTACACCGGCATCACCTACAAGATCGGCGAGGTGCACGAGGGCACCGCCACCATGGACTGGATGGAGCAGGAGCGCGAGCGCGGCATCACCATCACCGCCGCCGCCACCAGCGCCGAGTGGAACGGCCACCTCGTCAACATCATCGACACGCCCGGCCACGTCGATTTCACCGCCGAGGTGGAGCGCGGCCTGCGCGTGCTCGATGGCGGCGTCGTCGTGTTCGACGCCGTGGCCGGCGTCGAGCCCCAGTCCGAGACCGTCTGGCGCCAGGCCGACCGCTACGCCGTCCCCCGCATCTGCTTCGTGAACAAGATGGACCGCGTCGGCGCCGACTTCGCCCGCACCCGCCAGATGATGATCGACCGCCTCGACGCCAACCCCCTCGCCGTGCAGCTGCCCGTGGGCGCCGAGGACGCCTTCCGCGGCGTCATCGACCTCATCGACATGGTCTGCTGGGCCTTCACCGGGGAGAAGGGCGAGACCGCCGTGCGCGGCGAAATCCCCCCCGACCTGCTGGCCGCGGCCGAGGCCGCCCGCGAGGATCTCGTCGAGCGCGTCGGCAACGTGGACGACCAGATCGCCATCAGCTACCTCGAGGGCCACCGCGTCAACGGCCACGAGCTGCGCGCCGCCATCCGCCGCGCCACGCTCGCCAACCTGGTCACGCCCGTGCTCTGCGGCTCCGCCCTCAGGAACAAGGGCCTGCAGCCCCTGCTCGACGCCGTCATCGACTACCTGCCCGCCCCCGTGGACGTCCCCCCCGTGCGCGGGACCGACGCCGCCGACGGGGCCGAGGTGGAGCGCGAGGCCAGCGACGGCGCACCCCTCAGCGCCATGGCCTTCAAGATCGTGGCCGACCCCTACGTGGGGCGGCTCGCCTACGTCCGCGTCTACAGCGGCGTGCTCCGCTCCGGCGATGCCATCTGGAACAGCGCCAGGGGCGAGCGCGAGCGCGTGGGACGCCTGCTGCGCATGCACGCCAACGATCGCGAGGAGATCGACGCCCTCTACGCGGGCGGCATCGGCGCCGCCGTGGGCCTCAAGCGCACCTTCACCGGCGACACCCTCTGCGAGCCCGCCGCCCCCATCCTGCTGGAGGGCATCGCCTTCCCCGAACCCGTCATCAGCGTGGCCCTCGAGCCGCGCTCCCGCCCCGACCAGGAGCGCATGGCCGGCGCCCTCACGCGCCTCGGCGAGGAAGACCCCACCTTCCACTGGCGCTTCGACGACGAGGCCGGCCAGACCATCATCTCCGGCATGGGCGAACTCCACCTCGAGGTGATCGTGGACCGCCTCCGGCGCGAACACCGCGTGGACGCCAACGTGGGCCGCCCCCAGGTCAGCTACCGCGAGGCCATCCGCCGCCCCGCCTCCGCCGAGGGCCGCTTCGTGCGCCAGACCGGCGGGCGCGGCCAGTTCGGCGTCGTGCAGGTCGACGTCGAGCCGGGCGAGCCGGGCGCGGGCTTCGTCTTCGAAAACCGCGTCGTGGGCGGCGCCGTGCCCGCCGAATACGTCTCCGCCGTGCGTGAGGGCGCCGCCCGCGCGCTCGATTCCGGCCCCGTCGCGGGCTACCCCGTGCTCGACGTGCGCGTGGCCCTCGTCGATGGCGCCGCCCACGCCGTGGACTCCTCCGAGCTGGCCTTCAAGAACGCCGCCACGCTCGGCGTGCGCGAGGCGCTGCGGCGCGCCGGGCCCATGCTCCTCGAACCGCTCATGCGCATCGAGGTGCGCGTTCCCGAGGACCACTTCGGCGGCGTCATCGGCGACCTCAACGGACGCCGCGGCCAGGTCGTCAGCCAGGACGCGCTCGGACGCCTGCAGGTGCTCACCGCCACCGTGCCCCTCGCCGAGACGTTCGGCTACTCCACCGACCTGCGCTCCCTCACCCAGGGGCGCGCCACCCACAGCATGGAATTCGACCGGTACGAAGCCGTGCCGCACAGTGTCTCCGCCGCCCTCACCGAGCGCGCGGCGGTCGGCGCCATCTGAAAGAACGGAACAAGGGGACCGGAACCATGGCGAAGGAGCGATTCGAGCGGACGAAGCCGCACGTGAACGTGGGCACGATCGGGCACGTGGACCACGGCAAGACGACGCTGACGGCGGCCATCACGAAGGTGCTGGGGCTGCGGGGGGAGGCGGAGTACCGCGAGTTCGACTCCATCGACAACGCGCCCGAGGAGCGCGCGCGGGGCATCACCATCGCCATCGCGCACGTGGAGTACGAGACGGAGGCGCGGCACTACGCGCACGTGGACTGCCCGGGGCACGCGGACTACATCAAGAACATGATCACGGGGGCCGCGCAGATGGACGGGGCCATCCTCGTGGTGGCGGCGCCGGACGGCCCCATGCCGCAGACGCGGGAGCACATCCTGCTGGCGCGGCAGGTGGAGGTGCCGGCCATCGTCGTCTACCTGAACAAGGTGGACATGATGGAGGACGAGGAGCTGCTGGAGCTGGTGGAGCTGGAGCTGCGGGAGCTGCTCACGGGGTACGAGTTCCCCGGGGACGACATCCCCATCGTGCGGGGGTCGGCGCTGGCGGCGCTGGAATCGGAGTCGGAGGACCCGGAGGCGGACGAGTACGGGTCCATCCGGGAGCTGATGGACGCGGTGGACGGGTACATCCCGCAGCCGCAGCGCGCGCTGGAGCGGCCCTTCCTGATGCCGATCGAGGACGTGTTCGGGATCAAGGGCCGTGGCACGGTGGTGACGGGGCGCATCGAGCGGGGGAAGGTGCAGGTTGGGCAGGAGGTGGAGATCGTGGGGCTGGAGGAGACGCGCAAGACGGTGGTGACGGGGGTGGAGATGTTCAAGAAACTGCTGGACGAGGGGGAGGCCGGGGACAACGTGGGCTGCCTGCTGCGGGGCATGGAGCGGGACGACGTGCAGCGCGGGCAGGTGCTGGCGCTGCCGGGGTCGATCAGTCCGCACACGACGTTCGAGGCGCAGGTGTACGTGCTGAGCAAGGAGGAGGGCGGGCGTCACACGCCGTTCTTCCAGGGGTACCGGCCGCAGTTCTACGTGCGCACGACGGACGTGACGGGTGCGATCGAGCTGGAGGAGGGGACGGAGATGGTGATGCCGGGGGACAACGTGCAGATGAAGGTGGCGTTGATTCAGCCGGTGGCGGTGGAGGAGGGGTTGCGCTTCGCCATCCGCGAGGGCGGTCGCACGGTGGGCGCGGGCGTCGTCACGAAGGTCATCGGGTAGGGGGGCGGGACGATGGCGCGCCAGCAGATCCGCATTAAGCTGAAGGCCTACGATCACCGCCTGATCGACGATTCCGCGCGCCAGATCGTGGAGGCCGCCGAGCGCACCGGCGCCGCCGTGGCCGGGCCCGTGCCCCTGCCCACGGACATCCAGAAGTTCACCGTCATCCGCAGCCCCCACGTCTTCAAGGACTCGCGTGAACAGTTCGAGATACGCACGCATAAGCGCCTGATCGACATCTTCGATCCCACCTCGAAGACGGTCGATACGCTCATGCGGCTGCAACTCGCCAGCGGCGTGGACATCGAGATCAAGCTGTAGCCATGAGCATCGAAGGACTCCTCGGCCGCAAACTGGGCATGCTCCAGGTCTTCGACGACCAGGGGCGGCTGCGCGGCGCCACCGCCATCGAGGTCGGCCCCTGCTGGGTCACCCAGCTGCGCACCGTGGAGAAGGACGGCTACGAGGCCGTGCAGATCGGCTACGGCGAGAAGAAGCGCCTGACGAAGCCCGCCCGCGGCCACCTCGCCCCCTCCGGCGCGCCCAACCTGCGCCACCTGACCGAGTTCCGCGCCACCGGCGAGGTCGCCCTCGGCGAGCGCTTCGGGGCCGCCCTCTTCGAGCCGGGCCAGCTGGTGGACGTGACCGCGACCTCGAAGGGGCGCGGCTTCCAGGGGGGCGTCCGCCGCCACCACTTCCGCGGCGGCCCGCGCACGCACGGCCAGAGCGACCGCCATCGCGCCCCCGGCTCCATCGGCGCGGGCACCACGCCCGGGCGCGTGTTCAAGGGCACGCGCATGGCGGGCCACATGGGCGCGCGCCGCTCCACCGTGCGCAACCTCGAGGTGCTGGGCCGCAACGAGGAGCGCGGCGTCGTCTTCGTGGCCGGCTCCGTGCCCGGCCCCATGGGCGGGCTCGTGCGCGTGCGCCGCGCGCGCGCCGTCTCCCGCTCGAGGGCGGCGCGATGAACCTCCCCGTCGTCGACCGCAGGGGCCGCCGCCGCCGCGACATCGAGGTGGATGGCCACGTCTTCGGCATCGAGCCGAACCGCGCCGTCATGCATCAGGCCTATGTGGCCCAGCGCGCCAACGCCCGCGCGGGCACGCACAGCACGAAGAGCCGCGGCGAGGTGCGCGGCTCCACCGCCAAGCTGCGCCGCCAGAAGGGCCACGGCACGGCGCGCAAGGGCGCCAACCGCAGCTCCATCCGCATCGGCGGGGGCATCGCCTTCGGGCCCGGGCCGCGCAGCCACGCGAAGGCGCTCCCGAAGCGCATGCGCCGCCTCGCCATCCGCTCCGCCCTCAGCAGCCACGCCGCCGATGGCGGGCTGGTGATCGTGCCCGCCTTCGGCGCCGACGCCGACGCCCCCAAGACGCGCCAGGTGGCGGACGCCCTCGCCGCCCTCGGCGTCGAGCGGCGCGCGCTCGTCGTCAGCGGCGAGCACGATCCCGCCCTCGCGCGGGCCGCGCGCAACATCGCCAGCGTGCGCGCCCTGCCCGCCGCCCAGCTCAACGTGGTCGACCTCGTGGACGCCCACCGCGTGGTCATGACCGAGGACGCCGTGCGCCGCGTGGAGGCGCTCTGGGGCGGCGACGCCGCGAAGCCCGCGCGCGAACGCGGGGAGGCCGTCTGATGCCCCGCGAGCTGCACCCCTACGCCATCCTCCTGCGCCCCCTCATCACGGAGAAGAGCACCGGCCTCGCCTCCCAGGACAAGTACGTCTTCGCCGTGGACCCGCGCGCCAACAAGCCCCAGATCCGCGAGGCCGTCGAGCTCGCCTTCAACGTGCGCGTGCGCGACGTGAACACCATGGTCGTGAAGGGCAAGAACCGCCGCTTCGGGCGCAACGTGACGAAGCAGCCCGACTGGAAGAAGGCGGTGGTGACGCTGCAGGCGGGCGACTCCATCGAGCTGTTCGAGGGGATGTAGGGATGCCGGTGAAGCAGTTCAACCCCACCTCGCCGGGGCGGCGCAACGCCAGCGGCCACGCCTTCACCGAGATCACGCGCAAGCGCCCGGAGAAGTCGCTGGTGGAGTCGTTGCGCAAGCGCAACGCGGGCCGCAACAACCAGGGCCGCGTGAGCGTGCGCCACCGTGGCGGCGGCCACAAGCGCCTCTACCGCCGCATCGACTGGAAGCGCGACAAGCACGGCGTGCCCGCCGCCGTCGCCTCCATCGAGTACGACCCCAACCGCACGGCGCGCATCGCCCTGCTCCACTACGCCGACGGCGAGAAGCGCTACATCCTCGCGCCCAACGGGCTGCGCGTGGGCGCGGCGCTCATGAGCGGTCCGGAGGCGGAGCTGCGCACGGGCAACGCCTTGCCCCTCGCGGCCATGCCCACGGGCACGCAGATCCATAACATCGAGCTCACCCCCGGGCGCGGGGGCCAGATGGTGCGCACGGCGGGCGCCTCCGCCCAGCTCATGGCCAAGGAAGGCGAGTACGCCCTGCTGCGCCTGCCCAGCTCGGAGATGCGCCGCGTGCGCATCGAGTGCATGGCCACCATCGGGCAGGTGGGCAACATCGAGCACGCCCTCGTGAAGCTGGGCAAGGCGGGCCGCAGCCGTCACCGCCGCCGCCGCCCGCAGGTGCGCGGCGCCGTCATGAACCCGTCCGATCATCCGCACGGCGGCGGCGAGGGCCGCGCGCCCGTGGGCATGCCCGGCCCCAAGACGCCCTGGGGCAAGCCCGCGCTCGGCCATCGCACGCGCCGCAACAAGCGCACCGGCAAGTACATCGTGCGCCGGCGGGGGAGGTAGGCGGCATGTCCCGTTCCACGAAGAAGGGGCCGTTCGTGCACCCCTCGCTCTACCGCAAGGTCATCCAGGCGCGCAACGCGCGCACGCGCGAGGTCATCCGCACCTGGTCCCGCGCCTCCACCATCCTGCCCGAGATGATCGGCCTCACCATCGCCGTCCACAACGGCCGCCGCCACATGCCCGTGTTCGTCACCGAGAACATGGTGGGGCACAAGCTGGGCGAATTCGCCCCCACGCGCACCTTCCGCGGCCACGTGGGCCGCAGCGACCGCAGCACGAGGGTGCGCTAGCCATGGAGACGCGGGCCAGCGCGCGCAACGTCAAGGGCTCCGCCCGCAAGGTGCGCCTCATCCTCGAACGCCTGCCCGGCCTCTCCGTGGACCAGGCGCTCGCCCTCCTGCGCTACGTGCCCTCCCCCCACGCCCGCGACGTCTCCAAGGTCGTGCTCAGCGCCGCCGCCAACGCCGAGAACAACCTCGCCCTCGACGTGGACGACCTCTACGTCAAGCGCGCCTTCGCCGACGAGGGCGTCACCGTGAAGCGCTTCAAGGCGCGCTCGCGCGGACGCGCCAGCCCGCGCCTGCGCCGCCACAGCCACATCACCGTCGTTCTCGACGAGCGCGGGGGGTAGGGGAGCATGGGACAGAAGGTTCATCCGCACGGGTTCCGCCTCGGCGTCATCTATCCGTGGGAATCCCGCTGGTTCGCCGAGAAGGACGGCTACACGGAGCGCGTGCGCCTCGACCACGACCTGCGCGAGCACGTGCGCGGCAGGGACGGGCGCGGCGGTCTGCTGCCCGACGCCGGCATCAGCCGCGTCGAGATCGACCGCAACGCCAACATGGTCACGGTCACCGTGCACACGGCCAAGCCCGGCATCGTCATCGGGCGCGGCGGCGCGCGCGTGGAGGAGCTGCGCGGCTCGCTGGAGCAGCTCACGGGCGGGCGCGTGCGCGTCAACATCCAGGAGATCCGCACGCCCGAACTGGACGCCTACCTCGTGGCCCGCTCCGTGGCCGACCAGCTGGAGCGCCGCGTGGCCTTCCGCCGCGCCGTGAAGCAGGCCGTGCAGCGCACCATGCAGCGCGGCGCGCGCGGCGTGCGCATCTCCGTGGCGGGCCGCCTCGGCGGCACCGAGATGTCGCGCCGCGAAACGGAGACGGCGGGCCGCGTGCCCCGCCACACGCTCCGCGCCGACATCGACTACGGCCTCGCCGAGGCCCACACCACCTTCGGGCGCATCGGCGTGAAGGCTTGGATCTACAAGGGCGACATCCTGCCCGACGAGGCCGAGGAGGAGCTCGAGGAGCCCATCGAGAACGCCGCCGCGCCCGACGGCGTTCCCGACGACGAGGCCGATGCCGTCGCCGCGGCTGCCGCCGACGAGGCCCGCGGCCCCCAGCGCACGACCATCTCCGTCGAGCAGCAGGAGAACGTCGCGCGCCAGAGCCAGGACCAGGAGGACGCCTGACCGTGCTCCAGCCCCGTCGCGTCAGGCACCGCAAGCAGCACCGCGGCCGCATGAAGGGCAAGGCCACGAGCGGCAACGTCGTGTCCTTCGGCGAGTACGGGCTGCAGGCGCGCGCCCCGGCCTGGATCGACGCGCGCCAGATCGAGGCCGCCCGCCGCGCCATGACCCACGAGATGCGCCGCGGCGGCAAGGTCTGGATCCGCGTCTTTCCGGACAAGCCCGTCACCGCCAAGCCCGCCGAGACGCGCATGGGCTCGGGCAAGGGCAACCCCGAGAAGTGGGTGGCCGTGGTCAAGCCCAACCGCGTCCTCTTCGAGATCGCGGGCGTGCCCGAGGACGTGGCCCGCGAGGCCCTGCGCCTCGCCGCCCACAAGCTTCCCATTCCCACGAAGGTCGTCCAGCGCGACGAGTTGGTGATGTAGCCATGCCCAACCAGAAAGCCGCCGCCGTCCGCGACTGGGACGACGAGCGCCTCGACCGCGAGATCAACGACGCCTACCGCGCGCTCTTCACGCTGCGCTTCCAGCAGGCCACGCGCCAGCTGCAGAACTACCGCGCCCTGCGCGACGCCAGGCGCCAGATCGCGCGCCTGCGCACGATCAAGCGCGAACGCCAGCTGGCCGCCGCCGGGGAGGTCTCCCCGTGAGCGCCCGCGTGCTCCGCGGCGTCGTCGTCAGCGACAAGATGGACAAGACCGTGGTCGTCGACGTCTCCCGCCGCAAGCAGCACCCGCTCTACCGCAAGGTGATCAACCGCAGCCGCCGCTTCAAGGCCCACGACGCCGCCAACGAGTGCAACGTGGGCGACGTGGTGCGCATCCTCGAGACGCGCCCCCTGTCGCGCGGCAAGCGCTGGCGCGTGATCGAGATCCTGCAGCGCGGCGACGTGGCCGAGGTCGCCCCCGAGCAGATCGGGCGCGAGATCGAGGCCGAGGTGCAGGCCGCGCCCCGCGCCGACGCCGAGCCTGCCGCCGAAGCCGCCGTGTCCGCGGGCGAGCCCGCCGCTGTGTCCGGCGAACCCGTCGGGGCTGCCGAACCCCCCACCGAATCCGGCGACGCTCCTGAGGTCGCCGGGGACGGGGACGAGGGGGAGACGCCGTGATCCAGCAGGAGTCCCGCCTCAAGGTGGCCGACAACTCCGGCGCGCGCTCCATCCTCTGCATCCGCGTGCTGGGCGGCAGCCGCCGCCGCTACGCCCGCCCGGGCGACATCATCGTCGCCTCCGTGAAGACGGCGCAGCCCAACTCCCCCGTGCGCAAGGGCGAGGTCGTGCGCGCCGTGGTCGTGCGCACGGCCAAGGAGTACGGCCGCCCCGACGGCTCCTACATCCGCTTCGACGAGAACGCCGCCGTGCTGCTCGCCTCCGACAACGAGAACCCGCGCGGCACGCGCATCTTCGGCCCCGTGGCGCGCGAACTGCGCGACCGCAACTTCATGAAGATCGTGTCGCTCGCCCCGGAGGTGCTCTGATGCCGTCCCGCATCCGCCGCGGCGACCGCGTGGTCGTCATCAGCGGGCGCAGCCGCGGCGCGCGCGGCGTCGTGCGCCAGGTGGACCGCAAGAAGCAGCGCGTCACGATCGAGGGCGTGAACATGATCAAGCGCCACCAGCGCGCCCGCTCCGCGCAGCAGCAGTCGGCCATCATCGAGCGCGAGGGCCCCATCCACGTCAGCAACGTGATGCTGCTCGACCCCGCCAGCGACGAGCCCACGCGCGTGGGCTTCCGCCGCCGCGAGGACGGCGCCCTCGTGCGCGTGAGCAAGCGCAGCGGGGAGGCCATCGAATGACCGCCCCCGCCGCCCTCCCCCGCCTGCGCGCGCGCTACGAGGAGGAGGCCGTCCCCCGCCTGCGCGAGCGCTACGGCTACGCCAACCCCATGCAGGCCCCCCGCCTCGTGAAGGCCGTGCTCAACATCGGCATGGGCGAGGCGCTCACCGACGCCAACAGCCTCGACCGCGCCGTCGAGGATCTGCGCACGATCAGCGGCCAGAAGCCCGTCGTCCAGCGCGCGAAGCGCTCCATCGCCAACTTCCGCCTGCGCGAGGGCAACCCCATCGGCGTCTCCGTGACGCTGCGCGGGGCGCGCATGTACGAATTCCTCGACCGCCTCATCAGCGCCGCCCTGCCCGCCATCCGCGACTTCCAGGGCCTCAGCCCCGACGCCTTCGACGGGCGCGGCAACTACAGCATCGGGCTGCGCGAGCAGCTCGTTTTTCCGGAGATCGACTACGACCGCGTGGACAAGGTGCGCGGCCTGCAGGTCACCATCGTGACCAGCGCGCGCACCGATGACGAGGGCCGCCGCCTGCTCGAGCTGCTCGGCATGCCCTTTGCCCGCGACCGGGGGAGGCCCTAGATGGCGAAGAAGAGCCAGATCGCGCGCGACGAGAAGCGTCGCGCCCTCTACCAGAAGCACCGCCACCGGCGCGAGGAGCTGAAGGCGGCGCGGCGCGCGGCGCGGGGCAACCCGCAGGAGCTGGCCCGCATCCAGCTCGAGCTGGCCCGCCTGCCCGCCAACAGCAGCCCCACGCGCCTCAACAACCGCTGCGCCGTCACGGGCCGCTCGCGCGCCTACATCCGCAAGTTCGGCCTCTCCCGCATCACCTTCCGCGAAATGGCGCACCAGGGCTTCCTGCCCGGCGTCACCAAGTCCAGCTGGTAGCCCACGGAGGCCACGACCGATGAGTATGAGCGACCCCATCGCGGACATGCTCACCCGCATCCGCAACGCCGTCAGCTCCCGCCACGAGGCCGTCACCATGCCGTCCTCCAAGGTGAAGCTGGCCATCGCCGAGGTGCTCAAGAGCGAGGGCTTCATCCGCGGCTACGAGGTGGACCAGGAGCCCGGCCGCCCGCAGGCCAGCATCAAGGTCGAACTCGGCTACGGCGGGCGCAAGCAGCCCGTCATCAACGGCCTGCAGCGCGTCAGCAAGCCGGGCCTGCGCGTCTACGTGCGCCGCAGCGAGATCCCGCGCGTCTACGGCGGCCTCGGCGTCGCCATCATCTCGACGCCCCGCGGCGTCATGACCGGGCAGGAGGCCCGTCGCCGGCAGGTCGGCGGCGAGGTCCTCTGCTACGTCTGGTAGGGGAACGGCCCATGTCCCGCGTCGGCAAGCAGCCCGTGCCCGTCGCCTCCGGCGTCGAGGTGGCCATCGGCGAGGACAACCGCGTCGTCGTGAAGGGCCCCCTCGGCGAGCTGCGCCGCGCCTTCCCCGAGGGCGTGCGCTTCACCGCCGGGGACGACCGCATCGTCGTCACCCGCGCCAGCGACGCGGGCCCCCACCGCGCCCTCCACGGCCTCGCGCGCACCCTCCTCCACAACATGGTGACGGGCGTCAGCGAGGGCTTCACGAAGACGCTCGAGGTGCAGGGCGTCGGCTATCGCGCCCAGCTGCAGGGCGAGCGCCTGCAGCTCGCCCTCGGCTTCTCCCACCCCGTCGTCGTCGACCCGCCCGAGGGCATCGCCTTCGCGGTGGAGGGCGCGCGCATCAGCGTGAGCGGCATCGACAAGGAGCAGGTGGGCCAGGTGGCCGCCGACATCCGCAAGCTGCGCCCGCCCGAGCCCTACAAGGGCAAGGGCATCCGCTACCTGGGCGAGCGCGTGCGCCGCAAGGCCGGCAAGGCCGGAAAGGTGGGCGTCTGATGGCCGCGGTCACGCGCCGCCACGCCCGCCAGCGCCGCCACCGCCGCGTGCGCAAGCGCCTGGCGGGCACGGCCATGCGCCCGCGCCTCAACGTGTTCCGCAGCGCCGCCCACATCTACGCGCAGGTCATCGACGACGACCGCGGCCGCACCATCGCCGCCGCCAGCGACCTCGACGCCGCCCTCGCGGGGGCGCTGGCGGGCAGGCCCAAGACCGAGCGCGCGGCCGTCGTGGGCGCGGCCCTCGCCGAACGCGCCCGCGCGCACGGCGTGGAGCAGGTGGTCTTCGACCGCGGCGGCTACCGCTATCATGGCCGCGTGAAGGCGCTGGCCGAGGCCGCGCGCGAGGCCGGATTGGGGTTCTGATGGGCAACTTCGAGCAGTCGGGCGACGAACTCAACGAAAAGGTCATCTACATCAACCGCGTGGCCAAGGTGGTCAAGGGCGGGCGCCGCTTCAGCTTCACCGCCCTCATGGTGGTGGGCGACGGCAACGGCAACGTGGGCATCGGCCTGGGCCGCGCCAACGAGGTGCCGGAGGCCATCCGCAAGGGCGCCTCCATCGCCCGCCGCGAGATGTTCGCCGTGCCCCTCCGCAACGGCACGCTGCCCCACGAGATCATCGCCGCCTTCGGCGCGGCCAGGGTGCTCATGAAGCCCGCCGCCCCCGGCACGGGCGTGATCGCGGGCGGCGCCGTGCGCGCCATCATGGAGGCCGCGGGCGTCACCGACGTGCTCACCAAGTCGCTCGGCAGCCGCAACCCCGTGAACGTGGCGCGCGCCACGGTGAAGGGGCTGGCCGTCCTGCGCGACCCCGACATCGCCCGCCGCCGCCGCTTCGAAATCCTGGCGGGCGCCGCCGCGGAGGCGACGTAATGGGCAGGATCGCCATCACCTGGCGCAAGAGCGCCATCGGCTACCACCGCCGCCAGAAGGACACCATCCGCAAGCTCGGCCTGCGCCGCCTGCACCAGACCGTCGAGCACGACGACAGCCCCGCCCTGCGCGGCATGATCGCGCGCGTCGGCCACCTGGTGGAGGTGCGCGAGGGCGGCGCGGGGGAAACGCCGTGAGCATCCACGCCAACGACCTCGCCCCGCCGCCGCGCTCCCGCCGCCCGCGCAAGCGCCTCGGGCGCGGCAACGCCGCGGGCGGCGGCACCTACGCGGGCAAGGGCCTGAAGGGCCAGAAATCGCGCAGCGGCAAGAACGTGCGCCTCGGCTTCGAGGGCGGCCAGACGCCCCTCGCGCGGCGCATGCCCTCCCTGCGCGGCTTCAACAACCGCTGGCGCGTCCCCCGCCAGCCCGTCAACACGGGCGTCCTCGAGGCGCGCTTCGCGGACGGCGACGAGGTCACCCCCGAGGCGCTGCGCGAGATGGGCGTGCTCAGCCACCTGCGCGAGCCGGTCAAGATCCTGGCGCGCGGCGACCTCACCCGCGCCCTGCACGTGCGCGCCCACGCCTTCAGCGCCGCCGCCCGCGCCCGCATCGAGGCCGCGGGCGGCACCGCCACCCTCATCGACGCCGGGGACGCGGACGCCGCTCCGGACGGCGATTCCGCCGCCGACGGGGAGCGCTGATCCGTGTCCTTCATGGGCGAGACCACCACCGCCCCGGGCACCGGCCGCCCGCGCCTGCTGCAGGCCATGGTGGACGCCTTCCGGCAGGAGGACGTGCGCCGCAAGCTGCTCTTCACCATCGGCATGTTGATCATCTTCCGCTTCGTGGCCCACGTGCCCGTCCCCAACGTGAACCGCGATGCCCTGCAGCAGGCCTTCGACGGCAACGCCGTGCTCGACTTCCTCAGCATCTTCTCGGGCGGCGCGCTGCAGAACCTGAGCGTGGCCGCGCTCGGCGTCTACCCCTACATCACGGCCTCCATCATCATGCAGATCGTGACGCCCCTCTCCTCGCGCCTGCGCGGGCTGCAGGAGGAGGGGGAACAGGGCCGCCGCCGCATCCAGGTCTACACGCACTGGCTGGCCGTGCCCCTCGCCTTCGTGCAGGGCTACGGCCAGATCATCTTCATCAACAACCAGAGCGGCGCGCAGGTGGTGAGCGGCTTCGGCTTCCAGAACGACGTGATCGGCACCGTCGCCACGCTCTTCACGCTGGCCGCGGGCACCATGTTCCTCGTCTGGCTGGGCGAGCTCATCACCGAGCACGGCATCGGCAACGGCGTCTCCCTCATCATCTTCGGGGGCATCGTGGCGGTGCTGCCGGGGCTCATCCCCAACATCTCCACCAGCTCCATCATCGCCGTGGCTGCCATCCTCGTCTTCGCCCTCGCCCTCATCTACTTCATCGTCTTCTTCCAGGAGGCGCAGCGGCGCGTGCCCGTGCAATACGCGCGCTCATCCTTCCGCGGCGGGCGCATGTACCGCCAGCAGGGCCAGAGCTTCATCCCCCTGCGCGTGAACATGGCGGGCATGATCCCGCTCATCTTCGCCTTCTCCATCGTCATCCTGCCCGCCGTCGTCGCGGGCTACTTCTCCGGCGCGGGCGGCTGGCTCGAAACCGTCGCCAACTTCTTCGTCAACCAGTTCCAGGGCGGACGCGGCGGCGGCGGCACGGGCGTCTACTGGCTCGTGCTCTTCGTGCTCGTCGTGGGCTTCGCCTTCTTCTACACCATCGTGCAGTACAACCAGCAGAACATCGCCAAGAACCTCCAGCAGCAGGGGGCCTTCATCCCCGGCATCAGACCGGGCCCGCCCACCGAGGCCTACCTGCTGCGCGTGGTCACGCGCATCACCTGGGGCGGTGCGCTCTTCCTCGGCGCCGTGGCCGTGGCCCCCTTCTTCATCGGCCTCATCACCGACGTGCAGGCGCTCACCATCTCCAGCGCGGGCTTCCTCATCGTCGTGGCCGTCGTGCTCGACACCATGAAACAGCTGGAGGCCCAGCTGCTCATGCGAAACTACGAGGGGTTCATCCGCTAGCCATGTTCGTCGTGCTGCTCGGTCCCCCCGGCGCGGGCAAGGGCACGCAGGCCCAGCGCCTCACCGACGCCAGGGGCCTGCTCCACCTCTCCACGGGCGACATGTTCCGCGAGAACGCGCGCGACGGCACCGAGCTGGGCCTCCTCGCCCGGGGCTACATGGACCGCGGCGAGCTCGTCCCCGACGAGGTCACCATCGGGATGCTGCTGGAGCGCATCGCCCGCCCGGACGCCGCCGACGGGGCCATGTTCGACGGCTTCCCCCGCAACGTGGCGCAGGCGCGGGCGCTCGACGGGGCGCTCGCTGGGCGCGACGCCGCCATCGACCACGCCCTCCTCATCGCCGTCTCCGACGACGAGCTGGAGGGGCGCCTCGGCGGACGCTGGCTCTGCCGCGCCTGCGGCGCCGTCTACCACGAGCGCAACGACCCGCCGAGGGAGGCGGGCCGCTGCGACCGCTGCCCGGGCGAGCTCTACCAGCGCGACGACGACCGCCCCGAGGTCGTGCGCGCCCGCATCGAACGCCAGAAGCCCCCGGAGGCGCTCATCGCGCACTACCGCGCCGCGGGCGTGCTGCGCGAGGTGGACGGCGAGCGCGGCCTCGACGCCGTCACCGACGCCCTGCTCGAGGCGCTGGGCTAGCCCGTGCCCATCACGCTCAAGTCCGAGGCCGAGATGGACGCCATGCGCGAGGCCGGGCGCATCGTGGGCCGCACGCTCGCGCGCATCCGCGAGATGGTGCGCCCGGGGTTCAACCTGCTCGAGGCCGAGGCCTTCGTGGAGGAGGAGTTCCGCCGCCACGGCGCCGCCGAGACGTTCCGCGGCTACGCCCCCGCGGGCAAGCCGCCCTACCCCTCCAACATCTGCGCCAGCGTCAACGACGAGCTGGTCCACGGCATCCCCCGCGACCGCGAGCTGAACGAGGGCGACATCGTCACCTTCGACCTGGGCGCCACCTACAAGGGGTTCGTGGGCGATTCCGCCATCACCGTGCCCGTGGGCGAGGTGAGCGACGAGGCGCGCCGCCTGCTGGAGGTGACGGAGGGGGCGCTGTGGGCCGGCATCGAGGCCATGGGCTCGGGCGGGCACCTGAACGACGTGAGCGGCGCCATCGAGGACGCCGTCCCGCCGGGATACGCCATCGTGCGCGAATACACCGGCCACGGCGTGGGGCGCGAGATGCACGAGGAGCCGCAGGCCCCCAACTATCGCCGCCGCTTCCGCGGCCCGCCCCTCAAGCCCGGCCTTGTGCTGGCGCTGGAGCCCATGGTCAACCTCGGCTCGCGCCACACGCGCGAACTGGACGACCGCTGGACCGTGGCCACGGAAGACGGTAGCCTGTGCTGCCACTTCGAGCACACCATCGCCATCCGCAAGGGGGGCCGTCCCGACGTGCTCACGCTGCCGTGAGCGCGCGCTGGACACTGGGGAGCAACTGAGCGATCATGAAGGTTCGGGCTTCGGTCAAGCGGCGCTGCGACAAGTGCAAGGTGATCCGCCGCCACGGCCGCATCATGGTCATCTGCGAAAACCCGAAGCACAAGCAGCGGCAGGGCTAGGAGCGCTATGGCGAGAATCTCCGGCGTGGACATCCCCAACGAGAAGCGCATCGAAATCTCGCTGCGCTACATCTTCGGCGTGGGCCCGTCGCGCGCGCGCGACATCCTCACGGCCTCGCGCGTGGACCCCGGCACGCGCACGCGCGACCTCACCGACGAGGAGCTGCTCCGCATCCGCGATTTCATCGAGAAGAACTATCGCGTGGAGGGCGACCTGCGCCGCGAGACGCGCCAGAACGTCCAGCGCCTCATCGAGATCAACTGCTACCGCGGCCAGCGCCACCGGCGCAACCTGCCCGTGCACGGGCAGCGCACGCGCACGAACGCGCGCCAGCGCCGCGGGGCGCGCAAGACCGTCGCCGGGCGCCGCCGCGCCGCGGCCAAGAAGTAGGCGCGCGCCATGCCCGACGCCCCCCGCCGCTCCCGCCGCCGCGAACGCAAGTCCGTGCCCCGCGGGCGCGCCTACGTGAAGAGCTCGTTCAACAACACCATCGTCACGCTCACCGATCCGAACGGCAACGTGGTGGCCCAGGCGAGCGCCGGGCAGACGGGCTTCAAGGGCTCGCGCAAGAGCACGCCCTTCGCCGCCCAGCTGGCCGGGGAGGCCGCCGCCCGCCGCGCCCAGGAGCACGGCATGCAGACCATCGAGGTGTTCGTGCGCGGCGCCGGCAGCGGGCGCGAGGCCGCCATCCGCGCCCTGCAGGCCACGGGCCTCGACGTCACCGCCATCCGCGACGTGACGCCCATCCCCCACAACGGCTGCCGCGCGCCCAAGCGGCGGCGGGTCTAGCCCATGGCGCGCTACACCGGCCCCGTCTGCCGCATCTGCCGCCGCCGCGGCGACAAGCTTTACCTGAAGGGCGAGCGCTGCTACTCGCCCAAGTGCGCCTTCGAGCGCCGCCCCAACCCGCCCGGCCCGCGCCCCGCGCGCCGCCGCAAGGTGAGCGACCGCGGCCTGCAGCTGCGCGAAAAGCAGCGCGCCCGCGCCTCCTACGGCGTGCTGGAGCGCCAGTTCGTGCGCTACTACCGCGAGGCCGTGCGCCGCCCGGGCGTTTCCGGCCTCAACCTCGTGACCATCCTCGAAAGCCGCCTCGACAACGCCGTCTACCGCGCGGGTTTCGCCGACTCGCGCGCGCAGGCGCGGCAGATCGTGCGCCACGGGCTCGTCTCCCTGAACGGGCGCAAGACCGACATCCCCTCGGCCCAGCTCCGCGACGGCGACGTGGTGGGCTTCACCGCCCGCGGCGAACGCAGCGAGCACCACAAGATCGTGCGCGAGACGCTCGCCTCCAAGTCGCCCCCGCCCTGGCTCGTCGTGGACGGCGCCGCCATGACCGCGCGCGTGGCCGGGCCCCTCGAAATCGTGCCCGGCGAAACCCACCGCTTCAACGAGAACGTCGTCATCGAGTACTACTCGCGCTAGGGGACTGCAGCTTCCATGACCCTCGACACGCCTCTCGAACCGTTTCCCGACCCGCTCGACATGCCCCCCGCGCCGCCGCCGGAGGCCGTGCCCGAGCTGACCGTCGAGAACGAGGACGACGGCTACGCCCGCCTCGTCGCCGAGCCCCTCGATCCGGGCTACGGCACGACCCTCGGCAACGCCCTGCGCCGCATCCTGCTCAGCTCCCTCGAGGGCGCCGCCATCACCTCCGTGCGCATCGACCAGGTCCAGCACGAGTTCTCCACCATCGAGGGCATGCAGGAGGACTGCACCGAATTCCTGCTCAACGTCAAGGAGATACGCCTGCGGGCGGTGAGCAACCGCCCGGGCACGCTCACGCTCGACGCCGAGGGCCCCGGCGAGATCACCGCCGGCGACCTGCAGGTGCCCGCCGACTTCGAGCTCGTGAACCCCGACCTGCACCTCGCCACGCTCGACGGCGCGGGGGCGCGCCTCAACGCCGAATTCCACGCCCAGCTCAAGCGCGGCTACGAGCCCGCCACCGAGGTGGAGGGCATGCCCATCGGCGTCATCCCCGTGGACGCCATCTTCTCCCCCGTGCGCAAGGTCAACTTCCACGTGGAGAAGGTGCGCGTGGGCCAGGCCACCAACTTCGACCGCATGGTGCTGGAGGTCTGGACCGACGGCACCGCCTCCCCCGTGGAGGCCGTGGGCAAGGCGGCCAACATCCTCATTGAGCAGTTCGCCCTCTTCAGCGCCATGGCCGGGGACGGCGCCTCCCCGCTGCTCGCGCCCGTCGTCGCGCCCGCCACCAGCCTGCCCATCGCGCCGGAGCGCTACCACGCGCCCATCGAGACGCTCGACCTCTCCGTGCGCGCCTACAACTGCCTGCGCCGCAGCGGCCTCATGACCGTCGGCCAGGTGCTGGAGCGCACCGAGGACGAGCTGCTCAAGCTCCGCAACTTCGGGCGCAAGTCCTACGACGAGCTGCGCGACCGCCTCATTGAGCATCGCTACATCGACGGCGAGGCGGACGGCCTCGTCATCGTCCCCGACTACGCCGATCCCGTCCCCGCCGCTCCGCCCCCGCCCGCCGCCATCCTCGACGAGGACGACGACGAGGAAATGAGCGCCCTCGGCAAGGCCCTGCGCGAGGCCCTGCGCGATGTGGGCGACGACGACCTGCTCGGCGCGGACGACGAGGAGTAGCGCCATGCGACACCGCAGGGCGGGCCGCCACCTGGGCCGCGACGGCGCCCACCGGCGCGCCCTCTACCGCAACCTCGTGACCGAACTCCTGCGCCACGAGCGCATCACCACCACCGACGCCAAGGCCCGCGAAATCCGCCCCATCGCCGAGAAGATGATCACGCTCGGACGGCGTGGCGACCTCCACGCCCGCCGCCAGGCCCTCAGCTACCTCTACGACCGCTACGTGGTGGAGAAGGTGTTCGAGGACATCGGGCCGCGCATGGCCGACCGCCCCGGCGGCTACCTGCGCATCACGCGCCTCGAACCGCGCAAGGGCGACGGCGCCATGATGGCCCTCATCGAGACGGTCGATTACCGCGAGGCCGCCGCCGCCGCGGACGCGCCCCCCGAGGACGAGCCGGAGGAGGCCGCCGAACCCGCGGCCGCCTCCCCCGCGCCGGACGGCCGGGATGACTGAGCCGTCCCCCCGCGCGCGCTTCGCCGCCACCGTGAGCTACGACGGCGCGGCCTTCGCCGGATCGCAGCGCCAGCCCCGCGCGCGCACGGTGCAGGGCGAGCTGGAGGCGTCCGCCGAACGACTCTTCGGCGCGCCCGTGCGCGTGGACCTGGCGGGGCGCACGGACGCGGGCGTGCACGCCGTCGGGCAGGTGGCCGCCTTCACCGCCGAAACCGCCCTCGCGCCGGAGACGGTCGAGCGCGCCCTCAACGCCCGCCTCGACGAGGACGTGGCCGTGCGGGCCGTGCGCGCCGTGCCCGCCGCCTTCGATCCGCGCCGCTGGGCCCGCCGCCGCTGGTACCGCTACTCGCTGCTGCTCTCGGCGGCGCGCCTGCCGCTGCTGCGGCGCACGGCCTGGCGCGTCGCGCCCGCGCTCGATTGCGCGGCCATGGGCGAAGCCGCCCGCGCGCTCGTGGGCCGTCGCGACTTCAGCGCCTGCGCCAGCCGCGTCGAGGAGGGGCGTTCGCCCGTGCGCACGGTCGCCGACGCGCGCTTCTCCCGCAAGGGCTGTATCCTCGCCTTCGACATCGAGGCCGACGCCTTCCTCCCGCAGATGGTGCGACGCATCGTGGGCGGGCTGGTGCGCGTCGGGCGCGGCGCGCTCAGCGCGGGCGCGTTCGCGGAGGCCGTGGCCGCCGCCGCGCCCGCCACGGTCGGCCCGCCCGCGCCGCCGCGGGGGCTCTGCCTCCAGCGCGTCTGGTACGACGAGGGGTACGCCGCATGACCGCCACCGTGCGCCGCCGGGCCTCGGATCTCCGCAAGGACTGGCACGTCGTCGACGCCGCCGGCCGCCCCCTGGGCCGCGTCGCCAGCGAGGTCGCCATCCTCCTGCGCGGCAAGCACAAGCCCGACTTCGAGCCGCACCTCGACGGCGGCGATTTCGTGATCATCGTGAACGCTGGCAAGGTGCGCCTGAGCGGGCGCAAGGCCCAGCAGAAGGTCTACTACCGCCACTCCGGCTATCCCGGCAACCTGCGCCGCCGCACCTTCGCCGAGCAGATGGCGCGCCGTCCCGAGCTCGTGCTTGAGCGCGCCGTTCGGGGAATGCTGCCCAAGGGCCCGCTGGGCAAGCGCCTGCGCCGCCATCTGAAGGTCTACCCCGGTCCCGACCATCCCCACGAGGCGCAGGTGACGGGCTCGCTGCGCGCGCGCGAAGCCGCCGCCGAACGCGAGGCCGGGGCCCTCCGCGAGCGCATCTCCAACCCGCCGAAGCCGCCGCTCCTGCGCCCGCTCTCCGTGCCCCACGTGCCCGTCCCGCGTCCCACGCGCCGCGAGAAGGTGGCCGCGTGGCTCGCCGAGCTGGAGGAGGCCCGCGCCGCCGCCGAGGCCGACGCGGAGGCCGTGGCCGCCGCCGAAGCCGAGGCGTCTGCCGCCGCCGCCGAGGCCGCTGCGGACGCGCCCGCCGACGATGACGCCGCGACGGATGCCGACGTGGAGGTTGTGGCCACGGAGGCCGAAGCCGCCGCGGATGCGCCCGCCGATGACGATGACGCCGTGGCGGCGGCCGATGCGGAGGCCGTGGCCACGACTGCCGGGGCGGATGAGCCCGCCGACGATGACGCCGCCGGGGAAACGACCGACGAAGACGACACCGGGAGCGGGGAACGCTGATGGCCGAGCAGTACTACTACGGCACGGGACGCCGCAAGACCTCCGTCGCGCGCGTGCGCCTCTACCCGGGCGGCGGGGCCATCATCGTCAACGGCAAGCCCGTCGAGGAGGTCTTCGACCGCGACTTCCATCGCGACGAGATCCAGCTGCCGCTCAAGCGCGCGGGGGCCGAGGGCCGCTTCAGCGCGCAGATCAAGTGCGCGGGCGGCGGCGTCTCCGGCTGGGCCGGGGCCATCCGCCTCGGCATCGCCCGCGCCCTCGTCGAGGCCGACCCCGCGCTCAAGGGGCCGCTCAGGCGCACCCCCAGCCTGCTCACGCGCGACGCCCGCGTGAAGGAGCGCAAGAAGCCCGGCCTCAAGCGCGCCCGCAAGGCGCCCCAGTACACCAAGCGCTAGGCCGCCCGCCGCGGCGGGATTCCGCCCATGCTGCCCGCCCTCCGCGACGTCCACGCCAACCTCGCCTGGCTGCACGACGGCATGAAGGCCGTCGTGCGCGAGCTGGCTCCCGCGCGGCTCGACTGGACGCCCGCCCCGGGCGCCAGCTCCGTCGCCCGCCTCGTCGTCCACGTCGCCTGGAGCGAGCGCTACTGGATCGGGGAGCGCGTCGGCGGCGAACCCGTCGCCGGCGCACGCGAGGACGCCTTCGCCGTCGTCGGGCTCGACGCGGACGCGCTCTGCGCCCTGCTGGACGGCGCGCTGGCGGGCAGCCGTCGCGCGCTCGATACCGTCGCCCCCGCCGACCTCGAACGCGAGTACACGACCGGCCCGGAAGGCCCCGTGACGGTCATGGGGCCGCTCGCCCACGCGCTCGAACACACCGCCCTGCACGCGGGCCACATCGAGCTCACGCGCGACCTCGCGCGAGAATCTTCGCGATGAGCGTGTGTGGCTTCCATCGTCGAAGGTCGTAGGATTATTCCGTGGAGGTGGAATTCCGGACCACACGGCTCGCACGCGCCTACGTCCGCAGCGCGGACGCCGGGAGGCGATGGGGTCAGGCGATTGGCCGCAAGTACGTCCAGCGGATTAAGGTGATCGTCGCGGCGGCGGATTTTGCGGAGCTGCGTCAGGCGCGCTCGCTTCGCATCCACCAGCTTGGCGGAGACCGGAGAGGACAGTACGGCATCACGCTCACGGCGAACTGGAGGCTGGTGATCAGCCTTCCCGATGGTGAGGATGGCCAGCGAGTAAGAATCGAGGAAGTCATTGACTACCACGGACGCTAGCGCGAACACGCTCCCCTCGTCCGACCTCGTGATTCCGCCCGGCGAGTTCCTGGCGGAGGAGATCGAGGCCCGTGGCATGACGCCCCCCGATCTCGCGGACCGCACGGGGCGCACCCTCCGCTTCGTCGAGGACGTCGTGCGCGGCGCCGAGGCGATCACCCCCGCGGTGGCGCGCGACCTCGAGTCCGCCCTCGGCATCTCCGCCGGGTTCTGGGAGCGCCTGGAGCGCGACTACCGCCTCGCGCTCGCGGACGAGGGCCGGTAGCCGTCGTCCCTCTCCCCCGTAGCGTTATGCCGGACGCGGCATATTGCGTTGCGCTCCCCATCCCGTACCATGCCCCCACACCATCCCGCGCCCCGCACCGGCGCGGAACCACGGGGGCGCACGCATGGCTGACTCCAACGGCAACGGGGCCGTCGAACACGGATACAACGGCAGGATGCTGGTCGTCGACCTGACGGCCGGGACCATCACCGAGGAGCGCCCCGACGAGTCGCTCTACCGCGAATACCTCGGCGGCTACGGCATCGGCGCGCGCCTGCTCTGGGACCGCGTGCCCGCGGGCGTCGATCCCCTCGCCCCCGAGAACATGCTCGGCATGTTGCCCGGCCTCCTCACCGGCACCCCCCTCTTCGGCCAGCGCTGGCAGGTCGTCTGCAAGAGCCCCCTCACCGGCGGCTGGGGCGACGCCAACTGTGGCGGCGACTTCGGCGGCGTGCTCAAGCTCGCCGGCTGGGACGGCGTCGTCTTCTTCGGCAAGGCCGAGCGCCCCGCCTACCTCCTCATCAAGGACGACCGCTACGAGCTGCGCGACGCCTCCGACCTCTGGGGCACGGGCGCCATCGAGAGCGAAATGGCCCTCAAGGCCCGCCACGGCAAGCGCGCCAGCGTCGCCAACATCGGCCAGGCGGGCGAAACCCTCTCCCTCATCAGCGGCGTCTGCAACGACCACGGACGCCTCGCCGCGCGCTCCGGCGTCGGCGCCGTCATGGGCTCCAAGAACCTCAAGGCCGTCGTCGCCGTGGCCGACCGCAAGATCATCGCGCAGACGCCCGAAACCATCAAAATGCTCCGCGCCAACCTCGACGACATGGTCAAGCCCCTCAAGGACTTCTTCTCCAACTTCGGCACCACCGGCATCACCGCCGGCAGCGCCCTCAACGGCGACTCCCCCGTCAAGAACTGGGGCGGCGTCGGCGTCGTCGACTTCCCCCAGGAAGTGGCCGGCCAGATCGACGGCGGCTCCATGATCAACCCCAGGATGGAGAAGAAGTACGGCTGCTGGCACTGCCCCATCGCCTGCGGCGCCGAGTCCGTGGAATCCGCCAACGACAAGTACCCCTATCCCCACCACACCCACCGCCCCGAATACGAGGCCATGGCCTCCTACGGGACGATGAACCTCATGAACGACCCCGATGCCCTCATCTACCTCAACCACCTCTGCAACGAGTACGGCTTCGACGTCATCAGCGCGGGCGTGACCGCCTCCTTCGCCATCGAGTGCTACGAGGCCGGCATCCTCACGAAGGAGGACACCGACGGCCTCGAACTCACCTGGGGCAACGCCGATGCCATCGTCGAACTCACGAAGATGATGGGCGAGCGCCGCGGCATCGGCGACCTGCTGGCCGACGGCGTGAAGGCCGCCGCCGAGCGCATCGGCAACGGCGCCGAGGCCTTCGCCATGCACATCGGCGGCCAGGAGCTGCCCATGCACGACCCCAAGCTCCAGCCCGAATTCCACACCACCTACAAGCTCGACCCCACGCCCGGCCGCCACACCCAGTACGAGGGCAACCGCCGCGTCGGCACGATTCCGCCCGCCCCCAAGGACGCGCGCGACTACGACGGCCGCGGCGAGCACCACAAGGCCGCCAGCGAGTACATGCACGTCGTCAACGCCGGCGGCATGTGCCAGTTCATCATGATGACCGCCAACACGGCCAACATCCCCGACTGGTTCAACGCCGTCACCGGCTGGGACATGGACATCGACGAGGCCATGCGCGTGGGCGAGCGCATCGCCAACCTGCGCATGGCCTACGAGGTGCGCGAGGGCGGCAACCCGCGCCGCCGCCCCGTTCCCACGCGCGTCACCGGCGAGACGACCGAGGGCACGCACACGGGCCCGCTGGAGGGCGTCGTGCTCGACACCGAGCGCCTCGAGGCGGACTTCCTCGCCGCCTGCGACTGGGACGTCGCGACCTGCAAGCCGTCGGCGTCGAAGCTGGAGTCGCTGGGCCTGCCGGAGGTGGCCGCCGCCATCCACTAGCGGCGGGCGGCCACGCACGCGAGCTGGAAGGAGCGGTCCGGGGGGCCGCCCCTCCGCTGTCTTTGGTTCACCTCAACGCTTCCGGTGGTGCCTCTTCTCGGTCGCGCGCCGCTGCAGGAGGAGCTTCTCGTGCTCCCGCGCGGCCTTCATCGAAGGGTGGCGCTTCGACCAGCGCAGGCGGAGGTTGGGGTACTTCTGCCTGTGTTCGTCCAAGCGGCGTTCAAGGTTATTCGTGACGCCGCTGTAGAGTTCCCCATTGCCTTTGTCGAACGTGTAGGTCCATGGTCGCGTGCTCAAGATTCTCCTCCTCAGGAAATTCTCTTGCTCGAGATTGAGCAGTGTTTCAGAGGGGGCGTAGCCGAAGCCCTCGAAGAACCAGCGAGCGACCTCGCGTGCGCGCTCTGCCGGGTCGTCGAGGAGCGTTAGCCGCCACGGTTCGGGATGTTCAAGGGAAGGCGTGCTCGCGAAGTAGCGCAGTGTACGCCCCAAGCTGAAGTCAAAACCCTCAGGGAAGGCCAAAGCGCGATCCTTGACACCATTCAGGGTAATGATCACCACTGGCGCTTCATCGAGTGCTCCGGCAATCGAGAGTCGCGATGCGAACTCGAAAATCGCAGTGAACAGGTGAATGGCCCCGCTGACAGAGAGGTAGCCAGACGGGCACAGAGGCACCTCCCACTGCCCGTGACGTTCGGAAAAATACGCATGAGCGTCCTCTTTGTCCTCCCAAAAAGAAAAGAGGGAGACGAACTGACCGCTCTGGTAGAAGCGCCAATAGTCCATCTCACCGTTCCGATCCCGCCAAGACGCGATCCACGTGTTCCCCGCCTCGCGCTCGCTTTGCGTGCCAACAACGGGGTACTCCCAGCCGAGGCGGGCGACCCGCGTGCGCTCGACGATGCGCCAACATTCGTCGAGCGTGGGGATGCGCTCATGCTGGTACCTGGCCGGATGGATGACGACGCGCCAGTGCGGCCCGGCGCGCACGGGGACGGGAAGGTCGGTCGTGCTCGTCGTCGCCGTGGTCATCAGAGGGTTCCCCGCTCTTGCTCGAACTGGCCTGACGAGGATAGCACATCAGCGACCGTGATCTGGGTGACGCCCGCGCGGGCGAGATCCTGGAGTCTGGTGGCGAGCGCTTTCCGCGTGGCGTGGGCCAGCAGCGCCCGCATGTCTGTCTGGTTGTCGATGGGCGCGCTCGCGTTCATCAGGCGCGTGCGCGCGTAGATTGCCGCCCGTCGCAGCTCTCCGTCTCCACTATCGCGCGTGCAGATCACGGGCACGTCCTCAAACTCGTCCACGGCGATCACGAAGAAGGCCTTTCCGCCATGCTCGTGGGGGAAGCCGTCGAGGGACACGGCGGGGTCCGCGTAGCGATTGACCTGCGTCTGCACGTCGTCGAGGCGATAGGTGGCAAGGTGAGCGGGGGCCATGCCTTCGGCCTCGTACTGATCGTTGGCGAGACGCTTCATGCCGATCACGATGTGCCCCCCGCCCTGCGTGTTGGCGAACGCCAGCGCCGCCTTCACGATTTGGAGTCTGAGTCTCGCCCACGGCTCGGACTGCTTGTACTCAAGGCCTGCGGACTCCCGCCCGATGGCGATCAGCGCGTCGATGTCAGGGCCGTCGGGCGGGGGCATGGCCAGAGGCTACCACGGGCGCGCGGGCCGTGCCGAACGATGCGCTTTAGGCCCTAGTCCTCAAGGCTGTTCGACAGATGGTCCAGTCGACTCGAGATGCCACGCGCGTTGATCGTGAGCAGATCGAGGACATGGCGGCTGATACCGATCATTCCCACGATCCCCTCCGAGGGGGAGCGTGCCGCAGGGATGGATGGGGCGGGGGTTCCGGGCGTCGTGGTCATGAGGGCGCGGACACGGGCGCGGGCGGGCTAGCGCCACGGCGGGATGCGCTCACGCATGTTCTCGTCGAACACGCCCGGCCCCCCGCCCGCCGCCGTCACGACCGCCACGACCTCGCCACACTCGTTGACCACGGGCGCGCCGCTGCTGCCGCTGTAGATGCCGAGGTCCATGTCGATGCCGACGCCAGTGTAGGCGGGGTAGTCAACGTACCAGTCGCGCCCGTCAACGACCGTTCTCTTCTGTGGGTGGTACTGCCAACGCTCCGTGACCACGCCCCGTGCCGTCTCACTCCGCGTCACGATGGCCGCGAAAGCGCCCACGGCCACTCCATCGGCGGGCCGCAGCGCGGGTAGCCCCTCTGGCGCGCTCCGTGCGCGCAGCAAGGTAACGTCACGGGCCAGTACTCCCCACTCCACCTCTCGCACTGGCGCGCTCCAGCCGTCTCCCGTGACCGCGCCGCCGTACGTATGCGCCGCCGTGAGGAAGTAGCCGCTCCCCACGTGGAAGGCGGACGCGCCGTTGCTCCGTCGCACCACGGCGCGGCGCACGCTGGCCTCGTCGAACTCGCACACTCGCGGCGCGGGCGTGCCAGTGGGCGCGGGGGTCGGAACGGGCGTGGGCGTGGGGCGCGCCCGCAGCTCGGCGTTCTCCGCGCGCAGCCGCTCCACCTGCGCCGCCAGCTCCGCGTTGCGCTCGCGCAGCTCGGTCAGCTCGCGCGCCTCGGCGGGCGTCAGCGGCTCGTCGTGCGCCACCGGGAGCGTGAGGTCGCCGTAGCGGTAGGCCCCGCTGGCGCTCACGCCGTCCATCATCACGGGCACGGTCCCCAGGTCGGCCCAGCTGCCGCCCTCGGCGCGGGCGCTCACGAAGTTGCGCGCGGGGTCGCTGGCGCGCTCCCAGACGCGCACCTCCACGCGCGTATTACCCCCCCCCCCCCCGACTGGGCGAAGGCGGCGCTGGCGGCGAGGGCGACGAGGACGGCGGCGAAGGCGATGGCGGGGATGCGGGGCACGATGCGCTCCTGTGCGTTGGGCCTCGCCCCCGAAGGACGGGCGGCGGGTCGGGACGGTCCGTCGGGATTAGCGTAGCACACGCCCCCGCGGCCCACTCCGAGATGTGGGCATGGCGATGCGACGATAGCCCTTCAGTCGCCGGATGAGGCGCTCCACCTCGTATGCGCCGGGCGCGCTACTCTTGCGGCGCATGAGCGCCCTGCCCGCCAGCCGCCCCGCGTCCGCGCCCGACGCCATCCCCGGCGAGGGGCTGGCCCTGCGCCCGTGGGACGAAGGGCTGGTGGCGCAGATGGCGCGCTGGAGCGAGCGCGGCTTCCCCTACCACGCCTTCGACCTCGGCCACCTGCGCGACCCCGTCCGCGCCCGTACGGAGCTGGCCCGCGCGCTCGGCGACGGCCCCCACCGCCACTTCGTGGCCTGCGAGGACGGCGTGGCGGTCGGGCGCGTCTCCGTGAACCTGCGCGACCGCGCGGGCCTGTACCTGTGGGCCGTGCACGTGCCGCCGGAGCACGAGGGGCGCGGCGTCTGCCGGCGGATGCTGGCGGCGCTGCTGGGCTGGCTGGAGCGCGAACGTCCGGGTCCGGGCTTCGTGCTCACCAGCAACGCCTTCTCCGCGCGCGCCCACCGCGCCTACTTCGCGCTCGGCTTCCGCATCGTGGAGACGAGCTGGCGGCACGACCGCATCCTCGCGGAGGCGCTCTGGGGCGCGCCCCGCGAGCGCCGCCAAGCCATCCGCGAGCACCTGCGCTTCCACGCCGGGCGCTGGGAGGTGCGCACGCACCTGATGACGCGCCCTCAGCGCGCCTGCCGCCGGTCGTTCTCCAGCCACGCCTGATCGGCGAGCGCCATCATGCCCCCGTTGAGCAGCGTGTGCCCGCCCGCGAGCACGGGCACGCGCGTCTCCGCCAGCGCCGCCGTGAGCTCGCGCAGCCAGGGGTCGGCCACGCGCGCGGGCTGGAGCAGGTCGCTCCGGAAGCGGTCCTCGCGGCTGGCGCGCACGCGGGCGTGGGCCAGCAGCACGCGCGTATCCAGCGCCACGCCGTCCGCCAGCGACGCCAGCTCCTCCGCGAAGCGCGCCGCGCCCAGCTCGTCCAGCAGGCGTCCCATGATCGAGCGGGGGGCGTGATCGTCGGGCGCGCTGGCCAGCCCGCGCTCCTCGCTGACGACGCGCACGCGGCAGGCGGTCTCGCGCTCGAGGTGCGCCCAGGCGGCGCTCCCGATGCGTCCGCCCAGCAGCACCTCGGCGTTGGGGTCGCAGAGCAGCGGCGGGAAGGCGCGCCAGACGCCGAGGGGCAGCGCGTCGTCCGGCGGCAGCGCCGCGCGCAGGGCCGCGGGCGTGGCCTCGCTCAGCGCCAGCGCGGCCAGCTCGGCGGGCGTGTCGAGGTCGAACGCCGTGCGCACGGAGCGCGGCAGCGCGGTCACGGGCAATCCGGCCTCGTCGCGCAGCCGTCGGGGGATGGCGTTGTCGCGCGCGAACGGCCCCGTGCGCGCCAGCGCCGTCGCGGGCCGCCACGCCGTCAGGTCGGCGGAGAAGAGGTTGTTCGTCACGGCGCCCTCGCCCCCGGCCAGCGCCTCGCGCACGGCGGCGAAGTCGGCGGCGGTCAGGAATGGCAGCGCGCCCGCGCCCATGACCGCCATCGCGCGCCCGCCCAGCCGCGCCGCCAGCCCCAGCAGCCGCTCGCGCGGGGAGAAGGGCGCGTCCGGCGGGTCGCGGTCGAGGGTCCAGGCGCGGTCGGCGGGCGCGTGCGCGTCGGCGGTGGCCAGGATCACGTCCGCGAACCCGGCCGCGCGCGCGGCCCGCGCGTTCAGGCGCGCCGCCGCCAGCCGCGCGCGCGCCACCATGCGCTCGGCCTCGCCCGCGCCCACGCCGCCGTGCAACAGGACCAGCGCGGGGCCGTCCGCGCTTGCATTCGGAGAACTCATGTTCGAGAATGGGATGGGAGCGAGCGCCGCCACATGGACGTTCAGCATAACCGGAGGGGCGCGATCAAGGTTGCGTGAAGGTGCGCGCGCGGGGGCCTCTAGCCCGTTGAGGCCGTACCATGGGCCTCACTATCGTGCCCGCGGGCCAGGCGCGCGGGCGCGCCGGAGCCATCGCCATGAAAGTCGTGTTTTTCGAGGACGTCGAGGGGACCGCGCAGGTCGGCGAGGTGAAGGTCGTGAAGAACGGCTTCGCCCGCAACTTCCTGCTGCCGCGCGGGCTCGCTGGCCCCGCCACCGCGCCCAACCTGCAGCGCGCGGGCTCGCTCGCCGAGAAGGAGGCGCGCCGCCAGGCCAGGCTCGACGGCGAGGCCGAGGTCCACCGGCAGCGGCTTGAGGGCTACAGCGTCACCTTCGAGGCGCGCGTGGGCGAAACCGGACGCCTCTACGGCTCCGTCACCAGCCGCGACATCGCGCGTCGCATCGAGGAGACCGCGGGCGTCGAGGTGGACGCGCGCGTCATCCTCCTGCCGGAACCCATCCGCGAGCTGGGCGAACGCGACGTCGTCATCCGCTTCACGCGCAACGTCAGCGCCGCCATCACCGTCGTCGTCGAGCCCGACGAGGACTCGAAGGCCATCGTCGAGCAGCTGCGCGCGCGCGAGGCCGAGGAGGAGGCCGCCGCCCGCGCGCGGGCCGCGGCGCGCGCCGAAGCCGAAGCGACCGGGGCCATCGCCGAGGTCGAGGCCGAAGCCGCCCCGGACGGCGACACCGGGGACTAGCGGAAAGGGGGAGCGCGGGACCGCCTTCGTCCGCCGCTGCGCGGTCCCGCCCGTGCGCATGACCCTCCCCCTGCTCGAGCGCCTGCCCCCGCACGACATCGAGGCCGAGGAGGCCGTCCTCGCCGCCCTGCTCGTCGACCCCGAGGCCATCGCCGGGGTCACCTCCATCCTCGGCCCGACCGACTTCTTCCGCGAACGCAACGCCTGGGTCTACGAGGCCGCCCTCGACCTCTGGGACCGCGACGAGTCGGTCAACCAGATCACCATCGCGCACGAGCTCGACCGCAAGGAGCGCCTCGAGGATGCGGGCGGTCAGAGCTTCCTCGGCGACATCGTGCGCCAGCTGCCCACCAGCGTGGGCGTGGAGTTCTACGCGCGCATCGTGAAGCGCGACAGCACCTACCGCGGCCTCATCAACGCCGCCACTGGCATCCTCCAGCTGGCCTACGAGGCCCCCGCCGACCTCGATTCCGTCCTCACGCGCTCCGAGGACCTGATCCAGCGGCTGCGCGGCGGCGAGAACTTCCGCGACTTCGTGCACATCGGCCAGATCCTGCAGACCTACCTTGAAGAGGACGCGGAAGCGGCGGAGCGGCGCGAGCTGGCCTCCATCAAGGCGGGCTTCAACGACCTCGACCACCTGCTCGGCGGGCTCAAGCGCGCGGACCTGATCATCGTGGGCGCGCGGCCCAGCGTGGGCAAATCCAGCTTCGCCCTCGGCATCGCCCGCAACGCCGCCGTCAACCAGGGCGCCCGCGTGGCCTTCTTCTCGCTGGAGATGTCGGCGCAGCAGCTGGCCGTGCGCCTGCTCGCGGCCGAGTCCGGCGTGGTTGGCACGCGCCTGCGCCTCGGCGGCCAGACGGAGCTGGAGGAGCGCCGCATCATCCGCGCCACCGGCGAACTGGCCGCGGCTGGCATCTGGTTCGACGACTCGCCCGTGCTCAGCGTGGCCGAACTGCGCTCCAAGGTGCGCCGCCTCAACAGCGGCCACGGCGTCGACCTCGTCATCGTCGACTACCTCCAGCTCATGCAGTCCGACGCCGCCATACGCGGGCGCGAGAACCGCGTGCAGGAGATCAGCTACATCTCGCGCACGCTCAAGGGGCTGGCGCGCGAACTGAACGTGCCCGTCATCGCCCTCGCCCAGCTCTCGCGCGCCATTGAGACGCGCCATCCGCGCACGCCCCTGCTCTCCGACCTGCGCGATTCCGGTTCCATTGAGCAGGATGCCGACGTCGTCGTCTTCCTCAGCCGCGAGGCGCTGTACACCACGCGCGAGCAGTGGATGAGCGAGCACCCCGACCTGCCGGAGAGCGCCTACCCCCGGGATGTGGCCCAGGTCATCGTGGCCAAGCACCGCAACGGCCCCACGGGCACGGCCGAGCTGCGCTTCCGCCAGCAGTTCGCCAAATTCGAGGACTGGGATCTCCAGTCCGACGAGGACGACGACCTCCCGCCGGAGAGCATTGAACCGTGAGCGAATCCCATCCCTTCGGCGGCTTCGCGGGCATCGGGCGGGCCACGGCCATCCCCAACGCCTTCTTCGCGGGCGCGCTCCCCGCCATGCGCGCGCCGGGCGACCTGCTCGCCTTCCTCTGGACCGCCCGCCTCGTGCAGGAGCAGCGCGGCGAGGCGCGCTTCGTCACCGCCGATCAGGTCTGGGCCGCCCCCGGCGCGGCGGACTCCTTCGAGCGCCTCGCGGACGGGCGCGCCTCGCTCGAACGCGGCCTCGCCGCCTGCGCCGAACTGGGCGCGCTGCTGGCCCTCGACCTCGCGGTCGGCGGTGAGCGCGAGACCGTCTACTTCGTGAACAACCCCGCCTCCCGCCGCGCCGTCGCGCGCGCCCGCGCGGGCGAACTGGAGCTGCGCCCGGGCGCGTTCGCCCGCGAAGCGCCCCGCGAGCGCGCCCCCGACATCTTCCTGCTCTACGAGGAGCACATCGGCACGATCACGCCCATGGTCGGCGAACGCCTGCTGGCCGCCGCCGAGCGCTTCCCCGCTTACCAGATCGAGGCGGCCTTCCGCGCGGCCGCCGAACGGAACGTCCGCAACTGGCGATACGTCGAGCGCATTCTCGAACGCTGGGCCGAGGAGGGCCACGCCCATGAAGCGTCTGGACAGGATCCTGCTGAACGCCGCCAAGGTTACTTCCGCGACGGCGGATCCGTCGGATCCGCCGCCCGTTGAGGACTCCGGCGCCGCCGGGGATTGCCCCCGCTGCGGCGGGGCGGGCTTCGTGCGCCGCAAGCGCGCGCTCGACGACCCGCGCTTCGGGCGCGCGGAGCCCTGCGTCTGCGTGCTCGCCGAAACGGACGAAATGCGCCGTGCGCGCCTCGAACGCATCGGCAACCTCGGCGCCCTCACGCGCTTCACCTTCGACTCCTTCGAACCGCGCGAGGAGATGCCGTCGCTGGACGCAGTCGCCGCGCAAGCCCGCGCTTGGGCCGAGCATCCCGAGGGCTGGCTCGTGCTCCGGGGGCCCAGCGGCTGTGGCAAGACGCACCTCGCCGCCGCCATCGCCAACGCGCGCCTCGAGCATGACGAGCCCGCGTACTTCGAGGTTGTCCCCGACCTGCTCGATAGGCTGCGCTCCGCCTACGAGCCCGCCGAAGGGGAACCCGGCTTCGATGCGCTCTTCGAACACGTTCGCACCACGCCTCTTCTCGTTCTCGATGACATCGACGCCGTCGCTCACGGTGACTGGGCACGGGAGAAGCTCTTCCAGCTGATGAACGCGCGCGCGAACGCCGATCTTCCAACCGTCTTCACCTGCCTGACCCTCGGCGACGACCTCGGCGAGCGCATCGCCACGCGGCTGAGGCGAGGGCTCGTGCTCGACATCCCCGGCGAACCGCGTGGGCGCTACCGCGAGATTGGCGGTATGACGCGCGAGCGTCTGAGGAGTTTCAGCTTCAATTCGTTCACCACGCAGCTGCACGGCTATTCGCCACAGGAGAACGAGTCGCTCAAGACCGCGTGGGAGATGGCGCACCGCTTCGCGGATGACCCCGATGGATGGCTGCTGCTCCAGGGAGAGCACGGCTGCGGCAAGACGCACCTCGCCGCCGCCGCCGCCAATGTGGCATGCGCGGACTACGATGTGTTCTTCGCGGTCGTGCCCGATCTTCTCGACCATCTCAGGGCGTCGTTCGCGTTCACTGGCAGCGAGGGGTACGACGAGGTGTTCGAGGACGTTCGCAATGCAGGTCTCCTTGTCCTCGACGACCTCGGCGACCATGCCAATTCGGACTGGGCCGTCGAGAAGCTTTTCCAGATCGCGAACTATCGGGCATCGGCCCGTCTCCCCACGATCATCACCACGGATCTGCCCAACAGCAAGTTGCAGGAGATATATCCGCGCATCGCTGTGCGCGTGTTCGATCCGCTGTTTGGGCAGCATATCACTATCCTTACCGGTCTCTACCGGCTTCCGCGACGGACAAGGGGCGAGCAGTCCGACCCCCGCGCGCGGCGGCGCTAGCGCTCCAGCCCGCGGCGGCGCAGCCATGCCCCCAGCGCTTGGTGCGTCGTGTCGAAGGCGAGCTCGTTCCAAGGGATCGCGTCGGGGCGGAACCAGGCCACCTCGCTCGTCTCCGACCCCGCCGAGCCCTCGCCCAGCGCGCGCGCCTCGTACACGATGACGACGACGCCCGCCGTCGTGCGCGTGTACACCCCCAGCAGGGAGATCGCGTCGACGTCGAGGTTCGCCTCCTCGCGCGTCTCCCGCGCGGCGGCATCCTCCGCCGTCTCGCCCACGTCCATGAAGCCGCCGGGGAACACCCACGAGCCCAGCGCCGGCTCGATCGCGCGCCGCACGAGCAGCAGGCGGCCGTCCTCGCGCTCGGGGATGGCGCCCGCGGCCGGGCGCGGGTTCAGGTAGTGGACGAAGCCGCAGCCGTCGCAGACGAGCCGCTCCAGCGCGTCGCCGGGGGGCGTGCGCCGCGCCAGCCCGCCGCCGCAGTGCATGCAGAAGCGGCTGGCGGCGTGCGGATGGCCGTTCACGCGCCGCGCGGCGAGGCGGACGCGCGCTCCATGCCCAGCGACTCCGGCCCCTCGATCCACTCCTCGCCGTCGGCCCACACTTCCTTCTTCCACACGGGCACGCGCCGCTTGATCTCGTTCACCAGCCAGCGGCCCGCCTCGAACGTGGCCTCGCGGTGGCCCGCGCTCACGGCCACGAGCAGGCTCGTCTCGCCGATCGCCAGCCGCCCCGTGCGGTGCAGCACGGCCACGCCGCTCAGCCCGAAGCGCCCCGCGGCCTCCTCCGCCAGCTCGCGCATCGTCTTCTCCGCCATCGTGGGATAGGCGTCGTAGACGAGGTGGTCCACGGCGCGCCCCCGGTTCTCGTTGCGCACGACGCCGAGGAAGAGGTCGATGGCCCCCGCCTCGTCGCGCCGCACGGCCTCGATGGCCGCCTCCGGATCGAGCCGTTCGGGCGTCACGCGGATCAACATCGCCTAGCCTCCCGAGACCGGTGGGATGAGCGCCAGCGTCGCGCCCGCGGGCACGGGCGCGTCCTCCTCGGCGTACTCCTCGTCGATGGCGTAGAGCAGCGTGGGCGCGAACCCGGTCACGCGCGGGTGCATCGCCGCGAGCCGGTCGCGCACGCTGGCCACGGTGTCGCCCGGCTCGTGCGCCAGCGTCAGTTCGCGCGCGCCCACGCATTCCGCCAGCGAGGCGAAGAGCAGCACCGTGACGGTCATGCCGCGATTGTAGCGCCGCCGCGTATGCTGCGGGGGCGTGAAGGCGCTCCTCGCCCGCGCGCTCGACCTCCTCTATCCCCCGCGCTGCGTCTCCTGCGGCGCCTTCGGACCCGCCGTCTGCAATGCCTGCGTGGAGCGGCTCGCGCCCGCGCGCGGCCCCGACCGCTGCGACCGTTGCGGCGCGCGCCGCGAACCGCCCGCCCCGTGCCGCGCCTGCGAGGGCTGGGACGCGCTCGACGGCGCCTGCGCCGCCTTCGACATGGACGGCCCCGCGCGCCGCGTCGTGCACGGCCTCAAGTACCACGGCATACGCGATCTGGCCGATCCCATGGCCGAGGCCCTCTGGCCCCTCGTGCGCGAGCTGGGCGTCCGGACCGCCGTCTTCGCCATCCCCCTCCATCGCTCGCGCCGCAACCAGCGCGGCTTCAATCAGTCCGAGGTCATCCTCAAGCGGCTGGGAGCGCGACGCGCGCCCGGTCGGCTGGAGCGCATCCGCGCGACCGCCAGCCAGGTCGGGCTGGGCGCGCGCGCACGCCGCGAGAACGTGGCCGGGGCCTTCCGCTATCGCGGTCCCGACCTCGATGGCGCCGCCGTGGCCGTGCTCGACGATGTGGTCACGACCGGCGCGACCGCGCAGGAGTGCGCCCGCGTCCTGCGCGCGAACGGGGCCGCGCGCGTCCACGCCGTCGCCTACGCGCGCGCCACCCACGTCCCCGGCCGGGCGCTCGACTGAAGCGCCCCGCGCGACGCGGCTACAATGGAGCGCCCATGGCCCTGCCCGCCCAGTCGCCGCCCTCCCCCGCCGCGAGCGAGGCCGCTGGCGTGCTCGCTCGCATCCGCGAGGAGGTGCACGCCGCTGTCGTCGGGCAGGACGCGCTCATCGACCGCCTGCTCATCGGCCTGCTCGTCTCCGGGCACGTGCTGGTGGAGGGCGTGCCCGGCCTCGCCAAGAGCCTGACCGTGACGAGCCTGGCGAACGCGCTCGACGTGACCGGCGTGCGCATCCAGTTCACGCCCGACCTGCTGCCCGCGGACCTGATCGGCACGGAGGTGCTCGACCCCGCCGGGGGCGAATTCACCGTGCGGCGCGGCCCCATCTTCGCCAACGTGGTCCTCGCCGACGAGATCAACCGCGCCCCCGCGAAGGTGCAGTCCGCCCTGCTGGAGGCCATGCAGGAGCGCCAGGCGAGCATCGGCGGGCAAACCTTCCCCATGCCCGATCCCTTCCTCGTCATGGCCACGCAGAACCCGATCGAGCAGGAGGGCACCTACCCCCTGCCCGAGGCGGAGCTGGACCGCTTCCTCTTCAAGGTGCGCGTGGACTACCCCTCGCGGCGGGAGGAGCGGCGCGTGCTCGACCTGGGCCTCGACGGCGGCGCGCCGCCGCCCGTGCGTCCCGTCGCCGACCGGGCCGCGCTGAACGCCGCCCGCGCCGCCCTCGCCGGGGTGGCCATCGACGACGCGCTCAAGGACTACTGCGTGCAGATCGTGCAGGCCACGCGCCGCCCCGCCGCCTGGCGCCTGCCCGAGCTGCGCACGCTCATCGCCTGGGGCGCCTCCCCGCGCGCCACCATCGCCCTCGCGCGCACGGCCCGCGCCCACGCCCTCCTGCAAGGCCGCGCCTACGCCATGCCCGACGACGTGAAGGCGCTCGCCCACGACGTGCTCCGCCACCGCATCGTCACCACCTACGAGGCCGACGCCGAGGAGATCACGACCGACGACCTCATCGACCGCGTGCTCGAAGCCGTCGAGGTGCCCTGAGGCCGTCATGCGCGCATGGCCGTGGCGGCGCTGGCGGCCCGGGCGCGACGGCGGCGCGTCCGGCGACGCCGACGGCGACGCGCTGGCCGTCCCCGACCTCCTGCGCCGCGTGCGCGCCATCGAGCTGCGCGCCCGCCGCGTCGTGGATGGCCTCTTCCTGGGGGAGTATCACGCCGTCTTTCGCGGGCGCGGCATCGAGTTCGACGAGCTGCGCCCCTACGTGCCCGGCGACGACGTGCGCGCTATCGACTGGAAGTCGTCCGCGCGCATGGGCCAGCCGCTCGTGCGCCGCTACCGCGAGGACCGCCAGCTCACGGTGCTCTTCGCCATCGACGTGAGCGCCTCGCTGCGGGCGGGCGCGACGGAGCGTTCGCGGGCCGAGCTCGCCGCCGAGCTGTGCGCCGTGTTCGCGCTCGCCGCCATCCGCGCCAACGACCGCGCCGGGCTGCTGCTCTTCGCCAGCGCCCCCGAACGCTACCTGCGGCCCGCGGGCGGGGCCGTGCACGTGCTGCGCCTCGTGCGCGAAACGCTCTCCGCCCGCCCCGCCACGCGCGGCACCGACCTCGGCGCGGCGCTGGAGTACCTCACGGGCGTCCAGCGCCGCCGCGCCACCCTCTTCGTCGTCTCCGACTTCCTCACGGATGGCTACGAACGCGCCCTGCGCGCGGCGGTGCGGCGCTTCGACGTCATCGCCGTGCGCATCCGCGAGCCGCTCGACGGGACCCTTCCGGCGGCGGGCGTCGTGCGCCTCGTGGACGCGGAGGGCGGCCCCGTGCGCGAGGTGGACAGCGACGCTGGCGCCGTGCGCGACGCCTGGGCCGCCCGCGTGCGCGCCATCGACGCCGCCCGCGAGCGCCTCTTCGGGGAACTCGGCATCGACGAGATCCGCGTCGTCGCGGGCGAGGACTACGTGCGCGCGCTCCTCGCCTTCTTCCGGCGGCGGACGCGGGCCGTCGCGTGACACGCCTCGCGCTGGCGGGGGCGCTGGCCCTGCTGCTGGCGTCGCCGCTGGCCGCCGCCGCGCAGGCCCCGGACGCCGTGGAGGCCACGCTCGCGCGTCCCGCCGCCCGCATCGGCGAACCCGTCGCGCTCACCATCGCGCTCGTCGTGCCCGCAGGCGCCTCGGTCGAACTCGATCCGTCCGCGCCGTCCTGGGGGGACGTGCGCGTCGTCCGCGTGCTGTCGCGGGAGTCCGCCGCCGTGGCCGGGGGCGTGAGCCACCGCATCGAGGCGCTGGTCGCGCCCTTCGCGCCCGGCGCGCTCGCCTTCGCCCCCGCGCTGCGCGTGGTCACGGACGCCGGAGCCGTCGCCGTCGCGGGCCCGCCGCTGAGCCTCGACGCGCCCTCCGCGCTCGCGCCCGGCGAGCCGCTCACGCTCTCGCCGCCGCCCCCGCTCGCGCCCGTCGGCGGGGCGCAGTCGCCCCTGCTCTGGCCCGCGGTGGGCGCGGCGGCGCTGGCCGCGGTCGCGCTGACCGTCGCCGCCGTCGCGCTCGGCCTGCGCTGGTGGAGGCGCAGGCCGGGCGATGCCGAAGCGCCCCTGCCCGAGGCCGCGCCCGATCCCGCCCGCGCCCTCGACGCGGCGGAGGCGCTGCTCGACGCGGACGCCGCCGGGGCCTACCGCGCCATCGCCGGAGCCGTGCGCCGCGACCTCGGCGAGCGCTACGCCTTCCCCGCCCCCTCCCTCGCCACCGGCGAGCTGGAGCCGCGCATGGAGGCGGCGGGCGTGGACGGCTGGGAGGCGCGGCTCGCGCGCGAGCTCCTGCGCGAATGCGATGCCGTCGTCTACGCCGGATACCGCCCCGCGCCCGAACGCCGCCGCGCCGACCTCGCCGTCGCGCGCGAACTCGTGGAGCGCGTGCCCTGATGCGCTTCGCCGACCCGTGGCTGCTGTTGCTGGCGCTGGCGGCGGCGCCCCTCGCCTTTGCGCGCTGGCGGCGGCCCGCGCCCGCCATCGCCGTGCCCTTCGCGGGCGGGCTCGCCGCCGTCCCCGCTGGCTGGCGCGTGCGGGCGCGACGCCTGCTCCCCGTCCTGCGCGTCGCCGCCGTGCTCCTGCTCGTCGCGGGCGTGGCAAGGCCGCGCGCGGGCGAGGCCGAGGCGCTCGCGCCCGCCGAGGGCGTGGACGTCGCGCTCGCCGTCGACCTGTCCAGCAGCATGTCGGCGAGCCCCTTCGGCGGCGGGGGCACGCGCCTCGACGCCGCCAGGGACGTACTCCGCGAGTTCGTGGCGAGCCGCGAGCATGATCGCGTCGGCCTCGTCGTCTTCCAGCGCGAGGCCCTCCCCCTCGCGCCCCTCACGCTCGACCACGATGCCCTCGACGCCGTCATCGCCGACCTCGACTCCACCTTCCTGCCCGACGGCACCGGCATCGGCGTGGGCATCGCCGCCGCGCTCTCCATGCTGGGGGAATCGACCGCCGCCAGCCGCATCGTCATCCTGCTCACGGACGGACGCCAGAACGTGCCGTCCATCGGCCCCGCCGAGGCCGCCGACCTGGCCGCCGCCATCCGCGTGCGCGTCTACACCATCGGCATCGTGGAGGAGGGCGAGTCGCGCGGCATCGCCGACGCGGGCGTGGACGTGGATCTGCTGAAAGCCATCGCCGAACGCACGGACGCGGCCTACTTCGAGGCGGCCACGCCGGAGGATCTGGCGCGCGTCTACGACGAAATCGCCTCGCTGGAGACGAGCCGCGTGGGCGGCGAAACGCTCGCGCGCCACCGCGAGCTGGGCCCCTGGCTGCTCGTCGCCGGGGCCGCGCTCCTGCTCGTCGATCTGGCGCTGGGCGGCGTCTGGCTGCGGATGACGCCCGCATGAGCGGCTTCGGTTTTGGCGTCCCGCTCTGGCTCGTCCTCGCGCCCGTCGCGCTCGCGCTGGGGCCGCTGGCGCTGATGCTCGCGGAGCGCTCCGCCCGCCGCGCGCGCGCCCTCACGCGCCAGCCGCCGAGGCCGCGCCGCGCTGGCGTCGTCGCGCTCGCGCTGGCCGTCGCGCTGGCCGTCGCGGCCGCCGCCCAGCCGCGCTGGGGGGAACGCACGGTCGCCGTCCCCACCGGCGGCGCGCGGGTCGTGGCCGTGCTCGACGTGTCCCGCAGCATGGGCGTGACGGACGTCGCGCCCTCGCGCCTCGCCGCCGCGCGCGCCGCCGTGGCTGGCGCCTTCCGCGTCCTCTCCGGCGACCGCGCCGCGCTGATCGTGTTCGCCGGGGACGCGCGCGTGCGCTTCCCCCTCACGCGCGATCTGGCCGCCGCCGCCGCCGTCGTCGAGAACGTGCGGGGCGGCGCGCTCCTGCTCGAACGCGGCACCAGCGCCGCCGCCGGGCTCGACCTCGCGCGCGAGCTGCTCGACGACGGGGACGGGCGCGCCGGGGGCCTCGTGCTGCTCGTCTCCGACGGCGACGACCTCGGCGGCGATCCCGCCGCCAGCGCCGCCGCCCTCGCCGACGCGGGCATCGCCCTGCTGGTCGCGGGCGCGGGCACGCCCGCGGGCGGCGCCGTGCCCGTGTTCGACCCCGTCTCCGGCGAACGCTCCGTCCTCACCGACGTCGATGGCGCGCCCGTCGTCTCGCGCCTCGGCGAGGCCCGCCTGCGCGCCATCGCGGAGGCCGCGGGCGGGCGCTACCTGGGCGCCGATCCCGCGACCGTGCCCGGGGCCGTGCGCGCGCGGATCGCCGCCCTCGACGGGGGCGAACGCGGCCTCACGGAGGCGTCCCTGCCCATCGAGCGCTTCCAGTGGTTCGCCGCCGTCGCGCTCGCGCTGGCGCTGCTGGGCACGGCCATCGAGTGGCGCGTCCCGTTCCGCTGGCGCGGGGGGATGGCGCTCGCCCTCGCCGCCGCGCTCGCGCTCCTCGCCTCCGCCTGCGCCACGGCGGCGCACGACCTCAACGAACGCGCGCGCGAGGCGCTCGCCGCGGGCGACGATGACGCCGCCGTCGCGCTGCTGTACGAGGCGCGCGCGGAGGCCCCCGCGGACGGGCGCATCGCCCTCAACCTCGCCGCCGCCCTCCACCATGCCGGACGCCACGAGGAGGGCGCGCGCGCGGCCCGTCTCGCCGCCGCCCACCGCGACGCCGCCATCGCCGCCGCGGGCCACGCCAGCCTCGGGCGGCACCTCTTCGCCCTCGGCGTGCTCGAGGCCTCGCTGGAGGCCTTCCGCGAGGCGCTGCTGCTCGCGCCGGAGGACGACGTCGCGCGCCGCGACTACGAGGTCGTCCTCCGCCTGCTGCGGCCTCCCCCTCCCCCCGCCGCAGCCCCCGCGCCCTCCGATGGGGACGGCGAACCGCCCGACGGTGAACCGCCGGATCCGCCCGCTTCGCAGCCGGGCGCGGGCGCGGATGGCGCGTCCAGCGGCGGCGCGGATGGCGGCGAACGGCTCGCGCCCGCCGAGCTCGAGGCGCGCCTGGCGGCCCTCGACGCGCGCGTGGCCGAGCTGCGCGCCGAGGCGGGCGAGACGCTCGGCGCGGAGGAGGCGCTGGCCATCCTCGACCTGCTCGCGGAGCGCGCCCGCCTCGCCGCCGCGAACGCCGTGCGCGCGCGCTGGAGCGACCCCGGTGACTACTGAGCCCGCCCCCGATCTCGCCGCCATCGCCGCGCGCTTCGCCTTCGACCCGCTCTGGGACGCCGCCCTGCTGGCCGCCGCCGCGCTCTATCTGGCCGCGCTCTGGCGCGTGCGCTCCCGCCCCGCCGACGCGCGCCGCGCGGGCGCGTTCCTGCTGGGGCTGACGCTCGTGTTCGCGGCCACGCAGTCCCCGCTGGAGCACTACGGGACGCGCCTGCTCTGGGCCGATTTCGCGGGAATGCTGCTGCTGACGATGGTCGCGCCGCCGCTCCTGCTGCTGGGCGCGCCGCTCACGCTCGCCTTCCGCGCCAGCGGCCCGCGCGGACGCGCCCGCCTGCGGCGCTTCTACCGCGGGCGCGCCATGCGCGTCGCCGCCATGCCGCTCGTCTCCTGGCTGCTCTTCGCCGCCGTCACCTACGCCTGGCAGTTCACGGCGCTCACGGAGACGGCGGCCAGCAACGTCTTCGCGCGCGACCTCCAACAGCTCAGCCTGTTCGCCGTGGCCATCCTCTTCTGGTGGCCCGCGCTCTGCGCCGACCCCGCGCCCTGGCGCATGAACCATCCCCTGCGCCTGCTCTACGTGGCCGTGGAGATGACGCACAAGGGCCTCTTCGGCGGCATGTTCCTCAGCCTCAACACGCCCGTGCATGAATCGTTCGCCGCCGCCGCGCCCGCCTGGTCCGTCTCCGCCATGGCCGACCAGCGGCTCGCCATCCTCGTGCTCTGGGTCGGCGGGAGCCTCGTCTTCCTCGCCGCGCTCGCCTTCATCGCGCTCGACTGGGCGCGGCACGAGACGCGGCGCGCGCGGCGCGTGGACCGCCGTCTCGACGCGGAGCGCCGCGCCCGCCGCCTGCGCGAGCGCGTCTTCGAGCGCCTCTGACCGTGGCCTAGTCGACCGATTCGCCCCAGAGCTCCGCCGCCTGCTGGCGCAGCTCGGCGCGGAAATCGGGATGCGCGACGCCGATCAGCTCCGCCGCGCGCTGGCGGTGGTTCTTGTCGAGCAGGCGCGCCACGCCGTGCTCCGTCACGATGGTGTCGGCCAGGTAGCGCGGGATGGTGACGAGCGTGCCCGCCTCGTGCCTCGCCACGATCTTGGAGAGCGATCCCCCCAGCGCCGTCGAGCGCAGCACCGTGACGGCGCGCCCGTCGGGGCAGAGGGCGGCGCTGATGTGCGTGTCCGGCTGCCCGCCCGTGCCGTTGATCATGTGCCCGCCGAAGCGGTCCTCGCTCGCGATCTGCCCCAGCAGGTCCACCGCCACGGCGCTGTTCACCGAGGTCATCTGGCGGTTCCGGCTCATCAGCGCCGGATTGAGCAGATAGTCGGGGTCGTACACCTCAAAGGCGGGGTTGTCGCGGATGATGCCCAGGTCCGCGCCGTCGCAGCCCGTCCACGCCACGGCCACGCAGCGCCCCGGATGCAGCGTCTTGCGCGAGTTGTCGATGACGCCGCGCTCCCACAGCCGCGCCAGCCCGGGCGATCCCAGCTCCGTGTGCACGCCCAGGTGGCGGGCGTGGTCGAAGGCCCCCGCCTTGAACATGAGCGCGCTGGGCGTGCCCACGCCCACCTGGATGGTGTCCCCGTCGCGGATGAGGGGCGCGAGGTTGTCGGCGATGGCCCGCGCCTCCGCGTCCACCTCCGCGAGGCCCAGCCCCTGCCGCACGATCTTCGGCGGCAGCGCGTGGAAGACCTGCTCGAAGAGCGCCACCTGGTCGGGGCTGGCCAGCGACAGCAGCTCAAGCAGCTCGCCGCGGTCCGCCTCGGCCGAGAGCGTCTCCACGCGCTCCCGCACCGCATCCAGGTCCACGGGCGCGATGGCCCCCTCGATGATGGCGTCGAAGCGGCTCACGTGCAGCCACACGTCGCCGTGCGCGGGCGCGATGTTCGGGTCGATCATGCCGATCACGGTGCGGCAGCGCGCGGCGTACGCCTTGCGCGTCCACATGTGCGCCCCGAACTGCACGTACCCGGCCTCGTTGGGCTCGCTGCACGACGTAATCTGCACATCGGGCAGGCGCGCCTCCTCTCGCCCCGCGTCGAACGCCTTCATGCCCAGCATGAAGGTGTTGGGCAGGTAGGTGGCGACCTGCGCGTCGTGCGCCCCGCGCAGGGGCTCGCCGATGAACAGCTCGATCTCGCGCTCGCCGTTCTGGCCGGGGCTGAAGAGGCGCGGCTCGGCGGGCGCCAGCGCGCGCACGTGCAGGCGCCCCAGCTGCTCCGCGCGCCCCGCCAGCGCCGTGGTGAGCTGGCCGGGCGTGAGCACGCCCATGCCCACGAGATCCCCCTCGCCGATGAGCGCCATGGCCTCGTCCAGGCTCTTCAGGCGCCTCCGGTACGTCTCCCGCCAGTCCCCGCCCGGCGTCATCTCCGCCATCGCTTGCCTCCGCTAGCTGAAGTTGAAGGAGAAGCCGCGCGGATCCTCGTATCCCGGCGGCTCCGGCTTCTGGTACTGGACCTCGATCTCGTCCGTCTCCTCGTTGTGGCGCACGGGGAAGGAGGCCACGGGGCGAAAGGCGGGCAGCGACTTGGCGGCCCCGTCGCGCACGTCGAACTTGGCGCCGTGGCGGGGGCAGTCGATCTCGTAGCCCACCAGCCGCCCCTGCCCCAGCGGCCCGTCGTCGTGCGAGCAGCGGTTCTCGATGGCGTAGTAGCCCTCGATCAGGCGCACGAGCACGATCGAGTCGTCCTCCAGCTCCACGATCGCGCTCTCGCCCGGACGCAGCATGTCCGCCGGCCCCACGGGCACGAAGGGCGCCTCGCTCCCGTCCGTCCGCTCGCTCACCGTTTGGCCTCGTTCCCGCCCGGCCTAGCGGTCGGGACCGAAGAGGTAGTCGTCGATCGTCTTGTGCATGTGCCGGATGCGCCGCTCGCGGTAGTTGATGAGCAGGCCCGGGTAGGCCCGCGAATTCATCCCCTTCTGCACGCGCGGCAGGTTGTACGAATCCTGATCCAGCACCAGCCCCAGCGACAGCTCGCCGTGCCGGTGGTGCGTGTGCGGCGGACGCGGCGGCGGCTCCGCCCCCTCCGGCACGCGCACGTAGTTCTGCAGGTCGTAGTACATCTTGTTCGGGTCCGTCGGATGCGGACGCTGGCGGAAGAGCATCACGCCCGTGTGGTGCGTGTTCAGCGTGATGTTCGGGAAGATGTAGTAGTGGTAGTCGTCCGTCATCTGGTCGTCGTTCAGCTCGGAGACGTCGATGCCGCGCGCCTCCGTGTTCTCGCGCTGCGCCGCCTGCATGGCCGTGCGCACGTCGTCCGCCTCGCCGTCGAACGTCGCCGGGTCGATGCCCGCGCCCCGCAGCATCCCCTGCAGCGCGTCCGTGATCTCGTCCCGGTTCTGGTAGCGCGGGCTCAGCAGCCCGAAGGGCACGAGGTAGCGGTTGTGCCGCTCGTACAGGTCGATCTGCACGTGGATGTCGTCCAGCGACTCCAGCAGCTGCGGGTGGATGCCCTGCACGTGGTAGACCTCGTTGAAGGCGTCCACCGAGGCCTTCCAGTTGCAGTCCCACTCGATCGTCTTGTCCTGGACGATGTACTGCTCCTCGAAGTGGTACGGGTCGAGGTGCTCCGGCAGCACGCCCAGGAAATCGCGCAGGGGCTCGGCCTCGGGGTTCATGTTGAACCACACCCAGCCGCCCCACGTGTCGCACGGCACCTCCACCAGCGCCGTCTCCTGGGGCACGCCCTGCGTGAAGGTGTCCTCGTCGGGCACGAACTTCTTCGACCCGTCCAGGTTGAACTCGAAGAAGTGGTAGGCGCACTGGAACGATTCCGCGTGCCCCATGCCGGGGTTGCGGATCTGGTTCCCGCGGTGGGGGCAGACGTTGTAGAAGGCGCGGATGCGGTCCGGCGTCTCGCGCACGACGAGGAACGACTCCGGCCCCAGCTCGGTGGTGAAGTAGTCGCCCACGTTGGGGATGTCGGACTCGCGCCCGGCGATGTTCCAGACCTTCGTCCACATGCGCTCCCACTCGAGGCGCATGAACTCCGCCGAGGTGTAGCGCTCCTTCGGGATGAGCTCCGTGCCCAGCACGGGCTCCGGGGCCTTCTCCGTGGGCGTCTGGCTCACGCGCGTTTCGATGACCATCGTGTTCGCTCCTTCTTCCCTGGGCGGGCGCGCGCCCGCGATCCCTATCGTACGCCACGCGGGGCGCGTGCGTCAGCCGTTCCCCGGCGTGGGCACGATTTCCGTGTCCATCGCCTCCGGCTCCATGCCGAGCGCGATGAGCACCTTCGAGAGGCTCATGAAGAGCCCCACGCCCAGCGCCATCTCCACGATTTCGGGGTCGCCGAAGTGCTCGCGCAGGCGCGCCCGCAACTCCGGCGTCACCCCCTGCGGGTCGCCGATGATCGCGTCCGTGAAGGCGATCGCGGCCTTGTCCCGCGCGGAGAGGCGCGACTCCTCGTAGCCGTCCCCGATCTCGGCCACCTGCTCTTCCGAAAGTCCCTGCTCACGCGCCACGGCGAAGCGAACGTTCCGTCAGTAGCCGCAGTCGGTCACGCGGGCGTTGCGCATGCGCGTGACCTCCTTCGTGCGGTGGTCCAGCGCCCCCTTGCTCCAGAACGTCCCGTAGAGCGCGCCGAAGGCCTGCGCCAGCCCCGGCTGGTGGGCCAGCGCCGTGCCGAAGCCGGGCGGCTGCCCGGCGATGGCGGAACTCACGCGCGGTTTCGTCGACATCGCATCCCTCCTAGTGGATCGGACCCGCCGCCGACGCCGGGGCCGCCACCCGCGCGGGCGCGGCCTCCGCGTCCAGCGCCAGGCGCAGACGGCAGTTGGCGTCGAACAGCGCGATCGCGACCGTGAGCGCGACCACGCCCTTCTCGCCCACCCGCCCGCGCAGCTCGGCGTATTCGGCGTCGGTGATCTCGTGGTGGCGCCAGGGCATCTTCTCGGCGATGGCCAGCGCCGCCCGCTCGACGGCGTCGAAACGGTCGCTCGCGGCCCAGTCCGCCAGCGCCGCCACGCGCTCCCTGCTCACGTCCGCTTCGGCGTGCCGCACCGCCAGCTCGGCCTCGCAGCCGTGCAGCTGGGCCACGCGCAGGCGGCAGAGTTCGAGCAGCGCGGCGGGCGCCAGTTCCTCGTCCCAGAGCTTGCCGTAGAAGGCGCGGTAGAGGTCGCGCAGGTCGGGCCGCAGCCCCAGCGCCGCGTCGAAGGGGGGATCGCCGTGCGCGCCCTCGAGCCACGTCATGGGCGCATTCTCACGCGCCCGCCGCGCCGCCGCAATCGCCCCCCGCCGCCGCCGTCGCGGGCATGCGCACGCGCCCCAGCCGCCGCGCCGTCTCCGTGATGCCGGTGGCGAAGGCGGCGGGGATCAGCTCGCCCCGCTCGATGGCCCCCAGGAACATGGGCAGCACCGTCAGCAGCACGCGGATGCGCACGGACTCGCGTGCGCGCCACTCCCGCGAAACGCGCCCCTCGTCCGCCATCTCGCGCAGGTCGTCGGGCAGGTAGACGCCCCCGCGGCGGGCGTAGGCGATGGTGGCGATCACGGCCATCGCGCGCGGATCCAGGTCGCTGCGGTGGAAGCCCGCGCTCTGGCTGGCGGGGAAGCGCTGCAGTGCCCCCCGAATCTCGCGGTTCAACGCCTCCGTCTCCTCGCGCGCGCCCGCGATGGCCGCTTCCGGGTCGGCCAGCTCGTCGGCCAGCAGCCTGCCCCCCGCCAGCCCCTCCTCGGCGGCGGCGGTCACGGCCTCGATGCTCGCCCCCCCGGCGGCGAGCGTGCGCAGGTGCTCGATGAGCGCGCCCATGCCGCCTACCGTACCGCGCGGGGGCCGCCGCCGTCAGCCGCCGGATCAGATGTGGAGCGCCCGCCCGTAGGCGTCGAGCACGGACTCGTGCATCGCCTCCGACACCGTGGGGTGCGGGAAGACGGTCTCCATCAGCTCCGCCTCCGTCGTCTCCAGCCCCATGGCCACCGCGAAGCCCTGGATCATCTCGGTCACGTCGGGACCGACCAGATGCGCCCCCAGCAGCTCGTCCGTCTCCGCGTCGAACACGGTCTTCGCCATGCCCGCCGTATCGCCGATGGCGATGGCCTTGCCGTTGCCCGCCAGCGGGAAGCGCCCCACGCGCACCTCGCGCCCCGCCTCCCGCGCGGCCCCCTCGGTGAGGCCCACGCTGGCGATCTGGGGATGGCAGTAGGTGCAGCCGGGGATGCGCCGCCGGTCCAGCGGGCGCGCCGTCTCCAGCCCGGCGATGCGCTCCACGCAGATCACGCCCTCGTGCATGGCCTTGTGCGCCAGCAGGGGCGGCCCCGCCACGTCGCCGATGGCGTACAGCCCGGGCTCGTCCGTCTCCTGCCACTCGTTCACCGCGACGGCCCCGCGATCGACGCGCGCGGCGGTCGCCTCCAGCCCCAGCCCCTCCACGTTGCCGGTGACGCCCACGGCCAGGATGGCGCGGTCGAAGGCCGCCTCCAGCGCGCCCTCCTCCGCGGCGACGACCGCGCGCAGGCCGTCCCCCTCCGCGGTGAGCGATTCGACCGCGGCGTTCGTGTGGATGGCGATGCCCTGCTTCTCGAATTGGTCGCGCGCGAAGGCCGAAATCTCCTCGTCCTCCGCGGGCAGGATGCGCGGCAGCACCTCCACCACCGTCACCTCCGCCCCCAGCGCGCGGTAGAACCCCGCGAACTCCACGCCGATGGCCCCCGACCCGATGACCAGCAGCGAGCGCGGCATCGTCTCCGGGACCATCGCCTCGCGGTAGGTCCACACGCGCTCGCCGTCCGCCTCCAGCCCGGGCAGGGAGCGCGGGCGCGCGCCCGTGGCCAGGATGACGTGCTCCGCCTCCAGCTCGGCCGCGACGGCGCCGTCCTTCTCCACGGACAGCCCGCCCTCGCCCGTGAGCCGCGCCGCGCCCGCGAACACCTCGACGCCGTGCTTGCGCATGAGGAACTCGACGCCGCCGTTGAGCTGCCCCGCCACCGCGCGCGAGCGGCTCACCACCTTCGCCAGGTCGAAGGACGGCTCCGCCGCCAGTCCGTAGCGCTCGGCCTGCCGCATCTCGCGGTAGAGGTCGGCGGTGTGCAGGAGCGTCTTGGTGGGAATGCAGCCCCAGTTGAGGCAGACGCCGCCGAGGCGCTCGCGCTCCACGAGCGCCGCGCGCAGCCCCAGCTGGGAGGCGCGGATGGCGGCCACGTAGCCCCCCGGCCCGCCCCCGATCACGGCCACGTCGAAGGTCGTCCCGCTCATCGTCCGTCCCCCTGCACCAGCAGCCGGAAGGGCGCTTCGAGGTAGTCGCGCACGGACGCCAGGAACTGCGCCGCGGGCGCGCCGTCGAGCGCGCGGTGGTCCCACGTCAGGCTGAGCGTCATGGTCCGTTGCCGCACGGGGCGCTCGCCCTCCCAGCGCACGCCGTCGCGCAGGCGGTTCACGCCGAGGATGCCCACCTCCGGCGGGTTGAGGATGGGCGTGAAGGAGTCCACGCCGAACATGCCCAGCGTGGAGACGGTGAAGGTGCCGCCCGCCATGTCGTCGAGCGAGAGTTTGCCCTCGCGCGCCGCCGCCGCCAGCCGCGAGGACTCGACCGCGATCTCGCGCAGGCCCATGCGGTCCACGTGGCGCAGCACGGGCACCACCAGCCCCTCGTCCAGGGCCACGGCCATGCCGACGTGCACCTCGCCCCGCAGCGTCATCTCCGCGCCCTCGAAGCGCGCGTTCATGCGCGGGTGGTCGCGCAGCGCACGCGCCGCCGCCTTCATCACGATGTCCGTCCAGGAGGGGCGCACGCCCTCGTCCGCCCACTCCTCGATGAGCTGCGCGCGCAGGCGGGCGCAGTCGTCCATGACGGCGTCCATGTCCATCGTCAGCTGCGCCGTGTCGCGCAGGCTCGCGTACATGCGCTCGGCGATGACCTTGCGCATCCCGCGCACGGCCACCACCTCGTCCCCGGCCGCTTCCGCCGGCGCGGCGGCAGCGGGAGCGGCGCTGGCGGCGGCCTCCACGTCCTCCTTCGTGATGCGCCCGCCCGGCCCCGTGCCGGTCACGGTCGCGAGGTCCACGCCCAGCGCCCTCGCGCGCTTGCGCGCCAGCGGCGAGGCGGGCGCTTCTGCGGGCGCGCTGGCGGCGGACTCGCGCGCGGTGCGCACGTCGTCCTCGGTGACGCGCCCGCCCGGGCCCGTGCCGGTCACGGTCGCGAGGTCCACGTCCAGCTCGCGCGCCAGCCTGCGCGCCGCCGGGGACGCGGTCACGCGCCCGCCGGACGCCGCCGCGGGGGCCGGAGCGCTCGCCGCCGCCGGAGCGGGCGCCACGCTCGCCGGAGCGGGCGTCGCGCTGGCGGACGCCGCGGGCGCGCCCGCGCCGGGCAGCGCCTCCGGAATCTCCTCGCCCGCGGCGTAGATGTAGCCCACCACGACGCCCGGATCGACCGTCGCCTCGTCCGGCACGAGGTGGCGCACGGTGCCCGTGGCCTCCGCCTCCACCTCCATCTCCACCTTCTCCGTTTCGAGGCGGTAGAGGTCCTCGCCGGCCTTCACCTCGCCCCCGTCGGGGACGTGCCACTCGGCGACCGTGCCCTCGGTCATGGTCATGCCGAGTTTCACCATGTAGATCTCGGTCGGCATCTCAACCCCCGTCCCGTTGCGCCGCGTGCGGTTCCTCGCGATAGAGCCCGGCGGCGGCGGCGCGCGCGAGCGTCGCGGGCACGTCGATGACCCACGGGCCGTCGCGCTCCACGCGGAGTGTAGCGGCTTGGCCCGCTTTCAACACGCGCTCCCGTTCGCCGTCGAGCGCGAGCACGCCCGGCCCCCGCACCGTCACCGCCTCGCCGAGCGCGAGGCGCCCGTGCGCGCGCACGCCCACGGGCTCGTAGAGGCCCGGCGCGATGGGCGCGCGCACGACCGTCCCGCCCGCGCCCAGGGAGAGATGCAGGCCCGCGTCCTCGGCGGGGGCGAGCGGCGACAGCAGCCCCCCGATGGCGGTGATGCCCACGGCGGACGGCTCGGCGCGCGTGAGCACGGCCTCGCGCAGGCGGTCGCCGCCCCAGATGGCGCGCGCCCCCACGAAGCGTCCCGCCGCCAGCGCCGCGTCCACGAGCGCCAGGTCGTCGGCCTCGTCCTCGATGGCCACGTGCACGACCTTGGCCCGCGCCGCCACGGCCTCGAGCGGCGCCCGCCCGCTCGCCACCAGCCCGGCGGCGGCCCCCGCCACCGTCGCCTCCACGAGCATGGGGAAGACGTTGTTCGTGCCCGTGGAGACGGGCGCGAGAGGCGCGTCCCGCCAGCCCAGGGCGAAGGCGCGGTTGGTGCCGTCGCCGCCCAGCGTCACCACCGCGCCGCAGTCCGCTTCGCGCAGCGCCGCCGCCGCGCGCGTGGTGTCGAGCGCGCTGGCCGTGCGCGGCGCGTCCACGGCGGCGAAGCGCGCGGCCTCCCCGAACTCGGCGATGGCCGCCGCCGCGATGCCGTGCGTGTCGGCCAGGTAGCGGAACTCGCGCACGCCGCTGGCCAGCGCGCCCGCGATGGCGCGCCGCACGATGGCGCGCTTCTCCTGGTTGTCGAACACGGAGGCGCGCGCCACGAGGCGGCGGATGTCCTTCCCCGAGGCGGGGTTGACGGCGATGCCGAGGGGGCGGGCGCGGGGCGGGACCGCGCTACCCCGCCCCGAGAATGCGCCGCGCCTCGTCCGCGATGCGCTCCGCGTTGGGCACGTAGCTCTGCTCCAGCACGGGGCTGAAGGGCACCGGCGAGAAGGGCGCCGCCACGCGCCCCACGGGCGCGTCCAGCGAATCGAAGGCCAGCTCCGCGATCTGCGCCGCGATCTCCGCGCCCAGGCCGCCGAAGCGCACCGCCTCGTGCACCACCAGCGCGTTGTGCGTCTTCGCCACCGACGCCACGATCGTCTCCGTGTCCAGCGGCTGCAGCCAGAGCGGGTCGATGACCTCCGCGCTGACGCCGTCCGCCTCCAGCGCCTCCGCGGCCTTCAGCGCCTCGTGGATCATGCGCCCGTGCGCCACGATGGTGAGGCCGTCGCCCTCGCGCAGCACGTTGGCCTTGCCCACGGGCAGCTCGTAGGGCTCCTCCGGCACCTCGCCGGGGAGCGCCATGAGGCCCTTGCACATGACCACGAACACGGGGTTCGGCTCGCGCGCCGCCGTGATGATGGCGCCCTTCACGTCGTAGGCCGTGGCCGGCATCACCACCTTCAGCCCGGGCGTGTGGCAGAGCCACGCCTCCAGACTCTGCGAATGCTGCGCGGCCAGGTTCATGCCCGCCCCCGACATGGTCAGCACCGTCACCGGCAGCGTGGCCTTGCCGCCGAACATGTACCGCATCTTCGCCAGCTGGTTCACGATCTCGTCCATGCACTCCCCGATGAAGTCCATGAACATGATGTCCACGATGGGGCGCAGGCCCGTGGCCCCCGCCCCCACCGCCAGCCCGATGATGCCGGACTCGCTGATGGGCGTGTCGATCACGCGCGACGGCCCGAACTCGTCGAGCAGCCCGCGGTAGATGCCGAAGACGCTGCCCGCCCCGGCCACGTCCTCGCCGGCCATGAAGGCCAGCGGGTCCTCCTGGAGCGCCTGGCGCACCCCTTCCGTGATCGCGAGGGTGTAGACGAGCTGCCGCCCCGCGGGCGCTTCCGCCGTGGTCATGGTTCCGCTCCTAACTCGCCGCCGTGGGCGTGTACACGTCGTTCAGCAGGTCCGCCGGATCGGGCAGCGGACTGTTCTCGGCGAACTCGATCGCCTGCGCGATGTCGGCCAGCACCTCGTCGTGCACGGCCTTGATCGCATCCTCCGTCATGACCCCCAGCTCGAGCAGGCGCGCCTCGTGCTGCGCGATGGGGTCGCGCTTCAGCCACTCCTCGCGCTCCTCGTCGGAGCGGTAGTTGAGGCCGATGCCGCGCAGCCCCACGTGGTCCACGTAGCGGTAGGTCTTGCACTCCACCAGCGTGGGCCCGCCGCCCTCGCGCGCGCGCTCGATGGCCTCGCCCGAGGCCTCCCACACGGCGATGGCGTCCATGCCGTCGCAGACCACGCCGGGCATGCCGTAGCCGGGCGCGCGGTCGACGATGTCGGTGATGGCCTGGTGCTGGGCCTGCGGCGTGAACTCGCCGTAGCCGTTGTTCTCGCAGACGAAGACGACGGGCAGCTTGTAGAGGGCGGCCATGTTGGCGGCCTCGTGGAAGGCCCCCTCGTTCGTGGCCCCGTCGCCGAAGAAGGGCACGGCCACGTTGCGCGTGCCGCGGTACTGGTTGGAGAAGGCCGCGCCCACGGCGATGGGCGGGCCCGCCGCCACGATGCCGTTCGCGCCCAGCATGCCCGCGTCCACGTTGGAGATGTGCATGCTGCCGCCGCGGCCCTTGTTGTAGCCCGTCTCGCGCCCGAACAGCTCGGCGTACATGAGGCGGAAATCCCCGCCCTTCGCCACCAGGTGCCCGTGCCCGCGATGCGTGCTCGTGATCTGGTCCTCGTCGCTCAGGTGCACCATCACGCCCGCCGCCACCGCCTCCTCGCCGATGTAGAGGTGGAGCGCGCCGGGCGACTTGCCCTGCTCCATGAGCTTGCCCGCCTCTTCCTCGAAATGGCGGATGCGCACCATGCGCAGGTGCAGGTCGCGCAGGACCTCCTCGCTGGGTTCGTTGCGGTTGCCGGCCACGTACGCCTCGCGCGCGCTGGACTGGGGGCGCCGCGCGGCGCCCGAGCGCCCGCGCATCGTACAGGGGCGGCCCGCGCCAGACAAAGCGCCCCCGCGCCGCTCCCTTTCGCGGCGGGGCGCGACTCTCTAGAATCGCGCCCGCCATCCGAACGGCCGCGGCCCCATCCGCCCCGGCCAGACCCCGAAACCGTGGAGGTTCCGCATCATGGATCTCGGACTGGGGGGCAAGAAGGCCCTCGTCACCGCCGCCAGCCAGGGCATCGGCAACTTCATCGCCAACACGCTCGCCGCCGAGGGCGCCGACGTGGCCATCTGCGCGCGCACCCCCGACAAGGTCGCCGCCGCCGTCGAGGGCCTCAAGGCCCACGGCGGCAACGTCTCCGGCGCGCCCTGCGACGTGGCCGACCACGCCGCCCTCAAGGGCTGGGTGGAGCGGAGCGCCGCCGACCTCGGCGGCATCGACATCTTCGTCAGCAACGCCTCCGCGGGCGGCGGCGGCGACAAGTGGGACGAGCACTACGCCATCGACATGATGGGCACCGTGCGCGGCGTGGAGGCGGCCCTGCCCTTCCTCACCGAATCCAGCGCGGGCGCCATCGTCATCATCAGCACCTCGGCCGCCGTGGAGGCCTTCCCGCCCCCGCCCATGACCTCGGCCGGGGCCTACGGCGCCATGAAGGCGGCGCTCCTCAACTACGCCTCCTTCGCCGCCCAGCAGCACGGCCCCGCGGGCATCCGCGTGAACGTCGTCTCGCCCGGCCCCACCTACTTCGAGGGCGGCCCCTGGCACGGCATCGAGCAGGGCATGCCCCCCTTCTTCGAGGCCATCGCCAACGGCATCCCCCTGCGCAGCAAGGCCAAGCCGGACACGCTCGCGGGCCGCATGGGCGCCGGCCAGGAAGTGGCCAACGTGGCCGCCTTCCTCGCCAGCCCCGCCTCCAGCCACACCACCGGCGTCAACGTCGTCGTGGACGGCGGCTTCACCCGTCGCGTCGCCTTCTAGCGCCCGCGAACGTGGGGAGTCCCGCGCCGCCAGCACGGCGCGGGACTCCCCGTCCGCGTCCGGCGCGCCCATCGCACGGGAGGTTCCCATGCCCCGCATCGACGCCTGCCTCATCGCCGGCGGCAAGTGGCACGACATCAACTTCGCCCGCCTCGAGCTGCTCAAGCTGCTCCACGAGGACGGCGACGTGCGCGTGCGCGTGTTTGAGGACTACGCGAACACCGAGGCCATCGCCGCCGCCGACTTCCTCATCAGCTACACCTGCGACGTGCACCCCACCGTCGAGCAGCAGGAGGCCGTGCGCGATTTCGTGGCGGGCGGCAAGCGCTGGTTCGCCACGCACGGCACCAACTCCGTCATGGACTTCCAGGCCGACGGCGTCCACTGCCCGCGCGACTACCCCATCCTCATGGAGACGCTCGGCAGCCAGTTCATCGCCCATCCCGCCATCGAGCCCTACCGCATCACCGTGAGCGAATCCGCCAGGGACCACCCGCTGGTGGCGGGCATCGAGCCCTGGGAGGCCGAGGACGAGCTCTACCTGTGCGAGTACCACGGCGAGATCACGCCCCTCATGGAGACGCGCTACGCGGGCGACAGCGGCCCCGGCTTCTTCGAGCACAGCTGGGAGAAGGACGAGCCCCGCCTGGTCATGTACCTCCACCCCGTGGGCGCGGGCGAGGTGCTCTACCTCACGCCCGGCCACCGCCGCTCGAAGTACGACATGCAGGATCCGCCCCTGAGCGTGCCCGAATGGCCCGTGCCCGAGCTGGGGGCGTGGACGCAGCCCACCTACTACGAGCTGCTGCGCCGCGGCATCGAGTGGGCGAAGGAGCCCGCGCGCGAGGGTGAGAGCCACTCGTGAAGCGGCTGGCGCTACTCGTCGCGCTGGTCGTGGCGCTGGGCGCGCTCGCGTGTGGTGGGGACGGCGTGCGGCAGGCGCGCGTCAACACCGATGGCCTGACGGGCTACGAGTTGGAACAGGCGGAGAGCATCAACGCTATCGCCGCTTATAGCCCGTGCGGGAACGTTCGTGCCGCACAGTGGATTTGGCGCCGCGCCCTAGAGGATCCCCGTATCCCGCGCGCCGACCTGCCCGCTTGGACAACCGACCTCATCGCCGCGTTCCCACCCGAATACAGGGGGCGGCTGCGGGAAGCGAACAGCGACCGCCAGCTCGCCGGCGCATTGAACGATGCGATCAAACACATGGGCTGCAATACTTGGATAGGCCCGTGAGAATGGCCTCAGTCATTGGACGATGCGACCAAACACATGGGCTGCAATACGCTCAGCCGCGACAAGGAGCCATCCGTAAGGATGAGGCCGCGCCCGACCGCGCGCCTCAGCCGAGGATGAGCGGGTTGTCGGGCGTGAGCCCGAGCAGCAGCCGTCCCCCGCTGGCGAAGGCGCGCGGCGCGGTGCCCGCGTGCTGCGTGGCCGCGTGCACGTCCCGGAAGCAGCGCTCGATCGGACTCGTCTCGTAGACCGCCGTGCCGCCCGCGTTCACGTGCGCGATGCCCGCCGCGTGCGAGGCGCTGCGCGTCGCGTGCGCCGCCGCCAGCATCAGGTCGCGCCGCTGCTCCATGGTCACGGGCTGCCCCGCCAGCGTCGCCCGCCAGGCGTCCTCCACCGCCGCGTACAGCCACGCGCGCGCCGACTCGATGGCCGCGTGCGCCTCCGCCACGGCGTGCTGCACCGCGCCCAGCTCCGTGAGCTTCGTCTGCGAGGTGTTCGGCGTCTTCGATTTCGCCAGCTTCACGAACTCGTCGAGCGCGTGGCGCGCCGTGCCCAGCGCGATGATGCCGATGGGCGCGGCCAGCGCCCCCAGGATGGGGAAGCGGTAGAGCGGCCCCTGGAAGTGCTTGCCCTTCGCCGCCATCGGCCCGAAGCCGGAGGTCAGGTGCTGCGGGGCGAAGCCGTTCTCCACGGCCACGTCGTTGCTGCCCGTGGCCCGCAGCCCCACCACGTGCCACGTGTCGATGATCTCCACCTCCGCGCGGCGGAAGGTGACGAAGCGGATTTCGGGCACGCCGGGCATGAGCATGCGCGGCTGGCCGTCGTCGCCCAGCACCGCGCAGCCCCCGCCCAGCCAGCGCGCGTGCCCCGACCCGCTGCAGTAGGGCCAGCGCCCGGTCACGCGGTAGCCGCCCTCCACGGGCGCGGCTTGGGCGAGCGGGAAGATACCGCCCGCGCCGATCGCCCCCGCGGGGCCGTCCGCGAACATCTCCGCGATGCCCTCCTCCGACAGCGTCGCCCCGAGCTGCCCGCCGGTCGACCAGATCCAGAGGTTCCAGGCGGCGGAGGCGTGCGTCCGCGCCACCTCCTCGAAGAGGCGGAAGCCCTCGCCCGGCGAGGTCTCCAGCCCGCCCAGCGATTCCGGCGCCCAGATGCCGATGAGGCCCTGCTCCTTCATCGCCTCCACCGTGCGGTTGGTCAGCCGCCGGTCGCGTTCCGCCGCGTCCGCCTCCTCCGCCACCACGGGCGCGATCGCCTTCGCGCGCGCCGTCAGGTCCAGCGTCGCCGTTTCGGTCGTCATGGCGTCCTCCTCGGATGCTCAGGCGCGCGGCAGGCCGAGGCCGCGCGTGGCGATGATGTTGCGCTGGATTTCGCTCGTGCCCCCCGCGATCGTCTCGCGCACCTGGTTCACGTAGCCGAAGCCCGGCGTCCCCCGCAACGGGGCCTTCGCGTCGGAGACGTCGCCCCACATGCCCACCATGTGCGCGGCCGTGCGCGCGATGCGCTGGCTCAGCTCCGTGGTGAAGAGCTTGGCGATGGACGACTCCGCGTTCGGAATCTCGCCCGCGTCCTGCATGGAGATGATGCGGTAGGCCAGCATCGTGGCCGTCTGCACCTCGATGAAGCGCTCCGCCCAGTCGTGGCGGCTGGCCTCGTAGGTGGTGGGCGGCACGTCGCCCTTGTGCTCGCGCAGCCATGCGAGGTTGCGCTCCACGCCCTGGCGCAGGCCGATGGGCGTGCCGATGGAGGAGCGCTCGAAATCGAGCGTCGTGGTGCCCACGTACCAGCCGCGGTTCACCTCCCCCACCACGTTCTCCGCGGGCACGCGCACGTCCTCGAAGAACACCTCGTTGAAATCGTGCCCGCCGGTCATGTTCACGAGCGGGCGCACGGTGATGCCCGGCGTCTTCATGTCCAGCAGGAAGTAGGTGATGCCGCGGTGCTTGGGCGCGTCCGGGTCCGTGCGCGCCAGCATGAACATCCAGTGTGCGCGGTGGGCCAGCGAGGTCCAGATCTTCTGGCCGTTGATCACGTAGTCGTCGCCGTCGCGCACGGCGCGCGTCTGCAGCGAGGCCAGGTCGGAGCCGGAGCCCGGCTCGCTGTAGCCCTGGCACCACTCCACCTCGCCGCCGAGGATGCCGGGGATGTGGCGCTGCTTCTGCGCCTCCGTGCCGTGCTCGATGAGCGTGGGGCCGAGCATCATCAGCCCCAGCCCGCCCAGCCGCGGCGCGCCCGCCTCCGCGAACTCCTGGCTCAGGATGAACTGGTCCATCGGCTTCATGCCCGCGCCGCCGTACTCGGCGGGCCAAGCGGGCGCGATCCAGCCGCGCTCCGCCAGCGCCACGCGCCACGACTCCCACAGCGGCTTCTCCTCCGCGGGCCGGTCCATGGGGAACTTCCCGCGAATCTCGTCCGGCAGGTACTCCGCCAGGAAGTCCTTCACCCGCACGCGCCACGCCGCCTGCGCCTCGTTGTCCCGGAAATCCATCTTCGTCCTCTTTCGTTCGGGAGCACGGGGGCGTCCCGCGCCCTTCCCGTTCGCAACAGGCCGCCATCATACCGCCGACGCCGCTCGCGCGCGCCCGTTTGCGCGTACACTTGCCCCATCGCGCGAACCCGCGCGCCGAGGAGGACGGTCATGGCCGACGGCTACTGGGACAGGTACTGGCGCGCGCGCGTCTCGCGCAGGCGCGTGCTGGCTGGCGGGGCCGCCACGGCGGCGGGCGCCGCCGCGCTCGCGGTCGTCGGCTGCGGCGACGACGATGACGACGACGCGGCCACCGCCACCGCCACCGCGACCGCCGCCGCCACCGGAACCGTGGCCGCCACTGCCACCGCCACCGCCACGGCGGCGCCCACGCCGACGCCCACGCCCGCCCCCACCGAGGCCGCGGGACCGCGCGCGGGCGGCGCCTTCCGCATGCAGCACGCCCTCGCCTCCACCGGCTACGACCCCGCCGTCACCGTCACGGGCCGCGGCTGGTCCGCCCTCACCTACAACCACCTTCTCGGCTACTCGCTGGTCGAGGACGAGTCCTGGGGCGACGCCGCCGTCGAGTGGGAGCAGCCCGACCCGGTCACGCTCGTCCTCAGCCTCGAACCGAACCTGCGCTTCAACCCCGAGGCCGCGGGCGGGCGCCAGATCACCTCCGGCGACATCGCCTACAGCTTCAGCCGCTTCCCCCAGGCCGTGGCCGAGCTGGGCTCCCGCCTCAACCCCCTCCAGTACTTCTGGATGGCGGGCTTCGACACGCCCGACGACCTCACCTTCGGCATCGCCATGCCCCATCCCTGGGCCTCCGCCGTCCCCACCCTCGGCTCCAGCTCGCTCGCCATCGTCGCCCCCGAGGTCGTCGAGGCCAACGGCGACCTGCGCGACACCGTCAACGCGGGCGGCGGCGCCTACATGTTCGAGACGGCGGACCCCGACGGCACCGACGTCTACGTGCGCAACCCCAACTACGCGGGCCACTCCGGCGCGCGCGGGCGCTTCACCGCCGACCCGCCCTGGATCGACCGCTGGGAGGACACGCTCGTCACCGATCCCGTGGCCCGCGAGACGCGCTTCCTCGCCGGCGACACGGATGTGCTCGAGGGCGTCACCGGCGGCCTCGAAGTCATCAAGATCGACGAGCTGCGGGAGCGCGAGGGCGTGCGCATCATCGAGGGGCCGACGAACAAGCACCTCATCATGGCCCTCGACGCCCTCAAGTGGGCGCAGTTCCCCCTGCTGCGCGAGGCCCTCTCCCTCTCCATCGACTGGGACGCCTACATCGACGTCGTGCTCAACGGCGAGGGCATCCGCGGCGCGCCCGTGGGCCCCGCCTTCCCCCAGGTGCTCCCGCAGGAGGAGATCCGCCAGCTGCAGCAGTTCGACCCCGAGCGCGCCCGCCAGCTGTGGGAGCAGGGCGGCGGCGATCAGGTCTTCCCCGACGGCTTCGTCACGGTCATCCCCACCTTCACGACCGGCATCGCCCAGCAGTTCATCGCCCAGAGCATCGAGCAGAACCTCGGCGTGCCCACGCGCATGGAGCCCGCCGACCTCGCCAACTTCATCGCCCTCGCCACCGCCCCGCCGGGCCAGAAGATCTGGCACTGGTTCGTTCTCTTCGAGGACTCCGTCTCCACCATCCCCGACTACAACGCCCTCACCCACTACGTGCCCACCGGCTACGGCGGGGCCTTCGGCCTCTTCACCCACGACCACCCCCTGGCCGCGCAGATCCCGCCCGAGGTCATCGACGTCACGGACCCCATCGGCGCGCCCATCCAGCAGCTCTACAACGCGCAGGGCGCGACGCTCGACCCGGAGGAGCGCGCGGTCTACCTCCAGCAGCTGCAGCGCCTCATCTTCACGCAGTTCTGCTGCACCCTGCCGCTGCCCGTGGAATCGGTGGACCGCTTCGCCATCAGCGACCGCCTGCGCGACGTGCCGCCCGTGCCGGACTTCTTCAGCAACGCCTCCATGGGCTACCGGCGCGCCCAGAACATGTGGCTCGCCGACGCCTGAGGCGCCGCCCGCGGGTATTGCGCGCGTCGCGCCGCCCGCTTATGAATCGCCAATCCGTCCGCCGACGCGGCGGGCGCACGGAGGGAAATGAATGGCCGAGGGCTACTGGAACAGGTACTGGCGCAGGCGCGTTTCGCGCAGGCGCGTGCTGGCGGGCGGGGCCGCGACGGCGGTCGGCGCCGCCGGGCTCGTGGCCGTGGGCTGCGGCGACGACGATGACGACACCGGCGATGGCGGCGAACCCGCCGCCACCACCGCCGCCACGCGGGCCGCCGCCACCGAGGCCGCTGCCACCGAGGCCGCCGCGACCGAGGCCGCCACCGCCGCGCCCACCGAGGCTCCGCCCGCGGGCGGCCCCGTGCGGGGGGGGGTCTTCCTCAACCAGAAATCGTCCCAGAACACCTCGCTCGATCCGTCCGTCACGGTTACCGACCAGATGTGGACGGCGCTCACCTACAACCACCTGCTCGGCTACTCGCTCGTCGAGGAGGAGGCCTGGGGCGACGCCGCCGCCAGCTGGGAGCAGCCCGACGCCACCACGCTCGTCTTCAGCCTGGAGCCGAACCTGAAGTTCAACCCCGATGCCGCGGGCGGGCGTGACATGACCTCCGAGGACGTGGCCTTCAGCTTCGGGCGCTTCCCCGCCAGCCTGGCCGAGCTGGGTTCCGAGGTGAACCAGCTGCAGTGGGGCTGGATGGGCGTGGACCGCGGCGCTTCCTTCGACACGCCCGACGAGCGCACGCTTGGCATCAACCTCGCCTTCGCCTGGGCCTCCGCCATCCCCTCGCTGGGGTCGAGCGCCATGGCCATCGTGAACCGCGAGCTGGTCGATGCCAACGGCGACCTGCGCGATACCCCGAACGCGGGCGGCGGCGCCTACATGTTCGACACCATCGACAACACGGGGAACACCTACAAGCGCAACCCCAACTACGCGGGCCATTCCGGCGACCGCGGGCGCTTCACCGCCGACCTGCCGTACATCGACCGCTGGGAAGACGAGATCATCATCGACCAGGCCAGTCAGGAGACGCGCCTCATCACTGGCGACGCCGACGTGCTCCCCATCGCGCTCGACAAGATCAAGGCGGCCGAGCTATCGGGCGAGGAGAACATCCAGATCATCGAGGGGCCCGCCAACGACCACTCCATCATGGAGCTCGACGGCTTCAAGTGGGCCCAGCATCCGCTGCTGCGCGAGGCCATCTCCCTCGCCATCGACTGGGAGGGCTACATCGACATCGTGCTCGACGGCGAGGGCATCCGCGGCGCGCCCGTGGGCCCGGCCTTCTCGCAGGTGCTGTCGCAGGACGAAATCCGCGGCCTGCAGCAGTTCGACCCGCAGCGCGCCCGCGAACTCTGGACGCAGGGCGGCGGCGACGAGGTCTTCCCCGACGGCCTCGTCACCGTCACGGCCACCTTCGTGCCCAGCACGCGGCACGTCGATTTCGTCGCCCAGAGCATCGAGGAGAACCTGGGCGTGCCCACGCGGCAGGAACCCGCCGACCTGGCCAACTACGTGGCGCTGGCCACTGCCCCGGCGGGCCAGAAGATCTGGCACTACTTCATCGCGGGCGAGAACTCGCTCTCCACCATCCCCGACTACAACGCCCTCACGCACTACGTGCCGAACGGCTACGGCGCCATCTTCGGCGGCGTCTACACCTTCGACCACGTGCTCGCGGCCAACTACCCCGACGAGATCATCGAGGTCACGAACGAGATCGGCACCGAGCTCCAGCGGCTCTACGACCTGCAGGGCGCGACCGTCGATCCGGAGGAGCGCAAGGGCGTGCTGCAGGAGCTGCAGCGCTACATCTTCACGAAATTCTGCTGCGTCCTGCCGCTGCCCGTGCCCTCCATCCAGCGCTTCGCCATGGGAGCGCGCCTGCGCAACGTGCCGCCCGTCCCGGACGTCGCCAACAACGCCTCCATGGGCTACCGGCGCGCGCAGAACATGTGGATCGACGGCTAGCCGCGGCCAGCCCGCGGAAGGTCCGGGCCCCGCGCCCGGGCCTTCCGCCCGTCGCGGAGAGGGAGTGAGATGCGCGCCTACGTCATCCGGCGGCTGCTGCTCGTCCCCGTCACCCTCTTCATCATCACCATCATCGTCTTCATCTTCATGCGCGCCATCCCCGGCGACGCCGCCGTGGCCAAGTGCGGGGCCGCGGGCAGCTTCGACGAGAAGTGCTTCGAGGCCATCCGCGAGGAGCTCGGCCTCAACCGCAGCCGCTTCGAGCAGTACATCCTCTGGATCAGCGACATCGTGCTGCGGGGCGATTTCGGCTTCTCCCCCCTGCAGCGCAAGCACATCAACGACGAGATCGGGCCGCGCGTCTGGAACACGGCGCAGGTGGGGCTGTTCTCCATCGCCTTCACGCTGCTCATCGGCATTCCCGTGGGGGCCGTCTCCGCCATCCGCGCGGGACGGCCGGTGGACTACGTAACGCGCTTCCTGGCGGTGCTCGGCCTCTCCGTGCCCAACTTCTGGATCGCCACGCTGGTCGTCATCTTCCCGGCGGTCTGGTGGGGCACGCGCGTGGCCCCCGACTGGGTGGGCTGGGAGGAACCCTGGACGCACCTGCAGATCATCGTCATCCCCGCCTTCATCCTCTCCCTCGCGGGGGCCGCCACGCTGGCACGCATCGTGCGCTCCTCCATGCTCGAGGTGCTGCACAGCGACTACGTGCGCACGGCGCGCGCCAAGGGGCTGCGCGAATACACCGTCGTCCTGCGCCACGTCTTCCGCACCTCGGTCCTCCCGCTCTTCACGCTCGTGGGCCTGCAGTTCAGCACGGTGCTGGGCGGCTCCGTCTACATGGAGTGGATCTTCAACATCCCGGGCATGGGCCGCTGGGTCGTCGAGGCGGTCGGCCAGCGCGACTTCATCGTCATCCAGGGCATCGTCGTCTTCTTCGGCGCCTGGTTCCTCATCATCACGCTGATCGTCGATCTCGCCTATGCGTGGGTCGACCCGCGCATCCGCTACTAGGGGCACCGATGGAAGCGTCCGCCACGGCAGCCGGGGAAAGCGCCCTCACCGAGTTCCGCAAGGAGCGGGGGATCGCGGGGCGCATGCTTCGCCCGATCGGCCGCTTCGTGCGCACGCAGCCGCTGGGCACGCTGGGCGCGGTCGTCATCGTGCTGCTGATCGCGGGCTCGCTCTTCGCGCCCCTCCTGAACACGGTGGACCCCCGCGCCTCGATCCGCGAGGCGACCACGCTCGACGCCCCCAGCGGCGACCACTTCTTCGGCACGGACCGCAGCAAGCGGGACATGTGGTCGCGCGTGCTCTACGGCGGCCGCCCCACGCTCCTCATCGGCTTCGGCGCCGTGGCGGTGACGATGGCGGCGGGCATCGTGTTCGCGCTGGCGGCGGGCTTCCTCGGCGGCATCGTGGACATCCTCATCTCGCGCGCCATCGAGATCATCATCGCCGTGCCCGCCATCCTCTGGCTGCTGATGTTCACCACCGCCGTGGACCGCAGCGTGCAGACGCTCATCTTCGGCGTGGCCTTCACCTTCACGCCCATCGCCATCCGCATCTTCCGCGGCAACGTGATCCAAGAACGCTCCATCGCCTACGTGGAGGCGGCGCGCGTCATCGGCGCGTCCGGCCCGCGCATCATGTTCCGGCATATCCTGCCGAACCTGCTGCCGCTCGTGATCGTGGCCGCCAGCATCACCATCCCCGCGGCCATGCTCGCTGAGGCGGGGCTGACCTTCCTCGGCCTCGGCCTCGATCCGGGCACGCCCTCGTGGGCGCAGGACCTCGGCCCCAACAACCGCACCTACTTCCGCTCGGCCTGGTGGCTGCTGGTGTTCCCGGGCGCGGCCCTCGCGCTGGCCGTGCTCGCCTTCAACTTCTTCGGCGATTCGATGCGCGACGTGCTCGACCCGCGCCTGCGCGGCAGCGGCCTCGTCTAGCGCGTCAGCCGCCCAGCCCCAGCGAGCGCGCCGCCGCCCCGCCGTGGTGGTAGTCCACCTCCAGCGTGACCTTGCCCGCGCCGTCGAATTCGAGGTAGGTCATGCCGTCCGAGTGCCAGCGCTTGCCCTTCGCCTCGGGGCCCATGGCGTCGTTGGCCACGGTGGCGCTCATGCGCCAGGTGAAGGCCACGCCCGTGTCGTTCGTCCAGAAGACGTCGGGCACGAGTTCGAGGTCGGGGAAGGCGTCCAGGCCGCCCGCGAAGAACTCGCGGATGGCGGGCCAGCCCACCTTGTCCTCGCCCGCCACGATGTCGCGAAGGACGCCGCCCTCGGCGAAGAAGGGGCCGGGCGCGTCCGCGTCGCCGCTGCTCCACGCCTTGAAGAGCGCGATGGCCGTGTCGATCTCCCGCTGTCCCGCCATGGTCCGTCTCCTTGCTCGCCCCTACCGGGCGTATGACCCGCCGATGATAGCGGACAGGCGCTGGATCATGGAGAGCTTGAGCGCCGTGCCGATGGCGGCCATGTTCGGGGCCGGGTTCGCCCCCGTCACGAAGATGCGCAGCGCCGAGGTGTTGGCGCAGGCCCCCTTGAACTGGTTGAAGGCGTCCCAGTAGTCCCAGGTGGCCTCGTCGATGGCGTGCCCCGTCACCTCCGCGATGTAGTCGCGCCAGGCGGGGGGCTCCATCACGCCGCGCCCGCGCATCGCGCCGAGGAAGAGCCAGTCCTCGTCGGGGTCGCCCACGTGCGAGAACTCCCAGTCCGTGAAGGCCCGCACGCGCCCCTCCGCGTGGATGAAGTTGAGCGGCCCCGGGTCGCCGTGCACGATGCCCAGCTTCAAGCTGGCGGGCGCGTTCCGCCTCAGCCACTCCGCCGCCTCCTCCAGCAGCGGCTCCGGCAGCACGCGCCCCCAGCGGTGCACCTCCATCCAGCGCTCCACCTGCTGGTGCACGGCGTCGAGCGGCACCACGGGCACGCGCGCGAAGGGCACGTCCGCCGCGCGCCAGTCCAGCCCGTGCAGCTCGTGCAGCTTCGTCACGTAGTCGCGCAGGGCATCCTCGTCGGGCATGCCGCTGCTGCCCTCCACCCAGTCCATGACGAAGAAGGGCGTGCCCAGCACGTTCGCGTCCAGCTCGACCCAGCGGATGGGCGCGACGGGGAACCCGGCGGCGCGCACGGCCCGCATGGTGCGCACCTCGTCGAGCGTGTTCGTGCCGAACATGCCCGCCTGCTCGACGCGCAGGGCGAAGGCGCGCTCGTGCGGGGCGCCGCCGCGCCGCCAGCGGACGTCCACGCGGAACATGCCGCGCGAGTGCCCGATGGTGATGCGCCGCAGCGGCCCCGCCTCCACGCCGCCGTCCGCGGGGATGCGGGCGGAGAGCCAGGCCGCCAGCCGGGGGCGCGCGGCTTCAACGTTCAGCACGGCGCGGCGTCCCCCCGAAGCGCATGAGCATGGGCATCGTCTCGTTCAGCTCGTCGGCGGCGTGGCGCGCGACCAGGGGGCGCAGCCGCTCGCGCACGGCCGCGCCCGCCGCCGTCCCGTCGGCGACCGCGTGGCGCAGCAGGCGTCCGGCGCGGTCCAGCGCGGCGAAGGCGCGCGTCTCGCCGCCGCTCCCCGCCAGCGCCGCCTCCAGTTCGGGGTGGTCGCGCAGCAGGCCCGCGATGGCGGCCTCCAGCTCGTCGATGCGCGCGTCCAGCGTCTCGTCCCCGGCGATGAGGGCGCGGGCGTACTCCAGCGTGCCCATCAGCTGGCTCGCCGCCGCCCGCGCCCATTCGTCGTCCAGGCTGGGGAGCAGCTGGTTCTCGATCGTGTGCAGCGCCCCGGCCAGCACCTCGTCGACCGTGGGCCGCTTCGCTTCCGGCATGGGCGCGCCTCAGGCGGGGCGCAGGGCCGCCGCCGCCTCGGCCTCGCGCGCGAAGTCCCAGCCGCCGCCCCAGAGCGGGTCGCTGGGATCCTCGCCGATGCGCTCCATGCCCTCGCGCATGAACCACTCGAAGGTGTGCGCGTGGCCGCTGCGGAAGTCGTACTCGTTCTCGAAGCCGAACAGCCGCTCCGCCTTGCGGATGCTCAGCGCCGAATGGTGGAAGCGCCCGAAGAGGTGGCCGAAGACGGGCCGCCGTTCGGGATGGTGCCAGTCGAACCCCCAGTCCCCCACCTGCTCCTCGGGGACGTAGACGATGTCCGCGGGCTTGCCCACGATCTCGGCCAGCGTCTCCACGTAATACTGCGTCGTCACCGCCTCGTTCGTCAGGTTGAAGGCCTCGCCTTTGGCCGCGTCGTTGCCGGCGATGTCGATCTGGAAGCGCACGAGGTCGTCCACGTGCCCGTAGGAGCAGACGACCAGCCCCTCGTGCGGCACGAGCACGGGCAGCCCCCGCAGCAGGCGCAGGAACATGGGCGCCTCCATGTCGTAGATGTTGTTGTCGGGGCCGTAGATGGCGGCGGGCCGGATGGTGGTCGCGGGGAAGCCCGTGCGACGGTGCTGCTCGAACAGCCGCCGCTCCGTGTACGCCTTGAAGCCGCCGTACGTCTCCCGCGGCTCGTCCGTGAAGGCGTTGGTCTCCGGCCAGGGCATCTTCCCGGAGGGCCGGTAGGCCATGATCGAGCTGCAGTAGAGGTAGTGCCCCACCTTCCCGTCGAGCAGGCCGATGAGGAAATCGAGGTCGGCCTTGCCCGCCACCATCACGAAGCCGGAGATGTCGAACACGGCGTCCCACTCGCGCCCGCCCAGCGCGGCGCGCATGGACTCGTTGTCCGTGCGGTCGGCCACGAGCCGCTCGACGCCCGGCGGCAGCTCCACCGAGGTCACGCCGCGGTTCAGCACCGCCACCTCGTGGCCCCGCGCCGCCAGCGCGCGCACCGTGCGCACCCCCACGAACGTGGACCCCCCGAACACCAGCGTCTTCATCGGCATTCCTCCATGCCCCCGATCTCGCGCCGCGCGGGCGCTACTCGAACACGACCGCCTCGAAGTGCGCGAGGCCGGTCGCGCCGCCGCTCCGCAGCCGCACGAAGCTCTCCGCCCAGGCGTGGTCGAACTCGCGCTCCGTGCCGTCCGCCTCGACGATCCGCTGCGGGTGGGATGCGTCCCACACCTCGCCCTCGACGTGGTATTCGCCGCGCCACACGCCCTGCCCCAGGCCGTCGTTGAAGCCGCCGAAGTAGCCGCCGCCCTGGCAGTAGATCCAGCCCAGGCTCTCCAGCTCGTACTCGCGCTCGCCGCCGTTCCCGTCAGTGAGCCGGAAGCGTCCCGCCTTCAGCCGCTTCGGGCCGTCGTCGTAAAACTCCAGCTCGTGCCCGACCGCCGTCACGGGCACGTGCGAATCGGGCAGCAGGATGGCCCCCTCCTGCGAGCGGCGCGTCCCGTCGGGATCGTCGAACGTCTGGTAGAAGCCCCCGTGGTCGGGCATGCGGAAGAGCACCCACTGGCGCAGCCCCCGGGGACGGCGCCCGCCGCTCGCGGAGGGCGCGCCGTGCTCGCGCGGCCCGCCCCGTCCGGGCATCGACCCCCACGAGTGGTTGCGGAAGAAGTGCCAGCGGTCGGGCGTGGCCGTGTACGTCTCGCCCGCCACCGTCACCGTCCCCTCCACCGTGCCCACCACCTCGTACACCGCGCGCGAGGAGACGAAGCGCCCGTTCTCGCGCCGGTAGACCGGCTGGTCCTCGTAGGGCACCGCCGTCGTGCGGCAGGTGAGGTCGCAGGCGATGCCGTGCTCGTTCTCCTCCAGCACCAGCCGCACCGTCTCCATCGGCTCCACGATCTCGATGCGCAGGGGGCCGATGCCGATCGTGTCCATGTCCGACCGCAGCCGCCGCGAGAGGCGGATGTTGTGCTGCCGGCCCTCGTGCCGCACGCACACGAAGCCGTCGATCACGTCGTTGTTCGCGTAGAGCCGCACCAGCCCGATCAGCTGGACGCGCCCGTCCATGTCGCACAGGCAGATGTAGTGCCCGTCGTTCCAGTGCTTGTCCGTCGCCATCACGGCGGCGAACGAGTCCGTGATCTGGTGCAGCAGGTGCTCGTCGAACTTGGTGAGCATGGGCGCGTCCACGGCCCGCCCCCTATCCGTGCGCCGCGTCGACCAGGGGCGCGAAGAACTCCACCTGGTCGATCCAGTTTTGCGGGCTGGGGCACGGCTCCCAGAAGCCCGTCTCGATGATCACGTGCCCGATGCCCGCCTCGCGCGCCTCCTCCACGCGGGGGCGCATCTCCTCCGCCGTGCCGCTCCACGACATGGGCCCGAAGAAGCCCCCGTGCCAGGGTTCGATGCCCGGCATCGTCGGGTTGGCGAAGACGCGCATGTAGTTCCCCAGCGGCCCGCGCCCGTACTCCTGCGCCAGCTCGTTCAGCGCCGCCAGCCCGGCCATCACCATCTCCGGCGGCGCCCCCGCCGGGTTCCAAGCGTCGCCCAGCTCCGCGATGCGCCGCTGCCCCGCCGCGTTCCCGCCCCCGCCGATGGCGATCTCCACCTGCGGCTCCCCCGCCGCGTTGCGCTGCAGCGGCTTGGGCGAGCTGTCGCAGCGCGGCACCTCGAAGAACTCGCCCCGATACTCCACCGGATCGGGCAGCCAGCACGCCTTCAGCGCGCGGATGAAGTCCGTCATGCGCGCCCCGCGCCGCGCGAAGGGCGTGTCCATCTGGTCGTACTCGTCCTTGCTCCAGCCCAGCCCCAGCCCCGCCACCAGCCGCCCGCCCGACAGGATGTCGATCGAGGCCAGCCGCTTGGCCAGCATGAGCGGGCGGTAGTAGGCCGTGACGAGGATGGACGTGCCGATCTGCGCCCGCTCCGTGATCGCCGCCACGAAGGCCAGCGTCTCCAGCGGCGAGAGCATGCAGCGGTAGGGATCGGGCATCTTCAGTTCGGTCGGCCCGCCCGCGTAGCCCACCTGCGGATCCTCGGGGACCATGAAGTGGTCCTGCACCCAGAGCGAATCGAAGCCCGCGGCCTCGGCGTTTTTGGCGAAGCCGGAGACCGCCGTGCGGTCGGCGTGCTGGTTGAGCTGCGGCAGGCAGAGTCCGATCTTCATGTGCGCGAACCTCGTCCCCTTCGGGAATGCGCGCGCAGTCTAGCGCGTTTATGCTCTGCGTGTGGGCGCAAGCGCCCGTCCGCCCGCTAGACTGGCCGCATGGCGCGCGCTTTGGCGTTGGGGATGGCGCTGACCACGATGCTGGCGCTCGCCTGCGGCGGCGGCGAGGCGCCCGCCCCCACGGCCTCGCCGACGACGGCGACACCCGTGCGAACGGCGACGCCGACGCCGACGCCCACCGCAACGCTGACCGCCTCGCCGACGGCGTCCCCCACCGCGACGGTCACACCTATGCCCATGCCGACAAGCACCCGGCCCGTAACCGTGACCGGTCCGCTGCTCGTCTTCTCTGAGCGGCTGGAAGGCGAGGAGGCGGGAGAGAACCAGGACGTCGAAACAAGAAGAATCTACGTGTACGACGCAGGAGCGAATAAGTACTGGGCGGCCTTCGACTACCGGCATTATTTTCTCGCGGATACTCACGCTGACCGCTCGGCGGTGCAGGTGGCGGGGGAGAGCCTGATTGTCTGGAGTGGGAGCGTGGTCCGCCGCGTGGCCCTGAACGGATCCACAGAGACAGTCTTGTTCAAAAGCGGTAGAATCCAGGAGATGATGACATCCCCTGACGGAACAAAGGTCGCGCTCAACTTGCGCGGGTATGCCGTGATAGTCCTGGATAGCACTACTGGCGAAAGGTTGTTGACTGTATCCACAACCCAGCCGCTCCTGGAGAATCTGCGAAGCAGGGGCTTGTATCTCGGAGAGTGGCGTACGGACGGGAGCGCTCTCAGCCTCACCAATGCCGAACGTTCATTCTTGGCCAGTCATACAGTGGTCGCCTACCTTGACGGCACTGTCCGTGCACTACCGGAAGATGCACTGGCTTCCCCTGACCTCCGTTACGCCATTCAATTCGGAGAAGTGATCGGGATACAGAACCACCATTCGATCTGGACGAAACTGGATATCATTGATGTGGATACCGATGCCGTTCTGTGGACTATCGCTGATGACGGGGGCATCGTTCATTCTTCTCCGGGGGATAACAGCAGATTCTGGATAGGCGGTTCGAAGTACGTAGAGTTTGGAACAGCAGATTCTTATGGTGTGCGGATTCTGGATACTGAGACAGGAGAGATGAAGACGCTCACGGAAGATATCATCAGACAGTTTAAGGATCGCGTGCATAGCAATTGCGAATGGAGTCTACGGTTTTATCCGTGTGACATCAGGTACGACGGCAGAGTTGTCTGGGAAGGAGCGACAGGATGGACGCAATATCTTGGCGTTATTGATCTTGATAGTCATCTTGTGCTATCGGATGTTAACTTGCTTGATGTTGTCCATGAACCTGCTCCTCCGGATCCTCCCGTTCGCGAAGAAATGGTTGGCCCTCTCCTCGTGTATGAGATTCATGGCCCTTACGAATACAGGACTACCAATGACGAAGTGCGTACATTTTCGCAGAGGAGAATTATTGCATACGACGAAAACACGGAGGCAAGCTGGCTTGTTCTCGATTATTCCGAAGGACGTTCAAGAGCGCAGGTAGCCAAAGGTGGGATCGTTGTTCCGAGTTATCCAACGCTGTTCTATATTACACCTGACAGAGAAATTCGAGAACCGCGCATTGAAATTTGGGGAGGATTTGTGGTCTCGCCTGACAGGAGCAAGGTTGCGGTAAAAGACTATGGTAGCAGGGATTATCACAGCGGTATTATTATATTTCAACTCCCGTCTTGGTCCGAAATGGTACGTATTTCATACGAAGATATTTCGGAGTTTCTTCCAGGATGGGGCGTTTTCCTATGGGGGAATGGATGGACATCAGACTCTCAGAAGATGCTGGTTTTGGTTGGTGACACAATGGGAATGGCCTATGGTGAGCTTACACGGCACGCTCTGGTTACGCTTGACGGCGATGTTCTCCTGAATTTTTGCGATGTTACTTCGCCGTATGCCTTACCATGTCTCTCGCCCGACGCTCGTTACATCGTTCGTGGACGCGATGCAGACGCGACGAAGTATCATGCATGGAACTGGGATCTTATCGACATCATCGACTTTCAGACAGGAAATGTCCTCTGGTCGCTGGAGACTGCAGGATCTCTCCAGGAGTACCACTGGGAATGGGCTTCTCCCCGGCAGTTCGCCTGGTCGAGTGGGGCGCACCCCAACGTGTTCCTCTTTGATGTCAGGCGACTTGGCAGGAATGCCGAGCACGCCGAGGTGTCCGTCATCGACGTCGAGACCGGCGAGATCGAGGTCATGGACAGCGAGGAGTACCTCGCGCGCTTCCATCCGCCGCCGCGCGCCACGACCGACTGCCCGCCGAACCCCGCGCGCGCCTGCCGCATCCTGCTCGACGGCGAGGTCGTGGGCGAGGGGCGCTGGCCCACCATCATCGGCTTCATCGAGCTCGATTCGCCGCCCCCTGCCCCGTAACCCCCGGCGCGCCGCGCTACTCCGCCAGCCAGCCCCCGTCCACGTTCAGGTAGACCCCGCTGACGTAGTCCGCCAGCGGCGAGCAGAGGAAGGCCACGGCGTTGCCCGGCTCCTCCGGCCGCGCCCAGCGCCCCAGCGGGATGCGCGCGATGCGCGCGGCCACGGCGTCGCCCAGCGGATGGCCGGAGCGCGGGATGGGCGCGCCCGCGTCGATGGGCGGCGGCTCGCCCGGGTTCACCCAGGTCGCGCCCGGCGCCACGGCGTTGGCGGTGATGCCGTGCGGCCCCAGCTCCAGCGCCAGCGTGCGCGTCAGCTGCACGACCGCCGCCTTGGAGGCGTCGTAGGTGACGCCCACGCCCGGCGAGACGGCCTGCGTGGAGGCGATGTTGACGATGCGCCCGCCCTTCCCCGCCGCCGTCATCACGCGCGCCGCCGCCTGGCAGCCGTGGAACACGCCGTCCACGTTCACCGCCCAGAGCGTGCGCCACATCTCCGGCGTGATCGTCTCCACGGGGCCGCCGTACTCGCGGTAGACGCCCGCGTTGTTCACGAGGATGTCCAGCGCCCCCAGCTCCGCCACGACGCGGTCCACGACGGCGTTGAAGGCGTCGCGGTCGGTCACGTCGAGCGGGAGCGCGAGGGCCGCGCCCAGCTCGCGCGCCGCCGTCTCCGTCGTCTCCGCGTTCACGTCGGAGACGACGACGGTCGCGCCGCATTCGCCCAGCACCCGCGCGATGCCCCGCCCGATGCCCTGGCCGCTGCCGGTGACGAGCGCCACCTTGCCCTGAAGGTCGATCTCCTTGCCCATGCCGTTCCCTCCGTTCGCGCCGATGCTACGCCGTGAGCGCGCGCCGTTCCGACCACTTCGGCAGGAGTTCGCGCTCCACGATCTTCCAGTCGCCGTCGCGCCGCTCCAGGCGGTCGACGTACGTGCCGCCCACGACCCAGATTTCGTCGGCGGACACGTGGCTGGCGTGCATGGCCGTGCGCGCCGTGGCGCGGTCGCCGTCGAGCGCGATCTCGTAGTTCCCCAGCAGGTGCTGCGTGGCCGTCCAGGGCGCGAGGCTCGCCGCGCAGTAGTCCGCCACCGCGTCCGGCCCGCGCAGCACGGCATCGCCGTAGCGCACGGCGGCGTCGGCGGCGAAGCAGGTGCGGAAGCGCGCGTAGTCCTTGTCGTCGAGCGCCGAGGCGTAGCGGTCGATGACCTCGACGATGCGCTGGCGCTCGGCGAGCCGCGCGGCGCTCAGGTCCACGCCTGCGTCCGCTCCAGCGGCTCCGCGCCCAGCGTTTGCGGCCAGAGCGCGAACAGCTCGTCGATGTCGATGAACGGGTCGGGGAAGCGCAGCGTGCGCTCCCGTTCGGGCTCGCTGTAGAGCGTGACGGAGTGGCCGCGCGCGCCGAAGATGCGCCCGTTGGCGGCCCCGCCCTCGTCGGAGGCCAGCCACAGGGCGATGGGCGCCACGTTCCTGGGGTCGCGCGCCGTGCCCGCCGCCGATTCGCTGGGCGCGGGACCATCGCGGTCCACGCCGCGCCCGCGGTCGGTCATGCGCGTGGACGCCCCCGGCGCGATGCAGTTGCAGGTGACGCCGTAGCGCGCCAGCCCGCGCGCGTTGGCCCGCATCAGCCCCAGCTTGCCCGCGTGCGCCGCCGAATAGTTCGGCTGCCCGCTGCTGCCGCTGATGCCCGCGTCCGAGGTGAAGTAGATGAGGCGCCCGCCGTCGCGCCGCTCGCGCCAGTGGATGGCGGCGAACTTCGTGGGCGCGAAGCAGCCCTTCAGGTGGGACTGGATGGAGCCGTCCCACTCGTCCTCGGTCATGTTGAAGATCATGCGCTCGCGCAGGATGCCGTGGGCGCAGACGAGGATGTCGAGCTTGCCCCAGCGGTCGAGCGCGGTGCGCACCAGCCCCTCGGCCACGTCCATCTCCGACACGTCGCCGATGGCGGCCACGGCCTCGCCGCCCGCCGCCGCGATCTCGTCGACGACGGCGTTGACGCGCGAGGGGTCGAGGCCCGTGCGGCCCTCCACGTCCGCGCCCGTATCGGCCACGATCACCTTCGCGCCGTGCTCGGCGTAGAGCTTGGCGACCCACGAGCCGATGCCGCCCGCGCCGCCGGTCACGATCGCCGTCTTGCCGTCCAGCCGCTTCCGCATCGTCACCGCCGCCTACGGGAATGCCGGTTCGGGCGGCGCCAGCCCGCCGAGCGCGAGCGTGCGCGGCATCTGCGCGAACAGCTCGTCGATGTCCCAGCGGGGCGACTGCGACCAGATCGTCTGGTCGCGGAACGGCTCCCGCCAGAGCGTGAACTCGTGGCCGGTCGCGCCGATCACGCGCCCCGTCACGCCCGCGCCCTCGTCCGACGCCAGGTAGACGATGGGCGGCACGACGTTCCTGGGGTCCATGGCCGTGCCCGCGGCGGAGCTGCTGGGCGCGGGGCCCTCGCGGTCCACGCCGCGCCCGCGGTCGGTCATGCGCGTGGAGGCTGCGGGCGAGATGCAGTTCGCGGTCACGCCGTAGCGCGCCAGCGCCTGCGCGCAGGAGAGCATCAGCCCGATCTTGCCCTGCTGCGCCGCCGAGTAGTTGGGCTGGCCCGCCGCCCCGCGGATGCCCGCGCCGGAGGTGAAGTAGATGAGGCGCCCGCCGTCGCGCCGCTCGCGCCAGTGGATGGCGGCGAACTTGGTGGGCGCGAAGCAGCCCTTCAGGTGGGACTGGATGGAGCCGTCCCACTCGTCCTCGGTCATGTTGAAGATCATGCGCTCGCGCAGGATGCCGTGGGCGCAGACGAGGATGTCGAGCTTGCCCCAGCGGTCGAGGGCCGTGCGCACCAGCCCCTCGGCCACGTCCATGTCCGACACGTCGCCGATGGCGGCCACGGCCTCGCCGCCGTTGGCCGTGATCTCGTCCACGACGGCGTTGACGCGCGAGGGATCGAGTCCCGTGCGGCCTTCCACGTCCGCGCCCGTATCGGCGACGACGACCCGTGCGCCCTGTTCGGCGAAGATGCGGCAGATCCAGGAGCCCATGCCCCCGGCGCCGCCGGTGACGATGGCCGTCTTGCCGTCGAGGTGTCGCGTCATGCCGCGGGCAGGGTAGGGGGACGGGGCGGGGCCGTCAACGCGCGGGGGGCGTGCGTCGGTACAAGGCCCCCACGGCGGCATTCTCAAAGTCAGTTTTTAGCCAATCCATGATCGTGATGATCTGTTCTTGCGTATTCTTGTATTCCTCAGGATCAACATTGATATATTCCCCATGGGAAACACTGTTCCTGATACGAATAAGCTTCTCGTTGATAATGTTTTTCTTGGTACTATAGTGTCCACGGTCCGCCTGCAAGAGAAGAATCACGTCCTCAACATGGTGATAATTGATTATAGAAGGATGTTCAAGAGCATATTCGACAGATAGAGAAGCTTTCTCAGAAGAGCGATCAGTGAACCAACTAATGACATCACTAAGTTCAAGAATCCTACGATCTTTGATGCTGTGAATTTTTTCTTTGATACAGATCGTAATGAGCGGAGGATAGAGATCGGAATAAGCCAAGCCCTGACCATTGATGAATTCCAAATAGATAGCCATACTGTTTCGGATAAATCCCTCCCAGTGTGCATAGAGGAGACAAAAAGCTGCTTTGGTAGCGGCTTCAATTTGGTGTGCTCGTGCACGATTAACCAAGTGCAGCGTCGAACTCAGTTCTCGCTTCCTCCGACCCAGATCACTATCCAGTCGCCCAACAAGATCTTCCGCACTCCTGACTTTCATATGTTGAACAGATCTCGACCGACTTTGATTGTTCGAGGAATACGCAAAGATGCGTTAGTTCCCGCTTTCGTGTACTTAATGAAATCCCGATTTCTCCCAACCCTTTTCACAATCTCCTTGATTTTCTCATCTGCTTGCGGTGTCGACTGCCATCGTTCGTGGTGGAATCCGAGCCCAAAAGCAATTGTTTCGTACAAAGATATTGAGAATGCACCAGAATGACTCTTCTTTCGGTGGTCATACCTCCGAAAACTATCGTCTCCAAGCGAATTGCTCAACAGATCAAACGTGTCCCGGAAGACCACCTCAGCTTTCTTTCGATCATAATCTAGCGACCTTGCAAGATTGATAGATTCTTCAGTGAGGTAATCGCTGAGGTCTCGAATTCCTCTGATATCCTTTTGGTTATGGAACACAAGGAATCGTATGACTAATTCAATATTGAACTGCTGCCTCGCTAGCCTTTCCGTAATGCAAGCAGTTTCTTGAAACGAATCGAGGTTAGCCAATTCCTCGATCCAGTGAAAAAATTCACGATCAACCGTGATCAGGATGCAGTTGCGGATCTCTTGATCCGAGAGGTGTGCCCCTCCAGTGTTAAGCCTCTGAAAGAGCTCATACTGACTCGAAGGATCACTTTCCCTGAGGATAATTTTGACGTCCATCTTCGCGCGTTTGATCAACAACTGGTGTTCCTTGCTAAGCGTGTTATTCCCGTCAGTATTCTCTCCCCAGCGGTATCCATCAAGCGACGGGAGATACTTCGTTCCAGAGAGAACCAAGGGCTCGACGGGTTGGTCCTTTTCGTTGCGCAGGTCGCCAGTAAGCTGAAAGACGGTGGAGAGGCGCTGGAGCCCATCAACCACATCCCAGACACCGTCGCTCTGCTGTGCAACGAAGATCGACGGGAGGGGGATGCCGAGGAGGATGGATTCGATGAAACGGGACTTCTGGGTATCCGTCCACCGGAAGAGGCGCTGGAACTCCGGATGGATGTCGATCTCGCCGTCGCGGTAGAGGTTGGCGAGCTCGCCCACGGACATGGCGTACCCGTCCGTCTTGATGTCCTTGCGGGCGCTGTCGATCTCTTCGCGCAAGCTCATGCCGCTAACCCTACAGGATGTTGGCCGAATGTGCGAGCATGCCCCCCATGCCCCTACCCCGCCCGCGCGCCGCCGACCTCGCGTTCCTGGGCGTGGCCGCGCTCGTGGTCGTGGGCGACGTGCTCACGAAGTGGGCCATCCGCGACGGGGTCGCGCGCGGCGGCGCCTGGCCCGACCCCGACTGGAACGTGCGCATCGTCCACTTCACGAACAGCGGCGCGGCCTTCGGCATCCTGGAGGGGGCGGGGGCGCTGCTCGTCGTCACGAGCGTCGTGGGCGCGGCCCTCATCCTCGCCTTCCTCTTCAACCCGGGCATGGCCAGCCCGCTCGTGCGCGCGGCCCTCGCGCTCATGCTGGGCGGGGCCGTGGGCAACCTCATCGACCGCGTGGGCGACGGCGAGGTGGTCGATTTCATCAAGTTCCCGGAATGGCCCGCCTTCAACGTGGCCGATTCCGCCATTACCATCGGCGTGGCGATGCTCGTATGGGCGCTCCTGAGACAGACGCGTGCCGGCCCGGCGAACGGCGGAGCCTCCTCGTAAGGGAGGGCGGCCGCCTCGACGCCGTGCTGGCCGCCGCCTTCCCCGACCTCAGCCGCGCGCGCCTGCAGCGCCTCATCGCGGGCGACTGCGTGCTCGTGGACGGCGGCCCCGCGCGCAAGTCCATGCGCGTCGAGCGCGGCGCGACCGTGGCCGTGACGCTGCCGGAGCGCCCCGTCGCCGACGCGCCCGACGGCCCCGCGCCGCCGGTGCTGTACGAGGACGCCGACCTGATCGCCATCGACAAGCCCGCGGGCCTGCTCGTGCACGAGGCGCCGGGCGCTCCGGGCGCGCCCAGCGTGGCCGCCTGGTTCGCCGCGCGCTATCCCCACGAGGCCGCCGCCTTCGGGGTCGAGCGCCCGGGCATCGTCCACCGCCTGGACAGGTGGACGAGCGGCGCGCTCCTGCTGGCCCGGCGGCCCGCCGCCCAGACCGCGCTCGGCGCCGCCTTCCAGGCCCGCGCGGCGCGCAAGCAGTACCTCGCGCTCTGCGACGGCGTTCCCCGCCGCGAGCGCGCGCTCATCGACGCGGACATCGGGCGCAGCCGCGCCGACCGCAGCCGCATGGCCGTCACCGGCGCGGGCCGCGACGCGCGCACGGAGTACGAGACGCTGGCCGCCGGGCGCGGGCGCGCGCTGCTGCTCGTGCGCCCGCACACGGGGCGCACGCACCAGATTCGCGTGCACCTGGCCGCCATCGGCGCGCCCGTGGGCGGCGACGCGCGCTACGGGAACGGCCCGGGCCCGCGGCACTGGCTCCACGCCTGGCGCCTCTCCGTGCCCCACCCCGGCGGCGGCGGGCTGACGGTCACGGCCCCGCTGCCGCCGGATATGCTGGAGGCCATCGCGGACGCGGGGTTCGCGGCGGAGGCCGCGCCTCATGCCGAAGCCGCCGGGCCCGTCCGCGCGGAGGCCGTCCCGTGAGCGATCCCGTCGTGCGCACGCGCTTCGCCCCCAGCCCCACTGGCGACCTGCACGTCGGCGGGCTGCGCACGGCGCTCTTCCAGTGGGCCTTCGCGCGGGCCAACGGCGGCCGCTTCATCCTCCGCATCGAGGACACCGACCGCGAGCGCTACGCGGAAGGCGCGGTCGACGTCATCCGCGAGGGGCTGCGCTGGCTCGGCCTCGACTGGGACGAGGGCCCCGACGTGGGCGGCCCCCACGGCCCCTACGTGCAATCCGAGCGCCTCGACCGCTACCGCGCCGTGGCCGACGAGCTGCGCGCGCGCGGACGCGCCTACCGCTGCTTCTGCACGCCCGAACGGCTGGACCGGCTGCGCGCGGACCAGCGCGCGGGCGGCGAGCCGACGGGCTACGACGGGCGCTGCGCCGCCATCCCCGAGGCGGAGGCCGGGGCGCGCGCCCACGCCGAGTCCTCCGTCGTGCGCTTCCGCATGGACCGCACAGGCGCGACCACGCTCGACGACCTCGTGCGCGGGCCCGTGACGTTCGAGAACGCCCTGCAGGACGATTTCGTGCTGCTCAAGGCCGACGGCTTCCCCACCTACCACCTGGCCATGCTCACGGACGACCGGGGTATGGCCATCACGCACGTCATCCGCGGGGAGGAATGGCTGGCGAGCGCGCCCCGCCACCTGCAGCTGTACGAGGCCATGGGCTGGCCCGCGCCGCGCTTCGCGCACATCCCCCTCATCGTGGCCGAGGGCGGGCGCAAGCTCTCGAAGCGCGAACACGACGCGAGCGCCCTCGCCTTCCGCGACCGCGGCTACCTGCCCGAGGCCATGCTCAACTTCCTCGCCTTCCTCGGCTGGTCGCTCGACGACGCCACCTCGCACATCACGCGCGAGGAGTTCGCGCGCGTCTTCACGCTCGACCGCGTCGTCCCCAACTCCGCCTTCTTCGACGTGGAGCGGCTGGACGCGCTCAACGGCCACTACGTCCGCGCCCTGCCGCCCGCGCGCTGGCGCGAGCTGGCGGGCGAATGGATCGAGCGCGGCCTGCCCGACGAGGTGCCGCGCCCGCTCGACGCAGCCCTGCTCGACGCGCTCGCGCCGCTGCTCCAGGAGCGCGTCACGCGCCTCGACGAGCTCGCCGGGCTCGTGCGCTTCCTCTTCGGCGATGCGCCGGAGTACCCCGCCGCGCTGCTCACGGAGCGCATCGGGGGGGACGCCGCGCTGGCCGCGCGCACGCTCGACGCCGCCATCGCCGCCGTCGCGGGCGTCGCACAGGACGCATGGGGCCGGGAGACGGTCGAGGCCGCCCTGCGCTCCCTGCAGGACACGCTCGGCCTGAAGCTGCGCAAGTTCGTCTCCGTGCTCTACGTCGCCGTCATGGGCGCGCCGCGCGGCATCCCCCTGTTCGATTCCGCGGCGCTGCTGGGGCGGGAACGCACGCTCGCCCGCCTGCGCGCCGCCCGCGCGAAGCTGGCCTGACCTACGGTCCCGCGGCGGGCGCGGTCGTCACGTGCGGCGCGAGCAGCGCGGCGTAGTAGGCGGCCCCCTCCGGGCGCAGGTGCGTGTCGTCCGTCCACAGCACCTCCGGGCGCTCCAGCGCCGCCGCGCGCCAGTCGACCAGCACCACCGCCCGCGCATGGCGTTCGGCGCCGCGCGCGATGACGGCGTTGTTCGCCTCCTCCCACTCGCGCGCCACCTTCAGCGTGAGGAAGACGACGCGCCGCTCCGGCCCGGCCACCTCGACGATGCGGTCGAACTGGGCGTCGCTGAACCTGCCGTTGTTGCCGATGTGGAGCAGCACCACGTCGCCCAGCTGCCCGTTCGCCTCGCGCTCCCGCAGCAGCGCGATCACCTCCCCCACCTGCCGCCCCACGGAGGCGTCGAGGTCGATGCCGGGCACGTCGGCGGCCAGCTGGTGGGCCGCGCCCAGCATCACGGAGTCGCCCACCGCCGTGACGCGCACCGTGGCCGCCGCGTCCGCCGGCGGCGCTTCCGCCTGCGCCAGCACCTCGGCGGGCGCGGGCGGCGCGCGGAAGAGCCGCGCGACGTCGTCCGCGAACAGCGGCGTGAGCGCGGCCACCGACGCGGCCCGTTCGCGCTCCGCCGACGGTGGCCGCGTCGCGCCCTCGGCCAGCAGCGCGAGCGCCTCCGCCGCGCTCGCCGCCGCGTCGGCGCGGGCCCGGTCGGCGTCCGTGCGCGGCGCCTCGGCGGGGGTGGGCGTCGCCCGCGGGACCAGCGCGGCGGTGACGCCGGTTCCGCCCTGGATGCGAACGCTTCCCAGCGCGAAGTAGGCCGGCTGCTCCGGCGGTCGCGCCGTCGTCACCGCGAAGGCCAGCGCGCCCGTTCCCGCCAGCGCCGCCGCGCCGCCCAGCGCGAACCCGACCGCGCCCCGTCGCCAGCGCGCCCCGTCCGCGCGATCCCGCAACCGCTGGCGCAGCCGCCCCAGCGCGCCCGTGCGGATGGGCAGCTCCACCCAGCGATACGACGCCTCCGCCAGCGCCAGCGTGAGGACGGCCTGCAGGGCGAACAGCGCCACGCCGTCGATGGGCACGTCCGCGCCCGGGCGGCTGAGCGCCATCACCGGCCAGTGCCAGAGGTAGATGCCGTAGGAGCGCAGGCCCAGCCAGGGCAACGGCGGCAGGGCCAGCAGCCGCGTGAAAGGCGAGCGTCCGTGCGTGGCGGCCACGATCAGCGCCGCCGTGGCCAGGCCCGTGAGCGCGAAGCCGCCCCGGTAGAGGAACGATGCGCCGCCGTCCAGCAGCAGCGTGAAGGCCGTGAGCGCGCCCAGCGCCGCGCCGCCGAGCAGCGCCAGGCCCGTCCCCTCCGCCATGCCGCGCCCGCGCCCGCGCGCGACGGCCGCGGGCGCGCTCCAGACGAAGGCCAGCGCCGCCCCGATGAGCAGCCCCGACGCGCGCGTGTCCGTGCCGTAGTAGATGCGGGCCACGCCGCCGCCGGGCTCGTGGAGCGCCGCCATGGCGATGGCGGACGCCGCCGCGCCCGCCACGATGAGCGCCAGCGCCACGCGCCGCCGCCCGAAGGCCAGCGCGCCCATGAGCAGGGGCGGCCAGAGCAGGTAGAACTGCTCCTCCACCGCCAGCGACCAGAGGTGGCGCAGCAGCGAGGGCCGTTCCCACGTGGCGAAGTAGTTCTCGCCCGCCGCGATCAGGTCCCAGTTGGTGACGTAGACGAGCGCCGCTCCGATGTCGCGGCGCAGGCCCGCCAGCTCGCCCGGCGCGAAGAGCGCGCTCCACGCCGTCACGCCCGCGAGCAGCAGGAAGAGCGCGGGCAGCAGCCGCCGCGCGCGCCGCGCCCAGAAGCGCCCGATGGAGACGCGCCCGCGCTCCTCGCGCTCCGCCAGCAGCGCCCGCGTGATGATGTAGCCGCTGATGACGAAGAAGACCTCGACACCGAGGAAGCCGCCCGGCGCGACCGCCAGCGGCGAATGGAAGAGCACGACCGCGATCACGGCCAGCGCGCGCATCCCGTCGAGGCCGGGCAGGTAGCGCCGCTCGCGCGAGGGCGGCGCGGCGGGCGCGCGCGGGGAAGGACGGCGCCGAAGCGGAGGCCGCTCCCCGTCCTTCGGCGGAACGGGATACCCGTGCTGCATGGCCAGAAGGGCGAGGCTGTTCAAGGCGAACCTTATGATAGACTACCGCCGTAGTATGGACTCCCCTTCGCGTCCCGTTCCGCGCCGCCCGGCGGGTTTGGCGGCATGACGGCGTCCGCGCGCGAGTGGCGCACGGTCGCTTTCCTCGACAACGAGGACGATCCGGCGGCCATCGCCAACCCCGTGCACGCGGGCGCATTCGCCCGTGCGCTCGGCTTCGCCGGGCCGCTCGTGGGCGGGACCACCGTCTGGGGCTGGGCCGTGCCCGCCATCCTCGAGACGCTCGGCGAGGCGTGGCTCGACCGCGGCTGGGCGCGCTTCCGCTTCCGCCAGCCCGTCCATCCCGGCGATGCCCTGCGCATCGCCCTCGCGCCCGCGGAGGACGGCGCCCACGCCCTGCGCATGACCAACGGCGACGGCGTCGATTGCGTCGTCGGGGAGGCCGGCATGGGTGCGAACGCCGCCTTGTCCGGCTTCCGCGCGCCCGCGCGCATGGACCCCGCGCCCGCGCCGGAGCCGCGCCCGTCGTTGCGTCTCGCCCCCGCGCTGGCGGGCCGCGACTGGACGCCGATGGCCGTGGACGCCGCGCCGGAGACGCTGCGCGCCTACGCCCGCGCCAGCCAGCGCACGGACGATGCGCGCTTCGCGGGCGCGCGTCCCCGCCTCCATCCCGCCTGGCTGGCGGCGCGCGCGGAGGCGCTCCTGCGCCACAACTTCGCCATCGACAGCTCCATCCACACGCAGAGCGAGGTCGAGTTCAGCGGCGCCGCCCTAGCTGGTGGCGAGGTCGCCGTGGGCGGGCGCTGCGTCGCCGTGTACGAGCGCAAGGGCCGCCCCTTCGTCGAGTTCGACTGCCTCGTGCGCGGCCCCGACGGGCGCGACCTCGCCCGCATCCGCCACGCGACCATCTTCGACGCCGCGGCGGGCGCGCGCCCGGATGCCTCGCCATGACGACCTATGATTCCAGCGCGCCGGGGAGGCTATTGCGGTGATCGACTCGCTCGACGGCTGGCTGCGCTACTTCGAGGGGGTCCACCGCCGCACCCTGCGCGACGTGGCGGCGCTGCCGCCGGACGCCGCCTCCTGGCGCCCGCCCGCGCACGACGGCGAGCCCGGCTGGGGCGTGGCCGACCTCGTCGCGCACGTCGCCCGCTCGCGCGGCTTCTTCGCGGGCGTCTATCGCGGCGAGGGCTGGATCATGCCGCCCGCGCCCGACGCCGCCTCCCCCGACCGCTGGGGCCCCGCGCTCGAGGCCAGCGCCACAGGCTTGCGCGAGCGGCTGCGGGAGACGCCCGACGGGTGGCTGCGGCGGCGCGTGCCCCTCATCGACGGCGACGGCGACGTCGCGGGCTGGCGCGTGCTCATGATGCTGATCGAGCACGAGGTCCACCATCGCGCCCAGCTCGACGCCTGGGCCGGGCTCAACGGCGCGCGCCCGCCCGACCTCTTCGGCGTGAGCGCCGAGGGCATCGCCGCCCGCGAGGCCGCGCAGCGCGCCGCCCGCCGCGACGGCGGCTGATGCGCGCCGCGCCCGCGCCCCCTACCCTGTGGCGCGGAGGTGACGCATGGGCGTGATGGACGATTTCCGGCTGGACGGGCACGTGGGCGTGGTGACCGGCGGCGGGCGCGGCATCGGCGAGGGCATCGCCCTGGCGCTGGCGGAGGCGGGCGCGGACGTGGTCGTGGCCGCCCGCCGCGAGGCCGACCTCGCCGCCGTCGTCGGGCGCATCGAGGAGCGCGGCGCGCGCGGCTTGGCCGTGCCCACCGACGTGCTCGATCCCGCCGCCATCGAGCGGCTCGCCGCCGCCGCCGTCGAGGCCTTCGGCAGGATCACCGTCTGGGTGAACAACGCGGGCGGCAACCAGGACCGCACCGTGCGCGACCTCGTGGACACGCCCGACGACGTGTGGGACGAGATGATCCGCTTCAACCTCACGTCCGCCTTCCAGGGCGTGCGCGCCGCCGTGCCCCACATGCCGGAGGGGTCGAGCATCGTCAACATCGTCTCCGGCGCGGCCCTCAACGCGGCCCCCCACACGGGCGCCTACGGGGCGGGCAAGGCGGGCGTCGTGAACATGACCATGACGCTCGCGCGCGAGCTCGCCGACCGCCGCATCCGCGTCAACGCCATCGCCCCCGGCCCCATCGTCACGGAGATGTTCATGGAGACCTTCCCCATGACGGACGAGCAGCTGGCCCGCTTCGGCGCGGCCCTGCCCACGGGCCGTCTGGGCGAACCCGCCGACATCGGCGCGGGCGTCGTCTACTTCGCCTCGAAGGCCGGATCGTGGGTGACGGGGCAGACGATCTCCATCAACGGCGGTCACGTGCCCGGCTCCATGGGCGTGGTCGCGCGCGAAGGCTGACGGCGCGGCGCGCGTAAGTGACGGGCCGCGCGCCCGCGGGGCTCGCGTAGACTCCGCCCCGTGGAAGTCGACGCCGCCCTGCGCGCGGCCGCCGTCATCGCCGGAGCCGCCGCCCTCGGCCAGATCGTCTGCCGCCGCATCCCCATCCCCCTGCCCATCTTCCTGCTCGGCATGGGGCTGCTCTTCGGCCACGACGGCCTCGGCCTCGTGGAGACGCGCGAACTGGCCGAGCTCGTGCGCGTGGTCGTCGTGCTGGCGGTCGCGCTCATCGTCTTCGAGGGCGGCGCGGCCCTGCGCCTCGCCTCCCTGCGCACGCTCGCGCCGGTCGTGCGCAACGTGGTCCTGCTGGGCCTCGTGGTCACGCCCGCGGTGGGGGCCGGAGCCGCCTGGCTGTTCCTCGATTTCGACTGGCGCGCGGCCTTCCTCTTCGGCGCCCTCGTGTGCGTCACGGGGCCGAGCGTGCTCACGCCCCTGCTGCGTTCCATCCGCGTGGACGATCGCCTGCGCGACATCCTCGCCAGCGAAGGCGTCATCATCGACCCCTTGGGGGCGCTGCTCACCCTCTTCCTCCTGCAGATCGCCGTGGCCGGCACGTTCGACCCGGCGGGGCCCACGGGCTGGGTGCTGCAGCGCCTCGTCATCGGCGCGGGCGTGGGCGCGACGGGCGCGCTCGCGGTGTGGACGCTGACGCGTCTGGTGCGCCGCCTGAGCGGGCGCGAAATGGCCCTGCTCGTCATCGGCGCCGCCGTGGCCGCCTTCGCCGCCGCCGAGTCGCTGGGCCACGAATCGGGCCTCGTGGCCATGGTCGTCATGGCCATCGCCATCGGCAACGTGCACCTGCCCCAGCGCGAGCAGGTGGACGAATTCCAGGAGTCCATCACCGCCTGGCTCATCGCCAGCGTCTACGTGCTGCTGGCCGCGGGCATCCGCATCGAGGACATCACCGGGCTCTGGCCCGCGGGCTTCATCGTGGCCGCCATCCTCGCCTTCGTGGGGCGGCCCCTGCTGATCGTGCTGGCCAGCTGGCGCTCGGGGCTGAACTGGCGCGAGCAGGCCTTCCTCTCGGCGGTGGCCCCGCGCGGCGTCGTGGCCGCCTCCCTCGCCGGCGTCGTGGCCGTCGAGGCCGGGGCCTTCGCGGGCGACACTGGCCAGCGCCTCGTGGCCATGGTGTTCGTCGTCATCCTGCTCACCATCGGCATACAATCGGTCTATGCGGGAACGCTGGCGCGGCTGCTGCGGGTGCGGCCCATGACCACCGTCGTCGCGGGCGCGGGCGAGGTCGGCAGGCGCGTGGCCACCCTGCTGGCGGGCTCCGGCGAGCCCGTGCTCGTCGTCGAAACCGACGAGGAAGCCGTCATGCGCGCCCGCGAGGACGGCCTCGACGTGCTCATCGGCGACATCTCCGACGCCGACGTGCTGCGTCGCGCGGGCATGGACGAGGCCAGGGCGCTGCTGCTCGCCACCCCCGACGACGCCCGCAACCTGCTCGCCGCCCAGCTGGCGCGCTCCACCTTCGACTGCGAGTCCGTCTACGTGCGCGTCAACGACGCCGACAACCTGGAGGCCTTCCGCAAGCTGGGCGTCGTGCCCGTGAGCCAGTCCGAGGCCGTCGCCTCCGAGCTGGCGCGCATGGCCGCCGGGCCCGTCTTCCAGGACATCCTCGCGCAGGTGGCCGAGGACGTCACCGTGGCGCGCGTGGTCGTCACCTCCGCCTCCGCCCAGCGCCCCATTCAGTCCATCCCCGAGCTGCGGGGCACGCTCGTCGTGCTGATCACGCGCGGGCGCGACTCCGTCATCCCCAATGGGCGCACCGAGCTCCGCATCGGCGACATCGTGACCGTCTTCGGCAGCCTCAACGATCTCGCCGTGGCGCGCGGCGGCCTCTCCGTCATCCCGCAGAACGAGCCCATCATCTCGTAGCGTCAGGCCCCGCGGCGGCGGGATGCTTCCGCTACCATGACGGCGTGCGACTGCTGCTGCTCCTGCTGCTTCCCGCGCTGCTGGCCCTCTTCTGGCTGCTGCTGCGCCAGTACGCGGCCATGCGCATGGCGGAGCGCGCGCGCTGCATCGACGCGAAGGTGACGGACGCGCGCTCCTTCGCGCCGGGCGAGGCTCCGCCGGACTCCGCGCCCGCGCCGGACGCGCCCTCCTGCGGGCGGCACGACCTGCACCTCTTCCTGCGCCTCGCCGGGGCGGGCGGCGCCTGCCGCCATTGCGCGGCCCTGCGGCGGGCGGAACAGGACGCCGACGCGGCCGCCGCCGTCGAGGCCGCCGAGCGCGCCCTGCGCGGCGAACGGCGGCGCTAGCGGGCCGGGGCGGCCGCGGCGCTGCGGGCGCGTCCGACCTCTTCGGGGAGCGCCGCCAGCACGGCCTCGATGTCGGCTTCGGTGGTGCCCTCGCCCAGACTGAAGCGCACGCTGCCCGCCGCGCGGCGGATGGGCACGCCCATGGCCAGCAGCACGTGCGAGGGCTCCCACATGGCGTTCGAGCAGGCGCTGCCCGTGCTCGCCGCGATGCCGCGCGCGTCCAGCCGCGCCACCAGGTCGTCGCCTTCCACGCCGTCGAAGGACACGTTGAGGTTGTTGGGCAGGCAGTGCGCGCGGCAGCCGTTCACGGCGGCGTCGGGGACGGCGGCGAGCACGCCCTCGCGCAGGCGCTCGCGCAGGGCGCCCACGCGCGCGGCCCGTTCGGCCACGCCCTCCGACGCCAGCGCCAGCGCCGCCGCCGCGCCCGCGATGCCCGCCACGTTCTCCGTGCCCGCGCGCTTCTGCATCTCCTGCCCGCCGCCCAGCAGCAGCGGACGGAAGGGCGTGGCCCGCCGCAGGAAGAGCACGCCCGCGCCCTTCGGCCCGCCGAACTTGTGCGCGGAGAGGCTGAGCGCGTCCACGCCCAGCGCCCGCGCGTCCACCGGCGTCCAGCCGGGCGCCTGCACGGCGTCGCTGTGCAGCATCACGCGGTGGCGCTGGCGCGCGGCGTACTCGCGCAGCATGGCCGCCAGCCCGGCCACCGGCTGGATGGTCCCCACCTCGTTGTTGGCGAGCATGACGCTGGCGAGCACGGTGTCGGGCCGCAGCGCCCGCGCGAACTCGTCCGCGCTCACGCGGCCCGCGCCGTCGCAGCCCAGCGTCGTGACCTCGAAGCCCAGCTCCTCCAGGTGCTGGGCGGCGTGCAGCCCGGCGTGGTGCTCGACGGCGGTCGTGATCACGTGCGCGCCCGCGCCCGCCCGCCGCATGGCGTAGGCGATGCCGAGCATGGCCGTGTTGATGGCCTCCGTGCCCCCGCTCGTGAAGAGGATCTCCGAAGGCCGCGCGTTCAGCCGCTCCGCCGCGGCGGCGCGGGCCGCGTCCAGCGCGCGCTGCGCCTCCCTGCCCGCCGCGTAGTGCCCGCTGGGGTTGCCGAAGCGCTCGCCGAGGAAGGGCAGCATCGCCTCCCGCGCCTCCGGGCGCAGGGGCGTGGTGGCGGCGTGATCGAGGTAGACCACGGCCCTTCAGCCTACCAGAGGCCCATCAGGGGAAATCGCCGTAGAGGCCGAACTGCCCCGCGCCGATGGGCACGCCCGGCCCCGACGAGGAGTAGGCCACCACGCCCAGCACCAGCACCATCACGCCGAAGCCCGTGAGGCTGGCCGCCACCACCTGCACCGGCTCGGCGTGCGTGGCCGCCTGCACGGCGTAGATCATGGCCACCAGCAGCAGCGCCACCGGCATCAGCGCCAGCAGCGGATGGAGCACCGGCACCAGCATCCCCGCCGAGAGCGCCAGCGGCGCGGCCGCGTAGCCCATCGTGCGCACGAGGGGCGCCAGCTCCACGTGCACGCGGAAGAACTGCACCATGACCACGTAGACGATGAGCGCCGCCGCCGCGTACATCGCCCCCAGGAAGATGGAGCCGAGCAGGAAGCCGTTGACGAAGGCTCCGTCGGGCGTGGGCGAGCGCACCTCCCAGTACATCCACGAGCCGAAGCCCGCGAGCAGGCAGGAGACGGCGGCCACGATCAGCGCCGGGGCCAGTTCGCGCTCGTCGTCGCGCACCTCGTCGAAGACGCCCGTGTCCAGCCGCGCCAGCCGCAGCAGCCGCTCCAGCACGAGCCGCGGGTCCAGGTGCAGGCGCCGGAGCAGCTCCTCGAGGGCGGGCCGCAGCCGCTCCGCGCCGAATCGTCGGTTCATGCGCCGTCCCGTGCGCGTCCGCGCGCGTCGCCCGCATGGTAGCACGGGACCGCGCGCGCGCCGCTCAGGGGGCGGTGATGGGGCGCTTCACGGGCATCCCGGGACGGCGCGGCCAGCGCGCGGGCGTCGGCCCCAGCTTGCGGAAGCGGAGCACGCGCATGGTCGGGGCGATGGCCGCGCGCATCGCGTCCATGCCCGCGAACTCGCAGGCGAGGGCGGACATGGCGGCGCCCGAGCGCGCCAGCTCGGCCTCGGCCCGCGAGCCCTTCACCGCCGCCACGAGCGCCCCCGGCGCGGCCAGCGGCGCGCAGTACTCCAGCAGCGCGGGCAGGGGCGCCACCGCCCGCGCCAGCACGAGGTCCGCGCCGTCGCGCAGCGGCCCCCGTCCCGCCTCCTCCGCGCGCGCCGCGTGCACGGTGACGCGCGCCAGCCCCAGCGCCTCCGCCAGCTCGGCCAGCAGCTCCGCCCGCCGCCGCCGCGCCTCCACCAGGTGCACCTCCAGCGCGGGCGCGACGGCGGCGACGACGAGGCCCGGGAAGCCGCCGCCGCTGCCCACGTCCGCGACCGTGCCCTCCTCCGGCGCGCCCGCCAGCCGGAAGGCCTCCAGCGATTCGGCGTAGTGGCGCCGCGCCGCCGCCGCGCCCGTCACCGACGTCGCGCGCACGGGCGAGGCCTCCAGCAGCCCGGCGTGGCGGCGCAGCAGCGGCGCCCAGCGCTCGGGCCGCGCGAATTGCGGGAAGAGGTCGGGCAGCGAATCCCAGCCCGTCATCGTGCGTCGCGCGCCTCCGTCGGGAAGATGGTACGATGCGCGCATGAGCGATCAGCCGGACGAGGCGGGCGCCCCTGCCATCACGCTGGGGGAGGCGCTCGACGAATACCTCGCCACGCTCTCCCCCGAGGACCACAACGCCGAATCCTCCTTCGTGCGCCGCTACGTCGAGCACGCGGGCGGCGAGACCGCCGTCGCCGCCGTCACCGGCGCGCGCGTGGAGTCCTTCGCCGAGTCCGCCATCCAGAACTCCGACCCCGCCGCCCCGCGCCGCGTGAAGGCGCTCAAGGCCTGGTTCCAGTACCTCAAGAAGCAGGGCTATGCCGGGAAGAACCTCGGCGTGCACGTGCGCCTGCGCCGTCCCGCCTCCCGCGGCGGGCGCGCCGCCCGCACCGTGAACGAAGAGCCGATCGAGATGACCGCCGGGGGCATCGCCGAGCTGCGCGCCGACCTGGAGCGGCTCGAGGCGGACGTGCCCGACCTCGTGAAGGCCATCTCCGTGGCGCGTGAGGACAAGGACTTCCGCGAGAACGCCCCCCTCGAGGCCGCGCGCGAGGCGCTCGCCTTCAACGAGACCCGCCGTCGCGAGATCAACGCCATCCTGCGCCGCGCCGTGGCCGCCGGCGAGACCGCCGGGGACGACGGACGCTCCACCATCGGCTCCACCGTGCGCGTCACGCGCCTCGACAACGGGCGCGAGGTCGACTACGTGCTCGTGAGCGCGCGCGAGGCCAACGCCGCCGACCGCCGCATCTCCGTCGAATCGCCCGTGGGCAAGGGGCTGCTGGGCCGCCGCCCGGGCGACGAGGTCACGGTCGCGGCCCCCTCCGGCGCCGTCCAGTTCCGCGTCACCGCCGTCTCCCGCGTCTAGCAGCAGTCGTCCTTGTAGCCGCAGCGCCGGCAGACCGCCAGGCGCGACCCCTTGATCGCGGACAGCGGCCCGAGGCAGCGCGGGCACGCCTGTAGCGGGATGGCGGCGTCGGCCATGCCGCATCCTGCGCCATATCCGTTCATTCGCGCAAGCGCCTGATCGGTTTGACAATCTTAACCGCGTTTCCCCAGAATGCGCGCAGCCCGAAACGCACCTGAAACATGAAGGAGCCTTCACGTCATGGGACTGCTCTCCCTCAACGACATTCGCGCGGCGCTGGCCGAGCTCCTGGGGATGATGTTCTTCGTCTTCGTGGGCACGGGATCCGTCGTCGCGGCCAAGATCTTCGAGATGGAGCCCGGCGCGGCCCTCATCACCATTTCGCTCGCCCACGGCATCGGCATCGTCGTGGCCATCGCCTGGACGGCGGGCATCAGCGGCGGGCACATGAACCCCGTCGTCTCCCTCGCCTTCGTCATCACCGGCCACGTGAAGCCGCTGATCGGAGCGCTCTACATCGTGGCCCAGTGCGTGGGCGCCATCCTCGGCTCGCTGCTGCTGCTCTGGGCCACGCCCTTCGCCCTCGAGGGGGCGGACTTCGGCAACCTCGGCGCGCACGGCCTCGGCGCCGGCGCCAACGCGGGCGAGGGCTTCCTGCTGGAGGCGCTGCTCACCGCCTTCCTCCTGCTCGTCATCTACAACGTGGTCCGCAACAGGCGCGGCGGGATGCACATGCACGCCCCGCTCGCCATCGGCCTCGCCGTCCTCATCATCCACCTCGCGGGCGTGCCCTTCACGGGCGCCTCCGTGAACCCCGCCCGCTCGCTCGGCCCCGCCGTCGTGGCCGGCGTGTGGGACGACTTCTGGATCTACATCGTCGCCCCCACCGTGGGCGCCGTGGCCGTGGCCGTCATCTGGTGGGTCTGGCGCAGGCTCGGCGACGACCTCGAGGAGGAAGCGGACAACAGCTAGCCACTCCAACAACATTGGGGCGGCTACCATCACCAGTGGGGGCGTCGGCCATGTGTCGGCGCTCCCACTGGGGTGGTATGTAAGGAGACAAAGATGTCTGACTATTCCGAACAGATTAGTCGCCTTGAAGGCTATTCGCTGGATGTTCGATACAGCCCTGATTTTGTGTTTACCTTTCGTATCGGTGATGAGGAAATGAACATCGCTCCTGATCTGGCAGGTCCGCTGTTGATGGCTCTGCATGAAACGAAGCAAATTGTTGTCTACTATAACAAAGTGACCACGGACATGATCAGCGGAATTCGGGAAATTGTGGAAGAATACTATGAGCTGTTTGATGAAACCGAGCATTCCTTGATCAATGATTGGCTGAATACTGCTATGGAACATCCGGAGTTTCTTGATAAGCTGTTGAAAATTTTGATCAAAATTGGCGAAGCATTCTTTGTTTGGCTCGTGGGGATTTCGTCTTTTCAGTCGGGCCTCATTGATTAATCGGAGAGTGTCCCCGGCTCTTTGTCTGCTCGCCCTCGCGCTCCTGCTGCTGGCGGCGGGCTGCGCGCAGTCCCGCGTGCCCGACCCCGTGGGCGTGCCCGAGGGCGCGCCCTTCGTCGCCCAGGACGGCCTCGCCTTCTCCCCGAAAACGCTGCGTGTGCGCGCGGGCGAGCGCGTCTGGTTCTGGAACGGCGAAACCGCCGTGCACAACCTCGTGTTCGACGGCGACGCGCGCTCCCCCGACATGGAGGCGGGCGACGTCTTCGTCTGGCGCTTCGCCGAGCCGGGCGAACACGCCGTCACCTGCGACTACCACCCCCAGATGCGCCTGCGCGTGCTCGTGCGTCCGTAGTAGGCTGGGCGCGCAATCGGACCAGCGAGGCGGGCCAATGGAGTTCCGGGACATCCTCTGGGAGATCGACGGCGACGGCGTCGCGCGGCTCACGCTCAACAAGCCGGAGAAGCTGAACGCCATCAGCCTCGACACGGTGGCCGAGATCGAGCAGGCCATCGCCATCGCCAACGGCGACGACGACGTGCGCGTGGTGCTGATCACGGGCGCGGGGCGCGGCTTCAGCTCGGGCACGGACCTCACCGCGCGCGGCGGGGAGCGCGTGGAGCGCCCCTTCCCCGGCCGCGCCGGGCGCACGCGCAGCCACATGATGGCCCCCGCCTTCGTCCACGCCTGCCCCAAGCCCGTCATCGCCGCCGTCAACGGCGTCTGCGTGGGCGCGGGCTTCTCCCTCGCGCTCGCCTGCGACATCCGCATCGCCTCCGCCGACGCGCGCTTCAGCTCCATCTTCGTGAAGCGCGCCATCGTGCCCGACAACGGCGCCACCTGGTTCCTGCCGCGCCTCGTGGGCATGGAGCACGCGCTCAGGATGATGTACACGGGCCGCATGGTGGGCGCCGCCGAGGCCCGCGAGATCGGCCTCGTCAGCGAGGTGGTCGCCCCCGACGAGCTCGCCGAACGCTCCGGCGAGCTGGCCCGCGAGATCGCGCGCGGCCCCTCCGTCGCCGTCGAACTGACGAAGCGCCTCGCGCACGACGGCCTCCGCCGCAGCCTCGAGGAGAGCGTGGAGATGGAGCACCACTACCAGTCCCACGTGCGCGACACCGAGGACGCCGCGGAAGGACGCCGCTCCTTCCTGGAGAAGCGCGAGCCCGTCTTCCGCGGGCGCTAGCCCGCCAGCCCGCGCACGATCGCGCGCAGCTCGCGGATGGCGTCCGCCATGCGCGGGCCGTACCACCAGAGCAGCTTGCCGTCGATCACCGCCGTCGGGGCGATGGCCGCGAACGCGGGCGCGTGCCGCTCGTCGAAGCGGTAGGGCTCGTCGGGCAGCAGGATGGCGTCGGGACGGAGCGCCGCCGCTTCCTCCATCGTCAGCTCCGGATAGCGCGCGCGCCCGGCGAGGGCGTTGGCCGCGCCCGCCGCCTCCAGCACGGACGCCCCGTAGGTGGCGTCGCCCAGCCCCATGAGCGGGTTGCGCCAGACGGGCGTGAACACGGCGGGCCGCGCGCCCGCGCCGTCGCCCCCGGCCATGGCCGCGCGCGTCTCCGCCACGATGCGCTCCGCCTCCGCCTCGCGTTCCAGCCGCCGCCCCAGCGCGGCGACCGTGGCCAGCGCTCCCTCCACGTCGTTCGGGTCCGTGAGCAGCACCTCGAGGCCCGCCACGCGCAGCGCCTCCACGTCCTCGCGCCGGTTCTCCTCGCGGTTGGCGATGACGAGGTCGGGCGCGAGCGCGGCGATGGCGTCCAGGTCGGGCGTCTTCGTGCCGCCCACGGCGGGCGCGCGCTCCACCGCGCCCGCGGGTTCGGTGCAGAAGCGCGTGCGCCCGGCGAGCGCGTCCCCGCGGCCCAGCGCCCACACCAGCTCCGTCAGGCTCGGCACGAGCGAGACGATGCGCCGCGGCGGCGTCACCCGTCGGCGGGCCTCGGCGTCGCCGGGTTGGTCAGCCCCGCGCCCAGCGTGCGCGGGAAGACGCGCTCGATCGCGTCGAGCGTCCAGCCGCCCTCGCGCTGGATGGTGCGTTCGCGCGCGGGCAGCGACATGAGCGAGATCTCGTCGCCGCCCACGAGGAAGTCGCGCCCGTTCACGTCCGCCGCCGCGTCCGTGCACAGGTAGACGACGAGCGGGGCCACCAGATCGGGGTCGAGCGCGTCGATGCCGGCCGCGGCCTGCGCGGCGTCCGTCTCGCCGCGCTGCTCGCGCGCGGCCTGCCGCCGCGCCCGCGCCTCCTCCATCTCCGGCGAGAGCGTGAGCCGCGTGCCCGCGCGCGGGCGGATGGCGTTCACGGTCGCGCCGTAGCGCCCCAGGTCGAGCGCGCAGGTGCGCGTCAGCCCCACGATGCCCTCCTTCGCCGCCGCGTAGTTGGCCTGCCCCATGTTCCCCAGCCCCGACTCCGAGGAGGTGTTGACGATGCGCCCGGAGCGCTGCTGGCGGAAGACGAGGCCCGCGTGTTTGGTCGTGGAGAAGTGCCCCTTCAGGTGCACGTCGATGACGGAGTCCCACTCCGCCTCGCTCATGTTGAAGACCATGCGGTCGCGCAGGATGCCCGCGTTGTTGACGAGGATGTCGAGCCGCCCGAAGGCGTCGAGGGCCGTGCGCACGATGCGCTCGCCCCCCTCCATGGTGGCCACGGAGTCGTAGCTGGCCACGGCCTCGCCGCCCGCGTCCCTGATCTCGGCGGCCACCGCGTCGGCGGGCGACTGGTCCGCGCCGTCGCCCGCGGGGCCGCCGCCGAGGTCGTTGACCACGACCTTCGCGCCCTCGCCGGCGAGGAGCAGCGCCTCGCCCCGTCCGATGCCGCGCCCCGCGCCCGTCACGATCGCGACCCTGCCTTCGAGCCTTCCGGCCATCCCGCTGCCTCCCTGTTCCGTGCGGCGTGTCCCGCCGTCTTGGGTGTGGGGGCGAATCTACACGCCCCGCCGCTCCCCGTCAGACGCGCCGCGCCGGTTGAAGCGCGTTCCCGCCGCGTCCAGCCCCTCCGCGACGATGGCGATCACGGCGTCCGCGGCGCGGCGCGCGGTCGCCTCCAGCGTCTCGCGTTCCGCCCCGGCGGGGTCGGAGAGCACGTAGGCGGCCACGACGTCGGGATCGCGCGTCGGTTCGCCGCCGTCCAGCGGGCGCCCGATGCCCAGGCGCACGCGCGCGAAGTCCGCGCCCGTCTCCGCGATGATCGACCGGAGGCCGTTGTGGCCGCCCGCGCCCCCGCCCCGCCGCAGCCGCAGCGCGCCCGCCGGCAGGTCGAGCTCGTCGTACACCACGATGAGGCGCTCCACGGGCGCGCCGCTCGCGCGCAACGCCTGGGCCGCGGCGCGCCCGCTCTCGTTCACGTAGACGCGCGGACGCACGAGCGCCACCCGCTCGCCCGCCAGCCCTGCCACGGCGATGCGGATGGAGCGCCCCTCGGCGCGCAAGGCCGCGCCCGAACGCCGCGCCAGCTCGTTCACGGTCCAGATCCCGGCGTTGTGCCGGTTGCGCGCGTACGCCTCGCCGGGATTGCCCAGGCCGAGCACCGCCCACGCGGCGGCGTGCGCGGGCGCGCGGTCGCGGCGCAGGGCGCGGCGCAGGTTCATGGCGCGCCCACGCTAGCGGCGGCGGGCGGAAGCGTCGAACGTGGTAGTATCGGCGCGCTCATGCTGATCGACCTGCATTCGCACACGTGGCCGCGTTCGCACGACAGCGTGCTCAACCCCGACGACCTCGTCGCGCGGGCCAGGGCTGCGGGCCTCGACGCCATCTGCTTCACCGAGCACGACACCGTCTGGGAGCGGCGCGACATCGAGGAGATGCGCGCGAAGCACGATTTCCTCGTGCTCGGGGGCGTCGAGATCAGCACCGACGACGGCCACATCCTCGCCTTCGGCATCGACCGCTACGTGTTCGGCATGCACCGCGCGCCGGAGCTGGCGAACTACGTGGAGCAGGGCGGCGGCGTCATGATCGCGGCCCACCCCTACCGCCGCCAGATGCCCTGGTTCACGCGCAGCGAGGACAAGTACGAGGAGGCGCTGGCGAAGGCCGCCCGCAACCCCGCCTACGAATTCTGCGACGCGCTGGAGGCCTTCAACGGGCGCGGCAGCGACAACGAGAACGATTTCTCGCGCCGCCTCTGCGAGCGGCTGGAGATGCCCGGCACGGGCGGCACCGACTCCCACGCCATCAGCGACATCGGCAAGTGCGCCACCTACTTCGAGCGCGACGTGCGCGACGAGAAGGAACTCATCGCCGAGCTCAAGGCCAACCGCTTCCACGCCGTCGACCTGCGCAGCGGCGAGCCCGTGCCCTTCGCCGTCCCCGTCGTCGGAAGCGCCTGAGGGCGGGCGCGGGGCTTGCTTCACACAAGGGGATGCGCGCGGTAGTATGCGCGTGGCCGCTCAGGGGCGACCAAAGCCAGAGGCGGGAGGATTCCGCGAGCATGACCTACGTCATCACGACGCCGTGCATCGATGTCCAGGACCAGTCCTGCGTGGAGGTCTGCCCGGTCGACTGCATCTACTTCGACGAAGAGGGCGACCGCATGCTCTACATCCAGCCGGATGAGTGCATCGACTGCGGCGCCTGCGAGCCCGCCTGCCCGGTGACGGCGATCTTCGCCGAGGACGACGTCCCCGAGGAGGAGGCCGAGTACACCGCCCTCAACGCGCAGTGGTTCGAGGACAAGGACGCCGTCCGCGCCCGCGTCAACGAGCTGAAGCCCGCCTGAACCCGCCCGCACCGAGGCCGCGGCGCGTATCGAGCGCGCCGCCCGGGAGGCCCCCGTGGCAGAACGACGCACCCTGAGCGCGAGTCCCCGCACCGTGCTGGGCAAGAAGGTCCGGCGCCTGCGCCGCGAGGGGCTGCTGCCCGCCAATGTCTACGGGCGCGGCATCGAATCCACCGCCATCCAGCTGGAGGGCCGCGCCTTCCGTCGCGTCATCCGCCAGGCGGGCGTGCGCAGCATGTTCGAGCTGGCCATCGAGGGCGAGGGCGAGCCCCGCCACGTGCTCGTGCGCGGCCTCGACCGCGAGGGCGGCACGGGCGACCCCATCCACGTCGACTTCTACCAGGTCGACCTCGAGCGCCCCATCCAGACCACCATCGCCATCCGCCTCGTGGGCGTCGCGCCCGCCGTCGCCGACCTCGGCGGCACGCTGCTCCAGAACCTCGAAACCGTCAGCATCCGCTGCCTGCCGCTCGACATCCCCGACGCCGTCGAGCTGGACGTGGGCGCGCTCGCGGACTTCGACACGAGCCTCACCGTGGGCGACCTCAGGGTTCCCGACCGCGTGGAGGTGCTCTCCGCCCCCGACATCGGCATCGCCACCGTGGACGCGCCCCGCCTGCAGATCGAGGGCGCGCCGGGGGCGGACGAGGAAGCCGCGGAGGGCGAGGCCGTGGTCGCCGTCGCGGAGGCCGAACCCGGCGATGCGGGCGGCGCGGCGGAAGAGGCGCCCGCCGAGGGCTAGGCCCCGCCCTCCGTGCCCGACGCCCCGCGCTCCTACCCGTCCGACCCCGCGGATGCGGCGCTGCGGCTCTTCCTCGACTGGTTCGGGCGGCGCTACGCCCGCAGCGCGCGCGCCATCGCGCTGTCGCCGGAGGACGGGGACGGGGACGGGGACGGTACCCTGCGCGTCGCGCGCGTGCGCGTGGGGCGGCGCTGGGAGATGGCGTGCACGATCGTGAGCGCCGTGCACGGCGAGGCGGACCTGCCCTTCGAGGCCGCCCGCGCCGCCGTCGAGCGCCGCCTCGACCTGGAGGGGCTGCCGCTCGCGCTCTGGCTGCCGCGCGGCGCGGAGCTGCCCGCGGGCGAGCCCGGCCTCAGCCAGCTGGCGCTCGCCGCCCACGAGGCGCGCCCCCTCGACGGCGACGGCGGCCGCATCGAGTTGCGCCGCCCCGTGCGCATCCACCTGCGCCGCGTCGATACCGAGGGCTCCGTCGTCACCGTGCTCGGCGGGCTCAGCCCCCACTGGGCGCGCTTCACGAACCGCGTGCCCGGCTCCTTCCAGCTGGACGCGCGCGAGCTGCACCGCCTGCCCGCCTCCGGGGAGGAGCGCGAGGCGCTGATCGAGCGCGTCGTGCAGGCCGCGGGCCAGCCCGAGGTGGACGACTCCGTCGCCATCCCCGCCGAGGACGCCTGGAGCGCCAACCGCCTGCCCGGCGGACGCGCCATCGTCGTCGGCTCGCCCGCGCCCGAGGGCGACGAGGCATCCGCCCGTCTGCGCCGCACGCTGCGGGCGCTGCTGCGCGAGGCGCGCGAACGGGACGGCGCCCCCGCCGACGCCCGCGCGCTGGTGGCGCTCGCCGCCGCCACCGAGCTCGCCGACGAGAAGGTCTCCTGGGCGCTGCGCGGCATGGACCCCGCCCTGCACGCGGGCTACGACCTCATCGCGGTCGTGGCCGACGGCCAGGTGCGCGTGGCGCTCGACGCCCCCGCGGGGGCGCTCCCGTGGGACGCGCTCCCCCCGTCCTAGCCGAAGAGCGGGCCGCCCGCGTCCAGCACCGAGCCGTCCAGCGCCACCACGCCCGGGCGCTCCTCGCAGTAGCCCCCGGCCTCGCACTTGTCGAACACGAACGCGCCCCGCTCCTTGTCGTAGCTGATCGTCCAGGCGCCCAGCGCGAGGCTCTCGCCGCCGCGCTCGTTCTCGCGCGAGAGGATGTCGATGAGGGCGGCGATCTCCTTGCGTCCCATGCCTTCGCTCCATGCCGGTCGGCGCATCCATCGTAGCGCGCCGTACAATCGCGGGCATGGGCCGCGTCTTCGTTTCCCGCCGCGTGCCCGGACGCGCCGTCGAGCTGCTGCGCGAGGCCGGGCACGCGGTCGACGTCTGGCCGGACGAGACGCCGCCCGACGCCGACGCCCTGCGCGAGCGCCTGCGCGACGCCGACGCCGCCCTCACGATGGTGACCGACCCCATCGACGCGCCCCTGCTGGCCGCGGCCCCGCGCCTGCGCGTCGTCGCCAACATGGCCGTGGGCCACGACAACGTCGACGCTGGCGCCGCCGCGGAGGCGGGCGTCTGGGCCACGAACACGCCCGGCGTGCTCCACGAAACCACCGCCGACCTCGCCTTCGCCCTGCTGCTGGCCGCCGCGCGCCGCGTGGCCGAAAGCGACCGCGACGCGCGCGCGGGCGGCTGGCGCACGTGGTCCCCCACGGCCTGGCTGGGCACGGACCCCTTCGGGGCCACGCTCGGCATCGTCGGGCTGGGCGAAATCGGGCGCGCGGTGGCGCGGCGCGCGCGGGGCTTCGGCATGACCGTGCTGGCCGCCACGCGCACGCCCCGCCCCGAGGCGGAGCGCGAACTCGGCGTCGAGCGCGCGGCCCTGCTGGAGCTGCTGGCGCGCGCCGATTTCGTCAGCCTGCACGTGCCCCTCGGTCCCGACACGGAGGGCCTCATGGGGGCCGCCGAATTCGCGGCCATGAAGGACGACGCCATCCTCGTGAACACCGCCCGCGGGGGCGTCGTCGATCAGGAGGCGCTGGTGGAGGCGCTGCGGGCGGGAGCCATCGGCGGGGCCGCCCTCGACGTGACCGTGCCCGAACCGCTGCCGCCCGACCACGCCCTCTTCGGCTTCCCCAACGTGATCGTCACGCCCCACATCGGCAGCGCCAGCCGCGCCACGCGCGCGCGCATGGCGGAGATGGCGGCGCGCAACATCATGGCCGTGCTCGCGGGCGAAACGCCGCCCAATCCGGTCAACCGCCCGCCCGCGCCCCGCGGCGGCGCTTGACGGACCGCGCCGCGTCGCGGAGAAATGGGGCGGCGGGCCGCGCCGCCCGGGGAGGCACGAGCGCTGAGCGACGAATCCGCCGCGGGCAACCTCTGGCTGGCCGGGGAGCTGTGGGACCTCGGCGCGATCGAGTTCGGCGCCTTCACGCTGGGGCGCACGGCGGTCGATTCGCCCATCTACGTCAACCTGCGCAAGCTCATCGCCAGCCCCCGCGCCCTGCACCGCTGCGCCGACCTCATCCGCCAGCGGCTGGAGGCGCTGGTCTCCATGCGCCATCCCCAGGCGCAGCCCTTCACGCTGGTGGCGGGCGTGCCCTTCGGCGGGCTGCACGTGGGCACCGCCTTCTCGCTGCTGGTGAACACGCCCATGATCTACATCCACCCGCCGGGCGCGCCCAAGGCCGGGCTCATCGAGGGCAACTACGTGAGCGGCCAGTCCTGCCTCATCATCGACGACCTCATCACGGGCGGCGGCAGCATCCTGCAGACCACCGCCATCCTGCGCGAGGTGGGCCTCGTCGTGCGCGACGCCGTCGCCCTCATCGACCGCCAGGAGGGCGGCGCGGAGGCGTTGCGCGCGAAGGGCGTGAACCTCGTCGGCATCCTCACGCTCGAACAGATCGCCAACTACCTGCGCTATTCCGGCAGGATCGACGCCCCCGCGCACGAGCGTGTGATGCGCTACATCGAGGCCCGCCGCTAGGGCAGGCGCACGGTCGCGGTGCCCGGCGTGGTGCGCTGCCCGTCCGGGTTCTCCGTCCAGATATCGAGGTCCGCCAGCCGCTCGCCGTTCTCCTCGTACTTGCGCGTGACCACGCCGCGGCAGCGGATGTCCGCGTTGGGGTAGTCCATGCCGCGGTAGCTGCAGCCCACGCGCTTCACGGCGCCCTCGTTCCCCACCCAGTCGTGCAGCAGCTGGCCGAGGAAGGCGTGCTTGAGCGCCCCGTGCACGATGATGTCGTCGAGCCCCGTGGCCCGCGCGAAATCGTGGTCGTAGTGAATCTGGTAGAAATCGCCGGAGCCCGCCGCCCAGTACACCAGCTGCTGCGTGCTGCAGTTCTTCCGCAGCTCCGGAATCTCCATGCCCTCGCGCACTTCGTCCCAGGTCGCGCCCATCGCGTTCCTCCTCGCGCCTAGTAGCGGATGCCGGTGCCCGTCATGATGGCCACCGTCTCGCCCTGCTCGTTCCGGTAGGTCGTCCGCGTGGTCGTGATCAGCATCTCGCCGAGCCGCCCCTCGCGCTCCTCGATGGAGGCCACCGCGCTCGTGGACGTGAGCACGTCGCCCGCGCAGACGTCGGCCAGGTACTCGACGTCCGTGCCGCCGTTCAGCATCCGCTTCAGCGGACGGCGCGGCTCCATGTCCAGCTGCGCCGTCCGTTCGCCGCGCCGGTTGGGGTCGTAGACGGGCGTGCCCAGGTAGCCCGGAGGCGCGGGCAGGCCGCGGTAGCCCGCCGCCCTCGCCGCCTCCTCGTCGTAGTAGACCGGATCGGTGTAGCCCACCGCCCGCGCGAACATGCGCACGGAGGTCTTGTCGATCTCCAGCGTGACCGGCGCGGACTCCACGCCGATCCGCGCGCGCATCTCGTCCGTGATCAGCGATTCCCGCGTCTCGTCGCTCATGCGCCCTCCTCGTCTGCGCGCACGATAGCCGAGCGGCGGCGGCCCGTAAACAACCCTGGCCCGCCGCGCCGCGTGCGCGTACCGTGCCCGCATGGCGGCCAGCCGCTGCGAACTGGGCGGGCGCATCCGGCGCTGCTCCGGCCCGCCCGCCGATACCTGCCAGTACTGCGCCCGCCCCTTCTGCCGCGACCACGCCCACCTGCTCCAGGGCTACGACGCCATCTGCGCGCGCGACCCCTGCGTGGCCAAGCACGCGGACCTGGCGCGCCACCACGGCTACGTGCGCGGCGTGCGCCTGCGCAACCGCGAGGGCCGCTGCGGCGCGGACGCCTGCGCCAACCCCCACGGCTTCGACTGCGAGAAGTGCGGCGGGCGCTTCTGCCTCGGCCACCTCGCCGACCGCCTCTATCCTGCGTCCGGCCCCGGCGAAGCGGCGGGCATGGCCTGCGTCTGCGCCCACTGCTGGGAGCGGCGCGGCATCTGGAGCAAGGCGTAGCGCTCAGTAGGTGACGAACTCCGGCCCCGCCGCCGCCAGGTGGTGCACGTCGTTGAGGCCGTGGAGCGCGCGATGGCCGTTCCACGCCGCGAAGCGGTGCACGGAAGCGTGCGCGGGCCGGAAGAACATGTCCGGGACCGCGTCGATCACGTACCGCGCCCAGGCGTTGACGACGCCCCCGTGGCAGGCGATGACGATCAGCCCGGGCTCGCCCTCGCGCTCCGCCACGATGCCCTCGATGGCGTTCACCACGCGCTTGTTGAACTCCGCCGCGGGCTCGCTCAGCGGGAACACGTCCCACGAGCGCTCGCGCATCATGCGGGCGCGCACGCCCTTCAGGTAGTCCGCGCCCAGCGCCTCCATCGCCGTCTGGTCGCGCGGCACGTCGCGGAACAGCTGCACCTCGCGCAGGTCGTCCACGACCACCGGCTCGAGCCCGTGGCGGCGCGCGATCTCCTCGCCCGTGTGGAGAGCGCGCCGGAGCGGGCTGGCGTAGACGGCGCTCACGGGTTCGGCGGCGAGGCGCTCGCCCGCGAGCCGCGCCTGCTCGCGCCCCAGCTCGCTGAGGGGCGCGTCGACGGCGTCGCCCGTGCGCGCGTTCGGGGCGTTGGGGATGGACTGCTGCCCGTGCCGCACGAGCGCCAGTTCGAGCGCCCCCTCGATGCCCGTCAGGTAGGCCCGGTCGAACGGCGTGGCTGGCGGCTGCCGGTCGCTCACGGGCGCGAGCATACCGCGCGAAGGTGAACGCGCGAATTCGGCGTTCCGGCGGCGGGCTGGCTCTACCAGCGCTGGCCCGGGGGAGGGGGGATGAGTGCCCCCCCGGCCACGGCCTCCGGCGCCGTCGCGCCCGCCGCCCAGGGCCAGCTGTCCCCGTCCGGGGCGTGGTCGCCCGGCGCGGCGCTGGCGATGGCCGCCGCCATGGCCAGCGCGCGGCGCGTCCCCGCCACGTCGTGCACGCGGAAGACGCGCGCCCCCCGCGCCCAGGCGAGCGCGCTGGTCACGTGCGTCTCCAGGTCGCGCGCGTCCGGCCCCGCGCCCGAAACGCTGCCGATGTAGTTCTTGCGCGAGTGCGCCAGCAGCAGGGGTTGGCCCGCCGTGCGCAGCTCGGCCAGGCGGCGCAGCGTCTGCAGGTCCTCGTCGTGGCTCTTGCCGAAGGCGATGCCCGGGTCGATGGCGATGCGCTCGCGCGGCAGGCCCGCCGCCTCCAGCCGCGCCAGCCGCTCCGCCATCCACGCCACCGTGCCCGCGACCACGTCGTCGTGGCGGGGGATGGGGTCGGGGCGGCGCTTGGGCTCGGCGTAGCTGTAGTTGAGCACGTAGCCCGCGCCGCCCGCGATGGCCGCCTCCGCCGCGCCGAGGCCCAGCGTCAGCCCGCTGATGTCGTTCACGATGGCGGCGCCGCCCGCGATGGCCGCCTCCGCCGCCTCGCGCTTGTAGGTGTCGATGGACACGAGGTGGCCCTCGCGCGCGAGCGCGGCCACGACGGGCGCGACGATGGCGGCCTCGGCGCGCGCCTCCAGCCGCGGACGGCTGGCGCGCGCCGTCTCCGCGCCCACGTCGATGACGTCCGCGCCCGCCGCCCGCAACGCCTCCGCCCGCGCCAGGGCCGCGTCCGCGCCCGTGCCCACGCCGTCCCCGGAGAACGAATCGTCGGTCAGGTTGACGATGCCCATGACGACCGGCGCGTCGAGCGGCAGCTCCCGCCCGCGCACGGCCCAGCGCTCGACGGGCGCGAGGCAGCGCGCGAGCGGCGCGGCCAGGGGGCTGTCGCGCCGCCGCAGCTCGCCCTCCAGCCGCGCGAGGTCGCCCGCGTCCGCGATCACGCGCGCCGTCCCGTCCGCGGCCACCGTCAGCCCCAAGCCGAGCGCGCTCGTGGCCAGCGCCAGCCGCTCGCGGTCGTCGCCGAACACGGCGGTCTGCACGGCCCCGCCGTCCCCGGCCAGCGCCCAGGGCGCGGGCGGCACGACGCGCAGGAGCGGCCTCACCACGCCCGCGGCGGATCGAGGCCGAGCATCCGCCGCGCCTGCCACAGGTGTTCGAGGTCGTGCTGGTACAGCTCGCGCACGAGGTCGGCGAGCGTCACCTCGCCGCGGTAGGGGTGGATGGCGGGGCGCTCCCACTCCTCCGGCGACAGCCCCCAGAGCGCGTACGAGGTCTCCTGCCGCAGGTACGCGAAGCCCGTCAGCGCCTCGTCGATGTCCGCCCGCGCGTAGTCCTCGGGCAGGGGGACGTCGTCGAGGTCCACGTGGCGGATGGGGGCGTACGGACGGCGCAGGATGGCCTCGAACTGCCCGCCCGCCGCGCGCTCCACGTCGCGCAGGTGGACGGCGATGGCGAGCGGGCACCAGCCCTCGTCGGCCCCCTCGCCGGGGGCGCGCGCGCGCCGCGGGCCGAGCGCGTGGAGCAGGCCGCGCAGCTCGCCCGCCGCCTCGCCCAGCGCCTTCAGCAGGAACCGGTCGCTGCTCGTGGGCGCTTCCCGCATGGGGCCATTGTAGGCCGCGCCGCCCGCCCCGCGCGTCTAGGTGGAAGCGACGGAGGCCAGATTGCCTCTGAAGGGCGTCAGATCGCCTTTGTCGTTAGCTTGGGCAATAGCGTCGAAGTAGTATTGCGTGCGGATTTTGTTGGCAGTAGCGCCTCCGTCCCCACGGTCGATCAGAACCAGCACTCCACACACGGTGGCTTCCCGATTTTCAACTTCCGCAATCGCCTGCATCATGCTTCGCCCTGTCGTCATCACATCGTCGACGATCAGAACATTGGTCCCCTTGGAGAGAAGCGCTTTCCCGCTCGTGGCGAACGCTTGGTACACGCGCTCGCGCGTCCCGTGGGCTTTCTCTTCATCAAGGACGTAAAAACCCTGAAGGGGCTGTTGCTTGGTGAAGGCCGCGTATGCCACGGCAGCGTCCGAGATGGGGATCGATCCGGCGGAGAGACCGCCAACAGCCTCCGCATCGGTGGCCATCGCGAAATCCCAGACAGCCTTGCCCACGAGAGGCAGGCCCTCGTAGGACTGGGTCACCCGCTTCCCGTCGAAGTAGAACGAGCTGACTTCCCCGGACGCCAAGGTGAAACGGGCATCCCCCGCACGAGACACGCGAGCGCGCTCGCTCAGAAGCTGGATGAGCCGGTTGCGGGTGTCGTCAGTCAAGCCCGTGCTCTCCGCTAGGTGATTGGGGGGAGCGGACTCTACGAATCATGAAGGTTGGCCGCCAGTGTAATCAGCATCTGCGCGTGAATGGTGCCTTAAGGAATGGTCCATCCAAATGAACATAGAGTCCAGCCGAGCGTAAAGACGTTCCCGGCGCAGGCGCTCGCTCACGGCGGCGCCTCCGGTTCGGCGGGCAGGTCCGCGGCGGCCAGCTCGGCCCCGCCGTTCGGCGCCAGCCCGAAATCCCCCAGCGGCCAGTAGCGCAGCAGCGCGCGCCCCACGATGCGCTCGCGCGGCACCAGCCCCACGGCCTCGCTGCGGCTGTCCTGGCTGCTGTTGCGGTTGTCCCCCATGACATAATAGTGGCGCGCGGGAATCGCGATCTCCTCGCGCGTGTCGTACCAGGGATCGACCAGATAGGGCTCCGCCAGCGGCTGGCCGTCGATGAGGACGCGCCCGTTCACGATGGCGACGCGCTCGCCGGGCAGGCCGATGACGCGCTTGATCAGGTCGTCGCCGGCCGGGTCGCGCCCGCGGAAGACGATGATGTCGCCACGCTCCGGCCCGCCCAGCACCGCTTGCCGCGCGCCCTCCTCCACGCTCCACGCGGGCACGAACTCCGCCAGCCGCTCCACGTTGACCTCGGCGTAGTCCAGCTTGCTCACGAAGATGTGCTGGCCGTCCTCCAGCGTGGGGTACATGGACAGCCCCTCCACGCGGAAGTTCTGCACGGAGGCGCGCACGGCGAGGAAGATGATGACCGCCAGCAGGACCGTCTCCACGGCCTCGCGCGCGATCCGCTCCCGCCGCCGTCGCCGCGCCAGCGCCCGCTCCCGCGCCGTGGGGTCGCCCGGAACCCAGTCGTCGGGCTCCCCCGGCGGGGGCGGCAGCGGCAGGCCGGGCTCGCCGTAGACGGGCATGGGGTGAGCGTAGCACCTCGCGGCCGTTCGCCCGATGCGGGAACGATGCGGCGCGAGGGCGCATACTGTTCGGCATGGGCCGGGCGCGCGCGACGCGCGGGAAGGACGACGCCATGAACCGCATCGGGACCATCGTCGCGCTCGCGGGGGCCGTCGCGCTGCTCGCGTTCGGCGCCGCCTGCTTCGAAACCAGCGTCGAGTCCGAGAACCTCGGCGACGAGCCCCGCTCCATCAGCGTGAGCGGGACGGGCGAGGTGCGCGCCGAACCCGACATCGCCACCATGACGCTCGGGGTGGAGACGCGCGCGGAAACCGTCGCGGCGGCGCGCGCGGCCGCCGCCCGCGCCGCCGACGCCGTCATCGCGGCGCTGCGCGACGGCGGCGTGGCCGAGGCCGACATCCGCACGACGTACTTCTCCATCAATGAGGTCTACGACTACGGCGGCGAACGCCCCGTTATCGACGGCTATGCCGTCTCCAACACGGTCACGGTCACGGTGCGTGACATCGACGCGACGGGCGCGCTGATCGACGCCGCGGCCGCCGCCGGAGGCGACGCCACGCGCTTCAACGGCCTCTCCTTCGGCCATGACGATCCGGCGGAGTACACGCGCGCCGCCCGCGAACTCGCCGTCGAGGATGCCCGCGACAAGGCCGAACAGCTGGCAGGGCTGACCGGCGTCACGCTCGGCGATCCCCTCTCCATCAGCGAAACAAGCTGGGCCGCCCCGCGGGTGGAGGCGTACGCCGAGGCCGATTCCGCCGTGGGCGCCGTGCTGGGCACCCCGATTTCGCCCGGCATCTCCGGCATCAGCGTGACCGTGAACGTGGTCTGGGCGATCGAGTAGCGGGGCGCTCAGCCGGCCAGCTGGCCCGTGCGGTGCAGGATGAGGTAGCGGTCCAGCCCGCGCGAGAAGTAGCGCCAGAGCGAGGGGTAGCGCCGCCGCACATCGTTCTGGAACTCGGTCAGGCGCAGCCGCCGCCGGTGGTAGCCGGAGCCCTCCGGCACCGGCCCCACCTCGTCCGCCACGGCCACGTAGAGCGGACGCGCCGCGCGCTCGCCCGTCTTGAAGCGCGCGTTGGCGTCGGTGGCCTCGCAATCGAGGTAGCCGATGAGCAGGAGCCGGCCCACGGACGCCCCCGTCCGTTCGAGGGCGGCGCGGCGCGCGAAGGCCTCGCCGTCCTCCCCGTCCGCCGTCTCGCCCTCCACGACATGCCAGCCCGGCTCGTCGTCGCGCTCGGTCACGTAGCCGTGTTCGCCGCGCACGACGAGGGCGTAGGCGTAACGCTCGGGCAGGCCGTCGGGCACGGGCTCCTCGTCCACGTAGACGGCGCGCCAGTCGCCCTCCAGCAGGATTTCGAGGGTTCCCCCGTAGCGCGGCTCCGGCATGGGGGGCATGGGGATGTTTCCGAGGGGCATCGCTCAGCTGTCCTCCGTCGGCGGGCGGACCGCGCGGGCGGCGCGGGTACGCTCCCGGTTGAGTATTGCCGGTCCGGCGGCGCGGTCAAGCGTGGGGACGCGCTCACTCCGGCATGAAGCGCCGCCGCCCGTCCGTTTCCGTGAGGCGCCCGACGCCGGGGAAGGCGTTGTGCACGCAGACGAGCAGCGCCCGTTCGCGCACGGCGCGCTCCATCAGCCGCTTCTTCGTCTCCAGCGTGACCAGCGGCAGGATGTCGAAGGCCGCGATCCAGGCGGGCCGCTCCGCCTGCACGGCGTGGTGCACGAGGTCGCCCGTGTAGATGGCCGTCTCGCCGCCCGAGGCGAGCGCGACGGAGGCGTGGTCGGCGGTGTGGCCGGGCGTGGGCAGGAAAGTCACGCCCGCCGCCAGCTCGCGCTCGCCGTCCACCAGCTCGAGCTGCCCCGTCTCCGCCAGCGGCGCGAAGTTCTCGGCGAAATAGGTGCCGCGCGTGCGCTCGTTCGGACGGCTGGCCGCCTCGTATTCGCCCGCCTGGATGAAGTAGCGCGCGTTCGGGAAGGTGGGCGCGACGGCGCCGTCGCGTGCCACCGTGTTCCAGCCGCAGTGGTCGGCGTGGAGGTGCGTGTTGACCACGTGCGTCACGTCCCCGGGGGCCACGCCCAGCGCGGCCAGCTCGTCCAGCAGGTGGCCGTAGTCGCCCGGGAAGATGCGCTCGCGCGCCGCCCCCGTGAGCTTCGCGCCCATGCCCGTCTCCACCAGCATCACGTCGTCTCCGCGGCGCACGAGCATGCAGTTCAGGGCCAGCGGAATGCGGTGCTGCGCGTCGATCAGCTCGCTTCCCACCACGGGCTCCCAGAGCGCGCGCGGCACCAGCCCGAAGACCGCCCCGCCGTCCAGCCGGATGTGGCCGTCGGAGACCACGGCGATGTCGAACTCGCCCACGCGGTAGCGCGCCGCCGCCATGCGCGCCACGGTACGGGACGGGGCGCGCCGCCGCCAGACTGCCGCTCAGCTCCGCTCCGACGCCGTCTCGAAGGCGGCGATGGCCACCTCGATCTGGTCGTCCGCGGGCGCGCGCGTGGTGAACGCCTGCATGGCCATGTTGGGGGCGAAGAGGGCGCGCGCGACGGCGTTCGACGCGAAGCGCGCGCCCAGCCGCAGCGCCTCGTAGGCGATCCCGACGATGGGAACCAGCAGGACGACGCGCGAGGCGGCGCGCACCGCCAGCCCCCGGTCCACCAGCAGGTCGAACGCGAGGAAGGCGAGCAGGGCCGCGATCAGGACCGCCACCAGCAGGCTCGTGCCGCAGCGCGGATGCTCCTTCGGCAGGCCGCGCACGCTCGCCACCGTGAGCGGGCGTCCCGCCTCCCAGGCGTGGATCGTCATGTGCTCCGCGCCGTGGTACTGGAACACGCGGCGGATGTCGGGCAGCAGCCCGATGAGCGCCAGATAGCCCGTGAACAGCCCCAGCCGCAGGGCCGTCTCGACGACGACCGCGCCCGCGCGGGGGAGGCCCGCCGACTCCAGCGCGTTGGCGAGCAGCAGGGGCCCCACGAAGAAGAGGCCCGCGGCCATGATCAGCGCCGTCGCGACCGATCCCCAGCGGACCGCGCCGGGGAACGCGGGCGTCTCCCCGGCGGCGATGCGCGTGGAGTAGTCGATGGCGCGCATGCCCAGGGAGAGCGTCTCCCACAGCACGAGCGCGCCGCGCAGGAGGGGCACGCGCCGCGCCCGTCCCGTGGCCAGCCCGCGCAGCTCCTCCGCGTGACGCACGATGTCGCCGTCGGGGCCGCGCACGGCCACGGCCATGCGCCGCGGCGCGCGGATGAGGACGCCCTCGATCACGGCTTGCCCGCCGTAGGAGACGTTCGCGCGCGCGGGGTCGCTCACGGGGACGGGCGCGCGCGGCGGGAGCGGATCAGGCGCCGCCGCCCTCGCCGTCCACCGCCGTCGGGTCGCCGAGCGAGTAGCGGCGCTGGAAGCGCTCCACGCGGCCCGCCGTGTCCACGATGCGCTGCTCGCCCGTGAAGAACGGGTGGCACTGGCTGCACACGTCGATGTGCATCTCCGCCTTCGTGGCGCGCGTGGCGATGCGGTTCCCGCAGGAGCAGGAGATGACCGCGTCCACGTAGTCGGGGTGGATGTCCGCCTTCACGCGCTCCCCTCCCCGGCGGCGATCACGCTCACGCGCTTGCGGCGGCCCTTCGCGTGGGGGCTGAACTTCACGCGCCCCTCGACCGTGGCGAAGATGGTGAAATCGCGCCCCAGGCCCACGTTCTCGCCCGGATGGAAGCGCGTGCCCCGCTGGCGCAGGATGATCGCGCCCGGCGTCACCCGCTCGCCGTCGTAGCGCTTCACGCCCAGCCGCTTGCCCGCGCTGTCGCGCCCGTTGCGGGTGCTGCCGAGCCCCTTCTTGTGCGCCATGCGCCTATCCCCTCGTGATCGACTCGACGACGAGCCGCGTGATCGGCTGGCGGTGGCCGAGCGTGCGCCGGTAGCGCACCTTGTTCTTGTACTTCATGAAGCGCAGCTTCTTGCCGCGACCGTGGGCGGCGATGCGGGCGCGCACCGAGGCCCCGTCCACGAGGGGCTCGCCGATGGTCACGTCCTCGCCGTCGATGAGGAGCAGCACCTCGAAGTCGACGGCGTCGCCGGGCTCGCCCGCGAGGCTGCCCACGTCGAACTCCTGCCCTTCCGTGAGCATCAGCTGCCGTCCGTCGGCCCGCACGATCGCCTGCACCGGTCGCTCCCGTTCCCCGTCGCGGGGAGCCTCCAGTCTGGGGAGGCGCCCCGTTTCGGTCAACGCGCTAGCCGCCGTCGGCGGCGGCCTGCGCGCCGCCCTCCCAGGCGAGGCCGGGCTGGGGCGCGGGCTGGAAGCCGGGCGCGTCTGCGGGTTCCCCGCGCGGCTCGGCGGGGGGCTCCTGGCGCCGCTTCAGATCGGGCGGCGGCCAGGGATCGTTCGGGTCGCTCTCCAGCAGACGCGTCAGCTCCTCGCCCTCCAGCGTCTCCACGTCGAGCAGCGCGGTGGCCAGCTTCTCCAGCACGTCGCGGCGCTCCGTGAGCACCTGGCGGGCGCGCGCCTGCGCCTCCTCGATGAGGTGGCGCACCTCGTCGTCGATCTCCTCGGCGATCTTCTCGGAGTAGTTGCGCGTCTCCGAGATTTCGCGGCCCAGGAACACGAGGTCGTCGCTGCGCCCGAAGGTGCGCGGCCCCAGCCGCTCGCTCATGCCCCAGCGCGTGACCATGGAGCGGGCGATGCGCGTCACCTGCTCGAGGTCGTTGGAGGGGCCGGTGGAGGCCTCCCCGAAGATGAGCTCCTCCGCCGCGTGCCCGCCGAGGGCCGTGCACAGCTGGTCGCGGAACATGTCGCGCGTGCGGTAGTGCGTCTCCTCGTCGGGCAGGAAGCGCGTGTAGCCGCCCGCCATGCCGCGCGAGACGATGGTCACCTTGTGCGGCGGGTCGTGCTTGTCGAGGAAGTGGGCGATGACGGTGTGGCCGCCCTCGTGGTAGGCCGTGAGCCGCTTCTCGTGCTCGCTCATCACGCGGCTCTTGCGCTCCGGCCCGGCGATGACGCGGTCGACCGCCTCCTCGAACTCGTCCATGGCGATGATCTTGCGGTTGCGCCGCGCCGCCAGGATGGCCGCCTCGTTCACGAGGTTGGCGAGGTCCGCGCCGCTGAAGCCGGGCGTGGACTTGGCCAGCGTGCCGGGCACCACGTCGTCGCCCACGGGCTTGCCCTTCAGGTGCACGCCGAGGATGGCCTCGCGCCCGCGCACGTCCGGCGAATCCAGCACCACCTTGCGGTCGAAGCGCCCCGGCCGCAGCAGCGCCGGGTCGAGGATGTCGGGCCGGTTGGTGGCCGCGATCACGATCACGTTCGTGCCCGTGTCGAAGCCGTCCATCTCCACCAGGATCTGGTTCAGCGTCTGCTCGCGCTCGTCGTGGCTGCCCCCCAGCCCCGCCCCGCGCTGCCGCCCCACGGCGTCGATCTCGTCCACGAAGACGATGCAGGGCGCGTTCTTCTTGGCCTGCTCGAAGAGGTCGCGCACGCGGCTCGCGCCCACGCCCACGAACATCTCCACGAATTCGGAGCCGGAGATGCTGAAGAAGGGCACGCCCGCCTCGCCCGCCACCGCGCGCGAGAGCAGCGTCTTGCCCGTGCCCGGCGGACCCACCAGCAGCACGCCCTTGGGGATGCGCGCCCCCAGCGCCGCGAACTTCTCCGGGTACTTCAGGAACTCGACCACCTCGACGAGCTCCTCCTTGGCCTCGTCCGCCCCCGCCACGTCCATGAAGGTGACCGTCACCTTGGCCCCGGTGAAGAGCCGCGCGCGGCTGCGCCCGAAGCTCATGGCCTGCGAATTCGACCCCTGCGCCTGCCGCATGATGAGCAGCAGGAAGGCCCCGAAGAGCAGGAAGGGGAAGAGGTTGAGCAGCACCCCCAGCCACGGCATCCCCCCGCTCTCCTTGAAATCGAGGTTGACCGCGTTCTCCCGCCCGGGCGCCGCCCCCGTGAGCGCGATGCCGCGGTCGCTCAGGAAGGTGGCCACGTCCGTGTTCTCCGCCACCTTCGAGGCGCGCTCCACGCGCTCGCCGTTCACCTGCTGGAAGTAGATGGCGTTCACGTCCCGCCCGTCCACCTCGAGCGTCTCCACCAGTCCCGCCTCGATGTCCCCCACCAGCTGCCCGAACGGCACCTCCGTCTTCGAGTCGCCCCCCGACAGGAAGGCGAAGCCGATGGCGATGGCGGCCACCACCGCGAGAACCCAGACGAAGCCGTTGCGCATCCAGCGGGAATACACGGGAGCTCCCGGCGGCAGAGAGGCCGCGAAGGAGCAGTATAGCAGGCGCGCGCATCCGTCCGCGTAAGCGCGCCCATACCTTCGCGCCTTCGCCGCGTTCCGCTAGACTGCGCGCCATGCGACTCGCCTTCGTGGGCGGCACCGGGCCGGAGGGCCTGGGGCTCGCCATCCGTTTCGCCGCCGCTGGCCACCGCGTGGCCATCGGCTCGCGCTCCCGCGAGCGCGGCGAGGAGGGCGCCGCCACGGTCGCCGCCGCCGTGCCCGGCGCGTCCGCGAGCGGCGGCGCCAACGCGGACGTGGTCGCGGGCGCGGACGTCGTCTTCCTCACCTTCCCCTACGCCGGGCAGGCCCCCACGCTGGCCGCGCTGGCGGACTCGCTCGCCGGCGCCGTCGTCTGCGACGTGGTCGCGCCGCTCGAATTCGTGCGCGGCACGGGCGCCGTGGCCCTCGCCGTGGATGGCGGCAGCGCCGCCGAGGAGGCCGCCGCCGCCCTGCCCCGCGCCCGCGTCGTCTCCGCCTTCCAGAACATGAGCGCCGAGAAGCTCATGGACCTCGCCGAACCCGTCGAGGCCGACGTGCTCGTCTGCGGCGACGACCGCGAGGCCAAGGAGATCGTCATTGCCCTCGCCGGCGAGATCGCGGGCGTGCGCGGCGTGGACGGCGGCGCGCTCTCCAACAGCCGCTACGTGGAGATGCTCACCTCGCTGCTCATCAACCTCAACCGCGTGCACAAGGCGCAGACCAGCATCCGCATCGCCGGGCTGCCGCGCCCGACGCCGTGACCCTCGCCATCTTCGGCGTCCCCGGCCTGCCCGAGATCGAGGCGGGCGCGGACCTCGCCGCCCTCATCGCCGCGGCCTCCGCCAGCGCGGGCGAGCCGCTCGCCGACGGCGACGTGGTGGTCGTCACCTCCAAGATCGTCTCCAAGGCGGAGGGGCGCACGGTGGCGCTCGACTCGGTGACGCCCTCGCCCTTCGCCCGCGCCTTCGCCGAGGCTTGGGAGAAGGAGCCCGCCGTCGTCGAGCTGGCCCTGCGCGAGGCGCGCCGCGTCGTGCGCCAGGCCGGCCCCGTGCTCATCACGGAGACGCGCCACGGGTTCGTCTGCGCCAACAGCGGCGTGGACCAGTCCAGCTCCGGCGGGGCGGGCCGCGCCGTGCTCCTGCCCGAGGATCCCGACGCCAGCGCCCGCCGCCTGCGCGCGCGCTTCCGCGAGCTGGGCGCGGACGCCGCCGTCATCGTCTCCGACACCTTCGGGCGGCCCTGGCGCGAGGCCCAGACGGACGTGGCCATCGGCATCGCCGGCTTCGCCCCCGTCCTCAGCTACGTCGGCCTGCACGACCCCCATGGCCACGAATTCCTCGTGCAGGCCACCTGCCGCGCGGACGAACTGGCGTCCGCCGCCGAACTGGTGAAGGGCAACCTCAGCCGCGTGCCCGCCGCCGTCGTCCGCGGCTACCCGTGGGAGCCCAACGAGACGGCCGCGATGACCGACATCGTGCGCGAGCCCGAACGCGACCTCTTCCGCTGAGCGCGCCCGCGTGGAGGAGATCGGCGTGCGGCTGCTGCGCGAGGGCGCGCGCCCGCCCCGACGCGCCAGCGCGGGCGCGTCCGGCTACGACCTCCACGCCTGCCTGCCCGACGGCCCCGTGACCGTGGGGAACGCGCCCGTGCTCGTGCCCACCGGCCTCGCCCTCGCCGTGCCGCCCGGCCTCGACGCGCAGGTGCGCCCCCGCAGCGGCCTCGCCGCCCGCGGCGTGCTCGCGACCCTCGGCACGCTCGACGCCGACTACCGCGGCGAACTTTTCGTCACCCTCCACGCCGTCGCGCCCGACATCCGCCACACGGTCGAGCACGGCGACCGCATCGCCCAGCTCGTCGTCGCGCGTCTGGCCCCCGTCGATTTCGTCCTCCGCGAGACGCTGCCGCCCACGGCGCGCGGCGCGGGCGGGCACGGCAGCACGGGCCGCTGACCGCGCCCGTTGGCCATAGGCCGTCCGTGCCCTACAGTGGGCGCTCGCCCGCATGGGGAACGCGCATGTCGTACGAACTCGACGCCCTCACCGACGCCACGCCGCGCGACGACCTGCCCGAATTCGGCAGCGGCGACACCGTGCGCGTGCACGCCCGCGTGGTGGAGGGGGCGAAGGAGCGCACGCAGGTGTTCGCGGGCGTGGTCATCCGCAGGCGGCGCAAGGGCATGGCCTCCAACTTCACCGTGCGCAAGATCGCGAGCGGCGTGGGCGTGGAGCGCACCTTCCCCGTGAACAGCCCGCGGCTGGAGAAGATCGAGGTCGTGCGGCGCGGCAAGGTGCGGCGCAAGAACCTGACCTACCTGCGCGGGCGCACGGGCCGCGCCGCCCGCATCAAGGAGCGTCGCGAGCCGCGCCAGACCGCCTAGGGCGGCCCCTAGGACTCCACCGCCGCGATCAGCTCGTAGAGCGGCTGGCCGCCGTCCAGCACCTCCACCTCCACGCCCGCGAAGGCGGCCTCGCAGCGCTCCCGCAGCTCCTCGCGCGAGCCCGCGTACTCCGCGCCCGTGTAGACGCTCACGATGCCCGCTCCGGCGGCGTCCGCCCCGGCCAGCCCCGCGAGCAGCGCCGACAGCGCGTCGGGCGCGCTCCCGATGAGCCGCCCGTCCACGAGGGCGATGGCCTCGCCCGCGCGCACGGCCACGCCGTCGGCGGTGCGGTCGGCGGCGGCGCGCGTGACCTCCACCGCGCGCGTGGCCGCCAGCGCCTCCGCCAGCGCCTCCGCGTTCTCGTCCGCCGCGGCCTGCGCGTTGAAGGCGACGGCGGCGGCGGCGCCCCGCCCCGGCGAGGTCGAGGGAAGCACGCGCAGGCGGCAGCGGGTCAGGGCCGCCGCCTGCTCCGCCGCGGGGATGGCGTTGGCGTGGTTGGGCAGCACGATCACATCCGCCGGGCCGAGCGCGTCCGCCGCGCGCGCGATGTCGCCCGCCGCCGGTTTCACGATGGCCTCCAGGCGGTGCACGCTCGCGCCCAGGCTCTCGAACACGGCGTCGAAGCCGGGGCCGCCGCTGAGCGCCAGCAGGGCCGTGCGCGCCCCCGCGCCGCTGCCCTCCGCGCGGAAGCGCCGGTGCTGCGCGCCCATGTCCTCGAACTTGGGGCGCGCGAGCCGTCCGAAGGCGGCGGCGTCCGCCAGCAGGCGCTCCGGCTCGTCCGTGTGCGCGTGCACGCGCAGGGCGCGCTCGTCGCCCACGATGACGACGGAGCCGAAGGCGTCGTCCGCCGTGTGCCGCCGCACGCCCTCCACGTCCACGGGGCCGTCGCCCGCCTCCAGCACGAACTCGGTGCAGTAGCCGAAGCCGTCGTCGGCGTGTCCGGCGAGCGTGGCGAGGGGGCGGTCGGGGATGGCCGCGGGCGGCGGCAGTTCGCCGCGCAGGGCGGCGAGCAGCCCGCGCAGGATGACGCAGACGCCCTCGCCGCCCGCGTCCGGCACGCCCGCCTCGCGCAGCGCGGGCAGCTGGTCGATGGTGGCGGCCTCGGCCCGCTCGGCGGCGCGCAGGGCGGCCTCGAGCGTCTCCGGCAGGGGCGCGTCCGCGCGCTCCTCCGCGCCCTCGGCGGCGGCGCGCAGCACGGTCAGCATGGTGCCCTCGACCGGCTCGGCCACGGCCTTGCGGGCGCTTTCGGCGGCATGGCGCAGGCCGCGCGCGAGCGCCGCGCCGTCCAGCCGCACGGCCCCGTCCGCGCCCTCGGCCAGCCCGCGCAGCGCCTGCGAGAGGATGACGCCGGAGTTGCCGCGCCCGCCGTAGAGCGCCCCGCGCGCCACCGCCGCCAGCGTCTCCGCCGCGCTCGCGGCCTCCGGCAGGGCGAGGGCGTGGTCGGACGCCTCGCGCAGCGTGGCCGCCATGTTCGAGCCCGTGTCGCCGTCGGGCACGGGGTAGACGTTGATGGCGTCCACGGCCACGGCGCAGGCGGCGAGGTAGTCGGCGGCGGCGGCGATGGCGGCGCGCAGCTCCGCCCCGTCCGGCGCGTCCGCGCTCACGGCGCGCTCACCACGCCCACGGCCAGCGCGATGAGCCACACCAGCGCACCCAGCACGCCCACGCCGAGCGCTCCAAAGAATCCGGCCTTGAAGGCAGTGCCCGCGCTCACCACGACCTTGACGCGCTCGTCCTCTTCGTCGAACTCTTCGGCGCCCTCGGGGTAGTCCCGCTCGCGTTCGTCATCGGGATAATCGTCGATCTCGCCCTGGGCCATGTGGTCCCCCTGACGTAAGTGCGCGCCGTCCGGCGTGTCCGCGCTCACGGCGCGGCCATCCGCGCGGGGCCGTAGCCGCTAGCGGGCGCGGGTGCTAGCATCGCGTTCCATTCCAGCGGAGGAGCGGGAGCGATGGCCAGCGGCGCCTGCGACGTGTGCGACAAGACGACCACCTTCGGCCGCCGCATCCGCCACCGCCACGGCGGGCGCTGGGAGCGCAAGGCCCCGAAGAAGAGCCGCAAGATCAGGCCCAACGTGAACAAGCAGCGCGTCTTCATCGACGGCGCCTGGAGCAGGCTCAACATCTGCACGCGCTGCCTCCGCACCCTCTCCAAGAGCGCCTAGCCGTCCAGCGCCGCGCGCAGGGCGGCCAGATTCTCCGCCACGCCCGCGCGATCATTGTAGACGCTCCCGCCGCAGACGAGCGCGTCCGCGCCCGCCGCCGCGCATTGCGCCGCGTTCCCGACCGTGACGCCGCCGTCGATCTGGATGTGCGCGCCGTAGCCGCGGGCGTCGATCATCTCGCGCAGGCGCGCCGCTTTCTCGAGCTGGGACGGGATCAGGCGCTGGCCGCCCCAGCCCGGATTGACCGTCATCACCGTCACCTGGTCCGCCTCCGGCAGCGCTTCCTCAATGGCCGCGAGGGGCGTGCCCGGATTGAGGCAGACGCCCGCCCGCGCGCCGCCGCGCCGGATGAGGTCGAGCGCGCGGTGCACGTGCGCGGTGGCCTCCACGTGCACGTTCACGGTGGCCGCCGCCTCCGTGTAGGCGTCCAGCCCGCGCTCCGGCTCGCTCGCCATGAGGTGGACGTCGAAGGGCAGGGAGACGGCCCGCCGCAGCGCCTCCACCACCGCCGGGCCGAAGCTGATGACGGGCACGAACCGCCCGTCCATCACGTCGAGGTGGAGCAGGTCGGCGCCGCCCGCCTCCGCCGCCCGCGCCTCGTCCGCGAGCCGCCCGAAGTCCGCCGTCAGGATCGAGGGCGCGAGCCGCACCGTGCGCATGGGGGCGATTCTATGCGTTCCGCCGCCACGGAGCGCGGCGCGGCGTATACTGGCGGCGCGGAGGACGCGATTCATGGCAGTGCGCGTGGTCACCGATTCCACCAGCGATCTCACCCCCGAGGCCGCCGCCGAGGTCGGCGTCACCGTCGTGCCCGCCCTCGTCGTGTTCGGCGGGGAATCCCTGCGCGACCGCGTGGACGTCGATCCCGCGGCCTTCTACGAGCGCCTCGTCTCGTCGCGCGAATTCCCCACCACCAGCCAGCCCCCGGTGGAGGCCTTCGCCGCCGCCTACCGCGAAATCGCGGCGGAGGGCCTCGACATCGCCTCCATCCATGTTTCCTCGCGCCTCTCCGGCACGCTCAACTCCGCCTCCGTGGCCAGCGAGACGAACGACCTCGGCGTGCGCGTCGAGCTCGTCGATTCCTACACCGTGGGCGCGGCCCTGCGCGCCGCCGTGCTGGCCGCCGCCCGCCGCGCGCGCGACGGGGGGACGCTGGAGGAGGTCACCGCCGCCGCGCGCGGGGCCATGGCCCGGAGCCACGTGGTGGTCGCGCTCGACACGCTGGAGTACCTGCGCAAGGGCGGGCGCATCGGACGCGCCAGCGCCCTGCTGGGGAGCGCCCTGCGCCTCAAGCCGCTCATCCACATCGACGGCGGCGAGGTGGCCCCCTTCGACCGCGTGCGCACGCGCGCCCGCGCCCTCGCCCGCCTCGAACAGGTCGCGCTCGAGGACCCCACCATCGAGTCGCTCTGCGCCATCTGGTCGGACGACGAGTCGGGCGCCGCCGATCTGATCGAGCGCGTGCGCCCGCACCTGCCCCATACGCGCTTGGAGACGCTCCAGCTCGGCCCCGCCATCGGCGCGCACGTCGGCCCCAACGCCACCGGCGTCTGCACGGTGCGCCGGGAAGCGTAGGTTGGCCGCCGACCCCGCTCCTCCCGCCGCCGCGGACGAGCTCGCGCGGCTGCGCGGCGTCCTCGAGCGTGAACTGGAGAGCGGCGTCGCCGACCGCGACATCCCCGGCGGCATCGACGCCCTCCTCATCCGCGCCGTCGAGGACGGCGCCATCGCGCGCGGCCATCCCCTGTACGAGCGCATCCGCGCCCTCCAGCGCAGCGGCGGCTACCGCGCGCTCACGACCGAGGGGCGAAAGCGCTGGCTGGAGCGCGCCGCCGCAGTGGCGGACCCGCGCGCCGAGCCCCCGGAGCGTCCCGTCGCGGGCGCGCGGGGGCGTCCGCTCGCGCCCGACGATCCGGTCACGCGCCTGCCGGGGCTGGGCCGGAGCGCCGCCGAGCGCTTCGCGAAGCTGGGCGTGAACACCGTCGCCGACGCCGCCCGCTTCTTCCCCCGAACCTTCCGCGACTTCACCGACGTGCGCCGCATCGCCGACCTCACGCCCGACGGCCTGCCCCAGACGGTGGTGGGCACGGTCGTCTCCGCGGGCCAGCTGCGCTACGGGCGGCGCGTGCGCGGCAGTCAGGCCGTCATCAACGACGGCTCCGGCGCGCTGCGGCTCGTCTGGTTCAACCAGCCCTGGGCCTCGCGCGGCCTGCGCGAGGGCGAGGATTTCGTCGTCTCCGGCATGGTCACGGTCTACCGCGGGCAGTTGCAGATGGCGAACCCGCCGGAATACGAGCCGTTCGATGCGAACGTCATGCGCCCCGGCCGTCTGCTGCCCGTCTATCCGGCCACGCAGGGGCTGGGGCAGCGCGCCATCCGCCGCGCCGTGGCCGCCGCCGTGGAGGCGCTCGCGCCGCGCCTGCCCGACCCCGTGCCCGCGTGGCTGGCGAAAGAGGAGCGGCTCGCGCCCTACGGCGACTGCGTGCGCGCCTACCACGCCCCCAATTCGCCCGCGGACGCCGAGCGCGCCCGCCACGCCCTCGCGCTGCGCGAATTCCTGGCCGTGCAGACGGCGGTGCTGCGGCGGCGCGCGGCCTGGCAGGAGGGCGATCCCGCCCCCGCCCTCTCCCTCGCCCCCCAGCTCGACGGCTACCTCGCGGCCCTGCCCTTCACCATGACGCGGCCCCAGCGCGCGGCGCTCGACGAGGTGCTGGCCGACGTCGCCGGGCCCGCGCCCATGCTGCGCCTGCTGCAGGGCGAGGTGGGCAGCGGCAAGACGGTCGTGGCCTTCGCCGCCATGCTCGCCGCCGTCGCCGGGGGGCATCAGGCCGCGCTCATGGCCCCCACCGAAATCCTCGCCGAACAGCACTACCGCACGCTCACGACGCTGCTCGGCGAGGGGCGCGAGTCCGTCTTCGCGGGCATCTTCGAGCCGCAGTGGCTGGGCCGCGAGGTGCGCACCGACCTGCTCACCGGCTCGCGCGCCGCCGCCGACAAGGCCCGCGTGCGCGAGAAGGCCGCCCGCGACGGCGTCGACATCGTCATCGGCACCCACGCCCTCATCGAGGACGCCGTGGCGCTCCCCCGCCTCGCCCTCGCCGTCGTCGACGAGCAGCACCGCTTCGGCGTGGACCAGCGCGCGCGCCTGCGCCGCAAGGGCGGCAATCCCCACCTGCTCGTGATGACGGCCACGCCCATCCCCCGCACGCTCGCCCTCACCCTCTACGGCGACCTCGAAATCTCGACCATCGACGAGCTGCCGCCGGGCCGCAAGCCGGTCGAGACGAAGTGGTACGAGGCCGGGGAACGCGGCAAGGCCTACGACTTCCTGCGCGAACGGCTGGACGCGCGCGAGCAGGCCTTCGTCATCTGCCCGCTCGTGGACGAGTCGGACGCGCTCGGCGACGTGCGCTCCGCCGAGGAGGAGTTCGAGCGTCTGCGCGCCGGGCCGCTCGCCGATTACGCCCTCGACCTGCTCCACGGGCGCATGAAAGGCCGCCAGAAGGATGCCGTCATGTCCCGCTTCGCCGCGGGCGAGACGCAGGTGCTCGTCTCCACCAGCGTCGTCGAGGTCGGCATCGACATCCCCAACGCCACCACCATCGTCATCGAGGGCGCCGAGCGCTTCGGCCTCAGCCAGCTGCACCAGTTCCGCGGGCGCGTGGGACGCTCCGACCGGCAGGGCCATTGCATCCTCTTCAGCAGCGACGAGGAGCCGAACGCCGAGGCGCAGCAGCGTCTGCAGGCGATGGTGCGCACGAACGACGGCTTCGAGCTGGCCGAGATCGACCTGGAGCAGCGCAAGGGGGGCGAGGCCTGGGGCGTGGCCCAGAGCGGCGGCGACGCCATGCTGCGCGTGGCCAAGCCGTCCGACCGCGACCTGATCTTCGAGGCGCGCGAGATGGCGCGTCGCGTGCTCGCGCGCGACCCGCTGCTCCAGCTGCCGGAGCACCGCGGCCTGGCCGCCGCCGCCCGCCCCTTCCTGGAGACGACGACGGAAGCGAATTAGCAGGGTTGCGCGCCGCGGACGGCGTGCGTATTGTCACGGGGCCACGGGCTGGCCGGTCCGCCGAGAGGAATCATGAAGGCTGAAACCACGCAGCTGCACCAGCTCTTCCAGCACGATGTGCGCTATCTGATCCCGACCTTCCAGCGCCCGTACGTGTGGACGCAGAGGAATCAGTGGGATCCGCTGTGGGAAGACGTTCGCGGCACGGCGGAGCGTTACCTTGAGGAACAGGAAGTGGCTGGCCCGGGCAACGATGGTGTTGCCGCTGATCGCACGCCCGCGCACTTCCTCGGGGCCGTCGTCATCCAGCAGCAGCAGACCATGCCGTACGAGATCCCTCGGTGGCTCGTGATCGACGGGCAGCAGCGGTTGACGACGCTGCAACTGCTGCTTGACGCTGCCCAGGAAGTGACCGAGAGCCTTGATCTGTCGCCTGCGATGTGGTTGTCGAAGCTCGTGCTGAACGATAGGGACAAACTCAGTGGGCAGCAGGACCACATCTTCAAGGTGTGGCCGACGCTCATGGACCAGGATGCCTTCCGCCATGCGATGCATAACGGCCTGCCCAGCGGTGAATACGAAAAATCGAATGTCGTGAAGGCCCATGAATTCTTCAAGACGCAGGTGCGAGAATGGATCAAGCACAAATCGGCGGATCAGGAGCGACGCGCACTGGCCCTTCTAGTGGCGATCACGCAGCGAATGAATCTCGTGGTGATTCAGTTGGATAAGGATGAAAGTCCGCACACCATCTTCGAGACGCTGAATGCACGAGGTACGGCGCTCCTTCAAGCCGATCTGGTCAAGAATTTCGTTCTCCATGAAGCCAGTGCACACGGGCAGAATGCGATTGCACTCCACAACGCCCACATGAAGAAATTGGAAGACCAGTGGTGGCGGAAGGAAGTGGCGCAAGGACGGCTGAGCCGCCCGCGTGTCGACATCTTCCTCAATTACTGGATCGTCATGCGGAAGATGGACGAGGTACCGGCCACCGATGTGTTTCGGACTGTTCGCGAGTATGCCGGTGGACGTTCTGTTGTGGGTGTCGCCACCGACATCGGGAATATTGCGGACATCTACCGGAGCAAGATTGAGGAAAACCGAAAAGATTCGACACTGGGGCGCTTCCTCTATCGCTGGCGTGTCATGCAGATGGGCGTAATCACGCCCGTGCTCATGCGACTTCTGTCCGACAATCTCGACAAAGAAACAGAGCATCGCTGTCTGCGGATCATCGAAAGCTATTTGGTGAGGAGAATGATCTGCAAAATGACAGCGAAGGATTACAATAACCTCTTCCTCTCCTTGCTGCAGCAACTGAATGATCACAAGAAAAGCGAATATGATGAAGTGATCAAGCAATTCCTCATGGAACAGAATGCTGATGCCCGTTTGTGGCCAGATGACCGACAGTTGGAAGAATCTCTTGTTAACAAACCTCTCTTCAGACTGTTGACGCGCGGGCGGCTCCGGTTCGTGCTAGAAGGCATTGAGGAAAAGCTACGCGATCCGAAGACGGAGGACATTCGGGTTCCGAAGAACCTCACGATCGAGCACGTCATGCCGCAAGGCTGGCGCGATGCAGACTGGCCCCTCCCTGAGTCCATGGACGATCCCGCCGAGACCGAAGCGCAGCGTGAGAGATTGATCCATACTGTTGGCAATCTGACGCTCGCGACCAAGCGGCTCAACTCCACTCTGTCGAATGCTCCGTGGAATGAGAAGCGCGGGACGATCAACAAGTACAGCATTCTGCGGCTCAAGGAATCGATCACGAGTGAGGATGTCTGGAACGAGGATGCGATTAAGGAGCGGTCGCGCTATCTGGCGAAGGTCGCGGCCGAGGTCTGGCCGCACGCCGACCGCATCTAGCCCCGCGCGGCCGTCAGGCGCTTGCGGTCCGCGGGGGCAGGTACTTGACCGCCTCGCGGAAGGTCACGCCGGAAGCGCGGCGGACGCGCGGCTCCAGCCACTCCGTCACCAGCGCCGGGCGCTTCTTGCCCACCTCGCGCAACACCCAGCCGATGGCCTTGCGGATGAAGAACTCGCGCTCCTCCAGCATGGCGTCGGCGTAGCGCGCGAAGCGGTCAAAGTCGCCGCCGCCGCGGCGCAGCGCGGGCAGCAGCGCCAGCATGGCCGTGCGCCGCACCCAAAAGTCGCCGTCGGCGGCCCAGCGGTCGAGCGTGGCCGCGAGCGTCGGGTGGCGCTCGACCAGCGGCGCGGCCACGTGCAGCGCGAGCGGGTCGATGAGCGCCCAGCTGCCCGCCTCGCGCGCGAACGGCTCAATGGCCGCGAGGTCGCGCGGCGCGAGCAGGGCGTTGCCGTGCGCGAGCGCCTCGATGGCCGCCAGGCGCAGCTCCCAGACGCCGCGCGCCCACAGCGCCGCCGCCAGCGCCAGCAGGCCGTCGCGCTCCAGGCCGGGCCGCGCGCGCAGGGCCGCCTTCACCGTGCGCCGCGTGAGGGGCACGCCCGCGCCGAGCCAGTCCAGCCCGCTGTCCGGCCCGGGCGGGTTCGGCGGCTCCGCGCCGGCGCGCGGCGGCGCCAGCGCCCGCAGCGCGCGCTCGATGCCGTCCGCGATGTCGTTCATGCGCCCCTCCGCGCGTGCTGCGCTACGCCAGGCGCAGGGCCTTGCGCTCCGCGAACGGCGTGCCCATACTGTCCCCATGAAGGACGGCAAGGATAACGGCAAGAGCCCCACGCCGCGCCCCGCCACCGTGAATCTGTTGGGGGATCTCGCGACGATTGCCGAGCAGGGAGCGGACATCCGCCCGAAACGTCCGCGTGCGCCCCGCCCGCCGGGGATGCCCGTGGCCATCGTCAAGAAGGGCATCGGCTAGTCCAGCGCGTCAACGACCTGCACGAGCACCACGCACAGCGTCTGGAACGCCACCGCCCAGAGCATCCACATCAGTCGGTTGCCGCGTTCTTGTATGATCGCGAGATTGTGCTGGAAGCCATTCACGAGCGTCTCCAGCACGGAGTCCTTCATCTCCTGCCTGGTGGCGCCCTCCCAGCGTGCGAGCCAGTGTACGTCGGATCCCGTCCACCACCCCTGCGGATGCAGGAGCCAGAAGGCAATCCCGCCCACGGCCATGGATGCCAGAATGGCCAAGGCCGAGACGATGCTCAGCGGCCCCCAGTCCACGATCCGCAGATCGCCGAAGATGCCGCTCGCGGCGATGATGACCAGCGAGATGCGAACGAGGGCAAGCGCCTTCGCCTCTTGCTGATTCCCGAATTCGATGGTTTCGCGGATGCGCTGGCGGCTTTCCTCATAGAGGTATTCCCGCTCGTCCTCTCCGAAACCACTGGGCCAATTCTCGGGCGGCTCACTCGGCGGCGCACTCGTCACGGGTGGCGATTCTACCCGTCGCGCCCCTCCGCGCGCGCTGCGCTACGATAGGCGCATGGACATGTTCGAGGCCATGGACGGCGGCGGGCACGAGCGGGTGCTCCTCGCGCGCGACGAGGCGTCGGGCCTGCGCGCCATCATCGCCGTGCACTCCACCGTGCTCGGCCCGGCGCTCGGCGGCACGCGCTTCCACCCCTACGACACGGAGGCCGACGCCGTCGCCGACGCGCTGCGCCTCTCCGGCGCCATGACGCGCAAGAACGCCGCCGCCGGGCTCGATTTCGGGGGCGGCAAGGGCGTCATCATGGGCGACCCGCGCGCCATCAGGTCGGAGCGCCTGCTGCGCGCCTACGGCCGCGCCGTGGAGTCGCTCGGCGGGGCCTTCATCACCGCCGAGGACGTGGGCACGACGATGGCGGACATGGAGACGATCGCGCGCGAGACGGCCTTCGTGGGCGGCACCGGGCGCGACGCGGGCGGCTCCGGCGATCCCTCGCCCGCCACCGCGCGCGGGCTGGTCGCGGCCATGCGCGGGGCCGCCCGCCACCTCTGGCGCTCGCCCGCGCTCGACGGGCGGCGCGTGGTCGTGCTGGGCACGGGCAAGGTGGGCGGCGGGCTCTGCCGCCTGCTCGCCGAGGAGGGCGCGCGCCTCACCATCGCCGACGTGGACGCGGAGCTGGTGGAGCGTCTCGCCGCCGAGCTGGGCGCGGAGGTGGCCGCCCCCGCCGAGGCGCACGCGCTGGAATGCGACTTCTTCGCGCCCTGCGCCCTCGGCGGCGCGCTCAACGCCGCCACCGTGCCCGAACTGCGCTGCGCCGCCGTCGTGGGCAGCGCCAACAACCAGCTGGCCGACGACGCCCTCGCCGCCGAACTCGCCGAACGCGGCGTCCTCTACGTGCCCGATTTCATCGTGAACGCGGGCGGCGTCATCAACATCGCCGAGGGCGTGGGCCGCGCCTATCGCGCGGAGCGGGCGGAGCGGCGCGTGGACGGCATCGGCGGGATCGTGCTCGAGCTGCTGGATCGCGCCCGCGCCGAGGGCGTCACGCCGCTGGCCGGAGCCATCGCCCGCGCGCGGGAGCGCATCGACGCCATCGGCGATCTGCACGCGCGCGCCCCGCGTTGAGCGCCCCCGCGCCCTTTCTGCTACAGTGGGGGCGGACCACTCCTCGGGGAGAGGCGGCGCGCCCGCCTCTTTTTCTTGGAAGGCGCGATTCTGATGGCGACGAGAAACGATTTCCTGCTCGCGATCGGCCAGCTGGCCGCCGAGAAGAACCTCGCGCGCGAGGTCGTCTTCCAGGCCGTCGAGGCCGCGCTCGCCTCCGCCTACCGCCGCGACGGCGAGGAAGGCCCCGAGGTGCACGTGCGCATCTCCGGCGAAACCGGCGAGATCCGCGCCTTCACCCAGAAGACCGTCGTGCCCATCGTGCAGGACGAGGACGTGGAGATGGACCTCGACGAGGCGCGCCGCTACAAGTCCGACGCGCGCATCGACGACGTGCTCGAATTCGAGGTGAAGCCGCCCGAGAACGCGGGCCGCATCGCCGCCCAGACGGCCAAGCAGGTGGTCTTCCAGCGCCTGCGCGAGGCCGAGCGCGGCGCCGTCTATGAGGAGTACGCGGACAAGCAGGGCGAGGTGCTGCTGGCCAACGTGCTGCGCGTGGAGTCGCGCCAGGCCACGGTTGAGATCGGGCGCGGCACGGAGGCGCTCCTGCCCGGCGGCGAGATGGTGCGCAACGAGCACCTGCGCGCGGGCCAGCGCGTGAAGGTGCTCCTGCTCGAGGTGAGCGACGAGGTGCGCGGCCCGCAGGTCATCGTCAGCCGCTCCCACCGCCTGCTCCTGCGCCGCCTGCTGGAGACGGAAGTGCCGGAGGTGGCCCAGGGCCGCGTCGAGATCAAGGCCGTCGTGCGCGAGGGCGGCTACCGCAGCAAGGTCGCCGTCCACGCCCGCGCCGCCAGCGTCGACCCCATCGGCGCCTGCGTGGGCATGCGCGGCTCCCGCATCCAGAACATCGTGAACGAACTCGGCGGCGAGCGCGTGGACATCATCAAGTGGGACGCCGACCCCGCCGGCTTCGTCAGCAACGCCCTCAGCCCCGCGCAGATCGTCGACGTGCGGCTGGACGGGGACGCGCGCGAGGCCATCGTGATCGTGCCCGACTCCATGCTCTCCCTGGCCATCGGCAAGGAGGGGCAGAACGCGCGCCTCGCGGCCAAACTGACGGGCTACCGCATCAGCATCCGCAGCCAGACCGGGGCCGAGCGCGAGAGCGACGGCGCCGCCATCGTGGAGGCGCCCGCCGACTTCGACGCCTTCACGCCGGGCACGGAGCCGGACCTCGACATCCTGCGCCTGCCGGAGGAGCCGCCCGCGCCCCCGCCGGAGGCCGCGCCGCCGCCCGCGCCCGTCGAGCCCGCCGCCGCGCTCGAGCCCGTCGCGGCGGAAGGCGCGGACGAGGCGGAGGAGGACGTCGCTTTCCCCGCCGCGCTGGCGGAGATGGACGTGCCCGACGAGGAGACGCGCGAGGCCGAGGACTACGGCGAGGACGAGTTCGACGAGGACGAGGGCGAGGAGTACGCGGTGCCCACCGTGGTCGCGCCCGAGGAACGCCCCACCGCCATCCGCTTCGCCGAGGACGTGCTCCCCGCGCGCGAGGAGGAGAAGCAGCCCCGCAAGCGCCGTCCGCGCGGGCCGCGCATCGAGGAGGACGAGTTCGAGGACGACATCGACTACGCGGGCAGGATTCACTAGGCCATGCCGCGCGAGCGTCGGGAACCGCAGCGCACCTGCATCGGCTGCCGCGAGGTGGCGGACAAGCGCGGCTTCGTGCGCCTCGTGCGCACCGTCGAGGGGCGCGTGGCCGTGGAGGAGGCGGGCGAACGCCTGCCCGGCCGCGGCGCCTACCTCCACCGGCGGCGCTCCTGCTGGGAACGCGCCCTGCGCGGCGGCAGGATGAAGGCGGCGCTGCGCCTCTCCCCCGCCTCCGCCGACGTGGCGGGGCTGCGGCGGCGCCTGGAGACCATGCCGGCGAACGGCGCGGAGGAAGCATGACGGTCCGGCGGCCCACCCCCACGCGCGCGGCGCCCCCCTCCGCGGTCGCCCTGCCCGACGCCATCACCGTCAAGGGGCTGGGCGAGCGCCTCGGCATCTCCCCCATCGAGGCCATCAAGCGCCTCATGACGCACGGCGTCATGGCCGCCATGAACGACACCATCGACTACGAGACGGCGGCGCTCGTGGCCGCCGAGCTGGGCGTCGAGCCGCGGCGCATGGACGCCCCCGACGCCGTGGCCGCCGCCGTGCGCGACGCGGGCGGCGCGGACGACGCCGACGCGGGCGCGCCCCGTCCCCCCGTCGTCGCCATCCTCGGCCACGTGGACCACGGCAAGACGAGCCTGCTCGACGCCATCCGCGAGACGAACGTGGTGGCGGGCGAGGCGGGTGGCATCACGCAGCACATCGGCGCCTACCAGATCGAGCGCGGCGGCGCGCCCATCACCTTCATCGACACGCCCGGCCACGCCGCCTTCACGGCCATGCGCGCGCGCGGCGCCCAGATCACCGACATCGCCGTCGTGGTGGTGGCCGCCGACGACGGCGTCATGCCCCAGACGGTGGAGGCCATCGACCACGCGCGCGCCGCCGACGTGCCCATGATCGTGGCCATCAACAAGACGGACCTGCCCGCCGCCGACCCCGACCGCGTCAAGCGCCAGCTCACCGAGCATTCGGTCGTGGTCGAGGAGTACGGCGGCGACGTGCTGGCCGTGCCCGTCTCCGCCGCCACGGGCGCGGGCCTCGGCGATCTGGTCGAGGCCATCGACCTGGTGGCCGAGCTGCGGGAGCTGCGCGCCGCCCCCGACCGTCCCGCCAGTGGGGCCGTCGTCGAGGCCGAGCTCGACCCCCGCCGCGGGCCCCTCGCCACCGTGCTCGTCCAGAACGGCACGCTGCGCCAGGGCGACGCCCTCGTCACGGGCCTCATCAGCGGCAAGGCGAAGGCCATGTTCGACGAGCGCGGCGCGCGCCTGCGCGAGGCCGGGCCCGCCCGCCCCGTGCGCGTCATGGGCCTGGACGACGTGCCCGCCGCCGGCGACGCCATCCGCGCCGTCGCCGACGAGCGCACCGCCCGCCGCCTGGTGGAGGATGCGCGGCGCGAGGCCGAGGGCGCGGGCGCGTCCCGCGGGCGCGTCACCCTCGACACGCTCTTCAACGAGGTGAGCGCGGGCAACGTGAAGGAGCTCGTGCTCATCCTCAAGGCCGACGTGCGCGGCAGCGTGGAGGCCATCCGCGGCGCGCTCCAGGGCCTCGGCGGCGGGGGCGTGAAGGTGAAGGTCATCCACTCCGCCACCGGCCCCGTGAGCGAGTCCGACGTCATGCTCGCCGACGCCTCCGGCGCGATCGTGCTCGCCTTCAACGTGAAGGCGGAGCCGTCCGCCACGCGCGAGGCCGAGGCATCCGGCGTGGAGATCCGCTCCTACGAGGTCATCTACCAGCTCATCGAGAGCGTCGAGCAGGCGCTGGAGGGGCTCTACGAGCCCGTCTACGAGCGCGTCGTGGACGGCGTGGCCGAGGTGCGCCAGCTGTTCCGCTCCAGCCGCGTGGGCCGCATCGCGGGCTGCTACGTGACCGAGGGGACGCTGCGCCGCAACGGCCGCATCCGCGTGTTGCGCGGCGACGAGGAGCTGGCCGACGTGGCCTGCGGCGGCCTGCGCCGCTTCCGCGACGACGTGCGCGAGGTCCAGCAGGGCTTCGAGTGCGGCGTCGTGCTCGACGGCTTCGGCGATTTCGCCGAGGGCGACCTGCTCGAGTTCTACCACCGGCAGCGCGTCAACTAGCGAAGCGGAGGGCGCGATGAGCAGGCGCACCAGCCGCGTGGGCGAGCTGCTCCGCGAGGAGATCAGCGACCTCCTGCGGCGCGGCCTCAAGGACCCCCGCCTCGAGGGCCGCCTCGTCTCCGTCACGGCGGTCGAGGTCAGCGCCGACCTGCGCACCGCCGCCGTCTACGTCTCCCACCTGGGCGACGACGGCGAGCGCGAGGAGGCGCTGGCGGGCCTGCGCAGCGCCCTGCCCTGGATCGAGCGCGAACTGCGGCGGCGGCTGCGGATGCGGCGCACGCCCGCGCTCAGCTTCCGCTTCGACCCCTCCATCGAGCGCGGCGCGCGCCTCGCCTCCACCATCGCCGAGCTGGCCCGCGCGCGCGGCGACGAGACCCCGTGAGCGGGCGGCGGCGCGGCGATTCCGGCCTCACCGGCGTCGTCCTCATCGACAAGGCGCCGGGCTGGACCAGCCACGACGTGGTGGCCCGCGCCCGCCGCCTCACGGGCCAGCGCCGCATCGGCCACACGGGCGCGCTCGACCCCATGGCCACGGGCCTGCTCGTCCTCTGCCTCGGGCGGGCCACGCGCCTCGTCGAGTACATGATGGCCGGGGAGAAGACGTACGAGGGCGAGATCGCGCTGGGCCGCGAGACGGAGACGGACGACGCCGAGGGCCGCGTCGTGCGCGAGGCCGCTCCGCCCGCCGCGGACGCCGACCTCGACCTCGACGCCGTCGCCGCCCGCTTCACCGGCGAGATCATGCAGACGCCGCCCGCCTACAGCGCCGTGAAGGTGGAGGGGCGGCGCGCCTACGCCGTGGCGCGCGGGGGCGAGCGCCCCGAGCTGAAGCCGCGTCCCGTGCGCGTCGCCGCCCTGCGCCTGGAGCGCGCCGCGCGCGACCGCCTGCGCGTGACCGTGCGCTGCGGGCCGGGCATGTACGTGCGCGCCCTCGCCCGCGACGTGGGGCGCGCCCTCGGCTGCGGCGCCCACCTCGCCAGCCTGCGCCGCACGGGCAGCGGCCCCTTCCGCGTGGAGCGGGCCGTGCCCGTGGAGGCGCTCGCCGCCGGGCTGGACGCCATCGTGCGCGCCGCCGACGAGGGCGTGGCCGACAGCGCCGCCGCCATCCTCCACCCCGACCACGCCGCCCAGCTGCGCCACGGCGAGACCGTCTGGGCGCGCGGCGGCTTCCTGCGCCCCGCCACGCTCGCCCGCCTCTACGGCGCGGACGGCGCCTTCGTGGGCGTGGGGCGCGTGGACGAGCCCGGCCGCGTGCGCGCCCTCAAGGTCGTGGCGGGCGGCTAGACCGCGCCCTCGTCCCAGCGATGGCCCGCGGCGCGCAGGGCCTCGTGCAGGGCGGCGTAGTCGCCCCGGAAGCGGTGCGCCGTCATCCCCGTCCCGCGCGCCGCCTCCACGTTCGCGTCCAGGTCGTCGATGAAGAAGCAGCGCTCCGCGGGCACGCCGATGCGCTCGGCCGCGAGGCGGTAGATGGCGGGGTCGGGCTTGGCCAGCCCCTCCAGCCCCGAGACCACCCGCGCGTCCCAGTCGATGTCCACGCCGAAATGGGAGACGATCAGGTCGTCCAGGTCGGGCGCGGCGTTGCTGAGCAGCCCGATGCGCGTCCCCGCCGCCCGCAGCGCCCGCGCCAGCGCGACGTTGGGCTCGTGCCGCCGCACGGGGCGGGCGCGCCACTCGCGGAAGACGGCCTCGGCGCGGTCGCCGCAGTGCTCGCGCAGCGAGGCCACGGCGGCCTCCGCCCACGCGCCGCGGTCGCCATGCCCCACCTGCAGCGCGCGCCAGGCGTCCGTGCCGTAGAGGGCGCGGCTGAGCGCGCCCGCGGGCAGCCCGTGGCGCTCGCCGAAGACGTCGTACTCGTCCCAGTCCTGCCGCAGCAGGACGCCGCCGAAGTCGAACAGGACCGCGCGCTCGCCGGACACCTCCGCTACGACTCGCGCTGGCGCTGGTAGAAGTTCGCGCGCTCGATGGCCGGGCGGAAGACCGCCGGGATGCGCTGGAACATGTCGTCCACCGTCCAGGGCTCCTTGCCCTGGATCTGGCGCACCATCTCGGGCTGGTTGAAGAGCGAGACCTGGTAGCCGGACGCGCCGATCACCTGTCCGTTGATCCAGTCCGCCTCCTCGCTGGCGAGGTAGACGACGGGGGGCGCCACGTTGTCGGGCGACATCTCGCGCTCGCGGGCCTCGGCGTCGCGCGCCGCCTCCGCGTTCAGCTGGCGGCGGCGATCCGGCGGCACGGTGGCGCCCATGCGCGTGGCCGCGCCCGGGCTGATGGCGTTCGAGGTCACGCCGTAGCGCGCGAGCGCGTTCGCGCAGGAGTAGGTGAGCCCCACGATGCCCAGCTTGGCGGCGGCGTAGTTGGGCTGCCCCGGCGCGCCCGACAGCCCCGACACGGAGGTGAAGTTGATCAGGCGGTAGTGCCCCTTGCGCTCCTGCCGCCAGTGGATGGCGGCGTACTTGCTGGTGTTGAAGGTGCCCTTCAGGTGCACGGCGATGACGGCGTCCCACTCCGCCTCCGTCATGTTGAAGATCATGCGGTCGCGCAGGATGCCTGCCACGTTCACGAGCACGTCCAGCTGGCCGTACTCGTTCAGGGCCGCGCGCACGATCTGCTCCGCCGCGTCGTAGTCGGCCACGTCGTCGAAGTTGGCGATGGCGCGGCCGCCCGCCTCCTCGATCCCGCGCACGACCTCGCGCGCGGGGGCGTCGTCGGCGCCCTCGCCGTCCACGCTCCCGCCCAGGTCGTTCACGACCACGGCGGCGCCCTCGGCGGCCATGGCCCTCGCGATGGAGGCCCCGATGCCGCGCCCCGCGCCGGTCACGATCGCCACGCGATCCCTCAGTCGATCCATGTGTCGCTCCTTCCCGCCGCATTCTGCCATCCGCGGGCGAAGGCGCGAATCGCGCGCGCGGGCGTGGCAGAATGGCGCTCCCCATGGAGACGACCGAACCCGCGAAGGCCCTCCCCTACGACCGCGACAGCGTGGACCACGTGCTCACCACCACGCGCTCCGTGCGCCGCCGCCTCGATTTCGACCGCCCCGTCGAGCCGGAGGTCATCGAGGAGTGCGTCGCCATCGCCATCCAGGCCGCGCCCGGCGGCGGCGAGGCCCGCCCCTGGCACTTCATGGTCGTCACCGACGCGGCCAGGCGCGCGGCCATCGGCGACCTCTACCGCGCGGGCTTCCGCGGCTTCGCCGACGCCGCCGCGGACGGCGACCGGCGGCCCATGCGCCCCGTCATCGCGCACCTGGCCGAGAACCTGCACCGCTGCCCGGCGCTCATCATCCCCTGCATCGAGGGGCGCGTGGAGCGCGAGGGGCAGGGGGCGCAGGCGGGGCTCTACGGCCAGATCCTGCCCGCCGCCTGGTCGCTCATGCTGGCCCTGCGCACGCGCGGCCTGGGCACCGCCTGGACGGCCATCCACCTGCGCTACGCGGACGAGGTGGCGGCCCTGCTCGACATCCCCGACACCATCAGCCAGGCCGCGCTCTTCCCCGTGGCCTACTTCACGGGCGACGACGACTTCCGGCGCGTCGAGCGCCCGCCCGCGTCCAAGGTCATCCACTGGGATCGCTGGGAGTCGCGCCGCTAGCCGCGCCAGGCCGTGACGGTGTGCGCGTTCGCGGGGCCCATGGGGGCGTGCTAGGATGCGGCCATGTCCGGGGCGGCGCGCGACGAGTCCGTTGGTCTTCAGGATGTTGAATCCGCCCGCGCCATGGCGAGTCATGGGCCCGTCGGTGAGGAACCCGCGTCTGATCCGTGGGAGTCTCCGCGGCATCTGGAAGCCGCCGCCGTGATGGACCGGTACGCGCGCGGGCTTCTCTGGAAGATCAGCGACTGCACCTTCATCCCTGGTTCCGAAGTCGTCGATCTTGCGGATGACTACGACGGCCTGCGCGCGGTTCTGCGCGTCGTTCGCGCGGGCTGGGCCATGGCGGCGCCTGACGGCCTGCTGGTGACGGACCACGGGCGTGATGTCGCGAGCCGGATGTTCGTCGACCGGTGAAGAAGCGGGAAGCTGCCTCCGCTGCGGCTGGCTCACTCGACGACTGGCAACGTACGGAGCTCGCCAGGAGAGACGCGATCCGGCTCCGCATCATGGTTCACGGTGGAGACCCCGCGGTTTCGGAGCGGCTGCCGGACGGGCGCACCAAGCGCGAGCAGATACGGGATGCGCTCCGGGAGCTTCCCTACGTGCGCGAAGTGGTGTTCGCCTTGGATCCGTCGCGTGAGGCGGACCTCTTCGACGTTTGCGACGGCACGATCATCCTGATTGAGCGCAACGCGAAACAGCGAGGCGCACGGTACGAACTCGTGCTCCACGCCGGACAACAAGGTGAAGTGACGCGAAAGCTGTTTGTCTTCGTTCCCGATGGTGATCGTGTGCCGGAACTCGATGGCAGTGGGCTCTTCCCTAATCTCGTGCGGGATCGCGTGAAGCCGCTTCACCGGTTGCGCTACTCGGACCGCGACTACGGGCAATGCCGTCTCGTGCGGAAGGCATGCGACTTCGTGGAGGGGCTGAAGGTCGAGCGGTACCAGGAGATCGCCTCGCCGCCGCCCCGCTAGGCCGCCTCCCGCGGCTGCGGGATCATGCGCGCGGGCAGCCAGCGCCGGAACAGCGTCTCCGCCTCCGCGTCGCGACGGTCCGGCGAGAGCATGTGGCGCGCGCGCCCCTTGCCCGACCACGAGAGCGCGAACACGCCGTACGCCCGCCCCCGCCCGATGGCGATGACGCCGCTGGCGTTGACGTTGCTGATGGCGATGACGCCCACGGCGTTGACGTTGCTGATGGCGATCAGGCCGATGGCGTTGATGTTGCCGAGGGCGAGGACGCCCACGGCGTTGACGGCGCTCACCGCCACCAGGCCGATGGCGTTCACGACGCTCACCGCGATGAAGCCGATGGCGTTCGTGACGCCGATGGCGATGGCGCCGATCGCGCTGTTGGAGTCCACAGTCACGGGGTTCATTGCGCGGGCCTCCCGGGCCGGGTGGATTTGCGCCGCAGCATACAGGTCGGGAGCGGGACGCGGCGGACGCGACCCTTACCCGTTCTGATCGGGCGCGTCCCCCTCCGCCCCGCGGTCCAGCGCCGCCAGCAGGCGCGCCTTGTCGGCCACGAAGGCGGGGTCGGTGACGATGGACGGCGCGCGCGGACGCGGGTGGTCGATGGCGAGCCGCGCGGCCACGCGCGCGGGCCGCGGCGTGAGCACGTACACGGCGTCGGAGAGGATGAGCGCCTCCTCCACGTCGTGCGTGACGAAGAGCACCGTGCGCGCGTCGCTCCGCCAGACCTCCTGCAGCCACTGATGCATCCCGCGCCGCGTGATCGCGTCCAGCGCCCCGAAGGGCTCGTCGAGCAGCAGCACGTCGCGCGGCATGAGGAAGGTGCGCAGCAGGGCGAGGCGCTGGCGCATGCCCCCGCTCAGCTGGGACGGCCAGCTGCGCTCGAAGCCCTCCAGCCCGAAGCGCCCGAACAGGTCGAGGGCGCGCCGCCGCGCCTCCGCCCGCCCCACGCCCGCGATGGTCGCGCCCAGCACGGCGTTGGCGAGCGCCCGCCGCCAGGGCAGCAGCAGGTCCTTCTGGGGCATGTAGGCCGCCAGCCCGGGCCGGCCCAGCGCCGAACGCCCGCCGATCAGGGCCTCGCCCGCGTCGGGGATCAGCAGCCCCGCGAGCGCCCGCAGCAGCGTGCTCTTGCCGCAGCCGCTCGGCCCCACGAGGCTCACGAAGCGCCCGCGCCCCGCCTCCAGGTCCACGCCGTCGAGCGCGGCCACGGGCGGCGTCCCGGGGAAGGCGTGGCGCAGCCCGCGGATGGCCACCGCCGCGCCCTCCGCGCCGTCCATGCCGCGCCCCCTAGGGCAGGAACTCGTTCGTGAAGGCGGCCTCCACGTCGATGGGCGTCTCCGTCAGCCCCGCCTCGCGCAGGAAGGCCTCGAAGCGGGTCCAGACGTCCAGCGTCTGGCGGCCCCAGTCGTCGGCGTCGGCGGCGTAGCGCCCCGCGAGGTAGCCGGCGCTGGCGCGCACGAGAGCCCCGTCCAGTTCGGGCGCGGCCTCCAGCAGGATGTCCGCCGCCTCGCCGGGGTTCTCCATGGCGAAGCGGTAGCCGCGCGCCGTCGCCTCCATGAAGTCGCGCACGAGGTCGGGGTCGTCCGCGATCAGGTCCTCGCCCGCGATGATGACGGGCGTGTACCAGTCGGGAATGCACTCCGTGTGGTCGATGAAGGGGATGGTGACCACGTCCTCGCCCAGCACCTCCGTGTAGCGGATGCCGTCCCAGCCGTCGAAGATCCAGACGAAGTCGTAGTGGTCCTGCTCCATGCCCACGAGGTAATCGACCTCGCCGATGATGGCGTACCCGACGGCCTCGGGGTCGCCGCCGTCGCATTCGACGAGGCGGGAGATGAGCGCCGTCTCCAGCGGCCCGCCCCAGCCGCCGTAGGTCTTGCCCGCGAGGTCGCGCGGGCGCGCGATGCCCTCGCTCCCCAGCGCCACGAGGCTGGAGGTGTTGCTCTCGATGATGGCCGCCAGGGAGACGATGGGGACGCCCTGGGCGCGCGCCGGGATCACGTTCTCCTGCACGGAGACGCCGAACTGGGCCACGCCCGCGGCCACGGCCTGTTCCACGCCGCCCGCGCCGGGCTCGATGATCTCGACGGCGAGGCCCGCGTCCTCGTACCAGCCGTTCGCCAGCGCCGCGTAGACGCCCGCGTGGTTCGTGTTCGGCGACCAGTCGAGCATGAAGGTGACGGCGCGCGGCTCGTCCGGCTCGGCGCCGAAGCTCAGCAGGAAAAGTGCACCGCATTCGGGGAGGCGAGCCGTGGCGGAGCGCAGGCGCGCTTGTACTTCCGGGGGCGGGGGCGGAATTTCCCCAAGCCCTTCAATCTGCTCGACTACGTCGTCGATGCTGTCCCCCGGGAAGTCGAGAGTGGCGACCAGGGTGAGCAGGTCCGTGAGAAACGTGGTGGTGGCGCTGTGGTAAGCCGCCAGGTCGTCCGGCGGGGAGATCGCCTCCATGGCGGTGACCAGGTCCGCCCAGGGGCTGACCAGGATCTGGCGGAGGACTTCGGGATCGTCCTCCGTTGCCGCGCGCTCATCTATTTCAGCGATCGCATCCGTCATGTTGGCGTCGAATGCAAGAAACGCCGGGCAGAGGCTGCGGAGATACCGCTCATCGGCACTGCCCGTGTCGGCGGTAGCCACCGGCGTACCGGCGGCTTCGGTCGTCGTCGGTTCGGTGGGCGTGGGCACGGCATCCGGCTCGTCGCCGCCGCAGGCCGCGAGGACGAACCCCGTCAGCAGCAGCGCCAAAAGCAGGAGCGGGAATTTCGGGAATTTCACGGTTGGGGTTCTCCTTCGGATTCGTTGACGTAGTTCCAGGGCGAGGCCAGCCGCGCCAGCAGGTGCACGCTGGCGAAGAGGGCCATGCTGAGCAGCGCGATCACCGCCAGCGCGACGAAGATCTGGTCGAGCCGGAAGGACGCCTGCGAGCGGATGATGAAGATGCCCAGCCCCTCCCTGGCCGCCACCCATTCGCCGATGACGGCCCCGATGACGGCGTAGGCGGCGGCGATCTTGAGGCCCGCGAAGAAGGCGGGCACCGCCGAGGGGATGAGCACGTGGCGCAGCACGCCCAGCTTGCCCGCGCCCATGCCGCGCACGAGCGCCACCAGCTCGCGGTCCGCCGAGGCCAGCCCGTCCACCGTGCTCACCACGATGGGGAAGAAGCCCACGAGCGCCACCACGATGATCTTCGACTCGATGCCGATGCCCACCCACACGATGAGGAGCGGGGCCAGCACGAGCGGCGGCACCGTCTGCGAGGTCACCACGATGGGGTAGAGCACGCGGCGCACGAGGGGCACGCTGGCGATGAGCACGGCCAGCGCCACGCCGCCTGCCGCCGCCGCCCCCAGCCCCGCCAGCGCCTCCACGGCGGTGGCCTCGAGGTGGCCCGGCAGCAGCTCGCGCTTCTCGAGGAAGGCGTCCCAGACGGCGCTCGGCGCGGGCAGGATGTAGGGGCGCGCGTCCAGCGCCCGCACGAGCGCCTCCCACAGCCCCACGAGCGCGGCCAGCAGAACCAGCGCGGGCGCGTACTCCCGCGCCAGCGCCGCCGCGCGCCGCGCCGCGCCGGTCATGCGCCCGCGCTCCGGTGCTTGCCCGTGAGCCCGGCCATGGTGGGATCCTCGCCCGCCGCCTGCGCGACCTTGATGACGGTCACGAGCGACTCCGCGCCCGCCTCCAGGCAGGCCTCGTGCACGCGCCGCATGAGCGGCCAGAGGCGGTCGGGCTCGCCCTCCACGGTGGTGCCCAGCGCCCCCACCTCGTACCGCAGCCCCGACTCCCGCACCGTCGCGATGGCCGCGTCGATGTGGCGGTAGGGGTCGTCCGCGGCGCCCGCGGGGTCGGCGAGGCACTGCAGTTCGACGATCATGGCGCGTCCTCCCGTGCGCCGTCGGGGAGGCCTGCCGGAAGGAGCGTCGGGAAGATGCGGGGCGCGCGCCTCAGCGGCCGTTGGCCGCACGCGGATGCGTCAGCCGTGCGCCGTTTGCCGGATGTCGCGCCATGTCGCCGCTTCCCTACGCTCGCATTACCGAGATCAGGTTCCTGGGGTCGTCCTCGCGGATCTCAGCCTTTCGGCCCCCCCGGCGGCAGATTCCCTTCGGAATGTGCGGGAACCATGCTGGGGCCGGACGCGCTCGCCGTCAACCCGCGCCCGCATGTCGTATACTGCGCCACGCTCACCTTCACGCAGGAGGCTTCCCCGTGGCAATCGCCCCGACCAGCACGCTCCAGGGCACGCCCGTCGAGCGCGTGCACCGGCTCACCCAGATCATCCGCGAGGGCGGCGACGAGGCGCAGAAGCTTCGCCACCTGCCCCACGAGACCGTCAACGTCCTCATCGACGAGGGCCTCTTCCGCTTCACCCTGCCGCCCGAGCTGGGCGGCGAGGACGCCAGCTCCATGGAGACGATCGAGGTGCTCGAGGCCATCTCCGCCATCGACGCCTCCGTCGGCTGGAACGTCATGATCGGCTCCGAGATCAACGCCATGGCCGCGGGCGGCATGCCCGCCGACCTCGCCAGGGAGGTCTACCTCGACAACCCGCGCGTCATCATGTGCGGCGGCGGCGGCCCCGGCACGGTCCCCGGCAAGGCCGTGGAACAGCCCGACGGCAGCTTCAAGATCTGGGGCCAGACCACCTTCCAGAGCGGCTGCCACCAGGTCGAGTGGGCCTTCATGTCCTGCCCCATCTATGAGAGCGAGGACGCCGAGGCCCCGATCATGGACGAGGCTGCGGGCATGCCCAGGATGAAGATGTTCTTCGTCAACCGCTCCCTCTTCGAGATCGTCGATACCTGGGACGTGGCCGGGCTGCGCGGCTCCGGCAGCCACGACGTGAAGGTGGACGGCGCCGTCATCGAGAAGAAGTGGCTCGACGTGGATCTGATGAAGCTGCCCGCGCTCTACCCGAACCCCGTGTTCCGCATCCCCGTGCCCCTGCGCCTCTCCTACAACAAGGCGGCGGTGGCGCTGGGCGTGGGGCGCGGCGCGCTCGACGCCTTCTCCGACCTCGCCCAGAACAAGGTGCCCATGCTCTCCCCCGGCACCCTGCGCGACCGGCCCGTGGCCCAGTACCGCATGGGCGAGGCCGAGGCCACCGTGCAGGCCGCGCGCGCCTACGTCATGGAGGCCATGCGCGAGGTGGAGGACGAGCTGCACGCGGGCGCGCCCCATCCCGGCGCGGAGACCACGCGCAAGGCGCGGCTGGCCTGCACCTTCGCCGCCAACGCCTGCATGCACGCCGTGGACGGCATCCACAACACGGCGGGCACGACGGGCGCGCGCATGTACAGCCCGCTGGAGCGCAAGCTGCGGGACGCGCACGGCTGCGCCTCGCACCGCTGGGTGGCGCACCCGCTCTACGAGACCATCGGCAAGCTCTACCTGGGCCACGAGCCCGACGCGGAGTTCCAAGGCGCGTAGCGGCGCGTTTGACGCGCGGGCGCCGGAGGCCCGATACTGGGCCCATCAAAGCCCGCTGGCGGTTAGCTCCGGGGCATCCGGATGAGTCCGCCAGCCATCACACCCCCAGGGGCCGGAGCGTCATGCTCACGGCCCCTGAATTTGTCCGGCGAGGAGGAGGCCGGGCACACTCGACGCTTGTCGCAGATACTTTTGATTTGACAACTCTCACCGCAGTCTCTAATGTCACCGCAACACATGTGGCAGGAGGCCATGCGATGATTACCTGTGAGACCTGTGGCGAGCGTATCCGTCGGGGGCCGGCGTTCGAGGCGCATCGCGCCATCTGTGGCGTGCCGGATGCCGAGCGGATCCCGGCGGTTCGGCACTACCAGAAGGGGCAGACGTGTTACACGGGGCACATGTCCGCCGAGGACGCCGCCCGGCTGACCTTCGCGGACAGCTACCCCCCGAACGCTGCCGAGGGCATGATCGGCTACCAGCGTCCGCCCGACGAGCGGCGCGCGAAGTCCTTCGGCGAGTATCTGCGCGACGACGAGGCGGGGTTCATGACGCCTCTGCTCCTCAATGCCAGGGATGAGATCGAATTCGACGAGGTGATCCCCGGCAGCGGCATGGGGTATCTGGAGATCACGGAAGGCCGGGACATCATCGCCAAGATCGATGGCCAGCATCGGGGCATCGGCGCCGAGCAGTTCTTGGGGGATCCGGGCTACCCGATCCCGTTCATGATGTTCTCGGGGCTCGATACCGAAATTGAGCAGGAGTTGTTCATCGCCATCAATCGCGAGCAGAAGAAAGTGTCGATGAGCCACGTCTACTTCGTTGGCCGCGAAGGAGACGAGCTTGCCGAAATGGTGACCAGGCTCGAGTCCGAGCCTGATTCGCCGTGGTATCACAAGATCAATCTGATTGGGGCGCGGGGTCTCGGTCGGCCCGTCAGCCTTCAGTCGCTCCGTTCGGGCCTTGAGGATCTGCTGGGGTCGGGGCGAATCAAGGCGCTTACGCTGGATGAGCGTTACGAAATCGCCAAGTCCTACTGGCAGGTGGTCTCCGAGGTGTGGCCCGACGCTTGGAAGAACCCGCGGGGCCACCTGCTCACGAAGTCGATCGGCATGATTGCGCTGAGCCAGGTGGGCGGCGACATGCTGCCGGACTGTCTGAACGGGCGCGGGAGCGCTCCCCACGACATCCTTGATCGCGGCAAGGTTGCCGTCCTTCTCGGACGCGCGCGCAAGGTCAACTGGGCAAGTCGTGGCGGTGACTTCGAAGGGTATGCGGGCAGGGGAGGCGCCAAGCTCGTGAAGGACGCGCTTGATCGCATCATCTACGCCAGCGAGCCGAGTGAACGCGATGTCTGATTGAAGGCGTCGCCCGCTGGCTTGGTACCGGGGGAGGGATTCGAACCCTCAAGCCTCGAAGGCCGCGGATTTTAAGTCCGCTGCGTATTCCGTTCCGCCACCCCGGCCCGCGCCTGCGGATCATAGCGCCGCGCTAGCGCGCCTCCCACAGCCCCTCCCGCGCCGCCGCGGCCCCGCGTGACTCCAGCAGGTCGAGGTGGCCCTGCACCGTCGAGGCCGTCTGCCACCAGCGGCGGGACGCGGCGCGCGGGTAGAGGCGCTCGCAGAGGGCGTGGACCGTGGCCGGGCCGTCGCGCCGCAGCGACTCGCGCACGCGCGCGCAGCGTCGCTCGATGCGCCCCAGCGCGTCCGCGATGGCCTCCGTCGCGCCGTCGAAGGGCTGGCCGTGGCCCGGGAAGCAGCGCGTGAAGCCGCCGTGCGCCAGCCGCTCCAGCGAGGCCGTGTAGCGCGGGAGCGTGGGGAAGCGCGCGAGGCCTTCGCCCTTCTCCGTGAACTGGATGGCGGGCAGCGGGTCGACGCGCGGCAGCAGCTGGTCGCCGGAGAAGAGCCAGCCCTCCTCGCGCACGGCCAGCACGAGGTTGCCGGGCGTGTGCCCGGGCGCGGCCAGCAGCTCGACGCCCGCGACCTCGGCGTCGCCGTCCACGAGGACGCTGGCGCGGAAGGGCGGGTAGCGCAGCCCCGTGGGCCAGCGCCCGTCGCCCGCCGGATGGTGCGGCGATTCGGCGGCCCGGCGGGCGGCCTCGCGGCGCGCGGCGATGCGCTCGCGCACGTACGCCAGCGTGGCGGGCGGCGCGCCCGTTCCCTCCGCCCAGGCGAGCAGCGCTGCCACCTCCGCCGCCGACTGGAGCGGGGGCCGCTCGGTGAGGGGCGCGTCCGCCGCGCCCAGCCACACGGGCGCGCCCGCCGCCCGCCAGCGCGCGCCCAGCCCGGCGTGGTCGTGGTGCCCGTGCGTGGCCACGACCGCGTCCGGCGCCTCGCCGTTGAGCGCCTCCCGCAGCGTCTCCCAGGCGCCTGCGTAGTCCGGCCCCGCGTCCACGAGCAGGCGCGCGCCGCCCCGCCGCACGAGATAGGCGGTATTGTCCCCCAGCGCGATGGCGCGCGCGTCGCTCACCGCTCCAGTGTGCCACGGGGCCCGCCGGACGGCGGACGGCGCCGCCCACTCCCGTGCCCGCGCGGAGGTTCCCATGCCCGACGTTCCCGACGACGGCCGTCTCGCCCCCGGCGCCGTGGAGGCCATTCGCGCCGTCGCCGACGACCTGCGGGCAAGCGTGGAGCGCGTCATCGTGGGCAAGGGCGACGTCGTGCGGCTGGCGCTGGTGGCGCTCCTCTGCGAGGGGCACGTGCTGCTGGAGGACGTGCCGGGCACGGGCAAGACGACGCTGGCGAAGGCCATCGCGCGCTCTTTGGGCTGCTCCTTCCGCCGCATCCAGTTCACGCCCGACCTCATGCCCGCCGACATCACCGGCATCCACTATTTCGACCAGAAGACGCGCGAGTTCGCCTTCCGCGAGGGGCCGCTCATGGCGCAGGTGGTGCTGGCCGACGAGATCAACCGCGCCACGCCGCGCACGCAGGCGGCGCTGCTGGAGGCGATGGAGGAGCGCCAGGTCACGGTGGAGGGCGAAACGGCCCTGCTGCCGCGCCCCTTCCTCGTGCTCGCCACCCAGAACCCGGTCGAGCTGGAGGGCACCTTCCCCCTGCCCGAGGCGCAGCTCGACCGCTTCCTGCTGCGGCTCGAAATCGGCTACCCCGACGAGGACGGCGAGGACGAGATCCTGGCGCGGCTGGAGCGCGAGCATCCGCTCGATTCCGTCGCGCCGGTGGTGACGGCGGAGCGGCTGGCGGAGCTGGCCACGGCGCTGCGGCGGCTGCACGTCGACCCGGCGGTGCGGCGCTACGCCGTGCGCATCGTGCGCGAGACGCGGCGCGAGGCGGCCTTCGAACTGGGCGCCAGCCCGCGCGCCAGCCTCGCCCTCTTCCACGCCGCGCGCGCCTGGGCGGCCATCGCCGGACGCGACTACGCGCTGCCCGACGACGTGAAGGCCATGGCCCCGCACGTGCTCCCGCACCGCCTCATCCTCTCCTCGCGCACGCGCCTGCGGGGCCGCGAGGTGGACGACCTCATCGGCGAGCTGCTCGACCGCGTGCCCGCTCCCGTCGAGGGCGATGCGCCATCGCCCGCGCCCGCCACGCCGCCATCGGAACCGGAGCCCGAATCCGCTCCCGCGCCCGCCGCGCCGCCCGTCCCGGCCGCGGACGACGACTCGCCCTGGCGGCGGCGCTGAGGCGTGTCGCCCTTCCGCGAGGCCTGGCTGCTGGCGGGACCGATCCTGATCGGGGTCGGCTTCGGCACGGGCCAGCCCATGATCACGGGCATCGGCTTCGTCGTGCTGGTCGTGGGCGCGGGCGCCCGCTGGTGGGCGCGCGTCCTCTTCGCCCGCGTGCGCGTGCGCCTCGAACTGGACCAGTCCCGCGCCTTCCAGGACGAGCCCGTCGAGCTGCGGCTGGAGCTGGAGAACCGCAAGCCGCTGCCCCTGCCCTGGTTCGACCTGCGCCTGGCCGTGCCCGAGGGCCTCGAGGTGGAGGCCGAGGAGACGGCGGAGGCGTCCGCCCCGAACTTCCGCTGGCTGCAGCGCCGCGGCGCCCTCGGCTGGTACGAGCGGCGGCGCTGGCGCGTGCGCCTGCGGGCGCGGGAACGCGGCCACTTCCGCATCGGCCCCACGCAGCTGCATTCCGCCGACGTCCTCGGCCTCTTCCCCCGCCACCACGAGGACGCGGGCGCGACGCGGCTCATCGCCTACCCGCGCGTGTTCGCCCTCGACGACCTCGGCTTCCCCGCCGACCGCCCCCTCGGCGAGGTCAAGGGGCGCAACCCCGTCTTCGAGGATCCCCTGCGCGTCGCCGGGCTGCGCGGCTACGAGCCGGGCGACGCCCTGCGCCGCATCGACTGGAAGGCCACGGCGCGGCGCGGCGACCTGCAGTCGCGCGTGTACGAGCCCTCGGCCACGCCGCAGCTCTACGTGCTCCTCAACATCGACACGCTGGCGCACTCCTGGGAGGGCTACCTGAAGGACGACCTGGAGCGCACCGTCTCGGTGGCGGCCTCGCTTGCGCTCTGGGGCATGGAGCGGCGCTACGCCGTGGGTCTGCTGGCGAACGGCGCCGTGCCCAACTCCGACCGCCCCATCCGCCTCGCGCCCTCGCGCGCGCGCTCCCAGCTGCCGCGCCTGCTGGAGGCGCTGGCCGTCGTGCAGCCGCTCACGATGGGCGACCTCGCGGCCCACCTGCGGCGCGAGGCGGGACGCCTGCCGCTGGGCTCCACGCTCGCGCTCGTGGCCGCGCTCGTGCCCGACGAGCTGGCCGAGGAGCTGCGCCGCCTGCGCGACGGCGGTCATCGCGTGGCCGCCGTCGTCACCTCCGACCGCGTCGATCCGGCCACGCTGGCGGGCTTGCCCGTGCGCGTGGCCGGGCGCGAGTTCGCGGAGCGCGAGGTGATCGCGTGATGGCCTTCGTCGCCGTCGCCGCCCTCCTCGCCGCCGAGGCGCTGGCCTTCCACGTGGCGGGCGAGCTCGCCGCGCGCCTCCTGCCCGAGCCCCGCAACGCCATCGTCGCCGCCCCCGCTTTCGTCGCCATCGCCTACGCCGCCTTCCTCGCGCCCCGCGCGGCGGACGGGATCGGGCTGGACGGACGCGCGCGCGCCCCCGCCCTCGCCGCCGTCGCCCTGCTCGTCCTCTACGCCGCCCTGCGCGTCCAGTACGCGGGCGACCTCGCCCTGTGGGACTTCCGCTGGGCCGCCGAATTCGTGACCGACCCGGGCGGCGTGGACGAGTGGGTTCCGCCCGTGGTCGTCAGCGCCATGACGCTGGCGGGCGCGTGGGCGCGGGCGGCCTGGCGCGCGGGCGGCGAGGTCTGGATCGAGAACGCGCCCCGCTCCCTCGCCCCGGCCTTCGGCGTGGTCACGGTCGCGCTGGCCATCGCGGCGGCCAGCGGCGAGGCCGCGCCCATCGTCGTGCGCGGCGGCGTCGTCTTCTACGCCGTGGCGCTCACGGCGCTGGCCTGCGCGCAGCTCTCCGGGGGCGGCGCCACCATCGGCGGCCTGCGCGCGGGCGGCGTCACCCTGGCCATGCTGGCGGGCGTGGGCGTCCTCGCCCTCGCGGGCGTGCTCCTCGTCGGCGTCTTCCTGGAGCCGCTCCTCGACGCGCTGGGGGGGCTGGCGGCTCCCGCGCGGGCCGTCGGGCGGGGCGTCATGTGGCTGCTCACGTGGGCCGTCCTCTTCCCCATCGGCTGGCTCATCGTCAACTTCTTCGAGGTGCTGCGCGAGCTGTTCGGAGGCGGCGCGCCCCCCGAACCGGTGCTGCCGGAGCCGCCGCCCGAGGGCGTCCAGGACCCGCTGGCCACCGCCGCCGAGGCCGACGGGGGCCTGCCCCGCGCGGGCCGCTACTCGCTCGCCGCCCTCGCGCTCGCCCTCGGCGTCGGCGCGATCGCGGGACTCGCGCTCCTCATCGCGCGCCTGCGCCGTCTCGCGGGGGACGAGGCCTGGCGGGCGGCGGAGACGGAGCGCGCCGGCGGGCTCGGCGGCGACCTGCGCGACGCGGCGCGCGCCCTCTTCCGCCGCGAACGCCGCATCGCGCCGTCCGCCGCGGGCGTCGCGCGCCTCTACCTCGAGGTGCTGGAGGCGTCGCGCCGCGCCGGGTCGCCGCGCCCACCCGCGCGCACGCCGCGCGAATTCGCGCCCGTGCTCGCCGAAACGCTGGACCGCGCGCCCGTGACGGACGCCGTCACCAATGCCTACGAGCAGGCGTGTTACGCGGGCCGCGAGCCGGACGCAGGGGCGCTGGCCGACCTGCGCCGCCGCTGGGAAACGCGCGGCTAACGCGCCCCGCGCTGGCGGCTGATGATCGATTCCTCACGCCGCTGGCGGGCGACGTACTTCCGCGCGATGAGACCGAGCGTGAGGCCAACCGCGACGGGGATGGCCGCCGGGAGGACGTGCCCCCAGATGCGCGGCATGTCGACGTAGAGCGGAAGAAGGGTGAGCGCCATGCCGAGCGCAAACAGCAGAGCGCCCCAGAGCAGCCGGGAGCGCCCGCACTCCGGCTTCCACGAGACGGCCTGGTTGATGCGGTGGAAAGCGCCGTCGGCGGCGTCAGCGGAGGCGTCGCGCGCCTCCCGCAGCCGCTCGGCCAGCACCTCCGCACGCACGCGCTTCCAGCGCTCCTCGTGATGCTGCCGCTCGGTCCACGGATCCAGCATGGCGCCGTCGATGATACCCCCGCTACCGCCCGTCGCGCAGGAGCGCCCAGCCCTCGCCGTGCGCGACCACGCGCGGGACCGCCTCCGAGGTGTCCTCGCGCGCGGCGTGGGCGATGTCCGCGTCGAGGCCGAGGGCGCGCAGCGCGCGGGCGTGGGCCGCGCCCGCCACGAGCCTCGCGCCGCGCGCCGTGCGCTGGGGCAGGCCGGACGCGATCCAGTCCTCGTAGCCCGTGGCCTCGGACGCCAGCCCGGCGGCGTCGTCCAGCGTCGCGCCCGGGCTGGCGCGCGCGATCAGCTGGACGAGCCGCGCCGCCGCCGCGTAGTCCTCGAGGGCGAAGCGCGCGCCGCCCGCCTCGCCCGCGCACACGACCGCCACGCGCCCGAAGCCCGCCGCCCAGCGCGCGGCGGCGGAGGCGTTGGCGAAGGCGGCGGCGGCCGTCTCCCCCCGTCCCGCCACGGCGCACAGCGCGCGCGTGCCGTTGGTGGTGACGAGCGCCGCGCGCGTCCCGCGCAGGGGCAGGCGTGCGGCCTCGGCGGGCGAATTGCCGTGGTCGAAGCCGTCCGGCGGCAGCCCGCCGACCTCCCCGAAGAGGATGCGGCCCTCGGCGCGCGCCCGTTCCCGCGCCGCCTCCACGCGGTCGAGGACGAGCAGGTCGGCGAGGCCGGCCCCGAACATGGCGGCGATGGTGGTGGTCGCGCGCAGCGTATCGACCACGAGGAAGGCGTCCGCCTCCATGTGGGCGGTCTCGGCGGGCAGGAGGGCCAGCTCGACGCGCGCGGTCATGCGCGCATGGTGCGCCCCGCGCGCCCCGTTCGCACGCGCGGCGTATCCTGTGGGGCGATGGACGCGCGACCCGTCGGCATGTTCGATTCCGGCGTCGGCGGGCTGAGCGTCCTGCGCGAGTTCCGGCGCCTCGCCCCGCGCGAGCGCGTCGTCTACTTCGCCGACACGGCCTTCTTCCCCTACGGCCCGCGCGACGCGGGCGAGGTGCGCAAGCGCGCCTTCGCCGTCGCGCGGCGGCTGGCGGACGCGGACGCGAAGCTGATCGTGGTCGCCTGCAACACCGCCTCCGCCGCCGCCATCGCGGACCTGCGCGAGCTGTTCGCGGACATCCCCTTCGTGGGCATGGTGCCCGGCGTGAAACCGGCGGCGCGCTCCTCGCGCAGCGGGCGCGTGGCCATCCTCGCCACGCCCGGCACCTTCGGGGGCGACCTCTACGCCGCCGTCGTCGCCGAGTTCGGGCGCGACGCCGCCATCGAGGCCGTGAGCGGGCGCGATCTGGCCGCGCTGGTGGAGCGCGGCGAGGCGGATTCGCCCGCCGCCCGCGAGGCCGTGCGCGCGGCCCTCGGCGAGGCCGTGGCGGCGGGCGCGGACACCGTGGCGCTCGGCTGCACGCACTACGAATTCCTGGTTCCCGCCATCGAGGCCGAGTTCCCCGGCGTGGCCGTGCTCGGCACGAGCGCGGCGGTGGCGCGCCGCGCCCGCGACCTGCTCGCGGAGCACGGGCTGGAGGCCCCGCCCGACGCCGCGGGCGCGCTCGACCTCATCGTCTCCGGCAACCGCGAGGCGTTCCTCGCCGTGCTGCCGGGCCTCGGCTTCGCGCCGCGCCCGCACGCTGAGGCGGCGGCGCCGTGAGCGGCTTCTTCGAGCGCCTCGCGCGCCGCTCCCGCGATGTCGGCAGCCTGCTCTGCGTGGGGCTCGATCCGCCCGCCTCGACGCCGCCCGCCGACGTGGCCGCGCGCAACCGCGCCCTCATCGCCGCCACCGCTCCCTTCGCCGCCTGCTACAAGCCCAACCTCGCCTTCTACGAGCAGTCCGGCATCCCCGGGCTGCGGGCGCTGGAGGCCACGCTCGCCGCCATCCCCGACGGCGTTCCCGTGATCGCCGACGCCAAGCGCGGCGACATGGCCAACACCGCCGCCGCCTACGCGCGCGCCCTCTTCGAGGTCTGGGGATTCGACGCCGCGACGGTCAATCCGTTCCTCGGGCGCGACTCGCTGGAGCCGTTCCTGGCGTATGGGGACCGCGGCCTCTACGTGCTCTGCCGCACCTCCAACCCGGGCGCGGCGGAGTTCCAGAACGCGCGCCTCGCGGACGGCGGAACGCTGCACGAGCGCATCGCGCGGGAGGCCCCCGGCTGGGGCGCGAACGTGGGGCTGGTGGCGGGGGCGACGGCCCCCGCGGAGCTCGCGCGCATCCGCGAGCTGGCCCCGCGCGCCCCCCTGCTGGTCCCCGGCGTGGGCGCGCAGGGCGGCGATCCGGCGGCGGTCGTGGCCGCCGCCGGGGCCGAGCCCGGCCTGATCGTGGTGAACGCCTCGCGCGCCATCGCCGACGCGCCCGACCCGGCGGCGGCGGCGCGCGCCCTGCGCGACGCCCTCAACGCCGCCGCCTGACCCCGTGGGCGCGGAGGCGGCGGCGGGCGAGGTGTGGCGCATGCGCCGCCGTCATCCCTGCGGCGGCTGGGAGTGGCGCGTGACGCGCGCGGGCGCGGACGTCGGCATCGTCTGCCTCACCTGCGGGCGGCGCGTGACGCTCGAGCGCCGCCGCTTCGAGGCGCGGGCCAGGGCGCGCGTCTCCCCCGCTCCCGGCCCCGCGTGAGCGCGCCGGACGCGATCGCGCCCCCGTCCGCGCTGCTGCGGCGCCGGCCCTTCCGCCGCCTCGTGCTGGCGCGCTTCTGCTCGCGCGCCGCCCAGAACGCGCTCAACCTGGCGCTCGTGCTGCTGGTGCTGGACGCCACCGGGCGGGCGTTCTTCACCAGCCTGCTGGTGCTGGCGCTGGTGGCCCCGGCCACGCTCTCCGGCATCGTCGCGGGGGTGGCCGCCGACGCCTTCCCGCGGCGGCTGGTGGCGGCCCTCGGCAACGTCGCCCGCGCCGCCGTCTGCGTCGCCTTCGCCGCGGGCGCGGGCGACGCGGGCGCGCTCTACGTCACCGCCGTCCTGCTGGCCGTGGGCACGCAGTTCGTCTCCGCCGCCGAGGGCGCCATGCTGCCCGCCGTCGTGCCGCGCGACGACCTCGCGCGCGCCAACGCCATCGCCCAGGCGGCCACGGGCGCGGCCCAGATCGCGGGCTTCGCCGTGCTCACGCCCGTGGTCCTGCGCCTCTTCGGCTCCGCCGACGCGCTCTTCGCCATCGCCGCCGCCCTCTTCCTGCTGGCCGCCGCGCAGGCCGTCGCCATCGGCCCCCTGCGCGCGGGCGACGATGCGGCGGACGCGGACGGCGCGGGCCCCTGGTGGAAGATCGGCTGGAACGCCATGCGCGCCGACCGGGCCGTGTTCGGGGCCGCCGTCGAGCTCACCTTCATGGCCATGGCGCTCATCATCCTCGGCGGCATCGCGCCCACCTACCTGCGCGACGTGCTCGGCCTCTCCCTCGAGGCGGGCGCGCTCGTGCTCACGCCCGCCGCCGCGGGCGTGGCCGTCGGCCTGCGCGTGGCCGGGCCGCTGGCCAGACGCGCCCCCCACGCGGCCCTCAGCTCGTTCGGCTTCGCGGCCTTCGCGGGGCTGCTGCTGGCCCTCGCCTTCGTCAACGAGGAGGCGGCCTTCCTCGGCGGCTACGGGGCCTTCGCCTGGCTGGAGACGCTGCGGCTGGGCAGCTTCGACGGCGGCGCGCTGCTGGCCATGTGCTGCGCCGCGCCCCTCGGCTTCGCCTGGGCCATCGTGAGCGTGGCCGCGCAGACGGTGCTCAACGACCGCGTGCCCCTCGCCCTGCAGGGGCGCGTGCTGGCCACGCAGGGAGCCATGGCGGCGGTGGCCGTCTCCCTGCCCGTGCTGGCCGCCGGGGCGCTGGGCGACTGGCTTGGCGTACAGCCGGTGCTGGCCATCCTCGCCGCCGGGCTGGCGGCCGCCGCCGTGCGCGTGCTGCGCTCGTAAAGCGGGGCGTCTTGCCGCGCCGCGCCGCGCCGCCCTATCATTCGCGCCGGACGCTTCCGCCCGCGGAGTGGCACGTGCGCGAGATGACCATCGAGAGCATCAGGCTCTCGCTGAACAGCTACCAGCGGATCGCCATCCTTCGCGAGAAGGACACCGACCGCTACCTCACCATCTGGATCGGCCCCTACGAGGCCGAGAGCATCTCCCTGCGCCTGCACGAGGTGACGCCGCCCCGTCCGCAGACGCACGACCTGCTGCGCGACGTGATCGAGCAGCTGGGCGCGACCGTGCGCTACGTGCTCCTCAACGACCTCGCGCGCGACACCTACTACGCCCGCATCGTGCTCGACGCGAAGGACGGCGAGGTGCAGATCGACGCGCGCCCCTCCGACGCCATCTCCCTGGCCGTGCGCGCGGGCGTCCCCATCTACGCCGAGGATGCCGTGCTGGAGCAGGGCGGCGAGGTCATCCGCGACGAGGAGGCGGAGGACGAGCGCGAGCCGGAGAAGCCCGTGGACCCCGCCGAGATCGAGCGCCTCGGCCCCTTCAAGGACTTCATCGAGGGCCTCGACCTGAGCGGGTTCGACGATCCCCGGCGCTAGCGCGCGGGCGCGGGCCGCCGTTGCTTGCGCGTTTCCGCGGGCGCGTCCTATCATGCGCGCGGTTTGAGCGTGGTCATGGCGAGGCCGGGGAGCGGTTGGGTCGTCCCCACCGCCTACCTCATGGGCGTGGGCTGGTATTTCGCCGCCTGCATCGTGATCGGCATCGTCCTCGGCCGCTGGCTCGACGGCCTCGCCGGCCCCGAGCCGCTCTTCACCCTCCTGGGGATCGTCCTCGGGCTGACGCTGGCCATCGGTGGCGGGATACGGATGCTGCTTCCCTTCATGAAACGCTTCGGCGGCGGCGGATAGCGCGCCATGCGCAAGGTCTACGTCGCCGTCGGCGTCGTCGCCGTGCTGGGCTGGGTGGTCCTCGGCCTCGTCGTGGCGCGCGGCCCGCAGCCCGAAATCATCGTCCCCGCCGAGATCATCACGAAGCTCGGCCCCCTCAACGTCTCCAATACGCTCATCTCCGCCTGGGCGGCCATGGTCATCCTCGCCGTCGTCACCTTCCTCGGCACGCGCGCCATGAAGCTCGTCCCCAGGGGCGCGCAGAACTTCCTCGAATCGGTCGTCGAGTTCCTGTTCGGCCAGATGGAGGACATCGCCGGGGAGAAGAACACGCGCCGCTTCTTCCCCGTCATCGCCACCTTCTTCCTCTTCATCCTGCTCTCCAACTGGATGGGCCTGCTCCCCTTCTTCAACGCCATCGGCAAGACCGAGGACATCGGCCACCACATCTTCCACGAGATCGAGGAGCACGAGGCCGACCACAAGCCCTTCACGGAGGAGATCGACCACGCCTCCGGCTGGCTCATGAACAGGACGGGCGGCATCGGGCTGGTGCCCAACGGCGCGGGCTCCGCCGAATTCGAGATGGGCGCGTCCGAGGCCTCGCCCGTCTCCCCCGCCGAGGCGCTCGACCGCTACGTCGTCTTCCTCGCGGAGACGTTCACCGATTTCGAGGCGAACGGCGATGGCGCCCCCTCGGCGCGGACGCTGACGGACGCGCAAGCGGCCCTCGAGGCCGACCCCGACGCGCCCAACCTGCTGCCCGGGGAAGGCGGCCACGCCGTCGCCAGCGACGCCCTCGGCGAGGAGCTGACGGTGGGCGGCATCGAGTTCCCCGGCCAGCAGCTGGCCCTCATCATCCCCCTCTTCCGCTCCGTCTACAGCGACGTGAACAACACCATCGCGCTGGCCCTCATCTCCTTCGCCATGGTGGAGTTCTGGGGCCTGCGCGCGCTGGGGTTGGGCTACCTGCGCAAGTTCTTCAACTTCAGCGGCGTGATTCCCGCCTTCGTGGGCATCCTCGAGCTGCTGTCGGAGTTCATCCGCATCATCAGCTTCGCCTTCCGCCTCTTCGGCAACATCTTCGCGGGGGAGGTGCTCATCCTCATGCTCACCTTCCTCCTGCCCTTCCTCATCGTCGACATCATCTACGGCCTGGAGCTCTTCGTCGGCTTCATCCAGGCCGCGGTCTTCGCCCTGCTCACGCTGGTGTTCGCCGTCATGGCGGTGGAGCACCACGACGAGGATGGCGAAGGCCACGAGGGCGAGGCCGGCCACGCAACGGAGTCGCGGGGGAGCGCGGGCTAGCCCCGTTCCCCTCGCAATCGCCCCCGCGGAGACGGGGAGCACCAACGGGAGGATCCACCGAACATGGGAGTGCTTGAGCTTCTCTTCCTGCAGAGCGCGCTCGACGCCGACGGCGCGAAGGCCATCGGCGCGGGCATCGCCATGGGCATCGGCGCGCTGGGCCCGGCCATCGGCATCGGCATGCTCGTGGGGCGCGCCATGGAGGCGCTGGGGCGCAACCCCGAGGCGCGCGCCGCCATCCAGACGAACATGATCCTGGGCGTGGCCTTCGCCGAGGCCATCGGCATCTACGCCCTGCTCACGGCCATCATCATCGCGTTCGTCATCTAGCGGGGCGAACGCGCCCGCGAAGCGAGGGGGCGCACATGGGCGAGGCTTTCACGGCCCTCGGCATCAACCTGCCGCAGCTGATCGCGCAGGTGGCGAACTTCGTCATCCTGCTCCTGATCCTGCGCTTCACCCTCTACAAGCCGATCCTGCGCATGCTGGACGGGCGCCGCCAGCGCATCGCCGAGGGGCTGGGCGCCGCCGAGGAGGCGCGCGCCGAGGCCAGCGACGCGCAGGCCCGCATCCAGTCCCAGCTCGACGAGGCGCGCGGCCAGGGCCGCGACATCGTGGCCAACGCCCAGCAGGTGGCGGCCCGCCTGCAGGAGGAGGCGCGCGAGCAGGCCGAACGCGACCGCGAGGCCGCCGCCGAGCGCTCCCGCCAGGAGATCCAGCTCGAACGCGACCGCGCCATCGCCGACCTGCGCGCCGAATTCGCCGAAATCACCGTCTCCGCCGCCGAGCGCGTCATCCGCCAGTCGCTCGACGGCGGGGCCCACCAGCGCATCATCGAGGAGACGCTCGCCGAGTCCGAGCTGGGGGAGCGCTCCTAGATGGCCGATCCGCGCGCGGCCCGGCGCTACGCGCAGGCGGCCTTCGCCATCGCGCGCGACGGCGACGCCATCGCCGCGTGGCGCGCCGACCTCGACGACGTGGCCGCGGCGCTGGCCGAATCGGACGCCGCCGCCTGGTTCGCCGCCGCCCGCGTGCCCGTGGCCGAGCGCCAGGACGCGGCGGCGCGCGTCCTCGACGTGTCGCCGCTCGCGCTCAACCTCGCGAAGCTGCTCATCGCGAAGGGGCGCACGCCGGAGGCGCGGGCCATGGCCGACGCCTTCAACCGCCTCGCCGACGAGCACGAGGGCCTCGCGCGCGCCGAGATCACGACCGCCGTGCCCATCGGCGCGGAACGGGTCGCGGACGCGGAGCGGCGGCTGGGCGAGGCCCTGGGCAAACGCATCACCGCCACCGCGCGCGTCGACGCCTCCATCATCGGCGGCGTCGTCCTGCGCATCGGCGACCGCCTCATCGACGGCAGCGTGCGCACCCGCCTGCGGCGGATGCGCCGGGAGCTGAGTGGCGCCTCCTGAGGCGCCGGACGAGAGAGCACGAGGGAAAGCATGGCCGTTCGCGCCGAAGAGATCGCATCCATCATCCGCGGGCAGATCGAGCAGTTCGACGCGCCCGCGGTCGCCACCGACGTGGGCGTCGTCATCGAGGCCGGCGACGGCGTGGCCCGCGCCCACGGCCTCGCCAACGCGCGCTATTCGGAGCTGCTCGAATTCCCCAACGGCTCCATGGGCCTCGCCCTCAACCTCGAGGAGGAGTCGGTCAGCGCCGTCGTCCTCGGCGACCACGAGGCCATCCGCGAGGGCGACGAGGTGCGCGCCACGGGCCGCATCATCGAGACGCCCGTGGGCGACGAGCTCATCGGACGCGTGGTGGACGCCCTCGGCAACCCCGTGGACGGCAAGGGCCCCGTGGGCGCCGCGCGCACGCGCCCCGTGGAGCGCATCGCCCCCGGCGTCACCCTGCGCGAGAGCGTGGACACGCCCGTGCAGACGGGCATCAAGGCCATCGACGCCATGATCCCCATCGGGCGCGGCCAGCGCGAGCTCATCATCGGCGACCGCTCCACGGGCAAGAGCGCCATCGCCCTCGACGCCATCATCAACCAGAAGGGCGGCGACCTCGTCTGCATCTACGTGGCCATCGGCCAGAAGGCGGGCAAGGTGGCGCAGGTGCTCGGCCAGCTGGAGGAGCACGGGGCCATGGAGCACACCATCATCGTGGCCGCCAACGCCTCCGAATCCGCCGCCCTCCAGTACCTCGCCCCCTACGCGGGCTGCGCCATGGGCGAGGAGATCATGGAGAGCGGGCGCGACGCGCTCATCGTCTACGACGACCTCAGCAAGCACGCCTGGGCCTACCGCCAGATCTCCCTGCTGCTGCGCCGCCCGCCGGGCCGCGAGGCCTACCCCGGCGACGTCTTCTACCTGCACAGCCGCCTGCTGGAGCGCGCCGCCAAGCTGCGCGCGGGCGGCTCGCTCACCGCCCTGCCCATCATCGAGACGCAGGCCAACGACGTCTCCGCCTACATCCCCACCAACGTCATCTCCATCACGGACGGCCAGATCTACCTCGAGGCCGACCTCTTCAACGCGGGCATCCGCCCGGCCCTCAACGTGGGCCTCTCCGTGAGCCGCGTGGGCGGCGCCGCGCAGACGCGCGCCATGCGCTCGGTGGCGGGGCGCCTGAAGCTCGACCACGCCCTCTTCCGCGAACTGCAGGCCTTCGCCCAGTTCGGCACGAGCGACCTCGACGCCGCCACGCGCCGCCAGCTGGAGCGCGGCCAGCGCGCCAACGAGGTGCTGAAGCAGCCCCAGTTCGCGCCCCTCGACCTGGCCGCCGAGGTGGCCGTCGTCTTCACCCTCACGCAGGGCCTGCTCGACGACGTGCCCGTGGACCAGATCTCCGCCTTCGAGGCCGCCTTCACGAGCTTCCTCGCCAGCAACAAGCCCGAAATCGGCGAGCGCATCGCGCGCGAACGCGAACTGGGCGACGAGCTGGAGGCGGAGCTGCGCGCCGCCGTCGCCGAATTCAAGGAGACCGTCCCCTACGGGGGCTGAGCCATGCCCACCATCCAGCAGCTGCGCCGCCGCATCGGCTCCGTGCGGAGCACGGCCAAGATCACGAACGCGCTCCAGCTCGTGGCCGCCTCCAAGATGCGCCGCGCCCAGGAGCGCGCCACCGAGGGCCGCCCCTACGCCGAGAAGCTCCAGCTGGTGCTCGCCTCGCTGGCGGCGGCGGCCCCCGGCGCGGAGGACGAGGATTCGCATCCCTTCCTGCGCCAGCGCCCCGTCGGGACCGTGGGCTTCATCCACGTCACGCCCGACCGCGGCCTTTGCGGCGCGCTCAACGCCAACCTGAACGCCGCCGCCGGGAACTTCGTGGGCGGGCAGGACGCGCCCGTCGCGGCGGTCGCCGTGGGGCGCAAGGGGCGTGACTTCCTCGCGCGCGCGCGCGTCCGCGTGGCCGCCGAGTTCACCGACCTCGGCGACTACCCCGCCTTCAACGAGACGCGCGCCATCGCGCGGCTGGCGATGGACGACTACCTGGCGGGCGAGGTGGACCGCGTCTGGCTCGCCTTCGCCGAGTTCGTGAACACCGTGAACCAGCGCCCCGTGGTGCGCCAGCTGCTGCCCGTGGAGCCGCCCGCGCCCGACGACGCGGAGGCCGCCGAGGCGCTGCGCCGCGAGTACCTCTTCGAGCCCGACCCGGGGCGCGTGTTCGAGCGCCTGCTGCCGCGCTACGTGGAGATGCGCGTGCACGCCGCCGTGCTCGAATCGGCCGCCTCCGAGCAGTCCGCGCGCATGGTGGCCATGAAGAACGCCACCGACAACGCCAACGAGATCGAGCGCGAACTGACGCTCACCTACAACAAGGCCCGCCAGGAGCAGATCACGACCGAGCTGCTCGACATCGTGGGCGGCGCGGAGGCCGTCAGTGGCTGAGCCGCTCGTGACCCGCGAGGACCGCGATGGCGTGGCCACGCTCACGCTCAACCGCCCCGAGGCGCTGAACGCGCTCAACCTGCCCCTCTTCGCCGCGCTGCGCGAGCGTCTGGACGCGCTGGCCGGGGAGACGGAGACGGTGGGCTGCGTGGTGCTGCGCGGGGCGGGCCGCGCTTTCTGCGCGGGCAACGACCTGAAGGCGCTCGGCGAACCCCCGCCCGCGCCCCACTATCAGGCCGAGACGGTGGACATGCTGGAGGCGCTGCCCCAGCCCGTGGTGGCCGCCGTGCGCGGGGCCTGCTACACGGGCGGGCTGGAGCTGATGCTGGCCGCCGACCTCTGCGTGGCCGCCGATTCCGCCGTCTTCTGCGATACGCACGGGGAGTGGGCGCTCACGCCCGTCTGGGGCATGAGCCAGCGCCTGCCGCGGCGCATCGGCCCGCTGCGCGCCAGGGAGATGATGTACACCGCCCGCCGCGTGGACGCCCCCGAGGCGCTCCGCATCGGCCTCGTCAACCGCGTCGTCGCCGACGAGGCGCTGGACGGCGCGGCGGCGGAGCTGGCCGCCTCCATCGCGGCCAACTCGTGGCACACGCTGCGCGCCGACAAGCGCCTCCTGACCGAGGGCCAGAACCACACCTACGCCGAGGGCCTCGCCTTCGAACGCCGCGTGAGCCCCGGCGCGGGGCCCGACCTCGCGGAGCGCCTGCGGCGCTTCCGCGCCAGATCCCGGAGCTGAGAGGAGTCCCGTCATGGTTACCGCCCCCGCCGCCGAAGGGCGCATCGTCCAGATCATCGGCACCGTGATCGACGTCGAGTTCCCGCCCGACCGCCTGCCGCCCATCTACAACGCCCTGCGCATCGCGCGCGACGACGGCGACGACCTCATCGTCGAGGTGCAGCAGCACGTGGGCAACAACTGGGTGCGCGCGCTGGCCATGGACTCCACCGACGGCCTCACGCGCGGCATGGCCGCCGCCGACACGGGCCAGCCCATCGCCGTGCCCGTGGGCGAGAACGCGCTGGGGCGCATGTTCAACGTGCTCGGCGACCCCATCGACGACCAGCCCGCGCCCGACGACGCCCCGCGCTGGCCCATCCACCGCGAGCCCCCCTCCTTCGAGGAGCAGGAGACGCAGCCCTCCATCCTCGAGACGGGCATCAAGGTGATCGACCTCATCGCGCCCCTCGTGCGCGGCGGCAAGGTCGGCCTCTACGGCGGCGCGGGCGTGGGCAAGACCGTCATCATCCAGGAGCTCATCTCCAACATCGCGCGCGAGCACGGCGGCTTCTCCGTGTTCGCGGGCGTGGGCGAGCGCTCCCGCGAGGGCAACGACCTCTGGAACGAAATGAAGGAATCGGGCGTGCTGCCGCGCATGTCCATGGTCTTCGGCCAGATGAACGAACCCCCCGGCGTGCGCCTGCGCGTCGCCCTCAGCGGCCTCACCATGGCCGAGTACTTCCGCGACGAGCAGGCCCGCGACGTGCTCTTCTTCGTGGACAACATCTACCGCTACACGCTGGCCGGCATGGAGGTCTCCGCCCTGCTCGGGCGCATGCCCTCCGCCGTGGGCTACCAGCCCACGCTCTCCACCGAGATGGGCGACCTCGAGGAGCGCATCACCTCCACGAAGAAGGGGTCGATCACCTCCTTCCAGGCCATCTACGTGCCCGCCGACGACTACACCGACCCGGGCGTGGCCACCACCTTCGGGCACCTCGACGCCGTGGTCGCGCTGGAGCGCGCGCTGGCCGAGCAGGCCCTCTACCCGGCCATGGACCCGCTCACCTCCTTCTCGCGCGCGCTGGAGCCGCGCATCGTGGGCGAGGAGCACTACGAGGTGGCGCGCGGCGTGCAGGGCGTGCTCCAGCGCTACAAGGACCTGCAGGACATCATCGCCATCCTCGGCATCGACGAGCTCTCCGAGGAGGACAAGCTCACCGTGGCGCGCGCGCGCAAGCTGCAGCGCTTCCTCACCCAGCCCTTCTTCGTGGGCGAGGCCTTCACCGGGCGCGAGGGGCGCTACGTGCCCGTGCGCGAAACCGTGCGCGGCTTCCGCGAAATCCTCGACGGCCAGCACGACGGCCTCCCCGAGCAGGCCTTCTACATGAAGGGCGCCATCGAGGAAGCCGTCGAGGAGGGCCGCCGCATGAGCGAGGGCGAGGACTCGTGACGCTCTCCGTCGAAATCGTCACCGCCGAGCGCCTCGTGCGCAGCGAGGAGGGCGTGGACGTGCTGATCGCGCCCGGCAGCGAGGGCCAGCTCGCCATCCTGCCCCGCCACGCCCCCCTCATGACCACGCTGGAGTACGGCGAGCTCGTCTTCCGGCGCGGCGCGGACGAGTCCTCCTTCGCCATCGAGCGCGGCTTCCTCGAGGTGCGCGACAACCGCGTGACGGTGCTCGCCGACGCCGCCGAGGCCGCCGACGAGATCGACGTGGACCGCGCCGAGCGGGCGCGCGAGCGGGCCGAGACGCGCCTGCGCGAGGGCCACGAGCAGGACATGGGCGAGACCGACCTCGCCCGCGCGCAGGCGGCCATGCAGCGCGCCCTCCTGCGCCTGCGCGTGGCCGAACGCCGCCGCCGTCGCGCGGGCACGGGCGCCCCCCGCCCCGTCGGGAGCTAGCGCCCTTCCGCGTTGCGGGCGCTCCCGCCGCTCCCCATACTGGCGGCCAATGGCTTCCCCCCGGGCTCGCGGCCGCTATCGGGTGCGCGGCGGCGCCGTGCCGCGCGGGCGCGTGCGCGTCTCCGGCTCGGCCAACGCGGCGCTGGCCGCCATGTGCGCCTGCCTGCTCGCCGACGAGCCCGTCACGCTCGACAACGCCCCCGACGTCTCCGACATCGGCTCGCTGGCCGAGCTGCTGGTGCTGCTCGGCGCCACCGTGGAGCGCCCCGCGCCCGACCGCGTCGTCGTCAACGGCGGCGGCGTGAACGTGCTGGAGGCGCCGGTCGAGCTGATCACGGAGAACCGCGCCTCCTTCCAGGTGATGGGCCCCCTGCTCGCGCGCCACGGCTTCGCCTCCCTGCCCCCGCCGGGCGGCGACGTGATCGGCCAGCGCCCCATCGACGCGCATCTCTCCGGCTTCGAGGCCATGGGCGCGGACATCGGGCGCGCGGGCGAATTCTGGCAGGCGCGCGCCCCCAACGGCCTCACCGGCGCGCGCGTGTTCGTGGACTACCCCTCCGTCTCCGGCACGCAGAACATCATGATGGCGGCGACGCTGGCCCGGGGCGAGACGACCATCGTCAACGCCGCCACCGAGCCCGAGGTGCAGGCGCTCGCCCAGCTGCTCAACGCCATGGGCGCGCGCGTCAAGGGCGCGGGCACGCAGATGGTGACCGTGCAAGGCGTGGAGCGCCTGCGCGGGACCGCCTTCCGCCTGCCCCCGGACCGCATCGAGGCCGGCACCTTCGCCGTGGCCGCCGTCATCGGCGGCGGCGACGTGGTCATCGAGGACGCGCCCGTGCCCGTCATGGACGCGCTCGCGAGCAAGCTGCGCGACGCCGGGGCCGTGGTCGAAGTGAATGGGGACGCGATGCGCGTGGCCGCTGGCGAGCGCCTCTCCCCCGTGAGCTTCCAGGCGCTGCCCTACCCGGGGCTGGCCACCGACCTGCACGCCCCCCTGGCGGCGCTGCTCACGCAGGCGGCGGGCGTCTCCGTGATCCACGAGCGCGTGTTCGACAACCGCATGTTGTACGTGGGCGAGCTGCGCAAGATGGGGGCCGAGATCGTGAGCACGGGCGCCTCCGCCATCGTCAGCGGTCCCGCGCCCCTCCACGCCGCCCACCTGCGCGCGCTCGACGTACGCGCGGGCGCCGCCGTGCTGCTGGCCGCCCTCTGCGCCGCCGGCGACACCGTCATCGACGACGTCTTCCACCTCGACCGCAAGTACGAGCGGCTGGACGGCAAGCTGGGCGCGCTCGGCGTCGAGATCGAGCGGACGTAGGGCCGTGCCCTTCGGCTTCCTCTCCACCATGCGCGCGGGCATCGACCTGGGCACGGCCAACATCCTCGTGTTCGTGCAGGGGCAGGGCATCGTGGTGAACGAGCCGTCAGTCGTCGCGCGGCATAACCGCGACAACGCGCTCGTGGCCGTGGGCGCCGAGGCGCGCATGATGCAGGGGCGCACGCCCGGCGCGCTCAGCATCATCCGCCCCATGCGCGAGGGCGTCATCGCCGACTACCTCACCACCGAGGCGATGCTGCGCTACTTCATCGGGCTCGTGTCGGGGCGCTTCAACCTCGTGCGTCCGGAGATCATGGTGACCGTGCCCGTGGGCATCACGAGCGTGGAGCAGCGCGCCGTGCGCGACGCGGCGGAGCAGGCGGGGGCGCGCCGTCCCGCCCACCTCGTGCCCGAACCGCTGGCCGCCGCCCTCGGCGCGGGCGTGCCCGTGGGCACGGCGCGCGGCAACATGATCGTGAACGTGGGCGGCGGGCGCACCGAAGCCGCCATCATCTCCCTCTTCGGCATCGTCGCCAGCGAATCCGTGCGCGTGGCCGGGGACCGCATCGACGAGGTCATCCAGTCGTTCGTGCGCCGCCGCCACAACCTCGTCATCGGCGAGCGCACGGCGGAGGAGATCAAGATCGCCATCGGCTCCGCCATGCCCCTCGGCGAGGGCATGGTCACGCAGGTGCGCGGGCGCGACAGCCTGACCGGCCTGCCCCGCACGATCACGCTCGAAAGCGACGAGATCGCGCAGGCCATCCAGGAGGCCCTCGGCCAGATCGTGCAGGCCGTGCGCGGCGTGCTGGAGCGCACCCCGCCCGAACTGGCCGCCGACGTGATCGACCGCGGCATCGTCCTCACCGGCGGCGGCGCCCTCCTGCGCCACTTCGACGAGCTGCTCACGCAGGAGACGGGCGTGCCCTGCTACGTGGCCGACGGCCCCCTCGAATGCGTGGCCATCGGCGCCGCCAGCGCCCTCGAGTACCTCGAGATCATCGAGCGCAGCCTGCCCACCGAGGAGGAGCAGCTCGTCGGCCTCTTCCCCCAGCCTGAACGCTGATGGCCGCCATCGGCCCCAACGTGCGCGTCGTCGGCGACAGCTGTTCGGGCAAGACCACGCTGGCCGCCGCCATCGCCGCGCGCCTCGGCCTGCGCCACGTCGAAATCGACGCGCTCAGCTGGATGCCGAACTGGACCTCGACGCCCCGCGACGAACTGCGTCGGCGCGTGGCCGCGGAGCTCGCCGAGCCCGGCTGGGTGGTGGATGGCAACTACCTCAGCTCCCTCGGCGACCTCACCTTCGCGGCGGCGGACACGGTCGTGTGGCTCGACCTGCCCCTGCGCGTCACGCTGCCGCGCACGCTCGCGCGCTGCTGGCGGCGGTGGCGCACGCGCGAACTGCTCTGGGGCGTCAACCGCGAGCGCCTGTGGGAGCACTTCCTGCCCTGGGACCGCTCGCTTCTTTGGTGGACGCTGACGAGCCACCGCCGCCGCCGTCGCGCCTACGAGGCGGCCATGGCCGACCCGGAGCAACGGGCGCGGTTCATACGGCTGCGCTCGCCCGCCGCCGTCGAACGCTGGCGCGCCGCGGCGCTCCCGCCGGAAACGCCGGACTAGCCGCCCGCGACCGCCGCGATGGCGGCGGCCACGTGGGCGTCGTCGCGCTCGTCCACGGCGCGCGGGTCGAGCAGCACCGCGCCGTCCTCCACGCGCGCGACGATGGGCGGGTCGGCCTCGCGCAGGGCGCGCGCCAGCCGGTCGGCGCCGCCGTCGGCGCGCAGGGCCGCGCACCAGGTGGGCCGTCCCGCGCCCGGCGCGGCGCCGCCGCCGATCACGGAGCGCGATTCGACCACACTCCCGCCGTCGCCCGCCGCCCGCGCCCACGCCTCCGCCCGCGGCCGCAGGTCGGCCTCGCCGAGGGCCAGCATGCGCCAGACGGGGATCTCCGCGCGCTCCGTTCCCGCCAGGTAGGAGGCGAGGGTGGCGTTGAGGGCGGCGATGGCGAGCTTGTCCACGCGCAGGGCGCGCGCCAGCGGATGCCGCCGCAGCTCGTCCACGAGCGCCCCGCGCCCGGCGATGACGCCGCACTGCGGCCCGCCCAGCAGCTTGTCCCCACTGAACAGCGCGAGGTCCGCGCCCGCGCGCAGGCTCTCCCCCACGGTCGGTTCGTGGGGCACGCCGTAGTCCTCCGTCTCCACCAGGCAGCCGCTGCCGAGGTCGTCCAGCAGGAGCGCGCCGCGCTCGTGCGCCAGCGCCGCCAGCTCCGACGCATCGGGCCGCGCCGTGAAGCCCGTCACCTCGAAGTTGGAGCGGTGCACGCGCAGGATGGCGGCGGTCGCGTCGCTCATGGCGGCGGCGTAGTCGTCGGCGTAGGTGCGGTTGGCGGCGCCCACCTCGACGAGGATCGCGCCGCTCTCGCGCAGCACGTCGGGGATGCGGAAGCGCCCGCCGATCTCCACCGCCTCGCCGCGCGAGACGATCACCTCGCGCCCGCGCGCGAACACCTGCAGCGTCATCAGCAGGGCGGCGGCGTTGTTGTTCACGGCCAGCCCGTCCTCCGCGCCCGTCGTGCGCCGGATGAGGTCGCGCACGTGCTCGTGGCGCGAGCCGCGCCGTCCCTCCGCGAGGTCGAATTCGAGGTTGGCGTAGCCGCGCGCGGCCTCGGCCATGGCCGCGAGCGCGCGGTCGCTCAGGGGCGCGCGCCCCAGGTTCGTCTGCAGGATGACGCCCGTGGCGTTCACCACGCGGCCCAGCGAGGGCCGTTCCAGCCGCGCGAGGATGGCCGTCGCGTCCGCCGCGATGGCCGCCGTCGGGGGCGCGGGTTCGCCCGCCCGCACCGTCTCGCGGGCGCGCGCGATGGCCGTGCGCGCCGCCTCCAGCGCCAGCGCGTGGGGATGCCCGCCGTCCGCCCGCAGCGCGGCGAGCACGGTCTCGACGCCGGGCAGGGCGCGAAGCGGGGAGGGCACGCCGCCATCGTAGCGCGCGCCCGCCGCGCCCGCCCGACCATGCCCGTAGCCGCCATCCGCGCGAGAATCGGGCCACCTCCACAGGGCGGAGAGCCATGAACCTGCGCATCCCCGGACCGACCCCCTGCCCCGACGACGTGCTGGAAGCCGTCGGCGGCCCCATGATGAACCACCGCGGCCCCGAATTCGCCGCCATCGTGCGGCGCGTCACGGATGGGCTCAACTGGGCCTTCGGCGTCTCCGGCGACGTGCTCACGCTCACCGCCTCCGGCACGGGCGGCCTCGAAGCCGCCATCGTCAACACGCTCAGTCCGGGCGACCGCGTGCTCGCCGTCACCATCGGCGTCTTCGGCGAGCGCCTCGCCGCCATCGCCGAGGCCTACGGCGCGCGGGTCGAGCGCCACGCGCTGGAATGGGGCGAGGCCGCCGACCCCGACGGCATCGCCCGCCGCCTCGACGCCGGGCCGCCCTTCAAGGCCGTGCTCGTCACGCACAACGAGACGTCCACGGGCGTGACCAACCCGCTCGAGGCCATCGCGGCGGTCGTGCGCGAGCGCGGCCCCCTGCTCATCGTGGACGGCGTGAGCAGCGTCGGCTCCATCCCCTGCCCGGCGGAGCGCTGGGGCGTGGACGTGCTCGTGAGCGGCTCGCAGAAGGGCTGGATGGTCCCGCCCGGCCTCGCCTTCCTCTGGCTCGGCGAGCGCGCCTGGGCGGCCAACGCGGAGGCGTCCATGCCCCGCTTCTACCTCGACGCCGCGCGCGCGCGCGACTCGCTCGCCAACGGCCAGACGCCCTGGACGCCCGCCGTCTCCATCTTCTACGGCCTCGACCGCGCCATCGAGGCCATGCGCGCCGAGGGCCTCGAGGGCATCCACGCCCGGCACGCCGGGGTCGCCCGCTACACGCGCGAGCGCGTGCGCGCCCTCGGCCTCGAGCTGTTCGCGCGCGACGGGCGCTTCGCCTCCGACACGGTCACGGCGGTGCGCTGGCCGGACGGCGTGGACGGTCCCGCCATCGCCCGCCGCGCGCGCGACGAGCACGGCGTCATCCTCGGCGGCGGGCAGCAGGCGCTGCGCGGGCGCATCTTCCGCGTGGGCCACCTGGGCCACTTCACGCGCGAGGACGTCGTCGCCGCCCTCGACGTGGTGGAGCGCCTGCTGCCGTAGGATGGCGGCCATGCCCGAAGCGCCCGTCGCGGCTTTCGAACGCGCGCTCACGGACGCGCTCGGCCAGCACCCCGCGCCCGCCGCCGCCCCTGCCGGGGTCGACGCCGTCTGGAGCGGGCGCGGCGTCGACGTGGCGCTCGCGCGCACGGCCATCCCCATCCGCTCCCTCACGCGCGTGTGGGACGAGCGGCGCGGCGGCGGCGGCCAGCCCCTCGTGCTCGTCGCCCCGGCGGAAGACGCATCCGCCGCCGTCGCCGTCGTCGGGCCCGAGCGCGACGCCCGCGGCGAGGTCGAGCCCGCCACGCTGGCGCGCGTCATCGCGGACGCCGCCGCGCGCCCGCCCAACGAGGCCGCCCGCGACCTCGCGCTCGCCATCGGCGACCTGCGCCGCGAGGCCATCCCCGGCGTCATCGTGCGCGGCCTGCTCACCGCCTACTACGTGCGCGAGCGCCTCGTCGCGCGGGCGGACCTGCGCCGGGAGCTCGCGCACGCCGCCGAACCCGCCCGCGGCGCCGGGGACGCGCTCGACGCGCTCCGCGCCCTCGGCTTCGACCTGCGCCGCCGCGAACGCCACGGCTACGACGCCGTGCGCGAGGGCGTCACGCTCGCCGTCGTCCACCCCAGGCCCGGCCCCGGCGAGTTCGCCCGCATGGACGACGACGGACGCCCGCCCGAGGGGCGGCTGCTGGCCGATTGCCAAGCGGCGGACGCGCCCTGGGGCGTGATGACGGCGGGAAGCCGCCTGCGCCTCTTCGACGCCCACGCCGCGCGCGGCGCCGCCAGCGAACGCTGGATCGATCTCGACCTCGCGCGCCTGCCCGACGACCGCCGCGAACTCCCCGGCATCCTCGCCCCCGACGCCCTGCGCGAGCACGGCATCCTCGCCCGCCTCGACGAGGACGCCCGCGAATTCGGGACCGGCCTGCGCGACCGCCTCGACGCCCAGATCCGCCGCTCCGCCCTGCCCGAACTGGCGCAGGGCCTCGGCGACTGGCTGCGCGACCGCGAGGGCGCGGACCTCGGCGACCCCGACGTGCGCGACGGCATCCGCGACGCCGTCGTCACGCTCCTCTTCCGCCTCCTCTTCATCCTCTACGCCGAGAGCGCGGGCCACCTGCCCCGCGACCGCGCCTACGAGGCCCGCTCCCTCAAGCGCCTCTGCCGCGACGCCCGCGAGCGCCCCGCCTCCGGCCCCGACCCGTGGGAGCGCCTGCGCCGCCTCATGGCGGGCATCCGCGACGGCGACGACGCTATCGGCCTGCACCAGTACAACGGCTCCCTCTTCGCCCCCGACGGGCTGCCCGGCGCCGCCCTGCTCGAACGCGCCGCCATCGCCGGCCACCGCCTCGCCCCCGCCCTCGTCGCCCTCGGCTTCGACCCCGACGACGAGGACGGCCCCGGCATCGACTACGCCAGCCTCGACATCGCCCACCTCGGCGGCATCTACGAGGGCCTGCTCGCCCTGCGCCTCTCCCTCGCCGACCAGACCTACGAGTACAGCGAGAAGCGCGACCGCTTCCTCCCCGCCGAGGCCCCCGGCGAGCACGGCGTCGCCGCCGGGGACCTCTTCTTCCAGACCGAGGCCGGCGGGCGCAAGAGCGGCGGCGTCTACTACACGCGCCAGGAATTCGTGCGCCACCTCGTGCGCCACTCCGTCATCCCCGCCCTCAACGACCACCTGGACCGCGTGCGCGACCTCGCCCGCGCCGACCCCGACCGCGCCGAACGCCTCCTCTTCCGCTTCCGCGTCCTCGACCCCGCCATGGGCAGCGGCCACTTCCTCGTCGATGCCCTCGACGCCATCGCCGACCGCGTCCAGACCTTCCTCGCCGACACGCCCCTCGCTCCCCTGCGCGGACGCCTCGACGCCCTGCGCGCCGAGGCCGGCGCCGCCGCCGCGGACGACGCCCGCCTGCTCAAGCGCCTCCTCCTCAAGCACTGCCTCTACGGCGTCGACCGCTCCGGCATGGCCGTCGAGCTGGCCCGCGTCGCCCTCTGGCTCTCCAGCTTCGTGCCCAACCTCGCCCTCTCCTACCTCAACCAGAACCTGAAGCGCGGCGACTCCCTCGTCGGCGTCCCCTCCATCGACACCGTGCTCGCCTCCTCCGGCGGCAGGGCCGCGCGCGCCGCCCTCTGGGCCGCCCCCGACGGCTCCCTCGACCGCGCCCTCGCCGACGCCACCGAACTCGCCTCCCTCATCGCCGACGGCGCCGACCGCACCAGGGCCGAGGTCGAGGAGTCCCGCGACTGGCGCGAGGAACTCGACGGGCGCGTGCGCGGCATCCGCGACGCCTTCGACCTGTGGGCCGCCGAGCCCTTCGGCCTGAAGGGCGCCCGCGCCGAGCTCGACCGCGCCGACGCCATCATCGAGGGCCGCCCGCCCGACGCCCTTGCGCCCATGCTCGAAGAGGCCCGCGCCGAGGGCAAACGTCGCGACTTCTTCCACTGGCCCATCGAGTTCCCCGAGGTCTTCCACCGCGCCAGCGAGCGCAATCCGGGCTTCGACGCCGTCATCGGCAACCCGCCGTGGGAGAAGATCAAGTTCGAGCGTCAGGAGTTCTACGCCATTCACGACCCCGGGCTGCGCGGCCTCCTGAGCGGCGAGGACCGCGACGCGCGGCTCCAGCGCCTGCTCTCCGCGTTCCCCCAAATCGAGCGGGAGGTAGAGGAGGGCGCGCGCCTGCGCGCCACGCTCAAGCCCTTCTTCCGCCCCGAAAACGGCTACGTCGCGCAGGGCGGGGGCGACCTCGACCTGTACGAACTGTTCTGTGAGCGCTATGCGGCGCTTACGCGTGCGGGCGGGCGGCTCGGCGTCGTGCTGCCGCGCGTGGCCTTCCTCGGCTATGGCAGTCTCGGCTTTCGGCGCTGGCTCTTCCGCGAGTGCAAGCCCACGCGGCTTGATCAGATACTCAACAACAAGCGTTGGTCGTTCCCGATCCATCCCCAGTGGACGCTGGTCCTGTTGGCGGCTGAAGTCGCCCCCGCGATCAAGGGCGGCATGCTCATGGCGTCGGGGCCGTCCGCCAGCCTCGCGGAGTTCGAGCAGGTGCTCGCCGGTGGCGGGATCCCCATCCCGCTCGACGACCTCGCGGACTGGACGCCCGCCGTCGATTCCGTCGAGCCGACCTGGGAGGTGCCGCTGGCCCCGACGGCGGAGCATGTGCGCCTGCTGGGGCGCATCCGCGGGGGTCCGCGATTCGATTTATTGTCCCGGGGCCAGGACCAAAAAACCAATTTTACGAAAACCTTCGCTGCTGGCCCTCGTCAAGCTCGCGGACCGGGAACATTCCACGGAGTCTTTCCGACCACGGAGTTGCACGAGGGCCAGCAGCGAAGGTTTTTTACCCCTTCAAGGGATGGCCCCGGCACGGTGGACGTGTGGAAGGGACGCACCTTCGACCAGTATGACCCGCATGGGGACGCGCCGGCGGGCCGCGGCGAGTGGGACGAGATTGTGGCGTTCGTCCAGCGGAAACGGCTGTCGCGGGCCTCGCGCTTCGCCAAGGCGTTCCCCCGCGAGGTGCTGGAGGATCCCTCGACGCACCCCATCCATTGGGCGCGGGTTGCCTTCCGCGACGTCACGAACCGCACGAACTCCCGTACCGTGATCGCCTGCCTCGTGCCGCCCCGTACGCCGCTGACGCACACGGCCCCGTATCTGGTGTTCCCCAATGGCGGTCCGAAGGATGAGGCGTATGCGCTCGGTGTGCTCAATAGCCTGCCCTTTGACTGGCAGGCGAGACGGTATGTTGAGAGCCACCTGACGTACTTCATCCTCGATCTGCTGTGTTTCCCGCCGGACGATGCGGTGGACCACGAGGGGATCGCGGAGCGTGCGGCGCGGCTGTCGTGCGTGGACGAGCGATACGCGGCCTTCGCGTCGGAGGCGGGAGTGGAATGGGGGCCGCTGCGCGCGGGCGAGCGCGACCGCCTGCGCGCGGAGATCGACGCGCTCGTGGCGCGCGCGTACGGCCTGTCGGCGGACGAGCTGGAGTTCCTGTTCGCGGACTTCACGGAGCGCGCCGTGCCGCCCGCGTACCGCGCGCTCGTGCTGGAGCGCCACGCCGCGCTCTAGGCCAGCGACGCGCGTACCGCGTCCTTGACGGCCTTGGGCACGAGGTCCGAGCTGAGCGCCCCCTGCTGGACGCGCCGCAGCAGCGCGGGCGAGAAGGGCTGGCGGCGCTCGGTATCGGGGTGCCCCGCGGCGTGCGTGACCACGGGCAGGGGGTAGAGGACGTTCGCGTAGCGCACGCACGAAGCGTGCCCTGCTTCGACGAAGGGGTGCTCGCCGTGGCGCACGATCAGGCAGTGCGCGCCACACCGGCGGCGGTTTGTCGGGTCGTGCGTCGTGATGTTGGCCACCGCCACTCGCCCGGTCCCCGCGGGATCGTTGAGGACGGACCAGAGGTGCGCTTTCGGCAGGTCGAGCAGGCGGTCCAGCAGGTTGAAGAACGTATCGCCGGGAGCCAGTGCGATCTCAATACTTGCGTTGGGTGTCACTAGGTTTCTCCTTTGCTGTTGGTTGGCGATCATACGATGCTGGCGTACGCCAAGTCCATCATTTGGCGACGGATTCCATGAGCATATGGAAAGAATAGAACGCTCCCGCATCATCCGCAACGGACTCGATCTCCTCCTCCGAGTACCCGGAATAGCGCAGGATTTCCTCGGGTTCAATGGGAATGGCCGTATCGCCGGGATCCTTCCACTCCGGCAACGCATGCGTGCGGGCGACCACGTCCCATTCCCCCAGGCAGCCGTAGGCGTCGAAAACGCCGTCGAGAATGCCCATGTTGTATTCCGACAGCCACCCGGTGTCGGTGTCCCCGACGAGGCGGGCGTCGAAGCGCTCGCGTGCGACGTAGCCGTGCCAGACGGAGTCCTCGGCGGGGCAGTCGTTCTTGATCAGGTCGAGCACGCGCCCGAGGGCGGGACCGTGGCGCAAGGAGACGAAGCGGTCGCCGGTGATCGGGGCGCCGCCCTCGACGAGGGCCGCGCGGTCGGCGAGGTAGAGCAGCTTGACCAGCTTGAGCCAGGGCATCGTCCCGCCGTGCTTGTCGAGCAGGCGCGCGGCGGCCTGGGCGGCGCGGCGTTCGTCGAACACGAAGCGCATGGCTGGGGGCCCTCCCGTTGCGTTGGCTCCAGTATGGCGCAAGCGGGCGCCGGGGCGCCACGCCGCGCTCAGGCCAGCGACGCGCGTACCGCGTCCTTGACGTCGTCGGGAGTGCGGGGCGAGTCGAGCGCCCCCAGCCGGACGCGGTGCAACAGCGCGGAGGAGAGGGGCTCGCCTCTTCGGAACGGACGCTCAATGCCCCGCAGGATGTCCATCTGGTTTTCGGCGTGGCTTCCCCGGTAAAAGATGCACGAGGGACGCTTGGGGTAGGGATGTTCCCCGGGATTCACGACCGTGCAATCCGCATCGCAGGACTCCTTGTCGGCGGAGTAGTGGCTCGTGAAATTGGCCACGAAAATGCTGCCGTCCGGTTCGGGCGCGGTCAACGCGATCCAAAGGTGGTGCTGCTTATCAATGCCCCAGAATGTGTCACCGGGACGCAGAAATGAGGGTTGACTCACGTTTCATCCTTTCGATGCGAATGCGTTGCAGGGTCGTATGGAGGCTGTATTCCGCCTCAGCCTGGTCCGCAACGTATCCGATAGCCTTCTCCGAGTACCCGGAGTAGCGCAGGATTTCCTCGGGCTCGATGGGAATGGCGCTGTCTCCGGGATCCTTCCACTCCGGCAACGCATGCGTACGGGCGACCACGTCCCATTCCTTCAGACAGCCGTAGGTTTCGAAGACGCTGTCGAGCACGTCGCGGTCGACGTCGGACAGCCGCTTCGCTTCAGTGTCCCCGATGAGGCGCGCGTCGAAGCGCTCGCGGACGACGTAGCCGTGCCAGACGGAGTCCTCGGCGGGGCAATCGTCCCTGATCAGGTCGAGCACGCGCCCGAGGACGGGGCCGAAACGCATGGCGACGAGGCGGTCGCCCGTGATCGGGTAGCCGCCCTCGACGAGGGCCGCGCGGTCGGCGAGGTAGAGCAGCTTGACCAGCTTGAGCCAGGGCATCGTCCCGCCGTGCTTGTCGAGCAGGCGCGTGGCGGCCTGGGCGGCGCGGCGTTCGTCGAACACGAAGCGCATGGCTGGGGCCCTCCCGTTGCGTTCGCTCCAGTATGGCGCAAGCGGGCGGGGTGCGGGAAGATGGGGGCGTGAGCGGCGGGCAGCCGGAGGTCATCGACAACGGGCGGCGCTACGGGCACGCGCAGGCGCTGCGCTGGCTGGCGGACGAGTTCGACCAGCCCCTGCGGGTGGCCACGGGCTACGTGAACCTGGGGGGGCTGCGGGAGCTGGCCGCGCTGGAGGGGCTTGGCGAGTGGCGTCCGCTGCGGCTGCTGCTGGGGGCCGCGCCCGCGCCGGGCCTCGGCGAGGGCGCGCTGACGGACGCGCCGGACGCCTCGCCCGCGGACGTGGGCGCTGCCTTCGACGCGACCCTGCGCCGCCTCTGCGCGGAGCGCGACTTCGACGCCTTCCCGCCCTCCCGCCACGTGGAGACGCTGCGCGCGGTGGACGCCTTCCTGGCGCGGGACGGGGTGGAGGTGCGGCGCTACGCGGAGCGCTTCCTCCACGGCAAGGCGTACGTGTTCGCGCCATACGAGGGGGCGGAGGCGCGTGGGCGCGTGGCCGCGCTCGTCACCTCGGCCAACCTCACGGGGGGCGGCCTGCACGGGAACCTCGAGCTGGGCATGGCCCACTACCAGCCGGGCGTGGCGGCGGAAGCGGCCGGCTGGTTCGACGAGCTGTGGGCCGGGGCGAGCGACTACAAGGACGAACTACGCAAGCGTCTCTTTCCCGCCGTCCCCGAATACACGCCCCGCGACATCTTCCTGCGCATGTTGCTGGAGTACTACGAGGACGACGCGGACGGCGAGCCGGAAGCGGACGGGCTGACGCGCTTCCAGCGCGATGGCTACCTGCGCGCGCGGCGCATCGTGGGGGAACGCGGGGGCGTGCTCTACGCCGACGGCGTGGGCACGGGCAAGACGTTCATCGGGCTGGAGTTCATCCGCGACTACGCGCGGGAACGCGGCTGGCACGTGCTCGTCATCGCGCCCGCCCAGCTGCGGGACACGAACTGGCGGCCGGCCCTCGCCAAGGAGAACCTGCCGGGGCAGGTGATCTCCTTCCAGGAGCTGGCCACGGACGAACAGCTCGCGCCCGGCGCCGAGCGGGCGAAGCGCGTGCTGCTCCTGGACAAGGACGTGTACCGCCTCGTGATCGTGGATGAGGCGCACGCCCTGCGGAATCCGGACACGACCTGGTACCACGCGCTCGACCGCCTGCTGGGCGGCGTGGAGAAGACCCTCGTGCTGCTGACGGCGACGCCCGTGAACAACGCGCTCTGGGACCTGTACCACCAGATCATGCTCTTCGCGCGCCATGATCGGGCCTTCGCGAAGGACGGCATCGCCGACCTGCGGCGCTTCTTCGCGAAATGCGGCGCGAACGATCCGGAGGCCATCCGGCCGGAGGCGGTCTTTCCCCTCGTGGATGCCGTCACGGTGCGGCGCGACCGGCGCTTCCTGGAACGGCACTACGCCAACGACGCGCTCGACGACGGCACGCCGGTGCGCTTCCCCAAACCGAAGCTGGAAGAGCTGCGCTACGACCTCGACGGGGCCTACCCCGGGGCCACGCGGCGGATCACGAAGACGATCGACGCGCTCAGCATGGCGCGCTACCGTCCCGACGCCTACCGCCGCGCGGGCGGGGGCGCGGCGGGACGGCAGGAGGCGCTGGCGGGCCTCATCAAGTCCGCGCTGCTCAAGCGCTTCGAGTCCTCCGTGCACGCTGCCCTGCAGACGGTGACGCGTATGCGGGGAATGCAGCAGGAGGCGCTCGACGCCTGCGAGGAGCGGGGCGTCATGCCCTCGCCCGCCACCCTGCGCGAGTTCTCCTCGTACCTCGCCGCGGGGGGACCGCCGCCCGAGGTGGTCGCGGAGGCGCTCGACGGCGACGAGGATGCGATCCCGCTGACGGCGCTGGACGATCGCTTCCTGCCCGACCTGCGCGCCGACCTCGACCGCCTCGCGGAGATGCGGCGCGACCTCGAACGGCTGGCGGGCCTGCCCGACCCGAAGCTGGCCAGGCTGGCGGAAGAGCTGCGCGCGTCCACGGCCCGCAAGGTCGCCATCTTCACGAGCTACGGCGATACGGCCCGCTACCTGCGCGACAAGCTCGAGGGCGACGCCTCCGCGCGCGGCGGGCGGGAACTGGTCACCGTCATCGGCGACGAGCGCGACAGCGACGAGCGCGAGCGCCAGCTGCGGCGCTTCTGCCCGCGCACGATGGGCATCGGCCCGCGGGGCGCTCCCGTGGACGGCGAGGTCGACCTCCTGCTGGCCACGGACGTGCTCTCCGAGGGCCAGAACCTGCAGGAGGCGCAGACGGTCGTCTCCTACGACATGCCCTGGAACCCCCAACGAGTGGTCCAGCGCAATGGCCGTGTGATTCGCCTCGGGAGCGACCACGACGAGGTGCGCCTGCGGACGCTGCTGCCGGAACAGGGGGAACTCGAGGCCATCCTCAGGCTGGAGGCGCGCATCGCGGTCAAGGTTCACGCCGCCAACGCCTCCGTCGGCATGGAGTCGCAGGTGCTCGGCGGCGTGTTCGATGAGGAGCGCGCCTACGCGGACCTGCTGGGACACGCGCGCCGTCTCGGCGGCGATCCGACGCTGCTCGACGATGGGGAGGGCGGGCAGTCGGGGTCGTTCGCGGGCGAGGAGTATCGCCAGCTGCTGCGCCGCGCCCGCGAGGAGGGCGAAATCCCGCGGCTCCGGGAGATGCCGTGGGGGGCGGGGGCCGCCTTCGTGCGCCACCGCGGCACGCCCGGCCTGGCCCTCCCCGCCATCGTCTTCGCCATGCGCGACCGTCACGGCGGCCGCCACTGGCGCGCCGTGACGGCGCGGGGGGAGGTCGTGGCCGAGCCGCTCACGATCCTGCGGGCGGCCGATCCGGCCGACGAGCCCCGCGCGGCCCTCCCCGACGATGACTACCTCGACTGGACGTGGGGCATCGCCGCCGTGGATGTCTGCCGGGAACGGAGTGCGGCGCTCGACCCGAATTCGTCGCGTCCCTCCCTGCCCGCCAGCCAGCGCTGGGCGCTCGACCTCCTGCGCGACGCATCGCTTCCGGCCCGGAAGGAGTTCGCGCGCGCCGACGAGGCGTTGCTGGTCCCGCGCGGATGGGCGCTCCTGCGCGCGCTCTCGCGCATCCGCCGCGAACGCGAAACGGGCGAACGCCCCGCGCTGGACGCCGCCGAGCAGGTCGCGCGCATCGTCCTCGAGGACTTCGGGCTTCGTCCGGTCAAGCTCCCGCCGCCGCCCCGGGGCGCGCTGACGCCGGACGACATCGGCGTCGTGGCCTGGCAGGTCGTGCTGGAAGCGGCGGAGCGGGCCGCATGACCGACCGCCCCAGCGTGCTCGTGGCCGACCCCATCGCCGAGGAGGGCGTGGCCCTGCTGCGGCGCGACGCCGACGTGGAGGTCCGCACTGGCCTCGCCCCCGACGAGCTGCGCGAGGCCCTGCGCGGGCGCGATGCGCTCGTCGTGCGCAGCGGCGTGCGCGTCACGGCGGAGACGCTGGCCCAGGCCGACCGCCTGCAGGTCATCGCGCGCGCGGGCACCGGCGTCGATAACGTCGACCTCGACGCGGCCACGGCGCGCGGCGTGGTGGTGGTCAACGCCCCGCGCGGCAACACCATCGCCGCCGCCGAACACGCCTTCGCCCTGCTGCTCTCGCTGGCGCGCCACATCCCCCGCGCCGACCGCTCCCTGCGCGCCGGGGAGTGGCGGCGGCGCGCCTTCATGGGCGCGGAGCTGCGCGGGCGCACGCTCGGCCTCGTCGGCTTCGGCCCCATCGGGTCGGAGATGGCGCGGCGCGCGCTCGCCTTCGAGATGCGCGCCGTGGCCCACGATCCGTTCGTGCCCGCCGAGCGCGTGCGCGCCCTCGGCGCGGAGCCCGTCGACCTCGACCGCCTCTACGCGGAGAGCGACTTCATCAGCGTGCACACGCCCCTCACGGCCGGCACGCGCGGCATGATCGGGCGCGACCAGATCGCGGCCATGAAGGACGGCGTGCGCCTCGTGAACGCCGCCCGCGGCGGCATCATCGACGAGGACGCCCTGCTGGAGGGCGTGCGTTCGGGCAAGGTCGCGGGCGCGGCCCTGGACGTGTTCACGGCGGAGCCGCCGGGCGACCTGCCCCTGCTCGCCGAGGAGCGCATCATCGTCACGCCCCACCTCGCGGGCTCGACCGCCGAGGCGCAGGAGCGCATCGCCGTGGACGTGGCCGAGCAGGTGCTGGACGTGCTCGCGGGGCGCCCGCCGCGCTATCCCGTGAACGCCCCCCTCGTGCCGCCGGAGACGCTCGAAATCGTGGGGCCCTACCTCGCCGTCGCGGAGCTGCTGGGCACGGTGGCCACGCAGCTCCTGCGGGGACAGTTGACGAGCATCGAGCTGGCCTTCTTCGGCGAGATCGCGGAGCACGACGTGACGCCCCTCAAGGCGTTCGCCATCCGCGGCCTGCTGGGGCCGATCAGCGACCAGAACGTGAACCTCGTGAACGCCACCAGCATCGCGGAGGCGCGCGGCTGGAGCATCGACGAGCGCCTGCGCGCCTCGCACGAGGAGTTCCACAACCTCATCGAGCTGCGCGTGGGCAGCAGCGAGGCGCGCGTGACCGTGAGCGGCACCGCCCACCACGCGCGCCCCGCCATCGTGCGCGTCAACGGCTACGACATCGACCTCGCGCCGGAGCCGGGCGGCGTGCTGCTCGTGTGCGAGAACGAGGACCGCCCCGGCATGATCGGCAAGCTGGGCACGCTGCTGGGCGAGATCGACGTCAACGTCAGCGCCATGCGCGTGGGCCGTCGCGACCCCCGCGAACACGCGCTCATGGCGCTCGCGCTCGACGAGGAGCCGGACGCCGCCGCCCTCGCCCGCATCGCCGCCGTCGAGGGCATCGCCGACGTGCGCCTCGTGCGCCTCTAGGGCGTGAGCGGCGCGAACACGAGCCCCGTGCCCAGCTTGGGGTAGTAGAAGGTCGATTTCTGGGGCAGGCGCTCGCCCCCGTCGGCCAGCGCCATGACCTCGCCCGCGTCCACCGGCTGGAGCAGGAAGCCCGCGCTGCCCCCCTCCCGCAGCGCCGCCAGCACGGCGGACGTTTCGTGCGTGAAGGTCACCGCGCCCGCGCGGAACTCCTCGTCGCTGATGTTCCAGAGGGGCACGAGCGCGCCGTAGCGCAGCAGGATGGGCGGCTCGCCCGCCCAGCGCGCGCTCGACCCCGCGGGCGCGATGGCGGCCACGGCCTCCGCGCCCCGCGCGCGCAGCAGGTGCACGCCCCCGGGCGTCAGGTTGAGCGCCACGATGGCGTCCGGCGCCGCCGCGCGCACGGCATCGAGCGCCGCTTCCTCCAACGCCGCCGCCGTCTCCTCGATGGCGAACGCGGGCGCCAGCCGCTCGCGCCAGTCCGCGGGCGCGGGACGGGGCACGTGGCGGTGGAGGGGGCGCACGATCAGCCCCGCGTCGTCCGCTGGCACCACGCCCGCCATGGCGAAGCGCGCGGGATGGTCGGCGGGCGGCTCGCCCTCGCGCTCCGCCAGCCACGCGCGGTAGGCGAGGGCGGTCTCGTAACGGTGGTGCCCGTCGGCCACGTAGAACGACTCCGACAGCAGGGGTGCGAGCGGGCGCAGCGTCTCGCGCGTGGCGGGCAGCGCCCGCAGCCAGTGGGCCACGCCGCCGCTCTCCCCCGCCACGTCCGGCTCGCCCGACTCCGCGGCGGCCGCCAGCAGCGCCGCGAGCTGCCCCGAGCGGTCGCGCGCCAGCATGAAGATGGGGCTGAACTGCGTGCGCGTCGCCCGCAGCAGGCGCAGGCGGTCGGCGCGCGGCGCGGCCAGCGTGAACTCGTGCGGCTTCACCGCGCCCGCCTCCCAGGGCTGCGACTCCACGCCGCAGATGAGCGCGCGGCGGCGGTGCGTCACGCCGCCCTCCGTGAAGGCCTGCTCGTACACGTAGAGCATGGGCTCGGCGTCGCGCGCGAGGATGCCGTCCGCGATCCAGCGCTCCAGTTCCGCCGCCACCGAGGCGTCGCGGTCGGGGCCGGACTCGGCCAGCTCGAGGCGCACCGCGTTCCACGGCGAGAGCCCGGCGAGGCGCGCGCGCTCCTCCTCGCCGATCACGTCGAAGGGCGGCGCCAGCAGCTGGTCCAGCGGCCCCGCGCGCTCCGTGTAACGCAGCCCGCGGATGGGCATCAGGCGGGGCATCGGCGCTCCTCCGGCGGGCGCGCGCCCGCTCCCGGTAGAATCGGGACGCCGTCATGAAGCGCGCGCCCTACTGCGTGTTCTGCGACATCGTCGCGGGCGAGGAGCCCGCCGACGTCGTCTATGCGGACGACGAGGTGATCGTCATCCGCAACGTGCTGCGCTGGGCCCCGGTCATGCTGCTGGCCATGACCAGGGAGCACCGCACGCAGGCCGAGCTGTGGGACGGCGGCATCGACGCGGTGGGGCGCGTGGCCGCCCGCATCGGCGCGCGGGTCTGCCCCGATGGCTTCCGCCTGCTCTCCAACTTCGGCTTCGCGGCGATGCAGAGTCAGGAGCACGGCCATCTCCATATCGTGGGCGGCATGCAGCTCGGCCCCTACGTCTGAGGGGCGCGGCGCAGCGCCTCCCGCTGCCGCTCGAGGAGCTGGGCGATGCCGTCGCGCGCCATCTTCACGAGCGCGCCCAGGGCGGCCTCGTCGAACGGCTGGCCCTCCGCCGTGCCCTGCACCTCCACGAAGGCGTCCGCGCTGGTCATGACGACGTTGAAATCGACCTCCGCGCCCGCGTCCTCCTCGTAGCAGAGGTCGAGCATGGGCTCGCCCCCGACGATGCCGGCGGAGACGGCGGCCACGGCGGTCGTGATCGTCTCGGGGGGAATGCGCCCGTCGCGCGCGAGCCGCTCGGCGGCCAGGCGCAGGGCCACGAAGCCGCCCGTGATGGCCGCCGTGCGCGTGCCCCCGTCCGCCTGCAGCACGTCGCAATCGACGGTGATGGTGCGCGGGCCGAGCAGGTCGAGGTTCACGGCGGCGCGCAGCGAGCGCCCGATGAGGCGCTGGATCTCCTGCGTGCGCCCGCCCGGGTGGCCGCGCTCCACCTCGCGCTGCGTGCGCGTGAGCGTGGAGCGCGGGAGCATGGCGTACTCGGCGGTCACCCAGCCGCTCTGCGTGGCGCGCAGCCAGCCCGGCTGGCGTTCGGCCACGCTGGCCGCGCAGAGCACGCGCGTCTTCCCGAAGGACACGAGACAGCTGCCCTCGGCGAACTCCTGGTAGCCCGTCTCGATCGCCACGGGCCGCAGGTCGTGGGGTTGGCGGCCATCGACTCGCACCGGCATGAGGCCCCGCTACGCTACCGCGCTCCCCCCGCGGGCGCAAAGGCCGCGTCCCAGCGCTCGGCGCGCACGCGCATGCGCTCGCCGTCGCTGAGGATGGCCACGCGCCCGTGCAGGTCCGTGCGCAGCACCGCGCGCCCCGCGAGCGCGTCCAGCGTCTCCGCCGCGGGATGGCCGTAGCGGTTGCCCTCGCCCACGGAGACGACGGCCAGCGCCGCGCCCGTGGCGGCGAGGAAGCCGTCGGCGTTCGTGCCCGCGCCGTGGTGGGGCGCGAGCATCGCGTCCGCCGCGGGCGCGCCCAGCGCCAGCAGCTCGCGCTGCGCCGACTCCTCGATGTCGCCGGGCAGCAGGATGCGCGTCCGCCCGTGGCGCACGATCAGCGCCAGCGAGCCCGCGTTGACTTCGTCCGGCAGCCTCTCCCGCGGCGGCCACAGCGCCTCCAGGCGAATGCCGTCGATGACGAGGGCGTCGCCGCGCCGCAGCGTCACGCGCGCGCCCGCCGCCTCCGCGAAGCGCGCGAACGCCGCCGTCTCTTGCCGCGCGCCGGTGTCGTACACGGCGCCCACGCGGAAGCGTGCGAGCGCGTCGGGCAGGCCGCCCGCGTGGTCGGCGTCGGGATGCGTGAGCACGACGGCGTCGAGGGCGCGGGCCCAGTGCGGGAGCGTCGCTCCCAGCTCCCGCGCGAGCACGAGGCCGCTCGGCCCGCCGTCCACGAGCACGCGCTTCCCGTTCGGCGTGGTCACGAGGATGGCGTCGCCCTGCCCCACGTCGAGCACGACCACCTCCAGCCGCCCCGGCCCGCCCGCGGGCGCGAGGCTGAGGACGGCGACCGCCGCCGCGAGCGCGCCCGCGCCTCCGCCCAGGACGGTCAGCCGCACGACGTGGGCGGCGCGCGGCGGAACGGGCGCGAGCGCGATGCGCCCCGGCAGGGGGCGGTCCGGCGGGAGGCGGCGGTAGGCGGGCCAGGCCAGCGCCGCCAGCGCGAGGCTCGCCGCCAGCGCCGCCTCCGGCCCGAAGCGGGGCACGGCCACCGCCGCGTGGGGGACGCTCGCGCCCGTCTCCGCCATCCACACGATGAAGCCCAGCGGGTACCACGCGACGGCCCCCGCGATCCAGCCCGCCGGTTCCCAGACGGCGCCCGCCAGCGCCGCCGCCGCGCTCGTCCAGAAGGCGACGGCGAAGACGGGAACCGTGGGGACGTTCACGAGCGGCCCGATGAGCGAGACCTGCCCGAAGACGGTCCAGATGATGGGCAGGGCCGCGATCCAGGCCGCCAGCGAGAGCGCCGCCACGTCCAGCAGCATCCCCGGCACGATGGCGGCCACGCCCAGTCGCGTGGCCGTGGCGGCCAGCGCGTGGCGAATCCACGGGGAGAAGGCCATGAGCCCGGCGGTGGACGCCACGCTCAGCTGGAAGCCGACGTCCACGGCCAGCCCCGGCTGCACGGCGGTCATGACGATGGCCGCCGCGCCGAGGGCCGCGATGCCGCCCTGCGGCCTGCCCAGCCAGTACCCGGCCAGCACGATGGCGGCCATGATGGCCGCCCGCACGACCGTCTCCTCCGCGCCCGCGAGGAAGGTGTAGACGGCGATCGAGAGGGCGGCGGGCACGATGGCGAGCGAGCGCCCCAGGAGCGGCGTGAAGAGGACGAAGGCGAGCGCCGCCGCCAGCGCCACGTTCGAGCCGGAGACGGCTACGAAGTGCGCCAGCCCCGTCTCGCGGAAGGCCTCCGTGAGCTCGTCCGGCATGGCTGCGTCGCGCCCCATGACGATGCCGCCCGCGAGCGATGCCGCCGGTTCGGGCAGCGACGATTGCAGGGCGCGCTCCAGCCGCAGCCGCGCGCCCGATGCGACCGTCGTGAGCGTGCGCTCCGCCTCCCCGTCCAGCGCCTCCACGCGCGGGAAACTCATCGCGCCCACCACATCGCTCCGCGCGAGGAAGGCGCGGTAGTCGAACTCCTCCAGCGTGGGCGGCGCCTCCAGCTCGCCGGAGAGGCGCACGGGCGCGCCGCGCTCGTAACGCGCGCCCGCGCGGAGCGTGACGAGCGCGCGTCCCGCCGTCTCGCGCCAGCGTCCGTCCGCTCCCACGATGCGCTCCGCGCGCACGTGGTAGCGCACGGTGGTGAGGCCCGGGTCCGGCTCGGAGTCGATGCGCCCCTCGAACGTCGCGTGCGCGCCGGCGTAGGCGATGAGGTCGGGCAGCGGCGTCTCCGCCCAGCGCTCGAAGCGCCATGCCCCCAGCAGGGCCGCCAGCGCCGCCGCCAGCAGCAGCAGTCCGGCGCCGCGTCCCCTGCGTGCCCACGCCGCGGGCGCGAGAGCGACGAACCACGCGCCCGGTACCCAGAGCGGCGCGCCCCACATGGCCGCGGCGGCGATGCCGAGCAGCCACGCGGCGGCGAGGACGGGGAGCGTCACGCCGCCGGAGCGGCCCCGGGCGACGAAGTGAAGCGGTAGCCCTTCCCGCGGATCGTTTCGAGGGGCACCTGCTCGTCGCCGAGCACGGCGCGCATCTTGCGGCGCAGGTTGCTCACGTGCGCCCGCACGAGCGTGCCCGCGCCCGCGGAGTCGCGGTACTGCCACACGTCCGAGAGCAGCTTGCCGGGATGCAGGATCTCGCCCTCGTGCTCCATCAGGTAGGCGAGCAGGTTCGCCTCGATGGTGGTCAGGTGGGCCGTGCCCGCGCTCCCGCGCAGCGTGTTCGTGTCGGACTCGATGCGGAGGGGGTGGCGCGGCGCGCGGGGCGGCCAGCCGAGCTGCCCGCGCAGCGTCTCGCCCAGCGTCTCCAGCGGGAACGGCTTCTTGATGATGGGGCCCGGCAGGTCGATGCGGGGCCGCCGCGATCCCTTGCGCAGCAGGTACACCAGCTCCGGCGGCTTCCGCGTCGCGTAGGCGCGCGCGAGCCACTGGTTGAACTGCGTGAAGCGCGCCCCCGCCTCCCCGCGCGGCACCCCCTGCACGTCCACCACGAGGCCGTCGGGCGCGGCCGGGTCGAGGTCCAGCATGAGCGCGTCGTAGTTGGCGAAGGTTTCCGTCTCGTAGCCGCGTCCGCCCAGATACCGCTCCAGGGCGCTCCGCGTTCTGGGGTCACGGCTGACGGCGACGACGAGAGGCATGCGTTCCCGGGGGCCTGGATTTCGTGGCCCGCGCATCTTGGCGGGCGGCCCGTGGGCCGTCAAGGCGGCGGCGCTACATAAAGGAGCGGCTTGGTGGAGAATGCCCGCGCCGCCCGCTCGGGCCGCTATTCGACCGCCGTCAGCTCGTACAGCAGCCGCTCGATGCGCGCCCGCACGACGCGGTGCGGGGCCTCGCGCTCGACCCACAGGAACTGCGTCACCGTGCTCGTTTCGATGCGCACCCGCCAGGCCTCGAAGACGCCCGCGGGAACCTCCACGCGCTCCGCCCCGACCACCGCCACCTCCACGGGGAAGACGCGGCCCGCCGATGCGTTCACGTTCGTGTACGCGCCCTCGTAGTCCCCGGCGAGGGGCAGGCCGCGCACGAGCCAGAACAGCTCCTCGTCGTCGTACCAGGCCGGTTCGGGCACGTCCCCGGACGGCGCCGGCAGGTCGCGCTCGGCGCTGATCTCGCGCGGCGCCTCCCCCTCCGCGCCGGTCTGGCGCGACTCGAAGCGCACGCGCCCCTCGGCGGGCAGGTAGACGGTGTCGAAGCGGCGCTCGTCGTCCACCACCACGACGCGGCGCGAGAAATGGGGCGCGAGCGTGACGGCGTCCACGCGCGCGAGGCCGTCGTCGCGGTAGCGCCCCTCGCCCGCGTCGGCGCACAGGCGGCGCAGTTCGGCCACGCCGGGGGCGGCGTCGGGGCGCGTCTCGAACACGCAGGAGCCGTACGGCTCGCCCCGCTCGGAGAGGGCGTAGGTGAGGCGTTCGGGGCCGCGCCAGGGCGCCTCCGCGAAGATGGGGGCGTGCGCCTCCAGCGGCGCGCTCCCGCAGGCCGCCAGCAGCAGGGCGAGGGATGCGAGCAGGGCCAGCGCGGGCGCGCCCCTCATCCCGCCGCCGCCGTCTCCGCGGCGCGCTCGACGCGGCGCAGCGCCTCCGCGATGGCGAGCTCGTCCACGTCCCGGTGCGTGACCATGCGGATGCGCCCCTCGCCGAAAGGCACGGCCAGCACGCCCGCTTTGGCGAGGGCCGCCAGCCAGCCGTCGCGCGTGCCCGCCCGCACGCGCAGGACGACGATGTTGGTGGCGGGCGGCTCGACGGCGAAGGGGCCCAGCCGCGCCAGCCCCTCGGCCAGCGCGCGGGCGTTGGCGTGGTCCTCCGCCAGCCGCGCCACGTTGCACGCGAGGGCGTGGATGCCGGCGGCGGCGAGCACGCCCGCCTGACGCATCCCCCCGCCCAGCATCTTGCGCTCGCGCCGCGCCCGCTCCGCGAACTCGCGCGGCCCGCAGAGCAGCGATCCCACGGGGCAGCCCAGCCCCTTCGAGAGGCAGAAGGAGACCGAGTCGGCGGGGGCGGCCAGCTCCGCCGCGGCCTCGCCCACGGCGGCCTCGGCGTTGAAGATGCGCGCGCCGTCGAGGTGCACGGCCAGCCCCGCCCCATGCGCGACGTCCGCCGGCGAAGTCGTGGCCGCCGCCGTGAGCGCCGCCCCGCCGCAGCGGTTCTGCGTGTTCTCCAGACAGAGCAGGGCGCTGCGCGGCGCGTGGATGTTCGGCTCGCGGATGGCCGCGCGCACGTGCGCCGCGTCGATGCCCCCGTCGGGGGCGTTGGGCAGGGGGCGCAGCTGCACGCCGCCCACGCGCGACGCGCCCGCCGCCTCGTAGTTGAAGACGTGCGATTCCGCGCCCGTGAGCGCCTCGTCGCCGGGGCGCGTGTGCGCGAGCACGGCCATGAGGTTGGCCATCGTGCCGCTGGCCGCGAAGACGGCGGCCTCCTTGCCCAGGCGCTCCGCCGCCAGCGCCTCCAGGCGGTTGACGCCGGGGTCGTCGCCGAAGACGTCGTCGCCCACCTCGGCCCCGGCCATGGCGCGGCGCATGGCGGCGTCGGGCCGCGTCACCGTGTCGCTGCGCAGGTCGATGGGCGCGTGGGCGCTCATTCGCGCTGCCAGATGGTGCGCATGGAGTCGTTCCCGCGCACGGCGGCCACGATCTCGCGGCGCTCTTCCTCGAGCAGCTCGCGGTGGACGCGCATGGCGTCCTCGCCCGCGGCCTCGCCGCCGATGGCCTCCAGCCGCTGGCGCAGCCGCTCCCACAGGCCCGCTTCCCCGATCACGCCCACGCGCCGCGGCCAGGCGAAGGACATCAGCTTCTCCGGATAGGGGAAGGCCGGGCGCAGCTCCTTGACCGCGCGCACGCGCTCCTCCACGGAGTTGACGCGGGGCACGCGCGCGATGTACGGCGGCTCCCCCGGCGCGGTGCGGAAATCGACCAGCACGCGGCTGCCCACCGTCTCCATGCGCACGATGAGCACCTCCGCGCGATCAATCACGCGGTTCACCTCGTCCAGATCGATGCCGAAGTCGTCGCTCACCGGCCCTCATGGTAGCAGCCCCGCGCTCAGGCGCAGAGCGGGGCGAAGGCGTAGCCGCGCGCCGACAGCTCCGCCAGCACGGTCTCCAGCGCCGCCACCGTCTGCTCGCGGTTCCCGCCCCCGTCGTGCAGCAGCAGGACCGCGCCGGGCCGCGCGTGGGCCAGCAGGTGGCTCGCGATCTGCTCCGCGCCCGGACGCCGCCAGTCCTGCGGATCGACGTTCCAGAGCGCCACCGTCTTGCCCAGCTCGGCGGCGAGGTCGCGCGTGAGCTCGTCCACCGCGCCGTAGGGCGGGCGCAGGCAGGCGATGGGCCCGGCGCGCTCGCCCGCCGCCGCGAGGATGGCGCGGTCCGTGTCGCGCACCTCCGCGATGAAGGACTCGCGGTCCACGCGGTCGAGCGAGGCGTGGCCGAAGGTGTGGTTCTCCACGTCGTGTCCGGCATTCACCAGCCGCGCCACGAGCATCGGGTAGGCGTCGACGTTCTGGCCGAGCACGAAGAAGGTGGCCGTCGCGTCGTGCCGCGCCAGCGTCTCCAGCACGCGCGGCGTCCAGAGCGGATGCGGCCCGTCGTCGAAGGTGAGGTAAATGACCGGTTCGCCCGCCTCGCCGTGCGCGGGGCGCGGCTCCGGCGCCGCCTCTGCCGTCGGCGCGGGCGCGGAGACGGAGGGCGGCGCGGCCCCGGCTTTGGCCCGCGCATCCTCCAGCGCCTCCCACGTGGGGCCGTCCACGACGCCCGTGGGCGGCAGTCCGGCCTCCGCCTGCAGCCGCAGCACGGCCTCGCGCGTGGCCCCGTCGTAGACGTCGGAGTAGCGGCCGGGGTCCGGGAAGGCGAGCGCGGGGATGCGCGCCAACCGCTGCTGGAGCGCCCGCACGAAGCGCCCGCGGTCGCCGCTGCCCAGCGTGAGACCCCCGGCGAGGGCGTCCGCGTCGGGACCGTCGAGCGGCGCCTCCGGCGCGGGCGCGTCGGCGGGCTGGCCGGGCGCGCGGTTGGCCGACTGGAAATAGGCGCGGGCGTTGGCGAGGAACTCGTCGTTGGGCGCGAGCACCACCGCCGTGGCGATGGCCGCGCGCGTCCGCGCCAGGTCGTCGGGCGAGGCGATGGCGAGGGCGAGGCCGCGCACGGCGTGGATGGCGGCGTCGTTCGGCTGCGCCGCCAGCGCCCGCTCCGTGGCGTCGAGCAGGCGCGCGGTCAGTTCGCGCAGGCCCGCCTCGTCGCTCGCCGCCGTGCCCGCCACGAGCGGCCCGTCGAGCGCGAAGGTTCGCACCGGGTGGTGCGCCGCCATGAGGGCGAGGGCCGCGTCGTAGTCGCCCGCGAGCACGGTCGTGAGCAGCGGCTGGCCGGGCGACCCGGCGTGCGCCAGACGCGCGGCGGCGGTGCGGTTCACGAGGATGGAGAGCCAGCGCAGGCCATCGTCGCCGGGGGCCGCGCGCGCCGTGGCGATGGCGATCTCCGCCGCCTTGCGCCACAGCCCCGCCCGCGCCAGCTCCACCGTCCATTCCGCCGCCGCCGCCAGCTCCGGCGGCAGCCCGGGCGGCGCCGCCAGCTCCACCTCGACCCACGCCCCGTCCTCCAGCCGGTAGAGCCGCTCGCGCTTCTCCTCCACCGCGCAGGCGTAGCAGAAGACGTAGGGGTCGGAGTCGTTGAGCGCGATCTCGGGCACGCCGTCGCCGTCGAGGTCGGCGACCGTTGCCGCGTTCGGGCGCGCGCTCACGTGCGAGAGCGCCGTCTCCAGCCGCTCGCCGTCGAAGCGCAGCAGGTCGAACGTGCCCGCGTGCGCCCCCGTCGCGCCGCGCACGGCAATGAACGCGGGCGACGCCGCGCCGTCCCCGACCAGCTCGATGGCCGTGCGCGCGGGGCCGCTGTCGAGCGTCACCCGCCCCAGCGGCGGCGACCAGCGCCGGTCCTCCCCCAGGCGGTAGACGGCGGCGAAATGGAAGAAGTTGACCGTCTCCCCGTCGGCGTCCTGGCGGAGGGGCGGGGGGCCGTTCGTGGCCACCGCCCAGAGGCCGTCGCGCCCCAGCGGCAGCGCGAGCAGTTCCAGATTCTCCGCGCCATCCCCGAATTCGGCGGCCACGGGCGCGAGCGCCCAGTCCACGAGGTTGGCGCCGATCTCCGACCCCGGCGCGGGCGTGGGCGCCTCGGTGGGAACCGGCGTGGGCGTGGCGGGCGGGGGATCGGACACGCCGCAGGCCAGCGCGAACGCCAACATGGCCACCAGCGGTACGGCGAGCGCGGCCCTCATCGCCGTCAACGGTAGGCAACCGCGGGGCATGCGTCGAGTGGTATCGTTCACGCATGGCGAACCGCGTCGAGGCCATCAAGCGGGCGAAGGACGGGCTGGACGTGTTCCCCGACCTGCTGCGCTACGCGCGCGAGGGCTTCGACGCCATCCCCCCCGACGACCATGAGCGCCTCAAGTGGTACGGGCTGTTCCACCGCCGCGCCACGCCGGGCTTCTTCATGCTGCGCCCGCGCATCCCCAACGGCGTCCTCACGAGCGAGCAGATCGCGGCCATCGGCGAAATCGCGAACCGCTTCGGGCGCGGCCAGTGCGACCTCACCACGCGCCAGAACCTGCAACTGCGCTGGATCACGATCGGGGACGCGCCCCGCATCCTGCAGCGCCTCTCCGCCGCCGGGCTCACCACGCAGCAGAGCGGCATGGACAACGTGCGCAACGTGAGCGGCTGCCCCATCGCCGGGCTCGACCCCCACGAGACGCTGGACAGCCGCCCGCTCACGGCGCGGCTCCAGCAGGCCATCATCGGCCACAAGGGGTTCAGCAACCTGCCGCGCAAGTTCAACCTCGCCCTCACCGGATGTCTCGAGGACTGCATCCGCGCGCGCGTGCACGACCTCGCCTTCACGCCCGCGCTGGCGGACGACGGGACGCGCGGCTTCAACGTGCTGGCGGGCGGGGCGCTGGGCGGGTCCGCGCCCGCGCTGGCGCGCCCGCTCGACGCCTTCGTCGCGCCCGCCCGCGTGGTCCCGCTCGCGCTCGCCGTGCTGGGCGCGTATCGCGACCACGGCCCGCGCGCGTCGCGCCGCGCCGCGCGCCTGCGCGACCTGCTGCGCGATTGGAGCATGGAGCGCTTCCGCGCGGAGGTCGTGGAGCGCGCCGGGTTCGCCGTTCCGCGCGCGGGGCGGTCTCTCACCGTGCGCGAGGGCGGAGACCACGTCGGCGTGACGCGGCGCGCGGGCGGCAACGTCGTCGGCTGCCTCGTCCCCGTGGGGCGCGTCAGCGGCGACCAGCTCATCGAGTTCGGACGCCTCGCCGCCGAATACGGCGCGGGCGAGCTGCGCCTCACCGTGCAGCAGAACGTGCTCATCCCGCGCGTGCCCGACGACCGCCTCGAAGGGCTGCTGGCCGAGCCCCTGCTGCGGACCTTCAGCCCCGCGCCCTCGCCCTGGATGCGCTCGGTCGTCACCTGCACGGGCAAGGACTACTGCCATTTCAGCCTCATCGACACGAAGGGCGAGGCGCTGCGGCTGGCGCGCGCCCTCGAGGAGCGCTACGAGATCGACGAGCCCGTGCGGCTGCGGCTCTCCGGCTGCCCTCACGCCTGCGGCCAGCACCGCCTCGGCGAGGTCGGCCTGCTGGGCGCGCGCGTGCGCCGTGGCGACGCCATCGCGGACGCCGCCGACGTCTACGCGGGCGGCGATCCCGGCGAGGCCGCGCGGCTGGGCGAGCGCGTGGAGCGCGGCGTTCCCGTGGAGCGGCTGCCGGAGGCGGTGGCGGCGGCGCTGCGCGGCCTGCGCGGCGACGGCGCCGTGCGCGAGCGCGCCGGGGTTGGTCGGGGCGCCCGGAGTTGAACCGGGGACCTCGCGGCCCCAAACCGCGTGCTCTTGCCACGACTGAGCTACGCCCCGTGGCGCCGCCATCAGGGGTTTCATGTCCTCAGCCTGCTGCGGGCTGTTCCACGGGCTCCGGGCACGGCGCGGGCTTGCGAGCTTCAAGAGGCTGCGCGCAGCCGATGATGTCGCGCACGTCGCCCACGCCATGCGCCTCCAGCCACGCCTCCAGCTCCTCGACCGTGTCGAGCAGGGCGCGCGGGTTGGCGAAGGAGGCCGTGCCCACCTGCACCGCCGTCGCGCCCGCCATGAGGAACTCGACGGCGTCGAGGCCGCCGCGGATGCCGCCGCAGCCGATGACGGGCACGCTCACCGCCCGCGCCGTCTCGTAGACGACGCGCAAGGCGATGGGCTTGATGGCGGGGCCGCTCAGCCCGCCGCTCCCGCGCGCCAGCACGGGACGCCGCGCCTCGGCGTCGATGGCCATGCCGGGCACGGTGTTGACGGCGCAGATGGCGGCGGCGCCCTCGTCCACGCAGGCGCGCGCGATCTGCGCCGGTTCCTGCGCCGCCGGCGTGATCTTGGCGATGACGGGCAGCTCCGTGGCGCGCACCGCCGCCCGCGTGGCGTGCGCCGCCGCCAGCACGCTCTGGCCGATGTCGAGCACGCCATCCACGTTCGGGCAACTGATGTTCAGCTCGAGAGCGGCAATGCCGGGCACGCCGTCGAGGGTGGCGGCCAGTTCCCCGAAATCAGCGGCGCTCTCGCCCGCGATGTTCACGATGACGGGCGTTTCCCAGCTCGCCCACATCGGCGCCATCTTGGCGATGACATGATTAACGCCGTCGTTCTGCAGGCCGATGGAGTTGAGCATCCCCGCGGGCGTCTCCACCGTGCGCGGCTGCGGATTGCCTTCCCGCGGCTGGAGCGTGACGGCCTTCGTGACGAACGCGCCCAGCTGGTTCACATCGTGATGACGCGCAAAATCATGCCCCATCCCGGAAGTACCGGAAGCGGACATAACAGGATTGCGGAGGCCAAGGTCGGTTTTGCGCTTGGGCGCCAGCTCAACGGCCAGATTGGGAACCACGAGTAGAATGATAGAGATGAGCGAATATATTGGCAAATGAGTAGGAAATTTTTTTAGGTAGGAAATTTCTGAGTGAATAAACATAATATCAAAGAGAGCATAATCCCTTTCGTGAGCCTAGCGCAGCGCCCGCTCGAACCAGAGGCCCCCATTCGGCCCCTCGCCCGCCAGCGGACGGAAGCCCATGCGAATCCAGAAGTAGACGGCGAGGCCGCGGTCGGGGGGCGCCCAGGCCCGCGCCACGGCGTGGCGGCGCGCCAGCGCGTCCACCAGCAGCGCCGCCGCCTCCGAGCCCGCGCCGTAGCCGCGCGCGTCCTCGTCGATGCAGAGCCGCCTGATGACGGGCGCGCCGTCCGCGAACGCGACCTCGGCCCGCCCCACGGCCTCGCGCTCGCCCGTGCGGTGGATGGCCCAGGCGACGACGCCCGCGCCCGCGCCCTCGTCGTCGCGCCGCAGCGTCACGCGCTCGCCCGCGATGCGCCGCGGCGGCGTCCCCCGCGCGCTCATCGCGCCAGCCACTCGCGCGTGCGTTCGGCGGTGGCGTCGATGTCGTCGGCGAGCCGCGTACAGGGCGGCAGCGCCTCGATGAAGCGCTGGCCGTAGCGCTTCGTGCGCACGCGCGAATCGAGCACGGCCACCACGCCGCGGTCCGTGCGGTCGCGGATGAGCCGCCCGAAGCCCTGCCGGAAGCGCAGGATGGCCATGGGCAGCGAGTACTCGCCGAAATCGTCGTCGTACAGCGCCGCGCGCGCCTTGTGGATGGGGTCGGTGGGCACGGGGAAGGGGAAGCGCGTGACGATCACGAGCGACAGCGCGTCCCCGCGCACGTCCACGCCCTCCCGCAGGCCGGCCGTGCCGAAGACGACCGCGCGCGGCTGCTCCCGCAGGCGGTCGATCAGCTGCCGTGGCGAGCGGCGCTCCCCCTGCACGAGCGCCTCGATGCCGTCCGCCTCCAGTCCCTCGCGTGCGAGGTCGGCGGCGCGGCGCAGGGCGGCGTGCGAGGTGAACAGCGCCAGCGCCCGCCCGCCGGACGCGCGCGCGAGCTTCACGATGGCGGCGGCCACGGCCTCGTTGTAGCCGCGCGCGCCGGGGTCGGGCAGCCCCGTGGGCGTGGCCAGCAGCGTCGAGCGCTCGTAGTCGAAGGGCGAGCCGAGCGCTCGCGTGGCCGCCTCCGGCAGCCCCATCCGCTCCGCCGAGAACCCCATCGAGCCGTCCGCCGTCTGCAGCGTCGCGCTCGTGGCGACGACGGTCGCGCGCTCCTTGAACAGCTGCTCGGCGAGCAGCGGCCCCGCCTCGATGGGCGCGGAGTTCAGGGCGTTCGCGCCGTCGCGCCCGAGGGACGCCCAGACGATCGCGTCGCGATCCCGCCCGGCGACCAGCCGTTCGAGGCTCTGTCGCTGCTCATCCAGCCGCCCCGTCGCCCCGTTCAGCTCGTCCACCGTCGCCGCGCCCGCCGCCTCCAGCAGGCGGACGGCGGCGCGGCTGTGCCCGATGGCCTCGAGCAGCGCGTCGTTGAGCGCGGTCCAGCCATGCTCCACCTCGCCCCAGGCGGGGCCGGAGCGTACGCCCGCGGTGACGCTCACGCGGTCGTCCCCGCCGTCGCCGATCTCGCCCAGCGCCTCGAAGGGGCGCGCCGTGCGGTCCGCCGCCCTCGCCAGCGCCGCCGTGAGGATGTCCGCCGCCGTCGCGCCGAGCGTCTCGCGCGCGGCGGCGGCGATTCCCCCCTCGCGACGTCCCCGCGCTCGCGGGCGATGGATGGCCTCGATGGCCTCCATGATCCCGCGCGCGCTGGCCTGCAGGCCGAACTGCCGCGTGGCCTGCTCCTCGAGGTTGTGCGCCTCGTCGATGATGAGGCGGCCGAACGGCGGGATGGCGCTCTGGCCCGTGGCCACGTCGGCCAGCAGCAGGGAGTGGTTGACCACCACCAGGTGCGCGCTCTCCGCCCGCCGCCGCGCGCGCAGCAGGAAGCAGCGTCCCTCGCGCACGAGCGTGGGGCGCTCGGAAAGGCAGGCGGCGTCGGCGGCGCAGAAACGGGGCCAGGCGGCGCGCGCCGCGTGATCGAGGCGCAGTTCGCCGCGGTCGCCCGTCTCCGTGCGCGGCAGCCAGAGGGCGAGCGCCGCCGCGAGCCGCGCCACGTCGGAGTCGCCGAGGCTGGCCTGATGGCCCATCCAGCGCCGCACGCAGAGGTAGTTGCCGCGCCCCTTGAGCAGGGCCACGCGCAGGTCGTCCGGCGCGTCGATGGCCCCCGCCTCGCGCAGGATCGCGCGCAGGGCGGGCACGTCCTCCCCCAGCAGCTGCTCCTGAAGGGCGATGGTGTTCGTGGAGACGACGACGCGCTCGCCGTTGCGGAGGGCGTGGAGCGCCGCCGGGACGAGGTAGGCGAGCGACTTGCCCACGCCCGTGCCCGCCTCGATCAGCCACTGCCCGCCGTCGGCGAAGGCGAGCGTTGCGGCCTCCGCCATCTCCAGCTGCTGCGGGCGCTCCTCGAAGCGCGGCAGGACGCGCGCCGCCGCCGCGAACGCGCCCCGCGTCTCGCGCGCGGTCACGGGGACGGGCGTCTCCGCTCTCGCCAGCGGCTCCGGCGGATCCCATTGATCGGGCAGCGCGGGCGGGACGAGCGCGCCGTCGGGGATCTCGCCGCCCGCGATCTCCCGCGCGAGGTCGGGCTGGTCGAGGGCCACGATGCGCGCCAGCCCCAGGCGCTCGTCGTCGGGCAACTCCGCCGCGCGCCGCCGCAGGGCCGTGAAGACGGCGGCGGTCGTGCGCGCGTCGGCGAGGGCGCGGTGGGCCACGGGCGCGGCGATGCCGAGCTCCTCCGCCAGCGCCGTCAGGTTGCGGGCGCCCTCGCCCGGCAGCACGGCGCGGGCGAGGGCGAGCGTGTCCAGCGCGGGGCCGCGAGGCTCCACGCCCGCCGCCGCCAGGAACCTCAGGTCGAAGCCCACGTTCTGGCCCACGATGGGGGCGTCGCCCACGAAGGCCGCGAGCTCGTCCGCCACCTCCGCGAAGGCGGGCCGCCCGCGCACGTCGGCGTCGGCGATGCCCGTCATGCTCTGGATCTCAGGCGGGATGGGCACGCCCGGATCGACGAGCCGCTCCCAGGCGGCCAGCTCGCGCCCCTCGTCGTCGAAGCGCAGCGCCCCCGCCTCGGTGATGCGGTCGCGCGCCGGGTCGAGGCCGGTCGTCTCCAGGTCGAGGGCGACGTAGGCGCGTTCCCCGCTCGTCATGCGTGCCGCGCAGTCTACGCGACGCGGGGCGGGCCGCGCCGCGCCGGAGCGCGTACAATCGGCGCGCGAAACCCCGGCCCGGCGGGCCCGCGAGGCGCTCCATGAAGGTTTACCGCTCCGAAGACATCCGCAACGTGGTCGTCGTCGGCCACGGCAACGTGGGCAAGACGACGCTGGGCGAGGCGGCCCTGTTCGCGAGCGGCGCGATCACGCGCATGGGCTCCATCGAGGAGCAGAACACCGCCGGCGACTACGACGAGGACGAGCACCGCCGCAAGTTCAGCCTCAACCTCTCCGTCCTGCCCGTCGAGTGGAACGGGGTCAAGATCAACCTCATCGACACGCCCGGCTACGCCGACTTCGTCTCCGAGGTGATCTGCGGGGCGCGCGCCGCCGACCTCGCCCTCGTCGTCGTGGACGCCGTGGCCGGGCCGGAGGTGGGCACCGACCGCGTCTGGCGCATCGCCGCCGAGCGCGGGCTGCCGCGCATGGCGCTGGTCAACCGCCTCGACCGCGAGAACGCCGACTTCGACTCCGTGCTGGACGCGCTGCGCGATGCGTGGGGGCCGTCCGTCGCGCCCCTCCAGCTGCCCCTCGGCCAGAGCCACGACCTCGGCGGCGTCATCGACCTGCTGGCCATGAAGGCCTACCCCGGCGACGGCGGCGATCCCGTGGACGTTCCCGCCGAGCACGCGGAGCGCGCCGCCGACGTGCGGGCCGCGCTCGTGGAGAGCATCGTCGAGAACGACGAGGCGCTCATGACCAAGTACTTCGAGGACGAGGAGATCACGCCCGACGAGCTGGCGGGGGCGCTGCGCGCGGCGCTGGCGGAGGGCGCCATCACGCCCGTCCTCTGCGCCTCCGCGTCGCACCGCGTGGGCGTGCGCCCGCTGCTGGACGCGCTCGCGGCGTCGGCCCCCTCGCCCCTCGCCCGCGCCGCGGCCGACGCCGACGGCGGGGAGCTGGAGTCGGGCGCCGACGCCCCGCCCGTGGCGCTCGTCTTCAAGACCGCCGCCGACCCCTACGTGGGCCGCCTCAGCTACCTGCGCGTGATGACCGGCACGGTCCGCTCCGACAGCCACCTCTGGAACGTCGCGCGCGACGCGGACGAGCGGCTCGGCGCCATCTACCGCCAGCGCGGCAAGGAGCAGGAGGCCGTGGACGCGCTCCCCGCGGGCGACATCGGCGTGGTGGCCAAGCTGGGCGAGACGCGCACGGGCGACACGCTGGCCACGAAGGAGCGCCCCGTGCGCCTGCCCGCCATGACCTTCCCCGAACCGGTCTACGGCATGGCCGTGCGGCCGGGCGCGAAGGCCGCCGTGGACAAGCTGGGGCCGAGCCTGCAGCGGCTCGTGGAGGAGGATCCGGGCCTGCGCCTGCGCCGCGAGGCGAGCACCGGCGAAACCATCCTCGAGGGGCTCGGCGACGCCCACCTCGACGTGGCCGTGGGGCGGCTCGCGCGCAAGTTCAACCTCGAGGTCGAGCTCTCCCTGCCGCGCGTCCCCTACCGCGAGACGGTGGCGCGCTCCTCCTCCGCCGACTACACGCACAAGAAGCAGACCGGCGGCCACGGCCAGTACGCGCGCGTGGCCATCGAGATCGCGCCCCTGCCGCGCGGCGCCGGGCTGCGCTTCAACAGCCGCGTCGTGGGCGGCTCCGTGCCCCGCGAGTACATCCCCGCCGTGGAGAAGGGCATCGCCGAGACCGCCCGCGAGGGCGTGCTCGCGGGCTACGAGCTGACCGACTGCGAGGTCACGCTCTTCGACGGCAAGCACCATCCCGTCGATTCCAGCGAGATGGCCTTCAAGCTGGCCGCCAGCCAGGCGCTCAAGGAGGCCGTGGCGGGCGCCAGCGGCCTCCTGCTGGAGCCCGTCATGACCATCCGCGTGCGCGCCCCCGAGGCGAACGCGGGCGACATCGTGGGCGACCTCAACACCAAGCGCGCGCGCATCCACGGCATCGCCCCCGACGGCGGCATGAGCGTCGTCGAGGCCGACGTGCCCCTCGCCGAGGTGCGCCGCTACGCCTCCGACCTGCGCTCGCTCACGCAGGGCCGCGGCCTCTTCGAACTCGCCTTCGACCGCTACGACGAGGTGCCCGGCAACGTGGCCCAGCGCGTCATCGAGGCCAGCGGGGAAGAGGCCCCCGCGGCCCGCTGACCCCTCAGCGGTCGGACGAGAGCGCGGGCACGGCGATGTTCCGGCGCGCGGCGTCGCCGTCCGGGTCCTCCACCGCCTCCGTCTCGCCCGGCCCCGGCGCGGGCGTGGGCGTGGGCGTTTCCGGCTCCGGCGTCTCCGTCGGATCGGGGTAGATCCCGGCGTTCACGCCCGGCCCCGCGCGCACGAGCACGCGCTTGGCGCGGCCCGTCCCGTGCAGCGGCTCGATCAGCACCGCGCCCTCCACGTCCTCGCCCTCCGGCAGGGCGTCCGTGTCCAGCGTGATGCGGAGCACGGGCGCGCGCCCCTGCTCCGAGACCTCCGTGCCGTACCGCGTGGCGTCGAAGATGACGACCTTCGTCTCCGCGCCGATGGCCACGCCCCCGTGGAAGTGGCCAGTGAAGGGCGCGTTCTCCTCGCCCCGCCGCACGACGATCCAGTTCGCCGTGCGCGTGATGCGGAAGGGCGCGATCCACGTGCCCGTGTTCCACACCGTGACGTCCACGCTCTCCGGGTCGCCGTCGCCGTCCACGGCCAGGTTGGCCACGGACGGCCCGCGCGCCGTGAACGCGGGGCGCCCCAGCAGCCGTTCGCGCGCGCCCGCGTCCACGGGCGGCGTCGGGTCGCGGTGCGGCTCGATGCCGAACTCCGGGATCGACGTCGGGAAGGTCATCCCCGGGCAGCCGTCGAACAGGTTGAAATCCCGGAGTGCGTCCTCGCAGGCGATGAAGAAGGCGGGCGTGAAGGCGCTCGCCACCGCCGGGATGCTCAGGTCGGGCATGTTCACCGCCACCGCGGGCCACATGCGCCGCACCCCGTCGGGCGTCGTCGCGGGCGTGGGCGCGACGGTCGGCGTCGGCGTGGGAGTCGGGGTTGGCGTTGGCGTCGGGGTTGGAGTTGCCGTCGCGGTCGCGGTTGCCGTGGTCGTGGACTCTCCCGTTGGCGTGGGAGTTGGCGTGGGAGTTGGCGTCGGCGTCGGCGTTGGAGTGGGCGTGGGAGCTGGCGTCGGCGTCGGCGCGGGCGTTGGGGCGGGAGTCGGCAGGGGCGGGGCGAGGTGCAGGATGCGCTCGGGATACGGGGGCGGATGGCGCATGCAGCCGTAGATGAGCTCGGGATAGGTGTAGTCGAGGTAGGCGTACAGCGGCGTGCCGTCGCCCGCGTCCACCCAGGTGGGCGCGCTTTCGTCGCGGCAATGCCAGACCTCGCCCCGCAGCGGATTGCGGAAGGGATGGAGCGGATGGCTGGCCCAGTCCGCGTCGCGCCCCGCCTCGAACAGCGGGTGGCTGCGGGCGGCGATGCCGTTGTAGGCCCAGAGGGCGTAGTACCAGTTCTCCAGCATCGCCGGGTCGCCGTTGCCCGCGGTGGGCCAGAACTCGTAGTAGTTCCACTTCTCCGCGAGGATGCTCGCGGAGTGGGCCAGGTTGAAGAGGAAGTGCGTGCCCGTGAGCGCCTGCGCGGCGGTGGGATTGCCCGTGCGGTTCTCCATGCCGCTCGTGATCTGCCCCAGCCCGTAGCCGCAGTCGTACGAGATCTTCGTGTCCCCCACGCCGCCGTAGGGCGGCTTGTCGCTGGCCTGCTGGAACTGCGATTCCACCCAGACGACGGCCTTCATGAGCGAGGGCGGGATGCGCAGGGACGTGTCCTGCGTCTGGGTCGCGCGCGCCGCCCGGTTGCCCGACAGCAGGCCGGGATACTCCAGATGGTGCGCCTCGCCCGCGGGCGTGGTCGCGCTCGTGACCGCCAGCCCCGCCGCCGCCAGCTCGATGGCCGTGTTGTAGACGCCCACGTTGTCGAACGCCTCGTAGGTGTCGAAGTCGTAGGCGCCGAGGCTGGTGCAGGTGGCGCGCGCGCGCTCTCCCGGCCCGGAGAACGCGACCGCCAGCACGATCGCGGCCGCCGCCAGCGCCGCTAGCGCGCGGTCCATCCGTGGAACCTCCCGAAACCGGCGACCGCGCGCCGTTCGCCGTTCGCCACGATCTGCAGGCGCGCGTCGCCCGGCTCGGCGAAGCTGCTCCCGCTCCAGCGGCGCACGGCCAGGGCCGCGCCGTCGCGGCTGTAGCCGAGGGGCACGTCGAAGCCGCCGCCCGTCTGCGCGCGCACGCCGCCGGGGGCCGTCCCCGGCTCGCGCCCGAAGCGCGGCGCGCCGCCGTCGGGAGGCCACGCCGCGCCCAGCGCCTGCCCCTCGTCCCCGACGCCCCCGAAGGCGGCGGCGACGGCGCCGTCCGCGATGGCCGCCACGCGCGGCAGGTAGCGCAGGCCGCCGTCGAGGTTCGCCTCCACGAAGGCCAGCCGCGCGCCGTCGGGGCTGAGCGCCCAGTCGCGCGTGGGATGGGCGCTGAGATGGCGCGCGTCCGCGCCCGCGCGCGTCAGCGTCGAGCCGCGCCCGTCCAGCACGACGGCGAGCAGCGCGCCCGTCGCGTCGAAGCCGACGGGGGCCACGGTGAGCGCGCCGAGCCGCCGTTCGAGCACGGTCTCCGCGCCGTCCAGCCCCGCGCGCAGCACCTTGATGCCGTCGGGACCGCCGCGCGTGGCCACGACGGCGCTCGAGTCCGGCGTCCAGACGGCCCGCTGGAGCGGGTCGACGTTGGCCGCGAGCACGCGCGTCTCGCCCGTTTCGAGGTGGAGCGCGAGCAGCGCCGCCAGCGGCTGCGCGGGAACGCCGCCCGTGACCGCGACGAGGGCGAGCCAGCGCCCGTTCGGCGAGACGGTCCCGCGCGGGGCGAAGCCGGGCAGGTGGCGCACGGCCGCGATCTCGATGGCGCGCCCGTCCCCGGCGGCGACGACGCCGATGACGCTGCCCGCCTCCGCGGCGCGCGCCACCACGGCGTACTGCCCTGCGGGCGCGCTGGCGAAGGCCGTGGTCGGGGGGCCGCCGCCGCGCGCGAGGAGGACGGCGCCCAGCGCGGCCAGCGCGCCCGCCGCCGCCAGCAGCGCCGCCGCGCGACGCCAGCGCATGGCGCGTCCGCGAGACGGGCGCGGCTGCGCGCTCGCGGGCGGGCGTTTCCGGAAAGAGGGAGCGTTCATGCGGGAGAACCGAAGCCGGGGGCGCCGGTTCGCGGAGGGTCCGCTCGACCAGACCCGCCTCGCCGGCGCCGTGGACGTTTCCCGCCAGCGCGAGCGTAGCAAGGGGCCCGCGCCCGGTCAATTTCGGGAACAGGCGCTATCATGGAGGGCGCGTGATCTGGATCATCGACGACCTGCTCGACAACCCCGAGGCCGCCCTCGTCTACCTCGCCGCCCTCGCGCTGGCGTTCGTGACGGGCATCGCCTTCCACGAGTTCAGCCACGCCTGGGCCGCGAACGAGCTGGGCGACGACACCGCCGCGCGGCAGGGGCGCCTCACGCTCAACCCCATCGCGCACCTCGACCCCATGGGCACGCTGCTGCTGTTCGTGGCCGGCTTCGGCTGGGGCAGGCCCACGCCCGTGAACCCCTACCGCCTGCGCTCCGGCGTGAAGCGGGGCAACATGACGGTGGCCGTGGCGGGGCCGCTCTCGAACTTCGCCTTCGCCCTCATCGCCTCCCTGCCGCTCATCCTCGGCTGGGCGGACGCGCCCCGCTCATTCGCGTCCTTCGGGAGCGCCAACGGCGGCGAACTGCTCGGCGCGTTCCTCTTCTTCATCGCCTGGATCAACGTGCTGCTCGGCGTCTTCAACCTCATCCCCATCCACCCGCTGGACGGCTTCAAGGTGCTCGTGGGCGTGCTGCCGGACGAGGCCGCGCGCGCCATGATCCCGCTCAGCCGCTGGGGCCCGGCGCTGCTCATCGCCCTCGTCCTGCTCAGCTTCATCGCGCCCGACTACAGCCCCCTCAACTGGATATTCGGACGCGCGGCGGACGCCTTCCTCGGCTTGGTGACCTGATGCTGGAGCGCGTGCGGCAGTTCCGCGAGGCGTCGCTGCCGCCCGACGCGGACGACCTGGCCCTCGCGCGCGGCTACCTGGACGGCGAGCTGCTGGCGCTCTTCGCGGCGCAGGAGCCGCGCGACCAGCGCCACAGCGCGGGCACCGCGCGCTGGCTGCTGGAACGCGGCCACGGCGGCGACCGAGACCTGCTCGTGGCCGCCCTGCTGCACGACGCGGGCAAGGGCCGCCAGCGCACGCGCGACCGCGTGGCCCACGTGCTGGCGGGCTGGCTGCGCGTGGGAACGGCGGCGGCGGCGGACGGATCGCGGCTGGAGATGCGCCGCGCCATCGCCCGCAGCCGCGCCCACGGCGAGATCGGCGCGCGCCTGCTGACCGCCGCCGGGGCCCCCCCGCGCGCCGTCGAGCTCACGCGCCTGCACCACCGGCCCGCGGGCGATGATGCTATGCTGGCGCTCCTGCAGCGCGCCGACGCCGCCACCTGAGAGCGAGCCGCCATGCCCGATTCCAGCATCGCCGTCATCGGCACCGGCCTCATCGGGGCCTCCGTGGGCCTCACGCTCATGGCCCGCGAGGACCGCCGCTACGAGGTGGTGGGCGTGGACAGCAGCCGCCAGAACGCGCGCGCGGCGCGGGAACTCGGCGCCGTCGACCGCACCGTGCGCTACCTCGACGAGGCCGTCGGGGGCGCGAGCATGATCGTGCTCGCCACGCCCCCGCGCGCCGCCGTCGAACTGCTCGAGGCGATGGCCCCGCACGTGAACGAGGGCGCCATCATCACCGACACCTGCAGCACGAAGGCGGCCTTCATGGCCAAAGCCGAGGAGCTGTACGGCGGCAGGGTCAGCGTCGTCGGGGGGCACCCCATGGCCGGCTCCGAGCGCAGCGGCCCCGCCGCCGCCAGCGCCGACCTGTTCGGGGGCGCGGCATGGGCGGTGACGCCGTCGGCCACCGCCAACGAGCGCTCCGTCGAGGTCGTGCTGGGCATGATCCGGGCCGCGGGCGCGGTGCCCGTCTACGTCGATCCCGCCGAGCACGACGAAATCGTCGCCGCCGTCAGCCACCTGCCCCTCATGCTCTCCGTGGCCCTCTTCCGCATGGTGCGCGACAGCGCCTGCTGGGACGACGCGGAGCAGCTGGCGGGCCCCGCCTTCCGCGACATGACGCGGCTGGCCAGGGGCGACCCGCGCATGGCCGCCGACATCGTGGCCACCAACCGCGGCGCCATCGTCTCCTGGCTGCGCCGCTTCCAGGACGAGCTGGACACCCTCGCGCGCGCGCTCGAACTGGACGACGAGGGCCTGCGCGAGCTGCTCGCGCGCGCCGACGACGAGGACGGGGACGAGCGCAGGCGCGAGCGCGAGAAGGAGCCGGCCAGCCCCGACGAGATGCTGGAGAGCCTCTTCAAGCGCACGCGCCTCGACCGTCTCGTCAGCGACGACCGCAAGGTCGGGCGCGAACCGAGAGCGTCGGCGTCGTCCGCCGACCTGCCGGGCAGCAGCGGCGAAATGCTCATGCAGATGTTCACCGGCGCCTACCTCTACGACCGCATCCGGCAGCTGCGGCGCGGCGCCTCGCGGGAGCCGCGGGAACGGTGATCGTCCGCCGCGCGGACCGCCTGCGCGCGAGCGTTCGCGTCCCCGCCGACAAGTCGATCTCGCACCGCGCCCTCATCCTCGGCGCGCTGGCGGAGGGCGACTCGCGCGTCGCCAACCCGCTCGATTCCGACGACGTGCGCGCCACGGCGGCGTGCATGGCCGCGCTCGGCGTCGAGCTGGACTGGCCCGCGGGGGCGTCGGAGGCGCGCATCCGCGGCGGCGGCCTGCACGGCCTCTACGAAAGCGAGACGGTGCTCGACTGCGGCAACAGCGGCACCACCCTGCGGCTGCTCACGGGGCTGCTGGCCGCGCACCCCCTGTTCAGTGTGCTCAGCGGCGACGCCTCGCTGCGGCGGCGGCCCATGGGGCGCGTCGTCGAGCCGCTCCAGCGCATGGGGGCGCGCATCAGCGCGCGCGCGGGCGACACGCTCGCGCCCGTGGCCATCCGCGGCGGCCCCCTGCGCGCCATCCGCCACGAGCCGCCCGTGGCCAGCGCCCAGGTGAAATCGGCGCTGCTGCTCGCGGGGCTGTTCGTGGAAGCGCCCGTGCGCGTCGTCGAGCCCGCGCCCACGCGCGACCACACGGAGCGCCTGCTCGAGATCATGGGCGCGCCCGTCGCGCGCGAGGGCCGCGCCATCGCCGTGCGCCGCCCGGGACGCCTGCGCCCGCTCGACCTGCGCGTGCCCGGCGACGTCTCCAGCGCCGCGCCCTGGCTCGCGCTCGCCGTCTGCCATCCCGACGCCGAAATCCGGCTGGAGGGCGTCGGCGTCAACCCCACGCGCACGGGCCTGCTCGACGTCATGCGGCGCATGGGCGCGGACGTCGAGCTGCTGGAGGAGCGCGAGGAGGGCGGCGAGCCCGTGGCCGACGTCGTGGCCCGCTCCTCATCCCTGCGCGGCGTCGTCGTGGAGGGGAGCGAGGTGCCGCGCGCCATCGACGAACTGCCGCTGGTGGCCCTGCTCGGCTGCTTTGCCGAGGGCGAGACGGTGGTGCGCGAGGCGGCGGAGCTGCGCGTGAAGGAGTCGGACCGCGTGGAGGCCGTGAGCGCCATGCTCTCCGCCCTCGGCGCGGACGTCGAGGCCCGGCCCGACGGCTTCGTCGTGCGCGGCCCCTGCGAGCTGCGCGGCGCGCCCCTCGACGCCGCCGGCGACCACCGCATGGGCATGTTGGGGGCCGTGGCCGGCTCCCTCGCCGCCGCTGGCGAAACGCACGTCGCGCGCGACGCCGTCTCCGTCTCCTATCCGGGCTTCCGCGAGGCGCTGGCGGAGGCCGCGCCCGGAACGGCGCGATCGGCGTGAGCGACGAACGCCGCCCCCTCATCGTGGTGCTGCACGGGCCATCCGGCGCGGGCAAGGACTCCGTCATCGCCGGGCTGCGCGAGCGCGTCGACATCGCCCGCGCCGTCAGCAGCAACAGCCGCCCGCGGCGCGAGGGCGAGCGCGAGGGCCTGGACTACCGCTTCCTCACGCGCGAGCGCTTCGAGGCGAAGATCGCGGCGGGGGCGTTCATCGAGCACGCCGAGGTCTACGGCGACCTCAAGGGGCTGGAGCGGAGCGCGCTGGAGGAGCCGCTGGCGGAAGGGCGCGACGTGCTCGTGCGCACCGACCTGCAGGGGGCGCGGCGGCTGCGCGGGCTGCTGCGCGGGGCCGTCTTCGTGCTGCTCACGGCGGAGAGCCGCGAGGCGCTGCGGGAGCGCCTCGCCGCGCGCCGCAGCGAGAGCGCGGCCTCGCTCGCCCGCCGCCTCGCCGAGGTGGACGAGGAGCTGGCCGACGCCCCCAACAACGACTACGTGGTCGTGAACCGCGAGGGCGCGCTGGACGAGGCCGTGGCCGAGATCGAACGCATCATCGAGCGCGAGCGGCGCAACCCCGAACGCGAGCGCGCGGGGCTGCGCGCCTGACGCGCCCGCTACTTCTGCGCGAAATCGAGCTCCACGTAGCGGTCGGCGGCGGCCTTGAGCGCGCCCGCCACGGAGGGCCCGAGGCCCGCCACCTCCACGCGCACGCCCCGCCCCTGCACCACTTCCACGAGGTGCTGGAAATCCCCGTCGCCGGAGATGATGACGGCCACGTCCAAGCGGTCGGCCATCGTCATCAGGTCCAGCGCCAGCTCGATGTCGAGGTTGGCCTTGATGGAGCCGTCGGCGAAGCGCTTGAGCGGCTTGGTCACGATCTTGAAGCCCTTGCCGAGGAAGGGCTCGACGAAGCGCTGCGTCTCGCGGCTCACGTCGGGGTCGTCGTGCACGGGCGAGTAGGCCACGGCGCGCACCAGCCGCCGGTCCTTCGTGAGCCGCTCCAGCACGACGCCCCAGTCGATGGCCCGGCCGCCGCGCGAACGGTCGCGAGCCAGCTCCACGTTGGCGCTGTCCACGAAGATGCCGACGCGCGGCAGCCCGGCGGCGGCGTTCGCGCCGTTCTCCTCGCCCCCGCCGGAGAGGCGGTCGATGGTCTGCTCCTGCAGCTCGACGAGCCGCGTCAGCTTCTCGTTCTGCTCCTTCAGGGCGGCCACCAGCGCGGCCTCGCCCTCCGCCTCCGGCTCGGCGGCGGCGCGCGAACGGCGGCGCGGAGCGGCCCGCCTGGGCGCGGCCTCCTCCGCCTCGGGCTCCGGCGTGGCGGCGGCGCGGCGGCGCGTGGAGGCGCGCTTGGGCGCGGCATCCTCGGTCTTGGCCTCGGCCTCGTCGGAGGCGGCGGCGGTCTTGCGGCGGCGCGTGGCCGTGTGCGCGGGGGCGGGGGCCTCGGCGGCCTCCTCCGTCGCGGTCGCGCTGGCGGCGGCGGAGCTCGCGTTGCGCCCGCGCCCCCCGCGCGTCCCCCGGCGGCGGCGGCGCGCCGGAGCGGCCTCCCCGTCGGGTTCGGCGGCGGCGTCGATGGCAGCGGGGGCCTCGGGGGCCGGGGCGGATTCGGTGGCGTCGATGGTGTCGGGCGCGTCCTCCACGGAGGAGCCGCGGCCCGGGAAATTGAGTGCCATGCGGGGTTACGTTCCCATCCTTTGCAACACGCTGATTCGGGCGGCGACGGCCCCGGCGATGGCGCGGAAGCTCTCCGCCGGGGCGGAGTCCCCCGCGCTCGTGACCAGGGGCACGCCCCGGTCGGAGCTCTCGCGGATGCGCGGCTCGATCGGAATCTCGCCGAGGAAGTCGATGCCGAGTTCCTCGGCGGCCTGGCGCGCGCCGCCGTGCCCGAAAATGTCGTAGCGCGCCCCGGTGTCGGGCGCGATGAAGTAGCTCATGTTCTCGACCATGCCGAAGACGGGCACGTCCAGCTTCTCGAACATGGAGACCGCCTTCATGGCGTCCTCCAGCGAGACGTCCTGGGGCGTCGAGACGATGACGGCCCCGGCGATGGGCGCCTCCTGCGCCATGCTCATGGAGGCGTCGCTGGTGCCGGGGGGCAGGTCGATGATGAGGTAGTCGATGTCCTCCCAGGGCACGTCGTGCAGCAGCTGGCGCACGGCGCTGCCGATCATGGGGCCGCGCCACACCACGGGCGTGCCCTTCGGCAGGAGGAAGCCGATGGAGACGAGGCGCACGCCGTGCCGCTCCACCGGCCGCAGCCCCTCGCGCTGGTTGGCCTGCAGCCCGGCGGGCAGGCCGAACATGGTGGGCAGGTTCGGCCCCGTCACGTCCGCGTCCACGAGCCCCACCTTCGCCCCCGCCGCCGCCAGCGCCGCCGCCAGGTTGGAGGCCACGGTGGACTTGCCCACGCCGCCCTTGTTGGAGGCCACCGCGATCACGTTGCGCACGCCCTCGACCGGCTTCTGGCCCTCGCGCGGGTCGCTGGCGCGCACCTGCGCCCCCCAGTCCAGCGTCACCGACTCCACGCCCGGCAGGCGCCCGAGCGCGGCGCGCACGTCCTCCTCGATGACGTCCTTCAGGGGGCAGGCGGGCGTCGTCAGCTGCACCTTCACGGAGACCGCCCCGCCCTTGATGGCCAGCTCCTCGACCATGCCCAGCGACACGATGTCGCGGCGCAGCTCGGGGTCGTTCACGGTGGCCAGGGCGGCGAGCGCGTCGTCGCGGTTCACGGCGGCGGGGGCGGTCATCGCGGACGCGCCCCGCCCGCGACGGCTCCGGCGCGCCCGAAACGGCGGGAGCGCGGGAGCGAAACGGCGGACCTCGGTCGGGTGACGGGCACGGTGGCCCGCTCAGCATACCGCGTTCGCGCGGAAGGGGCCAGCATGGCCGCGCTCAGCTCCCCCAGGGCCGGATCGCCCGCTTCAGTTGCGCGTACCCCTCGAGGAAGCCGGGACGCTCGCCCGCGTACACCTCGTCGAAGCGCGCGAGGGCGTCGTCCAGCCAGGCGTGCAGGGCCGCGTTCTCCGGGTTGGCGTCGCGGTAGGCGTCGCGGATGAGCACGAAGTGGATGCGCGGGTCGTAGGGGCGCTTCGTGCCCCCCACCCACTCGTCCCCGTCCAGCAGGCGCAGCAGCATGGCGTCGGCGGAGCCCAGCGTCTGCTCGTGGATGGGCGGCCCGTGCATGCGGTACATGACGGAGGTCATGTCGCGCCCGTTGCCCGTCACGTAGCCCAGCTCCCGCCACAGGTCGTCCATGCGCGCGCCGCCCCCCAGGTGGTCCGCGACGCGCTGGCCGAAGGCGCGCAGTGGGTCGGAGGCGTCGGCCAGCAGGTCCGTCAGGCGGTCGCCGTCGAGGTCGGTGGCCAGCACCACCGCGTCGCGCTGCTCGATCAGATCCCACAGCAGCAGCCCGTAGTTGGTGTCGGAGATGTGCTGCTCGATCTGGCCGCCCCATTCCTCCATGCCGTCCCTGAAGTCGGGCGGCAGCAGGTTGACGATGCGGTCCACGCTCTCGCGGTGCTCCTCGTAGCCGTCCACGGCGTACCTGCGGCCCACGCGGAAGCGCGTGCCCCGCAGCATCCAGGAGAGGATGCCGGCGTTGATGCCGTCCTCCATGGCCTGCGTGGGCTTGAAGGCGATGCGCCCGATGCCGCCGCCCTCGTGCACCATGCGCAGGAAGCGGCGGCAGGCGTAGGCCATCTGCACGCCCGGCGTGTTCATCTCCGAATGGATGACGCCCGTCCCCGCGTCCACCGTGAAGGCGCTCCGGTTCTGCGAATAGGGCAGGCAGGGCATGCAGCGCACGACCGTGACGGGGCCGTAGGGGCGCACGTTGCAGTAGACGCCCGCCTGCGTGCGCAGGGGCGCGTTGCCCGACTTGCCCATCACCACCACGCGCCCGCCCCGCCCGTCGTTCACGTAGGCGTCGCCCGCCGTCGACCACTTGATCGACGTGCAGGGCATGTTGCCGAACCAGCCCAGCGGCTCCAGCCGGCGGTCGTGGCGGTACTGCGCCCACATGGGCACGGCGTGGAAGGGCAGGCCGAGCACGTCCGCCGCCATGATCGTGCCCAGCAGGGCGTAGGCGTCGGTGAGCGAGTGGGCCACGGGGTTGACCGCGCCGTCGTGGTTCCCGCCCTTCCAGATGACGGCGTCGGGATGGCCGTCGGGGCGCACGTCGGAGGGCTCGAACAGCCCCTCCAGCAGGCCGGAGAGGTCGCCCCCGTCGGCCTCCGTGCGGGCGATCTTGAGCAGGTCCAGTTCGGGCATGGTTGGCGGTCGCTCCTGTCTGCGGTTTGCGTTCAGCCGTCCGCGGCCAGCTGCCGCAGGACGTAGGGGAGGATGCCCCCGTGGCGGTGGTACTCCAGCTCAACGGGCGTGTCGATGCGGACGACGGCCTCGAAGGCCGTGGCCGCGCCGTCCGCGCCCGTGGCGGTCACGCGCACGCGCCCGCGCGGGCGCAGCCCCGCGGCCACGCCGTCGATGGCGAAGGTCTCCTCGCCGTTCAGGCCGAGCGTCCCGCGGTTCTCGCCGGGCGCGTACTGCAGGGGCAGGATGCCCATGCCCACGAGGTTGCTGCGGTGGATGCGCTCGTAGCTTTCGGCGAGCACGGCGCGCACGCCCAGCAGGCGCGGCCCCTTCGCCGCCCAGTCGCGCGAGGAGCCCGTGCCGTACTCCCGCCCCGCGAGCACGATCAGGGGCGTCCCCTCCTCGCGGTAGCGCATGGCCGCGTCGAACACGCTCATCGTTTCCCCGTCCGGCAGGTGGCGCGTGACGCCCCCCTCCGTGCCCGGCGCGAGCAGGTTGCGAAGGCGGATGTTGGCGAACGTGCCGCGCATCATCACCTCGTGGTTCCCGCGCCGCGCCCCGTAGGAGTTGAAATCCCCGCGCGGCACGTCGCGGGCGAACAGGTACGCCGCCGCCGGGCTGTCGGGCGCGATGCTCCCCGCGGGCGAGATGTGGTCCGTGGTGACGGAGTCGCCCACCATCACGAGCACGCGCGCCCCCGCGACGTCCTCAGGCGGGTCCGGTTCGGCGGACAGGTTCTCGAAGAAGGGCGGGTTCTTCACGTAGGTCGAATCGGCGTCCCAGCGGTAGCGCGCGCCCTCGGGCACGGGGAGCGCGCGCCAGGCGTCGTCGCCCTCGAACACGGCCCCGTAGCGCTCGCGGAACATGTCCGCGCGCACGGCCCCGCGCATGGTCTCCTCGATCTCCCCCTGCGAGGGCCAGACGTCGGCGAGGTAGACGGGCGCGCCCGCGGCGTCCTCGCCCAGCGGCTCCGTGAGGGGGTCGAAGTCCATGCGCCCGGCCAGCGCGTAGGCCACCACCAGCGGCGGCGAGGCCAGGTAGTTGGCGCGCGTCACGGGGTTCACGCGCCCCTCGAAGTTGCGGTTGCCCGAAAGCACGGCGGCCACCGCCAGGTCGCCCTCGCGCACGGCCCCCGCGATCTCCGGCGCCACCGGCCCCGAATTGCCGATGCACGTCGTGCAGCCGTAGCCCGTCAGGTGGAAGCCCAGCGCCTCCAGCCAGGGCGTGAGCCCGGCCGCGTCGAGGTAGTCCGTGACCACGCGCGACCCGGGCGCGAGGCTCGTCTTCACCCAGGGCTGGCTCCGCAGGCCCCGCTCCGCCGCCGCCTTCGCCAAAAGCCCCGCCCCCACCAGCACCTCCGGATTCGAGGTGTTCGTGCAGCTGGTGATGGCCGCGATCACGACCGAGCCGTGCCCCACCGCGAAGGATTCGCCGTCCCCGTCCACGGTCACGGGCGCGCGCTCCGCGCCGTCCCCGGCCATGGCCGCCAGCTCGCGCCGCCACGACGCCTTCGCCTCGCGCAGGGGCACGCGGTCCTGCGGGCGGCGCGGTCCCGCCAGCGACGGCTCCACCGCGCCCATGTCCAGCTCCAGCGTGGCCGAATAGGACGGGTCGGGCGCGTCGTCCGTGCGGAACAGGCCCTGCGCGCGGCAGTACGCCTCCACCAGCCGCACGTGCCCCTCGTCCCGCCCCGTGAAGCGCAGGTAGGCCAGCGTCTCCGCGTCCACCGGGAAGAACCCGGCCGTGGCGCCGTACTCCGGGGCCATGTTGGCGATGGTGGCGCGCGTGGGCAGGGGCAGCCGCGAAAGGCCCGGCCCGTAGAACTCCACGAACTTCCCCACCACGCCCAGCTCCCGCAGCATCTGCGTCACCGTGAGCACGAGGTCCGTGCCCGTGGCCCCCTCCGGCAGCGCCCCCGTCAGGCGGAAGCCCACCGCCTCCGGCACGAGCATCGAGACCGGCTGCCCCAGCATCGCCGCCTCCGCCTCGATGCCCCCCACGCCCCAGCCCAGCACCCCCAGCCCGTTGATCATCGTCGTGTGCGAATCCGTCCCCACCACCGTGTCCGGATACGCCAGCCCGCGCGCCTCGTCGTGGAACACCACGCCCGCCAGATACTCGAGGTTCACCTGGTGCACGATGCCCGCGCCCGGCGGCACCACGCGGAAATCGCGGAACGCCCCCTGCCCCCAGCGCAGGAACTGGTAGCGCTCGCGGTTGCGCTCGTACTCCAGCGCCACGTTGCGCGCGAGCGCGTCCGACGCCCCGAAGACGTCCACCTGCACCGAGTGGTCGATCACGAGGTCCACCGGCTGCAGCGGGTTGATGCGCTCCGGGTCGCCCCCCAGCGCCTCCAGCGCCTCGCGCATGGACGCCAGGTCCACGATGGCGGGCACGCCCGTGAAATCCTGCAGCAGCACGCGCGCGGGCGCGAACGCCACCTCGCGCGCCTCGCCCGCGTTCGGACGCCAGCGCGCCAGCGCCTCCACGTCCGCGCGCGTCACCGCCTCGCCGTCCTCGCGCCGCAACAGGTTCTCCAGCAGCACGCGGTGCGTGAAGGGCAGGCGCGCCGACGCATCCGCGTCCAGCACCGCGTCGAGGCGGTGGAAGGCGACGGTGCGCCCCCCCGCGGTGAGGCTGTCGCGGCTGCGGAAGCTGTCGAGCATGGCGTGGGCGGCCAGTATAGCGCGTCCCGCTATACTGTGGGGGGAGGGGCCCGTAGCTCAGCGGTGAGAGCGCCCGGCTCATAACCGGTTGGTCGGTGGTTCGAATCCACCCGGGCCCACCACCCCGACGCAGCGCCCGCCACGGTAAAGAACTTAACCGTGCCGCTACGCGGGCCGCGCCCGCCGTGCTAGCGTCTACGGGCCACGGCGCGAAGGGAGACATAAGGCGATGGATCGGGCGAAGCTGGACGCTTACCTGCTGCGGGGCAAGGCGCTCTTCGAAGGCGAACTCATTGACGGTGAAACCATTGACGACCGGGAAGGCTACAAGGCGGGAGTGATCGACAACCTGGCGCGAGCGCGTGAGGCCGTGCTTGCCGGGGACGATGGGTGGCTCGACCTGGTGGAACGGGGAATCACGATCCCGAGGGAATCCCCCATCTTCTTCATCACCAGGATCGACTTCCTGAGTGTGAGCGCCAGCCGTCCGGGCGATGCGCTCCGCGCTCTGCGGATGCTCTGGGTGGAAGGCGATGCGCGGCTGGCCGAACGGATCCGCGCCTTCTACGATGCGATGCCGCCCGAATACGAAGAAACGTGGACTCGCAGGAAAAGCAGGGTTTGGACGAGGCTGTCGCTGGTCGCGCTCCTGCTGATGGCGCTTGGGCGGGCATATCCGCCGGTCATGAAATCCAGGTTCACGAGGGTCTGGGACTCCCTGGAGCACCCCGGGCCTTCCGCGGACGCTGACGAAGGGGAAGCGTACGAGCATGTCCTGGATTTCCTCGACAAGATCCGGGAACGCGCTCATGCGCTGGGGTATGAGCGCCCGCGGGATCGCCTTGAGGCGCAGTCGCTCGTCTGGACGCTGCACGGATTCGCGGAGGCGCACTGAAGCCGCCACACGGATCGCGCCCGATGTGGTAGGGTGTGCGGGCCACGGCACGGAAGGAGACATAAGGCGATGAACAAGGCGAAGCTGGACGAGTACCTGCAGGTGGGCAAGAGGCTCTTCGACGGTGAAATCACCTTTGAACGTGAAAACAAGAAGAAAGGTGAAACCGTTTCTGAAACCCTTGATGACAGGGAAGGCTACAAGCTCGATGTTGTTGAGCGACTCAAGCAGGCTCGTGAAGCGGTGCTGACTGGTGCTGATGGATGGGATGGGTTGGTCGAGAGGGGACTCAAGCCCGTCGGCAAGGGGGGCACCCTCTCCCATTGGCTGCAGCAGGACGTGATCAACGATTGGATCCGAGATCGACCTGAAGACGCCTTGCGGGCGTTGCAGGAGCTCTGGGCTGAGGTGGATGCCCCGCCCGTTGATCGTATTCGCGAGCGCATCCGCACCTTTGTTGACAAAGTCCCTCCCCACGTTAATTGGGGAGGTGCGGGAGCTGCCGGGACGAGACTGCCGGTGGTGGCGCATTTGCTGATGGGTTTTGGATCGGAATACCCTCCATTCCAGATTGGAAAATTTGAGAGGATCTGGGACTATCTGGAGCATCCGCGCCCTTCCAAGAGGAAAGAAGGAGAAGTTTACAAGCATACCCTAGATTTTCTCGACAAGATCAAGGATCAGTCTCATGCTTTGGGATATGAGCGACCGAGGGACCGCCTTGATGCACAGTCGCTCGTGTGGACGATGCACGGGTTTGTGGAGAAAGCAATGAAGAATGGGAACAGCATCAGCGAAAATGTGCCCGAGCAGCCCGACCCCCTCACCAAGCTCGGGAAGGATCTGCTGCTCAAGCCCGAGTCCTTCCTGAGCGAGACCGTGTGGCCGCTGCTGAAGGACAAGAAGCAGATCATCTTCCAGGGACCGCCCGGCACGGGCAAGACGTACGTCGCGCAAAAGTTGGCCGAGTTCCTTGCCGGTTCGGAGGATCGTGTGGAGCTCGTCCAGTTCCACCCGTCCTACGCCTACGAGGACTTCGTGCAGGGCTTCCGCCCGACGCTCGAAGGAGACCGTGTGGCTTTCGAACTGCGGGACGGGCCGCTCATCCGGTTGGCCCAAAAGGCGCAGGCGGAGGCGGAGCGGGCGTGTGACGCGAACGAGGATCCCGCCAAGTTTTTCCTCATCATCGACGAGATCAACCGTGGCAACCTCGCCAAGGTGTTCGGCGAGCTGTACTTCCTGCTGGAGTACCGTGGTCCCAAGAACAAGATGCGCCTGCAGTACTCGAACGAATCGGACGCAAAATTCTGGATGCCCGAGAACCTGTACATCATCGGCACGATGAATACGGCGGACCGTTCCATCGCACTGCTGGACGCGGCCCTGCGCCGCCGCTTCTACTTCGTCCCGTTCCACCCGGATAAGGAGCCGATCAAGGACTTGCTCAGGGATTGGCTGGATCGAGAGGCCAAAGAGTGGCCCGACGAGATGGAGTGGCTTCCCGGCGTTGTCGATGCCGCTAACAGGAAGTTGAGCAACAAGGAAGCGGCCATCGGTCCCAGCTACTTCATGAAGAAGGATGGGCTGGACCAGAAGAAGCTGGAGCGGATCTGGGAGTACAACGTCCTCCCCTACATTGAGGAGCAGCTGTACGGCAGCAATCTCAAGATTGAGGATTTTGCGCTCGATAAGCTCAAGCGCGCTCCCGCCGGTCAGCCCGAAACGGGCGCGGGCGCGGCCGGAACCACGACCGCCAATGAACCCGCACCGCAGCCCAACCCTGCCACTACCGAGTCGGATGCCGCCGATGAAGATTGACCTTAAGGAATACGGTTCCTGTACCCAGAGACTTTCTCCCCGGCAACTCAAGGGGCTCGACGCGCTCAGGTTCGAGGTCGAGGACAAGCAGCCCGTGCCCGTGCTCGACATCAAGCCGAAGCCGAGCAAGGGAGATGGCTTCTACACGCTGCGGCCCGGCTCCATCGTCGGCGCGCTCGAAATCGAGGGGCTGTCGCTCTACATCGAGCCCAAGATCAAGATTGAGCGTGTGCTGTACTTGGCGTCGTACGCGATGGGCGTGGTCGACCTGCGCGACGAGCATTTTGACTTCAAGCACGGGGGCAGCGTGGCCGACTTGCTGGCGATGGCGCTGGGGCGCGCCGCCGGGCGGGCCTTCCGGCAGGGCCTGTGGCAGGGCTACCGCGTGCGCGAGGAAGCCCTGCACACCGTGCGCGGGCGCATCATGGTGGCCGAGCAGATACGGCGGCGCTTCGATATGCCCCTGCCCGTCGAGGTGCGCTATGACGAGTACACCGAGGACGTCCTCGCCAACCGGCTGATCAAGGCGGCGGCGCGGCTGCTGCGCGGGATGCGGCTCAACGACTCCGAGGCGCGCGAGGGGCTGCGCCACATCGACGCCACGCTGGAGAACGTGACGCCCGTGCGCTACCCGCCGAACGACGTGCCGGAGGTGAAGTTCACCCGCCTGAACGACCACTACAAGGATGCGGTGGCCATCGCGCGGCTGATCCTGCGCCACTGGTTCCACGAGGCGTCGCGTGGCGAGACGCGCGTCCCGGGCTTCCTGATGGACATGACCGTGGTGTTCCAGGAGTTCGTCACGCGAAAGCTGCGCGAGGAGCTGGGGGCTTCGGAGCACAGCTTTCACTCGGACGCAACGATGCCGCCGGTCTATCTCGCCGAAGGCAACAAGGTCCAGCTCAAGCCCGACCTCTCGTGGTGGGAAGGTAGCCAGTGCGTCTTCGTCGGCGACGTCAAGTACAAGGACATTGAGCCCAGGTACGAGAATCGCTCGTGGGACATCCCCAATGCCGACCTGTACCAGGCACTCGCCTACGCCACGGCGCTGGGCTTGCCGGGCGCGCTGCTGGTCTATGCGAAGGGCAGGAGCGACCGTGAGCCGCCGCCCTCGTACCGCGTCAAATGCGCGGGCAAGCGGCTGGAGGTGGTGACGGTGGACCTGGATGGCGAAATCGCTGCCATCGATCAGTCTATCGAGGATCTCGCCAAGCGCGTCCGCCGCCTGCGCGACAAGGGCCGTGAAATGCGCCAGCGCCAGCGCCAGCGCGCCCTAACCCAATAAGCCTGAGCGTTCCTGTACCATGCCCGCGCCGCGACCGGCGGCATCGGGGGCACTCCATGACGGACGAGATGCGCATCCAGGTCATGCGCGGCGGGCCCTACGTCGTCTCCGGCGGCGTGCCGCTCAAGGAGATGGCGCCCGTCCAGACCCTCAACGGCGAGGCCGTGGCGTGGCACGAGCTGCGCGCGCTCGACGAGTCGCGCGACATGTACGCGCTCTGCCGCTGCGGGCGCTCGAACGACAAGCCCTACTGCGACGGCTCGCACGCGAACGCGGAGTGGCCCGAGGCCGAGACCGCCGAGCGCGGCCCCCTGGCCGGGCGCGCGGCCCGCGTGGAGGGCCCCGCCGGCGTCATGCTCGACGACGAGGCCGCGTGCATCGGCGCGGGCTTCTGCGGCACGCGCACGGCCAACGCCTGGGACCTGATGGGCGAGGAGGGCGCGGACGCCCGCGAGCGCGTGGCGGGCATGGCCGCGCGCTGCCCCTCGGGCCGCCTCGTGCTGCTTGCCGCCGACGGCGAAACGCCCGTCGAGCCGGAGTTGCCGCGCGAGATCGCGGTCGTGCCCGGCGGGCCCCTCTGGGTGCGCGGCGGCATCCCCGTGGAGAGCGCCGACGGCGCCCCGTGGGAGGTGTGGAACCGGCGCACGCTCTGCCGCTGCGGGGCCTCCGCCGCCAAGCCGTTCTGCGACGGCGCGCACGGCGACCTGCACTTCGACGAGCGCTAGCTGGTGAAGAAATCGAGGATGTTCCCGGCCCTGCCCGCGTCCGCGCGGTAGAAGTCGGTGTAGCCGCAGTTGTCGCAGGTGACGGCGGTGAACTTCTTGTTCTGCACGTCGAAGAAGCGGCTGTACTTGCCCGCGGTGCGGACCTCCTCCGCCGTGTAGGTGGGGTTCGCGCACTTCGCGCAGGAGTAGGCGATCCGTTCCAGCGTCATGGGCGTGCCTCCCGTGGCTGGCGCGATTCTACGCGAGCGCGTCAGATGACCGTGGGCGGGCGGTATTCGCCGAAGACCTCGCGCATGGCCCCGCAGATTTCGCCCAGCGTGGCGTAGGCGCGCACGGCGTCGAGGATGGGGGGCATGAGGTTGGCGTCGCCCGCGCAGGCCGCCCGCAGCGCCGCCAGCGCCGCCGCCACGGCTTCGGCGTCGCGCTCACGGCGGTGGCGCGCCAGCCGCGCCAGCTGCTCGTCCACGAGCCGCCGGTCCACGCTGAAGATGGTTTGGGGCTGCTCGCCGCCCTCGCGGTAGTCGTTGACGCCGACGACGACCTCGTCGCCCTCGTCCACGCGCCGCTGGTGGCGCCAGCTGGCCTCCGCGATCTGGTTCTGCATCCAGCCGCTCTCGATGGCGGCCACGGCCCCGCCCATGCCCTCCACCTCGTCCATGATGGCGCGCGCCTGCCGCTCGAGGTCGTTCGTGAGGCGCTCCACGTAGTAGCTGCCCGCGAGCGGATCGACGGTATCGGCGGCGCCGGTCTCGTGCGCCACGATCTGCTGCGTGCGCAGGGCGATGCGCTGGGCCTCGTCCGTGGGCAGGGCGAGGGCCTCGTCGAAGCAGCTCAGGGCGATGCTCTGCACGCCGCCCGCCACCGCCGCCAGCGTCTGGATGGCGGCGCGCACGATGTTGTTCTCCGGCTGCTGCGCCATGAGCGTGCTGCCGCCCGTCTGCGTGTGCGTGCGCAGCGCCAGCGAGCGCGGGTCCGACGCCCCGTAGCGCTCCCGCGCCATGCGCGCCCAGAGACGGCGCAGGGCGCGGTACTTGGCCGCCTCCTCGAAGAAGTGGTTGTGCGTGTTGAAGATCCAGCTGATGCGCGGCGCGAACTCGTCGATGGCCAGCCCGCGCGCCAGCGCCGCCTCGACGTAGGCGCGGGCGTTGGCGAAGGCGAAGCCGATCTCCTGCGCCGCCGTGGAGCCCGCGTCGCGGATGTGGTAGCCGCTCACGCTGATGGCGTTCCAGCGCGGCGCCTCCCGCGCGCACCACTCCATCACGTCCGCCGCCAGCCGCACGCTCGGCCCCGGCGGGAAGATGTAGGTTCCGCGCGCCACGTACTCCTTCAGCACGTCGTTCTGCACCGTGCCGCGCAGCTGCGCCGCGGGCGTCCCCCGCTTCTCCCCCGCCGCCACGTACATGGCCAGCATCACCGCCGCCGGCGCGTTGATCGTCATGCTCGTGGACACGCGCTCCAGGGGGATGCCGTCGAACAGCGTCTCCATGTCCGCCAGCGAATCGATGGCCACGCCCACCTGCCCCACCTCGGCGATGGCCATGGGATCGTCCGAGTCGTAGCCCAGCTGGCTGGGCAGGTCGAAGGCCACGGAGAGCCCCGTCTGCCCCTGCTCCAGCAGGTAGCGGAACTTGCGGTTCGACTCCTCGGCCGTGCCGAAGCCCGCGTACTGGCGCATCGTCCACAGCCGCCCGCGGTACATGGTGGGCTGCACGCCGCGCGTGAAGGGGTATTCGCCGGGGAAACCGAGGTCGCGCCCGTAGTCGAGGTCCGCCACGTCGAGCGGCGTGTAGAGGCGGGCCACGTCGAGGCTGCTGGCGGCGAACCCGTCCGCGCGTTCGGGCGCGCGCCGGAGGGCCGTGGCCAGCGGCCCCTCCTCCCAGCCGTGCGTGGCGCGGGAGAGCGCCGCCAGCGCCTCCCCCGAGAACAGGCTGGGCTGCGTCGCCGCTTCCGTCGTCTCGCTCATGGCGCGGGCCTCCGTCGCGCACAGTGTAGCGCCGCGCGCGCGAGTGGCGCAGGCCGGGGCGCTACCCGATGGGCCAGCCCCCGCGCGGCCCGTTAGCGCCGCTAGACTGGACGCATGGCGCGCGCAATCGTCGCGGTGGGGATGGCGCTGGCCGCCACGCTGGCGCTCGCCTGTGGCGGCGGGCCCGCGACGGCCACCCCGACCACGGTCAGGCCCGCGCCGACCGTGACGCCCACGCCGTCGCCCACCGCGACGGCCACGCCCTCGCCGACACCTACCGCGCCGCCTACGCCGACACCCACCGCCACGCCGACGCCCACGCCGTTCCCCACGCCCACGGGCCCCGCCGTGGCCGTGACGGGCCCGCTGGTCGTCCTCTCGGAGCGGCTTGGGGAGGGCGACTGGGAAGGCGCCGACGCGGCCAGGCGGTGGGTCGAGACGCGGCGCGTGTACCTGTACGACGTCGGAACGGAGAAGTACTGGGCGGCCTTCGATTACCGCCATGCCGGCAAGGAGCGCTCGTATTACCTGGTGGATCAATTCCTGGCGGTGCAGCCAGCGGGTACGAAGCTCATCGTCTGGAGCGAGGGGCAGGTCCGGCGCGTGGGGCTGAACGGCTATACCGAAGGCATCCTGTTCGAGCACGACTGGATCAGGACCATCAAGGCGTCGCCCGACGGGACGAAGGTCGCGCTCACCTACGGCGTCCCGCGCGACGGGGAGGCATTGCCGCACAGCCTGCTGGTGCTCGACATCGCCACGGGCGCGGAACTGCTGCATATCCGGTACGACGATGCCCTCCTCGAACCGTTGCGGGAGGCCGCGCCGCACGCCGAGGCCTTTGCCCTCGGCGACTGGCACGCGGACAGCGGCTCGCTCAGCCTCATCGGGCGCAAGTCGGCGTGCAGGCACTGCGACCCACCGGATCGCGTCGCGATCATCTCGCTTGATGGCGGCATGCGTATGCTTCCCGAAGGCTGGCTATTGTCGCCTGATCTCCGCCATGCCTTGCGGCTTGGCGAGATTGCGGGATACATGAAGGGCAGTAAGCATGCAGGGCCGTATGAGGTACGGGAAGGGTTCGACGTGCTGGATACAGAGCGCGGAGAGGTGTGGACAGTGGTCGCTGAGGAAGGTGGAGGTCTGGTCGTGAGGGACTGGCTGCCATCCGATGGTTGGTGGCAAGAGACTTCCTACATCCGCTTCGAGGAACTGGCCGCCGAGCCCGAGTGGCGGGACAAACCCCTGCGTGAAGGCGAGGGGCGAATCCTTGATGCCGCCACGAGAACGATTCTGCCGGAAACCGAAGGCCTGACGCGTGAAATCCGCGGTCCCGTACGGCGAACGTGCAGTACGGGTCCGCAACCCTGTGAATTGTGGTACGACGAGCGTCTTGTCTGGGCAGGGGCGGGCGAGTGGCTGTTCTGGCACGGTCTTGGCGATCTCACGGGCGAGACGGCTCTGCGCGGCATCACCTTGCGTGAGCACGCGCAGGATCCCCTCCCGCCAGCCATGCCCGCCCGCGCGGAGATGGTCGGTCCCCTGCTCATCTACGAGGTTCGGGGGAAGGATGAGCGCGCATTGATTGACAGGTTTGAAGGATGGCTCAGAACCTGGTGGGTGATGGCGTACGACGAGGGTACGGGGCGGAGCTGGAAGTTCGCGGAGCGCCTGGGGCCGCGCCCGACGGGCCTTGACCATTCCAGACCCCTGCAAAAGGCGCACGGGGGCGTTGTCATGGGCGTGGGGACTTCATGGTGGGACGCGGGACCTCCCGCCTACGTCGGGCTTGATGGCCAGCGCACGGTGCTGCTGGATCGTCGGGAATCTACATGGGATTTTCGGGTTTCTCCTGACGGAAAGAAGGTGGCGGCGATCCGCATCGGGGAAGGAGTGCGTATCCTCGATCTTTCCGGAAATGAGCTGTTCTTTCACGACGAGGAAACGGGTTCGGATTTTGTTGTGGACATTCTGGATTACCCCGACAATCATCCAAGGGAAAGCGTGTTAGGAGTGGTGTGGAATGAAGAGAGTGACGGGATTGCTGTTTGGTATGGCGATCCCGAAGGGGGAACAAGCACCCAGGTGATTGTTGAACCAAATGAAACGCCCAAGGAAGTATGTAGCAAACGGTCTCCGGCCGATTGTGGCCTCTCGCCTGATTTCCGCTTCATCGCCCGGTGGAGATACGAAGAGTCGGGAGAATCCGGCGGACAGCACTGGCATCTCGATATCTTCGAGTTCGATACTGATCAACTCTTGTATACCGTGGAGGTTGGCCCGGGCGTTGGCTGGGCGAATTGGGAGTGGGCTTCCGCGACCCGGTTCGCCTGGTCACGCGATTTCGCGTTTTACTCGCAGCGCCTCGAATGGCGCGCCGAGCGCGCCGAAGTCTCCGTCATCGACGTCGAGACCGGCGAGATCGAAGTCATGGACAGCGCGGAGTACCTGGCGCGCTTCCATCCGCCGTCGCGCGCCACCACCGACTGCCCGCCGAACCCCGCGCACGCCTGCCGCATCCTGCTCGACGGCGAGGTCGTGGGCGAGGGGCGCTGGCCCAGCATCGTCGGCTTCATCGAAATCGGCCAGCCGCCCCCTGCCCCGTAGGGCGCGCCGCGCGTAGACTGCGGGCGCGATGCCGTCGCAGACCGCCCTCTTCCTGCCCCCCGGCGTGGTCGCGCCGTCCGCCGTCGCGCAGGCCGCCGCCGCGGGCGGGCCGCCCTTCGACCGCGAGTTCTTCGAGCAGACGCTGCCGCGCTCCATCACGGCCTTCTGCAGCCAGGTGGTGTGCACGCGGCCCATCGTCGAGCTGTACACGGTGGACGGCGCGCGGCACTACGTGCAGGCCATCGCGGGCGTCTCCGAGCGCTGGGTGGCGCTCCACACGAAGCGCGAGGACCACGACCACGACATCCAGGTGTTCCTGCCCTTCGGGGCCATCTACCGCGTGGAGATTCACCCCGACGAGGACGACGCGGAGCGCCGTCTCGGCTTCCTCGCCATCATGGACGCGGAGGACGACGGGGCGTAGGCCCGTCGCGTGCGCGCCCGCGGGCGAGGCGCTACGATGAGGCCGTGCGCGAGATCGAGGCGTCCGCCATCACCGAGACGGTGGCCAGGCTGGCCGTCGAGGCCGCCCACTTCCTGCCCGCCGACGTCGAGGGCGCCATCCGCGAGGCGCGCGAGACGGAACGCTCCCCCCTCGGCGTCCAGATCATCGACGAAATCCTCGAAAACGCCGAGGTCGCGCGCGAACGCATGCTGCCCCTCTGCCAGGACACGGGCACGGCGGTCGTCCACGTCGAGCTGGGGCAGGACGCGCACGTGACCGGCGGCTACCTGATCGACGCCATCAACGCCGGCATCGAGCGGGGCTACGGCGAGGGCTACCTGCGCAAGTCGATCGTGGACCACCCCTTCGGCGCGCGCGCCAACACGGGCACGAACGCGCCCGGCGTCATCCACACCGAGATCGTGCCCGGCGACGCCGTCCGCATCGGCTTCATGCCCAAGGGCGGCGGCTGCGAGAACATGTCGCGCTACCGCAACTTCCTGCCCGGCGCGGGCCGCGAGGCCGTCGTCGAATTCGTCTGCGAAACCGTCGACGTCTCCGGCGGCAACCCCTGCCCGCCGCTCGTCATCGGCGTGGGCGTGGGCGGCACGGCGGAGAAGGCCATGACCATCGCCAAGCACTCGCTCTTCCGCGCCATCGGCGACCGCAACCCCGACCCCGACGTGGCCGCCCTCGAGGGCGAGCTGCTGGAGGCGGTGAACGCGCTCGGCGTGGGGCCGCAGGCGGTGGGCGGCTCGACCACCGCCCTGGACGTGTTCGTGGAGACGCACCCCACGCACATCACGGCGCTGCCCGTGGCCGTCAACATCCAGTGCCACAGCGCGCGCACGAAGCACGCGACGCTCTAGGGGGGACGGACGTGGCGGAGGGGAAGGCGATCCGGCTGCCGCTCACGGACGAGGCCATCGCGGGGCTGCGCATCGGCGACCACGTGGCCTTCAGCGGCGTCATCCACACCGCCCGCGACGCCGCCCACAAGCGCCTCATCGCCTTGGCCGACGCGGGCGAGACGCTGCCGCTCGACCTGCGCGGGCAGGTCATCTACTACGTGGGGCCCACGCCCGCGCGTCCGGGGCGCGTCATCGGCTCGGCTGGCCCCACCACGGCCATGCGCCTCGACCCCTACACGCCGCGCATGCTGGAGCTGGGGGTGAAGGGCATCATCGGCAAGGGCGGACGCGGCCCCGCCGTGCGCGAGGCCCTGCGCGCCGCCAGCGCCGTCTACTGCATCGCCGTGGGCGGCACGGGCGCGCTCCTCAACCGCCACATCGCCGCCGTCGAGGTGGTCGCCTTCGAGGACCTCGGCACGGAGGCCATCCGCCGCTTGGAGGTGCGCGACTTCCCCGCCATCGTCGTGAACGACGCGCACGGCGGCGACCTGCTGGAGGCGGGCAAGCGGCAGTACCGCACGAGCGCGCGGCCCATCCCCGCCGCGGGCGGCGCGGGAGCCTGACCACGCCCGCGCCCGACGCCGTCCGCGCCCTCGACCGCCTCACCGCCTGCGGCTGGGAGGCGGCGGCGCTCGACCGCGAGGCCATCGCCGCCGCCGAGCGCGCCGCCCGCGCGGCCCATCCCGACGCCGCCCTCGTTCGCACCTGCCAGCGCATCGAGGCCCACGCGCTCGCGCCCTGCGCCTGCCCCGCGCCCGCCCGCTGGCGCGGCATCGAGGCGCTGCGCCACCTGGCCGAGGTGGCCGCCGGGCTCCATTCCGCCGTGCTCGGCGAGGAGCAGATCCTGGGGCAGGTGCGCGCCGCCTTCGAGAACGCGGACGCCGAGCTGCGCGCGCTCGAGGGCGTGGCCGTGGCCGCCGCCCGCGCCCTGCGCGCCGAAACCGCCTTCGACAGCCACGCCGGGCATCTGCTCGACCGCGGCCTCGCCCTCGCGGGCCTTTCCGCGGGCGGACGGCTGCTCGTGCTGGGCACGGGCGCGATGGCGCGGCTCGTGGCCGAGCGCGGCGCGGAGCTCGGCTTCGACGAGGTGCTCGTGGCGGGACGCCGTCCCCCGCGCCGTCCGCTGCCGGGGACGTTCCTGCCGCTGGCGCGCATCGGCGCCGCCGGCCCCGTGACCGCCGTGGCGGGCTGCCTCGGCTCCGGTGCCAACGCCATCCCCCTCGACGCGCTGCCGCCCGCGCGCTGCGTGCTCGACCTGGGCACGCCGCGCAACTTCGCGGGCGCCGCCGAGGCGCGCGTCGTCACCATCGCCGGCCTGCTCTCCGACGAGGCCGCGCGTCCGCACGCCACCGCCCGTCGCGGGGCGCTGCGCGAGCGCCTCGGCGCGCTGCTCGACGCCGAACTGGCGGCGCGGCGCGAAACCGCTGCCAGTCCCGTGGGCGCGCTGCGCGAGTCGGTCGAGCGCGCCCGCCGCCGCGAGCTGGCGCGCATCGCCGGCCGCCACCCCGACATCCCCCCGGAGACGCTGGACGCCATCGCGCGCTCCCTCGTGAACGGCATCCTGCACGCGCCCACGGAGCGCCTGCGCGCCCTCGGCGGCGACTCCCCCCTGGCCCGCGAGCTGGCGTCCCTGTTCCGGGACGGGGAGTAGCGCGCGGCTCAGCGCGGCGCGCGGATGACCTCGAGGCCCGGGATATCGGAGAAGTCGCGGTCGTGCGAGGCCAGCGGACAGCCCAGCGCCAGCGCCGTGGCCGCGACCCAGGCGTCCGCCGTGCCCAGCGCCCGCCCGCGCGCCTTGCGCTCGTCGCGGATGATAGCGCTCAGCTCGACCATTTCGTCATCGGGCCAGACGACTTCGTACCGCTCAAGGTGCCGCAGCAACTCATTGATTCGCCGCTGGCCCCACCCGCCGGAACGCGCTCCAAACAGCAGCTCCTCCAGCGTCTGGAAGGAGATGGCCAGATCGCTCCCCCGCGTCTGTTCTTCATAATACCGGGCGCGCGTATCGAGGTTAAAGATGTACGAGACGATGCTTGTATCCAGAACAATCATAGAAATGCTCCTTTCTTCCTGAGTGGTCGAGACCATTTGGCGTATGAATGAGATCGTTCAACTGGTCAGTGGACAACCTCCCAAGATAGTCCCCATGCCGTCGTCATTACCCTCAAGCGCCGCGCCCCGCCAGAATACTGCGGTTGAACTCGTCCACATCGAACGGCTCGCTGGCCGTGACGATGCCGCGCGGCTTCGTCGCGACGGGGAGCGTGTCGCGCGGGGAGCCGGTCGCGACGATGGATGCCACTTCGACCGCCACCCACTCGTCGTTCCCGTTGAAACGTCCGCTGCCCCTGACCTCGACATGCCGCGTCTCCAGGCCGCACAGGGCATCGCCCAGATCCCGGCTGAACCTCAGCGGGATCGCATTGCCGGCGAAGTCATGGAGCAGGGCGGTCTTCGCGTCCGGATCGACATCGCGAAGCCATCCGCGCAGCAGCGCCTCGTGAGTCTGCCCGTTGGTTCCGGCCACAAGTCACCTCCGCAGTGCCTCCTCAGTTTACGCCACCCCGTACGCCCGCGCCCCCGTCGCCCCCGCCCTCAGAACACGTCGAAGAGGTTGAAGCGCGGGCCGTCCTTACAGCAGAGACGCACGCCGTGGCGCGTCCGGATGGCGCAGCCGTAGCACAGGCCCCAGCCGCACGGCATCGTCTCCTCCATCAGGATCTCCGGGCGCTGGCGGCGGCCGTTGTCGCGCAGCGCGTCGGCCAGCGCCGCGAACATCGCGTTCGGGCCGCAGGCGTAGAGGCGGCTCGACCACGCCACGTACTCGTCGAGGTGCTCCGTGACGCGCCCCCGCAGCCCGCGCGAGCCGTCCTCCGTGGCGACCACGTACTCGACCTCGCTGGGCCAGGCGGACGCGGGCAGCAGCTGCGGGGCCGTGCGCGCGCCCATCATGGCCGTCACGCGGTGGCCGCGCGCCAGCGCCGTCTCCGCCAGGTCCACCATGGGCGCGACGCCCACGCCGCCCGCCACCAGCAGCAGGTTGCCCGCGCCGTCGGGCAGGCGGAAGCCCTTGCCCAGCGGCCCGTAGAGGGAGAGGGCGTCGCCGCGGCGGCGCTCCGCCAGCCAGCCCGTGCCCCGCCCCGCGACGGCGTAGAGGAGGGCGATGCGGCCCTCGGCGCGGCGGTGGATGCTGAAGGCGCGCGCGAACATGGGCTCGGCCCCGTCCGGCGCGCAGTGGACCATGACGAACTGGCCCGGATCGTGGCCCGCCGCCGCCAGCGCGGGCGCGTCCAGCCAGAGCGCGATGCCGCCCTCGTGGGAGGGCTCGTTGGAGAGCACGACGGCGCGCTCGCGGATCACGGCGCCGCGCCGTTCACGTACTCGTCGAGGCGCGCGATGGAGGGGGCGACGGTCCCGCGCATGGCCTCGATGGCGGCGCGCGCGGTGTCCAGCGAGGTGAAGCAGGGGATGCGCCGTTCGGCGGCGGCGCGGCGGATGTGGAAGCCGTCGCGCAGCGACCCCGTGAGCCGCCCCTCGGGCGTGTTCAGCACGCAGCCCACGGTCCCGTCGCGGATGACGTCGACGACGTTGGGGCGTTCGCCGCTGAGCACCTTGGTGACGGTCGTGGCGGGGATGCCGAGCGCCTCCAGCATGGCCCCCGTGCCCTCCGTGGCGTAGAGCGGGCAGCCCGCCGCGTGCAGGCCGCGCACGAGCGGCAGCGCCTCCGTCTTCGTGCGGTCGCTCAGCGAGAGGAGCACGGGCGTGGCCGGTTCGAGCGCCAGCCCCGCCGCCGCCAGCGCCTTCGCCAGCGCCGCCTCGTAGGTGCGGTCGATGCCCATCACCTCGCCCGTGCTCTTCATCTCCGGCCCCAGGTAGGTGTCCACCGCGGGCAGCTTGGACATGGAGAAGACGGGCGCCTTCACGGCCACGAGGGCGCGCTCCGGCCACAGTCCGCCCTCGTAGCCCTGGTCGGCGAGACGCTGGCCGCACATGGCGCGCACCGCCAGCCGCACCATGGGCACGCCCGTCACCTTCGACAGGAAGGGCACGGTGCGGCTGGCGCGCGGGTTCACCTCCAGCACGCACACGCGCGGCCCCTCCGCGTCGCGCGGCAGCACCACGTACTGGATGTTGGCCAGCCCCACCACGCCCAGCCCCAGCGCGATGCGCTCCGTGTAGTCGCGGATGAGGGCGCGCTCGGCGGCGTCGAGGTCGCGGGGCGGGTAGACGGCCATGGAATCGCCGGAGTGGACGCCCGCGCGCTCGATGTGCTCCATGATGCCGGGGATGAGCACGCGCTCGCCGTCGCAGATGGCGTCCACCTCCACCTCGCGCCCCTCGAGGTACTTGTCGATGAGGATGGGGCGGCCCTCGGCGGCCTCGGCGGCCTCCGCCAGGAAGCCCACCATCTCGCGCGGGTTCTGCACGATCTCCATGGCCCGCCCGCCCAGCACGTAGGACGGGCGCACGAGCACCGGGTAGCCGATGGCCTGCGCCGTCTTCATCGCCTCCTCGAGCGTGCGCACGGCCCCGCCCGGCGGCTGCGGAATGCCCAGCTCCTGCAGGAAGCGCTCGAACAGCCCGCGGTCCTCGGCGGTGTCGATGGCGTCCGTGCCGGAGCCGATGATGGCCCGCCCCGCGCGGCGCAGCGGCTCCGCCAGGTTCACCGCCGTCTGCCCGCCGAACTGCACGATGCCGGGCGGCGCCGCGCCGTCCGCGCCCGCCTCGTTGTCGAGGATGGCGAGCACGGCCTCCTCGTCCAGCGGCTCGAAGTAGAGGCGGTCGCTCGTGTCGAAATCGGTGGAGACGGTTTCGGGGTTGGAGTTCACGAGGATGGCGCGGCGGCCCGCCTCGCGCAGCGCCCAGGCGGCGTGCACGCTGGCGTAGTCGAACTCGATGCCCTGCCCGATGCGGATGGGGCCGCTGCCCAGCACCACGGCGGGGTCGCCTCCCCGCGGCGCGGCCTCGTTCTCCTGCTCGTAGGTGGAATAGAAGTAGGGCGTGGCCGCGTCGAACTCGGCGGCGCAGGTGTCCACCATTTTGTACACGGCGCGCACGCCCAGCCGCTGGCGCAGCTCGCGCACCTGGTCGGGCAGGCGGTCGGCCAGCCGCCCCACCATCTCGTCGCTGAAGCCCATGCGCTTCGCCGCCGTCAGCAGCTCGCCGTCGAGCGGCTCCGAGAGCAGGCGGCGCTCCATGGCCGCGATGCGCGCGAGGCGTTCGAGGAACCACGGGTCGATGCCCGTCTCGGCGGCGACGTCGGCGGGAGCGCGGTCGCGGCGCAGGGCCGCCATCAGCGCCCACAGGCGCGTGTCCGTGGCGGACAGGTCGATGGCCCCCTCCCCGCGCCAGGCGGGGTCTTCCCAGAGCAGCGTGCGCCGCCCGAATTCGAGCGAGCGCACGGCCTTCGTGAGCGCGCCCTCGAAGGTGCGGTCGATGGCCATGACCTCGCCCGTGGCCTTCATCTGCGTGCCCAGCTGGCGGTCGCCCAGCGCGAACTTGTCGAAGGGCCAGCGCGGAATCTTCACCACGCAGTAGTCGAGCGCGGGCTCGAAGGCGGCGGTCGTGCGCTGCGTGACCGCGTTCGGGATCTCGGCCAGCGTCTTGCCGCAGGCGATCTTGGCGGCCACCCGCGCGATGGGGTAGCCCGTGGCCTTCGAGGCCAGCGCCGAGGAGCGCGACACGCGCGGGTTCACCTCGATCACGTAGTAGGGCAGGGGATCGCGCGGGTCGCCCTCCCACGCGCGCACGTCCTGCCGCGGGGCCAGCGAGAACTGGATGTTGCAGCCGCCCTCGATGCCCAGCTCGTCGATGATGCGCAGCGCCGCCGAGCGCAGCATCTGGTAGTCCTTGTCCGTGAGCGTCTGCGAGGGCGCCACCACGATGGAGTCGCCCGTGTGCACGCCCATGGGGTCGAGGTTCTCCATGTTGCAGATGGTCACGCAGGTGCCCGCGCCGTCGCGCATGACCTCGTACTCCACCTCCTTCCAGCCGCCGAGGTAGCGCTCGATCAGCACCTGCGTGATGGGGCTGGCGGCGAGCCCGCCGGCGGCGATGGCGCGCAGCTCGTCCTGCGTGCGCGCGATGCCGCCGCCCGTGCCCCCCAGCGTGTAGGCCGGGCGCACCACCACGGGCAGGCCGATGGCCGCCGCCGCCGCCTCGCACGCCTCCAGCGTGCCGCAGCTCTCGCTCTCCAGCACGGGCTCGCCGATGGACGCCAGCAATTCGTTGAACAGCTCGCGGTCCTCCGCCCGCCGGATCGCCTCCAGGGGCGTGCCCAGCAGGCGCACGCCGTGGCGGTCGAGCACGCCCGCGGCGGCCAGCTCCACGGCCAGGTTGAGGCCCGTCTGCCCGCCCAGCGTGGGCAGCAGCCCCTCCGGGCGCTCGCGCGCGATGATGCGCTCGATGGCGGACACCGTGAGCGGCTCGATGTAGACCGCGTCGGCCACGTCGAGGTCCGTCATGATGGTGGCCGGGTTGGAGTTCACGAGGATGCTGCGCACGCCCTCCTCGCGCACGGCCTTGCAGGCCTGCGTGCCCGCGTAGTCGAACTCCGCCGCCTGCCCGATGACGATGGCGCCGGAGCCGATGATGAGGACGCTCTCCGGCTTCGTCATCGATCCCGCGCTCCCCATCCCGCCAGCCGTCCGGCGAGGCGCGACAGGCCGCCCCGCACGGGCGGCAGCACGAGCAGGAGCAGGAGCAGGGGCGCGAGGGCGGCCTCGCGCCCGGCCCCGTCGAGCAGCAGCGCCCCCGTGAGCAGCCCCGCCGCCGCTCCCGCCGCCGCGGGCAGGACGTGGCGGCGCGGCGCGCCCGTCCCCTCGCCCGACAGGCCCAGCGCCAGCAGCGTGAGGAACAGCCCCGTGAGCAGCCCCGCGCCCGCGAACGCGCGCGCCCAGAAGCGTCCCGCGCCGCCGCCCAGCACGCTCTCCCCCGCGAAGCTGGCGGCGAGGACGAGCAGGCCCAGCGCGAAGGCCGCCGCCGCCGCCGCCAGCGGCAGCCCCGCCCAGGACGCGCCCTCCCGCATGGGCGCATGGCGGCGCGGGAAGGCTCCGCCGCGGGGGGGCGGCGCGGGGCGGACGCGGCGCACGGCGGCCACGCTAGAGGGGCAGCTCGAAGGTCATGTCGGGGTTGCGCATGGGCACCATGCCCCCGATGGCGGAGAGGAAGCTGAGGGCGGGCTCGTTGCCCTCCGGCAGCCGCCCGCGGATGCGCCGGTAGCCGAGCTCGCGCGCCCGCGCCAGCAGCTCCTCCGCGACCTGCGTGGCGATGCCGCGGCGGCGGTGGTCGGGCAGCACCCACACGCCCAGCTCGGCGGCCTCGTCGCCGTCGCCCGCCTCGACCGCGCCGAAGGCCACCGGCAGCGACCCGTCGAGGGCGATGGCGGCCGCGCCGCGCGCCTCCAGCCGCGTCAGCCAGGCGCGCGCGGCCGCGGCGTCGAGCGCGGGGGGCAGCCCCGTGTTCGCCTCTCCCCGCAGCCCGCGCGCGATGGAGGCGACGGCCTCCGCGTCGGCGGGCGCGGCGGGCCGCAGCGCGGTCGTGCGCGTCACGGCGCGCGCTCCCCGCGCATCAGGTCCGTGAAGCGGTCGAACATGCCCATGCTGTCCAGCGGCCCGGGGCTCGCCTCGGCATGATACTGGATGGCCATCACCGGCTCGTCGCGCATGGCCAGCCCCTCCACCGTGCCGTCGTTCAGGTTCACGTGGCTCACCTCCGCCGAGGCGGGCAGCCCCTCGGGGTCGACCGCGTAGCCGTGGTTCTGGGCCGTGATGGCGACCGCGCCCGTGCGCTCGTCGCGCACGGGATGGTTGCCGCCGCGGTGGCCGAAGGGCAGCTTGAAGGTGTCCGCCCCCAGCGCCCGCGCGATCACCTGATGGCCGAGGCAGATGCCGAACAGGGGCACGCGCCCGATCAGCGCGCGCGCCTGCGCCGCCCGGTCCGGCCCCACCCGCGGATCGCCCGGCCCGGGCGACCACACCACGCCGTCCGGCTTCAGCGCGAGCGCGTCCGCGGCGGTGGCGTCGATGGGCAGCACGGTGACGGCGCAGCCGCGGGCCGCCAGCGAGCGCATGATGTTGCGCTTCACGCCGCCGTCGATGAGGACCACGCGGAAGGCGGGCTCGGCGGGACCGCCCGGCCACTCGCGGGGCCGCGCCGTGGCCACCCGCGCCGCCCAGTCCACGCCGTCGTAGTCGGGCAGGGCGCGCAGGCGCTCCAGCGCCTCGCCCGCGGGGGCGGTCGTGATCGCGCCGGGCATGACGCCGCGGCGGCGCAGGCGGCGCGTGACGGCGCGCGTGTCCACGCCCTCGATGGCCACCACGCCGCGCTCGGCGAGGAAGGCGCCGAGGCCGCCGCTGGCGCGCGGATGGCTGGCGAAGGGCGCGATCTCCCGCACGATCAGGCCGCGCGGCTGAATCGCCCCCGATTCCTCCACCGACCCGTCCACGCCGTAGTTGCCGATGAGGGGGTAGGTGAGCGTGAGCAGCTGCCCCGCGTAGGAGGGGTCGGTCAGCATCTCCTGATAGCCGGTCATGGAGGTGTTGAAGACGACCTCGCCCTCGGCGTGGCCGGGCGCGCCCGCCGCGCGGCCCTCGAACGCGCTCCCGTCGGCCAGCACCAGCCGCGCGCTAGCCATGCGCCGCCTCCGCCGCCCGCGCGTCGTGGCGCAGCTCGCCCGCGACCACCACCGCGCGCACCCGCCCGCGCAGCTCCATGCCCGCGAGCGGCGTGTTGCGCCCCTTCGAGGCGAAGCGCGCGGGATCGACCGTCCAGCGCTCGTCGGGGTCGAAGACCGTCGCGTCGGCGGAGAGGCCGGGCGTGAGCGCGCCGGCGCCGGGTGCGTGGCGGTCGAGCGCGAAGGCCCGCGCCGGGCCGTGCGTGAGCGCGCGCAGGGCGGCGGCGGGGTCGAGCTCGCCGCGCGCCGCCAGCGTCGTCACCGTGGCCAGCGCGGTTTCGGCGCAGCTGATGCCGAAGGGCGCGGCGTCGAATTCGCACAGCTTCTCCTCGGGCGCGTGCGGCGCGTGGTCGGTGGCGATGGCGTCGATCACGCCCTCGTTCACGCCCGCCAGCAGGGCGCGCCGGTCGCGCTCCGTGCGCAGGGGCGGGTTCACCTTCGCCGCCGTGTCGTAAGCGGGGGCCTCGCCGCTTCCCGCCACCGCCTCCTCCGTGAGGAACAGGTGGCTGGGCGTCACCTCGCAGGTGAGGGGCAGGCCGCGCTCCTTCGCCCGCGCCGCCTGCTCCACGCTGCCAGCGGCGCTGAGGTGCATGAGGTGGAGCCGCCCGCCGGTCAGTTCGCAGAGGGCGATGGCGCGCGCCACGGCCGCCTCCTCGGCGGCGGCGGGCTGCCCGCGCAGGCCCAGGCGCTCGCCCGTCGCGCCCTCGTGCATGACGCCGCCGCGGCTGAGGGCGGGGTCGTCGCAGTGCTCGGCCACGACGAGGCCGAGCGCGCCCGCCAGCGCGAGGGCGTGGCGCATCAGGTCGCCGCCCGCCACGGGGTCGCCGTCGTCGCTCACGGCCACGCAGCCCGCCTCGGCCAGCTCCGCCAGCTCCGCCAGCCGTTCGCCCGCGCGCCCGGCGGTGACGCAGCCCACGGGCGCCACGCGCACGCGCGCCTCCCGCGCGGCCCGCTCCAGCAGCCCGCCCACGGCGGACGCGCAGTCGGGCGGCGGCTGCGTGTTGGGCATGGCGCAGACCGTGGCGAAGCCGCCGCGCAGGGCCGCCTCCGTCTCCGTCGCGATGGTGCCCTTCTGCTCGAAGCCGGGCTCGCGCAGGTGGGCGTGCAGGTCCACGAAGCCGGGCGCGACCACGCAGCCGCTCGCGTCCAGCGTCTCCGCGCCCTCGTCGGGCAGCCCCGTGCCGATGGCGCGCACGAGCCCGTCCGCCACGAGCACGTCGGCGCGCTCGTCGCGTCCCGCCGCCGGATCGACGACGCGCCCGCCGCGGATGATCAGGGCGCTCACCGGCGCCTCGCCGTGGCCAGCAGGTAGAGCACGGCCATGCGCACGGCCACGCCCCCCGTGACCTGCTCCTCGACCGCGGAGCGCGGGCCGTGGGCCACCTCGGGCGCGATCTCGACGCCCTCGTTCATGGGCCCCGGGTGCATCACGAGGACGTGCGGGCGCGCCAGCGCGAGCCGCTCCTCCGTGATCTGGTACTGGCGCACGTAGTCGCGCAGGGATGGCAGCGGTCCCCCCGCCAGCCGCTCGCGCTGGATGCGCAGGGCCATGACCACGTCGGCGTCCGCGAGCGCTCCGGCGAGGTCGCTCGTGACCTCGCACGATCCCGCGCCCGTGTCCTCGGCGAGCGCGCGCGGTGCGGCGAAGGTGCGCGGCAGCAGCGTGGCCGGCCCGCAGAGCGTGACGTGCGCGCCCGCCGCCCGCAGCGCCCACAGGTTGGAGCGGGCCACGCGGCTGTGGAGCACGTCGCCCACGATGGCCACCTTGCGCCCCGCCACGTCGCCCAGCCGGCGGCGCATGGCGTACAGGTCGAGCAGCGCCTGCGTGGGGTGGGCGTGCGCGCCGTCGCCGCCGTTCACCACGCTGGCGGCGGTGTGGCGCGCGGCCAGCGCCGCCGCCCCCGACGCGGGATGGCGCATGACCAGCACGTCCGCGCCGATGGCCTCCAGCGTGCGCGCCGTATCGACGAGCGACTCGCCCTTCGCCGCGCTGCTGGCGGAGGCGGAGAGGTTGACCACGTCCGCGCCCAGCGACTTGGCCGCCAGCTCGAAGCTGGCGCGCGTGCGCGTGCTGTTCTCGTGGAAGAGGGTGACGACGGTCGTGCCGCGCAGCGTGGCCACGCGCCCCACGGGCCGCTCGCGCACCTCCGCCATGGCCTCCGCCGTGTCCAGCACGAGCGCGATCTCCGCCGCCGAAAGCGCGTCCGTGTCCAGCAGGTCCTTGCGCGTCCAGGCGGTGGCGGCGGTGGGCGAGGGGGCGAGCGGCTGCTGCGGCCCGGCGGCGGGCGGCGCCTCCGCGATGGCGGGGGCGGCGGCGGTCTCAATGCTCGCCATGGCGTTCCTCTCCCTCCAGCAGGTAGACGGCGTCCTCGCCGTCCGTCTCCGCCAGCCGCACCTCCACCGCCTGCGCGGGGGCGGTGGGAATGTTGCGGCCCACGAAATCGGGGCGGATGGGCAGCTCGCGGTGGCCGCGGTCCACCAGCACGGCCAGGCGCACGCGCGCGGGCCGCCCAAAATCCATGATCGCGTCCAGCGCCGCGCGGATGGTGCGCCCCGTGTAGAGCACGTCGTCCACGAGCACCACGGTGGCGCCCTCCAGCCCGCGGGGGATGGCGCTGGGGCGCACGGCGGGCGGCGGCGCGCGCTGCGCCAGGTCGTCGCGATACAGCCCGATGTCGAGCGAGCCCACGGGCGGGCGCGCGCCCTCGAACGCCTCGATGGCCGACGCCAGCCGCTCCGCCAGCGGCGCCCCGCGCGTGAGCAGGCCGATCAGGTACAGCCCCCGCGCGCCGCCGTGGCTCTCGATGATCTCGTGCGCCAGACGGCGGATGGTGCGCGCCAGCTCCTCGCCCCGCTGCAGCTCGACGGGGCTCACGACGGAAACGTCCTCGGTCCATGGGGGTTCGCGGCGCGTGCGACGGGCCAGCCGGTCATGCCGGCGCCTCCTCCCTTGGCGGCCTCGCGGGACCGTCTTAAAGGGCCGCGGGAAGGGTAGCGCGCCCCGCGGCGTACGCGCAACGCCCCTACCCCAGCGCGCCCTGCGAGCCCTCGGCGCGGCGTCGGCGCGGGGCGCGCCGGAAGGTGGCGGGCGGCGCCATGCGCGGGTACTCCGCGTGCTTCCCCGACAGCAGCGCCTCGATGGTGAGGAGCTGGATGCGCGGGTAGCGCTGGCCGGGGAAGTGCTCCGGCTCGTAGAAGCCCGCCGCCTCCGCTTCCCGCCACATCGGTTCGGTGGGTTCGGCGAGCGTGACGAAGAGGCCGATGGCGGCGCCCTCGCGCTCCACGTCGCCCTTGAGCGTGGCGACGTCGGCGCGCGTCACGCGCCCGCTCTTGACCTGCACGACGATGCGTTTGGCCCTGCCGCTCTCGTCGTCGAAGAAGGTGATGAAGCCGTCGATGCCGGAGTCGGGCCCGCGCTCCTTGACGGGCCGCGCCTCGACGAGGCCGAGGGCCCACCACTGGAACTGGTAGCGGCCGTCGTGTTCGCTCGCGATGGCGAGGGCGCGGGCGCTCTCGACGTCCTTGGGGTCGCCGACGACGGCGTAGGGGGAGAGGTCGTCGGCGAAGGTATCGTGCAGGCGGCTCTTCATGAGGGCGATGGCGATGTGAGTGATGTCGATGCCGATCCATTTGCGTCCCAGCCGTTCGGCCACGGCCACGGTGGTGCCGCAGCCGCAGAAGGGGTCGAGCACGACGTCGCCCTCGTTGCTGGAGGAAGCGATGATGCGTTCGAGCAGGGCTTCCGGCTTCTGCGTGGGATAGGAGAGGCGCTCCGGCGATGTGTTGGCGATGCGCGGAACGTCCGTCCAGACGTTCTGAAGCGGCTTGCCTTCCGTGTCGTCGAGGTAGACCTTCAGCCCGTCCATCCGCGGCGTTCCGTCCCGCTTCGTCTGAATGCGGCCCTGCTCCCACCATGCCTCGAGCTGCTCGAGACGGTAGCCCCAGCCGCGGGAAGGCCCCGGCGTCGTTCCCCTCCATTCGAATTTGCCGGAGTCGCTGTCGGGTCGCGGCGCCGTCAGGTCATCGAGTTTGTAGATCCTGCCGTCGGGATCGCGATGGCGGAAGCGCCTCAGCTGCCTGTCGCCGTACCGTTGCTCCCCGTTCGGATACTGGTGGAATTGCCGGTTCCAGGTCAGGCTTTCGGTTTTCGTATAGTAGAAAATGATGTCCGCGACGTTGCCGTAGCGGTCGGCGGTATTGTGGCTCTCGGTGCGCTGCCAGGTGATCTCGTTGCGGAAATTGCGCGCCCCGAAGGTGGCGTCCAGCAGCAGCTTGAGGTAGTGGCTGGCCGTGGGGTCGCAGTGCAGGTAGAGGCTGCCCGTGGGCTTGAGCACGCGGTGCAGCTCGACCATGCGCTGGGCCATCATGGTCAGGTAGGCCATCATGTCGTTGCGACCGAGGAAGGCGTGCATGGCCTGCAGCAGGTCGGCCAGCCCGGGCGGCCCGTTCCTCACCACGTCCTGGTAGGCGGCCTCGGAGCCGAGATCCCAGTGCCAGGTATCGTCGAAGGCGGTGATCTGGGCGGCGGACTCCTCGCCCGATTTTTCGCGGAAGAGGACGTTGTAGGTGGCCCGGGAGTTGAAGGGCGGGTCGAGGTAGACGAGGTCGACGGACTCGTCGGGGATGTGCTCGCGCAGGATGTCGAGGTTGTCGCCGAAGTAGAGGCGGTTCGGCTGGTCGGGGCTGGCCATCGCGGGCAGTATAGCCCCTCCCGCTCAGCCGCCGCCGGAGGCCGCGTCCGCCGCCACCTGCCCCTCCGCGAAGGGCGTGATCGTGCCCACCAGGTCCACGGTGCTGTCGAGCCGCTTCTGCAGCCCGCTCATGAGGCCGAGCACGCGCAGGATGAGGAGGATGTCGGGCGGGACCTCGGTCACGGGGTTCTCGGCCAGCAGCCGCGACAGCCGCTCGTTCACCTCGCCCACCACCTCGGCGTCGGCGTAGGGCCGCTGCGCCGGTCCGGCCGAATCGAAGAAGGAGCGCCCCAGCGCCACCAGCGTGGCCGGGTCGTCGTACCGCGTGCGGAAGCCGAGCTTGCGGAAGCCGTCCGCCATGCCCGCGTCGTTCTGCCCCATGACGGCCAGCGTGAAGTGGTTGTAGGTGCGGCGGAAATCGTCCGGCAGCTCCTTGCTCAGCCCGAAATCGAGGAAGACGACGACGGGCCCGGGCAGCACCAGCAGGTTGCCGGGATGGGGATCGGCGTGGAAGAAGCCGTTGACGAGGATCTGCTCGCAGTAGGCCTCCATCATGATGCGGGCGACGGCGTTGGGGTCGATGCCGCGCGCCAGCAGCTCGTCGGTGTCGGAGATCTTGACGCCGTCGATGTACTCCATGGTGAGCACGCGGCGCGTGGTGTGCTCCCACACGATGAGGGGCACGCGCACGTCCGCGCGGTGGGCCAGCTCGCGAGCCACGCGCTCGGCGCTGCGGCCCTCGCGCGCGAAATCGAGCTCGCGCGGCACGTTGCGCCCCATCTCCCCGGCGACCATGCGGAAGTCGTAGTTCGGCTCGATGCGCGCGAGCAGGGCGACGAGCAGCGAGATGGCGCGCAGGTCCGTCTCCACCACGCGGTCGATGCCGGGGTACTGCACCTTCACGGCCGTCTCGCGCCCGTCGCGCGTGCGGGCGCGGTGCACCTGCGCCAGCGAGGCGGACGCGATGGGCGCGCGCTCGATGTGCGCGAAGACGCGCTCCGGCGGGGCGCCCAGTTCGCGCTCCAGCTGCGCCGCCACCTCGCGCCAGGGCCGCGCGGGCACGGCGTCCTGCAGCCGCCCCAGCCCGCCCACCAGCTCGGGCGGGGCGATGTCGGCGCGGCTGCTGAGGAACTGGCAGGCCTTGATCAGCAGCCCCTCCATGCGCACGGCCAGCCGGTAGAGGCGGTCGGCGGTGGCGCGATGGCGGTCGGCGTAGCGCCGCCGCCGCTCCTCCGCGCTCAGCCCGCGCATGCGCTGCACGCGCTTGTAGCCGAGGTAGATGACGGCGAAGTTCCAGGCGACCAGCCAGAAGCGCCAGAGGCGGCGGGGCCAGGGCAGGGGGGACGCGCCCGTGCGGGTCTGGCCCACGGCGGCGCTCCGGCGGGGCGAGTGCGGGCGCGGCGCGCGACGGTTGCCCCTTCAGCGGGACCGCCCGAAACTGGAGGCCCGTTCCCCGGTAGCTCAACGGTAGAGCGAGCGGCTGTTAACCGCTAGGTTCGAGGTTCGAATCCTCGCCGGGGAGCCAGGAGCAGCTCCGCGCTCACTCCCCGTCGGGGAGCGCGAACTCCTCCGTCCACAGCGCGCCCGTGGCGTCGTACTGGCCCGTGCGAACCGTGGCGATGGGGTAGGTGGGCAGGGGGACGACGGCCACGCAGTTCCCGTCGAGGCGCGCCCCGCGCGCCGCCAGCGTGAAATCGAGGTTCTCGAAGCCATACTCCCGACGGTGTTCGGGCAGGTCGCCCGCATCCGTGGGGACGACATGCAGGAAGAAGCGCGCCTCCGCTTCCGCCTCTGTGCAGCCGTCCCGCACGTACGTCAGCGTGCGCCCGTCGAGATGGACGTCGTAGACGGAGCGGGCCAGCGGCTCCTTCGCCAGCGCATCCCGCCGGGCGGCGGCGTAGTTCGGCGGCGCGACGGGGGCGCTCCCGCTGTCGAAGACGACCTCCGCTTCCCAGAGGACGCCGTCGTCGGTGAACTGGCCCGTGCGGATGCCGGCGATGGGGTAGTCGGGCAGACGCACGACGGCCATGCAGTCCCCGTCGATGCGCGCCCTGCTGCCCCGCAATGCCAAATCGAAGTTGTCGAAGCTGTACTCCCGGCGATACCGGGGCAGGTCGCCCTTGTCCACGGGGACCGCGTGCAGGAAGAAGCGCGGCCTATCTTCCGCGACGTCGTCGAGGGGGCACCCGTCGCGCGCGTAGGTCAGCAGGCGTCCGTCGCGCCAGACGTCGTAGACGGAGCGAATCAGCGGCTCGGCGATCAGCGCATCCCGTCGCAGGGCGCCGAACCATGCCGCCGGCTCGACCATGCAGGAAAGCATGGTGGCGTAGATGCGTTCGGCGTGGGTAATCGCGAACGGGGGAGCGTCTGCGGACCGGCAGACTTCGGCATCGGGAAGCTCGAGGAAGTTGCGCTCGCCTGAGCGGAAATCCCTCGTCGCGACGAACCGCTCCCGCTCTTCCGGCGAGAACACATTCCTGTTTATCAGGGAGGGCGTGAAGATCTTTCCGGATGGATGGGCCTCGAGGATGTTGGCGAGGTCGATCTCGCTCCTGAATTGCCTGAGGTGCATCTCGTACCGGGCGCCAGGGTGCTCCGGCGTGGTGCGGTCCGTGAGGAAGGTGAAGTAGCTGTCCTGGTGCGGGTGGATGCGGACCATGGAGACGAGGACGGTGGCCACGGCGACCCCCGTCAGGGCGTATGCCCCGCCGGTGGGCCAGCGCCCGCGCGCGGAGGAGACGAGCCAGCGGATTCCCGTGGCCGCGAGCAGGACCAGCGGCGCGTACAGGAAGTACAGCTGCCGCCAGTGGTTGTGGTAGTTGCTCTCCAGAATGACGATGGCCGCCACCGTGGCCACGGGCAGGGCCGCCAGCAGGAGACCGAAGCGCAGCGGGCCGTTGCGGACGACGTGGCGCGGGCGGCGCAACCCTCCCCACGCCAGCGCGACGGCCCCGGCGAGGGCCAGCAGCAGCACGGCGGGCGGCGTCGTGATCCCCACCCACACGGGCACATAGTCCCACGGCGGCCCGTCCGCGGAGTACAGCCACTCGCTCCGGAAGAGGCTCCAGAGAGGAATCGGATGGGATGAGAGCACGTCGACCATCTCCGGGAAGCGCCCGACCGGGTCGGTCCAGAGCGCTGGCAGCGAGGCGTAAAACGTGAGCACGGCGGCGAGCGCGAAGGCTCCGCCCGTCAACAGGACGCGCTTGCGCCCGTCCGCGCTTCCCGCGAAGGCCAGGTCCAGCGCGCGCAGGACGAGCACGGCGGCGAACAGGACGATGCCCATGATGCGAAGGTTGACGAGCAGGCCCATGCCCACGCCGCAGAGCAGGAACGCGCCCAGCGTGTCGCGCCGGAAGGCGCGGTGCGTGAGGGAGAGCGCGATCATGAACATCGCGAGGAAGGGGACGTCCTTCGAGTTGAAGAAGGAGTGCGCGTAGATGCGGGGATGCAGCAGGAACAGCACCGTGGCGATGAGCGCCAGCACTCTGCTGTCGAACATGCGCAGGACGAGCAGGTAGCAGAAGACGCCGCCGGCGAGGAAGAACAGGTGCGTGAGGAAGTGCCTGCCGAGGTAGATGTCCCATCCGTGCTCCAGGCCGAGGATGCGTTCGGCGAGCACCAGCGCCGCCTCGAAGGCCGCGCCGTAGTAGCGGCTGGAGTGGTGACCCAGCTGGTCGAAGGCGCGCTCGCCGTCCCCCGCGAGGTAGTCGAGCGTCGCGTTCCCGATCACGCGCTGGGGCCATGTGTCTATCCAGGCGCCCTCGTAGTCGTCGAGCGTGAACGCGGCCACGAGCAGGAAGAGCGCGCACACCGCCCACAGCGCCCAGTGGGCGGCGATCAGTCGACTGAGCGACGCGGGACTCACGCGGCCATGAGAATACACGGCGCCCGCCGTCCCCGCGCCCGCGCGACGCGCTAGAGTGCGCGCGACCGCCGCCCGTCGCGGCGCCAGGAGGCAGCCCATGCGCGCGCTTGTCTACCGCGGCCACCGGCGCGTCGAGCTGGAGCGCGTTCCCGACGCGGACGTGCCCGGCCCCGACGGCGCCCTCGTGCGCACCACGCGCTTCGCCATCTGCGGCTCCGACCTGCACGGCTACCACGGCCCCGTGAACGAGGAGCGCATCGGGCGCGCCATGGGCCACGAATGCATTGGCGAGGTCGTCTCCGTGGGCCCGGAGGTGCGCCGCTTCCGCGCCGGCGACCGCGTGCTCGTCTCCGCCGTGGTGGGCTGCGGGCGCTGCGAGGCCTGCCGCGGCCTGCTGACCGCGCGCTGCCCCAACGTGGATGCGCGCGTGCTGGGCGGGCCCGGGCTCGACGCCGCGCAGGCCGAGGCCATCGGCGTGCCCGCCGCCGACAGCTCCCTGCTGCGCATCCCCGACGGCGTGAGCGACGAGCAGGCGGTGCTGCTCACGGACATCCTGCCCACGGGCTACAAGGGCGCGCGCGGCGCCGACATCAGGCCCGGCGGCGAGGTGGCCGTGGTGGGCGCGGGCCCCGTGGGCCAGATGGCCATCGAAACGGCCTTCCTCTTCGGCCCCTCGCGCGTCTTCGCCATCGACCGCGTGCCCCACCGCCTGGCGGAGGCGGAACGGCTCGGCGCCATCCCCATCGACGCCAGCGAGGTCGATCCCGTCGAGGCCGTGCTCGACCAGACCGGCGGGCGCGGCTGCGCCCACGTCGTGGAGGCGGCGGGCCCGCGGGCGACCGTGCGCATCGCCTTCGGCGCGCTCGCCCACGGCGGCACGCTCTCGCAGGTGGGCGCCACCGCCGACCCGGAGATGACGGTCAACCTCATGGCCGTGTTCGGCAAGGACCTCACCTACCGCGTCGGGCTCGTCTCGCCCCAGTTCGCCTGGCCGGAGCTGGCGCCCCTGCTGCGGGAGGGGAAGCTCCATCCGGAGCGCGTCTTCACGCACCGGCTGCCCATGTCCGAGGGCCCGCGCGGCTATGCCGTCTTCGACGAGCGCCGCGACGGCGTCATCAAGGTGCTGCTCGACCCGGCGGGCTAGCGCTCCCCGTCGGGGAGGGCGAACTCCGCCGTCCACAGCGCGCCCGTCCCGTCGTACCGGCCCGTGCGGACCGCGGCGTTCCGCAAGCGCGTGGCGGGATGCGCCGCTATCATGCCGTCCCGCAGGAGGATCCGCCGTGACCATCCGCCACCTCAATCCCGCAACGCTTCCCAGCAACCCCGCCTTCTCGCAGGCCGTCGCCGTCGAGGGCGCCTACCGCACCGTCTGGGTGGGTGGCCAGAGCGCCGTGGACGCCGAGGGCAACGTCGTCGGCAAGGGCGACGTGGTGGCGCAGGCGGAGCAGACGGCGCGCAACCTGCTGGCCGCGCTCGCCGCCGCCGAGGCGGGCATCGACGACGTGGTGAAGATGACCGTGTACGTGGTGGCGGGCCAGCCCGCGCTCCCCGCCTACGAGGCCTTCCAGCGCGTCTGGGGGGCGCCCGCGAACCCGCCCGCGCTCAGCCTCGTCTACGTCGCCGCGCTCTTCCATCCCGATTTCCTGCTCGAGGTGGAGGCCGTGGCCGTGGCGGCGGTGGGAACGTAGCCCGCTTGCGCGTGGTTCCGCTTGTGGTACCATTCGCGCGAAGGAGGCGATCCGGCGGAGTGGGCCGCCAACGCGAACGGCGGAGGCGCTGATGGCGCGGGACTGGTCCACGGAACTGCGGGCGCTCAGGCGGGGGCGCAATAACGTCTCCGCGGCGCGACTCGACACGCTGCTGCGGCGGGCGGGCTTCACCTCGCGGCAGCAGGGCACGAGCCACAAGGTGTACACGCACCCGCGGCTCGAACGCATCCTCAGCATCCCCCAGCGCCGCACGGTCCGCGCCCCCTACGTGGACCAGACGGTGAAGGCCATCCGGGAGGTGACCGATGACGACGGAAACGTATCCGCGGGAGTCCTACCACTTCCGCCTGCGGCGGATGGACGACGGCGACGGGCCCTACTGGTTCGCCACGGTGGAGGAGCTGCCGGGCTGCATGTCCGACGGCGAAACCGAGGCCGAGGCGATGGAGAACGTGCGCGACGCCATGAGGGAGTGGATCGCCGCCGCGCGCGCCGAGGGACGGCCCGTGCCCGAACCGGCGGAGGAGCCGGAGTACAGCGGCCAGTTCCGCGTGCGCCTGCCCGCCGAGCTGCACGGCGCGCTGGCGCGGGAGGCGCACCGCCAGGGCACGAGCCTCAACCAGCTCGTGCTCGGCTTCGTCGCGGGCGGCCTCGGCTGGATGCGTCCCGACGCCGTCGCGCCCGACGACCGCGGCATCCGCATGGTGAGCGAGGATCCCGAGCCGTACGACGCCCGTTGACGGGCGTATGCTGGGCGCATGGCCGGGACGGCGCACGCGAGCGATGTCGCCTCCGCGCGGGAGCTGCTGGCCACGGCCATGGCGCCCGTCGGGGAGGCGAGCGCACTGCCCTTCGCCGCCTACCGCGACGAGGCCCTCTTCGCGCTGGAGACGGAGCGCCTCTTCCGCGGCGACTGGGTGGCGGTGTGCGCCGAGGCGGCGCTGGCCGGGCCCGGCGACTGCCTCGCCGTCGACGTCGGCGGCGAGCCCGTCGCGCTGGTGCGCGGCGCGGACGGCCAGCTGCGCGCGCTCTCCAACGTCTGCCGCCACCGCGGCACGCTCATGCTCGAACCGGGGGCCGACCGCCTCGAGGATGGCCGCATCGTCTGCCCCTACCACGCCTGGAGCTACAGCGACGCGGGCGCCTTTCGCGGCGCGCCCTACGCGCGCGGCGCCGACATCGACCCGGAGGAGCACGGCCTGCCGTCCTTCCGCGTCGAGACCTGGATGGGCGTCGTCTTCGTGTGCCTTTCGGAGGAGACGCCGCCGCTGGCGGAGCGGCTGACGGGCATCGCGCCCCACCTCGCCGCCTACGACATGGCGGCGTTCACGACGGCGGGGCCGCTCGTCGCGCCAGAGGTCTGGGACGCCAACTGGAAGCTGATCGCCGAAAACGGCATGGAGAGCTACCACCTCTTCAAGGTGCACGCCGACACGCTGGAGAAGGTCACGCCCACGCGCGGGGCCTACTACGTCGAGGGTTCGGCGGCGTGGACGCTCACGGGCGGCGCCATCGTCCAGGGCGGCGGCGGTGGGTTCACGGGAAGGCTGCTCGCCAGCCTGTTCGGCGGCGGCGGCGAGGGCGGCGACCGCTATACGCTCGTCTCCATCCCGCCCTCGTTCGTGGGCATCGTCACGCGGGATTCGTGGGACTGGCTCGCCGTCCATCCCCTCTCGCCGACTGAGACGCGCGTGTTCACGGGGTCGCTCGCGAAAGCGCGCCCCGACTTCCTCACGCGCATGGTCTCCGACGGCTTCGCCACCGCCTTCCTCGAGGAGGACCGCGCCATCTGCGAGCGCGCCCAGGCGGGCATGAACGCGCGTCGCTCCGCGGGCGGGCGGCTCGTGCCGCTCGAGCGCGTGGTGGCGGACTTTCACCACTACCTCGGCTGGCGGCTGCTCGGCGCGGAGCCGCCCCCGCCTCACGTCGAACGCGCGCCGTGACCTTCGACCGCCGGGGCGGGCGCGGCGCCAGCGGCCGCATCCGCTGGTTCACGCTCGCGGCGCTCGCCATCGTCGTGGTCGCCGTGCTGTTCGACTACCAGTGGATCTGGGGCCTGCTCTTCCTGTCCTGGTCGGCGCCGTCCCTGGTCACGGGCGTGGTGTTCCTCGTCGAGCCGGTCCATCGCGCGGAGAACCCGCGGCTGTTCTGGATCATCACGATCCTGTGGCTGGGCCTGAGCCTGACGCTCATCGGCATGGACCTCGCGCTGCTCTTCGATTGAGCGGCGTGCCATGCGGCGCGCGGCGCGGTATGCTAGGGGCGACGGACGCGGGGTCGTGAGGTTCCGCGCGGACGAACATGGGGGAGCCCGATGACCGAGACCATGTACCAGGAGATGATCGACGCCACCGCCGAGTGCCCGGTGAAGCTGGAGGACGTCGACCTCTTCGCGCCCGGCCAGCAGGAGCACTGGTTCGAGTCCTACAAGATCCTGCACGAGGAAGCGCCCGTGCTGCGCATCCCCGGCGAGGGCACCACGCCCGACACGGACGGCTTCGTCATCACCAGGTACGAGGACATCGCGATGATCATTCGCGATCCCTACACCTTCCCCCAGCCCTCCTACGGCGGGGCCGGGCTGGAGACGACGGAGGAGGACGACCACTCCGTGCTGCTGGACGCCATGGCGCGCAACACCCTGCGCCCCAACATGGAGCTGCACAAGCAGCACCGCATCCAGCTGACCGATCCGTGGGTGGGGGCCACCGGCGCCCCCCGCCACCGCCCCATGGTGACGCGCTACGTGGACGAGCTCATCGACGGCTGGATCGACCGCCAGCCGCCGGAGATCGACTTCGTCGAGGAGTTCGCCGCGCCCCTGCCCCAGATGGTGATGACCACCATCCTCGGCTTCCCCTTCGAGGACATGCCCCAGCTGCGCGTCTGGGGCCAGGCGCAGGTGCGCCGCTTCGTCTACGGCAAGGGCCACCGCAACCTCATGAGCGACGTGGAAGAGGCCGAGAACGCCCGCGACCTCGGCGAGTTCATGGAGTACGTGCAGGCGCAGGTGACGAAGAAGCGCCAGAACCCCGCGGACGACATGACCACCTTCCTCACGCAAGTGGAGTACATGGGCCGCAAGCTCACCGACTCCGAGGTCGTGGGCGTCGTCTTCGGCATGCACATCGGCGGGCTGGAGACGACGCAGTACGCCATCGCCGCCGAGGCCGAGCTGCTGGCGCGCGACCGCGACCTGTGGAACACGATCAAGGCCGACCGCTCCCGCATCCGCTTCTTCGTGGAGGAGGGCCTCCGCATCCAGGCCCCCACGCAGGGCCTCTCCACGCGCATGGCCGCCAGGGACGTGGAGATGTGCGGCGTGACCATCCCGAAGGGCTCGATCCTCCACCTGCGCTACGGCGCGGCCAACCACGACCCCGAGGAGTTCCCCTGTCCCGCGGACGTCGACCTCGCGCGCCCGAACACGGGCCGCCACATGACCTTCTCGCAGGGCATCCGCGTCTGCCCGGGCGCGGGCATCTCGCGCCTCGAGCAGAACATCGCCTGGGAGCGCCTCTTCGAGCGGCTCGACGGCATCTCCTTCACGCCCGGCCAGAACGACTTCCGCCACCAGCCCGGCATCATGCTGGGCCTCTGGAACCTGAACCTGTCCTTCGAGAAGGCGAAGTAGCAGCGAGGGATCGCCATGGCCGAACCGGAGTCCGTGGGGGAGCTGGCGCGGCTCGCGAGGAGCGCCGCGCGCATGCGCTGGGGGCCGGAGGACACCGGCTCCGCGCCCGTGCTGCCCGGCAGGGAGAAGCGCGCCAGCGAGGACGATGCCGGCCGCCTCTCCGGCGACGAGGAGCGCGCCGTGCTCAAGGCGCTCGACCCCTTCTGGACGCGCGGCATCGTCAAGCCGGACGACGAGGCCTAGGGCCGCTCCCAGCCGAGCGCCAGCGGCTCCCCGAAGAAGGCGGCGAGCCGCTCCGCCTCCGCTTCCGCGCCCTCCCGCACCCAGGCGGGCGGCTCCGCGAACGGCTCCACGCGCACCTCCAGCCGCCCCCGCGCGCGCTCGTGACGCCACACGCCCTCGATGCGCCCGTCCGCGAGCAGCACGGGCGAAATCCAGCCCTGGGGTCGGTGCACGCGCGCCTTGCGCTCCGGCGCGAGCGCGACGGGCTCGTCCCGCGGCGAGGCGATCACGTACGGGTCGAAGGCGGGCAGCAGGCGCACGCAGCGGCGCGGCGCGGCCCCGGCGATGGCCTCCACGCGCGCCGCCGGGGCCCAGTGCGGCTCGCCCTCCACCGAGACCTCGACGGCCCCGGCGCCGGGCGCGCGGAAGCGGCGCAGCGCCTGCGGCGGGCGGCGCGGCCCCCACCAGCGCGAGTACTCCGCCGCCGTGGCGGGACCGTAGGCATCGAGGTAGCGGCGCGTGACGGCGTCGAGCGCCTCGTCCGCCGGCGGGCCCGCCACGGCGTCCGCGCCGAGCCACGCCGCCGGGCTGACGAAGGTCGCGTTTCGCCCGCGGTTCGGCCCGAAGCAGAGGATGGCGCGGAAGGATGCGGGCTTCAGGTACGCGCCCCAGCTGTCGCGCAGCTTCTCGCCCAGCGCGGGCGAACCCGTCGCCCGCGCCACGGCGTCGGCCAGCTCGTCGCGCGTAAGGCCCTCGCCGCCGAGCGCCCCGCGCACCGCCTCCAGCAGCGCCTCCAGCTCCTCGCGCGAGATGGAGAAGCCGCGCAGCCAGGCGCCCTTCAGGTAGTGGTCGAAGGTGTCGAGCGCGGCCCGCCAGAGGCCGTACTCGCGCGCCGGCAGCAGGTGGAGCGTGCCGCGCATGGCCCAGGTCTTCACGAGCGCGCGGCGCTCCCACAGCTCGCGTTCGAGGTCGCCGGGGCGCAGGCCGTCGATGCGCGCCCACGCGGCCAGCTCGGCGGCGGGCAGGGACTGCGCGTGCAGCCCGCCGATGGCCCCCGCCACCGCCGTCAGCTCCTCCCGCGGGCGCCGCTCGGTCAGGAACTGGCGCTCCATGCGGTGGGCGAGCACGGACGGCCAGCCCAGTTCCGCGGGCGCGCTCACGCTCGCGTTCCGAAGCGCGCGGGGTCGAAGGGCGCGAGGTCGAGCGCGGCGCGCCCGTCCAGGATCAGTTCGGCGATGGCCTCGCCCGTGGCCAGCGAGAGCAGGATGCCCTTGCGTCCGTGGCCCGTCGCCACCCACGCGCCCCGCCGTCCCGGCGCCGCGCCGATGAGCGGCAGGCCGTCGGCGGAGAGGGGGCGCAGGCAGGCGGTCTGGTCGACCACGCGCGCGTCCGCCAGCAACGAGGTGCGGAGCGCCACGTCGGCGAGGATGCGCTCGCGCGCCGCGGGCGTGGGCGCGTCGTCGAAGCCCGCCTCCTCCGCCGTCGTGCCCGCGAACACCACGTCCGTCGGCTTCGTCACGGCGTACTGGCCGTCGAAATCGGAGAAGCCCCCCGGCGGCGGTTCGCGCGCCGGTTCGAGGTGCACGATCTCGCCCTTCAGCGGGCGCACGGGCAGGGGCAGGTCGAGCCACGCGGCGGCGCGGTGCGTCCATGGCCCCAGCGCCAGCACGACGGCGTCCGCGAGCACTGCGTCGCCGCCCTCGAGCTCGACGCCGGTCACGCCCTCCGGCCCGCCCAGCAGCCCCGCCGCCCGCGCGATGCGCAGCGACGCGCCCATGCCCGTGGCCGACTCCATCAGCCGTTGCGTGAACGCCGCCGGGTCGAGCTGGGCGGAGCGCACGAGCAGGCCTCCGGCGGCGGGCCGGTCGAGCCACGCGCAGCGCTCGGCGAGCGCGTCGGACGCGATCCATTCGCCGCCCACCTCCGCCGCGCGCTCCCGCAGCAGCGCCGCCTCGTCCGCGTTCCGCGCGGCGGCGCACGTCTCGAAGGGCGCGTAGCCGTAGGTCTTCGGGCCGTCGAGCAGCTCCGCGAGCGTGGCGTGGAGGGACGCCCCGCGCTCCGTCAGCGGCGAGATGGCGGCGGTCTCGCGGTCGGCGGGCGGCATGAGCGGGGAGAGCAGCCCCGCCGCCTTGCCGCTGGCCGCGTGGGCCACGGACGCGCCCTCGATGACGAGCGGCCTGGCCCCGCGCCGCGCGAGGAACCAGGCGCAGGCCGCGCCGATGACGCCGCCCCCGACGATGGCGATGTCCACGCGCGCGCTGGCCACGGCGGCAGTATCGCCCCCGCGCGCGCCGCGCGCCAGACGGCTCGCGCGCCGCTGTCCGCTGGGGGAACGGCGGGAGCGAGGTAACGGACGAATAGATCTCGACTGCGCGCCTACCGCATCCACCAAAACCGGTCCGAGATCAACGGCATCCACGCCACGACCAGCGGCAACTGGGTAATGATGATGGTGATCGCTGCGGCGACAAGGTCTGGCATTTTGCGCTCCTTCGCGAGTTAATTGGATTGTAACACGCAAATGGAAGATCGAGATCGATCACTTTTCCGTTCATGCATTCACGCCGCTATCCGCTGGCGGTGGTGTACCCGGGATAGCTGGGGGAGCGGCGGGAGCAGGAGTAGGATTTCGTCGAGGAGGCGATCAGTGAACTCATCCATGATCCGGCCACGCGTGAGGAGAATTGCGCGATGCGCGAGAGCCTCTCGTAATAAGTCGACACGCCACTTGGGCGTTCGGGTATGGCGCGACTATGGCACGCGGACCCCGGTCGCGTAGGCGGTGACGCAGCCACACCTACTGCCCGCTGGTGGGAACAGTTCGAGGCGAGGGTAACGGACGAATGGATCCCGGATTCGCGCCTACCGCACCCTCCAATACCCCGAGATCCACACCATCCACGCCACGATCAGCGGCACCTGACTAACGCTCGTGCTCATACCTGCGCCGAAAACTTCGAACATTTCACGGCCTCCGTGCTTAAGATTAAAAGGGATGGTAGCACGTCGCGCGCAATAGGAGATCGAGGTTGATCATTTTCTCGTCCACGTCCCGTTGCGCCCTGCGCGAGCGACAGCCTGCGGGAAGCGAGGGGAGATGGAGCGTGGCGAGAGCGAGGAGTAGCGGGCGGCGCTAGCGCAAAAACTCCCCGGCCATCCAGCCCCTCACTGTCACCTCACATTCGCCACGTGTCTGGATCCAGGAATTCACGAGCGCACGCCCGAACGTCCGGTCAGCCCAGTCATCGCAGGAGCTGGTGGTCGTGAACCTGGCACTCTCCTCGGTATGCCGGTACGTAACCGTGTACCACGTGTATTCGTCATCCTGAACGGGAGCCGACTGAATCGAGACGAACTCCCCGTCCAGTACGCAGATGATCCGGTTCCTGTCCTCAATCTGGTGCCCCGACCTCAGCCAGACGCATCGATGCGGATACGCATAGACGAGCGCGTTGCTGCCACGCGCGAACGGCACGACGGTCGGTGTTGGGCTGGGCGTAGGCGTTGGCGTGGGGGTTGGCGTGGGCGTCGGTTCCGGCGTTGCCTGGAGAGCCGCGCGCGCCTCCTCCTCTCTGGCCAGCGCGGTCAGTGCGCGCGGGCTGTCACAGTCGTAGCGAATGGCCCCGGCCTCCTTGGCGTCGGCGAGGTTGGCGGCGAACTGCTCGGTGTCGATGTCCCGGTCGCGACAATGCTGCGTGGCCACGGACCCATCGGGATACAACCACACGCCAGTCTGGGTCGGGGTCGGCTCCGCCGAGGAACTGCACGCCGCAAGCAGCAGCATCAGGCCGCCAAGAACGCTGAACCTCGCGATCATGGGCCCTCCTCCGGCGCGAAGGTGATGGTTACCGTCCCTTCCCACGAGTCAGAGACCCAGACTTCGAATTCGCACAACGACGCTCGTCGGACGAAGTACTTCTCGCCGGAAGCAGTCGTGTTGTAGGTAGAAACTACGGTACCCAACAGTGTCTCAGTGCTAATCGTCGCATGTCCGCTTCGATTAACAGGAACACACTGGAGGCGGGTTCCCCACGGAGCGTGGTGAAATTCGGCTGCCGATTCACCTTGCCACGCGAGATCGTACTCGTATCTCACGTACGGTTCCATGCGGAAGACGCCTGTGGTGGACGTGCCGATTCGCTCGAACGGCGGATCGTCGTACCACAGCGGCGGATCGCCCTGTCGGCGCAGGTAGCGCTCCAGCGGATCGATCGGCGGGATAAGGGCCCGGTCCCGTGCCGCCTCCCATGCATGGTAGGTGTCAGGGTCGTAACACCACCACCGCCTCTCTATCGAATAAAATCCATGGTCCTGTGCTTCCTGCTCCTGGCAAGTCAGTGGATTGTCACCAAAAGATGCTGAGACGAAATCGTAGTCCCCTCCCCACGCATTCCACTGATCTACATACCGAGTGCCGGAGGAGTCCAGCGGTCTCACATCACCGTAATTGCAACGCAGGCGGAGCCCCCAAGGTTCGTTGCAGAACACCGGGTAGGATTCAGATCCATGACGCTCGGAAAGTTCTATGCTGACTTGGGACAAAGCCGCAAGGTAAATCGTAGCACCATAAGGGGTAGTACCCGGAAATATCTGAATTGCCATCACGTGGTCCGGCAACGGCGGCACTTCGGGAGCGCGCGGCGCGGGCATGTCTGCGAGCTGCGCCAGCGTGTACGTGTCGTCCGGGCGCGGGTCGACCCACGGCGTGGGCGTCGGCGTCGGAGTGGGCGTGGCGGTCGGCGCGGACGGGAGCGGGACCGGCACCTCGACCGTGATGTCGCCGTAGCGGAAGCGCCCGCTGCTGCTGTGGCCGTCGTCGAGGGGCAGGGGGATGGTGCCGAGCGTGGCCCAGCTCCCGCCCTCGGGGCGCGCGGAGATGTAGATGCTGAGCGCGTCGCGCACGGCCTGCCAGACGCGCACCTCGACGTCCTTCGTGGCGCTGGCCACGGGCACGGCCACGGTGATGTCGCCGTAGCGGAATCGCCCGCTGCTGCTGTGGCCGTCGTCGAGGGGCAGCGGGATGGTGCCGAGCGTGGCCCAGCTGCCGTCCTCGGGACGCGCGCTGATGTAGATGGAGCGGGCGTCGCGCACGGCCTGCCAGACGCGCACCTCGACGTTGGCGGTGGTTTCGGTGGCCGGTTCGGGCGTGGGATCGGGCGGCTCCTCCTGCGCGATGGTGCCCGTGCCAACGGCGACGGTGGCGAGCGCGACGAGCAGCGTTCCGGCGATCCAGCCCTTCATGGCGACCCTCATTCCCGGGGCCGCAGGAGAAAGCCCCCCGCGCCACCCAGGTGGTGATCGCTACCAAACGGCCGCCAGACTGTGCGCTTGCAGGGGGCGTAAGCCCTGGGTTGCGAAGCGCGCAGTAGCGCTGGGCCGCTTGGTAGCGTGGGCACTCTAGCGCGTCCGCGCGGGACGGTCCAGCGGATGCGCTATGCTTGGCGCGGGAGGAGCCGCCGAATGCCGGAGCGCAGGGCCATCACGTTCCGCGGCACGGGCGCCGGGCGAGTGAAGGTTGGGGCGCTGTACGCGAAGCGCGACGACCCGTTCGACATCCGCTTCGAGCGCGACCTGCCCGCGCCCGACGAGTACGACCGTCTGGGCGAGGTGGACGCGAGGCAGAGCGGGATGCTCGTGGTGTGCGCGGATGGCTTCAGGCTGGTCGGCGGGCACGGGTACGATGAGCACGGGTACGACGCGCTGGCGGTCGCCACGGGCGCCGCGCCGGCTCGTCTTTCCGCCACGAACGGGGCGGAGGCCCACGCCCTTGCGAAGGTGGCCGGGACGCACGCCGCCGCCGTCGCGCTCGTGCCCGACATCCTCGTCGCGCAGCCGCATTGCCCGCGCCATCGCGCCCCGTGCGCGCGCTGCCAGCCGGAGACGCCGCGCGCCCGCTGGCTCGCGGAACGCGGCGTGCGCGCGTGCGCCTGCGAGGACGAGCCCTGCGGCTGCGGGGTGAGCGCCTTTCTCGCCGCCGCCAGCGTCTCCACCATCGCCATGACGCGCGGCGCCCTCGCCATTGTCGCGGCCATCGACGCGCTCCACGGCAAGGCGCGAGCGCGGGGGCTGACGCGCCCGGCGCTAGCCCAGCGCGGCCACGTCGAGGGCCATGACCAGGAAGAGCGCCGCCAGGTAGGCCAGCGAGAAGACGTAGAGGCGCATGGGGGAGATGGCGTCGGGCCGCCGCCAGAGACGGAAGGCGAGCGCCGTGAAGCAGAGGCCGCCCGCGCCCGCCGCCGCCGCGTAGAGCCAGCCCACCTGCCCCGTGAGCGGCAGCAGAAGGCTCACCGCCGTCAGCACGAGGGAGTAGGCCAGGATCTGGCGGCGCGTCTCGGCCTCGCCCGCGGCCACGGGCAGCATGGGCACGCCCGCCTCGCGGTAGTCGTCCGCGAGCCGCAAGGAGAGCGCCCAGAAATGCGGCGGCGTCCAGAAGAAGACGATGGCGAACATAATCAGCGGGGCCCAGCCCACGCCGCCCGTGACCGCCGCCCAGCCCACCAGCGGCGGGAAGGCGCCCGCCGCTCCGCCGATGACGATGTTGTGCGGGGAGCGCCGCTTCAGCCACACCGTGTAGACGAACACGTAGAAGAGGAAGGCCGCCGCCGCCAGCCCCGCAGCGAGGGGGTTGACCGCCGCCCAGAGGATGGCCACGGCGCCCGCGCCCAGGGCCGCGCCGAAGAGCAGGGCGCCGCGCGGCGCGATCGAGCCCCGCACCAGCGGGCGCGCGCGCGTGCGCCGCATGAGCGCGTCGATGTCGCGGTCGTACCAGCAGTTGACGGCGTTGGCGCCCGCCGCCGAGGCCGCCCCCCCGGCCAGCGTCGCGATCACGAGCGCCGTATCGGGCCAGCCGCCCGCCGCCACCACCATGGCCGGCACGGTCGTGATCAGCAGCAGCAGGATGATGCGCGGCTTCGTGATGGCGACGTAATCGCGCACGGCGGCGGAGAGCCGCGGGGCCGCGCGGCGGGCCTGCGCGACGGCGGTCACGCGGGGGCCTCCGCGCCCGTCGCGCCCGCGCGGCGGCGCTCCCCCGCGAGCGCGAGGACGCCCGGCAGGGCCGCCGCCGACAGCGTCAGCCACAGGCTCGCCGCGAGCACGGTGTGCGTCACGGTCAGCCCGTCGGGGAAGGCGTACCAGACGTTGAGCGCGCCCGCCGCCACCTGCGTCGCGTAGAGCGCGACCGTGGCCGCGGCGGCGGGCGCGGCCCAGCGCAGCCGCTCGCGCTCGCGCCACATGGCCAGCGCCGCCATCCCCAGCGGCAAGGCCAGCGCGGCGGCGAGGTAGCGGTGCGCCATGTGCGCGATCTGCTGGTCGTCCGCGCCGGGCAGGAGGCCGCCGTTGCAGGCGGGCCAGCCCTCGCAGGCGGTGGCCGCGCCGCTTTCGCCCAGCCAGCCGCCCATCCACACCACCGCCGCGAAGAGCGCCAGCGCCAGCCCCGCGCGTCGCGCCACGCGCAGCGCCGCCGCGCGCTCGGCCGGGGCCGGAGCGCCGCGCATTGCGGCGTGCATGCCGATGGCGGCGGCGGCCATCACGCTGAGGATGGCCACCGCCAGCAGCAGGTGCGTGGCCACGATCTCCGGCGGCAGCTCGCGCGCCACCGTGAGCGCCCCCAGTCCGCCCTGGACGCCCACCAGCGGCACCGTCGCCAGCGCCGCCCAGCGGGGCGCGGGCGCGTGCCGGAAGGAGCGCCACGCCAGCGCCGCCGTGGCGATGGCGAGCAGCCCCACGACCGCCGCCGCCGCGCGATGCGTGAACTCGATCACCGCCTGCCGCTCGCCGGGCGGGACCACGCCCCCGTGGCAGGTGGGCCAGTCGGGGCAGCCCAGCCCCGATCCCGTCGCGCGCACGTACACGCCCACCCCGATCAGGACGAGCGTGGCGGCGCAGGTGAGGAAGGCGGCGTTGCGGGCGGCTTTCATGGCGCATCGCCCGCGAAGGGCGCGTGTCCAGCGTACGGCCAGCGCCCGAACGGCGCCACACGCGCCCGTTCCCCGCAGCGCCCGCCGCCGGTAGGCTTGCGCCCGTGCGCGAACGCGACATCGACGCCGTGGCCGCCTGGCTGCGCGAGGCGGGGCGCGTCGTCGCCCTCACCGGCGCGGGCGTCTCCACCGACTCCGGCATCCCCGACTTCCGCGGCCCCGACGGCGTCTGGACGCGGAACCCCGAGGCCGAGCGCACGGCCACCATCCAGCACTACGTGGCCAGCCGCGAGGCCCGCGTGCGCGCCTGGGCCAACCGCCTCGACAGCCCCATGCGCGCCGCCGCGCCCAACGCCGCCCACCTCGCCCTCGCCGAGCTGGAGCGCCTGGGCAAGCTGGACACGCTCGTCACGCAGAACATCGACGGCCTCCATCAGGCGGCGGGCTCCTCGCCGGAGCGCGTCGTCGAGGTGCACGGCGCCGTGCGCGACTACGCCTGCCTGCGCTGCGGGCGCGGCGGCCCCATCGAGGACGCGCTCGAGCGCGTGCGCGGCGGCGACGAGGATCCGCGCTGCGACTGCGGCGGCATCCTCAAGACGGCCACCATCTCCTTCGGCCAGCCCCTCGTGCCCGCCGTCATCGAGCGCGCCCAGCTGGCGGCGGCGGCCTGCGACCTCTTCCTCGCCATCGGCACCTCGCTCACGGTCCATCCCGTGGCGGCGCTGCCGGAGATCGCCCTGCGGGCGGGCGCGCGCCTCGTCATCCTCAACGCGCAGGAGACGCCCTACGACGGCTACGCGGGCGCGATCCTGCGCGACGGCGTGGGCGAGACGCTGCCCGCCATCGTCGCGCGCCTGCGCGGCTAGCCGCGCCCTGCATAGCGCATCCGCTGGACCGCCCCGCGCCGACGCGCTAGAGTGCCCACGCTTGCAAACGGCCCACTCCTGAGAGTGCGCCTGCCCCTTGTGCTTCGCGGGTGGCTTCGTGCCCCCCGCCAGGCACACTCTCTGACGGCCGTTTGCAAGCGATCGCCACCTGTGGGCTGCGGGGGGCTTCCACGCGCGGCGTTATCCCCCGTCGCGCCGCTGCTTGCGCTGCCCGATGCCGCTTGCCATAGTCCCGCCATGCCCGAACGTCCGCCGCCGCCGCCGACCCGGCGGCAGGGGCAGTCCGTCCCCAAGCCCGATCCGATCCCGCCGCCGCCCCCGCCTCCGAGCGCGCCCGATCCGCCCGACCGCGATCCGAGGATTCGCTAGCGGGCCAGCGCGGTGATCGAGAAGGCGATGAACACGGCCAGCTGAATCCCCACGGTCGTCAGCGCGTACAGCGTCATCCTGCTATCGTGGTCCAGTCCCCGCGCGTTCTCCTTGATGGCGTCCTGCAGCGAATGGGACCAGGACCACATCGCCTGCGACCCCTCGTGCCAGAGCCGCTGGATGATTGCTTCCGGCGCGGGCGTGGTGGCGAACGTCCCCGGCTTGAAAACCAGGCCGAAGAGCCCGCCCGTCACCGCGAGCAGCGCCGTGAGGATGCCCACGCCAACCAACGTCACCGTATCCAGCGGGTCGCCGATGAGCGCGAGCAGGCCGAGGTGGAGGCCCACCATCGTCAGCGAGATGAGCACCAGATTGGCGGCCCGGCTCTGGATGCGGGCGAGCGCCTGCTGCTGGGAGGACAGGCGGAACAGCAGCAGGTCGAGCCCGCTCTGGGGGACGTCGGTCTTGTCGGGATCGAAGGATTCGGGAAGCGCGACCACGATCCCCTCCCTCCGCCCCCGTGGCCGGGGCGCTCCGTCCATTCTAGCGGCGCGGAACGGGGTATCAAGCAGGCCCGCTACCCCTGCTCCCGCCGTTCGCCCCAGCGGTCCCAGTGCACCACTTCCGCCAGCGGGCGGCGGCGCGGCTGCGTGAACGAGCCCCGCGCCAGCTGGCCCAGCGGGATGAGGCACATCACGCGCGCCGCCTCCGGCAGGCCCAGCAGCTCGTTGAAGCCCGAATGCTCGTCCAGCCCCCAGGTGAAGACGGAGCCGAGGCCGTGCGCGCGCGCCGCCAGCATCAGGTTCTGCACCGCGCCGTAGATGGACGCGCCGAGGCCCGCGCCCGCGTGCCGCGTGTCCTCCGCCAGCCCCGCCTCCGTGAGCACGGGCGCGACGATGACGGGCGCCTCCGCGAAATGCTCGGCGAGGTGGATGACGCCCCGGCGGTTGCGCGCGTCGATGCCGGTGTCGCCCTCGCGCACGCCCCCGCGCGTGATGCGCGCCGTCCCCAGCGCCTCGTCGCTCACCCGCTCGTAGCCGTAGGCGCGCTTGAGGCGGGCCTCGTAGACGCGCGCGATCTCGCGCTTCACGGCGGCGTCGCGGATGACGATCCAGGCCCAGCCCTGGTTGTTGCCGCCCGTGGGGCCGCGCACCGCCGCGTCGAGCAGCTCCCACAGCGTCTCGTCGGGGATGGGGTCCGGCTTCAGGTAGCGCTGCGCGCGCGTGGAGTGGATGGCGTCGAGCGCGTCGATGGCGGGCATGGGGCCTCCGTGGCGGCGGGCGCCGCGCCGCGAGTCTACCCGCCCGCGCGTATCATCGTGCCGCACGAACGCGAGGGAGCCAGCCATGAAGATCGGGTTCTACGGCATCAACGCGGGGCTGCTGTCGCGGCGCGAGGCCATCCTGCGCGTGGCGCGCGCCGCCGAGGCCGCCAATTTCGAGTCCCTCTGGACGGGCGAGCACGTGGTCGCCATCGACCCGCGGGAACCGCCCTCGCCGCTGGAGCCGCGCACGCGCATCGTGGACACGGTGGCGGCGCTGGCCTTCCTGGCGGGCGCGACGGAGCGCATCCGTCTGGCCAGCGGCATCATCCTGCTGCCCCAGCGCAACCCCGTCGTGCTGGCCAAGGAGCTGGCGGGCATCGACGTGCTCTCCGAAGGGCGGCTCATCCTCGGCGTGGGCGTGGGCTACGTGCCCGGCGAATTCGAGGCCATCGGCGTGCCCTTCGCCGAGCGCGGCGCGCGCACGTCCGAGCACATCGAGGCCATCCGCGCCCTCTGGACGCAGGACGAGCCGTCGTTCGCGGGACGCTTCACCTCCTTCGCCGGCATCCAGTCGCGCCCGCGGCCGCTGCAGCGCCCGCACCCGCCCATCGTCGTCGGCGGGAGCTCGCCCGCGGCCTTCCGGCGCGCCGTGCGGCAGGGCAACGGCTGGTACGGCTTCATGCTCGACGCGGACGGCGCGGCGGAGGCCGTGCGCGCCCTTGAACGCGCCGCCGCCGAGGTCGAGCGCCCGCCCTCGCTCGGCCCGCTGGAGATCACGATCACGCCTCGCGGGCGCCTCGACCGCGAGGCCGTGGAGCGCTTCGCCGATGCGGGCGTGCACCGCCTCGTGCCCATGCCGCGCGGCACGATGGCGCCCGTCGCGGACGAGGCCGCGGCCCTCGACGAGACGGTCGCCTTCATCGAGCGTACGGCGCAGGCGCTGGGGCTGTAGGAAGGGGAGGCTGGCCGCTGCCCGAAGGTGGCTGGAAGGGAGCAGGCGCTTGGGCGTGAAAGCGCGCCATGCGGGCGCGCTGGCGTAGGATGCGGGCGATGCCCCTCACCGAGTTCGGGCCGCTCCAGCACCTCTCCGCCGAGGCCGTCGGCCAGCCCGGACAGCGCCGCTTCCGCCTGCGCGCCATCAACGACGACGGCGCCCACGCCTTCGTGTGGATGGAGAAGGAGCAGCTGGCGGCCATCGGCGAGGCCATCGGCAGCACGCTCGCGGACGCGCCCCCGCCCGCCCCCGCCGCAGACGCGCCCGAGCCGGTCTTCCCCCTGCGCGCCAACCACGAGCTGGACGTGCGCGCGGGCCGCCTTTCGCTGGGGTTGAACGAGGAGACGCGGCGCATCGTCATCCTCTGCGCGGAGGCCCCCGCGGAGGGCGAGGGCGACGCCATCTCCTTCGAGTTCGGCTTCGACGCGGCCCATCGCCTGCGCGCCATCATCGAGGAGGTGGTGGCCGCGGGCCGCCCGCCCTGCCGTTTCTGCGGCGCGCCCGTCGATCCCGCCGGGCACGTCTGCCCGCGCGCCAACGGCCACCGTTCGGAGGAGTAGCGCGGCTACTCCGGCAGGGCGCGCAGGAAGGCGATCATGGCCTCGTTCACGGCGTCGGGGGCCTCCTGCTGCGTCCAGTGCCCGGCGCGGGGCAGGATGGCGGCGTCGCGCAGGTTGGGGGCGCTCTCCCGCAGGCGGTCGAGGTAGCCCGATCCCATCATGGCGATGACGCCGTCGCGCTCGCCCGCGACGAAGAGGGCGGGCGGCAGCACCTTCAGCCCGTCGAAGGGCGCCATCAGCTCCCAGGTGCGGTCGACGGCGCGGTACCAGTTGAGGCCGCCGCCGAAGCCCGTGCGCTCGAACTCGGCCGTGAAGAAGTCGAGGTCGGCGTCGGTCAGCCACGCGGGCGGCGTCTCCGGCTCGCTCATGCCGTCGAGGAAGCCCGCGCTCTTCGGCAGGTTGCGGAAGGCGCCGCCGGCGGGGGCGTCGCCGGAGGCGGAATGGAGCAGCATCCGCAGCGTGCGGCGCACGTCCGCCTCCAGCTCGGCCTCGGCCTTGCCCGGCTCCTGGAAGTAGAGCTGGTAGAAGAAGCGGTCGCCGTAGACGCGCTTCATGGCGCGCGTGGGCGGCTCCTTGCCGCGGCGGGAGCTGTGGGCGACGCTCAGGCCGACGACGCCGCGGAAGCGGTCGGGGCGCAGCATGGCGGCGTTCCAGGCCACGGGCGCGCCCCAGTCGTGCCCCGCGACCACGGCGCGCTCCTCGCCCAGCGCGTCCAGCAGGCCCACGATGTCGCCCGTGAGGTGGAACTGCGTGTAGGACTCGATGGCGTCGGGGCGGTCCGTCTGGCCGTAGCCGCGCTGGTCGGGGGCGACGGCGTGGAAGCCCGCCTCCGCCAGCGCCGCCAGCTGATGCCGCCACGAGTACCACGACTCGGGGAAGCCGTGGCAGAGCACGACGAGCGGCCCCTCGCCCGCCTCCGCGACGTGCATGCGGATGCCGTTCGTCTCCACGAAGCGGTGCGCGATTCCGTCCATGCCGGTCCCCCTAGCCGTACCGTTCGTGTTCGGGAGACGGCCGCAGCTGCGGGTACCAGGGGCTCCGCAGCGGATCGCCCGGCTTCAGGTGGAGGCCCAGCCCCGGCGTGACCGGGACCGTGGGCCGCGAGGGCGGCCTCGCCGCGAACACCACGTCGTCGCCGAACATCCTGACGGCGAGGGCGCGGCGCCTGCCCTCGCGGAGCGTCGGCCCGCCGCCGTGGATGATGGCCGGACTGGAGACGATGACGTCGCCGGGCGCGACCTCCCAGGCCGCGATGGGGTAGTCGTCCCGCGCCGCCTCGATGTCCGGCAGGATGGGCAGGCCCTCCCCGTAGAAGCCGCTCGAGGGGTCGTCCGGCTTCGAGGGGTTAAAGCCGTCGTACATCGCGCCCAGGTGGCTGCCGACGACGTACTCGAGGCACTCGGCCCGCGGGAGCGGATCGAGGGAGATCCACATGGACGAGAACTGCGATCCCTCCAGCGGGTAGTAGGGCGTGTCCTGGTGCCACGGCGTGCGCTGCGCCCCGCCGGAGTCCTTGATGAAGAACTCGTCCGAGTAGTACCAGACGTTCTCCGTGCGCATGAACCTGCCGAGGATTTCCTTGATCGGCGAGTCGTAGAGCAGCCGCCTGATCTCGAAGGTGGTGTCGAAGTTCCGCACGGTTTCCTGGAACTCGCCCTCGCTGCCCTCGAAGAACTTGTACTTGGCCATGGACGAGTTGGCCATCACCCGCTGGAAGCCCATTTCGAGGAGCATCAGCCACTGGGGATCGAGGGCGCCGCGCAGCATCACGACGCCGTCGCGCTCCCAGCGCCCGATGATCTCCTCGCCGATCCCGGCCGCGGGATCGTCGCGGTCGAGCGTGAAGCTCGCCGCGGTGGTGTCCGTCGTCGCGTCGGTCGTCATCGCATCCCTCCCGAAGGGCCAGTATAGACCGGCGCGAGGGGGCACGCGCGCGGTCGTCCCGCTCGATTGACAGCGCCGCGCCGCGCGTGCCAGTGTTTCGCCGCCACAGGAGGCCATCCCATGTCCGACGCCTACGAACCCGACCCCACCAAGGATCACGAGACCGTCTCCATCTATCCCCTCGACGAGGACGTGAAGGAGGAGCTGCTCAACAGCGTGCGCGAGGCCGTGCTCAACTGGTCCACGCGCGACGGCTGGCCTGTGGGCGTCATGCACGCCGTCGTCTGGGCCAGGGGCTCCTTCTGGATGACCGCCGCCGCCCACCGCCACCGCATCGCGGCGCTGCGCCGCGATCCGCGCTGCTCGGTGGTGCTCACCAGCACGGGCACGCACCTCGGCCCGAGCAAGACGATCACGGCCAAGTGCCGCTGCGTGATGCACGAGGACCGCGAGACGAAGGACTGGTTCTACCACGCCCTCGCCTTCCGCCCGGAGGCGTCCGAGGAGCAGGCGGCGGCCTTCGAGAAGACGCTCGACTCGCCCCTGCGCGTGGTCATGGAGCTGATCCCGGAGAAGTGGATCACGTTCGACGGCATGAAGATGGGCATGGCCACGGCGGGCCAGCTGCCGGAGGACAAGAAGGGCCCGATGCTGAGTTCCGACGCGGTGCGTCTGGAGAAGGAGCTGAAGGCCCGCGGCCTGGCCTGACGCGGCGTGCGGATCATCTCCCTGAGGGCGTTGCGCGAATTCTGGGAAGTCCACCGCGACGCGGAAAGCGCGCTGGATGCCTGGTACCGGAAGGTCAGACGGGAGGACTGGAGCACGCCCGCGGAGGTGAAGGCCAGTTACCCCACGGCCAGCGTCGTCGGCCACAACCGCGTGGTTTTCAACATTCGGGGAAACGCCTATCGTCTGATCGTGCTGGTCAACTACCGGCGGCGCACGGTCTACGTTCGGTTCGTCGGTACGCATGTGGAGTATGATCGCATCGACGCTCGCGAGGTGTAGCAATGGTTTCTGTCACGCCCATCCGCACGAAGGCCGACCACGAGGCCGCGCTCAAGCGCATTGAGGAGTTGATGGACGCCCCCGAGGGAAGCCCCGAGGACGACGAGCTTGATGTGCTCGCCGACCTGGTTCATTGCTACGAGGACAAGCATTACCCCATGGGCTGGCCCTCTCCCATCGACGCCATCGAGTTCGAGATGGACCAGCGGGGGCTGTGCGAGCGCGACCTGGTTCCCTGGCTGGGCGACGAGGCCACCGTCGCCGCCGTCCTCGCGGGGGAGCGGGCGCTCACGCTGCCGATGATGCGCGCCCTCCACGAGCGCCTCGGCATCCCCGCCGACGTGCTCCTGCGCGAGCCCGCGTGATCGCGTGGGCATTGAGGACAGGGACTACTACCGGGATCGGAGCTGGCGGCGACGGAAGCCGTCGCAGCCGCCCGCGCGACGGGATCGCTCCCCCACGGCGGCGCGGGCGCAGGACGCCATGAGCCAGTCGCCGCCACCGCCGCCTCCCGCGGAGGCCTACTCCCCCATCCTCGCTGAGGGCGCGAAGCGCCGCTATCGCCGGGCCGTGGCGTCGGCGCTGGTGGCGCTCGCGTTCGTCGGGGTCGTCGTTGGCGTGGCGCTGTCGATGTCCGGGGCCTGCGCCTAGCCGCGCGCGAGCGTCTGGCGGTAGTCGCGCTCCAGCCGCATCCAGAACGCGACGGAGAGACCGAGCGCCACCTCCAGTTCGCCCGCCAGCGCCTCCATAATCTCCTCGCGCCCCGCGACAATGCCTTCAATGTGCTCGACGGAGCATCCCATGCGCGGGCGGCGGGCTGGGCTATACTGCCCCGCGCGGATTCGCCGTGTGACGGCGGGTCGCGTCACGACGCACGGAGATGGCCATGCCCAGCCAGTCGAAATCGGAATGGCTCGCGGGAACCTACGCGAAGGCGGTCGAGCGCAACCCCGAGCGCGCGCAAGCGTTCCGCACCACCGGGGAGATGGCGCTCGCCCCCGTCTACGGGCCCGAGGACGCGCCGGGGGCTAACGGGGCGCTCGGCTTCCCCGGCGAATACCCCTTCACGCGCGGCGTGCAGCCCACGATGTACCGCGGGCGGCTGTGGACGATGCGCCAGTACGCGGGCTTCGGCACCGCCGAGGAGTCGAACGAGCGCTACCGCTACCTGCTGGAGCAGGGGCAGACGGGGCTGTCCGTGGCCTTCGACCTGCCCACGCAGATCGGCTACGACTCGGACGACCCCATGGCCCTCGGCGAGGTGGGCAAGGTGGGCGTGGCCATCGACTCCATCGACGACATGCGCACGCTCTTCCGCGGCATCCCCCTCGACCGCGTGACCACCTCGATGACGATCAACGGCACCGCCGCCGTGCTGTTGGGCCTCTACGTGGCCGTGGGCAGGGAGCAGGGCGTGCTCCCGGAGCGGCTGGGCGGCACGGTGCAGAACGACATCCTGAAGGAGTACATCACGCGGGGCACGTGGATCTATCCGCCGGGCCCCAGCATGAGGCTGATCACGGACGTGTTCCGCTACTGCGCGGAGGAGGCGCCGCGCTGGAACACCATCTCCATCTCCGGCTACCACATGCGCGAGGCGGGCTGCACGGCGGCGCAGGAGATCGCCTTCACGCTGGCCAACGGCATCGCCTACGTGGACGCCGCCGTGGCCGCGGGGCTGGACGTGGACGCCTTCGCCGGGCGCCTCAGCTTCTTCTTCGCCTGCCACAACAACCTGCTGGAGGAGGTGGCCAAGTTCCGCGCCGCGCGCCGCCTCTGGGCCGTCATCATGAAGGAGCGCTTCGAGGCCCAGAGCGCGCGCTCCATGATGCTGCGCTTCCACACGCAGACGGGCGGGGCCACGCTCACCGCGCAGCAGCCGGAGAACAACATCGTGCGCACCACGCTGCAGGCGCTGGCGGCGGTGCTGGGGGGCACGCAGTCCCTGCACACGAATTCGATGGACGAGGCCCTCTCCCTGCCCACCGAGAACGCGGTGCAGATCGCGCTGCGCACGCAGCAGGTCATCGCCCACGAGAGCGGCGCGGGCGACGTCGTCGATCCGCTCGGCGGCGCCTGGTTCGTGGAGTCCATGACGGACCGGCTGGAGGCGGAGGCGCGCGACTACCTGAAGACGATCGAGGACCTGGGGGGCGCGCCCGCGGCGCTCGAACGGGGCTTCCAGCAGCGCGAGATCCAGGAGGCCTCCTACCGCTACCAGCGCGAGATCGAGGAGAAGGAGCGCATCATCGTCGGCGTCAACGAGTTCACCGTCTCCGGGGAGGAGCCGCCCGACCTGCTGCGCGTCGATCCGGCCATCGGGCAGCGGCAGGTGGAGCGCCTGCGGGCCCTGCGCGCGGAGCGCGACGGCGCCGCTGCGGACGCCGCCATGGCCGCGCTGGAGGCGGGGGCGCGCGGCACGGAGAACCTCGTGCCCCTCATCGTGGCCGCCGTGGAGGCGCGCGCCACGCTCGGCGAGATCAGCCACGCCCTGCGCCGCGCCTGGGGCGAGTACCGCGAGATCGTGGTCGTCTGATGGCCGAGGAGGACACCCGCGGCTTCGCGGACGAGCGCCGCCGCCTGCTGGGCGAACTGGAGCTGGAGCGCAACCAGCTCATGCGCAACATCGAGACCTGCCGCATCCGCGACATCGAGCGCCCCATCATCGGCGACTGGTCGCTCAAGGACATCGTCGGGCACGTGGCCACGTGGGAGGCCGAATTCACGGCCGCCCTGCGCGAGGCCCGCGACGGCCGCCGCCCCGCCCTGCTCGACGCGGAGACGTACGACGACGCCTGGAACGGGGACCACGTGGAGCGCAAGCGCAGCCTCACCTTCTGGAGCGCGCTGGAGCAGCTGCGGGCCGGGCGCGCGCGCCTGCTCGCGCTCCTCGACGGCTTCGGGGATGATGCGCTGGGCGAGACGGGGCGCGTGCCCAACCGCATCGCGCGCGCCGTCGTCGAGCACGACCGCGAGCACTGGCGCCTCATCGCCGCCTACCTCGCGGGGATGCCGGGCGTGCGCGCGCCCGCCGGAGAGGAGCGCTGATGCTGGGCAAGGTGCACCACGTGGGCATCGTCGTGCGCGACGCCGACGCCGCCCTCGGTTTCTACCGCGACGCGCTCGGCCTGCCCGTGAACGTCGACCGCGTGATCGACGATCAGGGCGTGCGCGGCGTGCTGCTGCCCGTGGGCGACGCCGAGATCGAGCTGCTGGAGCCGGTGCGCGAGGGCACGGGCGTGGCCCGCTTCCTCGAATCGCGCGGCGAGGGCCTGCACCACGTCTGCCTCGAATCGGACGACTGCGCCGCCGACCTGCGCGCCGCCGCCGCCGCGGGCGCGCAGCTCATCGACGAGACGCCGCGCCCCGGGCTGGCGGGCATGATCGGCTTCCTCCACCCGAAGTCGAACCACGGCGTCCTCATCGAGTACGCCACGCCCTCGGAGGAAGCGCACGCGAGCCCCTCGGCGGACGCGCTGGCGCGGCGCATCGACCACATCGGCATCGTGGTGGGGGACATCGCCGCCGCCGCCGCCACCTACGCGCGCCACTTCGGCTACGCGCTCGACCCGGCCTTGGGCGGGCGCGTGGAGGCGCTCGGCATCGAGAACGCCTTCATGCCGACGGGCAACGCGCACCTCGAATTCATCCGGCCCCTGGGCGACGAGGGGCCGGTGGCGCGCTTCGCCGCCGAACACGGCGAGGGCGCCTTCCTGCTGTCGCTGGCCGTCGCCGACGCGGACGCCGCCGTGGCCGCCCTGCGCGATGCGGGCGCGCGCGCGGGGGACGCCAGCGGCGGCGTGGCCTTCGTCTCGCCGCGCTCGACCTTCGGCGTGAACCTGCAGCTGATCGAGCGCGCCGAACCCTCTGAAGTCACGGGAGCACACGCATGACCGCCACGCACGAAACCTCCGCCGCCGGGGACGCGCGCAAGATCCGCGTCCTCATCGCCAAGCCGGGCCTCGACGGCCACGACCGCGGCGCCAAGATCGTGGCCCGCGCCTTGCGCGACGGCGGCTGCGAGGTCATCTACACGGGCATCCGCCAGACCCCGCAGATGATCGCCGAGGCCGCCCTGCAGGAAGACGTCGACGTCGTCGGCCTGAGCATCCTCTCCGGCGCGCACCTCGAGCTCTTCCCCCGCATCGTGGAGGAGCTGGGCGCGCGGGGCATGGACGGCGCGCTGCTGTTCTGCGGCGGCATCATCCCCGAGGAGGACACGGAGGCGCTGGAGGGCATGGGCTTCAGCGCCATCTTCCGGCCCGGCACGAACACGGGCGACATCGTGTCCTTCGTGCGGGACAACGCGCCCGCCGGGTGAGCGAGCTCGTCGAGCGCCTGCTGGCGGGGGAGCGCCGCGCCCTCTCGCGCGTGCTCACCCGCGTGGAGAACGGCACGCCCGAGGGGCGCGACGACCTGCGGCGGCTCTACCCCCGCTCCGGCCAGGCGCACACGGTGGGCGTCACGGGCAGCGCCGGGTCGGGCAAGAGCAGCCTCACGGGGGCGCTGGCGGGCGAGCTGCGGCGGCGCGGCCATCGCGTGGGCGTCATCGCCGTCGATCCCTCCAGCCCCTTCACGCAGGGCGCCATCCTCGGCGACCGCATCCGCATGCAGGACCTCGTGCTGGACGAGGGCGTGTTCGTGCGCAGCATGGCGGGTCGCGGCGCGCTCGGCGGGCTCGCCCCCGCCATCGACGACGCCGTCGCCGTGATGGACGCCTTCGGCTTCCCCTACGTCTTCATCGAAACGGTGGGCGCGGGGCAGGACGAGGTGGAGATCGCGGGCACCGCGCTCACCACCGTGCTCGTGAACAACCCGGGCGCGGGCGACGACATCCAGGCGCTCAAGGCGGGCATCATCGAAATCGCGGACGTGCTCGTGGTGAACAAGGCCGACCGCCCCGGCGCGGACGTGCTCGTGAGCCAGCTGAGGGCGCTGCTGGCGCTGGCCCCGGCGGAGGGCCGCGAGCCGCCCATCCTCTCCACCGTGGCCACGACGGGCGAGGGCGTGCCCGCGCTCGCGGACGCCATCGACGAGCATCGCGCCCACCTCGAACGCACGGGCGAGCTGGAGCGCCAGCGCCAGCGCGAGGCGCGCCACCAGGTGCTCGCCATCGCCCAGCGCATCCTGCTCGAACGCATCCGCGCGGGCACGGCGGAGGAGGCGCTGGACGAGCTCGTGGGGGAGGTCGCCGCGCGCGCGCTCGACCCGCACACGGCGGCGGAGCGGCTCGTGGGCGCGCGCGCGGGGTGAGCGAGGCCGTCCAGCGCGTCCGCGCGCGCTTCCGCAAGGGCGAGCGCGCGCGCCACATCTCCCACCTCGACGTGCTGCGCTACTGGGAGCGCGCCATGCGGCGGGCGGAGCTGCCCCTGTGCTATTCGCAGGGCTTCACGCCGCACCCGAAGATCGCCTTCGCCGCGCCGCTGCCGCTGGGCTTCACGGGCGAGGCCGAGATCATGGAGGCGCTGCTGGGCGAGCGCGTGCCCCTCGACCGCTTCGCCGCCGACCTGGCCGCGCAGACCACGCCCGACCTCGAGCTGGGCGCCGTGGGCGAGGTCGGCCTGGGGCTGCCCGCCCTGCCCACGCTCCCGCGCTGGGCCGACTACCGCGCCGCGCTCGGCGGCATGGACGCGGCGGATGCGGGGGAGGCCGCCGCCGCCTTCCTCGCCTCCGAGCGGTACCCCTGGCGGCAGGAGCGCGCGGGCAAGAAAGCGCGCGAGTACGACCTGCGCGCGGGCGTCGCCTCCCTCGCCGTCGCGGAGGAGGCGGGCGCGGCCGTCATGCGCGCGCGGCTGGGCGCGCGTCAGGAGTTCACCGTGCGCCCCGAGCAGGTCGTCGCCGCCCTCTTCCCGGACGCGGAGGTGGAGCGCTACGAGCGCGTCGCGCTGGTGCTCGACGAGCCGGACGCGGCGCGGCGCGCCTGGCGCGAGCGGGGCCGCTACGAATGAGGCTCCACCTCGTGCGCCACGGCCAGACGGCCTCCAACCGCGACGGCGTCGGGCTGGGGCGCGCCGACGTTCCGCTCACGGAGCACGGGCGCCGGCAGGCGCGCGCCGCCGTCGAGCGGCTCGCGCGGGAGCCGCTGGCGCGCGTGCTCACGAGTCCGCTGGCCCGCGCCGCCGCCATCGCCCGCCCGCTGGCCGCGCGCGCGGGCGTCCCGCTGGAGACGCGCGCCGAGCTGATCGAGCTGGACGTGGGCGAAACGGAGGGCCTGCCGCTGGCGGAGATCGCGGAGCGCTTCCCCGGGTTCGCCGCCGCCTGGCGCGGGCCCGACGCGGTACGCACGCCCATGCCCGGCGGCGAGAGCCTGGCGGATCTGGCCGCCCGCCTCGAGCCGCTGGCCGCCGAACTGCTGGCGCTCGCGGACGGCGGCGGCGACGTCGCGGTCGTGTCGCACAACTTCGTGCTGCGCCTGCTCGTCTGCCGCCTGCTGGGGATCGAGCCGGACGCCTTCCGCTCCCTCGCCATCGATCTGGCCTCCGTCTCCACGCTTTCGACGAGACGGGGCCGCGTCGTCGCGGAGCGCCTGAACGACCGCTGCCACCTGTCCGGCGATCTCCTCGCCGTCGACCGGCTCGGCGGCGCGTAACGGCGGGCGGGATGGCCGCGCCTTGAACCTTGACGGATTTGCCCATAAGTTGACGACATGCGGGCGTTCGCGCTGACCAGGACGAAGGTTGCGCTGCTGGTGTGCGTGCTGCTCGCGGGCTACTTCGTGTCCACCGCCGCCGCCGGCACGGTGCGCCAGCGGGAGCAGCAGGCGGACCGCGCCGCCGCCGTCGCCGAACTGGAGGCGTTGCGCGCGCGCCGCGACCACCTGCTCGGCGTCTACCGCTACGTGGCCTCCGACGCCTACGTGGAGCAGGCGGCGCGGCGGCAGCTGGGCTACACGCGGGCGGGCGAGATTCCGTTCGTGGTGCTGAGCCCGCCGCCCCTCGCGGACCACGCCGCAGGCGAGTGGTGGGAGCGCCTCTTCCCCCGCTAGTGGCCGCGCGCGTCCCCCCGCCCCTCGCCCGCGTGCGGCGTTTCGCGGCGCGCGAGCGCCTGTTCCGCCGACTGGACGCGCTCGTCGTGGCGGTCAGCGGCGGTCCCGATTCGCTCGCCGCGCTCCTGCTCCTGCGCGAGCTGGGGGAGGAATGCGGCTTCGAGCTGGCCGCGGCCCACTTCGACCACCAGCTGCGGCCCGATTCCGCCGCCGACCGCGATTTCACGGCCAATCTGTGCGAGCGGCTGGGGATTCCCTGCGTGACGGGCGAGGGCGACGTGCGCCAGGCCGCCGCCGAATCGCGCGCGGGCATCGAGGAGACGGCGCGGCGGCTGCGCTACCGCTTCCTCGCCTTCGCCGCCGAACGGCGGGGCGCGGGCGCCGTCGCCACCGGCCACACGGCGGACGACCACGCGGAGACGGTGCTCCACCACATCCTGCGCGGGAGCGGCGTGCGCGGGGCGCGCGGGCTGGCCCCCGCCGCGCCTTTGCCGGACGCGCCCGCGCTGCGCCTGCTGCGGCCCCTGCTGCCGCTCTCCCGCGCCGACACGCTCGCCGTCTGCGAGGCCGCCGGCGTCGAGCCCCGCGCGGACGAGACGAACGCCTCCCCGGCGGCCACGCGCAACCGCATCCGCCACGACCTGCTGCCGCGCCTGCGCGAGGAGAACCCGTCGGTGGACGCGGCCCTGATCGGCCTCGCCGAAAGCGCGCGCGAGCTGTTCCGCGCCGTCGAGTCCGCCGCCGACCTGGCGCAGCCGCGGACGCGCGCGCCGGGCGCCTGCGTGTTCGAGCTGGACGCGCTGCGGGCGCTGGGCGCGGAGGCGCGCCTGCTCGTGCTCGAACGCGAGGCGGCCTTCCTGAAGGCGGATGCGCGGGCCAACCGCACGCGCCTCCGCAACCTCGCCGACGTGCTCGAACGGGGCGCGGGCCGCGCGGCCTTCGGCGAACTCGCGGTGGAGGCCTCGGCGGGACTGGTGCGCCTCTCCGCGGGCGCGGATGAGCCGCCCGCCCGGATCGAGGAGCGCTTCGTGAACCTGCCCGGCGTCACGGTCGCGGGCGACCGCGCGCTGCAGGCCGCCACCGCGCCGTTCCCCGACGAGGCGGGCGCGTCCCCCGCCGCGTCCGTGTCCCCCGCGAGCGTGGAGGGCGCCCTGCGGCTGCGCTCCCCGCGCCCGGGCGACCGCATGGCCTACCGCGGCCACGTGCGCAAGGTGAGCGGCATCCTGAAGGCGGCGCGCGTGCCCGTCTGGGAACGGCGCGGGCTGGTCGCGCTCGCCGGGCGCGAGCTGGTGGCGGCGGTGCTCGGCGATGGCGTCGCGCTCGCCGCCGACGTCCCCGCGGACGCGGACGGCGACGAGCGCCTGCACTTCCGCCTCGCGCGCCCGTCCGGGCGTCAGGGCGTGTGAACGACGGGCAGCACTTCCTCGATCAGGCGCTGCGTCTGGGCGAAGGCGTCGGCGTCGGAGTCGGCTAGTGGGCGCAGCACGAACTTGCTGACGCCGCCCGCGACGTACTCCCGCGCGCGGGCCGCGATGTCGTGCGCGCCGCCCACGGCGAAGAGGGCGCGCGGGTCGAGCGCCGCCAGCGATGCGTAGGCCGCGGCGGCGCGTTGGACGGCGTCGTCGTCCCAGCCGCCGAAGCGGAAGGGGAAGCCCGCGCCGTAGTGGTCGTCGTCGATGGCGCGGCCCGCCTCCGCCGCGACGGCCTTGATGCGCCGCACGACGGGCGCGACCTGCGCGGGCGTTCGCACCCCGGCCAGCCAGCCGCTCCCCAGCCGCGCCGTGCGCCGGATGGCGGCCTCGCTGCTCCCGCCGATCCAGAGGGGCAGCGGCTGCTGGACGGGCGCGGGCGCGATGACGGCGTCCTCGTAGCGGAAGCGCGCGCCCCGGTGCGTCACCGGCTCCCCGGTCCAGAGGCGCGCCATCAGCTCCAGCATCTCGTCGGCGACGGCGCCGCGTCCGACCGGGTCGCGGCCCGTGGCGCGCCACTCCGGGGCGATGGCCGCGCCCACGCCGAAGGCGGGCAGCAGCCGCCCGGCGCTCAGGTAGTCGATGGTGGCGCACTCCTTCGCCAGCACGAGCGGGTCGCGCAGGGGCAGGAGCACGACGTTCATGCCGAACTTGAGGCGCCGCGTGCGCCCCGCGATGGCGGCGATGGCCGTCATCGGCTCGAGCGTGGGCTGGCGCGAGACGAGCCGCTCGCTCAGCCAGATGGAATCGACGGCGCTCTCCTCGCACAGGTCGATCCAGCGGAAGAAGGCGGCGGGCGCGGTCTCCGGCGTCAGCCCCGCCGCCAGCCCGATGCGGACGCTCATGCCGCCGTTCTACCGCATGAAGCGGCGGAAGTGGGCGAGGATGCGCGCGTGCAGCCCCGGTTCCGCCGCGAGCAGGCCGCGCACGAGCGTCCGCGGCTGGTTGAAGGCGAGCGGCTCGCCCAGCGCGTCCGTGACCGTGAGCCCGCGCGCGAGGGCGAGGGCCGCGCCCGCCGCCACGTCCCATTCGCGGCGCGCGTGCCACGTCGTCACCACGTCGCCGCGTCCCGCCGCCAGCAGCGCCAGCCGCCAGGCGACGCTGCCCGTGGGCCGCGTGCGCGCGTCGCCGGGCAGGGGCGGCGCCTCGCCCAGCAGGTCCTCGCCGCGCCCCACGAGCGCGAGGTACGGGGCGCGCGCGTCGGGGGCGGGGGACGGCGCTGGCGCGGGCGTCCCGTCGTGGACGGCGGCGTGCAGCTCGCCCGTCGCGGGGTTGTGCACCACGCCCAGCGCGGGCCGTCCGCGCACCGCCAGCCCCACGGAGATGGCGTATTCGGGGACGCCTTGCAGGTACTCGCGCGTGCCGTCGATGGGGTCGACCACCCACACGCGCTCGCGTTCGAGGCGGTCCGCCGTGTCGCGGTGCTCCTCGCTCAGCCAGCCGTCGTCGGGGAAGGCCCCGGCGAGCGCCCCGTGCAGGAGTTCGGCGGCGCGCAGGTCGGCTTCGGAGACGAGCTCATGGCCTCCCTTGCGCCCGAAGCGCGGGCCCTCCTCGCGCATGCGCGCCACCTCGCGCCCGGCCCGCCGCGCGGCGTCCGTGGCCGCGGCCAGCTCGCGCTCCAGCACGGGCGTCAGGCGCGGCCCGCGAGGCGCAGCCGCCCGACGCAGTACAGGAACTCGATGGCGTCGCGCGCGCCCAGTTTGGTGCGCCCGCGCGCGCGTTCGCGGAAGAACACGGGCTCCTCGACGACGCGCGCGCCCGTGCGCAGCAGGCGGTGGAGCAGCGCGACCTGGCAGGCGTAGCCGCGCACGGCGAGGCGGTCCGCGCCCGCCGCCCGCAGCGCGTCGGCGCGGATGGCGCGGAAGCCGCCCGTGCAGTCGCGCACGTTCCCCAGCCCGGCGACGCGCCGCGCGAGGTGGTTGCCCGCCGCCGACAGCCAGCGTCGCCGCGCGGGCCAGCGCTCGTCCACGCCGCCGCCCGTGACATAACGGCTCCCGATGGCCGCGTCCGCGCCCTCCGCGAGGCGGGCCAGCAGGCGGCGCGCGTCGGCGGGGTCGTGCGAGAAGTCGGCGTCCATCTGCACCACCGCGTCCGCGCCGATGGCGTCAAGGGCGTGGGCGATGCCGCGCTGGCAGGCCGCGCCCAGCCCGCGCCTGGGGCCCTCCAGCAGGCGCACGCGCCCGTCCCGCGCGGCGAACTCGCGCACCAGATCGCCCGTGCCGTCGGGGCTCTCGTCGTCCACGATCAGGAAGGTCGCGCTTTCCTCGGGATGCAGGTCCGTCAGCCGTTCCAGCAGGGGGACGACGTTGGCGGCCTCGTTGTAGGTGGGGATGACGAAGCAGACGCGGGCGGGGGCGCTCACGCGCGCAGCATACCCGTCGCGTCCGCTGCGCTCGATCCGCGCGCTCCCCGCGAAACGGCGCGCTGGCCATCCGCGCGCGCGGTCCGTAGCATCGGCGTTCGCCGGGTTCCCGGCGCGAAGGAGCGCATCCCCATGGCCACCCGTGAAGCGATCATCGAGGCCGTCCGCGCGGCCGACGCGCGTTGCGAGGCGCTGCGCGAGCGCATCGTGGCCGCCCCCGACACGCCCCTCGCCGAGGGGAGCTGGCGCGTGCGCGACGCCCTCAGCCATCTGGCGGCGCGCGCCAATCCCCTGCCCCTCGTCGAGGCCGTGCGCGCCATGTCCGAAATGGAGGGCGATGCCCCGCCCTTCGACGTCGACGCGCAGAACGCGGCGCAGATCGCCGAGCGCGCGGACCGCTCCGCCGCCGAGATCCTCGACGAGATGCGCGCCGCCCACGCCGCCGCCATCGAGAGCGTCGGCGCGCTCGACGACGAGACGCTGGCCCTGCCCGTGAAGCTGCCCATGATGCCGAACGAAATCGCGATGTCCGACCTCATGCACATGTCCATGGGCATGCACGTGGACGCGCATTTCGGCGAGATCGAGGCCGCGCTGGGGTAGGCGTGGCGCGCCGGAGCGCCCGCCGCCCCCTCCCCGTCAGGACGGCAGGACGGAGACGGCGTCGAGATCCTGGATGGCGGCGAAGGAGCGGCGCGAGGTCTGCGCGTTCAGCTGCGCCCCGCGCTCCGTCGGCCCCGCCATGCCCGCGCCGATGGCCACCGGATACATGACGCACCAGAGCGTGGCCAGACGGTAGTCCTCGAAGCAGTCGTCGAAGGAGTAGTCGCGCACGCCGCCCGCGCGCAGGCCGTCGTGGTAGCGGCGCAGGAGATCGCGCTCGGTGGCGCGGCGCTGCTCCACGTCGAGGCTCTGGCTCATGAAGTAGGCCACGTCGTAGGGGCCGCGCCCGCGCGACATGAGCTGCCAGTCGATGATGGTGACGGGGTCGCCCTCGTCGGGCGGGAAGAACATGTTGTCGAGGCGGTAGTCGCCGTGCGCGAGCGTCATGGGGGCGCGGCTCAGCTGCCGTCCGAGCCAGGGCAGCCCGTCCCACGCGCGCTCGATGACGTCCGCCATGCCGGGCGGGAGCTGGTGGCCGGAAAGCTCCTGGTAGACGGGCCAGAGCGAGCGCATGGTCTCCGTCGTCATCATCCAGACGGGGCCCTCGAAGGTGGGCACCCAGTCCACGGCTTCCTCGTCCGCGCGGCCCCACCAGGTGGCGTGCAGGTCGGCGATCTGGGTCATCAGCTGCATGGCCTCGGCGTTGGTGGGGGAACTCACCTGGTCGCCGATGCGGCGCGTCTCCGCCAGATCCTCCAGCAGGATGACGCCGTCGCTCGTCTCCAGGTCGTAGCCGACGTACCAGGCGCGGGGCGTGGGCACGGACGTGATGCCGGGCTTGATCTCGTTGAAGAAGCGCGCCTCGCGGATGTAGACGAGGTACTGGCGGGCGAGGGCGAGGTTCTGTTCGGCCTGCGCGGGGAACTTGGCGATGACGGTGGCGGGCGCGGCCGCGGGGGGCCGGTCCCAGGTGAGGCGCAGGCGCGCGAGCGATCCGAGCAGCCCGAAGCCCTCCCCCAGCGTGGACGCCTCCACGGCGGTGACGGTCCCGTCCCCCGCCGTCCCGCCCGCGCGCAGGGCGGCGGTGAGCCAGTCGGGCGTGAAGTCGTCCGGCGTCATGGGAATGGGCAGGTCGGTCATGGCGTCCCTCCGTCGGGTTCGGCGCGGAATGCTAGCGATACGGCGCGCGTCGGGCCAGCGGCGCGCTTGCCCCGCCGCGCGCGGATCGGTATGAGGAACGGCGTGGACGGCGAGACGCTGAAGCGGACGACGCGCGCGGGCGGGATCGTGTACGGCACGATGCTCTCGATGGCGCGCAACCCGCGCTGGGCCGCGCCCGTGGCCGCCCTCGGCCTCGACTACGTGATCATCGACAGCGAGCACGCGCCCCGCGACCGCGGCGAGATCGCCGACCTGCTGGCGGGCCTGCGCGGCGTGGATGTGGTCCCCATCGTGCGCGTGCCCGTCCCCCGCTCGCACCACGTGACCATGGCGCTGGACGCGGGCGCGTCGGGCGTGCTCGCGCCCTACTGCGAGACGCCGGACGAGGTGCGCGAGGTGGTGGGCGCGGCCAAGTGGAGGCCGCTCAAGGGCGAGCTGCTGCGGCGCGCGGTCGAGCTGGGCGAGTTCCCTTCCGGGGCCACGCGCGACTACCTGCTGGCGCGCAACCGCCACAACGTCTGCATCATCGGCATCGAGAGCGCGCCCGCCATGGAGGCGCTCGACGACATCGTGGCCGTCGAGGGCGTGGACGCCATCTTCGTGGGG